>CBDDPG010000002.1:0-3892365 GCA_965232245.1 Phototrophicaceae bacterium | reverse complement strand
GCGCTCATAAGCTGTCCCTGTAGATGGCGCTGGTATACCGACCACTCGACGCTGCGCGCCAAGCCCCGCGCCGCTAGGGCGAGGCGGATTCGGCGCTGGAGTGGTCCCTGTCTGCGCTCGCGCTGATACTGTCGCCAGCGCTCGTGGGCGTCGGGTCCCCATAGAAAATCTTCAATTGCGGGGGGCAGTTGCGCGCCCTTGATATTGCCCCAGCTGTGCCAGGCGTCTTGTTGCGCCGGGGATGGGCTGGGCGCAGATGCCGCCATTCGCCGCGGCGCAGGAAGATGATGTTGACTTCTATGCCCTCGCGGTCGCTGCCGCTGTTGCTCAAGTTGCCGCCATGGATGAGAAAGTCGCCGCCGTTGCTCTTGCCTGCATGAAACCGAGCCTGCGCCAGCGCGCGGCCAGCCCATTCCATATCGCCCGCTACGCGAAAGGCGTCGTCGAAAGGACCAACCTGCTGATAGAGCGCGCGACTCAGCATGAAGAAAGGACCCAAGCCATTGCCCCTGGCGAAATTCGCGGGATCAAAAAGCCGCGGCGCGGCGCGGCGCTGCTGCTGCGGGAAAATGCCAAGTCGCCGCGCGGCGCTGACCCGCGTGAAGGGAAAATCAACCAAGTTCGCGCCGCCTTGCAGCGCGCGCAGACCCTCGATAAATCCCCCGGCTGAACGAATATCATCGGCGTTCCAAAAGGCGATGACGGGATTCTGCGATGCGGCGACGCCACGATTCCAAGAGGCGGTAGAGCGACTCGCGGGCTACATAAACAGGCGTCATGCGCCCGTAGTAACGCGCGTTGATTTCCCGCGCCAGCAGCTCGATCTGTTCGCGCTCATATTCCGAAGCGTCATTGACAATGGGCAAATAGTGAACCGAGACGCCAACTTCGCTGACGTGTTTGGCGAAGCCGAAGACAGCCGCCGTAAACGTGGGCAAATGCGGCTCGCACCGATAGAGGGAGGAAATCACAGCGACGGACATCAAATGGACACCAATTGAACATTTCCTGATGCTCTTGACAACTTTATCAGATTACCGACTGTCGGGAAACTCAATAAAACCAAGGAAGCCTAGAAGATTCACCAGAGAAGTAAATCCAAGAAAGAAATGCAAAAAATTAGGACTGTAGGGGCGACCAATCTGACTCCGTTGAAAAACAGCCTCCATCACCCGGTCCCTTGCCAAAAATGAGGCAATCGGAGTCTTATGACCTGTAGTGAGCCGTTAAAGCCCCTCCCTCTTTATGGGGGAGGGGTTTGGGGTGGGGGTAAATTGAGTATTTCAACAGAGTCTATCAGGTCGCCCGACGTTGCTGCGTACAGATTTCGGGCGACATACTATGTCGCCCCTACAAGATCCATAATAATATCGGATTTGCATTTCATACTTGGTTCTACTGAGGCACAAAGGGCGCAGAGAAAAGATGTAGGGGCGGCTGACGGTCAGTGTCTACGCGCCCCTCGGCGCTTACGGAAAATATGTGCTGCGATTGCGCTGCGCGACCCTCAATTCAGACTAGGGATTCATGTCGCGGGCATGATATAATGCCGCGATAATCGCGATGAAGCGGTGGTGATTCATGCTTCAGGTTGTATCCTTCAATATCGGCGGCGCCCGCGGTATGCGGCCCGCGCCCCATGACCACGAAAAATTGGCGCTGGATACGCTTGAGACCCTCAAACAGGTGATCAATCCCGGGCAGCCGACGCTGATCGCGCTGCAAGAGAGCGGCGCGGCTATTGTCGATGGCATGCAAGTCAATGTGGGGCGCAGCATGGCGCGGCAATTAGGCGAAGATTATGTTGACGCATTCGCCGCCGAAGTCACCATGTGCGATCACCCGCATCCAAATTTGTGGGACAGACCGGCCTTTCGCCGCATGATACATGCCGCCGAAGGCAATGCCATTGTGACCAATTTGCCCATCGAAGAGTGGTCATGGGGCAGTTACCCGAGCCAAGACCATTGCGGCATGGCAGGCGCCTGGGCGCGCCACACTGCTATTAGCCGGGCAACGCTGTACAGCAGCGGCAACCGCGATACGCAGCCGCGCAACTTGATGGTCGCTTCCTTGAACTACCGCGGCATCCCGCTCTATTTCCTCAATACCCATCTCGGCGTGCTTATCGGCGAAGATCGCCGCGACCCAACCTTCGAGCGTTCGCGCACGGCGTCGCAGATGCGCCAGGCGCAGGCGCGGGAGATCTTGCACGTTGTGGAGGAACTCAAATGCGCCGACCGGACGAATGAACAGCCCGAGCGCGCGATCTTGCTGGCTGGGGATTTCAACGCCCAACCCGCCACGCCAGAGATGGAGATGCTGCAGCGCCATTTTCGTTTATTGACGCCGGAGAACGAGCGGGAAGAGCTGTGGACGCATCATAGTCATCGCATCCTGGTCGATCATATCTTGCTGCACGATCCCGCGGAGCAGTTCGAAGTGATTTCCTGCCATATCCAGAGCAAGATCCCCTTTGACGATTTGACCGACCATCGCCCCGCGGTTGGCATCTTCGCCCAGGCATAAACTGCCAGAGTTCATTTAGCCTTTTGACCGCGAGCGCCTCTCATCGGCGCGCTTCTGGCGCTGGCGCTTGTTGCGTCTGTTGAGATGCTGGTGCATCTCGAGGAAATAATCGAGCGTCTTTTGCCGCGCTGCTTCATCCGCGGCATAGGCTGCCATGCCCCGCTGACGGCGCTGCCGCGTCGCCTCGTACATAAACAAGGCTGCCGAAACCGACACGTTCATGCTCTGCGCGATGCCCCGCATGGGAATTGTCACCAGGCGGTCAGCCAATTGCAGCGCCTTTGCGGAAAGTCCGTCCTTCTCGTTGCCGAAGAGCAGGGCGAGCCGCGGCTGGCTGAGCTCGGCGTCGAAAATCGACTCCGCATTGGCGTCAAGCGCGGCCGCGGCGATATGCCATCCTTCGTCTTTCAAGGCGCGCAAGGCGCTTTCGCTGCCGTGATGCACGCGAAAATTGAGCCATTTGTTGGTCGCGGTCGAGCTGTTCTTGCCCACTGCTTTGGGGTCGAACTCGGGATGCGAATCGAAGATGATATTGAGCTCTTGAATGCCGAAGGCATCGCAGCTGCGGGCGATGGCGCCGAGGTTGTGGGGATCGAAGACGTCTTCAATCACCACCGTCAAGCCAGCCTGGCGTGCCGCGGCGACGCGTTTGAGTTTATCCAGGCGCGCATCGGTAGGCATGGTCACGGAGGCGAGGCTGCATCTCAATTCAAGGAGAAAACGGGCGGCGCAGCTCGAGAGCGAACCTGTGCGAGACATCGCCGCGCCATCCTTCGGTCTCGCTGTCAGCGCATCTCAGACGCATCATAACATAGTTTGCCGGCGCTGTCGCGGCTGGCTCGTCCGCGCAGCAGGGCAATCGCAGAGCCAGCGATACGGTATGTTATAATGCGGACACAAAGAAAAATATAAAGGTCAACTCTTATGATTGGCGAAACAATTGGCGTCCTAACAGCCGGCGGCGACAGCCCGGGCTTAAACGCGGCGATCCGCGGCATTGGCAAAGTCGCAATCGAAAGGCATGGCATGCGCGTGGTCGGCTTCCGCGATGGCTTCCGCGGCTTGATGCAGAACCGCGTCGAATGGCTGGGTCCCGAGCAGTTGAGCGGGATTCTCACCTTGGGCGGCACCATCCTGGGCACCAGCCGCGACAAGCCGCACAAGATGCCCATCGGCGGAAAAACCCTCAACATGATGGATGTCATGATCGAGAATTACCGCAAGCACGACTTGGCGGCTTTGGTCTGCCTCGGCGGCGGCGGCACTGCCAAGAACGCCTGGCGCCTGGCGCAAGAGGGCGTCAACGTCGTCTGCTTGCCCAAGACCATCGACAATGACGTCAGCGGCACTGATGTTACTTTCGGTTTTGATACCGCCCTAAACATCGCCTCGGAAGCGATTGATCGCTTGCATTCCACCGCGCACAGTCATCACCGCATCATCGTCTGCGAGATCATGGGACATAATACCGGCTGGCTGGCTTTGGGCGCGGGATTGGCGGGCGGCGCCGACGTGATCTTGATTCCCGAGATCCCCTTTAATATCGAAGTCATCGCCGAGTCGATCCGCGCGCGCAGCCGCGGCGGCAAACGCTTTAGCATCGTCGCCGTGTCGGAGGGCGCGATGACGCAGCGAATCGGCAACAAACTGCACGAAGCCCGCGCGCGCATCGAAAAAGCCGAAGCCGATATCAAGAAATGCGCCGATGACAAAAACAAGCTCAAAGCGGCGAAGAAGCGCCGCCGCCAAGCCAGAGCGGAGGCTAAAGCGCTGGAAAAAGAACGCAGCGGCGGCACCCTGCTGCTGACGAACGAGCTGGAAAAGCGCACGGGCTTGGAATCGCGCGTGACCATCCTGGGTCATGTGCAGCGCGGGGGCGTGCCATCGCCGGCCGATCGCCTGCTGGCGACGCGGCTGGGCACAGCCGCCTCCAATTTCATCGCCGAGGGCGCGTCGAACATCTTGGTCGGCATCCGCGGCGACGCTGTGCAAGCTGTGCCCCTAGAGGATGTCGTCGGCAAGCGCAAGAACGTGCCGCTGGATCACCCCTGGCTGCGGACGGCGCGCGACCTGGAAATCTGCCTGGGCGATACGGTTTGAGCGCATGATATTTCATCACAAACAGTTGTCATTTGCTCGTATAGGCAGTACAATTGTTCTATAATATGGCAACGCGCTGATGACATACACTACGCAGCTTCAAAACGGTACCGAATTGAATAGGCTGTATGAGAATGATCGACCAATCCATGAGTGGTACAGGTTTGTATTGTCCTTCCCGCCACACTTGGTGCGCGATTATGTAGAAAAGTTCGACCTTGACAGGGGGCAGATCATTCTCGATCCGTTTTGCGGAACAGGCACGACCCTTGTGGAGGCGAAAAAGCTAGGCATCAAGAGCGTTGGTGTTGAAGCCAACGCGATGGCGCATTTTGCTGCAAATGTCAAAACAAATTGGGATGTAGACCCGTGTAGTTTAATAAATTACGGAGAGAGTATCGCAAAAGAAGTTCGCCCTATAATCAATGAGAACGTTTTGGAATACGGTCCGCTTTTTCGCGAAAACGGCGCGCTCGCAACAGGTCTGCGCACCTTGGACTCGGAACAATCCCGTCTGTTGATAAAGAATTCTATAAGCCCCATCCCATTGCACAAAGTGCTTACCTTGCTCGATAGCATTGAAAGACAGAAACCAAGCCGACTTCGAAATTATGCGAAACTGGCATTGGCAAAGCAGGTGGTGAAAGAGATTAGCAATCTTCGTTTTGGTCCAGAAATTGGAGTTGGCAAGCTAAAGCGCGATACACCGGTACTGAAGCCGTGGCTAAGCGCTTTAGATAGTATGGTCTGTGACTTGCAGGAATTTCGGGCGTTGTTGCATACGCCTGCAATGGTGTTCTCTGCTGATGCGAGAGATATGAGCGGATATTTCTCGCCCGGTTCGATTGACGCCGTAATTACTTCGCCGCCATATCCAAACGAGAAGGACTATAGCCGAACGACGCGCCTTGAATCTGTATTGCTTGGCTTCATCTCAAGCCGCAAAGACTTGCGCAGACAAAAACAGCGATTCATCAGGTCAAATACTCGTGGCGTCTATAAGTTCGATGCGGATCACAGCTGGGTGGAAAATGCGCCTAGAGTTCAAGCGCTTGCGAATAGTATTGAACAGCGCCGGTTGGAACTAGGAAAGACCTCCGGCTTCGAGAAGCAGTATGCCAGAGTCGTGCGCCTGTATTTTGGAGGAATGGCTCGTCATTTGTCAGAACTTAGAATGCTGCTGCGCCCAGGCGCCAAACTCGCCTATGTGGTAGGGGATCAAGCCTCATATTTTCGCATTATGATTCGAACGGGGCAGATACTCGCGGAACTGGCGGAGCGCTTGGGTTATGAAGTGCTTGATATTGACTTGTTTCGCAAACGTTTTTCAACCGCTACAAAGGCGCATCTACGTGAAGAAGTAGTGATGCTTCAATGGAACGGTTGAATCCCTGCAATGGCAAAAGCAAATAGATATTCTCGGATAATTGAAGACATCTTCTTTCGGCGCTTCAACGACGGTGATACGGTCGTCAACTTTGCTCGCGAGGATATTGTGCGCTCTGCGGAGAACCTCGGTATTGCTCTACCAAAAAATCTTGGTGACGTCGTTTACTCATTTCGGCATCGGAATCCCTTGCCCGACGCAATTCTTGACGCGGCTCCGCCGGGTCAATCCTGGGTGATTGCTGGCAAGGGACAAGCGAAGTATGCCTTTGAACTTAACTCGATTTCAAAGATTCAACCGGATACGATGTTGCCGGTCATCAAGGTGCCAGACGCCACTCCCGGAATCGTATCGCGCTACGCTTTAACTGATGAACAGGCGCTGTTGGCGAAACTTAGATACAATAGGTTAAGTTAGCTGAACGCCACTATCGACTTGTTCCTGAGCATGAAATGTCAGCCGAAGACCTAAAACGCTATCGCAACCGTCCTGCGGACTAGCGCAACTTAGCTGATCCCCCCACGCACAGCCCTGACCATATCCGCCGCGGCCTTGGCGAGGATATTCGTATCGGTCATCACGCTGACGATCCTGTAGCCGCGGCGGATCAATTCAGCGCCGTGTTCCGGGCTGGCTGCGAATACGCCGGCGATTATCCCGTGCCTTTGCGCAGCCGCCAGAAGCTCATCCAGCGCGGCGTCGATAACCGCGTCGGACGAGTCCAAGCCGGCTTTGCCCGTCATAGTCAGGCGCAGGTCCCCGATGCCGA
This sequence comes from Phototrophicaceae bacterium, assembly GCA_965232245.1. Classification (GTDB taxonomy): domain Bacteria; phylum Chloroflexota; class Anaerolineae; order Aggregatilineales; family Phototrophicaceae; genus UBA6055. The sequence continues at coordinate 3,885,580 of CBDDPG010000002.1, read as the reverse complement.
TGAAGACGCCGTCCAATCCCGCGACGCTCATGATCTCGTCGCGATTGTCAAATCCCTTTTGCGTCTCGATCATAGCCAGCGTGATGATCGTGTCGTCGGCCCGTTCGGCATAATCGTCGCCGGCGTAGACGCGGGCCCGCGTCGGACCCAGGCTCCGATAGCCGCGGGGCGGATAGCGGCAAGCGCCCACGAAGGCTTCGCATTCGGCGCCTGTTTCGATCATCGGGCAGACGATGCCATAAGCCCCGGCGTCCAGCAGCTTCATGATGTCGCCCGGCGTATTCCAGTTGACCCGCGCCAGCGGCACAGCATCGGTCGTCGAGATGGCTTGCAGCATCTGGATGGCTGTTTCCATGCCCATCATGCCGTGCTGCATATCAATTGTGAGGCTGTCCCAACCTTGATGTGCCATCACCTCGGCCGACCAGGCGCTGGGTATATGCAGCCAGCCGTTCAAGGCGGCTTTGCCTTCTGTCCATAACTTGCGCACACGATTTTCGCGCATCTTCTACTCTTTCTCGTCGGTTGATGAACTGCGGCGGATTATAACGCTTGGGCGCGAATTTGCCCAAAGGGATATTTCTTGCAGACGACGCGGACCGTTTCTGTTACAATCGCGCCAGAACCGATTCGATGTGAGTTCCCCCAATGGCTGGTACCTGCAGCGCCGCATAACAGCGACCGTCCTATTCATTACGACCGCGCGACAGACGTTTATCGTGATGCGCGCCGATTCCGCAAATGTTGTTTTCCCCTCCAGGGTACTAGCTATGTACGCCAGAAATATCAACAAGATTATTGCCATCGCGTTCTTGCAGCGCTTTCATCTTTACATTCACGCCTATGCCCTGCTGCTGCTGGGGCGCGGTTTGACGCTGGTGCAGATCAGCCTGATCGAATCCATCTTGATCTTCATCATCTTCCTCATGGAAGCGCCCACCGGCGTCTTGGCCGACCGCGTCGGGCGGAAATGGTCAATCTTCGCTTCCACTTTTTTCTTGATGTGCGCCGAGTTCCTCTTCATCTTCGCCCGTGATTTCAACTGGTACATCGTCATCGCCTTGCTGACTGGCACAGGCTTCGCATTCGCTTCGGGCGCGGTGGAAGCGCTGGTCTATGACAGCCTGCCGGCAGCAGACCGAGAGAATGCCATGAAGCGGGAGATGGGGCGAGTGAATAGCTACTCTCAGCTGGCGTTTTTCTTTGCGCCTTTGCTCGGCGGGCTCATCATCGGCGACGCCAGCGCGGAGAACTTCATCCCAGCCATCGCCTTGACCGTCGTCGCCTTGTTGCTCGGGGTGATCGTCTGCCTGACCCTGCGCGAACCCGCCAGCGAAACCTCGGAGAAAAGCCCCGGCAGCGCGGAACTATTCCGCGACGGTCTTTCCCTGCTGCGTCATCACGCGCGCCTGCGCCGGCTGGCGCTGCTGGCTGTATTCACCGCGCCTTTTTCCGGCGCTGTCGCGACAACCTTGGGACCGCCCTATTTGGTGCAAAACGACGTATCGCCTTATGTTGTCGGTCTGACGCTCTCCTTTGGCAGCCTGCTGGCGGTCATCACGCAGCGCTATGCCTACAAAGTAGAGCAGTGGCTAGGACCACGCTGGGCGATTGCCGTCTTAATCACGCTGCCGAGCTTGCTCTATTTTTTGCTGGCGGCGGCGATTGGTCCCTTTGCCACCGTCTTTGTTGTCATCGTGATGTACGGCCTGAACGACATGAAGGCGCCGCTCTTTTCCGCTTACCAAAATGCCCTGATTGAAAGCCGCAACCGCGCTACTGTTCTGTCGCTGATCAGCATGTTCCAGAGCCTCTACGTGGCGATCGCTTCTCCGCTATACGCCGCGCTGGCGGTGCGTTCGCTGCCGCTGGCGTTCATGGCGATTGGCGCTGTCATCATGCTCGCCGCATTGCTGCTGCGCGTCCACCGCCTGCCGCTGGCCAGCGCATCCCCACATCAGACAGATGCCGGCGCCAGTTCGTAAACTTGCCGCTTGGTGTAAATCGCGCCTTGCGGGCTCAGTTCGCTCTCGTACAGGGCAAATTGCGCCACGAGAAAAGGCGCGCCGTGAAAATCCAGATGCGCTTGAATCCACCTGCTCGCCAGCCCGCGGCGCAATGGTTTCTTGAAGCGCATCAGCGTAATATGCGGGTGAAAGCGCCGGCGCTCGCGCAGGAATCCCTCCCGTTCCAGCGCCCCCCCGACCGCTTCGTAGAGCTCGCGCAGCGGCGGCGTATTCTCCACGCCAGCCCATATCACTCGCGGTCGCGCCTCGATTGGGAATTGCCCTACGCCGGCCACGCGCAGGTCGAAAGCGGGCGCGTCCACCTCGCCCAGCACCCGCTCATAGGCGCGTGCCACGCCTTCCGGCACGTCGCCGATGAAGTGCAGGGTCAGGTGCAGGGCGTCGCGGCGCGACCAGCGCCCAGGCGGCAGGTCATCCTGGCGCAGGCTGAGGATGTGGTTCTTGCTGTCTTCGGGCAGGTCAATGGCGACGAAAAGACGTGGCATGCAGGCGCCTGATTTACATTGTTCCTATTTGAGATTATACTTCATGCTTGCTTACATAAAAACCTGAGCGATTTAGGAAAGAAAACATATATGCTTCAAAAGGACATGGCAACAAGTTTTCTTCAAATGGCTTGGTCAGGCGCGGTGGCTGAGGCATACGAAAGATATATTCACCCCGACTTCATTCATCACAACGCCTACTTCAAAGGCGATCGCGAGACGCTCCTCACAGGAATGCGCGAAAGCGCGCGGCAGTTTCCCAATAAGCATTGCGAGATCTTGCGCGCCCTAGAAGACGGTGACTTGGTTGCCGTCCATAGCAAGGTTGCCCTCGACCCTGAGAATGTATTTTCTGTCATTCACATTTTTCGATTTGAGCATGAAAAAATCATCGAAGAGTGGGAATCGGCTCAAGAAGTTCCAAAAGATTCACCGAATGAAAACGGGATTTTTTGAGGAAACACAGTGCGTTTGAGCTCGACTGCCCAAGCAGCTGCATTGTATCTATCGCATTAAGGAGCGCGCCACTTTGAAAGCGTCAATTGTAAAGATCTGCATCATACTGCCGCTAATCCTTTTGCTGCCCATCACCACCAGCGCCGACAGCCACTGCAACTTCGCCGACGAAACGATTCTGCTGGGCGGCGTCGTGCCACTCTCCGCGCCAGGCTCGGTGACCGGCGGCATCGGCATGAAGTGGGGATTCGAAGAAGCCGTTGCCGATATCAACGCCGACTGCGGCATCGAGATTGAGGGCGCGAATCATCGCATCGACCTCGTCACAGCCGACTCGGAAGGCGTCTCTGAATACGGCCAGCTGGTGGTCGAAAGACTGGTCTTGCAGGACGGCGTGCGCGGCATCGTCGGCTTTTATCACAGCGCTGTCGGGCTTGCGACTATGGGCTTGGTGGAAAAATACCGCATGCCTACGATTTACGCCCACCCGCACAACGACCACATCAGCGCCGCCGGCTATGAGAGCTTCGAGGGCGATCCGCCGCGCTTCGCCGACGGCAGCGACTATGTTTTCCGCACCTCGCCCCCCAGCTCGATTGTCGGCAAGGTTGTCACCGATTGGCTGATCGAGCAAGGCGTCGAAGATGTGATCATCATCCTGGAAAATACCGACTACGGTCATCCGGCCGCGGCGGCGGAACGCGCGCTCCTGGAAAAAGCCGGCGTGCAGGTCGACCAGTTGGAAATCGAACTGGGAACCGAAGATTTCGTGCCCATCCTCAGCCGCGTCTACGCGCGCCCCCGCCTGCCGGACGCCATGCGCCTTATCGTTAGTGGCGAGACATCGTACAATCTAACGCAGCAGATGGCGGAGCTCGGTATCGCGCCCAGCCCGGACACCATTTGCGTGACCAACCATCTGGCTTTCCAGTCCGAGCAATTTTGGAACACCGTGCCCGATGGCAACTATTGCGCCTTCTACCGCGTCGGGACAGTGCCCAGTTTGTTCAACGACATGGCGAAATCCCTGGACGCGCGCTACCGGGAGGACTTTGGCGACGTGCTGGTCAGCTTCGCCATGGAAGCCTACGACAGCGTCTGGCTAATGGCGGACGCCATGGAACGCGCTGGTGCGTATTCCGACCCCGATGCCATCGTCCACGCGCTGGAAAGGGCGGATATCACCTTGACCCAGGGTCGCTATTATTTCGATTACGGCAGCCACAATCCCGACTTGCCAGCAGATACGCCGTCTTATATGTGGCGCCAGTGGCCCGTGCCGGTCGTGACCGTGATGCAGTACTTCGAGCAAGGTCAAAACGCCTTGGACGCGGCGGTGCTATACCCGCCGGTGTATCAGACACACGGCACAGCCTACTTCCGACCGGGCGGTTAGCCGCTTGCGCCCGTGTATTTTTCGGGCTACAGATTTTGGCGAATAGACGTCTGTATGCCCAAAACTTTTGCCCTCTGCGTTCTCAGTAAATCCAATATATATGGATTTGCGGGCGTTTCAGCGGGTCGCGTAGGTCGCGTAGACACTGACCGCCGACACTGACCGTCAAACGCCCCTACAGCGTCTCCTTTTTGGGTGTGCCGGTGGCAACGTGAGGGCGGAAGACGGTTCCCACATGCTATGATCATTTTGAAGCGATTGCCCTCCTCCAGCTCCCGCTCATAGCGCCGAAAATGTAATTTATGATACAATTATTGATGTAGCTCAGTGTTAACGATTTTCGGAATAGGAATATGAAATGAGTATTAAGATATTATTCTTGCTGTTTTGCGCCTTATCGGTATTCATGCTCGCGCCGATGGGCGGCATCTACGCCGACGAACATTGCGAGTTCGCCGACGAGACGATCAAGCTGGGCGGCATTGCGCCGCTTTCGCCACCAGGCACGACCGGCGCCGGCGTGATCATCGATTGGGCTTTCCAACAAGCCGCAGCCGATATTAACGCGGCCTGCGGCGTCGATATCGCCGGCGTCAATCACCGGCTGAAAGTCATCACCGGCGACAGCGAAGGCATTTCCGAGCGGGGCCAGGCTCTAGCCGAGCGCTGGATATTTGAAGACGGCGTCCATGGCGTGGTCGGCGGCTATCACAGCGCCGTGGCGCTGGCGCTGATGAAAGTGACACAAGAGAATCGCATCCCAACTTTGTTCGCCGGTCCCTGGAATGACAACATCACCGCTAATGGCATCATTGAATTCGAAGGCAGGTCCCCGCGCATTGAAGACGGCGTCGATTATATCTTCCGCACCTCGCCGGCCAATTCCATGGTTGCGGTAGTCGCGGTGCAGTGGATTATCGAACGCGGCTTGCATGATGTGATCATCATGACCGAAAACACCGACTATGGCATTCCGGCCGCCGCTGATGAAAAGGCGCGCCTGGAAGCGGTTGGCATCAAAGTCGAACAATATAACTTTGAATTGGGCACGGAAGACTTTGTGCCCATCCTCAATCGCGTGCTGACGCGCCCAGAACCGCCGGACGTCATCCGCGTGCTGGTCACCGGGGAGACTGGCTTCAACCTTAGTCAACAAATGGCGGAGCTCGGCATCGCGCCCAGCGAAGACACCATCTGTTACGCCGAGACTTTCGCCGGCGATTCCGAGCAGTTTTGGGCGGCTGTGCCCGATGGCAACTATTGCGCCTTCACCCGCGTCGGCGCCACCCCGGCTCTGTTCGGCGAGATCGCGACGGACTTGAACGCGAAGTACACCGAAACCTGGGGCGGCGTCGCGCCCAGCTTCGCTTTAGAGCCGTACGACAGCGTGCGCTTGCTGGCGCATGCGATTGACGCCGCTGATACCTTCACCGACCCAGACGCCATCGTCGCCGCGTTGGAAACCATTGATGTCGAGTTGGCGCAAGGGCGCTATTACTTCGAATATGGCAGCCATAATCCCGATTTGGCTGAAGGCGCGCCTAGTTTCTTGTGGCATCAATGGCCCGACCCCGTTGTGACCGTGGTGCAGTACTTTGAACAGGGACAGAGCGCGCTGGACGCCGCGGTGATATATCCGCCGCAATTTCAAACTCACGGCACGTCCTATATTGAATACGGCAGCACGCCCTGAATTTGCCAAGGTACCAAAAGCAAGCTACACTCTCCGTTGCTGACGGGTGGGCGCAAACCCGCCCGTTTCCTTTTGCGATCAACCGAAGGACGAACCCAAAATGACATTCCCGCAACTGAGCGAAGAATTCCGCATCAGCCGCTTGAGGGCGCCAGTCGGCAAAGTGCGCGTGGCGCTCGATACCGATACCTATAACGAGATTGACGACCAGTTCGCGCTTGTATACGCGCTGCTGTCGCCGCAGCGGCTGTCTGTCGAAGCGATTTATGCCGCCCCCTTTCATAACAGCCGTTCTGCCGGACCTGGCGATGGCATGGAAAAGAGCTATGAAGAGATCCTGCGCCTGCTGGATTTCCTGGGGCGCTCAGCCGATGGCTTCGCTTTGCGCGGATCAACTGAATATCTGGGCGTAGAGCGGCAGCCGCAAGACAATGCCGCGGTCCGCGATATGATCGACCGGGCGCTGGCCAGTCCAGCGGAGGATCCGCTCTATGTGGTCGCCATCGGCGCCATCACCAATGTCGCCTCTGCGCTCTTGCTGGCGCCGGAGATCATCGAGAAGATCGTTGTGCTCTGGCTGGGCGGGCATCACTTGAATTGGTCCCATACGCGCGAGTTCAACCTGGCGCAGGATGTGCCGGCGGCGCAGGTCGTCCTGGATTCCGGCGTTCCCTTGGTTATCGTGCCCTGCATGGGCGTGACCTCTCATCTGCTAACGACGCTGCCGGAATTGCGCGCAACCATCGGCGGAACGAACCCCGTCGGCGATTACCTTTGCCAAATTTTCAAAGAATATCGACCCGATTCTTTCGGAGCGTCCAGCGTGATCTGGGATATCTCGACCATTGCCTGGCTGCTCAACAGCGACTGGGTGCCGAGCAACTTGACGCATAGCCCCGTTCTGACCGATCAAATAACCTGGAGCGTCGATCAATCACGCCATCTGGCGCGGGTCGCCAGCTTCGTCCAGCGCGATCCCATCTTCCGCGACTTGTTCAATAAAATCAGGGCTTTATAAATCGGCTGAAATGGCGGGCATCTAAATCGAGAAGCAAACACAGTGACTTTGCCAGTTCCTGGACGCGTATTTTGTTGAATAGTCATTTATATTCCCAAAACTCAGTAAATCCAACAAAATAATGCGAAAACATCAGGACGCTGTAGGGGCGACATGGTAGACTCTGTTGAGAAACAGCCTCCATCACCCGGTCCCTTGCCAAAAATGAGGCAATGGGAGTCTTATGACCTGTAGTGATCCGTTAAGCCCCTCCCTCTCTATGGGGGAGGGGTTTGGGGTGGGGGTAAATTGAGTATTTCAACAGAGTCTGGTATGTCGCCCCTACATTGCGACCTATCGTAGAGTTTTTCATGACTTTCTTGGTTCTACTTCTGTGTTCTCAGTAATTCCAACAAAGAAATGCAGATCCAATTTATGTATGGATTTCTAGCGGGCAGCTCAGCGGCCTCTGTTGAGAAACAGCCTCCCTCCCCCGGTCCCTTGCCCAAAAATATTGCCCCAGACCTTGATCCCCGCGTTTTGTCTTTGCCCGGGCATTTGTTACAATTTCTGTGCCATCAATGATGCTGAAAGGTAGCGCGCTAAATGGTCATTCAAGAGCAAACCATCACGGCTGATCGCTTCTACGAGATAGTCGAGCAGCCCGAATACCAAGACCGCGTCATGGAACTTGTGGAAGGAGCCATCGTTGAAATGTCGAAGCCTAAGCGGATACACGGGGTCATTGTAGCGCGGCTTACAGCTAAGATCGCTAACTTCGTGGACGCGCATGAACTGGGAGAAGTAACTACAGGAGAAACAGGTTTCGTGCTAGACCGCAACGCCTATGGGCGCGATACCGTTCGTGGTTTGGACATCGCCTTCGTCAAGAGCGAGCGCTTGCCGACGCCGCCGGACGACACGTGGTACGAAATGGGACCAGACCTCGCCGTCGAAGTGATTTCGCCGAACAATAAAACGAGCGATACGCAGCTCAAGGTGATGCAGTTATTCAACGCGGGCGCGCGCCTGGTCTGGCTGGTCTATCCCGAGAGCCGCGTCGTCGTTGCGCATACGGTCGCCGGGTCGGTGACGCTGCGCGAAGACGATACGCTGTCCGGCGGCGATGTGCTGCCGGGCTTTGAAATGCCGGTGGGTGATATATTCCCGAGTTAAAATTGCAGGCGAGTCGCTAGCATAGATGTTGAAAGGTGAAATCTTCATGTTGCTCGAAAAGCAGTACATAAACGCTGATCGCTTCTACGAGATAGTCGAGCAGCCCGAATACCAAGACCGCGTCATGGAACTTGTGGAAGGAGAAATCGTCGAGATGTCAAAGCCTGGCAGAAAACACGGAATCATCACGATGCGACTGGCCATGAAGATTTCCAACTTTGTCGATGCCAGCGATCTCGGCGAGGTTCCAGCCGCCGAAACGGGATTCCTTCTCGAACGCAACCCTTATGGGCGCGATACTGTCCGAGGCTTGGACATTGCTTTTGTCAGCCAATCTAGAGTGCCGAAACAGCTAGATGATACTTGGTACGAAATTGCGCCGGATCTCGCCGTCGAAGTGATTTCGCCGAACAATAAAACGAGCGATACGCAGCTCAAGGTGATGCAGTTATTCAACGCGGGCGCGCGCCTGGTCTGGCTGGTCTATCCCGAGAGCCGCGTCGTCGTTGCGCATACGGTCGCCGGGTCGGTGACGCTGCGCGAAGACGATACGCTGTCCGGCGGCGATGTGCTGCCGGGCTTTGAAATGCCGGTGGGTGATATTTTCCCGAGTTGATAGCTTCTGATTTACGCCGCAGGCAAAGCCGGCAAAGCGAGCGTATGAATTCATGAGACATAAGATGGATTCGGTCAAGGTTGTAATCAGGCGTCGTCCTTACGTTTCGCTGTTGATCTTCGTCATAATTGTTGTTGTGGTCTCTGTCGCGGGTTATTCGCGTTATCAGCACGTTCAAGCTGAGATCGCCGCTCAGCAGACTATCACCGCAAAAATCCAGAGGGGATTCGGTAACTGGCGAGACGACCTTTCGCTACGGTTGAGCGACCTCAATGCAGGTCTTCAAGGCACGACTCACGACGCTAAACATGTTGTCGGCGGCGCTTGGAGAATTGTAAGATACGTGGTGACAGCGGTGCTGGATTTTATAGGCAATCTGCACATTATGATTCCCGTCACCGTCATCTATTTCGCCATTGGTTTCTTCGGAACTCTTAAAATGCGCGTGGCGACGCTTATTGGAGCCTTGATTGCTTTCTTGATTTCGACCAGTATGGGAATCGTTCAAGGAAGCATCATCGGTTTGCTCGCGATTGCTGGCTTGCTTCTGTGGAACAAGATTGATCCGCGCTTGCTTACCAAAATTCAGGAACTACCAGCGGCCATTTTATCCCGAGTTCAACATAAGCGAGACAATGCCAAGGCGCACCTGAATACAGAGGCAACTGAAAGTAACGCTTGACGGACGTTCCGAAACAGCAAAATTGGAATTTTGAGGATCAATGGTTCAGCCTCAATTGTCGAATGCTATTGGAAATCCTCTTTAAGAAGCGATGTCTTGGATTGCTGTGTAAGTTCGCCCGGTGACCCGACATTTGAGGGGGCTTCGGCTGTCGCATCAGGTCGCTCGGTCCCAGTATTGTCGCGAGCAGGCGCTAGGGGCGACAGCTGCGGATCTGGCACAGGCACGCCGCGCTTGAGCCGAAAATAGATGTAATCCTCACTGACGTTTTTCAGCGCGCTCTTGGCAGCCTGCGCTGATTCGCCTTCCGCTACGCAGGATGGCATGTCAGACATATAAGCCACCCAAGTTGCGTTGCCGTTCGGTCCTTCTTCTCTTTCTACGATTACTTGATAGTCGCGCGCGGCAAGAGCCTTAGCCGCAATGAGCAATTCCTGATCCATATCGCGTCTTGGCCAGTTGCGCTGACGCTGACGCATCCGCGCCAGCATCTTCGTTGCTTTCGGAGTCATCTACAACTAACTGCTAGTCGAGTCAGTTTTCATTGCGGGCGACTCGCCGAGTCGCCCTTGCGTCGTGATTCGCGTCTAGCGCTTCCCGTTAGCGCCATTCTTTCCGTTAGAGCTTCGCCGCGCGGGACGCTTGCGCGGCAGCTTCATCGGTAGCTTTTGCCGCCGCAGTCCATCAAACTGATACAGCGCGTTAGCCACCGCCCCCGCCGTCGGCACCAAGCCGATTTCGCCGACGCCTTTCGCGCCATACGGTCCGTAGGGATCAGGCACTTCGACGCCGATGACTTCCATCTCTGGCATATCCCGGGCGCGCAGGATGCCGCACTTGCGCAGCATGGTGCTCTTGGGTCGGCCATCCGCCATCGGCAAGTCCTCGCTGATGGCATAGCCCAAACCCATGTGGATCGAGCCTTCCAGTTGCCCCTCGAAGAGCGTGGGATTGAAGATCTTGCCGGCGTCATGCGCGGCGATGATCTTCTCGACTTGACCGGCCTCGTCCAGTATCACCACTTGCGTGGCATAGCTGTAGCTGTAATGGGTGTAGACTTTCTCGACCATGGCGCCGGGCTTGGTGGTCCAATCCACCGTGAAAGCGCCTACATAGCGCTTGCCAACCAGTTGCTCCAAGGAATGCTGCTCCAAATCGGCTTTGAATTCGCGGCAGGCGTCGATAATGGCGTTGCCTATCAACGAGGTCGCGCGCGAGGCGGTGGTCATGCCGGTGACCATCTCGGAAGCGGTCTCGACGCGGACCTCGACCAAGGCCGGATCCAAGCCGGTCTCGGTCACCAGCGCCTGCACCGCCATCGTATGCACGCCCTGTCCCATCTCGGTCCAGCCATGGTCGATGACGACTTTGACGCCTTCGCCTGTCCCCACAGGATGAGGGACCACGCTGACCGTGACCTGCGATGAATCGGGCATGCCATTGCCGATGCCGGTGTTTTTGATGCCGCAGGCGATGCCGGCGAACTTGGCATTGCGGAATTCGTTTTTGACCGCTTCCAGCGTGGCTTTTGCGCCAGCGCCCGCTTCGATGACCTGACCGGTAGCGGTCATATCGCCGTCGTCCAGCGCGTTCTGATAGCGGAATTGCCAGCGGTCGAAGCCGCCCTGTTCACAGAGATCGTCAATGCAGCTTTCCAGCGCGAAGGCAGTTTGGTTGACGCCAAAACCGCGCATGGCGCCGCAGGGCAGGTTGTTGGTATAGACCGCCGTGCTTTCGATATCGGTGACCGGGAAGTTATATGCGCCGGTGGCATGACCGGCCGAACGCTCCAGCACCTTCATGCCGACCGATGCGTAAGCGCCGGTATCGCCGACGAAGCGCCCCTTGCAGAAGGTCAACATGCCGGCGGCGTCGCAGCCGATGGTGTACTCCATCCAGATGGGATGGCGCTTGGGGTGCATGATGATCGATTCGTCGCGGGTCAGCCGCACTTTCACCGGCTCGCCCATCAGATAAGCCGCCAGCGCTGCGTGACCCTGTACCGAGAGATCTTCCTTGCCGCCGAAGGCGCCGCCGTTGGACACCAAGACAACGTTCACAGCGGCTTGCGGCAGGCCCAGCAGCTTGGCGATTTGCACGCGATCTTCAAAGACGCCTTGCCCCTGCGAAAGAACTTCGATGCCATCCCCATCGCTCCCCCCATTGCTATGGGAGGAAGATTGAAGTGAAGTTCCAAGTCGCTCCTGATTCTGCGGGGGGCTTGGATAAGCAATACAGGCTTCCGGCTCCATGAAACCGTGTTCGATCATCTGTGTCTCGTAAACGCCGCTGGTGATATAAGCCGCATCAGCCATCGCTTTTTCCAGGTCGCCGCGGTTGGTGATGGACTGCGACAGCACGTTGCCGCCTTCGTGCACCGAGGGGCTGTCGGCGTCCAGCGCGGCGTGCATATCGGTGACCGCTTCCAGGACGTCGTAGTCAATCTCGATCAGCTCGACCGCTTCCCGCGCGACAGCGTCGCTTTCCGCAACCACAAGCGCCAGCACATCGCCGACATAGCGCGTCGTTTCGCCGACGCCGATCATCAGGGGCCAATCCTGCTTAATCAAACCGATATGCTTGTCGCCGGGGATGTCGTCGGCTGTGAACACGCGGATGACACCTGGATGCGCCTGCGCGGCGCCCAGGTCCAGCGACTTGACAAGCGCGCGCGGATGATCGCTGAACTTCAACGCGCCGAATCTCAGCCCTTCCATGCGGATATCGTCGATGTAGCGATGCTGCCCCAGCACCAGATTATCCGCTTGATACTTGGGCAGGCGCGACCCGATGCGTCCGTCGCATTCCGGCATCGGCACTTCTTCTTCCTTGCGGATGGCGTCGGCGGCGGTCTCGATCGCGTCCACGATTTTCTTGTAACCGGTGCAGCGACAGAGATGCGGCGTCAGGCATTTTTCGATGTCGGCGCGGCTGGGTTCGGGATTGTGGTTGATGAGGTTATTGGCTTGCATGACAATGCCGGGGATGCAGAAGCCGCATTGCACGCCGCCTTCGGTGACAAAGGCGTTGGCGAAAACATTCTGCCGATATTCGCCCAGCCCTTCGGTGGTTGTTACCGATTTGCCGGCGATCTTTTCCATTTTTGTGACGCAGGAGAGCAATGCCTTGTCATCGACCTGCACCACGCAGCAGCCGCAAGCCGCTTGCGGGGCGCAGCCGTCTTTAGGCGAGATGATGCCCAGATCCTCGCGCAAGACATTCATCAGCGCGCGATCAGGGTCGCCGTCGTAACGCGTCACTTGTCCGTTAAGCATGAATTCAATCATTGGAAGTGTCTCCTATCTAATATGCGTTCAGCACACCAGGCACTTTTCGATAGGTTCACTCGACCTAACGCCGCGAGCCACGACCTGCGACTGTATGCACTATTATGGTGGGTTTTGCAGAATTTTTCAAATATCTGGTTTCTTTCACCAGAGGCACAGAGGGCACCGAGAAAAACTGTACAAGACAATATCGTCAAAGCTGGGACGCCCTCTCATATTCTTGGCACAGCACCGGGCGCGTCTCAGCGTACAACCAATTCAGGAATCAGCCGATCTCGCTCAACAACCTGCATCTATCCAGTCGCCCTGCAGCCGACATTCTCAGCTATACTCATTGAACCATACGCCTTCATATCCATATCCACTTAATTTGCAGGGGAATCATTTGCAATGGATACGATTAACGTTTGCAACTTCGCTGACGCCGAACTGTTTTACAAGTACTTGAAAGAATTGGCGGATGCTCACGATACAATATACTTTCGTGGTCAGACAGATGCTAGATGGCCTCTTTTACCGACGGCTCTTAGGCGAAACCACTACATGTGGACGGGCGCTTGGATCGAGACCTTTGTGGAGCGTCACCGCAACGACTATTGTCGACTATTGCACTTCAAGTGGCCGGATGAATCACTTGAATCTTTCAAGGTGAGATTTGAGCTTGCTCTTCGGGACTTAATTGAGTCTGATATTATCTACAAGTTTCAACTGCTTGCCCAAGAGCACGGAGAGGCGATTCTGCCTAATGTAGACAGAATCGAGCCTCCGACATCCGAACGGTTTCTAGCGTACCTAAATCATGACGGTGTTCCGCGGGCAAAGCAGATTCGCTACGCGTTTCTCTTAGCACAACATCATGGTGTGCCAACTCGATTACTTGACTGGACCAGCTCGCTTGATATAGCGCTGAGTTTTGCAACTGACAACTACACTGAAATGACTTCGGATAACTGTCGAATCGCGGTATGGGTTGTCGTCTACTTCAATTCCGGATTCGGAGATACTGATAAAGATGACGACGAGGGTAGACTTGGTATGTCTCTTACACAGATTCGGTCTAGTGACATGGTCGAAAAAGGAGAAACGGAGCCTCCCAATCTGCCAGATTCTACCACTGACTTTCTTACAAATGAGACAATGAGAACGCAAAGCGTTTTCATTGCACGTGCGGACATTCCCTCGCCTCTAGAGTATGCTGGTGAATTCCATATGAGAATGGAGATCCCGTTACCTTCGACGGGGCTAACAATGCTTAATCCAAAGGGCGTTTTCGAACATGATATATATGTTGCGGCCCAAAGATCTCATGCTATGGTCGACATCAGACATGACAGAAAGTTCTATCAAGATGGCAAATCGCAAACTTTTGAAGATAGGATTGCAGAATCCAAGATACCCCGCGATAAAGTGTTTAAGGTTACTCTTCCCTATTCTGAGCTTAGACATCTCTACTCACTAACCGAGCCCAGCCAAGTGCCTCGAGCCTATAGTACGCCTCAGTTTGTAAGATTTGCAGAAATTGACGCTGAGAATCCACCGTCCGACCTAGAACTCGAAACGCGCAAACACAACTTTTTAACGGAACTTGGAAAGAGAGTGTGCAAGGAGATTAACTGGGAGCAGAATTCAGACTAATTGTTTACTGACGCTGTATTCGGCTTTGTCGCCAATGCTTAATTCATGCCACTTCTCGGCAGGTTGCCTCTGCCATTGTGGCGCGAAGGTAGAAATCTGCCCAATAATGCGTACTTATGCTAATGGGATGTAATCCTATTATAATCCGAAATCATACATAAATCTCGTTCCCTGGGGCAGTTCGCTCTTAGTTTGTTTATATTGGGACAAAAAACATTTTGGTTCTCCATAATCGTCCCACGAAAAGTGAAAACGTTCCCATAAGGCTGAAATTCGACCGGAATTAGGTAGCATTCGACCATTCCGCCAGTAATTTGGCCCGAAATAGTCGCGTTTCACCGTTAATTCGGAGTTTTTGGAGTTTTCTTTTCGCTTGTGTCACAAAATATAGAGGGGCTGCCTACCCGCAGCTAACGACAAGCATTCGATGCTCGCTCCGCGTGATTATCGAAGCAGGGGTGACAGGTCGAAAACTGCGTTAAAATCCGCTCATCAATTTACACGATAAAATGGGTACAAGATGTCACCAACAGACAAAATCAGAGCGCAATTTCAAGCCGAATTCGGCGCTGAGCCGGACTTCATCGTGCGCGCGCCGGGGCGAGTCAACCTCATCGGCGAGCACACCGACTACAACGACGGTTTCGTCTTCCCCATGGCCATCGACCGCGCAACATACATCGCCCTGCGTCCACGCGATGACAAGCAAGTCGTCGCTATATCGCTTGATATGAAGGAGCGACGCGCCTTCGCCCTGGACGATCTGCCGCGCCCGACAGAAACCAAGTGGAGCGATTATCTGGTCGGCGTGGCTTGGGCGCTGGGCGAGCGCGGCTACCGGTTGCGCGGCTGGGAAGGCGTGCTCAGCGGCGATGTGCCAATCGGCTCGGGCTTGTCGTCCTCAGCTGCCTTGGAGCTGGCGACGGCGCGGGCCTTTTATGAAGTTTCCGGTTTTGAATGGGATGCCGCCGCGATGGCCCTGGCTTGTCAAGCGGCTGAGAACGAATGGCTGGGCGTCAAATGCGGCATCATGGACCAGATGATCTCCGCCGCCGGCGTCGCCGACCGCGCCTTGTTGATCGACTGCCGCAGCCTGGAGACCGCCTCGGCGCCGCTGCCGCCGGCTACGGTCCTGGTCATACTGGATACCAATACGCGCCGCGGCTTGGTCGATTCGGCATACAACGAACGCCGCGCGCAATGCGAGGCGGCGGCGCGGCATTTCGGCGTCAAGGCGCTGCGTGATGTCCCTGACGAATTGTTCGCACAGCGCGGACAGGAGCTAGAGCCTCTGATGCGGGCGCGCGCCCGCCATGTCATCACGGAAAACGAACGGACGCTGCGCGCCCGCGCCGCCATGCAGGCCGGCGACGCCCGGACCTTGGGTCAACTGATGGTCGCCAGCCATATCAGCTTGCGCGACGACTTCGAAGTATCCAGCCCGGCTCTGGACGCCATCGTCGCTTGCGCCAATGCCGAAAAGACCTGCTACGGCGCGCGCATGACCGGCGCGGGGTTTGGCGGTTGCGCCGTGGCTCTGGCGCAGGCCGCCGGCCTAGAGCGTTTTGTGCGGCGCGTCGGCGCCTGTTATCGCGCAGCGACGGGGAACGAACCGGTCATCACCGTCACGGGCGCGAGCCGCGGCGCGGGTACGCTCTATCCCTGATTAACGACAAATATGGGATCTGTATGGTCCCCCATTAAGATGGTACGGGTTTTGGTGAAAGCGCCCCGGTTTCTTAGCCGTTGAGAATCCCGACCGACCTGATAAAATCACCCTTCATTCTCGCTTCATTAACGAAGGAACTTGCATGAGCGGCGACGCCAACTGGCGCATCTTCACCGATGTAGAGGCGGCAAAGCGCAGCATCCTGAAACGGCGTTCTCTGCGCGATACCGCCCTGCCCGAGGCGCTCATTGAGCGCTCGCTTTCTATCTTCGGCGAGCGGCTCCTGCCCGAGCAAGCCGTCCGCCGCATTATCCGCAGCGTCCGCGAGCGCGGCGATGACGCGATCCACGAGTGGAGCCGCAAGATCGACAACATCAGCCTAGAGCGCCTGGATGTGCCGCCGGGCGAGATGAGTGCCGCCCTGCGAGCGATCGCGCCGGAGCTGCGCGACGCGCTGGAACAGGCTGCGGGGCGGATACGGGGCTTCCACGAGCAGCAGCCCATCAGCAGTTGGATCGACGCCGGGGGAGCAGGCTCGCTGGGTCAGTTGATCCGTCCGGTCGATTCCGTCGGCGTCTATGTGCCCGGCGGAACGGCGCCGCTGCCATCGTCGCTGCTGATGAGCGTCATCCCGGCCCAAGTGGCGGGCGTGCCGCAGGTCATCGTCTGCACGCCGCCCGGCAGCGGCGCCGGGGACATTCATCCGGCGATATTAGCGGCGGCGGCAATCGCCGGTGTGCAGAAGCTCTACCGTATCGGCGGCGCGCAAGCGATCGCCGCCATGGCTTATGGCAGCGAGACAGTCCCGCGCGTCGCCACGATCGTCGGCGCGGGCAACCTCTTTGTCACGCTGGCAAAGCAGCAAGTCTACGGCGATGTCGGCATTGACGGCTTGCTGGGACCAACCGAGACCCTGGTCATCGCCGATGAAAGCGCCGATCCCAGGCTGGCGGCGGCCGATCTCTTGGCGCAAGCCGAACATGACGCCCTGGCTTCGGCGATTTTGTTGACGCCGAGCGTGGCGCTGGCGGAAGCGGTAGGGAAAGAAATATCAAGACAGGCTGCGTCCCTGGCAAGGCGGGACATCATTTCCGCAGCGCTGAACAAGCGTGGGGGCGCCGTCGTCACCGCCGATCTGGACGAGGCTTTTCAGCTTGCCAATGACTATGCCGCCGAGCATCTCTGTCTGCTCGTCGCCGATCCCTGGTCCTGGATCGGTAAAGTACGCAACGCCGGCGGCGTCTTTCTCGGCGAGCACTCCTACGAAGTGCTGGGCGACTATGTCGCGGGACCCAGCCATGTCATGCCCACCGGCGGCACGGCTCGTTTCGCCTCGCCCCTGAACCTGCTGCACTTCGTCAAAGTGACCAGCTTGATCGCGCTCGACAAGTCCAGCGCGCTGGCGCTGAGCCGATCTGCCGAGCGCCTGGCAAATGCCGAAGGACTGACGGCGCATGCGGCCGCGGCGCGGCTGCGGCGAGAGCAGGACGCGCCATGAGCGAAAAGGTGCGCATCCGCCGCGATGTCGAGTCCATGAGCGCCTATACGCCGACCACCTCGCTTGAGGTCTTCGCCCAGCGGCTGGGCAAGGACGTTAAGGACTTAATCAAGCTGGACGCCAACGAGAACCCCTTCGGTCCCTCGCCGCGGGTCAAGGAAGCGCTGGCGAACTTGCGGCATCTGCACGTTTATCCCGATCCCGAATCGGGTCGCCTGCGCGAGTTGCTGTCCGAATACATCGGCGTTTCCAAAGAACGGATACTTTGCGGCGCCGGCGCGGACGAGCTGATCGAAATCATCTTGCAGCTTTTCATCGAACCAGGCGATGTCGTCGTCAATACCCCGCCGACCTTCGCCATGTACGGCTTTGACACGCCGCTGTATCACGGTCAGGTCGTCGATGTTTATCGCCGCGCGGACTTCTCGCTAGATCTGGACGCGATTGAATCCGCCGTGCGGCGGCATCGCGCCAAACTGCTCTTCCTCTGTTCGCCCAACAACCCCAGCGGGGACATGATTGAGGCTGAGGACATCGGCCGCTTGCTCGAGCTGCAGACGACCGTCGTGGTCGACGAAGCCTATATCGAATTCGCCGAGCGGGACAGCTTGATCAGCCGCGCCGCCGACGCGCCCAACCTCATCGTCTTGCGCACCATGAGCAAATGGGCGGGCTTGGCGGGCTTGCGCGTCGGCTATGGCGTCTTCCCGAGCGCGTTGATGCCGCAGCTCTGGAAGATCAAGCAGCCTTATAATGTCAACCTGGCTGCCGATATCGCCGCCCAAGCCTCGCTTTTAGATGCGGCTTATTTGATGACGCGCGTCAGGACCTTGGTCAAAGAGCGGGCGCGCATGGCAAGCGCATTCGCCGAATTGCCCTTTCTGTCGCCTTATCCGAGCCAGTCCAACTTCCTGTTAAATCGCGTCATCGGCATGACCGCCGCGGACTTCCGCGATCGCCTGGCGCGGGCTGGCGTCATCGTGCGCTATTACAACAAGCCGCGCCTGGAAGATCATATTCGCATCAGCGCGGGCAAGCCCGAGCAGGTCGACCGCCTGCTGCAGCTATTGACGCGAATCACGCTGCCATAGGCGCGGCGGCGATTGCTCTGGCTTGTTGCTTATACCCTTTTCTCTATTCAGCTTTGTGTTAATCTTTGATGCAAGCCCGCGAGGATTGAGCCTATGAACCAACGTAAATCAGCGATAGAGCGCAATACAAAAGAAACGCGGATTCAGTTGGCGCTCAACCTCGACGGCAGCGGCGCGGCCGAGATCAAGACCGGCATCGGCTTTTACGATCACATGCTGCACCATATCGCCTTGCAGAGCCTATTAGATCTGAATATCAGCGCCACGGGCGACCTGCATATCGACAGCCACCACAGCATCGAGGACATCGCCATTTGCCTGGGACGGGCGATAGACGAGGCTTTGACTTCGCGCGCCGGCATTCGGCGCATGGGCAGCGCCTATGTGCCAATGGACGAGGCTTTGGCGCGCGTGGTCGTCGACTTGAGCGGACGCCCCTACGCCGTCATCAAAGCCGATTTCAGCAGTCCCAACATGGGCAAGATGCCCACCGACCTGGTCGCCCATGCCCTGGAAACTATCGCCGTTCACGCCCGGATGAACCTGCATGCCGAGGTCCTCTACGGGCGCAACGATCACCACAAAGCCGAAGCGCTTTTCAAAGCCTTTGGGCGGGCTTTACGCCAGGCGGTAGCGCTGGATCCGGGGCGGCAGGGCATCCCCAGCACCAAAGGCACACTCACGGAGTAAGGCAAGATGCAAGAGTTTGTGGACTTCAGCAAGCAGCTAGCCAGCGCCAGCGGCGAAATCATCATGCGCTATTTCCGCAGCGATTTTGCCGTGGAAACCAAAGCGGACGAATCGCCGGTGACCATCGCCGACAAACAAGCCGAAGAAGTCATGCGCGAGATGATCATGAAAGCCTATCCGGCCCACGGCATCATCGGCGAGGAATTCGGGGTTCACAACGAAGGCGCTGAATATCAGTGGGCGCTCGATCCCATAGACGGCACCAAGTCCTTCGTCAGCGGCACATTCTTGTTCGGTACCTTGATTGGCTTGATGAAAGACGGGCAGCCGATCGTCGGCGCCATACATCATCCCGTGACCGCGCACCTGTTGATCGGCACGGGCGACGAAGCCCGTTTGAATGACGAGCTTGTTCGGGTGCGTCCGACGCGGGAGCTGCGCGAGGCTGTCATGCTCTATACCGATTTTATCCACGTGGGCCAGCACCAGAACGGCATCGCCTTTCAACAATTGATGGGCAAAACCAAGTTCAACCGCACCTGGGGCGATTGTCACGGCTACTTCCTGCTGGCGACCGGCTATGCCGATATCATGCTGGATCCCATCATGCAGCTCTGGGACATCGTCGCCCTGATACCGGTTATCGAGGGCGCCGGCGGCAAAATCACCTCCTGGAATGGCGGACCGCCGCTATCCGGCAATGGCATCATCGCCAGCAACGGTCCCTTGCACAGCCAGGTCCTGCGCGTTCTGATCGCCTAAGTTGTCCGCCGCCAAGACGCAAAAGGACTTCGGCGTTCAAGCGTCGAACTGAAACAGCGAACAGCCGCCGTCCAGCGTCAGGATGCTGCCGGTCATATAAGCGGTCTGCGGACCAGCCAGATAGACCACCGCCGCGGCGATTTCTTCGGGGCTGCCCGGTTCCACCAGCGGGATGACCTTTTCCACGCGCGAGGCGTATTGCGGTTCTTCGCGCAATTGTCGCCCGGCCAACCCGGCATTCACGATGCCCGGCGCGACCGCATTGACCAAGATGCGATGCGGCGCCAATTCCCGCGCCATCTGCTTGACCAGCATATTGACGCCGGCTTTGCTGACGGTATAGGGCGTAATCTCGGGCCAGGGAATTTCCGCCACCCAGCTCGAGGTGAGGATGAGGCGGCCCGCGGTTTGGTCCGCGACCATCTTCCGCGCGGCGGCTTGACAGACGTTGAAGCAGCCGGTCAGGTTGACATCGAGTTGGTTCTGCCAATTCTCTTGCGTCACTTCCAGGAAGGGCTGGGCTTCGGTGATGCCGGCGTTGGAGCAGACGATATCCAGCGCGGGCAACGCGGCAATCGCGCCGTCGACCGCCCCGCGATCGCGCACGTCAACTTGCTGATAACTCGCGCCTTGATCGTGATTGCGCGCGGCCTCCAGCGCCGCTTCCGCTTCGTCGGCGGGCTTGATGTCCCACAAGACGACATGCGCGCCATTGTCCGCCAGATGCCGCGCCATGGCGCTGCCCAGGTCGCCGGCGGCGCCGGTTACGAGTGCGGTTTTACCCTTGAGCATGGACCCTACCCCCCTTACCACCATTGCACTGCGGGATCATGAATGTTGTCGATGAGCCATTTAAGCCAATCAATGGTACCGGCATCGTCGGCCGGGTTGATGGTTTGAAGCGCGTAAAGACTCGCTTGCGTGCAGGCTTTTTCTTCATCCAGTCCATCCTTGTGGAGATAGTCTTCGTTTATGTGACAGGCTTCATGAACGATGCCAAAGATGACGTAGACGAGGCCCGCTTCGCCAGTGCCCTTCCTTAGAACTTCCGAGAGGGTTTCGTCATAGGTTTTGCTATCCGGGTGAACAACGGAATCGCTGCCTTCCGGGACCATCTTTATCGTGTTCAATCCGCGCGTTGAATACTGCCACCACTGCGGCGCTCTGTCTTGCAATAGTTGCAGCGCATTGCTGACCTGGGACACAAATTGCGGCGAGCCTTTTATTGAGATTCCTTGTGTGGCTGGAGGGACCTGGCATTGAAAATGCTGAAATGCCAGCCATCCGCTCACCCAATCCGCTTCGTTATGGCATTCGCGATTGACACGACAGCAATTGTCGGAATTGCTGGAAGCACTGCTCGCGGGCTGGGCGGGGCTCTGTGGCCGGGCTGCCGCGGACGCGGCGCATTGTCCATTTTGGAAAGCCCAATAGCCATCGCCCCACTCTTGGTCGGTCTGGCATTGGCGGTCTACGTCTACGAAGCAGCAGTTGTCGACACTCGTGGGCGCATTACTGGCGGGCTGGGCGGGGCTCTGTGTTTGCGCTGGCGCGGCGCACTGACCGTTCTGGAATGCCCAATAGCCGTTCGTCCAGTCCGCTTCTGTATGGCACTGCCTGTCAACCTGGCAGCAGTTGTCGACACCCGCAGGGATATTGCTGGCCGGCTGCGCCGGGCTCTGTGGCTGGGCTGGCGCGGACGCGGCGCACTGACCGTTCTGGAAAGCCCAATAGCCATTCTCCCAGTCCTGCGCATTGTTGCACTGTCGATCCACAAAGCAGCAGTTGTCTACCTGCGCCGCGGCGGGGATAAAGCTAACGATTCCTAGGATCAATGCGACTAAAATCCGTTTGCTGATCACGATTCTTCCTTTTCAATCGCCGCGCGCGCAGCTTGGGTTACTTAATGGAACGGTTGCTAGCGAAGACGGTCTTTGGGTTGGCAACCCGGCTGAGCGCAAAAGTCACCGCTCATTTGTTTAAACATATCTTGCGCGTTCACTATCATATTGATGTTCAGACCTTTCAATGCTCAAGGAATTTCACATAATGCGTTAATAATATCGGATTTGCATTTCATACTTGGTTCTACTTCTGCTGCTGAATAGTGTTAGCGGTTTCGCTTTTTCAGGGGAGTTGAATTAGACCGATGGCTGGGCAATCAATCAGCTTGCCATTTGCGTCCCATTCACAGTTTTCGCGAAAAAAGCGGCAGCGCGGGTGCTTGGTGAGGTCGCCTTCACAGTGCGTAATGCCGATCGTGCTATATTCGCCTTGTAAGTGAAGAGGAACGGCATCGCGCAACGCTGCTTTTTCTTGCTCTATGCAGGCGCTTTCTTCATTTACTTTGGTGTAGCCGTTGTATACGAAGCCGGCGTCTCGATGGTGGATGTGGCAAGCCTCGTGGACTAGCATGGCCATCGTGCGGGCGAGGTTCACATCCATATTGGAAGCTGTGATTAAGCGATCGTACGGCGCAATGAGGATGATCCGCTGTTCAGAAAGCGCGCCGGCAGTGTAAATGTTCGGGTCTTCCCGGATTAGGTTGGCGCCGCTGATCACGTAGTTGTACCATTTTTGAGAGCCCGCGCGCAGTCTATTTAGCGCTTCGGTGAGGTAACCTAGGTTAAGAGAAGAGGCTTCTATGCGGATTGCGTGTCCAGTAACCGAGGCCGCCGATGATGAACCCGGCTGAGTCTGCGCGGGGCATTCGTTCCGTTGGTAAGCCCAATAGCCATCGCCCCACTCTTGGTCGGTCTGGCACTGACGGTCTACGAAGCAGCAGTTGTCGGAATTTCTGGAAGCATTGCTCGCGGGCTGGGCGGGGCTCTGTATCTGTGTTTGCGCTGGCGCGGCGCATTGTCCATTTTGGAAAGCCCAATAGCCGTTCGTCCAGTCCTGGTCGCTATGGCACTGGCGATCCACAAAGCAGCAGTTGTCGATATTGCTGGGGACATTGCCCGCGGGCTGGGCGGGGACGGGGCCTTCGACGCGGCTATGGTTGACCCAAGCCGCCATCCAATACAGGGCGCCAGCGCGATTAATTTGCAGCCAGTTCTCAACCTGTCCGACGACCTGCAAGGTTGTGCCGGCTGGCGCGCTGGCGAGCAAGGCGCTGTCCAAGCTGTTGGAGGCGCGCAAGTTGGTGTTATATTGGACGCGGATGCGATATGTTTCTGGATTGGCGATGACAACGGCAACAAAAGTAGCCAGGGTAAGCACAAGGATAAAAAGCTTCGACTTCATATTTGGACTCCGAAATCTGGCGTATTAAAATTTATCAAGGCTATTATATTATTCGACGCGAACGAATGCCAGGCATTTCTAAACGCCCGACCAAGATCAAGACCGAGCGCGCGCCGACTGTGATCTGGTCCTGCTTCGGCAAGACGGGTTCCTGCCCGAGGGCGTGACTGTCCTCGGGCGAGCCCAGCCCCGTGTTGATCGCCACGCGCCATGTCATGCCCGCCTGCAGCGGCGGCAGATCGAACCAGGCTGTCTCCCAACGGGCGTTCAAGATGATGTAAATCATATCGTCCGCTTCCGCGCCTTCGCGGCAATGCTGCCCGCAGAGCAGGCAAGCCAGTTGCCGCCCGTCATAGGACCAATCCGGCTGCCAGAGGCGCGCGCCGTGAAAGGAGATATCGGGATAGCCTGAGCCCACTTCATCGCGATGATGAAAATAGGCGCGGCGGCGCAGCGCCGGGTGCGCCTTGCGGAAGGCGATCAAGGTCCGCGTGAAGCGCAGCAGCGGCTCTTGGGTCGCTGTGCCGGTCCAGTCGAACCAGTTGAGGGCGCTGTCGTGGCAATAGCTGTTGTTGTTGCCGCCTTTACTGTGACCGATCTCGTCGCCCATCAGCAGCATGGGCACGCCTTGGCTGACCATCAACAAGCTGAGGAAGTTCTTGATCTGCCTTTCGCGCAGCGCCTTGACCGCGCTATCGTCGGTCGCGCCTTCCGCGCCGCAATTCCAACTGAAATTCTCGTCCGCGCCATCGCGGTTGTCTTCGCCATTGGCTTCATTGTGTTTGTGATTGTAGGAGACCAGGTCGCGCAAGCTGAAGCCGTCGTGCGCGGTCACAAAATTGACCGACGCCCGCGGTCCGCGATCGCCGTAGATGTCCGGCGAGCCTTGTATGCGCGCGGCGATGGCGCCGAGCATGCCGCCATCGCCTTTGACGAAACGGCGCAGGTCATCGCGGTATCTGCCGTTCCACTCCGCCCAGCGCCCATAAGCCGGGAAGCTGCCCACTTGATACAAGCCGCCGGCGTCCCAGGCTTCGGCGATGAGCTTGGTCTGCGCCAAGATGGGATCATAAGCCAATACCTCCAGCAAGGGCGGGTTGGGGTCGGGAACCCCTTGCCGGTCGCGGCCCAAGCTGGAAGCCAGGTCGAAGCGAAAGCCATCAATGTGAAATTCCGATACCCAATAGCGCAGGCAGTCCAGCAGCAATACGCGCGCGATAGGATGATTGCAGTTAAAGGTGTTGCCAGTGCCGCTGAAATTATAATAGCCGCCATCGGGTTTCAGCAGATAGTAAGTCTTGTTGTCGATGCCGCGATAAGAAATCGTCGGTCCGTTTTCGTTGCCCTCGGCTGTGTGATTGAAAACGACATCTAGCCAGACCTCAATGCCGTTTTCATGACATTGCTTGACCAGCGTCTTCAACTCCCGCGCCGGGTCGCCAGAAGCCGCGTAGGCTGAGTTGGGCGCGAAAAAGCCGATGGGGTTGTAGCCCCAGTAGTTACTCAGCGGCTCGCCCGTCAGCGGGTTGACCCGCTCGTTGGCGAGCTCGTCAAACTCGAATATCGGCATCAGCTCGATGCAGTTGACCCCCAGCGCCTTGAGATATGGGATTTTCTCAATGATCGCGGCGTAGCTGCCGGGCGCTTCCACCTGCGACGACGGATGGGCGGTGAAGCCGCGAACGTGCATTTCGTAAACGATCAGATCTTCCATGGGCATGTTGAGTTGCCGGTCGCCTTCCCATGCGAAGTCTTCGACATAAGGTCGGGCGCGATAGGGATAAGGGTTGTCCCAGTCGTATCCCTGCGCCCAGACATCGCGCCCGCCGATGCGTTTCGCATAAGGGTCCAGCAAGATATGCCGCGCGTCGAAGCGATGTCCCTCGGCCGGAGCGTAGGGTCCGTCAAAGCGGAAGCCGTACTCGATTTGGCTGTGATCCAGGTCGAAGACGGTCATGGCGAAAACATCGCCCGTGCGGAAAGCGTCGGGAAAGGGAATTTCCACGCGCGGCGCTTCCGCGCCAATGTCAAAGAGGACGAGCGTACAAGCGCTGGCGTGGTTGGAAAAAGTCGAAAAATTGACGCCGCCCGCTACGACGGTCGCCCCGAAGGGACGCGGTCGGCCCGGACCGTACTTGAAACCGTCGCGTTTGTATGTCGGGAAACTGTCCATAGGCGAATGACGCTGCCGCTCGATAAGACTCAGCAAAGAATCCAGTCCAATTATAACGAAGCGCGGCCGAATCGAAGCGAGTAATTGTAGAATTTAACAAAACTTGGCATACTATGCTCGGTGACCTTTGGAAACATCTTTTCCGATGACTAGGCAGCAGCGCGTCTACGGGAGGCATTGGGCAAGTGAGACAGTGAGCCAATCATCCGGACTTGCGAGAGGCGCCTGGGTTTCTCGCCTAAACCGACTCGTAGACTTTTCGCCAGTGATTGTCGCTTTGGCGCTGGCGCTGCTAGTGGCTTCGGTCTTGCTGCTGGCGCTAAACGCCAACCCGCTGGAAGCCTATGCCGCCATGTGGGAAGGCGCGGCCGGCAAAGAGAACGCCACTGCCGAAACGCTGGTCAAGGCGACGCCGATTCTCTTCGTCGGCATTGGCATCACCATCGCTTTCCGCGGCGGCATGATCAACATCGGCGGCGAGGGCCAGATGATCGTCGGCGCCCTGGCTGGCACAACCGTCGCGCTGATTATGGGCGATATGCGCATCCCGGCCGAGCTGGCAAAAGAAAAAGGCGCATTTGATCTGCTGATTGTTACTTGCTCATTGCTAGGCGGTTTCTTGGCTGGCGCGCTCTATGGCGGCTTGGCTGGTTTCCTCAAAGCCTATTTTGACGTCAACGAGATCTTGAGCACCATCATGCTCAACCAAATCGCCGTGCAGCTGATGAATTACCTGCTCAACGGCATCTTGCTGGATCCGGCCGAGGCTGGCATCAACAATATCCCCAAGACCGCGCGGCTGGTAACGGCGGCGCAGTTGCCGCGCCTGTCCCTGCCGATTGGCGATCCACAGATCTTCGCGCGAACGCGCTTGCATTGGGGGCTGATCATCGCCATCGTACTGGCGGTGATCATCTACGTTTTCTTGTGGCGCACGTCGCTGGGCTACCGGATCCGCGCCGTTGGGGAAAACCAGCGCGCTTCGAGCTACGCCGGCATCAATGTCAAGCGGCAGATGATGTTCTCCATGTTCCTGGCTGGCGGCTTCGCTGGCTTGGCGGGTGTAGTGCAGGTGCTGGGACTGCAATATCGCTTGCAGACCGACGGCTCGCCAGCCGGCTTCACTGGCTCGGCCGGCTTTAACGGCATTGTGGCGGCGCTCTTCGGCGGGCTTAATCCCATCGGCGCGATACCGGCCGCGGCTTTCTTCGGCGGTCTCTTGGTGGGCGCGCAGAAAATGCAGCGAGAACTGGGCGTGCCCGCTTCGTTGATCACCGCGGTGAACGGCTTGATCGTGGTCTTCGTCGTCAGCAGCGAAATCTTCATCTTGCAGCGCAGCAAGCGGCGGGTGAGCCTGCAGGAAACGCCGGACAATCTTGGTTCGGCCGGGGGCAAACCCGCTGAGCGCGCTTCGTCTGGCAAAGGATCGGGCGCGGGGGGCGGCTGATGGAACTGGACGCCATTTTCACCGCCAGCGTATTCGCCTCCGCCATTCGGCTGGCCACGCCCTATATCTTCGCGGCTCTGGGCGAGACCTTCGCGCAGCGCAGCGGCGTTTTGAACCTGGGCGTCGATGGCATGATGCTGATGGGCGCTTTCACCGGCTTTTACGCCGTTTTCATCACACAGCAAGATGGCAGCCTAAGCCAGCCGCTCAGTTTGATCTTCGGCGTGCTGATCGCCTTGATCGTGGGCGGCTTGATGGGCTTGGCAATGGCTTTTGTCAGCGTGACGCTCAAGGCGAAGCAAGGCATCAGCGGCATCGGCGTTTATCTCTTCGGGCTGGGCTTGAGCGAGCTCTTGTTCCAGCAATGGGTGGGCACGCCGAAATCGGTCAGCGGCTTCCCGCGCATCACCTTCCCGATCCTGACGGATATACCGGTGTTGGGCGAGATCTTCTTTCATCATAACTTGCTGGTTTATGTCGCGTTTGCGCTGGTGCCAATTTCGGCTTTCATTCTCAACCGCACGACCTTCGGCTTGATGATCCGCGCTGTGGGACAGAATCCCGAGGCGGCTGACGCCATGGGCGTCAGCGTGACGAAAGTGCGTTATGCCACGACGACCATCGGCGGCATGCTGGCGGGTTTAGCCGGGGCGTCGCTGTCGATCGCGCTCATCAACCTGTTTCAGCA
This sequence comes from Phototrophicaceae bacterium, assembly GCA_965232245.1. GTDB lineage: Bacteria > Chloroflexota > Anaerolineae > Aggregatilineales > Phototrophicaceae > UBA6055. Next base: position 3,857,866 of record CBDDPG010000002.1, on the reverse strand, counting down.
GAATCTGACCGCCGGGCAAGGTTTCATCGCGGTGGCTCTGGTTTATTTCGGCGGCTGGCGGCCCTGGGCGGTGGCGGCCGGCGCCATGCTCTTCAGCTTCGTCAATGCCCTGCAATTGCAGATTAAAGTGATCGGTCTGGATATCCCGTCGGAGTTCGCGGTCATGGCGCCTTATGTCATCACCATCATCGCGCTGGCTCTCGCCTCCAAACGGCAAGAGCAGCCGACGGCTCTGACTAAACCTTATGAGCGAGGAGAATAGGAGAGAACTGCTTGCCTAACATATTGCCCGTCTATGTAGACTAAAATGATTGAGGGAAGATCATGAAAAAGAGACAGTTGATTATGCTTGTTTTCGCCCTGGCTTGGGCGGCCATCCCGTCAATGGCGCAGGACGACGTTTTTCGCGTGGCGGCGCTGATGCCCAGCGCGATCAACGATCTCGCCTTCAGCCAGAGCATGTACGACGGCTTGCTGGCGGTCCAGGCTGAACTGGGCGAAGACGCTTTTCAATTTGACGTGCAAGACAGCACCTACATCGTGGATGACGCCGCGGTCGCCTTGCGCGACTGGGCGGCTTCCGGCGACTATCATTTGCTGATCGCGCACGGTTCGCAGTACGGTCCCATCGTCGAAGAATTGGCTGCCGAGTTCCCCGATGTGTCTTTCGCCTGGGGCACGCGGCAAGATACCTTCGGCATGGACAACGTATACAGCTACGCGGCCGCCTCCGATGAAGGCGGCTATTTCAATGGCGTGTTGGCCGCGCATCTCACTGAATCGCGCGTGATTGGCTTGGTCGGACCCATCGAAGTCGGCGACGGCAAGCTTTATGCCGATGGTTTCGCCAATGGCGTGGCTTCGGTTGATGCGGACATCGACGTCAATATCGTTTTCATCGGCTCCTTCAGCGATGTGCCGCTGGCGACAGAAGCGGCGGAGACGCATATCGCCAATGGCGCGGACATCCTGACCGGCACGGCGCAAATGGTGGTGGGGCCCATCGCCGCCGCACTGGAAAACGATGTGCTCTGGTTCGGCTCCGATTCCAGCCAGGACGAGCTCGCCGGGGATATCGGCGTGGCTTTCCAGATTTACAAATGGGATGTGCTGCTGCTGGATATGATCAGCAAAATCGGCGAGGGCGACTTGGGCGGCGACTATTATGTGCTGACGCTGGAGAACGAGGGTCTGGTGATGGAATTCGACCAGGACTTCGAGCTCAGCGAAGAATTGCAGGCGGTCGCGGAAGCAACCATCGCCGGAATCGTATCTGGCGACATCACGCCGATTCCCATGCTGGACGATGATATGGCGGATGACGACGGCATGGATGACGACATGGATGACGGCGAGGAAGATAGCGAGGACTGATATTTACAAACTGTCGACCCGCGCTATAACATAGTTTATTCACGGGCGATCTTGCCCGGATATAGTCAACTATCCAATTAAGGAGAAAGCAGCGATGAAAAAAGCAATACTTGTTACACTCATTCTCGCCCTGTTTGTTGGGGTGATGCCAACACTGGCGAATGGCGATGTCTTCCGCGTGGCGGCTGTCGCGCCCAGCGCGACCAACGACCTGGCTTTCAGCCAGAGCATGTACGATGGCTTGATGGCGATACAGGCGGCGATGGGCGAAGATCACTTCCAGTTCGATTTCCAGGACGGCACCTTCATCGTGGATGACGCGGCTGTGGCGCTGCGCGAATGGGCGGCTTCGGGCGAATACGACCTGGTGATCGCGCATGGCTCGCAATTCGGATCGGTGGTTGAAGAGCTGGCGGCGGAATTCGCCGAGGTTTCTTTCGCCTGGGGCACGGACGAGAGCACCTTCGGGCTGGATAACGTCTTCGCTTATACCGCGGCCGCCGATGAAGGCGGCTTCGTCAATGGCGTTCTCGCTGGCTTGATGACCGAGTCCAACGTCATCGGCGTTGTTGGTCCCATCGAAGTTGGCGATGCCAAGCTCTATGTCGACGGCTTTGTGGACGGGGTGGCCGCTTCCAACGCCGACGCCACGGTCAACGTGGTCTATATCCAGTCCTTCAGCGATGTGCCGCTGGCGACAGAAGCCGCGGAAACCCATATCGCCAATGGCGCCGACATCCTGACCGGCACCGCCCAGATGGTGGTTGGTCCAATCGCGGTCGGCGGCGAGGGCGGCGCGCGCTGGTTCGGCACCCAAGCCAGCCAGGCTGACCTGGCTGGTGATTCCGCCGTTGCCTTCCAAGTCTACAAGTGGGAGGTCATTTTGGCCGACATCATCGACAACATTCAGATGGGCGTGCTGGGGGGCCAGTCCTATACCTTGACGCTGGCGAACGGCGGCTTGGTCATGGAATTTGCTGGCTAGACCCCGCGTCTATCACAGCTCGAGTTAACTGGGGCGACCGGCTTGGTCGCCCCGCTTCACCTATCCGCGCGAGCCAATGCCGATGACCAAAAAGCTGCTGCCTACCGGGCACCAAGCCATCGATAAACTGGATATGATCGGCATCGTTAAGCGCTTCCCCGGCGTCTTGGCGGCTGACAAAATCGACTTCGACGTGATTTCCGGCGAGATCCACGCCTTGCTGGGCGAGAACGGCGCCGGCAAATCCACGTTGATGAAAATGCTTTACGGTCTGTATCATCCCGACGAGGGACAGATACTGATCAACGGCATGCCAAGCGCCATCAGCAACCCGCAAGACGCCATTCAGCACGGCATCGGCATGATCCATCAGCATTTCATGCTCGTGCCCTCCTTGACCGTCGCCGAAAACATCGCGCTGGGCATGAAGTCATCGCGCGGCGTCCGCCTCGACCTTGATGTGGTCAGCCGGCGCGTGCTGGAACTGTCGGAGATCTACAACCTCAAGGTCAATCCGGATCTGCCGATTTGGCAGCTGGCTGTGGGCGAGCAGCAGCGCGTGGAGATATTGCGGGCGCTCTATAAAGGCGCGGCTTTGCTCATCCTGGACGAACCGACAGCCGTGCTGACGCCGCAGGAAGTTGAGGGTTTGTTCCGCATTCTCAATCAATTGGCGGACGATGGGCACGGCTTGATTTTCATCTCGCATAAACTGCACGAGGTGCTGGAAATCAGCCACCGCGTGACGGTCTTGCGCGACGGCCGGCGCGTCAACTCGATACCCACCAGCGAAGCCACCCGACCCAAGCTGGCTGAGATGATGGTCGGGCGTCCGGTCTTGCTGGAATACCAGAAAAACGCCGCGGATATCCAAGACGATCGCTTGGCGCTGGACGGCATCAGCGCGCTGAGCAACCGCGGCACCGTTGGCTTGGATAAGGTTTCGCTGCGGCTGCGCGGCGGCGAGATCGTCGGCGTGGCTGGCGTTTCCGGCAATGGCCAGCAAGAATTGGCGCAGTGCATAACGGGCTTGCGCGAGGTCACCAGCGGCAGCGTGGCGGTTGATGGCGTCGAAGTCACCAATGCGCAGCCCTCGAGCCTGAACGCCATGGGACTGTCCTACATCCCCGAAGAGCGCATGATTGACGGCGTGATCAAAGAGTTCAGCGTGGCTGAGAACTATGTCCTGCAAGATCACGGCCATGCCAAGTTCACCACCGCCAAGATCTTCATGCTCTTCCGCAAGATCCGCGAAGCCTGCCGCCGCGCCATCAAGGATTACGAGATTAAAACCCCCGGCACAGAAACGCTGGTGAAGAGCCTGTCCGGCGGCAATATCCAGAAGCTGGTGCTGGCGCGGGAGCTATCGCGCGCGCCCGGCGTGCTCATCGCGGCGCAGCCCACCCGCGGCGTCGATATCGGCGCGACCGAATATATCCATCAGCGCCTGCTGGACGAGCGCGACAATGGCACCGCCATCTTGCTCATCAGCGAGGACCTGGACGAGATCCGCGCCCTGTCCGACCGCATCGTGGTCATGTACGAGGGACAGATCGTGGGCGAGGTCGAGAATGTCGATGTGGATATCGAGCATCTGGGCTTGCTGATGACGGGCGGGGGGTGATTTCCCTTATTCCGTCCGCTTCCAGCCACCCTCACTATCTTGCTCCCAACCTGGCGGCAGATCCAGACGACAAGACGACGGGATGAGCGGTTCATCAGGCGCTTCGGCGTATTCGATATGGACATTTCTGCCTGTTAGCTCGCGAACAAGATCTCCCAGGACATACGTTGCCTGCTGCTGCGCTTTTTCGAGGATTCTGCGTTCCAGCGCCTCTTGCACAAGCGCCTCCATCGACAGATGCCTTCCTATGTCGCTCATTGCGCTCCAGTTGTTATGGAAGCAAACCGCTGTCCCGCCGCCAAGTTTGTCGTACTGCCGAAAGAATTCAATGCGGCAACTGGATAAAACCGGCGCGGGCATCCTCAAGGTGTAGGAATTGCCAAATAGGTGATAGTCGACGCTGTTCTCGTCAATTGCGGACAAGTCGATACCAGCCTCAAAGACGCCTTCCGCGACGTGCTTTGCCGTATAAGCGCAAGCTCTGGAGGCGGGGTTGCGCACTTTCAAATCGACGAGCGCAAGTTCCATCTGCATGGTGATAAGTTTTGCCTGCGCTCGGATACCAGAAAGGATGGTGTGTGGCGGAATCGGCGTCAAAGTAGACGTCGCTGTCGGAAAAGGCGTATAGGTTGGCAAGGCAGTGTGCGTGGGAAGCGGTGTGTGGCTGGGTAACGCCGTGTATGTTGGATATGGCGTGAATGTCGCCGTATTTGATGGCTTGGCAGTGCTGGTTGGCGTGTTCGTGGACGTAGCAGTCACTGTGGCGGTATCCGTAGGTGTTGCTGTCGGGAATGGCGTATAGGTTGGCAAGGCAGTGTGCGTGGGAAGCGGTGTGTGGCTGGGTAACGCCGTGTATGTTGGATATGGCGGGAGAGCCGTGTAGGTCGGCAATGTTGTGGACGATGCTGCGGGGGTCGGCGTTGCGGTTGGATTATCCCATAATGGACGGCCGCCTTCTTGAAGGAATACCGCTCCCAATATTGCGCCGAAAAACAGCCCAAGCACAAGAATTCGGATGGTTGTCCAATTCCGCGCGATAAAGTCAACGATTATCTGCATTGCTCTACCCTCGCTGTTCACAGCCTCAGCACCCTTCTCCTTCAACTATCACTCCGTCCGCTTCCAGCCGCCGGATTCCACATCCTTCGCCCAGCCGTTTGGCGTGTATGGCTGGCAGGATTCGGGAAGCTCAATCTCGCCGGACCCCGCCGCAAATTCGACCTGCGCCGGCTTGCCCGTCAGCTCGCGCAGGAAATCGCCCAGTTGCAGGGCTGTTTCTTCTTCGGCGCGCTCCAGGATGCCCTGCTCGATCATTGCCTGGGCAAACTGCATAATTGCCTCAGCCTGCGCGATTTGCCGCACCATGTCCCAATCCGCACTCAACAGCGTGAATGAATACTCGTTCTGATCGATATATTCAATGCGGCAGCTGGTGATGACTGGCGCGGGCAAGGTCAGCGTATAGGCATCGTCATTGAAGCGAATGTTGTCTTCAGTAATCGCGTCGAAATCGACGCCCGCCTCAATCGCGCCGATGGCGATGTGGTTGGCTTTGTAATAGCCAGAATTGAGAAAGCCGCGATGGATCTCGACCTCGAGATCGACTTTGTGGATCTCGGACGTGACCGTTACCAACTGCCCGATGCCGTTGATGCTGTTGACAATGGTCAGTGGGGAACGCACATAAGCCGCTGTCTCCGGGAATAAGAAATCGCGCACGTTATGGACAGCCCCGACCACTGTGCGAAGTCAAGTATGTAATTCCCCATAGTATTACGTCATAATTGGGCTTGGATTCTGTAGCTAGAGAGCGATGATTATTTCAGAAAATGACGAATTTTTCAATCCTAAAAAGCTATCGTGGCGGTATCATGCAGTCGACTCCCTCTTTCCAAAAAACTCCACCAAGGCTTAGTCACTCAGCCCGCGCCATACTTCGCTTCCTCCGCCTCTACCGCGCCATGAGCGCCGCGGTCGTCGACGCCTTCTGCTTCAGCCATGCCATCCTCAACACGGCACTGCACATCCTCTGCGCCCCCTTCGCGCTGGAACTGACGCGGCTGGGGCTGAAGATGGAAGCCATCATCGCCCGGGACGGGCACCTGCAGGGCGCGAGCAAGTGGCTGGTCGCTATCGCCGCCCGCGCCATGCACATCCAAGGCGCCGAGCATATCCCCGCGTCGGGACCGCTGCTTTTCGTCGGCAACCACGCCGGCTTGGGCGACGCCTTCGCTTTGCTTTCCGCCTCGCCGCGGCGGGATACGCGCGTCCTGGCTTATAACTTCGGCATCTTACCCGGGCTGGGTGAGATGCGTCGCCATGTCATCGTTCTCGACCAGCGCGCCCCCTATTCAGCGATGAGAGAGGCCCTGCGCCATTTGCGCCGGGGCAAATCGCTGCTGCTCTTTCCGCGCGGGGAAATTGAGCGCGATCCCGCGCTCGCGCTCGAACCCGCGCTGGCTTCGCTGGCGGATTGGTCGCGCAGCATCGAGTTTTTCGCGCGCCAAGTGCCAGGTCTGACAATCGTGCCTTGCGCGGTCGGCGGGGTGCTCTCGCGCCGGGCGCTGCGCAATCCCGTCGTGCGTCGATACCGGGACCAAGACAAACGCCATTTTCTGGCAGCCACCTTCCAGATGATGTTCCCCTGCTATCGCGATGCGGTCGTCAGCCTGCATTTTGGTCGTCCGCTGCGCGGCGAGATGGCTTCGCGCCAGCTGCTTCTGCGGCAAATGACGCAACTGCTGCGCGGCGTGCATGCCGAGCAGCGCGGATTGATAAATCGAGTACCATAGGGTGTATAAGGTCAAGCGGCTGCCACACTTGTACATGAGGCTGTCGCAGCGATAATTGCGGCGCGGATTAGGCGCTGGAAAGCCAATACACAAGATGAGTCATTGGACAAATACGACGGCGTCGGCGAAGCGCGCCCTCAAGTGGCGCAGCTATTGGAATCTCTTCCTTTCCCTAGTCAGCCGCGATATCCGCGCGCGCTACCGCCGGACGATTCTGGGTCCGCTATGGGCGATCATTCCCGCCATTTTGACGACGGCGATTTTCAGTTTTTTGCACCGTGTGGTCGAGATTGATACCGAAGGCGCGCCCCATCTGGTCTTTGTCTTCGCCGCCACCGTGCCCTGGACCTATTTTCAAACATCGGTCATCCGCATTCCCTTTGGCATCCTCGCCAATGGCACGCTGCTGCGCAAGATGGCTGTGCCGCGCTTCATATTTCCGCTGGTTGTGCTGGCGACGACATTCTTCGACTTTATCATGTCGTCGATCGTGCTCTTCGTCGCCTTGCTGCTCTATCAGATGCCCATCACCTGGGCTTGGCTCTGGCTGCCGCTGCTGGTGGCGATGGTCAGCCTGCTGGCTTGGGGCGTTGGCATCGGCATCGCGGCTTTCACCGTCTATCGCCGCGACATGCTGCATGGCTTGCAGTATTTCATGCAGGTCTGGCTCTTCCTGACGCCGGTGATTTATTCCTCCAAAGAGTTGGCGAGCAACCTGCAAATTGTCTATCGGCTCAATCCGACGGTCGGCATCATCGACGGCTTTCGCAGAGTATTGATTTTTGGGCAGCCGCCCGATCTGGAGTCGCTATTCATCAGCTTGCTCGTTACAGTCGTGATTCTGCTGGTCGCCTTCCCGCTCTTCCAAGTGTTGTCGCAGTATTTTGCCGATGTTCTCTAGCGACGATCGGCAGCGCTGATGCCTTGCCCGCGCGACGCCTGACAGTCAAAGGATGAATCGAGATGCTCAAAGACGCAGCCATCCACGTCGAAAATGTCTGGAAACGTTACGGCTTGCCGTTGCGCCCCTACCTGCGCCGGCAGTTCGATCAGCTGGCGGGGCGGGCGAAAAACGGCTTTGAAGCCTATGGTCCCTGGGCGTTGCAAGACATCTCCTTTGAAGTCGAACAGGGCGAGTCCCTCGGCATAGTCGGCAAGAACGGAGCGGGCAAGAGCACCTTGCTCAAAATGCTGGCGGGCGTCAGCCCGGTCACGCAGGGGCGCGTCGAGATTAACGGGCGCCTCTTCCCGATGATCGAATTGGCGGCTGGCATGCACCGCGACTTGACCGGACGGGAGAATATCAAGCTGTTGGGCGCCATCATGGGTTTTACCGCGGCGCAAATGGACGCCAAGATGCCCGAGATCGAATCCTTCGCGGAGCTGGGGCAGTGGCTGGACAAGCCGGTCTATCAGTATTCCAGCGGCATGCAGGCGCGCCTGGGTTTCAGCGTCGCGGTCAATGTCGACGCCGATATCCTCTTGATTGACGAGGTGCTTTCCGTGGGCGATGTCAACTTCCAGAAGAAATGCCTGACGCGCATGGACGAGCTGTCCAACAGCGGCGTGACCGTGATTTTTGTCACGCACAACCCTTACAACATCGAGCGCATTTGCGACCGCGCCATTTACCTGCGCGGGGGCAGGGTCACCGCGGCTGGTTCCCCCAGCGATATCCTGACCGCCTACTTCCAGCAAGCCATCGACAAGTCCAAAGTCTTCGCCAGCGCCGAGGTCCCGGCCGCCGAACTGCGCGAAGGCACGGGCAGCTTCCGCGTCGCCGATGTTACCATGCGCGACGCCCGCAGCGGCGCGGTCATCACCAGCTTCCATACGGGCGATTCCGTGCTCTTCGACTTGAAGTTGAAGGTCTATGAGCCGACGAGCAATTACCGTTTTTCCATTCGCATTCTCGATCCGGCTGGCACTATCCTGAGCTTTGTCGACATACCCAGCGCCGAACGCGCCAACCTGGCGCTGCGCGAAGACGCCACGTTGCGCTGCGCGCTTGACAATGTCAATCTGCTGCCGGGCGAATACTGGATCGATATCGTGGCTCGGGAAGTGGCTGGACCCGTGATCGATTCGATATCTTTCGCGCTGTCCTTCCTGGTGACAGGGGATAGCGAAGTCATGCAGCGGACGGAAAACCGCGGCATCCTTTATTTGCCGGCGGCTTGGCAGTTGGCTGGGGCAGATATTCCATCCGAAGCAACATCAGAAGCAACATCAGAATCGCTGTCGCGACCTGCCAGCAGGCGCAATACCAGCGCTTCATAAGGACAGCATTCGCCGCGCTATAAACCGCGCAGGAATGACTTGACCCGTTCCTGAAATATAAGCGGCTGCTCGAGGTGGATATTGTGCCCAGCCTGCGGGATCAGCTGCAATTCGGCGCGGGGCATCCGCCGCGCCATCAACTGTTTGATCGCGACGAACTTGCTGTCCTGCTCCCCCGCCAATAAAAGCGCGGGCAGCGACACTTGCCCCAGACGGGTCCACAAATTCGGCTGCGCGCCGCTGCCCATGCCGCGCAAGCAATTTGCCAATCCGCTGGGGTCATTGCCCAAGCGCTGTTCCCGCTGCCTTGTCAGTATCTCTGTGGACAATTTTCGCTGCGATTCCCAGAGCGGCAATGACTCCCAATAGTCGACGAACCGGGCGATGCCCCCCTGCTCGATGCGCGAAGCCAGCGCCTCGTCTTGGCGGCGGCGCTCTTCACGCTCGCTTTCCCGCGCCAAGCCGGGCAAGGCGCTTTCCAGCATCAAGCTGTGGAAGCGCGCGGGAAAGCCGGCTGCCAGGTACAGGGCCAGCCGCCCGCCCATGGAGTAACCCAGCAAATGACAGGCTGGGATGCGCAGTTCATCAAGCAGGGAGATGATATCGTCGGCAACGCGGTCCATCTGATAAGCGCAGGTTTGCGCCGGTTTATCGCTGGCGCCATGACCCAAGATATCGACGGCGAGGACCCGGTACTGGCTAGCCAAGCCGGCGCGCAGATCCGCCCATGCGCTTTTGTCGCCGCTGAAGCCGTGCAAGAGCAGGAGGACCTCGCCGCTGCCGCTGATTTCCAGGCTGTAATGATGACCGTTGACATACACCCTGCCGCTAGTCATTGCAGCTAGCCTTGAAGAGATCCCGAACGGCGTGCCGTATTATCTTGCCCGACGCCGCGCGCGGGAAGGCACTGAGGAAACGAAACTCGCGCGGGACCTTGTAGGCAGCCAAGCGGTCCCGGGCAAAAGCGCTAATCGCATCTTCGGATGCGTCGCGCCCGTCTCTCAGTTGAATCGCCGCCGCGACCCGCTGTCCCCATTTGGCGTCCTCCAACCCGACAAGGACTGCTTCCGCGATGGCTGGATGCTCGCGCAGGACCTTCTCCACTTCGGCCGGATAGATATTTTCGCCGCCGCTGACAATCAGGTCTTCACGCCGCTGCAAGACGACCAGGTCGCCATCGTCGTCAAGATAGCCAATGTCGCCCGTATGCAGCCAGCCAGCGCGCAGCGCTCTGGCTGTGGCGGCCGCATCATTGTGGTAGCCGCGCATGACTTGGGGTCCTTTGACGATGATTTCGCCTGGCTCGCCCGGCGCTGCGTCGGCGCCGTCCGCGTCAATCACCCGCAATTGCGTGAACAGCAGGGGCTTGCCGACGCTGCCGGGTTTGGCGCGCAGTTGGTCGGGGCTGGCTGTCGCAACCTGCGATGCCGCCTCGCTCAAGCCATAACTGGGCGCGATCGGGATACCCGCTTCCGAACAGCGCGCCACCAAAGCCAGCGGCGTCGCTTCCCCGCCGAGCAAGACGAGCCGCAGCCGCGGATGCCATGGTCGCGCCTTTTCATCCAGCAGGCGCGACAGCATCGCCGGGACCAACGATACCAGCGAAATCGGTCGCGCGCTCAGCAGTCGATTCAGCACAGCCGCGTCAAAATGTTTCATGGGCAGCAGCTCCAGGGCGGTGCCGTAAATCAATGAGCGCAGAAGGATGCTCAATCCGCCCACGTGATACAGCGGCAAGACGCAGAGCCAGCGGTCGTCGGGCCGGATTCCCAAGCGAAAAGCCGAGCCGAGCGCGCTCTGGAAGATGTTCTGGTAGGTCAAAATCGCGGCTTTTGGCGTCCCGCTAGTGCCGGAAGTGTGAATGATGGCGAAGTCGCGTTTGAGGTCGATGTCCGCTGGCGCGTCCACAGCGTCTGTCGCCGTCAAATTAGCCAGGCTGGGGAAAACCAGCGCCTCGCCGCTGGCGGCGCGGGCAATCGCTTCGTCGGCGCGCTCGCAAATCAATAGGCGACAAGAACTGTTCTCGATTTGCCATTTGAGTTCGTCGGCGGTCAGGCGGGTATTCAGCGGTACGATCACAGCGCCCAGACGCATCAATGCCAGCAGGCTCAGGACCGACGCGAGTCCATTGGGCATGAACAGCGCCACATGGTCGCCCGCCTTGACATCCGCATGCCGCCGAAAATAGGCGGCTGTGGCGCGGACCAAGCCATCGACATCGGCGAAGCTGTAAGTTTCGGCTGCGATATGCAGGAAGGCTTTATGCGGCGTCGCGCGGACGCGCGCGCTCAGCCAATCAGGGGTCGCATCCGTCGCGATATTAGACATTTGCTATTCCATTTATCAGCGCAGCATCAGCTAAAGCCCGCTCAGGCTCGGCGCGGGAACTTGCTGAAATCGGGTTTGCGCCCTTCCAGGAAAGCATTCTTGCCCTCGCTGCCTTCTTCCGTCATATAGAAGAGCATGGTGGCATCGCCCGCCAGCACTTGCAAGCCCGTTTGGCCGTCCAGCTCGGCGTTCAAGCCGGCTTTGATGAAACGCAGCGCCAGCGGGCTCTTGCTTAAGATTTCGCGCGACCACTGCAACGCTTCCATTTCCAGTTCCGCCAACGGCACAACGGTATTGACCATGCCCATTTCCAGCGCTTGCTCGGCGCTGTATTGCCGGCAGAGGAACCAGATCTCGCGCGCTTTCTTCTGCCCGACATGCGCCGCCAAAAATGACGAGCCGAAACCGGCGTCAAAGCTGCCGACGATGGGTCCAGTTTGGCCGTAAATCGCGTTATCGCTGGAGATAGTCAAATCGCAGCAGACGTGCAATACGTGCCCGCCACCGATAGCGAAGCCCGGCGCCACGGCGATAACCGGCTTGGGAATGTTGCGGATATAGCGCTGCAATTGCAGCACGTTCAGCCGCGGCACGCCATCGTCGCCGACATAGCCGGAATGCCCGCGCGCCTTTTGGTCGCCGCCGGCGCAAAAGGACCAGATGCCGTCTTTGCTGCTGGGACCGTTGGCTGTGATCCACAAAACGCCGACTTCGCCATCGTGCCAGGCATGCAGCAGCGCCTCGCTCATCTCGTCGATGGTCTTGGGACGAAAGGCGTTGCGCACATTGGGGCGATTGAAGGCGATGCGCGCGATGCCCTCGGCTTTGTGATAAGTGATGTCGTCATAGCGCTTGACCTGCTGCCAATCCGCCAAGCGCATCAGATCCGCAGTCTTGATTCTTGCCTGTTCTTCCGCTGTTGTTGCCATCTGTTGTCTCCTTAATCAATCCCTTACCTGCATTCGTTCAACTTCGGCGCGCGCCGCCGCCATGATCTGCTCGCGCCGCTTCAAATCATAGCGCGCATCCGTGCCTACCTCGATGAGGGTCGAGCCGCGTCCAGCCACAGCCTCGCTGAAGCTCCGCCGAAATGTCTGACGGTCATGGGCGCGCCGGTATTGCAAGCCATAGAGCCGCGCGGCATGGGAGAAATCCAAGCCATGCGCGGTGATGAAATAGTCGCTGAAGGTCGGCTCGAACTGGCGTATCGGCAGGCGATGGAAGATGCCGCCGCCGCCGTTGTTCAGCAAGACGATCGTCACCGGCAGTCCGCAGCGCCTTATCGCCAGCAAGCCATTCATGTCGTGATAGAAGGTGATGTCGCCGACGATGGCTGCCAAGGGTCGATCCCGATGAGCCGCGCCGATGCCCAGAGCCGTCGAGATATTGCCGTCGATGCCAGAAGCGCCGCGATTGGCAAAAGCCAGTATCGCTCGTTCGCCCGGCTTGCCAAATTGATCCAAGTGGCGCAGGGGCAAGCTGTTGCCGGCGAAGATCAGCCCGTCGGCCGGCATCAAGTCCACCACATCATAAACCGCCGCGCCATCAAAAAACGCTCCCACAGCCAGCTCTTTGTCGATAACATGCCAGGCGATTTTCTCGGCGCGGTGAAGTTGGTCGCGGAAGGCGGTTTCCGCTGTCGCCGGCGGATCCTTCGCGGCAGGCATTGGCGCTGCCGCCGACGGATCAAAATGAATGAGATCCGTGATGCTGTGGCTGTCGTCCGCCCATTGTCCGTCGCGGCTGCAATAGATATGACGCTCCAAGTTCGCCTGCGCCACCAGGTCGCCCATCGCCCGGGATACGGGCGGCGCGCCAAAGCGAATCAGCGCCTTGATTGAATCAAAGTCGCAGGCGTCGCTGGCGAGATAACTCTCATAAGCGCCCAGCGGTTCATAAGCCCCGTCCGCTGAAAGCCCGGTATTGCGCATGTTGGACGTGTATTCCGCCAGGATGGGGTAGCCGCTGCGGCGGGAAAGGCGCGCCGCCCAGCGCGTCAGCGCCCCCGCTTCGGCGCTCGTGCGACAAGTGCCGTGCCCGAAATAGATGATGCCCTTCTTGGGCAATGTCATGTTATGCAGCAGATCCTCAAGCGCGGACAGGTCGGCGCGTTGCGCGCTCGCGATCTGTGTTGGCGCGCTATCCTTGTCCCGGGCGATAGTCATGATATCGGCATCATCGTCATCAGGCTCGAAGGGCTTGCGGAAGGGCAGATTGATATGCACGACGCCTTCGGCGGTCTTATGCAGGGCTCGGGCTGCCAGCGTCCGCAGGTTGCGCAATAGCAGCGGCGTCGGATGCGCTGCCGGCAGCGGCGCGTCGACGAACCAAGCCACGGCGTCGCCATAGAGCTTGAGCTGATCGATGGTCTGATTGGCGCCGCTGTGCCGCAGTTCAGGCGGCCGATCCGCGCTTAAAACGAGCAGCGGCAAACGGGACTGCCGCGCCTCGATGATGGCCGGGAAAAAGTTGGCGCCCGCCGAGCCCGAAGTGCAAACCAGGGCGACAGCTTCGTTCCTCGCTGTCGCCAGACCAAGCGCGAAGAAGGCAGCGCTGCGTTCGTCCAGATGGGAGCTGATGTCGATGGTCCCCCTATGCCGCGCGAAAGCCAGGATCAGCGGGGTATGCCGCGACCCGGGCAAGAAGCAGACCCGCTTCAAGCCCGCGGCCACCAGCGCGTCAACAAAGACATTGGCGTATAGGGTGTTGGCATTTGGCATTGTGTTCACCACAAAGACACAAAGGACACGAAGATTGACTTACAAAACGATCCGCTTGATGCCATCTTTTAAGACTGTCACATTGAAGTTTATGAGTAAACCTGTTCTGAGATTCGTCAACTTCAAATAGGTCAAGACTTGCGCCGAATGTATGCGCTCAGGCGCCTGCACCGATTTCAACTCGACTATGACACTATTCTCGACTATCAAGTCAGGTACGAGGTTACTAATCCTTCGTCCTTTGTATTCGAGTTCAATTGGTTTTTGCCTTTCGTATTTTATGTTTTGCAGGTCAAGTTCAATGCACAATGCATCTTCGTAGACACTTTCAAGTAATCCAGCTCCAAAGTTTCGATGAACTTCTATTGCCGCCCCGATGATCTTATACGATATCGGTTTTCCATCTGAGCTTTGTTCATATTCTGTCAACATTTTTTATCCATTTCCTTTGTGTTCTTCGTGTCTTTGTGGTTAACATTATAGTCCCCATGCGCGTCGAGCATGGGGCGGAATTTGAGGGCGGTTTCTTCCCATTCGGATGCGGGCTGGCTGTCCTTGACAATGCCGGCGCCGGCGTATATCCACACGCGGGATCCTTGCGCGACCGCCGAGCGGATGGCCACGGCGAACTCGCCGTCGAGGGCCGCGTCGATCCAGCCCACCGGCGCGCCATACCAGCCGCGCGGGATCGGCTCCAGCTCGCGGATAAGGCGCATGGCGCGCTCCCGCGGGTCGCCGCCCAGAGCCGGCGTCGGATGCAGGGCTTCCACCAGCGGCAAGATACCGGTTGCTCGCTGGAGCCGTCCTTGGATCGGCGAATGCAGGTGCTGGATATGCTTCAGCTTGAGCAAGCCGGGCGGCGCGATCGCCAGCGAATCGGTCAAGGGCAGCAGGCGATCGCGGATTTTGTCCACGACGATCTGATGTTCTTGCCGATTCTTGTGGCTGCGCAGCAATTCTTTGCCCAGGCGCAAATCTTCTTCGCTGTTGCTGCCGCGGACCATGCTGCCGGCCAAGCCCATCGTTTCAATGCGCTTGCCCCGCGCGCTCGCTAGCAGTTCTGGGGACGCGCCATAAAAGGCGAAGCGCGGCCGCGGCTCGAAGAAGAAGCGGTAACAGTCGGCGTAATTCTCCGCCAGATGATTGAAGATCGGCATCAGACTCACGCGCTCTGCAAAGCGCAATTCGGCCGCCCGCGCCAGCACAACTTTGTTCAATTCGCCTGCGCCTATGCGCTCGGTCGCGTGGTGGATCATCGCCTGCCACATGTCAAAGCTCATCGGATAGTGGACGCTCTGCAAAGGCGACTGCCGATTGATTGACAGCGGTTCGCTTGCAGCCTGCAATTGACGGATCTTCTCCCGCAAGGCTGCTTGCAGGTCGCTGACAAGCGCTTCGGGATCGTCTTCGGGGGGAATCTGCGTATTGATGGTCAGCCAGGTTGCGCCGTCGATGCCGACTAATTGGTAATGGGGCAGGACAAAATGCGCCGGGGCATAAATCGACCAGGTCTTGTCCGGCGTGAAATCGCCCCGAAAGGAAAAGCCGCCAAAGAGGCGCGGACCTGTCCAGGGCGGGTCGCCGCCGATGATGCGCGCCTTGGCAAAAAGTTCGCGCGCGTCTCGCGCGATCTTGCGTGAACGTTCGCTGCCCCAAGCCATCAACTCGACAACCGCGCCGGCGCTGGCAAAGACGAGGCGCTTGTGGCGGTTCGCCCAGTAACTGCGCGGCTGACCTTCCGCAGCGCCTAGAAAAGCTTGAAAACCGATGCCGTCGCAAGGCAAGCTGCAACTGAGCAGGCGTCCATGCGGTCGGTTGCGCGGGGCAGAACGAGAGGCGTCGGCTTCCATGCGCTACTCCTGGTAGCCGACGCTCTTCAACAGCAGCGGCAACATGGCGCCCATGATTTCGTCTTTGCTGGGCTCGCCCGTGTAAACCCACTGAATCACAACGCTGTAAATGGCGCCCATCCAAGCATGGGCCACAATGGCGGTATCGACGGGCGCGATGGAGCCATCGGCAACCGCTTCGTCGAGATAAGTTTGGATGAGCAGGGCGAAGCGGTCGTTCACTTCCATGCGCTTGCGCTCGAAAACTGTGCCCAGCCCCACCGCTTGAACGAGCAGCAACTTGGCTGGACGACGGTATTTGCCGAAGGTCTCCAACACGGCTTCGAGGGCAACCTGGACGCGGCGGATACCCTGTGTTTCCCGCGCAATCGCCTCTTTGGCGCGGCGCTCGATCAAGTCAGCGAATTGATCCACCAGCGCGATGAAGAGTTTTTCTTTGTTCGGGAAATGAAAATAGATCGAGCCTTTGCTGATGCCGCCTGCGGCGACGATCTCATCCAGCTTGGTATCGTGGAAACCCTTGGCGCTGAAGATGCTCAGCGCGGCGTCGAGGATGCGCTCGCGGGTGGGGCGGGTGTCGCCGCTTCCCTCGCTCATGTCGCCTCACAGTACTGACCAGTCAGTACTGTGATTGTAGCATATTTTAAGTGATGCGGAAGTTTTTCCGCCAGGCAAATCCAAGTTCGTTCTGCAAAGTGCGATGAAAGGTCGCAATGAAGGAGCGGCAGGCGCTAGTCGGCGGCTGCCCCCCGCGTGAGCCCGCCTACCACAACACCCGCGCCAACAGCCAGGCTGGCGGCACTGTCGAAGAATGACTTGACGATGGTGGCGACAAAATCGTCGCCTTCCGCCGGGCTGACATCAATCGCGCCCTGGATAATGGACAGGATCACAAGTGTGATAACGCCGACGATGATGGCCGAAATGGCTGAACCGAATATTTTGGCGGGCATTAGGTGCTCGGCTGGCGCATTGGCGGCGATCTGCAGTCCGATATGTCCGCCCAGGTTCAACGATGAGGCGAAGATAGCAGCCATCGCCAAACCGAAGCCTATATCGCCGCGAACGGTATAACCCAGAACGACGCTAACAATGACGCCAATTATGAGGGTTGCATGCCGGTTTTGCATGAGATGCTGATGCGCATTCTTGTTTTTTTCATTCATCTAAATCCACTCTTTCCTTAAGTGTAAACAAGCTGTAACAATTCAAGACTATAGCACAGTTCTCCTGCCGCGTGAGGGTGCGGTTGTTGCGCCAGGGCAATCGCACCAGAACCAACGTGTGTCGAATGTCACATAAATCTACCAAGCTGTAGGGGCGGCTCGCGAGCCATCCCTACAGCGCCTCCTTCAGAAGCAATTGCCCTGAACCCGCGCTGCGCTAACCGCCGCCTTCCGATCCCGCTAATCGCAGCGGGCGCATGCGGCTGCCGACCCAAGCGCCTGCCAGATAAATCCAGTACATGACAAAAAGTATCAGATATTCAATCAGCGGGATGCGCAGCACCTCGTTTACCTCATAGGGCTCGCGCAAGACAAAATAGACGTAGAGCGTCAAGAGCAGGAACGAGCTGTAAAATACCTGCCGGACCCAGAGCTTAAGCCCCAAGCCGTGCATCTGCGTGACGAGAAATATCGCCGCGAACCCGAAGAAGAACATGGGCCACATATTGCTGGTCTGGTTCAGCGCCACTTGAACGGCATGGGGCAGAACCAGGATCTCCAGCAAGAGCGTCCAGCGCTTGTTCAAGTGAACGCGCATGAACATCATTGATCCCTGCGCCATCACCAGCACGACATGAATAAAGCCGATCAAATGTCCCCAGGTCGCTACCATGGGGTGAAACCAAAATGTATAGATGACGGCGAAGCTGAAAAAATAACCGTGATATTTGCGCAGGCCGTCGGTGAAGGCTTTGCGGAACTTGACCTTTTTGCCGAAGAACAAACCGCGCCGCTGGTTTTCCATGCCCAGAACCACGATCAGCATGAGCGCGACCGCGAATTGCGCTGTCCAGCCGGGCAGGTCTTGGGCGATGCCGTCGTAGAAGAACAGCGACTGTAGATAGTGCAGCCCGATAAAAACAAGATTGATGCCCAGCGCCCATAGATTGACCGGGCGCAGTGTATTGCTGTAGTCGCGTTTGCTGTAACGCTTCTGCGCGTAGGCGATCGTCGCCCAGATCAGCAATTGGTGGACGGCGAAACCCAGCCAGGCAGTGAGTTGACCCCAGGCTGTCTGCTCCGCCAATTGCCATTCATAAACCAGCGGATCTTCCGGGTGCGGGATGATCTCGAACTGGCTGAGGACGCCGCCCATGGCCAAGATGGCGGCGCAGAGCAGCACCGAAAAGACGATGCTCCAATTGATTGCTTGTTTGGCGTCGAGGCGGGAAAGCAACATGCGGCTGCATCCTTTGGTGACTTGAGCTTGGAATGCGCATTATAGCGGAAAAGGCGGCAAGTTAGTATTTGGGAACAGGCAGGGCAAGGTCGCTTTTCTTTAAGCGCAAAACGACAATATGTATCATAACTGGCTAGGAACTAATTCGAGCGATTTCGAGCTACGCTTCTAAACCTGCGGTAGAATCGCCTTGTGAGAATTCGTGCCGCGTCAAGTGATGCTGTGGGCGCGGCGGGGCGTCCGTCGGCATTTGGGAGGCAGAAATGGACCGATATATGCAAATGGCAATCGACGAAGCGAATGCCACCAAAGCCGAGGGCGGCAGCCCTTTTGGGGCGGTGTTGATGCGCGGCGGCGAGGTCTTGGGACGCGGACGCAACCTTATGATCCAGAACAAGGATCCGCTGAGCCACGGTGAAATGGAAGCGATCAAGGCGGCCGGCTTGTTGGAGAGCTATGCCGATACCGTCCTCTATACCACCGCCTTCCCCTGCTTGATGTGCGCCGGCGCCATTGTGCGCTACCAGATTCCCACAGTCATCATCGGCGCTAGCTGGGAGCATAACGCGCCCTCGCGCGAATTCATGGAGTTGCATGGAATCAATTTGGTCGAGTGGCGGCTACCGGAGTGTTATCAGTTGGTGGAGTAGGTCAACTGGCTGCTTATTCCTGGGGTCCTATACGGGAAGAAGCGAATTCCCAAGCGCCGCTTAGGGCGATGCCGATGGCAATGCCGACGCCCATATTGCCCAAAGCCGCGCCGATGGCGATGCCAAGCCCAATCTTTCTTGCTCTGCTACGCGGGCTGCGCTTAGGCTTTTGATTGCCTTGGTCTTCCATTGTTGACCTGTTCCTCACTGCTTATGCTGTTGCTTGAATCATAGCGCGCGATGTAAGGGTCTTATCCCTCCAAAGATTGGGGGTTTGCGCGCTGGTCCCCCGCCGTTCCTGCAATCAATGGATATTGGACTGTCTCTGGCAACATGAATTGGCGCAGCATGCGACCCATTCAAGCGCGCGGCTTGCCAGCCCAGCGCGCGGGGATCTCTACAAACTCGCGTTTTTGCTCTCGATGCTCGTCCATGTCGGCGTGCTGGTAAATGTAAGTGGAACCGGCGCGTGTGGTAAAGCCAAGGTGATTGCCCGCCCGGTCAAGCGCGATCAGATTCATGCCGCCGATATAATCCCCGCCCAAAGCGCGCAGATCAGCCATCGCCATATTGCCTGCTGCTTGCAGCGGCAAGCCCGCGCGTAAATGCGCGACAAGCCCGTAGGCTGTGCAAGCGCGCATCGCCATTTCCCCCATGCCGGTGCAGGCGCAAGCGCCGTAACGATTGTCGGCGTAGTTGCCCGCGCCGATGATCGGCGAATCGCCAATGCGCCCGGGATATTTCCAAGCCCAGCCGCTGGTGCTGACGCCGGAGCAAATATCGCCTTTCCTGTCAATCGCGATGAAGTTGACCGTGCCTTCTACGCGCTCCGGGTCGGTGGCCAAATTAACCGAGTCGAGCAGTGGCGCGTCTTCAGAAATGTCCAGCAAGTCGGTTGGCAGGCGGTTATGCGCTAAGCCTTTGCGCCAAAGCGCTTTGATGTCAGCGCTGAGCATTTCCTCCCAGCGCTCGGCACCGATTTCTTGGGCGAAGCGTTCTGCGCCTGCGCCCGCCAGCAGCACATGCGGCAGCTTGCGCTCCATCACTTGCCGCGCGACCGAAATGGCAAAGGGGAAGCCGCGCATGATGGCGACCGCGCCGGCATTGAGCGTCCTGCCATCCATGATGCTGGCGTCCAGCTCCAGTTGACCGAGTATATTGGGGTAGCCGTTGTAGCCGACGGAATGCTCGGCGGGGTCGGCTTCGACCAGGCGAATGCCGGCTTCGACCGCGTCCAGCGCGCTGCCGCCATTTTTGAGCGCGCGCATGGCGGCGTCCATGCCGACAGCGCCGTTGGCGCTGGCGATGATTAACAAGATTCCCCGCCCCTTGAGTCCGGTGCTAGATTTAGGATCCGCTGATAACGCAATTGAGCGCGTCGCCTTTTTGCAGGACCTGCTCCGTATCAAAGCGCTGCGCGCCCAAGCCCGTGAGCCGTAATTCTACGAAGCGAATCTCGCCATGCAAGACCTTGAAATTCAGGTCGCATTTGCCAGCGCCATTTGGCGCCAGCTCACAGGTCCCCCAAGCGTAACCGTTGGACCAGAAATGGCGGCGGGCTTCCGCCGGCGCCGCGAAAGCCAGGGTCCCGTCAACCGCGGAATACTGAAAGCCGGTGAGCGCCAGGGTCGCCGCCCAACTGATCATCGCGCGGGCGTAGTGATGACCGCATTCGGCCTCGTCAAAGGGATTGCGCTTGAGCCCGTCGTAGCGATCGCGGATGGCTCCGATGCACTTCAAGCCGGCGTCGATATCGCCTTCGTAGAGCATGCCGATCGCGGCGGTGTACTCAAAGCCGGTCATGACCTCGTTGTAATAGGGGAAGGGGCGGGCTGGTCGATTCCCGCGCGGGTAGGTCGCCATCAGCAGCGCCGATTCGTCATTGAGCACGTAGGAGCGCATGTGATTAAAATGCCCATACATATTCTCTTTGAAATTGTAGCGCATGATGCTGCGCAGCGTGGCTTTGACGTTGCCTTCGGCAACCAGATAACCCAAGCCGCTGACATGCGCCAGGAACTGCCCGACGAGTTGATCGACCAGGCAGCCCGCGCCCAGCTGCAAAACCGGCTCGCTGGGGTCAGCCGCGCCCATGCTGCCGTGGATGAGCATGCCCAGAATAGCGTCGCGACCCGCGGCTGGGCGGATCTCGTGTTCGTAATAATCGCCGTTGAATAGCTGCTCGTCCATATATCGGCTGCCATTTTCAAAGAGGCGGCGGCAGTCGGCCGCGAAGTCTGCCTCGCCCAGGTAGCGCGCCATTTCTTCCATGGCGCGCAAAGCGCCGAGGTACCAGATACCCATTTGCGGGTTCGGTCCATAGTATTCGACATCCATGGTATTGTGTTGGCAGCCTTCCATCACGCCATCTTTATCGGCGTCCCAGCCCCCCGGCAGCCAGCAGAATTCCAGCGCCTTGCGCGCCATGTGCCATAGCTGCCGCAGCCTGTCGCTGTCGCCGGAAAGCTGCCAGTCGCGGTAGAGCTTCATGATGCAGCCCATCTGTCCATCGGCCGCCGCCAGCGACCAGGCTGCGGCGTGCTCCAGCGGCAGGTCGATGCGGAAGCTCATGCCGCCGTCGGCGCGCGTGGCGTAGTTGAACTCGACCTCGCGCATGCCCAGCGCCAGATCCCCGAATAGAAAGGCTGTAGCTTGTTCGTAATTCCAGACGTGGGTGCAAGAGCCAAAACAGCAGCCGGCCGTATCATCACAGCCTTCCCAGCCGTACATGAAGCCATCGGGCGTGCGGAAGACCGTCTGCGAGCGCAGCGTGCTCAAGTTCGATAGCGCGGATTCTTTCACGACCGCGGGCAAATCGCTATCACAGACAGCGTGAACGAAGGCGCGGGTCTCGGATTCCAGCCGGTCGAGATTGGCGGCCGTATAAGCAGCCGCTTCCCAGGCGTCGGCGTACTGGCTGGTATAAAAGTTGCCGATGCGTGTTCCCGCTTGCAGGGGGCTCTGTGGGTGATTGCGCCCGGCTTCTTGCCAGGTGATGCGATTGGGGAAATGCCAGCTCAAAAAGAAAGTTACCGCCGCCGAGCCATTGGCGGGCACGGT
Source organism: Phototrophicaceae bacterium (assembly GCA_965232245.1). GTDB lineage: Bacteria > Chloroflexota > Anaerolineae > Aggregatilineales > Phototrophicaceae > UBA6055. The sequence continues at coordinate 3,835,797 of CBDDPG010000002.1, read as the reverse complement.
CATGGCAACTGAGAGCGAACCGGTCGGATTGTCCAGCCCATCGCGCTCGCGCGCTTCCAGCCGACCGTCGGAGCTGAAGTCGTCCCAGAAATCGAGCAGGGAATCGCCCCAGGTGTAATTCGCCCAGGCAGTGCGATGGCTGACATGCTTGGTGCTTGATGTGGTCAAAGCCAGCGTGCCCCATTGCGGCGCTTGCCGGTCGACGCCATTGGACTGCATGAACAAACCCGCCAAGCCGTCGGCCTCGCGATAGCTGTTGAAGTTGTCGCGCGGCTCGCCATTTGTGCCATCGCTGCCGATGAAGTTCTGCAAGCTGCCGCAGACGGCCGCCTCAATATCCGCATCGGTATCATTCAATAAGACAAAGCGCAGGATCGCCACTGGGATGCCGCTGGCGTCGCTGTCGCCGGGTATCAGCGGATTGAAGGCTTCCAATCGAACAGCCAATGGCACATCGGCATCGCTGAGCTGGACCTGCCCAAAGGGATATGCCGCCGCGAAGCTGCATTCCCGAAAGCGCGGCAGACCGTGATTCGGCACAGTGGCGCCGCGCGCGCCTTCGTAGTCGGCTGGTGGAATGACGCCTTCCAAAGCCGTCGCCGTGGTCTTGCCATCGGGCATTTGTGTGAACAGACTGAAGAATGTCTGCTGCAAGTCGAAGCCTTTGGCCGGGCGATTGACGATCTCCCAATCGTGCAGGTTGCCTCTTCCGCCCAGGGAGACGACGCCGGTGCCGATGCCGCCCAGCGGCAGCCCGATCTGGCGCAGGTGGTCTTGATCATAGCTGGTAAGCGTGGGGATGTGCTTATTGTTTGAATGGGTCATTTTTCCGTTCCTGTTCGTGTTAATCAAAGTCATTAGCCTTTTATGCCGGAGCGGGTAAGCGCTTCGATGATCCAGCGCTGCGCCGCGATGAAGACCATCAGAACGGGCAGGATCGCCATTGTTACCGCGGCCATCACTACCGACGGGTTGCCAGAGCCCATGTAGCCGGTGAGCAGGGCGATGCCTTGCGGCAGGGTCATTTTGTGCCAGGAATTGAGGAAGATAAGCGGCAGGAAGTAGGCGTTCCAAGTGGCGTTGAAGGTGATGATGCCCAGGGTGGCCATGGCGGGACCGGCCAGGGGCAGGGCGATCTGCCAGAAGGAGCGGACGTGCCCGGCGCCATCCACGCGCGCCGCGTCAAACAATTCTTGCGGCATCTGCTTGAAAAATTGCCGCATCAAAAAGACGCCAAAGGCGCTGATAAGCCCGGGCAAGATGATTGCCAGGGGATTGTCAATCAAACCTAGGCTGCGCATCAGCAGGAAGATGGGAATGATGGTGACTTGACTGGGCACCATCAGCGAGGCTAGCAAGAAGAGAAAGAGAAATTCCCGCCCCGGGAAGCGCAAGCGGGCGAAGGCATATCCAGCCAGCGAGCAAGACACAAGCTGCCCAAGGGTCACAGCCACCGTGATTTGCAGGCTATTAAGAAAAAGTTGCACGAAGGGCACGCTCGACTCGAATGGCGCGAGGTAATTTTCGATGCGGAATTGCGTTGGCAGCCATTGCGGCGGCAGTTGATAGCTCTCGTTGGTCGGACGCAGCGAAGTTGAAAACATCCAAAGCAAGGGCATCATGACCAGTATGGCGGCGATGGTCAACAGAGCGAAGGAGAAGACATCGCCCAGCTTGATCGGTTTCTTGCCTTTGCGCTTCATGGTCTTGTTTTGCCTTTTGACGTCGCGCCTAGCGCGTCATTCGTAATGGACCCAGCGGCGGCTAATCCAGAATTGCAGGGCGGTCAACACCAGGATGATAGCGAATAGTGTCATGGAGACCGCCGCGGCGTAACCCATATCAAAGCGGCGAAAAGCGAGTTCATAGATGTACAAAATGACGCTGCGGGTGGCGTCGCCGGGACCGCCCTCTGTCAGTACGATAATCGTATCAAAGACTTGCAAGGCGCCGATCATGAATATAACGAGAATGAAGAAGATCGTCGGGCTAAGCAAGGGAATGGTGATGCGGAAGAAAAGCTGCCTCTCGTTGGCGCCGTCCAATTGCGCCGCTTCGTAGTACTCCTGCGAGATGCTCTGCAAGCCAGCCAGGAAAACGAGCATGGCGAAGCCAGTATTCTTCCAGACGTCCATGATGATGATAGCAGCCATCGCCCAAGCGGTATTGCTCAGCCAGGGGATTGGGTCAATGCCCAGGAAGCTTAGATAATAGTTGATGACGCCGGTTTCCTGATGATACAAAAAGCGCCAGATGACGGCGATATAGGTATGAGCGATGAGGACGGGAAAGAAGAAGACCGAGCGATAAAGGTTGCGCATGAGAATAGGCATGCGCCGATTGAGCATGACCGCCAGCAGCAAACCGACCCCGGCATTAAAAAAGACCGCGAACAAGGTAAAGATAAACGTATTGATATAGACTGTTCGCAAGCGTGTATCACTCAGTAGTTGAGCGTAGTTTTCCAAGCCTATATAGGTGGACTCGCGCAGGATGCTGAATTCCAGAAAGCTGATGCGCATGGATTCAATTAGTGGAAAGAGAATGAAAATGATGAAGCCAATAAAAGTAGGCAGAATAAACAAATAGCCAACTATGGCTTCTCGTTGTTTTGGCGTAAACTCTGGCAACAGAGTACCCTTGCGTTTTTACATCCTAGATCTTCCGAGTTGTATCGGGAAAGACGCCCACACAGACTCGTGCAGGCGTCAATTGAATTACGTAAGATTAACTCGGCCTCAAGAGGACATTTGCTCGGCCAATTTGTCCATCGCGGCGCTCAATTCAACATGAGCCGCTTCCAAGCCTTGTTCTGGCGTGACGGCATTCGCCATGATTTCGCCCATGTGGCGCATGAAGATGCTTTCCATTTCGTCGAAGTTAGCGGGTGATGGCACCGGCTTGATGTCTTCCAGGCTGCCGAAGAAACGATGGGCGTTAGCCGGGAAGCTGTTGAAGACTTCGTTCTCGGTGGCGCTGCGGCGGGCGGGCAATGATGTGCCGATGGCTACCGCTTCTTCGTCAGTTTCGAAAGCCGCCAGGTCTTTGATCAGCTCAATAGCCAGCGGGATGTTGTTGGCGGTTTTCGATACCGCCCAGCCGCCGGAGCCAAATACGGTTGTGCCGGCGGTCTTACGGGGCCAGGGCGTGATATCGACAGTGCGGAAGTCGGTGGAGACATAATTGGCGAAGGGCCAACGTCCGGCGCCGGTCATGGCTGTTCGGCCTGCGGTGAAGTGCTCGGTCATAGTCGGGCCTTCAACTGTGGGCGATACGCCATGTTCATGCACCAGCGAATGAACGAACTTGACCGATTCCAGCATCTTGGGGTCGTCCAAGTTGGATTGCGTCCAGTCCTCGTTGAGCGTGGCCGTGCCATTGGTATGCCACCAGGGGGTCAAGCCGAAGTTGAACCAAGGAATGGCGAAACCGAACTGCTTGTCGCCGCCTTCGCCATGGGTCAGGACCAGCGCCGTTTCCAGGAAGTCCTCCCAAGTCCAGTCTTCGGCCGGCGGATCCAAGCCCGCTTCTTCGAATTTGACCGGATTATAGTGGATGATCATATTGTTCCACTCGCGGGTGAAGTAATAGGTCTGACCATCCGGTCCCTTAAGGGCGTTGTGCAGCACCGGCTCCGCCTCATCGACTATCGCCTGCAACTCTTCATCGCCAGCAATTACATCGTCCATTGGCAACACTAGGTCTTCAAAGATGCTGTTTTGAGCGCCTTCAATCGCCGAAGCGATGATATCGACCGGCAAACCGCTGGCCACGCGCAGCTTGAGATTAGTGATGTAGACGCCCCACGCATTCCAGGGGATATACAGATCTTCAACAACCACGTTTGGATAACGCTCGTTGAAGCGGCCGATGGCGTTGGCGTACATAGCTTGCTGCTGCGCGCCGCCGAAGTTGTAGATGACCAGGTTTCCCGAGGTATCACTGGGGGGGGCTTGGGCAAGGGCAGTGCCGAGCGGCATGCCATAGGCGGCGGCAAAGGCGGCGGCGCTGCCCATGCCCGTGTACTTCAAAAAATCGCGGCGAGATAGCTGTTTTGACATGATTCTTCTCCTTTTTTGCAAGCTGCACAAAGTATTCAGTTGCAAGTGTAGCACAGCGCAAGTCCAATGCAAAATCTTGTATGAGCGCGACATTCTTGGGACCATTTCGCTGCTGCCGAGCGGCTGTGAAAAAATATTCTACGCGACTGTCACGCGCCTAGGCGCGGGTTTCGGCTTCTGCTTGGAATCGACTATAATGAACGCGAGAATGGTAACCGCGCCTCAGCTAATTATAAAGGAGTTTTCTATGGCTGAACAAGGATTCACCCCACCGACCAGCGAATGGTATCACCCGGATGCGCAGATGGTGGCTGGCGCCAATGTGCCGGATTACGAGGCTGTTTATAATCTGGCGCTGCAAGACCCGGAGGCTTTCTGGGCGCAGCGCGCCGAAACGCTGGACTGGTACAAAAAATGGGACAAAGTGCTCGATGACAGCCGCAAACCCTTCTACAAGTGGTTTGTCGGCGGCAAGACCAATATGGCGCTCAACGCCCTCGACCGCCATGTGAAATCCTGGCGGCGCAACAAGCTGGCAATCATCTGGGAAGGCGAAGACGGCGACAAAATCACGCTGTCCTATTGGCGGCTCTGGCAAGAGGTCAACAAATTCGCCAACGTTTTGCGCGGCATGGGCGTGAAGAAGGGCGACCGCGTCACGATTTATATGGGGCGCGTGCCGGAAATCGCCATCGCCATGCTGGCCTGCGCCAAGATTGGCGCCCCGCATAGCGTGGTCTATGGCGGCTTTTCCGAGCAAGCGCTGGCCAGCCGCATCGAAGACGCCCAGAGCAAGGTCCTGATCACTTGCGACGGCGCCTGGCTGCGCGGCAAGATCGTCCCGCTCAAGGATACGGTCGACGAAGCGGCGCAGCGCTCGCCGGTGGTGGAAACGGTCATCGTGGTCAAACGCACCGGTCAGGACATCAACATGGCGCCAGGGCGCGATTACTGGTATCACGATCTGATGGCGTTGCCCATGGCCAAAACCGAAGCCGAAACCGAAGTCATGGACGCCGAAGATCCGCTCTTCATCCTCTATACCAGCGGCACCACGGGCAAACCCAAGGGCGTTTTGCACACCCACGGCGGTTATCAAGTCTATACCTCGACCACGCTCGAATGGGCATTCGACCTCAAAGAAGAAGATCGCTGGTGGTGCGCGGCTGATCCCGGCTGGATCACCGGGCATAGCTATATCGTTTACGCGCCGCTGATCCTGGGCGCGACCAGCATCATCTATGAAGGCGCGCCGACCTATCCCAATCCCGATCGCTGGTGGCGCATCGTGGCTGAATACGGCGTGACCATTCTCTATACCGCGCCCACCGCCATCCGCGGCTTGATGCGCTTCGGCGAAGCCTGGGCCCAGCGCCACGACTTGAGCAGCCTGCGCCTGCTGGGTTCGGTGGGCGAGCCCATCAATCCCGAAGCCTGGCGCTGGTATCACCGCGTCATCGGCAAAGAACGCTGTCCCATCATTGATACCTGGTGGCAAACGGAAACTGGCGGCTTCATGATCACGCCCTTGCCCTCGGTCGGCTTGAAACCCGGCAGCGCTACCCGACCTTTCCCCGGCATCCAGGTCGATATCGTCGATGACGAGGGCGAGCCGGTGGGCACAAACGAAGATGGCAACCTGGTCATCAAATCGCCCTGGCCCAGCATGATCCGCACCGTCTATGGCGATGACGAGCGCTTCCTGAGCCAATACTGGCAGAAGTATCAAAAGCAGGGCTGGTACCTGGCGGGGGACACCGCCCGCCGCGATGAAGACGGCTACCTCTGGGTCATCGGCCGCAACGACGACGTGCTGAAGGTCAGCGGTTATCGCTTGGGCACGGCCGAGGTCGAATCGGGCTTGGTCAGCCACAGCGCCGTGGCGGAATCGGCTGTCATCGGCATTCCCGATGAGCTGCGCGGCAACAAGATCTTCGCTTATTGCATCTTGGTCGCGGGCGCGGAGGGTTCCGCGGCGCTGGAGGCGGAGCTGAAAGCCCATGTCCGGCACGAGGTGGGTCCGATTGCCGTGCCGGCGCAGATCGAATTTGTGGAGAGCCTGCCCAAGACGCGCAGTGGCAAGATCATGCGGCGGGTCTTGAAGGCGCAGGCTCTGGGTCAGCCGCTGGGGGATTTGAGCACGCTGGAGGATTAGGGGGAAATCGCCGCAGAGGCACGGAGTCAAAGAGAAAGTGGTTGGGCGGCTCACTGAGTCGCCCAACCTATAGAAATCATTTCAATTTGGCGACCCAATGGTCTCCTACGTTGCTTTTATTCTCCCGTCACAATACTTCGCAGCACATTCTGCAGCGCATTCACGCTTGTGACATAACTTTTTGGAGGCTGCAAACGGACGAGCCCTTGTAACTGATTAACACGATCTTCAGTGTAATACGCCCCATCAACTAAAATGAACAGAGCCATGCCATTGTAAGTTCGTTGAGCGAAATTCCGCAGCAAAAGCTCTAGTTCTTTGAATTGGCTGTCTTGATTGCCACCGCCTTCTTTTGGTGTATTTTTGCGCTGCCCAGTAATTTTCTTCGGGAATTCCAAATTGCTCAGAAAAGTGTAGGATTCGTTTTCGCAGACGCGAGGATCGTTTTGTCACTTCTCGCTTTACTTCCAGTAGATTCTTGCGATTCACCTCGCGCTCTAAAGCCTCGAAGTCTAACTTTAGCATTCTCTTCAATCCATTCCGTTTCGATTTCCGCCAACCGTCCGCGAATGATCCCCTGCGCGGCTGACGAGCAGTCCATGCCAATAAAATACCTGCCAAGCCCGTGCGCTTGGATTAAGGGCTCGCCGCTCCCAGCGAAACAATCCAGCACTGTGTCGCCCGGATTAGACGAAGTTAATATGATGCGTTTGAGCATCTCCGCGTTCTTTTGCGTCGGATAGAGCGGATTTTGGGGGTCTTTATATTCCCAGACATCTTGCGGCAGCTTGCCCTTTGCTTGATCAGCGTACTTAATCAGTCGCGGATTGCCAGTCGAGCTCCAAGCGATGAGACCGCGCTCCTGTAATCGCTCCAGTTTTTCGGGTCGATAGCGCCAATGCCGCCCTTCAGGAGGTTCCAGTCCTCTCCAGGCTCGGCCGGTCTCGCCATTTTGCGTGACGCCTGGCGCATGAAGTGGGGTGGTTGTATAGCGTCTGCCATGCTCATCCACAAAGGGGTAAAGCCTAATAATGTCTTCTGGACTCTGTTCTTCTCGCTGCGGATGCCAAGTTATTTCCTTGGGATTCATCGAATAGAAGAGGATGCTATCTTTGATATTGCCATAGGAATAGCGAGTGAAATTTTTCGGATTGCACTTGATCCGAGTGATGCTGTTGCGGAAGTTGTTCGCGCCAAATACTTCGTCCATGAGCAGACGTACATGATGCTCGACTTCCAGGCCGATATGCACATAGATTGAAGCCGCTGGCGACATGATCTGGCGGATCGCTTGTAACTGTCGCTTCAAAGCGGCAAGGTATTCTTTTCCCTTTGTGCGGTCGGAATAAGCCACAGCGCCGTTGCCGCTAATTGAATTTGCTCGTGTATCGCTGATGAGAAAATCATTACCCGTCGCAAATGGCGGGTCAATGTATACCAAGTCGATCAACTTGCCGCGTGACTTGAGCAATTCCAGTCCGCTTAGATTGTCGCCTGCGAAAAAGAGATTTGTACACATAGGCATGAACTCTTGAACATCTTTCGACTAAAGTTTATCTGCAAAACATAGGACTGTGCAACAAATAGTTGTATTTTGCTTTTCCGCGCTATAATCACATACAACCGAACATAAGGTCCCGCTCATGATCCCAGCCCCGCCCGTGCTCGAAGTCCGCGGCATCAGCAAACGCTTCCCCGGCGTCCTGGCCAACGACAATATCAATCTCACCCTGCGCAAAGGCGAAGTCCTGGGTTTGCTGGGCGAAAACGGCGCCGGCAAATCGACCCTGATGAACATGATCTATGGCTTGTACAAGCCGGACGAAGGCGAGATCCTGGTCAATGGTCAAGCTGCTGATATCGCCGGACCGAAAGACGCCATCGAGCTGGGCATCGGCATGGTGCATCAGCATTTTCAACTGGTCGATGTGCTGAGCGTGACCGAAAACGTCATGCTGGGCAATGAAAGCGTTTCTGGTCCCTTCCTGCGGCGCGACCGCGCCCGGCGCGAAATCCTGGCGCTGTCGGGGGAGTATGGCTTGGATGTCAATCCCGACGCGCTGATCGCCGACTTGCCGGTTGGCATCCAACAGCGCGTGGAGATCATCAAAGCCCTCTATCGTCACGCCGACATCTTGATACTGGATGAGCCGACGGCGGTGCTGACGCCGCAAGAGACGCGCGGCTTGTTCAAGATTATGCACACGCTGTTGGAAAAAGGCGTCAGCATCATTTTCATCAGCCACAAGCTGAAAGAGGTGCTGGAAATCTGTGACGATGTGGTGGTGCTGCGGCGCGGAAAAGTCGCCGGCAGCGCCGATCCCAAGGCTTCCACCGAGGGTTCGCTGGCGTCGCTGATGGTCGGGCGCGATGTCATCTTGGAAGTGGAAAAAGCCGCAGCTGCGCCCGGCGACGAAATCCTCAATATCGTGAATTTGCAAGTGCACGACGATCGCGGTCTGCCAGCGGTCGAAGGCGTCAACCTGGGCTTGCAGCGCGGCGAGATCCTCGGCATTGCCGGCGTGCAAGGCAACGGGCAGACCGAACTGGTCGAAGCGCTGACCGGCATGCGCTCGGTGGATGACGGCCGCTTCTATATCAAAGGACAAGACATGACAGGCGCCTCGCCGCGCCGTGTTACCGAGCAGGGCGTCGGACATGTGCCGGAAGATCGCCAGCGCGACGGCATGGTCGCGGGCTTCACTGTCATGCACAACCTGGTCCTGTGCACCTATTACCGAGATGATTTTTCCAACACTATCGTGGTGGACGACCGCGCCATCGCCGACAACGCGCGTCAACTGGTTGAAGAATACGATGTGCGCCCGCCCATCATCAACAATCCTGTTGGCGGGCTTTCCGGCGGCAACCAGCAGAAAGTGATTGTCGCCCGCGAGTTTTCGCGCGGGGTCGACCTGCTGATCGCCTCCCAGCCCACCCGCGGCTTGGATGTCGGCTCGATTGAGTTCATCCACAAGCAGATCATCCGCATGCGCGACGAAGGCGCCGGCATCTTGCTGGTCTCGTCGGAGTTGGACGAGGTATTGAGCCTGTCCGACCGCGTAGCGGTCATGTTCGAGGGGCAAATCATCGACATCCTGCCCATCGAAGAGGCGGACAAGGATACGGTTGGCTTGCGCATGGCTGGCGTACGCGACGATGTAGGGGATGTACAGATGGAAGGCGCAAGATGAGCGCAACAGCGGAAACACCCCAAAGACGCGGATTCATTGGGCTTTGGGGGGGCCTCTCGCCCAGGCTGGTGCCGGTCCTGGCGGTGATTACGGCTTTCTTGGCTGGCATCCCCTTGATCACGATCACCGTCAGCGACAACGCTTTACAGCCGGATATCGCCGAGGGCTTGCGGGTCTCGTCAACTGCTTATATAGCGCTGGTGGAATCCATCACCGGCTTGACCATCAACGAGGTCGCCGGCGTCGACGATTTTGCGGAATTGCGCCGCTATGCGGAAAGCAACGAAATCACCACGGGGCGCAGCCTGTCGCGGCAAGCGAGACCCTTCGAGCGCGTCATTGAAGTCGGCATGGAAGAGACGCGCGCCAATACGCTCTTCTTCGAGCGCTACGAGATCGATGAAGAATCCGCCGCCGCCATCGCCGAGCGCCTGCCGACCATCCGCGAAGTCGGCGCGAGCAGCCTGCGCGAGCTCAAAGCCCTGCTCGACGAACTGGAAGAGCTCACGCGCTCCGAAGTCCGCGATGTGGCAGCTCTGGCGGCATCGCCCCCCCATCCCCCGGCCCCTTCCCCCACGAGGAGGGAAGGGGAGGATCCATCCGAAGATGTGAATGAAGATGGCAAAATCACCTCATTCACATTAGGCGATGAAAGTCCCTCCCTCATCTTGGGGGAGGGATTTAGGGTGGGGGAACGCGCGCTGGCGGGTCTGCAGCTCATCGACGAACATGGCCAAGTTGCCTTGCAGCGCAGCCAGGACGCGCTGATGCTGCTGGAGGATCTGGGTATCGAAAGCGAAAGCGCCGTAGCCGACGCCATCGCGGCCATCGTGGAATCCGATTATGACGACGCGCGCGAAGCCATCGAAACGCTAGCCAGGCTCGATGAACTCGGCATCGACGATCCGGCCGGGCTGGGCGCGCAATTCCGCATCGTGGGCAAGATGCTCGACGCCGAATACCTGAGCGGCGAGTCGGTGAACCTCATGCTAGCCGAGCAACTGGATGCCGCCCTGCGGCGGAACTTGGTCATCCGGCGCCCGGGCAACCGCGTCTTGAGCGCGGAGGAGCAAGGCGGGCAGAGCTTTGGCATCCTCAAGAACGACCAGGACCTGGAAGTGCTCTTCTTGCGCCTGGGCGATCAGGTACTGCTATTCTTCCCCTCCAACCTGGAAAAGACCATCGTGCGCGCCATCCCCTTCATCATCGCTGGCTTGGCGGTTGGGCTGGGCTTCAAAGCCGGGCTCTTCAACATCGGCGCGGAAGGTCAGCTATACGCCGGCGCGATTGCGGTGGCGGCGCTGGGCGCATTTGCCTCGCCCGCTATCCCCGGCTTGCTTTTGCTGCCGATCGTCATTCTATTTGGCATTCTCGGCGGCTTCCTGTGGGGGGCGGCGCCGGGCGCGCTCAAAGCCTATACCGGCGCGCACGAAGTCATCACGACCATCATGCTCAATTTCATCGCCATCTTGATCGTCGACTGGCTGATCAAGTCCATTGATCCGGTTATCCTGGGCGATGTCAACTCCAGCGTGCCCAAGACGCCGGTGATCTTGCCAGGCGCCATGCTGCCGACCATGGACAGCATCACATCGCCTTTGACGCTGCTCTTGATGATGGCGGCGGTGGCGCTGGTCGCCTTCTTGCTGAACTACTTGCCGGGACGGCGCGAGAACCCAAGCGCGGCCAGGCGCAGCGGCTTTATCTGGGCGGCCGTCATGAGCCTGCTGCAACTGTTCCTGGTCTTGATCGCGGTCGGCGACCAATCGAAGCTGCACTTCGGCTTCTGGTTGATGATCGCGGCGGTCTGGCTGACCGACTGGTTCTTGACCCGCACGACCCTCGGTTTCGAGCTGCGGACCGTCGGCGCGAACCAAAACGCGGCGAAATACGCCGGCATGAGCGTGCCGCGCAATGTCGTGCTGGCTATGGCGCTCAGCGGTATGCTGGCGGGTTTGGCCGGCGCTATCGAAATCAGCGGCGTCGAACACGAAATGCTGCCGCGCTTTTTCGCCGGCGTCGGCTTCGACGCCATCGCCGTCGCGCTGCTGGCGCGCAACAACCCCAAAGGCATGGTCTGGGCGGGCTTGCTCTGGGGCGGTTTGCTCAGCGGCGCCGCTTTGATGCAGATCCGCGCTGATATCTCAATAGACCTGGTTAAGATCGTGCAAGCGCTGATCATCATGTTCGTGGCAGCCGATCAAATCATTCGCTTCCTGTGGCGCGTGCCAAAGCGCAGCGCGGAGGAAGAAGGCGAGCTGGTATTTTCGACTGGCTGGGGAGGCTGAGGATGACGACTTCGGGCAAAGCCAAAGCCTCCCGCCGTCCCAGCTTCAAGCTGACGCGCCTGCGCATTATCGCCATCGTGCTGCTCGTTTTAGGCGCTTTCATCTTCTTTCAAGCTGGCGGCATCGACGGCGATCTTGTCACTACGCTGACCTTCGAAACGACTTCCGCCGGCGAGGCGCCTTCCGTGGGCAATATCGATGTGCAGACCTCGTCTTACCTGCGCGTCGTCAGCCTGCTCTTTGTCATCACGGGCTTGCTGAATCTCGCGGAATTGCGGGAGCTGCGCTGGCGGCGAGCCAGCTTGGTCTTGATGGTATTTTGCGGCGTGCTTTTCATACCCTCCGTGATCATCGCCGCCGCGGCCGGCAACGAAACCAATATGACCACCATCGTCGCCGAAAGCTTGCGCCTGGCGACGCCGCTGGCGATTGGCGCCATGGCGGGCATCTGGTGCGAGCGGGCGGGCGTTGTCAACATCGCCATCGAAGGCATGATGCTCTTCGCGGCCTGCTTCGGCTTCACCACGCTCTTTTACTTGCGCAATACCGGGCTGTCGCTGGAAACAGCGCAGTTTCTGGCGGTGATCGTCGCGCTGCTCAGCGGCGGCTTGATCGCGCTCTTGCACGGCTGGCTTTCCATCACCTTCCGCACCGATCAGATTGTCAGCGGCACGGTGATCAATATCCTGGCGGTGGGCGTTACCAGTTTTGTCCGCCGCGAGTATCTGCTTTCGACCGAAGCGGGAGCCGCCAAACTCGGCAACATCTCCATTCCCATCCTCAGCGACCTGCCGGTCGTCGGCGATGCGATTTTCACCAATCAGCCGATCTTTTTCATGATGTTCGTCATGCTGGCTTTCACGCATATCGTGATGTTCTACACGCGCTGGGGTTTGCGCACGCGCGCCGTGGGCGAACACCCGCACGCGGCTGATACGCTGGGCATCAACGTCAATCGCACGCGCTGGACCAATGTCTGGATCAGCGGCATGGTGGCTGGCTTAGCCGGCGCTTGGTTCTCGCTGGAAGCGACCGGCAGCTTCAACGACGGCATGACGCGCGGCGCGGGCTTCATCGCGCTGGCGGCGATGATCTTCGGCAAATGGACGCCCATCGGGGCATTTGGCGCGGCGCTGCTTTTCGGCTTTTCCGATTCCCTGGGCATCCGCTTGCAGATGGTCGGCGTCGGCTTCCCGGTCCAGTTCCTGCAGATGGTGCCTTATGCCGTGACGCTGGTTGTGCTGGCTGGCTTCATCGGCCGCGCCTCTCCGCCGAAAGCGGTGGGACAGCCCTATGTGAAAGAGTGATTTTGTTGATAGCTCTGGGTGGCAGCCACGCTTCCTTAATCTATCCAACTACACAAAACTCATTTCATTTGACATTTTCCCCAGTTCTTCTTCAAAAGAAGGTAATGTTTCAATTTATATTGAAGTAGAAATGGGGAGGAAATCTGTTGACAGCCTCTTTAATTCAGAATCGCAAGCAATTTCAAGGAAGTAGTGATTTCTGTAGCTGCAATAATTATACATGTTTTGGGCGACTCACAGGACTCTGTTGAAATACTCAATTTACCCCCATCCCAAACCCCTCCCCCATAAAGAGGGAGGGGCTTAACGGCTCACTACAGGTTATAAGACTCCGATTGCCTCATTTTTGGCAAGGGACCGGGTGATGGAGGCTGTTTCTCATTACCCCCACCCCAAACCCCTCCCCCATAAAGAGGGAGGGGCTTAACGGCTCACTACAGGTCATAAGACTCCCATTGCCGCATTATTGGCAAGGGACCGGGTGATGGAGGCTGTTTCTCAACAGAGTCTGATATGTCGCCCCTACACATCTCATAATAATTTGCATTATTTTCTTTGAACTACATCTGTGGATCTATGGTGAATCCCCGGCTCTGGAACCCGGCGCGGAAAAAACCCTGATGTTGCGCTATTATCGGGGGGACATCTGCTCATCCTGGAAGGCGAGACCATGACCGATACCGTGCAAAACGCGATTGATTACCTGCAAGAAACCCGTGACAAAATGATGGAAGATTATAAGGAATTGCTGCGCTTTGCCTCGATCAGCGCCGACCCAGCCCATGCGGATGACGTCAAAGCCTGCGCGGGCTGGATTGTCGAGCAGCTAGAGGCGCTCGGCTTCGACAACTGCGAGGCGATCGCCACAGCCGGTTTGCCGGTCGTCTATGGCGAATGGCTCCATGCGGGCGCCGATAAACCCACGGTGCTGGTCTATTCTCACTACGACGTGCAGCCGGTCGACCCGCTGCCGCTATGGGATTCCGAACCCTTTGAGGCAGTCATCCGCGACGGGGCGATGGTCGCGCGCGGCGCCAGCGACAATAAAGCCGGGGTCTGGGGCAATCTCAAGACTTTCGAAGCGCTGCTGCGCGCCAACAAGGCATTGCCGGTGAATATCAAGATCATGTTCGAAGGCGAAGAAGAATCCGGCTCGCCCAGCATCCACGACTTCGTATTGGCAAATAAGGACCGTCTAAGAGCGGATCTGCTGCTGAATTGCGACGGCGACTTGGCGCCAGACGATCCGAAACTCTATTACGGCGGGCGGGGCATGGTCACAGCGCAGGCGCGCGTCAGCGGTCCCGCAGCCGATATCCATTCCGGGCTCTACGGCGGCATCGTGCAGAACCCGCTGCATGTCGCCGGGCAGATCATCGGCTCCTTCCATGACAGCGACGGGCGAATAAATCTGCCGGGCTATTACGATGACGTGACGGAAGCCAGCCGAGCCGAGAAGGAACGCATTGAAGCGGGTTTCCAGGCTGAGGCGCTGTTAGAAAGCGCCGGCGTCGCGGGTTTCTGGGGCGGGGCGATCGCGCCGGACGCCGAACGCGCGACTGTCTACCCGACGCTCGATATCGTTGGCATGTGGGGCGGCTATCAGGGACCGGGCGTCAAGACCATCATACCGGCCGAAGCCGGCTTCAAAATCACCATGCGCCTCGCGCCGGATCAAGACCCGGCCAAGGTCTCTCAAGCGCTGAAACAGTACGTGGAAAGCTTCGCCACCGAGACCGTCAAGGTCGAGTGCGACATCGGGGAAGAAGCCTGGTACTTCCAGCTCGAGACCGATGGTCCCTGGCTGGAAGCGGTGCAATCCGCCATTGAGTCGACCATCGGGGAGCGCGCGCAACTGGTGCGGACCGGCGGCTCGATTCCCATTTTGGGGGTCTTCAATCGCTTGATCGGCTTGCCCATCACGGCTTTTGCCTATGGCAAAGGCGAGGGCATCCACTCGCCCAACGAGGAATTGCATATCGAGAGTTTTTTCACCGGATTGGAAGCGGCGGTGCGCTTGTATCACAATTTGGGGGAGGTAAGGGTCTAAGATCAACAGAGCGCAAATATAAGTTTTCTTAGAACATATAATCTATTTTTGTCTGTACGGATTGTATCCAATATGGTAACATGGCAAGACATTGCTTGTGCAGGCAGGGAGTGATCGCATGAAGGGAACAGAGGTTGGCAGAAGCAAGATACTGTTAGCCATTATTGCGGCTGCTCACGAGAAGGAGCTAAGTCGCGTCCAATTGCAGAAAGTCGCATTTCTAGTTTCTGAAGAGTTTAAGGGCAAATTGCCAGAGGACTTTTACAAGTTTGACAAACATAATTTTGGACCCTTCTGTATCGACATTTACAACGATACGGAAATGTTGCATTACTGGGGATGGATAAGAGTAAGTCCAGGCGCCGAGCCTAGACTTGATACATATTCTATCGCAAAGCCATTCAATCTCGACGATATTCAATTTGACGAAGACATCATGCAATATATCAAGGATACCGTTGCTTGGGCGGTGGACATGTCATTTGGAGAAATCGTGCGAGCAATTTACTGGCTGTTCCCGGAATATCGTGAAAACAGCATCTTCACTTATTCGGAGGAAGAGGCTGAACTGGAGAGTTTCGCCAGGAGCATCAAACAATTGCGAGCGGGAAAGACCTACCCTGCAAAAGAGCGCCTAGAAGAATTGAAGCAAACCATCATAGCCAATGGATAGAGCCGTAATTTGGTCGGATGACTTTGATCGACAATTCAAAAAGCTAGCGCGTAAACGACGGCATATCTTCGACGATCTGAGCGATTTGCTTGAGAAATTTGAAGCAGGGCAACTTCCGGGAAGAGCCGCCCAAGGTGTCCATGGCATGCCGGTCAAAGTCGCTAGAATGAGCGATCGTACATCCAGCAGAGGCAAGCGTGGCGGATATCGTGTCGCATATTATTATGACGACTCTCAGATATTTCTGACTTTCATAACGCAGCGCGACAGGCTAGACCGGAATTCAACATCACGAATTATGGATACCTTGCGAAAGGCCGGCTTATATCCAAAATAGTCTGTTTAACGTCTTAACAATTCGTTGCCGACATCGCGGAAAATGATTGCAAGCTGAGGAATTCTGTAACTCTATCTAACCCGTCTCAAGGCATTTATCGTAATCACCTGCTCAAGGCTCTATAGAGACGATCTAGCAGGTCGTCCTCAGATCAGCAAGCCCAGCGCCACAAAAGCCAAGCCAGCCAAGACAAAACCCAGCGCCGAGCGGCGCGTCTTCGCGTCCCAAGCCGCAGTGCGCTCCGGGTTGTCTTTGCGCCAGCGCGGCTCCAGCGCATACAAGCGCCAGACCAAGTCGGGCCGGAAAAAGCAAAAGCCGGCCAAGACCCAAAAAGCCAAGCCGCCCAGAATCAGAATGCCATCGCCCATATTCGCGTCGCCCGGCTGCTCAAGCTAATTCGGCTGTAAGATGATCTTGGCGTCCTCGCGGCTTTCCAGCCGTTTGAAAGCCGGCAGCGCCTCATCCAGCGGCAGGCGCGCGCTGACCATATTGCGCATGTCGATGCGACCGGCCGCCATCAGGCGAATCACCTGCTGGAAGGGTCCACCGGCATGACCGAGCGAACCGGCGTACTGCACGCCCATGCGCTTGTACGCGACGATTGGCAGCGTCGGCTCGGCGCCGCCCATGCCGATATCGATGATGGAGGCGTTGACCGCCAGGCAGCGGTCCAGCGGCTCGATGGTCCTGTCGGCGAAGCCGGCGCATTCCACCACATAATCGACGCCGGACCCAAAGGTATGCTGCATGATGGCGTCGTCGAGATCAATGCCGGTCGGATCCAGGGAAACCGAGGCGCCCATCTTGTCGGCGAAGGCGCGGCGCGTCGCGGAGGGGTCAAATACGATCACTTGATTGGCGCCGGCCGCAATCACCAGCGCTTGCGCCGCCAAGCCGATGGGTCCGGCGCCAAAGATCACGACGTTGTTGCCGGGCAGCCAATTATGCAAGCGGTTGAAGAGCCCTTGATAAGAAACGCCCGTCGGCTCGACCATGGCGCCCATGACCAGCGCTTCTTCCGCCCCGTAGCGCTCGGCGATCTCGTCGAGCTTCCAGCAGTATTTCGCCCGCACCGGCAGATACTGCGCCATGGCGCCGGGAATGGTGAAACCCAGTTCTTCGATATCCAGGCAATGGTTGACGAAGCCGCGCCGACAGGCGAGGCATTCGCCGCACCACTGGATTTCTTCAACGGCGACCAGATCGCCGACTTTTAGGTCCTTGACCTCCGCGCCGACTTCAATGATGGTTCCCGAGAACTCATGACCGATGATATTGGGCGTGTGGACCAAGCCCGGATACACCATGTAGCCGTCCGCCCCCGCTTCGTACATGTGCATGTCGGAGCCGCAGATGCCCACCGCCGCGATCGCCAGCATGACTTGATCGGGCTTCAGGCTCGGGTCGGGCGCGTCGCCCAGCTCGATGCGCGGTCCCTTCCAGGTCATATTGGCATTGCGAGGACGGCGCAGTTCCCGTTCATTCTCGGTCAAATTGTAGCCGGGTTTGGGCGCCCATTCCGCCGACAAGGTGAGTGCTTTCATGTTTCATTTTCTCCACAGAATAATATTCAGTATGATAATCAGATTGAAATCCAGCCGTCTAAGTCGAAAGGCTGTGGAAGGCGTCCCACTGCGCCTTAAAGTCGCTCAGCCCCTCCAAAACATTATACGTTGTCCTGCCTAGCGCTTGGCAAGTGATTTCGTTGCTGGTCACGATGCGGAAGGGAATGCGAAGATGTCGATAGCGGTCCAGCACCAGGGGGTCGGTCGGCACGGGCACGATCAGCGTGCGGTCGACCTGAAAGGCGTCGGCGAAGTGATAGGCGAATTGCAGACGGTTGACCGCCTCGCCGCCCCAGCAATGGAAGATGCCGTCGCCATCATGCTGTGCCAGGCGCAGCAGCATCTCCGCCCCATCGGAAGCCAGCGTCGGGTGCGCCACTTCGTTGACCTTGGGTCCGGTCCAGATCTCGGCGATTAGACCCCGCGATAGTTGATCGATAACATAATTGCCCAGGTCGAAGCCGACGTCATTGCTCTTGCGCAGCAGCGACGGGCTGCTGTAATTGATGCCATAGACGCCCGCCAAGCGCCCGATGCCGTAACTCAAGTCCGCGACCCCCATGATATCGCGCTCGCAAATGGCTTTCATGAAGCCGTAATAGAGGACGGGGCAGGGCGGCGAGCTCTCGTCGACCAGCGGCTGCTGGCCGTCGAATACCCAGTCCGAGGAGACAAAGACATAGCGCGCGCCGACTTCCGCGCAGCTTTGGGCGAAAGCCAAATTGCCCTCGACGGTGGCTCGCCAGGCTTGGGCGCGGTGTTGGTCCATCCAGGCATGATCGAGGATAGCGGCGCAGTGAATCACGGCGTCGGGTTGGTAGCGCTGTATCGAGGCGCGTACCGCCGCGCTATCCGCCATGTCCAGCGGGTCCAGCGTATAATCGACTTCCCACTCCGGCGCCGGACCATATTGGGCGGCGATGACTTCGATGTCGCTGCGGCGGCGCGCCAGGCGAATGATATTGCTGCCGACCAGCCCCGTGCCGCCGGTTAGGTACAGTCGCATGCACAGCCTCCTTTGAATCGCGCCAAGCATAATGCATAGACTCATGGCTGTCAAATGGGCGCGGCTTTGGGTCGCACATTGAAATGAATTCTACTGATTGGGCGACTCAGCGGACTCTGTTGAAATACTTGATTTACCCCCACCCCAAACCCCTCCCCCATAAAGAGGGAGGGGCTTAACGGCTTACTACAGGTCATAAGACTCCCATTGCCTCATTTTTGGCAAGGGACCGGGTGATGGGGCTGTTTCTCAACAGAGACCAGCGAGTCGCCCCTACCAAACCCTTCTTTTTCGTGGGTTAAGGATTTCAACTCCGAGAATTGAAAAGAGGATTTCAACCGAATTCGATGCACCCCTTCATAACTGGGCAGTGGTGAACAGGACGGGCATGCGTTAAGCTACGGGCTTGGAGGACAGTTCTAGTTGCGGAGGAGCGCATGATAGAAGGCATCGCACCGATCTTATTCACGCCATTTGCGGACAACGGCGCTATCGACGCCCGGAGCCTGCGCCGAATTGTCCGCTTCGAGCTGGACGGCGGCGTGCATGCGCTTGGCATCAATGGCTTCGCCAGCGAAGCCTATAAGCTCACGGACGCCGAGCGGCATGAAAATGTCAAGATTGTCGCCAGCGAAATGGCGGGGCAGGCGCCCTTAATCGTTGGCTTGGCGGCGGGCAGTACCGAAGCAGCCATAGAGCAGGCGCGCCAACTGGCGAGTTATCAGCCGGCCGCCTATATGGCGCTGCCGCCGGCGACCATGGACAATGGCATCAGGTCCTTCATCGATCACTACGTCGAGCTGGGCAAAGCTACGGATGTGCCGATCATCGTGCAGCAGGCGCCGCATATCCCGGCTTATCGCCACACCGAGTTGCCGGTCGAGGCGCTGGCGGAAATCGCCGAGCGCTCGCCCAATGTCCGCTACTATAAGATTGAAGGACCCGGCTCGGCTGATAAAATGAAGGGCTTGGCGCCACTGCTCAAGCCGGGAACCCGCATGTTCGGCGGGGGAGGGGGCGTCACCGCGCTTAGCGAGTTGCGCAATGGCGCGGCTGGATTGATCCCGGGCGTGGGCTTCAACGAGATCTTCATCGACGCCTGGGACAAGTGGACAAGCGGTGATGCGGACGCAGCCGCCGACATCATCCAGAAGGGGGACAAATTGGTGCAAGCCGTCTCCGGCAGCGGGCATGAAACCTCGCTGCATTTGCGCAAGCATCTGATGAAACGCGCCGGCTTTATCGGCAGCGCCGCCGTCCGCCGCCCGACAGTGGCTTTCGATGAGAGCGCGCTGCCCGACTTCTTCCGAATTGTCGATGAACTCGATTTACGAATTTCCCATGGATCACAGTGATAAGGAAACTAGCATGCAACTGACAGGAAAAAACTACATCGCCGGCGCAACCTCGGCACAGGGTTCAGAATGCTTTTACAGTGTGGATCCGCGCAGCAAGGCGAAGGACGATCAAGCCTTTTACAATGCGACGAAATGCGAGGTCGACCGCGCGGTCGCGGCCGCGGTCAGCGCTTTCGAAGAGGTGCGCAACTACTCGTCGAGCCGCATAGCGGACTTGCTGGACGAGATTGCGACAGGCATTGACGGGCTGGGCGACGAATTGCTGCATACCGCCGACCGCGAGACGGGCTTGGGTCTGCCGCGCCTGACCGGCGAACGCGTCCGCGCCACCGGGCAGATCCGCGCCTTTGCCGACCTCCTGCGCGAGGGCAGCTACCTGCGGGCTATCATCAATCGCGAAGAACCCGGCCAGCCCTCGCTGCGACAGATGCAGTTCCCGGTCGGTCCCGTGGCGATATTCGCAGCCAGCAACTTCCCCTTCGCTTTTGCTGTTCCGGGTGGGGATACGGCCTCGGCGATAGCGGCCGGTTGCCCGGTCGTGGTCAAGGCGCACCCGGGCCATCCCGCGACATCGGAGATCTTCGCCGCGGCGATCACGGCTGCGGTCGCGGCGCAGGGTTTCCCGGCCGGCATGTTCTCGATGCTGCAGGGCGATGGCATCGACGTGGGGGGATGGCTGGTCGCCAACGATGGCATCGAAGCGGTGGGATTCACCGGCTCCCTGCGCGGGGGGCGCGCCATCTATGACGCCGCCGCCGCTCGTCCGCGTCCCATTCCGGTTTACGCCGAAATGGGCAGCGTCAACCCCGTGGTCATCACGCAAGCCGCGCTGGCCAGCCGCGCCGATGACATCGCCGAGGGTTTGGTCGGGTCGGTGACGCTGGGCACGGGGCAGTTCTGCACCAATCCGGGTCTGATCCTGCTGGAAGACAGCGCGGCGTCACAAGACTTCATCGCCTCCGTGACCGCGAAGATGAGCGCGGCGCCAGAAGGCGTTCTGCTCAACGGGTCCATCGAAAGCGGGCTGCAAAACGCCGTCAGCCAAACCCGCGACAATGCCAATATCAGCATTTTGACCGGCGGCGATGCGGTCGCCGACAGCGATTTCTTCTGCTTCCGTAATACCGTCATGCAGACGACCGCCGCCGCCATCCGCGCCGACGACCGCTTGCAGGTCGAGCATTTCGGACCGGTGACGCTCTTTGTGCTCTGCGAGGATGGGGCCGACCTGCGCGAGGCCGTCAATGCGCTGGAGGGCAATCTGACCAGCACGATACAGGCTGAAGAAGCTGAACTGGAGGACATCGGCGATTTGCTGAGCCAACTGCGCGAGAAGGCGGGACGGGTAATCTGGAACGGTTTCCCGACCGGCGTGGCGGTTGTGCCGGCCATGCAGCACGGCGGACCTTATCCCGCGACCACCGCGCCGGGCACGACCTCCGTGGGAACAAACGCCATCTACCGTTTCATGCGCCCCATCGCCTTCCAAAATGTGCCGGAGGCGCTGCTGCCGGGGCCGCTGCAGGATGCCAATCCGCTGGGGATTTTGCGCATGGTGGATGGGGAGTATAGTGATGGGATGGTTTAATGCTTCAATACTGAACAGCCGCATTCAAAAGATGTGGCTGTTCAGTCTACTCTGATTCTTTCAGCGAGCTAACCGCAAAATATCTCGGAAAAGTATATTGCCTTTGCGGTCTCTTTGCTCACCGCCAATCACTTAAGCACCGCCACCAAAACCGCAACCACGCTGATGAGAAAGGGCAAAGCGTATTTCAATGTGTCGACAGCGCCTTTGAAGCGACTGTCCTTCTCGCGCAGTTCACGGATTTCGTCGCTCTGTTTATCCAATTTGTCGCTTTGCTTATCCAATGCGTCGCTGAATTTGTCGAAAATCAAGCGAAACTCGTCCGTCTGCGTCTGAATCGCGCTTTGGATCGCAGCCTGAACGTATTCCATGATTTCGACTTTGAATTCGGCCAGATCGGCTTTGGTGGCTAGGGATTTCATCTCGCCTTCAATGGTTGAAATCCGTCTTTCATGATCTGTATTGTGTTCAGCCATGAGTATGCCCAAACAATTTAAGCAATTGATGATACTTGTGATAATATCATAAATCTAACGAGTTATCAATGAAATGACACATTTTCTCAGGCGAATTTGCTGTTAAGAGCGACGGAAAATAGAAGCATAGTTGTCAAAACTCCATAAACTCTGTGACTTCTATGTGAGCGCTTTCTTGAAGCGATTGCCTCGAAATCAGCCACTATTCCTCTTTGCGGAACCGCCAATCACTTTAGAACCGCCACCAAAACAGCAACCACGCTGATGAGAAAGGGCAAGGCGTATTTCAGCGTGTCGACAGCGCCTTTGAAGCGACTGTCCTTTTCGCGCAGTTCACGGATTTCATCGCTCTGTTTATCCAATTTGTCGTTCTGCTTATCCAATGCGTCGCTGAATTTGTCGAAAATCAAGCGAAACTCGTTCGTCTGCGTCTGAATCGCGCTTTGGATCGCAGCTTGGACATATTCCATGATATCGGCTTTGAATTCGGCCAAGTCGGCTTTGGTGGCTAGGGATTTCATCTCGCCTTCAATGGTTGAAATCCGTCTTTCATGATCGTTTATTTGTTCCGACATGTTGTGATTCCTGGTTTTATGCAATGGTTGAGTACAAGTTCCCGGCAAAAGGATCTTAAACTGGCGCGCTCTCGTCAGCGTTTAAGCGGACTACGACGCTCAAATTATACACGGCATTTAGAATAATGTCAACCATTACCAAACCTTACACTAAGATGAATTTCAACTACAAACAGCCCCATCAAGAGATGAGGCTGTTTTCTTCTGAACTAATTCACTCGACAGATTATCCGCTCGATTCCTCGGCTTCTTCCTCGTCCATCATGTCGTCCATGAGATCGCCGGAGACCACATCAACGCCGGTGCTGACCTCGCCGTCAATCATCAACTGCGTGACTTCGGCAACCATCTCGAAGAAGGCTTCGTCGATTTCGGCATCATGCGGATCAGCCAAGCCAACGCCGTTCAAAGCGACATCCATCAGATAGACGCCGCCGCCGGGGAAGCTGTCCATATCGGCTTCCGCCAATGCCGCGACCATATCATAAACGCCTTGGTCGACGCGCTTCATCGCGCTGGTGATGATGTATTCGGAGCCGGGCGTTTCGCCGCTGCCGAAGCTGGTGACCCATTCATCCTGATCGACGCCGATGACGTAAATGCCTTGCTGGGCAGCCGCCAAAATGCCGCCCGTTCCCGTAGGACCGCCAGCGCCAAAGATGACCGACGCGCCCTCGCCGATGAATTGCTCGGCTGCCGAAGCGCCGCGGTCGGGCGCGACGAAGTTGTCGATATAGACGCCCAGCAGGTTGATATCCGGGTTGATGTAACGCGCGCCTTGTTCAAAGCCGTTGCGGAACTTCTTGACCGGCGGGATGTCGATGCCGTAGACGCCGGCCATGGTATCCGATTCGACCGAAGCCGCGACCTGCGCCGCCAATACGCCAGCCAGGAAGCCGGATTGATCTTCGCGGAATTGAATGCCAACATAATTCGCAGGACCGTCCAGCACGAATTGGTCGACGCCGAGGAAGTAAACATCCTCGTTGGCTTCGGCGGCAGCCCAGGTGCTATCGGCAATCAGGAAGCCGACGGTTATGATCACTTCAAAACCTTCATCAATGCAGGTCTGGATATTGGCTTCGTAATCCGTCTCGGCTTGGGTCTCGATGAATTTGTATTCCAGGTCATATTCGTCGGCGGCCTCGTTGGCGCCTTCGTGAGCGAACTGGTTGAAGGTGCCGTCGTTGACGCGGCCCAAATCGGTGACGAGGCATAAGGTTTCGACGCCATCTTGCGCCAGCGCAAATGGCGCGGCCGCCAGCAAGACCAATACCAGACTAAGAACTGCTATGAGCTTTTTCATTCGTCATTCTCCTGAACAAACTGGAAGGGATTTTCATTGCCTGCCTTTACTTTACTATTTTGAAGCGCCCATTACAACATTGCCCTGTGGGAGACCCAGGGCAATCGCATCAAAATCATTTTGGGGCGATACTGAGGCAAAAAGAGGAGTTGCCTCATGTCAAAAGGTAGAGGATTGAGTTTAGAGGAATGTTTTGCTGATCTGCCTGATCCCCGAATAGAGGGGCGCTGTGACCACAAATTGCTCGATATCATTATCATCGCCGTTTGTGCTGTGCTCTGTGGCGCGGATAGTTGGGTTGGCATCGAAACCGTAGGAAAAGCGAAGGAGCCTTGGTTTCGCCAGTTTCTGAAGCTAGAGCATGGCATTCCATCGCATGATACCTTCGGTTATGTATTTGCCAGGATCAATCATGAGGAGTTCCAGCAGCGCTTTATGCGCTGGGTAGAGTCGGTGTTTGCAGTCAGTAAAGGACAGGTGCTTGCCCTTGACGGCAAGACCTTGCGCGGTAGCCATGACAAGATGCTGGGTAAGGATGCGGTCCATTTGGTCAGTGCTTGGGCAAGTGAAAATGGCTTGGTATTAGGACAGCGCAAAGTGGCTGATAAGTCCAATGAAGTAACAGCCATTCCTGAGTTGTTGCGTCTACTGGATGTTTCCGGTTGCATTGTGACAATAGATGCGATGGGATGTCAAACCAAGATTGCGCAAGCGATTCGGAACGAGAAAGCGGATTATATTCTGCAGGTCAAGGGCAATCAGGGCAATCTAAAACAGGATATAGCCGATTGGTTCAGCTATGGCGACAAACATGGATTTGAAGACATGGACTGTGACTTCAACGAAACAACTAACAAGTCAAGGGGACGGATTGAAATACGCAAATGTTGGGTGCTCAGTGATCCCAAGGCTTTCGAATATATCCGCCATTATCAAGGATGGCCTGACCTGCGTAGTCTTATACGTGTCCAGCGAGAGTGCCGTCATAAAGGGCAAATTCGCTACCAGACTGCCTATTATATCAGCAGCCTTGACACTTCTGCCGCGCTTATCTTGCAAGCAACGCGGCGGCACTGGGCAATCGAAAACAGCTACCACTGGGTCTTGGATGTCACCTTCGGCGAGGATCATTCTCGCATCCGAGACGGCGAAAGTTCCGAAAATATGGCAACCTTACGCGCTATAGCCTTGAATCTGCTCAAGCGTGATACAGGCAAAAGCAGTTTACGGCAAAAACGCTTCCGCGCAGCGATGGATAACGATTTCTTGCTCCATCTGCTTCAACCAATTTGATGCGATTGCCCTGGTGGGAGACCTGCGAGCATGATGGGAAAAAGCCATAATTCGGCATATAATGATTGACAGAAACGGGTGCGTCAAAAGGTGAATTTGCAGCTTATGACGATGGAAGAAAACAGCAAGAAACGCATCAAGTGGTATCGCTCGCCGCTGGACCCGGCGGATCTGCGGCGGCTCAATCAACGCAGCGATGCCCGCGGACTGACGCAGACCATTGGTTTTCTGGCAGTGCTGATCTGCAGCGGCGGCTTGGCTTGGTACGCGGTCGATCGCGGGCATTGGCTGGCGGCGGTCGCGCTGATTTACCTGCACGGCGCGCTGTACGCCTTTATGGTCAACGGCTTCCACGAGCTCTGCCACAAGACCGTTTTCAAGACCAATGCGCTGAACCGCCTCTTTCGTAATATCTACGGGTTTCTGGGCTGGTACAGCCCGGTCTCGTTTTGGGCCAGTCATCAGGCGCATCATCGCTATACCCTGCATCCGCCCGATGACCTCGAAGTGGTTTTGCCCGTTGAACTGACCCTGCGCTCCTATCTCGGTTTCGCTTTTGTCAATCCGCGCGGCTTTGCCTTGCGCATGAAGAACGTGATTCTGCTCTGCTTTTGCCACATCGAAAACGACTGGGAGGCTGCGCTCTTCCCGCCGGAGAACACTGAAGGCAGACAGGCGCTCTTCAACTGGGCGCGGCTGCTCATCATCGGGCATGGGCTGATAGTCCTGTTCTCACTGCTGACCGGCTGGTGGCTGCTGACGCTGCTGATTAGCTTGGCGCCATTTTATGGCGGCGGTTTCCAGTATTTGCTCAACGAGGCGCAGCATATTGGCATGACGGACGAGGTCTCCGATTATCGCGTCAACACCCGCACCATCATCTTGAATCGCCTGCTGGCTTTTCTCTATTGGCAGATGAATTATCATATCGAGCATCACATGTACGCGGCTGTGCCCTTCTATAATTTGCCCGAGCTGCACCGGCTGATCAAAGATGATTTGCCGGACTGCCCGCGCGGACTCACGGGCGCCTGGGCGCAGATCATCCCCATCCTGCGCCGTCAGCAGCGCGAGCCGGACTACCAATACGCGCCGGAATTGCCCTAATATTTTATTTTCATGAATCAGAATGGAGTTGGAAACTATGCCTACAATCAATGTTGACCTTGAAGTACCGAATCGAATTTTACAGGGATTGCTAAACGGTTCGCTGGAAAGAGTCGGGGGCGTCATCCGCGCTGCGGATAGCAAGCAGACAGTTGCTTGGCTTAGAGATAGTAATATCCAAAAGACAAATTTTACTAATGACCTGGTTCATACTGTACCGGCGAAGCAGATTTTGCAGGCTTCTGGCGCGCATGCCAGTACTGCCGCTGCGCTGTTGCATAAGGCGCTCCCCATAATGAATCTCTCGTTTTTTGCTTTATCTGTCTGGCAGATGTTAAGTGAAACCGAAACCCAAAGGGCAGAATTAGAACGATTATATGAGCGCATCAGGGGAGAATTCGATCGGGACCGCTTAATCAATCTCGCTGCTGGTCTAGAGCAAGCCAAAAAACTAAGGCGACTGAAAGATAAAAGTACTAAACAACAGAAAACCGTCGTTGTCATCGACCGACTAACCGAAGCGAGACTGCAATTGCTGAAGCATTGTGAAGAATTGCTCGACAAAATACAGCCCGATGAATCCGAACTTCCTCTGCAACATCACATCATAGCGATGCGCATAACAATTCTCATGGCACATTGTTGGGAGGAAATCGGTGAATATGAATTGGCTCGTGAAGATCTAAATGAGGATTTGGAAAGACATAAGTCTTCCGTCCGAAGCTACATACAGAAATGTATGGTCGACCCTGCGCTATACTTTCACAAATCGGTCTCTTCAAACTATTTTGAACGTTTTCTCAATATCGAACGTTGGTTGCGCGGAAAGCGCGATGTATTGCCAGAATTGGTCAATGAACATCGCAGCAGTTTCTGGGATTCAGGTGCCGTAAGCTCCATCCACGAAGGTTTTTTGAATTCAAAACTTGCAGAGATTCCATTTTATCGGAAGGCGATTCCGCATGCTGAAATCTTGATCGAAAACTACCGGCGCTTGGAGGGCTATGAAATGGAGTTAGCGGCCGGGCGCCTCTCCCTCCCGCAAGAAAAGCCAAGCGCTACAACGGAAAATCCTTCAATTGACACGTTCACTATGCTGATCGAACCTAACGTTTTATCCATGCTGAATAGACGCGCAAGGCAAGATTAAGCATCATAACTCCCAGCCGTGACATGCCCGCCCGTGCCCGTCCAATTGGTGTGAAAAAACTCCCCGCGCGGGCGATCCACCCGCTCGTAGGTATGCGCGCCGAAGTAATCGCGCTGCGCTTGCAGCAGGTTCGCCGGCAACTGCGCCGAGCGATAGCCATCGTAGAAAGCCAGCGCGCCGCTCATGATCGGCAAGGGAATGCCGTGTTGGATGCCAGTCGTAACCGTTTGCCGCCAAGCCCCCTGCGCGCCGATGACCGCGTCGCGGAAGTAATCGTCTAGTAGCAGGTTCTCTAGCCCGGGCTTATCCGCATAGGCTGCTTGTATTTTGCCTAGGAAAGCCGAGCGGATGATGCAGCCCTCGCGCCACATCAATGCCACGCCGCCGTAGTTAAGATTCCAGTTATAGCTGCGCGCGGCATCGCGCATCAGCATGTAGCCCTGGGCGTAACTGATGATCTTGGCCGCGTAAACCGCTTGTTCGAGAGCGCGGATGAAAGCCGCCTTGTCCCCGTCGAAGACGGCGCTTGGACCGCTCAACAGCTTGGAGGCCGCCAGGCGCTGGTCTTTGCTGGCGGAAAGGAAGCGCGCGAAGACCGCCTCGCCGATCAAGGTCAAGGGCGTGCCTTCTTCCAGCGCCGTTACCGCCGTCCATTTTCCGGTGCCCTTTTGGCTGGCGGCATCAAGTATCTTAGTCAGCAGCGGCGCGCCATCTTCATCGGGAAAAGCTAGAATATCGCCGGTGATTTCAATCAAGAATGATTCCAGGATGCCCTTGTTCCATTCCTTGAAGACGTCGCTGATCTCGGCTTCGCTCATGCCCAGCACGGCGGATAGCAAGTGAAAGGCTTCGCAGATCAACTGCATGTCGCCGTACTCGATGCCGTTGTGCACCATTTTGACGAAGTGCCCGGCGCCGTCTTCGCCAACCCAATCACAGCAGGGGCTGCCATCCGCCACCTTGGCCGCCACCGCCTGCAAGATCGGCTTGACCGATTCCCAAGCCGCGACAGAGCCGCCGGGCATAATCGAAGGACCATAGCGCGCGCCTTCCTCGCCGCCGCTGATGCCCGCGCCGATGTAGAACAAACCCAGCGCTTCGACTTCCGCTGTGCGGCGGA
Organism: Phototrophicaceae bacterium; assembly: GCA_965232245.1. Classification (GTDB taxonomy): domain Bacteria; phylum Chloroflexota; class Anaerolineae; order Aggregatilineales; family Phototrophicaceae; genus UBA6055. The sequence goes on along the minus strand of CBDDPG010000002.1, from coordinate 3,807,188 downwards.
TGGTGTCCTTGAAGTTGGAATTGCCGCCGTCGATGATGATGTCGCCCTCATCGAGCAAAGGCGCGAGCTGCGCGATTGACTTGTCCACAGCCGCGCCAGCCTGGATCATCAGGATGATCACCCGCGGCCGCTTGATGCTGTTGACGAATTCTGCCGGCGTATAGGCGCCGATGATGCCCGTGCCGCGCGCCTCGTTCTCGATGAAGCGCGTCACTTTTGAAGTCGTGCGATTGAACACGGCGACGCGGTAGCCGTGATCCTTGATGTTCAAAGCCAGATTCTGCCCCATCACCGCCAAGCCGATTAAGCCGATATCCGCCAGTTTCGCCATGCCCGTTCCCTTTTCACAGTGCCGTCATCACAGGTCCGCATTGTAGCAGATGACAACTCGGGATGAGAGCCGCTAAATGCCCGCGCCGGCCGCGGAGGCTGCTGCCGCTTGTGGAACTATGCTAGACTGAAGGCGATGGTAGATAACCGATTAACCTGGCGCTAGCATGTCGAAGCGAAGAACCCGAAATCAAAAGGTCACGCTGCAGGACGTCGCCGACGCGGCCGGCGTATCCAAGGCGACCGCCTCGCTCGCGCTGCGCAACCACGCGCGCATCTCCGAACCGACGCGCCTGCGCATCCGGGCAGCGGTGGAGGCGCTGGGATACGTCTACAATCAGAGCGCGGCCAGCCTGCGCACGCAGCGTTCCTATTCCGTGGGTTTGATCATCAAGGATGTGTCGAACCCCTTTAATGCGGAGCTGACAGCCGGCGCCGAAGCGCAACTGGCTGAACAGGGTTATAGCCTGCTCTTGTGCACGACCGACGATGAACTGGACAAACAGTCGCGTATGATCAAGACCATGCTGGAGCGCGATGTCGATGGCTTGATTCTGTCGCCGGCGACAGGCGCCAGGACCGGAGATCTGCGAAAATGGATGCAGTATTGTCCCTTCGTTCTCTTAACCCCGTATTATTCGGACCTGGCGGCCGACTGCGTTGGCATGGATGATGAAAAGGGCACCATTCGGGCGATAGAGCATCTGATTGGCTTGGGACATCGGCGCATCGCATTTGTCGGCGGCTACGAAGCGACATCGACGCGGCGAACGCGCTTGCGCAGTTATCGCGCTACCTTGATAAAACAGGGCATCGAATTTGATCCAGCGCTAACCATCACCAGTCCGGTCTCTCGGCGTGGCGGCTATGATGCGGTTCAGCAGTTATTGACTATGCCAGAGCCGCCGACAGCGGCTTATTGCTATAGTGATGTGATCGCTTTTGGCGTGATGTTGGGCTTGCGCGCCGCCGGTATCGAAGCGGGCCAGTCCTTCGCTGTCATCGGCTTCGACGACGTCGAAGAAGCGTCGCTGTGGCATCCGAGCTTGACGACTGTTTCCACCAATGCCAAAGGCATAGGCGAACAAGCCGCTCAACTGATGCTCAGGCGCATCGCGGAGCCAGAGATGCCGGTACAGCGCGTGATCATGCCGTCTCGGCTGGTCGAACGCGACTCCTCCGCCGCGCTGGTTCAGGCGCTAGTTCAAGGAAACGTCAGGTAATTTTCTTCCAAGGCTCCGCTTGGTAGAAAGTCTGTCTTTGCATGTTGTATTCCTGGGCCGGGAAGCCGGTCATGACCGCGCCATCTTTCATCAGCCACTTATAACCGACATCGCCGCTGCGGCCATTTTCCACAATATCGGGACTGCTGAAGACGCCGGCGATGGCGATGCGCCCCTTCTCGCTGGCGTTGGGCGGGCTGTAATGCCAGGCGCTGCTGTGCCAAACGATGATGCTGCCCGGCTCGAGTTCAATATGTTCGACGCCATAAGTGTCGATCATCTCTTCGACGCGCTCCCGCGGCAGCTCGCCGTGGATGCTGTCCTCGTACAAGACGTGAGGCACGATCTCTGTTTTGTAGCTGCCGGGTATCATCTGCAGGCAGCCGTTTTCGATAGTCGCGGGGTCCAGCGCCATCCAGAAGTTGAAGGGCTTGATGTCGCCATCGCGCCAAAGCCCGTTGTCCTGGTGCCAGGGCGTGGCGCTGCCGGAACGCGCCGGCTTGAGGAAGCAGCTATCGTATTTCAGCAAGATGTCGTCGCCCAGGAAATAGCGGGCGATATCCAATACCGCTTCGCCGCAATGCGCGTTATGCCAGATTAGCGGGTTCTTCTGATTGAATTTGCTGAGTTTGCGGAAGCGCACCGCCCGCGCCTCGGGGCTGTCATCGAACATGGGATCCATCGGGTCGGCATCGGCGCGCATATCGCCCGTCTCCGGCGTCAAGATCGCATTCTTGATCACGCCCAGCATCTCCGCCGCTGTCTGCCTGGGAACGACGTTCTCGACCGTGAAATAGCCACGTTCTTCGTAATTCCGCTTCTGTTCCGCATTAGGTTGCCAACTCATTTCTATAACCTCTCCTCAAGGGCTTTGCAAAGCGCTATCTCAGTTCGATATTGCCGATATCCGCCGACGCTGACAAACCGCCGGGCTCAATCGCCAGCGGCGGATTCACGCGGTGGACAATCGTATCCACCGTTAAAGCCAGTGCCGCACCGCCAATGCCATGACGCACCGCTGCCATGACCGCCGCCGCCGAATCAATCAGATCTTCCGCGACTGTATCCGCGCCTTTCTCGGCGCGCAGGTCGTAGGTGGCGCCGTTCCCGCCGGACAGGATCTTGTCGATTACGATGCCCGGCGCTTCGTGCCCGGCATTGCGAAGCAACTGTCGGCAAGGGGCTGCCGCCGCCTCAATCAAGATCTGCCGAGCCGCTCGCTCCTGCGGGTCGCTGGAGGCGCTGAAAGTTTCGCGCAAGCGCTTGATACAGCGCAGCAATGCCGTTCCGCCACCGGGCAGCACGCCACCCAGCAAAGCGGCGCGTATCGCCGCCACCGTTCGCTCAATCAGGTCTGTCTGATAGCGCATCTCGCTCTCGCTGCTGCCGGGCGCATAGACAACAGCTGATCCGCCGCGCAGCCGCCCGATGCGCTGCCGCAGCACCGCTTGCCGACGCGCATCGTCGCTACGCTCGTAGCGCCTTTCCAGCGCCTCAATCTCGTTTCGCAGCGCGCTCTCGTCGGCGCATCCAGCGATGATGCCGAAGCGATTGCGATCGAGCCAAGCCAGTTCCGATCTGCTGAGCATGTCTTGGCTGATGGCTTGCTCGTCGACCAAGCCATCAGGCTCGATAAAGACGAGTTGAAAATCTTGCATGCGGCTGTTGGCGCCTTGGGCTGCGATGACTTGCGCGGAGAATGACTTGGCGACGATCGCCAGCGAGTCATAACCCGCCTCATACGCGGCTGTTACCAGCGCGACCAGCGCGTGCAAATCCTCCAATTCGAAATCGCTGATTAGCCAGGCTGTATTCTTGAGTTCGACGCGCTTGCCGGCGACGCCTTCAAAGACGATATCCGAGGGAACTTTACTTTCCCAATAGGAGCCTAGAAAGAATTCATGCCGCAGTTCGCGCCCGCCATCGCGCAGTTCGATCGGGCTATGCGGGCTCAGCACGTCGAAAATATCGGACAGGGCGCGGGCGATCGCTCGGTCGCCGCTGATGGACAATGCCAGGCGCTCGATTTCCTCCGGCGAACTGATGTCATGCGCCTGCTCTTGCAAGGCTTCGAGCATAATTTTGCTGCCGGCTTCCAATTGCCGGCGCAAAAGCATGGCGTCGCCGCCGGCGCTGATGAAACGGCTGCCCGCGCTGAAAACCCTTTGATAGAGCGCCGCGGCTGTCGCCGCGCCGTCGCCGCAACGCTCGCGCTGTTCCCAGAGGGTCTCGCGCAGCAGCATGGCGCCGATGTCGGCGTCGCGGTCCGCCAATTGCAGGATCCGCCGGGCGATTACCCCGCCGTCATCGAGCAATTCGGGCGAACCCTTGCGATTGGCGTCATCCAGGGCGACCGCTCCCGTGAGCGGACCCAACGTCGGGATGACCGCGCCCGCCAGCGTATCTATCCCCGCTTTGATTGCGTCTCGCGTCTGCGGCTGATGCAGCACTCGAGCCATGCGGCTAGCCTTTGAGCCCGGTGAGGGTGATGCCTTCGATGAAGGAGCGCTGGGCGAGGAAGAAGAAGATCACCATCGGGATGGTGAACATTGCCGCCGCCGCCATCAGCAAGCCCCATTCAGCGCCGTATTGCGTGAAGTAGAGCCGCAAGCCGATGGACAGCGTGTACTTGGTCGGGTGCCGCAAATAGACCAGGGGACCGATGAAATCGTGCCAGGTGTGAATAATCTCGAAGATGGCGACAGTCAGGATGGCCGGCTTGGAGAGCGGTACCGCGATGCGCCAGAAGATGCCCCATTCGCTGGCGCCGTCGATGCGCGCGGCGTCGTCCAGTTCCTTGGGCAGGGTCATCATGAACTGACGCATCAGAAAGATGTAGAAAGCGTTGCCGAAGAAGTTAGGCACGATCAGCGGCAGGAAGCTATTCAGCCAGCCGATCCGGGCGAAGAGAATGTAAAGCGGAATCATACGCACTTGGAAGGGCAGCATCATGGTAGCGATGACGATGATGAAAAGCACATTGCGCCCCCGCCAGCGCACGCGGGCGAAGCCGTAGGCGATGAAAGTGTTGGAAAGCACCGCGCCGATGGTGGCGAAGATGGTGTAATAGGTCGAGTTCCACAGATATTGCCAGAAGGGGATGGCATTGGTGGCGTCGATGTAATTCTCGAGGCGCAGCGACTTGGGAATCAAGCGAACAGGAATCTCAAAGATGTCGATATTCGGCTTGACCGAGGAGCTAATCATCCAGACGAAGGGCAGCATGAAGGCGATGCCGAAGACGATCAAAACGGCATGCTTGATGACAGATCGCAGCCGCTGCAGAAGCAGGTAATTGCGCTCTTCGTCAGTCATGGCGCGGCACCCGGGAGCGGACCGCTGCAAAACTGCCATGCTAAGGTACCTTCCTAGCGCTCATAGATGACTCTGCCGCTCAAGAACTTGAAGATGATCAGGGTCAGACCCAGAATCAATAAGAACATGATCCAAGCCAAGGCGGAGGCGTAACCCATGGCATAATCGCGGAAGGCGCGGTTATACAGGTTGACAGCGTAGAGCAGGGTCGAATTCGCCGGACCGCCGCCGGTCATGATGAAGACCTCGGAGAATGATTGCAGCGAGAAGATGATGAGCGTGACCACGTTGAAGAAAATTTGCGGGGACAAGAGCGGCAGCGTGATGCGCCAGAATTTCTGCAAGCCGGATGCGCCGTCGATGTCGGCGGCTTCGTAGAGTTGGCGCGGAATATCGTTGAAGCCGGACAGGTAAACGATGACCTGGCGTCCGCTGCCCCAGACGCCGATAAATATGAGCGAGTACATCGCCGTGTTCGGCGACGCCAGCCAATTTGGACCCTTGATGCCAATCAAATCCAGCAAGCCGTTCATCAAGCCGAAGCGCGGATTCAGAATCCAGATCCAGGTCAAGCTGGCTGCCACCACCGGCACCAGCACCGGGAAGAAGAAAATCGTGCGATAGATCGACAAGAACTTTACGTCCTGGCTCAGCAAATAGGCGATGAAGATGTCAAAGATGGTGGCAAAGACCAGCAGCAGGGCAGCGTATCGGATCGAGTTGCTGATTGATATCCAGAAAAGCGGGTCGGCGGTGAAGAGCTCGACATAATTGTCCAAGCCCACCCAGCGCGGCGTGAGATTGATGATGTTGAAATTGGTGAAGCTGTAGTAAAGAGAGGCGAAAAAAGGATAAAGGGTGAAGAAAATGAAGCCAATTATCCAGGGCGCGATAAAGAACAAACCCCAAGCGGGCAGATTGTCGGTGCGCCAACTGTTAGGTCGGCTGGCAGGTTCTCGTTTTAGCTTGAACATGCGTTTGCCCTGGATTATCTTTCGTTTATAGGGGCGAGCCAATGGGTCGCGTAGACACGTACGGCTGCCACAGACCGTCAGCTGCCCCTACAATTCGTTCGAGCGGATTGTCGCTAACCCGTCAAACGTTCCACCTCACGTCGTGAACGCGCGACTGCGTCGGCGATCACTTCGGCTGGGTCGGCGTCGTTGAACATGACATTGTCAACCGCTTCTTCCAAGGCGGCGCCCAGGAAACCGTTGCCGGGGAAGCTCGGTCGTTCCAGCGTATTGGGCAGAATCTCGTCACGCGCCAGGACGGTCCAAGCGCCTTCTTCGGCGACTTCGGGCAAACTCGCCAGCGACGGTCGCGACGGCATGACGCTGTCGGGCAGCGCCTTGTTGACTGCCACGTAGGGCGACGAACTCATATAGTTGCGAAGGCGAAGCCGCCGTCGGGGTTGGCGCAATTGGCTGGCACGAAATACATATTGCCGATGGATGTTCCCGGCGTAGCGTCATCGGCGCTCTCCAAAGTCGGGATTGGAATGACGCCGAAGTCGACATCCGGTCCATATTCGCCCATGTCGTTGAACAGCCAACTGCCAATCACCCAGAAGCTGATCAAACCGGTATAGTAGATGCCTTGTGGCGAGTTGCGGCCAAAGCCGTTTCCACTGTAAGTGGAGGCGTAACCGGCCAAGTTTTCGACGCCAAATTTGTCGCCATAACTCTTGTACCAGTTCAGCAACTCGATCCACGCTTCTTCATCAAGGGCGATATTGCCCTCGCCCTCGTCCCAGTATTGACTGCCGAAAGCCGCGCCCCACTCCCAGACTTGCTTGCCCGGCAGCGTCGGCGCAAAGCCCAAACGCAGGATTTCGCCATCATCGCCGATTTCATTAAGGGCGTCTCCCATCTCATCCAGCTCGGCGATGGTGCTCGGCGGGCTTTCCGGATCCAAGCCGACCTCTCTCATGCGGTCCTTGTTGTAATACATGAACTGCACGATGGTCGAGATGCTCATGGCGTGCACATCGCCCTGGTATTTCATTTGACTGAGCGTGGCGGGCCAGAAGTCCATCAAGTCGACATTTGCCGCATCGACATAGGGCTGCAAGTTGGTCAGCGCGCCGATGGCGGCGTCACCGACAATCCAAGCCCAACCACGATAGGCGTCCGGCGGCGAGCCGGCTGAGGTAGCGGCGATCACGCGATCATGGATCTCGCCCCAGGGCACGATAATGTGCTCGGGCGCGAATTCAGAATTCTCTTCGGCGAAATTGTCAATCGCGCCTTGCATGGCGTCCGCCATACGGCCCTGGCCGAAGCCGGTCCAGATTTCGACTTTGCTCTGCGCGCCGGCCGGCATGCCACCCAGCAATGCCGCGGCGCTGCCGCCCAAACCGGCGATTCTCGCCATGCTCAAGCCAGCGGCGCTGCCGCCCAGCATCTTCAGCATATCGCGCCGGCTTAGTTGCTTGTCTTGTAATTTCTCTTGCTCGGACATTACTATCTCCTTATATAGACTTAGACCTCAACGTTCTTATGTCGCGTCATGTTCACCTCCTCGCGCTGGCGGCGTTGCCTAACATAATCTCAGCATGCCTCGCCGACTAATCTGCCAACCGTTCTGTGCGGTATTGATTTGCAATTCCCTTGCCAAATATGCTGTTAAACCGATTAACCTAAACACGAGTATACACAGCTTTTGCGCGTCTGTCAAATTTGTGCTGTGGTAAATCCAGAGCAATCGCACCACCCTTAAAATTCAGGTCATAAGGGTTCTTAAAGGGCTATAAATGGATTATCGCAAAAATGTATGAACTTTTCTGACACCTTGTAGGCCTTAATGAACCCGAAATTGATTCTGGTGCGATTGCTCTGGTGGTAAATCAGGGCAATCGCATCAATGAACAGAAAATGCCGAAAGTCACATGAATGTGGGAAATGCCGGGGCGTCTCAAGAGACGCCCCGTTAAATGATCTCTATTACGCGACCTGTGGCGAATCTACCGCCATCCCTTCTTAAGCAAATGCGAAGCGCGCTCCGCTCTTTTCCACCCCATGCCAAGCCAGGGCGGTCGCCATCACCGTGTCGTCGTGCAATCCCGGCGGCGCGCTGTAACGATAGCCCCCGCCGGGCAAGCGCTGCAGCGAATAGCTGGAAAGCTCCGCCAGCAGCGTCGGATGATCGAGCAAGCGGATGAAGCGGCGCTCAATCGCCAGCGCCAGGGATTCGATCAAGGGCGATTTGCTCTTGGAAGTGGTGGTGAAGCTGCGCATCGGCAGCCCTTCTTCCTGCAGCGCCTCGATATTGGGCGAGCCGAAGCTGTTGGCTTCCGCCCAGATTTGCCGCGGCTGCCAGCGCTCGCAGATCGCGCGCAGCCGCCCCCGCTGCAAGCGCCAGCCGATCTGGTTGAAGCGGTCCAGGGCGACCATGCGCCGCTCATCGGCGTCAATGATGACGATGACGGTATAGTCGTGATCGCGCCCCCAATCTACGCCGGCTACGTATAAGCGCCCGGGGATGGCGCGCGGATAGGGCGCCTGTGCCAGGGCGGCGCGGATGCCCCGAAAGACCTGACCACTGTCGTCATCGAAGCGCGCTCGATATTCCGCGCCCCAGATATGCTCGGTCGTCATGCGGCGGATGCTTTCCAACTCTGCGGCGGCGATATTGGGATTGCTAGCCGTCGGGAACCAGAAGGACTGCCACTCCGGTTGATAGCGCGGATTGATGCCCGTCTGAAACAGGCCGTAGAACCAGTTGCGTCCAAAAGGCGTGCTCAGAAACAGAGCGCTGCCCCGGGTCGTCGTCAGCATCGGCCGCACGATTTGCGACCAGACGCGCGCTTCCATGAAAGCGGCTTCGTCCAGCACCGCCAGGTCCAGCCCCTCGCCGCGCAGATTGTCCGGGTAATGGGCGCTGCGCACCGCGATCATGCCGCCCTCGGGCGCGTCGATGCGGCGCTCGCTCTCGCTGATCGCCAAGTCAGGCAAGCGCCTCAGGCTCGCTTTCAAATCGCGCCAGACTTGGCTCGCCATCAGCTGGGTCGGCGCCAGCCACCAGGCGCGCTTCTTCTCCTCCAGCGCCTGCTGCAACAGTATCGTCTTGCCCAGCTCCGTCTTGCCCCAGCGCCTCCCACAAGCCACTACTTTGAAGCGAGCGGTCAAATCCCTCACTTGCGCCTGTCCATGGTGGAGCTGCCTGAACGGCACCATCATAAAAGTATTCGAATCGGATGACTTTTTCTTCTTGCTCATCAATCTCTTCTATCGCCTCCTCCAATTTCAACGCGTGACTGACCAGCGCGCCCAGCGCCGACGCCAACTGATTCAATGGCGCCTTTGCCAGGGTTTCTTCGTCCATCCGGCGCAGGATCGCCTGGCCCCGTTCCAGCATCTCCAGTTGCAATGCGACAGCCAGCCTGTCGCGTTGGCGCCCTTGCCGCTTGCGATGTCTGTTGCGCAACTCGCCTTCGAGCCCCTGCCAGCCACGCAAGGTGCGTTCGGGAATCTCCAGCAGGTCGCTGACCAGCGCCACATCGCCGTCATGCCGGTCGATCTGGTTCAAAGCCTCAATTTTGGTATCGAGCGAATACTTTCGTGTCATCTGTAGTTGAACCTCTTTCTCCGGCCAGAAAAAAGAAAAGAAAAGATTCCCACAGCTCGCCCTCCGGCTGGTAACGGGAACGGAAAAGCAGGCCGTCCGCGCATGAGAATCTTTTCAAATCTGGCGCAAGATTAGCACGTATGTTCTAAGCGCTGGTGACGAGATCTTCACGGGTTCAGGTTTTCTAACTTTTCCGCGAAGAATTCTAAGCGGCCGTGGTGAATCTACGTTTATGAGTTGACCGGCAATATCGCGGTGGGCAAGAGCGCAGTATCGCGCATGTTGGAAGCCAAATCTGGTCAATTCTCTTTCATGAGCTATGTTATCATAGGTAGGTGAAGCTACGGAAAACACCTGCAACAGGAGTGACCGCAATGAATCACGAAGCCTACAATTTCAATGTTGCGATTGACGACGAGTTCATTGTTGTAACATGGACGAGGGCGACTGCCGCGCTGGACATGTTGGCATTATCCCGATACCCGGAGCTTCAAATGCGCTTCAAATATCGTGATATCTCTACAGATACTGTTAGCGCAATGCTACGAGATATGGAAGTTCCTGGTCCGCTCTCCAAAGCCGTAATGACCCGCATTTCCGCGAACGCAACCTAACATGCCAAGCGAGTATATCATCCAGAGCAACTTTGAAACTCAATGGAAACGGGGGCAGGCGGTTTCAAACGAGCTTTTAGATATTACACGAGAGACTCTAGGCATATCGTACTATCCCGTGCGCGGCGACTCGGTATTGCGACAACTTGACTATCATGATCTGCTCTGTTACTTCATCTATACGCTTTAGCAGTTGGTGGGAAATCCCTGTCATTGACAGAATCAATACGAACAGGCAAGACAACAATTTTGCCATTCTTATGGACGTAAACCCTGCGCCTGAAACGATGTACCGGCTTGGCAATTCTGAACCCAGATCACCCGAAATCCGATACAAATCCGGGTTGCGGGAAATGTTTCCTAACTTGGAATCTGAGGTGGCGGACGCTATGTATAATTTGCTCCGGAATGGCTTCGGGCATAATCTGTTTGGCAGAGAACCTGGCAAGATTCAATTTGACAACAGTTATGATTGCCCGCCTAAATTGGATAAAGACAATGTGTTGCTTGTGCCATCCATCCAACTGGCATTGTCCATGGTGAATTCTTTTCTCTCGAAAATCGCAATGCTCCTGCTATACCCTTCGCATAATCGCAGGCGATTTTTCAAAACATATATGACAGGCACGGCGTGATTGACGGTCTTCATCCGCAGTCCCGACTTTGCTTGCAATTTATAGTTAGGAAGCCTGAATGCGGGAGGCAGCAGCATGAGCGCGCGTTATGCGGACAAGTACCTCATCGGCTTGACCGGCAACATTGCGGTCGGAAAGAGCCAGGTCAGCCAATTCCTGGTGGATCTGGGCGCGGCGGCTATCGATGCCGACCAGGTCGCGCATCAAGCGCTATTGCGCGGCGGTCCCGCATTCAGGAGCGTGGTTGACGAATTTGGCGCTAGCGTAATCGGCGCGGACGGCGAGATCAATCGCGCCGCCCTGGGCGAAATCGTATTTGCCGATCAAGCGAAACTTCGGCTGCTGGAGAGCATCACGCATCCCGCCATCCGAGAGCGTATTCACCAAGGCATTCGCAGCGCCCAGCGCCCGGTGCTTGTCATCGAAGCGATCAAGCTGCTCGAGGGGAATCTGCGCCAGGTCGTCGACGCCGTTTGGGTGGTCAATGCCGCGCGGGAGACGCAGTTGCAGCGCTTGATGAGCGGGCGCGGCATGAGCGAGGACATCGCCCGGCAGCGCATCGCGTCGCAGAACAAGCAAGCAGACAAACTGCGCCAGGCTGATGTGATAATCGAGAACGATGGCGACCTTGAAGCCACGCGGGAGCAAGTACGGCGGCATTGGGCGGAAATTGAAAGTCGCGGGGCTTCAAGGCAGAAGTAAATCCAACAAAATAATTAGACGTTGTAAGGCTTGTCCGCTATTATGACTACTCATCAATTTTTTGCCCCAATCCTTCTGACCCTTGCCAATAAAGATGGATCGCCAATGCAAAAATTACGAAAATAGAACTGTTTTCAGTCCCATAAGTCGATTGTAGGGGCGACTCTGTGAGTCGCCCACAGGCAAGAAACTCGAATTTAGCGCAATTTCATTAATAGCGGACAAGCCTTGTAGGGTAAATGTGTTTTCTCTGTGTTCTCTCTAGTTCAATTTTAGTTTGATTATCCATAGTTTGAAGCAGCGATTTTGAAGCGGTGGTCCTGGCAATCAGTCCAACCGCCGCTACCGACCCTGTGCCGCTGTGCTATACTCCTTCCCCGTGTTTAGGAACCCAAATCACGGGTGAATCGCATGACAGAATTGACTCGCATGACCATCACGGAGGCGCTGGAAAGGCTGCGCCAGCGCGAGATCAGCTCGCTGGAGTTGACCGAGGCGCATCTGCGGCGCATTGCAGCGCTGGATGCCGGGCTTCGCGCCTACCTTCGCGTGACGGACGACCTGGCGCTGGCGGGGGCGGAAGCGGCCGATCAAGCGCGAGCGGCTGGCGACGACCGACCATTGCTCGGCATTCCTATCGCGCTGAAAGACCTGCTTTCCACAAAAGGCATTGAAACGACCTGCGGCTCCAAGATCCTCAAAGGCTATCGGCCGATATTTGACGCCACCTCGGTAGCGCGCCTGCAGGCGGCGGGCGCGGTCTTGCTGGGCAAGCTCAACATGGACGAATTCGCCATGGGCTCGACCACGGAAAACAGCGGCTACTTCCCCACGCGCAATCCCTGGAATCCCGATCATGTGCCCGGCGGCAGCAGCGGCGGCAGCGCGGCGGCTGTATCAGCCGGGATGGCGATGGCAACCCTGGGCAGCGATACCGGCGGCAGCATCCGCCAGCCGGCCTCTTTCTGCGGCGTCAGCGCCATCAAACCGAGTTACGGCCGTGTCTCGCGCTATGGACTAATCGCCTATGGATCCTCCTTCGATCAAGCCGGTCCTTTCGCGCGAACGGTGGAAGATGTCGCGCGTGTATTGGCTGTTATCGCCGGGCACGATCCGCTTGATTCGACCAGTATGCCGGTTGACGCGCCGGATTATGTTGACGGCTTGGCTGGCGTTGCCCGCGGCTTGAAGATTGGCTTGCCGCGGGAATACTTCGCGGAAGGCTTGCAGCCCGATGTCGAAAAAGCTGTGCTCGCGGCGGTGGCGCTGCTCGAGGACTTGGGCGCTCATGTGCAAGAAGTCAGTCTCGCGCATGCCGAATACTGCCTGCCCGCCTATTACATCATCGCCATGGCGGAAGCCAGCGCCAACCTGGCGCGATACGACGGCGTCCGTTTTGGGGCGCGCGCCGAAGGGGTAGACTTGATTGACAGCTACAAGCTGACGCGCGGCCGCGGCTTCGGCGAAGAGGTGAAGCGGCGCATCATGCTCGGCACCTATACGCTCTCGGCCGGCTACTACGACGCCTATTACGGCAAGGCGCAGGCTGTGCGCACGCTCATCCGGGCTGATTTTGACGCCATCTTCGAAAGCGTCGACGCCCTGGTGGCGCCGGTCGCGCCCACGACCGCTTTCAAATTCGGCGAAATGACCCAGGATCCGCTGCAGATGATCCTGGCGGATGTGCTGACGATATCAGCGAACTTGGCGGGATTATGCGGCTTGAGCGTGCCATGCGGTTTCGACGAGGCGGGTTTGCCGATCGGCATGCAAATCCTGGGCGCGCCCTATACCGAGCCAACAGTGCTGAACTTGGGTCACGCTTATCAAGGGGCGACAGATTGGCATTTGCGCGCGCCGGCGCTACCCTAGCCTAGCGGAATACAGACGAGCCATCCGCTCATTCCGCAGCGCGGATGGATTCCCAGACAGCTTGCTGCCCAGCGCCGCGATGGCTTGTTATTTTGTGTGAGCGCGGCAGACTTTTTCCTTGCCGCCGAGCGGTTGTGGCAACAACATCATGCTGGCGCGATTGCTCTGCGCATTTAAGCGCTAGCCGCGCAGCGCCTGTAAATGATGCTAGAATGACGGCATTCATCAAGAGGGCATCCAGCCATGTGCGGCATCTGCGGCGCCATCCATTTCGATGGCAAGCCAGCCACTTACGAATTATTGCGCGCTATGAACGAGCGCTTGCGGCATCGCGGTCCAGATGGCGATGGTTATTTCATCGACGGGGCTGTCGGCTTAGCCATGCGCCGTTTGCGCATCATTGATATCGCCGGCAGCGATCAGCCGCTTTTCAACGAAGATAAGTCGATCGCCCTCGTCTTCAACGGCGAAATCTATAATTTCCGGGAACTGCGCCGCGAGCTGAGCGCAAAGGGGCGCCGCTTCCGCAGCGCTGGCGATGGCGAGCCGATCGCCCATCTCTATGAAGCCTACGGGGATGACTGTTGGCAGCGCCTGCGCGGGATGTACGCCATCGCCCTCTGGGATAAGCGGGGTAAGCGCCTGCTGCTGGCCCGCGATCGCATGGGTCAGAAGCCGCTCTATTATTATCAGGACCGCGACGTGTTTGTCTTCGCCAGCGAGATCAAGGCTCTGCTGGCGCACCCGGCCGTGCCGCGGGAGTCGCGCTTCGCCACCGACCCCCATGCTCTGTCTGACTACTTGAGCTTCGGTTATATCCCCGCGCCTGAGACCGCCTTCCAGGGCATCAAGATGCTGCCGCCAGCCGCCTGCCTGCGCGTCAATGCCGCGGGCGAGCGCCGGGAACAGCGCTACTGGGCGCTGCCGCCGCTCGCCCCGCCAGAGGCCCAAGCCAGGTCCGTCGACCATGTCGAGCCGCTGCGCGAAAAACTGGCAGAGGCGGTCAAGCTGCGTTTGATGAGCGATGTGCCGCTTGGCGCCTTCCTCAGCGGAGGTCTGGATAGCAGCTTGATTGTCGCGCTGATGCGCCGCCACAGCAGCGCCGCCGTCAAAACCTTCAGCATCGGCTTTGCAGGCGACGACAGTTTTGACGAGAGCCCTTTCGCCGCGCAGGTCGCGAAGCTGCTGGGCGCCGATCACCATAGCTTTCGCGTCCAGCCCGAGGCGCTGAACCTGCTCGCCGATTTAGTTTGGTACCACGACCAGCCCTTCGCCGATAGCAGCGCCATCCCAAGCTATCTGGTTAGCAAATTGACGCGGGAGCAGGTAACAGTCGCGCTGACCGGCGACGGCGGCGACGAACTCTTCGCGGGTTACGAGCGCTTTTACGCCGCCGCGCTCTTTCAGCGACTGTCAATTGTTCCAAAGCCCTTGTGGCGGGGGCTGTCCGCTCTGCTTGCCAGGTCGCCGGAGGGGACGGCTTATGGCGACAGGGTCAAGCGGGCGCGGCGCTTCGCGCAAGCCGCCAGCCTGTCCGTCACGGACGGTTTCTTCGACCTGGTTCGCGTCTTCAGCCCCGATTTGATCAGCGAGCTGCGCGCGCTGGCTGGACCTGATTCAGCCGATTTTTCGCGCTATCTTCAGGCGTCGGATGATCCGGTTACAGGTTTGCTCAACGCCAATATGCGCAGCTATCTGCCCGATGATCTGCTCATCAAAGCCGATCGCTGCAGTATGGCCGCCTCGCTCGAGGCGCGCGCGCCTTTCCTTGACCACGAATTGGTCGAATATGCCGCGGCGATTCCCTTCAATCTTAAACTCAAACTCAAACTCAAGGGCGGCATCACCAAGTTCATGCTCAAAGAAGCGGCGCGGGGCATCTTGCCGGACGCGATCATCGACCGCCCGAAGCACGGCTTTGGCATCCCGCTGGGGGCTTGGCTGCGGCGGGATATGTCGCCGGCGCGGGACATCCTGCTCAGCCGGCGCGCGCGCGAACGCGGTCTGTGGCGCAACGAAGCGCTCGAGCGCTTGATTAAGGAGCATCAATCCGGCAGGCGCGACCACAACCGGCAGCTCTGGGCGCTGCTGACGTTGGAAGAATGGCACCGGCAGTTCGTGGATGGCAAGCTGGGCTAGAAGTCCCGTCCCGCAGGCTTCATCAGGCGGATTCCCCAGCCGGCGCCAAAGACAGATAATCCAGGAATTCGTCATCCAAGGCGCAGATGAAATGCGCCAGCAAGCGGCCGCAGCGTTCGATATCTTTGAGGTCCAGGGTTTCCACCGGCGAGTGCATATTGCGCAGCGGAATGCTTAATAACGCTGTGGGCACGCCGCCGCGCGAGACCTGGATCGCCCAAGCGTCGGTGCCGGTGCGCGCGGGCATGATGTCGCTTTGCCATTTGATTTCGTGATATGCGGCGACTTCCTGCAACCGCGACACCATTTTGGGATGGAAGTTGGCGCCGATGCCGAGCTGCGGACCCCCGCCCAGTTTCCCGGCGCCGCTGGAAAGACCCGGCTGCTCGGCAAAACCGACATCAAGCGCGATGGCGCAGTCCGGCTCGATGTGGTTGGCAGCGGTAGTCGCGCCACGCAAACCGACCTCTTCTTGCACGGTCGCCGCGGCATGCACCTCCCAGCTATGGCGCATATCGCGCAGCAGGCGCAGGCAGGTCGTGATCACGGCGATACAGGCGCGGTCGTCCATCGCCTTCGCCGCCAGCAAGCGCCCCTTGAGCTCGATCATCGGCGCGTCGACCGTCACAAGATCGCCGACAGCCACCAGTTCCTCTACCGCGGCGGCGGGCAGCCCGACATCGACCACCAGCGCGTCGATGGGCGGGTACTTTTTGCGGTCGGCGGCCGCCAGCATGTGCGGCGGCATCGTCGCCACCAAGCCCGGCAGGGCGCGTTTGCCATGCACCAGCACCGGCTGCGCCAACATCACGCGCGGGTCGATGCCGCTGATGCGATGCACATAGATGAAGCCGTCTTTGATCTCGCGCACCATCAAGCCGATCTCGTCCATGTGCGCCGCCAGCATGATCTTGCGCGTTTGCTCGGCCGGGCGGGTGGCGCGCTTGACGCCAATCAGACTGCCCAAGCCATCGCTCTCGAAATCGTCGACCAGCTCCGCCCAGTCCTCGCGCAGGATGTCGGCGATTGGGGCTTCATAGCCGCTGGGGGCATGGGCTTCCACGAGTCGCTTGAGATGTTGCTTAGGGTTGTACACGGGCGGCGCTCCTGCTTGGGATAGGCATAGTCGATTCTACCATCGGGAGCGCCCGAGGCACAGTGGCTGCCTGATCCGCCCAGAGCAATCGCACCAGAACCAATGTCTGTCGAATGTCACATAAATCTACCAAGATGTAGGGGCGGCTCGCGAGCCGCCCGAAATCAACGACACAGCAACGTCGGGCGACCAGATTGACTCTGTTGAGAAACAGCCTCCATCACCCGGTCCCTTGCCAAAAATGAGGCAATTGGGAGTCTTATGACCTGTAGTGAGCTGTTAAGCCCCTCCCTCTTTATGGGGGAGGGGTTTGGGGTGGGGGATAAATTGAGTATTTCAACGGAGTCAGATTGGTCGCCCCTACAATCGACTTATGGGACTGAAAACAGTTCTATTTTCGTAATTTTTGCATTGGCGATCCATCTTTATTGGGCAAAGGACAGAAGGATTGAGGCAAAAAATTGGTGAGTAGTCATAATAGCGGACAAGCCTTGTAGGGGCGACAGACGGGCTGTGTCTACGCGCCCTACCATGTCGCCCGAAATCAACGACGCAGCAACGTCGGGCGACCTGATAGGTCGCCCCTACGGCCTCCTAATTTTTTCATTTCTTTCTTGGAATTACTTCCGCGCTTCTGTGGCAAAATATGATTTTGAAGCGATTGCCTGCGCCAAAAATAATAGTTTTGCGCAAAAGCGCAAATTGTGATAACATTTGTTGCGCCTACCCGAAAGGAGGGTATTGTGTCGAATGGTATAAAGTTCGTACTGTTATTGTCCGCAATTCTTGTCGTTATGTTCTCGCTGGCTTTTGCGCAGGCGGAGCCCTTCCAGGCTGAGGTCCTTGTGCAGACGGCGCGCATGCGCTGGGGACCGGGCTCGGCTTTTGCCGTGCAGCACTATGCCAACCTGGGGCATGTCCTCACCGTGCTGGAAGCCGATGCCGAATCGGACCCGCCCTGGACCTGGTATTACGCCAGGACAGCCTCGGGCGTGCAATCCTGGATCCGCGGGGATTTGATCCGCCGCACCGACGCCGCCGTGCCAATCGCGGCGCGCCCCGACAACCCAACCGGCTCTTACCCGGTTATCGACAATAACCTCTGCAACACATCCTTGTTCCGCCCCTGCCAGGACGGGACTGATCACGCGCTTTGGGATGCCGGCTATTGGGCCAACGATCGCTACGATCACTGGGAACGCGGCGGCTGGAACCTGGACATCGTCTATCATCGCAATCCCTGTAAAGCGGATCGCGTCTGCACGACGCGCGAGCAATGGGACGCGGGCCATCAGGAAGCGCAGGCGCTCGCCGCCACCGCCACGCCCAACGTGACACAGACGCCTGTGGTCATCCAGCAAACCGTCGAGGTCGGCGTGCGGGAGATTTGGGAGACGCTATCAGTAGCGGGGGATGATTTGCTGCTGGTAGGGAATACCATTCAATTTTACAATCCCCCGCATGAAATGAAGGCTGGTGGATCTGACGATTCTTCGATAATCGGCGGCTTCAGATTCAACAGCGAGTCCGTCCGCGTTACCTGCCAATACTGGCATAATGCCGATCTAGCCGAAGATGGGGACGATGTGGACGACGTGGAGTCGAGAGTTTTCACCGTTTCAAGATTCGCAACTACTGATACGGCCATGGTAAATTGCATCAGCGACAACATTCGTGAAAACGACGTGACGGCGCGGCAATGGCAGATTACGCTAAACCGGTCATATAGCGGTACAGGTCGGATTACAAATGTTTCCTGGAGCGTGACAGCGACGATCCGAGACGAAACTACTCCAGTGTCGATGGATACTGCATTGCAAACCTACCTGGAAAATGTGCGAACCGACTTAACTAAGCGTGATCCAACCGAATTTGACAACCCATACGGAGTGGAAGCTTTGCACGATGATCTCACCAATTCCACATGCAGCGGAAGAAAGTTGACAGAGGGCAAGCCGCCGCGCGAAGTCACGCGCTATGAATACTCTTGCGACGATAGAGACGACGATGGCGTTGGATCGACGCTCACATTCCGCTTCACCCATGACAGGACGAGAGGATTCTTGAAGCCGACGCCGACGGCAACTCCAGAGTTTTAGGCGGATAAGGACCCGACACTGGACAGAGAGGCGGCTCAGCGAGCCGCCCCATCAATATCCTCTGCGAAAAAACGGGCGATTTGATAAATCGCCCTTCCTGTTTGCGAATATAAATGAAGCCCGCAGGCGCGACCAATCTGGTCGCCCGACGATGACGTGGCGGGCGACATGGTATGTCGCCCCTACTGTTTCGACATGAACGCTGTAGGGGCGCGCAACCTGCGCGCCCGCCGACATCACAACGAGCCACATTATGACAGAACCGGACAAATCACTTCCTAACCGCCAATCTATAAGATTGCAGGGCTACGATTACCGCCAGAAGGGCATGTATTTCGTAACAATCTGCACGCGCCAGAAAGCTTGCCTGTTTGGCGAAATACGCGCGGGAAAGATGATCCTCAATGAACTGGGAACGACTGCCAAACACTGCTGGCATCTGATATCCCAAACGCGTTCAAACGTCGAATTGGATATGTCCGTCGTTATGCCGAATCACCTACATGGAATCATCGCCATCCTCGATAGCCGCGAAACCGCGACCAACGGCGTAGAGAAAAACCTTGGGTCTTCGAATGCTTTGCCGCCTGGATCGCTTGGCGCGATTATCGGGCAATTCAAACGCGCCGTCACGCTACGAAGCAAATCTCTGGTACAGCCGCCTGAACAACCGCTCTGGCAGCGAAATTATTACGAGCACATTATCCGTAATGAAAGTTCCCTGAATGACATCCGCAATTACATAATTGAGAATCCAGCAAAGTGGTTCGACGATTCTTTGTACGTAGAATAATATGAGATGTTTTTGCTAAATTGCGGACGACATGATATGTCGCCCCTACGGGATTCGACATCAATTGCGCATGTAGGGGCGCGCAATCTGCGCGCCCGCCGATAACCCGCCTAAAGCCCATACTCCCGCTTGCCCAGCAGAATCTGCCTCAAACGGAACATATCGGTGCGCGAGGTCATATCGAGGCTGATGGGCGTGACCGATATCAGGCCGTCGGTCAGCAAGGCATAGACATCGCTGTCCGGCTCGGCCGCCCTGGGATCGTCATTGTAACGGTAGCCCAGCTTGCCGCGGTCATGCAGCGCCAGCCGTTCGGGCCGCGTGGGAAAATAAACGCGCCGCCGCGAAAGCCTCGTCAAGCGCCATTCGGTTTCGCTGGTCGCGCCGGCCGGCACATCAATTTTCAGCACATCGACATCGTCGGGCAAAGCCGGGTGATCCATCAGCCAAGCGCCGAATTGCCGCGTAAAACGGGCTGCGACGCCGAAATCGACCGCGTGCGAATAGCTGCGATGCAAGTCGGTTGGCGTCTGCTGGCTGACGGCGATGGCGCGGATGCCCAGGCTGGCTCCTTCCAAAGCGGCGCCCACAGTGCCGGAGATGGTCACGCCGTTGCCCGTGTTCTCGCCATAGTTGATGCCCGATACCAGCAGGGCGGGTTTGTCTTCCGCCAGTTCCAGGATGGCGTGCTGCACGGCTTGGGCTGGACTGCCGTCCACCGCGTAGGCGCGGCAATCGCCACAGTCAATCGGCGCTTCGTAGGGGAAGATGCGCCCCTCGCTGGAATGCGGCATGCTGCGCCCCATGCCCGACTGCTGCTCGCGCGGGGCGGCCACCAGCAAGCGTCCGACATCCCGAAAAGCCGCCACCGCCGCCCAGAGCCCGGGCGATTCGATGCCGTCGTCGTTGGTGAAAAGAATGATCGGTTTTGCCGATTCAGCCATGTCTGTCCCACGTTGCCTCATCTATTTTGCGACATTATCAGTTGAGGCTACGCGAAATGACAGGATTCCGCAACGCTGGAAGTAAAACCAACAAATAAATAGAAGCGATCTTCCGATTCCTCTTCGACTGCTTCCGCCTTTTCTCCCTTTCTAAGTGCGGCAAGTTTGGCATCGGTGGCAGCCTCGAATTTCAGGAAGTCCGCGGCGCTTCTGTAGCAGCGGAATCTATCGATGCTGCTTATGAAACCGCCGCGCTTGAAAACGTCATCGGTGATGACCTGCCCACAGTGCATCGTGGGATCCCCGTCTGGGCTGTTCTGGATGGCGGCTTGTTTCAGCGCCTCCCAAGTATGGTAAAGCTCCCCTTCAAATTCAACGTTCACCTGCGCATGCGAAGCAAGCGCCGCCCTGGAAAACGACCTGGATTCCTAGCCCCAAGCCATTCGCTTATGTTATAATCCTTAGAGATTTGGGGGTGGACCACATCAAGCGCAGTCCTCGCTTTGCAGCGCTTTTTACGAAGTCAATCCGTGGAACGCGCCGCGCAAATCAAATTTGATTCGCAAGACGCCGGCGCGTTGCCATGCCCAAAACATGACGGCTTAGCGGGGCAAACGAGACCTTTATGGCAGAGATCAGCTTAAGCGCCTATCAAGACCGGCTGGCGAGTTTCCTCGCCGAGGACAGGCATGACGAGGTGATCGCCCACGCGCGTCACATCCTCAAAGCCTATCCCAAGAACTTGCGCGCCTACCAGCAGCTCGGCGATGCGCTCTTCGCCGCGGGCCGCGGGGCAGAAGCCGCCGAAGTCATGCGGCGCATGCTAGGCGCGCGCGCCCTGGACTTCAAAGCCAATTCACAATTGGCGCAGGTCTATCAACAAATGGGGCAGGGGCGCCGCGCCCTGTGGCATGCAGAACGCGCCTTCGATCAGAAGCCCAACCACCGGAGAACTATGGACTTGATCCGCCGGCTCAGCCGGGAAGAGCGCGGCGAACAGATCGAGCGTCTGCAATTGACCGCCGGCGCCCTGGCGCAGCAGCATGTGCGCAACAACTTGCTGACGGACGCGCTTGACGTTTTGAACGGGGCGCTGGGGCGCAACCGGGACCGCATCGACTTGCAGTTGCTGCGGGCGCGCGCGCTCTGGCTGGATGGCCAACGGATGGCCGCCGCCGAAGCCGCGGACGAGATCTTGCAAACGCTGCCCTACTCGATCATCGCCAACCGCATCATGGCTGAACTTTGGCTCTCCGAGCAGCGTCCCTCCGATGCGCAAGTCTATCTGGCGCGCATCGAAGACCTGGATCCTTACCTGGCGCATCAACTGGCGACCGGCGAAGCCGCGCCGGAGGACCTGGTCAAGCTGGCAGAGCTCGATTACGACAGCATGCCCCGGCATGAACAAGCGATCGTCAATCCCGCCTGGCTGGATTCCTTGCGGGACAGCGAGGCGGAAGCGGACAGCAGCCCGCTCGTCGGCAGCGGTGAAGAAAGCGATGAAAAAGCTGAAGAGGCTTCTGAAGTGAACGCGCCGGCGACAGCGACCGCCGACCTCGAGGACCTGCTCGCCGATGATGAAATCGAAAACCTGTTCCAGGAACTCATCGCGGAGGACAGCGCTGGCGGCGCGCCGGTGGCGGGGCATGACGATGCCCGCGATGTCATCGCGGCGCTGGAAGAGCAGGGTTTTATGGTCCAGTCAGCCGATGCGGACGAGTCCTCGGCGCTTGGCGCGCAAGACCGCGGCGAGGAGGACCTGGATGATGACCTGGCGCTCATGCTGGAGCAATTGGAAGCCGACGACGATGACGACAACTCCTGGGTGATGGACATTCAGCAAGGCGACATTGAGTCGGGCGGCGATGAAACGGAGCAATACATCGAGGACTTCGACCGGGACTGGCTGATAGAGCCGGAGCCGGATGAAGCGGCGGCTGGCGCGCCCTGGCTGTCGGCCGCCATGCGCGAGATGATGACCGAGAACGAAGAAAGCGATGAATTCGACCTTTTTGCCGATGATGAGCGTTTGCAGCATTTGCTGAACCGCACGTCGGATACCGAGCCGATCCAGGTCGATGATATCCAGTCCTGGCTCGACCAGGATGAGCTGAATCTGGATCTGCCGGCGGAAGCAGCCGTCGCGGGTCTCGACGAACTTGATGATGAGTTGCTGGCTGCGCCGCCCGTCGCCGACTGGCTTGATGAAGAGCTTGTTGATGAAACGGAAGCTACGCTGTCCTCGCCGCCCTCGCTGGACAGTAGCATCAGCGACGAGGAGCAGAATCGGCTGAATGCCGATCTGATTGACAGTTGGCAATCCGAGTTGGAAGACGATGGCGACGAAGATCCTTATGTCGACTGGCTGAGCGAAGATACCGCCGCTGGCATCGACGAAGAATTAGGCGTTTTCTCGCTGGATGGGGCGGAGGCTGCGGCCGCGCCCCCCGCCATATCAGAAGAAGCGGCGGATCCGACTCTGGATGTGGACGAGTCCAGCGCTGTCGAAACGGCGCGCGCCTGGGGCTTGCAGGATCAAGACCAATTGGCGGATTTTGTGGAAGACGAGGTGCGCTTGGGCGATGCCGAGGCGCCGCCAAGCTGGTTGAATGCGATGACGCCCGGGCTCGATCGCGAGGGAGATGCCGAGCCCGAAAAGGAATCGGAATTCGCCAGGCCGATCGCCCGTCCGGACCAGGACTTCGCCTGGGTGAGCGATATCGTGGATGAAGAAACCGGTGAGATGGAAGCGATTCAAGACCCGATCCCGCCAGCGAACGTCATGTACTTCCGCTTTAGCAAACCGCCGACCTGGCTAAGAGCCATGCAAGCGGATTCGTCGCCGGATGGCGCAAATGAATTGGCGCCCTACGAAGCGGTGGCGGCGCTCAGCGTTGCCGAAGATATCGACGAACTGGAACTGGACGATCTCACCTTTGATGATTATTTCACATTTGATACGCCCACCGACAAAATGGACGCCATCAACCTTGATGACAGCGGCGAAGGCATCGACTTTTCGGAATTGGGCTGGGACGACTATTACGATTTCGATTCTCCGACCGAAAAGACCATCGCTATCACCTTGGACGAAGAAGCGAAGGACATTAACTTTCAGGAACTTGGTGTGGAAGACGAAGACTTCGATTTCCATACCCCAACAGACAAAATGCCGGCCATCACTTTGAAAGAGGAGTTGGACGCCCTCGAATTTGAGGACATCGGCCTCGATGATGAGGACCCCGCCAAAGACCCGGCCGCCGGCGAGCGCGACAAAAATGACGGCGGAACACTACTCTAACGCTCCGCAACTTCCGGAATCCTCCGGCATCCTGCGCGCTCCAAATGAGAAGAGGCAGTAGCAGCTAGCGCCATGTTTCACGATCCCAATATGCCCGATTTCGATGCCATGTCGCAGGACGAATTGATCGCCTGGCTGGAGAAGCTGGCGCAGCGGCAGCGGGACGAAGCAGCGGAAAGCTCCCCAGACAGCGAAGCTGACAGCAAGGCGCAAGCTGCCCAGTGGCTGCCGGACGCGGCGGAAGAAGCATGGCGCGCAGGGCTGGCGGGCGATGAAACGCTCCAGCCAGCGCGATCCCCCAGAGCTAAGTATGCCTTTCATTCCGAAGAGCAACTGGATGATGAAGACGACGACGAAACGCCCACCGCCTTGCCCGCCATCGACGATAGCGGCAGCGACGATACCACCGATCCCTTGACCTGGCTCGAGGACAGGAGCGCAGAAGCGGCATCCAGAAAAATCGCCGCGGGCGCGGAACGCCTGGATCGGGATGACGCCCCCGATCATTTGGGTGATTTAGAAAGCGCCGCCGAGTTGGATGACCCGCTCGAATGGTTGGACAGCCTGGCGAACGAAGTTAGCGAGGCGGCGCAAGCATTCGCTCCTGGCGTCGATCTGGGAGCGCCCGAGGACAAGAGCGACGACGCCTACGAAGACGACGCAAGCTATGAAGACGAAAGCCTTTATTCACAGCGCTCCGGGGAGTCGGTGGCTTTCCCGGAAGCGCTGATGGACTTGGACGAGCCTATCGCTGAGGAATTCAGCACCCAATCCATGGCGCCCCTGCCCGATTTTCTTGTGCCAGCCGCCGACGCGCCCGCAAGCGATCGCGAGCCGCTTGTCGAAAGCGCGCGCGCCGACAGCGTCCCGCCCTCCGCGCCCGAAACTTACGACAGTTTGACGCATGCTTTCCTGATGCAAGACCAGCAAGCGGAACTGGAAGCCTGGTACGCCCAGCGCTTGCGCGCCGTGGCCGCCGTCGGCGATACCGCCAGTCAACCGGCGGGTGCGCCTGCCTCTGGCGCCGAGGCGCTAAAGCCGCCGCCCCCCGGTTTGGCAGCCGGTTTCAATACGGCGCGCGGCAAGATCGCGGAAGGCAAGCTGGAAGAGGCGCTGGGCGATTATGAGACTTTGCTGCGCGCCAACATCGGTCTTGATCTGGTTGTCAGCGATATGCAGTGGCTGATCAAGCAAGCCCAGCATCAAGACAATCCCGCCGTTCACCGCGTGCTGGGCGACGCCTTGATGCGGCAAGGTCAATTGCAGCAGGCGCTTGATGTCTATCGACATGCGCTGAAGCTGCTTTGACGCGGCGCCGGACATCAAGCGCCTTGATTACATTAACGTGGCAATCGTTCCCCCCACAGATTTCTTTCAGCCGGCAAGATAATGCTGAACACCGATGAGCGCTCCATTCGCGGATGAGCTATTGCGCTGGTACCGGCAGAACCGAGCCGACTTGCCCTGGCGTCGACAACCGACGCCCTACATGGTCTGGCTCTCGGAAATCATGCTGCAGCAGACGCAAGTGGATACGGTCATTCCCTATTTTCAGCGATTTATCAAAGCCTTCCCGACGCTTGAGGCTTTGGCTTCCGCGCAGCTTGATGAGGTACTGAAACTTTGGGAAGGTCTGGGATATTACAGCCGCGCCCGCAACTTGCACCGCGCCGCGCTTATCATCGTCGAGCGCTATGACGGGCAGCTTCCCAGCGCTATCGAAGAACTGCTCGAATTGCCCGGCGTCGGCAGATACACCGCCGGCGCTATCGGCAGCATCGCCTTCGATCTGCCCGTTCCGCTGCTGGACGGCAACGTGATGCGGGTTTTCGCGCGCCTGCTGGACCTGGACAGCGATATCAGCTTGCCGTCCACGCGCGAGCGGCTCTGGTCGCTGGCGGCCGAATGGATGCCCGAGGAAGATGCTGGCGCCTACAATCAAGCGCTGATGGAACTGGGCCAGAAGATCTGCCGACCAAAGAAGCCGGATTGCGCGGCTTGTCCGCTGCGAATGCGTTGCCAAGCCTACGCGGCCGGGAGGCAGGAAGCGCTGCCCGTCAAGCGGGCCCGCGCCGCCATCCCGCATTATGACGTCTGCGCCGGTCTGATCCGCGATGAAGCCGGACGCCTCTTGATCGCGCAGCGTCCGCTTGACGGCTTGCTCGGCGGCTTGTGGGAGTTCCCCGGCGGCAAGCGCGAAGCGGATGAATCGCTGCCAGACTGCCTGGCGCGCGAACTGCGGGAAGAGCTGGCGATTGAGGTCGATATAGGCGAGCTCTTCACGAAGGTCAATCAGGCCTTCACGCATTTCAAGATCACGCTGCACGCTTTCGTCTGCCGCTATCGCGGCGCGATTGCGCCCTTTGATGAACCGCAGGCGCTTGAGGCGAGAGATTGGGCTTGGGTCAGCGAGGCGGACTTAGACGAATACAGCTTCAGCAAAGCCGACCGCGTGGTGATCGCCGCCTTGCGCGAACGGCGCGGCATGATGTTCTAGGCTGATGACTTAGGCTGAAACCGGAAGCGCCGCGCTAATCAGCCTTCAGGGCGACCGCCGCCACTGTTCGCCGCGCCCGAAATAAGTCTCGTTCGCTGCGCGCAGCAATCTGGTATAATCTTCGGCGTGCGCCGCAGCCGAAAGGACTGTAACATGCTCTCGGAAGAATTGCTCGAAGAAGTCAATGCGCTCAGCGATGATGACAAGCTGACTTTGCTCCGTATCCTCCTAAAGGATCCTGCGCTGGAACAATACGCTTACGATCCCCTAGGTTTGCGCAATAATTACCAGCTTGAGCAATTGTTGTTAAAAGAGTTGGAGAAAATGAAAGCATCTGCCCAACCGGAAATCGAATAATGGCGCAATTTCCACTTACAATGCAGGATACTCAGTCAGGCAGCTCAATGCCGCGTTTACCGCTGGAGATTTCTCGCGGTAATCGTATGGTTCAGGTACTTGGAATTATTGACACTGGCGCTGCGGTTAATGTCTTGCCATACAGCGTCGGCTTGGCATTGGGCGCGGTGTGGGGCATTCAGGAAGAGCTTGGTCCGCTAAGCGGAACTCTAGCTGACGTTGAATCCCGCGTACTCCGAGTATTGGCGAAAATACCGGAGCTATCTGAAACAGTTGATATCCCGCTTCTCTTTGCCTGGACAAGCTCGGACTCGGTTCCCGTCTTGCTCGGGCAAACCAACTTTCTTATGGAGTTCAATGTCTGTTTCTATCGGTCGCAAAACTATTTTGAGGTCTGGCGCGGTTAAACTGCCGGCAATCCATCTTGCCGATACATAATGCGCGGCTAGCTTGAAAGTCCCGACCTATGCTCGAATTACTGCACAATATCCGCAAGCTGATCATCAGCCTTTTCGGCGAGAGCGTACCGGAAGGAGAGGCTTGGGATCGCGTTCCGCTTGCTTTAATGACCCCGCGCGAGCGGCTCTTGCGCCGCAGTTCGCTGGTTTTGTTCTGGGGCGCGCTTGTCAACTTGCTGGCTGCGCTGGTCTTGATCGCGCTGGCGGTCTCCGCCGCGACTAAGGACCCTGCGCAGTTCACTGCGATCCGCGCTGCATTGCTGAGCAATTACAACATCGCCGATGACACGGCTCTGCTGCTGATCATCGCCGGCATCCTGGGCAATATGGCGCTGCTGTCGGTACTGGCAGTGGTGATCCTGGCGCAGGAATTGTGGACGGTCTTCACCGCCTGGCTGCTGACGGCGGCCAACGGTCTTGCGCTTGTCGCTTTCGGGTTCTTGCCGGCGCTGCTGGCTATTGCGCCGCTGAGCGCGGTCGGCTTGATGACAATCGGCGATCTGCGCGCTTTTCGTCTCAATCCCGTGATGGTCAAGGAATTGCGCGGCCGCATGCGCGGCATACGCGGCTTCGCCATCATCACCGTTTTCTTGACGCTGATGAGCTTTTTCACCATGTTGCTCTATTTGCTGCGCGTGCCGCAAGGCGGTGGCGTTGTGACTGGCGAGCTGGGGCGGCTGCTCTTCATCGGCGTGCTATTTATCGAACTGATGCTGATCATATTCATCGTGCCAGCGCTGACCGCCGGCGCCATCACGTCGGAACGCGAGCGCAAGACCTACGATCTGCTGCAAACCACGTTGATCACCAAAGCGACATTTGTGGTCGGCAAGATGCAATCCGCGCTGGGTTATATCGTCTTGCTGCTGCTTTCCGCCATTCCCCTGCAAAGCATCGCCTTTCTCTTCGGCGGGGTCAGCGAATCCGAACTGATCTTGGCGCTGCTAGTGCTGGCGGTTTCGGCAGTGGCACTCGGCGCCTTTGGCATGTTCTTTTCGTCTATCACCGCGCGCACCTTGTCCGCCACCGTCCGCTCCTACACAGTCGCGATCGCCATCACCATGGGCTTGCCGGTGCTGGCGCTCATTTTCTTCCAGGGCGCTTATGGCAATGTCGTGAACAATATCGCCGCCAATATCAGTGACAACCCGACGGTCGAAGCGGCGATGATCTATGGCGATATGATCGCCACCAGCTTGAATCCCATCACCGCGACTGTATATTCGCAGCAGATGCTGATCGATCATCAGCAACTTGTCACCATGCGCGTCACGCTATCCAGCAATGGCGCGACCATCCCCATTCTATCGCCCTGGGTGCTGTTGACCTTCACCTATCTTTCGGTTACGGCATTGCTGGTTTGGATCGCTCTGCGGCGCATGGAGCGTCAAAGCGGCTGAGCCGGTCGGGCATTGCTCGAATTGTCCGCTTCGTGGTTGTCCGCGCTATCCCCCGCCCAGGGCAGCGCGAGCTTCCGGCGTATCAATGCGCTCAAGCGCTTCGCGGGCGAACTTGCGCACACCGGCGTTGCCATCGTTCAGGCAGTATTTCAGGGCGGGGACCGCGCGTTCGCTGCCGATCTTGCCCAGGGCTTTGCACGCGGCGCGCTTGACGGCGCTGCTGGGGTCGAATAGCGCTTGGGTCAAGCCGGGGACAGCGGGTGGACCGATCTGAATCAAAGCGCCGGTGATGCCCGCGCGCAAGAACATGTCATTAAAGCGCAGGGCGTCCAGGAGCGTCGGCACGGCGGCTTCCGCTTCGTCGCCGATCTGCCCCAAAGCCTTGGCAGCCAGATAGCGCGTGCCGGGGTCCGCTTGGCGGACGAGATCAGCCAGGCGCGGCACGGAAGGCGCGTAACGATGTTCGCCCAGGAAGACGATGGCTTGGGCGCGCACATGATCGTCATCGCCCTTACACAAAACCTGCCATGCTTCCTCCACTGTCGCGAAGGCGGTCATAAAATGTCCTTCCTTGAAGGTGAATTGGCTTTTGCGGGGGCTGGCGCCCGCCTCCCGCACAGGCGCCGATTCTAGCAGATGGCTCGCCGAAAAGGAAATTGCTGTGCAATTGGGAATCGAGACTTGATTCCAAGCTTACATCTTACTGACCCGACATGTTGTTCGGATACCGGCGCGATGTCAGCGTAGTTGACATATAATCGACCATCAGCTGACTAAAGTACTGTCGCGCTCAATCCTTTGTGGCGCTTGGCAGCTTGATAATCTCATTGGTATGCTCTTCAACATCATCGCTCGGGGGCAGCGCTTCTAGTTCCAGGCCGGGGACTTGAGGAATCTCTCGCCCGAGGATGGCTTCAAAGTCAGTGTACATTTCTAGCGTGGCGTCCTGCATCCTGTCCAATTGCTTCCGCCGCGCTTTCCATTGACGCTGCATCGCCCGCTCTTCTGTGTCCACCTGCTCTTTTAGCGCTTTCCAGGTATCCGCCATGCGTTGGATGCGCTCGCTAAACCGCGGGCTGGTTAAATACTGATAAATCGCATCCATTTTTAAGCCCTTGCCTTGTCCCGCGCGCTGCAGGCGAGCACTCTCGATTAGCTGTGAACGCAAAGCGCGCGCAAGCGGCAACGCGCCTTGGAGGCTGCTGACCCATACGCCTTCCCGCAAATCGAAAATGCGAATATCGGGTGGCAAGGCTTCGGAGACGATAATCCGCAGGTGCGCGCCAACTCGGTCGGCATCGTCCTTGATCTTTGCCAGCCACTGGTCATTCCAGTGCTTTGTGCGCTTGGCTTCCCAAACCAGAATGCCGCAGTTTTGAAACTGCTCATCAAGGACTTCCTGCGTCAAATCAGCGCCAAACCGGCCGCGTTGGATATCGTCAATCTGGTCGATGGGGAATGTAGCCTGCAATTGATTCTTCAAGTAAACTTCAAGCGCTTCGCCCTGCAACTCCACTGAACCTTGACCGAGTTGTTTCTGCAAGTCGGCAACTTGTTTTTCGATGCGCTGCTTTGCAATTTCACGCTCTTTGCGATCGAGTTCGAATTCTGCGCGTATTTCCGACAACTCGGTTTGTCTAGCTTGTTCGGCATCGGCGCGGATTTGCTTTTCGCGCGTATCTTGGGCTTGCTTGTCGGCTTTGAGTTGCGCCTCTAAGGTCTTGACCTGTTCGGCGCTTTGGGCGACTGCCGCTTGCTTGGCTTGTTCGGCTTCGGCGCGGATTTGTTTTTCGCGCGTATCTTGGGCTTGTTTGTCGGCTTTGAGCTGGGCTTCTAAGGTCTTGACCTGTTCGGCGCTTTGGGCAATAGCCTCTTGTTTAGCTTTTTC
This sequence comes from Phototrophicaceae bacterium, assembly GCA_965232245.1. Classification (GTDB taxonomy): domain Bacteria; phylum Chloroflexota; class Anaerolineae; order Aggregatilineales; family Phototrophicaceae; genus UBA6055. The sequence continues at coordinate 3,776,956 of CBDDPG010000002.1, read as the reverse complement.
GGCATCGGCGCGGATTTGTTTTTCGCGCGTATCTTGAGCTTGTTTGTCGGCTTTGAGTTGGGCTTCTAAGGTCTTGACCTGTTCGGCGCTTTCCGCTAATGCCGCTTGTTTGGCTTGTTCGGCATCGGCGCGGATTTGTTTTTCGCGCGTATCTTGGGCTCGTTTGTCGGCTTTGAGTTGGGCTTCTAAGGTCTTGACCTGTTCGGCGCTTTCCGCCAATGCCGTTTCTTTGGCTTCTTCGGCTTCGGCGCGGATTTTCGCTTCATTATCGCGCAAAGCAATATCAATTTCCCTGCGTTTTTCCGCTTCAAAATGGGCGCGGAATGTCTCACTGAGCTCAAATTCGTGTCCGCAGCGAGGACATTCGACAAGTTGACTGATGCCCCCGTCCAGCCTGTTTTTGATGCTGTCTGTCATCAGTTGTCGCTCTCCGATTCATTTGACTTGGTGGGTTAATAGCCAGCAAACAGATTCAGTAAATCGTCCGACAAAGCTCGAACTGTTGCCGGTTCCTTGCGCGTTTCCGCGACTACATTGCGTATTATAAAGAAGATAGTCGCAAGCGCAAGCAAGCGGCGCGAAAAGCCCTACCACCCAATCCCAAAGGTCGCCGAAGGATCCTGCGGCTCGTTGCGATAGCGAATCTCGAAATGCAAGTGCGGTCCCGAGGAGTTGCCCGTGCTGCCGACATAGCCGATGACCTGACCGGCCGCGACAAAATTCCCACAGCGCACAGCTAGGCTGTTCATGTGCCCGTAAAGCGTCGAAAAAGGTCCATGACCGATGACGACGGTATTGCCGTAACCCCAGCTGTTCCAGCCAGCATAGAGTACCGGTCCGCCATTCGCCGCCAGGATCGGCGTGCCCGTCGCCGCTGCGATGTCGATGCCGCTGTGACCGGCGTAAAATCCGCGCACGAAACTGCCGTTGGGCAACGGATTCGTCCAGAAACTGCCCCCGCCGGCTACCGCGCCACAGCTATTGGGATGCCCGCGCGCGAAGGCGATCACATTGCCGGAGGCATCTTCTTCGACCGCCGCGTTCCAGGTGATGATGGGACCGACGCCGCCCGGGATGAATAGCCGGGTGCTGCTCGGCAGTTGCGTGTCTGGGGAGATTTCCGGCAGGTCGTTGGCGGGCGAGTCGATGATTAGAAATGGATCAGCGATGCCATACTGCTCGGCAATCGCGCTGATGTCCTTGCCCTGGCTGGCGATGACGGTGTGGCAGGCGCCGTCCGAGGGCGGGATGGTGAGGATGTCGCCCGTGAACAGGATCTGCGCCTTGCGATAGCTATTGCACCAGGCGATGGTCTCGCGGCGCAGCCCGAAGCGCCTGGAGATCGAATCGATTGTATCCCCGCGCGCGACTGTGTAGCTCGTCATGCGGCTGCGGCTGCGCTCGCTTACGATGGTGAAGGGGTCGTAACTCAATCCGGTGATTGCCATAACATCTTCTTCGGCGAGGATTTGCGGCGGCGTCGCCAGCAGATCGGCGATTTGCGCGCTGCTGAGCGTCGGCATCCGCTGTGGCGCGGGTCCGCCGCTGGACCCCACAGGCTGGTCGGTATTCGTCGCTTGCGGCGCTTCGCTGGCTGTCGCCGCTGTCTCGCTGGTCTCGGTTGTCTCGGCAGCAGCGGGTCCGCCGTCTTCAGCGGCCGGGGCGGGGGCGGGCGCCGTCAGCACGAGCCCGGCGCTTGCGCCCAGCAAGACGAGCGCGAGTACCAAGAACAAGCAGCCAAGCGCCCGCCGCCACGCTGGCAGCCGCTCGGCCGGTCGATGGGGGGATACCAAGGTGGGGTGGCTCTCATTGAAATTGAATGAACTGCTCATAAGGACGCGCCCATGGGATTCCGGTTGCGGCGACGCCGGACTAGCGCCGCCCACGGTATTACATTAGTATCCAGCCTAACCGAGCCGAAGGCGCGGGTCAAGCAGTCTAGCCGTCTATAGGCGCGAGATCTATCACGTCCAGGGCGAAGGGCAACTGCGGGCGCGTGCCGAATCCTAGACTGAACTGATTCCAATTGCTGACAAAAAGTCGGTCTGTATCGGCTTCATAAGCGACATCGCTAGCGCCGCGGAAGTCGCGCGCCAGCATCACCAGCTTCCCGTCCTCGAGCTTCGCCACACGGTTCCACGCCAGCAGCGCGATGTAGATTTCGCCAGCCGGCGTCGTCGTGATGCCGTCCATGCCATAACCGCTATCTGCCTCGTCGATAAAGAGACGCTCGGCGCGTCCCGAGGCGCCAAACGAGCCATCGCTGACGGCGACGCGGTAAACGATGTCGCTTTCGCTGTCTGTTATCAGGAGCGCGTCATGCGCGGCATCGTAAGCCAAGCCCGTCGCCGCGCAAGTTTCGCCGCAGGGCAATTGCCAAAAGACAGCCAGAGCCTCGCTCGCTGGCGCATAAGCCCAGACTGCGCCGGTTTTGCGATCGCTGAGATAAATCGTGCCGGCGCTATCGACAGCGATGTCTTCCGGCAGCGCCAAATCCGAGATTTCCAGGATCGCCTCAAGCATGCCATCCGCATAGCGCCAGAGCACTGCGCCCTTGGCGTCGAGCGGCGTGATGCGGTCAAGAATGTACAGCGTTCCATCAGACGTTCCATCAAGCGTTCCGTCGGGAGCGCTATCCAAGCCTGTGACCGAGCCGATGCGCGCGCGGCTGCCCGGGATTTCGCTGATGTCGCCCCCGCGGCTGATCGCCCACAGGGCGCCGCTTTGGTAGCTGCCGGTATAGAGCGTGCCGTCCGAGCCGATCGCCAGCGCCGCTGGATAGGCATCGTCATCGGGCAGGGCGACGTATTCGGAAACAGTGATTCCCGCGGCGACAGCGACGGCTTGCGCCCGCGGCGCGGAGCCAATCACGAACCAGGTCATGGCGACGATGAGAAGCGCGCCGATGGCCAGCGAGGCGACCAAGAAGAGCAAAGCCCGTGTTCGCGCATAGCGGGCCGGTTTTGCCTGCGTGTCGGTCATCGAAGCTCTCGTCTGGATAGGTCACACATGTCCATCATTGTAATGGAGGGGCGGGACCCTGCCTATGAGCGAGCGCGCTAATTCGGTATCTGGTCGATCGCTTCGCCGCGCTGATGCGCCAGCGCTGTTTCCACCATTTTGTCAAAGCTGTATTGCGGGTTGTAGCCCAAGATGGAGCGCGCCTTGTCGTTGGAGACATGCGGTCCCCAATAGAAAGGCATCTTGACAGCGCGGTAGGGGCGGTCGCTATTGTCGGCGATCAAGCGCGCCGCGCTGGTATATTCGACCGGCGCCGGCCCCACCATGTTGAAGGCTTCGCCGATGGCGCTGTCGCTTTCCAGCGCCAGCAGCGTTCCCGCTACCACGTCGCGCACATCGGTGAAAGACAGGGACCAGGACTTGCCATCCGCGTCGGTCACCGCGCAGACCGCGTCCGGCGTCTCCAGCAAGTCGGCGAGGATCGCTTGCGCTTCGTCCACGTGTTCGACGCCGAACCAAGGCACGCGGTTCTTGGCGACAGCCAGTTCAACGAAGTAATTTAGCCAGACCGGGTTGAGCGCGCCCAGCACTTCATTGGCAGCCAGAATCGAGCTATAGCGCAGCATTGTCACCGGCAGCCCATATTCACGCATATAAGCGGCGCAGATCTGCTCCGAAAGCAGCTTGGTCAACGCATAGATATCGGCTGGTTGCTGTGGGCTGTCCTCGTGAAAAGTGATCTCTTTGGTGACGAAGGGGTTGTAAGTCTGGTCGGTGCTGGCGAGCAGAAAACGCTTGACTGGCGTCCTGGAAGCCAGCGCGCCTTCCAGCAAGGCGACGGTCGAGCGGGTATTGATGTCGAGCATGCGTTCGGATGGATAAATGCCTTCCAGGATCTGCGCTGCCTGGTGAATAACGATATCGACGCCATCGGCGGCGGCTCGCACGCGCTCGGCATCGGCGATATCGGCTTCGACGATCTCGACGCCGAGGGCAGTGGCTTTATAGAGCTTCGGATCGCCGGGCATGACCAGCCCGCGCAGCTCGTGACCGCGCTCTTGCAGTTGCTGGGCGAGATTATTGCCAACCCGCCCTGTGACGCCGCTAATCAAGATTTTCATGTGGCTTGCTCCTCATGTAGCTCAAAGAAAATAATGCAAATTAAAATGGGGCTGTGTAGGGGCGACCTTTCAGGTCGCCCAATTTGATGTGTATAGATTTCGGGCGACATGGTACTGCGCGTAGACACCCACTAGGAGGTCTGTCGCCCCTACATTGCGACCTATCGTCGAGTTTTTCATTACCTACTTGGTTTTTCTTCTGTCTTGTCATGCTGGAAAGTAACGAACTGTCTATCGGCTCGGGGCATTAGCTCTGGCTCCCGCGTGGGCGCGTGGTCGGGTCTATGAAGTCGCGCAAGCCATCGCCCAGCACATTCAACGAGAATACCGCCAGAAATATCGCCAGTCCCGGGAAGACGGTGAACCACCAGAAACCGGTGAAAACATAATCTCGCCCGGCGCTCAAAATGCCGCCCCAAGTCGGCGTTGGCGGACGGACGCCGATGCCGAGAAAGCTCAGCGAGGCTTCGATCAAGATCGCGTCAGCCAGCAGCACCGTGACCTGTATCGCCAGCGGGGGAAAAGCGTTGACCAGCAGATGCCTGCGAATGACCGACGCCGTGGAAGCGCCCATGGCGCGCGCCGCCAGCACATAGTCCTGGTTGCGCTCGCTGATGGCGACGCTGCGGGCGATGCGCGTGAATTGCGGGATGGTAACCAGCGCAACCACAATCACGACATTGAGCAGGCTGGGTCCAAAGGTCGCCATGAGGAAGATGGCTAGCACGATGGGCGGGAAGGCGAAGAATATATCAATAATGCGCATGATAAATTCGTCGACGCGGCCGCCGACATAGCCGGCACTCAAGCCAATGCTGGTGCCGACGGCCACCGCCAGGATCACCGCCGCCGAACCTAAACCCAGGGAGATCTGCGTGCCGTGGATGACGCGGCTGAGAATATCGCGGCCGAACTGATCGGTGCCAAAGCGGTAGAGCTCGCTGGGCGGCTTGAGTGTATCCGAGAGATGCTGGGCAGTGGGGTCGAAGGGCGCGACCTGCGCCGCGAAGATCGCGGCTAGCGCGAAGACGATCAGGATGAATAGACCGATCATCGCCAGCGGATCATTGCGCAACCACCAGAGGTTCTTCAAGCGATCTTCCTCACTGACTGTCTCGGATGCGCGGGTCGATAATCACATATAGAAAGTCGATTAGCACATTGACCAGAATGAAGGCTGCGGATGTAACCAGCGCAACGCCTTGCACAACGGAATAGTCCTGGTCGATGCCGGCTTCCAGCAGCAGGCGCCCCATGCCGGGGAAAAAGAAGATAACTTCGACGATGATAGCGCCGCCGAGCAAGTATCCAACCTGCATGCCGATGATGGTCATTGGCGCCATCAGCCCATTGCGCAGCGCATGCCGGATGATGACCCAGCGTTCGCGCTGGCCCTTGGCGCGCGCCGTGCGGATGTAATCCTTGCTCAAAACATCGAGCATGCTGGCGCGCACCATGCGCGAGAGCGATGAAGCCGGCGCCGCCGCGATGGATAGCGCCGGCAAAAACAGCGAACGCAGCCAGGGTCCGACGCCCTGCTCCGGCGAAACATAACCACCGGGCGGGAACCAGCCCAAGCCAACAGCGATGAACGTGATGAAGAGCAGCGCCAGCCAAAAGTTGGGCATGGAGATGCCCAGCAGGGAAAAGATGCGGCTCAAGGTGTCGCTGACGCTATTGCGCTTGACGGCTGAGATGATGCCGGTCGGGAAGGCGATCAGCAGTACGATCGCCATCGCTACCGCGGTCAGCTGCAGCGTGATGGACAGGCTGTGCCCGATTAAGGTGCTGACGTTTTCTTTGGTGATCAGCGAAATGCCAAAATCGCCGCGGACGATCTGCCCCAGCCAGCGCGCGTAAAGCACGTAAATCGGCTTGTCGAGGTCAAGCTGTTCCCGCAGCGTCTGAACTTGCTCGGGCGTGGCATAGATGCCCAGGCTCGACAGCGCGGGATCGCCCGGGGCAAACCAGAGCAGCACGTAAATGAGTACGGTAACGCCGAAGAGCACGGGCAGCGAAAATATCAGCCGGCGCGCGAAAAACCTTGCCATGGTCCAGGCTATCTGAATCAGCGGATATTGGCGGCGGGCGCGGACGGCGGGATCGTGCCGCCGCCCGCGTCATTCCCGATTCCAGGTCTTTACGATTTCGCGATTTGCGACGCGTCAATAACATCGTCTACTGGCGGCACATAACCGGTGATGTTATCCTTCCATGCGCCCAGATTGTCGGGCCAATACAGGATGAACTCGACGGCGTCGTTCGACGCGATGTCCTGAACCTGGTCGTACTTGGCATGGCGCTCATCGGCATCGGCGGTGGCGGCCGCTTCGTTCATCAAGCTATGCGCCTGCTCGAAGTTGTCGCTATTTTCCGGTCCCCAGCCAAACAAGGATTCTCCGCTGCCCAGGAAGGGTCCATAGATCCAGCGGGTATGGATGTCGATGTCGGAACCGAGGGCGCTGGTATTGCCCCAAGTGGTATAGGTGTCGAAGCTGCGATCAAAGACGAACTGATAACCCGCTTCAACTTCGATCAGGCGGATTTCGGTTTCGATGCCAACCGCTTCGACCATCGGTTTGATCAGGGTCACGGTATCCGCCAGGAATTTGAGCGAACCCGCCATCAATTCGAGCTTGATGCCCTCGGCCCCCGCCTCGCTAAGCAGAGCCCGCGCCATGTCCGGATCGTGATTGTAGCGATTGGCGTCCGCATTGTGGTTATCCATTGTAGGCGGAATGCTAGTGCCGTTGCCGGGCAGACCGTTTCCGCTCAAGACCGTGTCTATGATCGCCTGCCGATCAATGGCATAGGACAGCGCCTGCCGCACACGCGCGTCGTTCAAGGGCGCCTTGGTGCAATTGAACATGATGCCAGCGCGGCGCGTGCTGGGACCCGAGCCGGCGACGATGCCCGGCGCCTGGCTGAAAATATCGAAGCTTTCCGGCGGCACCTGTTCCATGATGTCGGATTGGCTGGCAACCAGGTTGGCCAGGCGCACGCTGGCTTCCGGCACTTCGCGGTAGATCAGGTTATCCAGCAAGGGCAAGCCCTCGACGAAGTAATCGGGATTGCGCGCCAGCTCGACGCGGTCTTGCGCGATCATATTCTGGAAGGCAAAAGGACCTGTGCCCACGGGCGCCAGGCCGAAGCGATCTATGCCCATCTCGCTGAAGGTGGCTTCTGGCAAGACCGAAACCACGAACATGCGCTCCGGGAACAGGCCAAAAGGCTGATTAAGATGGACTCTGGCGGAATAGTCGTCAATGACATCCACGCCGTCAATCGGTGTCAGGAAGTTGGCGAAAAGAGAAGCGGTATCCGGATTCTGGATCAAATCCATGGTGAATTTGAAATCGGAGGCTTTCATCTCCGTACCGTCATGGAACATGACACCCTGGCGGAAGCTCAGCGTCCAGGTCAGGTCATCTTCCTGTGTCGGCGCATCAGCCAACAGCGCCGGCACTTTGTTGAAGACGGCGTTATTGATTGTCAACTCGCCGATGGCGGTGGACAGAACGGGGTTCAAACGGCCGAAGCTGTTGGCGATATCGATGGTTGCCGACGAGCCCCCTTGCGCGACCACCGATGCCAGCGGCTGCGCGCCATATACCAACGCGCCCGCGCCGGTGGCGAACATCGTCTGCAAAAAGCGCCGCCGCGAAAGCGACTTGCTAGCCAGCAGTTTCGAGGTATTGCGAATTTCTTCTTCTTGCTTGCGATTCATAGAAAAGTCTCCTTAACAATCCGATATTCGTCTTCAAAAATGCTTCTTCTCATTTTTTCAAGCGCGCCTCCTGGATTCCGCTCCTTTACGATAGGGACGACCTGCGGCAAAAGATCTGGCACCGTCGCTCGCTTGATGCTATCGCAAGCGATGCTCAGGCGCAAATTTGCGATTGCCCTGTTGCCCGTGCGCCATTGCTTTGCCGCGGCAATCATGACGAAATCAATCCAGAGGAAAAATCGGTCGCTTGAGATGCCGGTAAGGAAAGCGCGTCAGATTGGCGCTGCATAATCCGGCTGTATCCATCTCGATCACGGCGGCGGCGATGGGCAGGTAGGCGGCGCGATAAGCCACAGCCGATTTGACCACGATCATGCGCTGCGCCTCGGGCATGATGCCGATATGCCGCAACTGCGCCAGATCCATGGGCGGCGTCTTGCGCTCGCTCAAGAGGATATTGACGCCGCCGACGCGCAGCCAGGCGCAGCTGCCCATCTGCACTTCGTCACCATAGAAGGCGGCGAAATGGTTGTCCGGCAATTCGGGTTTGAAGACGCCGTCGGAGAGCGCCTGAACATAGCCCGTCACGCGCACTGGCTCGCCATGCCAGTTGTCCGCCTTGGCGCCAAGATCCAGCGTGACCGTCGCGCCTTTTCCCGCTTTGCAACAGACGGCCGCGGCTTCGGCATCCGCCAGCGTGATGACGGCGTCCTGCGCGTTCTGCGCCAGCATGGCTGCCAAGGCATCCGTGCCGTCGCCCGGTGTGCCGCCGCCGATATTGTCCGCTGAATCGACCAGGATGACCGGTCCATTCTCGATTTGCGCGGCCTGCGCGACAGCATCGCGGGGTTGGAGGAAGCGCGGCAGAGCGGCATCGCGCCGGGCCTGCAGCAGGTCGCTTAATTCGCGCGCGTATCGTCGCGCCAGTCCCGGCTGATTGTCGGTTGTGACGATGACGCTGGCGCCGCAGTAGGGCGTATCCGCATAGGCGAAGCCCGCCATCACCGCAATGCAGAGGACCGCGGCTTCGGCTTCCATTTCGGTCCGCCGAGCATGCGCCAGCGAGAGCGGTTCGTCGTGCGTGCCGGTGCTTTGCGGCGGCAGCAGCAGCGCCGGGCGGGCGTAGGCTGCTGTCGGGACGACCTGCCGCCGCAGCAAACGGTCCATGACATCGACCGCTTCGAGGCCGCGCGCATGGGTATCAATGTGCGGGTTGCTATCGTAAGCCAGCAGCGTGTCCGCCGCTTCGACTAAGCTCGGACTGATGTTGCCGTGCATATCCAGTAAGACGACGATTGGCGTTTCCGCGCCCACGATTTCGCGCATGCGCGCCACGATATCCGCTTCTGCGTCAAGTTCGTTCTCCGCGACCATGGCGCCGTGCAGAGCCAGCAGAATACCGTCCAGGGGCAGCGCCGCTTGGGTTCGGTCCAGCAGCTCCCTCAGCAGCGCTTGATAGGCGTCGTCCGTCACCGTCCCAGCCGGCATGGCTGTGGCGTAGAGCGTCGGCCGCATCTGCCAGCCCCTGGCGGAAGCCCCCTCGAGCATGCCGCCGATGCCGGAGCGCGTCCCGCCCATTTCCCGCAATAACTCTTCGCCGCGGCAAAGCGAGCCCATCTCGAAGTCAGCCAGCGTTGTGGGCTGTTGCATGAAAGTATGCGTCTCGTGCAGGATGCCGCCGATGGCGACGCGTGGTCTGCTTGAATCTTGCGTTGCAGTCATGGCAATTCGTTCCTATTGCAGAAGGAACTGCATTCTTTTCGGAATTAGTTCTTGACTTCGCAATCTGTTAGTGTATAGTAAGGGAAAGCTATAAAATGAAACCTTATTCGCTTTTTCTGAATCTAATCAGAAAGTTTATCAGTTTCTAATAACAACAGGTATTGCTAAGTTAATCCAACAAAAAACTGATGCGATTGCACTGGCAAGCTATAAGGCAATAGCCATAAACAAGCCAAAGCCGGACAAACGAGAGCCAAAGAAGAAATAACTATGGAAAACCTGACCGCAGCACAGACCTCAGCAGCCGCAATCACTGATGCTGAACGAATTGCCACACTTGAAGAGCGGTCGCAACACGCTGCAACGAAGTCAGAGCTTCAAAGATCTTTGTTCTTGTTATTCACTGCTCTGCTGGCGGCTCTAGGCGGGCTTATGATCCATCTGCATAACGCTGCCTTAAATGAGATCGCGGAAATACGTATGGTGTTGTTCGAGATCTTGCAAGGTCTGCCCGGCGGGTAGTCATGGCAATCAGACCGGCTGCGCGAGGTGCGCGATGCCATCGCCGGCTTTCACCCGCGGCAAGCCGCGCAGCATGATCACAAAGCCCGCTTGTTCAGCGGTGATTTCCGCCAGAATACTGCCGCTTTCGTCCTGGATTGTGCCAAGTCGCTGTCCCGCTTCCACCTCGTCGAGCAGGCCTACCTCGCGCTGAAACAGACCGGCCGCCGGCGTTTCGATGACGCTATCCAGATCGCCATGACCAAGCAGATGATGTGTCAGCGGCTGCCGGCTTTGCTCGCCAGTCAACATGCCCAAGCGCTTCATCACATTGAATAGCCCCGTGAGAAAACAGTCGGCGACATGCGGGTCGCTGCCGCTGCCGCCGGGCGCTTCGGTATAAACACAGGGGACGCCATGGTCGTAGGCTGCGCTGAGGCTGCGCCCGGGCGGCAGCGGCGGGGGATGCCCCCACAGCACCGGCGCCCCAAAAGCGCGCGCAGCCCCCAGCGACGCCTGTCCATAAGCGCCCGCATCGTGGACATAACCGACGAGCAGGGGCAATTCATAAGCGATGCCGCCGGTATGCAAATCGATCATGAAATCGGCCTGTCGCAGCAGTTTCTCGCAGATCCAGTAAGCGATCTGTTGCGTGATAGAGCCGTCCGGCTGGCCCGGGAAGACCCGCGCCAGGTTGAGCCCGTCGACGGGACTGCTGCGCTGGGCGCTTTTGTATGCGGGAACGTTGCATACAGGGATCATCAGAAGCGCGCCACGCAGGTCCGCGGGCTGGATGCCGGCGAAGAGCCGCGGGATGGCGACCATGCCCTCGTATTCATCGCCATGAACGCCGGCCAGCACCAGCAGGGTCGGACCGTCGGTTGCGCCGGTGACGCTCAAAAAGGGCAAGCGCCACTGTCCGTCATCAGCGCGACCCGCGATATCCAGCCACAGTCGCGCTTTTTCGCCGCGGGGCAGGCTATGAAAATTGAAATCGCGAAAATGCATCGCTCGCCTCAATAACTCAAGAAGCCGCCGTCGACCAGCCAGGTGGCGCCGGTCACAAAGCTGGCTTGGTCGCTGGCCAGGAAGGCGACGACAGCGCCGATCTCCTGTGGTTGGCCCCGGCGCCCCAAGGGCGTGAAGCGGAAGAATTTGCCGCTGCCGCCGGTTTCCGTCACTTGATCGAGGATATCGGCGCTGGATTCGGTGTAGATGTCGCCCGGCGCCACCATATTGACGCGGATGCCCTGCGGCGCAAGCTCGATGGCTGCGCCTTTGGTCAAGCCGTCGAGAGCGGCTTTTGCCGCGCCATAGGGCGTCGCGCTCTCCTGCGCGGCGTACTGCGCCACCGACGAGATGCTGACGATGCTGCCGCCAGCGCCCTGTTTGATCATCTGAAAAGCCGCTTCCTGCGTACATATAAAGGCGCCGTTGAGATTGACGTCAATCATCCTGCGCCAATGCTCGTCCGTTTCTTCCAGGAAGGGCCGCAGCTCGGCCGATTTTCCCGTCAAGGCGGCATTGTTGATCAGAACATCCAGACGCCCGAACTCGGCGACCGCAGTCGCGATCATCGCTCGCACTTCTTCGCGCCGCGTGATGTCGCAGCCGACGCTGATCGCGCGCTGACCCGCCTCTCGCAGCCGCGCGGCGCTTCCTTCGGCGATGGCGATGTCTTGTCGGCGCTGCGCGATGACCAGGGACGCGCCTTCACGGGCGCAACTCTGGGCGATGCCCCAGCCGATGCCAGTGGCGCCGCCGGTGACGATGATGACTTTGTCTTGCAACCGTCCGCTCATGAGTCTGTTTCTAGGACTGGATCAACCCAGCCTGGATTGATCGACAGTTAGGATCTGCTCCGCTTCAATCAGCGGCAGCTCGACATGCTCGGTCATACGCTGTATCGCCGCGCTGTCCTTGAAACCGACCCCGGTCAGCACCGCTACCACCACATCCTCAGACTTCAGTCGCGCGCGTTGCCGGTCGGCTTTGATGGCAGCCCAGGTGACGGCGGCGGCTGGCTCGACGAACAAGCCTTCGCGGTTCGCCAGTTCTGCCTGCGCCTGATAGGTGGCGGCGTCGGACACGGAAACAGCCCAGCCCTGCGAATCCCGCAGCGCCTCCAAGACCAGATCGCCATCGGGCGGATTGGTCAAGATGATGCCGGAAACCATGCTGGTACAGTCGTCCAGGGCTTGCAGGGACCTGCCCTTCTGCCAGGCTTGGGTCACGGCATCGCAGCCCCTAGCCTGCACCGAGACCATGCGCGGCAGGCGGTCAATATAGCCGGCAGCGCGCCATTCCTGGAAGCCCTTATAGATCATGGTGAGCAATCCGCCGCCGCCGACCGGCACATAAACCACATCCGGTACGACCGACCCCAGCGATTCGCAGATTTCGTAAGCGATGGTCTTGGCGCCTTCCATGCCCAACGGACTGAAGCTGCAAGCGGTGATCGTCATCATCCAGCCGCGACTTTGACAGAGTCGCGCGCAGTTTTCCCAGGTGGCGTCCTCGACGGCCGGATCGTAGCCCAAGCCGCGCACGGAGCGCAGCGTCGGTCCGTAGGCGATGATTTGACCGATCTTGGCGCGCGGCGCGCGTTCCAAGGTGAAGAGGTAGCCCTTTACGCCAGCCCGCACGCCATAAGCCGCGGTCGACGCGCCGGCATTGCCGGAGGAGGTGCTCACCCAGGTATCTTTGCCTTGTTCGACCAGCTGCGAGATGCCCACGGTCGAGATGCGATCTTTGTAGGAGCCGGTCGGGTTTAAGCTCTCATTTTTGAAATACAGCTTATCCAGGCTCTGCGCCGCCCCCAGGTGCGCCGAGCGCAGCAGCGGCGTCCCCCCTTCGCCCAGGCTGACGATATGCGCGCTGTCATCCAGTGGCAGGTGGGCGGCATAGCGCCAAATGCCGGGCAGCGCCTCATCGACGGGAATCTCCGGCGATGTGTAGTGGACATTGAGCATGCCGCCGTCCGCCGGGCAAGCGGTGGCACTGCGATCTTCAATGAGTTTCTGACAGGTTCTGCAGACCAACTGGTACATAGGCGCATCCATCCGCTTGGCTCGCCATTTTCTGGCGATTGTAAACGATGCCGGGTCGATTCGCCAAAATCGGCAAATCATAAGCGGATGCAAAGACCTCGCTAGGATCGAGAGATTCGCTTGAACTGCCTCGTTAACGGCGCTGGTGGCTGGATTACTATGGCGTCGCGGCGACTAAGCTAAGCCTCAAACTCCGTCCCCGGCACGCTGACGGGCGTGCTTCCGCGCGGCTCAATCTCGCCCAGCAGCAGCTCCGCCGCCGCCACTGCCGCGCAAGGCCGAAAGCTGAAGCTGCAAACGTAGGTGCCGATCTCGGCATATCCCGCCAGTTGATAGGGATCGCGCAGCCCCAGGACGATCAGACGGCTGGCGGCGGGCTCTTGCAGCTCGCGTATGATCTGCGCTTGCAGGGACTGGTCGAAGTCCATGCCCGGCAGCGTGTAGTTCTCGCTGACGGCGATGATGGCGCCTTCAACCGGCAAATCAGCGCCGGCGTAGTCTTCCGCTGCAATAACAGCGACGTCATCACAGCGCGCGCGCATGGCATCCGCGAAGACGTCAAACGCGGGAGTCGCTTGATTCGGTCCGATGCCGCGCGTTTGCCGCAGCACAGTGTAGGCGCTGCGCCTGGTTGTATTAACAAGCGTGACCGGCGCCCCGGCTTTTATCGGCAGCAGATCCTTGCGGTCCCGCAAGACGGCGACTGCCGCGCGCGCCGCGTCCAGCTCGATGGCGCGATGGCTCGATTGACCGACGATGATCGGCGCTTGCGGTCTGGCTTCGACGCTGAAGCCGGCGTCGCGCTTCAACCGCAGGACGCGCGCGACAGCGTCATCGACGCGCCCGCTGCCGATCGTCCCGTCCTCGACTGCCCGGATAACCGCGCCAATCAAGCTGCGCTGATTCTCCAGATAGGCCGTGGCGTCATGATCGTAATGTTCTTCCGCTAGCATCATCAAGTCGACGCCAGCCTTGAAGCCTTGAATCGCGGCGGCGGCGGGGTCATAGTTGCGCTTCATCGAAGCCATATTCATGCTGTCGGAGACGACGACGCCCTCGAAGCCCAATTCGCCGCGCAGCACATCGCCCAGGATGATGGGCGAAAGCGTCGCGGGGCGTTCTGGATCGAGCGCCGTGAAGATGATATGCGCTGTCATGACGATTTTGGCGCCGGCTCGGATGCCCGCGGCGAAGGGGCGCAAATCAATGCGGAAAAGCTCGTCGCGCGCGCGATCCACCGTTGGCAAGCCGCGGTGGCTGTCCATTCGGGTATCGCCATGCCCGGGAAAATGCTTGAGCGTCGCCACGGCGCCATTGTCTTGCAAGCCGCGGACCGCGGCTTCTGTCATGGCGGCGACCAGTCCCGGATCTTCGCCGAAGGAGCGCATCTCAATGATCGAATTGTCGGGATTGGAATTGCAGTCGCAAGCCGGTCCCAGCACCGTGTTCAAACCGACCGATGACATCTCTTTGGCGATGACGCGATACATGTCATAGGCGTATTGCGGATCGCCGGTGGCGCCGAGCGCCATGTTGCCGGGTCCCATGGCGCTTTCCGCTGTCATGACCGACCAGGTCCCTTCTTGATCGGCGCCCAGCAGCAGCGGAATGCCTAGGCGGGTGCTGCGCGCGAATGACTGCAAGGTGTTCGTCAGCTCGATGGACGCGCGGGCAGTCGGCGCGTTTTCGTCGCCGATGTAGGCCCCGCCGACCAGATGGTCGACCATCAAGCTGCGGGCGGCTTCAAGCTGGTCGGCGGCGAAAGCCAGCATGAACATCTGCCCGACTTTTTCTTCGGCGCTCATGCTTGCGATTATGGATGGGATGTTCATGATATGCGCGTCCTTTTGAGTAAATTGCGTCGTTACGAGCGAGCCAGCGGTCGCCACTATATTTTATCACGTTGCGGCGGACAGCTCGCGGTTTACTCCGGGGCGCCTTATCAAGGCGCTCATCACTACCGATTGGGCGACTCACTGAGTCGCCCCTACATTTTTTCATTATTTTGATGGAATTACTTGTCTTTGTGGCGACATTAATTTGATTCGATTGCCCTGTGGCTCAATTTGCGACTTTGGAAATGTGGCAATCCCTATGTTATATTGTTGTCCTAGGGAAACGGAAAGCGAAGTGGTGATGGCTATCCGAGAACGCGAGTACACAGTTGAGGATCTTTGGCGGTTGGCTTGCTCGCCGGAGAACGAATCAAACCGTTATAACTTGATAGACGGGGAGCTTACAGTATCGATGTCACCAGGCTATCTACATGCGCGGATTGCGAGCGAGATTGCGCGTCTGTTGGGGAATTATGTTGTCGAGCGCGACTTGGGTGATGTGACGGTCGAGAGCGGGCATTTTCCGCCTGAGGACCGACGAACCCTGCTGCTGCCGGATGTCGCGTTCATCTCGAAAGAACGCGCGCCTGCGCCGGAATTAGAGCGCTATGTACCCTTCATGCCCGATTTGGCGGTGGAGATTATCTCTCCGTCACAATCTCTGGCGCAAGCCCGCCGCAAGGCAAAAGCCTACCTGCGCCTCGGATCCGCGCTAGTCTGGCTGGTCGATCCGATGCGGAAAAACGCTGAGGTTTGGAGCCTGGGCAGCAAGGGCGCGCCGCATAGCAAGTCCCTCGGTTTGGACGACGAATTAAGCGGCGGCTCGGCGCTGCCCGGTTTCAGGCTGCCGCTGCGGCATTTGTTCCGCGCCTGAGGTCTATCCGCAAGGCGCGGATTTCAGCGCGGCCGATTGCAGCAACCCGCCTCTGCCCATCCTGAACTCGCATGGAAATATAAGTCCGCTTTCAAATATCAGTAAATCCAAGTTAGTCATGCAAAACTCGACGATGGGTCGCAATGTAGGGGCGACAGACCATGTCGCCCGAAATCTCTACACATCAAATTGGGCGACCCAAGGACTCTGTTGAAATACTCAATTTACCCCCACCCCAACGCCCCTCCCCCATAAAGAGGGAGGGGCTTAACGGCTCACTACAGGTCATAAGACTCCCATTGCCTCATTTTTGGCAAGGGACCGGGTGATGGAGGCTGTTTTTCAACAGAGTCCCAAGGTCCGCCCCTATAAATCCATACAATATTGGACTTGCATTGCTCTGTTGGAATTACTGAGACGAGTAGTAAATGATTTATCCTCATGCTATCATATCCTCCACATACTGACGAAATGTAAGGAGCAATCTTGTAATGAGAAAAATCTTGATTGTTTTAGGCTTGCTGATCTTGGCCGCGTTGCCGAGTTTGGCTGAGGACAAGCTGCCGCCGCCGCATGTCGTCGCCATTGCCGCTTCGGACTATACTGAATACGCGCCTGACGTTGGCTGGTGCATTACGGTTGAATGGGATTTGGTGCCAGGCGCGGATTTCTATTTCATTCGCGTCCGAGGGAAGAAAGGCTTAGCGCCTATTCCGGCGGATGGCTCCCCGCCAGAGAACGTCAGTTGGAAACACACAGACCGATATGGCTATAGCCCGGATAACCCTGGCACGGTTCCGATCTGTGGCTTGGCTGAGAATCAAAGGGTGAGGTTCCGCCTGCGGGCGATTGATTATGATAATTATGCCGACCAGTTTGGAGAAGCGTCGGCGCCCTTCACCGTGAAGCTGCCGAAATATGGCGCTGCGCCTGTCCTCCCGCGCTTCGGCGTTCCCACTGTTGAAGTGTTTGGCTCGCTGCGCTAACTTGTCACCCCACCGGGGCGGTTGACAGAATCGCCCCTTCTTCCTCACAACCTAGACGGCGTCCGTCTCACTTCACCGCGCCCATGGTCAAGCCGCGCACCAGATAGCGCTGGAAGAACAGCGCCATCAGAAATGGCGGCAGCATGGTCACCACAGCCGCGGCCGACATGTCCTCCCAAGCCACCTCGTATTGACCGATGAAAAGCGTCAGTACGATGGTCAAGGGCTGCGAATCGTCGCTGCGCGTGAAGATGAGCGGGATCAGAAAATTGTTCCAGGTCGTCAGCATCCCCACCAGGAAGACAGCCACCATGCCCGGGCGCGCCAATGGCAAAATAATGCTATAGACCAGCCGCCAGCGATCGGCGCCGTCGACGCGGGCGGCGTCCTGGATTTCCGAGGGGATATCACGAATGAAGGTGGTCATCATCCAGACTGAAAGCGGCAGCAGCAAGGTCACGAATATCAAGATGAGCCCCAGCAAAGTATCGATCAACTCAAGCTGCGACATGATGAAAAACAGCGCTATCAAGGAAACCCAGATGGGCAGAGGCAGCATCAGCATGATCAAGAGAAAGATAAGATTCTTGCCGGCGAATTGCATGCGGGCGAAGGCGTATCCGGCGCCGGTCGCCAGCAAGGTCGCGATGCCAGCCGCCGCCACGCTGATGATGGCGCTGTTGCGCAAGCCCGCGCTCATCAGGTCGGCAGTTGGCGAGAAGCCGCCATCGCGGAACTTCGCCCCTTCGGTGAAGATGGTGCGATAAGATTCCAGGGTGGGTTCGCTGGGGAACCAGATTTTGTAAGGCTGGGCGTAAAGTTCGCGGCGGGTGGAGATGCTGCTGACCGCGACCCAATAGATAGGCGCCAGCGCCCAGATCAGCACGATGGCGCATAGGACATAAATAATACCCAGGCGGATGCGCTCTTGAGCTCGCAGCCCCAGGCTCATTGCTCCTGTACCCCTTGATTGTAGACGCGCCAGATAAAGATCATGCCGACAGCGAGCGACATGGCCAAGATGATGTAGGAGAGAGCCGCGCCCAAGCCGACGCGCAGATCGCGGAAGACCAGCTCGTAGTTATACAGCATCAGCGTCTTGGTGAAGGGGTTCATCGCGCCGCCAGCCGAGCCGCCGGCGGTCAGGGTCCAGACAACATCGAAGATCTGAAAGGCGGCGATGAACTCGACCACCAGGGCGATGCCGAATGAGGGCAGCAGCAGCGGGATAGTGATGTAGCGGACGCGGTGGAGGGCGTTGGCGCCGTCGACTTTGGCGGCGTCGAAGAGGTCATCAGGGATGCTCTGCAAGCCGGCCAGCAAGATGATGGTCGGGAAGGCGTAGCGCGTCCAGGTCTGGACCACCGTGACCCAAAAGAGCTGATGGTCCGGCTCGCGCAGCCAATACTGATATTCGCTGATTATGCCGAGCTGATAGAGCAAACCGTTGAGCGCGCCGTACTCGCCATTAAGCAGCCAGCCCCATAAGAAGCCGTTGACCACGCCGGGCAGCATCCAAGGCAGAATCGCCAGGGTGCGCACGACGCCGCGCCCGGGGAAGCGCTGGTTGAGCAGCATGGCGATGCCGAAGGCGACGGCCATCTCCAGCGGCAGGGTGATGATGACGACTTTGAAGCTGCGGCCCGTGACCTCCCAGAATTCTTCGTCTTCCAGCAATTTGACGTAATTGTTGACGCCGACGGCTTTTGGCTTCTGGTTGCGGATGCGCAGGTTTCTGTTGGTGAGGCTGGTTTGAAAGGTATCGACCGCGGGGTAATAGATGAAAAGCGCGAGCAGCAACACAATCGGCGCGAGCACGACGAGCAGATAGCGGGAGTCGGATGAGAGAAGGCGTTTCATGTTTTGCCGGATGATCCAATTCTGCACAATTTTAGCATAAGAATTCAATTGAATTTAGCTTTGCCAGTATGAGCGCGCCACCTCAAACTCAGCTGTGTCCAACCCTGGCTCGCCCGTCAACCTGCCAGTCTCAGTCGACATACAGACTGTCCTCCTGCCATCGCGCCGGATTCTCGACGATATACCGTCGTATCTCGTTAAGGGAATCCTCGTCGCGCACTATGTGATCGTAGTAATTCCGTTGCCATGCGCGTTGACCCCGGCCGATCAGCCCTGACCAAGCGCGTCTGCTGGCTGCTGCCTTGTAATGGCTGACGATTGCGCCCAGCGAACCGGAACGGAATCCGCGCGATTGCTTCGGGTGATGCATCTCGACAGGATGACTCAAACCGTCTTCTAGTCTGCCCGTAATGGCGAACAGACCATGCACATCATTGGGCATTATGACATAGCGGTCCAATTCGACATTGTGGCGGGCCCGCGCGACATGGCGCCATTCCTCGCGCGCGACCTCGCCTAAACGACTGAGCGCCATTTCACCGTCGATGATGGAGTCAAACAGCTTCATCCTTTTGTAGGTGCAGATTGTCACGAAGTAGACGCCGCCTCGCCGATAATCGTAACCACGCATTCGACTACTGGAGCGACGTCGCGTTTCGGGACGGATGCGTCTTATCATTGCGACCGTGTCCTGCGCAGCGCATGTGGGCGAGCCAAGGCTCGCCCCAACAGATTCGTGTGATGCGGACCTGGGGCTGCCCAGCGGCAACCCCTACCGATTCGACGATTTGCGTAAGATCCTATCACGTAGCCGTGTTGCACAGCAGCGGGCGAGCCTTGGACTCTATTGAAATACTCAATTTACCCCCACCCCAAACCCCTCCCCCATAAAGAGGGAGGGGCTTAACGGCTCATTACAGGTCATAAGACTCCCCATTTTTGGGCAAGGGGCCGGGTGATGGAGGCTGTTTCTCAACAGAGTCCGCTGAGCCGCCCACTGGCAATAGACCCGCATATTGCGCGAATACATCAGTAGCATACACATACAGCCCCTACAGATTTGCACGTCATTTGCCGCCTGCGACACGCGGAATCTACCCCTACGGCGTGTTGGTTTGAGCGACGACGCCTACTCGTATTCTTCCTTGAGCTCGTTCCATTCTTCAGCCAAGGCGTCGATGACATCGTCCGAGCTCATGTCGGAGTTCAAGCCTTCGCGGATGGTCTCGGTCACCGAAGCCGACCAGGGACCCCACCAGAGCGTGAAGCGCGGCAGCTCGTTGGTGTGCATGCTCTGCTCGACAATGGCGCCATAACCCTGGATTTCACCGGCGTCGTTCAGCGCGCTGCTGATGGAAATGCGCGAGGGATAGAGGCCGAAGGCGTTCCAGATGTCGGTCATGTTTTGATCGCCGACGTACCACTTGATGAACTCCCAGGCGGCTTCTACGTTTTCCGAATCAACCGAGATGCCGATGCCGGCCGGGAAGCTCCAGGTATTGCCCACTTCCGGCAGTACCATGTATTCCACATTGGGCGCTTGCAGCGATGATTCGGCGTTGCCGCGCACGACCGAGCCTTGCCAGCCTTGATGGAAGACGCCGGTGCCTGCCCAGAACAAGGTGTGCTGGCTGCCGCCGGCCAGGATTTCGGGACTGATCAGTTCATCGGCAAACCAGGTGAAAAGCAGGTCCATGGCTTCGCGGGCTTTGCTGCCTTCGTCAGCGAAAACCGGGTTCAAGTCCGCATCGAACATGGGATCGCCCATGCTCAGCGCGATCAGCCACCAGGACCAGTTGATCGAGCCCATCGCGATGGGGTGATCGTCGACGCCAGCCTCGCGGATGGCGCGGGACATCTCGTCCAGCTCCGCCCAGGTTGTCGGCGGCGCGTCGAAGCCGGCTTCCGCCAGGCGCGCGCTGTTGTAGTCCATCATCACCAACTGCAGGTAGGTGGGTATGGCGAATACATCGCCGTCAATGGTCCAGAAGTCGAGCTTCTCGAAGTCATCGGCATTGAGGTCGCCCATCTCCAGCAAGTCGTTCAGCGGCAGCATATTGCCGGTGGCGACAACATTGGAGGGACCTTCTTCGGTGATGAAGATCACGTCAGCCGGCGCTTCCCCGGCCGCTGCCGACACTTGCACGCGGCTGAACAGATCGGCCATCTGCACCGATTGCGTCTCGACTGTAATGCCGCTCTCTTCCATGAAGGCGTTGAGCGCGTCTTCGCTGGGCGGGACGCCCCAAGGCGGCGCCAGGAACGAGATCGTCGTATCCTGCGCTTGCGCTGCGAAGCCCAGGCTAAGAATGAAGAGCAGGACAAGTAACATGCCAATACGTTTTGAAACCTTCATGTGATTTCTCCTTTTCAAGATAAGCTTGCATAGCGTAATCACGTTTGGTCGTCGCGCTTGAGCGAGGCAAAGCCCAGCCCCGATTCGCGTCCGCCCAACCTATCTTACATTATATCGAATAAGACATTGCGGCGCAAAATTGGCTTTGCCAAGAAGCGCATCCTTTTTATGCTGAAAAGATTTAGACAGCCCTGCGACACAGACCGTCAGTCGCCCGATAGGCTGTCAGGGCTTGTTGGTCTTAATTTCGGAATCATTCTTGACTTCGCAAATTGTTGTGATAAGGTATACAAAGATTAAATAACGCAACCCTATACGATTGCTTGACAATGTGAACAAGATAAACAATATGACAGTTCCCGCTATGTTTATTGGGAAATTGTTGATTTTCTATATGATAGCAAGCTAAGGTCGCGTCAAACATTTATGAGTTGGAGAAGGCTTGTTTCGTGATATGCAACATACAAGACGCGAGAGGCGATTGGTTTCTGGGTTTTTTGCCTGTTGGGACATGAAAGGAGCGCACTATGCAACAGCCGCATGATCTGTATGAGAAAATCGAGAAGTTGGAATTTCGTGTCAGCGAGCTTGAAGATACTGGCTCGGCGATTCGGACTATGCTTCGTGAAGAACTCAAGCCGATCAAAGACGCGCAAGAGCAGCACACCAAGACTCTGAGTGAGCACTCGAAGATTCTCTACGAGCACTCGAAGATACTCAAGGAGCTCACAGAGATTGTCAGCGAACACTCTAATACGCTCAACGAGCATTCAAAGATTCTCAAGAATCTCACAGAGATTGTCAGCGAACACTCGCAGACGCTCAGCGAGCACTCGAAGATTCTCAGCGCAGTTCAGTTGGATATTCGCGGAATCATTAAGATTCTCGCGGACAACAGGCTCATCCTAGACGACCCTGACAATTAGCGCGTCAAGTTGCCGTCGGTCCAGCGCTGCCAAGTTTATCCGCGCCGGGGATGAAGAGCTACTCCGCGAACGCGAAAGCCTGTATCAATTCAATCTCCGCTTGGTCATAGGGCGAGCCGTCAGCGTGGAAAATGTCATGCTGCCAGGTTTTGCTGTCGGGTCCATTCAATTCACGGCGCCAATCGAGATAGGTCTGCGTCCGACCAGCCACCAAGCCCCAGTTGTACCAGCCGACCCGCTCCCGCGCGAAGATTGGCAGAATCAACTCGACCGTTTGCCCGACCACCCGCCGCAGCCATTCGGTGCAGAGCACCGGTCGTCCGTATGCCTGACAGCGCTGAATGAGCTCTTCGATGCCGGTTGCGTCATAATGATGAAATGAGGTGACATCCGATAGCTCCAGTATCCGCTCCGACATATCGTAGTCGTCATGCAAGCGCCAGATTGATGTCGTCAGCGGCTGCCGCGCGCCCGCCTCGCGCGCCCAGGCGAAAGCCGCTTCCACCAGGGGCAGGCTCTTTTCGCCCAGGTCGGAATTGCCCGGTTCGTTGTACAAATCCCAGATTTGCACCCGTTCGTCATCGGCGAAGCTGCCGACGATATCGACGACATAGTCTTTGAGCAGGGACCAGACGGAGCGATCCACTACTCGCTTTAAGCCAGGGCTGGGCGTCCAGCCGCTGTTATGCACGTAGGGGACGGGATCATCTTGGGGACCCAAATAGGGTTCTTTGCCGGCGAAAGCGCAATCGTCGAATACGATGAACATCGCTTTGACGCCATTACTGCTGGCGATATCGAGAAACTGATCGATGCGCTCTTTCAGACCATCAGGATCGTCCTGCCAGACCAGAAATTGCAAGAATACCCGCGCGGCGTTGAAACCAGCCGACCCCGCCCAAGCCAATTCCTCGGCGATGGCATCGGCGTCAAAGGACTCGGCTTGCCACATCTCGGTCGAATTGACCGCGCTGCGCGGCAAGTAGTTGCAGCCGCGGATGGCGTCAATCTCGGCGTACCAGCGATTGGCTTCTTCGGGACTCCATTGTTGGGTCATTTTCAACTCTCTCTATAAGATTTTTCAGATTAAACTAACCTGACGCTGGCCAGCGTCCCGGCAAGTGCGCCATCCGCATCCAGAACGTTCAGACGAACCAGCCCGGCGGCTTCATGGACTCGCGTGAACGCATTGACATTGAGTACGCTCAAGGGAGAAACCGGTCCCAGGTCGCTAGCGCTGAGCCGGTCCCCGGCTCCGCTTAGGCATTCGAGTTCCGCGCGACCGACGTGGAAGCAGCCAAAAACGCCCTGGATCCGCGCCCAGCCGGCGTTGTCGTCAATTGCGAGCGGCTGGTGAACACAGCCGACATCGCTGACATCGACAATCGGCGCCGGGCAGGTGGCTGCCGCCCAGGTGACGCGCTGACCGACGACTTCACCTGGACCCAGCGTATACAGCGGGCTTAGCACTTCCGCTTCGAGAATGTAGCCCGGCGAGCTGATGGGTATCGGTGATGGCGCGCCCGGGGATTCCGTCCAGCATTCCACTGTCGCGCCCTTGTCGGGATATTCCGCGTCGGCGTGATAGGGAAAGCTCATGCAAAGCGCGAAACCGGCGGCGCGGTCGGCGAAGGCGATCCAACCGGCCGGGCTGTGTACGCCGATCTTGCCGACAATGCCGCGATATTGCACCGCCAGCAGCCCGCTCGCTGTGTCCAGTTGATACTGCGGATTGTCATCGCCAAACATGATCTCGTAGGGTTTTTCGCGGTCGGGGTCGGTCGGGATATACAGCCAGCAGTCGTCGTTCATGCCGCCATCGACCGCCGCGCATGCCAACTGCGCCACATCCCAGATTGACCAGCGTATCGTCCGCCGCGAGATGTTCTCGAAAGACAGATCAAGCCGCAAGCGCGACGAGCCTTGACCGAGGCTGATTTCGCGGCGGATGCGCAATCCGGAGCGCTCATCGGGCGGGCTGGTCATGGCTACGAAACAGCGGCTAGCGTCTGCGCCCGTTTCAAAGCTGTAGCGCCCCGAATCGAGCACGGGGTCGGGCGGATCGGGCCATTGCCCCGCGCCGTGCCAGCCTTGTGGCGCGGGCCAGGTCTTGCCGCCGCCATAATTCTTCCAGTTTTTGATTGTGCCGTCGCCGGCCTGTTCTTCGAATGTGAAGCGTTTGCCCAGCAGATCCGGATTGACAAAGAGGCAGTCGCGCGGTCCCAGGCTGAACTGCATCAAGCGGCCGCCGATTTCCGGAACGCAGACGGCGTAAATCAAACTGTTGCTCAGGTGGACGGCGTCCCAGCCCTGGTAGGGCAACTCCTCGACGGTGGGTAGATAGCGCATGCGCAGTCCTAACCTTGCAGACCGGTGGTGGAGATGCCGCGCACGAAATAGCGTTGCAGCAGCAAGAAGAAAATCACGGCTGGTATGGTGGCTGCGGCCGCCGACGCCATGATGACGCCGAAGCGCATCGAAAGCCCGCGCCCAACAAAGACCGCCAAGCCGACCGGCACGGTGCGAGTGGCGTCGGTGTTGCTGATGATGAGGGGCCAGAAGAAGTCGTTCCAACTGCGGACGAAGGTGAAGATGGCGACAGTGGCGATAACCGGCTTGCTCAGCGGGATGAAGATGCGCCAGAGCAAGCCCAAGCGGCTGCAGCCGTCTAAGCGCCCGGCTTCCTCCAGCTCGACCGGGATGGTCAGGAAGAATTGCGTCATCAGGAAGACGCCGAAGGCATTGGCCGAGGCTGGCACGGCGATGCTGAAGAAGGTGTTGGCCAGCTTGAATTTGATCATGCCCAGGAAGAGCGGCACCAGCAGAATCTCGCCCGGCAGCAGGAAGGTCGACAAGATGATGAGCAGCAGGATCCGGCGCCCGCGGAAACGCATCCGAGCCAGCGGATAGGCCGCCAGGATATTGGTGGCCAGGGTCAGCGCGGTGGTGATGGTCGCCACGATTAAACTGTTGCGAAACCAAATCAGCATAGGGAAGGACTCGAAGAGCCCCGTGTAGAACATGAGCGTCGGCTCTTGGGGCCACCAAGTGGGCGGATAGCTGAAAATCTCGTTATCCGGCTTGATTGAACTGACGAACATCCAGATGAAGGGCGCGCCCCAGACGATGGCGACGAAGATCATGATGGCATAGAGCGCCAGACGCCCCCAGTTGAGGGAGCCGTCGCGGTAAACGCTGTCGTCGCGCCAGGATTCGCTCATGTCATATAACCTTCATCGCGCGCAGCTGAATAACAGTGAAGAAGAGGGTGATGAGCATCAGGATGACGCCGGCCGCCGATGCCAAACCCATGTTGAAGTTCACAAAAGCGGTTTCGTAAATGAATTGAGCGACGGTGAAGGTGGCGCCTTGCGGTCCGCCGCGGGTCATGACAAATACTTGGCCGAAGACGCGCCAGCAAGCGATGACAGTCAGCGGGATGACAAAGGCGTTGACCGGCATCAGCATGGGGATGGTGATAAAGCGCAGCTCTTGCCAGGTTCCCGCGCCGTCTATTTTTGCCGCTTCGTACAAGTCCGCTGGTATATCTTGCAAGCCGGCCAGATAGATGATCATATTGCCATTGACCGTCCACCAGATGGTGGTGATGGCGATGGCGGGCATGGCCGCCTCGGGTTCGCCCAGCCAGTTAATCGGCGGATTGACGCCCAATAGACCAAGATAATAATTTAACAAGCCCGAGCTGCGCTCGAGTATCCATTGAAAGATGATGCCCACCGCCGCCACGCTGACGACATGGGGCAGGAAGACGATGGCGCGGGCGATATTGCGTCCGCGCAGCTTTTGATGCACCAGCAGCGCCAGCAAGAATCCCAGCACGATCAGGGGAATGGCTGCCAAAATCACGAAATAAAGCGTATTCTCCAGCGACTCGATGAAGAGTTCGCTGTTTAGCAGCTTGCTGTAATTCTTGACCCCGACCCATTTCGGCTGGCCGATGATGCCCCATTTAGTGAAACTGGCATAGACGCCGACAAAGGCCGGCAGCAGCAGAAAGACGATGAAGAGGAGCAAATATGGCGCCATGAAGGCGTAAGCGATCAAGTCATTCTTGACGCTGTTCCAGCGCGATGTCTTCGGTAATGGCTTCCGCTTGGTCATTGTGCCCCATCTCCCAAGATAGGGGGCGTAGGGGCGATTTATCAAATCGCCCGAAGATTCATTGCGGATTAGGCGGGCGACAGGTTGGTCGCCCCTACAATGTGCAATTGATCGCAAGCGGCGGGCGACTCAGGGAGCCGCCCCTACAGTTCGCGCCTTGTGAGAAGGCTTTACTCGTCCAGCAGCAGCTCGTCGATGCCCGCTTTCATGTCAGCCAAAGCTTCTTCGACGCTCTTGTCGCCAGCCTGTGCCGCCTCGAGGTTGCGCAGCAGCGGCGACTGACCCCCGAAGGAGAAGACCGATGTGTACTTCTCGATGGCTGGCTCCATCACGGCTATGGACAGCGATTCGACGAAGGGCGCATAGTATTGGGCGTATTCATGATCGGTCCAGTAGGGGTCAGCCAGCGCCACCGGCAACACCGGCACGATGCCGACTTTGATGCCCGGCTCGGCGTAGTTCTCCAGGAACCACTTGATCACTTTCATGCCGTTGAGGTAGTTTTCGTCGCTGTCTTGCACGGTCAAAGCCAGGCAATGGGTATTGGTCCAGGTGGCCGGCATATCGCCGAAGGTCGGCATCACGGCTGTGCCGATGTTCATGCCGCGCGTCACATACGCGTTGACCTGCCAGGGTCCAACCATAATCATGCCCGCGCGCCCGGCGTCAAAGGCGCTGATGTCGCCGAAACCTGTGCCGATGCTCGAAACGCCGCTCTCTTGCAAATCCACCAAATATCGCAGCGCTTGATGGGCTGCTTCGCTATCGACCGCCGCCAGGCCGTCTTCACCCAGCCAACTGCCGCCAAATTGATAGAGCAAGGTGTGGAAGAACCAGCGGCCGAGGGCGCCGCCCAAGGGCTGGTCAACGCCGTACTGCGTCACCATGCCGTCGTCATCGGCGAGCGTCATCGCTTCCGCCCAAGCCAGGAATTCTTCGCCCGTTCTTGGCGGACTGTCCGGGTCCAAGCCAGCCGCTTCGACCAGGTCGACATTGTAATACAGGTTCATCGGATGCAGGTCGCCCGGCAGGCAATAGAACTGGCCGTCGATCATGCTCAGTTCGATGATGTTCTGCGGCACGCCGGTCAGGTCGATGCCAGCAGCCGACATCAGGTCATCAACCGGCAGCAGGACGCCCTTTCTGACGAACTCGGTGACTTCGGTGTTATGGAACATCACCACATCGGGCGGGTTGCCGGCGGCGGCGGTGAGCGTCAACTGGGTGAACAGGTCGTCCCACTGCAGCGCGGTCGGTTCGATGACCAAGCCGTCTTCGTTTTCCATGTTGAAGCGGTCGAAGACGGTGTTGAGCATCTCGGTATTGTCGGCGCCGGTCCAGCCGTGCATGAGCGTGACCGGGGTCTGCGCCAATGCCGCGCCCGGCAGCGCCAACAGCGCGACCAGTGCCAGAAGTACAATCTTCAAAAACGAACGATTAGTCATTTCAGTCTCCTTATGACTATTACTTGCTAATCGCAATTCGAACAAAAGATGAAGCCCGGCGGAGCGACTTCGTCGCCTGTCGCCGAGGCTTCGAATTTATACTGCCACCTTATAGTATCCCTTTCAGGCTCATTTGCCAAAATTTTGCCGCAAATTGTGAACTTGTCCCGATTATGGCGAACACAACATCGTCAGCGATCCGGAAGCCGCGCATATCATTTTCACCTCCGGCGCGCCTATCACGCTGATTCCGCTTGATGTTACCTTGCAGGCGCGCGTCACGAGTGAAGGCTCGGCGCGGATACGCGCGGCTGGCACAGCCTTCCACAGGGCAGTTGCCGACCAAATCGACCGGTATCCCTTTTTCGCCGACCGCGGCTGGACTTACATGCACGATCCCCTGGCGATGGCGGCTGTCATCCGTCCGCAGTTGGTCAGCTTGACCCCGCTTCATGTGGACGTGGAAACGGGCGGGCGCTTCGCCGCGGGCGTGACCTTCATGCGCTCGCCGGATGCCAATTGGCTCGAGAATGCCCGGGTGGCGCTTGAAGTTGATGTCAAGGGCTTCGAAGATTTCTTGATTGAGCGCCTGGCGCGCTGACCGGTTCATAGCTGACGGGCGCTTGCGGAGGCTCAGCGGAGCGCCTTGAGATCGGAACTGCTGCCCGGCTCCCGCGGCGTCGCATAGACGCCGCCTTGCACGCGCGCTGGCTGCGAGAAGTGCTGGCGCAGGTGCGGGATATATTCCAGGAAGATGACCTCGTGACCCAGCGCGATATGATTGAAAAGCACGAGATGCTGGTGGATCTGCCCCATGTCGCCCACATGCGGCACGACCGGTATGCCGTGCTTGCGCGCCATCAGACTCACCGCGATGAATTCGCTGACTCCGCCGAGCCGCGCGCAATCCGGCTGCAAGAACCCCGCCGCCCCCGCCTGCAGATAGTTCTTGAAGACGACTTGATTGGGCAGGTGCTCGCCGATTGCCAGCTTCATGGGCGCGATGGCGCGCGCCAGCCTTTGATGCGCCAGCACATCGTCGGGGTGGGTGGGTTCTTCAATCCAATAGGGATTCATGCCGGCTAATTTCTGGCACATGTCGATGGCCTGCGGCAGGGTCCATTGTTGGTTGACATCGAGCATGACGCGGGACGCTTCGCCAACTGTTTCGCGCACCAGGAAGGCGCGGCGGATATCGCGGGCTGGATCTTCAGAACCCACTTTGAGCTTGACCGAGCCGAAACCCTGGTCCATCGATTTGACGAGGTTCTCTTTGATGGCGCCGTCGGAGTATTGAATCCAGCCGATCGACGTGTCGTAGCCGGGATAGCCCTGTTCCAGAATGTGCATCCGCTGTCCCCGCAGCCGCCGCTCCTTGCGCAGTATCGCCAATGCCTCTTCCGCGCTCAGCGCATCGTCGATGTAGCGCAGGCGCAGCGTCGCCAGCAGCTGCTCCGGCGTCAAATCCAGCAGCAGCTGCCACAAGGGCAGATTCCGCGCCTTCGCCCACAGGTCGAAGCAGGCGTTGACGATGGACGACAGCGCCAGGTGCACAACCCCCTTATGGGGACCCAACCAACGATACTGCGGGTGCTCCAGCATAGCCGCGTAGACGCCGCCAAACTCCGCCATCAGCTCTTCAATCTCGCGCCCCGCCAGGACAGGCGCCAGCGCGTCGATGGCGCGGCAGACCAGGTCGTTGCCGCCGCCCAGGGTGAAAGCCAAACCCGTGCCGCACAGGTCGCTATTTGTATGGAGCTGCGTCACGGCGTAGGAATACTGGGGGTTGCTATGCACGCTGTCCGCGCCGGCGCCTGCTTCCAGCGTGAAGCGCAGATCCTGGGCGCATATCTTGCTTATGCTGATGTCGCGCATGTGGACGCCTCCTGGCTAGAGTTTTGCTGGCAAAAACTTGTTTTGCTAGCAAAATCTTGGTATAGTCCCTATAGCTTAACAGTGTTTTTTGGCTCCCGCTGGGCAATCCATCGGGATAGCGATTGCATTGCGAAGGGGGTAAGATATTAACGAATGTTCAGATTTGAAGCACTGGCACTTCAATTGCAGGTTTATCTGAAAGATAGGAGAAGACAGATAATGATTCGCAAACTCTCGTTAGTTCTGTTGGTATTGGCGCTTGTCTGGCTGCTCGCGTTGCCGGCGACGGCGCAGGACGAGCCGCAGTACGCCGGCTTGGACATGGATCTGTCCGGCATCACCATCAAGATGGCGAATATCGGCGGCGGCACCTATGAAGCCATGTACGAATCCATTCCCATCTTTGAAGAAGCCACCGGTGCCACAGTTGAGATTGTCGCCTTGCTGGACGGCTTCGCCATCGACCAGAAGCTCAAGGTAGACTTCGCCACCGGCGCGGCTGATTATGACGTGGCTTGGGATCACACCAGTTTCGTCGCCCAGTACACGCCTTTCTTGCTGCCGCTGCAAGATTACTTCAGCGAAGAAGAACTGGCGCCCTTTAGCCCCGCCATCCTCGACGCCGCCACCATCGACGGCAATCTCTATCTCATCCCGCGCCACGCGGATATCAGCCCCATCCATTATCGCCTCGATCTCTACAACGATGCTGATATCGCCGCCGCTTATGAAGCCGCCACCGGCGAGGCGTTGGAAGTGCCGAGCACGCTCGAGCAGATTGATCGCCAGGCGCGCTTCTTCGTCGAGAATGGCCATAGCACCTATGGCTACACCCTGGCGGGCCGCGACGAAGCTCTCAACGGCCGCTTCTACGAGATGGTCTTCGCCAGCGGCGGCGCCATGTTCGACGAAAACTGGGAGCCCGTCTTCAACGACGAAATCGGCGTGGCAGTGGCGGAAATGCTGAAGGGCTGGTATCAGGATGGCGTCATCCCGGCCGATACTACATCGCTGGTATGGGATGGCGTGGCTGCCTACTTCTGCAACGGCGATACGGCTATCAAGCTGGAATGGTACGGCTGGTACGCCTACTTCCAGGATCCTGACAATTGCCCGAACATCAGCGAAAACTTCGGCTTGGCGCGCGGCTTCACCGGCTTGAGCATCGGCGGCGATGCGGTGCGTCCCTCCGGCTGGGCTGGCGCGCATGCCTTCTCCGTGCCGGCGTCGGCGCCCAACCCGCAAGCGGGCATTCAACTGATCAAGTTCCTGTCTTCGGAGCGTGTGGCTTATGAAGAAGCGCAGTTGGGTTACCTGCCCACGCGCGACGATGTTTGGGATCGCGTGATCGCCGATGCCGCCTCCTCCGACCGCTCGCTCGACCGCGAACGGCTGGAGCTGGCAAAGCTGCAAGTGGCTGAAGACTTCCGCACGCCGCCTTTGATCGCCGAGTGGATTCCCTTCTCCAACATCTTGTATCCCGTGGTGCAAGCCATCATGCTGGGTGATATCGACGCGCAGGAAGGCTTGGACCAGGCCGCGGCCGATACCCGCGAACTGATGGCGGACGCCGGCTATTACGGTTAGTCGCTCGCCTCTCGCTCCCTTCTCCCCCTCGGGCGAAGGGAGCATGAACTTGCTTAGTGCAAACAGGTACTTTCGGGGGCGGCTCGGCGCTGCGCGTAGACGCCGCAGGTCAGCCGCCCGAGGCTCTGATATTTCACAAAACGCGGGCGGCTCTTTGCGGGTCGCCCCAAGAAAATTATTTCTGCTGTTGCCAGTTGCATGACGATAAACCTCGCGAGAAAGACAAAAGACGAAGGGCCGGTTCAAGTCCCCCGCGGTAACCGGCTGGAGGCGGGCAGCTTCCCCTATATGCTGATTCTGCCCTCCATCGTCGTCATCCTGCTCGTCATCGGTTTTCCACTGCTTTATTCCCTGTATGTCAGCTTCACGCCTTATGAGCTGCTGCGCCCGAATAGTTTGAACTTCACGTTCGGCAAGGCGCTGCGCAATTATGAAAAACTATTGAATGACGCGATTTTTTGGCGCTCGCTGGGCAATACCGTCATCTTCCTGGCTGTCTCGGTCAATTTGAGCTACCTGCTCTCTCTAGCGCTATCGCAGCTGCTGGCGCGGGTGACCCTGGGGCAGAGCATCTTGCGCACGCTGCTGATGGTGCCGATGATGTTCGCGCCCATTTTAGTGGGCATGCAATTTCGCTGGTTCTTCAACGCCAGCGTCGGCTTGGTCAACAATCTTCTCTACAGCCTGGGCTTAATCCAGGCGCAGGGTCAGATCGCCTGGCTGGTCGATGTGCCGCTGGGCATGTTCTCCATCATCGTGGCTTCGGTGTGGATGAATATCCCCGTGCTGACGATTATTTTGCTGGCGGGGACGCTGTCGCTGCCGACCGAGACCTTCGAGGCGGCGGAGGTTGATGGCGCCTCGGGCTGGCAGAAATTCCGTTTCATCACTTTCCCGCTGCTGGCGCCTTTCACGTATATCGCCCTGACCATCATGTCGCTGGATATCGCCCGCGCCTTTGATATCGTGCGCATCATGACCGATGGCGGACCCGCCCATCGCACCGAGATGCTCTGGACCTATATCACGCGCCTGTCCATCGAGAACACCAAGTTCGGCTTGGGCAGCGCCATGTCCTGGATCACGGTGTCGCTGTCGGTGCTGTTCACGCTCTACTTCTTCCGCCAGCTGGTCAAAGCGAGAATCGTGCGATGAACACGCGCAGCGTGGGACCAAACCGCCGCCGCAACGATATCATTTGGAATGCCGTGGCTTGGGTGGTGCTGCTGGCTTTGGCGCTGCCGGCCTTCTGGATCATCATGACGGCTTTCCGCCCCAATTCCGAGGTCAATACCTTCCCGCCGGTGTGGATCCCGCAGCGGCTGACGCTGGAAGCATACGCCAATATGTTCGGCTTAAACCCCGAAGTGCAGCAGCGCGTCGCCGTGGAAGCTTATTTGCGCAATTCGCTCTTGGCGGCCGGTACCAGCACGATTGTCGCGGTATCGCTGGGCACGCTGGCTGGTTATGCCTTCGCGCGCTTCCGCTTCCGCTTTCATACGCCGCTGTTCTTGGGCATCATGCTGTCGCGGGCGGTGCCGGGCGTCGCGCTCAGCTTGCCGCTCTTCTTGCTCTTCAATCGCGCCGGCCTGACCAACAATGTTTTCGGCTTGGCTTTTGTTTATGTCGCCGTCAATATCCCCTTCACCGCCTGGCTGATGGATGGCTTCTTCCGCCAGATCCCGCAGGAGCTGACCGAGTCCGCCTATATTGATGGCTGCGGGCATTGGTCGGCATTTTGGCGCATCGAATTGCCGCTGTCGCTGCCGGGCTTGGCGACAGCCGCTATCTTCGCTTTCCTGGCTGCCTGGAACGAGTTTCAGATCGTCAGCGTGCTGGCGCGCAATAATGCCGCCAAGACCTTCCCGCCGGGCCTCTTCGCCTTCACCGAGCAGTTCACGGTCGATTGGCGCGGCATGGCCGCCATGAGCGTGATCATGATGGTGCCGGCTGTGATCTTCGTGATTCTGGTGCAGCGCAACCTGGTCAGCGGCTTGACCTTCGGCGCGGTCAAGGGTTGATTCGCCAATCACTGGAGCGAGACATGAAAATCACTGATATCGAAATCCGGGTCTGCAAGCATCAAGAAGAGGTCATGGCGGAAGGCGAAATGCGCGATGTCCAGCGCTCGGATTTGCATTTCATCATGGTCAAGCTCTCGACCGACGCGGGCCTAGATGGCCTAAGCATGGGCTTCGCCGGCATGGGCGCGGAGATGGCCGGCAGTTTCGCGGCGGATTCGCTCAAGCCATTTTTCATCGGCAAGGACGCCCTAGCCCGCGAAAAGCACTGGCAAGACTTCCGGCGCTATGACCGCTTCTGGCATTTCCCGCCGATATATTCATACGGTCCCTTTGATATCGCGCTCTGGGATATCGCCGGCAAAATCGCCGATCTGCCGCTTTATAAGCTGCTGGGACACTATCGTGAAAAAGTGCCGACTTATGTCAGTTCACTCTTCCTGGATTCGCCGCAGGACTATGCCGACCAGGTTGTGGAGTTCAAAGCGCAGGGCTTCCATGGCTATAAACTGCATCCGCCGGGCGATTACAACGAGGCGCTGGAAGCCTATCGCCTGTGCCGCGA
This sequence comes from Phototrophicaceae bacterium, assembly GCA_965232245.1. GTDB lineage: Bacteria > Chloroflexota > Anaerolineae > Aggregatilineales > Phototrophicaceae > UBA6055. Next base: position 3,743,422 of record CBDDPG010000002.1, on the reverse strand, counting down.
GCAGATCGGCGATGATCCGCATTTCAAGCTGATGGCGGATCCGGTCACCGCCCACCTCTATTACGACGAGGCGCTGCGCATGGGGCGGGAGCTGGAGAAGCTGAATTATCATTGGTTCGAAGAGCCGCTCTATGATGTCGACTTTCATGGCTTGCGGCGCTTGGCGCGCGACCTGGACATTCCCATCGCCGGCACCGAGGTGCTGGCTGGCTCGCACTATTCAACGGCGGAGTGCATCGCCAGCGGCGTGGTCGATATCGTGCGCAGCGATGTCTCGTGGAAGGGCGGCGTGACCGCCTTGATGAAAACAGCCCATCTGGCCGAGTCTTTCGGCGTCCGCTGCGAAGTGCATACGGCTGTCTATCCGGCTCTGGACATCGTCAACTTGCATTGCTGCTGCGCCATCGCCAATTGTGAATTCTTCGAAGCGCTGATTCCCAGCAGCTTGCTTAGGCTGGGCATCAAGAATCCGATTCAGATTGACGCCGAAGGATATGCCCATCCGCCGCAGGGCGCGGGTACCGGCATCGAATGGGATTGGGATTTCATCGACAACGCGACTGTGGCGGTGTTGTAAGCGCTACTAATCCGAATGAAATACCTCGTCCAAGGTCTTCCACCATTCGCCTTCGGCGCGGTCGGGGACGGGGTTCTGCATGGGCATGCAGATATCCCACCACTTCTGCGTCGTCTCATCAGCCGCCATCTTCGCCATATCGGCTTCAAAGTCATCGCCATGATATTCCATATAGGCGAAGAGCAGATCGCCATAATGGTAGATTGAATAATTGCGGATGTTGCATTCTTCGATCTTCTTAAGCACGCCGGGCCAGACGTCGGCGTGCAGCCGCGAATACTCTTCCAGGCGCTCTTTCTTGATGCCGATCACTTGTCCAAAACGCTGCATTTTTCCGCTCCAGGTATCTTCTACTTGTCATTGGCGAAATTCTCGGGATGGCGATATTTCACCGTCTGAAGATGCTCGCAGTATAGCGCCAGCACGCCTTCGTTCTTGTATACCTCGTAACTGACTTTGACCAGACCCATCTCCGCGTATTTCGGTTCTTTGCTCAGTTGCGTGCGCACGGTATAGATGGTATCGCCGATGAAAACCGGCTTGATGAAGCGCAGCTTGTCGTAGCCGTAGCTGAAGGTGTGGATGTTGTTATGCGCCATCAAGCCCAAGCCGATGCTGAAAACCATCGAGCCGGCCACCAAGCGCTTGTCGAAGATGCCTTCGTCCCGCGCGAAGATTTCGTCGGCGACATAAGGGTGCATATCGAGCACGATGGCGTTGAAGATCATGCACTCGCCTTCGGCAAGCGTGCGCCGTATCGATTTGATCTTGGCGCCAATTTCGAAGTCCTCGTACATCCAGGTTTCGGTATTAAATAAGGGTAAATCCTTGTGCATTTCAACAGGCGTGTTTTCTGGCATGGGTCCCTCCTCATCAGCCACTAATTGCAAATTCCGCCATGATACGTCCCGTGTCTTCGCCGATGCGCGGCGCGCCTTTGGGATTCTTCAAGATCTGCCCGTCAATGCGGATGGGGCAGCGAAGCGTGTCCAGCTTGACGCTTTCGCTGCGCGCGACCTCTTGGACCATATCGATCACTTTGAATCCCTCGTGCCGCAGCAGCCGCTCCCAGGTCAGCACATCGGCGCACCAGATGTCTTTTGGCTCCAAGATGCCCAGCCAATGCGCTGTCGATTGTCCGCGCAGGCGCTCCACCAGAATCGCCTTGATTTCGTCCCGCTTCGTGAACCAGGTAGGCGGGTCGGGGTAAGCTAGCAGTGGCGGGCAATCCAGCAATTCGCCCAATACCGGGATCGATCCCATCGCCAGCGCCAGATAACCGTCCGCCGTCTCGTAGATGCCATAGGGCGCGGCCAAGTAGGCATGGGCGTTATTGACGGCGCTGCGCTGCGGCAGCTTGCCGCCGTCATTGAGGTGCGTGGTTAATACTTCGAATTGAAAATCGAGAATGGATTCCAGCAGGCTGACTTGCGCCAACCCGCCTTCGCCAGTCAGTCCGCGCCGCACCAGGCAAGCCAGGATGCCCTGAACCAAATGCGCGCCCGTGAATAGGTCCACCACCGCCAAGCCAAAGGGCGTCGGCGGCCGATCGGCATCGCCATTCAGCCAGACCAAGCCCGATATCGCTTGCAGCAGCAGGTCCTGCCCGGGTTTGTAGAGCCAGACGCCTTCGTTGCCATAACCCGTGATCTCGCCGTAAACCAGGCGTGGATTGATGGCGCGAACGGCTTCGTAATCCAGCCCCAGGCGCGCCATCACGCCCGGTCGAAAATTCTGCACCAGCACATCGGCTCGGGCGATAAGCTCGCGCACCCGCGCCAGATCGGACGGATCTTTCAAATTGGCGGCGAAGCTTTCTTTGTTGCGGTTGATTGAATGAAAGAGGGTGCTTTCGCCGTCCAGCTCCAGCTCGGAGATATAAAGCTGCCGGCACAGGTCGCCACCGTCGGGCCGCTCCACTTTGATCACCCGCGCGCCCAAATCGGCCAGGCGCAGCGCCGCCGAAGGACCGGACAAAAATATGCTAAAATCGAGTACCAATAAACCTTCCAAAGGTCGCATAATGGCTTTGTTCTCCCGCGTCACGCGCTGTGATTCTGTTTTGCTTGCAAAAACACTTTTTACATGTAAAATATAGTCAGCAAAATCCGATCTGTCAAATCGAAATTCGCAGCCCGCCGCGGCGGGCGCAAGCCGGCGAGGAGGCACGCATGCTCAGAGTTGATACCCACCAGCATTTCTGGAACCTTGACGAAGTGGCCTATCCCTGGCTGGCGCCCGCTTATGGACCGATTTACCGCAATTTTGACGCCGCGGAATTGGCGCCGCAGTTGGCGGCATGCGGCGTGGACAAGACAGTGATCGTGCAAGCGATGGATTCCTACGCCGATACCGACTCGATGTTGACGATCGCCGCGGCAGAAGACTGGGTGGCTGGCGTGGTCGGCTGGGCGCCGCTGCATGATCCCGCAGAGGCTGACAGAAAGCTGGATGAATATGCGCGCAACCCCTATTTCAAAGGCATACGCCATTTGATTCACGAAGAGGGCAATCCCGATTGGGTCATCCAGAAACAGGTGATCGAAGGCTTGCAGTTGCTGGCGGAGCGCGGCTTGACCTTTGATGTGGTGGCGGTTTTCCCCAATCACCTCAAGCATGTGCCGGCGCTCGCCGAGCAAGTGCCAGAGCTTAAGCTGGTCATCGATCACCTGGCGAAGCCACCGCTGGACGAAGCCGACCGCGCGGTCTGGCGCGAACAGATGGCGGCCGCGGCCGAAAGCCCGAATGTCTATGCGAAATTATCTGGCTTGAATACCGTTACGCCCGATTTCGAAAACTGGACCTACGAGGATATCAAACCGCATATCGACTTCGCCATCGAGCAATTCGGCGTTGAGCGGCTCATGTTCGGCAGCGATTGGCCCGTGGCGGTGCTGGCAGGCGATTACGCCAAGGTCTGGGACGAAACCAACAAAGCCATCGCCGGCTTGTCCGACGCGGAAAAGGACGCTTTGCTTGGCGGTACGGCGAACAGTTTTTATGGACTTAACTTGTAGTCAAGAACTTAGGCGGTCGCTGGCGGGGGCGCGGCTTCTGCCCGCTCCTCGCGTATTTCCAGCCTTCCTTCAATACGCGCTAATCGCTGTCTAGCGTCATCAACCTTGGATTCGACCCTGCGAATGTCCGTCCGCATTTCAGCATTTTCCGCTTTTAGTTCTCGGCGCGTTTCAGCGTTCTCCGCACGGACTTCGGTAATATCGTTTTTAAGGTCAGTACGGAATTCAGAAATATCACTCTTCAGTTCAGTACGGACTACGGCAATATCGTCCTTCAGTTCAGTACGGAATTCAGAAATATCGCTCTTCAGGTCAGTACGGACTACGGCAATATCGTCCTTCAGTTCAGTACGGAATTCAGAAATATCGTCCTTTAGATTTTGGCTAGTTTTGGCATTTTCCGAGCGGACTACGGAAATATCGTCCTTTAGATTTTGGTTAGTTTTGGCATTTTCCGAGCGGACTGCGGAAATATCGTCCTTTAGCTCCTTGCGAGAATCGGAGATATCTTTCTTGAGTTCGGAGCGCACGGCTTCGATTTTGCTGTCCAAGCGCCAAACTGCGGCAAGAACGGCAAGGATCGTTACCACAATATCCAAAGACAGATTGGTGTCAAATTGCATTGCCTGCTCCTGAGCGCGATAGCAACATTATAACCTTTCCCAGCATGATTTCAAAATACGCTTTTTCCTAGTTTATGGCAGCGCCGTCCCGCCTTGCGCGCTGGACGTATAAGCCGCTTCGACGGTCGCCATGGTTTCGATGGCGTCTTCAACCGAAGTCGGCAGCACATCCGCCTCGCCATTGACATAGCGCATCAAGCTGGCCATAGTGCCAATGAACGCTTCCGGGAACCAGGAGCCTTCGATTTCCAGCGATTGCCACTCGGGCTGCCTTTCGCCATCCAGCAAAACGTACTCGAAGCGGTCCGGCACGCCGTCCGGGTAATTCATATTCAAGCCGGCGCGGATCTGGATGGCGCCCTTGCTGCCTTCGAACTTGACATAGGATTGCTGCTTTTCCGGTCCGTAGGCGTGGCTGTGGTTTGTCATCACGTTGACGCGCGGGTTCTCGCCATAATCCATGATAATCATCGAGCGGACGCCGCCTTTCAACTCCGGCGCCGATGGATGGCTCAGCGTCTTGGCGTATACCGATGTCGGACTGCCACAGAAGGACCGTACCAAATCGACATAATGGATGCTGTGATAGAGGATTTCGACGCGGGGCAGGGGGAAGAGGAAGCCCCATAGATGCCAGGGCGTATTGCACTGCACGCGGAATTCCATATCGCAAAGCTCGCCAATCAAGCCCTGACTTATCATGTCGCGCGCGGCGATGATAAATGGCGCGAAGCGCAATTGAAAATTGATGGCCGCCCGCAAGTTCCTTGCGCGGCAAAGCTCGAGGATCTCCCGCGCCTGCGCCATGTCTTCGCCCATGGGCTTTTGAATGAGCGCGGCGCGCCCCGTTGGAATCTGGCGCAAGATGTCGCTGATGGCGCTGCCCGGCACAGCGACATCAAAGACAGCGTTTTCCGGCGCCTTCTCGATCGCCTCGCCGAGTGATGCGTAAATCAGCGGGATGGCGAACTTGTCCTTCATCATAGCGGCGCGCTCGGCGTCGATGTCGAAGCCGCCGACCACCTCGAAACCTGCGCTGCGATAAGCCGGGTAATGGGCGTCGTGCGCGATGCCGCCTAAGCCGATGCTCACGATCGGCGGCGGATTTTCTGGCAGGAGCGCTTTTTGTCGAACACTGAATGGAGGCATAGCATTTTCCTTCTGTTGGTCTGGGTTCAGACTGGGTTTGCCATCAGGTAGGGCTGTTCCGGTCCATATCTCAAGCCTGCGCGTTCATTGATCTGGCGCGCGCAATGGCGCAGCGCCGCGACTACTTTGTGCGGCTCGCTGCTTTGACGCGTCGCTGTCAATTGCGTGACGGCAAGCGCCGCTGTTACCCCAACATCCGGGTTGCCGACCAAGACGGCGGTATCCTTCAAGCCGATGAAGGATTCGTCCACGGCGCTGGAGAGGCCGCTGCGGCGAATATCCGCGATGCGCCGCCAAAAGAGCGCGCGTTCTTCAGCGCTCATAGCGCGGTAGTCGGGGTCCTGTTCAAGTGTCATTTCGATGCTGCTATCGCGCAGAGCCGCAAGCAATATACGCCCCGAAACCGTCCGCGTTAGCGGGAAGGTCGCGCCGACCGAGACCATGATCTGCACCTGCTCCGGGCTTTCCACCTGCCCGACCACCAGCAGCTGCCGCTGCTGCATAATGCTGATATGGCAAGATTCCCGAATCGTCCATGCCAGTTCTTGCATCGGCAAATTAGCCACTTGCAGCAGATGTTCCAGCGGCGAATGTCGGTTCGCCAGCTCAAAGAGCTTGAGCGTCAGCATGTATTTGCCCGAGACATCATCCTTGATGACAAAACCGCTTTCCGCCAGGCAGGTCATGGTGCGGAAGAGTTGGCTGGTGCTGTTCTCGGTCTTTTCCGAAATCTGGGATAGCGAAAGCGGCTCGGAAGCCTCAGCCAGCAATTCCAGAACAGCCAAGCCTTTTTCCAAAGCCGGGACACTGTAATTTGGCGCCGTTTTACCCTCATTCATTGTTGGAGACCGTCGCTGCGCGGGTTGCCTTTGCTGCCGAATCAAGCGCTGCCCGCGCCTTGCTTGCGTTGGACCAGATACAAATGCTGGCAAGCCAGCACGATCTTGTCGTGCTGGTTGTAGACTTCGACCTGCTCAACCACATAGCCGTGATCGGGGCGCTTGGGATAATCGCGCTTTTCGCTGATGGTTGCTTTGACCGTGATGGTGTCGCCGATGAATACGGGCCGAATGAAACGGACGCGGTCGTAACCGTAGGAGAAGGCGACGGGATTGATCTCGTTGGCTGTCATGCCGATGGCAACGCTCAGGATCAAGGTGCCATGGGCGACGCGCTCTTTGAATACCTGGGTCTTCACCCACTCGGCGTCCATGTGATGCGGGAAGAAATCCCCGGTTTGGCCGGCGTGCAGCACGATATCGGCTTCGGTGATGGTTCTGCCGAAGGTCTCGCGGCTTTCCCCGATTTGGTAGTCTTCAAAATATGTGGTCTTTATCATCAGCGCTTCCTGTCTTGGCTAGAGGGACGAAATCGCGTGGGTGGCGCAGGCGGGCGACATACCATGTCGCCCGAAATCTGTATCGGCGCGCCGGTTGACAAGGCGCGGCACGCTGACTATATTTTGCATATAAAACTGACTTTTGCAAGCAAAAACGCTCGCTACTCCAGTGGGCGACTCGTACAAGGCGATTGGACTGACAAGGGGCGACAAATGACGATCAGTTTACGCGGTATCACCTGGAATCACTCGCGCGGCTTTGTATCGGTGGTGGCGACTGCGCAGCGCTTCTGCGAAATGCACCCGGACCTGGAAATCGTCTGGGAGAAGCGCTCCTTGCAAGAATTCGCCGACGCGCCGATTCAAGGCTTGGCGGAGGACTATGATTTGCTGGTGATCGACCATCCCTGGGCGGGTTACGCGGCTCACAGCCAGGTCTTGGTACCATTGCAGGAGATTATCCCGGGCGATTACCTGGCGGATCAGGCGCGCCACTCGGTCGGGCATTCCCATGCCAGTTACATTTTCGACGGCAATCAATGCGCCTTGGCGATTGACGCCGCCACGCCCGTGGCTTCCTATCGTCCCGATTTGCTCGCGCGTTACGACCTGGCTAAGCCGGAAACCTGGAGCGACCTGCTGGCGCTGGCGCGGCAGGACCGGGTCATTATGCCCGGCATCGAAATCGATACGCTGATGAATTTCTACATGCTCTGCGCCACCCAGGGACAAGCGCCCTTTGTCGATGACGAATGGGCGGTATCCGATGAGCTGAGCTTGCGCGCCCTGGAGCAATTGCGCGAACTCGCCAGCCTGTGCCCGCGGGAAATCTTCAGCTGCAACCCGATTGCCGTGTACGAAGCGCTTTCGCGGCGCGAAGATTACGTATATTGCCCCTTCGCCTACGGTTATTCCAATTATTCGCGCGCCGGCTATTCGGACAATGTGCTGGTTTTTGACGACATGGTTGATATCGACGGCCAGGGGCGCTGCCAAACGACGCTGGGCGGCACCGGGCTGGCGATTTCCACGGGCTGCAAATCGTTGGAAATCGCGCGCGATTACGCCATGTACAGCGCCAGCCCGGTCATCCAACGGACGCTATTCTTCGAGAATGGGGGCCAGCCCGGTCACCGCAGCGCCTGGGTCGACGACGAGGTCAATCGCCGCAGCCGCGACTATTTCCGCAATACCTTGCCCGCGCTAGACCGCGCCTACCTGCGGCCGAGATTCCCCGGCTACCTGCATTTTCAGGATCATGCCGGCGCGCCCATCCGCCAGTATCTGATGGAGGGGGGCGCTGGGGCGCAAGTCCTCGCCAAGTTGAAGCGACTGTTTCAAGAAGCGAAGGCACTCTACGCTTGAGCGCCCGATGCGGCTAGAGGCCGATGTCCTCGTTCCATAGCCCGGGTTTGTCGCCGATGAAATCTTGCATCAGCCGGTAGCGTGATTCGTCATCAAGCTGAATCAAATGTACGCCGCGCGCGCTGAGGCGCCCGGCATTTTCCAGGCAATCCATTTCTTCGCACTCCGTTTTTTCCACGAGCTAGCCACGGTCTATTCAGCAATCGAATGGCGCGGGGAAGATTGCTTCATAATGTGATCTCCTTGACCCCCGACAGCGCTTTATCAAAGCGCCGCCGCCATTCGCTCGCGCGCTGCGAGGGTATTTCGGCGCAGCCGACGTACTCCAGCGCGAAAGACGCGGCCGCCGCGCCATAACAGCCGGCCCTCGCCAGGTCTCGCTCCCGGTTCCAGCCGACGACGAAGCCGCCGCAGTAGGTATTGCCGGCGCCGGTCTGGTCCAGCAAGCGCTCCACGTCGATAGCCGGAATGGCATAAGCTTTGCCGTCCCCTTGCCGCGCCACCAGCGAGCCAAGCTCGCCCATGCGCAAGGCGGCGATTTTGCAGCCGTCTGCCAGCATGCGCCGCATCAGCTCGGCTGCGTCATCGACGCCGTACATGGTTTGCGCTTCGTGCAGATTGGGCGAAACGATGTCGGCTTGGGGCATGCCGCGCAGGAAAGCCTCGTGGTCGCCACTGAGCATGAAGACGCGCACCGGTTCCCAAAGCAGCGTCGCGCGCGGGAAGCGCCGCCGCCAAGCCGCCACCTGCGCCGCTCCCCGCAGCAATGTCAATCCTGCCGCGTCGGCGAAGGGGATTTGCGGGCTGTCCGCGTCCGGTCCATACATGAATGGCTCGACGACATCGACGCGGAAGATCTCGTTGCGAACGCCGTTCCATTCGAAGATCTGCCAGCCGCGCAGCTGCGGATGACGGGTCCAAGCCAGACCTGATGTATCGAAATCCTTTTCCAGCCGCGCGCGGATACCCAGCGGCAGGTCCTCGCCGACCATGCCGACTAAGGCGGGCTTCGCGCCCGCCAGCGCCATGCCATAAGCGGCATGGGCGCCGCCGCCGCCCAGAACGCCCATGCTGGCGCGTCCATCGGGATATACGATGTCGTCGATGATGACGCTGCCGACGGCGATGAACTCGGGCGCGGACATGCTGGTTTAGCGCTTCACTTCGGTGATTCTGTGGCTGGAGTAGATCTGACTGGCGCCATTCGCCCAGGGGACCTTCCGCCCGCCCTCGAAATCCCGGAAATAGGGCGAGCCCAGCGCCGCCGCGCGGGCTGCGGAAAATAGCTCGCCCGGGATGCTGTAGACGATGGAGGCGTAACGCTCCGGTATCGGCCGCGGTATCCGCAGGGTGGTATCGACATATTGCCGGATCTCGCTCGCGTCCGCGGTCGAAACCAGCGCGATAGGGCGGGAGATGCTGCGCGCCGCGCGCGCCACTTCCGCCATGCGGTCGGCGTCGAATTGATTTGCGGAAAGCAAAATCAGCGCTGTATCGGCGTCCGCCGCGAAGTACTGCAAGTGCGACCATTCTTCGGTCTCTTGCGCCAAAGCGGGGTCGCCGCTGGCTTCCAGGACTTTCGCCGCGCTGAACATGGCCACGCCGTATAGCGGTCCCGCGCCGACAAATTCGAAGAGCTTGGCTCCCCGCCAGCGCTCAACCAACTCGTCGACGATCGGTTCGCAGACCTGGATGGTCTCTTCAACCGCGTCCGCCAATTCTGCGATGGCGCGGCGTTCGGCATCGGCGTCGGCGGTGGTTAGCGCGCCGCGCACCTCGGCGATGCGCAGCGCCGCCAGCAGCAGGGCGATCTGCGAAGCCAGGTAGGAGCGGATGCCGGGGACAATCATGCCAGCCAATTCATCGGGCAGGGGCGGCACGGCGGTTTCGAAGACCGTCTCGGCTACCGCTCCCAAGGGACCGCCGGCATTGCCGGTCAGCGCCACGGTCCTTGCGCCGGCTTTGCGCGCCAGATCCATCGCTTCAATCGTGCGGCTGACTTCGCCGGAGACCGAAACGCAGATGACCAGATTGGTCCGTGGGCCGGTAGCGGGCAGGTAGCCGGCGGTATAGCGGCTGAAGGGCAGGGAGCTGAGCGCTTGCGTCGGCAAGCCCGTCAACTGATGAAAAGCCAGTTCGGCGCCCACCGGCGCGTGATGGCTGTCGCCGCAGCCGACCAGATAGATGCGCTTGGCTGATGTGCAGGTCTCGAAGTCGAAGGCGCGGCGGGCAGAGGCGTCGAAGGGACCTGCGATGTCGCGGATGAGGTCGGGCAGCGTGTCGATTTGCTGGTGCATGGGGCTGCGGTCGGGCATGGGCGTTGTCCTTTGTGATAGGTGGCTAGGTGTTTGGCCTCAACATTTATTGGGATGACCTGGATGAAGGCATTGACTTGACTGCTATGCTTACGGGAATGTATCGTCGCCGAGAGAATGTCGAGCCGGTGTCCTAAATGAGGCTGCGGTCGGGCATGTGGCTTCCTTTTGCGATCTTAGATTGCTAAACGTACATGCCGCCATTATACTTTCTGCAGTAGAAAAAGGGAAAATAATGGCGGCTCCCAATTTCAAAAACCGTACTCTGTTTCACGGTGACAATCTGCGATTCTTGCGTGCATTAAATACAGAGACAGTTGATTTAATCGCAACAGACCCCCCATTCAAAAAAGGCAGGGATTTCCATGCTACGCCATCTAGCTTGGCTTCTGGCGGAAAGTTTCAGGATAGATGGTCATGGGACAAGGATGTTTACCCGGAATGGATTGATAAGATCTCCGATGATTTTCCTCGTGTTATGAATGTTATCATGGGATCCCGCTCTAGTTATGGTGATGATATGGGCGCCTTTCTATGTTTCATGGCTGTTCGGCTACTTGAAACGCATCGTATACTCAAGCCCACAGGAAGTATATATCTCCACTGCGATCATACCGCCGGCCATTATCTCAAAGAGTTAATGGACGCTATTTTCGGACATAAGAATTTCCGCAATGAAATAATTTGGGCATATAACACTGGGGGGAACTCTGACCGCTGGTTTGGCCGCAAACACGATGTCTTGCTTTTCTATTCAAAAACGAACGATTACACGTTTAACACGCAAAGAGAAAAGTCTTACACACGAACATTACCAGAGCCGCACACCAATAGCGGTAAAAGACTCGACGTTCTGCGCGATGAGAAATGCGAACTTTGCGAGGTTGGTCATCCGGGCCAAAAATATCGAATGGTAAAGATGCGGGATGTATGGTCGGATATCAAACCATTGTTCCGAAATGATGATGAACGTTATGGATGGCCTACACAGAAGCCTTTAGCGTTGTATCGGCGCATTATCCAGACATCTTCAAATGAAGGCGATATGGTGTTAGATCCATTTTGTGGCTGCGCAACTACTCCTGTCGCGGCAGAACACTTGGGACGTCAATGGGTGGGAATCGACATTTGGGATGAAGCTTTCAAGGCAGTAATTGAACGAATGGAGAAGGAGTATTTATCGCTCGAAGGCGCTACAAATCGCATGTTTTGTCAGGATAACTTTTTCCACGAGACCGTTCCGCCGGATCGTACAGATAATGGCGAGGAAGCGGTTCCCTTTCTCTATCTTAAAGTTCAACGCCCACTTGAGCCTTGGCAACGTATGAGGCGCGAGCAGATGGTAAAGGTGCTTGCGCTGGCTCAAAACTCCAACGGTGGCGTGATATGTGCAGGTTGTGGTCGTGTGCTTGAAGTAGAGTTTATGGAACTTGATCATATCCAGCCAAGAGCGGAAGGTGGCGATAATTTCATTACCAATCGTATCCTGCTATGTAGTCCCTGCAATCGGCGTAAAAGAGAAAACCTGACTTTAAGAGGCTTAGTCAATGAAAACAAAAAGAAAAGTGTAGGCTGGATGAAGGCCGAAGGTCTGGCGAGGATGGCGCGTGAATCGGCGCTACAAAGGGCTGATTGGGTTCGTGACAATTTTGATACAAAAGAATGCCAAGATTTTATTCGTGGCGAGATTGGCGCATTGCCATCCTTATTCTGGCAACAGGCATTTGTTTTTCCTATGGACTATAGTTAATCCGCATTTGCTTAACCGAGAAATTTAAGGACGAACACACTCACCCACCGCGCCGCCGCCGCCAGATCCCCCAGCGCCACCGTCTCCTCAGTCGTATGCGCATTCTCCAGCACGACGCCGATCAAACCCAGGCAGCGCGACTTCAAGCTGAACAGCATATCGTCGCTGCGCGATACATAGCCGTAATTGAGCTTGACCGTGCCGGGACGCAACTGATTGACTTCATCCGCCAAGTCAGTCGCCAGCGCCTGCGCATCCAGCGGGACGACCGAGCCGCGCCCATAACCGGAGACAAAGGCATGCGACGCGCCGATTCCCGGCGCATGACCGGTCGACGCGTCGACATTGTGCGCGTCGATATTGATGAAACCCAGGCGCGGCGGCGGCAGAGCATGCGCCAGGCGCGACGCGCCTTGCCCGAACAAGCCAATCGGCGGTCCTTCTTCCTGGTCGGTGAAAGCGAAAATGACCTGTGTCCGCCGCGCGGCGAAATCATCGGCGAGCGCGCTCAAAGCGCGCGCCGAGAGCAAAGCCGTCAAGACGCCGCTGGCGTTGTCCAGTCCCGCGCCGACGATTCGCCCGTCTTCAAGGCGCGCTTCCGCAGCCATCAATACCGTGTCGCCCCAGGCTAGCGAACCCTTCTCGACAGCGAAGCGGATTTGCCGCTCGTCATTGACCATGCTGAATTGCAATTCGCCTTCTGCCACGGTCGCTACACGACCATCCAGAAAGCGAACGGCGCTGGCGCGGCAGCGATACTGCGGATGCGGGACACGTATCGCGCAGAGCGGATAGAGCGTGGCATCAGCCGGATTCAAGACCCGAAAGGACGGCCGATCCGTATGCGCCGTGATGAGCAAATCGGCAGCTGCGGATTCCGCGCCGATCTCGAGCGCCAGATTGCCCGTCGCGCGGATGCGCGGGTCCGCCGAGAGCGATAAACCCAGTTCAGCGGCGATATCCGCGATAACCTCGCCCACGGCGCCGGGCAGAGCGGCGCCGCTGTTGGGCGCGGGCGCCGCCAAGAGACGCTTCAAATAGCTGTATATCGCCTCGTCGGAATAGACTGGATCGTTTTCTATCTGCGTCAGCAAGTTTGCGGCGGTCATGGCAGCGCCATTCAGGCTTGAGAGAGCGCGTCGACGAATAGGGCATGTACGCCATCAGTATCCAGGGCTTGCACGACATGGACATTGGGCGATTTGCCGCTCATGTGGTTGTAATCAATGACCGTTTGCCCGCGCGTATGCTGACCGTTCAGCTCGACGGTGACGAAGAACTTGCCGCTCTGTCGTATCAAGCCCGGTTGCAGCGCGACCGCCATCGCCAATGGATCCGGCAGCAAATAGGCTGGTCGATTGTAAGTTTCTTGCAGGCGCTGCGCCGTTTGCCTGGAGATTTTGTCGAAGAAGCGCCCGTTGACTGTATCGATGGCGCAAAGCGCGTTGAACCTGTCCCAGGTGAAGCCATGCGCCAGCGTCGTCTCCCAGCTGAGCATGGTCGATTCCGCAAAAGCCTCCAGCGTGATGTAAGCCGCTTCTGGATCGGTGTAGATATTGTATTCGGCGGTCAAGTTGGGCGTATTGCCATGCGCCGCGATGGTGCCGCCCATGAAGACAAATTGCTTGATGCGCCCGGGAAATTCGGGATCAAGGCGGATGGCGGCGGCGATATTGGTCAAGGGACCCAGCGCGATCAAGGTCAGCTCGCCCGCGTATTCGCGCGAAAGCCGCAATAGCGCCAGTACCGCGTGCTCTGCTTCGAGCGAGCGCGTCAAGGGCGGTCGGTTGCGGAAGTCGCCCAAGCCATCGCCGCCGTGGAACTCGGCCGCGTCTTCCCAGGGTTGCACCAGCGGACGGTCGATGCCGGCATAAACCGGCGCGTCTTTGTTCATAATTTCGAGGATGGTCAGCACATTGGGGTTGACCTGCCGGATATGCACGTTGCCGGTCAAGGTGGTGATGGCCAGCACGTCGACCGTCGGCTGGGCAAGCGCCAGCATGATCGCCTGCGCGTCGTCGACGCCGGCGTCGGTATCGATGATCATTTTCATGATGATTCAGCTTTCCTTATGCTATGCCTTTCCGCTTAATATAGCACAGCCGAACTACTCGCCATATATTTGCCGAGATTATCACCGGCGGGGATCTGAATCAGATTCGTTTGCGAATGAATTGTGAGCGTTTCCATAGAAAACAGCAAATTGTCTTGAATTACGGCGGTATTTTATCTTTCAATAAAGTTGTTAACTCATTTCTAGGAGGCAGCGACATGTTCAAACGACTTGCTTGGATTGCGTTCATGGGTGGTCTGTTCATTGCATTGTTGACGGCGCGCGCGCAGGACGTTCCGCCTAAGCAAAAGGGTATGGCGCAGGAACCCGGCAGTGACGCGCTTGCGGCGAGCGAGTTTGGTGAAGGGCTTGTCAGTTGTGTGGCGATGGTAAAGAAGCTTGGCGCCGGCGGCAGCTTGCCAAAGCCAAAGATTCGCATATCGGGGCGTCAATCAGGGAATGCTGTCTCGGATATCGCTTGGAGCGTTGAAGAAGCCAAGGGCGCTTGGAGTTTTAGCGGAAGCGCGTCGAAAGACCTGCAGAAAACCAGAAGGTTTAATTGGTCTGGATCCTTCTGGTTCAAATGGTTGAGCCTATTCCCGACCCAAGCCAGCAGCCTCGAAGGCAACTGCAACTATTGATCGCGCTGATTCACGGGCATTGTCGCGGGCAGCGCCCTTGTCTATGAACAGCGCATGAGCAGATCTAGAGCCTTCACTGAGAAAATCGCCGCCCCGCCATCAACCTGTGTTAGCCTGCAAATGGCGAATCTGCGCCCGTAACATTTGCAACGGGAAGACTTTTCTATGTTGAAGAAAAGCCTATGTGCGCTGCTAGTCGCATCTGCTTTGGCAATTACCGCATGCGCTCAAGATGGTGCGCCGGCCGCAAGTGAGCTGGCAGCTGCGGGACCCACTTTGCCAAGCGCCAAATCGACTTCATGCAGGGCATCTGGCGACGGCGCAAGCGTCGCGGGAAAAGCCACAGCAACCATTTCCAACGGGAAAGTTTCAGCTGTCAGCAGCAAGATCACCGCTACATCGACGAGCTTTCCCCATGGGCTTGGCAGCGAAAGGGCGCGCAGCGGGATATCTGGCGACAACAAAGCCTGGCTCGCGGTTGAATATCGGGAATACTGGTTTGGCTTGTTCATCGGCAGCCGAAGTTGTAGCGCCTGGATAAGTCCTTAATTCGGCGAAGGACAGCCCGAATTAAAGCGCAAGGTGGCTTGGAGACCGTCCGATTGGACGGGCTTTTCAGTTGATTTTACCGACTTCGCAGCGCGACGGTTTCCGACTCATCAAGGTTTTGCCGATTCCGACCAAACGTGGGTATAATAAGCTCATCAGAATCGCATCTGATAAAACCCATATATTAGTGGAGGAATCAAATGAGAAAGCTAAGTTTTCTGCTTGTAGCAGCGCTAGTGTTTTTGACGGCTTTCGCCGCCTTCGCCCAGGACGAGCCGCTGCGCGTCGTTTCCGTCATTAACGGGACGCTGGGCGACAAGTCCTTCTTCGATAGCGCGCAGCGCGGCATGGACGCCATTGCCGACGAGTACGATATTGAGATTGATACTGTCGAACTCGGCATCGACCCCGCCAATTGGGAACCGGGCTTGTTGGATGTCATGTCCGATACCGATTCCTACGACATCTTGATCGCCGGCACCTTCCAGATGATCGACTTCATGGCTGCCAACGCCCACAACTATCCCGACAAGCTCTTCATGTTCTATGACGCGCCCATGCCCTACGACAATCCCGATGTCTGCGTTGAAGGCTGCGCCAATGTCTATTCGATGACTTACGCCCAGAATCAGGGCTCCTTCCTGGCTGGCGTTTACGCCGCTGCCGTCACCATGAGCGGGATTGATGGCACGAACGACGCTCCGACCATCGGCGCCGTCGGGGGCCAGCAGATTCCGGTCATCGACGACTTCATCGTCGGTTACGAGCAGGGCGCTTGCCTGGTTAACCCGGATACCGTGAGCATCGTACAATACGCCGGCAGCTGGAACGACCCAGCCCGCGGCAAGGAAATCACCCTGGCAATGTACGAGCAGGGCGCTGATATCGTCTTCCAGATCGCCGGCGGCACCGGCGTCGGCGTCTTTGAAGCGGCGCATGAACAAGAGCGTTACGCCATCGGCGTCGACTCCGACCAGGCGGTGATCGTGGCTGAGACCGATCCCGACCAAGCCGAGCGAATCTTGACCAGCATGCTCAAGAATGTTGATAACTCGATCTTCCGCGCCATCACCCTGCACCTGGAGGGCGAGCTGCCCTACGGCTCGACCGAGAGCCTGGGCATCCCCGAAGGCGGCGTGGGCTTGGCAAAGAATGAGTTCTACGATATGGCCACGTCCGAGGACATCAAAGCCATGGTAGAGGCTGCCGAAGCCGCTGTCGTCAATGGCGACATTGAAGTGCAGACCGTCTTCACCAGCGAGGATATGATGGCTGCGGTTGGCGCGGCTTGCGCCGACATGCCGACGGCTGGCATGAGCATGGACGACCTGATGATGGACGATATGTAGGCGAGCTTAGCTGCCGAAATCTTGGGGCTGGTCGGCGCTGTTCGACCAGCCCTGTTAAAACTCCCTATGCTCAGCATGGTTGTATCGCCGTTTATCACGAATTAGAGCAATCTCATGTACCGCATCATTTGTGGTGACAGTGCGGTTAGGCTCGCTGAAATTGAGCCTCGCTCCATTGACTTGCTTGTAACGTCGCCGCCCTATTTTCAGCAGCGAGAATATGCTGCGGAAGGCATGGGGAACGAGGAAACGGTCGAAGAATATATCGACAGCCTGCTGGTCGTTTTTGACAAAATAGTACGCGTCATGAAGCCAACAGGTAACATTGTCTATAACTTGGGTGACAAAATAATTGATGGCAGCGCGCAGTTAATCCCCTATCAATTTGCGCTCAAAGTTCTTAAGAATTTCGACCTTCGCTTGGTGAACGATATAACTTGGGTCAAATCCAATCCAACGCCTCACCAATTTTCTCGCCGGCTTGTCGCGAGTACCGAGCCATTTTTCCATTTTGCGCTCGGCAGAGATTACTATTATGACCGCAGCGCATTTTTGCCGACATCGCGGAAGAAGCGTTCAAAGCCAAGTGATAAGTTAGGCGCGCGCTATCGGGAGCTAATCGAAGAATCCGATCTTAGCGAATGTCAAAAAAAACAGGCTCATAAGGCGCTAGATGAAGTTATTCTGGAAGTCCACACAGGAAAGATTCACAGCTTTAGGATGAAGATTCGCGGTATTCATGCGCCAGCTTATGGCGGACAAGAGGGCGGGCGCAAAATGCGAATGGAGCGTTACGGTTTTACAATTATTCGCATTTCGGGCGAGAGGCTCAAGCGGGATGTGATCGAGACCCCGGTTGAGAGTTTGCCAGGGAATGGGCACCCGGCTATTTTCCCTGTTGCTGTGGTGCGGGAACTCATTCGCCTTCTCTGCCCCAAGGAAGGCATAATCCTGGATCCCTATCTTGGCAGCGGGTCTACAGCAGTGGCGGCTCTTTTGGAACGCCGCAACGCTGTGGGGATAGATATCAGTCAAGAATACTGTACCTCGGCAGAGCTTCGTCTTCGCGAGACCGCTGAAATGTTGCGAACGCCCATACAGGAGCAACTGATGTGATTGAGGAGATGGGCAGCCGAGAGATTTTGGAGGCGGCTTATCAAGAAGCTATAGCTTCTTATCAAACAGATGATTCGACGCCAGGCATTTCGGAAGTGGAGAAGAATTTTCTTTCGGTAGTCATAATGAATCAAGAGAAAAGAAAGGCGGTTGTAGCGGTACTCGCGACCTTGCTGCTAAAGAAAATGATGAGCCCGGATCAGGACATTAGACTGCACCGGGCAGAGTTCGAAAGCGGTTTCAGCGGTCGCAGGCTTGATACGGCAATTGTCACACCGTTTTTACGGTCCAAGCAGTTTCCCAGCATGAAAGAATCAGGTTGGTTAACGCGCTCCTTTGAGCAATCGCATGCTTACAATTTCGATTATCCGGGCAATATCACGCCCAGGGAATTGAAATCGGCTTTTTTGAACATTGTTGACATCGCGCAGAATAACGAAGCCAGCAAAGCTAGGTCCTTTTTGCGCCAACTGTTTATTGGTCTCATTGAAGCTAGAGACAGGAACAAGAATCTTCGACTAGCGCGTCCTGTCAACTTGTCAATTGCGCAACTCGTAGAAAGGCTGATACTGCATCACCAAGTGAAGAGCCCGGGCGCGGCGAGATTGCCCGTATTGGCCATGCACGCCATTTTGACCGTCCTTGCGCGAGAGACAGAACGATATCGCAACTGTCAACTCTTGCCGCTGGAAGCGCATACCTCAGCCGACTCGCGGTCTCATCTTGTAGGCGACATAAACGTATTGGATGGCAATGGAACATTTTTTGAGGGCTATGAAATTAAGCACAATGTGCCAATTACTATGGAACTGATACAAACTTCATTTCAAAAGATTAAAACTACACCAGTCAAGGTATTCTATATCCTCACAACATATAGCCATGAGAACTATGAGGCATTCAAACCAGAAATTGATCACATCGCGCATTCGCACGGCTGTCAGCTTATTGTCAATGGCGTCGACCGAACATTGCTCTACTACCTGCGCCTTGTCGGCGATACCCGATCATTCATTGACCAATATGTGTCGCATTTGGAAAACGACGATGCGATAACATTTGAATTGAAGGACAACTGGAATAAAATCGTGGCAAACAATTAGCGAGTGTTGCTTGCAATAGTGTGGGTCAGAAAGGAGATTCTCTGCTTCGTCGCGCCAGGCTCATGCGAGTAAGCATCTTTTTGATTCTGGTGTGTGTTAATGTATTATGTGTACAGGTATTGAAGACGTGGTTCCAATGTCGAAACCGCTAGAGCAAGAATACGACTACTACCTTGATATCCGTGAGGAACTGGCGCGGGATCACAACGGGAAGTATGTTGCGATAAAGGGCAAAGAAGTATTGGGTATCTTCGACAACTACCGACAGGCGGCTGAGGCCATTTATGTCGAACACGAGTACGGCACGGTGCTGATGCAAGAGCTTGGCCGCGACTACGAGTACTTCGCAGGTTTTTTCCGCGATCCAGAAATAGAAGCGCATTGATGGCAGCGGAGAGGCGCAGCTTCACAATACGAGCTACAGGTATTCGATGGCAACTTGTGACGCCAAGTTTCGTTTCATTATCGTGGAAACGCCGTTGCGCGACCTCGTTTTCTTTTCGCATTCCGTCTGTTGAGGACTTCGACTTCGCGGCCCAAGACAGCTTGCAGGGTTGAAGCGTCCGCTCGGGGGAACGGTGGCCAATAGACGCGGTAGACTTATCTCTTTATTTGGTGAATTGACATGCCAATCATAGAAACCCAAAACGTGCACAAAATTTATCCCAACGGCGTGCACGCCAACGATGACATCAGCTTCGCGGTCGAGCAAGGCGAGATCCACGCCCTGGTCGGCGAGAACGGCGCCGGCAAATCCACCTTGATGAAGCTGCTCTACGGCTTGGAGCATCCCTCGTCGGGGCGCATTTTCATCCGCGAACAAGAAGTCGAAATCGGCAATCCCCAAGTCGCCATCGAACAGGGCATCGGCATGGTGCACCAGAACTTCATGCTGGTGGATTCCTTCACAGTGGCGCAGAACATCATCCTCAACCGCGAAACCAAACAGGGCATGTCCATCGATTTCCAGGCTGCTGTCACGGATACGATTGCGCTGTCGGAAGAATATGGCTTGGCTGTCAATCCCAAGTCCAAAATCGAGGATATCCCGGTGGGCATGCGCCAGCGGGTGGAGATCCTCAAGGCGCTTTACCGCGGCGCCGAAATCCTGATACTCGATGAACCGACCGCCGTTTTGACGCCGAGCGAAACGCAAGACCTGTTTGCGGCCATCCGCAACCTGGTAGTGGGCGGCAAAACGGTCATCTTCATCACGCATAAGCTCAAGGAAGTCATCGAGATTTCCGACCGCGTCACGGTCATGCGCGACGCGCGTGTCATCGGCACGGTCAATACCGCCGAGACGGACGAGCGCGAATTGGCGCGCATGATGGTCGGGCGCGAGGTCTTCATGCAGGTCGATCGACCGGCCGTCAGGCGTGGCTTGCCCGTTTTGAATGTGCAAGACTTGACCTACGCCGACGACAGCGGTCATCAGTTGCTCAAACAGGTCAGTTTCAGCGTTTATGAAAACGAGATCCTGGGCATCGCTGGCGTGGAAGGCAATGGGCAGACCGAACTGGCTGAGGTATTGACCGGCTTGCGCCCGCCCACCACCGGCGAAGCCTATATCAACAAAGAACAAATTCTGGGGCGGGGTCCCCGTTCCGTGCGCGAACATCAAGTGGCGCATATCCCGGAAGACCGCTTGACCAACGGCGTCGCCTTGACGTCCTCCATTGACGACAACTTGATTATTGATCGTTATTATCGTGAACCATTTACCCGGCGCGGCTTGCTGGATATCAAGTCCATCGTCGACAACGGGGCGAACTTGATCCGCGAGTTCAATATCATCGCGCCGGACGGCGCTATCCCGGTCAATGCGCTTTCCGGCGGGAATATGCAGAAAGTTGTTGTCGCCCGCGAATTGTCCTCGACGCCCAAGCTGCTCATCGCCGCCCAGCCCACCCGCGGCGTCGATATCGGCGCTATCGAGTTCATCCACCAGGAATTGGTCGATCAACGCACCGGCGGGCTTGCCATTCTGCTGATTTCGGCCGACCTGCAAGAAGTGATGAAGCTGTCCGACCGCATCATGGTGATGTACGAAGGCGAGATCGTCGGCATCTTCCCCAATGACGAAAGCCTGACCGAAGAGCGCATCGGCTACTATATGCTCGGCGCCGAGCGACAGGATGCGGCTGAAATGGAGCGATACGCATGACATCCATGAGGAGCAATTTACTGCTGATAGTCGGCGGTCTGGCTGGCATCCTGGTCACGCTTTTCATCACCAATACCATGTTCGACGGCTCGATGGAAAAGATGACAGGCGCCCCAAGCTGGCAGAATATCCTGCTGGTCAATGCGCTGGTTGGCGCGTGCATCTTGCTCTTTGTCGTGGAATTGCGCCGGCAAGCCATTCGCGTTTTGCTCACGGTGATTGTGGCGCTTTTATTGGGCTTCATCGTCACCTTCGTCTTTAACCTCGACGCGGCTGATCGCTTCGGCAGTGGCGAGTTCCGCGCGCAGGTGGTTTCCGCTGCCCAGCCGGTGGAAAACGACGATGTCGACCTGGAATACAACAAGCGCCGGGACGGGCATTTCAATAAACCGAACGTGGTCGCGCCCGTCAGGGAGATCGCCTGGACCTTTGCGGGCAGCGAAGGCGACGTCGTCTCGCTGCTTGCCTATGCGAAAAACCGCCGTTCCGAGGTCGACGTGCTGGTCGAATTGCGCGCTGCATCCGGCGCGGTGCTGGCATCCGCCACTTCCGCCACCATGACGCAGGTAGATGATACATTCGACGATCTTGTCAGCGTGAAAGACGCCGTCATCGAAGGCTACGCGTTGCCGGCGGACGGCGTATACACGCTGTATTCGCGCCCCGAAGCGATCGAGACGGGCACGGCGCTCTCCGAAGCGATGAGCCAGTCTCAGCTGGCTTTTGAAGCGCTGCTGCTGGGACCGATCGAGCGCGTCAATCGCTGGGGGGTCTGGATACAGGACGCCATCACGCTGATCTTGCTGGGTCTGTCTTTCGCCATCGTCTTCCGCGCCCAGCAATTCAGCCTGGGCGCCGAAGGTCAGCTTTATTTCGGCGCATTGGTTTCTGGCATCATCGCGCTAAACTCCCCACATATTCCGGGCATAATTTTGATTCCCTTCATCATCTTGGCATCGGGCACGGCCGGCTTCATATACGGGCTGATACCCGGCGCGCTGAAAGCCTATCTCGGCGCCAATGAGCTGGTCTCGACGCTGATGCTCAACGTCATCGCCACGCGCTTCTTCGAGATGGTGCTCAACTTCCAACTTAAGCCGTCGAACGCGGGTTATGTCGCGTCTAGCAAATTCACCGAAAACGCCATCCTGCCAGTCATCGTGGAAAAGACACAGGTCACCATCGGCGTCTTTGTGGTGGTCATCGTCATTTTCATCTCCTGGCTCTTGATCCGGCGCACGCCGCTCGGCTACGAAATTCGCATCATCGGCTCCAATCTCAAATTCGCCGATTATGGCGGCGTCAACTCGCGGCGGACGATCATGCTGGTGATGGCAATCAGCGGCATCGTGGCTGGTCTCGCGGGCATGCACCTGGCGACCGGCATCCATCGACAATTGATCTTGAATATCTCTTTCGCGCTGGCTTTTGAAGGGGTGGTGGTCGCCTTGCTGGCGCGCTTGAATGTGCTGGTGGTGCCTTTCACGGGTTTGCTGTACGCCTACTTGAGAGCCGGCGCGCAGTTCATGGAGCGCGATGCCAATGTCAGCTTCGAAGTGGTGCGCATGATCCAAGCCATCATCATCTTGCTAATCACAGCCGAAGCCCTGGTTACTTTCTTCCAACAACGACAGAAACGCGCCGATATCGACGAAAGCGGACACGCCGTGGCAGCCGTGGAGGGTAGCGATGTTTGACAACGTCATTGACGGCATTTTCAGCGCGGTATTTCTCGCCGCCATCCTGCGCGTGACCACGCCCATCCTCTTGCCATCGCTGGGCGCGCTCATCTCTGAAAAAGCTGGCGTGCTCAATATCGGCTTGGAAGGCATGATGCTGTCCTCAGCCTTCACCGGTGTGGTGGTCAGCGCTTATTCGCAAGACTGGTTCGGCGCGGAAACGGGCACGACGATTGGACCCTGGCTGGGGCTTTTGCTGGGCGTTTGCGTATCGCTGCTCCTGTCCTTCTTGCTCGCGCTCTTCCACCTGGATCTCAAAGGCGATTTATTCCTGTCCGGCATCGCGCTGAATATCTTCGGCTCCTCAGCTACTGTCGCCATCATGTTCGAGTTGACCGGCGACCGCGGCAATACCAGCACCTTGGCCAGCTTGCAGATGCCCTTCATTCAACTGCCGGAATTCATCAAGCAAATACCCGTCATCGGCGGCTTCATCTTTGGCGTCTTTGACAATCAGAGCGTCATGACCTGGGTGGCTTTCATCGCGGTCTTCTTCGTGACGTTTTTTCTTTATCGCACGCCCTTCGGCATGCACTTGCGCGCGGTGGGCGAAAACCCCGAAGCGGCGGCATCGGTCGGCATCAACGTCAAACGCATCCGCTACCTGGCGCTGTTGATCAGCGGTTTCTTCGCCGGCTTGGGCGGCATCCACATGAGCATGGGTTATTTGCAGCTCTTCCAGCGCGATATGACGGCTGGGCGCGGTTTTATCGCGCTGGTTACGCCCTCGCTGGGCGGCGGCACACCGGCCGGCGCCATGATCGCCTCTTCGATTTTCGGCTTTTTCGACGCCCTGGGCATCCGCATCGGCTCGCTGGAAATCCCGTCGCAGTTGCCGCAGTCGATTCCCTATTTCGCGACCGTGCTGGCGCTGGTGATATATGCGCTGCAGCGGCGCATTTCACAACGCGTGAGCGAGATGCGCACCGCTTCCGGCGCTGCCTTCGACGCCGCCTTCTGGCGCTCCATCCAGCGCATCAGCATCTTGCACATGCTGCTGATGATGGTGGCGGTCATCGGCGTTGTGACCGGTGCCAGCATCTTGGCGGCGCCCAACGGTTTCGGCGGCGCGGATGGCGTGGCGCCGGCGGGATTGCTGATTGGCGCCTTGTCCATCGCGCTCTTCCTCATCAGCCTGCCATTCGTCAGAGATATCTTCAAGATTCAGCAGCGCTGGAAAGCCAGTTTGGCTGTGACGGTAGTCTCGCTGGGCATATATTTGACCTTGTTCCTGGCGCTCTTCTTCGAGCCGATCCTGGCGCTTGGCATCGGCTTGATCGCCGCCGGCGCGATTTGGCTGATTATCGGCGGACGCGTGCTGATGCGGGGCTGAACCAAGGGAAAAAGCCGATGACTCTTAAGCAGAAAAAATCATCCGCGAGCATCACTGACAGAATTGGCGATTTTCTTAGGCTTCTGATCCAATCATGCGCCATAACAACTCTGGTTTACTCTACTGCTTACATCACCGTATTCGTATTGACGCCTCAAAATTCTGAGGATTATTCGCCATATCGATTCTGCCTGGCAACAGCAACCAGCAATGAATGTGTTCGGAGACCTGATAGTTTCCTGAGCAATAAAATCAGCAAATCGCCGGATAAGCTGCTGCTATATTTCGCCGGCATTCCAGAAAGAGTACAACAGCAATGGCGCGTCTGGGTAATGGATGATGAACAATCAAAGACGATCGAAATGACGGTGGCGGAATTCTACTCGTGGGTGGATAGCTACCGAGAGTCGCGAGTCGCGCATGAAAATTGACACGCTACGCGAACTGTGCTGAAGGATCCGGACAAACCTCTGGGCTTGCTATTGCATGGCGCGTGGTGGCGCTGATATAGCATGGATAGGTTGCGCTATGCTATAACAAGTGTTGAATACAAGGGAAGGCAAGCTATCGTGCAAACGACTGAAATTATCGTAATCCTTGGCTTAGTTTTGCAGTTTTTTGCCTTTGCGGCTGTGATGATTGGCGTGCTAAGACGCATCGCGACGAAAGCCGATCTCCAGTGTCTTGAAGACCGTTTCGATACTCAGGACGCCAAGTTTGACAAACGCTTTTCTGAGCAGGATACCAAGCTTGATCGCCACCGACTGGAAATCAAATCCGATATCCAGCGCGTTGAAGACCGCTCCGCCGAAGCGAACGAATTTCACGTCAAGAGCGTCGCCCTGCTAGACGGCATCCTGCGGCAGCTGCAAGAACGGCGCGAGCCGCTTTAGGCGCTGCCCGGCAGACATGCAAAACAAGATCCTCGGCTGTCTTTACGGCCAAGCCCTCGGCGACGCCTTCGCCATGCCGGCGCAGGTCCACCCCGACGATACCGCGCGCAGCTTCGGCTGGCTCGATAGCTGGCAAGACGCGCCCGCTGACCACATCGTGCACGCCGGCTTGCCCGCGGGCCGCATCACGGACGATTCCGAGCAAGCCTTCTCCATCGCGGCTGCGGTGATTGCGGCTGGCGGCCTGACGCTGGACGCGGTCGTCCGGGGATTGCTCAGTTGGTATGACCGCGTTGGCGGCGACGACTCGCCCTATGTCGGTCCTAGTACCCGGCGCGGCATCAACGCGCTGAAAGCGGGCGAAGATCCGCGGACGACCGGCTTGTGGGGGGATACCAACGGCGCGCCCATGCGCATTGCGCCCATCGGCTTGCTGCATCCCGGCGATATCGACGGCGCTGTGGCGGACACCGCAACTGTCTGCATGCCGACGCACTTCACCGCTCCCGCCGTGTCCGGCGCTTGCGCTGTGTCGGCCGCGGTGGCGCAGGCCATGGTCGACGGCAGCAGCTTGGATGCGATGATCCGCGCGGGCTTGACTGGCGCGGAACTGGGGGCGACACATGGTCGACGCTGGTTCGGCTGCTCGGTGAGTTTCAAAATCGAACAGGCGCTGGACATCGCCCGCGGCGCTGAAAATGAACGGTCGCGCTTGCGGCGGATATTCGATGAGGTCGGCGCGACCTTAAACGCGCCGGAAACAGTCGGCGCGGCTTTTGGCATCTTGGCGATGGCAGGGGGCGATCCCAAGCGCGCGGCGATTCTGGCAGCCAATCTGAGCGGCGATGCCGATACCATCGGCGCGATCGCCTGCGCCATGGCCGGCGCCTACGCCGGCTTCGACGCGATTCCAGCCACAGATGTCGCCCTGCTGGAAAATGACGAAGTCTTCCGCGCCTATGCTGTGCGCGACATCGCGCTGGGGCTGGAAGCGCTCATCAAGACTTCAGCCAGCTGATGCCTAAACGACTGCTCACAGTTGGCGATCTGGTGCTTGATCTCCTGCTGGATGTGCGGCTGCCTGTCAATGCCGACGACCATCAAATGTCGCCGACGCTGCTGCTTGAACCCGGCGGTGCCTGCAGCACCATCTTGGCGGCGCGCAATTTGGGCATGGATGTCGCCGCGCTGGGCGCGGTCGGCGCCGATTTCCAAGGCCGGCTGCTGCGCGAAATCATGGCGCAGGCTGGCGTCGACGCATCGGCGCTGCAGGCGCCCGCCGGCAGTACCACGACGACTGTGATTGCGCTCGCGGACCAAGCAAGCGGCGGGCATGTCTTCCTGGGCGCCTACGGCGCAGGACCCGACATCACGCTGACAGAGGCTTCCCGCGAACAACTGGCGCGCGCTGATGCCGTCTTTGTTCCGGGTTATTCTCTAGTCGAAAAGCGGCTGCGTCCGCTGATTGACGGCTTATTGACATACCTCAAGGGCAGTCCGACGCCGCTATACGTGGATGTGGGACCGTTCCTGGGACAGTTGGTGGGCGAGCAGGTGGCGCAGGTATTGCGACTGACGGATGTCCTGCTGCTGACCGAAGACGAAATCCCTTTTGTCAGCGGCGGGGGAGGCGACCTTGAAGCTTGTCGCGGCCTGCTAGACCGCTATCCATCCATGCTGATTGTACTGAAGCTGGGGGAAAAGGGCTGTCGGATCATGGCAGGCAAAGTCGATATACGCTGCCCTGGTTTTCGGGTCCCGGTTGTCGATACCATTGGCGCGGGCGATGCCTATGCCGCGGCTTTCATCTGGGCGCGCACCCAGGGTTATGCGCTGGCGGATTGTGGTACTATAGCCAACGCCATGGGCGCCGCCAGCGTCACAAAAGCGGGCGGGGGCGCCGCCGCGCCGACCTCCAGCGAGATACAGGCTTTGTTGGACAAGCACAAGACGGGAATACAACTCTCATGCTAAAGACCGTAGTTTTTGATACGCCGAGCGGCGACGCCCTGGTAGATATCACAGCGCAGGCGCAGCAGGCGGTCGCTGAAAGCGGCGTGCTGGCCGGGCTTTGCGCCATCGTTGTGCCCCATACCACCGCTGGCCTCACCATCAATTCGGGACTTGATCCCGCCACGCTGGATGATATCGCGGCAGATCTCAAGCGGCTGGTGCCAACGCGCGTCGATTTCGCCCATCAGTACGACACGCCGGCCGATGCGGCCGGGCATATCAAAGCGACCTTGGTCGGGCATAGTTTGACGCTGGTGATCGAAGACGGCAAATTGCTGCTGGGACATTCGCAAAGCATTTTGTTCTGCGAATTCGATGGACCCCGCAAACGGCGCGCGCAGGTCAAAATTATCGGCGGCTAGCCGAAAACTGATGGAGGAATGATGGGGGAATGATGGAGGGGAAAATGATAAAACAGAAGGTCGATCATCAGGATTTCCGCGGCGCTGATCTGATCCGCGCCATTTTATCTCTTTGGCGTGGCTCACACAGCGATTAACCGCAGCAAGTTGATTTCCGCCTAGCGCGTCAGCTAAATCGAGGAGGCAAGCAACATGGCTCGTAAAATCATCATTGATACCGACCCGGGCGTGGACGATGCCATGGCGATCTTCTTCGCCTTGTGCTCGCCCGAGCTGGATCTCATCGGCTTGACCACGATCTTCGGCAATGTGCATACCGAGCTGGCGACCAAGAATGCGCTGCGCCTTTTGGAAATCGCCGCGCGCGGCGATATTCCCGTGGCTCATGGCGCGGATGCGCCGCTGACCGGACCCTTTGAAGGTCCCGTGCCTTTTGTGCATGGCAGCGATGGGCAAGGCGATACCTTCCTGCCGGATCCCTCAGGGCAGCCGGTCGGCATCAGCGCGGCGCAATTCATCGTCGAGCAGCTGCGCGCCAAACCCGGCGAAATCACGCTTGTCCCGGTCGGTCCCTTGACCAATATCGCGCTGGCGCTGCGCCTGGAGCCGCGCATCGTCGAGTGGGTCGACGAGGTGGTATTAATGGGTGGCAACGCCTTGGCGCCGGGCAATGCCAGCCCAGCCGGCGAAGCCAATATCCGCAACGATCCAGAAGCGGCTGATCTGGTATTCGGCGCGGATTGGAAGGTGACCATGGTCGGTTTGGATGTCACGCACAAGGTGCGCATGACACCCGATGACATCGCCGAATACGCGACGCATGGCAACCCCATGTCCGATCATATCAGTCGCATCCTGCCGCATTACCGCAACTATTTCGAAGCGAATTATCCCGCCAAGGGCATCTTCGTGCACGATTCCAGCGCTATCGCCTACATGCTCGATTCGTCGCTCTTCGAGACCAAGCGCTGGGCGATCCGCGTTGGCACGCAGGGCTTGGGGCGGGGCAAGACCTGGCCCGCCTTCGGCCAGCACATCTTGCCAGCCTGGCAAAATCGCCCGCTGGTCAATGTTTGCGTTGGCGTCGATGGCGAGCGGGTGGTGGCGCTGGAAGCCGAGCGGCTGCGGGATGCCTAGAAAATTTGCTGCGCGCGAAGCGCCTAATCGCGAAAAATCTGCTGCATCACGGCGAACTCATTGAAGAGCGTCCATTCCGCCACGATCAGGCTGTTGACAATTTTGTGCTGGGAAATGCCCCAGATCTCGACCGAGCGGCCCGTCGGTTGACCATAGATGCCATTGCCGCGATGACTCCCTTGCATGCTCCAGCGCGCCGCAGCCAAGTAGCCCTCGTCATCGTTGCCCATCCAGTAGAGATCATCGATGCGCAGCGCCAGATCGGGGAACATCGCCAAAAAGGACAAGATATAGGCTTGATAATCGCCGCGCCCGCTGAAAGCGCGCCCGGTCGAACCGGTGAATTGCAGCGAGGGATGGTAGGCGCGCCTGACATCATTTAGCATGCGCCGGTTCCAGATATTGTGGTAGCTGCGGCGGATGAACTCCTCGACATCAAAACCCTTTGCCTTGCTCGGCAGCATGTACACAGGCTTGCCTTGCCCGGGCAGTCGCTCCGCTTCGCCGGCGCTGTCGCTGTCGCCGCCGCTTGCCAGCTGGTTGCCGAAGGCTCGCGCCATTTCGCGCAGGTCAAAGCCCAATTGGCGGATCAAGTTGGCGGTATCGTATATCACCCATTCCTTGAAAATCTCATTTTCCAGCGAGACGCAATTGGCGATGCACCAGAGCAGCACCTTTTTGCCGGTCGGCGGACCATAGCGCGAGAAGCCGGTGTTGCGCCCGCTGATTACGGTGCGGTGCGAGGTATGGAAGCCGCTGACATCATCCCCCGCCCAGATAATCTCGTCGGCGAAGAGGCGGATATCGGGGAAAGCCTTGATGGTGTGAACGGTGTCGGCGACGATTTTCTCGCTGCCATATTGCAAGCCATAGTCGTCGTAAACGCGCGAATTGTGCCTATAAGTGTCGTAGATATAACCGATGTCCTTTTCTTCCCAGATGCGGTGGGTGATGCGCACGATATAATCAATGATGTCGACGTAAGTATCTTCGAAGCCGCGCATGCTTTGCGCGCGTTCCGCGCCTGGCTTCAACAGCAGATTGTCCGTGCCGCCCTTCGCCGCCAGCGAGATGGAGAAGTCCCTCGGCATCATGCGAGCGCGGCTGGGGCTGGACCCGGACTCCGGCGGCTCAACGCCGTCATTCGACACGGGCTGTCCCAGAGCTTTTTCGTTTTTCGCCATCGCTCATATCTCCCGCCGCGCGGCTTTGCGACACTGATGAATATCATCCGCGCAGTATCAGGGTCTCGGATAACTGATGCCCAACATGCCCTCAATATCCAGCGGATCGACGCCGTAGCGCTTTTTCTGTTCGGCGCGCAGGGCGGCCTCGGATTCCAGATCGCCCTCGAGCGGCAGGGACAAGCGTTTGCCTTGCTGAAGCGCCGATTCTCGCGTGGCGACATCCATCGTCATCGCCATCAGCGCGTCTTCGGCGCTGTATTCGGACTGGCGCAGACCCCGCACTGTCTCGGCGAAATCGACGATATGGCTGATCACCGCGGCGCTATAATAATTGCGGCGATGATAGGCGCTTGCGCCCAGGCGATGAGGATTGACATATTCGATGCGTCCCGTCGGCAGCTCGACATGCGAGGACAGCCAGTCGCGCCCGTCGCCAAGATGTACGATGGGGTAGGCCAGGTCGTGTCGCCCGCCGTTACCCAGCGCCTCGTCAGTACAATAGCGCAGCTCGCCGATGCCGTGCCAGCCTTCGCCGGCTTGCTGCACAATCGCGCCGCGCGACCCCGCCAGTTCCGTATAGCCGGGCCGCGGATAGCGCCCCAGCATGCTCTTGATATTGCCGGCATGGTCAATGACCAGCGCCTCACCGGGGAACCAGAAAAAGTGCGCGCGGTATTGCTCCGATTCGTGATAGCGATGCGCCAGCTGATAATGCCCTGCCGTCGGCATGACATGCGATATCGCCTGGGCTGCGCTGGGATGCGCCTCGAAAAAGCGGATCCAGCGCGAGTTGTTGTGGTAGCCGGTATGGTCGTGCCAACAAGTCAAGCGCTTGACCGGTCCAATGAAACCGTCGTCGGCGATCAACTTCATCATGCGGTCGAAGGGGAAGCGGAAGAAGTTTTCGGCGATGCGCAAGACCGTATCGTTTTCCCGCGCTGTCTGTACCATCTCCTGGGCTTGGATCAGCAGGCTGCACATGCTCGTCTCGACATTGACGTGGATGCCATGCGCGAGCAGGTAGCAGCAGATCGAATGATGAGACGGTATCGGGCTGACCACGAAGGCGGCTTCCATCGGACGCGCCTTGACCAGCGCTTTGAGATCATAAAAAGCCGCCACGCCAAGCGACTGGGCGAATTCATCGGCCGAGTCTTTAACCGGGTCGCAGACCGCCACCAGCTCGATCCAGGGTTTCAAATAGTCGAACAGCGGGCGGTAAGTCGTTTTGGAGCGATTGCCCGTGCCGATCAGCGCCACGCGCAGTCTTTCATTCAGTGCCATTATTCAGCCTTTCTTTGATTGCCTCGGGTATCTCCGCCTCATAAATTTGCGCCTGCCCGGTGATGTCGCTGGTATAAACCACGAAGCGATTATCCGGCGAGAACGAAGGATGCGGGTGGGTATGCTGTGGCGCATGGACCTTGATGGGACCGTCTTCATAGGGGAAGGGACCATTCCAGTGCGCGCCCTCGCTGCTGGCGCCGGGATAGCAGAGCGTGATCGGCTCGCCCGTCCCGTCCAGCGGGTTGAACAGTTGCAAGCCGATATCGGGGAAATTGGTATCGGCGACCATCATCGCGCCAGCGCGATTGCAGATGGCGTGCCAGGCGTTGAAAGAAGCGACGCGCCGTTCCATGCCGCTATCGACATGGATAGCGCGGATGCCCTTGTTCCAATCGACAAATGCCAGTTCGCGCCGGCCCGGTATCCAGCTTTCATGCGTGATCCACTCGCCCGGCGCGCGCTGATAGAGACGGCGGTTGCCGCTGCCATCGCGCTTGATGCCCCAGACGCGATCCTTGAGCGGACCGGCGTAGTAGAGCAGGTCGGCGTCATCGGGGCAGAACATGAGATGCGCGATGGTATCGCGCTTGAGGATGATTTCGCGCTCGCCGCTGTTGGTGTCGATTACCGCGAGGCAGGCTTCTTCTTTGATGCTGTAGCGGATTGCCCAGTAGCGGTCGTCGAAACTGAGCGCCGTGGTGCCCATGGCGTCGGCGACCATGCCCGCTTCGCGCAGTTTAATCTCGCCGAAGTCGACCAGTTGCTCTTCCCGCAAAGTCTCGGTATGCACGCGGTATGCGCCGGAACCAGCCGTGAAATAGACATAGCAGCCATCGTGGGAGGGATACACCGAATATTCGCCGATGTCCGCGCGCTCTGTCAGTTGAATCAGCTTGCCGGTCGCGCGCTCTTCGGCGTAGATCTGCGGTCGCCCACTGCGATGCGAGACGAAGATCAAGCGCTGCATGGCATCGTCGTAAGCCGGGATGATGAAAAATGGCTGGTGATGAATCGAGGCTTGATCGGTGATCTGCCTGATTCTGACGCCGGTCCGTTTGTCCTGAAAGTGGATCGATTCCGACGGGTAAACTTGTCCGCGCGCCATCTACGAGAGGTCCCGTTCCATAACAGCGAAGCCGGCTTCGGTCAATTCGGCGGCGATGCGGTCGATCTCACTCTGTGGCAGCGGGCGAATCGGACGCCGCATGCGCATGGAGGGGAATTTGCCGATCAAGGTCATGGCGCATTTCATGCGTTGATGGGCGTCGCTCGACGGTTCGCCGAAGCGATAGACGATCTGCGAAAGCGGGCGCACCTTGTCTTGCAGCATATTGGCTTGTTCCAGGTCGCCGCTCAAAGCCGCCTGCACCAAGGCTGTGATCAACTCCGGCACGAAGCCGGCAAAACCGACCAGCGCGCCGTCAGCGCCGTCAAGCAAGGTAACGAGCAAGTATTCGTCCTGGCAGCTGATGATGCTGACATCGGGCGCGGACAGCTTCAAATTGCGATAGTCATAAGCCCAGCGCGACATATCGCGCGTGCCCATTTTGATGCTGACGACGCGCTCGAGCTGCGCCATCGCCTGCATTTCCGCCAATGAATAGCCGGCTTTGGTCCAGGCCGGATATTGATGCGCGATGATGTCGATTTCGGCGCCGTCGGCGACATCTTGGAAGAAGCCCACGGCGGTTTCGCTGGTGCGGCCGAAGCGCAGCCAGTGATGCGGCGGCATCAGCAGGATGGCGTCGGCGCCGACGTCCTTCGCTGCCAGCGCCTGCGCGATGGCTTCGTCGCTGCCCTCGGCGCAGACGCCGGAGACCACTTTGACTTTGTGCCCGACTTCATCGGCGATGATCCCGGTGACGCGAGCCCGTTCGTGATTGCGCAGGGACATGACCTCGCCGGTATGCCCGTTGCAGACCAAGCCCGTGATGCCATCCACCGATGCCAAATACTGAACGTACTGTCGCAAGCCCCCTTCGTCAATCGAGTCGTCGTCATTAAAGGGACACAGCGTCGCCGGCAGCACCCCGGTCCATGGTTTTTGGAACATTTATATACCCTTTCCAAATGTTGATTCGCTCAAGAAACGCAGCGTGTTGGCTGTGGACATCAACTCTACTCTAACGGACTGTCATCAGCTGCTGCGGCGCGGATCCAGCGCGTCGTTCAAGCCATCGCCCAGAAAGACAAATGCCACTTGAATTACGCCAATCGTCACAGCCGGGATAAGCATCAGGTGCGGGAAAATCTGCCAATAGCGCCGCCCCTCCTCAAGCATGGAGCCCCAACTGGCGTTGGGCGGCTGGATGCCGATGCCGAGGAAGCTCAAGCCGGCTTCTAGGGTCACCGCTCCTCCCATGCTGGCGGTTACGGCGACGATCATCGGTCCCATGGCATTGGGTATCACATGCCGCAGCATGATATGCCACTCGGAAGCGCCCAGCGCGCGCGCCGCCAGCACATAATCTTCTTCGTTGATGCTCAAGACCTGGCCCCGGATCAGGCGCGCCAGGCCGGGCCAGGCGATGAGCGCGAGGGCGCTGAAGACCAGTACATAATCAAGCCAGAGGGTATTAAGAAAGAAGGGATCGCGGGTTTGCATATATAGATTGTCAAACCAGTTGATAATGGGTCGGCGCAGGGTAGTATTGATGAGGATGACCAGCAGCAAGCCCGGCATGGCTTGGATTAAATCGCTAATCCACATGAGCAATTCATCTACTCGCCCGCCATGAATGCCCGACCAGGCGCCCACTAGGATGCCGATCGCCAAGCTGATGAAAGTGGTGAAAAAAGCGACGAGGGCGGCGGTGCGCGCGCCGTGCAGCATACGGCTGAAGACATCCCGCCCCAAGTCATCGGCGCCCAGGAAGTGCTCGGCAGAGGGACCCTGAAATGCCTTGACGATATTCTGTTCCAGGAAGTCGTAGGGGGCGATATGGGGACCAATGAGCGCCAGAAAGAGAAAAGCAATGACAATGAACAAGCCGCCCCCCGCCAGCCAATTCTTGCTGAAGCGCCGGACCGCGTCCTGCAACAAGCTGCGATGATTTTCCAGCGAGAGGCTCTTGTCATCTATGACCCGAGAGCGTTTTGCCGTGGTTGTCTCCGCGCTCATTGCGCCCTCACTCGCGGGTCCAGAATCGGATAGATGATATCGACCAAGAAATTGCTGATGAAGATGATCAAGGTGCCGACCACCGCCACCGCCATGATGATGGGATAATCGACCTTTTTGATGCCTTCGATGGTTAGCAAGCCAAAACCGGGGATATTCAAGATATATTCCACAAAGAGCGAGCCATTGATGAGACCAATCATGATAAGACCGAGGGTGGTTACCACAGGCGTCAGCACCGGGCGCAGCATGTGCCGCAGGATAATGCGCGATTCCGATAGACCTTTGGCGCGGGCGGTGCGCACATAGAGTTGGCTTTTTACTTCCAGCATGGCGGAACGGGCCTGGCGCACGATGATGGGCAGGATACCTATTGATATGACCGCGACCGGCAAGGCGGCATCAATATGAAACAGGCCATTCCAGCCATAAGGCACATCAATGAGTTTGAGTTGCAAGACGAGCAGGAGCTGAAGCATCGGCAGGGTGACAAAAACGGGAATGCCGTTGATGAATAAGACGGCGCTGATTGTCAGACGGTCCAGCCAGCGATTGTGATACAGCGCCGCCAGCACACCCAGCCCAACGCCGCCGACGGCGCCGATGACGGTCGCCGCGAAACCCAGCTGCATGGATATCGGCAAGCGGAATTGCACGATTTCCAGCACCGGGCGGTCGACTTGCAAGCGGATTGAGCGTCCCCAGTCGCCTTGAAATAGCTTATTGAGATAATTGCCGAATTGCGCAATGAAGGGTTCATCCAAGCCATATTTCGCCCGCAGCGCGCTCATCACCACTTCGTCTTCGGAGTCGAAATCTTCGCCCTGGATGAACATCATGCGGATGGGATCGCCGGCGCCGTAATACATCATGGCGTAGGTGACGAAGAGGATGAGCAACAACCCCGCCGACCAGCGCAAAAGACGTATCAGCAAGAATGATGCCATGGCGCGTCCTTCATTCCCCCCACCCTACGCTCCCTCCCCCATGAAGAGGGAGGGACTTTTCTCCCCTTCCCCCAAAATGAGGGAAGGGGTCGGGGGATGGGGGCTTACATCCGCTCGATGTAGATCTTCCAGGGTTCGATCACGCTGACGTCGGGACCGCTGTAGTATTCCTTGACGTGCTCGCGGGCGTTGGCGGTGCGCAAGGGCTTGCCGAAGTGCATGATGACGTAGTCGCCCTCGTATTGCGCCTGCGCCTCGAGCGCCAGTTCACAGCGCCGCGGATCATCCGGCGCCAAGGTCAGCGCTTCGTCGACGGCTGCTTCCAGCGCCTCGTTGTAGTAGCCGCTCAGCATCGAGCTGCTGGCGACAGGACCAGACGAGTGGCCCGCCGCCCACATATAGGTCGCGGCATCGGGGAAGCGAATGACGACATCGTCGCGGCTCAAGTTGATCTTGTCGTAGTCATCGCCGAAGCTGTTGGGGTCTTGCTGGAACTCGATATTTTCGATGCCCAGATTCTGGCGCCAGAACTCGATGACCGCTTGCAGGGCGCGGTTGTTGAACTCGTTGCTGCCGCGCGGGGTAACGCGCAGTTTGGGCAAGTTCTCGGCGCTGCCATAGCTCGATTCCGCCAGAGCGGCTTGCGCGCCTTCGACATCGAAGGGATAGCCGGTCGCGTCGGGATTCTGGCAGGTAACGATATCGTCCAGGGTCTGGGTGGTCATGACGCCACTGCCTTCAATCGGGAAGGCGGCTTGGAAGACAGCGCTCCAATCGACCGACTTGATCAGCGCTTCACGGACTTTCGGATCGCTGGTCGGTTCGACAGTCGGCTGCATCCAGAAGGTGTTGAAGCCGATGGCGTCGAATTGGCGGAAGTAATCCGGCATTTGCGCGCGCAGGACCGAGGGGGCCGCGGCCAGGCTGGCGTCGATCTGGTCATTCAGCGCCATCGTGCCGACGGTTTGCTGATTGGGCACGAACATAAAGCTGACCTTCTCCAAGATAGGACCGTCTTTCCACCACTCCGGGTTGGGCGTCATCTCAGCCGTCTGCAGGTCGGCGTCAAAGCTGGTGAGGATGAAGGGACCGTTGACAATTGGGTTGTTCTCCGGCTTCCAGAATTCGTTGAAGCCATATTCCAGCACGTCCTCGGCGCGGGCGATAGCCATGTGCGCCGTGGCGATGCGCCAGAAGAAAACCGGATCCGGCAGGACCAGCTCCACCTGGACGGTCGAATCATCAAGCGCCGACAGACCGCTGACATCGACGGTCATGGCGTCTTCGGCAGCCATCTCGCGCGCATCGGCGAAGCCCGCTACGTTGCCCAGATAGGTGCGGATGCGTCCCACGCTGTTAAGCGGCGCCGCCTGCACCTGCCAGGAATCGATGACCTGCTGCGCCGTGATTGACGTGCCATCGGACCAGCGCGCTTCGGGGTCGACGGAGAAGGTCCAGACGGTGCCGTCTTCGTTGGAGCTCCAGTCGTTGAAATAGCCGGTATTCAAGTTGAAGTCGACATCAAAATAAAGTGGCGGAACCGACTGGAAGGTGATCCAGTTCTGCTGATCGCCGCCGGCCGACAAGATCTGGAAGCTGAAATTGGCCACGCCGGACGAACCGGTGGCGATCCTCAGCTCTTGATCCTGCGCCATTGCGCCGGTCGCGCCAAGCAGCAAGACCAAGGCAATCAGCGTTAGGGTGAATAACTTCTTCGACATAATCTCCTCCTCATATTGAAACTTATGTCACTTTGCTATAGGACGGACAGGCGATTGCCTGTCCACAGCTTGAATTGAGCTGTCGTAACGAATTGCGTTTCTCGCGCTCGCCTGCTCCTTTCAATAGACGGTTCTAACAGTTAAGCACATCTTGTCTCGCCATCCAGCGGGAATCACCCTTGCGAATCACCTCTTACAATGAAAATTTGATGACTCGCGGATCACGAGCTGGGTCGGCAATTTGATGACGCGATCGCTCCTGTTTCCATTATTTTGAATGCCCTGCAACAACAAGCGGGCGGCTGTTTTCCCCAATAAGTTCAGGTCGCGGCGGATAGCCGTGACCGGTGGACGATGCAACTGCGTCAAGTGGATGTCGTCGCAGGCGACCAACGCGATGTCGCGCCCGACCGCCAGTTGCCGGTCTTGCAATGCCTGCAGCGCGCCGATCAATATGATATTGCCCGCCACGATCAAAGCTGTGGGCAGGGGCCGATTCCGCATCAGCAGCAACGCTTCGGCAAAGGCGTCGGTTTCTGTGAAGGGGGCGAAGCGGATCAATTCACGG
This sequence comes from Phototrophicaceae bacterium, assembly GCA_965232245.1. Classification (GTDB taxonomy): domain Bacteria; phylum Chloroflexota; class Anaerolineae; order Aggregatilineales; family Phototrophicaceae; genus UBA6055. The sequence goes on along the minus strand of CBDDPG010000002.1, from coordinate 3,706,001 downwards.
CGCAGGGGAATGCGGGCTTCAGCCAGCGCTTTTTGATAGGCGCGGTAGCGCCGCTGTGTGGGGTAAAAGCCTCGCGGTCCGCCGATGAAACCGATATGGCGATGGCCCTTTTTGACCAGATGAAAAATCGCTTTTCGTATGCTGCTTGCGTGGTCGGACTGAACGGCGAACACGCGCTCGCCGGCGACGGGCTCGCGGTCCAGCATGACCGTCGGGATATTCGTCTCCTGGATGAAGCGCCGCGATGGCTGGGGCGATTCCGAAGCCGAGGAGACGATTAATCCGCTCACCTGGCGGCTGGCCAGCAGGCGCAAACAGGCGGTGTCCAGATCGGCTTGATTGCGCGAGGACACCAGTGTTACAGCGTAACCATTAGTCGCGAGCGCCTCGGCCGCCGCCTCGTATATGGTCGAGATGACGGGGTTGGCGATGCTGCCCACCAGAAAACCAATCGAGTTGGTCTCGCCCCGGCGCAGGCTATGCGCCAGGAAAGCCGGCTGATAGTCCAACTCCTCGGCGGCTTCCACCACGCGCGTCTTCAATGCCTCGGAGACATGCGGGTAATTGTTCAGCGCCCGCGAAACGGAACTGACCGAGACCCGCGCGTGATGCGCCACATCGTGTATGGTTGCCTTCTGCGACAAGGACAATCCTTGGAAGCCTGAAAACGATTTCCGAGACTTTAGCGCATCATAAGACTTTTGTCAAATTATGTATCGCTGGTCAGGGCAATCGTTTTGTTTTCTCACCACAAAGACAGGAAAAACACAAAGTTAAGGTTTTTCTCTGTGATCTTCCTGTCTTTGTGGTAAATCTAACACTAGCGCGGATTTTGACATTTCCCCGCATTTCGCTATACTCATCCGCTGAAAACGTTTTCAAAAGCGACCGTGCGCGGAGATTTGCCATGCCCGATTTTCAAGCGCCCGACGGCGCCTATCCGATTCTGCTGACCGCCTTTGACGAGAACGACGCGCTTGATTTGGCAGCTATCAGCAGCTTGCTCGACTTCTATAAGCGTGTTGGCGCGCCCGGCCTACTGGCATTGGGGCAGGCGAGCGAAGTGCTTTATCTCGATGACGATGAACGCTTGCGGGTGGCGCGGCATGTGGCGGAACATCCCACCGGCGACATGACCATCGCCACTGTCGGCAACTTCGGCGCGACGCTGCCCGAGCAAGCGGCATGTCTGCAAAACATCTACGACATGGGCAGCGATATTGCGGTCGTGGCGCTGTCCCTGCTGCCCAGCCCCCGGAACCTGGACGAGCAGTTGCTGGAAATTGGCGCCTTGGTCGGCGATCATGTGCGGCTGGGCATCTATGAACTGCCGCAGCCGGAGCACCGCCTGCTGACCGCGGAAGAGGTCGGGCGGGTGGCGACCAGCGGACGCTACTATTTCATGAAAGACACCTGTCGCGAAATCGCGCCTTTCAGCGCCAAAGCGCAAGCCGCCGCCGGCAGCCGGCTCAAGCTCTTCCAAGCCAATCTCAAAGTTCTGCCGCCGTCAATGCAGGCTGGCAGCCACGGCTTCTGCGGCTGGCTGCCGATGGTTTCGCCCGAACTGAGCGCGCAGGTCTGCGATATGTCGCTGCCAGCCGAGATCCGCAAGGAAGCGCATGAGCGCTTGATGGCCTTCAACGAGGTCATGGTGGCGGGGGGTTTTCCCGCTTCGGCCAAACATATCCTGGCGCGGCGCGGCGTCGCCATGCAAGCCTATAGCCGGGCGGAATCGGCGCGGCGATTCTTCGCGCTCGGACCGGCCGCCCTGGACCAATTCATCGCGGAAAACGCGCCTTTTGCGGCTCTCGCGCTGGCGGAGACTCGATGAAGCCCAACATCATCGTCTTCTTCAGCGACGACCATGCGGCTTGGGCGCTGCCAAGTTATGGCAATCGCGAAATCAGCGCCCCGCATATCAGCGGCTTGGCGGCATCCGGCGTCGTCATGGAAAATGCCTTCACGCCCTGCCCGGTCTGTTCGCCAGCCCGCGCCTCGTTCTGGACGGGGCTCTACCCCTCGCAGCACGGCGTCCACGACCATCTGGCAGAAGATGATCCGGTGGTGGGGGCGACAGCTTGGCTGCAAGATATTCCGACGCTGGCAGATCGCCTGCGCGCGGCCGGCTACAGGACCGCGCTCTGCGGCAAATGGCACTGCGGCACGGGCGAAAGCCCGAAATCCGGCTTCGATTACTGGTACAGTTCCTGGCGCAAGACACCCAAGTACAGCGTGATGACCCACAAATACAGCGACCAGGGCAAAGTGGTGGAGCGAACTGGCTACGATACGGACGTCATCACCGACGCCGCCATCGACTTCCTGCGCCAGCGCGCTGGACAAGGCGCCGGACAGGGCGAAAGAGAAGCGCCATTCTTTCTCTTCATCGGGTACGCGACGACGCACAACCCCTGGATCAATCGCGATGAAGCGCTGGTTTCGCGCTATCGCGGCGCGACATTCAAGGATATTCCCGACGATGCTGCTTATGCCTTTGGCGAACCAGGCACGCATCCCGTCGCGCCGGCTGAGCCCCAAGAAGCGCTGGCGCAGTATTACGCATCGGCAAGCATGATTGACGCTGCGGTCGGGCGGGTGCTGGGCGAACTGGAAGCGCTGGACGAACGCGATGAAACGCTGATCGTTTACACGTCCGATCACGGGCTGAACATGGGGCATCACGGCATCTGGGGCAAGGGCAATGGCAGCGAACCACTGAACATGCTCGAGGAATCCATCCGCGTGCCGCTGATACTCAATCTCGCTGGCAAAATCGCGGCTGGGCAAAGGCGCGCCGAGCTGGTCAATCATTGCGACTTGTTCATGAGCCTGCTGGACTTTGCCGACGCGCGGCCGCAAGCGCTTGATGGCTTTCCCGGCAAGAGCTTCCGCCATCTGCTGGCGGGCGCGGCGGACCCAGCCTGGGACAACAGGACATTCGTCGAATATGGTCCTGTCCGCGCGATCCGCGACCAGCGTTACAAGCTGGCGCGGCGCTATGACGGCTACGAGAACTTGCTGCACGACTTGCAGCGCGACCCGCGCGAGACGGTGAATCTTTACCGCGAGCGACGCTGCCAAGATCTGGTTCGGAATATGAGCGCCGAGCTGGAGGGCTTTTTCGCGCGATACGAAACCGCCGAGCATAGCGGCCTGCGCGGCGACGATCTGCCAGTGCATAACCGCCGCGAAGCATGGCGCGGCAAAAGCGTCTCCTCTGAGAGGGCTTTATGAGAATAACGGCTATTCGCGACCGCGTCGTGCCCATCCGTTCGGACATGCGCAACGCCTTCATCGACTTCTCACAGATGACCGCTTCAATCGTCGGCATTAAAAGCGATGTCATGCGCGCTGGCAAACCGCTGATCGGCTATGGCTTCAACTCCAACGGCCGCTATTCGCAGAGCGGCATCCTGCGCGATCGCGTCATTCCCCGCTTGCTCGCGGCAGAGCCCGAGGCGCTGCTCAATGACGCGGGCGGCAACTTCGATCCCGCTAAAGCCTGGGATGTGATGATGAGCAATGAAAAGCCGGGCGGCCATGGCGAGCGCTCGGTGGCGGTCGGCGTGGTCGATATGGCGCTCTGGGATCTGGTCGCCAAGATCGAAAGCCTCCCGCTCTATCGCCTGCTGAGCCAGCGCTATCGCGGCGGCGAGCTCGACGACGATGTTTTTGTCTATGCCGCCGGCGGCTATTATTACCCGGGCAAAGATAGGGAAGCGCTGCAAGACGAAATCAAGACATATCTCGATTTAGGCTACAGCACGGTCAAGATCAAAATCGGCGGCGCGTCCCTGGCGCAGGACCTCAAACGCATTGAGGCGGTCATCAAAATCGTCGGCAGCGGCAAGCGCCTGGCTGTCGATGTCAACGGACGCTTCGGGCTGAAGCAAGCGCTGGCATACGCCCGGGCTCTGGAACCTTATGATCTGTTCTGGTACGAAGAGCCGGGCGATCCGCTGGACTACCTGCTCAATGCCGCGCTGGCCAGCGCGACCAGCTTGCCGCTGGCGACGGGCGAGAATCTCTTCTCGGCCATTGACGCGACCAACTTGATTCGTTACGGCGGCATGCGCTCCCATAAGGATTTCCTGCAAATGGATCCCGCGCTCAGCTATGGGCTGGTGGAATACCTGCGTATGCTGAATATGTTAAGCCATTACGGCTGGTCTTGGCGGCGCTGCATCCCGCACGGCGGTCATCAATTCGCCTTGCATATCGCCGCCGGTCTGGGGCTATTTGGCAACGAATCCTACCCCCATGTTTTCCAGCCCTTTGGCGGCTTCGGCGACGATCTCGCCCTGCGGGACGGGCGCATCCAGCCGCCGCAGGTACCCGGAATCGGCTTTGAATTAAAAGCCGACTTGATGAAAGAATTCGAGGGGCTTTTCTAATGGCGCGGGCGCATAGAGCCAGGGCGGCGGCATGATCAGTTTTGTCACCTTTTACATTGATGTCACGGCGCGGACCATGGACAGCATTCATCGCCGGACCTCGACCATCACCGTGACCGAGCCACAGGCATATATCAAGACCATGTTCGCTTCAGCCAGGCGCTTCCACCCGGGCTGCCGGCAAGTCATTCTCAGCGACCGCCACACAGTCTTCCCGCCCCATCCGGCTACCGACATCATGCGCTGCGACCTTGATGCTGAAAGCCCGATGATGTCGCGCTCTATCGCTTGGCTTGATTACATCAAAGAAGCGGAGGGTCACACGATATTTTTGGATTCCGATATCCTGATCAATGGCGATCTGTCCCCGGTCTTCGACCAGGACTTTGATGTCGCGCTGACTTACCGCGATGAAGAGAAATGGCCCATCAACGCCGGCATCAATTTCGCGCATGGGCGGGCTCCCGCCGGCGCCGCCCGCTTCCACCGGATGTGGCTGCGCCGCTTCCGCAGCCGGCATCATGGCGACGGCGTCTGGGGCGGGGATCAAGACGCGCTGCGCGAGATCTTCAGCGCGGTGGACTTCGCCCGCGACGATGTCTTCCGCCATGATCTTGATGGCATCAGGGTCTTGTTCCTGCCTTGCGCGATTTATAATTTCTCGACATCGATGAAATGCGAAATGGACGGGCATTACCCGGGCAAGAAAGTCCTGCATTTCAAGGGCCGGCGCAAGCCGCATCTTTTTCCCTATTGGCGGAGGTATATCAAGCCTGTGGAAAGCGAAAAAGGATAGGCGATGGAACTGATTCCCCATATTGACATCATCGAGCCGCAGCGCATCGCGGCACTCTTCGCGGACCCGCGCAATTACGCCTGGCGCGCGGTGGATTGCGAAACGCTGGATACCTGGTCGCCCGATCTGGGCTTGACCGCCTACCCCAAGCCGAGCATTTATCGCGCCGGCGCCGTCGCGCAATCCGGGCGCTCCTCGACATTGCGCCATCGCTTCTGGCAGACGATCGAGAGCCAAGCCGATCACACCGGTCGGCGCTACATCGGCATCCTGATCTATTGCCAGGCGGGCGAAACCTGTCCGATGGAGCTGCGCTTGGCCAGTCAAGACATCGGGCGCGTCGAGCCCAGCCGCTATGACAACCGTCCGCATTTGATTGTGGCGGACAAGCCGGTCCAATTCATGGGCGCGATGGAGGTTTTTCGCTTGACCGCGCCGGGACGCGGCAGCTACCGCATCGAAGGATTTGTTTTGCTGCAGGAGCGGCCCCAGCCCAGCCGCTTTGCGCCAAAAATCGCCAATCTGACGGTGCGCGCGGAGCCCGCCGCGGATGCAGTTGCGAATGAGAGCTGGACGGCGCGCCTGCAATGCGCCACGTCGCGGCTGGCGCGGCTTGAGGCGACTGTCAGCGACAAGGGCTCCGCTTTCCGCGCCCAGCGGACGGCGGAGCCAGCGCGTCTGCATCATCTGGTTTTTCCCGATTTGCCTGCCGCGCGCAGTTACCATATCGAAGTTACAGCAACCGAATCCTCTGGTCAATCACGTAGGGAAACGCGTACCTTCTCCACTGTGCGGACTGAAGCGCCACCGGCGCAGCAGCTCGTCGTGCCACTGGAACTGATGAATCTCAACAGTGCCGATCTCGCTGGGCTGCCTTTGCAATTTGGAATGCCTTTTGGCAAAGGCGCCGTGCCTCAGATTGAGACTTGCCACCTGCGCGTGGCTGAACAAGTCCTGCCGGCGCGGACGCAAGCGCAAAGCCGCTGGCACGATGGCACGGTGCGTTGGGCGCTGGTGGAAAGCCGCGTTCCCCAAGGCTTGGCAAGTGCAGGCTCGCTGTCAGCCCAGCTCCTTGTCAACGCGCCAGACGAGAAGGTCGTCCCAATAGGAGAAGCTGCTCCTGACCGCAAGCTCCCCGCGCTGCGCTTGACCGCCAGCGCTGCTGATATTGCGGCTGACTTCACGATTGAGAGAGGTCTGAATGAAGACTGGGGCAAAGTTCTGTCGCTGTCGGACCTGCGCTTCGAGGCGATTTTGAGCAATGGACTGGCGCTTCGCTCGGGCCCGCTCCGCCAACTGAGCGGCGATGCTCGCGATCTCCACTTCGAGCTTGACCACGTAGACGATCGGGGCATAGCGCACTTAAGAAGCGCGCTGCGCTTGCGCCTTTACCCGGGGCAAAACTTCGTCAAGTTCCAGCACCGCCTGGAAGTGATCAGCCCGGCTCTGGCGCCGGCGGCTCGTGGCGGTGAATTGCCCGGCAGCGACGCCGCGCCGCTGCGTACAGCCATCGTCGGCGGCGCCGGCGAAGCAAGCAGCTTGCTGAAGCTGCGCTCCTTTTCCATGCGCATCCCGTTCGCGGGCGCGGCGCTCGTTCAACAGTCCGAAGGGAGTTGGCGCCTCGACAATGGCGCTTGGCAATTGCGCCATGATCACGACCTGGCGCACAGCATCGGCGGCGAAACCCGAGCCGGTCGAGCGCCCGGTCACATTCGCGTCGACGGCGACGCCGGCGCCATGGGCATCGGCTTGCGGCGCTTCTGGCAGCTGTATCCCAAGGCGCTAGCGGTGGACGAAGCTGGCATATCGCTCCAGCTATTCCCGGAACGGAAGGGCGTCGACCTGCCCGGTGACGAAGACGCGCCCCATCGCCTTTACTCCTGGCTGGATGCCGATGGCTATATCCTGAAAGCCGGCATGGCGCTGAGCAATGAATTCCTGCTCGATTTCGGCGGCGATCAGCCGGCGCTCTTTGATTGGCTGGAACAGGGCGTCTTTGCCAGACCCGATATCGACTACCTCAATAGCACCGGCGCGCTATATCCACTGGGCGCGCGGCGGGATTCGATTCTGCCCGACTACGAGGATCTCGCTGACAGCGCCCTGGACTCTTTCCACGCCGATCGCGAGCGCTTCCGCGCTTACGGGCAGGTCAACTTCGGCGACTGGTACGGCGAGAGCGGCTGGTCCTGGGGCAATAACGAATACGACCCAGCCTATTGCGCTTATGCGGAGTTCCTGCGCGGCGGCAATCCAGGCTGGGCGGCTTGGGCGGCTGAATCGGCGCGGCACCTGGCTGATGTCGATACCATCAATTACTCAAGCGACCCTTCAGAAATCGGCGGGCAATCCATGCACATGCCCGGGCACCTGGGCGGATACTTGCCGCCGCTTTTCCGCAGCAAGATGGCTGGTACAAAATCGATCCCCTCGCATACCTGGGTCGAGGGACCGCTGCTGCACTATTTGCTGACGGGCGATGACTTTGTTTATGAATCGCTGCGCAAGACCCGGAACTGGCTTTTGCAGGAACGCTTCTTCGACCATTACGATTTCTCGAACGCGCGCGAAGCCGGCTGGCATCTGATTCACCTCTGCATGTTGGCTGGCGCGCAGGAGGACCTGGACAGCCTGAACGCCGCCTCAATCATCGTCGAGCGCGTATTGGAGCGCGCCGAGCCCGAGGGCGGCTGGGTACGCAACTTAACCGAGAGCCATTGCGGCTGCGGCTATCCGCGCTGCCGCGGCGAGGCTGGTTTTATGGTCGGCGTTTTGCTCTCTGGCTTGAAGCGCTATTACACGCTCACCCAGGACGGGCAGGTCGCCGAAGCCATCATCGGCGGCGCGCGCTGGCTGATCCGGGAGACATTCGATCACGAGAGCGGGCACTTCCGCTATACCTCCTGCCGCAACCGCACGCTCGGCGGCAACTTCCGCTGCACGCAATGGGTGCTGGAAGGTCTGGCGGCGGCTTGGGAACTTTCGGGCGATGCCGATATCGCCCATTATGTGAAAAAAGGACTGCCCACCATCGGCATGTTCCCCGAATGGATTTCTCATTTGGGCATGGGCAAAGCCATGTCACAGCAGATGCGCTATGTGCCGACGATCTTGGCGACGCTGCAAACCCGACCCCTAGAAGGAGAAAATGATGACTGATTGGAAAAAGCGCCTGGCGATCATCAGCGACGAAGCCGATGATTCCTTCCGCGACGCGGTTGAATTTTGTATGCCGCTGGGCATCCGCAATTATGAGATACGCAAGCTGGGCGGCGGCCGCTTCCCCAATGTCAGCGACGCGGCGATTCAAGAAGTGATTGATGCCGCCGCCGAATACGACCTGAACTTGATTGGCGTCAGCCCCGGTTTCTTCAAGCACGACCTGGCAGAGGCGACCACAGAGCAAACCTTTCATGATGGCTTGCCGCGCGCCATCCAACTGATGCAAAAGCTGGGCATAACGCGCATGACGCTCTTCACATTCAAGCGCGGCCGCGACCCCAAAGCCGCCATCCCCGGGCGGATTTACGATTATCTGGGTCGCGCCAGCGAGATTTGCCGCGGCGAAGGCATCGAAGTCTTGCTGGAAAACGCCGCCAGCATCTGGAGCAATACCGGCGCCAATCTGGCGACGATCGCCCGCGAGTTGGGCGTGCGCGTGGTCTGGGATCCAGCGAACGCCGCCGCTTCCGGGGAGCTCGCTTTTCCCGACGGCTATGCGGAGGTCCGCGACTTGCTCGCGCATGTCCACTTCAAAAACTGGCGGAAAGCGGATGGTTTCGTGGCTATCAATGAGGGCTTGGCTGACCTGGCCGGGCAGGTAGCGGCGCTGAAAGCCGATGGCTACGACGGCTATTATTGCCTGGAGCCGCATCAATGGAACGATCGGCATAATGCCGTGCGGGCAAACCGCGAGCAACTACTGCAACTCTTGGATACGCAAATCTGAAACGGGAATGAGGCAGATTCATGTCTTTCGACAAGATACGCACGATGATCCTTGGCATGGGCGGCATCAGCCGATCCATGCTGCGAACGCTGGCAAGCAAAGACTGGCATGAGTTGGTCGCCGTGGTCGATGTCAATGAAGGCGCGCTGCAAAAGGCGCGCAGCGATTATGGGCTGCCGGCATCCGCGCTCTTCACCGATTTAGCTGCGGCGCTCGCCAGCTCCTCAGCCAATGTCGTCATGATCAACACGCCCTCCGAGCTGCACTATGCCCAGACCAAAGCCGCGCTGGCCGCGGGCTTGACGCCTCTCGTCGCCAAGCCCTTCACGAATGATTTCCCGCAATCCGCTGAACTGGCGGGGATGGCGCGGGCAAAAGGCATCAAGCTCTGTGTGGGACAGCAAATGCGCTATCGCCGGCACTACCTGAGCGTGGCTGAATTCTTGGACCGCGGCGCCCTCGGCGCGGTCGAGCAGATCTATTTCCTCAGCGCCAAACCGCGCCATCAAGCGCGCAACTTGAAGAATTTCGCGCAGCCCGTCCTTTACGAAATGACCTGTCATCACCTGGACGCGCTCTTCGCCATCTTGCCGGACTTGAGGTCCCAGTCCGTCATTTGCGATGGCTATATGCCTTCTTGGTCTCCTTACAATAGCGACTGTATGATAAACGGCTTGTTCCGCTTTCATGGCGGCGCGCACATGCTCTACCACGCCGGTTATTCAACGCAAGCGAGCTGTTACGAGCTGCGCTTGGAAGGCGCGAAGGGCGCCCTGCGCTGCCGCGGCATTCACATGTCAAACGATACGATGGAATATGAATTCGCCGAGCGCGGCGGCGCCTTCCGCCCGATTGATCTCGACCGGGGCCGGTCGGGGACCGATCCCTGGAGCCTTTTCTTTGATGTTTGGCACGATTATCTCAATGGCGGGCAAGAGCCGCCCTTCAGCGCGGGCAACAATCTGAAGATCTTGTCCGTCATCGACGCCGCGATAGAGTCGCTGGAACGAGGCGCTTTTGTCGAGATCCCTAGCAGCCCAGCCGATTATCCATTTGGCGAGACACTGTCATGATCATTGATTGCCAAAGCCATGTTTTCCCGCGCGCCTATGCTGATTTGCTCACGCGCAACAGCAATAGCCTGCGCACAGCCCGCGCCGCCGATGGCGTTTACTTGATCGATTACGGCGCTGCGCAGCGCTTCCGCCTCGATCTGGATAGCTACAGCGCCGAAGGCAAACTGCGGGCGATGGATGCCGCCGGCGTCGATATGAGCGTGATTAGCGTCAATATCCCGACGCCCGATATGCTGGAACCCGATCTGGCGGCGCAAGGCGCGCGTATCTGCAACGACGCCTTGGCTGAGCTGTGCGCGGGGCATCCCGACCGCTTTGTGGGCATCGCCAGCCTGCCGCTCAATGACGTGCGAGCCGCGATCGCGGAATTGGATCGCGCCATTGACGAGCTGGACCTGCGCGGTGTATTCCTGCCCTCGCATATCAATGGCGCGCCGCTGGACGCGCCGCAATTCGGAGCTTTCTACGCGCATGCCGCGGCCCGGGGGCTGCCGCTGGTTTTGCACCCGACCGTGCCGGTCTGGGGCGAGGCGATAAAAGAACACAGCATGATTCCCATGATGGGTTTCATGGTGGATACGTCCTTTGCCATGCTGCGGCTGATCCTGGGCGGCGTCATGGAGCGACACCCGACGCTGCAAGTTGTGCATCCGCATGTCGGCGGGGTATTGCCCTATCTGATGGGGCGCGTGCTCGAGCAGACCGAGGTCAAGCGGCGCGGACGCGATCACATCACGCTTTCCCCGCGCGAAACCTACAAGCGCGTCTACCTCGATCTCGTTTCGCCTGACGCGCTAGCTATGCAATACGCTTACGACTTCGCCGGCGCCGATCGGCTGCTCTTCGGCAGCGATCATCCCTGGGTCAGCATCGACGCGATTCTTGATATTGTCAGGGCGCTTGACATTCCCGCGGCTGACAAAGACAAGCTGCTCGCAGGCAATGCGCGGCGACTGTTCCGCATCAATTGACCGTTGTCAAAAAATATAACTGAAATGAAAACTTAGAGGAGTGAGCCATGAAACTGTTTGATTATCCCGACTTGCTGGAAAACTGGGACCAGACCATCAATCGTTTCGCCAGGCAAAAGATCGAATTCGGCGCGCCGGGCGTGGCGGAAAAAGTAGCCGAAATCGAGGCTTTGCTCAAGCAAAAAGTGGCGGAGCTGGACGCGCTGCCCAATGACCCGGAGCTGGAAAAGGCGGAACCCGACGATCTGCCGTCCATCCGCGCTTTACGGCCGGCGGGCCGCCGCCGCATGTTGTCGTCGCTGCCGGGGGATTTTCGCGAGCGTCTGGAAGGCGCTTGGCTGGGGCGCTGCGCCGGCTGCACGCTCGGCTCCATCGTCGAAGGCTGGTCCGTGGAGCGCATGGAACGCTGGGCGGAATACCTCGGCGACGAATACCCGCTGGTCGATTATTGGAGCGTCGCCGAACAACCCCACAATCGCAAATACGAATCGAGCCTGCGCGAAGACTTCACGTCCGCGAAGATGGACGGCGTGCCCACCGATGACGACCTCAATTACACCCTGCTCGGGCTGATGATCCTGGAAGAGTACGGTCTCGATTTCAGCACCGATGACCTGGGCGAAGCCTGGATCAAGTATCTGCCTTTCGCCTTCACCGCCGAGGGCATCGCGCTGGATAACCTGCGTAAAGGCGTCCCGCCCCTGCAAGCCGCTGAAACCGACAATCCCTTCTTGAACTGGATCGGCGCTGATATCCGCTCGGATCCTTGGGGCTATGCCGCGCCCGGCTGGACCCAGAAAGCGGCTGAATTCGCGTATCGCGACGCCTTTGTCAGCCATCGGCGCAACGGCATCTTCGCTGCCATGTACTTCTCGGCGGCGATTTCGGCGGCTTTCGCCGTCAATGATCCGGTCGAGGCGCTGCAAATCGGCTTGGAAGAGATACCGGCCGACTGTTTGCTGGCTCGCGAAGTGCGCTGGGCGCTGGACAGAGCCCCGTCAATCGCGAACTATCGCGATGCCGCCGCCGCCATCGAAGAGCGCTATCCCAACATGGGCGGGGCGCATGCCATTAACAACACCGTATTAACCATTTGGGGTCTGACCGTCGGCGGCGACGACTTTACCAAGGTCATCGGCGAAACCGTCGCCATGGGCAAGGACAACGATTGCACAGCCGCCACCGCCGGCAGCATCTGGGGCGCGGTTTATGGCAAAAGCGCCATACCCAAGCACTGGTACAAGAACTTCAACAACAAGGTGCATACCTTCTTGTATCACCAATCGGCTTTCGCCATCGACGACGTCATCGATCGCTTCGTCGCGCAGGCGGAAAAGGTGATGGCGGTTGATTAGGCTCGGAGGATTGGCGCTCGGGCTGGATAATGGAACATGGGCGCATACATGAATTTGCGCGACAAAGCTGGAATTGATTGAGGAGGTGAATATGACGAACTATAACTACCCCGAGCCTGTGGAAAACCTGGAGCGGACGATCAACCTCTGGGCGCAGCTCAAGACGGAGGCTGGCGCCGCTGGCTTGGCGGACAAAATGGCTGAGATCAAATCCCTCATCGCCGAAAAGCTGGCGGAATTGCGCGCCTTGCCAGAGGACCCTGCCTTGCGCGCGGCGGAACCGGATGACCTGGACGGCATTCGCGCGCTGCGCCCGGCTGGCGCTCGCCGCTATTGGACAGAGCTGCCGGAGCCGGACTACCGCGATCGGCTGCAAGGGGCGATCCTGGGGCGATTCGCCGGCTGCGTATTGGGCTCGATCGTCGAATGCTGGGAGATCGAAAAGATGGAGCGCTGGGCGGCTTATCTGGGCGATGCCTTCCCGCCCGATGATTACTGGAGCGCGGCCGAGCGCCCGCAAGATCTCAAGTATCAGACCAGCCTGCGCGACCGCTTCACGCGCTCAAAAATGGACGGCGTGCCCACCGATGACGACATCATCTACACGCAGCTGGGTTTGCTTATCTTGGAAGATTACGGACCCGATTTTAGCGTGGAGGACGTGGGCGCGGCTTGGATGAAATATCTGCCGCACGCGGCAACTGCGGAAGGCGTTGCGCTGCGGAATCTGCGCGCGGGAACTTCGCCCGCGCAAGCGGCAGTCCAGGACAACCCCTTCATGTTTTGGATCGGCGCTGACATCCGCTCCGACCCCTGGGGCTATGCCGCGCCGGGCTATCCAGAGAAAGCCGCCGAATTCGCCTGGCGCGACGCCACCATCAGTCATCGGCGCAACGGCGTCTATGGCGCCATGTATTTCTCCGCCGTCATCTCTGCCGCCTTCGCCCTGGGCGATCCGCTGCAAGCGCTGGAAGCCGGCTTGGCCGAGATACCGGCCGATTGTCTGCTGGCGCGCGAGCTGCGCTGGGCGCTGGACACAGCCGGCGACATCAAGGACTACCGCCAGGCGCGGGCTGCCGTCGACAGCCGTTACGCGGGCATGCACAGAATACACACCATCAACAACGCCGTGCTGACGGTTTGGGGGCTGAGCGTCGGCGGCGCTGATTATAGCAAAGTCATCGGCGAAACGGTGGCGATGGGCTTGGACAATGACTGCACGGCCGCCACGGCCGGCAGCATCTTCGGGGCGGCATACGGCAAGAGCGCCATCCCCGAGCATTGGACCAGGAATTTCAACAACAGGGTCTATTCCTACATCATCGACAAGGAGTTTTTCGCCTTGGATGATTTATACGATCGCTTCACGGCGCAAGCGCGTCTAACGCTGGGCTGATGTGTCAGCTGCGGCTGCGAGGAAAACCGCGTGAAGGAATTGCCGCCATTGCTGGCGCTCGACTCCCGCAATTTCGCGGCGACCGAAAATGCTATCCTGCAATTGGGGGCTGTCAGGAAATGCGCGGGCAATCCGCTCTTCGGCGAGGAATTCTTTAGCGAGCCGCCCAAGCGCTGGGAAGCGCGCTTGGATAATGTCTATCCCAGCGTCGTCTATGACGATGATGAAGGACTATTCAAATGCTGGTACAAGTCTTTCATCGTCGATGAAGCATCGGTCAGGACGCCCTTGGCGCAGCGTCCGCAGACGCCTTATACCGGCCACGGGCGCGAAGAGGGTCTGCTCTACGCGAGCTCGCGCGATGGCCTGCATTGGGAAAAACCGCAACTGGGCTTGATCGAATTCGCAGGCTCCCGCGCCAACAATATCGTCATGCGCCGCGCGAGCCATGGCATCCACGCCGGCGGCGCGCTCAAAGACCCGCGCGCGTCCGATCCCGCCCGCCGCTACAAGTTCTTTCACCGCAATCCGCGCGCCGGGCGCATGGCGACCTGCTTTTCCGCCGATGGGCTGCGCTGGTCGCAACCTGTGCTCTGGACCGAATATGACGCTGTTGGCGATACCCACAACAACGCCATCTGGTCGCCGGCTTTAGGCCGCTACGTCGGCATCACACGCGGCTGGTCTGGGGGAGCCTATCGGGGCATTCGCACCGTCCTGCGCAGCGAAAGCGCGGACTTCCTGCATTGGAGCGAACCGGTTGAGATCCTGCGCGGCGCCGACGCCCACGATCAGATCTATTCCATGCCCATCGTTCAATACGCGGGTCTGTTCATCGGCTTGCCGGCGATATTCCACAAGGGCGACGAAAAGGGTGATGAAAAGAAGGAAGATTGGGATACGGTTGATACCGAGCTGGCTTGGAGCGCCGATTCGGTCAACTGGCGGCGGGTTTGCCCAGGCAAACCGCTAATCCCGCGTGGAGCGGGCAGTTACCCCGATGGAGAATACGACTGCGGCTGCATTTACGCCGCCGCTCCCATTGCAGGAAGCAAAGCGCGCGGCGATAAGGTCTATATCTATTACGGCGGCAGCAACGGCTTGCACAATAACTGGCGCGAAAGTTCGCTCAATCTGGCCACGCTGGAAAGCGATCGTTTCGCTGGTTATGCCCCCCGCGACAAACAGAAATTGGCGCTAGTGACGACGGCGCCGCTGCGGCTGGAGGCTGAGGGAATCACGGTAAATGCGGAAATCGCGCCCGGCGGCAGCATCCGCGCCGCCCTGCTCGATGGCGCCGGCGCGAGCATAGACGGCTGCGCGCTTGAAGATTGCACCCCGCTGAAGACGAGCGGCAGCGCCTGCCAGTTAGCTTGGCGGGGGCAGGCAGTTCTGCCCGGCGAGACCCTGCGGCTGGTTTTCGCTTTGGACAGGTCCGCGCTCTATGCTATTAAGGGACTGTGCCGCCAAAAAGACTGAACTGAAACAGCGATATTTCAGCATCGTCATTCAATCCACTTCGCGGCTGGCAAATCGGTATTGGCGCGGGGCAGGATGGGCGCGACGTCCTGTTGCTGGCAGTAGTCGGCGATCTCGCTGAGCTTCGCCCACCACACGCGCGGGAAGCCGCGAATGTAGCGGATCAAGCGTTCCAGCACGATCAACCCCGAGGGGCGTCCCGCCAGGAAGGGGTGCATCGTCATATTAAATAGCCCGCCGCGCGCGAAGAGCCCATCGAACTCGGCGGTGAAAACTTCCAGCCCGATTGACGGCGGGTTGATGCCGTTGCCGATGGCTGGCACCGATACAAAGCCGAATTGCACCCAATCGTCATTGCGCCAGCTAACCGGCAGTTCCAGCAGATCGCCCTCGGCTGTTTCCACCCAGTAGGGGATGTCGTAGCCCATCAAGCTGCTGTCGAACTGGAAGCCATAGCGCTTGAGCAAGGCGGGCGACGACGGTTTCAGTTCCCAGGCTGGCGAGCGATAGCCGACTGGCTTGCGGCCCGTGATCGCCTCGATGACGTCGATGCCGGCGCGCAGCACCTTTTCTTCCCGCTCGTCGCTCAAGCCGTCGGGCCGCTCGTGCATGAAGCCGTGATGCCCCAGGTCATGTCCCCGCGCCACGATCTCGCGGGCTAGATCCGGGTGCAGTTCCAGCGTGCGAGCGGGCGAAAAGAAACTGGCTTTGATCTCGTAGAGATCGAGCAAGTCGAGGATATTCGGCATGCCGACATTAGGACCATAACTGAACTCGGACATCAGCGCCATGCGTTTGGTGGCGTTGGGCGGGTCGAGCATGTAGGGAATGGTCTCGCCGTCCAGGTCGAATGTCAGGGCAGCGGCGCAGATCCGATCGTTTTTCCATTTGAAGTCGTCCATCAGCTACTCCTCGCGCCGGACGTTTGCAAGTTCGGCAGCACTTCTTCGGCAAACAGGTTGATCTTGGTTTCGAGTTCAGCCCAACTCTCGTGGAAGAGCCATATCACAGCGTATTCCAACTTTATGGGGGAGGGGTTTGGGGTGGGGGATAAATTGAGTATTTCAACAGAGTCCAGCGAGTCGCCCCTACCGCTTCCAATTATTTTGTTGGATTGACTTCTGTCTGAATTATCCTTCCTTACTTGGGTTTGAATCCCCTAGCTCGCGGCGTCAAAATCATACGGCGCTTGCCGCGTATGCCAGTCATGCGCCTGCTCGTAAGCGTAAGCGATGCGGAACAGCGTCGCTTCGTCGAAGGGACGTCCCATCAGTTGATAGCCGATGGGCAAGCCGTCGCGCGTGAAACCGCAAGGCGCGCTCAGCGCCGGCTGCCCGCCCAAATTGGCGGAGAAGGTGTGATGAATGATCGAGACCATAGGCGTCTCGTCGATGTCCATATCCAGCCGCGGTTGATGCAAATCGCTCAGCCGCGGCGCTGGCAGCGGCATGGTGGGCGAGATCAAGGCGTCGAGCGCCTGGTCGCGGAAGAGCGCCTTCATCGCGCTGCGATAGCGCTCGCGGGCGCGCAAACCGGTGATGTAATGCGTGGCGGGGATCAGCTCGCCCATTTTCAGCGTGGCGCGGGTGGCGGGGTCATAGAGATCGCCCTTTTCGCGCAGTTGCTGACGATGATAGGCGCTGGCTTCCGCCATCATCACGGTGAAAAGCGTCTCCGGCGTCAATTCAAATTCGGGCAAGCGAATCTCGATGATCTCCGCGCCCATGTCCGCCAGCTCGCTGATGACCGCTTCGGCAGCCGCGCGCACGTCGTCGATCACGCCGGGATACAGGACATAGTCGCGGTCGATGCCGATGCGCAGTCCCTGCACGCCCTGGTCGATGGCGGCGCTAAAATCCGGTACGTCACAGCGCGCCGACGTCAAGTCCTGCGGGTCGTGGCCAGCCAGCGCGTTCAGCATCAAGGCGTTGTCCAGGACCGTTCGCGTCATCGGGCCGACGTGGTCCAGGGTCCAGGACAGCGGAATCACGCCATAGGCGCTGACGCGTCCATAGGTTGGCTTCAAGCCGACGATATTGTTGATCGAAGCCGGAATGCGGATCGAGCCGCCGGTATCGGTGCCCAGGGCGCCAAATGCCGAGCGGACGGTGACGGCGACGCCCGAGCCGGTGCTGGAGCCGCCGGGATAGCTGTTCAATTCCCAGGGCGAGCGGGTCGGCGGTTCGTTGACGCCATAGGCGAATTCGTGCGGCATCGTCTTGCCGATCATGATGGCGCCGGCTGCGTCCAGCTTCCGCACCACCGTCGCGTCGAAATCGGGCAGGAAGCCCGCCATCACTTTGGAGCCGCACTCGGTGGCGACGCCCTTGGTGTAGATGATGTCCTTGACGCCAATGGGGATGCCATGCAAGGGACCGCGATAATTGCCCGCGGCGATCTCTTGATCGGCTGCCCGCGCCTGCGCCAGAGCCGCCGCTTCCGGCAGGGCCGCATAGGCGCGCACGGTAGGCTCCGTGCGCTTGATGCGCTCCAGCGTGGCTTGGGTCAAAGCGACGGCTGTCGTCGCGCCACTGCGCAGCGCCTCTGCCGCCTCGCTGATGGACAGATTGATGAGAGCCTTTGAATCAGTCATACCAGCCCGCGTCCATTCTCAAAATCGGCGGAAAATCGCTCAGGTCAAAGGCTTCCAGGACGGCGATGGACGGCAGTTGATTCGACAATGCCGCCGCCAGCGCCTCGAGATCTTCAGCCGTCAGGTCCACGGCAAACAGCGCAGCCAGCGTCGCGACTTGATCGACCTCAATGTTCAGGCCGGATTTGCTCCTGCCATAACTCATGTGTTTCTCCTTTTCACTTGATACGCTCCGGATGCCGCAATCGGTATTCCAACGGAAAATCCGCCGGCTAATCACCCGGCGTAAATGCCATATTCCCAGATTTTCTCCGCCATGCGCGCGATGCAGTCTTCCAGGTTTTCCCAGATGCCGCGGTGCCCCGCCACCAGCACGCTGATGATGATGGGCGCCGCTTTGTGCGATTCGATGACGCCGACATCATTGGCGATGAAAGGGTTGAAATCGCCCGTCTTGTGCGCCACGCGGGCTTCTGGCAGGTATTTGGGCAGGCGCGAGCGCGAGATTTGCAGATGCAGGATTTTGCGCATCGCGGCGCATGATTCAGCGCTGGCGCATTGGTCCGCCCAGATCATTTCCAGCAAGCGGCTAATCGCGCGCGCCGTTGCGCGGCTAAAGGGACGTGCCGTTTTCGCCTGCTCGAAGTGGAAGCGCTCGCGCGCCGTCTCCCACTCGGCTGGGGACATCTGCGGGTATCCAGCCTGAAAGAGCGCGGCTGGGTCCAACTCGCCCAAGTCCGGGTCGATCGAAGCCGCCAATGCCGAAAACCAGGCGAAGCAGTCCCCCATCACATCAATATCGGCGAGACCCAATTCGCGCATCGTCTTATTGACAGCGTCGGGACCGCCGACCGCAGCGTAGCAATAGTCGGTGGCGCTGTTGTCGCTTTCGATGATCATCAGGGTGGCGGCATCGCGCAAGCTGAAGACCATGCCATCGTCCATCGCGTGCAGCACGCCCGTGCCGAAACGTTTGCAGCGCGTCTCCAGCGTGTATTTTTGCGCCAGGTCGAGCGCGCCTGCATCACAAGCGCGGAATAGCGTCGCCAGCAGCGGAATCTTGATGACGCTCATGGTGTCCATCATGGCGTCGGCGTTAAAGGCGATTTCTTCGCCCGTGCCGGTGAATTTCACATAGAGCGCCCAGTCGGCGCGGACGCCGAGCATGAGGCGCTGCAGCGCCCGCTCCAGTTCACTATGCGCGGGGATCATGGCTTAGCGCCGCACCACGCCACCGGCCAAGCCCAGGGTGACGCCGGTGATATAAGCCGCTTCCTCCGAGGCCAGGAAGGCGACCAATGCGCCCATCTCTTCGGGGCTGCCATGACGCCCCAGCGGCACCAGATCCCAAACGCGCTGGCGTTCCGCTTCGAAGCTGATGCCGGCATGCGCCGCGCGCTGCCGCAAGCCTTCCCATTGCATTTCGGTGGCCATATAACCGGGCGCGATGGTATTGACGCGGACATTGTGCGGCGCCATTTCCAGCGCGAATGCCAGGGTCATGGCGATGACGCCGGCTTTCGTCCCGGAATAGGAAGCCACGCGCGGATAGGGTTCTTGCCCGAAGATTGAACTGACGGTGATGATGTTGCCGCTCCCTTGTTCGCGCATGACGCGACCGGCGTATTTGCAGGTCAAGAAGACGCCGCGATAGTTGACATTGACGATCCGCTCGAAATCAGCCAGGTTCAGATCGACCAGGTCGGCTTCGACGCCGCCAATGCCGGCGTTGGCGACAGCCAGATCAAGACCGCCAAAGCGCGCGAGCCCCAGGCTAATGACCGCTTCTGTGACCTCGGCGCTAGCGACATCGTGCTCGGCGGCGATGACGCGCTCGGGCGCGATGTGCAATTCGTCGATGATCGCCGCCGCCGTTTGGTGAATGGCAGGATTCGCGTCCGTCATCAGCAGCGACCAGCCGTCCTGCGCCAAACGCCGGGCGATGCCCTCGCCCAAACCGCGGGCGGCGCCGGTGATGAAGGCTCTTTTTGGCTGCGCTTCTTCTGCGGACATCTGCCGAATCCCGGGCTCGTTTAGCTTATCTGGGGCTGGTCGGTCGCAGCCCCGCGCGAGGCGCGCAGGCGGGCGCTGAATTGTTTGATCAGTCCCCAAACGCCTTGCGGGAAAAAACGCATCGTCAGCACGATGAGCACAGCCACGAACATGAAGCGCACCGGTCCCCGCGATATGCCAAAGACATCCGACATCCAGGCGCTAGAAGCCATCAACTCGCTGACGTAAGTCATAAGCACGCCCACGATGACCGGACCGTAAATGGTCGCCACGCCGCCCACCAGCAACATGCTCAAGAGCAGAGTAACCAGCGAAAAACCAAAAATATCGGGGGAGGCGACTATCAAGAAATGGGCGTAGACCGCGCCGGCCAAGCCGGGGAAGATCGAGCTCAGCAAGAATGCCAGCAAGCGCTGCCGCGCCAGCGGAATGCCGCGGGCGACCGCGTATTCTTCAAAGTCGCGCAGGGCGATCAAGCTCAAGCCGAAATCCGATGTGACCAGCCGCCGCAAGAATATCGTCGAGCAGAGCAGCAAAAAACCGACCAGATAGAAGTGGGCGTAACTGCTTTCGCGGAAGCGGAAGTCGCCGATCTGCAATTGCGGCACGCCGGTCAAGCCTTGCTGTCCGCCGGTTATGAGCGGCTGGCTGAGCAGCAGCAGCAGCACCAACTGGCTGCAGGCAAAGGTCAGCAGCGCCACGTAGATGCCGCGCAAACGGATGGCGGGGATCGAGACGATGATGCTGGCGAGCGCCGCTGTTAGCCCGCCGCAGGGTATGCCCAGCCAGGGCGAGACGCCCAGCTTGACAGCCAGTATGCCGCTGGTATACGCGCCGATGCCGAAGAAAGCCAGATGGGCGAAGTTAAAGACGCCGGCATAGCCCAGGGTCAGATCCCAATTGGAGGCGACGATGGCGTATAACATGCCCAGGATCCCCAGATGAATCAAGAGCTTGTTCGTTATCACGAAGGGGATGGCGAGGAAAACGGCGATCCCGATGATCGCCAAAGCCATGCGATGCGCCTGCAGTCTCTCCAAAAGCCTCATGATTCTTCACCGCCCATCAAGCCGCGCGGTCGGAAAATAAGTACCAGAATCAGGGTAGCGAAAAGCACCACCGGCGCCCAATATAAGGAAAAGACATAGGCGCTTGCTTCGCGTATGAAGCCGATGACATAAGCGCCGATGATGGTGCCGGGCAAGCTGCCTAATCCGCCAAAAACGACGACCACAAAAGCGAAGAGCAGCTCTTGCGCGCCCATGGTGGGCAAGATGAAGAACAAGCCGCCCAGCATGACGCCGCACAGCCCCGCCAGGATTGAACTCACGACGAAGGTCAGCGGATAGATCTGGCTGACATTGATGCCGACCAGGTGGGCGAAGTCATCGTTTTGGGCGACGGCGCGTATCGCCAGCCCATGTTTGGAATATTTGAGGAAAAAATGAAGCAAGAGAAGCGCGACCGGCGTCATGATGATGATCAAGACTTCCTGCAAGCCGATTGCCGTCTCCAGGACTTGCAGCGGCGGTCCTTTGAGGATGCGATCCAGTTGTTTGTAGCGGGGACCAAAGATGACCTGAACGCCATTCTGCATGAAGCTGGCGCCAGCCAGGGTGGTGATGATGACCACGAGATCAGCGCCGGGTTTGCCCACGAAGGGCTTGACCAGCAGCACATACATGATATAACCAACCAGCCCGCAGCAGAGAATGGCGAAGGGTAGGCCAATCACCAGTCCAAAGCCGCCGCGTATGGACAGGATCCACTCGCCCAGTGGCAGCAGCAAGCCACCCAAGGCGCCAGATCCCTCGGCATTTTCCACGATCGATTTGCCGATGGGCTGCAAAGCTTTGGCAAAGCCACCGCGATTCGACATATACCAGGCGGAGTAGGCGCCCACCATGACCAGCGCGCCATGAGCCAGGTTTAACATACGCACCGTGCCCCAGACCAGGGAAAGACCGCTTGCCATCAAGGCGTAGAGGGACCCGGAAACCAGCCCGCCGGCGATGATCGCGGCAATCGCTTCCAATGACATCAGCTTACCTTTCCGAAGTACATCTCCAGGATCTCGGCTTGATCGACTTGCGAGACATCGGCCGTCTCGAGCGAGACGACGCCTTTTTCGATTAGGTACAAGCGCTCGCAAATGCCCAGCAATAGCTCTACATCCTGATCGACCACGATCATGGTGACGCCGGTCGAGGCGATTTCGGCGATAGCGCGCGCCAATTCCTCTTTGATCAAGGGCGCCAAGCCTACGCTCGGTTCGTCGAGGATCAGCAACTCCGGCATGCCCATCAAACCGACGCCGATGGAGAGCATTTGCCGCTCGCCGCCGCTCAATGTCCGCGCTTGCTGGGAACGCCTTTCTTCAAGCCGCGGGAAGAGCGCGAACACTTTTTCAAAATTGCCGGCTTTGCGGCTGTCCGCGCGTCGGACATAAGCGCCCAGCGTTAAGTTTTCCTGCACGGTCATCTGCGGGAACAACTGATTGCCCTGCGGCACATGGATCAGACCGCGCTCGACGATCGCGCGCGCGTCAAAATTGCTTATGTCCTCGCCGCGGAAGCTGATCTTGCCCGCCTTGGCGCGGATCAAGCCGGAAACAGTGCGCAGCAGCGTCGTCTTGCCATGTCCGTTGGGACCAAAAAGCCCCACATGTTCACCCTCGTCGACGTGCATAGACAGCGAGCGCAGGACATCGATTTTGCCGTAGCCGGAAACCAGACCCTCAACCTGAAATAGCATGGAAGGCGTCCTTTCCGCGCTCGCCCAAGTACGCTTCAATGACGACATCGTCCCGCGCCAATTGCTCGGGCGAGCCTTCCGCCAGGCGCTTGCCAAAATCCATCACCATGACGCGGTTGGATACGCCGAAGAGCAGCGGCAAGACATGCTCGATGATGATGATGGTCGTCTCGCCCCGGCTGAGCCGACGAATCAGTTCTTCGAGTTCGCTCAATTCCGCCATGTTCAAGCCGCCGGCCGGCTCATCGAGCATCAGCAGGCTGGGCCGGCTGACGATAGCCGATGCGAACATCAGGCGCTTCTTGGCATAAAGCGAGAGCTCGCCTGCCAGCCGGTCGCGGTCGGCGCTGAGGTCGAGATCCGCCAGGGCTTTTTCCACCGCAGCCTCATATTGTTCGGGGCGCAGTTCCGTGCCGAAGACCGCGCCGATGCGCACGTTCTCAGCCACGGTCAGCGTATCGAAGGCGGTTTCTTTCTGGAAGGTGCGCGCGATGCCCAATTCATAGATCTTGTGCGGCGACAAGCCGGTGATTTCCTCGCCGCGCAAGTGGACGCTGCCGCCATCGGCTTGGTAGGGAATACCCGTGATGAGGTTAAAGAGCGTCGTTTTGCCGGCGCCATTGGGTCCGGCGATGCCATAAATCTCGCCTTGCTTGACCTCGAAACTGACATCGTCTACGGCAACTAATTCGCCGAATTTCTTGGTCGCATTGCTAACAGACAGCAACGTGGTCATGTGTCGATCCCGGTGTATAAGGGGCGGCCCCCGCCAGCCGCATCTCCCGCTTCGTTCCGACAAAACGTTTGTAGGGGGCGCATTTCAAATTCTTGGCGCGTCACGCCCTATTTCTCAAAAAAAAGCGAATCTCGGTAGGGGCGAGCCGTGGCTCGCCCGAATGTGAGATCTTGGTTTCGGGCGGCTGACCTCCTAGTGGGTGTCTGCGCGCAGCGCCGAGTCGCCCGAAATCAGTTGCGGACTAGCTCGAAAAATAGCCGCGACAATGTTACATGTCCATCCAGGGCGGCACCTGGAAGTCGCCGGTGGCGAAGCGATCGGGCTCGAGCTGGATGCGCTCGCCTTCCCAGATCTGGTAGAACTGGATCGGATAGTATTCGGGACCTTGGATGGCCAGATGCGTTTCTTGATCGAAGGTCAAGAAGCCAGCCAGCGTCTCCATCTCCAGGCTGCCGATACATTCGCCGATGGCGACGCGGTCGGCCGGGTCGCCGACTCCTTCTAGGCAGGTGGCGTAAATCATCACCTGGTCATAAGCGATGACGGTGAAGTAGCCGCCGCGATGCCCGTAGATCTCTTCGTAGCGATCGCGAATCTCGATCACTTCCGGCTTGGAATCGATAGCGGCGCCCAGGTTGTTGTAGATCAAACCGGTGGAGTTGTCGCCGGTCAATTCCAGGAACTCTTGCACCGAAGGACCATATTGCAAGAAGAGCAGCGAATTGGGCGGGTTTTCCATGAATTGGTTCATGAAGGCGGCGTTGTTGGGCGGCGCGGAATCGGTAACGACGACGATATCCGGCTCGTCTTCGCGGATCTTCGCCAGCAGGCCGCGCCAGTCCGTGACCGAGGCGAAAGGCACCGTCTCGTAGCCGGTGACTGTCCAGCCCAGGCTCTCGAAATGAGCGCTCATGCCGGTGGCGATGGTCGTGCCATAGGGATCGTCCGAACTGATGATGAAGGCTTCGCGGTCGCGCAAGCTGAGCATGCCCGCTTCGTCGTATGCTTCGAGCAATTCCGGCAGCGCGGTCTCGTAGGCGTCGTAGGACGGCACGCGCGACCATACGGTGTGGTATGTCTCCGGTTCAGCCGAGACGATTTCGCGCGTCTGGGCTGCGTTGGCCGAGATCAGATAGGGCATATCGATTTCCGCCATCAAGTCGATCTCGAAGTTCGAGGTGCTGGCGTAAGCGGTCATGATGAAGTTGAGATCTTCAGTATTGCTGAGCTGGTTGAAGGCGGTGGTCACGGCGTCAGCGCGCTGATCAACCGTATCGGCGATGACCAGTTCCAAGGTGTAGCCGGCTACGCCGCCCATCTCGTTGAGGTCGTCAACGGCGATCTGCGCTGCCTGGACAACATCTTGGGCGTCCGCGCCGAAGGCGCCGGTCAGCGGCACCATGATGCCGATCTTCGCGACCCCCATATCTTGCGCGCCGACGATTCCCCCGACCAGGGAGAACATCAACAAACAAATGACAAATGCGCTGCGGATACGTAAAGACATGCTTTCCTCACTTTCCGTGTGTTGAACGATTCTAAGTTTTCGATTTACGTATCGGACGAGACCTGGAGCCAGTGCCGGGGCGCTCGCTAAAGCGGACCTTCCGCGGGATGGAGAAAGCTGACTATGGCATTTTTCACGGAAAATCACAGCAAAAGGCAAAACGATCTCAAACAAGAGCAACAAGTCTTTTCGAAACGTGGGCGGAGTATAACCAGTCGAAATCCGCCTGTCAAATTTTGCGGTTGATTTCGCCGGAGAAGGCTCATCTGGTACACTGGAAGCCTGCAATGTTTTCAATCGGTTTTCTTGGGAGTATCTGATGACTGCTATGCTTTTGACAAATGCGCGCGTATTGGATGTGCGCGGCGGCGAATTGCTGCTCGATCGGCATGTTTTGATCGAAGACGGCAAGATCAGCGCGGTGAGCGCGACCAAGCCACAGACCGACGCCGATGTCATTGACGTCGGCGGACGGGTTGTCATGCCCGGACTGTGCGATTCTCATGTGCATGTGACAGCCGCCACAGCCCATCTTTCCGCCATTCGGCATTGGTCGCCCGCCTATGTGACCGCCCACGCCGCCAAAATCCTGGAAGGCATGCTCATGCGCGGCTTCACGACCGTGCGCGACGGCGGCGGCGCAGATTGGGGCTTGGCGAAGGCTGTCGACGAGGGCTTGATAGCGGGACCGCGGATATTCTTTTGCGGCCACGCCCTGTCGCAAACCGGGGGACATGGCGACATGCGAAGTTCCGGGGATGACGGCGTCGGCTATGGCTGGCTGACGCCGGGCTTGGGCTGGGTCTGCGATGGCGTCAGCGAATTGCGCCGCGCCTGCCGCGAGGAAGCGCGCCGCGGCGCCCACCACATCAAGCTGATGGTTTCCGGCGGCGTCGCCTCGCCGACCGACCGCATCGACAGCACCCAGTTTTCCGAAGAAGAGATCCGCGCCGCGGTGGAAGAAGCCGAAGCCGCCAACCTCTATGTCATGGTCCACGCCTATACCGCCCGCGCCATCAACCGCGCCTTGCGCTGTGGCGCGCGCACGGTAGAACACGGCAACCTGATGGACGAAGAGAGCGTCGACCTGCTGCTGGAGAATGACGCTTTTCTGGTGCCGACCCTGTCCATCTATCAAAGTCTCGCGGACGAAGGCATCGAGGCGGGTTTGCCGGAAGCGCTTTATAGAAAAGTTTTTGATGTGCTGGACGCCGGGAAGCGCGCCCTCAATATGGCGCAGAGTGGCGGCGTGAAAATGGCTTATGGCACCGACCTGCTGGGGCAGATGCACCGCCGCCAACTGGACGAATTCGCCATCCGCGGCGACATTATCCCAGCCATTGAGGTCCTGCGCGCCGCCACTTGCAATGGCGCCGACCTGCTCTGCCGCAGCGGTGAATTGGGCGAGGTCATCGCCGGCGCGGCCGCCGATCTGCTGGTGATGGACGGCGATCCGCTGGCGGATCTGAGCGTGATGACCGAGCCAGAGACAAACCTGCGCGTCATCATGAAAGATGGGGTGATTTACAAGAATACCCTGAATTAAGCGCGTTTCGGCGCCAAACCATAGCAGCTTAATACGGGACTATAAACTGCGTGTCCTCAGTAATTCCAAGTTAGTCATGTAAAACTCGACGAAGGATCTAAATGTAGACTCTCGGGCTGCACAGCAGCCGCCCACGCAAAAGGCTTTGCCTGTTTCAGCCGCGGCTTTGTGACGCGGATGAAGCCAGTTTCTCAGCCGGTCCACGAGGAGAATAGGCTTGACCACCGGCTCGACCCATGTACCAGAGCGATTTCGCGATCTTATGCGCGAGCGCAGTGGTGGTACGTTTGTATCCCGCCCGTAGTCGATATTGCGCTGCCCATGTTTTCAAAGGGTGCGCTTGTTGGGAGATCATCCAGCCCTTCACAGCATTGACAAAATGCTGCTTGATATACTGATTGCCTTGGCCTTTCTTGCTCTTGAGCAGCTTTCCTCCTGAGACTTTGTTCGAAGGCGCCAAGCCGCATGCTTTACAAAACGCTTCCGCCGAGTGATATCGGTCATGAAAGTCCGCGCCGGTTTCCGCGATGATTCGAAGCGCCAGAAGTGCTGTGACCGCCGGCGCTGTCGTCATCCACTCGATTTGAGGCTCTAGGTGAAAGTGCGCAATATGGGCTTCCGCTCTGCGCCGGCGAGCGACAATCATGTCGGTCAGCCGATCAAGTTCCGCTGCTGACAAGGCGACTTCTTCACGGACATATCGCGGCAGTTCGTTCAGATTCTCCAGCAGTTCGACAAGCTGCCTTTTGCTGCTGCGGGGTCCCTTCCAGGCGAAGTTCACCGCCTCTTCAGGACTCATGTTCTGCGCCTGCGCCATAATCTGTATGAAGTTACGACCGCTTGGCGAGGTCGGTTTAACCCGGCGGAAAATTGGAACTCGATATGCAGTCAAAAGCGAGCGCAAGCTGTTGGACGCGCGAGTGCGAGCCGCTTTGTCCGCGTCCCACTTGCGCAGGTTCATTCTGATTTCCCTCTGCATGTCGTCAGGCATGTTGCTGGTACGCAGTCTAAAGTGAGCAGCCAATCTAGCCATGTTGATCGCATCCGCCTTGTCAGACTTGCCTTCAACAGCTAACAAAGCTTTGATGGTCATTGGATTGAGGATATGAGCATTGAGTTCGCGGTTTCGGAAGGCATGATAAAATAGATGATGGAAATTCGCTGTTGACTCCAATACCGCGCATTCGACCGCTTCGGCGCAGAGCCAATTCGCGGCCGCCACCGCCTCTCGCTGCGATTGGGAAAACTCCCGTACCTCCATTGAGCCAGTGAGACTGTTAAACACTGCCACAACGACATAATCGCTGTCGACATCACAACCAGCAGTTATCTTGAACGTCAACTCATCAACGAACAAGGCAGCGGCGCGAATACGCTGCTTTCTATCCATTCTGGCACTTCCCGTCACGACTTTGGGAATGACAGCGCACCGGCCTTGTCAGCTCAATGGCTTAACCTGTTTTTGGCGGTCTCAGCCGCATGCGTGACGACAATTCTCCGGATGACACAGTCTACATATGGAGCTTGCCGCTTCAACTTCATCGGCATCTCAAGGAGCGAGAGGTGCTCTCCGCTGCCACTATGAGCTTAATAAACTCCTTGACAACTAACAAGGAATTTCGTCAACTTTGCACAATGACGAGCGTACAGTTAGACTCAAATGTGGCTCTAGGCAAAGAAAACAGACTCTCGGGCTGCACAGCAGCCCGAGAGTCTACACATCCCCATAATAATTTGCATTACTTTCTTGGATCTACTTCCGCGCCTTTGTGGTAGAAAAATATGAAGTTCCTCAATACAAAGTATCTATGACGTATTGCTCGAAATGCTCCAGCGCCTGGGGCAGGGAGCGCCGCCCCAAACCAATGCGGAAGTAGTTGCCGGCGAATTTCATGACCTTTGCCGGCAGCACCGTCACCCCGGCTTCCTTCACGGCGCCATCGGCGAATTCGCCCACATCCATATCGGCGGTCAATTCGACCAAAGCGACCGTCCCAGCCTGCGGATAATGGATGCGAAAGAGATGGTCGTGGCGCTCGAAAAATGAACGCGCGACCGCGGTGTTTTCCCTGACGATGACACGGCAACGCTCCGTCAAAGCCTCGGCCTTCTCCAGCCCGATCAGCCCCAGGATCTCGCTGGGCGCGCTGCCGCAAATCGTCGTATAGGATTTCATTTCCCGCATTGCGCGCATGAGCCCGGCGTCGCGCGTGATGAGCCAGCCGACGCGCAAGCCGGGCAACCCGAAGCATTTTGACAGCCCGCCCAGCACGACGGCTTTGTCGTACAGCTCGCAAGCCGAAGGCAAGCGGGCCGCGGGGTCCTGCTCGGCGAAGCGATAGATCTCATCGGAATAGAGGATCAGATTGTGCCGCCGCGCCAGATCGACAAGTCGCTCGAAGGCGGCGCGCTCGAGCAGGGCGCCAGTCGGGTTGTGCGGGAAGTTGATGATGAGCATCTTGGTATCCGCCCGGACGAGGCGCTCCAGTGCGGCGATGTCGAAGGTCCAGCCCTTTTCATCACGTTGCGCGCGCCAAAACGAGACTTCGCAGCCGATGCCGCGCCCGATTTCGTAGAGCGACTGAAAGCTGGGGAAGATGGATATGACATGGTCGTCCGCGTTCAGCAGGGCGTTCATCGGCACGTAAATGCCTTCTTCGGGCACAACTTCGAGCACATGCTCCGCGCTGATCGATTCTTCATGCAGGTCGGCGATGGCGCGGCGCAATTCGGGATGACCCTGCGATTCGGTATAGCCCAGCCATAGAGTCTCGAATTGGGCGCGCCGAGCCGGGCTGGCATAGTCCAGTATCTCCGGCAGGGTCAGCGGCTCGCAGTCGGAGGAGCTGATGCCATGCGGCGCGCTGAATTCGTGCTGGCGGAAGAAGCGCTCGATTTCGAATGGGGGCAGTTTCATTTTAAGAGACCTCAAAGCGCATGGTTTAATTCGTCGCCATTCCAATGAAAACAGGTGTTTCGTTTCTTTGCAATTCTTTGTATTTCACAATCCCGCTCGGTTGAGTTCATCCTGCAAGGCTGGCAGGCGCGCGAATTCTTGCCGCAAATCGGCGATGAGCTTTTGCCAGCTTGCACTATCATTCAATTGGGCATACATGCCTTGGACTTCCGCCAATAATGCGGCTGCGTCGGCATAGTGCTTGCGCGTTCTTCGCGCAATCTCGGCGCGGGCGTATTTGATATAAATCGGGATAGCCAGGGTCGGTCTCGCCCGACGCGACGCTTTCGCCACAGTGAAGTCAAGCCGATGGTGGACAGCGGGGGGATAGCGACCTTGTGGCGTAGTCGCTTTAGCCAATGTTTCCCATGCCATGTCCCAGTCTTCATCGTGCAAATAAGCTAGCGTAAGCGTCAAGTAATCCTCTCCTTGCTTGAGTTCGCTGTGGACCTGGGGGCGTAGCATCTGCCAGAGGCCGAGCGATTTGGATACGGCGCTCAAACTGCCATAAAAGTCGACATGCGGCTCTTGCCGCATCCGCATTGACTGCAAACGCAATTCCGATGATTCGTCATCTTGCTGTTGATACAAATCGATCAGCCAAGCCGCGATGCGCTTTTCATACTCGTTTTCCAGCGCCGCTTCCGCAATTTGAATCGCCGTCTGAATCTGCTGATGTTCGACCAGCAAATCCAACCCGCGTTGCAATGCGTACGCAGATTGAAGTTTCGTCCTAATGACTTCAATAGCCTCTTCATAGCGCTTTAAGTCGAGCAGCAAACTGGCGCATAGATACGGCAATTCTTTTGCTTGCAGGCGCTTAAGCGTTTCTTCAGGATCGGTCGCATCGATCCGGTCTAATTTCATCAAAAAACTTTCATAAGCCTCATTCTTCCAATTGCTGATACGACCTGTAGTCCTTTCACGATTGGCGATCAAGCTGACGTGTTCGCGTATGCCGGGGATGTCGGCCGCTTGCGCCATATTCAGAATAAGGTCTTCCGCGTCATAACCATATTCGATGCCGCCAAACTCGATATCCCATATCACGGTGTCCACCAGCGTATCGAGTACGCGCTTGCGCAAATCCGCATCATCGGCGAAATCGAAGCGCGACAGCGCCTCTTTCAATTGGTCAACCGTGTTATTGATCGCCTCGACATATTGCCCTTCATCATCCGTGGGATAGTCGCTGGCGTTGCATTCATCGAGGATGGCGCAATAGATGGCAATAGCATGGGCGTATTCGCCGCGCCGCGCATAGCGGCTGCCCTGGCGGGTGAGCTCGTAAATCTTATTTTCCGCGGCGCGGTCCATCCATTCGCCTATAAAGTCTAAAGCGTGTTTTATTTCGAGGCGAATGGTTTGCAGCTCCATGGGCTGATTTGAGGAATCGACGCTTGCCTCGTCTTCAATAATCTCTTCGAGCTCCGGGTGAAGTATGATCATCTCTTCGATGATGTCCAGCAAATGCTCTTTCTCGCGTGACATGAGCGCATCGCGCAGCGGTTCGCCCTCCACAAAACGTTCTGGATGACGCAGATAGGTGAGCAGCAAGGCGACGATATGCTTGCAATCCCCGCCCCAGTCATATTCGCAGCTGCAACCTGCGGCGGCGATTTCTGAATCTGCCAATGCCGCCCATACACGGTAGGGTTGCGGATACGAGCCGCGACAGCGCGCGCTAATCTCATCGCCGCGGCGGACGGTATGCGAGATTGCGCCATTTTCAAAAAGCGCTTCGCCGCGCGGAAAAATTTTGTCGAAAGCCCGCGATTCAATTTGTTCTTGGCTAAGCTCGTGTTTATCAGACATGGTTCAATTGTACTGCACTCAAAACTTGGCAATTAAATCGACAGCTTGCTCAAATCAGCATGATTCGACGGCGATACAAACACCGTTATGATCGCTCAGTTTGGTACCGTCGTCGGCGATGCGGCTGAAGAACTGCATTGAGCGCGGACGCAAATCCGACGTATGGGCGATGTGGTCGATAAAGCGCTTGTCCAGAGCCGGTTCATCATTCCAAGCGCCCTCGGTGGGAATCGACCAGCCATCAAAAGTCGCTTCCCGCTTTTGGTTGACTTCACTGCGCCTGTACGGATAGTTATGGGGCGGGATCTGCAAATTGAAGTCGCCCAGCAAGATCGTTCGCGCCTGAAATTCCGCTCTGGGCAAGACGTGCTCGCGCAAGGCATCGATGTACTCGCAAGCGCCTTGCCAATTGCGCTTCCTGTCTTCACCCCAACGCCGGTGGTTGCGATAGCCATGATAGGGGATACACATGCCGACAAAATGGTATTCAATACCCTCGCATTCTGTTTTTGCAGAGACGTAACGGCCCCCTGGCAGCATAACAGATCCAAGCGTGTCGATGTTGCGCCAGCCAAAACGGCTCCAGAGAAGGACCTTGCGCGCGCCGCGCTTCTCCATATTGCCGGCGCCCGATAATGCGCTAGTGATCGTTTGCCCGCCATCCGGCATCGTTTCCAGGCGCGCTTCCGTCAAGCAGATGATATCCGGATTGTAACGCGCAATCAGCTTTTTTGCCTTCGCGAAGCGTCCCTTGTGGCTGCGCGGACCGAGCCACTCGGTATTCCAATTCAGGATGCGCATCGCTTACCACTCCAGAGGCTGCTGAGATTGACGATGCGCGAGCTGCCGACAAACTTCTTTGCCGATGCCGCGGTTGGCGCCCGTGACCAGAGCGATGGCTGTCATGCTAGCGTTCTCCAATTGGCTAATTGAGATAATCCCATTATACTCTTGAGATCATACATCTAGTTGCGGAAATGCCTATATTCCTATAGTATATTCTTAAGAGTATGGTTCAAGATCAGGAGAAAAGTGGATGGCGGAAACAGCGCAAGACCGGCGTATAACACAGATCGAAACTCGCTCCGAAGAATACGTCAAGAAAAGTGATATCTCGGCAACCCTCGCAAGAATCGAGACGGCCTTGAATTATCATAAGGGGGTCTTGGGCTTGCTTGTTGTGGGACAGATATTCATTCTCGGACGCCTGTTTCAGATCATCTAATCATTCAGCGCGCTTATCCGCTTATCCTGTATTTCGCATTCCCCATTATATTTACAAATCCTCCCGCAGCATGGCCGCCATGATGGCCGCGCGCTCTGGCATGGAGTCGATCTCGCCGTATTCGGTGACGGCATGTCCCCCGTCGCCGACGATGCCCATGCCATCGAGCGTCGGCAGGCCCAAGGCGGCGGTCTTGTTGCCATCGGAGCCGCCGCCCGTGCTGCCCTCGTCGATGGCGATGCCCATATCCGATGCCAGCCCTTGCGCGCGTTTGAAGAGCGCGGCGATCTGCGGCGTCCGTTCCATCGGCGGCACGCCGATGCCGCCTTCAATGATCAATTCCGCTTCGGGATGAATCGCGCGCAAGCCCATGATCTGCTCGTGGATGGCATTGGCGTTGGCGCGGCTGCGGGCGCGCACGTTGATCTCGATGCTCGCTTCGGCCGGGACCACGTTGCCGCGCGTCCCGCCCTTGACGACGCCGACATTGGCGGTTGTGCCGATGGCATAGTTCGTCAGCGCTTGAACAGCCAGAATCTGATGCGCCATCTCCTCAATCGCGTTGACGCCACGGGCGTGATCGGCGCCGGCATGCGCTGCGCGTCCCTTGGCGGTGATGGTGTAGTGGCTGACGCCCTTGCGCTCGGTTTTGTATTTGCCGTCCTGTGGCGGTTCGGTGACGAAGACGACATTGTGCGACAGCGCCTCCGCTTCAATTTCTACAGTCGAATGCAGGCTGCCGGTTTCCTCGTCCGAGTTGAGCAAATAGCTAATCGGCTGGGCGGGGAAGAGATTCAGTTCGCGCAGGGCGCGCAAAGCCCACAAGGCGATGACGATGCCGCCTTTCATATCCATGGCGCCGACGCCATAGACGCGGTTGCCCTCGACGCGGGTCGGTCGGCCCGCCACCGTGCCCACCGCCCAAACGGTGTCCATGTGGCTGAGGATGACCACGCCGCCGGGTCCGGCGTTCCAGCGGGCGCGGAGGACATCGCCGACTTCTGCCTTGGGGATGACCTCGACCGCCGCGCCCAACCCGCGCAGCTCATCAGCCAAGACCGCGCCCAGCGCGTCCACCGACGCTTTATGCAGGGTGGGGGATTCCAGGTCGATCAGCTTGATCAGGTCGGCGAGCATGTCGTCCACATGTTCGCGCAAATAAGCGAGGATTCGTCGGTTGGCGCCAGCCGTCATGGGATAGGTCCTTTTCTGAAATATGAATAGCCAAAGTATAACACTTTGAGAGGCGAATTCTATGCGGCATGCGCTTTTCCACGCGCGCGATAGACCGTCAACCGCGCCTTCGCAAGTCGAACCTATCAGGAAATTGAGAATGCCTATAAAATGGCGCGCGTTCCATTCGTCAGCAACATTTCGTCAGCCACGTTCAAAATGCCAATGTCGCCCATGCGGACCCCCAGCCTGATTCTAGCCAACCTGATGCTCCTGCTGAGCTTGCTGCCCGCAACGGCTCAAGACGGCGTCGATATTGTTTTCCAGCCGGCGCCGCGCCCGATGCCCAGGGCCGTGATGATTGAGTCGGGCGCGCGCTTGGAAATTTACTTTACGTCGCTCAAGCAAGGCGGCATCGGTTTGTTGCGCTTGACGGGCGCTGGCATCCAGGGCGCGCGCCTGGACTTTCTCGGTAAGGGGCGGCAATTCTTCTTGGTCGAAGACGATGCCCGCTACGCGCTGCTGAATATCGATATGAATGCTTCGCCGGGCTTGCGCGAACTGACGGTAACGGTCGACCAAGGCAGCCAAGAAATCAGATTCAGGCGTGTCATACGTGTTGAATCCGCGCCATTTATCAAGCAGGAATTTGAGCTGCCCGGCGACCGCGCCTATCTGGTCGACCCGGCGGTAGATGAGGCCGAATCCGCTCGCTTGGGCGAAATCATCGGGTGGGTTGGCGCCGAGCCATTGTGGGGCGCCGCTGGTTTTGGCTTGCCGCTGGACAGCGAAATCACCTCTCCCTTCGGCGCCTTTCGCGTTTTGAACGCTGGCATCGAAACCCGCCACACCGGTTGGGATCAGCGGGCGCCAACCGGCACGCCGATACACGCGATGGCCTCCGGCATTGTCGCCTTTGCGGGCCGGCTGGAAATCCGCGGGGACGTCGTTGTTATCGATCACGGGCTGGGCGTTTATACGCTCTACGCGCATTTGTCGGCAGCGCTCGCCACCGCAGGCGAATGGGTCGACGCGGGGCAGGCCATCGGCCTCAGCGGCAATAGTGGGCGCAGCAGCGGACCGCACCTGCATTGGGATGTGCTCGTCGATGGGCAATGGGTGGACGGCTTGGAATTCGTCGCGCTATGGCTGCCGTCTTAGCGCGATTCCATTTGTCCTAGGTCTCAATTTAGCGGTCGAATCGCATCCATATCAAGAAAACCATGTATAATGCAGGGACAAAAGTGCCGGTGCAGGACGTCGTCTTCCCGTTCCGAGAAGCGCTTCCGGAAGAGTTGCGCTTGGCGGTCTCGCGACGATCCGATGAAGCGCGCAGGAGGAAATGATGCAGCAGCCAAACAGCTTCCGTTTGGTGATTAGGCGGGGTCCGCAACCCAATCAAACTTACGAAATCTCTAAGGATGTGACCTCTTTGGGGCGGGATATCACCAACGACATCGTCATCAACGACCGCGAAACCAGCCGTCATCACCTGCGCTTGCAGCGCTCTGCCGACACGGTCACTGTGGAAGATCTGGGCTCGACCAATGGCACCTTCGTCAACGGCAAGCGCGTTACCGGCGTGACGACCCTGCAAAACGGCGATATGCTCGGCTTGGGCGAAACGGTCACGCTGGCGTTTGAGAAACAGATGTCGACCGCGGCAGATGCCCCGGGCGGCGGCATTCCGGCGCCGCTGAGCCCGCCGCCAGTGGAAGCGCCGCCGGCGGAAGCCGCCTACGGTCCCCCTGCCGCCGCATTCCCCGGGCAGCAAGCGCTGGCCGACCCCTACTCGCCGCCAGCCGCTGAATCCACGCCGGCGCCGCCTAACGCCTATCCCGAGCAGCAGCCGCAGATGCAGCAGCCGGCCTATTATGGCCAGCCCCCGGCCGGTTATCAGATTCCACCACCGCCGCCGCAACAGTACCCGGGCTATGACTATGACCCGTACCGGGCGCGGGAAGAAGAAGGCGGGTCTTCGCAATGGCTGGTATTGGGCTGTTTCGTCTTCTTTGTGCTGGCTTTTGTCTGTTTCGGTTTCATCGGCTTGCTGCTGATTGATACGCTCAACCTATGGTGCGATACGCCCGTGATCACGCAGATTGTGGCTGCCTTCGGCTATTGCTAGACCCGGTCGCGCGCGACCTGCTCTGGCTGCCTCATCCGTAAAACCGCATATCGTCGGAAATCGCCGAATATTTATCATACGGCGACAAATAGTCGCCCTTTGCTCCGCGCCTTGTGTTAGCTTGCGCCAAAAGGCAGCAAAGGAGCGAAACGTGTTCAATTGGCTGAGTGATCTCTTCAAGGCGCGCCGTAAAGGACTGCGCCCGCAAGCGCCGCATATCGAAAGCGTCGCGACGCATAACAGCTTCCATTCCAGTCCGCCGATCGAGGCGCATTCGGCGCGCGTCTATGAACAGTCGCCCTGGGTCTACATCGCCATCAATCGCATCGCGGAAGCCGGCGCGCTGGCGCCGCTCAAGGTTTATCGGCTGGCGGGCGAAAAGCGCGTCGGCATCGAGAACCATGCGCTGGAGCAGTTGCTCGGCAATCCCAATCCAATGACGAGCCGCTTCGAATTGTTCGAGCAGACGCTCGGCTCGCTGGAATTGCACGGCAACGCTTACTGGTACCTGACAGGCGACGCGCAGGGCAGCCCGCGCGAGATCTGGGTGCTGCGGCCCGATCGCATGACCGTCGTGCCGGACAGGCGCAAGGTGGTGCGCGGCTATCTCTATGCCATCGACAGCCAGATGATTCCCCTGGACGCCCTGGAAGTGATCCATTTCCGCCGCTGGCACCCGGGCAACGACTACTACGGCTTGTCCCCCATCTCATCGGCGCGCGCCGCCGTGCTCAGCGACAAGCACATGGCGGACTGGAATCGCAATACCTTCGGCAAGGACAATGGCGTGCCGGCCGGCATCGTCAACATTCAAGAATTCATTTCCGATACCGATTTCGAGCGCATCAAACGCGAGTGGCGCAACAACTATGGCGGCACGGGGCGCAAGACGGCTTTCCTGCGCGGCGGGTCCATCGAGTGGCAGAACATCGGCATGAGCCACAGCGATCTCGACTTCTTGCAGGGTCGCCGCGCCCAACGCGACGAGATCCTCAATATCTTTGGCCTGCCGGTCGGGCTGATCAGCGAGAACGCCACAGAAGCCAATGCCAAGGTGGCGGAACGCCTCTTCATCGAGCGGACGCTCTGGCCCAAGCTGGTGCGCGTCGCGCAGAAGATCAGCCAAGAGCTGCTGCCGTTTTATGGCGCCGGTCTGGTCGCCGAATACGATGACATCCGCCCCACCGATACACAAGCGCGGCTGGCGGAGATCCGCGCCGCCTATCCGCTGCTGAGCATCAATGAACTGCGCGCGACTTATTTTCAGTTGCCGCCAGTGCCTTGGGGTGATGTGGCGGTGGGCGCCGAAAACAACCCTCCTCCAAGTCTCTCCGCGAAGCATCAGGGGGAGGCTTCAGCCGCGAAGTCTGAGATTGAAACGGAGTTGGCGCAGTGGGAGCGCTTCGCGCTGAATCGACTGGACAAGCCAGAGCAGGCGCGCCCATTTGCGGTCAGCGCTGTGCCGGACGAGCTGGCATTTGAGCTGAGCGCGGGTTTGCTCTTCGCTCGGGACAAGGAGTCGGTGAAGTCGGTGTTTGCTGGGGCGCGGGAGGGGTTGGGTTGATTTAGCCGCAGAGGGCATCAAGGGAACTGAGAGAATGAAATCTAGTTGGTCGGAAACAGCTTGTTGATTTCCTTGAACATTTGCTCGAAGCGATGCAATGTTTCGTTGCTAAAGCACTTACCATCAACGCCGAGCTTGGCAAGTGAATTTGCAGGGCGATAATGGTTGAATCTCTTGCCAAGTTTCATTTCAATCTGCTTCACAATACGTTTCTCAGTGTTATCCAAGTCTTGAAGATTGATGGTGTCGTGTTCTTGGAACGCTTGGTTGTAGAAGCTCAGATACTCGCATTTACTGAACATGTCCTCCAGATCTGCTCTGTCTCCACCATTATCAGCAAACTCATCGAAAAAACGAATGTTTCTATCTCGAATGATCATGTGTTTGACCAAATCTTCAACTCGTTGCATTCCTTTTTGGTCAGTAAAGGAGTCTAGCAAGCAGACAATGTTAAGTTCCTGTCCGCGAAGTAAAGAGATGAATGTCGCGACTTTGTCCAGACCGCCGACTGGTACGATTGTAATGTCCTCACGTAGGGCGTCCCGCCCGTTACCTT
The DNA here is from genome assembly GCA_965232245.1 of Phototrophicaceae bacterium. Classification (GTDB taxonomy): domain Bacteria; phylum Chloroflexota; class Anaerolineae; order Aggregatilineales; family Phototrophicaceae; genus UBA6055. Next base: position 3,668,019 of record CBDDPG010000002.1, on the reverse strand, counting down.
GCAAAACCGATGACATCGTTTGCAAATAGATTAGATCGGATACACCTTCTACAAGCAGATTGTTTTGGCCAATGAAGAGATTTTGGGCAATGTCGTAACCTAGCGCAGCCTGCAGCGGGAACAGCGTATCAGGATCTTTTTCTTGAATACTATCCGATATCTGGGTTCCGGTATCAGTTTCCAGAACCGTCCGCACCCTGTGTAGCTTTCCTGATTCGACCATGAACGGCGAGTGGGTTGTATAAATCAACTGGTAATTCTTCGATAGATTCTCGTTATGTGCAAGATCTTCAATGAATCGGAGCAAGTCGGCCTGAGCGGAAGCATGAAGGTTTAGACCAGGTTCATCTAGCAGCAAAATATAGTTGTTACTGGGATCTTCTTGGATTTTGCTGAACCATACCATGAAAGAGAAGAACCAATTGAAACCACGACTGCGACTGCCTAGAGGCAAGGTCATCCGGTACTTGTTATTGCGAATTCTTATTTTCAGATCAGGATACGCATTAGGAGGACCTAGAAAGCGGAATTCAACATCTAGGTTGGTGTTTGTCTTCCAATATCGAAACAATATCTCTGTGATTTCATTGCTGGTTGCCTCCAGTTTAGAATTGTACATCTCGTATTCGTTATCTTGCAGAAGCTCACGAATGTTGATGCCTGCCATCTCAAATAGTGCTCTTGAAGTCTTCTCTTCTTTGGTAAATGAGCTCTTGTTCTGCAATTCATTGACGTTGATGTCTGATGGAAGGCTGTTGTACTCATCGTAGTATAGGTACTTTGGAAGAGCCGGCTTGATCCATTGGTTGATCACGTAGTCTCGTAACGAATGCGTAAGGTCTTTTCCATTTTGGAAATACGTTGTGAGTCGTTGCAAGAATTCTTGCTGTGGTTGGTCAGTGAACTCCTGTTTCAAATCTGCTAAGTGCTTTTGTGAAGTTGCTTGTGCTGCCTGTGTCTTGAAATTGGCGTCTTCAAATGCCTGTTGACCTAGCTTGTAGGCAAGTAATTGTGAGGGGGAAACGCATATATTTTCGAAAGTCTCTCTTGCGTTGCGGTAACTTCTTGAGTGTTCTATTTCTGTATTGGCAAGAGTATCAGGTCCAATGTCCTCTCGTATGCGGCTAAGCAACGACTCGGACAGTTCATAAGTGCATCGTATCATCGTTACATCATCGTCGGAGCGATTATATCGAGCTAGCTCTTTCTTAGGATAGTCAAGCGTTGCGTCTAATCTATCGTCGTGGTCATTTGGGTTGCTCTTTGCGAGTGCTTCCAGAATGGCGGTCTTGCCGGACTCGTTTTTTCCTACGAGCACAGTGATATTATCCTCAACATTAAACGTCTGCTCAGTTTCGATGCTTTTGAACTTGTTGATTGATACAGTCTTGAGCTTCAGCATGTCTTGTCTTTTCCCGCAGTACGTTTAAATTCAGACTGGCAGAATATTTATCCTAATTAGTGTATCCGGCTGTGCGTGTTTATCAATGGCAAAATGATAGGCATGAACTCGCCCTGCCAAAAAAACGCCGTGTACTCCGTGGCAATTCAAATCCCGCTGAGTCTCCCCATCGACGCTCACTCCGACTGCCGTTGTCTCCCGTGTGGCGACGGCATATCCACACCCGCCCCATCGGAAAGATTTCCGCTCACACCGGCGGCGACGCAGTCGCGATGAACAGGAATATGAAAGCCGCGAATGCCCCTAACATGCCAAAAGAGAGCTTCACAGGCATTGCCCGACGCTCGGGGGAGTCAGCGGCGGCAACCTGAATCGGTCCCAAGATCGCGTCCGCCAGTCGGTGGCTCAGCCAGCTCATGCCGATGCCGGTGACGATCACCGCGAGGCTGTATGTCAAGTTGTCGCTGTCTGCCAGGGGATAGAGACTGCGAATCACTGGCGCGTTCAGCGCCATGGCGGCGATGAGGACGACGGCTGTCCCGCGCCATTCCGGCGGGCGCTTACGGACCGCGCTGCAATAGTATGTCCAGATGTCGATGGCCAGCAAGGGCAGCAGCGCGGCGATCCAAGCCACGTGCTGCAGCATGTCGGCCGCGAAGAGTTGGATCAATCCATAGCGGATCGCCAGGGCGAGCAGCCCGGCCGCCGTCGCCGCGCCGGCGCAGCGCAGCAAACGCGCGCCGATCACAGCCGTAAACGTAACGCAAGCCAGCAGATTTGCGGCCAGCAGCCATTCCGGGCGGTACAATCCGAGCCATTCAAATCGGATGCCCGCCAAGGTCGCGTCCCAGTCGATCAGCATGAGCTGCAGCCAGAGCAATAGGATCGAAGCGAGCATCAGCAGCGACAGACCGTCCCTCAGCCGCAGGTTGAATATCGTGCGCCACTTCTCTTGGGGCAATGTAGAAACGTGAAAAACCAGCGCGAGCAACTGCGTCAAGACAAAACTCGCCAGCAAGATCAGATGCGGCACGCTCCAGGCGGTGATATCTTCGCCGAAGATCCAGTGCCAGAGCGGATCGGCCGGCAAGGCGTAAAGCAGAAAAGCGGCGTTTAAGATGAGCAAGCCGAGCAAGGGATTCGAGCGAAATCGCTGCTGAAAGTTGCCGCGCAAGTTGCGATTCAAGTACAGCAGCGCCCATGAGCCCGTGACGATCGCCGTGGCGAAGCCGAAATACATGAGCAGGTGCGGCCGCCACAACAGGTCTTCGCCAAACGGAATGCCATAGCTGCGATGCCACAATTCATCCCAGACGCCGCCTACGAAGATCGAGACGCCGCCGCTCGCCAGGACCAGCGCGATCGTCGTCCGCGCGCGGGAAGTGAGCGGCACTGCTGCTGGCTGTCGCAGGTTCGGCGCCAAGGGTCTTATGAACAAATGCCAGAGCATGAAGACGAAGCCACAGATGACCAGGCAAAACAGGCTGGCCTGCAGCCAGAAGAGGCTCGCGCGGGTTTCGGCCGGGCTGCCGCCCCATACGCTGAAGGCGGCGAATATGATGATGCCTGCGATTGCCGTCAGCGACCAGCCGAGGCGGTTGGTATTCGTGGTCATTTCCTCATTCCTTGGCGAAGGTCTCTTGATAGTAGGATATCATAGCTTGCGAGGGTGGGTTCACTAGGCGAGGAGTTGGGTGAGGAAGGCTTTGGCTTCGTCGAAGGTGGGGTGGTCCCAGAATTCGTCCCGCCACCAGCTCATGTGGAAGACGTCGGAAAGATATTGTCTGTCCGAGTCGTTGCCTTCAGAATCACTGCCTACATTCTTGCCAGTAATGAAGGTGCGCAGACGCGCCTTGGGGAGCTTTTCTTGAGCTATAGCCACATCTGATTCGCTCAGGCAGTCAAAGTAATTATCCACGCATTTTCTGACAGGGTCGTCGCGCAAGACATCAAAAATGAGATCTTCAAGCATGCCCTCGCGCTCTGTGGATGGAAGGATTATCACAATGACGCCAGTCTCGCCCCCTGTCGTCATTTCCATTGGCTTATTCGGGCAAGGAAGTTGGATAGAATTTCTTTTGTTGGCGTTTCTGATCGCGTCTCGCACACTTTGAAACGCGTCTGTGTTGAAGTCGGCATCACGAGCAATACCAATTCGCTCAATCTGCTCTATCGTATCTGGTCTTGCCAATGTACGAAGGCGCTCTTCCAGTCTGCTCTTTCCACCATACTGAATTATTTGCAGCGGCCAGTTATCAAGCAATCCCATGTGATTAGCGAGTTGAATAAAAAATTCCTGGTCTTCCTTTCCTTCTACAAGTAGCAATCGCGATACATTCGCCGGTATAACAACCGTCATCCCCGCACCTCGAAGTCGAAGTCAAAAGTTGCTACGGCTTTTAGGTCTAGCTCGTTATAGGTTGTCGCTGCCAAGTCGTCCGTGTTGCGACTTCTGTACAAGCGATGGTAGCGAAATTCATCCAGCTTGTCGTCTTTGCTAAAGGCCTCGTATGCCGCGCGGATCATCTCCAGGCTGTGCGTTGTGGCGAAGACCTGTATGTCCTGCTCGCGCGCCAGTTTCCCGATGGCTTTCCAGACTTGCTTCTGTACGGAGTGGTGGATTCCGTTTTCGATTTCGTCGATGAAAAGAAAACCCAGACCTTCGGTATTCATTGTCATAAGAAATTGACAGACACGATTTGCGCCTTCACCGAACAGTCTAAATGGCATTCGAGTTCCATTTATTTCTCCCCACAACATGCGTCTTCCAGCAGGCGAAAGCACTTGCAGATCGGTGAGCAGAGGTTCAATTTGCTGCAACGCATGAATTATACGAAGGTGTTTATTCTTCAGTTTGAGCGTACTATATTGATCAGCAATTTCTTCGTTACTTGGCCTTCCCTGTACTGGTAGATATTTTGAAGACCCACTTCCATTTGTGATTGACCAAATTGGTAATTTGGGGTTTGATGGAATACTTGGACCCCATGTCGATGAAGAGCCGTTTTGCTGACTAAAGTGGAGCAAACAATCCAGTTCGCTAATCACTTTTGCAGCATCAAGTTGAGACATTCCTAACCTGTGTAAAAACTTGGCATACTGTAAAAACTTATCTGAACTTCCCTCCGAATTCGCTGTTTCGAAAATACATAGCGTCGGATGGGGATCAGGAAGAATCTGATCCATCTGTATCTGAATATTTTCGGCGACATTCATCCTATAGAAAAACTGTCTCCAAATTGCTGCCCGATCGTCATCGGGTACATCAATTCCACGTGCAATTTGAAGATTGAGTAGTTCGCGAGGTTCTTTTGGCCGTGTATGCAAATACATCGCCTCCAGAAGTGCCGTCTTGCCGGTATTATTCTTCCCGGCAATCAAATTCACCCGCCCGAGATCGTTGATCTGCAAGTCCTTGAAGCAGCGAAAGTTCTTCACAGTAAACGTCTTGTACATCCCGCGCCTCCCACGTCAAGCGTCTCACTCGCCACCATTATACATCCGCCCCGCGCAAATTCAGTGCTACAATGCGCAGCCATGACAACCATCCTCGGCATCGAAACATCCTGCGACGATACAGCCGCCGCCGTCGTTTGCGACGGCCGCGTCATCCTGTCCAATATCGTCTCCTCGCAGCTGGATTTGCACGCGCAGTTCGGCGGCGTCTTCCCCGAAGTAGCGTCGCGCGCCCATGTCGAGGCCATCAGCGCGGTTGTCAGCCGAGCGCTGGACGAAGCCGGCGCGGGTTATGAACAGCTTGACGCCATCGCTGTCACGCAAGGACCGGGCTTGATAGGTTCGCTATTGGTCGGCATTAACTTCGCCAAGGGACTGGCGCTGGCGACAGGCAAACCGCTGCTGGGCATCAACCACCTGGAAGGGCATGTCTACTCGCTTGCGCTGGAACCCAACGCCGCCGTAATCGACTTCCCTGTCGTCGTCCTGATCGTCTCCGGCGGACATTCCGAACTCGTGCTGATGACAGGTCACGGCGAATATCGCCGCTTGGGTGGCACCATTGACGATGCGGCTGGCGAAGCTTTTGACAAAGTGGGCCGCGCGCTCGGTCTGCCCTTTCCCGGCGGACCCGCTATTGAACGCGCCGCGCAAAGCGGCGATGCTGCTGCCTACAGTTTCCCCGTCGCTCAAACCGATAGTCCCTACGATTTCAGTTTCAGCGGACTGAAGACAGCTGTCCTGCGCGAGGTCACGGTACAGCCAGAGGGTCGCGGTCGGCGGAAGCGGCGCCGCGGCGCCGAGAAGCGGGCGCAACTGCGCGACGACATCAATATCGCCAACGTGGCCGCTGCCTTCCAGGACGCGCTAACCGAGGCTTTAACGCGGGCCACGCTCAGGGCGGCGCGCCAGTTTCGCTGCAGCGAGATTATGCTGTCCGGCGGCGTCAGCGCCAATCAGACGCTACGGCAGAAGCTGCGGGGAGCGAGCGAGCTGCCGGTGCGCTATCCGCCCTTGGCGCTCTGCACCGACAACGCGGCGATGATCGCCGCCGCCGGGCATTATCGGTTTCTCGCGGGTCATCGCAGCGGGCTTGACTTCGAGGCGCGGTCGAGTTGGCGTCTGTCGGGGGAGACTTACGCGGAATAATCTGGCGGACCGCCTTGCGACCATTTTCACTAAATTTAATCTCTTTATGCGTTCATTCGATTTAATCTGTGTACAATTTCAATTATGACGGGCTTAGGGACTACAGGTTAGCCATGACCCAACTCCACATCGGCATCATCGGCGCAGGCGCGGCGGGACTGGCGGCCGCCTGGGACCTCGTCCGCGCCGGACACCGCGTAACCATCTTCGAAGCCGCCGATCAAGTCGGAGGTTTGGCGGCCGGCTTCAAAGACGACAACTGGGACTGGACGCTGGAGAAGTTCTATCATCATTGGTTCGCCAATGACCACGCTATCCTTGACTTGGCAAGCGAGATGGGAGTTCGCGACAAGATCGTTTTCCCGCGACCCAAGACCAGCTACTGGGTAGACGGCAACCTGGTTCGCAGCGAGATCTCTCCCTCGGCGCTGCTCTTGCCCTTGTCGCCGCTCGCGACCCTGCGCATGGCTCTGGCAGGTATGTTCGTCAAGCTGTCGCCCCGCTGGCAGCCATTTGAAAAGGTGACGGCTGACGCCTGGATGCGGCGCTGGATGGGGGACGAAGCCTATGAAAAATTCTTCAAGCCACTCTTGATTGGCAAATTCGCCGAGCAGTACGACAAGGTGCCGATGTCCTTCATGTGGGCGCGTATCGTTAAGCGCACGCTCAAGCTGGGTACCTATATTGGCGGTTTCCAGGCTTTTCTTGATGAGTTGGCGCGGCAGCTGGAATCCAATGGCTTGCAGATTCGGCTTGCCGCGCGCGCCGAGCGCATTGTCCTGCGCGATGGCTGCCCGGCGCTGATGACAGAGGGTGGCGAAGCCGCTTTCGACCGCATCCTCAGTACCACATCGCCCCGCTTGATGCTGCGTTTGACCGATGGCTTGGCGGATACAGCCTATGGCAAGTCGCTTGCCGCGCTCAAGAGCATCGGCGGCTTATGCGTGGTCTTCGCGCTGAAACGTCCGCTCATGCCAGATGATACCTACTGGCTGAATCTGCCGGCGACCACTGCCGACAAGTCAGAGTCAGCTTTTCCCTTTTTAGCGCTGGTGGAGCATACCAATTTCATCTCGCGCGAGCATTATGGCGGCGATCATATCGTGTACTGCGGCGACTATGTGCCGCCCGATCACGAGTATTTCGGTCTGAGCGAAGCGGCCTTAGTTGAGCGCTTCCTGCCCGCGCTGCGCAAGGTCAACCCGGAATTCACAGAAGCATGGATACGCAAAAGCTGGGTATGGCGCGCGCCCTACGCTCAGCCTGTTCCAGAGCTTTACCACAGCCGCAATATACCCGACTTGCAGACGCCGCTACCGGGTCTTTATTGGGCGAGCATGTCGCAAGTTTATCCTTGGGACCGCGGTACCAACTATGCCGTCGAGATCGGTCGCCGCGCCGCGTCGCTTATCATGGGTGGCTGAGCGGGGGCTGTCCGATCGGGGCTGTCGCAAATTGGTGACACTTGCATCAAATTGATTTCACCACAAAGCCACAAAGTAAATCCAAGTAAGTAAAGCAAATTTGCGGCCGAAACACAGAAGTAAATCCAACAAAATAATTCTGAGCCTCTGGGCTGAATAATACTTTGAAGCGATTGCCCCGCCCCAAGCGGCGCGGCAATTGCATGAGGCTAACTTAGCAAGTATACTCGCTTATGATTGGATGCCTCGCGGCGGAGATCTGGAGCAAGCTAATTCAATGTCGGAAGTTGAATCAACAACCGTCAACCCCGTAGCGGAACTGCGGCAACTGGAAGAATTGATTGATCAGATCCACAAGGCGCTGGTCGCGCAGCGGGAATTGCTCCGTCGCCATCGCTTGGCGATGCCCCCGGTGATTCTGGACACGCTGGAGTCGATCAAGCAGGATTTTAAGCAGTTGGAAAACAATGTCTTGTCGGAACAGACCGAGTTGCAGCAGTTGCGGGCGCTGTCGGAAATGTCCACGCGCATCACCACTTCGCTTGATGTGGATGTTGTCCTGCAAGAGACTATGGAATTGGTCATCATGTTGACCAATGCCGAACGCGGTTATGTCATCTTGAAACACCCGGAAAGCGGCGAGATGGAGTTCCGCGTGAGCAACGAGAGCGGTGTCCTGGGCACGGGCGTCACCGGCGGCGGTCGGCCCCAAATCAGCATGACCGTCGTCAACGAGGTCATGAACACGGGCGAAGCGCTGCTGGCGGATAACGCTTTTAAGGACGAACGCCTGGCGAACCAGCAGAGCATCATCAACTTCACATTGCGCTCTGTGCTTTGTGTGCCCCTGCAATACAAAGACGAGACTATCGGTGTGGTTTATGTCGACAACCGCCTGGTATCGGGCGTCTTCACGCAACGAGAAAAGAACTTGATGATGGCTTTCGCCAATACTGTCGCGGTGGCGATTGCCAATGCGCGCATGTATACGCATGCCGAAGAAATCTTGGCGGAAATCACGCAGGTCAAGGAGTTCATGGACAACATCTTCTCGTCGGTGGGCAGCGGCATCATCGCCAGCGATTCGCAGGACCTGGTGCATACGTTTAACCGCGCGGCTTCCGAGATACTGGATGTGAGGCCAGCGGCCGCGGTCGGGTTGAACTTGGGAAAAGTGCTCGAGCAGGCCGCGCTGCAGCTGACGGAACAGTTGGAATTGGTCAAGAAGCAAGACGCCGACCATACCTGGGAGCTAAGCGCCGAGCTGCCCGGCCGCGGGCAGGTGGCGCTTTCGCTGTCGCTTTCGCCGCTAAAAGACAGCAACGACAAGAACCAAGGCCTGACCATGGTCATGGACGATGTCACGCACTTGCATGAGCACGAAGCCACTATCAACGCCATGAAACGCATCTTGCCCGAGGGCATGGTCGATCAAATCAACGAAATCGCCAACATCGAAATGGGCGGCATGCGCCGCGAGGTAACCTGTATCTTCGCCGATCTGCGTCCCTGGCATACCATGCCGGATGTTTCCCCCAGCGACAAACTGAAGATGATCAACCAGTACCAAGCCATCGCCACCGCCTGTATCCACGAAACTGGCGGCATCATCGACAAATACATCGGCAACGAAGTCATGGCGCTCTTCAACACGCAGCTGAATCCCGAAGTCAACCACGCCCAGCAGGCCCTCGAGTGCGCCTTGCTGATGCGCGAACGCTTTGAGGACTTGTACCGGGAATTGGGCATTCAGCCGCAGCCGCATTATTACGTCATCGGCATGTATACTGGCGAAGCCACGCTTGGCAATGTCGGCAGCTTCAACCGCCGCGAGTTCACCGCGCTGGGCCATTCCATCAACACATCCAAGCGCGTGCAAGAAAATGCCGCCCGCGGCAGCGTCACCATCGTGCAGCAAACCTTGGACCACATCAAGCGCTTCAATAACGGTCGCCTTGCCTATCAGTTTCGCCCCCGCGATCCAATCTTTGGCAAGGGACTTTCCCAGGGAATACAGGCTTACGAGGTGTGTCGAAACTCATGAGCCAAGCTGTGGCATCAGCTGGATTCTCCGCCATCCAGACGCAACTGAAGGAACTGAAACAGCGGACGGACCAGGCAAAGAGCTTGCTGGAAAGGCAGCAAGCCCTCTTGCAGCAGCGCGGCATCAAATTGCCCGTCAACGCCATCGACAGGTTATGGACCCTGCGTTCGAGCATTGACGCGCTGTCGGTGGGCTTGGTCGACTCCCACATGAAACTGCAGCAACTGCGCCGCCTGGCTGATACAACTGCCTTAATCAACTCGGCGCAAGAGACCGACGCCGTGCTCAACCAAGTCATGGAAACCGTGATCCAGCTCACACAGGCGGAGCGCGGTTATATCGTTTTGAAAAACGGACATAGCGGCGAATTGGAGTTCACGGTCGCCCGGGGCCTCAGCGCGGAAGAGACCGCCATTGGCGGGCGCATCGTCAGTTGGACCATCATCAATCAAGTGGTCGAAAGCGGGCAGCCGCTGCTCACGGTGAATGCCGGCGCCGACGACAGTTTGGCGCATAGCGAGAGCATCGCCGGCTTCGCTTTGCTCAGCATCTTGGCGGTGCCGCTGAAAGTGCGCGACGAGGTCATCGGCGTCGCCTATTGCGACAACCGCGTCATGGCGGGTTTGTTCAAGGAAAACGAACTCGACCTCTTAACCAGCTTCGGGCATCAAGCCGCCGTGGCCATCGAAAATGCGCGCCTTTTTGAGGATATTCGCGCGCAAATGGCGCTGGTGGAAGAGATGCAGATTCGCTTGACCAACATATTCGCCTCGATCGGCTCCGGCGTGATCACCATCAATGGCGAAAACAGCATTATTGTCTGTAATGAAGCCGTGGAAGGCATTACGGGAATGAACAACGAGGCTTGCAAAGGCTTGCCCTTGCGCGAGCTCTTGCGCGGCGTGACAGAACAGTTTTACGAAAATGTTGAAATGGTTCGCAGCGCGCAGACGCAGCATATCTGGGCAGAGCGCTTTGAATTGCGCGGGCAGCAGAAATACTGGCAAGTTGTGGCAAGCCCACTGCGCGGCGACGACCAGTTCAATCACGGCGTCGCCCTGGTGATTGACGATTTGACCGAGCGCAAAGCGCAGGAAGAACAGCGGCGTCTGTTAGGCACTTTTGTCTCCGAGGAGTTATTGGCGAACATCGGCTCCATCAGCGAATTCGATACCAGCCCGACTGAACGGACCATCTCGGCGATGTTCGCCGATATGCGCGGATTCAGCGCCTACAGCGAATACCTTCAGCCAGAAGACCTCATGCGCATCGTCAATCGCTACCTGGGCGCAGCCAGCGACGCCATCACCTCTCACGACGGCATCGTCGACAAGTATTTGGGCGACGCCATCACCGCCTTGTGGAATACGCAGTTGAATCATCAGACGGATCATGCGCTGCGCGCCTTGCGGGCGGCGCGCGAGATCATGGAAGAAGTATATGCCCTGCACCAAGTCCTTGATCCCGATCATCAATTGCATTTTGGCATTGGCATCCACACCGGGCTTTCGGTTCTGGGCATGGTTGGCGGCGCCAACCGCATTGAATTCGCCGCCTTGGGCGAGGCCACCGAAGACAGCAAATTCTTGCAAGAAAACGCGGAACCGGGCGAGATTATCATCAGCGCCGACACCTATGAATTGGTCAAGCATCATGTTGAAGCCGAAGCCATCGCGCCCATCAAGATGAAAGCGGGCTTCGAGCGCCACGCGGTCATATATCGAGTCGCTTCCGTCCGGCGGAATGACAGTTCCTAGCAGCCGGTCTTGATAGGAATGAGAATAGGTATGCAACGATATGGCAAGCGCGCAGCGCGGCGCTGGGACGCGAGCCTGCCCAGCAAATGACATCATGGATCTGAGTCCTGGACATGCGAATTGATCAGCCCAAATCAGCTTCCCTGGCGCCGCTCAAGCGCGTCATATTTGTTCTGATCGCCGCTTCAGCGCTAGCAGCCGCGCTCTACTCGGCGCTGCGCGCGGGGGACGATCTATATTTGACAGTCAGCGTCTTCGCCACGCGTTTCCTCGGCATATTTATTGAGGCGGTTCCGTTCTTGCTTTTGGGTTCGCTCACCTCCGGCTTGATCGAGACCTTTGTCAAAACCGACGACATCTTGCGTTATTTGCCCAAGAACCGGCTGGGCGCGGCACTGGGCGGGACCCTGCTCGGTCTGGTCTTTCCGGTCTGTGAATGCGGCGTGGTGCCGGTGACGCGGCGGCTGTTCCGCAAGGGTTTGCCGCTGTCGATGGGTGTGGCTTTCTTGCTGGCGGCGCCTTTCATGAATCCCATTGTTTTCGCCAGCACCTATATCGCCTTTGGCTTCGGCGGCGTTTTGATCGGGCGCGCCCTGCTGACCGTGCTGGTGGCGGTGATTGTGGCGATGGTCATCGGCAGTTTCGCGGACCCGCGCGAGGCGCTCAAGCCGACTTCGGCAAAAGCCGGCGAGGAATGCGACCATCATCATGCGCATGGCGGACCGGGCTTGGGCGCCAAATTGCTTTCCGCAATGCAAATCGGCGCGGACGATTTTTTCGAGATGGGACGCTTTCTCATCTTGGGCTCGTCGCTGGCGGCGCTGCTGCAAACTCTTGTGCCACAGGATAGTCTGCTCGCGCTTGGATCCGGTCCGATCATGTCAGTTGTCTTTATGCAGATCTTGGCTTTTTTGCTCAGCGTTTGCTCGACCGTTGATAGTTTTCTCGCGCTGGCTTTTGTCAACACCTTTAGCACCGGCGCCATCATAAGCTTTCTCAGTTTTGGACCCATGGTCGATATCAAAAGCACACTGATGTTTACAGGTGTCTTCCGCCGCAAGATCGTCTTGTATTTGGTTATATTGCCCTTTGTCTTGAACTTGCTGGCGGGCGTATTGATTAACGTTGCGCTAGGTTATTGACGGTTATTGGCGTATTTTGACGTATGGAGAAGCGCGCATGAGCGCGGAGCATCAACATCATTCACGGATTGATCTAGCAGCTTGGTCGAAGTCGCTGATCCTTTTTGGCTTGGGCATTTACCTGGCTGTCTTGATCGTCAGCGGCAACTTGACAAACTATATTAACCTGCGTTTCGCCTGGCTGGCTTATGTTGGCGCGGGGATCTTTTTCCTGCTGGCTCTGGTCAATCTCTACGCTTGTCTCAAGCCTGGCCGCGCTCATAGCCATCATCATATCAGTTGGGATAATCTTCTGGTCGTCGCTTTCCCGCTGCTGCTGGCGCTTCTCATCCCCTCGCGTTCACTGGGCGTGGAAGCGGTGTCCGGCGGCATCGGTCTCAGCCCGGTCGGCGTCGAAAGCGCCTCCGCCCTCACGCGCAGTCCGCTTGATCGCAATATCCTCGATTGGCTGCGCGCCTTCAATCGCGCGACCAGTCCAGCCGCCTTAAACGGCCAATCAGTGGACGTGAGCGGCTTTGTTTATCGCGAACCCGGCATGGGAGAAGACGAGTTCATGGTGGCGCGCTTCACAATGAGCTGCTGCGTCGCCGACGCCTATCCCATTGGCATGCCGGTGCGGTCTAGCCTGGCTAGCGATTTCGCGACCGGCGCCTGGGTGCGGGCGCGCGGTGAACTGCGCGCCGAGCGATTCCAAGGCGAATTCGCGCCCATGATCCAGGCTGAGACGATCGCCGCCATTGAAGAACCCGCGCAGCCCTATCTGTATCCCTAGTCTTGATTCACGTTAGAAATAAGTCATCAATGAAGTCATCAAAGAAATTTTCAATCAGACTATCAAGATTGGACACGGTCGTTTTCGGGATTGTGGCGCTCTGCCTGCTGGGCGTCGCGCTTGCCGCCATCGTTAGCGATCCCGCGCGCCAGTCGCCCCGCGTCGCTTATCTCTATCCCGCCATCAGCAGCCCGCAAAATGTGTGGATGGCGGAGATCGACAACCCGGCCGCGCAGGCGCAACTGACCTTCAGCGAATACGGGGTTTACGACTTTGACTTCAGCCCGAATGGGGATTTGCTGGCTTTCAGCGAACGCGGCGAGGCGGGTATCGTCAACCTGCGACTCCTGGATATGCGCAGCGGCGCCGTCGCTGATCTGGTCGATTGCGCCGCGCAGGAGGCCTATTGCACCACGCCTGTATTCAGCCCCGACGGGAGCCGGCTGGCTTATCAGCGTTCGGAATCGCTCAACGGGACTTATGGTTTGCCGCGCATCTGGCTGGTGGATATGACAAGCGCCAACTATGAAACAGCCCGGCTAATCGCCGAATCTAGCGTCGTGGGCCACAGCCCCGTTTGGGCGGCGACTGGCAATACCATCGCGTTTTACAGCTCGGACGTGCGCGAGCCGGGCATCTTGATCTTCGACTTCGTTCCGCGGGAGGGCAGCGACGCGCAATTGCGCTTCATCCCTTCATCTCATGGCGCTATGGGCACAATCTCGCCCAACGGTCAGCGCATCATCTTCCCGGAAGTCGCCATCCGCGGCGAGCAGATTTTAACGCATCTCCGCATCGCCGATTTGCGGGAGAAGTCATTCGCCGCATTCACCGATCCAGATGGTCCTGCCGATGACGCCAGCGCGCGCTGGAACCCCGACGGGCAGACTGTCGCCCTGGCGCGGCGTTACACGGACAAGCGCTGGACGCCTGGACATCAGCTTTATCTGCGCTCGGCAGATGATGAGGACGGGGCGCTCAGTCCAATCCTCTATGACGAGCGCTATAACACGTCGTATTTCCGCTGGAACCAGACCGGAGAGCGCCTGGTCATGCAGCGCTTTCCGCTAAACCGGGACCAGGACGCTGACAAGCGCCAGCCATTACCCGAAGTTTGGATATACGATCTCGAGAGCGGGGATGCCAGCAAGATCGTCGAGAACGCCTTCTTGCCGCAATGGCTGGGCAGTTAGCGCCGCGCCCCTTCCAAGCTCGGGCGGTGATGCCGCGCCACATCGGGGCGATAACATAAGGCGTCGGCGGAAAACGATACAGTTCATGCAGATCAACCATCTCTCTCTGACCAATTTCCGCAATTACGCTCGCTTGGAACTCGAGCTGCCCGCTGGCAAGCCGGTCCTGCTTTATGGCGACAACGCTCAAGGCAAAACCAGCGCTCTGGAAGCGATTTATTATCTGGCGACATCCAGCTCGCCCTATACGGCTAGCGACCGTCAATTGATTCACTGGCGCGCGGAAAAGGATCCCATTCCCTATGCGCGTCTTTCCGCGGAGTTGGGCAATAGAGACAGCAGCTACCAGAAACTGGATGTCACGCTCATGCTTGATATGAGCAGTGGCGCGCCGCGCTTCAAGAAATCCATCCAACTCAATCATGTCGACAAGCGCGTGACCGATGTGATTGGCTTGCTGAGCGTGGTGCTTTTTCTGCCGCAGGATCTGTCGCTGGTGGAAGGGTCGCCTTCCGACCGTCGGCGCTTTATGAACACCACCCTGACACAGGTCGACCTTGACTATCTGCTGGCATTGAACGAATACGACAAGCTGCTGCCACAGCGCAATGCTTTGCTCAAGCGCGTCGGGCAGAAGCGCGCCCATGCCGTCGAACTTGAGTTCTGGGACGAGCAACTGGCGAAACAGGGTTCTGTGATTGTATCGGGTCGGCAGCGTTTCTTGCGCGAACTCGAGCTGAAGGCTCGCGCTACCCATGACGCGCTGAGCGGCGGACGCGAGGCGCTGCGACTCAAATACCTGCCGAGCGTCACGCCGGCCGCGGATGGCGATGGCAAACAACTCTCTTTCGATGTCTATGGCTTGGACTTGAACCGGCAAATGAGCCCGGGGGAGATAGAGCCGCAGTTCCTCGCACAATTGTTGGCGCAGCGCCAGGAATCCATCGCGCGCGGCATAACCCTGTCCGGACCTCACCGCGACGAACTGCGCTTAATGATCAACGGGCGCGACTGCGGTCTCTATGGCAGCCGGGGCCAAGCGCGTACAGCCGTGATGGCGCTGCGCTTTGCCGAGCTGGAATGGATGCGCGACCAAATCGGCGAGTATCCGCTTTTTCTGCTGGATGAGGTAGTCGCGGAGCTGGACGGCAAGCGGCGCGCCTTTCTGCTGGATCGGCTGGATGGGCAAGCGCAGACTCTGCTGACAAGTACCGAACTGGAAATCTTCGCCCCGATGTTCCTGCAGCGGTCGCTTGTCTATCAGGTGGTCAACGGCCAGATTTCGGCGACCGAGATATAAGATCGCTGCAAATCGTAATTTCAAAGAAAGAAAATCACGCGATGAAGACAGAGTTCGACCTGTCCAACCCGCGCGAGAGTTGCCTGGCGCAGGTCTTGTAAGCGTGCGCCAGCCTGCCTCTAGCTGCGCGAGGCGCGAGTCCTGACGGATTCCGCGCATTGCGACCATAAAGTCGCCCCCTTACAGAACAATTGAGCTAGCCTACGGCAACTGTATGCTTAGCCGAGAGGGGGATAGCCGTGGCATGGACAAGTCCCAAGACCTGGACGAGTGAACCGCTCACGTCAATCGACTTGAATACCTACGTCCGGGACAACCAGAATCATCTCAAGGACCGCATCGACAGCAGCGCCAGCCATGTCGTGAGTGGCAGCAAAAACTACAGCACGACAGCGACTGCATGGGTTGATATCGATGCGAAGGAATTGTCGCTGACGCTGCAAGCGCATGGCGGCGCTGTGCTGATTGGCTTCACGGGCGCGATACGCCATCACGCGGACAGCAAAGCGACATATTTCAACATTGCCGTCGATGATAGCGATTACTTCTCGGACGACGGTATCACGCAGTTTCATAATGCCGGTCGGGATGACGGTTTTCGCTTCAAACCAATCAGCTTCGTTGTCATGATTCCCGCTTTGCCGACGGGAAGCCATGTCTTCAAACTGCGCTGGAAGACTGTGCGCGGCAACACGACGGTTATGGATATCGAGAAGACTCACCCACAGTTTTGGGCAAAGGAGATCTGAGCCATGGATGTCATCAGCGCAGGGACTTTTGAAGCGGTCTTGCTCGACCATATCGCGCGACAGATTATCGGCAGAGGGACCAGCGGCATATCGGTTGGCGGCGGCTTATCGCGCGTACATCTGCTCAATGACAGCGCCCCCAACCAGCGCCGCGCCAGCGACATCCTGAACCATTTCAACACGCTGCGCTTGGATGAAAACAGGATCAATATGCAGGAAGGGGAGGCGGATCCGGTCATCCGCTGCCGCGATCAAGCCATCGCCAACGACATAGACGTCGGCTATTTGGTCTTGTATGACGGCGAGGTTTATGCGCAGGGAAATGAGAGCGTCAATGCCGGGGAGCTGTCCTTGACCTTGAGTCGACCGGCGGCCGGCGCTTATAGCGTCTTTGTGTACCGGCTCCGCGGCAATTATGCCAGCGCTGCCGTCCAGATAGACGTTCAAGAGGCTTAATAGTAGCAACCTATCACTGGAATACGCGCGGTAAGATCAAACAAGCGCGTCCCAAAGCGTAACATTACTGACGCGCGTCATGATTGATCTACATCCGGTCGAATTGTGGCGGCTGGACCGTTTGAGCGCGCAGCGATTCCGAAAACCGCGCGCGCTCAAACGAAGCCTGTTGCATTCAGTCATCTTGGCCGCTCGCGTATGGATCTTTTCCCAGCGCGGTGTTCTTGCGTATCGCCTGCCGCCAAGGCTTTCGCGCTTCGCCCTGGTAGCCCAGTTCCCGCATCCGTTCCGCTTCCAGGCGCTCCAGCTCATCCGACAGCTTGCCGAGCTCAGCCGCTGGGATTGGGCTGTCGCCGCCGGACGCGCCGCGATAGACATAACCCAGGCCCCCGCACCAGTCACAGTCTTCGACTTCCCCGTCGATGCCATCTTCAAACCAGCCGTAACCCTCACAGGACGCGCAGCGCGCGATAGTCATTTTATGTGTTTCTCCCAGCGAATCGAACTGGCGCATGACCGCGCCTTGCCGCTCTGCCGCCGTCCGTTGCCGTCCGTTGCCATCCCTTGCCACAGCGCGAATATACGCCAAAAGAGTGCTATAATGCAAATTTGAAATGACCGCCACAACTCGTAATTCCAGCGCGCGATTCTTGACGCTGTTGCTGCCGGCAGCGGCCATTCTATTTGTCATCGTTATGCAAGCGCATCACTTTCGCGAGCGTCCCTATCGCCAAGACGAAGCCTGGATTGTGCATTATGCGCTGGAAAACATCGACCGCGCGGGGTTCTTGAACCATGTCTTGCAGATATTCACTCAGATTTCGCCGGAATATGTCTTCCAAGATATCTGGGTGCATCTTTTTGGGCATATCGAAATTATCGTCCGCTATTTATCCAGTCTGCTCACGGTCATCACGCTGGCTTTTTATTATCGGCTAGCGGCGGATCTCTTTGACCGCCGCTCGGCTTGGGTGGCGCTGGGTGTCCTGGGAACTTACAGTGTCTTCACATATTATACTCACGAAGCGCGTCCCTACGCGGCGCTGGCGCTGGGCGCGGTTGGTTTCCAATGGGCGCTGCTGCGCTTCATCCGCCGCCCTGATCGCGGGTACGCCGCGCTCACGCTGTTACTGGGCGTTTTGCCATTTTATGCGCATCCATTTCTCATATATGTCTTCGCCGCGCAGGTGGTTTGCACGCTGGTCTTCGTCCGTTGGAACCGTGACCTGTATCGACGTGGCGCGCTCCTCTTCGCCTTGCTGGCGCTCTTCATCGCCGCGCGAGCCTGGATCAATTTTCAGGGCCGCTCCGGTGTCATTGAGTACAACATCAGCACATCCTGGCAGGGCATGGCGCAGGTGCTTGACCACTTCCGCTTCAATCCGGAGATGCTCGGTTATTTCCTGCTGGCAGTAGGCATCTTTGGCGCCCTGAGCAAATTGCCGCGTCCGCGAACAGTCGCGGATGATTCCCCGATGCGCTTTGCCTGGGCTTGGCGGGAGGGCTGGCTGCTGCTCTCTTTGGTCTTGATTGTCATCTTGACATTTGCGGTCAACAGTTTTGTGCCAAGTTTGACGCCGAGGAACCTGTTGATCGCCGCGCCCTATTTGGCCTTGATCGTGACGATTGGCTTGCGCAGGCTGCCGCTGGGGGCGCAGCTCATTGCATTGATCTTCTTCTGCCTGCCTTTTGTCACGCAATTCCGCTCGCATAATGGCAATGCCGGCTATTGGGAACTCGCGGCATACATTGAGCAACGCTACGACCGCGCTGCCGATCGACTGCTGATAATCACCGAGCAAGCCTGGGAGTGGATCGCAATCGATTATTATCTGAAGGAACGCACTGACATCGCTTTTGCTGATGACGACATCTTTTATGTGAGTTGGGAACGCGCGGACAAAGACGATTTTGGTCCAAGCGCTATTGACGAAGCGTACTTTGTGACTGGCTTGGCAAAAGGAGACTGGCGCCGCATGCAACCATGGCTGGGCGCAGCCGAGAAGCTATGGATCATCCGCACCAGGGACTTTATCGGCGGGCGCAACATGATTGAAGCCATCGAAGGAGAATACACCCTTTATGGGGTCAGCGGCTTCCCAGGCGAGACCTACTACACCGCTATCGAAGCGCTAGAGTACCGGCGGCATCCCGCGGAGGAGCGGACGCTTTGGCGCTATGGCATAGACTTCAACCTGCTCGATTGGCGGCTCAAGGATGATCATCAAGTGATTGCCTGCCAGTCTATAACGGTCGATAGCTGGTGGTCCATCAACAACGAGACCGACAAGCTTTATAGCTCCACCCTTGTGATTGCTGACGAAAACGGGCAAGGCGCGGCCAACAGCGACAACGTACCGGGCGGACTTTATTTGACCTCAATTTGGCAGCCGGGACGCCCTTACTTCGATGAGCGTCAGTTGACGATTCCCTGTGACCTGCCGGCTGGGGATTATGCGCTCTCGCTGGGCATGTACGAAATCCCGCCGGCGGAAAACGCCGCCCTGCAAAACCTTGAAATCCATACCGCCGCCGGCGAGCCCACCGGGCGCTACCTGGAGTATCTGACGACGATCACAATCAGTCGCTAGGCGCCGGGCGCGGCATCAGTTTGCCAACGGCATACCAGGCGACCAGACCGGTAGCGATTGTTATGCACATAATTGTCCACCAGACGAGCTCCAAGCCCGCTCCCAGCCATCCAATCACGACGCTTAGCGCGGCAGCGGGCAAGAAAATCATCCGGATCATGCTGATCGCCATCGGCAGCAGGGGTCGCTTGATGCCGCGCAAGGCTGCGAAACCGATAAAACCGAAAGGCTTCGACCAGGCGGCAAGTACGCTGATGCGCAGGTAGGAAACGCCAATCGCTATAATCGCCGAATCATCAGTGAAAATGTCGATGAGCTCGCGCGCGAAGAGAAAGATGATGAAGCCGCCGGCGATCATCAATGCCATACCGTAACGCAGAGCGGTATGGAAGACTTGCCACATGCGGTCGTAGCGGCGCGCGCCATTGTTCTGGGCGATGAGCGCCAGGGTCGCCACATCCAAGCCTACTAGCGGCAGCCAGAACAGATTGTCCAGCCGACTGGCGATGCCAAATGCGGCTACCGCTTCTGTGCCAAAGCGGCTGACAAAATAAGTCACGACAAAGCTGCCAACCGATACCGTGCTCAGGTCGAGCGCCGGCGGCAATCCCTGCTTGATGATCGACAGCAATTGCGGCGGATTGGGCACGAGCATGCGCGCGCGGAAATGCCGAAACAGCTCCGAGCGCCAAGCAGTCATACCCAGGTAAATGGCGCCGATTCCTTGAATCAGCGCGGTCGCGGCGCCTACGCCAGCGATGCCCAGAGCCGGCAGGCCGTAACCGCCATAGATAAACCAGGGATCCAGCGCGATATTCAGCAGGAATCCCAAGACCAGGAAGTTGCGAAAAGGACGTGTATCGCCTTGGGCAGCCAGCGCGGCCTGAAACATGAAAACAAGATTGAAAAACGTGGCGCCCATGAAGATCGGTCTTATGTAGCTCATGTTGTAGGCGACGGCGTCGCCCGCTGCGCCCAGAATCTCAAATAGCCGTGGCGAAATCGCTAGTCCCGCGCCGGCTGTTATCAGGCTCAGCAATACGGTCAAGGACAGTCCCTGGACGGCGACCAGGGCAGCCTCATCCCGTTTACCGGCGCCCAGCGCGTTGCCAATCAGAGCCGAGGTCCCGGTGCCCAATCCGCTTGCCAAGCCGATGATGATGAAATAGATGGGAAAGGACAGCGCCAGCGCCGCCAGCGCCTCTTGCGAAATCGCCCCGGCGTAAAAGGTATCTACGATCTGGAAAAGGCTGTTGAAGAGAACGCCAATACCCACCGGGACGCCAATCTTGCGGATGAGCTTGGGGATGTCTTCGTTGATGAGCGGATTCTTGTCTGTCATGGGGAAGCGCGCTCGGCTTGGGCGTCGCTATCGTCGCTATCGTCGCAATCTATGACCAGTTCGAATAGCCGCCGATAGCCAGCAAGGTATTTTCCCGGCGAAAAGTATTGCCGGGCGAAGTCGCGCGCCTGCCGCCCCAGGGGCTCGACGTCCGCGGCGTAAATCTTCTGCAGCGCCGCCGTTAATTCGTCGACATTGCCGCTTTCCACCAGGAAGCCGTTTTCGCCATCTTGGATCAGATCTGGGATCCCGCCGACGCGGCTGCCGATGACCGGCGCGCCCGTGAGCATCGCCTCCAGGACCACGCGCCCCAAGCCTTCCGAAAGGGAGGGCAAGACCAGGGCGCGCGCGCTAGCGAAATACTCAGCCAGTTCTACTTGGGAGACCGCGCCATGGAAATGGACGCGATTGGCGATGCCGCGGTCTTGCGCCTGCTTTTTCAGTTCGCCGGCATAATCAGCGTTTTCAGGATGTCCGAGCAGATGGAGCTGGGCCAGAGGGTGATCAAGCCGGGCAAAGGCTTCCAGGAGTAGATGCAAGCCCTTGCGCGGAATCAGAACGCCGGCGTAAACCAGGTCAGTCGCTTCCTCCAGCGGGATCCTGCGCGCGGCGGCGCGGAAAATCTCGCTGTCGCTCCAGGTCATGAAGCGAACTTGAGGCAAGTCGGGCGCGTAGTGGCGGGCGCGCTCGCTGGTCGATGTCGATATCACGCGCAGGGCGTCTCCGCGGCTAAAGGCATAACGAGCGAGGCTCAGCATGAGCGCGCGGTATGCGCTCTTGAAGGGAATCTCCCGCTGCAAAAACAGGTCTTCTTCAAAGTTATTGTGGTTCTCGATGATGAGCTTCGGGCGCTTGCCAAACAGGCGACAGATGCCTTTAATCAAGGCGGCAATCGCGCCTTCAAAGGGGCTTTGCGCTACCAGGACGCGACAGTCGTGACGCATGACGAGCGCGAGCAGAAGGGCGGGCGCCAAAGCAAAAAAGGTCAAATAGCGCAATAGCGATGTGGGGGGCTGCGGGACGAGATAGAAGCCTGCGCCTTCGCGAAAAACCCGGGGCCGCAGCGAGGCCGAGAAACCGATGACGCGAATATCATAGTCGCGCAGTTGCGTCATCAGCCGCCATTTTCGGGCATTCATCGGGTCGAGCGGACAACTATATCTTGCGCTGCTGATCCAGCAGACAGCGGTTCGCTTCGGCACGGAAGCCTTTCCCTACGCGCTTGGACTGAACATAGCACTTACAGCAGGCGCTACAGATCCACGGCTCGGGCGCGCGACCGCTTCTTGACGGGATCGCGGACGGACTCGATCATTTGTCATTGCCCGCATCCGTGAATATGACGATATCGTCGTCCGTCTTCGCATCGTCATCATTCAAACGCAGGACAGATTCGAGAAACATCGACACGATGCCCATGACCATCCCGCCCAGGATGGCGGTCCAGATGCCGCCCTCGATGACCAGGCGATCGCCGGCCAGGGCGTCGGTGATCAAAAGCAGCAGCCCATTGATGACCAGGATAAACAAACCCAGCGACAATAACACGGCCGGACAGGTCAGCAGGATCAGTATCGGCTTGAGCAGGGAATTCACGACGCCGAAGATCAGACCCAGGAGCAAGAGGGTGCTGATGTCATTGTTTAGGACCTGAATATTAGGAATCAATATGGCTGTCACGGCGATAGCCACGGCGTTGATCAGCACTCGGATTGCAAATTCTCTCATGCTTAGTCTCTCAGTCACTCAGCGCGCAATCGGCGAATTGCCCACAAGGATGTCGCGCTCACATAACGTTATGAACCGTCTCGCCGCATGGGCGCGGTTCATTGATTTAGAGCGGGAAAGAGATAGCCCTGCCTCTATCCCATATACGCTACCGGACCAGGCGCTGTTTCAAATTAGCCTCGGTTGCGCCGCGAAAGCAAGAATAGCAGCAGCAGCAAGAGCAGTCCCGCGGCTACCGCCAGGATCGCGATAACTTCGTCGCGCCTATCCGGTTCGTCGGCGCTGGGCGCTTCGATTTCGGTGATGGTCACGGGCGTCAATGTCGGTTGGGCGGTCGGTTCGACAACCACTTCCTGGGTAGGCGCATCGGTAACTGTCGGCTGAACCGCTGCCGCTGCTTCGGTGGGCGCTTCAGTTTCTTCGGCTGCTTCGGTCGCGCGCTCATCTTCCGCCTCGGTCGCGCGCTGATCCAGCGTTCCTTGTATGACAGCCGTCAGGCTCGCTTCAGCCTCAGCCGTTTCCGTCACGTCGACAGTCGGGCTCGGCGTTGCCGTGGGCGTCGGCGTGTCGGTATCAGTTGGCACAGGCGTATCGGTATCAGTTGGCGCAGGCGTGTCAGTGTCCGTTGGTACAGGCGTATCGGTGTCAGTTGGCACGGGCGTGTCGGTGTCCGTTGGCTCTGGCGTGTCGGTGTCGGTTGGCACGGGCGTATCGGTGTCGGTTGGAATTGGCGTGTTGGTGTCAGTCGGTATCGGCGTGTCGGTGTCAGTCGGTATCGGCGTGTTGGTGTCAGTTGGTATCGGCGTATCGGTGTCCGTTGGCACGGGCGTGTCGGTGTCAGTTGGAACGGGCGTATCGGTGTCGGTTGGCTCTGGCGTGTCGGTGTCAGTTGGCTCGGGCGTATTGGTGTCAGTCGGAACAGGCGTGTTGGTGTCGGTTGGCTCTGGCGTGTCGGTGTCAGTTGGGACGGGCGTGTCGGTGTCGGTTGGCACGGGCGTGTTGGTGTCAGTCGGATTTGGCGTATCGGTGTTAGTCGGAACGGGCGTATTGGTGTCAGTTGGAACGGGCGTGTCGGTGTCGGTTGGCACGGGCGTATCGGTGTCGGTTGGAACGGGCGTGTCGGTGTCAGTTGGTATCGGCGTGTTGGTGTCAGTCGGTATCGGCGTATCGGTATCAGTCGGCTGCGGTGTATGTGTATCAGTCGGAACGGGCGTGTCGGTGTCAGTTGGTATCGGCGTGTCTGTGTCAGTCGGTATCGGCGTGTCTGTGTCAGTCGGATTTGGCGTATCGGTGTCAGTCGGAACGGGCGTATTGGTGTCAGTCGGTATCGGTGTATCGGTGTCGGTTGGAATTGGTGTATCGGTGTCGGTCGGCTGCGGTGTATGTGTATCAGTCGGAACGGGCGTATCGGTGTCGGTCGGCTGCGGCGTATGTGTATCAGTCGGAACGGGCGTGGAGGTATCCGTTGGTTGCGGCGTATGCGTATCAGTCGGCTCGGACGTATCGCTAGGCGGCTCGGTGAGGCTGGGTCGCGCCGGTTCCGCCGCTATGTCTGTGCTAACGGGCGCTTCCGGCGTCGGCTGGTCTGTCACTGTTGGGGGCAGTGTTGCGCTTGGTACGGCGGTGTCCGTTGGCAAGGGCGTATGCGACTGTGTCGGCGTGAAGGCCGGCGTTGGCGTATCTGTGGGCAAGGGCGTATGCGTCGATGTCGGCGTGGAGGTCGGCGTCGGCGGCAGCGCTATCGTGAAGGGCAGCCTAACTGTTGTGCTCTCTCCGCCGGCATTGCGCACGGTTACCTCGACTTCGTGCTCGCCATCTCCCAACTCTTCCGCTGGAATCGTGAAGCTCTCGTCGCGGATGACCTCCCGCGGTCCATCGTCGAAAGCGACCTCGATTTGCGTGATGTCCGTTTGTCCGCCGGCCTGCACTGCGACATCCTGGGCGCCCTGCAAGATCCCATCAATCGCCACCCCGCTGAGCTCCACCGTCGGCGGCAGCGCGGCGACTTCAAATTCCAGGGTCTGGACGATTTCCGCGCCGGCGGCATCCACCGCGCGCACAGCAATCGTGTTCTTGCCCGGCGGCAGCTCGGCGGCGTTCAAGGTGAACTGCATGCGATTGTCTTCTACGACAACTGCCAAGCCCGGCTCGGTACTGATGGACGTGATTGGCGACTGCCCGCTTGCCAAGACGCTGCCAACGACGCTGTCGCTAATGACTGTGTCTTCCGCCACTCCTTCGATTTCCAGGCGCGGCGCGATGACATCCACATCGAATTGCCTGTCCACTGTCGTACTCTGGCCGCCGGCGTTGCTTGCGCGGACGCTCAGCGTATGCTCGCCCGGGAGAAGGTCAAAGGGATCCAGGTTGAGCTCGTAGGGGGCTTCGTCATCAACCTGGTAAAGTTCGTCGTCGATGAAAAACTCCACCTGGGTGATTTCTGTCTGCCCGCCCGCGTCAACCGTTATCACTTCGGCAGTGCGGGAATCCGCCAGGGCGGCCGGGTCAAAATCGTCAGCAACGGTGGGCGGCAAAGCCGCAACCTCGAATTCGGCGCTTAAGCTGCCGACATCGCCTTCGACATCGCTGACGGTGATATCGAGCCGATGTTCGCCGGGTTCGGCTTCTTCGGGTTCAATGGTGAAAGTCTCATCGGTAGAAACGACTTCGCCATCAAGGGCGATTTCGATGCTTTCGATTTCCTGGTCGGCTAGGATCTCGACCTGGATCTGGGTACTTTCGCGCAGGGCCTCCGTGAAAAGTTCATCGGGCAAGAAGACCAGCGGTATCGGTATCGGCGCTCGCAGCGTCGCGGAACCAGATGCGCCGCGCCCGTCCGCGGTCAGGACATCCAGCGTGAAGTTGTATCGCGTCCCGTCGGCTGGCACAGTCGCTTCAAGGGTGATGATATATTGCGTGCGGAACAAGTCAGCCAATTGCTGGTAAATGGCGACCAATTGCTCCAGGCTTGGCGCCGAATAGAATTCGGCGTTGGTCTCCGCCGAAATCGCTTCCAGAAAGCGGCGGTCAATCGAGCCCGACCAGCCCAAGCCAACCGTATACACGGGTACGCCGTTGACGGTCGCGGCTTTGACGCTTTCGTCGCGGCTGCGCTCGCTGATATCGCCGTATTCGCCGCCGTCGCTCAATATCACGACCGCGCGGCGTGGGCTGGGCGCGCGGCTAGCGATCTCGATGCCCAGGTGCGTGGCGTCGTAAAGCGCGGTTTGCCCGCCATAAGCCAGGCTGTCAATCGCGCGCAGGAGCAAATCGCGGTCTGTTGTGTAATCTACAATCAGCGACGCTTCTGTGCTGAATGTGACGATTGCCACCGGGTCATTCGGACTCAGGGACATGACATAGCGCGCGGCCGCCTGTTTGGCTTCTCGTATCGGGCGATCAGCCATGCTGCTGCTGGTGTCAATCACCAGGACGCTGGCAAATGCCAGGTCATCGTCGGTGACGTTTTCGACGCCAGTTACAGTGGCTAAACCCGCCAGATCCCCGCCGACCGAGAAATTAGCGACATCCAAGCCCGAGACGAGCTGACCGCTGGCATCGAGAATGCTGGCGTTGATGGCGACCTGTGACAAGTTGGTCGAGTCAATGCCGATGACATCCAGCGAGATGCCGGCGCTGTCCTGCGTATAGACCCAGCTTAAAGGCAGCAGCGCGATCATCAGGGCGAGCGCAACCCAGCTAATTCGCTTCACGTCATGTTCTCCCAAGCATTGGCGACGCCAGAGCGAGAGCCTAAATCAAGCCCTTCGCAAGGCTTTGTCATCAGCCAGCGCAAAATAAGCGGATTATAGATAGATTCTTTTGTGATTAACAGTTGGAACTATGTCATATCCCGGGCAAAAATATCCCGCCTACGCAAGCGCGGCGGGCTGTGGCACAATGCCTGCGCGCAATCTGACCCTCATCCTGAAATCACCTGAAACCAATTGAAACCAAGGACACCGCTAATGAAGAGAATTTCCCTACTGCTTACGCTTGTGATTAGTTCCGCGCTGATGTCAATCGCGGCAGCCCAAGAAGCGCAAAGCCCGCGCGCCCTGTGCGAAGCGGCGCAACCCGCCGAAGGGACCATGATGCAATTCGCCGAGGCGGAACAGGTCATCGACCCGAGCAGCGACTACCGCGCTATTCTTTGCAGCAGCGCCGGCGCCATTTATGTGGACCTGTACGAAAAGCTGACGCCGATCACGGTCAACAATTTTGTCTTTCTGGCGCAACAAGGCTATTACGACAATACCAGCTTCCATCGCGTCATTCCCAATTTCATGGCGCAGGGCGGCGACCCCACCGCGACCGGGCGCGGCGGTCCCGGCTACCAGTTCGGGGACGAACCAGTGGGCTTCCTGACATTTGATAAGCCCGGCTTGCTGGCGATGGCAAATGCTGGTCCCGGCACCAATGGCAGCCAATTCTTCATCACGACAGCGCCGACGCCGCATTTGAACTACAAGCACACGATATTTGGCGATGTGCTGCAGGGGCAGGCGAATGTCGAGGCAATCCGCGAGCGCGACCCACAGTCCGCCAGCGAAGCAGGCGAGGCGCTGCATACCGTGCTGATTATCAGCGATCCGGCTCTGGTCGATAGCCCCGAGGCGGAAATCGCGCCAGCCACGCAAGCAGAAGTCGCCGCGGCCTTCGCGTCCTTCACCGCTGCGCTGCCGCCGTCCCTGTCACTTGACGCTGAACGCGCCGGTTATTTCTCGACCGCGGCGCTGGCGGCGACCGTGGCCGACGATTTACAAGCTGGTTTCGCGACATACACCGAAGAACATGGCCACCTGTATCGCCATAGAATGCAGCTAGCCAATGGCGACTGCGATACGTCGGTTTTCTTTTCTTCGCTCGGTTACTGGGTTGATGTCTATGCCGATGCCGCGTCCGCGGACGCCGCGGCGCAAGACGACTTTATGGGGCTGTGGCTGGACAGCTATGGCTACGCGCGCGATGCTGCCGCCGCCGCTCTTTATCGACGCGGCGCCGCAACCTGTGATGGCGCAGCGGGCTTGCATCTATTGTCGCTATACACGCGGGGGCGCTACCTCGTGACCATTGATGTCTTAGTCGCCGAGTCAATCTTGGAGCAAGTGTCGGCGGCGGCGCTATTGAACAATTTGTCATTGCAGCTCGAAGGCGCCTTGGCGAGCATATTCCAAGGGGAAATCCGCTGAATAGCCGCGCTGCGGCTGTCGCATAGCTAAGGGTTTGCCGCCCGACGCCGCAGCAGGGCTAGCGTGGCGTCGCGCTCCTGGTGCTGGCAGATCTCCAGCGCTTCGATGAAGAGTTGAATATCATCGCTATGCGCCAGCCGCGCCATGCGCAAGAGGCGGTCGCTCAGTTCGTCATCGCGCGCCGCCGCTATCATCACCAGCCCATAGCGCCGCAGGTCGACATGCTTTGTACCCTTGATGAGATCCTCAAGCCGGTCGTATAGAGCTGTCGCGCGCTGTTCAATCACCCAATTGATGATGCCCATGCTCGCTGTCGGCTGGTCAAGCGCTTGATAGGTCTCGATCAGCTGTGCGTACAAGCGCGGTGGAAAATCCTCGCCCAGCGATTCCAGCGCTTTGCCGGTCAGCTCGCCGCGGCCCGTGCGCGCCATGCCTTCGCCGCCGCGCAAGAGGAACTGGTAAATCGGCAGGCGCTGGTTGGCGGCGACGAGCGCGTCAATGGCGGTCATGGCTGGCTCGCAATTGAAGACCGACGTGAAGGGCTCGCCCAGAAAGCGCGCGGCGTAAAGGCAGGCGAGGGCGGGGTCGATCGGCGCCAAGCCGGCCAGCGCGACAGCCCGCAGGTTCTGCGCCACGTCATCCACCGGTTGCAGGTAATAGGTCTCGACGCCGCGCTGGTAGAGGTCGATGTCGTCGGGGTGCGCGATATGCACCAGCAGCCGCGTGAGGCTCTCGCGCAAGATGCCGGCTTTGTCGCGCTTGCCGTCACTGTAAAAGCTGGCGCACTTGTCGCGCAGAATGGGGCGGTGACTTTCGTCGAGCGTCGCGATGACGGCCGCCGATTGCAACAGGCGCAGGCATTCGTCCAGGTACTGACGGCGGTTGCTGCGCGCCAGCAGGTACAGCGCGCTGTCGCGCCGTTCTGCGGCAGTTGATGTCGATTTCAGCTTCTGGTAGAGCTCGGCTTGGCTTGGCATAGATTTCCGCCTGGGGGGTGGGGGCGGGGCATTTGCCTCAAAAAAATCAAAATAGCCCCGGACTTAACCCGAATAAGCCAGCCCAAAACGATCGGCGCAAGCCACAATCTCGCGCCAGGTCGCGTCCGGCAGGTCGATGCCATTCGCCAGCCGTTCCGCCCGCCGCCGCGTTTCGATCTCGCCCGGGTAGAGCACCTCGCCATCCAACGGATCTTCTTTCACGTAGTCGATGGCCGCATCGACATCGCGCTGGAATTGCTGAACGGAGCCGAAGCGCGAGATGTCGATCATCAAGATGACCGTGCCCCAGCGATCTTCTTTTGGCATGCGCGCGCCCGATGGCAAAGAAGCCATCATGGTCATGAAGCCGACCATCATCGCCAGCGCGTAACCTTTGTGACCCACCGACGGCATGCCCATGGGTCGCAGCGCGCCGCCTTTGTCGAGCTCTCTGGGGTCGTCCGTGGGCTGTCCGTCTTTGTCCACGATCCACTTGTCGGGCAATGCCTCGCCCTTGTCCCGGGCGACCATCACCTTGCCGGCCGCCGACATGGACGTGGCGAAATCGAGGATGGTCGCGCCGTATTTCTCGCTGGGGAAACCCATGGCGATGGGGTTGGCGCCGATCTTGCGCCCTTGGCCGTTAAGCGGAATGACGACCGAGCGATTGCCGCCGATGCAGCCGTCCCATACCATCGCGGCCATGCCGGCGGCCGCGGCCATTTCCGCATACGTTCCCAGCCGGCCAGTATGCCCGATGTTGTACATCGTCACCAGCGCGACGCCTTCCGCAGCGGCTTTTTGTATCGCGAGCTCGGCGCCAATCTTGGCTGTTACCTGGCCGAAGGTGCTGGCGCCGTCAATCTGGGCGATTGACGCCGTCTCTTCCACCACCTTTGGCGCGCCGGTTGGCGACAGGCGGCCGCTGTCGATGGCTTGAACATAAGACGGCACGCGGATAACGCCGTGCGAATCGTGCCCGGTCAGGTTGGCATTGACCAAATGCTCGGCGACGATGGCGGCGTATTCGGCGCTGGCGCCGGCCGCTGCCAGGATATCCGCGATGAAGGCTTGCAGTTCAGCGGCTTGAAACTTTGGCATAATACCCTTCCTCAGCAATTAATCGTCGCTAGAGTATGATACAAGAAGCTGTCTTGCACAAATGGCAGCGTTTGCTTCAGGGCAATCGCATCAACGACCATTATTGTCAATTGTCAAATAAATCTTAGTAATTGTAGGGGCGAGCCGGTGGACTCTGTTGAAATACTCAATTTACCCCCACCCCAACGCCCCTCCCCCATAAAGAGGGAGCGGCTTAACGGCTCACTACAGGTCATAAGACTCCCATTGCCTCATTTTGGCAAGGGATCGGGTGATGGAGGCTGTTTCTCAACAGAGTCCTGTGTGTCGCCCATGAAAACAGCGAGAATATCGTGGTCGATTCACAGGGTCGCGTAGACACTGACCGCCAATCGCTCTTACATTGCCCTCTATTTTGCCAGAAGAGGAGTTAAATCTCGGTGCTGTCGCTGTCCTCGCTGGTTAAAATATTGTGGGCTTCGCTTGGGCTATGCAATTTGCTGCGATTCTTTTGAGATATTGCTAAGAATTATTGCGTTTGGGGAATTGTGGGCTGCAAGTTTTTGTAGCCACTGCACTGCCGTAGAATGGCGGATCATTGATGATGATGCTGACCTTCACCCGCTTGCTGTTCCAGGAGACTTTCAGGCTATAGCCAGCAGGCAGATTCTTTTGCGCGCCTTGGATTCTTAATACGGTTTTTGTATCGGTCCGATACAGATAGTTCGCGGCGCCTGTGTGCCCTTCGATCTGCGCAACGCACCAATCAGAATCATGGTTTTTTACCTGGAAGCTTGGCTCTGGGGCTGCGAATGCCAAGCCCTCTGGCTTTGCCAATGACAACGATAGGACTAACAGGACAATTAACTTGGTCATGGCGCATTCCTCACTTTGCGGACTTATCAGAACGAAATGCAGCGAGCGGCATGCTCGAAAGCTTGATTATTTATGATCAACAATCTTGAGGTCAGGCTTAAACTGAACTAAGAATCAGATTATTCTGGCAGTGCTACTGCATATAAGCGATGCCACCAATATGTGAACCCGGACCTTGTGGTGGCGAGGAGTATGGGGTGGATTACGGGCGACCGGTTTGGTCGTCCGTCACAAAGCAGAAGCTATATTGACCTGTCGGGTTCGGCTACCTGCTGACCGCGAAATAACAATACAAGCGCCTAATTGATCCGCGCGCTGTATTCGTTGCGCTCCCACATGCGGATGACCTGTCCCGCGTCATCCAGCTCGAAGCGCAGCGTTTCGTTCGATTGCCCCGCTTGCCGCAAGACGAAGACGGTCTCGTCCTCTGTGGCTTCGAGCAGGGTCGGCTTTTCATCCAGATTGTCGAGCGTCAGCAGTTGCAGTTGCCCGGCGCGGATGACCACCTTTTGCAGCGCCCATTCGCTGGCGTAATCGCCAACGTACTTGCTCCAGGCGGGCTTCGCTTCCTGTTTTGGTTCGGCACTTGCCTTGATCAATTCTGGCAAGACCAGCTTGTAGGCTTGTTCGGCTACTTGATGCGGATTGCTGCCCAGCGAATTGCTCAGGGCGATCACGCCGGTCTTGCGCTCGCGGCAGATGGTGAAGGCGGTCAAATAACCGGGATAGCCGCCGCCATGTCCGCTGATGACCCAATCCTTGATCTTGCGCAAACCCATGCCCAAGCCATAGCCGCTGCTCCAGCTTTCCTCCAGCCAATGCACGCGGTGCATGTCGCATAAGGTATAAGGCGAAAGCACGGCATCGCCTTTCAAACCCAGCTGCCCCAGGTGAAAGGCGGCGTACTTGACCAGGTCCTTGACCGAGGCGGCGAAATTCGCCGATGCTTCAAAGGCATTCATTTGCCAGAAGGGGAAGGTCCGGCGCTTGCCGTCCTGCTTTTCGCGCGTATAGCCGGTCGCCAATTGCGCGTCATCCGCCTTGGGGACGGGATATGTCTGCGTCATGCCCAGCGGCTCCAGGACATTTTGCCGCAGGTAGCCCGCCCAAGGTTGGCTGCTGACGGTGGCGATGACCCCGCCCAGCAGCGAGTATCCCAAATTGCTGTAGGCATAGCTTTCGTAGGGCGCGCGGGTGGGCTGTCGCGAGCGGGTCTGGGCGATGAAATCGTCCCAGTCCGGGGCTTGGCAGTCCGTCCACATGGCATTGACCGAATCGCGCGGCAAGCCCGAGGTATGGGTTAAAAGATTGCGGATGGTGATTTCCGGCGCGTCGCGGTAGCGCAAATCAAACCAGTCCAGGTACTGCGACACCGGATCATCCAGTCGCAGCTTGCCGGCGTCGCGCAATTGCAGAATGCCGGTAGCCGTGAATGTTTTGCTGATGCTGGCGATGCGAAAGCGCGTGTCAAGCGTTACCGGCTGGCGTGTTTCCAGGTTGGCAAAGCCATAGCCTTTGCCCCAGAGCAGTTCGCCCTGGTAGACCAGCCCCAGCGCCAAGCCCGGCAGACGTTTCTCCCGCAGGTTCTGGGCAGTCCAGGTGTCCAGGATTTCGATAGCGGTGGCCAGGTCGGCCTGTTCTTGCAGCAAATTTTGTGTCATCGTCTTGCGCCCCTCATTGTGGATACGTCATTGGTCGATCGTTCATAGATAACATGAGCGCCGCGGCTCCAACATGAAGACCGCCGCGCAGGCTAAAGCCCGGTCACGTCAAGGAACCAGCGTTCCAAAGCGGCTTCCATCGACGCGGCTTTGGCGGGATATTGCGCCGCCAAATCGACCTGCTCGCCCGGATCATCCGCGAGATTGAAGAGCAGCGCCGGCGGGGGCGGCGGCAGCGTCCGCTCGGGCGCGGGCTCTGCGACAATCCCGTCGAAATGCTCGGGGAAATACTTGATGGCATGGTCTAGCGCTGTATCAAGGGGGCTGACCTGCATGGCTGCGCGGATTTGCGGGCGCAGCAGCTTCCAGTCGCCATCACGCGCGGCGGCATTGCATGCGCTCACGGGCTCGTAACGATTCCACTGCCAAAAGCGCATGGGGTTGATCTTGCCGCGTTCGCCGCGCAAAACGGGCAGCGCGTTGACGCCGTCCAGTTGCAAATCTGTCGGCGCCTCCAGCCCGACCATAGACAGCAGGGTCGGCAACCAATCCGTGTAATGTACCAGTTCGTCGCTGCGCAGCCCCGCATCGAGGCCCCCCGGCCAGCGAATGATCAGCGGAACACGGATGCCGCCCTCGTAGGTATTGCCTTTCTGCCCGTTCCAGCCGAAGTTGAACCTGTGCTGGGAAAAGCCGTTCCAGCTCCCAAAAGCCGGTCCATTGTCGCTGGTGAAAATCACGATGGTATTTTCGGTGATGCCGCATTTTTCCAGGCGCTCATTTATCCTGCCGACGCCCTCATCCATCACTTCGATCATGGCGTAAATGAGACTTGCGCCCAGGCTGAAACCCATGTCGCAGTATTTCTTGGCGAGCGCGTCAGGCGCTTCCAGCGGGAAGTGCGGCGCATTGTACGCGAGCTGCAGGAAGAACGATTCGTCTTGATGCCGGTCGATGAAAGCGAGCGCTTCTTCGGTGAAGACATCGGTCAGGTAGGAATCTCTGTCGCCATACTCAAGCCTGCCGTTGCGATCAAGGCGATAGCGATAATAAGGGTTCCAGCCCCCCTGAAAGCCGACGAATTCCTTGAAGCCCCTGGCGGTCGGATGATAGCGCGGGTCCAGCGCGCCGTTATGCCATTTGCCGATCAAGCCCGTCGCGTAGCCGGCGCTCGACAGCAGATCCGCCAGCGTCGTCTCGTCCAGCCGCAGCCGGTCCAAGCCGCGCGCCTCCAGCGTGTCGATGCTGCCGGTTCGATGCGGGTAGCGCCCAGTCATCATGGCGGCGCGGGCTGGCGCGCAGACGGGCGACGCGGAATAGTGCTGCCTCAGGCAAATGCCTTGGTCAACCAGGGCGTCCAGGTGCGGCGTACAAGAGATTTGCTCGTTGAAGACGCCAAAATCGCCATAGCCCATATCGTCGGCGATGATCAGAATGATATTGGGACCAGTCATGCCGGTCCTTTTTCGCTGGCGTCTTTACGCCGTTGCGCCGGCGGGTATCCCAAGCGGAAGACCATCATGGTCGTGCCGAACATGACACGATCGCGGTCGCGCAGCTCGCGCGCCTTGCCGCCGATGACGGGCCGCCGGTTGACAGCGGTCCCGTTGGCGCTGCCCAGATCGAATAGCTTCCAGCAATGTTTGTCTTTTACCAGGAAGGCGTGTGGGCGCGAGACCGTCGGGTCCTGCAGGGTGATTTCCCAATTGGCGTTTGGCGTGGAGCGCCCGATGTAAATTTCTTCTTTCAAGAGCGCGAAGACCTGGCCTCGCTGCGGTCCTTTGACGATGCGCAATGACGCTCGGTCATTTGCCACCATCGATACCAGTTCCAGCGCGTCTTTGGCCGGCGTCGCCTGCGGATTGATCAGCTTGAGCATCGAGACGAAGAGGTGAATTTCATCGCCGATCTCCAGGTTTCTTGAGCCTTCGACGCGCCGGCCATTCACATAGGAGCCGTTGGCGCTATCCAGGTCATCAATGATGAATTCGCCGTCGCGGCAGGTTACCACCGCGTGCATGCGCGAAATATGGCTTTCGCCGATGTGAATGTCATTGGAGGCGGAACGTCCGATGGTCGCGCTCGCGCCTTCATGCAGGAGGAACTCGCGCGTGGCGCCGGTGTAGGGCTCCAGCCACACCAGTTTGGCTCGTGCTTCGCCTTGGGGCTCGGTCATCAGGGGATTCCTGAACTGTGAACAAGCGCTGGGGATTGTAACACAATGCGCCGATTGGGGGTAACAGCGGAGGGCTAGGCTCGACTTGCTTTTGCAGCTATGTATTCTGGACAGAGTTCATGGACGACGACTCCATTATCCGCGAGTTGATCCTTTTCCTTTTCCCAATCTGTATCCATAGAGTTGTAGATTGGGGCATATGGATCAGTTGTCAAAGCCAAAGCGACAAATTTCCGATCCGCACGATCGTGAAATCTGATATTTTGCGGAAGTACTGCATTGCCAGAATCGTCGAACTGAATGACTTTGATTTCGAGTTTTCCCCATAGTTCGGACCATAGTTGACTCAATTTGGATTCAGGAAACCTACCTTGTCCGATGTACTTCTGATATTCGTCGATGACTTTCCCTTCGGCGTCGACGAGTACTTTAGAATTGCTGCTAAGAAACCCTTGTATCCAGTTCGTACAAGATTCAATGCAGTCGGCCTCTTCGACGGTTTCCACATCGACTATGGATTTGCCAGCTGCTGCCCAGACATTCGTGTCTACGACAATGCTATTCAACTGCAAGCTCCAGCTTTCGTCGAGCAAGGGCTGCCTTCACCATGCTATGCAAATCCCCACTTATGTCGCCAAGGAAGTTTTCGGGCCAATTTGAGATTTGACCAAACCTGTCCACTTCAACTGGCTGACAGTTCAGTCCTTCTTCACCCGGTTTGCAGAAGTACATCTTGATGTTTTCTGGGCTAGCAAATCCAGGATTCTCTTCAGCAATCCGACGCTGCAACCGCCGTAAGAGATGCTCGCTATGACTTTCAACAATTATCTGAACATCCCGTTCACTGGCGATATACAATAGAAGGTCGGCCAAGAGACTTTGGGCATTCGGATGCAAATGCAGTTCCGGTTGTTCTAATAATACTATTGATCCGGATGGCACGGAAAACAACAACGCAATCACAGGCAGCACCTGAGAAACGCCAAATCCCACATCTACTAGCGCGCTTTCGACGCCGCCAATGTCAACTGAAACTTCATAAAACCTCTTGTTCCGATCCGTTGGTTTGACATCAAATGCCTGCACAAGTTGCAGTTTGTTGAGCCATTCAGCTACGTCTTTTTGCAATGACTTGTCATCGCGTTCAGAAGATATTAGTGTCGCTATGGTATCGCCCCCATCTGGCTCAATTACCTGTGCCTTCCTTTCACCGGTCCATTGGTAATATCGTTCCGGATATTGTCTGAGCGGACCTAAATAAGAGAACTTTCGTATTAGACCCTCGAACTCGAAGTTTAAGAAATGAGTTGGAAACCTCGTTCGCTCCAGAATATTGCCGGGGCCTACACTAAACGGAATCATGTAACAACTTCCTGGCGAGTTGACTATATCAGGATCCTCGACCTTTAATTCAGATGGAATATCTGAGCCGCCATTTGCGTCATCTCCATATAATGATTCGGAGAGAAAAACTCTGTATTTGTCTTCACCTATGCGTTTTAGTTGTATGGAGTGCTCACCATGGTCTTCATTGCCATTAAATACTATGGAATACGCAAGCTTGTCGATAAATATGTCGCCGAAGGACTTCCAAGTTACGTCGTAATTGATATTTACAATTTCCTCCTGGTTATTCTCCGGAGATTCATTCTTGCCTCGTAGATAACGATTCCAAAACCCAAACTGCCTTTGAGACGATCGCCATGATAGACCGAGGCTGACGCTTTTGTCTTCATCATGCTTATATACTAAATCCTGGTAGCTGCCAAAGTCTGCGTAGTCACGATCCCCACCTCCGAAGTTTATATGCTGTCTCGGATCAAAACCTCGCGCAGACTGTTTGAGCAGCAGGAGCGACTGTAAAACCCCTGTTTTACCAGAACTATTAGTTCCGAAAAGAAGTGTGATCGGAGCCAGTTCGAGTTCAAGTTGTTGCCATCCCTTGAAGTTCGCCAGCTTAAGTCTTTCAAGCATATCCGCTTCTCCTAAAATCAAGACCAAACGCAGTGTAGCAAAATGATTGCGGTTTTCAAATTGTTGTTATGAGATTCAATGTTGAGATATAATTGCCGGCGACTAGCCCTCGATTATCGCGGGAGCGTCCGCGCCCAGCGCCACCATCACGCCCTCGGCGATCAGGCCATCGCCGGCGCGCACGATCCGCTCGTCCGGCAAGCCCAGCAGCTGCGCGATGTGACGCGCCGTCCAGAGATAACGGCCGCCATAGTTGCGTATCTCGGTGCGTTCGAGATCGTTGCTCCTGTCGTTGCCGACGCCGGTCACCGCCACGCCTTGGGCGATTAGCCATTCGCGCGTCGCCCCCGCCAAGCCAAAGATCTGCGTGCCATTGTAAACATAGATCGGCGCTGCCTCGGCATCAGCCCGCGCTTTGATTTCAGCCCGCGACAACTGAATATGGGGGAAAAAGGTGCGTTGAATCAGCTCGCTGATGGCGGCATAATCGGGGAATAAGACCGCTTCGCCATTTGGGCTGAGGCCGTCGTTGACATACAGATTATTCACGACCTCGAAGCGAATGTCTTCGCGCTTGATTTGGCCCATCAGTTGCGCCAGCGCCAGGATGTCTTTCAGCTCCAGGTTGGTGCGATAGCTGTTTGAGAGTTCGCTCCACAAGCCCGGGGCATTGGCGACCAAGTTGACGATGCCGCCAGCGCTAAGCACCTCCACGCGCACGGCATCGAGGACTTCCTGCTGGCGCCGGGCGCGATCGAAGTCGCCGCCCTCGGTGGCGCGGGTGCGGGCATACTGCAGCAGCGTCTCGGCATTCATGCGCTGTTCCCCGGGCTCAAAGACAACGTGGATCGTGCCATAGCCGGCGTCGGGATAAAACGGATCGTTGATGGCTTCCCGCACCGTGAGCGGCACGCCATCCGGCGCCAGGGCGTCGACAATGGTGGTGAATACGTCAAAATTGATGAGGATGTATTTGTCGACGCTCACCCCAAAATTCGTCGCCACCGTTTCCATCGCCAGGGCGGGACCGCCGCCACCAGGGTAGGCGTCGCGGTCGCCGATGAAATTGGCGGTATTCAAGCGGTTGGCTTCGTAGCCGGGGATCGTCACCCACAGGTCGCGCAGCAAGGACAGCACGCCCACCGTTTTGCGCACGGGGTCAATGCTCATCAAGATCATGGTGTCGGTGCGGAAGGGACCGCTCTCGCCGGTGGCGCTGCGCTGGTCAATGCCCAGCAGCAGGATGCGAATCTGGCGCGGGTCGGTGATGATGGGCAAGTCGGCTTGGGACGGGACCAACGGCTCCGCAGCAGGCGGCAGCGCTGTCGCCTGCTCGGCGCGCTCGACAGCGGATGCGACGACGGGCGTCGGGTCATCCTGTTGGGAGTCGGGCGCGGGAACAGCTGTGACCAGCGGCGTCAATACCAGCAGCGGCGCGCTGCCCTCCGCCGCTGCATTGTCGTCGCTGCAGGGCCACTCGCCCCGAATCAAGCAGCGCAGCGTCAGCGCCGGGTCGCCGACTTCTTTTAAGTCGATAGCCGTCTGTTTTGTCAGGCTAAATGCGGTGAGGGAACACAAGCCCGTCCCGACAACCAGGACGAGCGAAGCCAGGATTCCTAATAGCCAACCAGGTATGCGCATTCAATATGATCCCTGCCGGCGGCAGCTCGACTTTGGCGCGCCATTTTTCCGCGGATGAACAAAGGCGCATTATATCATAGCGCGTCGCGGGTCAAGCGCGGGACTTGGCTCAGGGCAGAGCAATCGCACCAGAACCGATGTGTGTCGAATGTTACATAAATCTACCAAGATGTAGGGGGGCTCGCGAGCCGTCCGCGAAAATAATCTATTATTTGTGGGCGTTTCAGCGAAACGCCCCTACAATGTCTCCTTTTTTGCAGATCAATGGAAAAATCTTGGTGTCCTTGGTGGTGAAGAAAATGTGGTGCGATTGCTCTGCCTCGCGGCATTCTGACGCTACAATCTTGCCGATTCCAAGGTTACAATGCCACATGATGCGGCTGATTCGCTTGGGAGAGATGATATGTCAGAGTCGATACTTTCGGCGGAAGACGTGCGCGCCATTGCCGATTTGGCTCGCCTGGATCTAAGCGACGAAGACGTCCAGCGCTATCAGCAGCATTTGTCCGCGATACTGGGTTACTTCCAGAAGCTCGAAGAACTGGACACGTCGCATATCGACCCGAGCTCGTCGGTCCTGCCCTTGAGCAACGTCTTGCGCGCGGATGTCGCCGGCGCCGCGCTGCCGCTTGAGGATGTGGTCGCCAACGCGCCCGATAGCGACGGCGAACAATTTCGCGTGCGCGCGGTTCTCGGCGACGATTAGCTGATCAAGAAGATTCGCCGAGAAAGCATGATCGTGTCGAATGTCATCAGAGCCGCCATCATCCAGGCGCGCGCCCCCTACTATGATCTGCCCAGATGCCTTGAAAAAGCCTGCGCGCTCATCAGCGAGGCGGCGCGCAACGGCGCGCAGCTCATCACGCTAGGCGAGACTTGGTTCCCCGGTTACCCGGCCTGGCTGGATTACGCGCCGGCCGCCGCGCTTTGGGATCACGCGCCGACCAAGCGCGTCTATGCGCGGCTCTGCGAAAACAGCATGACGGTCGACGGGCCGGAATTGCTGCGCCTGCGCCGGCTCGCCAAAGAGCTTGAGGTCGTGCTGGCGCTGGGCATCAATGAGCGTGTGCTAAAAGGGCGCGGCAACCGCAGCCTCTACAACAGCCTGCTCGTCATTGACGCGGACGGCGAATTGCTCAACCACCATCGCAAGCTGCGACCCACATTCAGCGAGCAGATGCTGTGGGCGCAAGGCGACGGCGCTGGCTTGAAAGCCGCGGACACGGCGGTCGGTCGCGTTGGCGGCTTGATTTGTTGGGAACACTGGATGCCGCATGCGCGGCAGGCGCTGCATCTGAGCAATGAGACCGTTCATCTGGCGCTGTGGCCCGCGGTGAAAGAGAGCCATCTGCTCGCCAGCCGTCATTACGCATTCGAGGGACGCAGCTTTGTCCTGGCGGCCGGCAGCATTCTCAGCGTTGCCGATATGCCAGAGGAATTCGAGTTGGACGCTGGTCTGCGCGCTCAGCCGGAAACGCTGCTATTGCATGGGGGCAGCGCCATCATCGGTCCCGATGGCGCCTTCTTGGTCGAGCCGGTCAAGAACGTGGAAACGATCATCTACGCCGATCTCGACCCGCGGCGCATATTGGAGGAACAGATGACCCTCGACGTCACCGGGCACTACGCTCGCGACGATATTTTCAGCTTCGCCGTTAATCGCGCGCGCGACTTGACAAATGACTTCGAGAAATGACGCTCTTGTCCCTTTGCAACCTAGATTGCCCTAGCTGCGTAAACTAGGATATAATGCATGCTATCAATGCGCCTTGTCGTTCAGTGGACGAAGGGAAAGCTCATGAAATCCACCCCGCGATATATCGGAATATGGCTCTGCTTGATCGTTATTCTTGTCAGTTTGTTCCCAGCCGCCGCCAGCGAACTCCCGCGCGGCTTGCTGCTGGAAGGCTTGCATGCGGAAACGCGGCAGCCGGATAGCACAAGGGTGATGCCGGTTTACCAAGCCAAGCCAACGGGCAATTGGGTCCTTCACTATGACCCCAACACGCCCGAAAGCGAGAAATGGGAATACGTCCACCGCATCGGCGCCACGCTGGTCGAACGGATTGACGAACTGGAAATCTGGGTTGTGGATACGCCCGACGGCTTTGGCATGAATTTCAGCTTTGACAGCGATGTCGAGTTGATCGAGCAAGATTTCTTTGTCAGCGTCAATTTTGATATCCCGCCGGACGATCCCGATTACGATCGTCAGTGGGCTTTGCCGCATATTCAGGCGGAAAGCGCCTGGCGCGAAATGGGCGCTCTACAGCCCGTCACGGTGGCGGTCATCGACACCGGGGTCTGCATGAGCCATGAGGACTTGCAGGAGCGCGTGCTGGACAATGGCTATGATTTTGTGGATGACGATGATGATCCAGAGGACGTCTTCGGGCATGGCTGTTCGGTCGCTGGCATTATCGCCGCCAATATCGACAACGGCATAGGCATCGCCGGCTTCGCGCCCAACGCTTCAATCTTGCCAGTGCGGGTATTGGGACCCGGCGGCAGCGGCTCTATGGCCGATGTCGCGGCGGGCATCGTTTACGCCGCGGACGCGGGCGCCGATATCGTGAACCTGTCGCTGGGCAGCATGGTCGGCTCGCAGGTGACCAAAGACGCCGTGGATTACGCGGTTGGCAAAGGGGTCACCGTCATCGCTTCGGCCGGCAACAGCGGCGGCAGCGCGCCAGGCTACCCGGCGCGTTACGAGAACGTAGTCGCCGTCGGCGCGATTGATTCCAACGGCGCGCGCAGCAGCTTTAGTAACAGGGGCGGCGATATCTGGGCGCCCGGGCGCGATGTGCATACCACTTTCCTTGATAACGGCTACAAGGCGCTCAACGGCACCAGCTTCTCCGCGCCTTATGTTTCGGCGATGGCGGCTGTGCTCGAGGGCATGGGGTCGCGGTTGCACCTGGATGGCGGCGACATGACTTGGACCTGCATGCAGCAGGGAGCCTGCCAGGCGGTGCCGGGCAGCTAATTTCAAAGGCAAGAAAAGACAAGAAGAGGCGGAATCACCGGTTCCGCCTCTTTTCGTTTTTCGGTTTAGCGCCTGTTAATTCTGGTCGACGTCGCGCCGCCGGCGCTGACGAATGGTTACGTAGGCCGGCTGATACTGCTGATACTTTTCTCTGGCTGTGGAGTCGCCGGAGATGGCGCGATCTAAGCTCTCGTTAAATCCGCTGATCAAGCCGCGCAGGTGCTGGCGCGCGTATTGCAAGCGCTTTTTGACCGTCGCCAGCGGGATGTTCAGCCTTTCGGAAATCTCCCGTTGGGTCTCGCCCGCGAAGTAAAAATCGCGCGTGACAGCGCGCTCGGTTTCGGGCAATGCCTCAACAGCAGCCCGAACATTTTCACGCAGTTCATTCGCTTCCAGCAGCGCTTCCGGCGATGGTTCGCTACAAGCCAATTCTTGTGATAATTCGCTACTTTCGCTAGCAGCGCGCTTGCGGCGTTGCACACGGTCTGTTTGCGTCAAGACAATGCGCCGCAGCCAGGCGGGGAAGGCGGCGACATCCTGCAGCTGATTGATCTGCTTGTAGGCGGCCAAGAGCGCTTCCTGCGCGACGTCTTCAGCCAACTGCGCATCGCTGAGCCTGCCATAAGCGAGGCTATAAACCATCCCTTGAAAATCGCGGGCTAAATGATCAAAAGCGTCATCGCGCTCGGCTTTGTCGCCGTATTTTGCCCGCGCGACCCAATCTCGGTAATCTGTCATCGACCGTTCAATTGTCCTCGTTCCAGCCCGTCCTCAACAGAATTATGGATTGAACTGCCTAAGCCGTCAATTCGCAGTTGCGCTGATTTTGCCTAGGCAACTCACTGACAATGATACACGAGAACTGGCGCGCTGGCTCATTTTCAGCGTCTTGATAACAGGGCAAGGTGATATGCCCTTGAACAATATGCCAGAATAAAATGAAGAGCCTATATTTTTGTTTTTCTCTGTGCCCTCTGCGCTCTCTCTAGTTGATTTTCAATTCTTATATGCGCCATGTCAGTTGCCATCATTTTGAAGCGATAGCGCCGCCGACTAACGCGATCGCCTTGCCAGCTCCAGCAAAGCCGCGCTAAGGATGCCCAACTGAACAACAATCGCCGCCGCCAGGATAAGCGGGAGCGAAAGGTCGCGCTCAGCTAGAGAATTGGCCGTCTCTTGCGCCGGCGCGCTCATCCCGCCGGGCGGTCTGCCGATGCGAAACACCGGGGATGCCAGTGGAGTCGCGCTTGCGGTTTGGCTTGGCGCGGCTGTGCTTGTTTCGGTTGACGCTGGCGGCGCAGGCGGCTCGGTTGATCCGGCGCTTTGCGTACTGGTCGGCGCTGCGGGCGCGGGTGTAAAAGTGCCATCCTTTGGCGGCACCAAGAACAGATCTCCCGGTTGTATCAGTCGTATGTCATCGAGCGTCATGTCGTTGATTTCGAGCATATAGGGGATATCAGCCCAGGTATAGCCATAGATGAGCGCGATGCTGCCGATCGTGTCGCCAGCCTGGATTTCGTGTTTGATATTGCCCACATCATCAAGCCCCACTACAAAAGAGGGCGCGGCCGGCGCGCCCCCGCCGGTCGAGCCCTGCGCCGCGTCCGCGCGGGAAGCCGGCGCGCGGCCCAGCGAATTGCCAAAGACGAGCACGTAGGCCGCGCCATATTCGCCGCTGGCGCTGCCGATGCCCACATTGTCATAATTGGGGCTGGTTATGCCCGCGTAATGAATGGGCGATCCCAGCCACCAATTCCAGGCATCGAGCGCGCTGGCCCGCAAGCCTCGGTAAATGTTCTCGCTTACCCAGTTGGATGTGTAGCCGGCATTGCGCGCACGCTCCCGCGGTCCCGTGCCGTCGTCTTGTTGATGGCTGACCGTGCCGCTGCGCGCCAGCCAAAGCGCGTGATTATTGGCGGCGGCGTTTAAGGCGGCGCTGATGGCATAGCCGGGCAAGCCCTGCGCGCGCCGCAAACTGTTTATCCGCGCCAGCAGGAGGCTCTGGGTATCTTGCGCTGCGACAGATGACAAGGCGAGCGTCACAAGCGCAAGCAAAAGCGGCAGTCGTCGGTTCATGGCTGCCATTCTAGCACTGCTGCCTGGGCTTGCCATCTGACGTTTGTCCAACGCTCGCGCTACCAGGCGAGCGCGCTTGGACTTACCGATAGGCTACAGAGCAACCGCAGCCATTGTCCCTTGTGCTCTCGGTGTTTAGATCGTAGTTTTATTTCTTGTCTGCGCGATTTGATGCCATTGCTCCGCGTGTTACTATTAGCGCATTCGTAAATATGCGGAAACGACGATCCCATGCAAACTCATTACATTGATCGGCTGCGGCAGGCTGGCTACCGGCTGACAGAAGCTCGGTTAACTGTTTTGCGAGTCTTGCTTGAAGAGCGCGGGCACATCACATCGGGGGAAGTCTTGCGGGAAGTCAATCGCATCAATCCCGCCATCGGGCGCGCCAGCGTCTTTCGCACGCTTGATCTCTTCACCCGCCTGGGCATCGCCCGCCCGATCTTCCTCAAGTCCAGCCTGACGCCCGCTTACGTGATGCTTTACAACGACCATCACCATCATGTCATCTGCACGAATTGCAATAACTACTTCGATTTTCAGGACTGTGGCTTGGATAACATGACGGCGGAATTGCAAGAAACGCTCGACTTCAAAATCTATGGG
This sequence comes from Phototrophicaceae bacterium, assembly GCA_965232245.1. Taxonomy (GTDB): domain Bacteria; phylum Chloroflexota; class Anaerolineae; order Aggregatilineales; family Phototrophicaceae; genus UBA6055. The sequence continues at coordinate 3,624,269 of CBDDPG010000002.1, read as the reverse complement.
CATTTGTTGGAATTCTACGGCATTTGCTCCGCCTGCAACTCGTAAGCGGCAACGGTTTCGGGCATACTTGACGCGGGAGATGAAGTGACCCGATGGAGAGACTGGGCATGAGAGAAGTCGTCATTGCGAGCGCCGCGCGCACGCCGATCGGCAGCATCCGCGGCGCATTGTCCGCGGCGCGCCCGGATGACCTGGCAGCCATTGCCCTGCGCGCGGCTGTGGAACGCGCGGGCATTGACAGCGATACAATCGAAGAAGTCTATCTGGGCTGCGCCAACCAAGCCGGCGAGGACAACCGCAACATCGCGCGCATGGCGCTGCTGCTGGCGGGCTTGCCGGAAGAGGTCGGGGGCCTCACGATCAATCGCTTATGCGCCAGCGGGCTTAACGCGGTCAATCAAGCCGCGCGCGCCATCAAAGCGGGCGAGGGCGATGTCTTTGTGGCTGGCGGCGTCGAGAGCATGACCCGCGCGCCCTATTCCTTGCCGAAGAACCCCGCCGCCTTTGGTCCGTCCGGCAACATGACCGCTTGGGATACTACGCTGGGCTGGCGCTACCCCAACCCAAAGCTGGCAGCGCTCTACCCGCTGGAAGCCATGGGCGAAACAGCCGAAAACATCTACCGCCTAAGCTTCCAGGGCGGCATCGCGGGCGGCGAGATCAGCCGCGAAGACCAGGATCGCTTCGCCTTGCAGAGCCAGCAGCGCGCAGTTCATGCCATCAACCGCGGCTACTTCAAGCGCGAAATCGTCCCGGTGACCATCCCCCAGCGGCGCGGCGATGCGGTCCTGGTGGATACCGATGAACATCCGTTCTATCGCGCGACCGACAAAGGCTACGAAGTCGCGACCAATATGGAAAAGCTGGCGAAGCTGCGCCCGGCTTTCCGCAAAAATGGCAGCGTCACGGCCGGCAATTCCAGCGGCTTGAACGACGGCGCTTGCGCCCTGGTCCTGATGTCGGGCGATATGGCGCGCCAGTTGGGCCTCAAGCCGCTGGCGCGCTGGCTTGGCAGCGCCGCGGCCGGCGTCGACCCCCGCGTGATGGGCTTGGGTCCCGTCCAAGCCACGCGCAAACTGCTGCGCCGGCAGGAGCTTTCTATCGAAGACATCGACCTGGTCGAACTCAACGAAGCATTTGCCGTGCAGGCGCTTGCGGTCTTGCGCGAACTGAAGCTGAGCGAAGCGATAACAAACGTCAACGGCGGCGCCATCGCGTTGGGCCATCCCCTGGGCTGTTCCGGCGCGCGCATCTTGACGACCTTGATACACGAGATGGCACGCCGCGCCCAACAGGGCGAAAAGATGACTTACGGCTTGGCGACGCTCTGCGTTGGCGTGGGCCAAGGCGAAGCCACGCTGATCGAAAACCTGGGACCAGGCGCATGAAACAGGTCCCGCGCATGAGCGCGACAGAGGCGGCGGCGCTGGTCAAATCCGGCGCGGTGATGATGGTCGGCGGCTTCGGCATGACCGGCACGCCTGTGCGTCTCTTGCATGCCCTTGCCCAGACGGATGTCCGAGACCTGACTTACATCGCCAACAATATCGGCGAGCCGGGTCTGGGCGGGGGACGGCTGCTGCGCCAGGGTCAAATCAAGAAAGCGATAGGCTCTTACTTCACCAGCAACCGCGAGGTCGTGGAAGCGGCGCAGAGCGGCGCCATCGCCTTTGAATTGCTGCCGCAAGGCTCGCTCGCGGAGGCGATACGCGCCGGCGGGGCTGGAATTGGCGGCTTCTATACGCCGACGGCGGCCGGCACCGTCATGGCCGCCGGGGCGGAAAGCAAGCGGATTGCCGGGCGCAATCAGGTTTTTGTGCGATCCTTGCGCGCTGATGTGGCATTGATCCGCGCCTGGCAAGCGGATAGCGCCGGCAATCTGGTCTATCGCAGGACCGAGCGAAACTTCAACAAAGCCATGGCCACCGCGGCTGATTTGGTCATTGCCGAAGCGGAAGAGATCTTGCCCCTTGGCGGCTTGGACCCCGATCATATCCATACACCCGGCAACTTTGTTGATGCGCTCGTGCAAGCCTCAACGACAATGGCGGACCTGGGTTCTTCGGCGGATATCCGCGCCGCCGGCAAGCAGGTCGACGACGCGCGCCTGCGTATTGCGCGCCGCGCCTTCGCCGAATTGCGGGCGGGCGATGTGGTCAACCTCGGCATCGGCATCCCCACCTTGATCGCCGATTTAATCGCTCCCGAGCAGGGCATAATCTTGCACACGGAAAACGGCATGCTGGGGGTAGGTCCCGCGCCGGCAAGCGGCGGCGCCATGGACTATCCGGTAAATGCGGGCAAGATGCCGGTGACCGCGCTGCCCGGCAGCAGTTACTTCGACAGCGCCGATTCTTTTGCCATGATCCGTGGCGGGCACATTGATGTGGCTGTCATGGGCGGCTTGCAGGTGGACGAAAGCGGAAACCTGGCGAATTGGGCTGTGCCGGGCAAGCCTTTGCTCGGCGTTGGCGGCGCTATGGACCTCGCCAGCGGCGCGCGCCGCCTGATCATCACCATGCGCCATTGCAACCGCGATGGCAGCCCAAAGATCGTCCCACAGTGCAGCTTGCCCCTGACGGCTGTAGCGGCGGTGGACACGCTCATCACGGAGCTCGCGGTCTTCGCCTTTGAATCCGGCAAGATGCGCCTGCGGGAGCTGCTGCCCGGCGTCACGCTGGACGAGTTGCGAAGCAAAACCGCCGCCGCCTTTGAACACTAGGTCCAGCCTAGTTTAGAGGTAGCCGTCCATCGCGGCGTAGTCGGCGGTCATCTGGCGCCAGGCGCGCATGAGTTGACGGGTGTTTTTGCCCGGCCTACCGTCGGCGATGGCGACATTGTCGACATTGACCACCGGCATGACTTCTTTGCTGCTGGAGGTGAGGATCACCTCGTCGGCGCTTTGATATTCTTCTCTGCTGATCTCGCGCAGTTCCAGCCTCCCGTCGGCTTGCATGAGCTTGATGACCTCGGCGCGGGTAACGCCCAGCAGCAGGTCGCTGGCTGGCGTGATCCAGGTCCCGTCTTTGAAAATGAAGGTATTGCTGCGCGTGCCTTCTAGCACCTTGCCAGCAACGGTATATATGGCGTCGACGGCAGCCGGGTTGATTTTCAGCGCTTTTTTGTGCGCGCTGATGCCGGGGATATAATTGATCGTCTTGGCTTCGGGCAGGTAGCGCTGCGTCTCGACAGTAACCACTGCGGCGCCCTGCTCGTAATAATGCGCCGCCATGCTCTTCGCAGGCGTCGCCATCACCAGCAAGCGCGATGCCGCGGCCGGCATGAAACCGTCCGGGCTGTCGCCGCCGGTCACGACCAAGCGGATGCCCGCCTCTTCAAAGCTGTTCCGCTCCAGCGTCTCCATGACGATCTCGTCCAGTTCTTCGATATCCCAAGGGCAATGCAGGTCCAATAGGGCTGCCGAGCGAATCAGGCGGCGCAGGTGCGCCCCAAGCTGAAAGGGCTTGCCGCCATAAGTGCGCAGAAAATCGAAGATGCCATAACCGCGCAACAGAGCCAGGTCGCTGGCTGGCAGGACCGCATCGGCAGCCGGTACAAAGTCGCCATTGACGTAGTAGACGCTCATAATCCCACCTTTGTTAAGTCAGGAATGATTATAGCGAGCATGGCGGAGCTTGCCATGAGATAATCTTCCAAGCCAAATTCGGGCTATGGCATACCTGCGCAGCGCGGCTGTTTTGCGCTATGATTCGCCCATATTCGCTCCGTCCTAAAGGTGTCCTATGCGCGATGTCGTCGTGATTGGCGGCGGTCTTAGCGGTCTCGCCGCCTGCTATGAACTGGAAAAGCATGCGCTCCGCTATACGCTCATCGAAGTCAAAAAGCGCTTGGGCGGCAGCATCGTCTCCAGCGCGGCGGATGGCTTCATCGCGGACGCCTCCGCTTTCGCTTTCGCGGGGATTGAGGATGTTCCACTGCTAGGCGAGCTGGGTTTGGCCGAAGATCGCTTCGAGTTCGCGCCGGGTCAATACGGCTTTCGCGGCGGTACGGGCTCGCTCATAGAGGCGCTGGCGCAGGGGCTGACAGGCGCGCGGCTGATGCGCATGGCGGTCAGCTCGATCGGGACGGTCGACGGGCGCTTCACGCTCTGCCTGGAAAACGGGCTGCTGCTCGATGCTGGCGCGGTGATCGTCGCGGTCCCCGCACGCTATGCCGAGCGGATGCTCTACAATCTGGCGCCGGAGCTGTCGGCCTGGCTGCGCGGCTATGCCTACGATTCGATATGCCGCATTTCCTTGGGCTACCACAAGCGCGATCTGCCGCGTCGGCGCATCCGTCCCCATAGCGTGATCTATCCCTTCGTCTTCGCGACCGATTCGCCGCGCCGCGTGCCAGACGACGATCATCTGCTGATGCAAGTGGGCGCCCGCGCCTGGCGCGATACGCCTCCCGAAGACGTAATCCAGCAGGTCATCGCTCATTATGGCTGCGGCGGAAATCCACTTTTCGCGCAGGTCGACCGCTGGAACGAGTCCGAGCCCTTGAGTTGTTACGACGACGATCATGCCGCGCAGGTTTCGGCGCTGCGCGCCCGGCTGCCCGCAGGCATCAGCTTGATCGGCAGCGACTATTGCTTGCAGCCGCCGCAGAAGAGTGGCGTGGCGCGGCTTGACGAGCGCCTGCGCCAGGGCAAGGCTGCGGCGCGCGCCGCGCTTGATTTCTTGAACGGCGTCAAGCGCTCATGAGCCGCGCCATCCGCGCTTTCTTTCTGGCGCTCAAAATGGCGCTGCGTGGCGAGAGCCTCGCGCCGGCTCATTTTCAGCCGTTGACAGACTGGATGGACGCGGTGGAGACGCAATTGGCTTTGGTCCTGGCTACCGCGGACGAGCACGGGCTGGACCAAGTTCAGCGACAAGCCTTGCGGCTCAAGCTGGATGGCCGTTTGACAAGTCTCGAACAGTCCTTGCAGATGCTGCGCCACAACCTGAAGAACGAATATCCGCGCTTGATTCGCCTCAACGATGGCTATTCAATGATGGTGGTGCAGTCTATCAATATGAATGACCAATACCGTGTCAGTCGCTTCCTGGAAGATGACCTCATCCGGTCGGCGCCGCTGCGGCAAGCCCTTGCGGATCTTAACGAGCGCCTGCTGAACCTGCCGCAGATCGATTTTCCGCAGAGCGGGGATGGTCCCTAAACTCGGTGTCCTTAGTGTCTTTGTGGTGAATAAAATAATCGGCAATTGCTCTGGGGCGAAATACCGTCCAGGTTCTGATTCACGTTTGAGCATGATATACTAGCCTAGATAACGCCTTATTCGCCTATGCCGAGGACGCCATGCCTTTCCTTGCGCCCATCGCCTTTGCCGGTCTCGCCCTTGGGATACCGATCCTGCTGCTTTACATGCTGCGGCTGCGCCGGCGGGAGCTGTTGATTTCGAGCACCTATCTTTGGCAGCAGGTGGTAAAGGATACCGAAGCCAATACCCCGTGGCAGCGCTTGCGGCGGAATTTGCTGCTCTTTTTGCAGTTGCTCATCTTGCTGGCGCTGGTTCTAGCTTTGGCGCGCCCCTTCATCACAGTGCCCACCGTCAGCGCGGGAAAAATCGCCTTGCTGCTGGATGCCTCGGCCAGCATGGCCGCGACCGATTTCGAGGGGCAGTCGCGCTTTGACGTGGCGATTCAACGCGCGCTGGAGCTCGTCAACAACATGAATCCCCAGGACATCATTTCCGTGATCCGCGTCGCGGATATCGCCGAACCGCTGACCGCGTACACCGACGACAAAGTAAGTTTGCGCCGCGCTCTCGACAGCATGACCGTGAGCCAGGGCGGCGCGGATTGGGACAGCGCTTTGACGCTGGCGGCGGCGGGGGCCGCGGGCGCGGACAACTTCAGCATTGTGATGATCTCCGACGGCGGCATCGGAGAGATTGGCAGCTTGCCCGCCAATATCCCACAGCCGATCTACCTGCCAGTCGCGCGGTCGGCCTCGAATGTCGCCATCACCGCCTTGGCGACCCGCGCTTTGGCGGGGCAGCCGCCGCAGCTCTTCGCCCAGGTGACCAATTATGGCGATGAACCTGCCGATATTTCGCTGGTGATTCGCCTTGATGATGTCTTGCGCCTGTCGCGCAGCGGCAGCATCCCAGCCCGCAGTCAATTGCCGATTCCCTTTGACGAACCGATTGCTGAGGACTTCGAGACGCTTTCCGCCACCTTGACCTTCGATAACGAGGTCGAGGACTATTTGGATTTGGACAACCGGGCTTGGACCGTGCCTGGCGCAGTCAATACCCGGCGCGTCTATTACGTTTCGGGCAGCGGCAACCTGTTCCTCGAGCAGGCGCTGCGCAGCCTGCCCGGCGTTCAGACTTTTCGCGGCAATGCCGAAAACCGCGGCTTGCCCGGCGAACCCTTTGATCTCTACGTTTTTGACAACTGGCTGCCCAACGAATTGCCCGACGCCGATTTGCTAATCGTCAATCCGCCCAATGCCACCGCGCTCTTTTCGGTCGGCTCGAGCGTGGAAATGGACGCGAATATCGAGGTCTCCGCAGTCGAATCCCCCATCACCGCCTATGTCGATCTGGACGAGATGAGCTTGCTGTCATTTCGCGAGGTGCGGGCAGGTTGGGCGGAGCCGCTTATGCAAGCGGAGGGCGGCGATTTGCTCTTGGTTGGCGAGGTCAACGCGCGCCAGGTCGCTATCTTCGCATTCGACCTGCGCGACTCCAACCTGCCTTTGTTGATCGCCTGGCCCGTTTTGATGGCGAACCTGCTTGATTGGTTCTCGCCGGCCGAGATTGTCTCCTTGCCCGATGGGTTGAGCGTGGGAGACGCGCTGGTGATCCAACCGCCGCTCTTCGCCGAAAGCGCGCGTGTAACCGCCCCAGACGGCAGCGTTCAGGTATTGCCGGTACGGGGAGACGCGCTGGTATACAGCGCAACGGACCAACTTGGGATTTACCTGCTGGAGATCGTGGTGGCCGGCGAGGTCAAGCGACGGCAGCACTTTGCGGTCAATCTCTTCGCCACCGGGGAAAGTGATATCGCGCCAGTGGCGGAGGCCGAGCTCGTCTTGGGCGGGGGCGTGGTTCAGGTTGATGCGGAAGATCAACAGGGCTTGCGGGAGCTTTGGATAGCCGCCGCCCTCTTGGCGCTGTTGCTGCTGCTCATCGAATGGGTGGTCTATCATCGCCGCTTGACGGCGCCGACTCTGCTGCAGCCGAGGGCGCGCCCGCGCTTTCAATTGCCCTTCATGCGAAGTTCTTGAGCTTGATGACGGATTCAAAGGACTTCCGCCCATCGTGGTGACGAATGTTCTGCAGATAGACGCTGCGCAACTGGGTCAAAGCCCCAAAATGCGCTTCATGCGCGGTCTGCACAAAACTGCCGACAACGATGGCTGGCTTGACGACGGTCTGGTTGATGCCGGGGAAGGAGGCCAGCCGCCGGGCGATGCCATAAGCAGGATCCAAATATAAAGCGCCTTGCAGTTCTTCCGCCGCTTCGGGCGCGCTGTTGCTCTGTGGATAGGCGATATCGTCGAGCCATTCGGCTGGCATGGTTGCCGGGGCTTTGGCGGCGGGTGCCGTGAGATAGGGGATCTTGCCCGGTGACAGATATTGCGCCGCGGGCGCCGCGCGCAGCGTCAAGGTGCCATAGACATGGCAAAGGCGATTCAAGTATTTTGCTGGGTCCCGCCGGATATCGGCCACCGAGACAATGTTCGTTTTCTCGCTCAGGGCTTGCTCCAGGCGCACCCCGCTCTCCCCGATGAAGAGCGTGAAATCCTCGCGATACACCGCGGCTGTGATGATCTCCAGGCGCGGCGCCCCCTCGGCCGCTAAGATTCTCACCCAAGCGCGCGCCGGGTCTTGGACCCGGTAATTCTGATTTCCCCTTCGGTATGGCGCGCTCAAACGCGACAAGCCGTGCCAGAGCGTCGACTCGCCGTGGATGGGCTGCCCTTGAATCGCAAGCGGCTTCGCTGTTTTGGCTTGCGCGAACCACACCTGCTCGAACTGGGTGCTGGCGCGGTTAAAGGCGGCAAGCACCAGCACCCCGTCGATATTGACAACTTGGTCGACGTAGCGCTCGGGGCGTCTCAGGATGTCGTCAATGCTGGCTTGCATGGCGGTTCTCGGCTTGCGAGCGCTCGGGCGCGGCTTGTCGCGGCCGCTTCGGCGCCAGCGCGCAAGGGACAGATTGGCTGGGATTATACCAGCTCGAGGGTTCTCAGGCGAAATAGCGGCGCAGCCGACCCGCGAGCCGTTTGTGTTGACAATTGACCAACTCGAAGCTGTCGCAGCCGTGGAAAGCCATGAATTCTTCGATGGCTTTGATCAAGCCCAGGCTGAGCGCCGCCGTCTGTTTGGCGCTTTTTTCCAGGTAAAGCGCATGGAAGATCAGGCGCTTGCGCAGCCGATCGACCTTGGGATCAATGCGCCCGACCAATTCGCAGCCGTGCAAAATCGGCATGACATAATAGCCGTAGATCCGTTTGGACTTGGGCGTGTAGACCTCGATGCGATAGTGGAAATCCCAGAGCGCCTGGTCGCGCTCGCGGTCCCAGAACAGGTTGTCAAAGGGCGAAAGGAAGAGCGTCAATTGCGGCTCGTGCAGGCCTTTTTGAATCTCATCCAGCGTCTCCAGGTCGGCGCGGTGGATATAGGCGGCGTCCCGCCAGCCCTCGACCGCGACGGGAAGCGCCTCTCCCGCGCTCGTCATATCTTTCAGCGCCTGCGCTGCCACGCGCTTGTGCAGGCGGTGATAATCCGCGACCTGATTTGCGGTGGCGATGCCCTGGTGACGCAGACCCCGTTCAACCGCCCAGCGCTGATAATCGGCGATGGTCTTGTCGAGCTTCATGCCGCGCCCCGCCAGAACGCGCTCGGTCAGATCGTAATAGCGCTGGAACTTGACACGGTGGCTGACCATCAGCTCGCCCAGGTCAAACAAGTATTCCAGCGCCACTTTGGTCGGTTTCCAGTTCCACCAGCCGCCGGGTCCGCGGCGCTCGCTGTCCAGGTCTTTTGAGGATGTGGGACCTCGTTCGCGCACGATCGCGCGCACATGCCCAACAATGTCTTCGAAGTCATCGCCCAGCTTGTCCAGGTGCCAGCGCGTTTCTTTGAGTTGCCGCTGCTGGATAAAAGCCTGGAACCAGGGATAGTCCGTCATGGGGATCTGGCAGATGGCATGCGCCCAGCTTTCAAAGAGGAAGCCGTCATCGAGCAGGGCGTCGAGATCGGCGGGATTGTAAATGCCAGCCCGCGCCAGCATCACGAGGTAATGACTGCGCGCGACCACGCTGATGGAATCGAGCTGCAGCAAGCCGATGCGCTTGATGATGCGCTTGAGCTGGGCTTGGTCGGCACGCGGCGGACGCTGGTGCAAGCCTTGTTTGTAGACGGCCAGGCGCTTGACGGTTTCTCGGCTGACTGGGATGGGACTGGGCATGGCGGGGATTTTAGCATGTGCCGGGCGGATTGACTACAGAGGGGTATTCTGGTGCGATTGCTCTGGGTAGATAACAGATAGTATTGAATCTTATAGATGACTGTGATAACGTTCGGTGATTTTGCAAATTTCCAAAAGAAGAGAAAGCGAGTCGAGATGGCAAAATACCAATTGACCGAGAACCAGAAAGAAATTCTTCGAGCAGCTGCTAAAGGTTTGCGCGAGGGTACTGTGGAGCGAAGGTGGAATATCTATACACACGGCGAAGAGTGGCTAGGAAACGGTATCGAAGGTTTTCCCGGAGCGATAGAAATGGAATTGACCCTCACTGACCTTCGGGACTTCAAGGAATACGGATTCTTGCGACAGCTGAATCAGAACAGGGGAATCTTTGTGTATGAGGTCAGAGAGCAGACGATTCTTGATGCTGTCGACAGTAACTTTGAAGCCCCGATGTCCGTAGCCGACAAACCACTAGTGCAAGCAGTCTTTAATGCGCCAATTTATGGTTCAAACGTCAGTGTTGCTCAGGTCATGGATCATTATTCCCAAAGCGTTTCTTTGTTGCCTAATGTGTCCAACGACAATAAGGCGACACTTGAGGCCATGATTACAGATGTTAAGGAACAGTTGATTCCATTTCAGGAAAGTCATCCCAATGAGGTTAGAGAGGTAACGCGCAGCGTTGACCTTGTGATAGGAGATCTAACGGAACATCCAAGAGACAAAGACAATCTCGTCGGTGCAATCGCTAGACTGAAGCGTGCTGGTGCCAAGCTCGTATTCTCAGCAATGGCTCATTCGGCCGTGAAAAAGTTTGCTGAATTCATCGAGGGTCTGCTTCACGTAGGCTCGTGAGCAAAGGGACAAGGCTTTGGCAGCTGGTTTTTTGTAGCTTTAGGAGACTAATTTGAGTTCGGCAAATGAAATATTAAGACGAAGAAGTAGGGCAGAGTTTTTGCTTGAATCGCTGCTTGAACAGCCAGATATAGTTAATGTAATTCATTATGCCTGTGAGAGTTTCAACGATCCCGGGAGCGAAAACTCGCCCCGGATAACTGTAATTGCAATAAGAAACATGGGTAGCGGCCAAACAGTCACTTTCTCACTCGATCACGAGGCGGAACTAGCAAATATTTCTGTTTCTAAAATCAAAGAAAATCTCGACGAACTGGAACGTAAAATGTTATGTAAATTCTATGGTCACGTTAGCATGAATAGGAATTACAAGTGGCTACATTGGAATATGCGAGATACAACTTACGGATTCAACGCATTAGCAAACCGATACAGGGTTTTGGGAAAAGAACCAACTGAAATACCAGACGCCCTGTTGTTTGACTTGTCGCATATTCTCGTCGACATCTACGGTGAGAATTATGTTGGCCACTCGAGAATGAAGACCTTGTTAGAGTTAAATGGACGTATGAACAGAGATTTTCTGACAGGCGAAGAAGAAGCAGAAGCGTTTGCAAAAGAAGAATATAGTCAAATTAGCAAGTCGACTCAGCGGAAGACTCATGAATTTGAAATCATTGCTAATAGAGCGCGAGAAAAGTCACTTAAGACCGAAAACAGTTTGTATGGACAGTACGGACTATGGCTAAAAGTACAGCTAATTATTGAAAGTGTGCACGCTCATTGGCTCTTCAAATTGTTCGTCGTTGCGAGCGTTATATATTCGAGCTTAAACATCCTGACTTTTCTACTGAGGCTTTTATAGGCGGTCTAGATTCACTAATTCCTAAAGAAATGCTGCAGAATCCCCCTCACCCCAGCGCCAGCTGATGCGCCGGACTGAAATACTGCCGGTAAGTCAGCCAAGCCGCGACCAGCCCGGTAAAAGTCGCCGCGCCAACCAGCATATACATCACGATGATCTGCAACTGCACCGCCTCCAGCGGCGACGCGCCGGCCAGGATCATGCCAGTCATGGCGCCCGGCAGCTTGATTAGCCCCACAGTTTTGGTGGTGTCGATGATGGGCGTCAGCGCGCTCTTGATCGCTCGCTGGAATTGACTCAGCGAGGCTTGGCGGCTGGTCGCGCCCAGCGCCAGCTTGCTCTCGATCAAGCCGCGCTGGTCTTGGAAATCGCCGCTGAGCCGCGTGATGACCAGGGTGGCGGTCGTCATGGAGGTGCCGAGTATCATGCCGCCGATGGGGATGATGTCCTTGGGCACGAAGTCGAAGACGTCCAGCGCCACCAGCAGCGCCAGCGTCATGGCTGTGCCGAAACCGATCGACAGCAGCGAGATCAACTGCGCCTGCGGCGTCTTCTGGGCGCGTTTGGCGGTGGTGCGCCCGGCGATGACGGTCATCACCAGCAGAATAGCGACGGTGAAGAGCGGATCATGCAACTCGAAGACCAGCTCCAGCACATAGCCGATGGCGATCAACTGGACGAAGCTGCGGAAGGTGGCGATGAAGAGGTCTTTTTCCAGGTCGGAGTCTTGCCAGCGCGAGACGGCGGCGGCGATGAAAATAAAGGCGATTGACATCAAGACGCGCTCGATGCCTTGCATGCCGGCGAATATGTCGGGCATGGGAGCCTCCTTCGGCTTTACCAACTCAATTTCGGATTCTTGAAAGGTACCAGCGCCATGATCAGCGCGTGCTCGTAATAGGCTTGGCGGTCGACCACATCGCCGGTCAGCAAGCCGATGGCGCCGTTGGCTTGCTTGGAATTGTCGCGTTTGAATACCGCGTCATCGGCATGACCCAATTCCAGTCCCCCGCGCACCAGATCGGCGACTTCGTTCGGCAAGAAGAACATTGCCGTCTGCCCGCGCCCGACGCGGTCCCCGCGGCTCAGCACGAGCACCCAGGCGAAACAAGCCATGCCCAGCGGACTGTCTTCAACCCCGCCTTCGATACCCACCCAGAAGTCGCTATCCGGGCGGGCGGCGCGGGCATTCTCGGCGCGCGCCTGGGCGCCGGCCAGGGTCTCTGCCCGCGACAGGGGCTGCTCGGCGACGCCCGAGGGCGCGGCGATGCCAGCGACAGCGTAGTCAGCGCGCGCGAACATGCGACCGAAGGCGGCGCGCGTCGCTTTTAACTTGACGGGATTACGCGAGGCGACAGTGATGCTTGGCATGGGCTCTCACAGCTAACCGGGCTAGGGGCTGGTTACGTATAACTCTAACAAGAATCGGCGTCTATCCAAAGACCTTTGCGGACAGGGCAATCGCATCAAATTGGTTGAAGCAGATGGAGCAGGAAATCGTTATCCATCGCTGCGCGGAAGCGTTTTTGCCGTAAACTGCTTTTGCCTGTATCACGCTTGAGCAGATTCAAGGCTATAGCGCGTAAGGTTGCCATATTTTCGGAACTTTCGCCGTCTCGGATGCGAGAATGATCCTCGCCGAAGGTGACATCCAAGACCCAGTGGTAGCTGTTTTCGATTGTCCAGTGCCGCCGCGTTGCTTGCAAGATAAGCGCGGCAGAAGTGTCAAGGCTGCTGATATAATAGGCAGTCTGGTAGCGAATTTGCCCTTTATGACGGCACTCTCGCTGGACACGTATAAGGCTACGCAGGTCAGGCCATCCTTGATAATGGCGGATATATTCGAAAGCCTTGGGATCACTGAGCACCCAACATTTGCGTATTTCAATCCGTCCCCTTGACTTGTTAGTTGTTTCGTTGAAGTCACAGTCCATGTCTTCAAATCCATGTTTGTCGCCATAGCTGAACCAATCGGCTATATCCTGTTTTAGATTGCCCTGATTGCCCTTGACCTGCAGAATATAATCCGCTTTCTCGTTCCGAATCGCTTGCGCAATCTTGGTTTGACATCCCATCGCATCTATTGTCACAATGCAACCGGAAACATCCAGTAGACGCAACAACTCAGGAATGGCTGTTACTTCATTGGACTTATCAGCCACTTTGCGCTGTCCTAATACCAAGCCATTTTCACTTGCCCAAGCACTGACCAAATGGACCGCATCCTTACCCAGCATCTTGTCATGGCTACCGCGCAAGGTCTTGCCGTCAAGGGCAAGCACCTGTCCTTTACTGACTGCAAACACCGACTCTACCCAGCGCATAAAGCGCTGCTGGAACTCCTCATGATTGATCCTGGCAAATACATAACCGAAGGTATCATGCGATGGAATGCCATGCTCTAGCTTCAGAAACTGGCGAAACCAAGGCTCCTTCGCTTTTCCTACGGTTTCGATGCCAACCCAACTATCCGCGCCACAGAGCACAGCACAAACGGCGATGATAATGATATCGAGCAATTTGTGGTCACAGCGCCCCTCTATTCGGGGATCAGGCAGATCAGCAAAACATTCCTCTAAACTCAATCCTCTACCTTTTGACATGAGGCAACTCCTCTTTTTGCCTCAGTATCGCCCCAAAATGATTTTGATGCGATTGCCCTGCCTTTGCGGAGCGCGGCGATGCTGATACACTAGATGCACGGTCGCGCAAGCGGGATTTCACATGTTAAACGACGCCAAAACCGACATTCGCATCCGCAAGGCTGTGACGGGCGATCTGATTGAATTGTCCGATTTTATCCTGCCCTTTGTGCAAAGCGGCGAGCTTTTGCCCCGCACGTTTGACGAACTGGAAGATCTGCTGGAGACCTTGTTCATCGCTCGGCTCGACGCCAGGATCGTGGGCTGCGCGGCGCTGGAGATTTATAACAAAAAACTCTGCGAGATCCGCAGCTTGGCGGTTGATCCGGCGGCGCAAGGGCTGGGCATCGGCAAGAAGCTGGTTGAGGCTTGTGTGGCGCTGGCCGAGCGGGAGGGCATATACGAAATCATGGCGATCAGCGTCGCCGAGGATTTCTTCCGCTCCTGCGGTTTCGATTTCACCTTGCCCAACCTCAAGAAGGCGTTTTTTCTGCAAACGCGCGCTTCCATGTGAGCCGAGCCCCGCGCTGTTCCAGCATGAAAATCGACGTACTGACCTTATTCCCGCGCATGTTCGCGCCTGTCATGTCCGAGAGCATGATGTGGAAGGCGCGCGACCGCGGCTTGCTGGATTTCCAGGCGCACGATATTCGCGACCAAGCTCTCGACAAACATCGGACAGTCGATGACAGCCCTTACGGCGGCGGCGGCGGCATGATCCTCAAGCCCGATGTCTTGGTACGGGCGATTGAAGCGGTCAAAGCGGATGACCATTGTCCCGTGATCTTGATGTCGCCGCAGGGTCGTTTGTTGACGCACCGCGTCGTGCTTGAGCTGTCGCGGGCGCAGCGTCTGATACTGGTTTGCGGCCATTACGAAGGCGTCGACGAACGCGTGCGCGAGCTCGCCATCAGCGACGAAATCAGTATCGGCGATTATGTGCTGACGGGCGGCGAGTTGGCGGCGCTGGTCTTGATCGACGCGGTCGCGCGGCAGATCCCCGGCCTATTGGGGGCCGCGGGCGCGCAAGACCGCGACAGCCACGCGGCCGGCTTAGGCGGCATGCTGGAGGGTCCTCATTATACGCGCCCGGCCGAATTCCGCGGCTTGGGCGTACCGGCTGTCTTGACGAGCGGGCATCACGCCGAAGTGGAGCGCTGGCGCAGGCGGCAGGCGCTCAAGCGCACCTGGCAAATGCGCCCGGATCTGCTGGCGGGGGCGGATCTCGGCGCCGAAGACCGCGCGTATCTGGCGCAGTTGCTTGAAGAAGCCGGCGGCTGACTAGACATCACATCTATACAGTCTCCTGCAAGCCCGCTTCGTCGCCCTCCGCGAAGGCGAGGGCGCGCTTGTCTCCGCTGGCTGGATCCAGCATCGCCTCTACCGTATCTTCGCGCAGGACGCGCCCCTCGTCCAAGAGCAGCACGCGGCTGCCGATCCGCCGCGCCTGCTCGATGGAGTGCGAGACCCAGATCATCGTGAGGCTCATCTCGCGGCGCAAACGCAGCAGGGATGCTTCCACCCGGCTCGTGGCGATGGGGTCGAGCGACGAAGTCGGTTCGTCCAGCAAGAGCAAGGAAGGCTCGAGCGCCAGAGCCCGCGCCAGCGCCAGGCGCTGTTCCTGTCCGCCGGAAAGCGCGCTCGCTGTCTCATCGACGAGCTCGACATTCAGCGATGCTTGGCGCATGAGCTCCAGGATATGTTCGCGGTCGAGCGTTTTGCCCTGCAATGCCGCGCCGTAAGCGATATTGTCGGCGAGGCTGCCCTCGAAGGCGGCGGTCTTCTGGAAGATCATGCCGACTTTGCAGCGCAGTTCGGTGACTGGCAAGTCGTAGATCGAGACGCCGTCAAGCAGGATGCTGCCCGCGGCGATATCGTTTAGCCGGTTGACGCAGCGCAGCAGGGAGCTCTTGCCGCTGCCGCTGGGACCGATGACCACCAGCAGTTCGCCCGCGGCGAGCTCGAGATTGATGTCGCGCAGGACGGTCTTGCCGCCGCGTTTGAGCTGAAGATTTCGGATGGACAGCTTGGACACGCGCTACTCTCTTAATCAATATGCCGCTTCCATTGTAACGCGGCTTGGCAAGCTCGCTATGTCTGTTTTCCCGGCAAGGCGATTGCTTCAACTTGGTTTTCAACACAAAGGCAAAGAAAATTCACCACAGAGGCGCATAGGGCAAAGAGAAAAAGGCAGCGCGATTATCTGTGGATAAATTGTAATCTGATGCGATTGCTCTGACCTGATTTAGGTATCCTTTGTGTCATCTCGCCAGGAATGGTAAACTTTAGCCTAATCAGACATCAGCAGGCGGAGGACGCGCTATGCAAGCGACAATGACCTGCGCGGAGGAATCCCGCGCGGCAGAGGAGAGGCTGGCCGGCAGCTTCAAACCGGCTGACACCTTCTTCTTGATCCAGACCAGTATGGCGGAATATGGCGGCTGGGGGGGCGAGATCGTCAAGAAAGCCAGCGCATCCGGCGGCTTCGCGCCCTATTTGCAGCACCTGATGAAAGCGCCGCGCGCGAAGATTCTATTCATTCGGCGACCGGCCGCCGATGGCAAGAATTTCTACATCGCGGTTGCCAATCAGGGGCAGCCCCGCATCTATCATACGATTCTGGCCGACTACGATGAGCTTCTCGGGCTGGATATTGACAGCATCGGCGCGGGACGCAGCCCGCGTATCAATGGCTATGAGTTGCAGGAACAGGACGAGCTTTATACCGTTTGCACCAATGGGCGGCACGATCCCTGCTGCGCCGCGCACGGCACGGCCTTTTATCAGGCGCTGACCCAATATGCGGGACCAGAAAACGTTTGGCAAACGTCGCATATCGGCGGTCATCGCATGGCGGCGACCATGATTGCCTTTCCACAGGGCATCGTTTACGGGCGTCTGGATCCCGCCGACGCCGAAGCGATCGTGAGCAATCACCGCGCCGGCTATTTGCTGACGCACAAGTATCGTGGGCGCGGCGCTTATGCTGGTCACCACTTGGACGGCGATACGCATCAGGCGGTTGGCGCGGCTGAAGGACAGATCCGCGAGCAGGCTCGGCTCTATGCCGATGCCGATCTGCGGCTGTCGCAAGTCATCGCGACCGGCGATCAGCGCTGGCGCATAAGTTTTCTTGACAGCGGCGGCGCGCGGCACGATGCCGATGTCCACATGAGCCTATCGGCGCCGCGGCAGACCTCCTGCGGCGACGTCCCCAAGCCGATGCCCCAGCACGAAATCAAGATATTGGTTTAGGCGTTGCGCTGGAAATTGCTGGCAACCATGGAGGCTGTGCCCGGACGGATTTATCCGGGAAAGCGTTCTGACAGCGTTGGGACGCCGAGTTGACCGGCATTAGTCCGCGCAAGCGAAGAAATCCATGTCTATAGAGCCTGCATATCAGCCGCGGCATAGGACCCCGCTGTTCATTTGCTTATCCATTTGGCTGTTCAGGTTCGCCGCGCTCTGCGCGATCGGCGCGGCATTCTTGGCTTTGCTGCTTGTGATCCTGCTCATCGCCTGGCAGCTTGCCTTGCGGGATAGGGTCGTCCCGGGCCTGACTGTCGGCAAGGTCGACTTGAGCGGCATGACCGCCGCGGAAGCGGCAACCGCGCTTAACGAAGAATACGCTTCGCTGGGGGAGACAGTTTTTGTCTTGCGCGCCGGCGAACGCGCCTGGCCCGCGCGCGCGAGCGAACTGGGGCTGCGCATCGCGACCGAGGACATGCTGGGTCGCGCTTTCGCGGTGGGGCATTCGGGCGAGCTCCTCGACGACATCAGCGCGCAAAGCGCGGCTTGGTTCGGCGGCTTGCGCCTGCCCTTGCAGTTGGTCCTGGACGAAAACATCACCTTGGATTACCTGCGCGATTTGGCGAGCCAGATCAAGCGCGAGCGTCAAGACGCCAGCTTGCGCATCGTAAATGGCGAGGCGCAGGTCCAGGGGGGCTTGGCGGGGCAGGAGCTCAACATACCAGCCACGCTCGCGCGCTTGACCGCGACCTTGCGCGACGCCGACGCCGGCGCAGACATCGAACTTGTGGTGGACGAGAGCGCGCCGCGGCGCTGGAATGTTGAGGCGGCGGCGCTGCGCCTGGGGGCGGCGCTCTCCGGTCCGGTGCAGCTCTTCGCCAGCGATCGCGATGGCGGAGCCTTGGGTCCCTGGACTATCAGTACCGACCAAATACGCGCATTGCTAAGCGTTAGCTTGCGGGATGACGGTCCCGGCAAGCGCTACGATGTGTCGATAAACGCCGCTGCATTTGGCGAATTTCTGCGCTCGCTCGCGCCTGGGCTGATCATCATGCCGGTCGACGGCCGTTTTGATTTCAATCCACAAACGGGCGAGTTAAGCGCGCTAAGTCCCTCGCGCGGCGGACGCGAGTTGAACCTTGAAAAGACGCTTGAGCAGTTGGAAAAGGCGGTTTTCAGCCGAGAATCAAGATTGAGACCGATGGTCTTCGATTACAGCCTGCCGCGCTATCACGAGGACGTTGCGGCAGCGGCGCTCGGCATCCAAGAATTGGTGGCGGAAGCGACGACTTATTATTGGGGTTCTTCGCCCAACCGGCGCAGCAATATCGCTGTCGGCGCCGGCAAGTTGAACGGCGTCATCATCGCGCCCGGGGAAGAATTCGCCTTCAATCATCATTTGGGAGATATCAATCCGGAAGCGGGCTTCGTCGACGGCGCGGTGATATTTGGCGGGCGCACTGTCACGGGCATCGGCGGCGGCATCTGTCAAGTGAGCACGACGGTCTTCCGCGCCGCTTTCAGCGGCGGCTTCGCTATCACCGAGCGCAACAGCCACGGCTACCGCGTGGGTTATTACGAATACGCCAACGCGGGACCCGGTCTGGACGCGGCCATCTGGCAGCCGACTAGCGATTTGCGCTTCTTGAACAATACGCCTTATCATCTATTGATCGAGAGCGAATTCATGGGCGCGAAGGACGCGCTGCAGTTCCGCTTTTACAGCACAAGACATTGGCGAACGATAGTGGAAGCGCCCATCATTCGGGATGTCGTAGAAGCGCCGCCACCGCGTTACGAAGAGAATCGCGATCTGCTGGCGGGTCAAGCGCGCCAGGTCGATTATGCCGCGGCGGGCGCTGATGTCTGGGTTTACCGGGATATTTACGATCTGGCGGGCAACCTGGTCAAGCGCGATCAAGCCTACACGCATTACGCGCCCTGGCAAGCCGTCTTCGAGGTCGCGCCGGGCGATCCCAGGTTGGAGCCGGAAGAAGACAATGAGTAGCTGGCGGAATCAAGCCGCGTTCTGATTCGTATTCGCTAAACAAGAGATCGGGCGCGCACCGGTTCCACGAAGCCTTTCAGGATTTTTTCCAGCGCCATGGTATGGCTGCAGACGCCGCGCTGCGCGAAGAACGAGGCGCTGCTGGTCCATTTGCCGTCATCATAGGTGATGTGATGGCGCTTGTTGTAGCCCTCGAAGCTGCAGTCGAAGGAGACGATGCGGACGCGGTCGCCCTGGTCTGAATAGCGCTTGGCTTTCTTGACATCGCTGACGATATTCTGACCCGGTGAATAGGGCAGCGGAGGCCGTTTGAGCAAGGCTTTGAACAGATTCTCCAGCGCCATGATATGCGGGCAAATGGCGTATTTCTGGAAACCTGGGCAGGAGCAAGACCAGCTGTCGCCTGCGAGGCTCACGCTGTAGGCGTTATTTTCGCCTTGGAAAGCCACCGTCAAACTATTGAAAGTGGCGCGTTCAGGCTGGCTGGCGTATTCAACGGCTTTCTGAATCTTGTTGATCATGCTGGCGTCCATCGTGTTCCCTTCCACTATGAGATGACCTGACGACACAATAAGAAAACGCGGCGCAATTCACTCGCTTTGCGCCGCGTTCGCTTTTTCGCGTTGATGGCCTATCAATCAGAACGACAACCATTACCCTAATCCGTTAAGGACAAGCTCGCGCGCCGATCAAATCTATACAATCTAGTGTAAGTCAAGGTTATCCGGATGTCAATTCACCTGTCCGATTCGCCCGCGATTTCAATGACGCGGCACTGTGGAGCGCCATCCGGCAGCAAACCCAGCGTCAAGGATTCCACATAAATGCACTGCTGCCAGGGAATGGAAATATCAGCCGCGCTATAACGCTTGTCGCTCAGTTCGATATCCGCGCCGCGCAACAAAGCGAAGGGGGTGGCTTGATCGCGCTCGCCCATGACAACCTGGGCGCAAGCCGCCAGCGAATCGGCGACGCCGACCTGCGTGACGGCCATGGGATTGCCAAAGAGATCGTCCTTGCCCCGTTCGTCCTTGATAGGCTTGAAGCCGGCTGCGCCAAGCGCGATGCCGCCGGTGCCGTAGCGCCCCGGCAGCAGCCAACTATCGGTCAATACGACGCCGACGTGCCGCCCGAGACGCTGCCGCAACGCCTCGTAGATGGCCTCGGCGCTCTTAAACGGATCTTCGGGCAGCAGCACGACTTGCCCGCTGGGGATATTTGAACGATCCAGCCCGGCGTTGGGCGATATGATGCCGCCCCTGGCGGTTAGGAGGAATCCCTGCCCGATGCCGCCAAAGACATGGTCGGCTTCGTCCAGCGCCAATTGAGCGACGGCTGGGGACATGTTGTATCGCTGCGCCAGTTGGCGGGCGCGCGGGCTTGCCTCGATGTCCTCCAGCTTGTGGATGCGCCCGGCCGCGATCGCCGCGTATTTGCTGGAAACGGCTAGGGCGTCGCCGTCTTGCAACTGCAATTCGGCTTGCGCGAGGCTCTCCAGTAGCGTCTCGATCAGATCAAAGGGCTGATGGCGCACCGGCGCTTGGATCGGGTGTACGGTGAGCGTTTCTGGCATCGACTAAGCTTCCCGCTCGCTGCTCGAAATCGACCGTCATCTTATCACAAGTCAAGAATCCTGTCAGCAAAACCTGCCCGGGCACAGAACTAGCCGGGCGCGACCGAGAGGATCAAAACGCGGTCGCGGCTGCGCTGCGCCAGGGCGAGCGCGCGGCCATCGGGGCTGAATGCCAGGTCATCAAGCGCGATCGGCAGCTGGGCTGTTGGCGAATCCCTGTTCATGGCGTTCACAAAATGCAGTTGGGCTTCGCCATCGGCGTCTTGGCTGGCGATTGCCAGCAGGATTTCGGCGCCTGCGATGACGGGACGGCGGATGCCGAGCCGCGGCATGATCGCGCCGGCGCGGTGATAGAAACGCCTGTCTTCCCCACTGTCAATATCGACCAGATAGAGGCTGTCGCCATTGCTATAGAAGAAATCAGCCAGCTCCGCGCTGGGCAAGGCTCGCGCCAAGCCCTCGCCCTCCATGCCAACGAGCGCTTTGGAAAACACCAGGCGCCCGTCCGCGGCGTCATAAACCCAAAGCGCGGCGCGGCGGCTTGCGACATGTTCTCCAGCGACAGCCAGCCAGCGCCCGTCCGCGCTGAACGCGATGTCGCTCAAGGGGTAGGGGAAGGCGAAGTGGAGCGCTGCCTCGGCCTTGGGGGCATCTTGAGAATCATCGATTTCCCAGACGACGAGCGCGCCGCCGCGCCCCGCCAGTCGGCTGGGCTGATCCCCGCTAGCCGCTGCCAGCAGGTTCCCGCCAGCGGACCAGTCCAGGTCCCGCACCGCTCCCGGCAGCAAAGGCGACAATTGCATAGTCGCCGCGGCTGATCCGTTTTCGTCGAGCGTGACAAGGGAAACGGCGCCGGCCTGGCTCCCGATTGCCAGCTTGTCATCGCTGCTGAGGTCAAATGCCTTTGTCTGGAAGCCAGCGGGCGAGCGCAGGTCTATCGAGATGGGATCATATCCCGGGTAGCGGAAGAAACGCAGGTCGCCGCTGGCGAGAAGCACCGCGAGCGATTGCATGCCAGGCGACCACGCGACTTGAAGCGGATCGTCAGCCGGTATGACATGGGTCCTGTCCAGTTGGTTCAGGTTGGCGCTGCTGATCATCATCGCCATACCCACGTTGGACCCTGCCAAGGACTGGTCCCTCGCCGGGTTTTGCCCGCCGCTCGCTGCTTCGCTTGTTTCACTGATCGGAGCGGCGACCGGCTCCAGGTAGTAGACGTTGGCGTTGCGGTCGCTTTCGGCTGTCCAGCCGATCAATCCCTCGACTTCAACCTGCCACCAGACAAAGGCGCCGTCGCAGGCTGGCCCATCGAGTACCGCGTCCAGGACTTGGCGCGGCGGGATTTCACCAATCTGCTGGGCGCTGAGCGCGGGTTGCGCGCGCAGGCGGTTGGCCAGCGTCCCCGAGGCGACGCGCGCGCTGGCTGGACCGACATCAATGCGCGGTGGCAGGAAGCCCTGATAAAGCGGCGGGCAGAAGTGAACCGAGCCGCTGCTGACTTTCGCTGGATCAAGGATGGGCAGGTTATCACAGTCGCCAGCTAGCTCCAAGACGGAACGGCTGACCCAACCCTGTCGAAAGAAGAGCCAGTCGCCGGCTAGGTTTGCGCCTAAAACGACATGGCTGTTTTCCGGCGAGATTTGCGCTACCTGCTTATCACGCGGGGCGCGTCGGACATTGATGGTGGTTTCTCGCGGTCGCAGATAGCAGCCGCTGCCCGCGCCCGGCGCCATATTTACCAGCGGCAAGTTATAACAAGCGCCGCGCAATTCAATTGCCGAGCCCGGGATCCAGCCGCTTTGAATTTGATACCAGAAACCCGTGGCGTCGCGCCCGATAATGCGCATGCTTGCGTCGCCGCTGTCGTCAATTGCGCCAATGACCGCCGCTGCCAGGTTAGGTCCTTCGTACAGAGGAACGCTGCCGCCTTGAAAGGCGCAGCCTTGGCCGGCTGCGGACCCTTTGCTCGAATTGCCGCTGCCGTCAGCCGGGCAGCCTAAGGCGAAGTCGCTGCGGATGACGCCGAAATCCCGCGGACAGATGTCTTCGCTATCGGGTACGCCGTCGCCATCTTCATCCACGAACAGTGAACAGCCATCAGCCGCCGCCGCGCCGGCTTGCCGCGGACAAGCGTCGACGCTGTTGTCCCTGCCATCGCCATCGCTGTCGCCCCTGCTGGCTCGCGGGCAGCCCGGGCGGTCGGCTTCGGCGACACCGGCGATGCTGGGACAGGCGTCCGCGCTGTCAGCCAGGGAATCGCCGTCGCGGTCTCTTTCGCTTGCGATGGAGGCGTAGATGAGGCCAGCGCTTGCGCCGATTCCGTCATTGGCGCATTGCTGCGTCATCGAGCCATCCGCCGAGACGTGCAACATCTTGTCGATCAGCCGCAGGCGGTAGACTTCGATAGGCTGCGGCAGCTGCAAGCCTCGCATTGGGCGACAGCCGAGGGCAGTCGTTCCCACACCCGTCACAAGCGAATGCGACCAGTCTTGCGCGTCGGCGAGCTGTGGCAGGGCGCGCCGCGCCGCCGCTATGATATGCGCGGGTGTTGCGCCCTCGCTTTGCGCCGCAACATTCGCCGCCAAAAAAGAACAGAGTATCAACGCCAGCAGCGCGCTCACAGTGACGCGTGCTGATTGACGGAGGCGGCGGAGAAGTGGAACCCGCCCCCGCGGAATGATAGGCTCCCGTATCGCATGAGCGTACTTGTTCACATAAACAGGGTTCACAGGGGCTTCCTCGGAAAGTTTTTGTCCCTGTCATTGTAACAAAGTTGCCGCCTCTTGTTAGCCCCGCGTCGGTTTTATGTTCGATTCAAGCGCCTGCCAGGAAGCGCCGCGTCTATCGGGGACTTGACGACGGCAACGTGTTTTATCGTGAACAAGCGGTCTTGAAACTACCCTGTATCAATGCTGCAAAGGCTGGTACATTGACAGCTTATGCCAGGACCTGCAACGAGCCGGAACTCAAGATGCCGCAACTCCCGGACATCTATCGAATAGACAATTATATCGACACATTCGCGCTTGGGCATTATGCGCGCGTGCTGGACGGCCTGGACCGCCGCAGCGGTCAAACTATCGCTTTCAAAGTGCTGCGCCCCGAACATCTTGATGAGGATGGCGATACGCGCTGGGAATATCGCGCTTTTGGCAACGAAGCGCAGCTTCTGGCGCGCTTGTGGCATAGCCCGCATGTGGTCAAGCTATACGACTGCGGATATATCTCCGACCGCGCGGAAGCCCCGCGCCGCGGCGATATCATATCCTACCAGAACAACATTCGCGGGTTCACGCAAGATATGGCGCAGTACGCGGTGGCGGGCTGGCGCCCGTATCTGTCGTTGGAGAATCTGCCGCGCAGCCATAGTTTGTTCTACTTGATGAAACCGAACCGCCCCAACAGCCGCTGGCGCCTGCCGACCGAAGAAGGTTTGTCCCTAGCGGTGCAATTCAGCGAGCTGCTTTCCTTGGCGCATTCTCATCAGATCGTCTATCTTGATCATAAGCTGGAACATGTCTATTGGGACGGCGTGCATCTCAAAGTGATCGATTTCAACAGCTCGCGTCAACTGAGCGGCGACAAGCCGGACGAGCGCGGGCAATACCGCAAGGACTTGCACAATATGTGCGTGGGCGTCTTGTATACGCTCTTCACCGGCATGTCGCCGCAGTTGACCTCCCTGCGCCCACAGCCGAGCAGTCGTGATGCCGTAGAAGCGCGCTATCGCGATATCGACAGCCTCGATTTCAGCATGGAGCCGAGCTTGAGCGAGGGCATCGCCGATCTCTTGCAGCGCGGCGCCGCCCAAGACCTGGAATCCATTCGGGAATTCATCAACGGCTTGCAGCGCGTTGCGGCGCAGCACGGCTGGGACTTCCCCGATTATTATGCCAGCGACCCCAGCCGTCAGGCGCGGGAACAGATGCGCGCCGGTTTGCAGCGGCTGCGCGAGGGGCAAGACAGCGCGCGCGCAGCCCGCGATATCTTCCGCGAAGCCTTGATTCAGGACGGCATCAGCCCGGACCTGGAAGAAGAGCTGCGGCGTTTGGTGCTGGTTATCAACGAGATGCTGAACAAGCGGGCTGTGCCTTAGAATTTCGCCGCAGAGGCTCCGAAGTAAATCCAAGAATATAATCGGAATCGGTAGGAGCGGCTCGCTGAGTCGCCCTTTCTTCTCGGCAATTGCCGCTCAGGGAGTATGCCCCGCCCTCTTCCTGTGGAAGAGGCGCGCTTCGCTTTCGATGAACTCAATGGCGCCGGCGATGCTGGGATTGGGCGGCGTATCCGGCGGCAGATCTCGAATAGCGCTGTCCTGGAGGCGCGGGCTGCCCCGCAGGTCGACGCTCACCGTCCCAAGCTGACCGGCGCAGACATTTTGCAGAAAGAGGACATTGTCGTCTAGGCGCGTGCGCTCCGCCGGCGCGAGGCAGATTTGCAGGCGCGCGGGCATTGCGCTTGGCTTTACGGTCAGCCATACGCCGGCATCTTCGCTGGCATCATCAAACGGCGGTTGACGATAGCGCCAAGGATTGGCGCGATCAACCAGCGCCATTGTCACTTGCTCGGCGACTTGTTTGCGATTAGTCGCATCAAGCGCCTCAGCAACGTTAGCCGCGTGGTAGCCCATGCCATCAAGGGCGATCAGCATCGAACGCCCGGCTGTCTGGCGACAGTGCCAGACTGCGCCATCACAGGAATTGCCCAGGTCGAGGATCAAACTGTCCGGTCCCACGGCCTGTTTTAAGCGCTGAAGGAAGGTGAAGAGCCGCGGCAGCAGGGCGATATCGCCACGTAAATTCGCGCTGTAGAGCAGGGACAAGCTCAGCGGTTTTGCCATTTCGCCTGCCGCTTTTCGATGAAGGCGCGCATGCCTTCCGCCTTGTCTTCCGAGGCGAAGGCGACCAGGAAGCTGCGCCTTTCGAAATCTATGCCCTCTTTCAGCGTCGTCTCGTAGGCTTTGTTGATGGCTTCTTTGGTCAGGCGAATCGCGACTTGCGAGCGCTGGGCGACTTTCCCCGCGATGTCTATGGCGAGCGCCATGTATTGATCGAGCGGCGCCACGCGGTTGACCAAACCGCTTTGCAAGGCTTCTTGCGCGCCCAGCTTGCGGTCGGTCAGCATGATCTCCATCGCCAGCGCCTTGCCGACCGCGCGCGTCAAGCGTTGCGTGCCGCCAGCGCCGGGCATTATGCCCAGGTTGATTTCCGGCTGACCGAATACAGCCGTTTCCGAGGCGATGATCATGTCGCAGTTCATGGCGATTTCGCAGCCGCCGCCCAGGGCAAAACCGGATACTGCGGCGATAAGCGGCTTTTTGATAGCGCTCAGGTCAAAGCGGTCGGCCAGGGACTTTTCCATCAACATGTCGATGGACGTTTTGCGAGCCATCTCTTTGATATCGGCGCCGGCGGCAAAGGCTTTTTCGTCCCCGGCGATGATCATCGCGCCGATGCTCGGATCGCTATCAAAGTTGAGCAAGGCGCGCATCAGTTCGTCCAGAAGTTGCGAATTGAGGGCGTTAAGCGCCTTGGGACGGTTCAATCGCACCCGCCCCACGCCCTCGGCGGGGCGGTCTACCAGAATGGTCTCATAGCTCATGCCTCGGCATCCTTTTCTGCCCGACTCTGTTTCATCGCAGCATATACTACCATAACCAAAGACCAGCCGTCATGCTAAGTTGACTGTTGGGCAGGCAGGGCAATCGCATCAAAATATTTTTCACCACAGAGGCACCGAGAACACAGAGTTTAAGTTTTTTCGGGGCAGAACTTCTCTAGAATCGACACACAAATGGGTGAAAATGCTTATCACGGGGTTCAAAATTGAAGTGCAATTTCACAATATTTACAAATGAAAGACTTTTCTCTGTGCCCTCTGTGTCTCTGTGGTTATATTTAAGTTTTTATAGTGTTCATAGTTCTGCATATTCATTTTGATGCGATTGCCCTGGTTGGGCAGGGCAATCGCATCAAAATCATTTTGGGGCGATACTGAGGCAAAAAGAGGAGTTGCCTCATGTCAAAAGGTAGAGGATTGAGTTTAGAGGAATGTTTTGCTGATCTGCCTGATCCCCGAATAGGGGGGCGCTGTGACCACAAATTGCTCGATATCATTATCATCGCCGTTTGTGCTGTGCTCTGTGGCGCGGATAGTTGGGTTGGCATCGAAACCGTAGGAAAAGCGAAGGAGCCTTGGTTTCGCCAGTTTCTGAAGCTAGAGCATGGCATTCCATCGCATGATACCTTCGGTTATGTATTTGCCAGGATCAATCATGAGGAGTTCCAGCAGCGCTTTATGCGCTGGGTAGAGTCGGTGTTTGCAGTCAGTAAAGGACAGGTGCTTGCCCTTGACGGCAAGACCTTGCGCGGTAGCCATGACAAGATGCTGGGTAAGGATGCGGTCCATTTGGTCAGTGCTTGGGCAAGTGAAAATGGCTTGGTATTAGGACAGCGCAAAGTGGCTGATAAGTCCAATGAAGTAACAGCCATTCCTGAGTTGTTGCGTCTACTGGATGTTTCCGGTTGCATTGTGACAATAGATGCGATGGGATGTCAAACCAAGATTGCGCAAGCGATTCGGAACGAGAAAGCGGATTATATTCTGCAGGTCAAGGGCAATCAGGGCAATCTAAAACAGGATATAGCCGATTGGTTCAGCTATGGCGACAAACATGGATTTGAAGACATGGACTGTGACTTCAACGAAACAACTAACAAGTCAAGGGGACGGATTGAAATACGCAAATGTTGGGTGCTCAGTGATCCCAAGGCTTTCGAATATATCCGCCATTATCAAGGATGGCCTGACCTGCGTAGCCTTATACGTGTCCAGCGAGAGTGCCGTCATAAAGGGCAAATTCGCTACCAGACTGCCTATTATATCAGCAGCCTTGACACTTCTGCCGCGCTTATCTTGCAAGCAACGCGGCGGCACTGGGCAATCGAAAACAGCTACCACTGGGTCTTGGATGTCACCTTCGGCGAGGATCATTCTCGCATCCGAGACGGCGAAAGTTCCGAAAATATGGCAACCTTACGCGCTATAGCCTTGAATCTGCTCAAGCGTGATACAGGCAAAAGCAGTTTACGGCAAAAACGCTTCCGCGCAGCGATGGATAACGATTTCTTGCTCCATCTGCTTCAACCAATTTGATGCGATTGCCCTGACCATCCACCTGTATGAACTTCTTAGACAAGACGGTTATTATAGAGTAACAAAACGAGACATCTTTCCAGGCGACATCGTAGTCTATACTAATAATATAGTTCCCACGCATGTCGGGCTAATTACAACCATTTCGAGAAATGGCGCTGATCTGGAGAACTTGACTGTCCTAAGCAAATGGGGCAAAGAGGCAGAAATACTTCATCAGGTTGATGTCGTGCCCGAGTCTTACGGAAAACCGACTGAGTTCTGGAGCGAAAGGGTCGGCAATGTCATTGGATAAGTACATTAGAGAAATCGAAACGATTGAGTTTCAGGTTCAATACTCTATATTTAGTGGCTTCAATTTGGTGCTTTCCGCCATGTCTGAAGACCCACTGCTGCTGCAACTGATTGACTTGCTCGGCCAAGATAGCGGCAAGCAATACGTCCGAGATGTCGTTGAAAGAATAGAGTTGCTGCTTCAGGAATATAAGTCAGTCGGCAACATGCCGATTGACGAGAGCGTCGCCGCCTATTTGTACTGTCTTTGGGAAGTCGATCCGCCAACTGCGCTTGAGGCAAGCAGAATCGTCCTTGACGCCGGCGGGCAGTGGTGGTCGGTTCAACTTGCGATGCGCATCCTTCAACAAGCGCAGGCTGAAACTGCTTGACTACGCAAACGCAAGAGCGGGCCTTCTAACCCAGACCCGCTCCAATCCTTGTCTGCATTCTGAACCCGCCTAAGCCCCCGTCACAGCGCCATCGTGCGCCTGCGACACTTGCCGCGCGTACTTGGCCATGACGCCTTTGGCGTAATTCGGCGCCGGCGGCTGCCACCGCTCGCGCCGCGCGGCCAGCTCGGCAGCGCTCAAGTCGACATGAATCAGCCGCCGCGACACGTCGATGGTGATCATGTCGCCCTCTTGCAGCAAGGCGATGGGACCGCCCACCGCCGCTTCCGGCGAGGTATGCCCGATCATCAAGCCGCGCGTGCCGCCGCTGAAGCGCCCATCCGTGATCAGCCCGACAGCCCCGCCCAGTCCTTGACCGTAGAGCGCCGCGGTGATCTGCAGCATCTCGCGCATGCCGGGTCCGCCGACCGGTCCTTCATAGCGGATGATGAGCACATCGCCCTCGACGATCTGCCGATTGGAGACGGCTTCGAAAGCCGCTTCTTCGGTGTCGAAAACGCGCGCCGGTCCCGTGAGCGGGGCGGGAGTATCCTTGAGCTTTACGACCGCGCCATCGGGCGCCAGATTGCCCTTGAGCACAACCAAGCCCCCGCTGTCCTTGATGGCTTTGTCGAGGTCGCGCACGACGTCTTGCCCCTCGGTCTCGTCGGCGTCGGCGCAGGCGTCGGCCAGGGTTTTGCCCGTGACTGTCGGCGTGTCGCCGGTCATATAGCCGCCGTCGATGAGGCGATTGACCAGGATAGGCACGCCGCCGGCTTGGTACAGATCGAGCGCGACGTATTGACCGGTCGGGCGCATATCGCCGATGACGGGCGTGCGGCGGCTGATTTCTTCGATATCGTCCAGCGTGAAATTGATGCCGGCTTCGCGGGCGAAAGCCAGGCAGTGCAAGATGCTGTTGGTGCTGCCGGCGGTCGCGGCTGAAGCGGCAATGGCGTTTTCCAGCGAGCGCCGCGTGAGCAAATCGGAGGGGCGGATGTCCCGTTCCAAGATCTCCAGCATCATCTGCCCGGCTTGGAAGGAGACGGTTCCCTTGTCCGGATCTTCGGCCGGCACATCGCCCATGCCCATGGGGCAGATGCCGATGATCTCGCTGATCATGGCCATGGTATTGGCGGTGAATTGCCCGCCGCAAGCGCCCGGTCCCGGGCAGGCGACATTCTCCACCGCCATCAGCTCTTCGTAGCTGATTTGCCCGGCTTGGAACTGCCCCAGCGCTTCAAAGACGTTGACCAGGTCGATGTCGCGCCCGTCCAGCTTGCCGGGGTAGATGGTGCCGCCATAGAGCATCAGCGAGGGCAAGTTGAGCCGTATCAGCGCCATGATGGTGCCGGGGATGGTCTTGTCGCAAGCCGACAGCGCCACCACGCCATCCAGCATATTCGACATGGCGACCAGCTCGATGCTGTCGGCGATGACCTCTCGGCTGATGAGCGAGCCTTTCATGCCCTCGGTGCCCATGGTGATGCCGTCCGAGATGCTGATGGTGTTGAACTCGAAGGGCGTGCCGCCGGCCGCGCGGATGCCGCGTTTGACATCAACCGCCAGCTTGCGCAGGTGGAAGTTGCAGGGACCGATCTCGGTCCAAGTGTTGGCGACGCCGATCAGCGGCTTCGCTAGGTCCTCGTCGCTGTAGCCGACGGCTTTGAGCATGGCGCGGGCGCCGGCGCGTTCCGCGCCGTGGACGAGGGCGCGGCTGCGCTGGTTGGCGGCGGCGCGGACTCCATTGGTTGTGGACATGGGGGTCTCCTTTTTGTGGATGGCAGATGATGTGGCTATTGTAGCGTAAATGGGAGAATTGTTGCTATTTTCCCGCCGACCGGCAGGGAAGAAAGTGTTTTCGGTCCTTTGGCAATCTGGGAAGTGGAGCTGGGGTATGCGGTTGTGAGGCGGCGGGTTACGAGTCAGTGTAGCGTGGTTGTGCCGGGAAGGGGAGAGTGTATGTTCGCAGGATTGGATCCGCCACAGAGGCGCAGGGGCACAGAGGTTTTTTCTTTCACCACCGAGTTGTTTTGCCACAGAGGGATTGATGGCAAAGAGAGGAGCATGGCGCGCGACCTGATTAAGTCACCTGCCCGTCTAATGGGCCACATTTGCAATTGTTATGAGCATACTGTATTCTCGTTGCGAGAACACGGTTTATTCATGCTTATCGAACGCAAAATGGAGCGAAACGGTGAAGATCAGATTGGCAGTCCTGATTGGGATCATGCTTATGTTAGCCGCATGCGGTGCTCAAATCTCTAGCGAGATTTATCTAGCGGACTTAAATGAAATGAGCGATACCGACGAATTGACGACCAAGATTCTGATTGGGCTTCCATTTATTGAGACGGAAGAATGCGATGTGGAGAAGCAACGATATCAGAATCTGTTGAAACGAAGTAAGGGTTTCAAGAATATCACCTTTGAACGCTGTTTCGCCGCGGACTACGGCAATTATGTTGAGTTCGGATTAGCAGCGCCGATGCGTCTAGTCGATCCATATGAGACTTCTGTGACCGGCACATTTGAGATTATTCGTCACGATGATGCTGAAAGTGGTAATCACCACATTTTCATTCGTTCCAATCCGAGCGCATTGTGTGATCTAGACAAGCTCGTCATAGACGAGTTTTGGCAGTCCCTTGATCTGAATGAGGTATCACCGCTGATTCGAATCTCCAATGATCTTCGGGATCCGCAAACGCTTATCCTAAACCACGTGTTTGTGAACGGGTCGCCAGTCATAGAATCCACCGAATATGTACTTGAGCGGCGGGATTCTGTCGAAGTTGTGCTTTCTGATGTCACTACGGCATGGGTCTTTGATAAGTCCTGCAACATCTCGTCGCGTACTGCACAACTTGGAATTTGGGCGATCGATTCCGACGATTAGTCCTAATAATCAGTCTGTGTGATACGGTCTGCCCACTCCGTAGTAAGGGGTGGGCGACTATGCTAACCCCGCAAACTGTTCAACACCTCTCCATAATCCCGTCGAAGTTTCCGGTGTATAGCGCGTCGTGTCCAAATCAGGTATCATCAAGGTGGATCTCAAAGTGTGAAATGCTTGCAGCCTATGCAACTCAAAGCCAACCCCTTCAGGCCAGACAAGCCAATTGACAATTTCGCGCAATTTGCAGGCCGGGCACATGAACTGACTGTCCTGATTCGCTCAATGTTCAATACAGGCCACGGCAACGCCCGGCACATGATCGTTACCGGTCCTAGAGGTATTGGCAAAAGCTCCTTCATCAATCAGATACACTCAGTAACGGACAATGGCGACGATGTCTTGGTAAAACTCGGCATAGATGCTGGCGACTTCCGCTTCCGATTCCCGGTCTTTAAGTGCCGCGCGCGTCAGGGCCAGGGTACCGAGCATATTGTAACTTCGCTGATGGACGCAATGCCAACTAGGCTGAGCGCCGAGAATTTCGGCAGTATCGTCGGTGATTTTGTCCGTACATGGAAGCCATCGGTCTCAGTTGCTGGCGTCGTGAGTTTGGAGCGCGAGTCAGCCTCTTCATCTTCAACGGACCTCGGTCGTGAGTTCGTTCGAACCGTGTCCAATCTGTGGTCGGCAATCAAAGGCGACTGCGACGGGATCGTCTTCATTATCGACGAGATTGACACTGTGGCAGAGACCTCTGGTATCGCATCCTTCTTAAAAGTAACAACTGAAGAATTGGTGGACGCCGGGCTGGATCAGGTCGCTTTCTATCTCGTTGGCGTGACGGGCGCGATGCAAAAGCTAATGAGCGATCATCCTTCGATCGGAAGAGTTTTCGAAAATGTTGAGTTGCGCCCTATGAGTCACAGCGAGAGCCGCGATGTGATCGAAAGAACCCTCCAAAGCTCGTCCAGCAGCCGTAATACTCGCGTGTCTGATGAATCCATACAGTGGGTGGTAGAAACGGCGGGCGGCTTCCCCGCGATTATCCATACGCTATGCTATGAGGCTTATGAGAACGATATAGACCAGGTACTAGACCAAGATGATTTCGCTAAAGCTGCGGACGAGGTTGTTTCTCGTATCAAACGGGCTGAATTGGGGCAACTTCTGCGAACGGCTGGCGCAGGCGACTATAGACGAATATTGATCGCCATGGCGGAGTACGAAGATACTCTCGTGCCCCGGGCGTATATCGGGGAGAGAATCGGTAGGTCCTCCGATCAGTTGGGCTCCTACCTCGACAACCTGCTAAAGCGCAACATCATCGAAAGAACGGATCGGGGCATTTACCGATATGTCGAACCGCTATTGCGGCTCTATGTACAGAAGTTGCCGGTTTTGGATCCAGTTCTAAGTTCGCAGGACGGCGAAGAGCTAAACGACTAATGCGCATTCTTTGTGGCATCAGTAGTTCTGCCAACGCCAGCATTGGCGTCGTCTGCCCGACGGCGACGCCGCTCAAGCCCCTACTTAATCCCTGAACTCAAAAAACTATTCGTAAACTGCTTCTGCGCCAGCGCGATCAGCACTAATATCGGCAAGGCGACGATCAAGGTGCCAGCCCCCAAGAGATCCCACTGAGCGCCGATCTCCGACGATTGCACCAGCAAGGCAAGCCCGACGGTCAGCGGACGCGTCTCGACGCTGCTGGTGATCAGCAGGGGCCACAGGAACTCATTCCAGTGGTAGGTGATTGATACGATGCTGAAAGCCAGCAAGGGCGCGCGCGTGACGGGCAGGAAGACGTGCCACAGCACTTGCAGCCAGTTGGCGCCGTCGCTGCGCGCCGCTTCTTCCAGTTCTTTGGGCACTTGCTTGAATGCCTGGCGCATCAAGAATGTGCCGAAGGCTGAGGCGATATAGGGCGCCATCAAACCCTGGTAGGAATCGAGCCAGCCCAGTCTGACGAGGGTCTGATAATTGGGCAGGATGAGCACCGTGCCCGGCACCATCAGTTGGGTCAGGAATAAGAAAAATATCTGATCCTTGCCGCGGAAATCCATACGAGCCAGGGCGAAACCCGCCAGGGAAACGGTGACCAACTGGATGGCGAGCAAGCCAAATACCCAGATGATGGTGTTGAGATAAAAGCGCGGGAAAGGCGCGACCTCCCAGGCTTCGGCGAAAGCCCCAAGGTGCAGGTTTTGCAGCCATACCAGCGGCGACCCGTTCAGGAGTTCGGTGGTTGGCACGAAGGCTGTCAACAGCGTCCAGAACAGCGGCACCATCCAAACCAGCCCAAAGAGGGCCAGCGCCACGATTGGCAGCGCCTCGCGCCACTTGTGGCTTCGCGCGGTCATCGCTTGCCCTTGCCCATGTTATTCATAATGAACGCGGCGCTCCAGGTAAACGAACTGCAGCATCGCCATCGTCAGTAGTACCGCCAACAGAAATACCGTCATGGCGGACGCGATGCCCGTTTTGAACCATTTGAAACCTTGCTGGTAAACATAATATAAAGACATATTACTGGCGTTATTGGGTCCGCCCTCGGTCAACACAAAGATATGATCAATCTGCTGCAAGGAGTTCAGCACGGCGATGGTGGCGACAAAATATGTCGTGGGGGAGACAAGCGGCCAAATGATATGGCGCAGCTTCTGCCAAAAGGTGACGCCGTCCAGGATCGCCGCTTCCAGCACGTCATTGGGCAGCGCTTGCAGCGCAGCCAGATAAAAGAGCGCGAAATAACCGAGCTGCTTCCACATATAGACTGCGAACAAGCCGGGCAGCGCCAGTTCCCGGTCGCTTAGCCAGTTGGAACGCGGCAATCCCAAGCCGCCGAGAATTTCGTTGAACAAGCCGACCCTGGGGCTATACAAGAACAACCAGATCGAGGCGACGCTGACCATAGGCAGGGCGATGGTCGCCAGAAAGGGAAAGCGAAAGAAGCCGATATTTCTTAAACCCTGGTTCATCAATATCGCTAGCAGCAGCCCGCCGACGACGGACAGAAACAAGCCAACCGCGACATAGCCGATTGTGTTCTTGATCACCCCCTGGCTGATCGGATCGGACAAGACGCGCTGGTAATTCTGCAAGCCGACAAAGACCTCGGCGCGTCCCCGCCGGGTGTGAAAGCTGGTCCAGATGACCGAGATAATCGGCCACAGCGTGAAGAGCGCAAGAAATACCAGTGAAGGCAGCATAAAAAGATATGCTATCGCGCCGCGTCCGCTATGGTTCAAACTGACAAAGGGGAAACGCGCCGCTTGGACGCGTTCCCCACTATTTGCCTGTCTGGAATCTCGCTGTGTCATACAGCAATGTTACTCACTAGCCGTCCAGCTCACAACCAGCCTGCATCAGCAGCTCGTCAGAGCGTTCTTGCGCGACTTTCAAGGCTTCTTCGGGTGTTGATTGTCCGGTGTAAACGGCTTCAGCAGCTTGCGTCGTGATGACCGCCATTTCCGGTCCGGCAAGCGTGGCTGGGAACTCTTTAACCGCGTATTCGAGCTGCATGCGCGCGGTCGAAGCTTGCGGCACTTCGGCAGCGTAGCTCATCAAGGGGTCGGTCTCCCAGGCGGCGTTGCGCGGCGCGACATAGCCGCTGTCGATACCCCACTGGCCGATCTGCTCGGGGCGCACCATCCAATTGATGAACTTCCAGGCGGCGTCCTGCCGCTCTTGACCGATGTCCGCCATGATGTAGAAGTTGCCGCCGCCAACATTGGCGCCGTAGCCGGCCGGTCCGCCGGGCATGAAGCCGGTGCCAAGCTCGAAGGGCACATCGTTGAGCAGCGAACTGAGGCTGCCGGTGGAGTGATAGATCATCGCGGTTGCCCCGGCGATGAAATCAGCCGGCGCGACGCCCCATTGGTTGACGCCATCGGGCATGATGCCATGCTCCACTTGCAAGCTGCGCAAGAATGACAAGGCTTCAATGGCTTCCGGCGTATCGAGATAGACCCCGCAAGGATCGTCTTCCACCGAACCAATATGGCGGCCCGCCTGAATGGCGAAGTTGGCGTAAATCCAGAACGATGTCGGGATCTCGACGCCCCAACGGGTCACATTGTCCCCGTCGCGCAGTACGAGCTGCTTGCCGAATTCCACCAGTTCTTCCCAGGTGGCTGGCGGCGCTTCTGGATCCAGACCGACTTCGGCGAAAGCGTCCTTGTTGTAATAGAGAATGGGCGTTGAACGCTGCCAAGGTATGCCCCATACCTGTCCCGCGGAGGTCGAATTGGACATAAAGGCGTCGAAGAAATCGTCGATGTCCAAGCCGTCTTCCGAGGCAATGTAATCATCCAGCGGGATAACGCCATCCATATCGACCAAGGTGTACAGATCGGTGGATAGCAAGATTGCGACATCGGGCGGCTGACCGGACAAGATGCCCGCTTGCGCGCGAGCCATGTTCTCCACGTAGTTGCCGGTGAAGATCGGCTCGACTTGGATGTCGTCATTGAGAGCGTTGAACTCGGCGACATAGCCGTCAATCGCCTGCGCCAAAGGTCCCGCGACGCCGACAGGATAGTAGAATTGCAATGTGATGACGTCTTGCGCCGCAGCCCCGCCAATCAATAGCAGGAAACTGCACAGCAATACGATCATGCGAAAAACTATGGATCTATGCGACATTTTCTTCTCCTCATTTGACAAAAGGGTGTATTCCGCATCTTGGTTTTGCAACTATACAACTGCCATAGGCACTCCTTTCTCGTGCATCGCTCTCGCATCACTCGCATTGAACGAAGGTTCATCACTCCTCTGCTGACTGGCCTGACCACGCGACGCGATTTCAGACCTTGATCAGATCGTATTGGGACAAGAGCCGCCAGGCGAGAATAAAGATCCAATCAACAAAACTGCATTGTAGCGTATCAAGGGGGGCGGCGCAATGAAGTTGCTTCAAAGCTTCAAATGAGGCGCATTTCAGATTGTTGGCAATTTACCGCCGAGGGCCCCGCAGACACAGACCTCCAACACCTTGGGCGCCGAGATTTAAGCTCTTGCCTGTTATAGGCGAACAGACTTTAGATGTCGAAACTGCGCTATCGGCTATAATAAGCACATGATCAATTGCCTTGTGACCATCAAGCGAAGACCAGACTGATGAACTTCCAACCTATCAAACGCGGCGTGGTCTGCCCGATCGTGACGCCGCTCAAGCCGAACGGCGACATCAATCCCGACATCATCAAGCCGATGGTCGACTTTCTCATCGACCGCGGCATGACCGGCATCTACCCGCTCGGCTCGACCGGCGAGGGTCCGCTCTTCACTATCGAAGAGCGCAAAGCCGTCGCCGCAGCCACAGTCGCGGCTGTGGACGGGCGCCTGCCCGTCATCGTCCATACTGGCGCCATCACCACAGCCGACGCCATCGAACTGACCCGCCAAGCCCAATCCGTCGGCGCCGATGCCGCCTCGGTCATCACGCCTTGGTACTTCCAGCACAGCGAGGCGGCGCTGGAAGCCCACTACCGCGCAGTCCTCGAAGCTGTGCCAGACTTCCCCGTCTACTTTTACAACCTGCCCAAATTCACAGGCAACAATTTGACGGCGGGGCTGGTGACGCGGCTGGCGCGCGACTATGAGAACGCCGTCGGGATCAAAGACAGCAGCGGCGACCTGCTGACGATGTTCGCCGTCAACCAGCTCAAAGACGGCCGATTTAATACCGCGATCGGTCCCGACAGTTTGATCCTGGCAGGTTTGTCGATGGGGCTGGATTGCAGCGTTTCCGGCAGCAGCAATTACGTGCCGGAGATGGTGGCGGGCATCCACGCCGCCTTCCAGGCCGGCGACTTAAAAGGGGCGCAATATTTACAGAAGCGGCTTAACGCCGTCAGCGCGGTGGTCGGCAGTGGCGGCTGGCTGACAGTGGTCAAGGGCATTATGGCGCATCGCGGCTTGCCGGTCGGCGGGGCGCGCGCGCCCATGTTTGCCGCCTCGCCGGAGGCGGTGCGCGCCTGTATCGCGCAACTGCAAGCGCTCAAGGTGGATTTGTCAAGTTTGTGAATCTGGTGGGGCGCATTTTAATATATTGGCGGAATGAACAATCACTGAATCGAATTTCGTCATTGACTACCCGATCTTTCAGCAAAATCACGAATAAAATGACGATCATGTAGGGGCTATTGACGGTCTGTGCCTACGCGACCAAGCGAGCCGCACAGGGAAATGGCTATTGATTCGCAGGCTTTTCAGGACTGCTGACGACGTTCTTCTTCCTCTTCGCCTTGATAAGCCAGCAGGTCGTCGAGGGACATCTTGGGCAGGCGGTTTTCGGTCATCACGGCGCGCATCTCGGTATTGATCTCGCCGTCTTCGCCGATGTGACGGCGGATGTTGGCGCCGGTCGCCTCGGAGTATTCGAAGCGATGTTCGGCGATGGCCACGCCGTCGGCGATGATGCGCAGGCTCCACTTGCCGTCCAATTCCATCTGATCATGCAGGGGCATACGCGTATTGGGCGTCAAAAAATTGCGTCCGCGCGTCAAATGAAAAGTATCTTCGTGGATGTAAACCGGGTCCCCGACCGCGTCAATGATCTCGAAGCGAATATCGCCGTTGGCTTCCATCGGGACGCGCACTTGCACAAATGGCTGAATATAGTCGATGTCGTCCGGCAGGGACCAAGTACGGTAAATCTGCGGTTCGGTATCTTCTTTGGTCGTCAGCAAGCCGATATCCACCGCGAGGACCTGTACTTCGTCGGGGTCTAGCCCAGCCCGCGTCACCGATTCCAGCGCGTGGCGGTAGACTCGCTGTTCGGCGCTGGCGGGCTGCTGATGGAAGATTTCGTAGTCGTCGAAGTCCTCTTCTTCCTCTTCTTGCTGTTCATAGTCATAACTGTAG
The DNA here is from genome assembly GCA_965232245.1 of Phototrophicaceae bacterium. Classification (GTDB taxonomy): domain Bacteria; phylum Chloroflexota; class Anaerolineae; order Aggregatilineales; family Phototrophicaceae; genus UBA6055. The sequence continues at coordinate 3,586,060 of CBDDPG010000002.1, read as the reverse complement.
TCATAGGATTGTTCCCTGACATTGGAACTGGCGCTGTCGTTGTCGAACTGGCGCACCAGGAAAAGCAAACCCAACAATACCAAGATCACCGGGAAGCTGTTGCCCAGCAAGGCGACAGCGCCCAGCGCCAGCAGGATAAACGCCAGAAACCAGGTATTGCGATTGTTGTCCATAGACGGTCCTTCGCTTGATTATAAATCCCGCTTTCTGATGCAAGCAGCAGGATTTTTCCCGTGAGCGCGGCAGACTTTTTCGCCGGTTGCGCGCCGCGCGGCTTAGCGGCGGTTGCGCGACAGGTTCCTGCGGCTCGACGACCTGGGCTTTTGCAGCAGGTCTTTCAATTGCATCGTCTCCGGTTCTTGCGCTTCTTCGACGATAACGGCGTCTTGCAGGTTGCGACCGCGGCTCGACTGCGGCTCCTGGTATTCCGCTTCTCCGCTGAGGCGGCGGCGGCGTTCGTTGACCGAAGGCGCCAGCATCAAGTCGTGCATGCCGATCAGGTTGTTGTCGACATAGACCCGCAAGTCCCAATCGCCGCTGCCGTCGATGCTGGTATTGCCCGCCAGCGGCAGTTGATGTTCGGCGAGTAATTCCAATTCGCCTTCGCGCAGATAGGTCTTCATCTCGTGCACGAACTGCTCTTCGCCCAGGTGATTGTAAATCTCGTAGCGGACCAAAGCCTGCCGATCGGCTTCTTCATTATCGACGAACAAGGTGATGAAGGGGCGGACGCCATCGTCGTCCTTGGATATATTGCGCGTGCGCCGCATCGCCAAGCCATCGACCCCCGTCTGCATGGCGATCAAACCGATATCGAGCAAGACGATGCCGCTGCGGTTGAAGTAGCCGGCGCGGGAAGCCGCGCGTTCGGTCGCTTCGCGCGCCTGCGGCGTGATGCGCCGGCGCACCGGGGCGCGGTGCAATACATCTAGCAGAGTCTCGCGGTCGGGTCCCAGTTCGATTAACGAAGCGATTACAGCGACGGCGAATGCGCCCAGCAATGAGATTTGGACTGCGGCGGAGACCGGCGCGGCCAAGAGGGCGAAACCGATGAGCAACCCCATGGCAATCAACCAGGCTGTGTTGCGGCGTTTTAAGCGAATCATGTGTCCGTCGTGTCCAATCAAGCGCGGGTCTAATGCTTATACGACCGCCGCGCCACCTCTGTTGCGTTGCCTTGCTTTGGAACAAGTCTGCCACAGTTCCGACAGATGTACAGCCACCCTTGTGAAAACGGCGGCGCAAAGTCGCGCGACAATTCTCACACAGCGTTAGCCTATTTTAGCACCAATTGCAGCCCAGTTTGCAAATTGCGGTCGGGGCAGCAGGGCAATCGTATAAATGGTATCAGTTTGAATAATGTAGGTTCTAACTGAAAATTAACTACAGAGGACACAGAGAGCGCAGAGAAAAAGAATCAAAAGAAGTTAATTAACGAGGGCGTCTCACGAGAGGTCCCTGCATTTTCTAGAATTATGCGATATTCGACAAATTTTGGTCCTTGATGCGCCGCCCGCCCTATTATGCCCTTTAGTTTCTGGCTTGGCGGCTTTCTCGCTCCGCCGCTGCAAAGCGCTGGGCTGCAATATATTCATCCTCGTCCGCAGAGCTCGTTGGAAGGGCGCGGCTGGCGGCGACAGTATCGCGGCGGCGCGGAGCCACCGTTATATCAGCCAGTTCCCGCGCCACCTCAGCGTCGATTCTGGCTTGTCGTTTGTCGGAAGCAGCACCGAATGCGAAATAGTAGCGCAGGCTGTGCGCCAGGATGCCGATACCCCAAATTCCCAACAAATTAATCCCAGTAGTAACGGCGGTCCAATCGCTAAAATCTTCTCTTACAACTATAGTCAACTGAGTAAAAAACAGGAAAAAACTGAAGCTAAGAAATACTGCCAAGTGCTGCCAGAGCAGACGACGGTTTTTCAGCTTGTCCCGCTGCTGGATGCGGATCAATTCTTCTTGATCTTCCCATTCGCCGGGGGCTGTCCGCCCCAAGCGCCGATTGATCCTGGCGGCGGTTTCCGCCTGATGTTTTGCGTAGCCGGCGCCGTGCCGGAAATGATAACGGAAGAAATTAAGCGCAAAGGACAAAGCCAATACGCCATATAACATTGCTGAGTCCGCGAGTGCGTTGTCCCAGCGAAACGAAAGCAGATTGCTCCAGGCTGTCGGCAGATAAGCCAGGAGCAGCAGGGTTCCGATTAGCAAGAGGCAAGCGTGGAAAATAAGACCCCCGCGCGCCTGGAATTTCTTTTCCACCGCCTCGCGGATTTCGACTTTATGAATCGGCTTATTTTTGTATTTCATGGCCGGCCTGCCTCGCGCGGCTATCTGGCATAGCGAGGAGTAGACATAGCCTCCCCGTCCATGATGTCGTCTACCAGTTCGCCCTCGGCGGTGATGCGCGCCGACCGCAGCGGTATGAGGTCGCCATCAAGGCCGAAATCATCGTTCTCTTCAATCAAATCTGGCGCCTCAAGCGCCTCAAGCGCTGCCCGGCGTCCGCGCGCCCGTGCGAGCGAACGATGCCATTGCCGCTCGACTTCTCTTTCTATCTTGAGCGCTCGCCCAGCCACAGTTTTGCCATGTACGAAATAAAATCGCAGCAGGTGCAAAATACCGGCCGCGCCCCAAATCATGCTGATGCGGGTCAGATTGAGCTGGTCAAAATAATCGAGTCCTCTCGACTGCGCCTCCAGCCAGAGCAAGGGCAGCGTCAGCGCGATGGTCAAGAGATGGGCGACGAAAAAGCGGCGGGCTGTAATCCGCTTGGCGATGCGCTCTTCGAGCAGCGCCTCTTCCTCTTCGTCCAGCGCTGTCAAGCTCAGCTGGCGCTCAAGCTCGCGCTCGATTTCGTCAGCGCGATTTTTCGCGCCCCGCCCATTCTGGTAGTAATAGCGTAGAAACTGCAGCAGCAGCGGGATCGCCCAAAAGGCGGCGAAGAAGAGCCACGCGGAGGCATCCCACCAAGGCAGGTTGACGAAGGCCCCCGCCAAGACCAGCGCATAGACCAACGCATGCAGCAGGAGATCGCGGCGGCCCGCCAGGCGCTTTTCGATGCGATAGCGGATTAGTTGCTCTTGTGTGGATGTCATCCCGGTCTCCGCTTAAATGCTAGCGTCGCTGGTCCCGCCTTGCGCCATCGTCCGCTATTTCGTCGATGAAGCTGTCGCTAAACTCGCCATCGTCATTGAGGCGGGCTGACAGCGCCGCCATGTTGTCCATTTCGCGGGAGGCAACTTCATCATTATACACTTCATCATTATACACTTCATCATTATACACTTCGTCGGCGCCATCTTGATTCAGCCAAGGCGAGATTTTCATCTGGCGCGTGATTTCGCTTTCGATTTCTTCCTCGCCCTGGTCGGCGCCCCGTCCATGCTTGTAATAATAGTCCACATATTGATTGACCAAGCCAATGCCCCAAAAGGCGGTGACGAAGATGGGCCAGGGAAAACCGGAGCGGCTGAATACCCACAGCGCCCAGCAGATGCCGTTCACCGCCAAAAACACCGTCAAATGCTGCAAGAAATCGCTGCGGGCTTTGAGCTTCCTTTGCACGCGCCGACGGATCAACTCTTGCGGCGAGGGCGGCGGATTCTTCTTTTTCTTGTCGAAGCGCTCGGCGATCTCCGATGCGAACTCCACCCCTTTGCGGATGGATTGATCGATCTTCTCGCTCAAATCGCCCAGTCCATAGTCTTTAGCCTCAAAGTTGATAGCCGACAGCGGATCCTGCCGATCGCCGCCGAAGCTGGCAACATGCAGCGGGGGCAGGCGCGTCACGCCCGATTCGGCCAGCGCCAGCTTGAGATCGCGCATCAATGCCGTCGCCGTTTGATAGCGCCGCGAGGGCTGCTTCGCCAGCGCCTTCAAGAGGACATCGTCAAGAGCCGGTGTCAATTCCGCATTGATTTGGCTGGGCGGCGTCGGCGCGCTGTAGATCTGCTCGTGCACAATCGCGTAAGCCGTGTCTCCGCCGAATGGCGTCTGCCCGGTCAAGAGTTCGTAGAGTATCACCGCAAAGGAATAGACATCGGTGGCTGGGCTCAGGTCGCGCTCGCCGCGGGCTTGTTCGGGCGAGATGTAAAAGGGCGTGCCCAGCATCATATCGTGGCTGATGGTCGAGTCGCCCGCCTGCGCGATGCGCGCCAGACCGAAGTCGCTGATATAAGGCAGGTCCCGTTCGTCGATGAGAATGTTCGAGGGTTTGATATCGCGATGCAAAACGCCTTTCTCGTGCGCGTAGGTCAAGGCGTCTGCCAGCGCGCTCATCATGCTTAGCATGTCCTCAATGGCGATGCCTTCTTTGATGGCGCGCCGTTTCAGCGTGCCGCCTTCGATGTATTTCATGACAATATAGGGTTGCCCGTCAATTTCGGCGTAGTCGTAGATCGGCACGATATGCGGATGCTCCAGGCGGGCGATGATCCGCGCCTCGCGCTCAAAGCGCTCCAGAAAGGTATCATCGCGCGCGAAGGAATCATGCAATACTTTGATGGCGACATGACGATCGAGTCGCTCGTGATAGGCTTGATAGACCGTGGCCATGCCACCGGAACCGATGCGCGTCTTAATCTCGTAACCAGCGAAATCGTCGCCTGTCTTTAGGGTCATATCAGCCTCAAACAAACATTTCGCGCTGTCGCGGACTTATTGCGCAACCGCCAACATGCCAACAGCCTCGCCTCTTTTTCATTATAGGTGATGAAGACCCGACTGTAAGAACCAGCATACGTTGTTGGATTCCTACTTGATTGTGATTACGCGGCAGTCGAAATCGAGTTGCAGGTAGCGCAGGCGTCTAGCTTGTGCCGAAGCTCAAGCCCAGTTCATTGAGCCAGCGGCGATAGGCGATGGCTGTTTTGTCACTGCGCAGGTGCAGCTCCGACTGCAAATCGAGCGGCAGCAGCTCGGGACGCTGCGATTGCACGATGGGCAAATCTTGATAGGCGATCTCGTCCTGGAAGGCGCGCAGGGCTGCGTCCGTGCCGTCGCCGTGGGTCATGACCATCCACATCCACATCAGCGACTTGAGCTCCTCGACCGGCGTGACCATCAGCAAGATGGCGAATTTTTCTGCGGCTTCTTTGCGGAAGTAAGCCACCAGCGGTCGATAGACCTTGTAGGTATAGCTCACCCAATTGGGAACGTGGGAGCCGTCGGGGTTGGGCTGGAATACGCGAATGTCGGAGGCGGTGATGCCGTTCTCGTCGCAGATGACATCGTAGTCCGGTATCTCCGGACGTTCCTGCGTGCCCAGGATATTCTCGTGCACAAAGGGGAAATGCGCGACATCGAGAAAGTTCTCCACCATGCGCGGTCCCGCCGCCTGGAATTCGTAAGCGCCACAAAGGATTTTGCGGTATTTGTCGTCGTGCCATTCCTCGAAAACCGGGATCGGATGCGCCGGTTCCCCCAGGCAGACCCAGACCATATCGTAAGCGATGGCGGTCCGATATGTGAAGGTTCTGGCTTTCGTCGGCGGCTTTTGCTCCGGGTGCGCGGGAATACGCACGCAGTTGCCATCGGCGTCGTAGGTCCAGCCATGGTAGGGGCATTGCAGGGTGTCGTCCGCCAGCACCTCGCCCAGCGAGAGCCGCGTGCCGCGATGCACGCACAGGTCCTTCCAAGCCCGGATTTGCTCGCCAGCGCGCCAGATGACGATATCCTCGCCCAAGAGGCGCGCGTCCGCGACCTTATTCCGCGCCTCCAATTCGGCAACGGGAAGCACAGCATGCCAATCGTTGAGCAGGATCGGATCGTCAATCATTTTTGGATCTCCCAGTCGAACAACTCGCGGCGATTATAACATATCCGCGCCTGCGCATCGTTCCAGCATTCTAGCGGGTCCAGCGAGCGCATCAGCCAATATGATCCCCGCATGCTTACGCGAGCGGCGAAGATTGTGTACCATTGCCGAGGGCAATACAAAGGAAAACACGAAGGAAAACATCATGGCGCAAATGGCAAACAAGGTCGCGCTGGTGACAGGCGCGGCAGCGGGCATCGGTCGCGCAAGCGCCCTCGCATTAGCGCGGGAAGGCGCGGCTGTCTGCGTCTCGGACATCAATCATCAAGGCGGCCAAGAAACCGCCCAAGCGATCATCGCCGGCGGCGGCGAGGCTTTTTTCGTCGCTTGTGATGTGAGGCGGGCTGAGGATGTACGGGCAATGGTAGCGGCGACGATCGAGCGATACGGGCGCCTGGACGCCGCCGTGAACAACGCGGGCATCGCCGGTTCGTTCGAGCAGCGCCTGCACGAAGCGGACGACGAGCTCTTCGAGCAGGTGCTTGCCATCAATCTCAAGGGTGTCTGGCATTGCATGAAAGCCGAACTGGAACAGATGCTGCCGGCGGGCTCGGGAACGATCGTCAATATCGCGTCGGTAGCCGGCTTGATTGGCGCGCCCAAAGCCGCTGCCTATACCGCCAGCAAGCACGCCGTCGTCGGCTTGACGCGCTCGGCCGCGCTGGATTACGCCAAGCGCGGCATCCGCGTCAACGCCATCTGCCCGGCTTATACTGACACGGCGATGGTGCGCGACGGCATCGCGCTGAACCCGGCCCTGGGGACCATCATGCAGCGGGCGATACCCATGGGCAGGCTAGGCAGTCCAGAGGAAATCGCGGCGGCAGCGGTCTGGCTTTGTTCGGATGCTTCGTCCTTTGTCACCGGGCATCCGTTGGTGCTGGACGGCGGCTTGGCGGCGACATAGTCTTGCGCTTCGAGGGCTTGTCATGCGCTTAAGCTCATTGACAATTCAGAATGTTGAAGTGTATATTTTGAATGCGAGGATCTATGGTCACGATTTTGAACCGGCGGCAGCACGGATACGATGTCAGAATGTACCCGGGCGATCACGATCCACCGCACGTACACGTCTGGCAAGGTGGAAAGCAAGTCAAGATAGACTTGGAGTCAATGGAAGTTATCTCGACAAGCCATACCTTTCACAGTCGGGAAATCAGACAGATAGTGAATTTGCTGCGAGAGCACGAAAGTCTTCTACTAAGCGTTTGGGAGCGCCTGAGAATCGCGTAGTCAAGAGAGCGGGAAAGTGAGAAGGATTGCTCGAAATGAAAAAGATACCCTTTGTAAATGATGATCGTTGCGCCCCGCAGGCAGTGCGTTTCACAGGCTCGCATGTGATAATCGATATGGCAGACGGACGCAATCTTGGTTTGCCGCTCACGTTCTTCCCTTGGTTGCAAAATGCCACCGACGTTCAACGGCAAAATTACCAACTCAACTACTTTACTGTCGACTGGGAAGAACTTGACGAAGGCATCGACATGGTAGCCATGCTCACTGGCCTATACATCAATGAGATGCCTCGCCCCAAAGACGCTACAGAGCCAGTCAGAGTCGCCGCTACTTGACCAAACCCGCCCGCCGCATATCCGAGAGGATCACCCGCTCCCAGGGCGCGTCGGTCGCCAGCGGACAAGTAGCGCCCACCCCGTCGCCCCGTCTCACCTTGTTGACAGCCTGACTTGGGCTTCTATATACTTAGATCTGCGAGGATCTATGGTCACGATTTTGAACCGGCGGCAGCACGGATACGACGTAAAAGTCCATATAAGAGAACACCGCCCGGCGCATGTCCATGTTCTAAAAGGCGGCAAAGAGGTTCAGATCAATATAAACACTTGGGCTGTTATCGCCAACTACGGCTTCAACGAAAGAGAAATCGGTCGGATTCTAAAGCTGCTGCTTGAGCATGAAGAGATATTGAAGGAAACCTGGCGACGATATCACGGTCCGGTTTAGGGTAAGAGGAAACCACAAATGAAATTAGAGCCAGTGATAAACGAACCACGAAATGTACCGCAGCGTGTTTCATTCACTGCGGAACATGCGATGATCCACCTTGCGGATGGGCGCATCATCGGCGTTCCCCTGGACTTCTTTCCGCTACTGAAGGCCGCAACCGACGAAGAGCGACAAAACTATCAGCTCAACCGTTTCAGCGTCGATTGGGAAGGTATTGACGACGGCATCGATATCACCGCCATGCTGACGGGACTCTACATTGAACCACAAAAGGAATATCTGGACAGCTTAGAAGCGATGATCGCGGAACGCTACGCGTAAGTTACTTGACCAAACCCGTCCGCCGCATATCCGAGAGGATCACCCGCTCCCAGGGCGCGTCGGTCGCCAGCGGAAAATAGTAAGCGCCGCGCCGCAGGCATTCGTCGCGGATCTCGTCGCGCCAGGCGCTTAAGCGCTGCTGATAGATGCCGCGCATGGTCGCGTCCACTGTGACTTCCTGGGCTCTTCCCGTTTCCACATCGATCAAGCGCAGATCGCCAACCAGCGGCGGACTGATCTCTTCCCGCGCCAGCACATGCAAGAAAGCCACCTCGTGCCCGCGGCTGAGCAGGGCATTCAAGCCATCGACATAACCCGTGGGCGAAAACATATCGCTGATGATCAGCGCCAAGCCCGGTCGCCGCGCGCGCCGCGCGTAATCGCCCAGCATGATATTCAGATCGGTGATGCCAGCTACGTCGAGGTCTTGTATGAAACGCAGCATGGCGATGCCGCGGCCCCGTCCGCGCGCGGGACCAAAGGTGGCGCTGCCGCCATCGTTGACAGCGGTTAGAATCAGACGATCATTGCTGGTCAGCGACAGATAAGCCAGCCCGGCGAAGATGCGCTTGGCATAGAGCAGCTTCTTTTGATCGGCTTCGCCTGCGGGCGGGAAATCCATACTGGCGGAAGCATCCAGGATCACATGCACCGTCAGGTCTTCTTCGTCTTCCAGCAGTTTGATGAAAGGGCGCTCCAGCCGGGCATAGATATTCCAGTCGAGCTGACGCAGGTCATCGCCCGGCGCGTAGTTGCGGTAATCGGCGAATTCGATGCTGTTGCCGCGTTTGATGGAGCGGCGGTCGCCTTTCATCGCGCCTACGCGCACCTTGCGGGCCACCAGCATCAAGGGTTCGAGGCGGCGGCGAATCGTTTCGGGCAAAAGCGTCTGGGCGGCTGCTGGCTCTTCGGACATGCTAGGCTCGCTAGATTGACAGGAACGCGCTAGATCAGGGTAGGTGTATCGTCGTCATCGTCGTCGGCATCGTCTTCCATATCCTCCGGCTCCGCGTCTTCATCTGCGTCTTCATCTTCATCCGCATCTTCATCAGAAGGCTCGTCGTCATCGTCTTCAAACTCGAATTCCAGAATCGCGATATGACGCCCGCGGAACATATTCTCTTGCTGTTGGAAGTTCAAGCGTTCGAAGAGCCGGCGGGCCGGTTCGTTGTCGGGCTTGTAACGGGCGATGACCATCTCGCTGTTTTCAAAATCGTGCACCATGTCAATCAGATAGTCAACAACCGCGTAAGCATAACCCTTGCGCTGATGATCGCGGTCGATCGTCAATCGCTCGATGATCCACTGCGTCGGATTCTCGGCATGGATCAACATGACATAACCGATCGCTCCCCCTTCCGCATCAATGCGGTAGGAGGTTACGGCGGGATGGCGCGTCTGCAAGAACGTTATGAGCAGATTCTTGCCGAAGCGGCGCTGCTCCCGCTCAAGACGAATATGGCGCAGATCCAGGAACTCGCCCAGCGCTTTGATTTCGATCAGCTTGAAATTCGTCATCAGATGTCTTGCTCCAGCTCGGATGAACCCAGGGCCGCCAGCGCCACTTCTATCGGGTGTTGCGCCGCGTAACCAGCGTCGTGGATCTGCGCGCGGCAAGACGTGCCGGCCGCAGCTAGGATAGCATCGGGATTTGCGCGGATGGTCGGCAAAAGGCGGTCCTCGGCGATTTTCATGCTCAGCTCATAATGCTCATAGCCGAAGCTGCCCGCCAGGCCACAGCAGCCGGTATTCATCTCTTCGACCTCGGCGCCAGGAATGGCGCGCAGCAATTGGAGCGTATCAGCCGTTCCCCAGAGCGCCTTTTGGTGACAATGTCCATGCAATAATATCCGCGGCGCTTCCGCAGCCCAAGCGAGGGAATCCGCGCGGCTTGTCAGGCGATGAGCGAAGAAGCCCTCGACGCTCTGGCAGCGCGAAGCCAGCGACTTCGCCGCTGCCAGAATGCCCGGATCCACCAGAGTCAAGTAGTCGTCGGTGAAGGCGCTGAGGCAGCTTGGCTCGATAAAAATATAAGGTACATCCGGGCGCTGCCGGTACAAGTCGAGCACATTGGCATGAGCCAGCGCTTTGGCATTGTCGAGCAAACCCTGGCTGATAGCCGGTCGGCCGCAGCAGCCGCGCTCTGGCAAGGAGCGCGCGTTGACGCGCAGCCCGAGCCGCCGCGCGAGTTCCAGGGCTGCCCAGCCAATTTCGGGATGATTCCACTCGGTGAAAGTATCGACAATCAAGATGGCATCCGGCTCGGCATATTGGGGATAAGGCTCGGCGGAAAAAGCTCGTTCTGCATATCGCGGCAAGGGACGTTCCGTGGGCAGCCCGAGCGCTTCGGCGCCGATCTTGCCCAGCGCATGATTGAGCATGAAGTTGCTCAGCCTGGGCAACTTTCCCGCGAGCCGATTGACGCGATGGATATTGCCATAAACCTTTGTCGCAAGCGGAACGCCATGCTTGTCGTGCCAGGCAGCCAGAAATTCCGATTTCAGTTTGGCGACATCGACAGCCGACGGACATTCGCTGGCGCAGGCTTTGCAGGACAAGCAGAGCTCAAAGACCTCCTTCAGCGCGGCATTGCCCAGGTCATCGGGCAGCACCCCGCTGATGGCCGCGCGCAGGGCGTTGGCGCGTCCGCGCGTGGAATGCGCCTCGTCGAGCGTCGCTTGATAAGACGGACACATGGTCCCGGCGCCTTCCTTGCGGCAAACCCCGGCTCCGTTGCACATCTCGACTGCGCCGGCAAAACCTTCATCCGCGGACCAATCAAATCGCGTCGGCAGGTCGATAACCCGATAATCGGGCGAATAGCGCAGCAGCTCGGCGCTGTCCATGGGCGGCGAGTCGATGATCTTGCCCGGATTCATCATGTTCTCGGGATCAAAGGCGCGTTTGACCTGACGGAAAGCCTCCATCAACTCCGCGCCGAAGAGATACTCGCTGAATTCGCCACGGGCGAGCCCCTGCCCATGCTCGCCGGTGATAGCGCCTTGATACTTCTTGACCGTAGTCGCTACCGCGTCGGCGATGGCGCGATACTGATCGCGCCCCTTGACCGTTCGCAGGTCAATCAGGGGGCGGATATGCAGGCAGCCGGCGCTGGCATGGGCATAGATGGCATAGCTCGTATCGTTGTCGTAGATGATGCGCTCGACATCGGAGATGTAATCAGCCAGGCTCTCCACCGGCACCGCCGCGTCCTCGATGAAGGAAATCGGTTTGGCGGCGCTGCGCTCGCTCATCATCAAGCCGAGACCGGCTTTGCGCACGGTCCATACATCATTCTGGCGCGCTGGCGTCTCCGCCACCGTGACCGCCCCGCGATAACCCAGCCGGGTCAAATGCGCTTTCAGATCGGCGATCTTCGCGCCCAGCTCGCGCGCCGTCCCGACGAACTCGACGACCAGTATCGCCGTGGGATCGCCATCGACGAAGGTCAGGCGATCGCGATAGCCGGCCGCGGCTCGCGTCTTGTCCAGCAGGAATTTGTCCATCAACTCGATGGCGCTCGGGTCCAACTCCAGGATGCGCGGCGTCGCTTCCAGCGAGGCGCGCAAGCTGTCAAAGTGAACCAGCGCCAGTCGCTTGTTTTCGATCTTCGGGGAATCGACCAGAGACAATTCAGCGCGAATGACCGTCGCCAGCGTCCCTTCCGAGCCGCAAAGCAGCCAGTTGAGATCCACGTCGGCGGGGTCGATTTTATCCAGGGCGTAACCCGCGACAGTGCGCCAGGTCCGGGGATAGCGCGCTTTGATTTGGGCGCTGTGTTCTATCGCCAGGTCGCGCACAGTGGCGCGAATCTGATTGAGCGCGGCGGTTGATGCGTCCAGCCAGACCAGATCGCCGTTCGCCAGCGCGACCTGCAAGCGAGAGACATGATCGGCGGTCATGCCATAGCGGATGCTATGCGCGCCGGTGGCGTTGTTGCCGATGACGCCGCCGATAGCGGCGCGCTCGGCGCTGGCTGGGTCGGGAGCGAACATCAAGCCCAGCGGCGCCAATTGCGCGTTGAGATTGCCAAGGATTAACCCCGGTTCGACATCGACCGTCCGCGCCTCGGCATTGACCGAGCGGACGCGCCGCATGTGGCGGGTGAAATCCATAATGATCGCTTCGCCGACGGCTTGCCCGGCCAAGGCGCTGCCGCCGCCGCGCGGCAGCACCGGCACATTGTACTGGCGCGCGGTCTCGTGCACGGCGACCACGTCATCGGCGTCGCGCGGGAAGGTAACCGCCAGCGGCATAATCTGATAATTGCTGGCGTCGGTGCTGTAAAGGACGCGCGTCATCTGGTCGGCGCGGGCTTGCTCGACGCCGAGCCGGGATTGCAGGTCGTGGAGGAGGTCCGTGATTAGCATGGCTGGATTGTAGCGGATATGGAGTGGGAATGGCACAGGGTAAATTGGCTGGGAGGGTCGGGCGGATTCATCATTTTAATACAAAGACACTATTAGAGCTTACGTCGAGTTTCGCATGACTTACTTGCTTCCACGCTTCTATGTCGAAAAAACTGACGCCCCCGCTCAACCAAAACGCTCGGCCAGGACCAGCACGTAAGAGCCCGCTGTGTTGGGATTGCCGTTGCTGCCAAAAAAGCGTCGGGCGCGAATGAAATACAAGCCAGAAAAGGGAATGGTGTAACTGTCGATGAGGGCATTTTGTCCGTTGCCGCCGTCATCGTTGCTCAGCACCACTTCCTGCGCGGCGTTTAACAATTCCAGGTAGGCGTCAAGATCGCCATCCACGCGCGTCATGGATACGGTGATGATCTCGCCTTGGCGGGCGTAAAAGGCGTAGAGATCCTGCTCGTTCGCCGCGTCAATCAGTCCCGTAACGCTGGTGCCATAATTGATGCTGCTGGCATCGGGCGGCACATCCTGGAAGGCGCTGCCGACGGCGTCCAGCGTCAACAGAAAAGCGCCCAGGCTAGCGCCCTTGCTGCCCTCGAAGCGGGTGGCGATGATATGATACTTGCCGTCGGCCGGGATGCGATAATCCGCGATCTTGGCGTTCTGCCCGCCGCCGCTGTCGTCGTCTTCAAAGATAGAAGAAAAGCGCTCGTCAGCCAGGATGAGATAACTGTCAAGTTCGCCGGCGCTGCCGCGCGACATGCTGATGGTAATGAGATCGTCTTTTTCCGCGTTGAAGCTGTAGAAGCGCTCATACTGCCGGTGGCTGAGCACAGCGGTCTTGGCTTCGCCATAACGAATCGGCAAGGGCGCTAACTGCGAACTGCCGGTGCCGCTGTTTTCAGCTTCTTCGAGCGTCAAGACAAAGCTGCCCGCGCTGTCGCCGTCCAGCTCTCGATAGCGCGACGCCACGATGATATAGGTACCAGTCCGATTGATGATGAGGGCGTCGATGCGCGCGTTGCGTGTATCGGCGCCGGCTTGATCATCGTTGTCGGCGATGACAAAGCGCTCTTCGTCAACAACTTTCAGATAGGGATCCAGGGTGCCGGAAGACCGCAGCATCGATACAGTCAGAATATCGCCTTGCTGCGCTTGAAAGCTGTAATAGACTTGCGGCTCGCTATCGCTGATGGCGCCGATGACGGAATCGCCATAGCGCAGGGCGCTGCCCTGTTCGGACAAGACGCCTGCCCGCGTCATGCGCAGCTCATAAGCGCCGGAGCTGCTGCCCAGGCTCTGCCCGAAGCGCGCGACAATCACAAAATATCTGCCCGTGGCTTTCAAAGTTAAGTCTTCTTTGATGCTTCCTTCGCTGTCGGCGAGGCCGCGGTAGAACTCGAGCTCACCGGTGTTGTCGAATACGCCCAGCACGGGTTCGAGGTCGCCGTCCGTCGCGCGCAGCTCGAACTGAATGACCTCGCCGCGCAAGCCCTCAATGGTGAAGACTTCGCGCGGCTTAAGATCATCAAGCTGGCCGCGGATCAAACCCTCCGGCTCGCTGCGCGCCTCGTCCACAGGCAAGTCGCGCTCCTGCGCGGATGCGCAAAGCGTCAGTACAAGCGACAAAAGGACGGCGCATATTTTCCGGGCAATCATGCCAGTATTTTAGCCTATCTTGGCTTATCCAGTCAGCCGCATGTGAAGTAGCGACCGCGCCCGGGCCGCATTTTTCATGGATCGGCAATAGGCGCGCTCGGTCGACGCTAAATGGACAGACTGCGATCCCGCGCGACTTCAGGCTGCAGCGGCAGCTCGACCAGGAAAGTCGCGCCGATGCTGGATTGTGGCGGCAAGCTGATGAAGCCGCCATGCAACTCTATGGCTTGCTTGGCGATCGCCAAGCCCAGCCCGGTCCCCGGCAGGCAGCCAACGTTAGAGGCTCGCTGAAAGGGGTCGAACAAGCAGGCCGCTTCGCCCGGCGGGATGCCAATGCCTTCGTCGCTGACCGAGATGCGCGCCTTGCAGTCTTCTTGCCAGATGCAAAATATCACGCTGCCGCCCCGCGGCGAATACTTGATGGCGTTGTCAATCAGATTGGTCAGGGCGCGGCGCAGCAGCCTGCGGTCAAATTCGGCAATGAGTTCCCTGGGCGCGCACTCGAACTTGAATTTGTGCGAATGGCAGTGATTGATCTGAAACGACTCGACAATGTTATGACAAAAAGTCCTCAGATCGCCGCGCTGCGGATTGCATTCAAGTTCGCCGCGGTCCGCCTTGCTCAGGCACATGACGTCGCCAACAACTTCGTTCAAATGCTCTACTTGCAGGCGGATGTTGTCCAAGTACTGCGCGCGTTCGTCTTCGGTCGTCCGTTTGTCATAATAAGTAAGCATGTCGTATGACAGACGGATGGACGCCAAAGGGGTACGCAATTCATGAGCCATCATCGTGATGAACTGACTGTTCAACTCTTGCTTCTCCCGCTCGATATCTCGCGCCTGCCGTATTGCGCGGACGTTGCCATTTTCGGCTTGCTGCTTATTTTTTGGCAATTTCTCTAGCTCCTTTAAGGAGAAGGCTTGCTATTTTTGTGAGCGCGCCATTCCTGGCGCCTTTTCGCCGGTTGCGCGCCGGGCAACGGTCCTGCAATTCACGCTATGGTCCTGGGACCCCGCTGCAAACAGGGCGCTAGGCTTATAATCATACGGGAGCAGCGCGGTCATTTGCCTTTCTATGGTCAAGAAGTTATCTCCCATGTCAGACTTTTAATGTTAGTTAATTAAATTTTATCATACTAAGCGTGATTCTCACTAAACGCTAATTTAATTAATAGAATTTGCGCTCGCTAAAACGGGTATCGGAGCGATGCCTGGCAGGTGGTATCCGTGGATCCAGGCGGCGTCGCGCCCAATGATATGATTGCAGAGCCGCCCTCGACCGCCGCCCAGCAGTTCTCATTAATCTTGCCTCCGCTCATGCGCTTTTAAGGATTTGACAGATGAAGGCGCAGTTTCAAGACGCTGCGTTCGCGCCGCCGCGGCTTGCCCTGTTGCGTTTCAATGCCGATGCTATAATGCCTTGCCATCTGCAGACGGTCTATTGATGGGAGCGCAGCTTGCGACGGTGCTGGCCGATTCTTTGGGTCTGCCTGGTATACGGGCTGTCCATTCTGGCGCAGTCGAACGACAGCGTGGCTCAGATTGTCCATGTCGTTGACGCCGGCGAAACCTTGTCAGCCATCGCAGTCAATTATGGGGTGACTGTCGCCGAGATTGCGGCGACCAATGACCTGAACCCCAACGCCATCTTGCAGATTGGGCAGCGCATTATCATTGCCTTCAACACCGGCGCGGGGGAGCAGAGCGCGGCGCCCCCGGCCCAACCTGAGGGCGCCGACCCGCGCGCGCCGGCAAGCGACCTGGTCACAGCAGAACCGCGGGCGATCGGCGGAGCTGCCTTGGACAATGACCTGCCGCCCGCGCCGGTCGCGGCCGCCGACGCGCCGAAGATGGATCCCGCGGCTCTTAATGCCCTTGTCTGCGTTTCGGTTTATGCGGATGAGAACCAGAACGGCCTCATGGATCCCGGCGAAAAGACCGTTGCCGGCGGCCGCATCAGATTGTTGGACGAGCTCGGGAATCAGCTTGACGAGCGACAGGTCGACGCCGAATCCCAACCGCTTTGCCTCGGCGATGGCCAACCGCAGGTCTATATCGTTGCGGCTGCCGCGCCAGCGGGCTATGGCTTGACCGTTTCGGAAAAGCTGCGGGTCGATTTGCGCGATGGGCGGCTCCTCCGCCTGGCTTTCGGCGTGAAAGCCGGCTTCGCCGTGCAAGAGGCGCCTGGGCTGGGTTTGTCGCCCACGGCCGTCCCGCTCCCGGATGACAACGAGGACGAAAACCTGTTAAGCGAGTTGAGCGGCTTCTTCGTCCTGGCTTTGGCGGGCGTTGTTCTAATCTGCGGTTTGCTTGTTTCCTTGTTTTTGCGCTTTCGTTGATGCCCGGCGGAATGGAAAGAGTTTCGAGAGTTCGTGATGAAGAAGCTAAAACGAATTCCGATTCTTCTGTTCTTGTCGCTTACGCTTGTTGCGACTTCAACGTCGCAGGACGGGGGCCAGATCTGCGTCATGTCTTTTGAAGATCGCAACGGCAACGGCAGCTTCGATCAAGATGAAGCGCCGGTCACGCAGGGCGTCGCTGTCAATTTGCAGAACGCGGGCGGCATTACGCTAGCGACAAAATTGCTGGAAGCCTCAAGCTATGCTGCGCCGGGCTTGCTTTGTCTCGAGGATTTACCACGGGGCGAATACCAATTGTTCTTGACAAGCGCGCAGTACCAAGCGACGACCGACTCCGCCTTCAGCGCGCTGGTCGCGCCTGGCTCGGCGCCCCTTCGGATCGATTTCGGCCTGACCTCCTTAGCCCTTGCTGCGGCGGATGAGCCGCAAAGCTCAACCTTCCAGTTGACTGCCGAACAGCTTCAGAGCTTGCGCAGCATGGGCATCGGTTTGCTTGCCAGCATGTTAATCGGCTTTGTGATGTTCTTGCTCGGCTGGCTAATCTACAGCCTGCATTTCCGCCGCCGACCGAAAAAGCTTCGCGCGGCGCAGCTTCACATGCCGCCTGATCCGCTGGCTGGAGCGACCACGCAACAGCTGGGCATGGCGCTCGCCATACAGACGTCGACCCCCGCAGCCCGATTTGAGCCGGGGGCTGGCTCGCCTGCGCTCTTCGCCGATGACGACACCAGCCCGAATCCAGTGGCTTAGACATGGCTGGCTTGTTTCATAGCGCTGAACACCTGGCATTGGCGCGCGACAACCGCGAGCGCGAACCAGTGGCCAGCGCCTTGCGCCTGCTGGAAAAGCGCGCCGATGAGCCCCTGAGGTCCGCGTATCTGGCGGCTCTGCGCTATCAATTCCTCGCGGACAGACCGGCTGCCGAAATCGCGCTCGAACTGCTGGGCAAAGCCGTTGCGCCGGCCGGCGCGATTGTCGATCAAGCGCGCTGCAAAACCCTGCTGGCTTGGTTGTCGGTGGCGGCTCTGCTGCGCCAACATGCGGCTTGGCGCGCGCTGCAAACTGAGCTTATGCCAGCCTATGTCGCCGCCGTTGCGAGCCTTTCAGAACCGCGCGATCCGCTGGAGGAACTGTGGCAAGGCGCCCTGCGCTTAGGGGCGGGCATCGTATTTGAGCATGAGAGTTCTGTGCGTATGGGGGCGGAAGCCTATCGCAAAGCCGTCGATCATGTCATCCATCCCGAGGGCTTTCTCAAAGGCATCGTCGATGTTGACGGCAGCGAAGATACCTATGCGAAGCAGGTTTCCGGCGCCTGCGCCTTGACGCTCATGGCGGAGATGGCGCCGCAAGCGGGCTTGGACCTGTGGTCATACGAGAATCGCGGCGTCACGCCAGTCACCGCCACGACCTATTTGCTCTACTACTATTATTACCCCGAACATTGGCGCTGGAGCGAAAGCCTGTCAGCGCAGGATGTGGCTGCCGCTATGGCAAACGAGGGCGCATTCATCGAAATGGTCAACCGCCGACATCCGCTGCGCGGCGTCGAGCAATTACTGGCCGAGCTGCGTCCGATGTTCTGTCCCCGCGGCGGTGGGCTGAGCACCTTGACGCACGGGCTATCGCCGCCCAAAAAACGTCGCTGGCGTCTGCTCTGAGCCGGGCGCAACCGGGCAATCACGTCAATTCATTCACCACCAAGACACAAAGGACACGAAAGTTAAGGGAATCATTTTGACCGCCGAGGGCGCAGAAGTGATTCCAACAAAGAAATGCAATTTCATAACTGTATGGATTTGTAGGGGCGAGCTTTGGCTCGCCCAACGTGAATTGAATCCTACAGATTGGGCGACTCAGCGGACTCTGTTGAAATACTCAATTTACCCCCACCCCAACGCCCCTCCCCCATAAAGAGGGAGGGGCTTAACGGATCATTATAGGTCATAAGATTCCCATTGCCGCATTTTTGAGCAAGGGGCGGTGATGGAGGCTGTTTCTCAACAGAGTCCAGCGAGTCGCCCCTACCCCCTCAATTTATTTTGTTGGATTTACTTGTGTCTTCTGTGCTTAATTTTTTTTGGAATTAATTGCGTTTTGAGATAGTGATTTTGAGCGATTTCTCCGTCCCCGCAAGGAACCCCTTGACAAGTCTTTTAAGCTAGGCTAAAAATACTATTAGTTCCGCTAAAATATGCCTTGTTGGAGGTATATTCCGATGAAATACCTAGCAATTTCCCTGCTAGCGATGCTGGGCTGCTTTTCTATGGGCTACCCGTCTCTAGCTGCGGACGAGCCGCTGCGCGTTGTGGCGACCACCACGCAAGCCTCTGACCTGCTGCGCATCTTGAGCGCTGGCCAGGACGGCATCACGATTACATCGCTGATGGGTCCCGGCGTCGATCCACATCTCTATCAACCGACCGAGTCGGATATCGCAGCCATGAATCGCGCTGAAATGGTCGTGTACAGCGGTCTGCGCCTCGAGGGTCAGTTTGATACGGTTTTTGCCGCGCTGGGCGAACAGGGCATCACGACCTATGCCATGGGCAAGCCCGTCAAGGAAGCGGGATACATCGTCGGCGGCTTTAACCTCTCCGATGAGTACAGCGATGTTGACGATCCGCATTTTTGGTTCGACCCCCGCAATTGGGAGATCACTGCGCATGATCTCGCCGAAACGCTGGCTGAACTTGACCCGCAAAACGCCCAAGCCTACCGCGACAATGCGGCCGCCTATAGCGCGCAGCTCCAGGCTCTCTTTGCATGGGCGAACGGCGGCTTGCGCTCTATCGACGAAGCGCGGCGCTTTCTCGTGACCTCGCACGATGCCTTTCAGTATTTCGGCGCGGCTTTTGGCTGGAAGATGCAAGCCATCCAGGGCTTGAGCACCGAAGATGAAGCCGGCGTAGGCGATATCCAGGCGACGGTCGATTTTGTCATTGAAAACGAGATTCCGGTGCTCTTCGTGGAGAGCAGCATCCCGCCCGATACCGTCGACGCCGTGATCGAGGCGGTGCGGGCCCAGGGCGCTTCCGCGCGCGTGGGCATCCGCGAGCTCTTCGGGGACGCCATGGGCGATCCCGGCGCCTTCGGCGGCGCCTACATCGGCATGCTGGCGCAAAATGCCTTGACCATCATGCAGTCTTATCAATGTATGGACGTGGCTGTGAAGATCCCCGAATGGGACGAGACGCTGCTGCCAAAACCTCCCGATGAGCTGTGGAATGCCGATTGCGATGAATGATCGAACCCCATTGGCATTGTCGGTTGAAGACCTGACCGTCGCCTATCACAGCAAACCGGCCATCTGGGACATCGACCTGGGCGTGCCGGAAGGCGTCTTGATGGGCATCGTCGGACCCAATGGCGCCGGCAAGAGCACCCTCATCAAAGCCGTTCTGAATCTTATCCCGCGGGCTGCTGGCAGGGTATCGTTTTATGGCAGTTCCTACGAGCAAGCCCGGTCGCTGGTCGGTTATGTGCCGCAGCGCGGCAGCGTCGATTGGGACTTCCCCACCTCGGTCCTGGATGTGGTCACCATGGGACTTTATGGCAAGCTGGGCTGGCTGCGCCGGCCCGGGCGCAAGGAGCGTGACCTGGCGCTTTTCGCGCTGGAACAGGTCGGCTTGCTCGACCTGGTTGACCGACAGATCAGCCAGCTTTCCGGCGGGCAGCAGCAGCGTACCTTTCTCGCTCGCGCGCTGGTTCAAGACGCCCAGATCTACTTCATGGACGAGCCTTTTGCGGCTGTCGACGCCATCACAGAACGCGCTATCGTGAACATCTTGCAGCAACTGAAAGAACGCGGCAAAACCGTCCTGGTGGTCCATCACGATTTGCAGACTGTCGAAGATTATTTTGACTGGCTGGCGCTGCTCAATGTCGAAGTAATCGCCAGCGGACCCACCGCCGAGGTCTTCACGCCAGAGAACCTGCAAAAGACCTATGGCGGTCCCGTCTCTTACTTGCAGGCAGTGCAAGCCCTGGCGGCCGGGGACTGAAGGTGAATATGCAGCCGATGTCCGCCGCCGACAAGCGCGTTTGGCTGGCTATCGCCGGCATCGTCCTGCTAGGAATCTGTTTCTTGCCGCTCAGTCAATGGCTCTTCGGCATTCGCTACACCTATACCGTGCGCGTGGTGGCTTTGGGCGGCGCCTTGTTGGGGCTGATTAGCGGCGCCCTGGGCTGCTTCGCGGTCTTGCGCCGAGAGAGCTTGATGGGCGATGCGCTCTCGCACGCGGCGCTGCCCGGCGTCGCTGTCGCTTTCCTGTTGGCTGGCCGCGATTTGAGCCTCTTGTTGATTGGCGCCGGCATCGCCAGCTGGATCGCCCTGCGCTTTATTTCGGCGCTGCTGGCTACCACTCGGCTAAAGCAGGACGCGGCAATGGGCATCGTCTTGGCAAGCTGGTTTGCCGGCGGGATCGCCTTGCTCGCCTATATCCAGTCCATACCCGACGCCAGTCAAGCGGGCTTGGATCAATTCATTTTCGGCCAGGCGGCCGCCATCATCGAAAGCGACCTGCTCTTGATCACTGGCGTCGGCGTCCTGGTCCTGCTGGCGCTGGCGCTATTCTGGAAAGAGTTCAAGCTGGTTACATTTGACGCGGAGTTCGCCGGCGCCAACGGCTTCCAGGTCGGTTTCATCAACACCCTGCTATCGACTTTGATTGTGATCGCGATTGTGCTGGGGCTGCAATTGGCTGGCGTCATTCTTATGGTCGGCATGTTGATCGCGCCCGGCATCGCCGCGCGCCAATGGACGGGAAAACTGCATCACATGGTGATGCTCGCGGCGCTGTTCGGCGCATTTGCGGGCGGCGTCGGGGCTGTCATAAGCGCCATCGACGCCAATATACCGACAGGTCCCATGATCATCGTGGTGGCTTTTTCGCTGGTGCTGGCCTCTATCACGCTGGCGCCCGGGCGCGGCTTGCTTTGGAGCAGCTGGCGCCGCCGCCTGGACAGCCGGCGCTTCGCGCGACAAAATGCTCTGCGCGGCTTGTACCGCTATGCCATGTCGCATGGCGCGCCCGCGACGCCGGCGCCGGACGCATTCATTCGCGGCATCGGCGATCGCAGCGCCGCGCTGGGCTTGCAGCAATTGCTGTCGTCCGGCTTGGTCGAGAAGCTGGGCGAAAGCTGGCGCTTGACGGATAGCGGCGTCAAAGCGGCGCGCCGCGATGCCCACAGCCAGCGACTTTGGGAGCTTTATCGGCTATATGCCGCCGATCTGAGTCTGCCGCTCCTGCCAGAAGATCGGCATCTGGATATCCGCGATGTTTTGCCCGCCGCCGCCATTCAAGAACTGGAAGCGCTGGAAACGCTGGCGGGAGCGCGCGACAACTGATGATGACCTTGGAACGCTGGCTGATCGATCTGCTGCTGCATTTCGCCGCTCGCGACGACATTAACGCCTTCCTGCGCTCGCCCCAAAATACGGCGACCATCATCGGCTGCCTGATCGCGGTGAGCGGCGCCTTGCTCGGCGCGTTTTTGCTGCTGCGCGGCATGGCGCTCACCAGCGACGCCATCAGCCACACCGTGCTTCTGGGCATCGTGGTCGCCTTCCTGCTCATGACAAATGTTTTTGGCATGGCAGGGGATACCTCGTCTCCCTGGCTCATCTTGGGCGCGTCCCTGGCTGGGGTCGGCACCGTCGTGCTGACGGAGATCTTGCATCGTTCCGGCTTGCTGCGGCAGGATGCCGCGCTGGGATTGGCTTTCCCCTTGCTTTTCGCCATAGCCGTCATTCTAATCTCGCGCTTTGCCGACGACGCTCATCTCGATGAAGACGCTGTTCTGGTCGGCGAAATCGGCTTGGCTTGGGCAAATACCAACAGTCACTGCTTGGACAATTGCGCCACAGTCAGCATCAGCCCCGATCATGCTCAAGCCAAAACAGCGCGCCAATGCCGCAATTGCCGCGAATTGGGCATTAGCCCGCGCGACGACGGCGCCGAATTTGTCGAAATCTGCACAAACTGCGGCAGCTATTCGCCCGCCCAAGCCTGGCAAGCAGGCTACTTGCCAGAGGAACCCGCGCTCGTTTTCTTCCCCAAGTCAATCACGGTGACGCTGGTCATGACGGTCTTGTCGCTGCTGTTCGTCGTCATATTTTATAAGGAACTCAAGCTGACAACCTTTGACGCCGCGCTGGCGCAGGCGCTGGGTTACCGGCCCGGGCTCATGAACTACGCGCTGATGATTCTGGTGAGCCTGGTGGCGGTGGGCGCCTTTGACGCGGTGGGTTCGATCCTTGTGATCGCCTTTTTCATCATTCCGCCCGCGGCCGCCTATCTGCTGACCGATCGTCTGGCGATCATGCTCTTGCTCAGCCCGCTCATCGGCGCGGCTGGGGCATTTTTTGGCTATGACCTGGCTCGGGGAAAGTTCTTCGGCATCATTGAACTTAGCGACATCATCGCCGGGCTCAACAGCTTATTCGGGCTGGGCTTGCGCGAGAAGTGGGACTCATCCATCAGCGCCTCGATGGTGCTGATGATCTTCATCTTATTCTTGCTGGCTTGGGTGCTGTCCCCGCGTTATGGCTTGATAACGACCTTGCTCCGCCGCGCCAATCAAAGCCGCCGCTTCGACGATCAGGTTGTGCTGGGGCATATCCATAACCATCAATTCACAGAGCGCCATGCGACAGAATTGCGCGTGAAGACGCTGCACATTCATTTTCGCTGGACGGCGCGCAAGATGGGGCGGGTGCTGGCTCGGCTGCGAGCCTTTGGTTTTGT
The DNA here is from genome assembly GCA_965232245.1 of Phototrophicaceae bacterium. Lineage (GTDB taxonomy): Bacteria > Chloroflexota > Anaerolineae > Aggregatilineales > Phototrophicaceae > UBA6055. The sequence continues at coordinate 3,562,831 of CBDDPG010000002.1, read as the reverse complement.
AGCGCTTGTCGACGGATTCGCCCAGTTGACGGAGCGTGGCCAGACCCAAATTCAGGCTTTTCGCAGCGCTATGTTTGAAGCGAGCAGCATGCCCGATATTGACTGATTCGGCATTTGTCGCTGCGGAATCAGCCCTTTAGCGCAGCTGGCTTTGCCGCTAGCATTACCCCGCAAGTACAGACGGCGGCAGTCACATGATCAGCCTGATCGCGACCGTCCTCAACGAGGGCGACAGCATCCATCTGCTCTTCAATTCCATACAAGCGCAAACCCGCTGCCCGGACGAGATCGTCATCGTAGACGGCGGCAGCAGCGATAATACCCGGGCGATCATCGAGGGCTATCGCGAGCGCATGCCGGTGCGGCTGCTGCTTGAGCCCGGCTGCAATATCAGCCAGGGTCGCAATCGCGCCATCGAGGCGGCGGCTGGGGATATCATCGCGGTCACCGATGCCGGTGTGCGCTTGAGCGAGACCTGGCTGGAGGCGCTCACAGATCCGCTGCTGCTCGACCCCCGCTTGAACGGCGTCGCGGGGTTTTTCCTCGCCGATCCCCAGACGGCATTCGAAGTCGCCTTAGGCGCTGCCACCTTGCCCTTGCAGGACGAGATTAAGGCGGAGACCTTCCTGCCCAGCAGCCGCAGCATCGCCTTCCGCAAATCGGCGGCAAAGGCAATCGCCGGCTACCCGGAGTGGCTGGACTATTGCGAAGATCTCGTTTTTGATTTGCGTTTCAAGTCGATGGTTGGTCCCTTCGCCTTCGAGCCCGCGGCTGTCGTATATTTTCGTCCGCGGTCATCAATCGGCAGTTTTTACCGACAATACTATTTATACGCCCGCGGCGATGGCAAAGCTGGACTCTGGTTCAAGCGTCATGTCATCCGCTACGCCGCTTATTGGCTGCTGGCGCCGGCGATATGCTTGCTCGGCGCATTGAGCGAGCCGACCTGGTGGGGATTGATTTTGCCGGGCGCGGCGCTTTATCTGTATCAGCCCTTCCGCCGCTTGCCCCATGTCATGGAGCGCTGGCGAGGCGGCTCAAGGACCGCTTGGCTGTACTGCATAGTTATGATTCCCCTTTTGCGACTGCTGGGCGATGTCGCCAAAATGCGCGGATACCCGCAGGGCTGTCTCTGGCGCTGGCGGAACAGACCGCCGGACTGGCGAATATAACGTTATCGCGCGGGAGCGGTTGTGATTGACTATAAATATGCCTGATGTATACTTAGCGAAATTAGGCATCCAGCCTGTAATGCGCGAAAATGAACAGAAACGACGCTAGCGAATGGGTCAGCCTGCGGCGCGCTGCCGAAATTCTCGGCGTGCACCCTGCCACAGTCCGCAACTGGGCGGAAAGCGGCAAGCTGCCCTTTCGGCGCACGGCTGGCAAACACCGGCGCTTCAACGTGAACGACCTGCATCACCACGCCCAAGCGCAGGGCGATATTCAGCCCGTGGAACTGCAGCTGATCATTCAAAACGCCCTGGGTCAAACGCGCATGCAAGTGGGCAGCGCCCAGTTGGAGCAAGCGCCCTGGTATATCGCCATGAGCGATGACAGCAAGCAGCACTTGCGAGAGCAGGGCAGGCGCGTCTTGGAATCCATCCGCGACTATGTAGCGGCGGGCGCGCCGGACAGGGGTTTGTCGGTGGCTATCAAGCTGGGCAAAGATTACGCCACGCAACTGATCGAAGACGGCTTGAGCCTGCCGCAAGCCCTGCGCGGCTTCTTTTATTTTGGCGATTTTGTCCTGAACTCGATTTTGACCTGGTCGGAAGTTTCGCAACCGCGCAATTCCTCGGAATGGTCGCTGCATTTGCGCCAGGTCAATACCTTCATGCACGCCATGCTGCTCTCCATCGTCGAATACTATGAAGCCGATTGACGCCGAGCCAAGCTTGCAGTGGCTAGCGCTAAGCCTCTTGCCAAACATTGGCGCCAAGACCCTGCACAACCTGCTGACGCATTTCGACCGTGACCTGAGCGCCATCTTCAGCGCGGAGCAGACTGAACTGCGCAAGGCGCCGGGCATCGGCGCCAAGACCGCCCGCGAAATAAAAAACATAGACCTTGCCAAGCTCGCGCTTGAACAGGCGCAATGGCAGCGGCAGGGCGTCCAGACCCTGACGGCCGCCGAGGCGCTGTATCCCGCGCGCCTCAAGGATGCGCCCGATCACCCGCCGACGCTTTTCTACCGCGGTTGCCAGCCGCCGGCCGCCTGGCGGAAATGCTTGTCAATCGTTGGCACGCGCTACCCGTCGCAAGTGGCGAAGTTTCTGACGCTGCAACTGTCGATGAAACTGGCGCGGGCTGGCCTCACGATTGTTAGCGGCTTGGCGCTGGGCATTGACGCCGCGGCGCAAGCCAGCGCCTTGGAAGCCGGCGGCGCGAGCATCGCCGTTCTGGGCAGCGGCGTCCTCAACGTCTATCCGCCGCAGAACAAGTTGATCGCCAGCCGGATTCTCAAGTCGGGCGCGTTGATCAGCGAGACGCATCCGCGCCTGCCGCCCAATGCGCAGCGCTTGGTAGCGCGCAATCGCATCATCAGCGCGCTTGGCGAAGCGCTGATCGTCGTGGAGTCCGACGCTGAGGGCGGCGCCATGCACAGCGCGCGTTTCGCCTGCGAGCAGAGCCGCAAGGTCTTCACCTTTCGTTTGCCCGCCAGCGGCAACCGGCAATTGATGCGCGACGGCGCCGCTGTTCTGCCCAGCGACCCGGATAAGGCGCTTGGCTACTTGCTCAGTTATTCCGCAAGCCTCGACCCATGAACCTTTGTTCTGTGCTGGCACGCTGTGTCTACGCGCCCACTATGGCAACTATGATTTGCCGCGATTGCCCCGGATTCGCCAATAGAACATTTGACATGCAAACATTTGTTCGTTATACTGTGGAACAGATGGAATACGAATGCGGTCCGCGCGACTGTGAGCAGCGATTCAGTCGGGCGGACGCTAGGCGGGGGATGACCTATGAAGAATTTCACGTTGCTGTCGCTGCGGCAGCAAAACATGCTTCGATTCATGTCCGAATACACGGATGAACGCGGCTTCCCGCCGACAATCCGTGAAATCGGAGAGCGATGCGATATCGCCTCGACTTCGGTGGTCAACTACAACCTCAACAAACTGGTTGAGGCGGGTTATCTGCAGCGATCGGGCAAGGTGTCGCGCGGGCTGCGCATCATAGGCGATATTCCCGGCGTCGCGCCTCTAGCCAGACTCGCGGCGAAGAGCAGCGCGCCACGCATCCCGCTGGTCGGGCGCATTGCCGCGGGCGAGCCGATTTCCCTGCCGGAAGATGTCGGGCACCATGTTGACGAAGATGATTACATCGCCGTCCCGCAGGAATACCTAATGGGCTTCGACGAAAACGAAGTATTCGCCTTGACCGTTCGCGGCGACTCGATGATCGACTCGATGATACAAGATGGCGATATCGTCATCCTGCGCCAGCAGAGCACCGCCGATAACGGCGAAATGGTCGCGGCCTGGCTGCCCGAGGACAACGAAACGACGCTCAAGCATTTTCATCGCGAAGCGGATTCCATACGGCTGCAACCGGCGAACGAAGCTTATGAGCCGATTTTTGTTCACCCGGCGAATTGCCAAATCAAAGGCAAAGTATTGTCTGTCATGCGCAGCTACAGCTAGCCGGCTAGCTCCCTGCGCGCGCTCTCGCAGAGGCGCCGTCCTCCCGCTTCCAGCCAAGCCTCCAAAGTTTCGCTCTGGGCGCGACCGGCGCTGGCGTCGCTATAAATGCCCAGTCCCCAGCGATAATAGCTTTGCGTCTCTCTGGGCCAAGCAGTCCGCGCTTGCTTGATGAGGCTGGGACCGCCGTTATAACAGCCGAGCGCCAAGCCAATCACGCTGTCCGCGGCCTCAACGCAATAGTTCAGGTAGGTCGCGCCGCGCCGAGCGTTGATAGCGGGCGCCAGCATGTCTTCATCGGCGGAAAAATGAAAGGGCATGACCTGGAACAAGCCGCGCGCGCCGGCGGCGCTGACGACAGTGGGATGCCCGCAGGATTCGATTTGCATGACCGTCGCCAGCAGGTCGCGATCCACGCCGTATTGATATGCCCATTCGTCGAGCTCATCCGACCAATGCCGCACCGAAGGCGCGAAGAATGGCGCCAACTGGTTTTGCTTGCCCTGCCGCAGAATGGCCAGGCTCCCTTGGGCAAGCCGAGCGGCATCGTCCCAGACTGGCAGCGTCGCCAGTACCAGCGCTAGCGTGACAGGCAGCCAAAGCGGGATGTAGAAGACTTGATTGCGCTTGATCAGCAAGGGACCCCGGCGCAGCTGTCGCCGGCACAGCCCCAGCAAACGCAGCGACCGCCCGCCGATGACGCGAAACTGTCTTTTCAGCGATTGCATTGAACGCCGCATCATAAGCGATTTGCCCTAACTCCCCCCAACCGCAATGGTAGAACAGCGATTTGAAACCTGTCAATCCCGCCGGATGCAATTGTCCTGCACATCATCCGCTGTCAATAGAATGGCTCGCGCTTTTGCGCTACACTATCCGCCATGACTACCATCCCTAGATACATAACATGAGCAAACTGCCGTTTCGCGAGCGCCTGCAAATGCCCCAGCCGCTGCTGGCTGATGGCGCGATGGGCACGATGCTGCACCATGAATCCGAAGCCCGCGCCGACGCTTGCTTCGACGCCATGAATGTCGATGCTCCCGAAGTGGTGCTTTCTGTCCACAAAGCTTATATCGACGCCGGCGCCGATCTGATCGAAACCAATACATTTGGCGCGAACGTATTCAAACTGGGTAATTCCGGTCGCGCGCCCTTTGTCGAACGCTACAACCAGCGCGGGGTCGAGCTGGCGCGCTTGGCGATCGCGGAAAGCGGGCGGCGCGATCTCTATATCGGCGGCTCGGTCGGTCCATTGGGCGTCGGCATCGCGCCCTATGGCCGACTGTCGCGGCAAGAAGCCATCGCGGCTTATACCGAACAGCTGAGCGCATTGGTCAAAGCGGGCGTCGATGTCATCGTCTTCGAGACCTTCAACGAACATCGCGAACTGCTACTGGCGGTCAAGGTATTGCAGGGCATCGCCCCCAAGCTGCCGGTCATCGCGCAGAGCACCTTCTATCACGAGAACCTGAGCTACGCTGGCTTCCCGCCGGCGCGGGTGGCGAATGACTTGTACAAGGCGGGCGTGGATTTCATTGGCGTCAACTGCGGCAGCGGTCCCGCCGGCATCGCCGAGGTGCTGCAGCAGATGTCTTACGCCATACCAGAAGCGCGCTTTTCCGCCATGCCAAACGCCGGCTTCCCCGAGGTGACAGGCGGCAGAATTCTCTATCCAGCCAGCGCGGAGTACTTCGGCGATTGCGCCGCGACGCTGGTTGAATTTGGCGCTTCGATCATCGGCGGTTGCTGTGGCACGCGGCCCGAACACATCGCGGCCATGCGCGCCGCGCTCGACGATCCTTCCGGTCATGTTGTCGACCTGCACGTGAGCGACGTCTATGTCCATCACGAGGTGATGGATCCCGATCATCCGACCGAGTTATCCGATCGCTTGAGCGACGGCCTCTTCACTGTAACCGTCGAGATGGCGCCGCCCCGCAGCTATCATACCGAGGCGCTGTTGCGGGCGGCGCGGCGCTTGCGCGCGGCCGGCGCTGACTTGATTAACGTGGCGGATACGCCTGCGGCTCGCATGAAAATGAGCGCCTGGGCGGTGGCGCATCTGCTGCAAACGCAGATCGGTATCGAAACCGTCTTGCACTTCCCCACGCGCGGACGCAATATGCTGCGCGTGCAAGGCGATTTGCTGGCTTCGCACGCCCTGGGCTTGCGCAATTTGTTCGTCGTCATGGGCGACCCCACCCGCATTGGCGATTTTCCCGATGCCAGCGATGTCTATGATGTGGCGCCGTCGCGCCTGATTGATGTTATCAAAGGCGGCATGAATCAAGGCGTGGATATGGCGGGGCATAGCATCGGCAAACCCAGCAATTTCACCGTCGGCTGCGCGCTGAATATGGGCGCGGACGATATCGACCGCGAAATAAGAATCCTCAAGAAAAAGCTGGCGGCCCGCGCCGATTTCGCCCTGGGACAAGCTATCTTCGAGCCGCAGCGGATTCAGCGCTTCCAGCAACGCTTTCTGGAAATGGAGGGCAGAGCCTTCGACCTGCCGGTGCTGATGGCGGTCATGCCGCTGAACAGCCTGCGTCAAGCGCGTTTTTTGAATAACGAAGTGCCCGGCATCAACATCCCGGACAATATCATGCGGCGCATCTCGCAGGCTGGGGCGGACGCGCCACGAGTGGGTATAGAGATCGCCCAGGAATTGGTCGACGAGATGGCTGATATGATCCAAGGCGCGTACATCATCCCTTCCCACGGCGACTACGATAGCGCGGCGGAGCTCGTCGCCTATATCAAAGGAAACGTGAGGACATAGCTGACATGAGCCACAGAGCGGCGAAGACCCTGGTGCGAAACTGCGGCATCGGAGAAGTCGATCTGCGCGTCGCGATCATCGACAGCGACCGCTATGCCTTGAACGCCATAAACGCTTACCTCGCCTGGGACCGCCGGACGCGCGTCGTCTTGAAGACGGACTCGCTGTCGGAACTGTCAGCCAAGCTAAACGAATGGAACGAGCTTGATTATCCTCATGTGGTGATTCTTGACGCCAATTATGTTGACGGCGCTGGCGGATTGTTCCCCGCCATAAGCGAATTGCGCCGCTCGATTCCCGGCGTGATGGTGATCTGCCTGGCGCAGATAGTCGACTTGAACGCCATCTATGAAGCGATCAATGGCGGCGCGCGCGCTTTTTTCCTGAAAGACGACGTCCGGCTGCATATCGGCTGGGCGCTCTATTTTTCGGCGATTGTCGAGGAGCGCTGTTTCTTCATCAGCCGCGGCTTGGTCGCTGCCTGCGACAAGCTTAGCCACGCGCGCCTGCGCGCTATAAAACTGCTGCCGGGCCCGCGCGACTACCCGGGCATGACGCCGCGCCTGCGCGAGGCGATCATACTCTATGCGATTGAAGGCATGCGCCCGCGGTTGATCGCGCACGAGATGGGCATCAGCGAAATCACAGTCCGCGATTACATCAAAAAGGCTTATCGCATTCTCGAATCCGCTGACGACGATTGCGACTATCCCGCGGACATGAGCCAGCAGGAAGTCGCTTTCATGCGCTTAACCGCGCTGGATGCGATTGCGATCGAATGTGATTGAGCCCGTCTCTGGAATCAGGTTATCTGCGAACAGGCTTCCGAGGGATCGGCTTCTTCGGGCTCCGCTTGTTTATTGGCTTGCATGCGCAGGGGGCTTTTCACCTGCTGCCGCGTCAGCAGGACCGATTGATCGTTTTCGCTTTCCAGCGCCTCTGGCACGCTCACATGCTCCTCTTCAAGGAAGGTCTTGAGCGCGCCGCTGAATGACTGCACTGGCGCCCGATCGCCGTACTGATGGCGCAGGTCGAGCAGGTTGTTCATCAGCCACAGGAAAAGATCGCCTTCGGTGCGCTCTGTATGCTTGCCCCGCGCCAGCTCGAGCACGCGGTATTTGCGAATCATTTGAATCGCCGGCTCATAGACATGATGATACCAATCAGCCGTCACTTCCTCTGTCGTTAAAGGATGGCCCTCGACTTTTTCCTGAACGCGTTCGTGCAGGAAGATATAGCCCATCAACTCGTGATAACGCGCTGCCACAGTGAGTTCAATCGACTCGTGATTCGGCACCGCGCGCGACAAGCCCGTTTCTTCCAGGAAGTTGGCATAGGCTTCCGCAGCTTCGATTTCTCGGTCGCTCATGCGCGGGCGCAGCGGCACAGTCGTGGGCAATTCGATCACATGCGCCTGAATCGTCTTGCTGCCCAATTGGTGCGCCACCGACACGCGGTGGTTGCCATCGCGGACGAAATAAACTTGGCCCACCTTGTAAAGCTCGATTGGCGGGGGACCTTCCATGCTGTTCGCCAGGGCATAGATACGGCTCCAGCGCTCTTGCATCTCGGCTTTCTTCGGCAGAAACGACGCCGTGAAGTCCTTGTAGCGCCCGACGCTGCCCGCGATTTGATTCAGCGGCACATCGTGTACGCCTTGATAATGTTCCTCGTGCAGATGCAAGCGGCTGCGAATCTCGTCAAAGTTCAACAATTCGTTATGCTTGCCGGTAAAGTGGTGCAGCATCTCTTGCCAGAACGCCTTGTTGCGCACCGAGCGGAATTTGCTTACACCTTCGTTGTAGCTGGTGCGGAAGGTCTGTTCGTTTGCCATCCTGTCCTCTTTTCCTTTCAGTGACATCGCAGGCGACGTCACCGTCCGTCTTCTCAAGACTGTTGGCGATTCCGTACCCAAGATCCGTACAGAGCGTCGCCAGCAGTGAAATAAATCACATCAAGAACCGACAGGGCAACAACTCTGCGGAATATACACACTATAACATATCTTCTGTTGAAGTCCGTAATATCCGCAACAGACCCAATTGTGATTTTCTTGCTCGTCCGCGAATAGCGAAGGAAAGGCAAATAAGAGGAAAAGTCTTTTGAGATGTTATGATACCGATGGGCTGGCAAGTCCCGATCTTACCTCGATTAGCAGGGCAATCCGACTTGGACCAGATTACGCGTACCCGCTTGAACCAAATCAACCAGACATTCTATGCCAAAGCGGCCGAGGGATTCGACCAGACGCGCAGGCGAGCTTGGCTCGGCTGGACTCAGGCGCTTTCCATAACCGACTCGCCCATCCAATCTATCATAGACATCGGCTGCGGCAACGGCCGCTTCGCCATTTTTCTCGCGGGGCGCCAGCGAGCCTCTTTTGATTACACGGGCATCGACAGCAGTCGCGTCCTGCTCAGCCTGGCGCGCGAGCGGCTCTCCAATCTCGAGCAGGTAAACCTCCGATTGATCGAACACGACCTGGTTGCGCATGAACTGCCGGCTATGCGGGCTCAGTTAGTCGTCCTCTTCGGCCTGCTGCATCATGTACCAGGATTCGCCCAGCGCCGCGCACTGCTTGCCCGCTGCGCGGGATTGCTTGCGCCCGGCGGCTATTTGATTTTCGCGGCTTGGCGCTTTTATGAAGAGCAACGCTTCCGCGCTCGCATCCTGCCCTGGGGTAGCGACATTCCCGTGGAAAAGAACGACTATCTCTTGGATTGGCGCCGCGGCGAGCGCGCCCTGCGCTATTGCCATTATGTTGATGACGCCGAACATGAGGACCTGGTCGCGGCGACAGGTCTGTCAGTCACAGCCGATTTCCGCGCCGACGGCTCCAGCGGGAGGCTCAACCGATATTCTGTGTTAAAACGAGAAATTGAGGGATGAACAGAGGCGCACCCCTCAATTATAACATTGACATTGACATTGACATTGACGAAAGCTAGCAGCTGCCGCGCCTTAGGATGTACGCGGCGGTCGCGCCGTGATTGTCGCTCTCATTGGTTTCCGCTACTTGATTGCCGTTATCGACGTACAGGTTCACGTGGTGGACTTCTTCAACGTATTGACTCTGCGTTAGGCGACCGAAAGCTGTCCGAGATTGGCCCGCGGGAATCGGCGGGTAGCCAATCTGCGTCGTCGCCTGCCCTTCGCCAGTGCCCATGCGCGAGTCCCTCACTTCGACCGTGAAACCTGCAGAATCGCCATTGCCGTTGTTCTGGACGGTGACATGTATGGTGTAAGTTTCATTGCAGGTCGCCGGGTGGGGCTCCATGCGCATCTCGCCCAAGACCAGGTTAGGTCCGCTGGCAGGCGCAACAGGCGCTTGCTGCTCCACCGGAACAGCCGTGGGCAATGGTATCGGCGTCGGCGGCAAGGGCGGCGGCGCGATGGGTTGCAGATTGCTCAGGTCGCCTTCGGCGCGGACGATATTTGGATGTATGAAACCGCGGGCGCCATTGCCGAGTTCGATGAAGTACCAGCTGGTGCCGCGGCTGCTGATGCCAAGGATATTCGCGCTGCTTCCCTCGATCAGGAAGCCGACGATCTGATAGAAGGTATTGTCTCCGGCGCGCACGTTGCTATTCACCAGTGCGACCACGCGCGGCGAATCGTCGCCGGCTTCCGCAGCAGGTTCTTCGGCTGCTTCATCCGCCTGCTCTGGCTCGGCCGGCGCTTCCGGCGGCGCTTCGACTTCCGGCGGCGTCATTTCTTCGACAAATGGCGGCGGATTGTTCTCGACGCGGATTGGGCTTAGACGCGCGTACACGGGACCGTCCCCGGTGTTTATACGCAAGCGCAGCTCATAAAGACCGTCGCGCGCGGTCAGCGTATTCCAGGTACCGAGAATGTCGTCCACGACCCCCAAGCGCTGGGGCAAGGTTGCCGGGAACCATTGGCTCTCCGCTGGGTCCTCTGAATCCATCATGTCGATCACCAGTGGACGGAATTCGACGTAATAACTCAAGACAGTCGGCAGGTTCACCGTGCCGCGAATATCAATGCTGCCGCGCACCACATATACCGGGGACGGGTAGCTGATATAAGCATCGGGATTCACCCCCGATTCGTCGGCCGGTTCGATCACGCTGTCGCCATCTTGAGCCTGCGCCAAGGGAACTAACAGAAACAATACGATAATCAGAAATCCTGTCAACCTTGCTCTCATCACTTCACCTCCCGAGAAATAGCCTTAGGCTGGCGCATGTCCAGTCCTTATGCCAGGCATCATGCGCGTTGACTGTATTTGCATTCGCTACTTCCGCCGAGCAATAGGCCATCCAAGTCATCTACCATTGCCAAGCTTTTGACTTATGCACAACTTATGATAAACCGAAACGGGATTAGCTGCCCGCCGCATTGCCTGCAAATTGGCGTCGGAATTCATAATTCAGATTATGGGTCTTATTGTTTCCGGAGCGCCGGCAAAGCCAGCGACTGTTTCTTAGGACTCATCACAGCCGGTAATGATGATACAATAAGCGCCGCTTACCGCTGCGCAGGACGACTATGGACCCCCTTGTCATTGTTCGTATTCAGGATCTGCTCAAGACATACACTGAAGGCGAGCGCCGCCGTCTCGTTTTCAACCGCGTCAATATCGATATCGCCCAAGGCGAATTTTTTGTCATGCTCGGCAAGAGCGGCAGCGGCAAGAGTACCTTGCTCAACATGCTAAGCGGCATCGACGCGCCCGATGAGGGCAAAGTGCTGATCGACGGCGTCGATATCACGGGCATGAACGATACGCGACAGACACTGTTCCGCCGCGACAATATCGGCATCATATTTCAGTTTTACAATTTGATACCGACGCTGACTGTCTTGGAAAATATCACCCTGCCACTGGAACTGCGGCGCGACCGCAGCAGGTCCTATGAGACGCGCGCCCACGAATTGCTCGGGCGCGTTGGCTTGGCGGACCGCGCGCATTCCTTCCCGGACAAGCTCAGTGGCGGCGAGCAGCAACGGGTTGCCATCGCGCGCGCTCTGGCGCCCGAACCGAAGATATTACTGGCGGACGAGCCGACCGGCAATCTTGACGAAGATACCGGGCGACAGATCTTGCGGCTTTTGCTCGAACTAACGCGAGAAGCGGGCAAGACCTTGATTATGGCCACCCATAACCCGGAGATTGCGCCCTGCGCCGATCGCGTCTGCCGCATTCACGAAGGCCGGCTCTACCTCAGCGACAGCCACGCTTTGGATCCTGTGGCGGCAGCTACGGAGATAGTTGCGCAGAGCTAAGACATATTCTGGGCGATGCCGGACAACGCCGCATTGCTAGCCGAATTTCATAGACAAATATGATATGCGATTTGTCCGGGTAGCAGGTACAATATCCCTTACCGTGAACGATTTATGCTGTCGTCGATGCTGGCGGGTAGGACCGCGAAGGTTAAGCAGTGGAGCGGATTTAGAGAAGCCTTGCCATTATTCTGTGTCCGCTGTGCTGAATTTTCTTTACTTACTTGGTTCTACTTTCCTGTCTTTGTGGTGAAAAAATAAATTTTGCGAATGGCTGTCGTTTCAACCGAGCAGGCGAAAGGCAGACGCCAATGATCGATCCAGATAGCCCGAACGCCGTACACCTGATCCTCACAGAGTTGCGTGATATCAACAAAGACCGGCGGCGCGCGGCAGTTGTCAAGCTAGGTTTGCTTGGCGGCGACCAAGCTGTGCGAACGCTCATGAATATCGTGGAGAACCAGCAAGAAGATTTGATCGTGCGTGGGCGGGCCGCGCTCATGCTCGGCAAGTTACGGGACGATCGCGCGGTTGCCGCGCTAATCCGCGCCCTGGACGCGCCCGGGTTCCAGACCCCTTACAACGCCGCGATCGCGCTGGGCAAGATCGGCGATCCACGCGCGATTGACGCCCTCCTCAACTTCGCCGATAACAGCCGCGACAAGACAAGAGCGGCCGCTCTGCAAGCGCTGCGCCAATTGGGATACGAATTCGAGCGTCCACTATACGCCGACGCGCAGCCCGAGATCTGATTATCGGCGCAAAACGCGACAGGATAAGTAAACCAGCAGCCAAAAGCTCCCGGATGAACCGCCGATGGAGAGGACTTTGTCCATTCAGAACAAGCTGGCTCGCCCAAGTTCGCTCCTAGCCCTGTTAATGCTGATAGCCTATGGGCTTCGCCTACTCCTCATTATCAACGGCGGACAGCTGTTTCATCCGGACGAGCTCCGCTACTATCGCTCCATCGAAACGACAAAACACATCTTCAACGCCGACTTCAAAAATGCCGTCAAAACACTTCTGAAATACGAGTTTCATCAAGGCATCGCGCTTGCCAAGCTTGCGCCGGCAGTGTTTCACCGCCTCATGCACAGCCTTAACCACGACGACAACTTGCTGTGGAAAGATCTCTGGCATACCCCGCCACAGAACTTTCGCTTGCCCGCGCTGATCTTCGCGCTGCCCTCTGTGCTTTGCATCGGCATGATTTATCTGATCCAGCGACAAGCCGGCGCCAATGAAGGGGAAGCGCTATTGGGCGCCTATCTGCTAGCGACTTCTCATTCATTTTTCTACTTCGCCAAACATCTTCTCCCCTATGACATAGCAATTTTCATCGGCTTGATCGCCATTTACTTCGCGCTTCGTCCCCGCGCTGGGCGCATCATCAACGCCTTATTTGTAGGTTGCCTGGCTTTTCTCGTTTTCTGGATCTACAACGGTTACGCCACCTTCACCATCACCATCGGCATTCTGTACTGCGGCCTGCTGGCTGCGGACCCGCGCGACGCCTTGCGCAGAGCGCTTGGCATGGCATGTGGCGCGCTGCTGTTCTTCATCCCGATCGTCTCATTCAACAGCGTATTCCTGGATGAAAACGTCTTTCTACAGATGATGACCTTCTCCGAAACAGTCGATCACGGCGCGTTTTCCGAAGGCGCGGTCTTCCCGTTTCTGTATTTCCGCGATGTCGAAGGCGCGATGAGCGGCGTCTGGGTATGCGGCTTGGTCCTGGCTGCCTGGCAATTGCGTAGCCGCTGTCCTGCAAATGATCGCCGACGGGTCTGGATTTGGTTTGCCTGCCTATTTGGTCTCTATCTGTTGCTCACGCTTTTATCCGCCGGTTTGCAGCTATTTGTTGTTTATGGCCGGGTGGTCCGCTCGCTAACGCCATTTATCGCGCTGGCAGCCGCCTATGGCTTTTCAGCGCGTCTTTTGCGCTATGGACGCGGCGCGCTCAACTTATTTGTCCTGGGCATTGGCGCGCTATCACTGGTCAACTTTGTTCCGTCCATCGCGCAGCAATATCCTTTGGAAATCGCTTGGGAAGTGTATCAGACCTACGATGATGTCTCCTTCGAAACAACTGTTGAAACGGGCGAAAATCCGGTATTTAACTGGTGGGATCTTCAGCCCGCGCTGCCTGATGCTCGCTACCGGCTGTTCAATGCCGCCAATTACTACCCGATAAGGGACATCCGCAGCGATCTGCCAGACGGCGAAGTCCTTTTGAAGGTCTCCCATCCCTTCAACTACCGACCCTGGCAGTACGAAGGCATGACAGCCGAGATGCGTGAAATCATTAATCGTGATGGGCTGTACATCTGGCTCATCGACAAAGGACCCTCCGCTGAAGAGTAGCTAAGCCACTGGGCGCTTTGGTATATTGCGGTCAAATGAATCGCAGGTTGAAGCATAGAAAATGGAATATGTGTGAAAAGCGCATAACGAACCGGACAAGTTTTACACAAGCGCGCGCTGGTTTGCAGTCTACAGCCATGAGTCTTGCATCCAAGCCTTTTCGCTCGGTTCATGCGCTGCTGTTCATCATGTTCGTCGCCTCGGTATTAAGATTGCTGCTAATTGCCGACGGTGGTCAACGATATTTCCCCGACGAATACCGCTATTATCGTTACACAATTGATTTCGTTGACACTGTATTTGAGGGAGACATTTTAGGTGGATTCGGCAGCATGTTGGAGTATCGGACACATCCCGGCGCCTATGCAGCGACATTTCTTCCGGCATTCATCCATCGAGTTGCCTTTGAATTAACCAAGAGCAGTAGTATGTCGTGGCGAGATTACTGGAAAGACCAAACTGGCGACTTTCGTTTTTCGGCGATATTCTTCGCGATTCCCTCAGTGCTTTCAATCGGTCTCATTTATTACATTGCCCGAAGAGCGGGTGCGGATGACGTGGAAGCCCTGTTGTCCGCATTTCTGCTAGCCGCTTCTAATTCCTGGTTCATTTGGTCGCGACATTTCCTCACATACGATATTTCTATGCTTTGCGCGCTCGCCGCCCTCTATGTCGCTTTGCGCTCGCGCGATGTGGACATTCTCGGCGGGCTTCTGACGGGGCTATTACTTTTCTGCGCATTCTGGATATATACGAATCACGTATTCCTGGTGTGCACAATTGGATTTCTGTACTGTCTGATTCTCTCTAGCACCCCTCGAATGATGATTGCAAGGCTATTCTATGTCTCCATCGGCGCCTCGATACTGCTGGTTCCGATTCTGATTTACAACAATGATGTCGTGAATATCGATGTGATTGAGGGGTTGTTGTCACAGGTGGATAGGATTACTCAAGGCAGATACGAAGAGGGGGCAGTGCTTCCATTTGTCTACTTCTTTGAGACGGAAGGCCTGATATCTTTGGTCTGGGTTCTTGGACTGATTTTGGCATCCAGAGAGGTTATGAACCGTCGACCGGACATGCGACACCGCATCATGCTTTGGCTAACGGCATTGGCTATAATCTATGGTTCGATGGCGTATTTCTCATCGGGTCTGCACATTATCGTTCTCTTTGGGCGAACTGTTCGTGCTTTGGTGCCCTTTATAGTACTGATCTGCGCCTTTGCCTTTGCGCCATCCGTCAAGCGTCATGGTTCCAGACTAACAGCCTTGAGTATGGCAGGGATAATCGCAGCAGCCTTGATGAATATGATGACGGTGATAAACCAGCAGAACTACAGGGAGCTAACGCGGCAGGTCCGTGACCAATATGGAGAGGTGTCGTTGACCTCGACTTTTAGTCCTCCATCAAGGAGCCATGGATTTGCAAATCCTGTTTACGAAGACGCGCGATACGAGCTAGTGAATGCCGGTTACTATTATCCAATTACCGAAATGTCAGACCTCCCGGCCGGCGAAGTCCTTTTGAAGGTCTCCCATCCCTTCAACTACCGACCCTGGCAGTACGAAGGCATGACCCCAGAAATGCGCGAAATCATTAATCGTGATGGGCTGTACGTCTGGCTCATCGACAAAGGACCCTCTGCTGAAGAGTAGCTAACCCGTCTGCCCGACAGGCGCGGGACTCGGACGCAGGCCGACGCCAGCCCACGCGCTTTCGTTGCCAGCGACGGTCCCTGTCTGCTGTGACGCTTCCGCCTGGTTGAGTGGCGGACACAGTTCATTCGCCTGGTCGCGTTTGTCTATGACAGCGCCGCGGCTGATGGTCGTCACGGTTGGCTGCAAAGCCAAAGCCGCCTCGTACTGGTCGCGCGCCCGGCAGTGCTCGCCTCGGAAAGCTAAGGCATCCCCATAGTTGTGATGCGCGCCCTGCAATTCGGTGATGACCTGGCCGTTCAGATAGGTCCCGAGACGATATTCATAGACGATGATGCTGAGAAGGCGGACGGTCTCGCCTGGATTGGCGATCTTCAATTGCAAGCCCCTCAAATAAAGTTCGGCCACAGAGCGCTCGAAGTTTAAGTCTGCGACATCACCGTAGTTTTCAGCGCGCCCCGTCGTCAAGATCGCCTCGGATAATCTCCCGCTGCGGAAGAGCGCGGTCGCTTGCGATGTCAGCGCGGCAAACAAGAGTTCGCGCACGCGGTCGCGCTTAAAGCTCTCGTCAAGCGCGATGATGGCATCCAGCGTGTCTATTGCTCGCCGGTATTCCTGCGTCACGATATCCGCCTGCGCCTCCAGCAGCAGGGCTTCCAAATCGTATACCGGTTCATTGCCGCTTGTCGCCACTGCAATTGCCGCTTGCGTGGCAGCGGTCGGCATGGTGGCAGTGGACTGGACCAACTCTGTTGGCTGTGGAATGGCGGTCGGCTGAGATTGTTGATAGAGCGCGGTCGCCGTTGGCATGATTTCGGCGAGGCAAGGCGGAGCAGGCGTCAGCTGCAGCAAATAGGCGAGCCTGGTCTGCGCCAATTGCTGATTGCCGGCCTCCAATTCAGCCCGAATGCGCTGGCACTGTTCCCTCGTATCCGCTTCGCCCGTGGCGGTCGCGTTTTCGCGCGCGACAGCGATGCCAGAATTCCAGCCAGCATAAGCGGATGCCAAGGCGATCAGAACCGCAGTGACGATGCAGATGAATATAACCATAACCCAGAACAAACAGCCCCGACTTTGCTCAGAAGCGTGTCTCTCTTCGTGATTCGTGATCTGCCCGGGCGGCTGAGAATTGCCGGGTTGAAAGTCTCCTAGTGGTTGCGTCAAGCGAGTGGATCCCGTCCCTTTGCGGAGAAGCGGCGAGTATTGTAGCCGACGGTCAAGTTCCACGCTAGCCGTCGCCTGCCGATGATTCAAGCGCTTGACGGGATAAGAATTGCCATGTTACACTCGCCGCATGGTTGTACAAACGAGCGTTGCGATGCCTATGCGGATGCCCGCCGTCCCCCGGGACAGACAGAAGCTGTTGCTCGCCTAGGCGATACTTAGCTGAATCTTGATACCGTCTGTCCTCGACAGGCGGTTTTTTGTTGGTGTACTATCGCATTGCCGAGCCGATGTTGAATGGCTCGCAGAAAAAAGGGGAAACCAAATGTCAGCACAATATATTCACGTGTCTGTGGCTTGGCCCTACGCCAATGGCGACCTGCATATCGGGCACCTGGCAGGCGCCTATCTGCCGGCGGATATCTTCGCGCGCTATCACCGCCTGCGCGGCAATCACGTGCTGATGGTCAGCGGATCGGATAGCCACGGCACCCCGATCACGGTCGAAGCCGACAAGCGCGGCACGACGCCGCTCGCGGTCTTCGAACATTATCATGAACGCTTCTTGCGGACGCAGCGCAAAGTCGGCATTAGCTATGATCTCTTCACCCACACCGACACAGAGAATCATCACCAAGTGGCGCAGGACATTTTTACCACGCTGCTGGAACGCGGCTACCTGTACAAAGAGAAGCAGACCCTCCTGTATAGCGAAAGCGAAAAGCGCTTCCTGCCCGATCGCTATGTGGAAGGCGCCTGCTATCTCTGCGGTTATGACGGCGCGCGCGGCGATCAATGCGAAAAATGCGGCAATCTGATGGATGCCATCAAGTTGATTGAGCCGCACAGCCGCAACAACCCCGATGACAAGTTGATCCCGCGCGAATCCGAGCATTATTTTCTCGATCTTGGCCGGTTCAGCGACCAGATTCTGGCATACCTCGCGGCGCACGCGCATCATTGGCGACCCAATGTCAGCACATTCAGCCGGAACTACGTCGAAGATGGTCTGCATGGGCGCCCCATCACCCGCGATATCGAATGGGGCGTCCGCGTACCCCTGGCCGGCTGGGAAGACAAACGGCTTTATGTCTGGTTCGACGCGGTCATGGGTTATTTCACCGCCAGCATCGAATGGGCGCAGAATATCGGCAAGCCCGACGAATGGAAAAAATGGTGGTATAACCCGGATGCCAGAATTTATAACTTCATCGGCAAGGACAATATCCCCTTCCATACCATCATCTGGCAGGCGGAGTTAATGGGTATCAATGGCATCTACAACGAAGATGACCCCGTTTATGGCGATACCCCGCTGCAGTTGCCCTACGATGTGCCCGCCAACGAATTCATGAATATCGAGAGCCAGAAATTCTCAACCTCGCGCAATTGGGCGGTCTGGCTGCCCGACCTGCTGGAACGTTACCAAGCGGACGCCCTGCGCTTCTATGTCGCGCGCAGCTTCCCCGAACGGCAAGACAGCGACTTTTCTTGGAGTGGATTCCTGGTGAGGGTCAACAACGAATTGCTGGCGGCTTGGGGCAATCTGGTCAATCGCATGTTGGGTTTCGCCTACAAGCGCTTTGACGGCGCTGTGCCTGCTTTCGATATATTTATCGACGCCGATATTGCTATTATCTCCAAAACCGAAGACGGCTTTGAGACTGTCGGCGCGCTACTGGAGCAAGTCCGCTTGAAAGAAGCGCTGGAAGAGACCTTGAGCCTGGCGCGCGAAGTCAACATCTGGCTGAACGAACGCCAACCCTGGAAGCTGATCAAGACCGACCGGGCAGATGCCGCGCGCGCGGTTTACGCGGCGCTGCGCTGCATCGACAACTTGAAAATCCTCTTCGCGCCTTTCACCCCCTTCAGCTCCCAGCAAGTGCACGAGATGCTTGGCTATGACGGGCAGCTCTTCGGCGAGCTGAACATCGAGAATTACAGTGAAGAAACTCGCGATCATCTGGCGCTGGTCTACGATGGCAGCGCGGCGATAGGCGAGTGGCAAGTGAGCACGCTGAAGCAGGGTCAGAAACTGCGCCAGCCGTCGCCGCTTTTCACCAAGCTGGATCCCGAGATCGTCGAGCAGGAGCGTCAGTATCTGGGGCGGGAGCGGGTTGAGGGGGAGATAGGGTAGAGCACAACAGCAGAAGTCCAGTTTACAGAACCATATTCGATTCCATGCTTTGGAGCAGTGTGCCTCCGTGTATGCGGGCAAGTTCCTATATAATTGTGAAACCACAGACCTTGGGAGGATTAAGTGCTCATTCGAGAGAGAATTGCCCTAAAGGTTCTTGAAGAGGCTGGCGGAAAGCTGCCCAAAACAACATTCGTGAAACTAGTTTTTCTGCTTCGCATGGAAACAGCGGTGAAGCAGTATTCAAGTTTCTATGATTTTGTACCATACAATTTTGGACCCTTTTCTTTCGCGCTTTATAGAGATCTCGACCGTCTGGAATCGTATGGGTATGTTTCAAGAGGCGAAGATCACATTGCGCTCAATAAGAAACTCTTGGATGAAACACAGCAACAAACTACAAAACTAGCTAGATATATGCAATTGGCTGTAGTTGAAATAGTGGAGCGCTACGGACAAATGCAGCTTAGCCCGTTGATAAAAGACGTTTACGACAGATATCGATGGTATGCACTAAACAGTGAGAGATCCGAACGCAAACTCTTTCCGACTCCTGCGCGTCCAAAGGCGGCGGCCGCTATCTACACGATTGGATATGAAGGTAAAACAGTTGACGCCTTTTTCAACTATCTGCTGGAGAAAGGAATCGCGACTATCATTGACATACGAGCGAATCCCATTTCCAGAAAATATGGTTTCGCAGGAAGCCGGATGAAAAAAATTGGACAGAGTATAGGGCTAAATTATCAACACTTTCCAAGTTTGGGCATTTCGAGCGACAAGCGGGCGAATTTAGGCGCTACATCATCTTATGCGCAATTGTTAAATCAGTATGAAAAACATTCTCTTCCCCAGCAGAAAAAAGAAGTGAGTGAAGTTGGGCAATATATGTTTAGCATCCCGTCAGTGCTTGTTTGCGTTGAAAAAGATGTCAATTGTTGTCATCGTAGCACATTGTCACTAGCAATAGCGAAAGAAACCGGGATGGAGGTAATTCATCTGTGATGGCCAACACTCAAGATGAGCAGACTCTAAGAGTGCTGATCACTGTAAAAACATATCCGATTCCTTCAGATACCTACGACGAACTTGTCTGCACCGCTGGCGCAACAGAAAATGGTGATTTTGTTCGACTTTATCCGATTAACTTTAGAGACCTGCCGTATATTCAGAAGTATAAGAAATACCAGTGGATTGAGGTCAAGGCTGCTAAGTATGGTAGTAGGGATAGGCGGAAAGAGAGTTACAGACCCGTTGACGGGTCGCATATAAAGCTTGGTGAATCACTTAACACAAAATACAATTGGAGTGAGCGGAAAAAGTACGTCTTAAAGAAACAAGCCAAATCGATAGAAGACCTACGAGAACGCCAAAATGTTGATCAGACTTCACTCGGTATCTTCAAGCCTAAAGCTATTAATGATCTTGTGATCTCATCTGATGAACCTCAATGGAAGCCCAAATATCTTGCGGCCCTCAAACAAAGACGTCTTTGGGAAACGCGCCAAGCAAGCGGAACTCCTTTGCGGAAAGTACCGTTCAAATTCCACTATCATTTTGATTGCGATGACCCAAGATGTAATGGCCACAAGATGTCAATCCACGACTGGGAAGTTGGGGCGCTGTTTTGGCGATGCGTAGATAGTGGAGATTCACACCAATCTGCCGCGACGAAAGTGAAAGACAAGTTCTTGTCTGATATTTGCGGTCCAGATAAAGAAACTTACTTCTACGTTGGGACTGTACATGGACATCCTAGAAGTTGGATTGTGCTAGGGGCATTTTATCCTAGCGCTGAACACAATCCGCAACTTCCTCTCATTTGATCTCTCATAATTCGATCTAAATCAGTCCAACACCAGCCGCAGGAAACCACCCCATGCCCGCAACCGACCCCCGCTGGAAAGCCGTCGCCGAGGTCCTCGTCCATTATTCGGCCGCCGTGCAACCCGGCGAGCGCGTCATGATCGCCATGAGCGAAATCGAGAGCTTCCCGCTGGCGCATGCCGTCTACGAAACCTGCGTCAAGGTCCACGCCTACCCGCAAGTGCAATTGCTCTCGGAAAAACTGCGCCACAGCCTGCTCCTGCACGGCTCGGCTGAACAGCACAGTTGGCAGCCCGAAATCGAAGCCCGGGGCATGGCTTGGGCCGATGTCTATTTCGGCTTGCGCGGCGCTTATGACTTGCGCCTGCACGACGACATCCCGGCCGCGGCGCTGGCGGCAAACCAAGCGGCTTTGGGAAAAATCTCGAGCCTGCGCTGGCAGCAAACACGCTGGTGCCTGGTCCGCGTGCCCAACGCCGAGCTGGCGCGGCAAGCTGATACCGATCTGGAAACGATTGCCGACATGTTTTTTGCCGCCTGCCTGATGGACTATCCCGCTGCCGCGCGCGAATGGCGGCGGCAAGCCGAGCGCCTGGCCGGCTGCGAGACCCTGCGCATCATCGCCGGCGAAGAGACCGACCTCGAATTCTCTCTGCGCGGACGGCAATGGCGCGTCTTAGACGGCAAGATCAACCTGCCCGACGGCGAGATCTATACCGCGCCGGTCAATAAGACGCTTAACGGGAAAATCCACTTTGAGCTGCCCGGCTTGCTTGGCGGTCAATTGGTGCATGACATCCGCTTGGCATGGCAGGACGGTCGGCTTACCCAGGCCAGCGCCTCATCCAATCAAGACTTTCTGCGGCGCATCCTGGAAACGGACGCCGGCGCCAAGCGGCTGGGTGAGTTTGCCTTTGGTATGAATCCCTATGTCAATCGCTTCTGCAAGGATATACTTATGGACGAAAAAATTGGCGGCACGATCCATTTGGCTCTGGGCAGAGCCTATCCCGAGTGCGGCGGGGTCAATCAGTCCAGCATCCATTGGGATCTGGTCAAGGACCTGCGGCAGACCGGCGCCGTCTTTGTCGACGGAGCGCCGGTATTGGCGGATGGCAAAATCTTGATCTGACGCTTAGGCGAGGAGGCGCTTATCGAATGAATTCCATCGCAGCATTTCACTTACTTACAGAAACAGAAAGAAGGAGTAAACAATGTCCAAGAAAAACTTGAGTCGCCGCGATTTTCTACGCATGAGCGGCGCGGCCGGCGCCGCTGTCGCGGGAGGGCTGTCGCCTTTGGCGAATCTTCCGCGCGTGGCCGCCCAAAGCGATACCACCATCAACGTCTTGACCGTCGGCGATCCCTGGGATCTGGCGCTGCAAAGCGTGGTCGAACAATTCACCGAGATGACTGGCATCGGCGTCAATATCGAGTCCCTGGGTTATACAGCCTTGCAAGCGCGCCTGGTCAACGCTTTCCTCACCCAAAGCGCGGATGCCGACGTCATCGCCGTCGACCAGATGTGGATCAGCCAATATGCCGACAACGGCTGGATTCGCTCGCTCGATGAATTCATTTCGGCCGATTCCGATTCCGCCATCGACGACTTCGTGCCGGAATGCCTCTATTCCTTGAGCACCTGGCGCAATCACGTCTGGACGCTGCCCATCGCCTCTTATGGTCAGGGCATCATGTACCGCACCGATCTCTTTGAAGCCGCGGGCCTCGATCCGCTGCCCGCGTCCGTGGCTGACGCCGGCGACTGGACCTGGGAAGACTACTTCGGCATCCTCGACCAAATCAACGGCATGGACCTTGATGGCACATCAATGTACGGCACCACGGTCATCGGCGCGCAGCCTGTGCCAGTCGTGCACATGTACACCCAGCTTTCCGCCAGCTACGGCACGCGCTGGTTCACGCAATTCCCCGAGGCGCCCTGGGACTTCAGCCCCACCATCAACAGCGCGTCCAACGTCGCCGCCCTGCACGACTGGAACCGCCTCTACGGCTGGTCGCCGCCAGAATCGATCAACTACCTCTGGTTCGATGCCGGCACACGCTTCTCGCAAGGCGATATCGGCATGTTCTATCACTGGACGCCCTACTTCTACCTGGTCAACAACGATGGTTATCTGACCGGCACGCCCTCGCCCGTGGTCGACAAGTTCGAAACGGCAGTACTGCCGACGCAGACGGCCGGCGGCGATCAAGTCGTCAGCCTGGGCGGTTGGTCGCTGGGCATGCCCTCCACCTCCGCCAATCAAGACGCCGCCTGGCAGTTCATCAAATGGGCGACGGGTTCCGATGGCCAGAAGGCGATGGGACAGGTGAATGTCGCGGGCAATCAATTCGCCGATTTCAGCCGCAAGTCCAATTACGACGATGCCGATTTGAACGCGATCTATCCCTTCCTCGGCACACAGCTCGAGATGATGAAGCTGGGCGATGGCAAGGTGGTGCGTCCGCCGGCGCCGATCTACACCTCGCTGGAAGGCGTTTATGGCTTGCAGATCAACCAGGCGATGACCGGCGCGGTCACGCCGGAACAAGCGCTGGAGACCACTCAGACGCTCTTCCAGAACATCCTGAGCGGCAACCAGATGATCCCGTACAACGTCGACAGCTTCGACGACACGCTGGATAACACCAAAGCCTTGATCGCCAGCCTGGCGGGAATGTAGCGCATCCCCCATCCCCCAGCCCCTTCCCCCAAAATGAGGGAAGGGGAGTCATGTCCCTCCCAAATTTAGTTGGGAGGGACTTTGAAACATGCAACTCTAATTTGAAAGGCAGTTGTGATATGGCGATTAGAGATATTGATGATGTCTTCCAAAAGTTGGACGAGATTAGCGATAAGCTAAGTAGCGGTCGTTACGGTGGCAGTGTTTCCGATAAGTTGGACAAGATGATCGAACTGCTGGAGTCTATTGAGCGCAAACTGGGGTAATCCAAGAATTCATGCTCAGTCAATCCTTCTGACATTCTGACTGAATAATCACGGCAATTGTTCGGGTTCTGTGGCAATTTCGATCCGTTTGAAAACATCAATTCTTCCCAATTCAATTTGAGCGGGGCAAGCCAAGAGCAAATGAAACTCAAGAGGCGACTGCCATACCTCTTGCTCGCGCCATCAATCCTCATCTTGCTGGCGCTGATTTTGTATCCCCTGGGTTTCGCCTTGCGCAACAGTTTCTGGTTCTGGAACTTGCAGACCAGTGCCATCCCCCTATATCACTCGGGCTTGGACAACTACCGCATGGTCTTCCAAGTTACGCCCTTCACCGAAGCGCTGAAGAACACGTTATTGCTGGCGGGCTTGGGCACACTGGCGCAGTTCTGGCTGGGCATGGGCGTCGCGCTGCTGCTGCATACCCACCTGCGCGGCATGGGTTTCTGCCGCGCGCTGCTCATCATGCCCACCACCCTGGCGCCGGTGGTGGCGGGCTTTCTCTTCCGTTATTTGCTCGAGCCCAAGGGCGGCTTGCTACCCTGGCTGCTGGATGGCATCGGTTTTCCCGTGCCCCCACAAGGCATCCTGGGTTACGCCGGCAGCGCGCTCTTCGCCATCGGCATGGTGGATACCTGGCAATGGACGCCCTTCTTCGCCATCGTGCTTTATGCCGGTTTGCTGTCCATTTCGGAAGAAGTCAAGGAAGCCGCGCAAGTCGACGGCGCGAGCGCATGGCGAATGTTCTGGTCGATTACGCTGCCGCTGCTGCGCCCCATTGCCGCTTTCCTGGTCATGATCCGCTTTATGCAGCTCTTCAACAGTTTCGATCTGGTCTTTGTCTTGACCGGCGGCGGACCCGGCACCTCGTCGCGCACGCTCAGCTTCAATCTCTATCGCGAGGGCTTGGTCAATTACAACATCGGCTTGACCGCGGCCATGACCTGGCTGGTGGTCATCATCGTCACCGTCATCATCAATCTGTATATCATTTTCATCTTCCGCAAGCGGGAATGGTAGGCGCCATGAAGACCCTGCGCGCCCGGCATCAACTTGTCATCTACGCGCTCATGGCGCTGGTCATGATCTTCTTCATCGGTCCCATTCTCTGGTTCATCCTTCTGGCTTTCCGCCATCCCAGCGAAGCCTATACCATCCCGCCGCAGCTATTATTCGAGCCGACGCTGCAATCCTTCGAGCGCACCTTCGTCGACCCGGGCAACAATCGGCCCCAGGTCTTCAACAGCGTCATCGTCAGCACGGGCGCTACCCTGCTCAGCTTGCCCTTTGCCATGTCAGCCGCTTACGCCTTGTCGCGTTTCGCCCTGCGCGGCAAGGACTTCATCATGAACTGGTACATCAGCTTGCTCATCGCGCCGCCGATCGTCTTTGTCATCCCCTATTTCATTCTCATGTCGCGCATCGGCTGGTCCGGCACGTACCAGGCGATGATCCTCACCTTGCAGACGCTGGCGATCCCTTTTTCGGTCTGGCTGCTCAAGAGCTTCATGGACGAAGTGCCGCTCGACCTGGAAGAAGCGGCTTGGGTCGATGGCGCCACGCGCTTGTCCGCCTTCTTCCGCATCATCATTCCGCTGGCTCTGCCCGGCATCATCGTCACCTCCATGTTCACCTTCGTCTTCAGTTGGAACAACGTGCTCTTCCCGCTCATTTTGAGCAAGCAAAGCACGACGACGCTGCCGGTCGGCACGATCAGCTTTTTCGCCTCGACCGGCGTCTACTGGAATCAAATCGCGGCGACGGCTGTGGTCGCCATGCTGCCGCCGATGTTTATTTTCTTGGTTCTCGGGCGCTATGTGGTGCGCGGCTTGACCTTTGGCGCGGTCAAGGGTTAGCGTCAACTGCCGAGGAGAAATGCTAGTCGCTGATGTGCAAAGAGATAAAACGAGGATGTACAGACCGGATGATTAGGCGGATATGATGCCAAGCGTTGCGAGAGTAGAAATCAAGCTGGCAATACCAACAAATACCAGCGCGAGAATGCTGGCGGCGCCAGTGACTTTCATACGCCAACTGCGTTCTTTGTCGATTTTGTTGCCGAGCTGCTCTATCTGGGAGCTTATGTCCTTAGTCAGCGTGTCAATCTTCGCGTCAATCTTCGCGTCAATGGCTTTGACAGCTTCATTGACTTCTTTACGGACAAATTCTTTTGTGGCTAGGGATTCTAATTTCCCCTCGATTCTTCCGATGCTGCGTTCGTGTTGGTTTAACTTGTCTTCAATGTCCATGCGCTTTCTCGTGACAACAGTGTTTTCTTTCACGCGCAAGTATAAACGGTATAGAAATAAATGTCAAGCAAATGCGATGAAAACCCGAAACCAGCAATTATTACCGATAATGACATGAATTTGAGATTCGCATTCCCAATGAGAAGGAGATGATATGAGTCAAACAGGATTCGGCGTGATCGGCACCGGCATCGTCGGCGGCGCCTGGCATGCCCATGTCTATCACAATATGCCACAGGCGGATCTGGTCGCCGTCTGTGATCTGGATGAGAGCCGAGCGCGCGAAATCGCCGGGCGCTACAGCGTGCCCCACGTTTACAGCGACTATCGCGATCTGCTGGCTCGCGACGATATCGCCGCCGTATCCATCGCCACGCCCGATTTCGCCCATCGCGACCTTGCCGTAGCCGCCGCAAAAGCCGGCAAACATATCCTGGTGGAAAAACCGCTGGCCACCACCGTCGAAGATGCCGAAGCCATCCTGGAAGCCGTTGAAGCAGCCGGCGTCAAGCTCATGGTCGACTTTCACAACCGCGTCAGCCCGCCCTTTGTTCAGGCGCGTCAAAGCGTCATGGACGGCGAATTGGGGGATCTGAAATATATTTACGCCCGCCTGAGCAATACGACCTTTGTGCCCACGCGGATGTTGCCCTGGGCTGGCAAAAGCTCGGCGCTCTGGTTCCTGGCCAGCCATACTCTGGATATGTCCCACTGGCTGCTGAACGATAAACCCGTTCGCGTTTATGCCGTCAGTCGTTCGGGGGTCCTGCGCGACATGGGCATTGATACGCCAGACTTCCACATCGCTATTGTCGAGTTCGCTAAGGGCGCGGTCGTCACGCTGGAAAACAGTTGGATCCTTCCCGAAACCGAGCCAAATGTTTTCAACTTCAAGATGGAAGTGCTGGGCAGTCAAGGCGCGCTCTATATCAACACCTCAGACAATCGCGCGGTCGAGAAATACACGCGCGATGCGACAAGCCTGCCCGATGTGCTCGGCTTCACGCTTGATGCCAATTCGGCGCGCATGAGCGGCTTCGTGCTGGAAGCGATCGCGCGCTTCGTCGATGCCGTTGTGGACGACAAACCCGTCCTGGCGACAGGCGCCGAGGCGGCATTGGTCACGCGCGTGCTTTGCGCGGTCGAAGAATCGGCGCGCGCCGGTCAGCCGGTCGATCTGGACTGAGAAAATCGGGGCTTATGAAAGACGATCGGCTGCTGCTGGGCATTGATGTCGGCACTTCAAGTTCCAAAGGCGCGCTGGTCAGCTTGGATGGCCAAGTGCTGGCTACGCGCGTGGCGCCGCACGGCTTCGATATCCCGCAGCCTGGCTGGGCGGAACAAGAGGCTGACGCGGTCTGGTGGCGCGACTTCTGTACGATTTCGCGCGCTCTGATCGAAGAGTCGGGCATTGATCCAGCGCGCATCGCCGGCGTCGCCGCCAGCGCCATCGCGCCCACCATGCTCCCGCTCGACGAAAACTGCCAACCGCTGCGTCCCGCCATCCTCTACGGCATCGACACCCGCGCCGGTCAAGAGATTGAGGACCTGACGGCGGAATTGGGCGCGGATGAGATTTTCTCGCGTACCGGACAAGCGCTCTCGGCACAGTCAGTCGGTCCCAAAGTCCTCTGGTACCGCCGGCGCCAGCCCGAGCTCTTCGCGCGCACCCGCAAGATCGTCACCGCCTCAACCTATCTCGTCTACCGCCTGACCGGTCGCTTCGTCGTCGACAATTACGTCGCGCCCTACTTCGCGCCCTTTTTTGACGCGCGCGAACTGTCTTGGCGCAAGGAATGGGTCGAGCGCATCTGCCCCTTGGAGTGGCTGCCGGAGACGCTCTGGCCCGGGGAGCAAGCCGGCGCAGTTACAGCCCAAGCCGCCGCAGAGACAGGCATCCCCGCCGGCACGCCGGTCGCCACCGGCAGCGCTGACGCCCTCGCCGAAGCGGTTGCCGCTGGCGCGACCCAGGTCGGCGACCTGATGGTGATGTATGGCAGCACGCTCTTCTTAATCCAGAGCACGGCCGCCTATCGCCCGCACCGCGACCTTTGGGCATCCGTGGGTATCGCGCCGGGCAGCGCAATTCTCGCGGCCGGCATGTCGACGTCCGGCACGCTCTTGACCTGGTTCCGCGATGAACTGGCGCTTGCCGAAGTACAGCGAGCGGCGGGTGAGGGCTTGGATGCCTTCGCCCTGCTTTCTCAGGGCGCCTCGCGCATCGAGGCTGGCAGCGAGGGCTTGCTCAGCTTGCCCTATTTCAGCGGCGAACGCAGCCCCATTAACGATGTGCATGCCAAGGGCATGATCTTCGGTTTGAGCCTCAGCCACAGCCGCGCCCATCTCTATCGCAGCCTGCTCGAGGGCATCGGCTATGGCTTGCGCCATAATATCGAAGCCATGGCCGAAGTTGGCGCCCATCCGCGCCGACTGGTTGCCATCGGCGGCGGCGTAAAGGACCCGCTCTGGCTGCAAATATGCAGCGATGTCACGGGCTTGCCGCAAGACATCCCGCGCCAGACGATCGGCGCAGCCTATGGCGACGCCTACCTGGCCGGTATGGCGGCTCGCATCTTTAAGGATTTCGCGCCCCTGCGCGACGCCTGGGTGCGGGTCGACCGCCGCGTTGCGCCCAACCCGGCGACGAAGGCGATATACGACGAGCTCTATGCCATCTACCGCGATCTCTACCGCGATAACCGACACAACATGCGCCGGCTATCTGAATTGGCTTGAGCGGAATCGGGTCAATGTCCCCGCGCGTCTCGCCTTCAAGCGAGAGGCAAGCCGTCAGTGGCAGCAACTTGCTTGATGAAGTATCTTATCGAAAGCGCTTGCATGCGAATATGACTCTCAATCCTGTTGTTACATACCTGTTGTTACATAGAAGAAAGGGAACTTAAATGTCAAGCAAGAAAGCCAAGAAGGATGCCGATAACCTAGCCGCCGTAATCGAGAAAATCCCGCAAATGTTTAAGACCCGCGCCGCGCTGGGAATGCGCCTGCATGAAATCATCATGGAAACCAACCCCGATCTCAAGCCGAGACTATGGTATGGCATGCCCGGCTACGCCAAGAGCGGTCCTGTGCTCGTCTTCATTCGCATGGACGATTATGTCACCTTTGGTCTCACCGAGAAAGCGAACTTGCCCATCGACGAAGACGCGCCCGACAAGCTCATCGCCAACGCCTGGTATTTGACCGAGCTGGACGAAGCCACCGAAGCCAGCATCGCGGACATCGTGCGCGTGGCCACCAGCTGAAGACGCGCCGTTTGGGGGCGAAGCAGGGCAATCGCTTCATTTTTTTACAACAAAGCACGCAGAAACAATTCCAAAAACGTAATGAAAACTGAAACGCAACGCTTTGTCCAGGTTTCGGGCGACCCACCGGACTCTGTTGAAAAACAGCCTCCATGACCCAGCCCCTTGCCAAAAATGAGGCAATGGGAGTCTTATGACCTGTAGTGAGCCGTTAAGCCCCTCCCTCTTTATGGGGATGGGGGTAAATTGAGTATTTCAACAGAGTCCAGCGAGGCGCCCCTACCGTTTCTCATTATTTACTTGGTTTTCTTCTGGGGCATATCAAAAACATCATAGACATCGCCCCGCTTCTGCGCCACAATGGGCGTCTTGCGTCCGCATCCATCCCCCCGGAGCCGCCATGCCCTACGAAGCGAATATGTACGACTCTCACATGCACACCACCCTGTGCAAGCACGCCCGCGGCCTCCCCGCCGACTACGCGCTGGAAGCCGAGAAAAAGGGCTTGCGCGGCATCACCTTCACTTGCCACAGTCCCATGCCTTTTGGCTGGAATCCCGGCGTGCGCATGAGCGTCAATCAACTGCCGCAATATGTGCAGATGATCGCGCAAACGCATGAGGAATTCGCTGGGCGCGTCGATGTGCGCCTGGGCTTGGAAAGCGATTACATGCCCGGTATGGAGAGCTGGCTGGAGGACCTGCACAAGCAAGCCGATTTCAGCTATATCCTGGGCTCGGTCCATCCGCAGACCAAAGAATACCAAGCGATTTACCTCGAAGGGTCATCGCGCTTGGCATACGAAAAGAGCTACTTCGAGAACCTGGCGAACGCGGCTGAATCCGGGCTATTCGACTGCCTCAGCCATCCCGACATCGTGAAAATCGTGCATCCCAAGCAATACGATGTCTCGGATCATCTGGATACGATTCGCCGCGCCTTGGATCGCATCGCGCGCGCCGGCATCGCGCTGGAACTCAATACCAGCGGCCTCAACAAACCCTATCCGGAAATGAATCCCGGCATGGCAATCTTGGCTGAAATGGCATTGCGGGGCATTCCCGTTGTGCTCGGCTCCGACTCGCATGACGCTTACCGCGTTGGCGCCGACTTCGACAAAGCGCTCGACAAGCTCGAAAGCGTCGGTTACGAATCAGTCAGCTATTTTCTAGATCGCCGGCGTTACGATTTGCGCATCGGCGAGGTCCTCTTGCCGCAATTGCAGCCGCGGCTGATCTGAGCAACGCAGGCGAGCAACTGCTTGCGATATGTTTGCCACGCTTGAGGAATGTCGCCCCTGCACCGGTAGAGTTGTTTCTTTTCAGTTGAAATTCATTTTACAGCGCGCGACATGGGGTCCTTAATCCATAATACGAAGGCGTTGGTAGGGGCGACTCGGCGAGTCGCCCAATCTGTAGAATTCATTTCATGCGTATTAAGGACGCGCAATCAGGCTCCGCGCTCATACCAGTCGGCGCGTGTCAGCGGCAGATGACCATGCGCGGTCTTGCCATCCTGCGATTTGTACAGCAAAGCCTGATGAATGGAGTTGTAGCCGGATTCGAAGACCCAGCGCGCCCCCGCCAGGTAGATGCGCCACTGGCGATAGCCGGTGGGTCCAAGCATATCAAGGATGGTCTGCTCATGCGCCTCGTAACGTTTCAGCCAGTTCTTGAGCGTCAAGGCATAATGCTCGCGCAGGCTTTCCACGTCGCGGCACTCGAAATTGGCTTTGGCGGCCACATCCAAAATATAGGCGATGGGCTGGCTGTCGCCATCGGGAAAGACGTATTGCTGGACGAATGAATCCTTCGCTTCGTACAGCGCCTCAAAGGGCGCGCTCAAAAGCGTAATCCCATGGTTGAGAAAGACGCCGCCCGGTTTCAGCAGGCGATAGGCTTTCTCAAAATAGATGCCCAGGTTTTCCCGCCCGACATGCTCCACCATGCCGATGCTGACGATCTTGTCAAAGGGCTGCGACTCGTCCACATTGCGGTAATCCAACAACTGGGCGCGGCAGCGATCAGCTAGCCCGGCCGCGGCGATGCGCTCCTGCGCCAGCGCCAATTGCTTTTCGCTGAGTGTGATGCCCAGAGCCTCCACGCCGTAATGTTGGGCGGCGTGCATAATCAGCGCGCCCCAACCACAGCCGATGTCCAGCAAGCGCTCGCCCGGCTGCAAGCGCAGCTTGCGGCAGATATAGTCGAGCTTGCGGCTCTGCGCGGTATTGATGCTTTCGTCGGGATCGGCAAAGTAGGCGCAGGAATAAACCATTTTTTCATCCAGCCACAGCTGATAAAACTCGTTTGAAACATCGTAATGGTATTGGATCGCTTGTTTGTCGCGGTTGACCGAATGCTTCTGCCCGGAGATATGGGCGATCTGCTGGTTCGAGCTGGAGGAGTGAGCAGGCAGGCGCAGCAGTTTCGGCGCAAAGCGCAGCGTATCGCGCCAGGTCCAGTTTTCCCACAGGTAGCGCGCCAGGTAGATCGCCTCGTACATATTGCCTTCGATTTCGAAATCGCCAAACATATACGCTTCGCCCAGGCGCCGTTCGGTCGGCGGAAAGAACATGCGGCGCAGCGCCGACGGATGATTGAGCACGATCGTAAAGCGATGCTCGGACGTGCCTTCCTGCTCCCAGATTGTTCCGTCCCACAAACGCACGGCAAAATCACGTCCTGGATAGCCGGCAAAGACCCCTTGCAGCAGGTCCAGGGTCTGCGGAACAAAGCGATCTTGAACTGAGATTCGCGCGTCAGCCATAGGGCGCCTCCTATTACATCTGCCGCCGCTCTACGCCAATGGCGCGGCAACAGAACTGCTACCGTTCAACTGGCATTATAACAATTTTGCCCGCCTCTTGCGAAAAACCAGTTTGGAAGGGCAGGGCAATCGCATCAAATTGGTTGAAGCAGATGGAGCAAGAAATCGTTATCCATCGCTGCGCGGAAGCGTTTTTGCCGTAAACTGCTTTTGCCTGTATCACGCTTGAGCAGATTCAAGGCTATAGCGCGTAAGGTTGCCATATTTTCGGAACTTTCGCCGTCTCGGATGCGAGAATGATCCTCGCCGAAGGTGACATCCAAGACCCAGTGGTAGCTGTTTTCGATTGTCCAGTGCCGCCGCGTTGCTTGCAAGATAAGCGCGGCAGAAGTGTCAAGGCTGCTGATATAATAGGCAGTCTGGTAGCGAATTTGCCCTTTATGACGGCACTCTCGCTGGACACGTATAAGGCTACGCAGGTCAGGCCATCCTTGATAATGGCGGATATATTCGAAAGCCTTGGGATCACTGAGCACCCAACATTTGCGTATTTCAATCCGTCCCCTTGACTTGTTAGTTGTTTCGTTGAAGTCACAGTCCATGTCTTCAAATCCATGTTTGTCGCCATAGCTGAACCAATCGGCTATATCCTGTTTTAGATTGCCCTGATTGCCCTTGACCTGCAGAATATAATCCGCTTTCTCGTTCCGAATCGCTTGCGCAATCTTGGTTTGACATCCCATCGCATCTATTGTCACAATGCAACCGGAAACATCCAGTAGACGCAACAACTCAGGAATGGCTGTTACTTCATTGGACTTATCAGCCACTTTGCGCTGTCCTAATACCAAGCCATTTTCACTTGCCCAAGCACTGACCAAATGGACCGCATCCTTACCCAGCATCTTGTCATGGCTACCGCGCAAGGTCTTGCCGTCAAGGGCAAGCACCTGTCCTTTACTGACTGCAAACACCGACTCTACCCAGCGCATAAAGCGCTGCTGGAACTCCTCATGATTGATCCTGGCAAATACATAACCGAAGGTATCATGCGATGGAATGCCATGCTCTAGCTTCAGAAACTGGCGAAACCAAGGCTCCTTCGCTTTTCCTACGGTTTCGATGCCAACCCAACTATCCGCGCCACAGAGCACAGCACAAACGGCGATGATAATGATATCGAGCAATTTGTGGTCACAGCGCCCCTCTATTCGGGGATCAGGCAGATCAGCAAAACATTCCTCTAAACTCAATCCTCTACCTTTTGACATGAGGCAACTCCTCTTTTTGCCTCAGTATCGCCCCAAAATGATTTTGATGCGATTGCCCTGTTTGGAAGGGCAGGGCAATCGCATCAACGATTAGATTTATGTGACATTCGACACATAATTTTCTGGTATGATTGCTCTAATGAAACGAATTGCATTTAATCGCACTGCCATTTTTCTCTGCGCTCTCTGCGCCCTCTGTGTTGAAAAATAATTTGATGCGATTGCTCTGACCAAAATGATATGCCCATGACAGATACCGACCTGCGACTGATTGTGGTCGCGGAAAACTTGCTGGCTCGCGCCGGTTTAGCAGCCTTGCTAGAGGACCGTGGCTTCACCGTGCTGGCGCAGAGCGACGGCGGCGATCTGGACCTGCTCGTCGATGAAGGGGGAGCGGATGCGCTGGTTGTCGATCTGGGCTGGCACAGCGAGACGCTGCGCCAATCCCTTGCCGAATGGGTCGGCGACAGTCCTATTCTGGCATTGGTGGCGGATGACGAAACCGAAGAATCCCTGCTGGCGCTGATGGGCGCCTTGGCAGCTTGCCCCGGCTATGCTGTCTTGCCGCGCGAAAGCGATCCGGAGGCTTTCGCAAGCGCCTTGCGCGCCATCGACTTCGGCTTAATCGCGCTCGATCCCAGCTTGCGCCTCTTGCCAGCCGCCTCATTGGAGTTGCCGCTGCTGGCGGACGCGACTCCCTTAACGCCGCGCGAAAACGAGGTCTTGCAGTCGCTGGCGCGGGGCTTGACCAACAAAGCCATTGCCCTGGACCTGGGCATCACCGAACACACAGTCAAATTTCACGTGAACGCGATCATGGGCAAACTGGGCGCGCAGAGCCGCACCGAAGCGGTCGTCCGCGCCACGCAACTGGGCATCATCACGCTTTAGACAGCCGCGGACCGCCGG
Organism: Phototrophicaceae bacterium; assembly: GCA_965232245.1. Lineage (GTDB taxonomy): Bacteria > Chloroflexota > Anaerolineae > Aggregatilineales > Phototrophicaceae > UBA6055. The sequence continues at coordinate 3,528,585 of CBDDPG010000002.1, read as the reverse complement.
ACTTTGCTTTTCGCGGAAACGCGGCTAGGATACCCTTTGCGCATGACACCTAAACCCCGACCCGCCGAGGTGGCATGAGAGTTTTCATAACCGGCGCGACCGGCTTCGTCGGCTCGCATATCGCCCGCCAGCTAGCCGCGGCGGGTCATGAACTGCGCGTCCTTTACCGCTCAGAGCGGAAACTGGCCATCCTGGAGGGTCTAGCCTACGAGGGCGTCGCCGGCGACCTCAACGACTTGGCAGCGCTAAAGCGCGCCTGCGACGGCTGCGAGATCGTCTTCCACGCCGCCGCCAAAGCCGACTACTGGAAAGACGATGACAAGGCTTCCCTGTGGCGCGTCAATGTCGATGGCGCGCGCAATGTCTTAAGCGCGGCGCAGGCGACTCGCGTGAGGCGCGTCGTCTTCACCAGCAGCGCCGCGACCGTCGGCATACGCCCAGGTCCCGCGCCCGCGGACGAGAACGATCGCTTCAATCTGCCGCCAGAGCGCTACATTTATGCCTATTCCAAGCTCAAAGCCGAAGAAGTCGTGGCGGAATATGTCGCTTCGGGGCTGGATGTCGTGACCCTGAATCCGACGGTGGTCATCGGTCCGGGCGATCTCAACGCCATCTCTGGCACCTTTGTCATCGAAACGGCGCGCTATCAATGGGCTGTGCCGATTGCCTCCGGCGGCTTGGCGGTCATTGACGCGCGTGATGTGGCGGCGGCTCATGTCAATGCCATCGAGCGTGGACGCAGCGGCCAGCGCTATATTCTCAACAGCGCCAATTACCCCTATAGCGAGTGGTTCTCCCTCATCGCGGCGGCTTGTGGCGCTCGAGCGCCGCTTTTCCGCAGCCCCGATTTCATGCTGGAGCCAATCGCGCTCTTGATAGACGCCCTGCGCCGCTGCGGCATCGAGACGCCCATGGACGCCGATCAAACGCGGCTGGGCGCCGCCTTCATTTATTTTGACGGCAGCAAAGCCTACCGCGAGCTTTTCCAGCCCCAAATCGACATCGCTACCAGCTTGCAAGACACCTGGCGCTGGTACGCCGAAAGGGGTTACATCAAGCACAACCTGCTCACGCGCCTGATTGGCTTGTTTTAGCCCGCGAAATCAAATCCGCGAAGAGCGCGCGCGCCGCGCCAGCCATACGCTCGGGATGGAACTGCAGGCCCACAATCCGCCCATCCACCGATTCCAGCGCTTCGATGACGCCGTCCGCCGACCGCGCCGTCGCGCGCAGTCCTGCGCCCACATCGGCGACAGCTTGAATATGATGGGAATTCGTCTTCAGCTTGTCGGTTTTAAGCACAGCATGCAAATGCGAGTTTGCCGCGATGTGGATCTCGTGTTCGCCCCCGCCACGATCGGCGCTGTGAATCGCGGCGCGGGCTTGGGCTTGCACGTCGCCGTAGATGGCGCCGCCCGCCATGGCATTGGCGAACTGCATGCCATAACAGATGCCGAGAAAAGGACGATCCGCCATGGCGCGGAAGATGAGCGCGTCGCTGCGATCGCGCCGCGGGTCGACCGGCGGTAGATCGGCCGGCAGCGCGCCAATCAAGCCGCGCTTGATGCCCGGCCCGCCAGTGATTATCAAGCCATCCAGCAGCGCCGCGATATCCGCGGCCGACTGGACCGTCTGCAAGAGCGGCACGATGACAGGGCTGCCGCCGGCTGCTTCAACCGCCTCAACATAGCGCAGGTCGAGCGTCTGCCGCCCGTCCTCCAAGCTGGTTGTGATGCCGATGCGCGGTTTGCGCTCCATGGCTCAATCGCCCGGGCGGTAGGCATAGTCATTCAGCGCGCCCACGAATTGCGGCAGCTCCCGATGACCGAGAGCCTGCCGGATGGCATGCGCCTCCCCCAAATGAAACCAGTAGTGATAGATGGCGCGCTGAATGGTCGTGCCGATGGACTCCCCCAGCGGCTCGCCCTTCCAGCTGATATGCTCGCCCAGTTTTTGGCTGTCCAGCGTATCCAGGAAAGTGTCAGCGCTCGCTGTTACCTCGCGCCAAGCCCGCCACATTTCATCCAGCTTGGGCGCGGAGGGCGGGCTGCCATAACCGCAGATTTTACGCAGACCCGGCTGGATCTTCACCCCCTGCGCCAGGAAGACGAAGACCTGGTTTTCATGCGACGCCAGATGCCCGATGATCCAACTGATGCAATTCAGTTGACCCTGCCGGACGGCGGCCTCTTGCGGGCTGAGGTCCTCGACGCAGCGCAGAAACTCGCTGCGGCTGAAACGAAGCTGCTCGACCAAGGGATGCGCCATGCGAAATCTCCTTCACTCACTTCATAATCTGCGTCAGAGCATAGCGCGTGGCTGGGGACAGGGCAAACCAAAAGAAAAACTCGCTGCCGGAAATCGACAGCGAGTTTCGCTTAGCTGTTATGCGCGGAACGCGGGCAAGGAATCACCAGCGGCAGGCCTTGTTGTTCATATTCGGCCGCTCGTCCCATTTTTGTCCTTTGCCGGTCTTGCTTCTGGTTTCAAAGAATCGTTCCCAAACCCATACCGGCGCTGTCGTGATTTTAATGATCCGGCTCTTTATGCCTCTATTGCCTTCGGCGTCGAGGGCGCGGACGCGGATGGTATAGATTTCGCCAGGAGTGAGGCCAGTGAATTGGTGGGCATCATTCCATGAGGCTGTGTGCCAACCCCCTTTATTATCGAATGCCCATTCGCCCGGTCCCTTGATGAGTACCTCATAGCTGGCGGCTCCCGGAATCGAATCAAAGTAGACTGATAATACGCCTGGTCCAATTGCATTGAACACACGGGACGTTGACTTTAGGCAATTGCTGAGCTTGGGCGGCGCCTACGCTAATCAGCAAGGCGAGGACTGCAATCAATCTGAACTGCTTGGTTACCGCGACAATTGGATTCATTATGCTCCACTTCGTTAACTAAACAGCCGTTAGTTTAGCGACAATTGCCCGATCATGCAATGGAAATAAATTACAATTTGATTATGAGCTTTGGCGATATTAGGCAAACGCGTCTTGATGGGGATTGATTTAACAGCAGCGACTTTCCAGCGGCGTCTGAACAAGTGGAATCTCACCAATGGCGCCCAGCGGCGCCGACGCGCAGCACAGCCCAGCGTCCGCGAAATCTGTGACGCAGACGCCAGTCTCCGGCAAATTGAGCTGGACATCGCGGGACCCAGCCCAGTCGCCGCATAGCGCCGCCGCCACCGAACGCGCCTGTTCATAACCGGTTGCCATCAGAAATGTCGGCGCGCGGCCATAGCTCTTCATGCCCACGATGTAAAAGTCCTTCTCCGGCTGGCGCAATTCAGCCTCGCCATGCGGGCGCACCGTGCCGCAGCTATGCAGGTTGGGGTCGATCAAGGGCGCCAGGGCGCGGCTGCTCTCCACGCTCGGGTCGAGATCCAGCCGCAGTTCGCTCAGCATGGCAAAGTCGGGCCGCGATCCCGTAGAAACGATGAGCTCGTCGGCATATACGCTGCTCATGACGTCATTGATGTCACTGCCGACCCGCAGTCCAGCCCCATCCGCCGCGACCCCCGCAACGTGGAAGGGCGCTACAATTTCGAGCGCGCCCGCCTCAACTGCCGCCTTGACGCGCAAACCCAATTGACCGCGGGCGGCCAGGGCATCCTTCTCGCCACCGCCATATACCTTGCGCAAATTGTCCCCGCGCATCAGCCAGACAGCCTCGGTTTCCCCGCCCAAGCTGATCAGATCGAGCAAACAGTTAATCGCCGAATGCCCGCTGCCCAGGACCATGACGCGCCGGCCTTGGTAGCGCTGCCGGTCGCGCCCAGTGACATCCGGGATGCCATAGGCGATGCGCCCCCGCAGCGCCGCCTCGCCCAGCGCCGGCAGTCCGTGCGCGCCGGCCGGGTTGGGATTGCGCCAGGTTCCCGAAGCGTCAATCACCGCGCGCGCCTCGAATTGGCTTTCGCCCCCATCCGCCCAGCCCAGGCGCAGCAGAAATGGCGCGTCGTCGCGGCCGCTGTCCTTCATCTTGTCATGCTGACGCCGGGAAACCGCCGTCACGCGGGCGCCGGTCTTGACGATATCCCGCAGTACCGGCAAGTCCGCCAAGGGGCGAAGATAGCGCTGGTATAATGCCGCGCCGGTCGGCAGTTCATCAGCGGGCGGGGCGCTCCAGCCAGCTGCTTCCAGCAGGCGCACGCAGGCGGCGTCCATGTTATAGCGCCAAGGCGAGAACATGCGAACGTGTCCCCATTCGAGCACGCTCGCGCCGACAGTCGCGCCGGCTTCAAAGAGCAGCGCCTCTTCGCCGCGTTCGATGAGATGCGCGGCCGCAGCCAGCCCAACAGGTCCTCCGCCAATAATCGCTACCGGTAACTTCTTCATATCGACTTCCTCAAGTAAAACAGAATGAATGCGTCAAACGCGATTATATTGATGATTATCAATATGTCAATAGCGTCGGCGCGCAAAGGCGCCGCAAAGCTCAATATCCCAGCTTCAGCGCCACTTCATCCAGGCTGCCCGTGGGACCAATCAGCGTCAGTTCATCGCCGACGTGCAAATTCGTGTAGCCATGCGGCACAATGGCGTGACCGCGCCGTACAATCGCCATCACCAAGACGTCATCGGGCAGGATCAGCTCGCGCAAGTGCAGTCCATCGACGGTGGGATCGGTGATGGTTACTTGCACGACATCATGATCGGGGTCATCTTCAAAGACCATGGTCGCCAACTGTGGCGCGCGCACGAAATTGTCCAGCAGATGGACCATGGCATTGGCTGGGTCCAAGACGTGTACGCCCAACTCGCGGAATTGATCGACCAGACTGAATTCGTTGAGGCGGGCGATCTGCCGCGTGATGCCAAAGTCCTCGTAGAAGATCTGGCACAGTTTCAAGCTGTCGGCGTCGTTGGGCAGCAGGGTGACGGCGACCTCGGTCTTGGGTTCGATGAGCTTGCGCAGCTCTTCGGCCGTGACTTCCGACAGCCAATGCTCATGCCGCAGCCCGTCCGACGCGGCCAGCACCGAGACATGCGATTGGTCGATATCCAGCAGCTTGACCCGCCAGCCATGCGCCAGCAAGCGCTCCGCCAGCGCCCGCGATTGATTCTCTATGCCGACGATCACCACATCCAGGATTTCGTCGTCTTTGATGTCCTTGGGCAAGTGCGATTCGCCCACCAGCCGAATGGCGAATTTGAAGAAAGGCGGTCCCGCCAGTTGACTCAAGACGATAACCGCCACCATCAAGGTCGTGAAATCGTTGCCAAGCTGCGGGAATTCCAGCGCCACCTCTTTTGCCAAGCCCAAGCCGACGCCCGCCTGCGTGATGTAAGCCATCCAGGTCAAGCGGTTGAACTGCCGCGGATCCCCCGCGATCGTCCCGCCGACATAACCGCCTATGAAGAGCGCCGCCAGCCGCGCCACGAAAATCAACACGGTGATGGGAAGGATGGTCATCACGATGCCAATGTCCAGCGATCCGCCAATCAATGTGAAAAAGATGACAAATATCGGCATTTCGACTCGATGCAGCAAGTGCCGCAATTCGCTGCGGTAGGGCGATCGATTCGTCAGCCAGAAACTCGCCACCATACATATCAGCAGCGGTTCAAAAAGCAGTTCCACCGGCAGGTTCTCATGGCTCCAGTGCCGTAGCTCCCCGGCGAAAAAGAAGACCAGATAGCCGATGAATAGCAGAATCGGGATTTTCAGCCAATCTTCCCAATGATTGCGCAAGATAAGCTGCATCAACTGCGCGACAGCGATGCCCAGCCCGATTGAGCCCAACACCTCGAAACTCACCAACAGAATGAAACCGAGGTTGAAGCTGCGCCCCGTCAGCAGCGTCGCGGCGATGGATGTGCTCAGCGCGAAGAGCACGACAATCAGCACATCCTTGACCAGCGTCACGCCCAGCACCGTCTTGGTGAAGGGTCCGCGCGCCCGCACTTCATTGATGATGGCGATGGCGGAAGAAGGCGAGCGCGCCGCCAAAATGGTGCCGCCGAGGATGGCCGCCGCCAGCCGCCCCGCGGGACTCAAATCCCGCATAAAGGGTATGGAATCAGCCAGCAGAAAAATCGCCGCCCCACAGATGACATAGACCGCGACAATCTGTGTCAGCGTATTCCAGCCGATGCTGCGATAACGTCCGCGCAATTCATCCAGCGCCATCTCGCTGCCCGCCGCAAACGCGATGAACGCCAGCGCCGTTTCATCCAGAAATAACAGCGCCTCGACATTCAAGGTTTCGATGAATTGGAAAATGAAGGGACCTGCCAATATGCCCGCCAGCAAATAGCCGCTGATCAAAGGCAGATGAAAACGGGTCACGAAGCGACCAATCTGAATGGACGCTAGGGCGATGAAAAGGAAGCTGGCGAGGGAAAAAGCCAGAAATTCAATATCCAATGTCCAGTCCTCAATGATTGCGAGAATGCCAAAGCTGGTATGCGAAGCGCGTATTTTAGCAACTTACTGCTAGCTGTACAGCCTGTACAAATTGTGGAGAGGAAAATGAATTATTCCGCTGCGGCGGGAGCTTGTTTGAGCCGCGTCTCTAGCTCCGCCGCCAGCCGACCTATGAGCAGAACAGTTTGCCGCAGATCGGATGGTGTTGTACGCGGATTGTTCGTGACCAGGCGCATGGCTGTTTTCCCGCGCAGCCTGGTGGTCGAGGCAAAAGCGAATCCATTCGCGGCCATGGCGTCCGACAACTCATCGGTCACCGCATTGGCCAGGCATTCGTCACCGTCGCGCGGCTTGTAACGAAAGGTTACAATCGCCATTTGCGCCGGCGTGACGATCTCCCAGGGGCCCGCATCTCGTAAAAGCGATTCCGCCAATTCCGCCAGTTCAAATCCACGTTCAATCGCAGCTCGCATGGCGGCCAGGCCAAATACTTTTAGGCTCATCCAAAATTTCAAGGCGCGAAAATAACGTGTTAACTGAATGCCTTGATACATGAAGTTCATCTCTTCGCCAACTTCTTCTTTACTGTGCGCCTCGGCGTCTGTGAGGAAATGCGCCGTCTCCTTGAAGGTATTGCCCAGCCAATGGCGATCCCGCACCAGCAGGGTGCTGCACTCAACCGGTTGGAACATCCATTTATGCGCGTCCCAAGTCAGCGTATGCGCGCGTTCGATGCCAGCTAGAGCCTGCTTTCTATGCTCGGTCAAGCAGGCGGACGCGCCATAAGCGCCATCGACATGCAGCCAAAGACCTTCCCGCTCGCACAGATCCGCCAGGTCATTCAGGGGATCTATCGCGCCGGTATTGGTCGTGCCGGCCGTGGCGGCAACGCAGAAAGGCTGTTTGCCCGCCGCTCGGTCCTCTGCGATTGCCCGTTCGAGATCCGCCACCGGCAGCCGGAAATCTGCGTCCGAAGGGATTTCGCGCAGTTGTCCCGGCGCAAACCCGAGGATGCGTAAGCCGCGCGAGATCACAAAGTGCGCCTGATCCGAGCAGTAAATGACGGCATCGCGCATATCTCCATCCAACTGGATCTGTCGCGCCACCGCCAAACCCGTCAGATTCGCAACAGAGCCCCCGCTTACAAACAAGCCTCCTGCCTCTTCCGGCATACCGCAGAGCTTGCGCAGCCAATTGATGGCCAGCCTTTCGACCACCGCCGCGCCTGTTCCAAGCGGGTACAAGGCGTTGAAAATGTTGTAGCCGGAAGCCAGCGTGTCCGCCATGGCGCTAACGAAATTGCTGGAGGACGGAATATAGGCGAAGAAGCGCGGATGATCCAGGTGGTCGATGGTTGTCAGCACCTGACGCTCGAACTGTTCCAATACGTCTTGCCAATCCGACCCCGTCTCGGGAAGCGGCTCATCCAGGATTTCCTCGAAAGTCGCGTGATCCAAGGCCCGCGTCACCGGAAACTGGGCTTGCGCCCCAGTATAATCCACCAGCATGTCGATGATGCGGTAGCCCATTTCGCGCATCTCATCCGCGCCGAGCTTGAGCTGGTCGCGGGGGTTTGTATTGCGCATATCAGGTCCTTTCTGATGAAGAACTTGCGCTAGGCGCATCGACAGCTAAGACGCCTTTAGCCAAACATGCTAGAAAGAAATGGATGTATTGCTAAGCTGTGGCGCCAGCATTGCACTGCTCATAAAGAGAGTTGCTCAACTTTAACAGAATCTTGCTGGGCTGTTAAGACAGTAAGTATTTTACGGCAAACTGCACAGCCTGTACAAGGCGGACGCTCTATTCCGCAGCCGGCTTTACTTTGAGCGTCGCTTCCAATTCAGCCGCCAGTCGACCCATCAGCGTAACAGTTCGCCGCAGATCTTCCGGCGTCGCGCGCGGATTATTGCAGCACAGCCTCAGCACCGTTTTCTCGCGCAGTTGCGTGCCAGAGGCGAAGGCGTAACCATCCTCCAGCAGCAGTCCTACCAGCTCCTGCGTTATGCGATTCGACAGACGATCATCACCATTCGCCGGCTTATAGCGAAATGTGACGATAGCCATCTGCGCCGGCGTCACAATCTCCCAGCAGCCGGCTTGGCGCAGCAGCCGCTCCGCCAGTTCCGCATGCTCAAACCCAAGCGCGATCGCCTCGCTGATGGCCTCCAGCCCGAAGACCTTGAAGCTCATCCACAATTTCAAGGCGCGAAATTGCCGCGTCAGTTGTATGCCTTGGTACATGAAATTGATTTCTTCGCCCCTTTGCTCGACGTCTTTTAAGTATTCCGGCTCTTCTTTGAAAGTCTCTGCCAGCCAGCGCCCCTCCCGCACCAGCACCACGCCGCACTCGATCGGTTGGAACAGCCACTTATGCGCGTCCAAAGCCAGGGAATCTGCCCGCGCCAGCCCCTTCAGCCCGCGCTTGCCTTTGTCGCTCAACATGGCAGGCGCGCCATAAGCGCCATCGACGTGCAGCCAAAGCTGCTCTTGCTCGCACAGATCCGCCAGCGCGTTTAATGGATCCACCGCGCCCGTATTCGTTGTGCCAGCGCTGGCCACGACACAGAAGGGCTTCCTGCCCGCCGCCCGATCCGCCGCAATCGCACCTCTCAAAAGCGGCAGCGAAATGCGATAATCTTCGTCGCTTGGGATCTTGCGCAGTTGCTCCGGCGCAAAGCCCAGCACGCGCAATCCGCGGGAAATGGCGAAATGGACTTGATCGGAACAATAAGCGACTGCATCCTGCATATCTCCGTCCAGGTGAATACACCGCGCCACCGCCAAGGCCGACAGATTGGCGACCGAACCGCCGCTGACGAAAGTCCCGCCCGCCCCTAGCGGGAAGCCAAAAATCCGCCGCAGCCAATCCACCGTCAGCCGCTCGATCTGCGCCGCGCCCGGTCCCTGCAGCCAGACCGCATTGAAGATGTTGTAACCAGCCGCCAGCGTATCCGCCATCACGCTGACAAAATTGTTCGCCAGCGGGATATAGCCGAAGAAACGGGGATGATCCACGCGATTTGACGTGTCCACAACTTGTCGCTGGAACTGCGCCAGAACATCGCCCCAGGCCGAACCTTCCCGCGGCAAGGGCTCGCGCAGAATCGCTTCCAGCGCGTCATAGTCCAGCTTTTCCGCCACCGGTCGCTCGGCGCGGCTGGCGTAATAGTCCACCAGGGTGTCAATGACCTGATAGCCTAATTCCCGCATCTCGTCCTGGCTAAATTCTAATGGCGCGCTCGGCGATGATTCGCTCATGTTCAATCCAGCTCACTTCAGCTCACTTCAGAAAATCGCGTTGCATGCGATCGCGACCAATACCGCCAGCGCCAGGCGGTTGAGCAACTGCTTGTCAAAGCGATTGCCGAGCCGAACGCCGATGGTCGTCCCCAAATAAATCAGCGGGGACAATAACAGCGCAATCAAGATCACATCGACGCTCATGGACCGCGACAGCAACAATAGCAGCAGCACTTGAATCGGCGCGTTTAGCAGAAACAGCGTCATGGTGAAGGCTCGCGCCTGCCGCGCGCGGAAGTCGCGCGTCGTCATCCATAGTACCAGCGGCGGTCCTCCCATCGCTACCAAGCCTTGCAAGACGCCGCTAAGCGCGAACGCGGCGACGGAAACAGGCGGGGGCAGGTCGCGCTTCAGTTGCTGCGGAGCGGCCAAACGGATGGCGACGCCGATCAATACGCCGATGCCGACGAGCGGCTTGACATCCGAGCCATTGATGTCCTCTGCCAGCAGCAGCAGCATAATGCCGATGGGCACGGTCGCGTATCGCGTGAGAGCCGCCAACTTGACATCTGACCAAGGGATATGATCCCGCAATTGCCAAGCGCCCGCCATCACCTGAATGCCGATCGACAAAGTCGTCAGCGCCACAGCTTGCGACAAACTGAAGCCAGCGTCGACCAGCAACGGCACGGCGATCATACCCAGCGCGAAACCGATCGCGCCTTGCACAAAGCTGCCAAAGAGCAATATGAAGCCCGCAAAAATCAGCGGCATTGGCGCCCCATTATAGGATGTTCAGAACGCGGAATTGTCACACAGTCCTAGACGATCCACAAGTCCTTACTCCGGCTTGCCCTCGACGCCACTATGGAACGCTGACCTGTGCTACGACGTAAATTTGGGCAGCGCCACTTGTGCATTGCGTACAAATCCTGTGACATCGCTGCTCGTCCCGCGTATAAACACTATGGGGAAGCGGGGCTGCTATATCTCGTCAAGCGCCCTGCGTGTCCGCTGCGGGATGGCTCAAACGCCGTTATAATCAAGTCATGGGAAAGTGCCGAAATACTCCGCGCAGGCGCGCGCAACAAAGCCCATAAGTTGGGCAGCTAGTTTTCGTGGCTGCGCTCATTTAATCGGAAAGGAGCCTGGCAATCCAGCCAAGCTAATGGCTGCATTGCCAACCAAGATGGACGATCGTAAAATCACGGAACTGACTGTTGACGAACTGGAAGCGGTCATCAAACGCATCGTGAAGAAGTCGGTTGCCGAAGTCATGATCGAGTTCGCGCTGGAAGCCGATATCGAGGCGCAGATTGCCTACGAGGCGGAATTGAACGATATGCTGCGCAACGAAATGAAATCTTACGGCAAGGTCCATGTCTCCGATATGGACACAATGCCCAAAGCGGACGATTAACCCGGGCCGACCGCGCGCAGCCCCATCCACTCAATAATAATCTGGAGAGATATCCTATGCAGGTTTGGGACGCGATTCAAAACAAACGAGCTATCCGCGACTTTAGGCAGGAAGCGCTGAAACCCGCGGCGGTGGAACGGATCTTGCAAGCGGGCAGGCGTTCTCAAAGCTCGAAGAACAGCCAGCCCTGGCATTTCATCGCTGTTCAAGATAAAGACCGCCTGGCAAAGCTGGCGCAGCTTGGCGCGGGCTTGGGGCACGTTTCCGGCGCCGCCCTCTGCATCGTGATCGTGGTGCCGACGCAGAACGAACGGACCTTGTGGCACTTCTTTGATTCCGGGCAAAGCGCTGCCTATATGCAGTTGGCGGCAACCGAGATCGGCATTGGCTCTTGCCTCGGCACCATCTACCAACCGGAGGACGCTAGCGCGCTGCTGGGGATACCCGATGGCTACCAAACGCGGCTGCTGATTTCCTTCGGCTACCCAGCCAATAAAGCCGAAGCCGAACAAGCGCTGCGGGCTGGCGGCCGCAGGGTCTTCGACGAAGTTGTTCATTGGGAAACCTGGTAATTCACTCCGCTCGCGCCCGACCGCTGACCTGGCAATACCTGGATCTCTGCCCACATAGTTTCGTTTATTTGCGCCGCTCCATTGTCCAAACAAAGCGCGACTGATGTCAGGGGCCTTTGGCGCTAGCAGCTTCAGTATTGCGGATTGCGCGCCTAGCGCTAAAATCCTCGATGAATCCTCTGGCTGACCGGTACATGCGATTATGTCACGATTGCTCTGGGCTTTGAGGGAGCATCTGCATTTTCTTATAATTGCGCCTGCTCTAATCGTCGTGATGACATATCCGACGATCCGCTATGTATTTGACACAGAAGTCTTCTGGCTGCCCACCATCGTCTACGATGTATGGACGAACATCTGGAACGCCTGGTACGCCGAATTGATCCTGGCTCGCAAGGCTGATCTGCTATACACGGATTTGATGTTTTACCCCGAAGGCGTATCGCTCGGTTTTCACAGCTTTTCGCTGCCGCATGTCGCGATGCTCAGCGCGCTCAACTCTGTTTTGCCTCTCTCAAACGCCTACAATCTCGTCTACCTGCTGATCATATTCGCGACGACTCTGTCCGCCTACATCTACCTGCTTTATCTCTTCCGGCTAAAATGGGTCAGCTTATTCGGCGCGATTATCTTCGGTTGCAGCATCTATGTCACGGCTCGCCCTTCGCAGCCATTGGTAACAACAATCGCCACAATACCGCTGGCGCTGTATTTTTTTCATAGAGCCGTGTTGGAAAGGCGCTGGTCCCTGGCGGCGCTGTCTGGCTTCCTGGCCGGCGCGACAGCTTTTGTTGGCATCTATACCTATGTTTGTCTTATGATGGCGCTCGGCTTATTCATTTTGTACTTCGCCCTGCAACGCTGGCGACATTCGGGTTTTTGGCTGCGGGTAATAACGCTACTCGTCATCGCCGGGGCAATCGGCCTGCTTCGGGTCTATCCCATGCTGAGCGACGCCAATTCCCTCGGACATGCGCTTGCAAAAAACCGCGGGGAGGCTTTCAACTCCGACCTGCTGCATTACTTCGTTAATATGGATCACCCAATCACCACACCGATCTTCCGCGAAGTTTTCGGGCTGGACATCGACCCGCGCTTTAACACTTCGTATCTTGGTTACATCCCGCTCGCGCTCATCATCTTTGGCTTCACACGCGCAGCCTTCCGACGCAAAATGCTCTTCTGGCTATACCTGATGCTTCCCTTTCTCATTTTGCGGCTTGGCACAGCGCTTACCATCAACGGGCAGCGTTACGATGCTATCGTATTGCCCAAACAACTTCTGGATAACTTGATTCCGTCGATATTCACCGCAATTTATTCGTCTGACTACTTTTATTGCGGCGCGCTCCTGCCGCTGGCGGTCTTGTCCTGCTATGGCGCCTTTACTCTCTTACGCTCGTTTTCGCGCAGATTCCGCGGAACCATAATCGCCTTGCTCATCCTGGGGGTCGCTTTTGAGTATTACAGTTCGCTGGACAATACTGTCATTCCCGATGAGCAACTTGCCTTTCTCGGCTGGTTGTCGGAAGAGGATAACCAACAAGACATCCGACTGATTAACGTGCCGATGGGGCGCGTAAACTCCAAGCTCTATGACTTTTATCAGACCTTGTCGGCTTATCCGCATGCGGAAGGGGTCGCCGGTCGCACGCCGCCGGCCGCCTACAATTATATCAATAACAATCCTCTGCTGAGCGCATGGAGCAACAACTGGAGCATACGCTGCCAACTTTCAAATCAAGCCCAATACCTGGCTGCTGTAGACGCGCTTTCACGGGATGGTTTCACGCACGTGGTCATGCACCACGAAGCGTTTTTTGCTTCAAAGGTCGAAGATAGCTTTGCCTTTGCCGAAGCGGCTTTCCAAAATGAATACAATGCTGTCTATCGTCTAACCGACCTGCGCGGGAGTTGCCCGCAGGAAATGCCCAGCCATGAAGCAGCCGCGCACCTAAACGAGTTCTTCAAGTTATCTTCCCCAACTCCCAAGCGAAATGAGAGCATCCTCAGCCTGCATGCCAAGCAGCCGCTTTCAGCGCAGTTGTTCCGCTTCTATGCCGACCAAGCCGCAAAATGGAAGAGCCTAATACATATTTCGACTGATGAGCGAGAACAGAACCATATACAATCTTCTGACGAGCGCGCTTCGGACCTAGACAGCATCGGGAACAGAAACAGCCTCCTCTGGCTTGTATATGACCCGCAGCAAACAGAACCCGAAAGTATGCCAAACTTCAATTCCTGGTTCGCCCAAGAGTATCACCGTTGCGGGCGGGCGCATAACAGCTACCATATCAGGGTCGAGCGCTTTTTACGCCGCGCTTACCCCTGCGAATTGGTCGATGCGGAAGCCGCGCTTTCGGTCCGCTACGACAACGGCATTCAATTGGCAAACCGGCTATACAGTGTAGCGGAGAACGAACTACAGGTCTTTTTGTGGTGGTCGGACCCTCGTGGAGGCGACCACGCTTCTTCCATACAAATCTTTGATAGCGGCGGCGTGAAGGTTGCCCAGGATGCCGACCGCGTCATCCGCTACGATCCGCTAGCATTTCGCCGCATTGACATTTCGCAGCTGCCACCGGGCCTTTATTCCGCGCGGCTGATCGTGTACCAGGCCGACAGCAAACAGAGCCAGCCAGGGACCGTCGTGCAAAACCAGCGCAGCTTCAACCGAGAACTGGATATCGCGCGTTTTCGCGTAGAGACCTGAGCGAGTGGTCGCTGAACGCCTTTTTTCGCAGGCGTTCGACAGTTTGCCTGTACATTGATTGTCCATTATCCAAGCAGTGCTAGAATGTAGCTGTCCCGTAATTTACGTCTCGAGGATTCATGTCAAGCATACGTAGCATGTTGCGCAAGCACTTGCATTTCATCGTCATCGTTAGCATTCTGCTGGTCCTGATGACTTGGCCCACCATCGTTTATGTCTTTGACACAGAAACCTTCTGGCTGCCCACCAGCGGAAGAGACGTTTGGATTAAATACTGGGACGCTTGGCACGCGCGGTCAATCTTGGCTGGTGGAGAATCTGACTTTTACTTTACGAACGTGTTGTTCTATCCGATCGGTTTGTCACTCGCTTATCATCCCACAAATGTGTTCCACGTGTCACTGTTTGCGATATTTCAGTCAATTATGGGAAGCTCAAATGCTTTTAATCTTGTTTACTTAATGATCATTCTGGCGACAACTTTATCAGCTTATGTTTACCTCCGCTACCTTTTTGAACAACGGTGGCTGGCGCTATTTGGCGCTGTCGTTTTTGGTTTCAGCCAACATGTTGTCGGGCATGCCAATCACCCAGATGTGAACTTATTGATTACATTGCCTCTCACACTTTATGCTTTTCAGCGCGGCATAGAGGATGAAAAATGGAAATGGTTCTTACTAAGCGGCGCGTTGGTTGGCATCACCGCTTTCATAGGCATTTATATATTCGTCTGCCTGCTTCTGACATTGGGCGTCTTCATCTTAGTCTTTACCTACCGTTTGTGGCGGCAGCCGCGATTTTGGATCGGATTAGTTCTTTTGCTTAGCATAGCCGGTACCATAAGCATTCCTCGCGTTTATCCGATGATTAGGAACAGATCGGGCTTGGAAGATGCTTTAGAAAAGAACGCCGGGAAGGAATGGCACAACGATCTGATTTCCTACTTCGTCACCGGCGGACATCCCTTGTTAACGCCGGTCTTTGTCGAGATCTATGATTTGAACGCTCGCGGCGAATTGAATTTTCGTGAGCAACATAAAACCAGCTACCTTGGGTATCTGCCAATACTTTTAATCGCGCTCGGGCTTAGCTCAGCCAAGCAACGCCGCAAAATGTTGCCCTGGTTATTGCTGCTTCTGCCATTCTTGATCTTGCGTCTCGGTTCGACCCTCCTCATAAACGGGGTCGAATATCCCGGCGTGCTGCTGCCCAAACATTTTCTCAACGAACTTCTCCCGTTTATCTTTCAGCCGTTCTACGAGATCGACCACTTCCAAATTGGCATATTATTGCCGTTATCGGTTTTGTCTTGTTTTGGATTGCAAGTCCTTTTGCGGTCCATCCCCAAAAGATATTGTTCCTTTGCCGTTATTGGCGCAGTTGCTTTGGTTACCTTTGAATATTATCAACCGCTTGTTAGCCAGGTTATTCCAGAATCGCAACTTGCGTTTAACGATTGGTTGAAAACTGAGCCAAATCAAGAGGACATCAGACTCATCAATTTGCCAATGGGGCGCAACAACTCCAAAATTTATGGGTTCTATCAGACTCTCAATGGATACCCTCACGCTGAAGGTCTTGCAAACCGCACACCTGACCGATCGTACAACTATATACGGCAAAATCACCTTCTGGCAGCTTGGCATAAGCGCGGAAATCCCGATTGCTCAGCCAGCGCATTCGACCGTTATCTTGACTCCGTAGATCAATTGCTCAGCGACGGCTTCTCGCATGTGGTTTTGCACCATAACACTCAACGTTATGGTGTAATCGCTTATAGTTTCTTAGACATCCCGCCTGCCTACCAAGACGAATACGTCTCAATTTACAGACTAAAAGCCCTGCGTGAAAACTGTCTGAACCGCGTCGAGGGCTACCAGAACCAGCTTCCAATTTTGAAGGAATTCCTGCATTCTCCCATCAACCGGCCGCGTAGCGATGTTTCTCTGCTGGCTCTGTATCCTTCCGCAGTTTACAGTAGTGAGGCGCGCCGCCCCTACGATATCGCCCTGGCGGAGTGGAGAGAGCTCACCCACGTTGTTCATGACTCGCGGGGCGCTGCCACGATCAAACTTTCCGATGAGGAGAACATGGACCTGGAAAATATCGTGGCAGAGAATAACCTGTTTTGGCTCATATACAGCCCACAGGAAAGCGATCCGAGCCGCCAAAGTCAATTCGAGACTTGGCTGAATCAGAATCTCAGATTCTGCCAGCAGATTCACCGGGGCGAAGATCTGATTGTCGATTATTACATCGACCTCGCCTACCCCTGCGAACTTGTCTTGACAGATGACCCTCTCGAGCTGCGTTATGACAACGGCATTACCTTGGCGAATTTGCTGGCAGGCTTTGACGGCGATCAGTTTTCGGTCAACTCCTGGTGGCAGCGTGGCGATATCGATGGCCACGCCTATACGATACAAGTGTTCAACGAACATGGAGAAAAGAAGTTGCAAGTTGACCGCGTGATCGACTCGCGGCCCCTGTCGCGCGCTACTTTCAATACCAGCAATTTAGAACCAGGCGACTATGTGGCGAAACTCATCGTCTACGAAACGGAATCGGGCGCTAGCCAAAGCGGCGTGGTTCTGAGCGCGCAGCAAGCCTTCGAGCGCGAATTTGAGTTCGCGCGCTTTTCCATTCCGAACTGAGGTCCATCGTAGAAACGCTAAGCGTAAATCCGCTGGCTGCGCCATTCGCGGGCTTTCGTCACCAGCGCGTCGAAGATCGCCTGCTGGCTAGGGTCGCGCTCGGCGGTCACTTCCGGGTGCCATTGGACCGCCAGCAGCCAGGGATGTTCCGGCATTTCCAGCGCCTCGATTATCCCGTCGACTGCCCTGCCTGCGACCCGCAATCCCCGGCCGAGCCCCTTCACCGCCTGATGATGACCCGAAGACGGTTGCAAACTCGTCCTGCCCATGACTTCCGCGAGCAAGCTGTCCGATTCTACCTCGACCTCTTGCAGCTCCCACAAGCCTTCTTCATTGCGGTGAATGTCCTGGTCGCGTATGTCGGGAATATGCTCGTACAAGCTGCCGCCCGCCGCAACGTTTAGTATCTGCAAGCCGCGACAGATGCACAGCAGAGGCTTATCCTTCTCCTGCAGCAAATGCCGCACGAGCGACAATTCGCTTTGGTCTCGCTCGCGGTCGGCATGCAGCAAATGAGGGTTGCCGCTGTCGCCATTGTATTCGACGGGATCAATATCCGTGCCGCCGGTGATAACAAATCCATCCAGCAGCGGCAGCAGTTCGCGCCAGGCGTCGTTGCCCGGCGGCAGCAAAACTGGGTTGCCGCCCGCCCGACGCACGGCATCCACATAAGGCGCCGGCGTACTGTAGAATGCTTCATAATGCCGCGATTGAATGTAGCCCTCGCTGCGCCCGCCCGTGCTAATGCCGATCACCGGTCTGGTCATGTTGATGTCCTTTACAGTTTTGCCTAGCACACTATAATCGAGAAACGGGCGCGCGGGCAACGGGCATTGTCGCGACGATAGCGCCGAAGTGACGTAAGGTACTACGAGCAAGTTCTTCCATCTGTCCGCGATCTCCTAGACGCGATCTTTCAGTACCAGGCAATTCAACTACAATGAGACAGTTCACATTCAAGGCGCAATGATGATTCATCGACTCAAATTCTATCTGGTATACGCGCTGCGGAATATCCAGCGCGGCGGCCGCTGGACCGCGCTGGCGATCCTCTGCGTTACGGCCGGCGTCGCCACCGTCGTCGCCCTGCGTTCACTCGGCTTGGCGATTGGCGACACGCTGATTAACAACATGCGCGTCGAAACCAAGGGCGATATGCTCATCCGCAACGACGGCTGGTATACCGGCTTCGGCAGCAACGATCCTGAGGCATTCGCGAATCGGCAGCTAACGGAGCTGCTCGATTGGGCTGGGGACGAGGGCGCGCGAACCACCGCGTTCATGAGCGGCCGCAATATGCAGCTTAGCAAAGCCGACCAGCAGCAGTTCGGCCGCCCCAGTTTCATCGGCAGCTTTTTCATTGATCCAGCGACCTATCCGCCCACGCATACGATTCTGGCGCTCGACCCGCCCGATGCGCCGCTCGGCAGCTTGTTCAGCGGCGGCAACGACGTCGTCATCAGCGAAAACCTGGCGCAGCGCAGCGAAATAAGCGTCGGCGACACCGTTCGCGTCAGCGGCACGCAAGAACTTTATACCGTGCGCGGCATCGTCTCCACAGCGGAAGAGAGCAGCGTCAGCAACTTTTTGAACGCCTTTTTCGGCTTTGCCTATTTCGATTTAGAAAACGCTAGCCAAGCGATTAACGAAGATATTTCGCCCAACCGCATCGGCGTCCTATTTCCCCAAAATGTCGATCGCGACCGCATGGAAAGCTATATCCTGGAAGTCGAGAATATCGCGCCGGATGCCCGCATAAACACCACCTTCGACTTGCAAGAACGCTACCAGGACATCTCACAGTACTTGGGCGATTTCGTGGTCGTGATGGGGCTGGGCGCATTGCTCATCGGCGGCGTCGGCATCATGAATACCATGCTGGTCCTGGTGCGGCGCCGCACCAACGAAATCGCCGCGGTGAAGACCTTCGGTTTGCGCGCCCGCCAGATCGCCATATTATTCCTGACCGAAGGTTTGCTGCTCGGTCTAATCGGCAGTACCCTCGGTCTCCTTGTAGGCCTTGGGCTGAGTCTGATCGTCAACGAGTACGGCTCCGTCGCCTTGCGACAGCCCTTGATTTGGCGCGTATACCCCGAGGCGCTGCTCTTCGGCTTTGCCTTGGGCATGGTCGTGACAGTTATATTCTCCGTAGCGCCGGTTTTGACCGCCGTGCGCGTGCGCCCCAGCATCATCCTGCGCCCCAACGAAAATCATCTGGTCCCGCTCGGCATCCTTCAGTCATTCGCCTTGTTGATTTTCGTGACTGTCAGCCTCGGTTTGATAGTCGGGCATATCTTGCGCCCGTCGCTGGAGCTGCTTGCCGCGCGCAGCGCTGAGGTTGCAGCCGGCGATCCGGCGGACGGCAACCGCCAAGCTCCCTTGCGTGGTCCAAGAGCCTCCGAAAGCGAATCGACCAATACGGATAGTGAAGAAAACGATCGCCCTAGACGCCCCGGTACCATCGCGGGCTCTAACTTGCCTTCCCCTTATCTGCTAGGCGTCTTGGGCGTGGCTGCCGCCTTTGCGGTCTTCGGCTTGTTGATCGCCGTCCTTTGGATCATCGTCTTGCTGATTGGCAAATTGCCTTCCTTCAACATGGTTACACTGCGGCTGGCTTTGCGAAATATGAGCGCCAGCCGTCTGCGAACCGCCACCACCTTGCTGGCGTTGAGCGCCGGCATGCTGGCCTTGAGCAGCATCGCCTTTGTCGGCGAGGGCACGCGCGAGTTGCTCAATATCCAGTTGAGCCGGACCTTCGGCGGCAACGTGCTGGTTTTCCCTTTTCCGGGTCTGCCCGCGTCAATGGTCGAAGGCTCGCTCGAAAATGCGCTCGCCGAGATCAACTTGCAGTACCAAACGACCATCGCCAATTATGAAAGCAGCGTGACCGCCATCGGCGGCCAGACAGTCGACCAAGGCAATGACCTGCAATTCAGCGTCTGGGACTCGGACAAACCCGATATTTACGAGGGGCAAGGCGCCTTGCAATCGGGGCGCATGCTCACGCTGGCGGACCGCGACCAGCCCATAATTGTCCTGCCCCTTGCGCTGGCAGATTCACTGAATGTCGCAGTCGGCGATCGCATCGCCGTCGACCTGGACCGCACCGCCCTGGAACTGGAAGTCGTGGGTCTCATTTCAAGCTCGGGTTTCTTCAGCGATGAGGATTCAGGCGCTCTAGTGCCCCCGCAAGTCGTCCCCAACTCCGTCAATCCGGATTTCAAACTGTATAGCTATCAAGTGTCCAACGGCGAATTGAATCGCGCTCTGACGGAATTGTCCTCCGTCATTTTCGCCTTCGCCATCGACGTGCAGTTCATCGACGGCCTCATCGGTCGCTTGATCGAGCAGTTCGCCGCTATTCCAACTGTCGTGGCTTTGCTTTCGCTCTTCGCGGCCGCCGTTATCATGGCGAATACAGTCGCCCTGGCGACGCTTGAGCGCCGCCGCCAGATCGGCATCCTCAAAGCAATCGGGCTAAAATCGCGCCGCGTGCTGCAAATCATGTTGATCGAAACCAGTGTCGTCGGCTTGTTGAGCGCCGTCATCGGCATTGGTTCGAGCGGGCTGCTGATCTCATTGCTGGCACGGGCATGGGGAGTCGCTATTCCCCTGCCCGCGGACGCGCGCGCCGCCGCCGTCGCGCTGCTGGTCGCCGCCGTCTTGATCGGCTGGCTCGCCACTTTCCTCAGCGCGCGGGTCGCCGTCAAAGAACGGGTCATGAATGTCCTGCGTTATGATTGATCAACGATAGTCCGGAACAGGATCAACACGCTTGAAATGACTGGCGGAATTGATATAATTCTGCCCTTCACCCGTTGCGCAACCATCAACCGTATCCGCTCTGTATAGGAGTTCACATCATGAAACATCGACCCAGACACGACCAAGGTCAAGGACTGGTTGAGTATGCCTTGATTCTGGTGCTGGTCGCCGTGGTTGTTATCGTCATCCTGGCTCTGCTCGGTCCCTCCATCAACAACATCTTCGCCAACGTTTTGAACACGGTCAATCCCAGTCCCCCATAAATCTGAGCCCAGCCCACTTGGCTCTGCGGATGCGATTGCCCTGGATTGCCGCGCGGCCGCATTTGACAAAGCGGCGAAAAGAGTTTACACTTCTACATATCAAGCCATTGCGAGGCCGGGCATGCAACCCGATCAGTTCACCATCAGCCTAATCGTATCCATCCTGTCTATCTTGAGCGCGGTTTGGTGGCTGGGCAGGAAAATCGGCAATGCCGCGACCAAAGATGATCTCACCCAGTTGAAAGCCGACACAAAAGCGGACATGCTGCGGCTGGAAGAGAATGTGAAAGCCGATAACATCCGCCTTGAAGAAAATGTGAAAGCGGACATGCTGCGGCTGGAAGAGAATGTGAAAGCCGATAACATCCGCCTTGAAGAGCGAATGAAAGCCGATAACATCCGCCTTGAAGAGAGTTTGAAAGCCGATATCTCCCGCGTTGAAGAAAAAGCCGACAAAGCCAACCAGCAAGCCAGCGCTAACGAAGCCAGGCTGCTTTCCATCGGCGAAAAGAGCGACTACATCGTGCGCCAGGTCGAGCGCATTGAATCGCGGCAGTACCATCAGCTGGCGGGAAACCCGGAGTCAGCGATTGAGGAAGAACTTGATGCTCAGTAATATAACGCAATATTACCCCCCCCCCCCCCCCCCCCAGAAAATATGTTCTAGTCAGGGGACGGGGAGTTTTGTCCCCAGTCCGCGCAGCCATTCGCGCAAGACAAGCCATCTTTACTCCGAGCATTCGCTAAAGCGCCCCGCAGCGGCGAGGGCGTGTCTTTGCTTTGCCTGACACTCAGACCAAATAATGCGCCAGAAAAGCGCAAATTAACTTAAAGGAGCAAACTAATGTCCGCTTATCCTTTCTATGTTCGCAAGGAGTTCTTCCGGCTGCGGAAGCGCTGGCTCCTCTTCTGCCTAGGGCTGCTGGCTCTGCTCAGCCTCGCGCCGGGCTTGCCAATAGATGCCCAGGCTTTCAGCGTATCCGCCACCGTCACTAGCGCCGGCGTCAGGCTCGGTTTCAGCAATGTGCCCAGCAACACCGATTTCTTAAACATCAGCTTCGTCAACGACTCAGATGATGATCTGCCCAACCCTCACAACATATATCTGCATGCCCCGCGGCTGCCGACGGATTTCGCGCGTGATTGTCGTACTTCACTTAACTGCCGAACTCCCCCCGTTGCGGCGAACTCCAGCTACCTGGCGCCAGCCAATCATTTTCACTCCAACACGGACTACATAGTCATAGTTGAGGCATACAGCGGTCCGATGCCCAACTCCTTCCGCATTGATCTTAACACCTCCACACACACCGAATTGGCATCTACGCTTCCCCAACGCCCGTTCGTGACCTTCAACGTAGGCACGCTGGGCCTGCCGAAAAAATCGCAAGTGACTTACGAGGTCGTGGGCAAGGGCGACCACGAGATTGTCCTCAGCTTCAGTGCGGTGACTGGCGCCGATTCCTACCGCATCACGAGCCCCTTCCCCAAAAATGCTGACCTTGACTTGGCAAGCTGCCAGAGAGACAGAACAGGAAGAGACAGCAACAGGCCAACCCCCGTCCCGCTCCGCCGCACCGAGAGCGACAGCGGTCTTCTACAAGATCATCACCTTCCCGACCAGACCTTGCCCGCCCAGCCGGACACGGATTACTTCTTCTGCAATCTGGCAAGCAATACCAATTTTGAGTTTTTCATCCGCGCCTATCAGCAACATGCCACCTCGAACAGCCACACTGTCATCGCGGAAAGTCAATTCAACGTGCGCACCCTGGCGGAGGGCGGAGACTACCGCACCGGGGATTCGCCGCCGGCGACGCCAACAGCGACAGTGCCCCCAGCCCTGCCCAGCTTGAGCCTGGGCATTGATACAAGCCCCACCAGCATAACCGTAAGCTGGAATGATGTGGTCGGCGTGGATGATTACCTGCTGGTAATCATCGGCGGCGACACTGCCGATGCCCGATTCCTGCCGGCCGGCACGACTTCGCAGACCTTCAGCGGCTTGAGCCCGGGTACAACTTACGACGTCAGCCTCACCGCCCACTTGACGGACGGGCGCAGCGTCCAGATCGAGCAGAGCGTGACCACGCCAGCCACCCTGAATGATCAGCCTGAAGGGTTGCGGGGCCAGCAACAGCAAGACCAGCAGCAACAGCAAGACCAGCAGCAACAGCAAGACCAGCAGCAGCAGCAAGATCAGCAGCAAGATCAGCAGCAGCAGCAAGATCAGCAACAGCAAGATCAGCAGCAACAGCAAGACCAGCAGCAACAGCAAGATCAGCAGCAGCCGCCACCACCGCCGCCGACCAACACGCCACTGCCACCGCCACAGCAACAGCCAAGCGGACCCTATGCCAGCTTGATTCAAGATATGCTGACCTACGAAGCCGAGACGCACAACGGTCACGAGCATGTCGAGCGCTGGACGCGGGCTTTGGCGGCGCTGGGACATGGCAGCCATGCCGATCCCATGACAGCCAGCGAGGCGCAGGGCTACGCCGACCGCGGCTGGCCCCGCTGGGACCCCGTGGTGGAGGCGCTCAAGGCGCTGAATCCGCCGCCACCGACCAACACGCCACTGCCACCGCCGCCGCCGACCAACACGCCTGTGCCGCCGCCCACCAATACACCTGTGCCGCCGCCCACCAACACGCCTGTGCCGCCGCCCACCAATACACCTGTGCCGCCGCCCACCAACACGCCCGTGCCGCCGCCCACCAATACGCCCGTGCCGCCGCCCACCAACACGCCCGTGCCGCCGCCCACCAATACGCCTGTGCCGCCGCCCACCAACACGCCCGTGCCACAGCAGCCGGCCCAGAGACTCTCAATTTCCTTTAGCGCCGTCGGGCAGGACAGCGTTACCGTGAATTGGTCGAGCTTAAAGGGTTCCCCGGTCTATACATTGGTGTTTCACAACGACGAGATCTTCGAGGTATTCACCTTCGACTATGGCGAGACGGCGCAGACCATCGCCGGTCTGCGGGCGGATACAGAATATACGGCTGAGATCTTCGCCTATCTGAATGACGGCAGCGAAAAAAGCGCCAGCGGCAAAGTACGGACGCAAGCGGGCTAAGCTCGGCGCAAGCGGAATGCGATGGAACGCTGACAGAGCCAAGCGCATGGTGGTGATTCGTACAGCGATTTTAAGCCATGAATTTGACGATCTTTGGGAAAAGGCAGCTTGATTGCCAACAATCTGAAATGCACCCGGGGGGCTAGACAGGCTCGCCATTCGCCGCGATTTCTGATAAGCGCCCGTCAGCTTCTTGGCGGGCGCTTTTGTTCAAACGCCGCGCCTCTGTGGTGAATCTTCTTTTTTGCCCAACTGATTGCCAACATTCTTGACCTGTGCTATATTGGTTAAAAGTGGAATGGTACGAGAATGTCGTGCGGCGGGAGATCTGTCATGCATCGGTTGCCTCATAATGACGAAGGACAAGGACTGGTTGAGTACGCGCTGATACTGGTCTTGGTGGCGGTAGTCGTGATCGTGATTCTGGCGCTTTTAGGTCCTGCAATCGGTAATATCTTCTCGAATATTATCGACAGCTTGAATACGCCCTCCTAATTCTGTTCGCCGGACGCTTCCCAGGCTGTCGACTAGCGACCCTCCCGAGTTTAATCATCCGCGCTTGCGCTTTGCCAGGCGGCATTGCCGCTCCCGCAAAACGCCCGGTCAAGCGCGCAGCCCATTAAGGACAGACCATGATCCTGCGAGAATTGTCGGAAGCGATCGGCGTCAGTGGCGAAGAAGACGACGTCCGCGAAATCATCATACCCGCGATACAAGATCAGGTTTCTTCGCTCGAAGTGGACGCCTTGGGCAACCTCACGGCTCTGCAAACGGGAACGCAATACCCAGAGTTCACCGTGATGATCGCGGCGCACATGGACGAAATCGGCTTAATGGTGACGGCTGTCGACGGCAATGGCTTGATCCAATTCACCAATGTCGGCGGCATAGACGCGCGCATACTGCCGGGCTTGCGCGTCAAAGTGGGGCGCGATCGCGCTCCCGGCCTGGTGCTGTGGAAGCCGATTCACAAGGGGCGCGACATGAAAACGGTGGCGATGGATAGCTTGCGCATAGACGTCGGCGCGGCTGATAAACAAGCGGCACAGCCCGGCGACCGCATCGCCTTTGACAGCGCCTACAAGCAATTGGGGCATGACAGCGTCCGGGGCAAGGCTTTTGATGACCGCGTCGGCTGTTCGATCCTTGTCGACATCCTGCAAGGCGGACCCTATCCGGTCACTGTTGCGGCTGCCTTCACCGTACAGGAAGAGATCGGATTGCGGGGCGCGCAGGTCGCCGCGCGCCGCCTGAAGCCCGATGCAGCCATCGTGTTGGAAGGCACAACAGCCTACGATGTGCCCGATCCCAATCTCGAGCGCGATGCCGATGATTTGCCGACCAATCCCGGGACAAAGCTCGGCGCCGGCGTGGTGCTTACACTCGTGGACGGGCGCATGATTTCCGATCCGCGTGTCCTGGATTTCTTGCGGCGGACTGCCGAAGCGCAGGAAATCCCATACCAATTCAAGACCATCGGCGGCGGCGGTACCGACGGCGGCGCAATTCATACGGCGCAAACCGGCCTGCCGACCATGACGCTATCCACGCCCTGTCGCTATATTCATAGCCCAACGGCGCTCATGAACCTCAAGGACTATGACAACACGCTGCAACTGTCGACTGCGGTCTTGAACGCCCTCACACCAGCGACATTCGCGCGCGAGCGAGCTCGCGTCTAAGCCTCAGTCGGGGTTGCTTCCGCGTCCTGCGCGTCTGGCTCTTCTGGGGTCGTCGCTTCTTCAACCGCTTCCGCGGGAGCGTCGTCTACAAGCTCGTCAACGGGGGCGGGGTCCTCTTCACTCTCGGGGATCACGAGTTCCTGCCCGACAAAGAGTTGGTCATCACTGGACAATTCGTTGGCAGCCAAGATCTGGTCGACGCCGAGCTCATAACGCAAGGCGATGCTCGACCATGTTTCGCCGGCGGAAACCACATGAATCCGGGGTCCTTCCGGCAATTGCAGTGTTGTTCCCTCGCTGGGATCCGAAATGATTACCGGCGCCTCTTCGGGCGCGGCTTCGATATCAACGGGTCCCGCCGTCGCGTCAGCGACAGGCTCCGCCGCCGGCGCTTCCGGGTCCGTAGGCTCGCAGCCGGGAATGAGCAGCAATTGGCCGATCTGCAAGGCGTCGCTCTCCAGATTGTTTTCTTCAAAGAACGCTTCCACCGTCGTGTCAAATACCAGGGACAACCGGAATAGATTGTCGCCGGGCAATACGCTATAGACGCATTCATCCTCCGGATCTAGCGTTTCTTCAAAGGTCTCGGTCGGGGTCGGCAATGTGAAAATACCGCGCGTCGGCGCCTCCCCCGGGGTCGCTGCGATGACCACGATGCTCGTTGGCACAATGCTCGTAAGTTGCACGACTTGGCCCGGCGGCGGCTCCGGCGTGATGAATCCGCTGGACTGGGTTGGCGCCTCGCCCTCCGGGGCAACAATGCCAGATTCGCTCATTTGAATGGCGGTGACGGCGGGAACCGCGCTGTCGATTTGCTCAACTTCGCTGCTGCTGACCTGCTGAAATTCTTCTTCAGCCTGCCGATAGCAGCCGGCAAGCGCCAAGACACAGACCATCAATGGCAAGAGCAATCTATGCTTCATTATGCCGCTACCCCCCGAAATGGACGACTGCTTCTGACTATTATATCCGAGTCGGAATATGCGGGCTAGCTAGGCAGCCGCATATTCTGGTGCTTGCGCCCGCGCATGGGTGAACCCGCACCCCTTTTTTGCTGATAAGCGGTTAATTCTCCCTGTGCTTTGTGGGGATATTAATCTGCCGCGCGATTGCCCAGCTGCCCCAACCAAGCGATCT
Organism: Phototrophicaceae bacterium; assembly: GCA_965232245.1. Classification (GTDB taxonomy): domain Bacteria; phylum Chloroflexota; class Anaerolineae; order Aggregatilineales; family Phototrophicaceae; genus UBA6055. The sequence goes on along the minus strand of CBDDPG010000002.1, from coordinate 3,501,673 downwards.
TGACTACCGCCATCTCTGCCACTATACTTCCGCCATGCTTGCTCGCGATGATGAGTCGGGCCCCTTGCGGCAGAAAATTCCGAACCGTGTCAGGGCTTAACGGCAGCAGCACTAAGGAAAACCTCTGGGTGTCTTGTGGATTCCTGGCTCATCTTCTCGGGCAAGCATGTTCTTTTGTGGCTTGTCCCCCTCCTCAGCGCAGCCGAGCGCTGGTGATCACCAGCTCGAACTGCCTGCAATAAACCACAGCCGATTGATAGACGCTCAAGTCCTGATTTTCCGGCAAAATATAGTTCTGATTGCCAATATCGCCCTTCAGCCGACCCAGGTTCAAGAAATCATCCCCCAGCTCCAGCGCGCTCCGCGGCTGTGGATCGCGCGCGAGATAGACCCGAACATCGCCGCCGCGAGCCGACGAAAAACCTTCAAAACGCAAAATGCGCCGATCATCAAATTCATAGATGGTCGCCGTGCCTCTTCCCCAATGCAAGGCGTCAATCGTGCCGAAGCTCCCCCTAGCCAGAACGCGCGCTGTTTCCGTGCCCAGCTCCCGTTCATCTTCCGGCGCCAGATCCGATTCGCTTATGGCGACGTGGACCATGCCCAGCGCCGTTTCCGGACTCGTCTCGTGCATCTCAATCAAGGCTGCGCGCTGATCGGCAGGCAAGGCGAGGAAGTCGTCCTGCAAGTCCAGTTCAAGACCCGGGAAGGCTTCGTTCACCTGCCGCTCGCGCAGGAAACCGCGCCAAGCGGGAAAAGTCCAAACAGCCAGGGCGATCAGCCCGATTAGCGCGATGAGTATGAGTCGAAATCTCAGTTCCATAGACCGGCATTCTTGCACGAATTCACTGCAAAATCATTGTGGCACAGCCGGATTGAGCGGGCAAGACCATCCGCTGGCACGTGGGACCATCTTCCGCAACTATACTATACATACAGTCCATCGTCCGAATCGCTGACAACGGAGATACCGCAATGCCATTTCGATATGAATGGAAAGACAACTCCAAGCGCGTCATCCGCTACAGCGCGGAAGGCGACTGGAATTGGAAGGACTATCACCATGCCGCGCGCGCCTCGGCCTTCACGCTATCCGCGGTCGATCACCCGGTTGATTGCCTCATCGACCTGCGCGGAAGCAGCCGCCAGACCCTGCCGGCCGGGCTTGCGGCGCATGTCCGCAGCTTTGGCAAAAAGCTGGCCGCTTGCTTGACCGGGCGCGCTCTTGTCATTGGCATGCCAAAAGAAGGCATCGCTGCCCTGCGGCTGAACGACGAAAACACGCTTTCCACTGCTGACGGAACGGTGAAATTCGTCGCCGATGAGGCCGAGCTCGAACAAGCGCTGGCAGCCTGGGCAGCCAATCCCCCCGCTCAATAGTCTTCATGCCGAACGGCTGGTTTGCCTGGCAGAGTAAAGATAAAGGGCAGGGAAAGCAAGGAAACAATTGCGGCGATGATAAAGGCGTTCTGCAGCCCAAAGGCATCGCCCAAGAGTCCGGCGATCAGCACATTGATCGCCCGGATGCCAAAGGCATAGAGCATGAAGATGCCGTTGGCGGTGGAGCGATTGTCCGGCAGCTGATCCTGCACCAGCGCCAGGAAGACCGGCGATACCGACAGCGCCGTCAGCCCCAAACCGATGAGAATCGGGATGAGCAATAAGCCCTCCACATGCACAAATACCAGCATAAGCAGCCCGGCCATCGCCGTCGCCACAGCGACCATGCGCCGCCGCCCGAAACGGTCGCTCAGCGTGCCCCCGGCCAAAGCCCCGCCCACGCCGGAAAATTCGTATAATGCCAAGGCGCTTGTCGCCAAACCCAGGTCATAGCCGCGCGCGTCAACCAAATACACCACCATAAAGATGCCCAGGCTGCTCAGCGCCATGTTGCGCAGCAGCATCACCCCCAGCAGCGGCGCGAAAACCCGGGCAAATCGCCTCAGCATAGGCTTGGCGCGGCTCTTGCGCGCAGCCCGCTTGGCCGAGACGTCCCGCAGCCGCAAATACAAAACAGCGCTGGCCAGCCAGCCGAAAAACATCAAGCGCCACAAGCCCTCAATGCCCCATTGCGCTACGCCGAAAGCCACCAGCAATGGACCGACCGAACGCGCCAATTCGCCGGAAGCCATGAAAAAACTCATGCCGCGCCCGACCTTGTCCCCCGAAATATGCGCGATCATCGCCGGCGCCGGCGCGTGAAATGCCATGATGTTCACACCGACGCAAAACAGCAGCAGCGCCGCAGTGCCATAAGTCGGCATGAAACCGATCATCGTCGCCAGCGTCGCCGTGATCGCCGGCGCGAAGATAACCAGATAACGCACCGTGAAACGGTCGGCTAAATAACCGATGAAAGGACCAAATAGAGAAGGCATCTGCATGAATACGGGCAATGAACCCGCCATCACCAGCGTCAAGCCGAGCTTGTCGATCAGCAAAGGCAGCAGCGGCGCGATGAAGGCGGAATAAATATCATGCACAAAATGCCCGCCACAGATCAATAAGATGCGGCTGGACTGAAACCCTTGCGCGCCTTTGGATTTGTCACTTAACGCTGTCGCTGTCATATAATTTCGTTTCGACGCCTTTGAATACGCTGGTATTTTAACTGGCGCTACACATTGCGGCAACTGACATTGACTTGAAGAAACAGCGCGTATAGGACGATTTGCGTCTCTCAGCTATCCTTCAAAGCCATATTGCCCACTTTGCCGCAGGTTTGCGCGCGCGGCAGCCAAAAGGTATAATTTAAGCATCTCGGAGCAACAGGAATACGATGAGCGAACAATACAAAGTTGACAAGTTGAGCGCCGTGGAAGTTGGCGCGGACCGCGCGATGATTCAACGATCCTTGGCATTCAACGCCGAAGTAATCAGTCCCGATTTGCCCCAAAATATTCAAGCGTCATTGACTTGTGTAGAACCACGAGCCAACGTCGTAGTTTTGGAGCGCCAAGACAACATAGAATTCTTGCGCGGCCAAGCGGACGAGAAGTTCAAACTTATCGTGACCTCGCCGCCCTACAATATCGGCAAGAGCTACGAAGCGCAGTCCACCCTTGATCAATATCTCGCCAAGCAAAAAGAAGTGATACGCGAGTGTATACGCGTGCTGCACCCGCAAGGGTCAATCTGTTGGCAAGTCGGCAACTATACAGACAACGGGGAAATCATCCCATTGGACTGCTTGCTCTTCCCGATCTTTCGCGAATTTGGCTTGCAGCTTCGCAATCGCATTATATGGCACTTTGGCCATGGGCTGCATTGTCGCAACCGCCTTTCAGGCCGTTATGAAACCATAAACTGGTGGACCAAAGGAAATGACTATACCTGGCATCTAGATCCAATCCGCGTGCCGTCCAAATATCCCGGCAAGCGCCACTTCAAGGGACCCCGCAAGGGGCAGTTGTCCGGCAACCCAAAAGGCAAGAATCCCAGCGATGTTTGGGTATTCCCCAACGTCAAAAGCAACCACCCGGAAAAAACGATTCACCCATGTCAATTCCCAGTCGAATTGGTCGAACGCTTGGTGCTTGCCATGACAGACGCGGACGACAATGTACTCGATCCTTATGCAGGCGTCGGTTCCTCCATCATTGCCGCCTTGAAGCACGGACGTAATGGCTACGGCTGCGACGTCGTCGGGGAATATGTTGATATTGCCAGGGAGCGTGTAGACGCTTTCTACGCCGGCGCGCTAAAAACCAGACCAATGGGCAAACCAGTTTATGATCCAATGCTGCCAAACGGCGGCCATTGATGCAAATCGCCGCACAATACTCTCACTTAAATGGCTTGGAATACATGCTCGTGCACCACAAGGATTTGTGGGACGAGATTCAAGGTGTTATTGCGAGCGTCGATGCGGCGGCATGCAAGACGAAAGTCTCAAAAGAAAAGACCATGCGCGGCAAATTGTTGTATTCCCCCGTTGATATGAACGACGCATTCAAAATAAGTTTCAGAAACCAAGGTTGGACAGAGCGCAGAAATACCTTCTGGGTGACAGATGACGAAGAACTCATGCGCGGCCTATACAATCAACCGGCCGCAGAACAAAAGATGGCGATCCGAGCTGCCGGCCGAGAGCCGATCATGTCCTACAACCAAACGGATTTTGTGAAGAATCGAATAGCCGTTGAAGTTCAATTTGGCAAATACACCTTTGTCGCGCATGATCTTTTTGTAAAGCATTTGAGCTTTTTTGTTTCCGGAATCATTGATGTTGGCATCGAAATTCTGCCGATGAAAGCATTGGAACGAGAAATGTCCTCCGGTGTGCCCTACTATGAGCGCGACCTTGTCAATGTGCTAAGGCAAGGTCGGGGCGTTCCTGCCGTTCCACTCGCGCTGCTTGGCATTGTGCCTTGATGCGAATCCTGCTAATACAATTCAGACAGCGCAAAAACTCCAGCTAGCCATCTCTCCAATACGCTGGAAACCCTCAGCCTATCTGCTATCATACTCGCCATGAAAAACATGACCCGACACTTCAGCAACCGGCGCTACCTCGATGCCATCGAGGACCATATCCTCATCTTCGACGGCGCCATGGGCACCAGCATCCAGTCTTACGACTTGACGGCGGCCGATTACGGCGGCGAACAATACCAGGATTGCCTCGATTACCTCGTCATCACCCGCCCCGATATCATCCGCGAAATACACGAGTCCTTTCTGCGCGTCGGCTGCGAAGCCGTCGAAACCAATACCTTCCGCGGCAATCGCTTGACCCTGTCCGAGCATGGGCTGGGCGAGCGCGTCATAGAGATCAACAGCGCCGCCGCCCGCATCGCGCGCGCCGCCTGCGACGCGCTCGAGACCGAAACCGGCATCCCGCGTTTCGTTGCCGGCAGCATGGGACCCAGCGGCAAATTGCCCTCCGGCGACGATCCCGATCTCAGCGATATCAGCTTCGACGAGCTGGCTGAGCTGTTCTATGAACAAGCGCGGGGGCTCGTCGAAGGCGGCGCCGATTTGCTGCTGCTGGAAACCAGCCAAGATATCCTCGAGGCAAAAGCGGCGATTCACGGCATCAACAGCTATTTTGCCGACAGCGATACGCGCATTCCGCTGCAAGCGCAAATCACGCTTGATGTCAGCGGTCGCATGCTTTTTGGCACGGATATCGCCGGCGCGCTGACCACCTTAGAAGCGCTGCCCATCGATGTGCTGGGCATGAATTGCTCCACCGGTCCCGAATACATGCGTCAGCCCATTCAATACCTTTGCGAACGCTCGCCCTTTCCCATTAGCGTCCTGCCCAACGCCGGCTTGCCCATCAACGTCGATGGCGAAGCGGTCTATCCGATGCAGCCGGGCCCCTTCAGCGACATGGTCAGCGAGTTCACGCGCTGGGGCGTCAACGTGGTTGGCGGCTGCTGCGGCACGACGCCCGAACATCTGGCGATGCTCTACGAAAAAGCCCATGGCAGGTCCTATCAGGCTATGCTGAGCGAGCCCGCCAAACGGCGCGCCCCCAAAAAACGCCAGATCATCCGCGCGGCGCAAGCTTCCAGCGGCATGACCGCCACGCGCATGATCCAGAACCCAGGTCCCACGCTCATCGGCGAACGAGTGAACAGCCAGGGCAGCCGCAAGGTGAAGCGCCTGCTGCTCACGGAGGACTACGACAGCATCGTGGAAATCGCCGTCGGACAGGTCAAGCGCGGCGCTCACATGCTCGATGTGGCTGTGGCGCTGACCGAGCGCGATGACGAAAAAGAGCAGATGCGGCAGCTTGTGAAGAAGCTCTCGCTGGCTGTCGAAGCGCCATTGATCATTGATACCACCGAGGCGGATGTTGCCGAAGCCGCCTTGGCGCTTTATCCCGGTCGCGGCGTCATCAACGGCAACAACCTGGAAAACGGCCGCGAGCGCATCGACCAGATTATGCCCATCGCGGTGAAACACGGCGCCGCGCTGCTGTCTATGACCATTGACGAAGCGGGCATGGCGCATAGCCGCGACAAAAAACTGGCAATCGCCCAACGCATCACCGACATTGCGCTAAACGAATATGGCTTATCTCCCGAAGACCTGATCTTCGATGACCTGACCTTCCCGCTCACGACGGGCCAGGAAGAACTGCGCAACGACGCCGTCGAAACGCTCGAAGGCATCCGCCTGATCAAAGAACAGATCCCGGGCGTGATGACCGCGCTCGGCATCAGCAATGTCAGCTTCGGCGTCGGCGCGGCGGCCCGCGGCGTGCTCAACAGCGTCTTTCTCTATCACGCCGTGAAAGCCGGCTTGGATATGGCTATCGTCAACCCGGCCCATATTACGCCCTATTTCGAAATCCCGCCGCAACAGCGAAAGGTCGCCGAAGACCTCATCTTCAACAGCGACGCCGATGCCTTGCCGCGCTTCATCCAGTATTTCGAAGAAAACGAGGTGCAGCTGGCAAGCGGCGAAGTTGTCGACCCCACCGCCGACATGAACAGCGAAGAAACCTTGCATTGGCAGATCGTGCATCGCAAAAAAGAAGGCGTCGAAGCTTTAATCGACGACATTTTAACGCGCAGGGACCCGGTCGACGCTTTGAACAATGTGCTGCTGCCAGCCATGAAAGAAGTCGGCGACAAATTCGGCGCTGGCGAGCTCATCCTGCCCTTTGTCCTGGGTTCGGCCGAAGTCATGAAAAAGTCCGTGGCGTATCTCGAAAGGTTCATGGACAAAATCGAGGGCATGAGCAAAGGCGTCGTGGTGCTGGCCACGGTTTATGGCGACGTCCACGATATCGGCAAGAACCTGGTCAAGACTATCCTGAGCAACAATGGCTATACCGTTCACGACCTGGGCAAGCAAGTTCCCGCCAATACCATCATCGACAAAGCGCTGGAACATAAAGCCGACGCCATCGGCTTGTCGGCGCTGCTGGTCAGCACATCCAAGCAGATGCCGCTTATCGTCAACGAATTGGCGCGCCGCGGCTTGCGCATTCCCGTACTGGTGGGCGGCGCCGCCATCAACCGCCGCTTTGGCCGCCGCATCCTCTTCCTCGACCAATCGCAAGAACCCTATGATGCCGGCGTCTTCTATTGCAAGGACGCCTTCGAAGGCTTGGCGGTGGTCGATCAACTGCTCGATCGCGATCGCCACGATCAGTTTCTGGACGAGGTCTTCAACGAAGCCTACGCCGAGGTCAACCGAGCGCCCCGCCGCCGGCGCGTCCGCCGCGGACCCGCCGGCAAGACCGTCAAGGACGCGTCCGCCATCCCGTCGCCGCCCTTTTGGGGCAGCCGCGTCATCCGCGATATGCCGCTGCAAATCGTCTTGCAGCACCTGCACAAGCCGGAACTCTTCCGCCTGTCCTGGGGCGCCAAAAATACCCAAGGCGCCGAATGGCGGCAGCTCGAAGCGGCATTCGAAGAACGCCTTCTGCGCATGGCGAAAGCGGCGCAGAAACACGGCACGCTTAAGCCGCAAGCGGTCTACGCTTATCTGCCCGCCAACAGCGACGGCGACGACTTAATCGTCTGGGATGCCGCTGCCTACGCCGACAGCGGCGCGAAGATTGAAGCGGCTCGCTTCCGCTTCCCGCGCCAACCCGACGGCGAATTCCTCTGCATCAGCGACTACTTCGCGTCGTATGACAGCGGCGCAACGGATGTCATGGTCTTGCAGACGGTTACTGTCGGCGCTGTCGCCAGCGCGGAATTCGAGCGCTTGCAAGCCGCCAACGAATACAGCGAAGCCTATTTCTTTCACGGCCTCGCCGTGCAAGCGGCCGAGGCGACCGCCAATTACCTGACCAAGATCGCGCGCGGGCAGCTAGGCATCGCGGCAGGGCAGGGCAAGCGCTACAGCTGGGGTTATCCCGCCTGCCCCGAATTGCAGGATCACCAGATCGTCTTGCGACTCCTGCCGCAACTGACAAGCGAACTGAGCCTGTCACTGACCGAGTCCTGGCAATGGGTGCCCGAACAAAGCACCGCCGCCCTCTTCACCCACCATCCCGACGCCAAATACTACAGCATCGGCAATCTCGACCGGGCGGAGCGGATATTGGGTTAGCAGATCGCGGACTTAAACTGTCTATGTCACACAAAGAGTTTTCACCACCGAGTACACTGAAGTAACCAACAAAGAAATGCAAATCAGAAATTATTATGGATTTGTAAGGCTTGTCCGATACTGCGACAAATTCACCAATTTTTGTCCCAATCCTTCTGCCTATTGCCACATCCAGAAGGATTGTCAATGAAAAAATTACGAAAATAGAACTATTTTCAGCCCCATAAGTAGGTTGTAGGGGCGACTCTGTGGACTCTGTTGAGAAACAGCCTCCATCCCCCATCCCCTTCCACATCAATATGTGGAAGCATCCCAAAAACGAGGCAACGGGAGTCTTATAACCTGTATTGAGCCGTTAAGCCCCTCCCTCTTTATGGGGGAGGGGTTTGGGGTGGGGGTAAATCATGTATTTCAACAGAGTCCTGTGAGTCGCCCATTGGCAAAAGGCCCGTATTTTGCGCAAATACATCAGTAGCGGACAAGCCTTGTAGGGGCACTTAGCGAGTCGCCCCTACCGATTCTAATTATTTTGTTGGGTTTACTGAGTTGAAAGAATGGTCGAGTTTGCCGAGCTCATTCTGAGCACAAACAATGTGGAGGACTACAGGTGAGTAGTGACGGTGCGACGCTTTTCCCCCGCCTTCGTATAGTGAGTGTAAGACGCGAGTTGCCTATCGCGTCCAAAATAGTCGGTGGTACCATCGCCCGAGTGCTGCTTAGGCCGCATGTATCATAGACTGTATGAATTTGCAGCTTTATGCTGCGTTGCAAACAGATGGGGTCCATCAAGTGGGGAAAGGAGCAAAGGCTATGGTAAATCAAACTTTGAACCAAATCGCAGTAGCTATACCGGTCGCCCTTGCGACCGGAATCTTCGTGTTGACCTACTTAGCAGTAATTTCATTGGACATTGATGTTCCGCTTGATGAGCTCCATGTTTGGGCGTAGCTTTCTAGGTCGGGCTTATTCTGCGCTTTGACCGGAGATTTGATATCGGAAGTGGTAGGACGGATTTGATTCATTTATTATGACCTACACACTCAAACGCATCGGCTTCGTCTCCGCCGTCAAAATCTCCGCCCTCGTCTCAGCCGCTGCCGCCGCGCTGCCTATCGCCGTTCTGCTGCTGCTCAACGCCATCTTCAAATTCCTGGACCTCATCATCCCGCCCGAACTGATCGGACAGGTCCTGGCGTCAACCGCGCTTTGGGGCGCAGCCGCCGGCGCGGTCTCCACCGCCACCGTGGTTGTGATCTACAACATCTGCGCCCATTATTTCGGCGGCATCACCCTTGAACTCGTGGCGGAACGTCCCCCGCGCAAATCCAAAGAAGAAGTCGATATCGACTGATCTCCCGGAAAATGGCGCTGGTCTCGTCCCTTTTTTCCTGGGCTATTGCGTGAATTCGAGAGAAATCTTAAACCTTGAAGACGTCCTGTCCTCAACTTGCATTTGGTTTCAATACGGCTTATTATTTCGTAGATTACGGAATACAAATAGCAGGATGCTTCGAGAAGAGCTTATGGTAATTCAATGGGATGTTGTGCTGCCGCCATTAACCATTGTCGCTGCGATTTTACTGATGTGGTGGCGCTTGGACAATAAGATTGAAGGCGTTCGCAAAGCTTCGGAAGACGCGCATCGGTCAATACGCGATGATTTGTGCGACTTGAAGGTTTCAACAGCCACTATCCAGACAGATGTGGAGTGGATAAAGAAAGAGCTTCCGCGCGATTAGTTTCAGCTGCTGCCAGCTATCCAAGCCCCGCTGGTCGGGGCTTTTGTATTTGAGCCTCGTTCCATTGTTGTGACTTTTAGGGCTGGTGGCGGAAGCTAAAGCGCTTGACAATCCAATCAAGAATCGTCATCATACCGTGCGCAATCGAATTTGCTTCATGTCGTTTTCGCATACCACGAACTGGCTCCGTATACCCATAACTGAGGGAGAAAATGCCCACCCCCTTGCAACAGGAATATGACGAAAAAGGCTCTGTCATCGTCCGCGGTCAGGAAGATTGGATGCCGGCATGAGCGGCGCCAAGACCCATCCGAATATTCTCTACATCCATTCACACGATACGGGCCGCTGCTTGCAGCCTTATGGCTACGGCATCCCGACGCCCAATCTGCAGCGCCTGGCTCAGCAGGGTGTCTTGTTCCGCCGCGCCTATTGCGCAGCGCCCACTTGCTCGCCCAGCCGCGCGGCGCTGCTGACGGGCCAAGCCCCCCACAGCGCCGGCATGTTGGGGCTGGCCAACCGTGGCTTCGTCCTGGGCGATTTCCGCCAACATATCATCCATACCTTGAAGAGCGCCGGCTATACCTCGGCGCTGGCGGGCATCCAGCATCTCACCAGCGCGCAATTCCATCGCGGCGCCGAAGCCATCGGCTACGATCGCATCCTGACAACCGACCATGCCGAAGCGCATCTGCGCGCCATCGACTACATCAAGGACGCGCCGCCGCAACCCTTCTTCTTGACGGTTGGATTCTTCGAAAATCATCGCGAATTCCCGCTCCAGCACGATGTCGATCCCGCTTATGTATCGCCGCCCGCACCCCTGCCAGACACCCCGCGCATTCGACAAGATTTTGCCAACTACATCGCCATGGCAAAGATCCTCGATGACAAGCTGGGGCAGGTGCTGCAAGCGCTGGATGACGCGGGCTTGCGCGAAGAGACGCTCGTCATCTATACCACCGATCATGGTATCGCCTTCCCGGGCATGAAATGCAGTTTGACCGATGCCGGCATTGGCGTGGCGCTGATCCTGCGCGGACCGGGCGCCTTCAGCGGCGGACGAACCGTCGATGCCATGGTCAGCCACATCGATGTCTTCCCGACGCTCTGCGACCTGCTCGATATCGAAGCGCCGCCCTGGCTGCAAGGGCATTCGATGCTGCCGCTCCTGCGCGGCGAACAAGACGCGATCCGCGACGAAGTCTTCGCCGAAGTCTCCTTTCACGCCACCTACGAACCGAAACGCGCCGTCCGCAGCGATCGCTACAAATACATCCGTCGTTATGACAACCGCCAGTCGCCCGTCTTGCCGAATATCGACGACGGGCTGACCAAGGACGATTATCTCGATCAGGGATTTGCCGCGCGCGCCCCGGCCCCCGAACAGCTCTACGATACCTATTACGACCCGACAGAACGAAATAATCTAATTGATGACGCCGATTACGCCGACGTTCTGGACGATATGCGCGCCCGCTTGAATCGCTGGATGCGCGACACGCAAGATCCGCTGCTGCGAGGACCCGCCCCCACGCCCCCCGGCGCTGTCGCCAACCATCCCGACGGCGCCTCCCCCAAGAGTCCTCTCTTGCCAGCCAACCAGCTTTGAACCGCGACTAAGGGAACAGCCATGAGCGATCTGCTGCAACATCAAATCGAATATTACTCCGCCCGCGCGCCCGAATATGACCAATGGTTCTATCGACAGGGACGTTACGACCGCGGCGCGGATTTCAAGCGGCAATGGGACAGCGAAGCGCAAATTGTCCGCGAACAATTGCTGAACGCGCCGCGGCGAAAGCGAATTCTGGAAATGGCCCCCGGCACCGGCATCTGGACCGAACAGTTGATCAAATTGTCCGATCAGGTCACCGCCCTCGACGCCTCGCCGGAAATGATCGCTATCAACAAAGCCAAGCTGGCTTCGGGCAAGGTCGCCTATATCCAAAGCGACATATTCGCATGGCGGGCGCGGCGGCAATACGATATGGTCTTCTTCGGATTCTGGCTCTCCCATGTGCCCGCGGACAAGCTCCCGACCTTTTTGCGCGCGGTTTATGATGCGCTGACGCCCGGCGGTCGCCTCTTCTTCGTCGATTCGAAACGACCTGATTTTTCAAGTTCCAGCACCGAAACAGAAGATCTGGGCGGGGACTTGCAGCAGCGTGTGCTAAGCGACGGGCGGCGCTACGAAATCGTCAAAATCTACTACGATCCCGCCCAACTCACGGCGGCCCTGCGCCAATGCGGTTTCGAGATTGTGGTGCGCTCAACGCCGAACTTCTTCATCTATGCCGACGGCCTGAAACCGGTCTGAGCGCCAGCCACAAGCGCCGAGTGGCGAAACTAACTATGCGCCGCAAAAACACAAAGGACACAATTTGTTTTGTTATAATCTCAGTAATTCCATCAAAAAATGAAAAAAAGTAGGGGCGACATACCATGTCGCCCGAAATCAACGACGCAGCAACGTCGGGCGACCAGATTGACTCTGTTGAGAAACAGCTTCCATCACCCGGCCCCTTGCCCAAAAATGAGGCAATCGGAGTCTTATGACCTGTAATGAGCCGTTAAGCCCCTCCCTCTTTATGGGGGAGGGGTTTGGGGTGGGGGTAAATTGAGTATTTCAACAGAGTCAGATTGGTCGCCCCTACGGTGTCCTAATTTTTTCATTACTTTCTTGGAATTACTTCTGTGCTTAATTTTTAGTTTGAAAAACTGCATATAAGATAGCGATTACATCGCCTCGTCGTATAGTTGCATTACTTGCTCCGCCACCCGATCCCAGCCCTGTCGCAGCGCCCGCTCCCGGCCCGCCGCGCCCATCAGCCCCGCCTTGCGCGGATCCGACAGCAATTCCAGCAAAGCGCGCGGCAGCTCTTCGGCGACCTTGTCTTGGGCGACTATCAAACCAGTGCGGCTCTGTTCGATAGCGTCGGCAACGCCACAGCCATCCGTGCCTACCACCGCCGTGCCAGCAGCCCCCGCTTCGTACAATGTCAAACCGAATCCCTCGAAAAAAAGCCCGTCGTTCATCGCGGGCAATGCCAAAACGTCTGCCGCCGCAAGCCAAGCCCGTTTCACTTCCTCAGCGACGAATCCCATGATCTTCACGTTGTCCTGCAAACCATGGGCTGCAATCGCGGCTTGTACGGCGCTTGTGTAGGCGCTGCCGAGCTGCGGCGATCCCATAATCAAACACTGGACATCAGGAATCTTTTCGCGTACTTGGGCGAGCGCCTCCACCAATTGCAGCGTGCCCTTGCGCGGCTTGATCTCGCCGACGGCGATGACTGTCGGCGCGCGTTTTTCCACTTGAACTGTCGCTGGCTGGCTGAATCGGCTGACATCGACGCCGTTGGGGATCACGTGGACGCGCGCCCCCGGCAGCCTCGCTCTTGCCACCTGCGCCGTATAACTGCTGACGCAGATCAAACGCGCGCGGGAGAAAGCCCGCCGGTAAAGCTGATTCACGGGAAAAGCCCGCATGCGCGGCAGGTTGACATAGCTGCCATGCGCGGTGACGAAGAGCGGCCGCCCCCCCGCCACAGCCGCCGCGACTATCGCCAGCGGCTCGGCAGTACAGTGGATGACGTCGCAATGCCGCAACAGCCGCCGAACAGCGAGCGCCTGCCGCAGCGACTTCAAGACGGTATGCCGTTCCGGGGGACTTAGCGTCGGCAGCAGCCGATGAATCCCAAATTCGACATCGGGGCTATTGCGCGACGCCGCCACCGTCGCATCGACGCCGCGCGCGCGCAAAGCTCGTATCAATTGCAGGCTGTAGGTCGCCCATCCGTTTTGATTGCTGAGCTCGGAACTGATGAAGCCAATCCGCATGGGCAGGTGGGGTAAAGGCGCCGACTAGGCTTGATCCGCGGCGGCATCGCCCTCGCCGGCGCCCAGGCGCGCGCGCCAAGCTCGCACAGCGTCCGATTGCTCCGGCGCCACCTCGGCGTGATGCTCGCCCAGCGTGCCAACCCGCATCACCGCCAGCAGCAGCACGATATTCAAGATGATGATAATCGCCATCACCACCATCGCCATAATCAACCTCCTAGTCCGCGACACCGCCGAATCTGCCCGTATTATGCCCGACATCGGCGCTTTGGTCTAGGCTGCTGACGGCGCTTTTACAAATCCAACAGCGCCCCTTGCCGTCGGCGACCATAAGTCGGCAAGTCAAGCGGCTCATTCGCCAGCAGGTTTTCCACGCTATAGCCTTGAATGACCGGATAGTTGCCGAAGACATCGGCGAAGGAATCGCGGCTGCGCTGATTTTCCACCGTGCGCATATACTGTGCGAAACAGACCAGCACGCCCGCCGTCACACCGAGCCGATCAACCGTTTCGCGCAAAGCGCGCACTGCGTCCGGGCTGACCTTCCCGCCCTTGACCTGCACGACGGCGTATTCGGCTTTGGCGACTTTCTTGGGCGCGAAGCGATAGAACTTGAGCAAGCCATCGACGCCGCCGTCCGCGCCGCGCTCGCCCGGCAGCTCGTCGACATTTTCTAGCACATCCAGGCAGTCGGCAGCGTACAAGATGCGGTTCATGCGCGGCAATCCCCTGCAAATATGAGAAAACACAGGCGGCATTCCAGGACAGGCGCGGCTGGGGGTATACTTCACGCTGAAGACAGTAATGTCTTCGTGTTTTGTAGTAACCTGTAGCAGAGCGTAGGCTTCGCATCCATTCTCTGCTACAGGTCCCTCATTAACGGGTCGTGGAAGACCGTCCTCATAAGCTAACATAGCTTGCGTATTTCTACAAATGCGGTTTTGGGCTGGCGCAAGAATTGTCATTCGCCGCTAGTATGTGATAGATTTTGTTAGGGAGGTAGCAATTATGGAAATAGACGAAAATCGAATTCCACGAATTGAAGGGGCAAAGGAGATATGGGAAAAGTATTTCAAGACACCAATCAAAACGCTACAAAATGAGGAACACTCTCATTACGCTGCCTTCATCTTAGCTACAATGTGCGTCGAACACGCGTATAGGGCAATAATGGGCAAAGATGTCAAGGAGAATTGCATTAAAGACGCATTGAAATGGGTAATGAAAATGTACTTTGACAGTCTAGCGATACAAAAAGAAAACCGTAATTTGTATGCCGGAAAATTTTTTGCGTTTGTAGCATCTGAATTAATTAGGGAAAATGTGTTTAATCCCCTTAAACACCAGGGAAAACCTGTGTATGCTGTAGATTTTTCCGAAGGTGAGAAGGTAGTGAATGTAGAAAACGAAAAAGATGCGAGTGGAAAAGTGACAGTGGAATTGATAAATGATCCTGAAATCACTTATGTTTTCAATCGGACTGCAGATACGGAATTAACCGATTATGTAGAAGACGAAAAGGGAAAACGATGGGTGACACACGATGTCAAACTGGATTCCCATAAGGTGATTTACAACGCGCGTTGGTGGATTGACGCTTTTCAAAAAGGGATTGAATATGGTTATACGCGGACAATCGAGAATGTTGAATGTAGTATTTCCGACAGCGAAGCCCCCCATCCCCCGGCCCCTTCCCCCACAAGGAGGGAAGGGGAGAACTATTAGCGGCTTGGCAGGTAGTATAAGCCCCTCCCTCTTTATGGGGGAGGGGTTTGGGGTGGGGGCAGGTAACACGCGCCCATGGTATTAGACAGCCCCGCCCAACCCCACCCAACCATCCGCGGCGTCATGACCGTCGCCCTGCAAGCCTTCGGCGACGGACGGGGCCGCTTCATGGAGACCTTCCGTAAGGAATGGTTCCCCCAAGCTAACTGGCAGCGCCTGCAGAACAACCGCAGCGACAGCGTCGCCGGCGCCCTGCGCGGCTTGCACTACCACTTCCGCCAAGTCGATTACTGGTACGCCACACGCGGTGTCATCCGCGTCGGCTTGGTCGATCTGCGCCGCTCGTCGCCGACCTACCTGGCAGCCGCGACCATCGATATCGGCGAAGACAACCTGCTCGGCATCTTCATCCCCGAAGGCGTGGCTCACGGTTTCGCCGCGCTGACGGACTGCACGCTCATGTATATCGTCAACAACTATTACGACGGCGGGGCGGACGAATACGGCATCGCCTGGAACGATCCGCAAATCGGCATCGACTGGGGCATTCCAGCCCCCAACTTGTCGGAGCGCGATCGCAGCAACCCGCTCATCGCCGATTTGCCGGCCGACGCGCAGCCGCAATAGCCGCGCCTGTCAAAGCGCAAAATCCGAGCGCCGCGCCACCGTCAGTTCCCTCATGCGTTCGAAGACATCAACGCCGAACTGATGATAGACATCCAACAGGTCGACCAAAACCCAATTCTCGCGGATCATGCCCTGCTCGCAGCGCCAGAAATCCAGGCTGCGCATGGTCAGCGCTTGCTCGGATGGCGCGATGCCCAGCCAGCCATCGCCGCTGACGCTCATGGTCATGCCGGGAAAAGCCGTGAAACCGACGTAGTCGCCATCGCCAAAGAAGATGCCCTTGTCCATCAGCGCGTCGCGGTCCGGCAGCGCCTTCATAAAGCGCCTCCGCGCCAGTCATGACCTCAAAAGGATGCGCCAGACGCGCTTGGCAGTCGGCGGCGAAAACCTCTCCCAGTTGACGCCGCAAGCTGCCCGCGTCAATATCGTAAAGCGCGGCTCTCAGCCGGCCAATGAACTCCTTGTTGCGGTTGTGAATCGACATCTTTGAATTCTCTGCGCCCTCTGCAGCTCACAGAAAATAATGCAAATTATTATGAGATGTGTAGGGGCGACCTATCAGGTCGCCCGACGTTGCTGCGTACTAACCCCATCCCCATCCCCCTCGCCATCTCTATGGCGAGCATCCCAAAGCATTGGAGAAGGGAGTCAGCCGCAAAGTAATCGGTCTCATTAGAATGCAAAACTTCCCCCCATTGCAATGGGGGGACCGAGGGGGGTTAAAAGATTTCATGAATTTTCTTTTCTTATTTGACCAGCCACTCGCTCGCGCTGATCGGCTGATGCTGGCGGAACTGATGCCGCATGCGCCCGAAGACATCGACGCCCATCTGCAGCAGAATATGCGGCACATCAATCGGCACCCAGTTTTCCACAATGGTCTCGTCATCGCAGCGATAAAAGTCCATCACGCGCATTTGGAGGCGCTTTCCCGTCGGCGGCAGGCCAAAGAGCTCGCCGCCAGTATGCGTCGCCCGCAAGTAACCCCAGCCGCCAGTCACGGCGAAATAACCATCGCCAATGCGTATGAAATGCCCTTGCTCAGATCCGCCGCGATCGGGGAATGCCACCAAAAATGGAATCTGATGATAGTCTTCAAACCCTTTTAAGCCGCGGGTGCTGCCGATGCCCGCCGGTCCATACCACATGAAATGCTTGTGCCAATGCTTTTCCTGTTCCATCTCGTCGAGCGCGGCCCGCGTCGGCGGCTGCCCGCTGTAATAGCCCAGAGCCGCGTGCATCTTGAGAATCGTCTCGATGGTCTTTTTGGAGCGTTCTTCCGCTTGTGGACTTAATATCACCCCATCGAGCGTTCGCGGCGGCATCCAGCGCATTTCGCTGCCCAAGCTGGGCGCGATCGGCACGTAACCAGCCTGCCGCAGCAGATCCAGAAAGTCGATGAAGACATAACTGGTCGCGATTTTGCCCCCGCGCAGCTCATGCCCCTCGCAGTATCGCAGGCAGACCACGCCGCGCGTGGCTGGTATGCCCAGCAGATCGCGCTCGAAGCTGCCCATATAGTGGCCCATGCAAGCGATCCAGTCCGCATCGCGGTAGCGCCCGCCCGCCACAAAATGATCGCGCCGCTCCATATCCGGCAGGGCTTGCCGCAGCGGACCCCACAATTGCGCTAAGCCAGCCTCAATGCCATCAAGTTCATTTATCGGGTGCGTCACATGCAGCGCGGCGCCTGTGTCATAGCCCTCCCGCGCCACCTCCGGCAAATCCTCAACCGGCCCTTCGCTCAGCGCGCGCATGATTTCAATCACGCGCCGCTTGTTGGCGATGTTCTGCGCTTGGTCGACCGGGCTATATTGAAAAGACGCGGTGAGATACTTATCCGTCGCAGTTGTCATTGCCGCTCGTCCATCTAACTTAGAAATGCTGGGACGACTAACGGTCGGCGTCGGCGGTCAGTGTCGGCGGTCAGTGTCTACGCGACCTACGCGACCTACGCGAACCTGCGAGTCGCGTGTCTTGGCGAACATTCGCCCATGCGCCGCACTATTCGCTCTCTCTTCGTTACTTGCCGATGCTTGCCATAGAGATGGGCAAAGGGGCGCCTGAGGCGACTGGTTCCTGAACCCAGCTCAAGCGACGATCTGCTTGAGCAAGACAAATTCGTCAAACACGGTCGACTCGCTTTCAATGCGGCCCTTCCTGATCACATGATGGCTGAAACCCATCAGCCGGATCGGATTGCCCGTCGGCTCTCCATATATGCCGTAACCTGTGTGCGTCCCGCGCATCAACCAGCGCGTCGCCACGCGATAACCAGCCCCTTCATCCCCAACATGGCAGAAGTGATCGAGGTGAATCGAAAGATCGGGGAAAGGCGAGAGCAGCGACAGCGCGTAAGCCTGGAATTCGCCGATACCCTTGAACGAGCGCCCCGACGGACCGTCAAAGACGAAGTTCTCGTGATAATACTCGCCCGCCTTGTTGAGCAGTCGCCAATTCCAAATCTCGTGCATCATCCGGCCGATGAAGTCTTCCGGATCAAAGCGCTCGGATTGCGCTTTGGGCCAGGGTTCTGGCGGAAGCTGCCCGACCCGGTGGTCGATATCGCCGGGGATGCGCAATTGCAGGTCGCTGTCCTTTTCCTTCGCCACCATCTCTTTGGCGGTCTGCACCGGATCCAAGCCCAACTGCATGACCAGCGTCAACTCATCGCGCGAGATCCACTCTTCCACCATCATGTTTTGTACGCAGACACAATCGGCGATGGCGCGATAATTGACACGTTTGCCCGTTGGCGGACCGTATGGCGTCCAACCTCGATTGGTTCCCTCATGCCGCAGCCGATGCGATGTATAAAAACCATCGACATTGTTGCCGCTCCAGATCACTTCTTCGCCAAACAGACGCCGATCGGGGAAGGACGCCTGAGATTCGATGGTCGCCGCGATAACCGCCTCGCGCCCATACTTCAATCCGCTCGCCGTATGCATTTTCACAGTATTGGCGTAATACTCATACAGCTTGCCGATGCCATGCTCTTCCCAAATCTCATGCGTGACGCCGATGATATAATCGACGATGTTCTTGTAACGCGGGTTGTAACCCTCCATTGGCTGCGCTTGCTTGTCGTCCGCATCATCCATATACTGAATGTCAACCAACTTCGGCAAGGTAATTCTGGACCTCTCCTCGTCGCAGATATTCTTCACGTCCAATTTCTTTGTAGCCCGTTTGTCTTCTGCCATTTGCTTACCTAAGCTATCTAGTGCATCCGCTTTTTCGATTTTGCCGCTCAATTGAGAATCTGACTGTCCAGCGCCGCGCCTGCAAAAAGCAGACCACTCGAACCAGTATGCGACACCTTAACATGTTGCGCGGCCAATTGCAAATTCCGCGCTTCATTGCCCAGGGCAATCGCCAGTAAATCCAACATAATAATGGATATTGTAGGGGCGACCTATCAGACTCTGTTGAGAAACAGCCTCCATCACTCGGTCCCTTGCCAAAAATGAGGCAATGGGAGTCTTATGACCTGTAGTAAGCTGTTAAGCCCCTCCCTCTTTATGGGGGAGGGGCGTTGGGGTGGGGGGGTAAATTGAGTATTTCAACAGAGTCCATCAGGTCGCCCGTCGTTGCTGTGTTATTATTTCAGGCGCCATGGTATGTCGCCCCTACAATTCGTTGGTTTTATGTGATATTCGGAACATAATGGTTCTGTACGATTGCGCTGATGATGCAATTACATATAGTCGCACTGTGTTTTTTTCTCTGTGCCCTCCGCGCCTCTGTGGTGAATCTTCAGATGTCAGCGCGAGCGCAATTGCCGATGGTCACGATTTCAAATGGAGGACGTCTTTCGCTATGCCAGAACAAAACTTGGCGAACAAAGGACTGGTCTATGACTTCTTATCCCAGGTCGAGCGCCTCCGCCATTCGCCCGCAACGCTGGGCGACTGCTTCGCGGACGATGTAGTCTGGCGCGGCTGCGCCCCCTTTGATACCCAGGCAGGTCCCAACGCGCTTTGGCAGGCTTTTTGGCAACCCCTGTTCGCCAGCTTTTCCAATCTGCAACGCCGCATCGACATCTTGCTGGGCGGCGTCTGCGAAGCCGAGCATTGGGTCGCCAGCACAGGCTATCTCTTCGCGCGTCTGCCGCAGGCGGGTGACAGCTCATGAAGCATTTTGACGCTGTCGTCATCGGCATCGGCGCCATGGGCAGCGCCACGCTCTATCACCTGGCGAAGCGCGGCTGGAACGCGCTGGGCATCGAGCAGTTTGAAATTCCGCATCAAATGGGCTCGTCTCACGGGCTGACGCGCATCATCCGTTTGGCATACTACGAAGACCCATCCTATGTGCCGCTCTTGAGACGATCCTATGAACTCTGGGATCAGCTGGAACGCGAATCGGGCGAAAAACTCTTCTATCAAACCGGCAGCATCGACATGGGACCCGCAGACAGCCAGGTCTTCGCCGGCAGCCTGCGCAGCTGCCTAGAACACGATCTCGAACATCAGGTCCTAAACAGCCAAGAACTGAGCGAACGCTTTCCCGGCTACCAGATGCCCGGCGAAACGATGGCGCTCTATCAACCACAGGGCGGCTTGTTGGTTCCCGAACGCTGTATTTCCGCCCACGCCCGTCTGGCGCAAAGCTATGGCGCTGCCCTGCGCGTCGGCGAACGGGTCGCTGGCTGGGAGCGCCTCCGCGATGATCGCCTGCTGGTGCGCACCGACCGCGGACAATACAGCGCGGACAAGCTCGTCATCTGTGGCGGCGCCTGGGCTTGCAAGCTGCTTCCCGAGCTGAAGGGCAAAGCTGTCCCGGAACGCCAAGTACTGATCTGGCTCCGCGCCCAAAAGCCGCAGCTCTTCGCGCCAGAACGCTTCCCGGTTTGGAACGCGCTGGTCGACGAAGGGCGCTACTATGGCTTCCCGGAATTCAATCCGGACGGCGCGGCGCCGGGCATGAAATTCGGACGCTGGCATCACCGCGAAGAACGCTGCGACCCCGACGCCGTCGACCGCGATACCTATCCCGAAGATGAGGCGCTGCTGCGCCAATTCGCCGAGCGCTACTTCCCCGCCGGCGCCGGCGAAACCTTGCGCATGACCACATGTATGTTCAGCAATACAGCCGACGAAAACTGGATCTTGGATACGCTGCCCGATCTTCCGCAGGTTTCGATCGCCGCTGGCTTCAGCGGGCACGGCTTCAAAATGGCCAGCGTCATCGGCGAAATCATGGCTGATCTGGCGCAGAACGGCTCAACCCGGCACGACATCCGCCTGCATCAACTGGCGCGCCTCGCGTCAGACAAGATGTAGCTGGCGGTCCCCATCGATAGCCCTATTTCTGGAGTTCTGTGATATGAAAACCATCGGCCTCATCGGCGGACTTAGCTGGGAATCCAGCATTGAATACTACCGCATCATCAACCAAGAAACGCAGAAGCGCCTAGGCGGCCTGCATTCCGCCAAGTGCCTGATGCACTCCTTCGACTTCGCCGAAATCGAATCCCTGCAAGAAGCGGGCGATTGGGCGGCCGCGGCCAAGCGAATGATCGCCGCGGCGCGAAATCTCGAGAGCGCCGGCGCGGACTGTATCGTTATCTGCAGCAATACCATGCACCGCATGGCGGACGATGTCGCCGCCGCCGTCGATCGACCGCTGATTCACATCGCCGACGCCACCGCCGAAGTCATCCGGGACGACGGGCTGCAAACCATCGGCTTGCTCGGTACCCGCTACACCATGGAGCAGGAATTTTACAAGGGGCGCATGACCGACCGCTACAGCCTGAATGTGCTGCTTCCCGACGCCGCAGGGCGCGACATCGTGCACAGCATCATTTACGAGGAACTGGTGCGCGGCATTATCCAGCACGAGTCCCGCGCTTTATATCAAACGGTGATCGATAACCTGCGGATGGATGGCGCCCAGGCGGTCATTCTCGGCTGCACAGAGATCGGCTTGCTAATCAAACCGGAAGATTCCCCCATCCCCAGTTACGATACCACGCATCTGCATGCGCTGGCCGCCGTGGACTGGGCTTTGGGCTGACGGTCGAAACCGTCTGGAAGGGTGAAGTCACGCTTACTTGGCGCGCCCCTCGGGCCGCGCGGCAGCGGAAAATGCTTACTCGTCGCTCTCGGGCGCGAAGCCCATCGAAGGTTTGTAGTCAACATCAAAGTGGCTTATGAGCGCGTTCATCTTGCTGTCCAAGACAGCAATGGCTTGACTGTTCCTCTCGATGGCTTGTCTGTTGCGCTCAATGCCTTGGCGATTCTGTTCAATGGCCTTGACAATTGTTGGCAACGAACGATCCAGGTCATACAGGATCGTGTTTTGCGCGTTGCGCAATGCCTGATATTCTTCCTCGATTCTTTGAAATTTTGTTTCAATCATGGTTCGCCTCAGCTATGTATTTCTAGGTGCGATCAGAACCAGGGACTATGAAAAGCGCCTGCTTGATTATCATAACATTTCTCACGCGCCACCGCAAGAGCGCCGCAGAAGCCGCTCGCGCTACCCGCATCCCCCCGCCACATCCAGCAGCCAGACGCCGCCGTCCGTCCCATTCGCCGCCAGCGCCAGCTTCAAGCCGTCCGGCGACAGCGCCGACCAAGCCCGCGCTCCCCGCGTCAAGCGCAAGGGCAAGCTGGCCAGCGTCCGCAACTCCCTCGCCCCGCGATCGAAACATTGCAAGCTCGGTACGCCCGCCACATCTCGTATGACATAGACCAGCCGCCGGTCGCCAGAGCGCGCCATGATCGGCGCCGGATAGTTGTTGCCCGGCAATGCCGCCTCGAAGAGCAATTCCCTGCTGCCATAGGCGTAGCGCAGATAATACCCGTCTCGCTCGTCGATGCGCCAGCCGACCACCGCCGCTAAGCCATCCGCCGCCGGACCCGGCACGATCAAGGACGGCTCCAGTTCTTCCAGACGTCCCATCAGCATCATGCCGTTGACATCGCCGCTGAAATAATGCACCGGCTCGCCATAAGCGCCGAAGTAATATGCCAAAAAGACGCCGGGCTTTCCCGCCCAGAGGAAACCGCGCAAGCTGTGCTTGTGCAGCCCGTCGTGGATCAGCCGCTTGAAGCTGCCATCCGGCTCGGCCGAGAGGATGGTATGCAAGTCATTTTGGTAAACGGCGCGCCGCGCATTCGGCGCAAACGTCATTTGCGAACCATAAAACAAATCGGGATTCAGCTCGCCGGACTGGGTGATCATCGCCGCGCCGCTGCGCTCAATCATCGCTTCAGTGACATGTCGCGCGGCCGGATGCTCTGTGGGCGCCAGCGCCCGATCGGATACGCTGTAGCGCCACCACGCTAATTCTGTGAAGACCTCGCCCGCGCAGCCCAACCCATAAAGCAGCGTCTCGTCATCCAGCCATTGCAGCTGGACCGCTTCCGCGCGCGCTATCAAACGCGCCGCCGGGGTCTCCGCCAGCGCGTCGCGCTCGTAATCCAGGGCATCGGCGCTGAACCGCGCTCCCATGCGCTCCACGTCGCCATCTTCAAAAAGCTCGAATGGCGCGCTGAAGGCTTGCAGACCGCCCGGCGGCAAGGCATAGTCCAGCAATGCCGTGCCACAAGCATCCACCAGGAAACCAAATCCCTCGCCAATCAATTGCCCAGCAGCGTCGTATGCTTCAACCAAGATATTGATATTGGAGTAGGCTTGGCTGCCGTGATTGTATAGCTCGCCAGAGACCACAGGGCTTTCCCCGCCGAAGCCGTCCGGCCTGCTACTGATCTGTGTATCGTAAAGCAGCAGTTCAGGCTCTTCCTGCGCGAAAGCAGGGGCCCCCAGCACACTCATCAGCGCCAAAATCAATAGCGAAAACTTCATCAATCATCTTTTCAATCGCGACGTCGCCACGCTGATTATAGGAAGCCGACGTCGCACCTTGATGAGACTTCTATTCTTCGCCATGTGACAACTGACTTTGCGACTCATCTGATGGCTCTAGTTGATTGTGGGCGCTGGCGGAATCGCCCGAACGAGAAGGAAGCAAGTTCATGCCGAATTTGAAGCCTCGCGCAGCAATTCTTACGACCACCCCCCCGGTTTGACACGCCGGCGGCAAGAAGAAGCGCCACGCCACATAGGAACAGCAATACGTCTATACCGGCGCTTCCAGAATACATCAACAGAAATCCGCAGATAACTGCGATAAGAATGATGACCTGGTAAGGGGTAAAGCGCATTTACGCGCGGCGCACTGAATAGACCACGATAAATACAAATGTCAAATATGCGAGGATGCCCCGCGCAGAATGCCCCTTATGCGCGCACAAGACAGCAAAAACTACTGCGAGAATTGAGATAAACAAGATGAACTTGGGGCCAATCCCCCTCGCGTCAACCGCCTTGCTCAATACTGTAGTGGAATTCACGCTCTGACCTAGACTAACCTGCATATATCATATCACCAAAACATGATAAATCAAATCACAAATTGGAATCAGAGCAATCGCACCAACTTGTAGCGTATCCATTTCGGTTGAATTTCTTTTCAGATCTTGGTACGAGATACCTCATCCCAAATACCAATGAATTGGTAGGGGCGACTCTGTGAGTCGCCCGAAAATCAACATAGTTTGTAGAGATTTTGCGACGGTCTCTGTTGAGAAACAGCCTCCATCACCCGGTCCCTTGCCCAAAAATGAGGCAATGGGAGTCTTATGGCCTGTAGTGAGCCCTTAAGCCCCTCCCTCTTTATGGGAAGCATCCCCCGAAAACGGGGGACCGAGGGGGCATAGGGCTTGGGGTGGGGGTAAATTGAGTATTTCAACAGAGTCCGACGATACCACCCTCATTCAAGCAGGGGGCAGACTGAGGCGGAAGCCTATTCGCTCGCGCCGACCATGCCTTCCAGCAATTGCGGGATGAACCAGATATCCAGCAAGGTCACGGCTTCGCCATCGCCAGCCAAG
Organism: Phototrophicaceae bacterium; assembly: GCA_965232245.1. GTDB lineage: Bacteria > Chloroflexota > Anaerolineae > Aggregatilineales > Phototrophicaceae > UBA6055. The sequence continues at coordinate 3,476,808 of CBDDPG010000002.1, read as the reverse complement.
GCCGTGCCGTCTTGCAAGTTCAGCGGTCCGCTCCACAAGAACATCTCGCCGGCGTGCATGGGGTCGGTCTGGAAGTCATGGATCTCCTGCGCGAAAGCCTGCAAGCTCTCGATGGTTTCCATGCTCAAGGCATTGCCGAACTTGTAGCCAGCCACGCTGGTATCGGCATCGGTATACAAGCCATCTTCATTGATCTCGTCCCATTTCGGCTCCAGCCACAGCCATTCCTGCGACCAACTGCCATCAGCGACGCGCTGCACGATATCGAGATAGGCGGGACCCCAATTGTAATAAGCCGCGCCCAGGCAAGCATCCGGCGCTTCGGAACAGCCGTTGACATTGCCGTATGGCACGCCGTAGCTGGCATTGCCCTCTGCCATGTACTGGCCCGCGACCGTGATCGCCTCGGTGGTGTCAATGCCAGAGATGATGACATCGGCGCCGCCATCGAGGAAGCCAGTCGCCACCTCGGTTGGATCCAAGGTTACGCCCGGGATATTGAACCAGAAGCCGATCCATACCACCTCGAAGCTGATGTCATCCGCCATCATGTCATCGCGGTAGTTTTCGGCGCAGTAACGCGCGCCCAAATAGCTGGACGCCGCCAGACGCCGCGTCTCGGGATTGATCAGCGCGCCCAGGTAGCCAATGCTGCCGCTCTCGCTGGTCAGCGCCGCGGCGCAACCGGCGATCAAGCGCGGCAATTCCATGTACACGTTGAAATTGCCCACATTCGCTGGCGGCATTTCCGGCAATTCGTGCATGATGGCATGCTCGCCCTCGGCAATCGAGGCCCCGGCGATGGCGTTGCTGCCGGTGATATTGATGAAGGTGACATCGGGGAAAGCCGCCGCCACCACGTTTGTGTCTTCTTCAAAGCTGTCCGAGGTGGTGAAGATGACCGACGCCCTTTCGTCCACCATGAACTCAACCACGTCCATCAACGTGGTTTCCGGCGAATCGGCTGGGTTCAAGCTCTCGAAAAAGAGCATGGTTGCCCCGGGCATATTCTCTTCGACATAGAGCCCGGCTTCATAATGCGACGTGCTCCAACCCCGATCGTCATTCGGACCAACGAGCACGACCCCAAATACCAAGTCGTCCTGGGCTGCGGCCGGCAAGATCAGGACTGCAACAAGAACAAGAGACATGAGCAATATAGACAATTTGCGGAACATAGAGTCCTCCAAGACTGAATTATCATCCGATCGATTTACAAAACCACGCCAAGTGTAGAGTGTAACAAATTCTATTCGCTGGGCAAGCGAGAAAATCATCGGTATGAACTGACCCGATTATTCTTACAGCCGCGTTGCCCGCATAATAGCTGAACCCCAGGCTCGTTTCGCCGAAAAATCAGGTCTATAAACTGCGATAGCGCGCGATGACAATCTCGCGCGGGATGCGGATGCTGTAGTCCCCGCTTAGATCCGCCACCAAACCTGCCACACGCGCCAGGACCTCCGCCGGCAGCGCCGTCCGCCGCAAGGACGCGGCAAAATCGCGCAGGTCCGCCAGCGAATCCATTTCGCTGACATAGAAAAACGTCTCCCTGTGCTCCGCGCGGAACAATCCAGCTTCTAGCGCCGCGTCAAGCGCCTGGTCCGCCGCCACCCGATCAGCGTTGCTGGCTGCGGCGTCGATTTCTCCGGCGCGCAGCCGCGCCCCTCCCAGCACAACTTCAACGCTTCGCTTGCGCGTGCTCGGGCGCATGTCAATCAAAGCCCCGCCGGGCGCCAATACACGATGTACTTCGTCAAGGGCATGCACCATGCCCGCGCGCTCAATTCATCAGAAGGACCAGGCAAAAAGCGCGTGATGAAAGCTGTTGGCGGGGAAGGGCAGGTCAGTCGAGCTCGCCAGCGCAAAATCGACCGTGCGGGCAAAACGCGCCGACCGTCCCGCTAAGCCCTCCCGCAGCGACTCATCGGTTACATCAATGCCGACGACGGCAGCGGCCCGCTCGGCATATTGCCAGGTCAGCCGCCCATCGCCACAGCCGATCTCCAGAATGCGCTTGCCTGGAGCCGGCAGCATATCCAGCAGATACTTCCCCTCGAGCCCCGCGCTGTCACTCCGTATCGCCATCGCGCCATCGCCACTTCGCTACTTGCTATTATGCCAGCCAGCCGCAACCGGGGCAAAGCCGCCTGTCAAGCCCAAGCGCAGATTCCATGTCGGTGGACCAATTTATAGTAGATCCAGCCTGCATCGCCAGCATATTCAACCTGGTACCAATCTCCCGCCCGCGCCCTGGCTGTCAAGCGCGTCCGATACGGTATCTCGCTTATGATCCCATAGTCGAGTCCCGGTCCCTGACGCAAGTTGAGTATGTCGCCAGTCGTCACGGGGCAGTCGACCAGGGCGCGCGCCTGGGGGAATTCAAGCGCCGGCTGCGTTTCATTTGTTGCCGCGGGCGCTGTCTGCGCTGAACTTTCAATTGTTGTCGGGCTTGGCTCTGTCGCCTGCATCAGGACCACCGTGCCCGCGCGGTCAATGGTCCCGCAGGTCATATCGCCGACGGTCTGCGCAGCCAAATCCGATACCGCGCGCGGCGAAGTGGCGGCATCCAGGAACTTCAGCGTACCCTGATTGCGGAAGCAGACTTTTACGTCGGATTCGACGATGTTCCAGATATCAACAGCGTCCAGCACACCCTGCGCGATCAACTCAGCCTTGCCAAGTCCAGCCGTGCCCACCCGCTTGCATTGGGTGGTATAGGTGCCGAAATTGCTGACGGCGATCTCCGCTGGCAGGTAGGAGCAAGTATCAACCAAGGGCTTTGGCGTCGGCGTCGGCGGCGGAGAATCGTCCCCCCCACAATCATCCTGTCCGTAGGTCGTCGCGCTGATACGGTCGTCACTGAGCTGGATTTTCCCGTCTATCTCCACATCAACATAAAACGAATAGGAACTGTCTTCCCCTAAATTCTTGAGCTTGCATCCACTGTCAGATGTATAGCAGACGGTCCTTTCCTCGCCATCTTCCAGAACTTGCACCACGCGATAACTATCCACGTCAGACGAATTTTTCCAGCTAATCTTAATGCCGTCATCACAAAATGGACGCGCTCTAGCGCCCTGTACCTCGGTCTGCGCCAAGGCGCTTATTGCGCTGAGCAGCAGAAAAACAGCCGCACAGCAAGATAGACTGATTGAGAAGTAAGCGAATCGAATCTTCATGCGCCTTGCCCTTTCAAAGTACATCTCCCGCTGTCAATACAATAAACTTGATTCATATCAATTGATAACTATTGTCAGGGCGAGCGACAGAAAACCGAAATCATAGCTCGCATGATACGCTCTTTTGTCGGAAAGTAGAACATCTCCATGATGAAAAATATCAAAAACATAACGCTTAGCCAAATTATATGAAAAATATCACTTATCTGCTCCCCCGGTCTATAATGCAACATGATTCGGAGACGAGCTATGAGATCATCCGACTTCTTGCTCAAGCTCAACCGCGAAAGCGAAGAGCCGCTATACCGACAACTCATCCGACAGATTCGCGCGCCAATCGACAGCGGCTCGCTGCCGGCCGGGGCGCGCCTGCCCGCCAGCCGCGATCTCGCGCGTCAGCTGGGAATCAGTCGCATCAGCGTCGTCAAAGCCTATTCAGAGCTGCGCGCGGCGGGCTTACTCAGCGCCCAAGCCGGCCGCGGCACCTTTGTCGCCCGCGCCAGCGAACCCGCTCCCACAACCCACGTAGAAGCAGGTCCCCGTCAAATGACAACGCGCCGCGCCAGCTCCATTCGCGCCATGATGCGCCTGGCTCGCAAACCCGGCGTCATCAACTTCGGCCACGGCGCGCCGCCCAAGGAATTCTTCCCCGTCCGCCACTTGCGCGACGCCATCAACCACGTCATCGAACGCGACGGCGCCGACGCCCTCTCTTACGAAGTGCCGGAAGGCTACCTGCCGCTGCGGGTCGCCGTGCGCGACTACGTCCGCGCCATCGGCATCAAGTGCCGCCACAACGATGTGCTGATAACAGGCGGCGCCCAGCAAGCCATCGACCTCGTCCTGCAATCGCTCATGCGCGACGGCGAAACGCTGGTCACCGCCAGCCCCACCTACCTCGGCATCATGGATATCGCCGAAGCGCGTCGCGTGCGCATCCAAGGCATCCCCATCGACGACCAGGGCATGCGCATCGACGCTTTGGCGCAGCTGCTGCAAAGCCATCGTCCGCGCTTGATTTATGTCATGCCCAGCTTCCAGAACCCCACCGGGCACCTGATGCCCATGTACCGCCGCCGTCAACTCATCCGCCTCGCCGAAGAACAGAGCATCCCCATCCTGGAAGACGACGTCTATCGTGAATTCCGCTTTGATGGCGAATCCCTGCCGCCCTTAAAAGCCCTGGACCAAAGCGGAGTCGTCATCCACGCCAACGCCTTTACCAAGATGCTGCTGCCAGGCATGCGCATCGGCTACTTGATCGCCACCGAACCCTACTACGAGCGCCTGGTGCGCGTCAAACAGGCTGCGGATATCTCCACCTCGGGCTTGAACCAGCGCGCCATTCACCTGCTGCTGCAGCGCGGCGTCCTCGCCAAACAGTTGGAGCGCAACCGCCAGGAACTGCGCCGCCGCCGCGATGCGGCGCTGACAGCCGCCGAAAACCATTTGCCGCCCGGCAGCAGTTGGTATTCGCCCCAAGGCGGTTTGTACCTGTGGGTGGAGCTGCCAGCCGACGGTCCCAGCGCCGTCGAGACCTTCATCAGCGCCATCCAGCGCGATGTCGCCTTCGCCATCGGCAGCATGTTCTACACCGGCGACGGCGGCGCCCGCGCCATGCGCCTGAACTACGGCATCCACAAGCCGGACGTCATCGCCGAGGGCTTCCGACGCATCGGCGCCGCCTGGGCTGCGCTGGTCACGGAATACGGCGCCGTCGAGCGCTCGGCACTGATGTGAAACACAGATCATTATGAGTCGCTAGGGACGGCTGCCGAATCGCCCTGTACACGCTTACGACGGTATAATCATTGGCAAACGTGACTTCTAAGATACACTCAACTCAAAGTAACCGACGCATAAAGAGAGACGCGACATGGCGACTGCCGATATTCGTTTCAAACGCATGGACAAGGAATACCTCAACTTGCGCGAAACACAGGGCGAACTCTTTGATAAAGTAGATACGCTTGAAGCCGCGCTCTTGGGCTTGAATGAGGCGGTGGCGGAGCTTAATCTAAAAATGGACGCCATCATCAAACACCTGGAAGTCCCCTACAAGCCGCCTACGGGCTTCATCAAAGAATGAGTTGCGCATTTCAATATTTTGGGCAATGGGCCAAGGCATTTACACCAAAATCAATATGCGTAATTCCAAGAAAGTAATGCAAATCCAATATATGTATGGATTTGTAGGGGCGACCCAAGGGTCGCCCGACGTTAATTGAATTCTTCAGATCGAGCGACTCAGCGGTCTCTGTTGAGAAACAGCTTCCATCCTCCGGCCCCTTCCACATCTCTATGGAAGCATCCCAAAAACAAGACAACAGGGGTCTTATGACCTGTATTGAGCCGTTAAGCCCCTCCCTCTTTATGGGAAGCATCCCCCAAAAACGGGGGACCGAGGGGGCGTTGGGGTGGGGGTAAATCAAGTATTTCAACAGAGACCAGCGAGTCGCCCCTACCGTTTCTCATTATTTTCTTGGGTTTACTTACGTCGAATATCACACAAGCCTGGCAATTATTCGGGGCGGCTGCCCTGCGCTATCTACGCGACCCTCGGTGGTGAATTGCCAATTATCTGAAATGTGCCCCCCATAGCAGGGCAATCGCATCAAAATCATTTTGGGGGTCATTAAAGTCTATAAGATGTCAAAAAAGTCCAAGCATTTTTGCGATAATCCTTTTATAGCCCTTAAAGAACCCTTATGACATGATTTTTCATTTTGATGCGATTGCCCTGCCCCCCATAGAAGACACACTTCCATAATCAGAACAAATGTGCTAAACTTATCCCGCTTTCTACCATTCTCAAACAGGACCAATCATGCCCAAACAACACCCGCCCGCCCGCAAGATCGAAGCGCTCGAATTGCTCGCCCTCTATGACAAAGTCTCCACCGTTCAGCGCTTGACCGGCATCCCCTCTAGCACCCTTCACCGCTGGCGCGCCGAAGAATCCCAAAAAAACCCCCGTCTTTCGGCAAAAAAAGATTTTCCGCTTGCCGAAAAAAACGCGCAAACCACCCACATGTCCCCAATACCTGCCGAATCGACCGCAATGGACGCGCAATCGACTCAAAACGCGCCCAAAACGACGGCTCGTCTCCCCGATGAATACACGTCCCCCCAAACGGAAACTGAAATAGATGCCGCCGCTCCTGAACAGCATCTCGATTCCGACGATGAATACTTCTGGGCAAAGAAAAAAACGCCGGCCGGCGTTCCCGGCAAAACTTATCCCTATCCGCTTGAAGAAGACGAAGACCCCAACAGCCGCTTTGAAGAATTCCGCGAACTGCGCGACATGCTCCTGCGTCACGCGCGCGAACTGGCGGCTGATCTTAAACCCACCGATCCAGACATCAACCTGCGCAGCCTCGCCCTGGCGCGCATACTCGATCGCGTGCGACAGCTAGACGACCTGCTGCCCGATCTTAATCCCGAACGCGTTATGCGCTTTGAATACGTTTACGACGGCATGGTGCATAATGTCCCGCCCTGGGAAGGCGTTATCGAGCATCAGGACGAGTTTCGTGAGGAAATGAGACGCAAAATTAGCGAAGCAGGCGTCATCTAAACAACAAATTCACCACGCCCATGTCCCCCAGCATCCGCGCCGTCTCCCGCGCCACCAGACCCGCGTCCCGCCAATCCCGCAGCGAGCCCTCAGCCTCGATCGCCTCGACGCGGCTGAAACCCATGCCCAGCGCCTCCTCCAGCGCCGCCTGCGGATCGTGCCCGAAGGCTCGCAACGCGCTGGGATTGTACTCCATCACCAGCTTCAATCCCGGCGAAGCCGCTATCATGCCCCGCATGCCGCGCAGCGCGCCCAGCTCCGCGCCCTCGATATCCATCTTGACCACATCGACCCGCGCGATGCCCAGCTCGGCCAGGCAGGCGTCCAGGGTCACGGTCTCGACTTGGAAACGCTGCATCTCGAAGCCCTCTCGCCCGCGCGGCGCGACATCGTCCGCGCCCATTCGCGCGCGCTGCAAATGCGCCAGGGATTCGTCATAATGCAGCGAACCGCTGCCCGACATCATCAAATAGTCATAAAGCTCGGCGCTGCCCGCGGCTTCCGCTACCGCCACTTGCAGCGGCCTCACATTTGCCAGCGCGCGCGTATTATGCCGCAGCGCTTGGTGACTGCGCGGATGCGGCTCGAAGGCGATGACGCGCCCGCCCGCCCCGGTCCGCCGCGCGAGCAGGCGCGTGTAATAGCCGACGTGCGCGCCGACGTCCAGCGCGACCATGCCAGGCTCGACCAGCCGCCGCAGCAGTTGCGCCGTCTCGCGCTCGTGTTGGCTCGTCAGCAGTTCCAGCCGAAACCAGAAGGGATCCTCGGGCATGGTTTTGAAGTCGTAACGGCGCTCCAGCGCGGGGATCAGCACCCGGTCCATCAGTCGGTGCATGGCGATGTGCGCCGGGCGAACGCGTTTGATCGTCTTGCGATACAGGCTGAGGCTGGAATCGAATAGGCGCATGATAATCGAGCGGGAGCGTGTAAGTGCAAATAGCCTAGCCGAGCGACAAGCGCCGGTCAATCCTGAAACGACACCGGCGCTGCCGCCGTCGCGATGCAATTCAGGTCGCCGTTGATCGCTTCCAAGCCCTGCTGTATCCGGTCAATCGTATCGCTGTAACCGGTCGCCGCCTCCGCCAGCGCCAGCGATTCCTGGAGCAGCGTCCAGCCGGTTCTGCAATCGCCGGTGTAATAGTGCGATAGACCCAGCCGATAGCGGCAGGACAAATCATAGGGACCGTCATCATGATCCAGGCATTGCCGGAACATTTCGCGCGAATCAACAAAGCGGCGCTCGCGGTAATAGAGCAGACCAAGGTGAAACAGCGCTTCGGCATCGCTGCTGTCATTGGCCACGGAGTCCTCGCAGAAGCCGAGCGCGCGCGCGAATTGCCCGATCTTGCGATAGGCGAGGCAGAGCCGCAGCATGGCGCGGGCATTGCGCGAGTCAATCGCCAGTATGCGGCCATAGAGGTCAATCGCTTGCTGGTCGCTGTCGCGCGCCAAATAGAGCGCGGCCAGCTCGAAGTGTATGGGCAGGTAGCTGGGCCGCAATTCAATGGCGCGTTCGAGATGATCCGCCGCTTCGTCATAAGCGCCGACGGACTGCAGAGCATAGGCATAGGCGCGCGCCAGCTCGGCATCGTCGGGATTGATCGACAAGCCGCGTTCGCCCGCCTCCAGACCATCGGGCCAGCGCTGCGTATCAATATAGGCGCGGCTCAGCGTCGCGTAAAGCGCTGTGAAACTGGGATCCAGATCAAGCCCCGAAAGCGCGACGGGGATAGCAACGGCGGGCTCCCCCTGCGCTACCAACGCGTCGGACTTCAGCGCGAATCCCCGCGCGTCTCTGGCGTCCAGGTCGATGATGCGCTCGGCGACTGTCAAGGCTTCAGCGCTTCGTCCCAGTTCAATCAGCGCTATGCCGTATTCATAGAGATAGGCGCTGTTCCGCGGACGTTCCCAGACGGCGGTTGCCATCAGATCCGCTGCTGCGGAGAAGTTCCCCATCTGCGCTTGCAGCGCCGCCCGCGCCGCCAGATCGCCGGGCAATGGCGTCGGCGTCGGCGGCTCGCCAACCAGGGACTCGATGACAAGCTCGACCGTCGCCCGATGCGACGACATGACGGCCAAGCCGAGCAGCAGCCCGAGGAAGGCGGCGATCAATCTGTTGCGGCTACGATGCCGCTTCGGTTCACGAAAAAACGGATGCGAATAATCGCGCCGAATTCTCATCGCCTAGATGCCTCCGATAGGCGTCGGCGGGACGGCTGTCGGCGGGATGGGCGTCGGCAGCGTTACATTCTCATAGCCCGCGCAGTTCACGCGGATGTTGGAAAGCCCGATGTTGATCGTATCGATGATCTGATCCGCAACAGCGTATTGCAGCGCCTCTTGCAGCACGCGCCAGGCATCGTCGCATTGGGCAAGAAAATAATGCGCCCATCCGCGCAGGTAAAAGCACTCGACTTCGCTCGAGCCGAATTCGACGCAGTTTTCAAAGGACTGGATCGCGCTTTCATAGTTGCGCCGACTGTATTGCGTCTGACCCAGCATGCGCCAAGCCGACGCGTATTGACTGTTGATCGCCAGCGCCTCTTCGCAATAGCGGCTGCCTTCCTGGAATTCGCCCACGGCGGCGAAAGTCTCGCAGAGCCGCAAGTAGGCTTTGGCATTGCTCGGCTCCAGCTCCAGCACGCGCCGGTAAATGCCGACAGCCATTTCCGGGACGTCAATGGCGCGGTATTGGGCAGCCAGCTCAAAGTAGGGACCCGGCAAGTTGGGGTTGATGGCGACCGCCTGTTCCAGCGTTTCAATCGCCTGGGAATTGCGGCCCGTGAAGATCAGCGGGATGGAGTAGGCGCGATGGGCGAAGGAATCCAGCGGATCAAGCTGGATCGCGCGGTTGCCTCGGCTCAAGCCCTCGTCATAACGGCCGATATTGGTATAGGCGATGGCAAGGGCGGCGTGCAAGGGTGCGAAGTTCGGGTCGATATCCAAGCCCGATACCGCGACCGGAATCGCGTTGCCCGGGTCGCTCCACATCAGCGCGCGCGCTTTGAGGGCGTAACCGCGCGCGTCATTCGGCGCGGCCGCGATGGCGCGGTCGCCGATCGGCGCGGCCAGGTCATACTCGTCCAATTCAATGAGGATGCGGCCGTATTCATAGAGGTAGTCGACGTCCTCCGGCCGCTGCTCCAGCGCAAGTTCAAACTCAGCCAGAGCAGCGCGGATTTTCCCGTTGTTATACTGTTCGATGCCGACTTGGGCATGCTGGCTGGCGAAGGGCGTGGCGGTCGGCGCGATGCCCAGCAGGTCAAGCGCTACGAACTGCATGCGGTCGTAATTGGTCAATGTAACCAGAATCAAGCCGAGACTGCTGCCTAAGGTCAGCAAGACCAGCAGCAACAGCGGGATGCCGCTCAAGCCGCGCCGGCGGCTGCTGAAAAAGGGTTTGCTATGATCGCGCTTGATCCTGCGATTTGGTCTCATTGCGCTCGGTCGCTCGCGCTTATACCGTTCTCATTATGTCATTATACGGGAAACAGCCTCAAGTGGCGCAGAATGGGGGTGGAGGGTCGGGGTAATCGCTTCAATGTCACATGTCACTTAGTTCTGGAAAATGTAGGGACGACTCGCTGGCACGCTGTTGAAATACTTGATTTACCCCCACTCCCTTCCACATCGCTATGTGGGAGCATCGCCAAAATGAGCTGAGGATCTGACATGTTTGAATCGACAGTGTGGAGACATAACAGGTCAGCAAGTAGCTTTCGGTTCGATCGTGTCGCCGGCCCCCTCGCGAAACTCGCGAGTTTCGCGAATAATTAGGACCAGCATAATCCGCGCGAAGCTATACGTTTTACATGCCCGATTTGCCGGTGCTGCGGCTTATGCTCCGTCTAAGCTCCAGAGGTCGGCAATGTAGCTTGGGCGTGAGAATTCGGGATGACGATACTGGATGATATAATCTGAAAACCTTCAAGTTGCTTGCCGATGAAAATGTAGCGGGTTTGCTTGTTGACCAGTTGGCCAGCAACGATGTCGAGATAGTGCGCGTGAGCCAGGTTCTGCCGGAAGGTACGTCGGACTCGGATCTTCTTAAATACGCACATCAAAAGGGATATGCCTTGCTAACACACGATGAACAGATTACTGGTCATATCATCACGCGGTACAGAGAAGGCAAAGGACACGCTGGCGTATTTATCGCCGTCACCATCTGCAAGGAGAACACGGCATCGGCACAATCGCGTCATTTATCTTGGAGTACAATGAACTAATCGCTGGGGGCGCCGGGACTGTACAGAATGATATTTACAGCCACGTCGTTTATATCTGAGGTAGCGCCATGATTCTAGAAATTCGAGAACACATTGAATTGCGAGGCAATAATCCCTTGGAAGCTGCAGTTGCCGGGAGCCATCATAAAGCCTATCTGGTAGCAAACCTGGCTTTGAACGATGGCCCACAAGCCGCCGTTGACCACTACCGTATACCTCTGGCAAAAGTGTATGGAGCGAGGGCTTTCTATTACGACAACGAAGCCGCGATCGAAGAAGCGATCCGCCAAGCACGAAAACTCGGCGAGCAACTTGGCGCTCGCTCCGCGCAATCGTCCGCGCACTCCTACCTATGCTCGCAAGCGCCTCTGTCTCGATTTGAGTTTGACGCGCTACTTCCTAGACCGGCGATCAACGGACAAGTCGAGCGCATGAACCTGAGCATAAAGAAAAGGCGGTCTATCGCTACTTTTACCAAAATCATGAAGAACGGCGTCAGCGCCTGGAGTTGTTGCTGAAGACGCTAAAGCACGTCCCACTCGACTTCAACCACGCCTTGACGAATGCCATAGAGCTTGCGATGCAAGATGATCGTGCTGTCGACATAACCCACGACGAAGTCAAGCGCATCGCCCACCTTGACTTGCTCATCGGCATGCTCTAGCGATATTATGCCGTGCTCTGCCGATGAAACGTGGCTCTTGACGGAGCCCAAGTTGATACCCCTGGGCTGAGCGTGCCAGACAGGCAGCGTCTTGAAGCCGGCGTCGACAACGATGCGATCGGACGCGGGCCGACTGCTGACAATGGTCTTGACGAAGAGGCAGGGTCTGGTTTCTACGCCCCAGCGCTGATAAATCACATCGCAGAATATCGCGCCGCCGGCTTGAATCTCGGTCATGCCCTTGATGAAAGGCGTAATCTTGTAAGTGCCGCTGCCGCCACCGCTCACGATAGATACCTCCAGGCCGGAGGCTCGGCAGTCAGCAGCCATAGCCAAGAGTTGCTTGATTGCGTCCGTGGTCGTCCGCGTCCGCGCCTCGGGGTCGGCGATCCCCAGGGTATGGCCCTCCCAGGTCATCAACCCGAGGAAGCGCAGCCCCTCGCAGCCGTCGACGACTTGCGCCAACTGGACGATCGCTGGTCCCGGCAGCAGCCCGGTACGGTCCATGCCGGTATTGACATCAATCAAGACGCCGATCCGCAGTCCGCGCCTGCTTGCTGCGGCGCTTAATGCGCGGGCGTTTTCGGCGTTGTCGACGATGACCTTGACGTCGGCTTGGCGGCAAAGCCGCGCCAGCCGGGCAATCTTGCGCTCGCCGACCATCTCATTGGCGATTAGGATGTCCGCCACCCCGCTTTCCGCCATCGCTTCGGCTTCCCGTATGGTGGCGCAAGTCACGCCGATTGCGCCCGCGGCGATGGCTTTATGCGCGATAGCTGGCACGCGGATGCCTTTTATATGGGGACGCCAATGCACCTGCGCCGCCGCGAAGTGTCGCGCCAATTCCGCGATATTTCGCTCCATGGTATCCAGGTCCACCCATAGCGCCGGCGTATCCAGGTCGGCTTTTGTTTTTGCCGCTTTACTCATGCTGTCGCTCCCGCTTTTGGCGCGGTTATTAGCGCCTTCAAGATTACTCATGGCAGTCCCCATGCGCTTGGGTCCAGCAAGTCGGCACGATCGCAGCGCAGCTGGCGGAAGCGCTCGACAGTCGCATCGCTCCAGCGCGGCGCGCGGGCAGCCGCCAGGCTCGCTTCCAGCTCGGCGATATCGCGGACTCCGACCAAGGCGGTGGCGATAGACTCATGCGCCAAGACGAACTTTAGCGCCGCCGCTTCGCGTGTCAGTGGCGGCGAAAGCGCGGCGGCGGTTCGCTTGACAGCGCTGGAGCGCGCTTTCAGCGCCGCCAAACGCGCCGGCAAATACTCCGCTCGCCGGCTGAGCGCGCCCTTGAGAAATATCGACCGCGCAATAATGCCCACGCCCGCCGCTTTGGCGCAAGCGAATACCTCAGGAGCCAAGCGCTGATCGAGAATGTTGAAGGCGACTTGCAGCGCGTCTACCCCCTGGGCGATGGCGATACGCGGCGCGTCCTCGCCGTAGGTGGAAGCGCCGATGAAGCGCGCTTTTCCACCCGTCTGGAAGCGCTTCAGCTCGGCAATGGCATCGCTGTTTTCCAGCAAATCGGTTGAGGCGCTGTGCAATAGCAGAAGGTCGACATAATCTGTGCCCAGCAGCCGCAAACTGCTGTGCAGCGATCGCTTCATCTGTTCAGCCAGTTCGGGACGAGCCAAGGCGATACCAGCCTTGTTGTGGCAAGTTACTTTTGTCGCCAGCAATACTTTGTGCCGCCGATCCCGCAGCGCTCTGCCCAAGACCTCTTCGCTGCGGCCGTAGGCGCGCGCCGTATCAAAAAAATTGACGCCGCGGTCGATGGCATGGTGAACGAGCGCCACTGCCTCGCTGTCGGCCGGCGGCGGCATTCCGCCTGCGCTATGCGCCTCCGCGCCCAAGCCATAGGGAATGCCCAGCGCAACTGTGCCCAGGGACAGCTCCGAAAGGCGCAGGTCTGTTTTCCCTAGCTGACGATATCGCATCAAGAGATTCCCCGAATCAATGCCGGCGCGAAAATGCCTGCTTTTGGCGCAATCGCGTATTCAAAAAAGCGTCCGTCGCCGCGCTGCTAAAGCGGGTGGGCGAAAAAGCCTCGATATCCAGCTCGGTTGCGCCCGCGGTCGCCAATTCCGCCAGCAGCTTGCCGGCGACCGGATTATAGGCGAAACCGCCCGAATGAAAGGCTGCGCCAAGCAACAAACCCGGCAACTCCGGCGCTGCCCCCAGTATTGGCTCGCCGTCCATGCTAAAGGAGATAAGCCCGACCCGTTCCTCGGCGAAGGGCTGCCGTCCGAGGATGGGCAGCAGCGCTTGCGCCTTGTCGCGCAAGCTGTCGCTAAAACCGCTCGGCGCGCGCAGTTGGTGCATGCCAAAGGCGAGCGTCGGCGTCCCAAACTCGGGGCGCTCGGCTGTTTCACCGCCAACCAGAATGCGATTGCCCTTGGCGGGGCGCAGATAAGCCCCATAGGGATTGGCGTTCACGGCCGGTAGATTCGCCCTTTGGTCCAGTGTTCTGGTCAGGTAGCGCTGATGCACAAATGATTTCATGGGCAATTGCCGGCCGACCTCAGCCAACAGGCGATTCGTCCAGCTGTGCACGGTGCAAATAACTAGGTCCGCCTCCAGCAGGTCGCCATCAGCCACAGGTCCCTTGATCCGTCCGCGCTCCTTCACGAAATCGCTGACAATGACCCCTTCGCGGATGTCGACGCCCAGATCGCGACATTTCTGCGCCAGCGCCGGTACATAGTCATCCGGCTCGCTGTAGCCGCCAAGCGGGTCGAAGAGGCCGATCGCGTCATCTTCGGGCCTCAGCAGGGACCAGCGTTGACGAATCTCGGCGGCGTCGAGGAGCTCGTAGGGGACCTCGCATTCGTCATATAAGGGCAATAATCGCTCGCGCTCCGCCCAATCCATTGGCGAAAACAGATTCAGGCAACCCCCAGCCTGATACTCATAGCCGTAGGCTTTGAGCTGCTCGGAAAGCTCGCGAAAGAGGCGCAGGCTGATCTTGCGCGCGGCGATGCCGGTCTTCGCCCACAGATGTCCAGTGATGATGCCGCCGGCGCGCGAGCTTGAGCCGGCGCCGACTGTCCCCTTCTCCAACAAGGTCACGCGGACGCCGCCGCCCCGCGCCAGGTGATAGGCGGCGCTTAACCCGATGACGCCGCCGCCAACGATGACGATATCTGTCGCGCTCATGCCGATGCCATCCCCGGATATGTTTCCCAGCAGTTCGGCGCGCAGGGACCGGCCGAGCCGCTGTCACTCGCTATGGTCATGCCGCGCCTGGAAGATTGTGTTCCGCGAATTCATTTGCACGGTTCGCGAATAGTGATTCACCGATATGCCCTCGCTCAGTGGCGTGGGCGCCTGCAAGATGAACTCCGCCCAGTCCGCGCTGTTGAAGGCGACATAAGCCAAATGGAAGCTGTCGATCCAGCTGCGACAGTCCAAGCTCATGTCCGGGAACAAGACAGGTCCCGTGTCGGTCTGATAAATCCACTCGCGTTCGTTGGCGTTCATTGTCTTGATGGGAAAGTCGATCTCGATATCATAACGCTCGTGCAGGTTGTAGGCGCAGCGCCCGACCAGCAGCTCGTCCGCCAGCGTCGCCCGAACGATCGCTTGGGCGCTTTCCAGGGGCTGCGCTGATAATGGTCGCAAATTGATGGCGACGCGCTCGTAGGTATCACTCACGGGACCCGACTGACGCTCGGGCTGCTCGCCTAGCGAGGCGGGATAACGCATCACGCCTTTATTGTTGCGGTCCCAGCTTTTGAGTATCAGGAAGGATTCATGCGACAAGATAATGCAGAAATCGGCGTTAGGCGTCGTCCATATATCCTTTTCGACGCCGACGTACTCGGTCTTGCAAGACGCGCCCAGCACAAAGGTTTGCGCCGCGCCGCTGAGGCGATCGCTGATTTTGCAGCTGGACTCGATTTGAATCCGCGCGTTGTTAAGCGTAAAGGGCGGCTTGTGCGAAGAAGTGAGGCTCGGTTTCAAGTTCCAATCAATGCGAAAGGTCAAGAAAGATCCAGCAAAATCAGGGACTATCATCAGCAATTCTGTTTAGGCAAGGAACAGGTTGAATAAGGACCTGGCATGATCGGCGAAAGATCGTCCAGGCGAACAAGGCTGCGGGAGATGCGATGCCGAAGTCAAGCGCCTATCCTTTGAGCGCGCCAACGGTAATGCCCTTGATAAAGTAATTCTGGAATACCAGGAAAATCAGCAGCATGGGGATGAAGGCGAAGGTCGCGCCCGCCATGCCGACGCCGATGTCAATGCTGCCCACGCCCGATGCGGTCAGCTTGGCCACGCCCACCGGCAGCGTCAGCCACAGCTCGTCCGTCGCCATCACCAACTGCCATAAATAATCATTCCAGCCGGCCATGAAGGCGAATATGGCGATCGCGCCGATGGCGGGCCGGCTGAGCGGTATGATGATATGCCGGAACAGCTGAAATTCGCTGGCGCCGTCCATCTTTGCCGCTTCGAGCAATTCATCGGGGATGGACTGCATATACTGCCGCATGAGGAAGATGCCGAAGGGATAGACGATATACGGGGCAATCATGCCTTGGTAGCTGTTGAACCAGCCCAGGCTTCTCATCAGCACAAACAAGGGAATGATATAGATCTGGCGCGGCAGCATCATGGTCATCAAGATCAGCCAGAAGAAGATCGTCCGGCCGGGAAACTGCTTCTTGCCAAAGGCGTAACCGGCGCAGGTGCTGGTGATGACGCCGAAGAGCGCGATGCCGCCAGCCACGAAGAAGGAATTCAGCAGCCAGCGTAGGGAGGGGCGATCAATTAAGAGCCGTTCCCAATTGTCCATGACTGGGTTGCTGGGGATTAATTCCGGCGGATAAGCCAGGGCAACCCGTTGGATCTTGAAGGAGCCGAGTAGCATCCAGAGGATGGGAATGAGCAGAATGATGGCCAAAGCCACGATAATAGCCAGCGCCAGGTAGCGCAGCCAGCGCCCGACCCGGTAGCGGCGTCGCAAGATATGGTCACCGGGCATCAATCCCGCGCTGGACTCAAATGCTGTGCCTGTCATAAGTCGCGTCTCTCGCTAATCCACAGCCGGATCAGGTCAGCTGCCGGTCTAGCAGCTTGAACTGCACAATCGCCACGACGCTCACGATGGACAGCAAAATGACCGCCATCGCCGAGCCATAGCCGAACTTGGAGCCGACGATGCCCGTCACCCAGATGCGGTAGACGATGGTCTGCGTCGCATTGGCTGGTCCACCCAGGGTCATGAGCTGCACTACCACGAATACCTGGAAGACGGCAATCGTCAGGACCACCAGGACGAAGAGCATGGTCGGGCGCAGCAGCGGCAGCGTGATCTTCCAAAAAGCCTGCCAGGAACTAGCGCCATCGATCTTGGCGGCGTCGTAGAGCGGTTCCGGTATCGCGCCCAGCCCGGCGAGGAAGAGAATCAAGGGCTGTCCCAGGCTCCAGCTCAAAACGACGATGGCCAGGGACAGCAGCGCCGTATTCGTCTGCGCCAGCCAGCCGATCTTCTCACCCGCGTTCAAGAGCTCGAGCAAGCCGAGGGACTCGAAAATATAATTCAGCAAGCCGTATTCTTGGCTGTAGATGTAAACCCACACCATAGCCAGCACGACGCCGGCCGAGACCACCGGCATATAAAAGGCGGCGCGGAAAAAGGTCTGCTTGCGCTGGCTGAGCGGGTAGATCAGCACAGCGACGAAGAGACAGATGATCATAGCCGCCGGCACCACGCCCAGCACAAAGAGGAAAGTATTCTTGATGGCGGTGGGGAAGACCGGGTCCCGGGTCAGCAGGTTGGTATAATTCTTCAAGCCGATGTACGCCCACTTGTCGCGGTTGACGCCGGCTTTGTAGAAGCTGAGCAGCAGCCCCTGCACCAGGGGATAGGCGGTGAAGATGGCGAAGGGAATCATGGCCGGGGCGATAAAGACATATCCCCAGCGCCCTTCCCACACTCTCGTCGTGAACCTTTTGAACATGACGAACCCTGCTGCCTATCCGCCGGCGCCGGTCAGCCGCAAACCAGCTTCGGCACAATTAAGAAAACGTCGTTTAGCAAAAAATCGCTCTAGCCGGCTGAACCGATTCAACATGGCAATGAAGGCATCCGACAAGCGCCGGATACCTTCATTACCGCTAGCCTGTCTTACATATCCAGGATGAACTCGGCTTCGGAGGCCAATGCTTCCAACGCCTGCTGCGGTGTTTCCTGGCCCAGGAACATCGCTTGCCAGTGCGGCGGCTGCGAAATGCGGACTTCGTAGAAGCCGGGGCAAGCCAAGCCCAGGTTCTCGGTGCCGCGTTCCTGTATCAGCGACAGCGTCAAGGCGTAGTTCGCGTCATCCGCCAGCGGAACGCCCGCAGAGGCGCGCGCCGGGAACTGCGAGTTGTTCTGCGTATAGGTCACCTGCGACTCGGAGGAATTCAGGAAGAGCAGGAACTTGATGATCCACTCCATCTCGTAATCCGAACGACCCTTGTCAAAGACGGCGAAGCCGGAGGGACCCACGCCCAAACCGGAGACCTCGCCTTCGGCATGGGGATAGGTGACGATGACCGGATCCATATCGACCGTAACTTCACCGTTCTTGATGGCGTTGCCGATGGTGTTGTTCAGGACGCCCATGCCGCCGCCCATGATGGCGCTTTTGCCGGTGAAGAGGTTGTTGGTCTGGTCGGCGTAAGCGGCTGTAGTGGCGTCGGAATTGATCAAGCCCTCTTGATAGAGCATGTTGACGAATTCCAGACCGGCCAGGGTTTTTGGATCGGCAAAGCCGGGTGTGCAGTCGGGGTTCCAGATTTCGCCGCCGGCGCCCCAGATAAAGGCATGGAAGTCGTAATCGCCCTGTTCCGACGCGACCTGCAAGGTATAGGGGAAGTCGACGCCGATGCCCGCTTCTTTGATGGCGGTGGCGGCGGCGTAGAATTCATCAAAGGTCCAATCGCGGTCATCAACCGGGATCATGTCGCCCAAGCCCGCTTGATCAAAGAGCGCCTTGTTGACGACCATGGCGTGGTTCCAGAAGTAGGTCGGCATGGCGTGCAGCGCGCCGTCGATCGTGTAAAGCTGAACCAAGCCCGGCAGCAGGTCATCGACGTCCTCTTGCGGCAGATGCGCGAAGAGGTCAACCGTTACGCCTTCAACACCGTAGCCGGAGGTGCGTCCCAAGTAGTCTTTGAGGATGTCGGGCGGGTCGCCGGCGGCCAGCGCTGTTGGCACAACCGTGGACAGATCGGGCCAATCCAGGCCGCGTACTTCCACGGTGACATGCGGGTGCATTTCCATAAATTGTTCCGCCTGCCAGGTTTCAAACTCCGCCAATTGGGTGAATTGCGGCAAGCTGATGGGTTGTGCCAGGGCAGGGTCGGTCCAATAGGTGATGGTGACCGGTTCCTGCGCCTGGGCCGGCGCGAGCAAGACAAGCAGCGCGGTCCCCAGAACGAGAAGCAATCGTAGGTGTTTCATATTAGCTCCCTTTTTCAGATAGTTGGCGCATCTCTTGCGAGCTGCGTCATAACGGTTAAGGTCTTGCATTCGGTTCTTTTTCTTGTCTAGGCGCCTCCCTGCTAAATCCGTTGACTATCCGGGCATGACAGGCGATGAAATACTCAAATATCATCAACTGTCGCCGGGTACACTTGTATGACCAGGTCTCGTTCGAAATCCATGTGCGCCAACAGCGCGGCTTTCGCCGCTTCAGGGTCTCCGTTAGCAACGGCGTCCAGAATGTCTCGATGAAGCTTGACCTGGGAATCCCGCAACTGCTGCAAGTCAATCGACTTGGGAAAACTGAACTCTCGCTCGCGCAGCGTCTGTGGGACAGCCCGGATGGCCGCGTTCGCCAGCATCACGTTGAAGGGATTCTGCGACATATCGGCCAGGGACAGGTGAAAATCCGCGTGGGCGGCCAAGTAACGCGGGTCGCCGAAGTCATCAATGTAGCGCACATAGTCATCGAAGGTGGCGCGCCACAGTTCAATTTGCTGTGGTTTTGCCCGGACGGCCGCCTGCGCGGCGATCTCAATCTCGATCATGCGCCGCGCCTCTATCAGTTGCAAACGCATTTCCCGCTGCAAATTGTCGGATAAGCCCGGCTTGGACAGATCCGGAATGAAACTGTGCAGATTACTCTTGACATAGCTGCCCTGGCCCGGGCGCACCTCCACCAGCCCCATCATGACCAGACCCTGCAGCGCCTCGCGCACCGAAGACCGACCGACACCCAACATCTGAATCAATTGCCGTTCGGAGGGCAATTTGTCGCCCGGTTGCAGCGTGCCGTTCTGTATATGCTCGACCAATTGCTCCACGATCGACGCGACCAAAGTAATCTTGCGCGGGTGCTTTAGCGTGATGCCCGGTTCTGCCATACTTGGCTTCTACTTTCGAAAATGCGCTCCCAATGCCTTCTCAATGAGAAAACTGCGAGCGCCTGACTGGCGACAGCGCTCGCCGCCGACAAAAAACGGGCGGCGCCATCTGCCTACCCACCCGGTCGATCCGCTCGCAACGGCAACGTTACTTTGACATTCGCCTAATAGTTGACATAATATGTCATGTCAGCTAGTCAGACCAGTCGCATGAGTAGACTGATATTATAGCACGCGCTCTGGCTTTGTCAAATTTTCTCGCTAGGCGAGGCAGGGCAATCGCATCAAAATGAAAAATCATGTCATAAGGGTTCTTTAAGGGCTATAAAAGGATTATCGCAAAAATGCTTGGACTTTTTTGACATCTTATAGACTTTAATGCCCCCCAAAATGATTTTGATGCGATTGCCCTGGCTGGGCGAGGTGGCAAGGATGAATAAAAGCAGACGCTTCTTGATCCTCGGCGGCGGCTCTATGGGCAAGCGCAGAATCCGCTGCCTGCAGGCGCATGGCATAGCGGCGAGCGACATGCGCCTGATTGACCAGCGGGCCGATCGCCGGGCGGAAAGCCGCAAACGCTACGCGGTGGAGAGCTTTGACGACTTCGCCACCGGCTGGGCATGGAATCCGGATGTGCTTATCGTCTCGACGCCGACTAAGCATCACATGCGCTTCTGCCTGGAAGCTGCCCGGGCCCAAAAGGATTTCTTCTGCGAAATCGCCTTGTCCGACAAGCTTGATGGCGCCGATGAACTGCTGAGGCTGGTGGACAAGCATGGGCTGGTCGCCGCGCTCGGCATCAACAATCCCTGTCACGCCGTTATGCGACAGGCAAAAGCCTGGTTGCAAGATGAGAGTTTCGGCGCGCCGCTGGCCTATCAGATGGCTTTTGGCAACTACCTGCCCAACTGGCACCCTTGGGAACCTTATCAGGATTTCTACGACGAAACCCAGATCATGGGCGTCATCGCGCAAGAGTTGGGCACGCTGTATGCGCTTCTGGGCTCAAGGGTTAAGGCGCTTTACACGCAGTCGAGTCATTCCGGCGCTTTGGAAATCGAAGGACCGGACAACCTGCAAATCCTGGCGCGGACCGCCGCCGGAACAGCCGTCACGCTGCAGCTCGATCTCTTGCAAGACCATCAGGTCTATGCGTATCGCATCGTCAGCGCGCGTGGCGTGATAGAAGTCAAGCTGTTGCCGGAAGCCAGGGTCCGGCGCTATCTGAATGCGACCGGGCAATACGACGAGGCGCTGCCGCCCGCCGGCTACAGCTTCGAGCAAGCTTACATCGACGAATTCGGCGATTTCCTCGACGCCCTGGATTCGCGACAGGAGTGGTATCATCCCCTGCACGACGGCGTTCAGATCCTGCGCTGCCTTGACGCGGTGAAACAGAGCGCCGCCAGCGGACAGCGGCTAGAGATTAGCGATTGAAGGGAATTACAACATGAGTTTGCTTGGCAAGACGGCGCTGATCACCGGCGCTGGGCGCGGCATCGGCAAGGGTTGCGCCCTGGCCTTGGCGCGCCGCGGCGCCACTGTTGTCGTCAATGATCGACCCGGGAGCCCCGACCTGGAAGAAACAGCCGCTGAAATCAGGGACGCGGGCGCTGAAACGCTGAGGCTGGAAGCGGATGTCTTCAGCCGCGCCGGTTGCGCGTCCTTGATAGGCCGAACCCTGGAGCAGGTGGATGGGATTGATATTCTCGTCAGCAATCCGGCCTACAGCGTCCGCGGCGCGTTCCTGGACTATGACCCGGAGGTCTTTGAGCGTGTTATCGGCGCGACCCTGGTCGCCGGCTTTCATATAAGCCAGTTGGTGGCGCGCCACATGGCAGCGCGGGGAAAGGGCGGCAAGATGGTCTTCATCTCCAGCGTGCATGCGTCGATGCCGCTGCGGAACGCCGTGGCCTACAATACCGCCAAAGCTGGCTTGAACCACATGGCGCTGTCGATCGCGCGCGAACTCGTCCCCCACAAAATCAACGTCAATGTCATTGAGCCGGGCTGGATCGACACGCCGGGCGAACATGAAAGTTTCGGCGCGGAGGCGTTGGCGCAGGGTGGGCAGGCATTGCCCTGGAAGCGGCTGGGCACACCGGCTGACATCGGCAGCGCGGCCGCCTTTCTATCATCGGCCGACGCCGACTACATCACCGGAACCATTATGCGCGTCGATGGCGGTTACATGCACAAAGACGCTTGACGCCTTATCGTATCCGTCACAAGGGCAGGTCCTAGACAGAGGCGCCGCGGCGGAAAAATCGGTCCTGATTGCAGTATTGAGGAGAGACAAGACATGAGGAAGAGTAAAGTTTTGGCGCGGTGGCGGGACAATCAGTTCGCGCGTTTCTGCGGGATGGGGCACGTGCTGCCCTTCTTCATCCGCTATGCCGCGCACTACAAATATGACGGCATCTGGCTGGATATGGAGCACCGCAACTTCGACGCCCGCGAAATCCAGCACTTGCTGGCGCTCTGCCATCTCTATGATATCGATTGCATGATCCGCCCGCCGACTGTGCAGCGCACGCGGCTTTATCGTTTCCTGGAAGACGGGGCGGCCGGCTTGATGATTCCCTTCGTCTCCGATGCCGAGATGGCGCGGCGGATCGTGGCGGCGACCAAGTTCCCGCCGCTCGGCAATCGTGGTCTGGATGGCGCGGGCTTGGATTGCAACTTCGGCGGCGATACCTGGATACCCGATAGCAGCTACATCGCGGACGCCAACCGCGAGACCTTCATCGTCGCGCAGATCGAGACGCCGGAAGCGGTGGCCAATGCCGAGGAAATTGCCGCCGTACCCGGCATCGACTGCCTCTTCGTGGGACCGGGCGACCTGGGCTTGCGCCTCGATGCCTATCCTGAAATCGGCATGACCATCGACGAAGCGGTAGCGCAAGTAGCGGCCGCCTGCGACAAGCACGGCAAAGTCTGGGGACGAACCGCCGCGTCGATCGACGAGGTCGACCGCTACCGTAATCAAGGTTCGCTGATGATCCCTTACGGCGGCGATTTCGCTTTGATGAACGTCTTGCGGGACGCCAGCGCCGAGCTCGATCAAATGCTGGCGCAATAGCGCAGCGAGTTTAGTCGGGCAGCCAGTCCGCGTACTTGCTCTCGAGCAGTTGTCGGCAGGCGCTAAACTGCGCCTCGCTGAAGCCGTGATAGGGCGAGAGCAAGCGCAGGGGCATCTGCTCGAAGCCGCCCAGGCGCTGCCACAGTTTGTCATAGGCGCCGTCGATTTTGACGTCGCCGGCCAGCGCCCCGAAGAGATCCGCCAGCAGATCGTGGAAGCCGCGCTGCAAGGCGAGCATGGTTGGGAAATCACCCGCCAGAGCAGCGGCGAAGTAGGCTTTGACTTTCTGCGGGCTCAGCGAGCCGAAGGTCGCCAGCAAGGAGCATTCGCCGTAGAAGCAGCCCTGCAAGAAATTGCCCTCGCCCAGGAAGTGCTGCAGCTCGCCGACTTGGCTGACCAGCTGTGCCGCCCGCCGGTGACCGCCGCCGGTGTTCTTGGTGGCGACCAGATTGGGCAGGGCGTCAACCAAGGGGCGATAGTCGCGCGCTTCCAGCACCCGCCCCGCCCGCGGCAAGTTGTAATGCAAGAAGTTCGCGCTGGGGAAGGCACCGCAGACATCGCGGAAAAAGGTCATGACTTCGGCATCGGTCAGCGCGCCCCAAGATGGCAATGAGATCTGAAAGGCGCGGAAACCGCGGTCGTAGGCGTATTGAAGCTTGTCCAGCACGATCGGCGTCGACATGCCGATCAAGCCGACCATCGGATGAATGTCGTCGCCGCGCGTTTCTTCGTAGAAGATGTCGACGATGCGCCGGAATTGCGCCTGACTCACGGCATAGCCTTCGCCCGCAGTGCCAAATATGTAAAGATGGTTGTAATGCCGCAGCGTCGCCTGCAGCGAGCGGCGGAAGACGTCTTCCAGCAGTTCTTCGTTTTCGTCCCAGGGGATCTCGCAGGACACCAGAATCGCTTGTGGATAACGCGCGCTCGCAGCAGTCATGACAGCGCCTCCCGCCCGGCGCGCAGGGGCAGATCGCCGGACACATACTCCCGCTGCCAGAGGGCGACCGTCTCCTCGATGAAGCGTTCGACGGGCATATCAATGTTGTTCCGCGCCATCAGTTCTGGCAGCCACTTCGTGCCAAAAGCCACATGCTGCCGCTCGTCAGCCATATCGTAGCTGACGTATTGCGCTGAAAGCTGATCGCCGGCTGCTTCGTATTGCGCCAGGCTGCGGCGCCGATGGGCAAAGGCATGCGCTTCGTTGCCGCGCGTCAGCAGACAGTATTGCGTGGCTGGGTCATATTGCGAGCGCCAGGCGTAGATACGCGTATTTTGCGGCACTCGCGTGTAATCCAGCCCATGCCGCCGCAGCCATTCGATGCCCAGCAGGCAATGTCGCGTCTCGTCGTAGCAGTGCCGCGCCGAGTCGTAGACGAAAGCCCAAGGCATGTTCGGCGACAAATGAATGATAAGCGCCACCGTCTCCGCCGCCAGCATTTCCTGGCTGTAATTCTCGAATTCGTCCAGTCGGCGCGCCGCCGCGTCAGTTTGCCGGCGCGCTGCTGCATCGCCCCAGTGCCGCTCCATGATGATGAAGCGGTCGTCGCGGGCGGCGGTCATTGGCGCGCTAAAAGAGACGCGCGCGGCCGGCCGCGCAGGTTTCTCGGCGCGGGGTTCATCACCGGTGACGCCGCCGGCATGCGCCAAGAGCTCGGCGATGTAACGCTCCCAGTCGCCGGCGGGCTGCCCGGCGAACTCGGCTTGCGCCCAGGCGACATGTTCCGCCTCGTCCAGCAGGATATGCTTCAGGGCATAGAGCGTGGGCGCGTCGGGATTGGCGAAGGTCTGCCGGCTATGCCAGCGATAAGCCTCCATCAGCGCCGGCTTGATGACGCGGAACAAACCCGCCAGCAGGCTGCGCTCATCGGGCGCGTGGATCGCTTCCGCCATCAGTTCTTCCAGGGCGGGATCGTCTGGCGGGCGGAAGGCGGGCGTCTGCACCTCGCGCAGCCGTTGATAGAGGTGCTGGACATGCTGCGCCTCCTCCCACAAGAAGCGTCCCAGCGCCAGCTTGTACTCCATGCGCGCGGTGGCCGGCAGCCAAGCCGCCAGGATGCGTATGGTCTCGTATTCGATGAAGCGATAGCGATTCAGCAGGCGCTTATTGCGCGCCATTTCGACTTGTTCAGCGGGCTTGACGATCTGCATGCTCGCGCTCCCTCACCAAGCGGTCCAGCCGCCATCAACCAGGATGTTCTGCCCGGTGATATAACTGCCGGCGTCGCTGGCCAGCAGCAAGACGACGCCCTTGAGTTCTTCCGGCTTGCCCATTCTTCCCAGGGGTACTTTCGATTCGAGGCGGTTGATAAAGCCGGGATGCGCCTCGTCGATAGCTGGCATCTTGGGAAATGGACCCGGGCTGATGCAATTGACCCGTATATTGTCGCGCGCCCAATAAGCCGCCAGGTGGCGCGTCAGATGCACCAGTCCGCCTTTCAGTCCATGATAATTCGGCGGGCTGTTGATGCCCAAGCCTTCATAGGCTTCGGGGTAACTGGCGACTACGCCGTACATGCTGCCGATATTGATGATGGAGCCGCCGGCGCCGCGCCCGCGCAAGTGCAAGGCGGTATCCCGCGCCAGCAGGAAGTAGGCTGTGACGCCGACATGATAGGCTTGGTCGAAATCGTCGGCGGTAGCGCTGTCGATATCGGCTGGCGGACCGCCGTAAGCGTTATTGACCAGGATGTCGATCGCGCCCATGCGCTCGACGACGTCAGCCAGGAAAGCGGGGATGCTATCGGTGTCGCCCTGGGACAAAGCCAGTCCCAGATGCCCGGCGCCCGGCAAGCTCCCGGCGAAGGCTTCCGCCTGGGCGGCATCCCGACTGGTGACGACCAGTCGCGCGCCCGCTTCCGCCAGCGCCCGGCTCATGGCCGAGCCCAGCCAGCCGGCCGCGCCAGTCACGATAGCGACTTTCCCGTTTAAGTCCAGCAAGTTATGCACACTGCGTTCCGGCGACTGCATGGGTCTCTCCTCGGCTAGGCTTGGCGAGTAAACAACTGATTGGCATTATTGTAGAAGATATCTTCAATTTGTCCGTCGCGCAGGCGCATCCGCCGGCAAGCCAGGCGCAGCGCGCGCAGCGACTCCAAGCCGATCAGCACGGGCCGCAGCTCGGCGTGTTTCTCCGCCAGCTCGAGCTCATCGGCGTAAATCCAGTGAAAGGAATCGCCGATGGCGACGCAGCGACCGTGTACATGACTGACGGGAAAGTCCGATCCGTAGAGCAGGCGCTCGTGCCCCATGACATCCATGATCGCTTCAAAGGCGCCCGCTTCGGTAACAGCCGATGTATCGAAGAAGACATTATCAAGACCGCGCAAGCTCTCTATGCCTTCGATGGTGTGCCAGGGATTGAAGCCGCGCCCGGCATGCGCCAGCAGCAGTCGCATATCGGGATAGCCTTCGCAATAGCGGCGGATGGTCGCTTGATTGAGCGGGTCGGCCAAAGCGCGGTCGCGCACGATATGCAGGGTGATGGACAGACCAAGCTCGCCGGCGACCGCGACATGGCGCTCCGGCAGGTAGGCTTCGATTGGCGCCGTCCAGGTGCGCTCGTGGCCGGTCGCCAGCGTATGGTAAGGCTTCAAACCGACGAAACCTTCGGTTTTCACCGTCTGGTAGACCTGCTCCGCCGTCATATCGGGCGCGATGATCATCTGGCCGAGGTCACCATCCCGTGGCGACTGCCGCACTTCCTCAGCGACGAATTGGTTGTTGCGCGCGCGATCTCCGGTGAAAGCCAAGCCGAAGAAGAGGCCGCCGCGCGTCCGCGCGCCCGGGTGAATCCACTCGATGAAGTCGTAATAGCTCGCCAGATCCAGACGCGCTGGCATATTCTGATAGCCAGCGGGAAGCGGATCAAAATGCGTATGACAGAAAAGATGAGCGTGCGCGTCAAAAATTCGCTCGGGCAAGAATGGCTCGATATCGCGGGCGATGAACTCGCGGTCGGCTTGCGTCAGTGACCAGCGCGCCATGTCAGATTTCTCGCGCGGCCTGGCGCTGTCGGTTATAAGGACAAACGCGCATAGTGAATATCCATCGCCGTCTGATCGCCGGCGTAATAGACGACCATGACATCGCCGTCCCCCAGCGTCTCGGCGTAGGGCAAGCCATAGGACCAGATACTCATGTCATCCAGCGCGCCGGTGATGCCGCTCCTTTGTCTCTCCGATTCGCCGCGCTCGTAAATTGTGACTTCGCTGGCTGGGTCGAAGTTGGCGGCGGCGCGCGCCGCTACACGGGCGCGGATTGAGCCGCTGCCGAAGCGGTCGACCCAAGCTAGGACGATCCGTCCATCGGGCAGCATGGCCGGATGCCCGGCTTGGTCGGCGATGCCGATGTCTTGCGCTGCCGACCAGGCGCAGCCCGCGTCAGCGCTGAGGCGGCGGCGGATATTGCGATAAGTCTCCGCCTCTGTGTCATATACCCAAGCGAAGCTAACCAGACGACCGTCGATCGTCAAGCCAAGGCGCTGATCCCAGTGGAAAATGCGTCCTGTCGGATCGTAGCCGGCATCACTAGGCGCGTCCCAGCTTGTTCCGCCATCGTAAGAGCGCAGCGTGACCGCCCGCTGATACCACTTGGACTCATCGTGATAATGTTTATTCGATTCGATGGATAGCAGCAAAGCGCCGTCAGGCAGCTTGATGATGGGGTTGGTCAGGCTGGGCGGACCAATATCGGCGGGCAAGTCCAGCTGTCGCCAGGCGCTCCAAGTATGCCCGCCATCAAAGGAATCTGCCAGAAAGACGCCCATGGGCAGGCAGCCTTCCGTGCGCGGATTAAAGAGCGGCGCGCCCGGATGCGTCTCGCGGTCGATCCATATAGACGCCGCCAGCAAATGACCTTCGTCGATCTCGGTCAGATAAGCGACGCGGAAGGAACTTGCCATGCCGCCAAGGCGCGCCGCCGCGAAGTCGCATTCTATGCGCGTCCAGCGCCGCCCGCCGTCATCCGAGCGGTACAGCTCGACCCATTCATCGGCGCAGTCTTTGTCCGACCCGCGCCGGCAGGTCAGCAGCAAGCTCCCATCGCGACATGCCAGCAGCGCCGGAAAGGTGTAGACGGCGCGCTCTGTGTCGGGCGCGCTTTGCGTGATGATGCCTGCGTCAAGGATTCTCATCGCACCAGCCGCCGGAAGGGTTCTTGGGTCAGGTCGCTGTCCAGCAGCGGCATTAGATCGCCGCTCTCCAAGCCGTCTTTGATGAGGGCGAAGGCTTCGGCAGCGCAGTCGGCCGTTCGCTCTATATCTTCTTGAGTGTGCGCCAGGGTGGCTTTGAAGCTCATATTGCAGTGAATGCCGCGGCGCGCCATCTCCTGGATGAAGATGGTGTTGGCAACCGGGCGCAGGCTGTCGTCGGACAAATCCAACTGAATCGCCGGATGCCAGAACATGCCGCCGCAAGCGCCGGCCAAACCGACTTCGCGCAGCGCCTGATTCAGGCGGTCGCTAAGTTCCTTGCCGATCGCCTCGAAGCGCTGGGCGGAATCACGCCGTTCGAGCTCGCGTATGGTCGTCAAGCTGGCGGCCAGACCGAGGTTGTCGCTCCAATAGGAACTCGAAATGAACATGCGGCTGGCCGGTTCCATCACCGCGCGCGAGCCGACCACCGCGCCCATCGGATAGCCGTTTGACATCGCCTTCGCCAGCACGGTCATATCTGGCGTCACGCCCAGGTATTCTTGCACGCCCCCGATTCGCGGCCGGAAACCGCAGGAGACTTCGTCAAAGATGAGTACGGCGCCATGTTCCCGCGCCAGCGCTTGAAGGCTTTCCAGGTAACCGGGCGGCGGCAGCTGCGAGCGCATTGGCTCCATCATGATGGCGGCGACATCGCCTTGATGCGCGTGCAGCAAATCGCGCAGCCCAGGCAGATCGCCCCAGACGAAGGGCAGGGCGGTGCCAGCCAATTCTGATGGCACGCCGATCGGCTCGATGCCGGCGAAGGGAAACTCGCCGCTCGCGGGGTCGACTAGATAATTGGCTGACTGATACCAATCGTGCCAGCCGTGATAACCGCTGAAGAGAATCAGATTGCGGCCCGTGACGCCGCGGGCGATGCGCGCCGCCACTGCGTTCGCCTCGCCGCCGCCTTTGGTATAACGCGCCATCTCCGCGCTGGGAATGACGTCACTGAGCAATTCAGCCAGCTCGATCTCCAGGGCGCTGTTGAGCGTGTAGATGCTGCCGCGGTCGATCTGCGCCTTGACCGCGCTGTCGACGGCGGCGTCCGCATGGCCCAGGATGATGGCGCCAACCGCGTTGACCCAGTCGATGTATTCGTTTTCATCCACATCGACGAAGCGAGCGCCCTTGGCTCGGGTCGCGTAAATCGGGCTGTTGCCATGGGCGAATTGGCTCGATCGTCGGCTGATTAGCTGCGTCCGTCCTGGAATGAGCGCTTCCGCCCGCCGGTAGAGTTCCAGGGATCGCGCCACGCGCTGTTGATCTGGCATGAGGGCTCCTATGCTTCGCGCATGCTTTGAGCTGCGCCATGTTTCTGATTGTACGTTCGAAAGCATAGCCGACAGCCGCCTTCAATTCCAGCGCCGTCCAGGGTAATTTGTGTCCGCTGTCGACCCATAATAGAATGTACGAAAGTAAATCCTGCAAAATAAAAATCGAAGCGGTAGGACCACTACAGCTTGGTAATCCAGCAACTGATCGGCCAATTCAGGCGGCAGTTTGAATTCGTTCAGCCCGGCGCGTGCTTCTTGCGCCAGGTGATAGGCGATCTTGAGATATAGCTCGTAGGGACTGAGCATCTCTTCTCTCGCCCAGCTATTCTCGATAACTTCAATCAAGTCCTCGGTGATGTCGACGCACCATCTATCGTCCCAGCGGTCCTCGAACCACGCTTTCAACTTCTGACAAGCGTCGTAATCGCTGATTTCGGTATTCAGTTCACCTTGCTTGGATAGCCCCGCCAGCGTGAGATTGCTGCTGCCCAGGAAAGCCAAAGTGGGCGTGTTGTAATCCCGTTTGTGGATCAGTTAGAGCTTGGCGTGGAGCGGGTATCGCAAGAATAGCTTCACAGTTACTTTGCCGGAGCGCAGTTGGCGGACGAGATCGCGGAGCGCCTGTTCGTCTTCGTTGTTAGGCGCGCCAAAAGCCAGTTGGCGCCGGAAGTCTTCGACGATCTGTCGTTTGCGTCGCATCACCTGCTGCTGATCAACCGGCTTGCAGGCTTTCAGGCTGAGGTATTCGCGCAGTTCGTCGTGGGGACTGGGATTCATGCCGATCAGAACGCGGCAGTAACCTTCATCACCGCCTGATAGCTGCTCTATATCGGATCGCAAGAGTCGCCAGCCGCGTAGATTGAAATAGCCCACACAGAAATCCGCCCTATCAGCGGATTGCATGGTATTCTGCAACGCGGTGAGCAGCTTTTCAGATATGTTGTCGAATATTCTTGACACAGGAAGCCCCTTGCAGACACTGATGTAAGCAATTGGTCAGTTGGCTGGCTACTCCGCTGAGCTTCGCGGATAATTTGGAAGAATTCTAGGCTCGAAACCCAGACCTTGCAGTAGGCGCTATCCAAGCGGTCGCGCAGCTTAGGCTGCAAATATAGCGTGATAGCCTTACGTGGAATAACAGGCTGGTCGTCATCAGCGGATCGCCGCAAGCGGCGCTCCAGGATTGCGAGACTCTCCTTTGTGTGATTGCTCGTGACAGCTCCATTAGCGTAGGGCGAATCGCTACACTGGCGCGGGGAGAGAGGCAGCAGCCCGCCCGCGCGTGTATAATCGCGCATCATGCCAAGCGCGGAGGACGAACATGAGCGTGACCATCGAATGGGCGCAGCGCGTCGCCGCTATCGCCAACACGGGTTTATATTACGCCAAGGACAATTACGATCGCGGCCGTTATCAGCAGCTTCTCGATATCGCCGCCGAGATGCTGGCAGGCTCGAATGACAGCGCATCGCCGTCTATCCGCGATTTGCTGGACCATGACGATGGCTATATCACGCCCAAGGTCGACGTGCGTGGGGCGGTCTTCCGCGATGGCAAAGTTCTGTTGGTCCAGGAAGCGGCTGACGGCTTATGGTCCTTGCCTGGCGGTTGGGCTGATGTCGGCGACAGCCCCGCGGATGCTGTCGAGCGCGAGATCCGCGAAGAAAGCGGCTACCGGGCGCGCGCGGTCAAGCTCATGGCGGTTGACGACCGCAACCGGCGCAATCGCCAATCCACCTTCGCTGTCTACAAGCTCTTCTTCTTTTGTGAGCTGATCGGCGGCGAAGCGAGGACCAGTGACGAAAGCCTGGCAGTGGGTTGGTTCGCGCCAGAGCAGCTGCCGCCGCTTTCGCAAGGGCGCGTCACCGAGGCGCAGATGGCGCGTTGGTTCCGCCACTGGCGGCTGCCCGGTTTGCCGACCGAGTTCGACTAGCGGCGCTGCCATGATGGTGTTGACGAAAAAACGGAAGCGACCATGATCAGCCAATTCATGTTGCCAGCCTTCAGTTTTGGCTTGAGCGCCGCGGTCATTCCCGGTCCCTTGCTCGCCTATGTTGTGAATACAACTCTGACGCAAGGCTGGCGGCTGGCATTGTTGATCGTCCTGGCGCCATTGATCACCGATGCCCCCATTATCATTTTGATGACCTTCTTGCTGGGTCAGCTGCCTGATGTTGCCTTGAAGCTGATTCAGATCGGCGGCGGCAGTTTGTTGCTGGCGATCGCCTGGGGCGCGCGCAACCAGTATCAAGCGGGCGCGACAATGAATCTGGCGGCGGGGATCTCGCCGGGACCGGCGATTAGCGCGCGCCGCGCGCTCTTGACAGGCATCGCGATGAATTTCCTAAGCCCGGGACCCTATCTCTTCTGGGGCAGCGTCAATGGTCCTTTGCTGGTCCAAGCCCTAGATGTTTCCGCCTGGCACGCGCTGGCTTTTTTGTTTGTCTTCTACGCGACCTTCTTGTGCGGATTATGCGCCTGGGTGCTGCTTTTTCATCATGTTGGCCGGGCGCCGGTCGGGACACTGCGGATGCTGATTCTGGCGTCGATGCTGCTCTTGCTGTGGTTCGGCATGCGCCTAATCGCGGACGCGCTTGATTGGACCGCCTATCATCCGCCGGTCTTCGCCGCCGTTTTACTGGTCTTGGTCGCGCGGGAGGCTTGGAAGCGGCGCAATGCCCGCCCGCTGAGGAAGGGAAAACTTTGAATACGTGCAGAACTCATAGCCAAGCCCAGCCCCTCCCAGCGGTATGGTTTATTTGAAGCAGAGATTCGACGACAGTGCATCCTGGACTGTTGCGCGGACCTGCGCGCATGTTACGATGGGCATAAACACAAGGCAGGCTCGCTCAATGCCCGAATATTACGATCTGGGCGCGCATACACGGCGCGTCACAACGGAGTCCCGGTCAGCGCAGCGCTGGTTCGACCGCGGCTTGATCTGGCTCTATGGCTATAACCACGACGAAGCGGTCAAATGCTTTCGCAAGGCGCTAGACCATGATTCGCATTGTGTCATGGCGCATTGGGGAGTGGCTTATGGACTCGGCTGCAACTACAACAAGCAATGGGAGGCTTTTGCGCCGAAGGCGCTGGCGCTGGCTTTGCGGCAGGGGCGCGCGGCGATCCTGGAAGGCTGCAAGCATGTGCGGCGCGCGACGCCTGTCGAAGCAGCGTTGCTGCAAGCGCTGGAAAAACGCTTTCAGCGCGACGATGAAAGCGATGTGGAGGTTCTGGCAACTTGGAACGACGAGTTCGCGGCTGCCATGCGGGGGGTTTATCGCGCCTTTCCCGATGACTGGGATGTGGCCGCGCTCTTTGCGGAAGCGCTGATTAACCGCACTCCCTGGCAGTTATGGGACTTGGAAACGGGCGAAGCGGCGGAAGAGGCTGATACGCTGGAAGCGGTCGCGGTGGTCGAAAGAGCCTTGGACCAAGTCGAAGCCTCCGGGGCGCAAGCTCATCCGGGCTTGCTGCATCTGTACATTCATCTGCTGGAAATGTCCCCCCAGCCGGAGCGGGCTATGCGAGCCGCCGACCAATTGCGGGACTTGACGCCCGAAGCGGGCCATCTGCTGCACATGCCGTCGCATATTGACGTGCTTTGCGGGCAATATCATGACGCCGTTGTAGCGAATCGCCGCGCCATCGCTGTTGATAATGTCTTCGCGGCGCGCGACGGCGCGCTCACAGAGTACACCTTTTACCGCGCGCACAATATCCATTTCAAGGTCTACGCCGCCATGCTGCTGGGGCAGTTCAAAACGGCGCTGGAAGCCGCTGATGAAATCGCTGAGTTGGCGAATGAAGATCTGCTGAGAATCGACGATCCGCCCATGGCTGATCACCTGGAAGGCATCTTGTCGATGCGGCTGCACGTCCTGGCGCGTTTTGGCAGGTGGCGCGAGATATTGTCGCAGCCAGCCCCGGTCGACGAGGAACTCTATTGCAATTCGCTTGCCATGTTCCATTATGCGCGGGCGATCGCCTTGGCGACGCTGCATGAACATGAAGCGGCCGCCGGCGAAGTCGCGGCTTTTACGGCGGCGCAAGCCAAGGTGCCGGATACGCGCTTCATCTTCAACAACTCCTGCATTGATGTTTTGCAAGTCGCCGCCGCCATGATGGAGGGCGAGGTGGCTTATCACCGGGGAGACGCGGAGCGCGCTTTTGAGCGCCTGCGGCAAGCAGTCTACCTGGATGATCATCTGGAATTTGCCGAGCCTTGGGGCTGGGCGATGCCGACTCGTCATGCGCTGGGCGCGCTCTTGTTGGAATGCGGGCAGGTCGAAGAAGCGCTCGCCGTCTATCGCGCGGATTTAGGGCTTGACCGCTCCCTGTGTCGGGCGATGCAGCGCCCAAACAACGTCTGGAGCTTGCAGGGCTTTGTAACCTGTTTGGAGCGCCTGGGCAGAATTGACGAGGCGGACCTGATGCGCCCTCAGCTGCAACTGGCGCTGGCTCGCGCCGATGTCGAGATCGCGACGTCTTGTTTCTGCGCGACTGGAAACAGTCGCCCTGGCAGCGCCTGCTGCCAGGAACATTAGACAAATCCGCAACTGGCGGGATTTGCGATTCGTGTCTTTGTGGTGAAATAGAATTGAAACGATTGCTCTGCCAGAGGGCATGGGAGGGCATCGGAATACGTTGACTTAGACGCCGCTCATGGTATGATGATTCAAGAACTGTAAGATGTTCCTTAATGATACCGAGCCTCGGAAATAGGCGGCGGCAAATGGCAGAAAAGCGCTATCGCTTAGGCAATATGGACTGCGCGAATTGCGCGCGCGAGGTGCAATCCGCCGTTGAGCGCCTGCCTGGCGTGGAAGCGGCAGTAGTAGACTTTGCTAGTAGCGAGCTGCGGATTTCTGGAGAGGTAGCCTTTGATGCGCTGAAGGCGCGCGTCGAAGCCTTGGGCAAGACGATTGAAGCTCCCGAGCTATTAAAAACCTACTTGATCGGCAACATGGATTGCGCCGGCTGCGCGCGCGAGGTGGAAACGGCCGTCTCCAAACTGGACGGTGTGCATTTCGCCGAGGTCAACTTTCTCAGCAAGGAATTACAGTTAATCGGCGCTGTCGATTACCAGCGACTCAAGGGTCGGGTCGAGGCGCTGGGCAAGACCATTTCCATAGATGCGCCTGCCAATGCACAGGAGGTCGAGCCGCCGCGGCGCGCGGGCGTCTTCGGCTTCTGGGATTTCTTGCTGGAACGCCCGGCAAGCCGCATGGCGGTATATGGCGGCATCCTGCTTTTGCTGGCCATCGCGCTGGATTTATCCGCGATAGCCCCCCCGGATCTCAGCAACTTGATTTATGTTTTGGCGATGGCGGTGGCGATTAGACCGATCGCTGTAAGCGGCATCAACTCCTTGCGTATTAGCCGCGAGTTCAATATCAAGCTCTTGATGACGATCGCTACGCTGGGCGCCGTGGTTTTGGGCGAATTTCTGGAGGCGGCGACGGTCATCTTCCTGTTCGCCATTGGAGAAGCGCTCGAAGGTTATACCACAGATCGAGCTCGCGACAGCTTGCGCGGCTTGGTGGCGCTCAAGCCGCCGACGGCGAACAGGATCATAGGCGAGCGCACGGAAGTGGTCCCGGTGGAGGCGCTGCGCATCGCGGATCGGATCCGCATATTGCCCGGCGAACGCATCCCGATGGACGGGACCGTTTTGGCCGGCAATAGCGCTGTGGATCAGGCGCACATCACTGGCGAGAGCCTGCCCGTCGAACGCTGCCCGGATGATGAAGTTTACGCCGGCTCTATCAATGGATCCGCGGTGTTGGATCTGCGCGTCGATCGCCTCGCCCAGGACAATACGCTAAGTCGCATCATTGAATTGCTGCAAAAAACCCAATCTCGTCGTGCCCCAAGTCAGCGCTTGATTGATCGCTTCGCGCATGTCTATACGCCCTTGGTGGCGCTAAGCGCGCTTGGCGTGGCGCTTATTCCGCCGCTGCTTTTCAGCCAGCCTTTCTGGGACAGCGCGACGGGAACGGGTTGGCTGTATCGCGCGCTGTCGATGTTGGTGATCGCATGTCCCTGCGCGCTGGTCATCAGTACGCCGGTGACCGTGATCAGCGCCATCACATCGGCCGCGCGGCGCGGCGTGCTGATCAAGGGCGGGGCGCATTTGGAGGCGCTGGCTGGCGTGAAGGCAATCGCTTTCGACAAAACCGGCACCTTGACGCGCGGCAAGCTGGACGTTGTCGCCACAAGCACCGGCGATTGCGATCACGCGGGAGCCTGCGAACCTTGCGACGAGTTGATATCTTTGGCGGCGGCGGTGGAAGCGCAGAGCGCGCATCCTTTTGCCCAGGCTATCCAGACGGCAGCCAGCGCAAAGGGCATCGACTATGGCGCTGCGGCTGAGGTGGAAACGCTGACGGGCTTTGGCGTGCGAGGGCTGGTCGGGGACCGGCGCGTGACGATCGGCAGCCATCGTTTCTTCGATAATGAGTTCAACCATACTAGGCAGTTGTGCGCGCTCGCGCGGGACTTCGAATCGGCGGGGAAAAGCGCCGTTATGGTGCATGATGGCGACCAGGTGCGTGGCGTCATCGCGCTCACCGATATGCCGCGCGCGGAGAGCAAGCGCGTGGTGAGCGAGCTGCGCGCCATGGGCATGGCCTCTGTGATGCTGACCGGCGACAACAAAAGCGTCGCCGAGTCAATCGCCGGGGTAGTTGGCGTTGACCGCTTTCGGGCTGGGCTATTGCCGCAAGACAAAGTGGACGCGGTCGAGAATCTGGAAACAGAATATCAGCGCGTGGCGATGGTGGGGGATGGCATCAACGACACGCCGGCGCTGGCGGCGGCAACGGTTGGCGTGGCAATGGGCGCGGCAGGCAGCGCCCAGGCGATGGAAACAGCCGATGTGGTCTTGCTGGCGGACAAGCTGGATCTGTTGCCGGCGACGATCCGCCGCGCGCGTTTTGCCCTGCGGCTGATACGCGAGAATATCGTGCTTTCAATCGGGCTGAAATTGGTCTTCCTGCTGCTGGCATTGACCGGCAATGTGACGATGTTGGCGGCGGTTTTCGCCGATATGGGCATGTCGCTGGCGGTGACGCTGAACGGGATGCGCGCTTTGCGGGATTAAGTGCCGAAGTCGCGCTCGACGACTTGGTTCAGGAATTGTAGTCCGTTTGCAAATCCCTACGCTCGGCAATTTCAAGCCTGGATTGCAAGGAATTCAGCAAATCCGCGTTGTCCATTTGCTCAGATATGTTCTCGTGCATTAGCTCGATAAGCAGGGACAAGTCGCCTCTTTCCCAGGAATGCTCCAATGAGTCAATATAACGAGGGCGATCATCCTCGAGGATAATACTAGGCGGGTAGCCATTGCGTCTTAATATCAGATTCATCAGGGCTCTGGCTGTGCGCCCGTTGCCATCGGAAAAAGGATGAATCTGAACGAACCATGTATGCGCTGCCGCAGCGCAAAAGAGTGGATATTCCGAAATTCGATCGTCGCTGGACGTTACTGCACGGACATAATCGCTTAGATCAGTCATCATCTGTTGAACAACGAAAGCATCAGGTGTCGCATAACTCGAACCTGATATAAAGTTCGACTCGTTTCTGTAGCTGCCGGCATCGTTTTGAATGCCTGCCAACAATAGGGCGTGGAATTCGCGCGGAAAGTTCTGCGTCACTATTATAGATTTGTCGAGCGCGACCTCTTGCGCATAATCAAGCGCGGCTGAAAGATTAATCGTTTCCCTCTGGTCTATTGTCAATTTGTCTGAGAGCGCATCGCCATTTTGGATTAATTCTTGGGTTTCGCCATAAGTCAGCCGATTGCCCTCAATTCGGTTGGAATGATATACCTCATCTAGTTTGGTTTCTTCATAGCGTTGCTGTTGAATCTGTGTGGATAGCCTGCCGTCCTGCCAGCGATTTTTTATCTCCTCGTCCAAGGCGCGCAGGCGAGCATCCAGCCAGTCATCAAAGTGAAATGGTAGTCCATTGATCGTTTTTGGTCTTTGCATGCCGAAACCCCGCTTCACCAGCGCGGATGCCTGGCAACGCTATAAGCGTCGTGAAAACCGCGCGACTGCTGAAGCTGCTGGTAAAGCTGACCGAAATGCTGTCGAACGCTGGAATCGAGACTGACGCGCATATCGTAGGCATCTTCTTTGTCGCTGCGATAATAGTTGCGCTTGCGTCCGTGCCGGCTGAAGCCATATTTTCGATAGAGATTTTGCGCCACGGCGTTGCTCACGCGCACCTCCAGCACCAGGTACTCCGCTTTCAGCCGCAGCGCTTTGCGGAACATGCCCGCCAGCAGTATTTCCCCATAACCGCGACCGCGCTGCTCGGGATGGGTGGCGATGGTGCTGACATGGGCTTCGCCATCGATTTTCCATAAGCCGCCATAACCGACGATGAGGCTCGATTTGGCAATTGCCGGCGAATCTTGCCGCATCCAGCCGCTGAGTCGCCGCATCCAGCCATCATCGGTCGGCGGCAGCGCCGGGATTGGGGAGGCTTGTTCCTCCAAGACGACCATGTGGCTGATCTTGGATTCTTTGATCTCGAAGGCGTATGAATCTCTTGACCAGGGCGGCTCGAAGCAGAGGCGGTCAATCCTGGAGACTTCGCGGATATCGTCGGCGCGCATATAGCGCAGGATCAGGCTCATGAGTAATTGATCCAGTTGATCGATATTGCCAAAAAGTCTAAGGATGAATGGCTCGCGCTACAAGTCAATTTCGTAATTATCGTTTATAAATTGCGCTTGACGGTCATTTATTGTTGGAATCCCCGCTTGTTTGAAAGACAGAATTCAAGCGGGGAGAATCGGGACCGAGAAGATTCCCGGTCCCATGCCGCGCGCTATTTCATCTGCAGATCTATCTCGTCTATCACATCTCAAAGATCTGTACCACGTCCACTGGGGCGAATTCGACGAAAGGACTGCTCTGCGCCATTGCGACTGCCGCGTCCATATCTTCCGCTTCGACAATCGTGATGCCTGTCAAGCGGTCCTCGGTGGGTCCGGGCGCGACGCCGTCAGCGGTGACGCGGGTGGGCGGTCCCATGGGCATGCCTGGATTGACCACGGCGTCGCCCAGGCTGCCGATCCAATCGAACCATTTTTTTTGATGCGCTTGCGCTTCGTTGGGGTCGTCAACCTGCGGCTCGCCTATATAAAGAAATCCGAATTGCGCCAAGATGTTCTCTCCTGATTATGGCTTGCGAAATGCTGCTTTGCTTAGTCGCGCTTCTGGCTGAATTAAGTGCCGCCAGAGGCCGCGCCATTGTAACGTCAGATATAGCGGAAGTCTATCAGCAAATGATGACGTCAGGGCAATCGCGCCGAATTCAATCACAGTCGAATGTAACGAAAAGCTGAATTGTGTAGGAGCGGCTGACCTAGAATACCGAGAAAAGCAAGATAAACACTTGTCATATATGAAGCGTGTTTATAGCGAAACTTCACTCGAGGCTCAAAAACCTCTTATAACTAAAAGAGCGGCGTCCCGGCGATGCTAGTACGAACCCGATACAGGGTCGTAATTCCCGTCAGATAGATGCTGCGCATATCGTCGTCGCCCCAGGTGAAATTTGTTATTTGCATCGGGCTTAGCAAGCGCCCGAGAAAGTTGCCGTCGCGATGGTAAACGTGCAACCCGCCTTGAGCGCAGCAGTAGAGATTGCCTGCGCAATCGATCTTCATCCCATCGGGGACGCCCGGTCCAGCGCCTTGCGTCCCTGCGAAGAGGCGCTGGTTGGCGATGCCGCCATCCGCTTCGACATCGAAGACATGAATCTTGTATTCCGGGCTGTCGTTGATGTAGAGCAGCGACTCATCGCGGGAAAAGCAGAGGCCGTTGGGTCGATTGAGCGCCGATGTTAGCAGCGTCAGCGCGGCATTTGCGGGGTCTAGGCGATAGACGCCGTTGAAGTCCAGTTGAGTTTCGCGGGGGATGCCCACCTTGGCTTCGCGGCCAAAGGGCGGATCGGTGAAGTAGATGCTGCCGTCGCGCTTGACAATGATGTCGTTCGGGCTGTTGAGTTCTTTGCCCTGGAAATGCGAGGCCAGGGTCGTCATCGTTTCTTTGCCATGCATGTCATCCATGCGCGTGACGCGACTGCTGGCATGGTGACAGCTTAGCAGTCGCCCTTTGCGGTCATAGGTGTTGCCGTTCGCCATGTGGCTATTGCGCCGATAAATGCTCAGCCCGGCGCTTTCGCTCCACTGCAAGGTCGAGTTGCCGAGAATGTCGCTAAAGCGCAGGTGGCGCTCGTAGGGGTGCCAGGCCGGTCCCTCGAGAAATTTCAGTCCGGAAACGACGGTTTCAATCTCGCTGTTCGCTTCAAAGATTTCGCTCAAGCGCGGGTCATGGATATCGAGTTGGATTCGGGGCATCTGTCGCTCCTGGGAGTTTTTGATTATTGACGCGATTGAAGTTTAGTTCTTGCGTTTGCGTGGCTGGGGCTTAAGCGTCTTTGCGTAGGCGTAACTCTGTTCCAGGTAAGGCAGCAACTTGCCGGTGTCGCGCAGCAGATGATCGGGTACGGCGACATATTCTTTCATCACTGTGCCATAAGTTACGAGCAGGTTGCTGTCGTATTCGGCGATGAAGGCTTCGCGCTCGCTTTTGCCCAGGCGCAGCCCGACTGTGCCGGCCTTGTTCAACTGGGAAAACATATTGCCTTGGTAGGAGGTGTAGGGCAATTTCAACCCGCCTTTGAGTTCAATCTCCGGGTGCGCGTCGATCAGTTGTTTATAGAGTTCCAACTTGTCTTTGGGTACCTGACCTGTCTTCCCGCTCACTTCTCGCTCCTTTGCGCGCTTCCGCGTATCCGCCTGCATGATGCTTTGAAAAAAGCCTAGAGGCAATGGTATCCTTTGGCGGGAATGGCGCGAAGGAGGGCGAGGAAAACAAATGACGATTTATGACATCGCGGTAATCGGCAAGGGCTTGATTGGCAGCGCGGCGGCGCGTCATCTGGCTGCGGGATTCCCCGAGCTAAAGATCTGCATAATCGGACCGGACGAGCCGGCGGACCGCAAGACGCACGATGGCGTATTCGCCAGTCACTACGACCAGGGACGCATCACGCGCGTGTTGGATCCTAGCCCTTTGTGGGGGCAGCTTGCGCGCGAATCGATCGCGCAGTATCCGATCATCGAGGCGGAGAGCGGCATACAGTTTCATCATCCAGTTGGCTGCCTGCGCGCCACCGACATCCCCGAGCGCATATTAGAGATTGACGATTGCGCCGCAAGGCATGAGCCGCCGCATCGCCGTTTGGACGCGGCAAGCTGCCGCGAAACCTACCCGTTCCTGTCGTTTTCAGATGCCTTTGTCGCCTGGGACGAGGGCGGGGCTGCCGGTTATATCAACCCGCGCTCGCTGATCGCGGCGCAACTGAAAATCGCCGAGGACAAGGGCGTGGCGGTCTTTCGGGAAATCGTAACGAAGATAGAGCCTGTCGGCGATTGCCACGAGATACGCAGTCGCGCGGGCAAGCTGCGCCGCGCGCGCAAAATCTTGTTGGCAGCGGGGGGATACAGCAATACCTTGCTGGAAAAGAAGCTGCGTTTGCGCACCAAGTCGCATACGATCTTGCTCGCGCAGCTGCCGCCGGCGGAGGTCAATCGTTTGCGGACGATGCCGGCAATCATCAGCTCGTTTGACCATTCGCAGGTCGCTTCGCTCTATATGCTGCCGCCGGTAAAGTATCCCGATGGCAAGACCTATATCAAGCTGGGCGGTAGCGGCTGGAATGAAGTTATCCTGGACGCGCGCGAGACCGACCAGGAACTGTTGGACTGGTTTCATAGCGATGGCCGGCAGAATATCGCCGAGGCCTTGAAAACAGCCTTGCGCGCGATGGTCCCCGGTTTGCGAGCCCAGTCCTATCATTCAGTGCCTTGCCTGATCAGCAATAGCGCGCATGGCAAGCCCTATGTTGATGTCTTGCGAGAAGGAAGCATGTATGTGGCGACGGCCGGCAATGGCATGGGCGCGAAGTCTTCCGACGAAATCGGGCGCATCGGCGCGCGCTTATGCGCCACGGATAGCTGGCAGAGCGATTTGGCTAGAAACGAGTTCCGCGCTGTCTATCAAGAAGGTGGATTGAAATAGGCAGCGCGATTGTTCTCTAGCCCTTTGGCGACGATCCAGCGATGGCGCGGCAGCATGTCCGCCGGCAGATCGCCTGGTGGGAAATAGCGCACCTCTAGGGACTCGTCGTCATTGACGCGCGGCGCCGTTTCCAGGCGCGGCCGGCAGCGGAAAACGCAGGAAACGACCCCGATTTGGTCGCCGTTGGCATAGCTTGTGGTGAACTCGTCGCCCGAAAGCACAGCGACAATCGACTCTGGGATCACCTCAATGCCCGTTTCCTCAAGCACTTCACGGATGGCGCATTGCGCTAGACTCTCGCCTGGTTCCAAGCCGCCGCTCGGTGGCGCCCAGGTTTTGGTATCGCGCCGCAACTGCAGCAGC
Source organism: Phototrophicaceae bacterium (assembly GCA_965232245.1). Classification (GTDB taxonomy): domain Bacteria; phylum Chloroflexota; class Anaerolineae; order Aggregatilineales; family Phototrophicaceae; genus UBA6055. The sequence goes on along the minus strand of CBDDPG010000002.1, from coordinate 3,434,772 downwards.
ACCTCGGCGCGGCTGTTGACGACGACAGCCGTCACGCCAGGCAGCAGGAGCAGATCTTTGCCGATCTTGGCGCGGATCTGCTTGATGTATTCGGAAGCGGGCATGGTCTCGGCTCGATTTATGCGACCGAGACCGACAGATTCACTGATTCTTTGAGCGTGTTGGCGACGATGCAAGCGCGTTCCGACATCTTGACCAATTTCTCGAAGGTGTCGCGATCGGCGAATCCGGACTTCACGACCATGTTGATGGAGGAGAAGCGAGCGGGCGCCTCCGCCAGATCGCCGCTGACTTCTATCGCGATGTCATCGATCTCGAGGTCGCGGGCGCGTATGGCAGCCAGCAGATTGCTGTTGAAGCAGCCGCCCAAAGACGCCAGCAGCAATTCGCCGCCCATGGCGCCTTTATCATTTCCCCCCTTGGCGGCCGGTCGGTCGATATCGATGGCGTGTTGGCGGATTTGCGCGGCGGTCGTCGCGGCGTCGACTTGATTGAGCTTTACAGAGATTGTTGGCATGATATTCTCTCGTCACAAAACATTAATCGAAATCCCGAACAGTGTCAGCCCTTGACGGCGCCCATGGTGAAACCCTGCACCAGGCTGTCAAGAAAGAGATTATAGGCGAAACCGACGGGGACGGCGATGATTAGCGCGGCGGCGAGCAAGGGCTGCCAAAAATAAACATCTCCCAGGATCAATTCGGTTGGCACGCCGACGCTGAGCGTGCGCCGAGAGGTGTTGGTGATGAAAACGAGCGCATAGATGAATTCGTGCAAGGTCAGCGTGAAGGTGAAGACGATTGTGGAGATGATGCCCGGTAATGACAAAGGCAGGACGACGCGTAAAAAGGCTTCGACGCGGTTGTAGCCGTCGACCAGCGCGGCTTCTTCCAGTTCCGGCGGCACCGCCTTGAAGAACCCTTGCAGCAGCCACATGCTGAATGGCACAGTGAAGGAGGGATAAACCACGATCAGCGCCAGTGGCGAGTCTTTCAAGCCCAACATGACGACGATGCGAAACATGGGGATGAAGAGCAGGGTGGGCGGCACCAGGTACACGAGGAACATCAAGATGCCGGCGCGCTCGCCCCAGCGTCCGGTTAATCGCGCCAGGGCATAAGCGGCCGGCAACGCCAGGATCAGCGTGATGATGACAACCGCGACGCCGACTAGCACTGAATTGCGGATAAAGGCCAGATAAGCGGTGTTGGTGAAGAGCGATTCCAAATGCTCGAGGGTGGGCTCTTGCCGATAGATAAAGGGCTGGGGCCTGCGATAGAGATCGCCATCGGTCTTGAAGCTGTGCAGGAACATAATCAGGAATGGCGCCGCGGCGAAGAAACAGAAGATCAGCACGACCAGATAGAAGGGCGAGCGCCGCAGAATGTAGGCTAGCTCGGCGCGCGTGGCGCCGTATTTGCGCAAGCGGTAGGCGATGCGCAGCCCAACTAGCGCGGCAAAGGACAGGACCAAGAGCGACCAAAAGTTCTGGAGAATCCAGACCAGCAAAGCCATCAGCGCACCTCGGCTCGGCTTGCCGTTCGCAGCATGAGCAGCGCCAAAGCCAGCAGCAATGGAAAGGCGAAGAGCGCCATCGCCGCGCCTTGCGCCAGGTTGCCGCCTTCAATGCCGATCTGGAAGGAATACAAGCCGATGATGCGCGTGTAATCCACGGGACCGCCGCGCGTCAGCACATAGACCACGGTCATGTCGCCGAACATGGTGATCATGCTGAAGAGCAGGGCGATGACCATGATGGGCAAGATCAGCGGCAGCTTGATTTGCAGCAAGGTGCGCATAAAGCGCGAGCCATCGACCTCAGCCTGGTCTAGAATATCGGTCGGGATCGACGACAAGCCCGCCATCAGGATCACAGTGGCCAAGGGCGTCATGCGCCAGACTTGCACGAAGATGACGCTGATCTGGGACAGGAGCGGGTTCGCCAGCCAATATAGATTGCGACTATTGGATAGCGCGCCGTTCGGACCCAGGAAGCCGGTCTGCAAGAGCAGATAATCGATGGGGCTGTACTTGGTATCCAGCATCCACAGCCAGCCGATCGCGGCCAGGGAGACCGGCGTCGCCCAAGGCAAAATGAAGATGAAGCGCGCGAACCATTTGCCCGTGAATTCCTGCGTGAAAATGATCGCCAAAATGTTGGCGAAGATCAGGATGAAGACCTGTGATACCAGGGTGAACATGACGGTATTGCCGAAGACCTGGCGAAAAATATCATTCTCCCAGACCGCGGCGAAATTGTCGAAGCCGATGAAATTGAGTTCGGTATTGCCGACGGTGACATCGGAAAAGCCGAAGGCGATGGCCAGCAAAAAGGGCAATCCCACAAGCAGCAGGATATACAGCAATGCCGGCGCCAAGAACAGGACGCCGACAAATCGGCGGTCGTCCATGAGGTAGCGGCGCGGATTGAGGACGGCGCTGGTCATCAGAGGACCCCGCGCAGGTTCTGCTGTTCGACGCGTTTGCCCGTCGTTTTATCGAAGAACTTGATGTCGCTGTTGTGCACGGCGAATTCGTAGTCGCTGTCGACATCCAGCGAGACGCGCACGTTTGATGGCACCTTCGCCAGTGTCAGTTCTTTGTCGTGGCTCTGCACATAACCATAGAGCAGCCGATCGGAGCCGAGGTATTCGACTCGCTTGACATAGTAGTGAAAAATGCGCGCGTTTTCCGGATTGTCGGCCAGGGTCTTGGGCAAGAAGTTTTCCGGTCGAAAACCGAAACTGAAGTCATCGGCGCGCAGGATGTTCATACTTGGGGAGCCGAGGAAGGTTGCGACGAACTCGTTGGCGGGGTCGTCGTAAATGTGTTGCGGCGTGCCGACCTGTTGGATTTTTCCATGAGACATGACCACGATTCGGTCGCCCAGACCCATCGCCTCGATCTGATCGTGGGTGACGAATACGGCGGTGATGTTGGACGAGCGCTGGAATTCCTTGAGCTCGTCGCGGGCATTGGCGCGCAGTTTGGCGTCGAGGTTGGAGAGCGGTTCGTCCAGCAGCAGCACGGCCGGCTGCGTAACCATGGCGCGGCCGATGGCGACGCGCTGCCGCTGGCCGCCGGAAAGCTGCCGCGGCCGGCGGTCGAGCAGCATATCAATCTCCAGCAGTCGCGCCGTGTTTTCGACCTTGTCGCGGATGGCGCGCTTGTCGTATTTTTTCTCGCGGCTTTGCGCCTTGAGGGGGAAAGCGATGTTGTTGAAGACGTTCATGTGCGGGTAGAGCGCGTAACTCTGGAAGACCATGGAAACGCCACGCTTGCGCGGCGGCAGCGCTGTGACGTCTTCGCCCCCGATGAAGATTTGCCCGGCGGTCGGCTTTTCCAGCCCGGCGATCATGCGCATGAGCGTGGTTTTGCCACAGCCCGATGGACCCAAAATGACCAGGAACTCGCCATCCTCGATTGCCAATTCGATGCCGTCCACGGCGCGAACATTGTCGAAGTATTTTTTTATGTCGCGCAGTTCTACCAGGCTCATGGCAAGACCGAAACAGGCGATAGCGGGCGGCTCAGCGAGCCACCCTAGACCCTAGAGGTTTGTCGAGGGAAATGGCGGGCAATGGAGAAGCAAGCGAGCGCTTATTCGCCACCGCCAACCATGCCCCTGGCGCGCCAATCCGCAAAGATTTCTTCGACGCGTTCGTGCGCTTGCGCCACAGCTTCTTCCGCGTTCATTTCGCCCAGGGCGACCTGCGCCACCATATTGGGAATGATGCTTTCCGCGAATACCTGGCTAACGGCGGGGTTGGTGACGCCCGGGAAGCCGAGATGCACGGACCAATCGTTGACCGTCTTCAAGACCTCGAATTTGTTCGGCGGCTGCGAACCCCAGGGATCTTCTTCCAGCCAGCCGTCAAGCTCGGGCACGGTGCTGGCGTGGCAGGGGAAATTATAGAGCTCGCTGTTGTAGGTGACGTCGCTGTAGTTGGCGCTGTGGTCGAGGATGAATTGCTTGGCTGCCGCCAGCTCGTCGCCTTCCACATATTTGGGGATGACATAGATCTGCCAAACGTGCGAAGAAGCGTAAGCGCCGGCGGGCCCCGCGAGGGCGGGCGTGAAACCGATATTGGCGGCGGCCGCCTCGTCGATTTTCTGCAAGCTGCGGTAAGCCGAGTTGGAGTTGAGGATGTAGCTGACTTCGCCCGCGATCAAAGCCTGGTTGTTGCTGGCGGCTGTCCAGCCGAAGACCTCGTCGGTCATGGCTTCGTTCTGCAACTGCGCCAGGTATTTGACGGCGGCGATGGTTTCTTCGCTGTTGAGCACGACGTTTTCGTTTTCATCCTGGACGCTGCCGCCGAAGCTCCAAATAGCGGCGCGATTCGCCATGCGGCTGTCGAGTTCGGGGCTCATGCCGATGCCGACTGGAATGCCGGTGGCTTCAAAGATGGCGCGCCCGCCTTCGAGCAAGTCGTCATAAGTCTTGGGACCGTCGGGGTAGCCAGCCTCGCTCCAGAGCGCGATGTCATAATCGCCCGGGTCGGGCACATAGCCGTGGGTATAAGCATAATAGGTATCAACAACCGGCAAGTAGGACGCCGCCTGACAGGTGCTGGCGCGCTCGCCAAACATCTCCGACGCCATGGCGTTGAGATCGCCGAGGTCGTGCAGTCCGTCTATGTAACTGGCTGGCGAGAACAGGACTTCAACGATGCTGTGCCCATCGCCGGCGTCAATCTCGGCAGCCAGCGTCGAAAAAAGTTCGGTGAAGTTGACGTGGTCAACGGTGACGCCAACGCCGTTGGCTTCGCCCCATTCGGCGGCATAGGCGTCGAACCATTCGTCGTAGCGGGGCACGAAATGGCTCCATTGCAGCAAGCTGATTTCGGCGCCTTCGGCATAAGCGTCTTGGGCGCTAATGCCAATGCCCAGCCCAGCGCAAAGGCTGAGCGCGATAAGTAAATTCATTAATCGTTTCATGGAAATGTCTCCTATTATCCTAGACGCGGCTTGGGTAGCTCCGCTGCTGCCATCAAAAGGGGATTGTAGCGAACAGTCATGTCGATTTCAATGATTTCGCGCCGCCGCGCAGGGTAATTGCATCGAAGGGTATCATTAAGAAGGATGTATAATCTTGCTTATAAATTAACTAGAGAGTGCGCGGAGAGCGCAGAGGAAATACCAACAAAGAAAAGCAATTTCAAAATATGTATGGATTTGTGGGGCGGCTCTTGGGACGCCCAACGTGAATAGAATTCTACAGATCGGGCGACTCAGCGAGTCGCCCACAGGCAAGAAACTCGAATTTAGCGCAATTTCATTAATAGCGGACAAGCCTTACAGCGTCCTATTTTTTTGCATTTCTTTCTTGGAATTACCTCTGCGCCTCTGTGGTGAATTAACATTGTAGCGATTGCCCTGGGCAAGACGCGCGTCAAAATAGGCGTAGTTGCTGGGTCGGCTGCCGGCCATCCAAAAGCACGTAATTCGCCATTTTATGCGGACTGCGGATGCCAAGCTGTTTGAGGTGCAGCAGCTCGCTCAGCCGGCCGCGGCGGCGGGCGCGGATGATGGTATCCGCGCTGACGGGACCTATGCCAGGCACGCGCAGCAGCAGCTCGCGCTCGGCAGACATGATTTCAACCGGCTGATGAATCAGGTTTTCCTCCGCCCAAGCTTGTTTGGGATCCATGTCCGTGCGCAGGTTGCCATCGCGCAGGAAGGGCAGTTCTTCCACGTCCCAGCGGTAGTCCCGCAGCAGAAAGCTTGACTGGTAAAGGCGGAATTCACGAATGGCTTCAATCGCCGGCAGATTTTCGAAAGGCGTCCCGGGGACTGGTCCAAAAGCGGAATAATAGACGCGCGCCAATTTCGCTTGGTCGTAAAGTTTGTCCGTCATGGAAAGCAGTTCCAAGTCGGTATCGCCAACTGCGCCGACCACAAACTGGGTGACGCTGCTGGCAAGCTTCTCATGCGGGTTTTCTGTTCGGATGCGCTGCGCCCACTGCAGCATTTGCAGCAATTCCTCGATGAAGATTTTCTTTGGCGCCAAGTCCGCCAGTCTTTCGCTGGTCGGCGCTTCCAGGTTGACCGAGACGCGATCCGCCAGTTGCATGGAACGATAGAGCTGATCGTATTCGATGCCGGGCATGATTTTGAGGTGGATGTAACCGCCGTAGCCTTGTTTGTTGCGAATGATGTCCGCGGTGTCGATGATTTTGTCCTGCGTGGCGACGGAGCCCTTGATGATGCCGGAGGAGAGGAAAAGCCCATCAACTTTGCCCGAGCCTTGCAAGGCGCCGAAGGCGGAGGCCATCTCGTCGGGCGAGAAAGTCACGCGCTTGGTCTTGGCGCGCCCGGCGCGGAAGACGCAGTAATTGCAGTTGCGCTCGCAGGCCGTCGTCATCATCGACTTCATGACGGTTTTGGGACCGCGGGGGGTGCTGAGCTGGGCGACGCAGTCGTTGAGGTTGAACTCCTGCTTGCGCGAGCGGCGTTTGCGTTCGGCTTGCGGGCTGTCGCCGGCCGGCTCGTGCAGGGTGACGTCCCCCATTTGGGAGAGTTTGGTCAGGGTTTCGAAGACAGTTTTTCTAGCCATGCCTCCATGATATAGAACATTTATTCTACTGTCAAGCGCGGAAACGACGAGTTTTTGTGATATTTTGCGCCGGCGCGCTTAGTCCGCCGAATCGTTGCCGAGTCAATCGAAGAGCAGAGGCGGCTGCATGCGCAGCCAATCGGGACCGTGTTTCTTCAGCGTAGCCAAGACATTTTCCCGCGCTTGCGCCAGGGGCGGGTTGGCGTCGACCTCGACGATGCGCTCGCCCTTCCCGCGCAGCAGCGCGATGCCAGCTTGGTATTTCTCGGCGCGTTCCACCATATTGCGCTCGAAGAGTTCGCGGTCGGTCGGGCGATTGCGCAAGCGGGCATAGCAGTTATGGGGATTGACCTTGAGATAGATAGTCAGGTCGGTCGGGCGGGCATAACGGTTCAGGTCGTAGATCTCAGCCATGCTCAACCCGCCGCTAGACTGATAGACCAGCGAAGACAGGACGTAACGGTCGCAGATGACGATGGGCTTGTCGCCGGACCCGAGCCCGGGGTAGATCACGTTGTCGAGGTGGTCGACGCGGTTAAGCGCGAAGGCATAAGCCAGCGAGAGCGGGCTCAACTTCTTGCGCTTTGCCAAGACATCGCGGATGTGCTGCCCGGCGGCCGATGTGTTGTGCGGCTCATAAGTGAGCGTAACAGCATCGCCATGCGCCGGGCTCAGCGCGGCGTGCAGGTAGCGGGCGAGGCTGGTTTTGCCAGCGCCATCCATGCCTTCGATCACGAAAAAGAAGCTGTCCGCCGCCATCATATTCCGTTATTCGCTGTCTTGGTCAAGCCAATAGCATACCCGCCGCCAGCATGACTGACAAGCGGCGAGGCGCTGCCGTGGCGAAAGCGCTATAATGCCAGATGATCTGCTTTGGACGATGAGAAAACCTGTGCGCAAAACCCCACAACTTTCAAGTCGCAAGCAATCCCGGCGGCGTTTCCTGCAGCGCAGGGCGCCGAATTGAACTGACCTTTCGCGGTATAATGTCTGCGATTGGACCGAACAAGAAACGAGCAAGGGAGAATTGAGCATGGCGACTGCCTTGAGCGACACAGCAATCAATGAGAGATTGGCGCAGTTGAAAGCCTGGTCTCGTGAGGGCGATGCGCTGGTGAAGACCTTCAAGTTCGACAGCTACCTGGCTGGCTTGGCATTCGCGTCGACTGTGGGCGTGATTGCGGAGGGATTGAATCATCACCCCGACATGCGCATCGGCTGGCGGACTGTCACGGTTTCGTTCAGCACGCATGAGGCCGGCAACAAGCTGTCGGCGAAAGATTTTGCGGCTGCGGCGGCGATTGACGGGGTTGGTTATCCAAGGTAGTCCTTTCACGCCCATAAAACTGACTGTGGAGGGCCGGTTTGCGACTGCTGCTCTTCAATCTGGCCACCGATGCGAGCGACCCTGTTCTGGGTTTCGGCAGTGTCTGGATACGCGAGTTGGCGCGGCATTGCGAAACGATTGACGTGATCACCATGTATCGCGGCGTCGTGGATCTGCCGGACAATACGCGGGTGTTTTCGGCTGGGCGCGAACATGGTTGGAGCAGGGCGCGGCGCCTGGCTGCTTTCTATCGACATTTGACGCGCCTGCTGTCGGCGCGCCGCTACGACCTTTGCTTCGCGCACATGATGCCGCTCTTCGCCGCCCTGGCTGGACCGCTTCTCAAAGCCCGCGGCATCCCGCTGGTTTTGTGGTACGCGCATCGTCAAGAGACGCGGCAGTTGCGGGCAGCCACAGCCATGTCTTGGCGCGCGGTGACTTCTGTCGCGACCAGTTTTCCGCTCCCGACAGAAAAGCTGCGCGTGGTCGGGCAGGGCATCGACAGCGACTTTTATTCGCCATGCTCTGGTTCCTTCCCAAATGAGGGAGGGGGGAGACCTCTGGTGTTGCAGGTGGCGCGGCTGGCGGCGATCAAACATCAGGCGACGACGATCCGGGCGCTGGCGGGGACAGAGGCGCGTCTCGCCTTCGTCGGGGGCGTGCAGCCCGGTTATCCCGACCGCTATCTGCGCGAATTGAGGGAATTATGCGCGGAGTTGAGCCTGGGCGAGCGCTGCCAGTTCACGGGCGATCTGCCGGCCGAGCAAGTGCGGGATTGGAACCGGCGGGCGACGGTCGCGGTCAATACCAGCCCGGTGGGCTTGTTTGACAAATCCGCGCTGGAGAGCATGGCTTGCGCCGTGCCGACAGTGGTCTGCAATCCAGCGTTCGCATCAGCGCTGGGCGAGTACCGCGACCTGCTGATGATTGATGGACCGGAGGATGTGACGGGTTTGCGCGAGCGCCTGGCGCATTTGTTGGCATTGCCCGACGGCGAGCGCGAGCGAATCGGACAGGCGCTGCGAAACGGCGTCATCCGCGAGCATAGCCTGAAGACGTTGATACAGCGTCTGCTAGCGGTATTTGAAAGCGGCGAATTGCCAGCCGACTAACAACAGGCTAGCCGGCGTAACTCCAGCCCAATTGGGTCAGCGAGAGCAGGTCGGGCGGATCGGCTGCTTTCATCACATCGGCGTTGATCGCCTCGCCCACCACGATGTTGTGGTCGCCGCCGACATCGACAATCTGCGTTACCTTGCATTCGATGTAGGCGGCGGCGTCCGCCAAGACGGGCACGCCGGTCCGCGGCGCGGGGCTGAATTGCGCTTCGTTCATCTTTTCCGGCTTCTTGGCGCGTCCGCTGGTGACGCCCATGATGGCGTCTTTGTCGCTTTGCAGGAAGAGATTCAATCCGAAGACTTGGCCCGCTTCCACCAGACCATGCGAGTAGCAGGACTTCTGAATGCCGACGGCGAGCAGGCGCGGCTCGTAAGACATTTGCGACACCCAGTTGACAACCATGGCGTTGACATCGTCGCCGCTTTTGCTGGTGAAGGCATAAAAGCCGTAGGGCATCATCTTTAGGGCATCTTTGATCTTGTCATCAGACATTATGTTTATCTCCTGAGCATTCGAACTGCATAAACTATAGCCGATGATGGCTGCTCTGTCATGCCTTGTCGAGCTGCGCCGAGATTCTCTCCAGAACCGCCAATATCTTTTCATCCGTGCTTGGTTCGGGTTCGGGCTCCGGTTCGGGTTCGGGCTCTGGTTCAGGTTCCGGTTCGGGCTCATCGTCGACAATATCCTCCACGACGTCTTGCATGTGATTGACGAATTTAACCAGAAAGAAGATGGCGGCGGCGGTGATGAGAAAGTCGATCACGACATTGACAAAGTTGCCGATATTGATGGTGGCGACGGCTTCCGCGGCGACTTCCCTGCCGAAATTCAAGAAATCAAGCGGGATGACCCATTGGGAAAAGTCGAGCCCGCCGGCGAGCTGTCCGATGGGCGGCGTGACGACGTCTTTGACCAGCGAGGTGGTGATGCCTTTGAAGGCGCTGCCGATGATGATGCCGACGGCGAGGTCGACGACGTTGCCGCGCATGATGAAGGTTTTGAATTCGGCAGTTATGCTTTGCGCGCTGCCTCTCAGTCGTTGAAACATGGCGCTCTCTCCCTGATATGTTGGATGGTTTCATTGTAGCAGGGGCGGGGATTCGCCACAGAGGCGCGGGAGATTTTGCTGGATCACTTTTCTTGCTAATCTACAGAAGCATAATTATACTTTCATAAGAGCTTGTGATATAGCTATTTTTTATTGCATGTTTCGCATCAGGACTTTTGAATGCCTATACCTATCGAACATATGATGGAACGTTTGCAATTTGCTTACGTGCGTGCTGTAGTCGCAACAGCAGGAGCAACCTGCCAACCGTACAACGAAGATTATGGTTCAGATGCAAGGATATCTGCAATTACGGCACTTCCTAACGGAAAATTCAGCAAGTCAGCTACTGGCTTCGAATGCCAGTTAAAAGCCTCTACAACTTGCGTATTCGACAATGGTCATGTCGTATATGACTTAGATGCACACGCTTACAATCGTCTCGTCAGTCTCGAGGATATGTTTGGAATCCTGATATTGTTTAGGATGCCCAAGCGACGTGATTTATGGCTGACTGCTAACGAAGACATTTTGTCCTTGAGATACTGTTGTTACTGGGAACTACTCACGGGTGATACCACTACGAACACAAGCACAAAACGTATCAAGATACCCCAACACCAGTTGTTTGACCCTGCCGCAGTAATTTATTTGCTAGAACGAGTAGCAAAGAGACAGGCAGAATATCGCAGATGGAGGAAGTCACAATGACCGCCTTGCTGCCCCAACCCCCCTTGGAACGTCTTGTTTCATATCTGAGATTTGAAGGATGGAAGCTGGTCAGCGACAACGAACGTTGGTACGTACTCGAGGGCTATGAGGATATTGACGGTGACGCTATTGAAATCATTTTATCCAAAAATGACTCGGCGCCTGATTACCGACTGTATATTGAGCAAACTCTCGACATTGTGTCATCGTTGACCAATAAGTCTCTAGATATGCTCGCAAGAGAGATTATGCATCGCGAACGAGATATTTTGGATTCGCGTATTACCAAGAACGCAGACGTAACATCTACCGCATTGATGTCGGCATTTAACGCAGTATCCGGGCTAAAAGATCTTTTTGTGTGCGCAACTGACTCGGAGCAGAGAGACGCGAAACCATTTTATCAAAAGGCTGGATCAAACCCGAACCGAATCCTAGAGGTAGTTCGCTTCGGACACACTTTTGCTGGTAGCTTTGGATACAGTATAGAGTCACCAGTGAAGACACAAACTGATATGTTCCAGGCACCCCTTGAACGGCGTGTCTTGGAGCGAATCGTAACCGGTCTTGTAACTACAGACAAGGCTGTTAAGTTAGAAGATATCAGTCCACTTGTAAACGGCTACGAAACAGGCTTTAGTGCAAATATGTGCGACGCGGTTCTAAGCATGTCGGATGATCACAGTATACCGATTGAGTACAGTGTTCGATGGTCCGATAAGTATCCAGTTTCCACGCACCTGAGCGCGATCAACAGCGTCTATATTGAACGAGAACATTTTGAATACTTGCGAGAGGCAAGTGAAAGATTAAGAGACATTATCCCAGAGTATGTGACGGTTGAGGGCACAATAGCTAGCCTAAAATCTCCGGATGATCCACAGAGTGCAGATGTCGCGGACCGCAAAGTAACCATTAAGTGGGAAATGGAAGAAGGTAAATCACGAACGATAGTAGTCCCACTCGAACGAAACGAATACGAAGAAGCGTGGGTGGCACATTGGAACAAACAAGTGGTCTCAGTGAAGGGCTTCGTACAAGGTTCTAAGAGACTTTTGACTGACGCTAAGGAATTCAAGGTTCTTGGTTAAAGCACCGATTTCCTACCCACCCTCCACAATCCGCACCTCATCCTCGCTCAACCCATACAGCCGATACACCAGCGCGTCAATCACGCCCCGCTTGACCAGCGACAAGCCCGCCAACTGTTTGTGCAAGTCAAGCATGCGCTCGACGAGGATGGCATCCGCGAGGCGTGATATACTTTGCGACATGCGCGGATGAACACGCAGGGCAGTCTTCCTCGCATCAAGGCGCATTCTATCATCCTCACAGTCCATCCACAGCCCCGCAAATAGCGCCCCGCCCAAGTATCCCGAAATGCCGCCCCATGCTATACTGCCTGCTATGGAGAATCCCTACCGAATCCCAGACTGGATTGACAGCTTGAAAGTCCGTGGCGGCGCGCCCTACGCCTTGCTGACGCTGGACGTCATCGAACCGATCGCGCCGGTTTTGGCGCAGGTTATGTGGATGGCGCAGCCGCTGGCGGGTTTGTGGGGCGGGCGGGAAGACACGCGCGACCTGGCGGAGTTGCTGGAAGCCCCCGACGGCATCGACAGGCTGCGGCGGCGGCTGGCGGACGATTAGGAGATTGGCGGGTGGACGACGCCACGCTGCAGGTCTATACGATTCTGTTTGTCATGATCACGATTGTGCTGGTGTATAGCGCGCGCTATTTTCACGCGCGGCGCTCTGCCCGAATGTCACAACAAAAGGTTCCGGGCTTCAAGCGCTTGTCCGGTTGGTTGGGGCAGGCGATAGAAGCGGGCAAGCCCCTGCATTTATCTTTTGGCAGCGCCGGCGTCGACGCGGAAAACGCGGCCGTGGCCGCCGCCGAAGCGGAACTCTTTTATCATATCATCAAAGCGGCTGGCTCCGGCGATGTCGCGCCGGTCATCAGCACGTCCTCGTCGGCGACTATACCTTTGTGCCAGGACACGATTCGCCGCGCCTGGGGAGGACAGGATCGCCGCGCCCGCGCCCAATGGCTGCCGCAAGGTCCGCGCTCGATGGCTTTCGCCGCTGGTTTGACAGCGACCATGGCTCTTGAGCAGCCCTCCGCCCATATCCTGGCTGGCAGTTTTGGTCCGGAGTTGGCGCTGATACTGGATAGCGCTGAACGACAGGGACAGGGCAGCTTCGCCGTCAGCGATCAACTGGAGGGACAAGCCATCGCTTATGCCATGGCCGACGAAGTCTTGATCGGCGAGCAGCTCTTCAGCGCGGCCGCTTATCTGTCGCATGAATCGACCGCCCGCGCCGACGCCTCGGCACAGGACCTATGGCGCGCTTTGTTGATCGCGCTAATGGCGATCCTGCTGCTGATAAACGTCAGCGGTCAATTGGGGATCGGCAGTTGGACATTGCTTGTTGGGGCGGCGCTCGCGCTGATTGTCCTTGGCATTATGATTTTCCGCAGGAAATAAAGCATGAGCCGCGTTCAGCGAATCGGCATCGCGTTTTCGGCTTTTATCGCTTTTGCGGTTGGACTGATCACCCTGCTCAGCTTGCTGCTGGGCGACCAGCCGGAATTATATGGGAATCTGGCTGGCGCGCCGCTAATCGCGCGTATGCTGGGCTTGCCGGCAGCGATCATGGCGCGCCTGGTCGCGATCACCTCCGCGGTCACCATCATCATCGGCATCGCCAACCTGCTTTATGTGCACCTGAACCGGGTGCTGCGCGGGGCTTTTTTCAGTATTGTGCTGGTTGCCAGCTTCGGCGTGACCATCTGGTGGTATTGGAGCAACCAGGGCGACACATCGCTGCTGGCGGCGGTGCAAGTGCCGATCGAATCGGCTCTGGCGGCGCTGCTTTTTCTGTCCATGGCGCAAGGCGGCGCCCGGATTATGTCCAAACGCGCCGATATCTGGGGTTTGCTCTTTGTCACTGTCCTGGTACTTGTGCTGTTGGGAACGTTGCCGATTGAGTCGCTCGCGCCCCTGCGCGCCTGGAGCGACTGGCTGCTGGAGGTACCCGTGAGCGCGGGCGCGCGAGCGATTCTGCTCGGTATCGCTTTGGGCGCGGTGGTAACGGGCATGCGTGTCTTGCTCGGCCAAGATCGCTCTTACCGGGGTTAGGCATGAACGACGACTTCAACTGGCTGCCATACGAAGAAGCGGAAGAGCAAGAGCCAGCGCAGGGCAGCCGGCGCGGGCTTTCTCGCTTGGTTCCGGGCTTCCTGCGCGGGCGCGGCGGCGCTTCCGCCAGCGCGCCCGGCGAGGAATTGGAGGGATTGGCAGCGAGCGGACCGCGGGGCTTTTTCCGTCTGATCCCAGGCTTTCTGCGCCGAGCAGGAGCCGCGCCGCCGGAGACGGGGGCCGCGGATTTGGCGCTGCAGCTGGGCGAACGTCCGGTTGAGGAACTGGACGACCGCTTGCTGGCTTTGCGGGATCGCGCGCAGGCTCGGCCGCAGGACCCGCGCGAGGCGCTCTACGATGTCGACGAGCTGCTGGTCACGCCGGAAATCATACATCGTCCCGGCGGCGTGATAAGCCCGCTGGCTTTGTCCAAGGCGCAGCAGGAGCAGGTCGAGCTGCTGCGGGATATGGTTGGCGGGACGGCGGCGACAGACGATAGTGAATCCGCAGGCGGTCTTTTGTCGCGGGGAGAGCGCGTCTTCTCTCTGGGGGCTGTGCCGAATGTGCTGGCGTCGATTCTGTTGCTGTTGGTGCTGGCACTGCCCTTTGCGTCGTCGGGATTCAACGAAGGCGAATTGCCGCCGCTGGAGTTCAACGAAGATCGCCGCAGCGCCAATGCCGCTTTCAACTTATTGGATAGTCTCACCGGCGCCGATTACGCGCTGGTGGCATTTGAATATGGACCCACGGCCGCCGGCGAGCTGGATGATCTGGCGGATGTGATCTTGCGTCATATCTTCGCCCAGGGCGCGAAGCCCATCATCGTCAGCAGCAATCCGATTGCCATCGCGCACGCGCGCAATGTCATCGCCGCGATTGCGCGCTCGGTCGCGCCGCTGTCGACGCGCTTGGAAGAGAACAGCGATTATTTCATCTTGCGCTTTTTGAGCGGCGGCACCCTGGGATTGCGCGATCTGAGCCGTAATTTCGCCAGCATTGTCAACTCCTCGGCTCGTGGCGAGCCGACCGGGCTTGAATTAAACTCTTTGGACAGAATGAAGCTGATCCTGCTGATCGCCGAGCGCGCCGAGGATATCCGCCATTGGGCAGAGCAGGTTGCGCCGGAGACCGACAGTGATTTCATTGCCGCGGCCGGCTACGCCGCTCAACCGCTCGCGCAGCCCTATGTTGACGCGCATGAGGACATCGTGGGCATGTTCCTGGGTTTGCGCGATGCTTATACCTATAACCAAAAACTGCAAGCCCAATACGCCGGCTATGAATTGCGGCCCCAGCGTGAAGTTGCCCTTGCAGAGGACGCGGCGCCTTCTCCGACCGCCACGCTGGCCGGGTCCGCGACAGCGGCGGCGACTCAGACTCCGTCTGTAACAAGAACGCCCGCGCCGTCGCCAACAGCGACGATCATGCCGAGCGTAATGCCTACGGAGCCGCAAGCGGAAATCGCGCAGCCCACGCTCGAGCCGACTGCCACGCAGACTCCCAGCCCGGTGGTAGAGGTGATTGCGGGGGGGTTGGTAAATATCCGCCGCCGACCGAATACCGCCGCGGATATACTGGCTGTGGCGACGGCGGGCGATACCTTCCCGGTACTCGGCGAAAACGGCGACGGCAGTTGGATCAATATCTTGTTGCCGGATGGCATCGAAGCCTGGATCGCGTCTTTCCTGGTCGAACAATACTTGTCGCCGGCCGCCGGGGCTGGATCGTCGGATGACAGAGCCAGGGCGGAGAGCGAGCGGACATTCCTGCGCTTTGATTTCTCCTTGCGCCTGGGCAAAACTCAGCCGCGCTTTTATCAAGCGGATCCGCCGATACAGATTGAACGCGCGGAATTCGTGCTGCTGCGCGCCGACCGGCAAGAAGAACAGCGCCTCAATGCCATGACCCTGGGCACGATCGCGGCTGTGCTGGTGATCGTGGCGGGCAACGTGTTTTATGTGGCGCGGGCGCTGGCGCGGCGTAGAAACGCGCCCAAGGACAACTGACGGAGCCGCCTCAATGTCAGAAGGTACGATGACGCTGCTGAGTTTTGCGCTGACCCTGATGGTCTTCAGTTATGTTCTGGGTGATTTGCCTCTGGTCGGTTATTTGTATCGAACAGCCGTCTATATCTTTGTGGGGATGAGCGCGGCCTTCGCGACCATCGTTGCTTATGAGAGCCTGATCTTGCCCTACCTGCTGGATATTCAGAATCCCGAAACGAGCTGGACCGCGCTGGGCAATAGCGCGGATGTGGCGATATTTCTGACGGCGCTGCTCTTTGGGCTGCTGCTTCTGATGAAGCCGATCGCTTCATTGAGTTGGTTGACCAATAGCGCGCTGGCGGTTGTCATCGTTGTCAGCGCGGCAACCGCCGTCGTCGGCGGATTGCGAGGCACTTTGATTCCCCTGATTGTCGCGACGGCTGCCGTTCCCGATGGACTTGCGACAGACTTCCAGGCATTGACAAATACCTTGCTGGTTTTCATCGGTACCATGACCGCGCTGGTCTACTTCCAGTGGCAGGCGCGGCGCGATGAGCATGGCGCGCCAGTGCAAAGTCCACTTAGCCGCGGCATCCGCAACTTCGGCAAGATCTTCATTGTGACGGCGCTCGGCGCGATCTATGCGACAACCATGATCACCACGCTGACCATCCTGGCGGAACGAATTGGATTCGTCTTTCAGTTTGGGAGCTGAGGATGACTGAAGGGCGCGAAGACTCCATATTGGCGGTCGATTTTGGCAGCGTGAATACGCGCGTCTTGCTGTTTGACGTCGTCGATGGCGAATACGCATTGGTGGCGCGCCGCCAGGGCAAGACAACGATTGACGCGCCGGCTGATGACGCGCGGCTTGGCTTGATCAAAATCTTGCGCGAGCTGTCGGCGGCGGCGGATCGCCGCTTTCTTGATGATGACGGCGAGCTGATCAAGCCGGAGCAGTCGGAGCGTATTGGCATTGACTACTGCATCACGACCGCCAGCGCGGGAGCGCCCATCAAGCTGGTATTGCTCGGGCTGCTGCCGGACAAGGGGATAGCGTCCGCCCGGCGCGCGCTTGCGCCCTTTTACACCGACGTGGTGGCGCAGGTTCATCTGCAGGACGGCTTGAGCGACCGGGCGCGCTTGAACCGCATCGTGGAAAGCCGTCCGCATCTGATCTTCATCTGCGGCGGTACGGACGGCGGAGCGCGCGCCGCCATGCAGAACATGCTGGATCTGGCGCGGCAGGCGGTGGCGGCGATTCAGCCCGGCAACAGACCCACGGTGCTTTACGCCGGCAACAAGGATTTGGCGGCTGGCGCGCGCGAAACGCTCGGTCAACTGGTGGAGGTGATGACCGCGCCGAATATCCGGCCGACGCCGCAGCGCGAAGCTATCGATGGGACGCAGCAGGTTCTCTCGCGCTTCTATGATGAGTTCCGGCGGCGCGCCGGCGGCAGTTACCGGAACATTGCGCCGATCAGCGACACGGGCATCTTGCCCTCCGCCCGCAGTTTCGAGATGATGACGGCGTTCTTCGCGCGCATGCTCGACACAGCTGTGCTGTCCGTCGATATTGGCGGCGCCAAAAGCGCCATTTGCCTCGCGCAGGGCGACAAGCGCCATTCCGCCCTGCGGACGGATATCGGCCTGGGTCAGAGCGCGGCTAACACGCTGGAACTGGCCGGGGAAGAGGCTGTCAAAGCCTGGTTGCCATTTCACCCGCGCCAGGGCGAACTGGCGGGTTACGCGGTCAAGAAGAGCCTGCGCTCGGTTAATTTGCCGCTGGACATGCGCGAGCGCTATATCGAATTCGCGCTGCTGCGGGCTGCCATCCAGTTGCTGCTGGCTGATGCGGAGCGGTCTGGCGCGGAAAGCGCTGCGCGAATCGCACTTTCGCGCCTGGGTTTGATCGTGACGGGCGGCGCGACGCTGGCCGGCAGCGGACAGGGCGCGCTGGATATGCTGCTATTGTCTGACGCGCTGCCAATCAGCGGTGTGGCGCAGGTCATGTCCGATCGCCACGGCGCTTTAGCCGGGCTGGGCGCGCTGGCGCCGACGAATCCGTCGGCGGTTGTGCAATTGTTGCAGAGCGGCGTCGTCGAACATGCAGGCAGCCTGATCAAAGCGACGGGAACGGCGCCCGTGGGCAATCGGGCGCTGAAAATCAGCATCAAGATGCCGAGCGGCGAAATCATCGGGCGCGAGATCGTGGCGGGCGATGTCTGGCATTTGCCGGCGCCAGCCGGCAGCAGCGTCGACATCAGCTTGCAGACGGGGCGCGGCATCCGCGTCGGCGACAAACGACGGCTGCGCTTGCGGTTGCGTGGCGGGCGCGGCGGCATACTCTTTGACGCGCGGCTGTCGGCAATGTCGGCTGCCGAGTCGATCACCGAGCGCGCGGTGAACATGCTGCGCTGGTACGCCGCGGTGACGGGTGAGGATCAACCGGTCATGATTCCGGAAAGTTGGCTGGTTTCGCCGGAAGGATGACGAAATTATTGACATTTTCTGCAGTTTGTGTTAATTTCGAGCCTCATTAGGGTGAATAATGTCTTGGACCAGTATCAAGTTACGATGCAGACCAATAAACTTGTCGTATGCTAAGCGTTGAACAGACGCGTACAATTCAATGGGATCGGGATGTTGCGGAGCTTGAGGATTCCGAAATGATGGCTATTGCAGGCGCCATGCTGAATTCTACGTCCTTGTGGACAGATCTTTACAGTGGAAAGCTGGTCTCGGATACAATAAATCAAGGTAAGCGAAGCATATTAGTCATGTGCTATTGTCTGAACGCTGAAGACGATTTGCTGTTGCAAATTGTGAATGTTCAGTAGCTTAAAAGGGGACTCTCATGCAATTTGATTACCCAGAAGAGATCAAAGAACAACAGGCTATAGTAAAAAGAGAGCTAAAAAAACTGGCGCGCATGCGTACAGAACATTTAATCGCCACCGGGCAGATGCCACGATATAAGCCAAACACTTCGCATCCACGCAAAGCCGCAGATGCCTCTCCAGCAGTTCAACAATCGCACATAAAGTCTTCTTAGCGAAGCTTTCCCCGCATAGCTATTGACTTTGCTGTGTTGCGGCAACATATCCTGGGTATGGGGAGAGCTATGCAATTGGTAGCTAGCAGCGCCGGCGCTTGCTGCTACAGCGGTTCCTTGCTCCAATCGTGGCCTGTGCTTTGCGCCTGAGTTTGGGGAACGGGCAATTTATTTGACCGCGCCCATAGTCAAGCCGTCGACAACGTTCTTGCGGATGAACATCGCCAGGAAGAAGATCGGCACCATCACGACCAAGCCGGCCGCCGCCATCTGTTCCCACATGATGCCGCGGGCGCCGCTTGTCGTCATCAGCGCCACCTGCATGGTGCGCATCTCGCGCCCGATGATCAGGGCGAAGAGAAACTCGTTCCAGGACATGATAAAGG
Organism: Phototrophicaceae bacterium; assembly: GCA_965232245.1. Taxonomy (GTDB): domain Bacteria; phylum Chloroflexota; class Anaerolineae; order Aggregatilineales; family Phototrophicaceae; genus UBA6055. The sequence continues at coordinate 3,415,439 of CBDDPG010000002.1, read as the reverse complement.
CGAAGACGGAAGCGACCAACACGCCGGGGCGGATCAAAGGCAGCGAGATGAAGAACAGGATTTGAAAGTCGTTGCAGCCGTCGACGAATGCGGCTTCTTCGATTTCACCGGGCAGGGCGTCGACGAAACCCTTGATCATCCAGATGGCGTAGGGCAGGACGATGGACATGTTGACGATGATCAAGCCCAGTTGGCTGCCGAGCAGCGGTTTGCCGAAGACTTCGATTGTGCGGAAGAGCGTGAAAAAAGGGATGGCGACCACGATGGCGGGGATGAACTGGGTGGTCAAAATCCAGACTAGCAGGACGCCATCCCCCAAGAAGCTATAGCGGCTGAAAGCGTAGGCGGCGAGGGTTGCCAGCGGGATGGCGATGAGTATGGTGGCGCCGGAGACGACGACGCTGTTGATGACATTGGGGAACATGTTGCGGCCGACTTCGCCGCGCTCGCGCTCGCTGCCCTCGTTGATGATGACCGATGTATCGGAAAAGATGATTTCGAAATTTTCCAGCGTAGGCGAAAATATCAGGGTGGTTGAATAGGCTTTTTCCTGCGGCTTGATGGCGGTAATCGCCAACCAGAGAATCGGCAGCGCAATGAAGGCGATGATGAGAAGCAGCGCCAGCGTCTCAAGGACTTTGAGGCTCCGCAGGCGGAGCTTGCTTTGGCGAGATCCGATTGTGTTTGCTGTCATCAGATTGGCTCAGTCGCGGTTCAGCACCAGCGATACATAGAGCGCCGCGAAAATCGTCAGCACGACGACGAGAATATAGGACATGGCGGAGGCGTAGCCGATATCCAGGCTGCGCACGAAACCGATTTGATGGATGTAATAGTTGATGGTCTGGGTCGCGCGGACGGGACCGCCGCCGGTCATGGTGACCACTTGATCGAACATCTTTAGCGAAAAGATGGTTTTGAGCATGGTTACGATCAGGATAACGGGACGCAGCAGGGGCAGCGTCACGCGGAAGAAAATCTGCAGTCGGTTGGCGCCGTCGATGCGGGCCGCTTCAAAGATCTGCCCGTCGATGGAACCGAGCGCGCCGACGAACATCAGCGCGATCAGCGGCGCCCAGCCCCAGGTCTCGCTCATTGCCAGCATGAAGAGCGCCCAGAATTTGTCGCCCAGCCAAACGATAGATTCGCTGATGAGGGGGATCTCGACGATGGGCAGCGCGTTGATCAGCGACAGCAGGGCATTGATTGGACCCACGATAAACTGGTCGATGAGCAAGTCGTAGATGCCGTATTCTTCGTTGAGCATGAAGCGCCAACTGTAGCCCTTGAGGGCGGGGCTGACGGCGAAGGGGAAGATCAGCAAAACTTTGGTCAGCGTATGCAGCCATCCGCCCTTTTGCACGATGACGGCGATGAACAAGCCGATGATGACGGACAGGGCGACGCTGAGGACCGTGAACCAGAATGTCACCTGCAAGCTGTTGATGAAGCGCGAGTCGCTGAAAGCCAGGGTGTAGTTGTCCAGCGAGAGCAGGCTCCAGTCAATCTGGATGCCGTTCTCGCCGATTTGGATGGCGAATTGAGGCGGGCGCCGCAGGTTGTATTTATGGAAGCTGAAATAGAGGGCGGCCAGCAAGGGATAGATGGTCGTCAGGACGATGATAAGCAGGGCGGGTCCCACAAGCACCCAGGGGACCCAGCGTTTCTTGCGCATAATTCTTCACCCCCACCCCCGGCCCCTCCCCCATCAAGAGGGAGGGGAGATTTGCAGAAGGGCGTTGGAATAGCGGTTTAGCCGTCGTAGTAGCCGGCCGCCTGCATGACAAAGCGGACGTCATCGGCTGTCCGGTCGAGCACAGCCTGGATATCGGCGCCGGAATCGGTCACGATCTCGTTGATGGCTTCCGCCAGGAAGGGAATGATCTCGGTATATTCCGGGATCAAAGGAATGGTGCGCGCATCCGCCAATACAGCGGAGGCTACGCCCTGCAAGCCGTTGTGGGCTTCGTTCACTTCTTCATCCGCCAGGACGGAGAGGCGAACCGCCACGTTGGTATCCAGGGCTGGATCGGAGGCGTCGAGGACGATGCGGCGCTCGGTGATGGGGTGCGTCAGCCATTTCAGGTATTCCAGCGCGGCGTCGCGGTCATCGGATTGATCGAGCACGCCGACCGCCCAGAGATAGCCGTAGGACGTGGTTTCGCCGCCCTCCCAGCCGGGCGCGGGGGCGAAGGCGGCGTTATCAGCCACTTCAGCCAGCTCGGAATTGGTCATGCGCGCTGCCATCCACCACCAGCCGACGAACATGGCGGCGCGGCCCTGCACCAGTTCCTGGTTGGCTTCTTGTTCATTCCAGGCGATTGAGGCGTCGGGGCTATAGCCGTCGCGCACGTAGCTGGCGTATTGTTCAGTCGCCGCCAAGCCGATTTCATTGTTGAAAATGGGTTGCCAGTTTTCGTCGAAGATGTCTGTGCCGGCGCCCCAGAGGTGGCTGTACCAGTTGAACAGGTTCTGATCGACATTTAAGCCGTAGTTGTATGGTTTCGGATTATAATGGGATAATCTCAAATAGTCAAAAGGATGCCTTATGGGTCAGGTTCTACACCCACGCGCCACAACGACGGAGGCAATTCGCCGAGAAATCCAAAATAGTCAAGAGAGCATAAATAAGCTGGCTAAGCGTTACGGCATCAACCCCAAAACCGTCGCCAAATGGAAGAAGCGCGACTCCGTCAAAGACCTGCCGATGGGACCCAAGAATCCCCGCTCAACCGTCTTGAGCCAGCAAGAGGAAGATATGATTGTGGCCTTCCGTATCAAGACGCTGCTGCCCCTGGATGACTGCCTGTACGCCCTGCAAGAGATCATACCGCATCTGACCCGCTCCAGCTTGCATCGCTGCTTCAAGCGCCATGGCATCAACCGACTGCCCGAATCGGAAAACAAACCCGCCAAGAAGAAGCGCTTCAAGAACTATCCCATCGGCTACTTTCATCTCGACTTCTGCCACGTCAGAACCGACCAGGGCAAGCTCTATCTCTTCGTCGCCATTGACCGGACATCCAAGTTTGTCTTCGCTGAAGCGCGTCAAAGCGCTAAGCGCGAGGACGCTTGCGCCTTCCTGCGCCGGCTGATTGAAGTCGTACCCTACAAGATTCATACCATCTTGACCGACAATGGCACTCAGTTTACCCATCAAGCGCGGTCGGGGCGCAAAACCAAGCTGGAGTTTGATAATATCTGCCAAGCGCAGGGGATTGAACATCGCTTGACCAAACCTTATCATCCTTGGACCAATGGACAAGTCGAGCGCATGAACCGGAGTATCAAAGAAAAGACGGTCTATCGCTACTTTTACCAAAGCCATGAGGAACTGCGTGGGCATCTGGAGCTGTTCTTGCAAGCCTACAATTTTGGCAAAAGGCTGAAGGCGCTGCAGGGGCGAAGTCCCTATGAATACATCTGTGATTGCTGGCAAAAGAAACCGGAACGATTTCACCAAAACCCATACCACCTTAATGCGGGACTATACACGTAGTACATGGCGATGGGGGCGATGTCCATGCCGCTGTCCATGATCGCCTGGCTGATGGCGGAGACGTCCTGCCAGGTCGCTGGCGGGTCCATGCCAACCGCTTCCAGGACATCGGCGCGGTAGTGCAGCAGCAAGGGATGACCGCGGAAGGGCATGCCATAGATGGTATCGCTGAGGCCCGTGGCGGCGCCTTGATAGGCGGGTCCATAATCGTCCCAGTCAAAGCCAGCCTCTTCGACGAAGTCATTGAGGGGGTGCAGGAAGTCGTAGATATTGGTGCCCCAGGCGTCAACAAAGGCGACGATGTCAAACTCGGTATTGGGGTTGGTCGCTTCCAGGTAGAGTTGTTCCTGGAACGAGCCAAAAGGCAGATCGCCCCAGCTGACGCTGATGCCGGTCATGGCGGTGAATTCGGCAGCGCCTTTGACGGCGGCGGAGGCGAATTGCGGCGCGGTGCTGCAACAGATCAAGAAGTTCAACTGCGTGCCATCGTAGGGCTTGTCCGGGTCCAAGCCAAATGTGGCTGGATCCATGACGTCCATGTCATCGGCATAAACCGACGCAAATGGCAGGACCAGGAACAAGGCAACAAGAAACAGACAGATAAGTCGTCGTGAGCTGCGCATGGCAAATCCTCTCTTTAGCTTAGGTTTACAGAAATCGTTTTCGCTTGACCCTAGATAAGGACAATGCAGGACGAGCATACCGCAAGAAGGCGCGGATTTCAAATATGCCGCGCAGAGCGCAATTTTGCGCAGTCGCGCGTATTCGATTTTGACGAGCGGCTATTCAATGGGATGCCAGGGGATGCCAGGAAAAGGAATCGCCGCTTCGTCTTACCGTGCCCAAGCCCGGGAATCGCAGGTGATAGAAGAGCGTCAGCAGCCCCTCGTCGGCGCAGCGGCCCAAGACGCGCCGCCGCGTTTGACTTGCCAGGCCGCCATCGGAATCGAAGATGAACTGCCAATCGACGCGGGCGAACTGGAAGGACTGGTGCAAGAGGTCGACGACATGCAGCAGGCGCTCGCCACCCGATTCCACCAGCAAGCCCGAATGCCCCAGGGTATGCCCAGCCAGATCGACCACGGTTACACCCGGCGCGACCGAATCGCCTGCCGCCACGAAGCTGAAGCGGTCCTGCAAGGCGCTCAAGCGCTGGAATTGCTGGCGCTGTTGGAGATTGTTTGATTGCCCCCAGCGTTCCATCCATTCCTGCCATTCAGCCGCCACCGTGATGAAGCGCGCGTTTGGGAAGTCGAGCGGGTCCTCGTCAGCGACTAAGCCCGCGATATGATCGCCGTGAAAATGGGTCAGGTATACGATGTCGATATCGGCGGGTCCCAAGCCGATGCTGTTAAGCGCCGCAATCAGCCGGCCGTTGTCGGGAAGACCCGCCGCGCCAAAGCCGACATCAGCCAGAATGCGCGTCCCGCCGCTGTTGATGTACAGGCAGTTGAGGCTGTCTTCCGCCGCCCTTCCGCCGAGGGCGGCTTCGATCTCAGCTCGGCTAACGCTTGGGTAGCGGGCGGCGATCGCCTCGCTTGACTTGGTTGCCGCGCCCTCGTGCAGAACGGCGCATTGGATATCGCCGATGCTCAATTGATATGATTTTGACATGGTATCTCCTTTGAATTCACGGAAACGCGAGCGATAACTATATGCAATGAGTTTACAAGCCCGTCAGCGCCATGCTTGTCAATAAAAAGATTAAACCGGCGCTTATGCGCGCGACCAGCACGGACAAGCTGGAAGCGCTGTGCGCCTTGAGCAGGCTAAAGGCGAGGCAGACGGAAAATGGATAGACCAGCCCATACCACAGGGCATCGTATAGCGATTGCCAAGGCGCGAAAAATACGATCAGGCGCAGCAAGACGAATATGAGGCAAACCGCAACAAGTCCGCGCCAGGGACCCAGCGCCCAGCGCAGCGATGGCAGGAGCAATGCCTGGAATACCAGTGTTTCCGCCAATGGCTGCAAAAATACCAGCAGCAAGGACCCGGCGATGAGGCTCATGGGTGCTTGCGCGCCTATGCCATATACCTCTGGCAGGGGCAGGAATTGACCGCTGGGCAGGCTGACGAGCAAATTGATGAAGAGCGCGATTGCCACGCCAAGCAGCGCCATGAGCGGCAGTGGAGGACCGCGTCTGATCAGACGCAATGCCTGCCAACTTTCCAAGTTGCCGCGGCGGTTGACGAGGACAAACAGGGCTGTGGCGCCCATGCCCAGCGCCCAGCTTAACATGAGCAGGTCGGGCGTCGCTTGCTGGCTGCCGAGCAAGAGCGATGCCAGGGCGGGTCCAATCACGGTGAGGCAGACGAGCATCACGCCGACAGTCAGCGCCGCGGAGGCCAGGCTCCAGGGCGGGGCTGATTCCTCGGGCAAAGAGAGCTTTTGCAGCAAGCTCATTTCTCGTCTGTCGCCTTGATCGGATGTCATCGTCCCGTCCTAGAATGTGATGCTACAAACGTCGAGATGGCGCGCGCAAGACCTCTTCGTAAACGGCTAGCGTCTCTTGGGCGGTCTTGCGCCAGGAATACTTGCTGGCCAGCGCCAAGCCTTGATTGATCATTGCCTCGCGCAGTGGCTGCTGTATCAAGAGCGCGATGATGGCGCCAGCCATCTCCCGCGCATTATCCACCATATAAACGGCATCTTCCAGCACTTCTTCAAAGACAAGGGCATTTGAGGCAACGACCGGCGTGCCGGAGGCAAGCGCTTCCAAAGCCATCAAGCCAAAACCTTCGTACAGGCTCGGGAAGGCGAAGACATCAGCCAGGCGGTAGAGCGACGGCTTGTCCGCTTCGTCGACAAAGCCGATCCAGCGCACATAGTCGTCTAAGCCGAGTTTGCTGCAGTACTGGCGCATGTCGGGGAAAAGCTGATCGTCCCATGCGGGTTCGCGCCCGGCGATGACCAGCGGAAACGTATCGCCGTCGGCTTCCGCCACGTAGGTATAAGCCAATAGGAGCATATTGACCTGCTTGCGCCAGTCAAAGCCGCCCAGATAGAGCGTAAAGCGCTCGGGCAGATCGTATTTCTCGCGAATGGCGGCGTCGCGCTCGCTGCCCAAACGGGGATGGAAACGCAGGTCATGGGACAGGTAAGTGACGCTGATCTTGTCTTCCGGGATGCCCAGGTATTCTTCGATATCGAGTTTGGCGGTTTCGCTGATGGCGATGATATGGTTGCTGCCGCGCGCCGCTACGCTGACCAGAGAGGTATACAGGCTGGTCAACAGGCTGCGGCTATAAACGGGAAACTGCAAAGGGATGACATCAAGCACGGTTGTTACCAGCTTGACCGGACAGCTTAGCGGCGGCGCCCAGTAAGGCACATGGGCGATATCCGCGTTTATGCGCCCCGCGATGCGAGGGAAGGCGAATTGTTCAAAGAGCGCTTTTCCAGCTTTGCCGCGGGGGGACATGCCGCTGGTTTTAAGCGCGTTGACGCCATCGGGTATGTCCGCCGCTTGAGGCAGATGCGGGGGCAATACCAGCGACAGCTCGAGCGATGAGGAGACTTTTTTTAGGTTGGCGACCAGGTGACGCAGATACTGTCCGCTGCCGGTCGATTCTTCAGCCCAAAACCAGCCGTTGATGGCGACGTGCATGGCGTCCCTCAAGCCTTGATAGAGCCTATACACCCTATATTGTAAAGGACAAATGCGCGCCTAAGCCGGGAACATCTCCGCCTGATAATAGGCGATGATCTGATCAATGGTCTCGTTGAGCGAGGTGCTGGGCTGCCAATCAATCGCCCCCCGGATTTTCTCGATACATGGCACGCGCCGGCGGAAATCCTCGAAGCCGGGTTGTTTATAAGCCTGTTCGTAGGGAACGAGCTTGATCTCCGAGGCGCTGTCGGCGCGGTCGCGGATGCGCTGGGCGAGTTCCAGGATGCTGATTTCTTCGTCACTGCCGATATTATAGAGTTGACCGACTGTGCTTTCGCTTTCCGCCAGGCGCTGAATCGCGCTCACGATATCGAAGACATTGCCGAAGCACCGTTGTTGCAAGCCGTCGCCGTAGACCTGAATCGGTTCGTTCGCCAGGGCCCAGCGCACGAAGCGCGGCACGACCATGCCGTATTGACCGACCTGGCGCGGTCCCACGGTATTAAAGAGCCGAAAGAGCGTGATGGGCAAGCCGACTTCGGCGTGATAGGCGAAAGCCAGGAATTCGTCTATGGCTTTGGAGGCGGCGTAACTCCAGCGGCTGCGCAGGGTGGGACCGGACAGCGTGTCGTCATCCTCGCGGAATGGGAAGCTAACGCCTTTGCCGTAGACCTCGGAAGTGGAGGCGATCATGATGCGCCGGCGATAGCGGCTGGCGGTTTTGAGCATGGTTTCGGTGCCGCCGATGTTGACCTCGATGGTATTGATGGGGCGGTCGATGATATTTCTGACGCCGACAGCCGCGGCAAGATGAAAGATGATATCACATTCGCTGACCAGTCGGTCGATGACGTGGATGTTGCGGATGTCTTCGATGGCGTAGCTGAAGTTGGGATTTGCCGCGAGCTGTTCGATATTGCCCAGTCGCCCGGTAGAGAGATTGTCAATGACGGTTACGCTATAGCCGTTATTGAGCAGCCGTTCCGAGAGGTGGCTGCCGATGAAACCAGCGCCGCCGGTAATCAAGGCGCGAATCATGCCTGGTCCTTTCCCGAGGGTAAATGCCAATAGCGGATTATACACGTGAAAGGCGGAGCGCGCTTAACCCGTATCCGTCCGCGCTATGCCGGGCTCTACAACCTGCGCGCCAAATACAGCAAGGCGACGGTCTCCCGGATGATCTTGCCGCCGAATTCCGCATTGATGACCGTCTTGATGCCCGTCAGCAATCGTTCGCGTTTGTCTGCCTCCAGCGAGCGATTGTCGGAGAAGGTATTGAGCAGATTGATATATGCCGCGGCGCTGTATTCGGTGGACACATAGTGCTTTCGCACAAGCAAATCGCCGAAGAATCCGCTGTCGCTGATAAGCTGGTCGTATTCGGTGCGCAGGTCTGCGGGCGCCGGCGGCGGGGAAAAGCCCCGCGCCAGCTCCGGGACGACGCGCTCATACACGCTTTGCAGCGGTTTTAGGTAAGGGCGGCTGAGCTCGGTCAGCGTGAGCCTGTGCCAGAAAAGCGCGAGCGCGGCGCCCGGCTTGAGCAAATCGCGCGCTTTGTGAAAGCGCATCGCGGGATTGATCCAGTGAAAGGCTGTCGCCGACAGCAGCAGGTCATAAGCCGCGTGGGGCAGCGAGACCGTCTCGAAGTCCGCGCATGTGATACTCGCTTTGGGATAAGCCGCCAGCTTGTCGCGGGCGATGGCCGCCATGCGCGCGCCCAGTTCAACGGCGTCGATGCTGTAGCCGCGCCTTGCCATGGGCAGGGTCGCTTGCCCTGTGCCGCAGCCGACTTCGAGGATGCGCGACGACGCATCAAGCCGCGCGTAGGACGTGATGTCGTCGAAAAGCGCTTCGGGGTAGGCTGGGCGGGCGCTGTCGTAGAGAGGGGCCGCGCTGTCATAAATGTTGCGGCGCTGCTGGCTTTCGCTCATGTTATGCTCATTTTTATGCTCATTGTTTTGCTCAGATGCTACGCTCAAAAGTTAGGCTCAGAAACGGTCCCGCATGGAATCAACGTAGCCGGTCAGCTCGGCGTAGCCAAATCCGCTGACGTCGCCGCTCACTTGCACCGCGCCTTCCCAATACTGTATTCCCGCGCCATGCAGTTCTTGGTCGGCTAGCAAGGGCGCGACGTTGAAACGGAAGCCCTCTGCGCCCAGGACTTGAACATCCCAGCGGGCCGGATAGAGGGCGTCGGTATGCGGACTGCGCCAGGTGTCGGTGACAGTCAGGCTGAAATCGGCCGCGTCCAGCGTGCGGACGCCGCCGTCCGGATAGACCAGCAGGCCCCCGAAAGCCGGCTCAATACTGCCGTCAGTCCGGCGAATTTGTCCGATCATAAGTTCGCTGTCGTTGTCGAAGATCAAGCCAAACCAATCCCAGCCCTGCGCTTGATCGCCCAAGGCGCTGGTGCTGAATTCATGGTCCATCCAGGTATGCCCGCTGACCGAGAATGACTCCGCGCCCAGCGTGATGGTCCCGCTTGTCAGCAGGCGCGTCAGGCTGTAATAGTAGCTGGCGTTGCCGATTTCTTCACTCTTTGGGCTGAGCCCCATGTCGCCTTGCAGGGCGGGCGGCTTTGTCTGTTCGAGCCTCAGGTCCAGGGCGAATTCGTCACTGGCGGCGCGCATGCGCTGATCTGTGGCGGTGGCGTTTTCGGCGACGACTTGCCAGTCTTCCAGCCAGACGCGATAGCGCGACGGTTCTTCGCTGGGGCTCGCGCCGGCCAGTCCTGCGGCGCCGCGGCTATAGCGCGTGTCGTGATAAAAGCGTCCCGCGGCGATATCGCTGATGGTGAAATGCGCCATATAGATGTCCCTGGCGCGGAACTCGGAATCCGATGCCGCTGGCAGCGGCGAAAGCGCGCGGCGAAAAATCGTGAACTGAAAGCCGAAACGTCTGCCGCCGTCAGTAGCCAGAACCCCGGTGTAATACCACCATTCGGTTTGAAATTCGGGATGCGCGCCGTGATCGCGCGGGAACTGCCAATCCCAAGGGTCGATGGCGCGGGCAAAGCCGGAATTGTCAGCCGGCGGCGCTGCAAATTGCGCGCGCGCTGCCTGGGAGGCATTCGCGCTGCCGCTATGGGGTTCGATCAAGCTGAAGCCGAAGATGAGGACCAGCCCAATCAGAAGCAGGAGTGTGATGATGCGCCAGTTCACGATGCTACCTTAGCGAAAGTATAGTTTCGGATTATAATGGCATGATCTGGTAAGGGCGACTGACGGCCTATTCCTATGCAGTTTGACGATACAGCGTATCGCCCCTACCGGTTGTCAGGTAGATCTTGTTCTTCAATTCAAGTGAATTCAATACACTGCCCGGCGTTCAGCTCCCTACGCCGGCGACATCAAGAACGGCGTGCAGCAGTACATTGCCAACGGCTTCAAGGTCTTCGGCTTCCGCGCTTTCCGATTCGTGATGGCTGATGCCATCTTTGCAAGGCGCGAAGAGCATGGTTGTTGGCACGATGTTGGCGACGAAGCAGGCATCGTGCCCGGCGCCCGAGGTGATATAGCTGTGCGAAATGCCGAGGCGTTCGCAGGCGCCTTTGACCGCGGCCACGCAGCGTTTGTCAAAGGCGACGGGCGCCGTGTAGGAGATTTCTTCCAGGGACAGTTCGAGTCCGATCTCGGCGGCGACTTCGGCGCAGACGCCGCGCAGCGCGGCATCCATCGCCAGCAGCGTTTCGGCGGAGGGGTGGCGCATATCGACGGTGAAGTTGACCTTGCCCGGTATGATATTGCGCGAGCCAGGCGCGACCTCGACTTGTCCGCCGACGGTGCCGCGAGCCAAGGGCGCGTGTTCTTGGGCGATGTCATCGACGGCTTGTACGACTTTCGCCATGCCAAGCAGGGCATTGCGCCTGCCAATCATCGGCGTTGAGCCGGTGTGCTGGGCAAAACCTTCAAAAGAGACATCGTACCAGCGAAAGCCCTGCGCCGTGTCCACCACGCCCACCGTAATGCCCTCGCTATCGAGGATGGGACCCTGCTCGATATGGCATTCGAAGAAGGCGGAAAAGTCGTGCTGGCGCGCCGATTGCTCGCCGTGGTAGCCGATGCGCTTCAGCTCGTCGAGCACCGTCGCGCCGGTGTCGATCGCCACGCGCGACTGCGCCCAATCGAGGTCAAAGACGCCGCCGTAAACCCCAGAAGCCAGCATAGCCGGCGCGAAACGCGCGCCCTCTTCGTTGGTCCAGTTGACCACTTCCAGCGGGGTCGTCGTCTTGATGCCGTGCTCCTTCAGCGTGCGCAGCACCTCCAAGCCGGCTAAGACGCCAAAGACGCCGTCGAATTTGCCGCCGAAGGGTTGCGTATCGAGGTGACTGCCGATGCCAACCGGCGCGAGCGAATTGTCGCTGCCCGGGCATCTGGCGAACATATTGCCCATTTCGTCGATGGACATGGACAGTCCCGCGTCCGCGCACCAAGCGGCGAAGAGGTCGCGCCCGATCTTGTCTTCATCGCTGAGCGTCAGGCGATGGCTGCCGCCCTTGGCGGTGGCTCCGATCTTTGCCATTTCCATGATGCTTTCCCAGAGGCGCGCGCCGTCAATGCGAATGTTTTCTGTCATTTCTTTGTCTCCTAAGTATAGATGCCGGGTGGCGGGGTAGATAAAAGGAAGCGCCTAATTGTCTCGCAGCACTGGATCTTTCAGCCGCGCTTGGCGTTCTTTCAGGCTTTTCATCAACTTGAGCATCAGGCGGCTGTATTCCTTGTCATGTACCAAGTTCTTCAATTCGTGCGGATCCGCTTGCAAATCGAAGAGCTGCCAGGTTTCGCGACCGTCGAGCACCGACTGAATCAGCTTGTAGCGATCGTCCTTGATGCTGCGTTGGTAGGGTCGGCCGAGCGGATGACCGAAGACGCCCTGATAAGCCGAGAAGATCGAACGGCGGTGCTTGTGCGTCAAGCGACCCAGGATCCCGTTGAGACTGTAGCCGTCTTGCCCGGCGGGAACCTCGACATCGGCGCGTTCCAGCAAGGTGGGAAAAAGGTCGAGCAGATATACCAGGGCGTCGCACTTGTAACCGGCCGGGATGCTCGGTCCGCGCATGATGAGCGGAATGCGCATGCTGTGGTCGTAGAGATTCTGTTTGCCCATTAGACCGTGCTGGCCGACGCCAAGACCATGGTCGGAGGTGTAGATGACGATGGTGTTCTCGCTCAAGCCCTTGTCTTCGAGCGTCCCCAAGATGCGGCCGATATCGGCGTCCATGTGAGAGATCATGCCGTAGTAGTCCGCGATATGTTGCCTAATTTCGGCTTCCGTTCGGGGATAGTCGGCCAGGACTTCGTCGCGGATATCGCGGATCCCGATATCGAAGGGATGTTCCGGCATAAAGTTCGGCGGCAGTTCGATGTCTTGGGGCGTGTACATCTTGTCATAGGGCGGCGGCGCGGTACGCGGGTCGTGCGGCGAGGTGAAAGCGATATAGGCGAAAAAAGGATCGTCCTGCGCTGCCCGTGAATGCAGAAATTCAATCATTTCATCGGCGAAGACCGTTGTCGAGAAGCCATCGGCGATGTAGCTGTCTTCGGGATCATAGGCGCCGCTCGGGTCGAAGTCGTTCACTGGCATGGCGTATTGGTCGTTCATGCCGCCGAAGAAGACCTTTCCGCTGCTGTTGAAGGCGCGGGCATAGCTGCCGCGGCGATTGTGCCACTTGCCGGTCGCGAAGGTCTGGTAGCCGTTTTGCGCAAGCAGTTCCGGCAGCAGGGGCGCGTCAGCGGGCAGGGGATCGGGCGTGGCGAAGAGGTTGCGCCCGGTCATAAGCATGCCGCGGCTGGGCATGCAGACCGCGCCCGATGTCGAGCCCATGATATGCGCCTGGGTGAAGCAGGCGCCGTCGGCGATCAACTGATCGAAGGTCGGCGTGCTGACGGCTTCCGTTCCTAGCGCGCCAATGGCGGAATGGCGGTGGTCGTCGGCGATCATGAACAAGATGTTGGGTCTGGACATGGTTACTGCCTTAAAGCATATCGTCTTACTTTGATGATACTGTTAGTGGGCGCGGCTGGCAAGGTTATGCGTGTAGGCGGGCAGGATATTCATAACGAAACAACAAGATTCCGCGTCATCGGAATTTAAGATTTCTATGGTAAGCTGTAGCAATATCGTCTCCATTAGAAATGGACAGGTAAGACCATGTTGAGAACCTTTTCGGCTTTCTTCGCTTTATGCCTCATCGCATTGCACATATCGCCCATTGCGGCGCAACCAGAGGAAGCCACCCTGGTCTTGGAGCACAGCGCCGGCGTGGTAAGCGCGTCCTGGAATCCGGCGGAAACGCAGATCCTGACGGCCGCGCAGAGCGGCTTGGCGCAGATATGGTCGGCGGAAGATGGCGCCTTGCTGCAGTCGATTGACCACGATGGCAGTCCGCTAACACAGGCTTTGTGGAGCGAAGATGGCCAGACCATATTGTCCGCGGACGAAAGCGGATTGGTCCTGCAAAGCCGGGCTGAAGACGGCGAGCGAATCACAGCCTGGCGAGTCGACGGCATGCCGATTCAACTGGCGCTGAACGCCGAAGGGACACGGGCTTTTGTCTTCACGGCGAATGGCAAGGGTTCGATCCTGTCATTGACCGACGGCAGCGCTCCGACAACCTTTGAACGCTCCGGCGCGATTGTCAGCGCGGCTTGGAGCGCCGACGGATCGCAGGTGAGAGTCTGGTCGGAAGACGGCCGCATTGTGGCTTGGGACGCGGCGTCGGGTGAAAACGCCGCGACTTATTCGCTGCCGCACCGCGCTTTGCTGCAGGGCTTGGTTTGGAATCACGATGATTCCAGGCTGCTGGCTTGGTTCGCTGACGGCACAGTCGCCGTATACGAAACCGACGGCGCCAGCGTCAATGGTCCTTCGCTAGCGGGCGTGCGCCATCGCAGTTTCGCGCAGCGGGCGATTTGGTCGGGCGACGAGACGCGGGTGATGTCCTGGGCGGCTGATGATACCGTGCATGTCTGGAGCGTCACCGACTCGCGCTCGGCTTTGGTACTGCGCCATGAAGACTGGGTGGTCGGCGCCAGATGGGATCCGGACGAGACACGGGTGCTGTCTTGGTCGCACATTTATCTCTATTTATGGGAAGGCGAGGCGCTGCAAAAGCGCTTCCAACATGGGAATCTGGTGCGTGGCGCCGTCTGGAACAAGTCCGCCAGCCAGATACTTTCCTGGTCTTGGGACGGCAGCGCGCGCGTCTGGACGCCATGATTGCGCTGACATAATTTCCCCAGCTCAATTCAAGGAATCGCCAAGGCTAAGCCAGCGATCACAAGCAGGGGCGTACAGGTACCGATCAAGGCGCCGACGACAATCTGCCCGACCGTGTGACGCCGCAGCGCCAAGCGCGCGAGTATCACCAATAGCAAAAGCGGAATAAATATCAGACTCTTGTGGAAACCATAGATGATGGTGGTGGCGGATATGATGCTGGTCATCGCCATCGCGTGCAGGCTGATGTGGCTGAAGAATGTGCCGATCAACATGATCGTTAGTTCGATAATGGTTACCAGCGCCACCACGACCAAGACCGGATTCGCCTCAAATTGCAGGTAAAGCAATTCGGTCAGCAAGCATCCGACAATGGCAATCGAATAGGGGATATAGCGTTCGTGGCTGTGGCGCATGTGCATATCGCTGATGCGACCGGCTTTGACCATATAGGCGACGAAAGCCATGGGCAGGACGCAGATCGTCAGCGCGAAGAGGCTGGCGAAGAAGGTCGCCTCGAACGGGTTCCGGCTGAATTGCTGCGCGATCAACAGGATCCAAATCGCCCAGACGACCGGCGGGCTAATGAACAGCGAGATGAAGTGCGCCCAGAGTTTGTCCCCCGCCTCGACCTGATGACGAAGGGCGGCGGGCAACGGTATGCGAATGTCTATCGCTTTTCCCCTTTAGCCATTGTCTGGAATGATTATATCAGGCATTCGTCACCTTATAGTATCGCATTGTGAAGATTGCAGTAAGGCAAGGGACTGAACGGCGCGTCGGTTCCAACTGCTTCGAGATTATGCCAAGGACGATCCGGACCAGTCCAGCAGCTTGAGCAAGCCAGCGGGATACAGGGCTGCGGCAGCCTCGCCGCGAAAAAGTGCCAGGGGCAGCCAGCTCGCTTCGTAAAGGATTTCGCCCTTGTCTTCGCCGCGCAGGCGCAGGGCGTCGTCATTGAAACGCTCGTCGACGAAGCGGCCCCGGTAGATAAGCGCGATTTCGTGACCAGGCGCGCCCTCGTACTCAAATATGTTCTCTAGGGCGCCCAGGTATTCCAGGTCGCTTACTTCGGCATTGATCTCTTCGCGCAGCTCGCGGATGACAGCTTGGCAGCCGCGCTCGCCGAATTCTATTCGACCGCCGATGGGCCGATAAAAGATGCTGTCCGTATTTGAATCGTAGCCCTGCGCCAGGAAGATTTTGTCGCCGCGGGAGAAGACGCAGAGCGCCAAGGGACGAATGCGCCGCTTTTTCCGCTTTTTTTTCGCCATGGTCCATTGCCGCGTTGCGGAAACCGCTTCATTCCATCTCGAAGCGCGTGCCCAGAGCCTTGGGCGGGTCGGAACGCAGGAAGGCGCGCAGGCGATGCTGCACGGCGCGCGGCATGTATTGCAGCAAGCGCTCGGTGAAGCCGCCGCTGACGATGAGCAGGGTGAGGATCATCAAGAGCCAGGGCAGCGTGTTTAACAAGACGAAGGGGAAGTTGATCTCTTGCCCGAAGATGAAGAGACCGTTGGTCTGGATATTGGATGAAACCGCGCGCAGCGCCGCGAAGAGCCATGCGCCCAAGACGACGCGGAAGGGGTGCCAGCCGCCGAAGATCACAATCGCCAGGGCGATCCAGCCGTCGCCTTGCATGGCGGGCGGGCTGGACCAGCCGGGCTTGACATTGAGCGAATAGGCCACCCCCGCCAAACCGACCAGGGCGCCGCCCAGGAATGTATACCAATAACGCAGACGCTGCACTTTTGCGCCGCGCGCATAGGCTGCTTCGGGGCGTTCGCCGATGGCGCGCAAAGACAGACCGCCCTTGGTGCGGAAAAGCCAGAACCAGATGAGGAACATCAAGATATAGCTGAAATAGACCAGCGCGTTCTGTTGGAAGAAGATCGGTCCCAAAATGGGCAGATCTTGCAAGACCGGCAGGGGGAATCGGGTGATCTGCGGACCTGGGATGCGAGTGAAATCGGCGCCGAGAAAGCGCGCCAGATCGGCCGCCAGCAGCGTCAGCACGAAGCCGACAGCGACTTGATCCCGCCGCAGCTTGATGCTGGAAAAGCCGATGAGCAGGGCGATGAGCGCGCCGACGAGCATGGCGACGACAATGCCCAGCGCGATCTGCATAGGCGCATCAAGCACGCCGGCTTCCTGGGCGGTCCAGGCGGCCGCGAAACCGAGCACAGCCGCCAGCGTCAAGCTGCCATCGAGGGAGAGGTTGACCACGCCGGCGCGTTCGGTGATGGTCTCGCCCAGGCTGGCGATGACCAGCGGCGTCGCGGTGCCGATAATGCTGCCCAGGGTGTTGAGGAATTCTTCGTTCATCGCGAATCCCTCCCATCCGCCGAGCCCTTCCCCCGCAAGGCGGGAAGGGTAGCCGAAGTATCTGATGCCTGCGGTTTAAGCCCCTCCCTCTTTATGGTGGGGTAGGGGTTTGGGGTAGGGGCATTGTCGCTCAAAGTCCTCGCAAAAAAGACTTCTCGCAGGCCCTGGAACAAGATGACAAACAAGACCAACATGCCTTGCATGACCCCCGCCAGCGACGAATCAAGCTTGAGCGTGGGCGCGATTTGCAGGCGCGTGCTGCCGGTCAAAATGGCCGCGAAGGCGAAGGTGATCAGCGGCGCCCAGAGCAGGCGAACGCTCAAGAGCAGGACCACCAGCAAACCGAGAAAGCCGATGCCGCCGGAAGCCAGCGGACGCAAATTGTCGAAGGTGAAGAGGACGCGATAGGAACCGGCAATGCCCGCCAGCGCGCCGCAAACCAGAAAGGCGCTCATCGATGTGCGTTCGGTGGCGACGCCCAGCAAAAGCGCCGAGCGCATGTTCACGCCCACAGCTTTCAGGTTGAGCCCCCAGCGCGTGGCGTTGAGCAGAACCATGACGGCGAAAAATGCCGCGAAGACCAGAAAGATCATGAAGATGTTGACCGGAAAACTCTTGGAGAATTCCGGCAGCAGGGCTGGCAGCGGGAAGGGTTCCGTGCCTTGCGCCGAGCCGCCGATGCGCGGCTGCCAGGGACCGGAGATCATGTAAATGGAGATGACGTTGACCAGGGCGTTCAGCGCCACGCCGCCGAAGATCTCGTTGACGCCCAGGCGGATCTTGAGCGCGCCCACGACAAAAGCCCAGAACATGCCGCCCAGCGCCGCCAGCGCGATCAGCAGAATGTGCAGCAGCGGCGCGAGGCTCTCGCCCAGCGGGATGAACTGCGCGCCCCAGCTGGCGAAGAGCGCGCCCATCATCATCTGGCCTTCGACGCCGATATTCCACAAGCCGGCGCGGAAGGTGACGACCAAGCCGATGCTGACCAGGGTGAGCGGAATCCAGAAATTGATCACGCCGCCCAGCTTGCGGCTGTCCTTGAACGCGCCTTTCCAGAGGGCGTCGACGACTTCCAGCGGGTCGCGTCCCACGGCGGTGACGAGGGCGGCTGCGACCGCCAGGGAGATGGCGATGGGCAGGAGCAGGAAGGCGATTTGGGTGGCGAGCTGGGGTGGGTTTTTCATCTAGTTGTAATGTTCAATAGGGCCAATCTGCACCCATGCTGACTTCATCTTCAACTTCAATTTCAACATTCTGATATATTGGAAGTTCAACAGGTGCAATAGGCAGAGCGATTAGGGTTTCCTCTTCGTACATCGACTCCTCGATCGCTCTTAGTTTTCCGTCTCTAAATACTATTGAGACGTTGTCAATTTTCTTTATTGGCTGCGGAATCTCAAAGTATTCCTTGATTTCAATCCAATCCATATCTCTCAGTGTTGCCACCTGATCCAAGTACAAACTTACCCATGAGTTTCCAATTTTGGAACGTGGGACAATGTCATTCAAATGCGCGTTCGCAATTTGCACGTAATCTGTGTCAATTTCGATGCCAATAAAGTTACGGCCAAGTTTTTTTGCTGCAACGGCGGTCGTCCCGGTTCCCATGAACGGATCCAATATAACGTCACCTTCATCAGTACTCATTAGGATAATGCGTTCGAGCAGGTGTATAGGTAGTTGGCAAGGATGTTTGTCACGGCGTTTGTTGTGCTTGATGCGGTGCAAGTCAGTCCATACGTCTGAAACAATGGGCCCAAAGGCATGTAGTTTGCTTTTCTTTCCGCCGTAGTCTTTTCTCAAAATGTTGCATTCCCGACATCTATGATGTGGGTAGCGAATATCATAGAACTTGAGCTGTTTTGCATCCTTCGCGTAATAGAGAATGCCGTAGTGTGTCGGAAGCAAAGTCTTACCGAGTGGAGTGCTCATAGCATCCCATGCAATCCAGTGCTTGAAGTCTGCGATTTTGTTGAGTTCAGTACTGTAGTAGGTTAGCCACTTTGGAATGTTGTGAATGAAAATGCTTCCCGTTGGATTGGTAACACGAACAAGCTCACGCAACCATTCATTACACCATTCAACGTAGCGCTCAACCTCAAGCCTGTCTCGGTAGGAACCGTATTTTTTGTTGAGATTGAAAGGTGGATCAGCAAATGTAACATCCACGCTTTCGTCGGGAATCTCGCCTAACAGTTCAAGGCAATCGCCGTTAAGGATTGTGTTAAGTCTCATAACGCAAACGTGTCCTTCAACAATTTTTCGAATCGCCTCAATTCATCATCATGAAAAGTGAACACCTCGTGAAATGCTGATGTAATCCGTCGTAGATCGCGTTTACGTACGTACCAGCCAATGCCATCGACAAAGCCTACAAACAATGCGCTCGGATAATGCACTCGGATACGCTCGCCATTTCTGATTGTTGTCTTAGCTTTGTCCCCCATGGTGGAACTGGTAGTCGCTTGGAATGAACTCTCAACAATGATTTTGGGCTGCTCTTGATCTGGGATGATGAAATCCATCGTTCGGTCTGTGTCATCGCTGGTAGCCCGCAGCCGCTCAAGCACGACACCACTCAAGTACGCAATGTCGAGTGAATCCAAAATCGCCGCAATCTGTTGGTCGGCATTCGTGTTTTTCTGTCCGGAGTGAGAGCCGCCTTCCTTGTATCGCACCAGCGTATCAAGAATGGCGTCATGTGAAAAACTTAGCTTCTGAATACTCAACTTTTTTAGATGGAATGGGGGAAAGTGATGGCGAAGATATGAATTCGAATTGCCTTTGAAGAACAGATTGATGATTCCAGATCGAAATGCCGCATCCGACTTTACTAAGGACATGATTTTTTTCGACGTCAACTCCGATATATCTTTTGGATTACTACCCTCTTTTATGTTCCAATCTTTTCGGTGTAAGAGTTCATTGAGGTTAGGATCATTTGAAGCGCGTGCCACAGTAGTTAGCCGCTTCAGGTTCTCTAGTGACAATCCGTTCAATGCAAGTATCGCAGTCAGGCCGTGTTCTTGCTGAAGCACTTCATCAATAAATGTGCGCTGTACGCCTTCGCTGGTCACCAGTTCCCGCAAATTGTGAAGAATGCAAGTAACGGCTGAAATGTGTCCAACATCGTATTCCTCTTCAACTTCATCGTCGAAGAAGTAGAAAGTATTCTTTTCAATGACCCGTTGGTAAAAGTCGTCTGTCGTTGCCAAACACACGCCCCCATCACCATCTCACTCAACGATGATAGCGGCGCCACGGACGGTGCCAAGTCCCCTCACTTCAACGTAATCTTCACCCGATGCCAGGCGTTGTTGACGTAACCCTTGAAATTCCAGGTGCTGGCTATCGTCTCCGGCTGGCTGTTCGCCGCGCTGTCCCAAGCCCGCACCACCAGCTCGTGCGTGCCCGGCGGCAGCTCGAACTCCGTCCGCCACAGCTGCCAGGTCCATAGCTGCGGCTCGTTGAGGAACTCGGCGCGCTGCCAGGTCGCGCCGCCATCAGCCGAGACGCTGACCCAGGTGATTTCGTGCTCGCCGTCGCTCATGGCATAGCCTTCGACGGCGATTCTGCCCGCCGCCAGCAAACTGCGATCTTCCGGCTGCACGATCACGGAATTGACCGGCAGCTTGGTCAACTGCATGCCGTCTGCATAATTGACGTTGTACATATTGACGCTGGGCGGGAAGAGTTTGTAGCCGACTTGCTGGAAATAATTGTCGGAGGGCGCATCCAGGACGCCGATGCCGCAAAGCCATTTGACGCTGCGCGCGCCGATGTAGCCCGGCACGATCATGCGCAGGGGGCTGCCATGCGCCAGGGGCAAATCGGCGCCGTTCATCTCGTAGGCGAGCAGGACTTCGCATGCCAAGGCTTTGTCAAGCGGGATGGAGCTGCCGTAAGCGGAACGCTCGCCATCGCGCATGATGCCGTCCAAGCCCAGGAAAGCGATATGCGCCGCCCGGTCGCTGGCGATGCCGGCCGCCTTGAGTACATCGCCCAGGCGAACTCCCGTCCAGGTGGCTGTGCCGATTGCCTCGATGCCCCAGGCGAGCTGATCGTCGATGGGCTTGTAATCCACCAGTTCCTTGCGCCGGTTGCCTGCGCATTGCAGGGTGGCGGTCAGCGTTTGCCGCTTGAAGTCGTTCTTGATTTCATCCAGCGTCAGCGAAAGCTCGCGGCTGACCAAGCCATTGACCTGCAGCCGATAATTGCTCAGGTCGATGGCGGGAATGCTGGCGTGATTGCGCACGAAGAAGAGCTCGGTGGGCGTGACAAATTCCTTCGCCAATTGATTCAGTGGCGGACCGGCGTTGAGGATGTCGTCATAAGTTTTGGTCTCGTTGTGCTTTTCGCTGAGTGGCATCGCGTATGTTCCCCTATTGCCGATCGACAAGCCGCGGCTTG
The DNA here is from genome assembly GCA_965232245.1 of Phototrophicaceae bacterium. Classification (GTDB taxonomy): domain Bacteria; phylum Chloroflexota; class Anaerolineae; order Aggregatilineales; family Phototrophicaceae; genus UBA6055. Next base: position 3,394,373 of record CBDDPG010000002.1, on the reverse strand, counting down.
CGCAAGCGATTTTCAAGCGCGCTCGAATTCCCCGCCGATCAAATGCCCGAGCTCGTCGATGCTGGTCGCGGCAACGTCCGCCACTTCATGCACGCGCCCGGCGTAAAAAACGAAGATGCGGTCGCTGTAGGTGACTAACTCTTCCAGGTCGGAAGAATTAAAGATGATCGCGGCGCCGCCGCGGCAGCGTTCCAGCAATTGCGTCCAGATCCAGCGCGCCGAATCGACATCAAGCCCGCGCGTGGGCTGTTCCAAGATCAGCAGCTTGGGCGCGTCGGGGAGCAGACCTATCAGCACGCGCTGCTGATTGCCGCCGGAAAGCTGCTCGACATGATCATCGGCGGCGCCCTTGACGCGGTACTGCTCGATGCGGGACACAGTGCGCTTGCGCATGGATTTCCAGTCGATGCGCAGACGATCCTCCGCAACCAGCGCCGTGTGTTCGGTCAAGGTCAAGCCGGCGATCAAGCCTTCTTCCAGCCGACCCGCCGCCGCAAAGACGCAGCCGCGGCCGAACAACTGGCGATAGCTCGCGCCGGATATCTTGTCGCCGTCCAACCGCAGGTCCCCGCCGCTAGTCCGCCCCAGACGGACGCAGGCGCGCATGAACAATTCTTGGCCGCTGCCGTCCAAGCCCGCTAAGCCGATGACCTCGCCGGCGCGCGCGTTCATGGAGATCGGCTGCATATTCAAACGCTGGTCCTGCACCAGGAGTCGCTCGACTTCGAGCACGGGCGCGCCCAGGCTGTAATGTTCACGGCTTTGGGCTTCCAATTCCTCGCCGAACATCATCGTCACCAAACGCTGTTTGGTTTCGGCGATGACGGCGCTGGTCAAATTGTCATCGGCGCTGGGCATGTCCATGTCGCCGACCAAGACGCCGGCGCGCAGGACCATGACCTCGTCGCAGAGTTCGATGACGTCTTCCAGCTTGTGCGATACCAGCAAGACGATCATGCCTTCGGCGCGCGCGAGTTTTCTAAGCGCGTCGAAGAGGATGATCTTTTGCTCGGCCGATATGCCGGTAGTCGGTTCGTCCAGGATCAGCGTCCGCACGCCCAGCGCCAGCAGCCGCACGATCTCCAATTGCTGCCTTTGGGCGATGAGCAGATTGTCGATCAATTGATGGGCGTCGAGCTCGAAACCGAAGCGAGCGGATAGATCAGCCAGTGTCGCTTCGGCTTGGGCGCGCCCCAGCGTGATGCCTTCCCCGCCGCCATATATGAAGTTTTCCAAGACTGTGAAAGCGCCTACATCGAGCGGATCCTGCTGCAGCATACCGATGCCGTTGGCGATGGCGGCTGTGGGTCCCGTGTAATCAATGACCTGGCTATCAATCAGGATATCGCCTTGGTCTGCTGGTTGAAAACCGGAAAGGATTTTCATCAGCGTGGATTTGCCGGCGCCGTTTTCCCCGAGGATGCCGACAATTTTGCCTTCATAGAAGGTAACGCTAATGTCCTGGTTGGCTTGGATCGGGCCGAAGCGCTTGTGGATGTTTCGCAATTCGATTTGCATGGTCCCTGCGATTCATGCCTCAGATACGGCGAACAGATACTGATTGTAGCTCAGTCCGCTATTTTCACCAATCAGGCTTGACGCCGATGATTGTCAGCGCGGGATGACTTGCAGGGCAATCTTATGTTCGTCGCTGCGCGTGCCATTGTCGCGCAGGGCAACCGCCGTAATAGTATGCCAGCCCAAGCCTTGGGCGAACCAATTCATGGCGACGCGGTATTGCTGCTCGACGCCGGCCGTCGTTTCGCTGCTCTTGACAAAAAGATCGTCCACGTAGAGTTCTACCCGGCGGATGCCCAGCGATTTGTCGACAGCCAAAATGTCTATATCGAATTCAGTGCCTTCGATGACCTGTTGTTGGTTGGGCGGCGCGAGGATTTCTACGCGCGGCAGATCGGGCGTGGGAAATGGAGTCGGGGTCGGTTTGTTGAGGTTGCAGGCGCTGGCGGGAACAAGGCAGACCAGAAAGAGAATAAGATTTCGACATCGTTTCGCGGATCCACGCATACTGTGAATTTTCCGTGGTCGGGGGCACGTCCTTGCTGGCGGCAAACATAAACTGGACCTGGAATATCATTGCGAAGGCACGCAAATCTATCGCAGGCGCATGATCGCTATTGCGCTAAATTATCCGCTAGGGAGGGTGGTATTGCAAGCGAGAATACGGGGTCATCTCTCGTCGAGTGGGGGAATCATGGCATCCCTTGCGTCTCTGGCGGCGGACATGCCGCCAATGTGAAAACCGCCGCAAGAAGATATTGCTTTTAATATCGCTTGCGGGCTACCCGCCTGACACTATACTGAATGGCAGATTGTTTCGATGAGTGAACGAAATTGCGAGGCTTAGCGATGATGAGGATCAAATTAGATCCAAGACTTGCATTGTTCTTAATACTGGCGTCTCTACTCTCCATTGCGCCAATGACAGCCATTGCCGCCGATATTTCGGTCAATGGCAGCACTTGTACGCTGGCTGACGCGATTGCGGCCGCCAATATTGACGCTGCCGTGGCCGGCTGCTCCGCCGGCGGCGGCGCGGACACGATTACGCTTACAAGGAACATCACCTTGACAGGAAGCCTGCCGATCATCAATTCCGAAATAACAATTGAAGGGGCTGACTATAGCGTCTCCGGCGATGACGCCCATCAAATTTTTTTGGTGGATGGCGGAAGCTTGACGCTGAATGACCTGACTGTTACCAATGGTATCAGCGCCACCGCGGGCGGCGCTATTTATATCGCGAATGAGGCGAGCTTGACGCTTAACAGGAGCATGATTCTGAATAGCGCTGGCAATGACTCCGGTGGCGGCGTCTATTCCAACAACAGTGATGTTACGCTGAATGAGAGTACAATCAAGGGCAACACGACAAAGAGAAGTCACGGTGGCGGCGTCTATTTCGTCAGCACCACCGACAATCATGTCTTGGATATCAACCGCAGTTATTTCAGAGATAACACGGCTATCCAGGATGGCGGCGCTATCTATCTTTCCGGCGGCGGCGCCAAAATTCTCAAAAGCAGCTTTTTCTACAATACGGCTGATGAAGGGGGAGCGCTCGAAATCAATAGCTCCACCTTGGTCGCCACCAACAGCACCTTTGGCTACAACTCGGCCAGGGAAGGCGGCGGTTTGAGCGCCTTCGCCTCGCATATCAGCTTGCTGCATACCACTTGGGCTTATAATTCCGCGTTGGAACAGGGCGGGAGCTTGGCGCTCATTGGCGTGGATAGCAGCCTGAGCATCCTCAATACCATCATCAGCGACAGCCCCAGCGGTGGAGACTGTCACAGCGGCCTCGATCCGGAACAAATCATCGCGAATACCTCCAATATCATCGAAGATGGCAGTTGCCCTTTGCTGACTGCTGGCGACAAACCGCCTGAAGAGGAGCAGGCGGCTCCGTCAGCGGAAGATGGCGCCGATCTGATTGCCGCGGCGCAGGCTGTTGATGAAGAAAGCGCGGGGGACGGCGATGGGACGGTGCAGGTGGCCGCGGCGCAGTCAGCTGACGAAGAAAGCGCGGGAGACCAACTTCGCGCGCAGCAAGAAGATCCCCCAGACCCGACACCCGTCGATCCTAAGCTGCGGGCAGCCGCAGGCTCGCCGCCGCACTTCCCGCTGGCGCCGGATAGCCCGGCCATGAACGCCGCGAATGACGGCTTGTGCGAGAGCTTGGAGATTGCCGAAGATCAACCCGGCACGACCCGTCCTCAGGAAGAGGCTTGTGAGATCGGCGCTTGGGAAGCCCCAATTCCCCCGCCGCCCGAACCAACCGAAACACCAGTGCCCGAAACGCCGGTGCCGCCAACGCCCGTAACGTTGCCGCCGCCGGACGAGGGTCCGCCGCCGGAAGCCTGTATCCACACGGTCGTAAGAGGCGATACCTTGTACGGTTTGGCGCTGCGCTATGGCACAACTTTGGAGTCGTTCCGCCGCTTCAACCAGCTCGAATCGGATTCGCTCAGCATCGGACAAACCTTGTTGGTGCCGGTTGATAATTGCGATCCGGATCCCTATATCTGTGTCACCCCTGCCAACGTCTTTGTGCAATCCGCCAGCGGTTATATCGAGTGCGCGGACATCAATACCAACAGGATTGACAAACATCCGGCGCTGGCGAATGGCATGATCATGGCTGTAGAGATACGCGGCTATGTCAATCTGGGCAGCGAAGTGTGCTTCCCGACGCCAGGCAACATCGTATTCCTGGACACCATAGCGTCACCGCCAATCGTTTCGACCTTGGCGACCTATACACGCGCAGGCATGGTCTGCAGCGAGATTGATCGCCCCGGCATCGTTGTCTTGGTCGCGCTGGAGGCGCCGGAAGACGCCGTTCAAGCCGAAGCGGTTTTGCCATCGTTCAGCACCGGCATTTCTAAAGAGCTTTCCAATTGCGAGGTCACGACTACTGAAGTGGCTCAACTGCTCGATACCCCAGGCGATGGCGCGGTTGCGGGTCTGGTTCCCTTTGGCACGACCCTCAGCGCCCACGAACGCACAGCAGACCAGTTCGGCGTTACTTTCCTTGGAACAAGGGGCTGGGTCAACGCGGCTCAAGTTAGCGCGCAAGGGAGCTGCGAATAGGGTTTATTGGCTGAACTAAAGTAGCGGGATGGCGCGTCTGAACTGCGGCTGATTAGTTGCATCTGCTCAGATGATCAGTTGCGAGGAAGGCGCGCCAGCATGTCGGCTACGAATGCCCGCGCGCGCGGACGTATTTGCTCAATCTCGGGCTTGTCCCCGCTAGGATCGCCCCGCAAAGTCAAAGCCAGCTGAATAAGCGGCGCCCACTGCGGGAAGGTCTTCATCGCCCAGTCCGCCGCTTTGACTTTTGAAGTCGGCTGCCCGTGCAGCACCGTGTATAAACCCCGCGCCGTGGTCAATACGATGTATGACAAGTATGATTTGCTAGTGGCGGAATCCGGAGCCTCGCGGTAAATTTCGATATGACTTTGCACAGCGTCAATGTAGGCTGTCGATTCCATCGGCTCAATCAGGCTGGCGATATCGGGACCTTGAAGCGCCAGTCCCGTCTCTCTCAACATGTACCAACTGATTAACCAATCCGCCCCAGCCTCAATTTGATGAAATGGCTCGCCCGGGCTGATGATGCCGATACGGCTCTTCCGCTCCCGAAAAGTCTTCAGCGCTTCGCGCGAAACATAAGCCAGTTCTAGTCTATCGTCCCATTCGGGATAGCTGAGGACGACATTCTTGTGCAATGCGTCTAGCGCTTGAAAGCGGGTCTCATCGAGGCTTAGATCCAAGACCACAACCAAATCGAGGTCGCTGACTTGCGCGTCAAAATCCCCCGTGACAAGCGAGCCATAGAGATAGATCCCGACCAGGTTGTCTGCCAGAATGTGGCTGAGACCGGTCACGAGCCTGTCCAAGACCTGAGTTGCGGTTGCGCATTCGCTAAACTGAGTGGCTAGGTGGATTGGCATTTATCATTTGTTGCGCCAGGCGGCGCAGATTCGGCTACAATATAGCCTATTCAACAGCAAAACGAAAGCGTAGCGGGATGAAAATTGTAAGTGTAGAAAGCTATGTGGCCGAGCAGGCTCTTGAGTCGCCTTTTTTCTTCTCGCAATTTGCCTTCGACCGGCGTCAAATCTGCCTTGTCAAAGTCACGGCCGAGGACGGCAGTTATGGCTGGGGCGAGGGCTATGGGCCGGCCGGCGTCATCCAAGCGGGCGTGGAGTTTCTGGCGCCGCTCGTCATGGGCGAAGACCCGCTGCATGTCGAAGCGATATGGAACAAACTGCACCTGCGCGCCTTGGATTATGCCCGGCGCGGTGTGCTGGTGGCGTCGCTGAGCGCGCTTGACATCGCCATCTGGGATCTGCGCGGCAAGCTGCTTGGGCAGCCGATTTCCGTGCTCTTGGGCGGCAGGCGGCGGGAACGGGTCAAGGTATACGCCACCGGCATGTATTTCGTCGATAGCGCTGAGCTGACCGGCAAGCTGGTGGACGAGGCGGCCAGCTATGTCGCGGCGGGATTCAAAGCGCTCAAGATGAAAGTGGGCTTGGGCGTCGATACGGACGCGCGGCATGTGCGCGCGGTGCGGGAAGCGATTGGCGCGGATGTGCAACTGATGGTGGACGCCAATCACGCTTTTTCGCGGAGCGAGGCGCGGGCTTTCGCCGGCAAAATCGAAGCATTGGACATCAGTTTTTTCGAGGAGCCCCTTTCGCCGGAAGATTACGAGGGATACCGCGAGCTGCGCGGACGCACGACCATTCCCATCGCGGGCGGCGAATGCGAGTATCTGCTGGCGGGCTTTCGTCAGCTGCTGAGCAATCAATGCGTTGATATCGCGCAGCCTGACATCTGCGGCGCGGGCGGACTGACCGAGACCAAGCGCATCGCGACCTTGGCGCGAGCCTTTCAAACCAATGTGCTGCCGCATAGTTGGGGCACGGGCATCGCCTTTGCAGCCGGCTTGCAGCTGGTGAGTACGCTCGATCCTGTGCCGGGGCGGCTGCGCATGCCGGAGATGATGCTGGAGATGGACCGCAGTGAAAACGCGCTGCGCGACAATCTCACATTTCCGCAGTTCCATGCGCAAGACGGCTATGTTGCCGTCCCGACGGCGCCCGGACTGGGCGTGGATGTGGATCCTGAGCAGTTGGCGCGTTTCGCTACTCAGACTAGCGCATGAATCCAATCCCCCTGCGCGAGATTGAAGCTGCGGCCGTACGCATAAAGGATTCCGCCCTGCGCAGTCCGCTTTTGCGCTTGCCCGCGCAAGACGGGCCGGCGCAGATCTATTGCAAGTTGGAGAACCTGCAGCCCATCGGTTCTTTCAAGCTGCGCGGCGCAGGCAATGCCATGGCATTGGCGCCACCGGAGCAGTTGGCGCGGGGCGTCGTCACCGCCAGCGCGGGCAACATGGCGCAAGGGGTGGCTTGGAATGCGCGGCGCCTGGGCATCCCATGTCGGGTAGTCGTGCCGGATCACGCGCCGGCAACCAAGCTGGAAGCCATCCGGCGCCTGGGCGGCGAAATCATAAAAGTCCCCTTCGACGAGTGGTGGGCGATTATCCTCAGCGGGCGCTATGACGCCTTGCCCGGGCTGTTCATTCATCCGGTGCGGGATCGCGCTGTCATGGCCGGCAATGGCACAATCGGCTTGGAGATCCTTGCGGACCTGCCCGATGTCGATGCGCTGGTCATCCCCTACGGCGGCGGCGGATTGAGCGGCGGGATCGCCTCCGCGCTGCGGGCGCTCAAGCCCGACACGCGCCTCTACGCTGTCGAAGTCGAGACGGCGGCGCCGTTAGCGGCAGCGCTGGCTGCGGGAAGACCGGTCGAGGTCGATTATCAGGCGAGCTTCGTCGATGGCATCGGCGGCAAGAGCGTGCTGCCCGAGATGTGGCGCTTGGTCAGCGGCTTGCTGGACGGGGCGCTGCAGGTATCGCTGGACGAGGCGCGCGGGGCGATTCGCCTGCTGGCGGAACGTCAGCGGGTCATCGCCGAGGGCGCGGGCGCGGCGGCTGTGGCGGCGGCGCTGGCGGGCAGGGCGGGCGCCGGCAAGGTCGTCTGCGTGGTATCGGGCGGGAATATCGACCGCGGGATCCTGGCGGGGATCTTGGCGTCTACAGATTGACTCTCAGTCAGTGGGCGGGACGGCGGCCAGGACGGGCAAGCCCGCGGCGATTTCGACGTCTTCGCGGCGGCGCACGATGGCGCTTTCCAGGTATTCCAGGGCGAAGACGATGATGCCGCCGACGAAGAGGCCGGCGATGAGGCCGACCAGGGTGTTAATCATCACGTTGGGGCGGGCGCGGAAGGGCACGGGATTGTCTTGCAGGGTAGCGACGATGCGGTCTTCGCGGCGCGCCTGTTGATTCAGCCGGTCGCGGTATTCCACCAGCAGTACCCCCCATTCCGCGGCGATGCGGCTGGCTTGCCCCGGGTCGGAGTGATCGGCGTCAATTTGGATGAGCAAGCTGTTGATATCGGGCGCGATGCGCACGTTGGCCAGCAACTGCTGCGGGACTGTGTCCATTTGCAGGCGGTCGATGACCTCGGCGGCGCGCAGCGAGCTGTCGAGATGGGCGACATGGTTGTTCAGCGTTTGCTTGGCGGCTTGGGTGAGGCCGAAGTCGCTGCGGCTGGGCACGATGAGCACCTTTTGGGTGGCGCGGTAGATCGGCGTCATCTGGCGGCTGAAGAAGAAGGCGGCGCCGGCGGCGATGATGCCGAGCAGCAGCATGATCCAGCCGCGGCGGATGAGGATGCTTCCGTAGTCGATTAGGTTCATGGAGGTATTGTAGCGGGGATAGCAAGGGGCTTGGTAGGGGGATTTTCACCACAAAGACACGAAAGGCACGAAAATATAGGATTTAAGCACCGAGGGTTCCGAGGAATAATTGTCAGAAGGATTCGGGGATCCAAGAGACATTTCATTGATGCTATCGCCATCAATTATGGAGCGGAAGTTGGATAGTATTGGCTCAAGGTCGCAATCTCTTCCGGCTGCAGCCCCATTTCTACCAGGAAACAAAGGCGTAACAGTTTGCGGAGTTTTCTGACGTAGTCCGGAAATTCGCTCGGACCGAGCACGTCACTATTGCGTTCCGCTAGTTGATGAGCGAGAAAGTTTCTGGTTTCGGTAGCTCTGTTGAAGAATTCTCTAGGATTCTCTAGTAATTCATCGACAAGTTCCATGTTATCTCGAAGTACGACTTCACGAATATCCTTTAGCCTCCGCCTCAATGAATACTCGTTGCCATATTTGACAGAGTTCAAGAGCGACTGCTTTAGCGAATTGACATTTACTGGATTAACTTCGCCCTGAGCCCATGACTTGACTTCACTTGTCTTGACTAGCTTCTCAATTTCGAAATTCAACGATTCCGTTAGTTGAGTGTAATCATCACATTCCAAGTATGTATCTCCAGATTTCCTCCTATGGTATGCCTCGATTGCCTGAATCAAGAAAGTAAACTGAGTTTCGATGTCAATGTTGCTTAGGTAGTATCGCTTGAAAAACAGATCGCAGGCTGATGCCAATGCATTGGCATTCTCTACCCAAGTCTTAAAGTATAGCGAAAACTCCGATTGAATGAAGTTATACGAAAGCGTAAATGATACTTCAATACGGCGGCCGGCTTCAGGATCGTATCCTGGAATTCTATAAAAGATCTTGACGAGTTGCTTTGTATCATAAGGCGAGACGGCTGAGATGTTGAATGGATAGTTTGGTTCGCCCGTCACCAAGTTCATGAAGTCTCGCAAGTAGCAATCTATAAATGGAAAGAATGATTCATCATCATTGTTCCCACGACTATCGTACGGCATTTTGTCTCTTGGTCTAATCTCTGCGATTAGCACTACTGGATACGGAGACTGATTCTCGCCTACTTCCTCGTATAGGGCGCGATAAAACAGGATATTGAGATCGTCGCGGACCGGCACTCGCACTCCCCTAAATGGCTGTAACCTTCGTTTTCCGTCTTCACCAACCACGGATCTTTCCAATCCTAACCATCTGCTCAAATGCGTGTAGCTAACCGAAAGCCATGGAAACTTGATGTCTAGTAGCGAGTTGAAATGGACGCCGACAAAAACCGTATCAGTCCAGACAATTGCGGTCTGAGTATTTGCGTCTCCTGCATTATCTCTATTCTGTCCACTTCCAAATCTTTTGTGGCATCTTAGGAGTGTGACTTTCCTTCCGTCCATTTTGCCATGGACAATTGGTATGCAAAGGTCGGATGAAATATCAAAGACAGGGTGATCCGCTCCCACATCATCGAAAGTCAAGGACAGCTTTCCCCCATTCTTTGGATTGAATGACAACGGACCGTAGAATTTCGTCTTATCTGGATCAGTGGGAATCCACCAGACTCCAGGGAATTCGAAACTTTCCATCATATTCACCTGCTAGAATATGTCGGGCAATTCTCGCTATCTTAACAAATGCGTATAAGATTTTAGTAAGAACGAAAAAAACTACATCTCATTTGCTTTCCAGCGCTTCATGACCTCTCAATGCAATCGGTGGTAAGAAGAGCTCTGTGCCTCCGCGGCAAATCAACCCTCCATGTCAATCACGATCTTGACCGCGCCTTCGTCTTGCAGGTGATGCAGTTCGTAGGCTTCCAGCACCTGCTCGAACTTGAAAGTGTGCGTGATCATGGCGGCGGCATCGACAGCGCCGCTGTTGATATAGTCCAGCGCCTGGCGGGTGCAGGCGTGGCCCCGGTCATTGATCGTGCCGACGCGCGATTTCACCGTCAGCGACTTCCAAAAGGCTTCGAAGATGGGGAAGTCCATGGTTTCGAAGCGAGGCACGCCGAAGATCAGCACGAAGCCGTCATGCCGCGCGATCTCGATGGCGAGGCGGATGGACTCTGCTTCGCCAGCCGCTTCAATGATGACATCGGGCGGCAGTTCATCGTTCATTGCGCGCATAGCGTAGTTTATTGAGGCTGGCGGTAAGCCACAGTTTGGTATCGTGTGGTTGGCGCCATAAGCTTTGCTGTAATTCAAGCGGTAGTCCTTGAGATCGAGGGCGATGATTTTGGCGGCGCCGCGCTGCTTCAGCGCGAAGTTGAACCACAAGCCGGCCGAGCCTTGCCCGATGACGGCGACGGTCTTGCCGGTCAAGTCGGGCAGGGCTTGCGCGGCGTAGAGCACGGTGCCGAATTGCTGGGCTTGGACGGAATGTTCCAGCGGCGTGGCGGGGTCGAGCGGCAGCAGGTGTTTGATGGGCGCGAGGTAGTATTCGCTCATGGCGCGGTGATCGGGCGCCAGGCAGAGTACGCGCTGGCCCACCTGGAAGTCTTCATTGGCGGGGTCGATGGCTTCGATGCAGCCGACCATCTCGTGCCCGGTTTCGCCGACGGCTGTGGGGTAGCGGTCTTCCGGCAGGTAATGGATATGTCGGATGTCGCTGCCGCAGAGGGACAGGCGCAGCGTCTTGATGAGGGCGTGCTTGGCGCGCAAGGCTGGTTTTGGCGTCTCGACAAAGACGGGTTTTCCCCGCTCGATGATCTGGACGGCTTTCATGGGTTGGGTACTCCTGGGCGGTTTGTGGCAACGGCGCTGATTATAGCAGTCTTGGCGGGATTGGTCAGGCTGATTGGGCTGAGGGGGATGGGCGATCGCACCAAGTTTTCTTAACCCCGAGGAGCGCTTATGGCACGACCAACTGAAACGCCCGCATAATGGTCAATTTACAGGGGCATCTCGCGTGGCGCCCACATTTTGCTAGATTCATGTGACGTTCGACATATATTGGTCGTTGATGCAATTGCCTTGGTCAAAATGAAATATATTCTAATTTCGCTAATGTTGATTAGCCGAACTACTGACTGCCTTCCTGCAAATCTGTTAATTCGTCGCCGGATTCAAGTCTCCGCGCTTTTTGAGTAATGGGTTCGTCCGAACCGGATGTCAACTGAAGCCGCTCTCTGGCTGTTATCATGTCTAATTCGTGATTGTCTTTTCGTATTTGGATTTCAAGTTCCCGTTCTTTCCTAGACAGCGCACTGTCAGCCATACCTCTGATGAAATCTGTAATTGACGGCAGAACGTGCGCGGTAGCCAATGCAATCAGAATAAGCGAGTTAGGGTTTGTGGATAAAATAACCGTGATTGCGATAATGGTTACAATGGCAACGACAGTAGCGGCAACGAGCGACTTGTTGCGAAACGAGACTATGCCTGCCTGTTCTTGCTCTGCCATCGATAGCAGACGATCTGCGCTTCCAGGCAGTGCTTCTTCGTAGCGGGCAAATTCTTCGGCCGATGGGATTGGGCCTGAATAACTTCGAACACTGGCGACTTGACGTGTTCGAGGTATTTCAACATTATTATTTTGGTCTTCAGCACTCTTTCGGTCGCTATCGGCATCTTGGTTTTCAGGCATCGTATTTTGATTCTTGTTCGGTGGGGGCATTTTCGCGTTCCGCCTCAATTTCTCCAATCGCTAAGCTCATATACTTGCCAACATTTGTCCACGACTTTTCTACATCAGACTGCAAATACCGACGTGAATAGCGGTCTCGACCATAAGAACTTACTATCGACGGTATGCCTACAACACCTGTCAGGCTATCAAGTATTGCTTCTGTACGCATCGCCAATTTGTCTCTCATATTTTTCTCCCATTGTTTGTAATGCAGACTCATCAATCCCAATATACAGGAGTTATGTTAGCATAGCATTTTCGCAAATATTTTGGCAACCAGCAATCAATAGATCAATAGATGGCTAGGTTGGCGAGAAAATCTGATTTACATCTTACACAGCTTTGATATAACTGTGGGATTGCTTTTGGGCGACCGCGCGCTGCGACGGTCCAATGAATTGAAGGACGGAAAATGAGCGAGCAATACACCTTTCAAGCGGAAACGCAGGAACTGCTGAACATCTTGATTCATTCGCTGTACACGGAAAAGGAGATCTTCCTGCGCGAGCTGATCTCGAACGCGTCGGATGCCTTGAATCGGCTGCAATTCCAGATCTTGACGGACGACAACGTGCAGGATGCCGGGGCGGATCTGGAAATTCGCATCACGCTCAATGAAGAGAAGAAGACGCTCACGATCAGCGATAGCGGCATCGGCATGAACCGCGACGAGATCATCGATGGCTTGGGCACGATTGCCAAATCCGGCGCCAAGGCTTTCTTGCAGGCGCTGAAGGACAAGCCGGACGGTGGTTCGACGGCGGACATCATCGGGCAGTTCGGCGTGGGCTTTTATTCGGCGTTTATGGTGGCGAAGCAGGTGGACGTGGTTTCGCGCTCGTTTCGCCCGGGGGACGAGGCGGTCAAATGGTCGGCGACCGGCGGCGCCAATTATACGCTGGAAACTGCCGAAAAAGACCAGCGCGGCACCGAAATCACCATCCATCTCAAGGATGACGAAGAGGAGTTCACGCGCGCCTTCCGCATCAAAGATATTGTCCGGCGGCATTCCGATTATGTGGCCTTTCCCATTTTTGTCGACGATGACGACGAGCCGACCAATAAGCAGCAGGCGCTTTGGCGGCGCAATCCCGCCGAGGTGGAAGCCGAGGAATACGACAGCTTTTACAAGATGCTGACCATGGATTTCGCCGGCGCCAATCATCACATTCACATGCGCGCCGATGTGCCGATGCAGTTTTACGCCCTGCTCTTTGTGCCGAGCGGCGCCCAGCCCAATATGTTCAGTCCGCGCGCCGAAGCCGGGTTAAAGCTCTATGCGCGCAAGGTGCTGATCGAAGAGTACAACCGCGATCTGCTGCCGGAATATCTGGGCTTTGTGCAGGGCGTGGTTGACAGCGAGGATCTGCCGCTGAGCGTCAGCCGGGAGAGCATCCAAGCCACGCGTGTGATGGCGAGCTTGAAAAAGTCGGTCACGCGCAGGGTGCTTTCCGAACTCAAGCGGATGGCGAAGAATGACCGCGGCAGCTATCTCAAGATATTTGGGGAATTCGGCGCCTATCTGAAGCAGGGCTTGGTGATGGAGAGCGAGGACCGCGGCGATCTGGAGCCGCTGATGTTCTTCCAGACCACGCATGACGAGGATCCAAATGTCTATCACTCGCTGGACGATTATGTCGAGCGCATGTCGGAGAACCAGGACGACATCTATTATGTGGTGGCGGACGATTACAACAGCGGCTCCCGCAGTCCGCACTTGGACGCCTTTCGGCAGCGCGGGATTGAAGCGCTCTATTTCACGCACCCGGTCGATGCCATGCTGCCGATGGGCATGAATGACTTCAAGGGACACAAACTGCTCAGCGTGGATTCCGCTGAACTGGATTTGGGTGATGTCGGCGCAATAAGCGAGGCGGAAGAAGTGGCGCGGGAAACGCTGGAGACGGATTCATTCGCGGCTTTGACGGCGCGTGTCAAGGCGACCTTGGGCGGTCGTGTCAGCGATGTGCGGGAGAGCAAGACGCTGGTGGATAGCCCGGCGCGCCTGGTCAGCGAAGACGAGAGCGGCAGTCGCTATATGTTCCGCATCAATCGCCTGCTGGACAAAGACTACGAATTGCCGGTCAAGGCGCTTGAGCTTAATCCGCGGCATCCGTTGATGCACAACCTGGGCGGGCTGATCGCGAATGGCGGTGAAGAGGGGCTGATTGACGCGGTGGTGGAGCAGGTCTTCGAGACGGCGCTGCTGCAAGACGGCATTCATCCCGATCCGTCGAGCATGGCTGATCGGCTGACCTTGCTGATGCAAGCCGCGACCGGTTCCGCGAGCGGGGATTTGGACTTCGCCGACGTCCGGACGGTGATCAGCGAACCGGTCCTGGATGCTCACGAGGACTTGATCAAGCTGGATGGCCTGGATGACCTAGATAACATTGAAGATGCGGATTTCCAGCCGATTGAGCCGGCAGACGACGCATCTGCGACCGAGAAGGAATAACGGATCTCGGGCGTGAGATTGCCAGGGAGGGTTTCTGTCAGAAGGGCGCGGGAGCAAATCCAAAAAATGCAACTCCAATTTATGTATGGATTTGTAGGGACGCCCAACACTAGCTCATAGGGCGACTCAGCGAGTCGCTCCTACCGCTTCTAATTATTTTCTTGGATATACTAAGTGAATCCAAGTTGGTCATGAAAAACTCGATGACAGGTCGCCCGAGATCTGTACACTGGGACGGGAAAAGCGCCATGCGGGGGGCAGCCAAATGAGCGAATTGAAGACGAAGCGCAATGACGGCGATGTGAGAGCCTACCTCGACTCGGTGAAGAACAAGCGCCGCCGCGAAGACGCGCTGGTCCTGCTTGACATGATGGGCGAGATCACGGGCGAGCGGCCGGAGATGTGGGGCGGCAGCATCGTTGGCTTCGGCAGCTATCATTATGTATACGATAGCGGGCGCGAGGGCGATTGGTTCTTGACCGGTTTCGCGCCCCGGGCGCAGTCGCTGACGTTGTATATCATGCCGGGCTTCGCGCAATACGACGATTTGCTGGCGCGGCTGGGCAAGCACAAGATTGGCCGCTCCTGCCTGTATATCAACAAACTGGCGGATGTCGATTTGGGCGTATTGCGCGAGCTGATTGCGGAATCGGCGTCGCACATGCGCGGGACGCATGGCGCAACCGAATGAGCGCCCCTTCGTAATAATGAACACAGGGCATCCGCAAGGGGGCGAATCCTGTATAATGAGGGCAAGTTGGAAACAAGATTCATTGGATCAGACACGGGATCAGACGCGATGGATGGTCTGAAGTTGCTCGGTCAAATTGGCAAGGGCATTGTCAAGACGGTGGAATTGCTTGGCAAGGGCGTCGGTTTGACGGGCAGAGCGATCAATGACGGTTCAGTTGCAGTGAGGACAGCCATGCCAGTGACAGAATTGACCTCGGTGTTTAATACGACTGATGAGACAATCAAGTTTGTCAACCAAGAATCCGCGCGGGACAGCAAGGAGATCTTGCCGCAGAGCGCGGTGTCCCTGAAGACCGATAAGACCGCCGGCGCCTGGGTGCCTTGGTTTCATCCGCCGCGTTTTTCGCCCTTCAGCCGCAAGCGCTTGGAGATTGTGGTGGATGATGTCGCGGTGATATACATGTGGCAGCGCGACGATCACATCTATTGGTGCAACCGGCTGGACAGCCAAGGCAATCCAGCCAAAGCCTACGAGGTGCCGGGCATCTCGCACGTGGGCGGCAAGCGCATGCTGGTGGTGCGCAACGACCCGGAAAACGGCTACAGCGCGTTCTTGAGCGAGAGCGTGGAGAAGTAAGGGGCTAATGTGCGGGTGCTATTCAACGTTGGATTTCGTGCGCGGTAAAGAACTAGAATTTCATTGTATTCTAAGTGGACTACAGTTTCCTAATCTCGGTAAGATAAAGCGTAGTTGGAAGAGTTTTTTTCCGCGCCATTCGTTTCCCAACTATCTCCACCTGTTCACCAAAATGAGGCTGTACGACGTCCTTCATCAGTGCTTCGGATACAAATATCGTCCACGATTTGCCACTAGAAATGTCGTCTAACTTTACCTGCTTGTGCTCAGTCCTTCCGTCTGCGAACTGGAGTTCACCACGTAAGGTCAAGAATTCATCGATTGCGTGCAAGCCGTTACTTGGTTGCAGCAAATCAGGTAAATAGACATCTGTAAATTCCTGCTGCTGCCGAACGAGATTCACTTGACGACGTTGACCTTCAACAATGGCACCGAGGTTCACATTGACTACATCATCGCCATCAGGCGCAATCTCTTTTGCGAGCGCTACAAAGTTGCAATAGTATTCATTATTGTCAATGTGCTGTTGTAGCTGCCCAAATTGTCCATCATTGAGAAGACCGAAGTTTGTCAAGACTCGACCGAAAATCGTATCGAATCCCCCCATATTCGAAAACGTCATTTGCCCTGAAATCCCTAGCTTTAGTACGACATCTAGGCTACCTGGCTCGAACGCACTTACCCAAAGTGTGTGGCTCTGATCCTTCACGCGCACACTACTGCCGAATTCTAACCCGTTCCACTGGCGGATAGTATTCCAGAAAATCTTCTTTAGTTTGGAGATTCTCTGTGTAACAAGATCAACGGGGGCTAACCCATTGAGAATCTCGTTACCATCCAACTTCATGGAGAACTCTTGCTCGCTTAAGGTGACATCTCTATCTTGCATTCGCAACTGAAAATAGATCTTGCGATTTAATCTACGCAATTCGTCCATGATTTCTCCAGGCGGATTTCCTGATAGTGCTCGAGAAACTAGCCACTCCGCCTCACGATACATTTCGCACTTAAACGCTAGAGAGGCCGCGCTTCGGTGAAGCACAGAGCGCGTCGGTTCGGACCCCTCGCTCTGAATCATGAGAGCAGCTTGTTTTTCTAGCTCAAACGCCTTCTGCATGAATTCATTTTTCTTGTCATCATCGCGCTCTCGCCGAGCAGATCGGGCTTTGTCAGCCCAATCCATTGCTTGCTCGTGCAACGCTATTATGACTTTCGGATCGCTAGGTTCTGTTGATATTTGACAGCGGCATTTTCATAAATGCGTAAAATAGTCTTATGACCTACATAAGACTAACTGACAATCAATGGACGAAAATTCGGGATTTTCTGAAGCAGGACCCGAATGTTTATTTGGGCAACGAAGCCCAATGCCGCCTGTTCCTCTCAGCCGTTCTATGGATATGCCGTACCGGCGCGCAATGGCGCGCATTGCCGAGCGAATACGGCAAATGGAATTCGGTTTACAAACGCTATGTTCGCTGGAGCGAAAAGGGCGTTTGGCAACGGATGATGGCAGCCTTCGCCGATGATGCCGATGTGGAAATCGTGATAATTGACAGTACGATTGTGCGCGCGCATCCCTGTGCCGCTGGCGCCCAAAAAAAAGTGAAAAGCAAGCCTTAGGGCGCAGTCGCGGGGGATTTAGCAGCAAGGTGCATATTACGGTAAATGGTATGGGCAAGCCCTTGCGTTTCCGCTTGAGTCCGGGGCAAGCTCATGATATCACACAGGCGGATGGCTTGATTGAGGGCTTTGCTTTTCAGCGGATTATCGCTGATCGGGGTTATGCGGCGGGGCATTTTGTGAATCCCTTGCTGGAAAAGGGCATAGAAGTAGTGATTCCGCCACATCCGCGTGCCAAGGAGAAACGGGAATACGATAAACGATGGTATCGCGAGCGGAATCTGGTGGAACGTTTTTTCAATAAGCTCAAGCATTTCCGCCGCGTCTTTTCTCGATTTGAGAAATTGGATACATCCCATCAAGGTTTTCTGCACTTTGTCGGCGTACTTATCTGGTTACGATAGAATGTCAACAGAACCTAGTCATAGATCTGCCATCCTTGTCTCAAAAAAGATCTCGGGCCTGCTGAATTCCATGACAATGACATATGCTGGCGTTCCTGTCTCGTCTGATTTCTTTGACCGCTTACGTTTGCTTTCCACTATTCCTCTAATTGTACCTGTACTTGCTGACCGTCTCCCAGCCACCTCTAACCGAGCGTCGCCTTGAAGGAAGTTTTCCGTTAGGTCACCTACGTTGGCGTTTTTGCTGAGCCAATAATCCATTCCTGTCTTTTCATCTATGTCCATGCGCCGTAGAACTGTATATTCTGTAAATTCCAGTATAACAAGAATTGCCACGCCAACTGCGCCAATTTCGGATGCCTCTCGACGGTCATGCCAAGTGTTTTTCATCTGCTGCGTTACAGCTTCATTCCACGAAAGACGCAGCATAGACTTGGTCTCTTTCAGAGACTTCATCTCGCAATGTACACCAGATTCATGCTTCTGCGAATTGAGGCAGACCATGGCTGCTATTCGATGGGAACCGCCTGTGTCTTTGTCAAGTCCAGGTTACCCGCGTTTGAGATCCTCCAAAGCAAGTGTTGTAGTATTTGCGTCTTTCATTGTCGCTCCATCTTGCGGTTAAGCGTAGGAAGCAAAAATATATCCTAATAGTCGTCAGTCTGGTATGCTATTTTCCAAGTTGAATCAGAGATCGTATGCGCAGTCATTTTTAGAAGCGGGTGGAGAACGTATCCTAAAGGAGTTTCTAAATGATCACCGCCATCGCAACCGTCACCGTCTTCGTCGAAGACCAGGAGCGCGCCAAAGCCTTTTACACCGAGAAGCTGGGCATGACGCTTAATAACGATGCGGAGATGTTCCCGGGCTCGGGCCTGCGCTGGATCATGGTCGCGCCGGCAGGCTGCCCGACAGAGCTGACGCTCTTCCCCATGGGCGAGCAGTGGGAACACTACCGCGCGGCGATGGGCAAGCCACAGTGTTTCAGCTTGCATTGCGATGATGTCGACCAGACCTATCGCGAACTCAGTGAAAAGGGCCTGCAGTTCCTGGGCGAGCCGCAGAAGCAGCCATGGGGCAGTTTCGCGATTCTGGTGGATTCCGAGGGCAACCAGATCGTCCTCGGGCAGCGCAGTTGAGAGATTCCCATTTGGCTGGACCGAAAATCTTCGAGACAAATAAGACGCCCGGTCTTGCGCGGCGCGACGTCGACTATTGCGCATCGCTTGCGCTACCTTATACTTTGCCTCAAAGCGCAAAGGAGATAGTCAATGATTAACCGAGTTGGAACGGTGTCGATCTTCGTGGAAGACCAAGATCGCGCCAAAGCCTTCTATACCAAAAAGCTGGGCATGGAATGCACAGCCGATAACGAAATGTGGCCCGGCGCGGACGCGCGCTGGCTATGCGTCGCGCCGCCGGACGCCGAAACACAGATCGTGCTTTATAAGTTTGATGAGAACTGGGAGCATTATCGCGAAACATTTGGCAAGTCGCAGTCGCTGACCTTGGAATGCGAGAATATCGACGAGACCTATCGCGTCTATAAGGAACGCGGCGTAGAGTTCCTGGGCGAGCCGGAAACCCAATTCTGGGGGCGCTTCGTGATGATGGTGGATAGCGAAGGCAATACGCTGATATTGGTTCAGGTCGCTCATTGATGGATCTGCTGGGCTTGTCGCGGCAGGTCGGCGCGGCGCTAAAGCGGGCGGAGCTCACCGTTTCTACAGCCGAATCTTGCACGGGCGGGTTAATGCTCAGTGCTTTGACAGACGTCGCCGGCAGTTCCGCCTATGTTGAAGGCGGCTTGGTCAGCTATTCCAACCAAGCGAAGATGAATATGTTGGGCGTCCGCGAAGCGACGCTGTTTGAAGTTGGGGCGGTCAGCGCGGCGGTGGCGGGAGAAATGGCTTGTGGCGTCCGCAATGTGTTTGATACGGACTACGCTTTGAGCGTGACCGGTATTGCCGGTCCCGGCGGCGGCACGCGGGAGAAACCCGTCGGCTTGACCTATATCGGGCTGGCTGGGCGCGATGGTCTTCTGGCTGTGGAGCGCTATGTCTGGGCTGGCGACCGGATTGCGAACAAGCTGCAGAGCGTCGATGCCGGTCTTAAGCTGTTGTTACAGCAATTGATCGCCTAGTCCGGCGGCGTCTCTTCAAAGCTGATGCCGCGGTAAATATCGGCGAGCGGCAATTCGCAGTTGAGCATTGCCAAGGGAATCACGTCGTTGGGATAGGTGTAGACTTGCAGCAGCCATCCCACGTCGGCGCGGGAATAGAGCTCGGCGCAGACGCGATGCTGATCGATTATGAGGTAGCCTTGGATGGATGGAACTTCGCGGTATAAATCCCGTTTGGCAATGCGGTCGGATTCTATTGACGATGGCGAGGTGACTTCGACTACAAGAATTGGGTTGAGAAGTGTGGTCTCGCTCTCGTCCTCATAGCTCGATTTACCGCAAACTGCGCTTAGGTCGGGATAAACATAACGCCAGTCATTTATTTTGACCTTCATTTCGCTGCTATGAAGCGAACAAACCGAATCACCGAGTTGTTGCCCAATTGCTACCGTGATGTTTATCATTATGCTGCTATGTTTGCCTGTCCCGCCGGACATGGCGAAAACTTCGCCATCAATGTATTCGTGCTTGATCTCGTTTTCCGCCTCCCAAGCCAGATACTCCTGGACACTCAAGCGCGGTTTAAGTTTGGTCAGCGCCATGACGCGCCTCGTTTTCAACGGTATTCTTCAAATTATAGCTGGCGCCAACCGAAAATCAACTACAGAGCGCACAAAGCGCGCAGAGAAAAGCGATTTTATTGGAACGCCTTTTCCATAGACCGCCTAGTCCGGTAGCGCCTCTCCAAAGTTGATGCCGCGGTAAATATCGGCGAGCGGCAATTCGCAGTTGAGCATTGCCAAGGGAATCACGTCTTCGGGATCAGTGAAGACTTGCAGCAGCCATGCCACGTCGGCGCGGGAATAGAGCTCGGCGCAGACGCGATGCTGATCGATCACCAAATAAGCCTGAATGGAAGGAACTTCGCGGTAAAAGTCGCGCTTGGCAAAGCGATCGCGCTCAATGGATGACGGTGAAGTCTCGACTACAAGAATTGGGTTGAGAAGTGAGGTTTCGCTTTTGTCTTCAAACTGTTCTTCACCGCAGACGACGCTCAAGTCGGGGTAGACATAACGGTCTGCTGCGACCTTGACCCTCATGTCGCTTGTATGGACTGAGCAGGTAGAATTTCCAAGCTGACGGCCTAATGCTATTATCGCATTCGCAGCAACGCGGCTATGTTTGCCTGTCCCGCCGGACATGGCGAAAACTTCGCCATCAATGTATTCGTGCTTGATCTCGTTTTCCGCCTCCCAAGCCAGATACTCCTGGACACTCAAGCGCGGTTTAAGTTTGGTCAGCGCCATGACGCACCTCGTTTTCAACGGTGTTCTTCAAATTATAGCTGACGCCAACCGAACATCAACAACCGAGCGCACAAAGCGCAAGGCAATCGCATCAAAATGATCATAGCACGCGGGAACCGTTTTCCGCCCTCACGTTGCCACCGATACACCCAATAAAGGAGGCGCTGCAGGGGCGTTTGACGGTCAGTGTCTACGCGACCCGCTGAAACGCCCGCAAATCGCAGGTCAATTTTCGTGGGCGGCACGCTGTGCCGTCCCTGTTTTCTTTGCCTAGAGCCACATTTGAGTCTAACTGTACGCTCGTCATTGTGCAAAGTTGACGAAATTCCTTGTTAGTTGTCAAGGAGTTTATTAAGCTCATAGTGGCAGCGGAGAGCACCTCTCGCTCCTTGAGATGCCGATGAAGTTGAAGCGGCAAGCTCCATATGTAGACTGTGTCATCCGGAGAATTGTCGTCACGCATGCGGCTGAGACCGCCAAAAACAGGTTAAGCCATTGAGCTGACAAGGCCGGTGCGCTGTCATTCCCAAAGTCGTGACGGGAAGTGCCAGAATGGATAGAAAGCAGCGTATTCGCGCCGCTGCCTTGTTCGTTGATGAGTTGACGTTCAAGATAACTGCTGGTTGTGATGTCGACAGCGATTATGTCGTTGTGGCAGTGTTTAACAGTCTCACTGGCTCAATGGAGGTACGGGAGTTTTCCCAATCGCAGCGAGAGGCGGTGGCGGCCGCGAATTGGCTCTGCGCCGAAGCGGTCGAATGCGCGGTATTGGAGTCAACAGCGAATTTCCATCATCTATTTTATCATGCCTTCCGAAACCGCGAACTCAATGCTCATATCCTCAATCCAATGACCATCAAAGCTTTGTTAGCTGTTGAAGGCAAGTCTGACAAGGCGGATGCGATCAACATGGCTAGATTGGCTGCTCACTTTAGACTGCGTACCAGCAACATGCCTGACGACATGCAGAGGGAAATCAGAATGAACCTGCGCAAGTGGGACGCGGACAAAGCGGCTCGCACTCGCGCGTCCAACAGCTTGCGCTCGCTTTTGACTGCATATCGAGTTCCAATTTTCCGCCGGGTTAAACCGACCTCGCCAAGCGGTCGTAACTTCATACAGATTATGGCGCAGGCGCAGAACATGAGTCCTGAAGAGGCGGTGAACTTCGCCTGGAAGGGACCCCGCAGCAGCAAAAGGCAGCTTGTCGAACTGCTGGAGAATCTGAACGAACTGCCGCGATATGTCCGTGAAGAAGTCGCCTTGTCAGCAGCGGAACTTGATCGGCTGACCGACATGATTGTCGCTCGCCGGCGCAGAGCGGAAGCCCATATTGCGCACTTTCACCTAGAGCCTCAAATCGAGTGGATGACGACAGCGCCGGCGGTCACAGCACTTCTGGCGCTTCGAATCATCGCGGAAACCGGCGCGGACTTTCATGACCGATATCACTCGGCGGAAGCGTTTTGTAAAGCATGCGGCTTGGCGCCTTCGAACAAAGTCTCAGGAGGAAAGCTGCTCAAGAGCAAGAAAGGCCAAGGCAATCAGTATATCAAGCAGCATTTTGTCAATGCTGTGAAGGGCTGGATGATCTCCCAACAAGCGCACCCTTTGAAAACATGGGCAGCGCAATATCGACTACGGGCGGGATACAAACGTACCACCACTGCGCTCGCGCATAAGATCGCGAAATCGCTCTGGTACATGGGTCGAGCCGGTGGTCAAGCCTATTCTCCTCGTGGACCGGCTGAGAAACTGGCTTCATCCGCGTCACAAAGCCGCGGCTGAAACAGGCAAAGCCTTTTGCGTGGGCGGCTGCTGTGCAGCCCGAGAGTCTACAGATTACGAAAGTTGCGGGGAAAATAGTCGATGTTGCGCAATTTCATTTTGAAGCGATTGCCCTGGGATAGCTGGTTGGATTTTATGCCATCACTTAGCAAATGTGTTAAGCTATAGACAGGTGCCCGATGGCGTTTCAAAAGAATGATGTTGCGCAAATTTTTTTCTTTGGCACTGCTATTGCTGCTCTCCCTATACCATCTTCATGCCCAGGGAAGACCGTCTCTCACGACGGTTGTCGAAGGTTTGTATCACCCGGTCGGCATGGCGCTTCTGCCCGATGGTTCGGTGCTGGTAGCGGAGATGGGCAGCATGGAAGTGGATACGCGCTTGGGCTTCGATTCCGAAAGCGCCGGCATCAGCCTTTTGCGTCCCGATGGCAGCGCGCGACGCCTTGTCTCGGGTTTCCCCAGCGGGCGCGACCCGTCGGATATGCTCGGCGCGCTGGCGCTAGCGGTTTCGCCGGATCAAGAGACCATATACATCAGCCATCACAATGCCCAGGGTCTTTATACTTTGCCCGTTTCCGCCGCGCTCGATCCTCCCCCCGACCCCTACCAGCCAAAGGACTTGGGCAGCGCGCTGGCAGGCGCGCGCGGCGCGCAAAACACCTTCTTATTGCATCCCTTTGATATCGCCTTTACCGGCGCGGGCAGTCCGCTGCTGACGGACTCGCTGGCGAATAGCATCGTCTTCGAAACAGATGAAGGCGCGCGGCGGACCTGGCATCGTTTTGCCGCTCTGGACGATCCGCGGTCCCGCGGCGGCAAGCTGGAAGCCGTGCCGCGCGGCATCGCCCGCCTCGGCGATGAGTTCGCCGTGGCATTGTTCACAGGCTGCCCGCATCCGCCGAACAGCGGCCAACTGGTCGCGGTTGGCCATGAGGGGGCGCAACGAAGGCTGGTCGCTAATCTGAATATGCCGATTGATGTCGCAGTAGACAATGAAGGGGACATTTGGGCGCTCGAATTCGCCGTTGCCAGCGGCGAAGGGGCTTGCTTTTCCGCCGCCGACTTGGAAGCGCGCTCCGGGCGCCTGAGCCGCTTGAACCGCGACGCCGAATGGGAAACCATCGTCGATAATCTGGACTTCCCCGGCGCGGCGCTGCCTATGCCGGATGGCAGCCTCTACATCAGCGAAGTTTATGCCGGGCGCGTCTTGCGCCTGCGCTTCGACGACGAGCGGCAGACCGTGAAACGCTTTAGCAGCGCGCGGACCACGGCGCCGGTTTACGTCGAAATCGCCGATGCCGACGGGACCCTGCGCCAGGTGATCGAGCGCGAAGCCCTGTCGCCTTATCCCGGGCGCGACCAGATCGAAGCGGATACGGCTCTGGCGCGCTTGGGACGCGAGCTCTTTTTTGATCCCATTCTTTCCGGCGACAAGAACATCTCCTGCGCCACTTGTCATCATCCCGATCTGGCTATGGCGGATGGGCGCGCGCTGCCGATCGGCACGGGCGGCCATGGTTTGGGCGAGGGACGGGTTTTCCTGCCCGAAGTTGCGGTCGGCGCGGATACCCGCTTCGACCTGACCGGCGTCATCGCAAACCCGTTTATCGGGGAGTTCATCCCGCGCAACAGCCCGACAGTCATCAACGCCGCAATCGCGCGCTCGCAGTTTTGGGACAGCCGAGTAGAAAAGCGCGGCAGCGAGGGGCTGATTCACGCGCCGGACGATGTCGTCAGCGAGCTGGACTTGTCCGATACAGCGATCGCGCAAGCCTTGCTGCCAATTGTCTCGACACAGGAAATGGCTGGGGCGACCTTCGGCAGCGAGCCAACATCGGTCATCCGTGAAAAATTGGCGGAGCGCCTGCGCGGGATACCAGCCTACGCGACTCAATTTGAAGCGGTTTTTGGCGCGAGCGAGATCAGTCCCTTGCAAGTGGCGCAGGCGCTGGCGGCTTTCGAACGGCAGTTGATCTTCACAGCCGCGCCCTGGGACGACTACATCGCCGGCGACAGCGAAGCGCTGAATGAGGACCAGAAACGCGGCGCGCTGCTGTTCTACGGCGAGTTGAACCCGCAGCTAAATTGCGCGCGATGCCACAGCGGCGACATGTTCAGCGACTTCCAGCACTATAACTTGCTGGTCCCGCAGATTGGTCCCGGCAAGCGCAACGGTCCCAGCGGGCGCGATGACTTCGGGCGGTCAAATGTAAGTTTCGATCACCGCGATCAGTACAAGTTCCGCACGCCCAGCCTGCGCAATGTCGAGTTGACGGCGCCCTATTTTCACAGCGGGGCTTATCCAAGATTGGCGGATGTCATCTGGCATCATGCGGATATCTGGCGCGGCAGCATGGCATACGACCCAAGGGTGAATCTGCCGGACACCATGCAAGACCGTTACTTGCCCTACAGCTTCGAACGGCAGGCGCACTCAGTGTCGCCGCGGCTGGCCGGGGGCCTGCCAATGAGCGAAGACGATGTGGCTGATCTGGTCGCTTTCCTCATGTCATTAACCGACCCGGCCGCGCGCGACCTGTCGCATCTGGTTCCCGACTCCGTTCCCAGCGGTTTGCCGCTGGATCCAGTCCAGCGCTAGCTGGGCAAAATATAGAATCTCATCAAAACAGAACAATCGTCCGCAAGTTTGCCTCTCTTTTGCATGGGCGGACTAAAGGACTCTGTTGAAATTCTACCCCATCTCCTGGCCCCTTCCCCGAAGCATCAGGGAAGGGGAGTCTTATGACCTGTATTGATCCCTTAAGCCCCTCCCTCTTTATGGGAAGCATTCCCCGAAAACGGGGGACCGAGGGGGCATAGGGCTTGGGCTGGGGGGTAAATCAAGTATTTCAACAGAGTCTAAAGTGTCGCCCCCACACGGCGAACGTGGCATAATGATTTTGATGCGATTGCCAAGTGAATTGAAAGGTCCCGCGATGAGTATGCCCGCTTATGGCCAGTTGCCCGTCCCGCGCTTGACGCCGGAATTGCTCCGCCTGATAAAAACCGGTCAAGTTTACAGCTTGGGTGTTGATTTCGAAGAAGGGATGTTGACGCCGGGCGCGGCGATGAAGTCTTATTCAATCGCGCCTCACCTGCGTCACAGCGACCCATCAACCATTGACCCAGCCTCGGCCGCGGCGGAAACCATCCGCATGTCCATCCATGTTGGCACCCATATCGACGCGCTCTGCCACATTGCCGAAAAGCGCGATGAGCAAGGCAATCCGAATCCCGATGGCAGGGCGTATTTGCACGACGGTCCTGGAAAACTGATCCCGGCGAGCGAATGCGTCAGTTCGGCCGGGCAGAGGCATCTGAGCATTGAACAGATGCCGCCGATCGTCACGCGCGGCGTCTTGCTGGATGTGGCCGCGTACAAGGGCGTCGATATGCTGCCGCCCGCCTACCCGATTGACGCGGATGATATCGCCGGCGCGATAGCCAAACAGGGCGCGATCATGCGCGAAAACACCGCGGTTTTAGTGCGCACAGGCACGATTCAACTGCTGCGCGACGGCAATCCCATCTATCGTGATGCCCAGACCGGCCTAAACGAAGGCGCGGCGCGCTATCTGCTTGAGCGGGGCATGAACCTGGTTGGCGCGGACAATATGGCGGTCGAAGCCATGCCGCCCCATGACCATTCGGTGCATCGGCTCTTGCTGGTGCATAGCGGCGTCACGCATGTCGAGAATCTAAACCTGGATGAACTGGCGGCCGCCCAGTGTTATGAGTTTCTCTTGATCATCGCGCCTTTGAAGCTGTCCGGCGCGACCGGCTCCTGGGTGAATCCGCTAGCGATCGCCTGACCGGCTTAGCGGAAAACCGCTTCGATGCCTTCTTCCTCAAGCCGGCGGATTTGAGCCTCGAAGGCAGTCAGCGCCGTCGGATGCCCCCGAGTTTTGATTGAATTTGCATTTTCATTTATTTTCCATATACTTATTATGACGCAGCTTCTCATTCCCTAATTTAATGCGTCCGGGAATCCATTATGCCGCCTCTACCCGCAAATTCTCGCTTTCCATACCAGCCGCTCGTCTTAACGCTCATTCTCTTTGTCGGGCTCTTCAGCGGCGGACTGGCGCAGGCGCAAGCGCCGACGGTAGATTATTCAGCGTCAACCGGACACTTTTTCGATGTTCAGGTTTCCGAGCTCGGCAATAACACCGTAAAGCTGACATGGAATGATAATTACCGCTCCAGATTCTCCTGGTACTACTACCAGTTTCACGTGGACGTCATCAATTTGACCAGCGGCGGCGATGAGATCCTTAGAAAGAAAACCATTCATTATGAATACTGGACAAATGCCTTGCGCCCCGGCGCCGATTACCGGGTCAATATACGGAAAATGCCGCGTCTGCGTTCATGGGGCAATAGATTGGAAGATGTCGTCAGCGTCACATTCCGCACTACTGGGGAGACGCCGGCGGATCAGCCGCGGTCGCATTACCAGGCGCAAATCGACAGTCTGCTCAGCGGTTTCAGCCCCAGTATCAGCAGGCATTCCTACCAAGACCTGCGCGTTGACCTGGGAGAAATGCGCGATCTGCTGCAGCCGGTGGGCGCTTATACCCATGCCCTCATTAGCGCCAGCTCGACTGATAAGGCGCATGCCTTCACGGACTTGGCTGTGCCTGAAGAATCGTCTCGCGTGATGACATTGACCAATCTGCTGCCCGGCAAGGAATACGATTTGACGGTGAAAATCGGCATCACGCTCTCGAACCCCATTGGACGCCGCTATAATTTTCTGGTTCCATTCACTATTCGCTTCACCAACTTCGCCGTCAACGTTACCGCTAGCCCGACCAATACGCCAACCGCGACAAACACGCCAACGGGTACCCTCACCCCGTCTTCTACCCCGACGCCGACGCCGACGATAACGCCGACGCCGACTATCACCCCGACGCCGACCTTCACGCCGACGCCGACCTTCACGCCGACCGCGACAAACACCGCCACGGCAACCTACACCGCCACCGCGACGCCGCCAGGCTTTGTGCCAACCGCGACTGGCACGGCGACGACGGATTATTCACGATCGTCGGGAAATGTTAGCAATGTTCGGATTTCCGAGATCGGCCATCACAGCGCCTTGGTAACCTGGGACGATCCCAACTCGGCCGGGCACGAGTACCGCCTGGATTTCTTCAACTTGACCGGCAGTGGAGTCTATCAAAGGAGCGCGTGGACCACGCGACTGCGGGCAACTGGCTTGTATGCCGGCTCGGATTATAAGCTGGTGCTGCGGAAAGACTGGTCTCATACGGATTTCGTCACCGTCACCTTCCGTACGCTGGGGCCGACGCCGGTGAACCATCCGCGCTCTTATTACCAAGCGAAAATCGACGAGCTGATGAAAGACTACCGCCTCAAGTTCAGCCTGCATTCATACGATCACATCCACATTCCCATGAGAGAAATGGCGAATCACCTGCGGTCGCTGGGACGTCATGACGCTTCCGAGATATTCATCAAATCAACCGATGGCCAGGATGCCTTTGATATCAGACCAAATGCAAATAATAGGCGAGAAGCGGTATTGAATTTTCTGCTGCCGAACAGGGAATACGATTTGACGGTTAGACTGGGCATAGTGGTTTTTTCCCCGGCCAGACGCAGGTATTTTTTCTGGGTTCCGATCCATGCCCGCTTCACCAACTTGCCGCCCGGCGTTACCGCTACGCCGACCTATACGCCGACGGCTTCTCTCACGCCCACGGCTTCTCTCACGCCGACGGCTTCTCTCACGCCAACTGGCACCCTCACGCCGTCTTCTACGCCAACACCGACTTTTACGCCAACACCGACCATCACCCCGACGCCGACTTCTACCCCAACACCGACCATCACCCCAACGTCGCTGTTGCCCGCGGACGGCAGTTTCGCTGTCATCTTCAGCGCCATCGCCAAGGATCACATCACCGTCGAGTGGAATGAAGCGCCGGACGCCGATGTCTATACCCTGATCTTTTACGGCGGCGACGTTTTCGAAGCGCCGACTTTCCAAGCCGGGGAAGCCACTTCGCATACTTTCGGCGGACTGAGTCCGGATACGAGCTATACGGCTGAGCTCTTCGCTTATCGCAGCGATGGCGGCAGCGCTGGCGAAGTTCGTGTAGCGGGACGCACCTCGAGCGCAGATCCGCCGACGGATACGCCTGTCCCGCCGACCATCACCTTCACGCCAACGCCCCTGCACTCGCCCACGCCGAGCCCGACGCCGACGCCCTTGCCATCGCTCAACCCCGCGGCCTCCCAGATTACAACTGCCAGCGCCCAAATCAACTGGGGGCTGCCCGGCGGCTACTTCCTGGACAGTCTGGAACTGCGGGAAACCGCCGACGCTGACACGCTTGTCAGCTTTCGTATATTGCCCAGCATGACCGCCTATGCGCTGACGGGCTTGCGGCCCGGCCTCGGCTACCGGGTGATTGTCACGGGGCGCCACAGTCTTTATAGATCTCGAACGATAGTGAATACGCTTGAATTCGCCACCGTGAGCGCGAGCGACGCCACCGCGACGCCAAATGCCTATATCGCGCCCAGTCCGACCAATACGCAGCTCCCCCCAGCCAACGGTCCGCGCGCGATCAGCGTTAGCGATGTGACAGACAGCAGTCTGACGGTTCACTGGGACAGCGCCGGCGCGCATATCCTGTACGTTGCGCAGTTGGCTTGGGACAATAGATTTGTGACCGGCGTCATCGCCGATGACACGTCCTACACCTTCACCGGCTTGCCGCCGGATACGCTCTTCGCGCTGCGCCTGACTCATTTTATGCGGGCGGGGGTCCCCGCGTGGATGGATACCTCCACTTATGTCAGAACGAAACCGGCGGATGGGATGAGAAGTCCGCCCGCGCAGCGGCTGCGGCTTGCCAGCGTCGCCAATGCCTTCGGCAACCTGCGCTTCAGCGACATCGGCGAGACCAGCGCCAAGATCCTCTGGGACGGTCCCAGCGCCGGCTCCAACAGTTATTTCATCATTGTTGAGCCAGCCTCGGGAACGGGCGAGTCATTTGGCTTGTACAGCGAGGGCAATTCCGCCGAGGCGACGGGCTTGCAAGCGGGCGCGGCGTACAAGGTGACAGTCCGCTGGGATCGCGCTGTGACGGTCGATGGCTTGCCGGGCATAGAAGAAGGCGGCCAACTCAGCGGCAGCTTCACGACGCTTGCTTTGCCGAGCGATACGCCGACTGCAAGCGATACGCCGACCGCGACCGCGACGCCAACGAATACCGCAAGCCCAACAGCGACGCCGACGCCGAGCGATACGCCGACTGCAAGCGATACGCCAACACCGAGCGATACGCCGACCGCGACCGCCACCCCAAGTCCTACGCATACAGCTACCGCAACCGCGACGCCAACGAACAGTCCTAGTCCAACCAACACCGCGAGCCCAACAGCGAGCCCAGTGCCGAGCGATACGCCGACTGCAACCGCGACGCCAACGAACACCGCAACCGCAACCGATACGCCAGAAGGTCCGCGGCTGCCCACAGACGGGTCGCTGGGCTTAGTCTTCAGCGCGATTAGCAAAGATCACATCACCGTCGAATGGAGCGACATGGGGCAGGTGCTGCTCTATTTCCTGGAGATCAGCGCCGGCAGCTATTATGACTTAGGCACCTTCAGCACGGGAAGCGCCGCGCATACCTTCAGCGGCTTGCAGGCGGATACAGCTTACTTCGTGCGCATAACGGCTTATTTGAATGACGCGACCCATGTGGCTCAAGAGACGGTGCGGACGCTGCCGGAAGCGCAAGTTGTTGCAGCGACGTCAGAGCCGACAGATTCGCTAGTTCCGACGG
Organism: Phototrophicaceae bacterium; assembly: GCA_965232245.1. Classification (GTDB taxonomy): domain Bacteria; phylum Chloroflexota; class Anaerolineae; order Aggregatilineales; family Phototrophicaceae; genus UBA6055. The sequence continues at coordinate 3,363,561 of CBDDPG010000002.1, read as the reverse complement.
ACACGCCACTGCCAACGGATACGCCTGTCGCTCCGCCGACGGACACGCCCGTTGCTCCGCCGACAGATACGCCAGTTCCAAGTGATACGCCCATTCCGCCAACGAATACGCCACTGCCGACGGATACGCCCATTCCGCCGACGAACACGCCACTGCCGACGAACACGCCCGTACCACCCCCAACAGAAGCGCCAAAGTCGCAGCTGCCCACGGACGGCCGATTCGCCATCGTCTTCAGCGTCATCACCAAGGACCACATCACCGTCGAGTGGAGCGAAGCGCCGGATGCCGATTCCTACACCTTGGTCTTCTTCGGCGGCGACAGCTTCGAATCGCCGACTTTCTACGCCGGGGAGGCCACTTCGCATACTTTTGGCGGGCTGAGTCCGAATACGAGCTATACGGCTGAGCTCTACGCTTATCGCAGCGATGGCGGCAGCGCTGGCGAAACTCGAGTGACGGGTCGCACCTTGAGCGACAGCCCGCCGACGAACACGCCGATTCCGCCGCCGACGAATACGCCAATCCCGCCACCGACGAACACGCCTGTCCCGCCACCGACGAATACGCCTGTTCCGCCACCGACGAACACGCCGATTCCGCCGCCGACGAACACGCCTGTCCCGCCGCCGACGAACACGCCTGTCCCGCCGCCGACGAATACGCCTGTGCCGCCGCCGACGAACACGCCAATCCCGCCACCGACGAACACGCCGATTCCGCCGCCGACAAATACGCCGATTCCGCCACCGACGAACACGCCAATCCCGCCGCCGACGAATACGCCTGTACCGCCGCCGACGAACACGCCAATCCCGCCACCGACGAACACGCCAATCCCGCCACCGACGAATACGCCCGTACCGCCACCGACGAACACGCCGATTCCGCCGCCGACGAATACGCCTGTCCCGCCGCCGACGAATACGCCAATCCCACCGCCGGCCGAGGGTTTCTCAATTTCCTTTAGCGCCGTCGGGCAGGACAGCGTCACCGTGAATTGGACTGGCTTAGCGGGTCCTCCGGTCTATACATTGTTGTTTCACAACGATGAGATCTTCGAGATATTCACCTTCGACTATGGCGAGACGGCGCAGACCATCGCCGGTCTGCGGGCGGATACGCAATATACGGCTGAGATCTTCGCCTATCTGAATGACGGCGGCGAAGAAAGCGCCAGCGGCAAAGTACGGACGCTGGCGGGTTAAGCTCGGCGCAGCCGGTTAGGGCGCGATCCTCGGCGCGCACGGGGCTAGATTTACGGTGATTACGCTGTCATCACCGGGAGTCAATTTTGAAGCGATTGCCCTGCATGTTTACGCATGTTCACCACTTGCTTGCATAATTCCACGCGATCTGTCAAAATGAAGTTTGTCAGAATATCCGAGATTGAATGAAATGCTATGCTTACCCCCCCCCCCCCCCCCCCCCCCAACTAAAATCTAACCGAATCGTCGCTTTATCCCTATTCATGCTGCTATTATTCCTCTTCGTCCAGCCGGTCATGGCGGCTGGCAGCATCACCGTAGACGCGACTTGCAGCCTGGCGGACGCCATCAGCGCGGCCAACAGCGATACGGCGACTGGCGGCTGCGCGGCTGGCAGCGGCACGGACACCATCACCATCACCGAAGCCGGCACGAACAACGGCACAATCACGCTCAGCAGCGAGTTGGACGTCCACTCGAACATCCGCATTGAAGGCGGCGGCTTCACGATTAGTGGCGGCAACAAGACGCGCATCTTTGCTGTTTGGAAAAAATATGTACTGAGCATCAACGCGCTGACTTTGCGCGATGCCAAGTCCTCGAGTTTTCCCAATCAACGTGGCGGGGCGGTCAGAGCCTCTAGTGGCAGAATCAACATCAGCAACAGCCGCTTCATAAACAATTCAGCCAATGGCTTTGGTGGCGCGCTCTATACCGGTGATGGCAGCATCAGTGTCCGCAACAGCAGTTTCAGCGGCAACTCGGCTGGGGATGAAGGCGGGGCGATCCATGCCGACGATGGAAGTGTCAGCGTCAGCAACAGCAGTTTCAGCGGCAACTCGGCTGGGGATGAAGGCGGGGCGCTCTATACCGACAGTGGCAGCATGAGCGTCAGCAACAGCAGTTTCAGCGGCAATTCCGCTGGGAACGATGGCGATGCGCTCTATACCCGTAATGGCAGCATCACCGCCACGCATAACACCATCCGCGGCGATGTGGCGACCGATTTTGGCGCTCTCGCCTTGCGCAACAACATCATCGGCTCGGTCTTGGTCAGTGACGAACGACGCGGCAGCAAAACTCTGGCGGGCAATCTCATCGGCGGCGAACCCAAGCTGGGCGCGCTGACCGGCTCGCCGGCTTATTTCCCGCTGCAAGCCGGCAGCCCGGCCATCGACGCCGCCGACGCCCGGTATTGCTTGAGCGTCGACCAGACTTACGTGGCGAGGCCCCAGGGCAATGGCTGCGACATCGGCGCTTATGAATCGTCGCTGACTTTAGCCAACCGGCCCACAGCCGCGCCTACAAGCGTACCCACCGCCACCTCAACTCCGGTGTCGCATCCTGTGAGCTTGAATGGCAGCGCCTGCACACTCGTCGACGCCATCAAAGCCGCCAATAGCGACGCCGCCAGCGGCAGTTGCCCAGCCGGCAATGGCGCCGATACCATCACTTTCAGCGCCGGCGTGCAGTTGCATTCGGAGCTGCCGGACATCAGCTCAAATATCAGCTTCAAGGGTGGCGGGCACAGCCTGAGCCGCTTCGTCGCGCTCAACGATTGGGCAGACGACTTTCGCTTGCTGACTATCAAAAGCGGCGCGACCGTCTCCATCGACAATTTGACGCTGGCGCATGGCGTCTCGTTGCAGGGCGGGGCGATTTACAACGCTGGCAGCCTGACCATCAGCAACAGCACCCTGCGCGACAATCTTGCTCATTACATACGTGGCGTGATTATCATCAACTATTCGCCGGATACGCATGGCATCACGAGGTTAGGCGGCGGGATATACAACTCAGGCAGCTTAGTCATCAGCAACAGCACCTTGCGCGACAACGAATCCAGGAACGAAGGCGGCGCGATCTTCAACCGAGGCTCGCTGACCATCACTGGCAGCACATTTAGCAAAAACGAAGCAGCCTGGTATGGCGGCGCGATTGCCAATGGCGAGGGCGAGCTTAAAAACGGCAAAATCGCGCAGAAAGGCGGCGCCCTCAGCATCCGCAACAGCGTCTTCAAAGACAATCTCGGGGGACCTGCCCATGACGGCCAACACATTGTCCAGGCGGACAATCTGGCTGGCTTGAGCATCAGCGGCACGACCTTCTCCGGCGGACGTCCGGGCGGGCACGCTGTCTTTTGCCTGCGCAGCGACAGCTCGACCAATGCCGCCTGCGACGGCTACAAGGATGTCATCGAGCAAACCGGACCCACAGCAACCCCGCCGCCCAGCCCGGTAATGCGCGTTACCGGAACGAGCGCAACCAGCATCAACATTGAATGGGACGCTTACACCGGCGCGACGGGCTACGGAATACAAGTCATCCTCAAGGGTGTGCAAGAATACTTCAAGACCGTGAAGAGCAGCGTAACCGACTATGAAGTCACGGGCTTGGCCGCCGAGAAGGATTATGTGGTCCGCTTGATCGTCTACTTGACGCCAGGAACCGCTATTGCGAGTCTGCCGGCGAAAACTCTGGCGTCAGCGGACAGTCTCACGCCAACAGCGGGCGGTCCCACGCCAACTGCGACTAGCACGTCGACTGCGACCCCGCATCCCTACGCAAGCTTGATTCAGACTTTGCTGACCTACCAAGCCGAGACGCAAAGCGGCGCGGAGCATGTCGAGCGCTGGACGCGAGCTTTGGCCGCGCTGGGCTATGGCAGCCACGCTAATCCAGTGACGGTCAGCGAGGCGCAGGGCTATGTCAATCAAGGCTGGACGCGCTGGCAACCGGTGCTGGACGCGCTCAAGGCCCTGAATCCGCCGACGACGAGTACGCCCGTGCCGCCGACCAGCACTGCGACGGACATCCCGCCTCCAACTGCGACAAATACGCCAACGCCGACCGCGACCGCCACCCCAAGTCCTACGCATACAGCTACCGCAACCGCGACGCCAACGAACAGTCCTAGTCCAACCAACACCGCGAGCCCAACAGCGAGCCCAGTGCCGAGCGATACGCCGACTGCAACCGCGACGCCAACGAACACCGCAACCGCAACCGATACGCCAGAAGGTCCGCGGCTGCCCACAGACGGGTCGCTGGGCTTAGTCTTCAGCGCGATTAGCAAAGACCACATCACCGTCCAGTGGAGCGACATGGGGCAGGTGCTGCTCTATTTCCTGGAGATCAGCGCCGGCAGCTATTACGACTTAGGCACCTTCAGCACGGGAAGCGCCTCGCATACCTTCAGCGGCTTGCAGGCGGATACAGCTTACTTCGTGCGCATAACGGCTTATTTGAATGACGAGACCCAGGTGGCTCAAGAGACGGTGCGGACGCTGCCGGAAGCGCAAGTTGAAGAGGCGCAAGACTTGCCAAGGTCGGAGCAGGTCCTGGAGCCGACGCCGACGGACACGCCCGTTGCTCCGCCGACGGACACGCCTGTCGCTCCGCCGACAGACACGCCTGTCGCTCCGCCAACGGATACGCCACTGCCGACAGATACGCCCATTCCGCCAACGAATACGCCATTGCCGACGGATACGCCCATTCCGCCGACGAACACGCCACTGCCGACGAACACGCCCGTACCACCCCCAACAGAAGCGCCAAAGTCGCAGCTGCCCACGGACGGCCGATTCGCCATCGTCTTCAGCGCCATCACCAAGGACCACATCACCGTCGAGTGGAGCGAAGCGCCCGACGCCGATTCCTACACCTTGGTCTTCTTCGGCGGCGACAGCTTCGAATCGCCGACTTTCTACGCCGGGGAGGCTACTTCGCATACTTTTGGCGGGCTGAGTCCGAATACGAGCTATACGGCTGAGCTCTACGCTTATCGCAGCGATGGCGGCAGCGCTGGCGAAACTCGAGTGACGGGTCGCACCTTGAGCGACAGCCCACCGACGAATACGCCAATCCCACCGACGAACACGCCAATCCCGCCACCGACAAATACGCCTGTCCCGCCGCCGACAAATACGCCTGTGCCGCCACCGACGAACACGCCAATCCCGCCACCGACGAACACGCCTGTGCCGCCGCCGACGAATACGCCTGTGCCGCCACCGACGAACACACCAATCCCGCCGCCGACGAACACGCCAATCCCGCCACCGACGAACACGCCAATCCCGCCACCGACGAACACGCCAATCCCGCCACCGACGAACACGCCTGTGCCGCCGCCGACGAATACGCCTGTTCCGCCACCGACGAATACGCCCGTACCGCCACCGACAAATACGCCGATTCCGCCACCGACGAACACGCCTGTTCCGCCACCGACGAACACGCCAATCCCGCCGCCGACAAATACGCCAATACCGCCGCCGACAAATACGCCAATACCGCCGCCGGCCGAGGGTTTCTCAATTTCCTTTAGCGCCGTCGGGCAGGACAGCGTCACCGTGAATTGGACGGGCTTAGCGGGTCCCCCGGTCTATACATTGTTGTTTCACAACGATGAGATCTTCGAGATATTCACCTTCGACTATGGCGAGACGACGCAGACCATCGCCGGCCTGCGGGCGGATACGCAATATACGGCTGAGGTCTTCGCTTATCTGAATAACGGCGGCGAAGAAAGCGCCAGCGGCAAAGTGCGGACGCTGGCGGGTTAGGGCGCGATCCTCGGCGTCTTCGATGGTTTGAATTAACTGGGTTTTGAGGTAATGGTTTTGAAGCCATTGCCCTGGCACAAAGCGCGCAGAGAAAAGCGATTTTATTGGAGCGCCTTTTCCATAGACCGCCTAGTCCGGTGGCGCCTCTCCAAAGTTGATGCCGCGGTAAATATCGGCGAGCGGCAATTCGCAGTTGAGCATTGCCAAGGGAATCACGTCGTTGGGATCAGTGAAGACTTGCAGCAGCCATCCCACGTCGGCGCGGGAATAGAGCTCGGCGCAGACGCGATGCTGATCGATCACCAAATAAGCCTGAATGGAAGGAACTTCGCGGTAAAAGTCGCGCTTGGCAAAGCGATCGCGCTCAATGGATGACGGTGAAGTAACCTCGACTACAAGAATTGGGTTGAGAAGTGAGGTTTCGCTTTTGTCTTCAAACTGTTCTTCACCGCAGACGACGCTCAAGTCGGGGTAGACATAACGGTCTGCTGCGACCTTGACCCTCATATCGCTTGTATGCACAAAACATATCGAATCACTCAATTTTCGGACGATCGCGGCAATTGCATTTGCAGCAACGCGGCTATGCTTGCTCGTCCCGCCGGACATGGCGAAAACTTCGCCATCAATGTATTCGTGCTTGATCTCGTTTTCCGCCTCCCAAGCCAGATACTCCTGGACACTCAAGCGCGGTTTAAGTTTGGTCAGCGCCATGACGCACCTCGTTTTCAACGGTATTCTTCAAATTATAGCTGGCGCCAACCGAAAATCAACTACAGCGCTTGCGGAGCATAACAGCAGTGATTCGATCAACATTCGGCTGTACTGGAGACGTCTCCGCTGCCTACCATAGACCCAGCGTGCCGCGCAGGATACCGAACTCGCCGATGTGATAGGAATTGTGCGCGGCAATCACCAGGATCTCGCGCAGGATGCTGTGCCCCGGCTGTGCATGTGGGATCTGGGCGCAAAGCTCGCGCGACGGGTCCTTGACGATATTGATGAGGGCTTGCAGGTCATGGCGAAAGCCGGTAATCGTTTCATTCCAGCTCACGGCCTCCGCTTTCGTATTGAGATCGGGCCAGTAGTCATCGGGAAAACTGGGATAGCGGTAGTTGGGATTTTCGATGTAGTCGAGGATATCCCATTGGGCGATGCGGATATGCTCGAGCAAATGCCAAAAGGAATAAGGCAGGTTTGCCGGGCGGGTATTGAAGTGATTCTCAGGAAAATCTTGCAGCGCTTGGTCGAAGCTTTGATGCGCCTGCCGCTTTGCCAGGGCATTGACAAGCTGTTCGCGCAGGTGATGATCGTTCATGGGGTGCTTCCTTCATTCAGACAGGACAGTTTCGAAGAGTATAGCCGCGAATTGTCGCTTGCAACTTCACTTCCTTTACGTACAGCGTATCACTTAGGCGCGCCATGGGCGCCAGGCAAAACTGCCGCTGCCGCAGGACGAACTGGAGTTTTCTGGGGAAATCGCGCTGATGAGCGCTATAAAAGGATGAAGCGCAGCGTAGGTTAATCGTAGGATTATTTGGGATATTCTTGACAAATCCGCCATAATTTGCGCTACAATACGGGAAATCAATGGCGATGATCGCGATGTACGATAGTTATCCTCGGCACGATGTACCGCAGAACAATGTGATTCAGCGCTTTTTCGCGCAGCGCTGGAGCGCGATTGTCATTGAGATCCTCATGACGATTGTGATCACCGTGGCGGCGGGGCGCGCCTTTGACATCTTCGATCCCTTTGACAGGTCCGAAGATTCCGCTTCCGCTTCTCACGTGCAGACAATACTTCCGTCCGAAGTCCTGCGTCCCGGCGTCGGGATCCCGCTTCGGGAGCTCGAGCGAAAAGCTGGTGAATATCTTGATAGCGGGCAGTATGCCGAGGCTGCCGCAGTGCTTGATCTGCTGACCTTTGCCAAGCCGGAAAGGGTCGACCCAAACTGGTATTTGGAGATCGCTCAGTTTTACGTTACACTTGGCGAAAGTAGGCAAGCGGCTCTGAATTATGAGCGTTTTTTTGAACTTGTTGGCAAAAACGCGGTTCTTGTGGCACAATCGGGATTAGATGTCGAATGAGGCGCGGATTAGAATGGCTTTGAACTGACGAATAGCTTGACCGCTACCTAGTCAGATGTGTTATACTCAGGTTCAAGCAATGGACCGTCTTTGTCGGAAGCTGAAAAGAGCGAGGTGCTTATTATGACGAAGCAGTATCCGGAATATGACATTCCCAAGCGTTCCATAAAAGATCGTGTGTTTAGCCAGCGCCCGAGCGCTCTAATCATAGAGGGTTTGTTGGTGCTGGTGGCCGTTGTTGTAACTATCGGGTTCTTGATTCCCGCAGCGCCGGTGGATGACAACCGCGATGAATTGATTGCGGAGCTGCAAGCGATTGTGGCTGCGCAAGAAGCTGCGTTGTCGAATGCAGCCGAAGCAGTGCAATCTGCGGAAGCCGCTGCCCAGCCAGCCGGGATGTTGAACGCGTCCGCTTTGAAGAATCTGGCTTGGTCGAATTTGTCGAACGAAGAATATCGCGCGGCAATCGCCTTGTACAGCATTCTGATCGCCAAGGGCGAGTACGACTCCAACACCTTTGCCGCGCGCGGCTATGCCTACAGCATGGTCGACGAGCATGCCTTGGCGGCGCAGGATTACAGCGTTGTGCTGGAGATGGAACCGGGCAACTTGATGGCGCTGAACAATCGCTGCTGGGCATTCAGCGAAATTGAACATTTCGAGCAGGCGCTGGCGGACTGCAACCAGTTGATGTCGCAGGCGCCAGAAGCCGACTATCCCTTCCTCAATCGTGGCATTGTCTACGAAAAGATGGGGGATATGGACAATGCGCTGCCGGACTATGTCGAGTGGGTCAAGCGCATCAAGCAGCAAGTTGTGCGCAATGACAACCTGGTCTGGCAAGACAGCCTGGAAGTGCCGATGTCGGAAGGCGCAGTCTACTTCTTCCCCTTCAGCGCCAGCGCGGGCCAAGATGTAGTTGTGACCGCCGTCAGCAGCCAACGCGACCTGGACGCCGATCCCTTGGTCTTAATCCTGGATCCGCAAGGGCAAGCCATTACCGCTAATGACGATACTGGCGAATGGTGGGACAGTTACGTGAACTTCACCGCGCCAGCCAGCGGCGAATACGCGGTTGTTTTGACGCATGCCGGCGGCAGCACCGAGGGTATGATCGAGGTATCGCTGGACGTATCCGGCGAGATCACCTTGGGCAACGAAATCGCCGCCTACAAGAGCATCGCCTACCGCGCGCTGATGTCTGAGGACTATGCGACAGCGCTGGACAACTTCCGCGGGGCTTTGAACCTCAACAGCCAAGACGCGGAAGCCATGAACTGGATGGGCGTTACTTACCGCTACATGGGCGAGTACGAGACTTCGCTGAACTACATCAGCATGGCGATGCGACTGGATGATGAATACGCGCTGCCCTATCTGTCGCGCGGCATCACTTACGAAATGATGGGCGATTCCTCCTCCAGCGCCGCGGACTATTACCACTATGCCATGCTCAACCGCAGCCGCAGCTTCTATCACAGCGAGCTGCAGGGCGACAGCCAGTTCCAGTTGCCCATGCGCGAAGGTTGGGTTTACAGCATTCCCTTCAATGCCGAAAAGGGCCAGACCGTGGACATTGATGTCGATACGGTGGAGCCGGGCTTTGTTGATCCCTTGATCGTGCTGGTCGGACCGGGCAACCGCGCCCTGGTCGGCGATGACGACATTTCTCGCAACGAGTATGACGCCAGCATCGACGGCTTCAGGCTGCCGGCGGATGGTCAATATGTCCTGATCGTCAGCCATGCCGAAGGCGGCGCCAACGGCAATATCAATGTCGATATCGAATTGAATGATCGGGTACCGATGAGCGCTTCCGAATTTGGTTTCGGCTGCTCGGGCGGGAGCCACTGATTTCCGAAGCAACATTAGCGCACAAAAAGGGCGGGTCAGGCGACCTGCCCTTTTATTTTCTCCTTTAGTTCCCCCCGGTCGCGGAAACGACGTTGCGGAACATGCGCTTCAAGCGAGCGCTATGCCGCGCTGGCAGAGGCGGTTGCGCGAATGAGGCGATGTTCGCCGCGAGATGCTTTGGATTGCTGGTGCCGGACAGGACAACATGTACGCCCGCTTCATCGCGACAGAAACGATAGGCGGCGTCGGTTGTATCCAGGGCATCTTCCCGCAAAAACCCCAAGGGATGTTCCAGGTCGATTTCCCGCGCGTCGAGTTCGCCGCTCTCAATTAGCGATTCAAGGGCGCGGCGCAGTCGTTCCGGACGGCTAAGCGCCAGTCGAACCGCAAACATGATGAGCACTCCGATTTGTTTTTCCGCCGCTTGCGCCAGCACAGTTTCGCGCGCAGTCTGATTGAGCAAGTTGAAGCCGACCATAAACACGTCCCAGATCTCGTCTTGCAGCGCGCGCTGCAACATCTTGTGTTGGAGGTCGCGGCTCCAGGACTCGGTTACACCCAGAAAGCGAATCTTTCCTTGCGCTTGCAGGTCTTGCATGAGCGGCGCGATTTCGTTCAAGTAATAGTCATAGTGTTCGGGGCGCAAGCCGTGCAGGTGATAGATATCGACATAATCAGTCCGCAATCTGCGCAGGCTGTTTTCGAGGCTCTCGCGCAACTGCGCTTGGGATATTTTGCCGCCGCCGAGGCGTTTCTTGGTGGAAATGACGATCGAGGCGCGATCGCGTTGGGCGACCGCCTTGCCGACGATGTCTTCGGTTCGGTAGGCTTCCGCCGTGTCGATGAAGTTGAGGCCGGCATCCAATGCCTGCAGCACCAGGGCGATGGATTCGGCTTCGCTTCTGAGCTCGTCGCTTTGACCGAGGCGGCTGGGTCCGCCGGCGCCGAGCCCCATGACCGATACTTTCAATCCGGTGCGTCCCAGGATGCGGGTTTCCATGAGCATTCCTCGAATCGTGTTAGGCTTATTCGTTGAAAGCGTTATTCTGCCGCAAAATGCCAGTTTTTTCGATGTTATGTATCTCAGTAAATCCAACATCATAATGGATCTTGTAAGGCTTGTCCGCTATTGGTTGTCAATCCGCCAGCGGAGAATAAAAGAAGGCGCTAAATATGCGAGTAAGAGCCAAATCACCAATAAGGAGCTTACTCATGGATTTAGACACCTTCTTCACGGCATTATACGTAGTCATTGACGATTGGTACAAGGAGAATATGCGCGACCGAATGAAGCGACGCCCAGGTCCTGCCTTGAAAATGAGTGATAGCGAAGTGTTGACGATTGCGATTGCCGCGCAATGGCGTGTTGGCGTGCCTTGGCAATCGGAGCGAGGCATCGTGCGATACATGCTGAAACGTGGTCAGTCTTGGTTTCCCAGGATGTTGAAACACAGTCAGTTTAACAAACGACTGCGAGATTTGTGGGCTGCCTTTGTCTGCTTGCAGCAAGAGCTCGGTCAACAACTCAGCAGCGAGGCGGTGTACGAGGCGGTGGATTGCACTCCCGTGCCGCATTGCAGTCTGGGTCAAGCCATCAGCCATAAGCGCCATTGGCTAAGCGGAAATAAGGGGCGCGGCGGCAATCATGGCGGCTGGTTTTTCGGCGAGCAACTATTGCTCTGCGCCTGCGACAGCGGGGTCATCACCGGCTGGATGACCGGTCTAGCACACGTTGACGACCGCTGGGTGATGGAAGCCTTTGTGAGTAGCCGAATGGGTAATAAACGGCTGATCGAACCCAAATTGCCCAAGCATAGAACATACAAGAAACGCTTTATCCCAAGTCCCGAAAGCTTCAGCCCAGCGCTAACAGCCGGGCGTGGGCGCAGCTTGCCCATTCTGGTCGATGGCGGATTCAACGGCAAAAGATGGATCAAACACTGGCGGAAGGAATATGGTGTCCAGGTCATTGCGCCACGAGCGAGCAACACCAAAGGGGACAAGCCCAGTAAAAGCAAAGCCTTGAGCTGGCTGCGCAAGCGTAGACAGATCATCGAGACCGTCATAGCCAGGCTCAGCGACAACTTTGGGCTCAAACGAATCAATGCCCACAGTGAGGATGGTATGCTGGCGCGCTTAGCAGCAAAGATGGCTGCTTACAACCTGGGCATCCTCTTCAATCGCCAATACGGACGACCAGATGGCGCCATGGCAACTCTTCTTTGTTAATAGCGGACAAGCCTTGTAGGGGCGACATACCATGTCGCCCGAAATCTATACACATCAAATTGGGCGACCTGATAGGTCGCCCCTACGTTTACATGGATTATTGTGACATTCGACACATAATGGTCGTTGGCGCGAATGCTTTAGTGAGGCGCATTACATTTAGTCGCACTGCAATTTCTCTGTATCTCTGTGGCAAATTTTCTTTACTTGCTTGGTTTTTCCGAGCCCGTGAACGCAGCAGACTTATTGCCGTGGGCGGGACAAATTTTGCTACAATGCCAATCCTGTTGGAGATCTGAGCTGGCGATGAATATCCATGCCTTTGGTTCGCCCCGCGCAAATGATTGACCACCGGATACACTTCCGCGCGCGTTTATTGCTCCTGCTCTTGGCGGGCGCGCTGCAATTTCACCAACTGGGGCGCGATATCCGCTTCCATCCCGATGAAGCCCATTTCATGACCTTCGCGCGCGGCGCCGCGGTCAATGGCGACTGGCTGCTGCCGGGCGCGCTGGACAAAGCGCCGCTTACGATCTATCTGAGCGCCATCAGTATGGTAGCGACAGGCTTGCTTGCCGATGACAACGGCGTGCTGCACCTGGATCCGCTGCAGGGCGAATTCGCCGCGCGCCTGCCCAATGTCATGTTGGCGATCTTGCTCGTCGGACTGATGATGCGCCTGTCGCGCGTCGTCTTTCGCGATGAAGCCGCCGCGCTGGCTGCGGGGCTTTTGACAGCGCTGTCGCCATATATTTTGGCATTTGGCGCAACTGCCTTCACGGATATGGGCTTGTTGTTTTTCTTTGCGCTGACCTTGTACTGCTTGGCTTGTCGACGCTTTGGCGCGGCGGGGATAGCGCTGGGTCTGGCGTTTTGCTGCAAACAGCAGGCGCTATTGCTTCTGCCATTGGTCCTGCTGCTGCTCATGGCGCAGCAGGATAGACGGGCTGCGGTCATTCGCCTGACTCTAGCGCTGGGGCTGCTGTCATTGTTGCTGCTTGTATGGGATGCCGCGCGCCCGGGGACTAGCGTGTTCCTGCTGGGAACAGTCAATAATCTGCCGGCGCAGTGGATTGCCCATCCTGCGGAATTGCTTGGGCGACTGCTGGAATGGGCGCGTTTGGGCGCGTGGCTGTTGGGTCCGCCGATAGTGACAGCGACGCTGATTGGGCTGGCGATATTGGGTCGATTTGCCGCCGGCGCCCCGCCACTGCGGCAGAGCCACGCTCGCGGCTATCTGCTTTATGTCGTCGCCTATATCATCCTGCACAGCGCGCTGGCCTTCAATCAGTACGACCGCTACCTGCTGCTGGTCTTGCCGCCCCTGGTCCTGGTCGTCAGCGGTCATTTGCCGGCGCTGCTCCGGCGATCCCGCTTATGGAAGCGCCTGTCGCTTACCTTGGCGCTTGTTCTGGTATTCATTGCCTTATGGTCTATGCGACTTGGGCTGCCGATTGGCGGGGATCGCAGCGAGCATGATGGCATAAACGACCTGGCGCGCGCGCTTAACAGCAAGCCGGTGGCGACGGTGATATATGACCCATGGCTGGGCTGGGAGTTGGCTTATTATATGGGACAGTGGAGCGACAAACGCCGTGTGCATTACCCGACAGCGGAGGCGCTGGTTGCTGGCGCACTGGCGCTAGAGGAGCTCGGCGACCGTTATTTGGCGGCGCCCGTCGACCGCGATCATGAAGATTGGGCTGCGGCGCTGGCAGCCGCTGGCTTCACATTGTCAGTTGATTATGAGCAAAATGGCTTCATTGTGTATCGCATTTCCCGCGGCTGATAGCTGATTGTCGCTTGAAGCCCCATAAATTGGGGGGAACATGGCGCCATTTTCGTCATATACTGAATATAGAAATAGTTTGCGGAGGCGGTGATGGGTTGCTTAGCGCTTTTGATTCTGGCGGTTATTTTCCGCGGGCTGATCTTCACAGTCTTATCCGCCTTGCTTTCATTGATGCTTAAAATAGGTGTATTCGGCTTTGTCTTCTTCGTGATACTCTTGATTGTCGCCGCCATGGTGGACTAAGGGCGCATTATGGAAATGCTTCAAGATCCCAATCTGATTTACTTGCTGTTGATGGCTGGCTTGTGGGTCAGCGCCACCGGCACTTATATCCCCGGCACGGGCGTGGCTGAATTCGCGGGGGCCGCATTGATCCTCGGCACGCTGTATTTGTTGAGCGCTCTGGCTGTCAACTGGATAGCTGTTGTCGCGATCGTTGTTGGGGCGGCGCTGTTCTTCTTGCTGCCATTGCTGAAATCGGAATGGGAGCCTTTTGCGCTGGGCGGATTGGCGGCGCAGGGGATCGCGAGCTTCTTCTTGTTTGCCGACGGCTCTGTTTCGCCGGTTCTCATCGTCTTGGGCGTGGCATTGGCTTGGCTGTATCACCGCGGCATATTAAGAGCGATCTTGCGGCAGCAGCGCGAGCTGTCGTCGACGCAGAAGGATGCTTTCTTGGTGGGGGCGCGAGGGCGCGTGATGGGCACGATGAAAGATCGGCTCACCGTGCATGTCAACGGCGAATTGTGGACGGCGCGCAGCCGGACGCGGCTGGAAAGCGGCGCGGAGGTGGTGGTAACGCAGCAGGATGGGCTGGAACTGCAAGTGGAAAAACCCAAACGCAGCGCCTCTGATGGGGGCGAATGAGTCAATGTAGGCGAGTCCGAACAAGTTAGTCTAAGGAGCTAAGTGATGAATATTGACAATTTTACAGAAGCGCTTCAGTCGGGCGGGCAAGCGGTGATCCTTGTTGTCTTGCTGCTGATTTTATTTGGCATATTGCGCAGCGCCATCCGCGCGGTCAAGGAATACGAGCGGCTGGTGATCTTTTTCATCGGCCGCTTCAGCACTGTGCGTGGACCTGGCTTGACATTTGTCATCCCATTTGTCGAACAGGCGATGAAAGTGGATATGCGCGAGCGGTTTTTCGATATCGAAAAGCAGACCGCAATCACCAAGGACAATGCCTCAATCGGCATCGACTTCCTGGTTTACTTCCGCATCACCGATCCAGAATTGGCGACGACCAAGGTCAAGAACGTGGTTGAGGCGACAACCAATATCGCCATCACGACCTTGCGCGCCGTCATCGGCGACATCGTTCTCGACGATGTCCTTTCGCGCCGCGAACAGATCAACGATGTACTGCGCGTCAAATTGGACGAGACCACCGAACGCTGGGGCATAAAGATCACCACGGTGGAAATCCGCGAGATTGACCCGCCGCGGGCGATTCAAGAATCGATGAACCGCCAGATGAGCGCCGAGCGCGATCGCCGCGCCGAGGTGATCATGGCGGAGGGCGAGCGGCAGGCGGCTATTGAACGCGCCGAAGGCAGCAAACGGTCGGCGATTCTGGAAGCCGAAGGTCAGCAACAGTCACAGATTCTGCGCGCGGAAGGCGAGCGACAGGCGCAGCTTTTGCGGGCGGAAGGTTATGCCGATGCCTTGCGCGCCATACACGGTCAGGCGCGCGATATCGATAACAAGACCATGGCGCTGCAATACATGGAGATGCTGCAGAACGTCGGCAGCAGCCCGTCTACCAAGTTCGTGCTGCCGATGGAACTGACCGGTATGGTTCAGAATATGATGGCGACGATGAGCGGGACGGCATCCGCCGGCGGCGCAAACGGGTCCGATTCACTTGAGAGCCTCGTGAAGTCGGAGATCGTCGAAGCTTGATTTGCCGCGCTACTGCGCTGTACTACTGCAGGGTGATGCTCCAGGAAGAAACGCCCAGGACAACGCCGCCGTCTTTGACGAAGATGACCGGCGTCACTTCTGCGTCGGCGGCGACAAAGGGAATGCCCGCTCCAATCTGTGAATCATTGAAGTAGGCGTAGATGATGCCTGTGAGCGGATCGCGGTCCAGGCGCAGGCGCGCGATGACGGCGTTGACCGACCGCTGACTGACGAAATCCGCTTGGTTATTGGCATAGAGCGCGAGGTTGATCACGTTGGGACCGATTGCCTGCACTTGAATCCCGGCGTTTTCGCCGCCGCGCGTGCTTTGGAACAGGATGCCAAAATAGACCTCTTCTCCGCTGACCACAGCCGGGTTGAAGCTGTGCAGCGTTAGCTGGGCTTCTATGCGGCTGATGCGGCGGGGCGCTTGGTTGCCGTATTTGCTGTCGAGCAGCTCCGGCGGCGGGAAGTGGAAGGTGGTTTCGCCATCGGTCTGGCTGGCGACGCCGAGCCGCCATGTCCCGTCTTGGGACGAGAAGCGTTCTTCGTTCCAGAAGGGCGAGGCGAGCGAGCTGCCGTAGAGCTCTAGCAGGTTTTGCGCGCCGCGCAGTCCCTCGGGCGGCAAGGCGGGCGTGGGAGTCGAGCTGGGCAAGGGCGTCTGTGTGGGCGGAGCTGTGGCGGTCGGCTGATCTGTCGCTGTTGGTTCTGGCAGGTCGGTGGGCTGCGGCGGCTCGGTATTGACGGGCGCGGCAGCGTTTTGCCGCTCAAGGTCTTCAGCGTTATCCGGCGCGCCCTGCGCATCCGAAATCGTCAGCGCTGCTTCTCTATCTGCGTTTGCCTCTCCATCTGCGTTCGCCGCGTCAGGTTCGCTTTTGTCCGTCGCTTCGTCGGTTGTGTCAAGCGCTGCTTGCGCGACGATGGTAACCGCCGGCACGGTTTTGCTTGGCACTGCGGTCTCGGTGGGGTTCTGGGCGATGTCAGCCAGGAGACTTTCGATATTGCCATCGGCGGCCAGGGAGATCAAGCCGCCGACAACGAGCACGATGCCGATAACAGCCGCCATGTTGAAGAGCAGTCGGCTCATGCCGGCGCGCTTGCCATTGATTGCGGCGGCGGGCGAAGACTCGGCAGCCGGCTCTGGCTCGGCGGCGGCTGTCGACTGCCTTTCATCATCCGCGTCCGGCGAGGACTCGGTCTCTGTTTCAGGCTCTTGCGGCGAGCTTTCGACCAGGCGATACCAGTGGCGGAAGAGCGCATAAGCCGGATTGCGTTCGATAAACAGCGCCTTGAACAATTCGTTCATGTCGTCGAGTTTTTGGCTGCGGCGCATGTTGCCGGTGTAGATATTCAGGAATTGCTCGTAGGTATCGCGCCAGGACAGCATGTTTTGCGCATGCGGCTGCCCCAGCAATTCGTCTGTCAACTTCGCTTGGGTGTGGATTGCCTCTCGTATCGCCGCTTGCGGCTCGTCGGATTGGCGGTCTATATCTTGCAGCAGGCTGCGCCGCTTGACGCTCAACTCGGCGAGCGCCTTCTGCAATTCCATCATCCAGTCGCGGTAGCCGCTGAGATCGATGTTCGCGTTGGTCTCGATTTCGCTGATCGCGCGCAGCGCTTGTTCGATCTTGCCGCCGGCCGCGCGGAACTCGGCGCTTGCCCAATCTTGCACCGCCGCTTCCAGCGTGCGCAAACTGTGAACGCCGGGCGCTAGCATTCGCGCCTGTGGGTTTTCTTCAAGTTGCTTAACGATGTCGTCGATTTGCTCGAGCGCTTGTTTGTCGTTCACGGAGTCGAGCAGGCTTTGCGCCTCTATCAATGCTTGACGCCGCGCGATGAATTCATCCAGTTTGCGCATAGCGGGTTGACGTTCTTCGGATTCGGGCAGGGCGCGGAGTGCCGCCGCCCGCCAGAAGCGGGCGTCTTCAATCATGCCATCGTGCGCGTCCAGGACCCCGCAAAGCACATATTGAGCGAAGAGTATGCGCAGCGACGCGGTGTTGCTATTGCCGAAGGCTTGTACGAGACCTTGTCCCATCGCTTTGAGATAGGTGTCGGTACTGGGCATTTGGCTGGCGAAGTGGCTGATGGCTTGGTTTTCCGCTTCTGTGAAGAGCTTTTCAATATCCATCAGCGCCTTTTGACTGCGGCTTTCGCTTTCGACGCCGTTTCGTTCGACCCATTCACGCAAGAGATGGGACAAGCTATAGAGGCGCTGGGCGATCGCTTGCTCGCTGTCGCTGCGCGCGATTTCTATTGCCTGCTGGCCCAGGCGTTCCGCATCCGCCAACTGCCCATTGTCAAAAGCCGCCCAGCCATCGGCCAGCGTCCGTCCCAGATGGCTGGGAACGGCGTGGCGTTCGACATAATTGGCGCCTTCTATCACGCTATAGAGTTGATCGAACCAACTGGAGAGCGTTGGGCTGATGGTAGAGACCGCTTTCGCGGCTGTTCTCAAGACCTGGAGCGCTTCGTTCTTGTTGCCGGCGACGATGACATCTTGATAGCCTTGCCAGGCGACCTGGGCGGTTTGGATGTTTTCCAGCATTTCGCTCAGCATATTGTCAAAGAGATCTTGGGAAAATGGCGCGAGTTCGTCGTGTTTTTCTTGCAGCCAGGTGGACAAATCGGAACCATCAACAGCCGGTACGAAGGTTTGACTGGTCTGAAGGATTTCATACAGGTGGCTGAGGGAATCTTCGATCTGGTCCCAGACTGGATTCGGCGGATCAATGGCGCGGCTGGCATCGAGAGCGGTGAGCGCGTCGCGCGGGTTGTTCGCGGCTTGCTTGCCGATGACGTGCATATTGTCCGCCAGCGCCATGGCGGCGTTGAGAGCGCGAGTCAGCGCATTAAGCGGCAGACGGCGTTCGGAGAATTCGTGCTGCAGGCTGAGCGTTTGCAGCTTCGAGCTAAGCGAACTAAGGCTCTCGACCACTTCGCCATAGACATCGCGCAATTCCGAAGCGTTAGGCTTGTCCATTTCTTCGGTCTGATCCAGGATGCGCACGATGCTCTGTAATAGCGCCCGTAACTCGTCTACCGGGATGCCCTCGGCGCCCAGTTGACGAACAGCATTGTCCAGCCGACTGATATTGGGCTTCAACAGCAAGATTTCGGAAAAGCGCGCGGTCACGCGCTCCGCCAATTGCCACTGCAACTCGCGCGCGCTGGCGGTCCCCGGCTGTTGAGCCATCAGCGCGTTAGCGGCTTTATCGGGTTTGTAGTCGAAGAGCAGCAGCGTGCTTTCCGGGATGGCGGTTGGAATCTCCTCCAGTTGCGCGTCAAGCAAGATCATGCACCAGTCCAGCAGCAGGTGTACGATGCCGGAGGTCTTGGTCCCAGTGCGCTCGCGCATGTCGTTGAGCAACTCCGCCGCCCGCGACCAGTTGCTATTGCCCATGTATATTTTCACGGCGTCCAGATCGGCCGAAACCTCCAGGTCGCGCAGGCGGTCAACAATGTCCGAGTGGGTGGAGCGGGCGACCGGATAGGCGGGGTTTTGCCGAATCGCCGATTCAAGTTGGTTCTGCAGCGTAATCAATTCGTTGCGGCTGAGATTGGGGTTCTTGAGCCGGGTCATGGTGCGGGATACGATGGCGTTGCGAACGTGTTCCAGGGGCGTGCGGTAACGCGACAGGTCGGCGTTCAGCGCTTTCAATGACGTATAGCGAAAGCGCAGGTTGGGATGCACGGCTTTGCTGACGATTTCTTGCAGGCGATGGTTGACAACCTGGGCATCCTGATGAAAGTCCAGCCGAAAATCGCCCCCGGCGTCGCGCGGGACATCTGCCCTGTGCCCGCCGGACAAGATGAAATACAGCAATTCGCCGACTTGGTAAATATCGGTCTGGCGGCTGATGCCCTGCGAAGTTGCTTCATCGCCCTCAAGGAAAACGGCGTTGCCCCAATCTATTACCTTAAGCGTATAGTTTTCGCGATTCCAAAAGAGATGCTTGGCATCGACATCGTTGTATACGATGTCTTTATCATGCGCGGCTTGCAAGAGCTGGATGAGTCGGACGACGATTTCCAGCATTTCCAGTTCGGGCAAGCGTTCGTTTTGCGCGGCCAGCCTGACGACTTCATCGGCGATGATGATGCCTTCGGCGCGCTCCATCACGATGTATTGGTGCGGGATGCCGCCAACGAAGAATTGCCCGCTGCCGACCAATTCAGTCAGTGTGGGGTGGCCCGCGAGGCGGGAAAGCGCCTCGCGTTCGTTGACGATGCTGACTTCTTGTCCCGCGCGGATGGGCGGCGCGTCGTTGGGCGCGGGGCGCTTAATCACGACGGGACGGTCTTCGGTCGCTGTGTCGACCGCGCGCAATGTTTCGCCGGAGCGTCCGCGCGGATAAATGAAGTTGTAGCGGTAGCGGTTGTCGAATAGGCTGTCCGCCATAGGTCTTTTCCAAACAGTTGGACTAATTCAGCCAGAAAAACCTGCGTTGACTCGGATCTCGTAATATAAAGGGGATGTCAAGAAAAACGGTTTCCAGAGATGCGTTCTTCTGTTGAATCCTCTGCCGCAGCAGGTCGAACATCTTTCATTGTATGCTGATTCTGAAGGCGCGCAAGGGATATACGACCTGTTCTTGGGATATAATGACAGAAACTTGGGATATCCATGGGCTATCCCTCTGGTTGGCGCAGATTGACGCGCCTGTGTATAAAAGACTGTCCTTGCTTCAGGTGGGGGGCGGCAATTAAAGACGGAGTTCCAATTTATCCCATGACAAGGCGCATCCTGCCGGATCTAAGCCTGATTGTGTTTTTGCTGGTATTGCCATTGTTGATGTTCCATCAGCAAACTTTGGGCGGTCGTACGCTGCTGCCGACCGAGAATCTCTATCAGTTCCTGCCGCACGCCGCTTATAGAGAAGTCGTCGGCGCGCCTGATGTGCCGCACAACCACTTGATCTCGGACATGGTGCTGCAGAATTATCAGTGGAAAACCTTCATCCGAGAACAGATTGCGCAGGGGGAGATCCCGCTTTGGAACCCGCATCTCTTTGCTGGCGCGCCATTCTGGGCGGCGGGACAGCATTCCGCCGCATATCCACTCAGCTTTGTCTATTACGTCATGCCCTTGAGCGGCGCCTACGGCTGGTTCATCGTGCTCAATCTTTGGCTGGCTGGGATGTTCATGGCGGGTTACTTGCGCAGCCTGGGCAGCAACCGCTTCGGCGCCGCGCTGGCCGGGCTGGTCTATCAGTTGTCGGGCTTCATGATCGCGAGCGCGCTCTTCCCGATGGTGATCGCGGCCGCGGCCTGGCTGCCGCTCGCGCTATGGATGGTCGAAAACGTCTTGCGGGGTCGAACTTTGTGGATCTTCCGCCGCTCCCCCATCCCTTGGGTCGTGATAGGAGCGGGCGCAATCGCCTGCAATATCCTCGCCGGGCACATTGAAGTCTCCATTTATACCATGATGACCACGACGGGCTACGCCAGCCTGCGCTTGCTTTACGAGGCTGTCAGGCGCTGGCGGTTCAATGGCGCGCTTCCTTTTCGCTGGGCGCTGAAGAGCGCCGTCTGGCTGCTATTGATGCTGCTGCTGGGCACGGGCTTGGGGAGCCTGCAGTTGATCCCCTTGGTCGAATTCGCGCAGACCAGTTGGCGCGCCGAGCGCGACAGCCTGGCGGCGGTACTGGACTATGCGCATAAACCGCGCAATTTCTTGCAGTTTTTGCTGCCGAACTTCTACGGCAACCCCAGCCATCATAGTTATGTCGACGTATTCACAAGGCAATCCGTCAGCGACTTGCGCAATGCCGCCGGGCAATCCATTGATTACATTGATTGGGGCATCAAGAATTATGTGGAAGGCGCGCTTTACCTGGGTGTATTGCCCTTGCTGCTAGCGGCTTACGCATTTTTTGCCGGCATAAGACGCGGGCAATTCGCGGGCATCGTTGCCGCCCTGGCTTTGATCGCCTTGTTGGCGCTGTCTTTCATGTTCGGCGCGCCAACCTATGCCTTTGTGTTTAACCTGCCGGGCATGAATCAGTTGAACTCGCCTTTTCGCTGGGTCTACATACTGACGATGGCGGTTGCGGCGCTGTCGGGAATTGGTCTTCATCTGTTGGTCGAGCGACGCCGTAGCGTATTCCCGATTGGCGTCATGGGGCTGCTGATCTTGGCGCTGGGGCTCCTGCTATTGGGTGGAGCGGTCTACAGTTACAACAGCTTCGAAGAATTGCAACCGCTCTTTGACAGGCTGGTCGCGGAATTGGCTGGGGCTGATGGGGCTTTTGCTGACGGTCGCATGTTTTACAGTTATCAGCTTCCGCAGTTTGTCACGCTGGCGGCGCTGTTGCTTGCCAGCGGCTTGATTTTGCTCTGGGCGGCGCGCTGGCGGTCCCGCTTCTGGATGGTCCTCGTCTTGGTGATAACCGCCCTCGATTTGTTCAGCGCGAGTTATGGTTTTAACCCCGCCAGCGATCCGCTGCTGCTGGAATTCACCCCGCCGGCGATAGAATACTTGCAGGGTCAAGATGGTCACTTTCGCATTACGAGCCTGGAAGCCGATCCGCAGCAGCCGGCCATTCTTAATCCCAATATGGGCATGAGCTATGGACTGGATGACGCGCGCGGTTACGAAAGCATCATACCCGCCAGGTACGTGGCGACCATGCGCGCCCTGCAGCCACAGCGTTTCATGGATCACAATCGGATATCCCCAGTCTATACTTTGCCGGACTGGAATCATGCCGGCGGATATGAAGCGGCGCTCGCTGCCGACCTCTTTAATTTGCTCAATATCCGCTTTGTTTTGACCCCGCGCGACTGGCGAAGTCCCCCGACCGGTTGGCAGACCGTTTACGCCGACGAGGCATTAACCATTTGGGAAAACGAGTCTTTTATGCCGCGAGCCTTCGCGGTCGCCAAAGCGGACTGGGATCCGCGCTGGCTGGCTGAAGCGGGCGGGGGCTTCAGATTTGGCGAATTCACCAACACCGGTTCCAGCCTGCATATCCCCGAATATCAGCCGGCGGCAATTTCCCGCGATACCGCGCGTGAGAAATTTATTGACATCAGCCTGGATGAAGCGAGCTGGCTGGTGATCAGCGAGAGCTATGCCCCGGGCTGGCGCGCCTTCGCCCGCCCTTGGGGCAGCGGAGAATCGGCGGAGTTCGGCGTGGCGGCGCGTCTGGTACTGGCGAACTTCCAGGGAGTGGAATTGCCGGCGGGCAATTGGACGGTCAGGCTGGTATACAGCCCAGCCAGCGTGCATCTGGGCATGTTCGCTTCGGCGGTGAGCGTCGTTTTGACCGCGCTCTTATTCGGCGCTTGGTTTTGGCGCGCTTATATTGGCATGAACACCGCGCAGTCTTCGGGCGTGGCGAAGGTCGCGCGCAACAGCCTGGCGCCAATCATTCTCAACTTGTTCAATCGGGGTATCGATCTGGCTTTTGCCATTGTGATGTATCGGCTGCTGCAACCCTTTGAGATTGGCATTTACAGTTTTGCGGTGGTCTTGTTTGTCTGGTTCGACATATTTACGAATTTTGGACTGGACCTGTTCCTGATACGCGAAGCCTCTCAGCGCAAGAGCCGCGCCGGACATTATTTCTACAACACGTCTTTCTTTCGTCTGTTATTGAGTCTTGTCGGCTTGCCTTTGTTGGCTGGGCTATTGCTGCTGTGGCAAAGCTCGGGCGCGGAAGCCATTAGCGCGGAAGGCTTGACCGCGATCGGCTTGCTCTATCTGGGTTTGTTCCCCGCCAGCTTGTCCAAGGGCATGACATCGCTCTTCTATGCCAACGAACAAGCGGAAAAACCAGCCGCCATCGCCACCATCACAACCGTCAACAAGGCGGTATTTGGCGTTGTCGCGCTGTTGCTGGGGCATGGCATCGTTGGCTTGGCGGCGGTCAGCATCATCAACAATGTCTTGACGCTGCTGGTTCTGGTTTGGGCTGGCAGGCGCTTGATCGGCAAAATCGCTCAGCGGCTGCCCGATCGGGTCTTGATCGCAGAAATGATAGGCGAAAGCTTCCCCTTGATGCTCAATCATTTCCTTGCCACTATTTTTTTCCAGATCGATATCGTCATATTGCAAGCGATCAAAGGGGCGGAAACTGTCGCGCAATACAGCACAGCCTACAAGTGGCTGCTGGCGATCAACATCGTGCCGGCTTTTTTCACGCAGGCGCTCTTCCCGGTCATGTCGCGCCAGGCAAAAGAAGACCGCTCGGCATTGACGCGCAGTTGCGCCTTCGCGATCAAATTGCTATTCGCCATTACCTTGCCCCTGGCTCTGATATTCACGATATTGGCTGAGCCATTGACGCTGATCTTGGGCGGTAACAGATATGTGCCGGACGGCGTGATCGCCCTGCAACTGATGATCTGGAGCATTCCTTTCGGCTGGATGAACAGTTTGCTGCAGTACGCGCTGGTCGCGCTGGGGCAGCAGCGACTGATCACGCGCGCCTTTGGGCTGGCGGTCCTATTCAACATCGCCGCCAATATGATATTCATCCCGCGATATGGTTTTCAGGCTGCGGCAATCACGACCATCGCTTCTGAAGTGGTTCTTTTCCTGCCATTTATTTATCTGATGCGCGCATCGCTGCCGCAGCTGCGTCTGCTAAGTTCGCTCTGGCGTCCGCTAGCCGCCTTCGCGGTCATGTTCTTGGTGATGACGCTATTCGGTCAAGGGCTGCTCGTCCTGGCGCTGGCATCGCTCGTCTACGCCATTGTACTCATCGGCTTGCGCCCTTTGGATGCGGAAGAAGGCGCGGCGCTACTGGCGCTGCTGCCCGCGGGGATGCGCGGCTTGCGGCTGGCGCGCTGGCTTGGCGGGGCATAGGCTCGCTCCAGACGCCGGGGCTAGCGCTATTCATTTGCTGATTGCGCTTCATTTTGAGCTGGCGGACATGTCCGTCGCCATAGCATGATCATGGGCGCCGCCGGCGCTCGCGGGGCGCGCCCAGAGCTTGCTGAAGACCAGATCGCCAAGCACAGTTGAGGCGTGGTCTTCAGCCATGAGCATGTCCAAGATTGGGATTGACAGTTGGATCATCTCGCCCGATGCCAACTCCAGGTGGAGCCCAATGCTGGAGCCGGGTTTCAAATCGGTCTTCAGTTGCCGCAGCATGATGTGCAGGCCGCCCGGGCGCAGCTCCAGCCGCCCGCCTGCGGGGATGACCAGCGTCTCGACTTTTTCCATGCGCGCGATGTCGTTGTCGACGACGCTGCGGTGGAACTCGACCAGATGGGCGGCGCTGGACTTGGCTGCGGCGATGACAAGGGCGGAGTCTCCGCCGTTTTCGATTTGCATATAGACGGCGCTGGCTTCGCCCATTGCGGCGCCGTGACCGCTGTTTGCCAGCGCCCGCTGCTCGCCGCCACTGTGCCCTTCGTCGTGATTCATGTTCGACATTTCCTGGTCCCCGGCTTGCGCGTGAACCTCGTAGCGGAAACTTTCCGTTAGCCCTTCGCCCGAATCCAGGGTCAGCTTGGCTTCCAGGATCCAGGCGCCAGCCATCGTCCATTCAAATGGCAAGGTGAATACGCCATTGATCGCTTCGCTTGATTCGGCGAAGACCGGCGCCATGCCGGCGTGATCCATATCGCCGCGCAAGGCTAGCGCGCCTGGGTTTTCAACCGGAGCGCCATTTTTGTCGCGAACGCTGACGCTGATTTGGGACGGTCCCACCAGCAGTCCATCAACAGAGACATCAAGGCTAAGCTCGCTGGAAGACAGGCTTTGCTGTCGGCAGGCTGTCAAGAGCAAAACGAAGGTGAAGAGGCAGCTTATCTGTCGCAGGGTTGTCATCGAGGTGATGGCGCCTAAGGTCGAAAGTCAGTTGGCGAGCTGCGGCGGGTGAAGGAGCAAGCTGAGGCCGTAGCCAATTGCGCCAGCCAGCACCGGCGCGCCCAGCCACATGTGCACCTCCCACCAGAGGCCGCCCTTTCCCCAGGCGCTGTCGCCCAGGATTTGCAGCGCAAGCAGGGCGCCCAAACTAAAAACGACGGGGATCAGAAAAGAAAACAGACGCAAGCCCCTCGTCGATGCTATGAGCTTGCGGCTGAGCAGCCAATCGCAAAGCAGGCCCGCGAAAGCGGCGTTGAGGACTAGCAGGAACTCGGCATTTGCGCGCAGGTGCATCCAGGTCATCATCAGGGCATTGACTGTGTAAAGCAGCGTGAAGACGCCAAATGGCAGGTTCCAGCGCCGGGCGCTGACAAGCACGACGCCGAGCAAGATATTGCTATGCGCAACAAGAGCCAGCACGCCATAAACGTCATATAAGCCATGGGTCTCCGGTCTGGGACCGGTCATGATGTGCATGCGGCCGGTGACGGCGGCGAATGCCATGAAGAAGGTGAAGACCGAGGCGACTAAGGTTAAGGCGAGGATAGCCGGCAGCAGGCTGCGCCAGTTTTCTTCGCTTTGTCGCTGCCAGAGCGCGCGGATGGGACCGGTGATAATCAGCAGACCGGACGCGGCGAGCAGGAGATGCGTCGGGCTGAGCAAAGCCTCGGCGCCTTCTTCGATGCCGAATAACTGGTGCCAGAACATATCGCCCAAGCCGCCGATAGCGAAGAGCAAGGCTCCCGCTAGGGCGGGCATATAGCCGGCGGGCAAGGCGCGCCGCCAGTGAAAACCCTTGCCGACATTGCGAAAGTGCAGGGCGACCAGGCTAAGCGCGGCAATGCCATAAGCGCTGTACAGGAGGGCGTGCCAGGGCGTGAAAAAGCTGTCATCCACGCGATCGTGATTGTGCGCCCAGCCATCGACAAAGAGACCGAAGATCATGAAGCAGCTGACGATTGTCAGCCACCAATCCAGTCTCGGGCTATCCGCGGGGCAGTCCCTGCGAGCAGTCGGCGAGCCAGCTTTTATCGCGCGCGTGTCAACAGCCGGGATTGATGACATGGTGCTAAAGCCTTTCACAATCCTAGGTCGCGGAGCGACGATGCAGGCAGCGGAATTATATACAACTATTATAGCACTGTAAGCTGGGATTTTGCAGTCCAATGGCGCTAGCGTAGCGCGATTCACATCTTGATGTAAAATCAATTAGGTTGTTCGCGCGCGCGATGATTCTCGTATGGCATTTGAATTAGAAGCTTTGGTGGGACATTTATACATTGTTGGGGGCCGTCCCATCAATGTGAATCCGCCCGGGGCGCTGGTCGTGGTGGCGCCGCCGGATGCCGCGCGGGGCCGCGTGGGCGATACTTTTTTCACCTTGATTGTGCCTTCGGGCACGATCGCGCCTACCACGTTTTATGAGCAATTGGCGGTATTGGCGGCGGAACGCTATTTCAATACCGGCGGCAGCGTCACCATCGCCATGCGCACGATGTTTCAAGCGCTCAACCGCAACCTTTACGAGCACAATCAAGAACATAGCGAGCATGAGCAGCAGCAATTTGAGGCAAGCGCCATCGTGGTCGTCTTGCATGGGGACGATATGTACGTCGCGCGTGTGGGTCCGGTCGTCTCGGTATTGCAGACGGTTGGCTTGACCCTGACTTTTCCCGATGATTTCACCCAGGAAGAACCGCTCTTCAGCGCGCCATTGGGCATCGCGGCGGAGCCGGAAGTCGCTATGGTGCGTTATGGCGTCGACGCGGGCAGCCGCCTGGTGCTGGCTGACGCCAACCTGTGCGAGATCCCTGTCGACCAGCTAAGCAGTACTTTGTTGGAAGACGACATTGAACAAGTTTTGGACGGCCTGCGCGATGCGATCAAGGTGCAGGGACAATTGATGCTGGTGGAGCTGTTGCCGCCGAACAGCGAGAGCCCGGTCCCGGCTGCGCCCGGCGAATCTTCGCTTGAGGTAAACGCGAAGCTGAACGAAGCTCGGCAGCAATTGGAAGGCGCCGGCTCGAGCCGTCCCGCGCGGCGCAAGCGCGGCTTGGGCGCCGTTTTGCGCTGGGGCTTGACGCGCTTGGCGCGGCGCGCGGCTGCCTTTTTGCAGGGCATAAGCCGCTTGTTTCAGCGTTTCCTGCCTTTGCCGGAACCCGGCAGCGACCGCAATCCCGCTGCGGGCTCGATGGCTTTGGGGGTCTTGCTGATACCCTTGTTCATCGTTGCGGTTGTCGTGTTCTCCTGGGTTTCCAATACCGGGGAATCCGAATTTGAACAGTGCTTGCAGCGCTTGCAAGAGACCGCCAGCCTGGCCCGCTCTATGGACAACAGCAATCGCAGGAGTATCACCTCTGCCTGGAATGCCGCGCTGCAAGTCGTCGATGTTTGCGAAAATATGCGCCCTGGCGACCTAGTGATTGAAACGATGCGGCAAGAAGCGCAGGAAATTGTTGATAATCTCAACAATGTGCAGCGGCGCGTTGCAAGCCCGCTGACGAATTTCCAGGATGCCAGCATCGCGCGGCTCAGGCTCAAGGGCGCCGACATGTATGCGCTGGATGCCAAAAATCACTTGGTATATCACATCAAGATCTCGGATGATGGCACGGAGGTAGAGCGGCAGGAGCCGGTCCCCAACATGCGGCGCGGGGCAACAGTAGACGGATACAGCATCGGGCAAATCGTCGATATCGCTTTTGACGATGTTACCGGGGAACTGGCGATGATTGACGAAAACGGCACGCTGGTTCGCTGCCGGCCGCAGTTTATCATGATCTGCAACGCCCAGCGCGTTCTGGGCGTAGAGCAGTGGGAGCAGCCGTCGGCGCTGACGGTTTGGGGACGCCGCCTGTACATACTGGATAGCGCAGGCGGACAGATCTGGAAGTACGATCCCTCCGGCGCGAGTTATCCCAGCGCGCCCCGCGAGTATTTCACCCGGGACGCGCGTCCAAATCTGCGCAAGGTCGTCGATTTCACCATCAGCCAGTCTGGTGATGTTTACGTATTATACGATGACGGTATCATGAAGAGATACAATGCCGGTGAAGAGCGAGCCTTCGCATTTAGCGGTTTCAACGAGGGCAGTGAACTTTACACGGCAATGACCGAGGGATTTTTTCTCAATGACAGTCCCTTCGCGCCGGCATTTTTTGTGATTAGCCGCGGCGCCCGCGCGGTATACGAGACAACGCTTGCCGGTACCTTCATGGACAGCTATCAAGCGCTGGAACAAGACAAATTTGAATTGCTCTCCGCCATAGTCGCTTATCCGATTCACGATATCATTTATGTGGCTTCTGGTAACAGCATATTCCGCTTGCACAAGGATGCCAATGCCTAGCGGGACAATTTTGGCGCGCGGTCCAGGCTCCCGTTTCCAACGGCTCTGCCAGGAAAATATGTAAAATCCGCCCGGGGGCGTCTATACTTGTGGCAAGTTAGCTTTCGTATCAAAGGTGGAGCGAAAATGAGCAAGCGAGTACTGATCGTTTATGGCGGCTGGGATGGTCACGATCCCAAAGAGACCTCATTCTTATTCGCGGGGCTGCTGCGCGACGCGGGCGTGGAGGCGACGCTTTCGCAGTCATTGGACAGCTTCCTGGACGCCGATCTAATGGGATCTATCGACATGGTCGTGCCAGTCTACACCATGAGCGTGATTACCAAGGAGCAAGAAGCGGGGCTGCTGCAGGCGGTGCGCGAAGGCGGCGTTCATGTTGCGGGATGGCATGGCGGCATGGCTGACGCCTTCCGCCAGAATACCGAATATCAATTCATGGTTGGGGGCCAGTGGGTGGCGCACCCGGGCAATATCATCGATTATCGCGTCAACATTCGCGATGAGGCGCATCCGATCACGGCCGGCATCGGCGATTTTGCTATGCGCTCGGAGCAATACTACATGCACACCGATCCCTCCAATCAGGTCTTGGCGACAACGACATTCAACGGGGATCACGCTGACTGGGTTGATGGCACGGTGATGCCGGTAGTCTGGACGCGGCGCTATGGCAAGGGCAAGGTATTCTATTGCTCGCTGGGGCATGTCATAGGCGATTTCGACGTCCCGCAAGCCCGGGAAATCGTGCGCCGCGGTTTATTATGGACGATTGATTGCCTGTAGTTCTGTAGACAGGTCACTCCGCGTCGTAGGGCGCCGCGCGGCGCTGAGCAGGGGACAAACTGCGGTGGCGCAACATGATCTCTAAGACGCGCAGCGCCGCTTCCGCAGCGATGGCTGGCGACATCTTGGATAAGCCCCGCTCGCGGTCCGGGAAATGGATCGGGATCTCTTTGATCCGGTAACCGAGTTTGTGCAGCACGTAGATGACTTCTACTTGAAAAACATAGCCGTTCGCCTTGATCCGGTCCAGATCCAGGCCGATGAGGCAATCCCGTTGGAAGAGCCGGAAGCCGCCCGTGGCGTCGCGGATCGGGATGCGCAGGATGCCCGGCGCATAGAGCCGGTTCGCCCACCAACTGAGCAGCTTCCGCAGGGGGCCCCAGCGCTCGTCTACGCTGCCGCCGGCGACGTAACGCGATCCAACCACGACCTCCTGCTCTTGCGCTTGTTCCAGCAATTGCGGGATATACTTGGGCTGATGCGAGAAATCGGCGTCCATCTGAATGATCAACTGGGCGTCGAGGTCCAGAGCGCGTTTGTAACCCGCTATGTAGGCTGGTCCCAAGCCTTGCTTTTGCGGTCGATGCAGGACCTTGACCTTGCCGCGATAAGTTTGGCTTTGGGCGATCTGGTCGGCGATTTTCCCCGTGCCGTCGGGCGAATTGTCGTCGACGATCAGCAGGTGGAAGTTCGAGATATCGAGCTTGAAAAGCGCGTCGACAAGGTCGCGTATGTTTTCCCGCTCATTGTAGGTCGGCAGGACGACCATCACTTTAGGGCTGGGCATATCGTTCTCGCGCTGGCTTGGCTCAACCGTCTCGCCAGGTGAAGCGGTCTCATGCAAAATCATACTTCACAGTCGCTGTTGAGGGATTGCTCGCCGAAGCAACCCCGCCGTTAAAATCCCTTGCGCATTCGCCTCAGATAAACCTAGATGGGATAATGGCGGCTGCTAGTCGTCGAGAAGCGAATTGACGGCTTCGGCGACATGCCCTGGCGTAAGGCCGAGTTCTTCGTAGATCCTCAAGTAGGGCGAGCTGGCGCCAAAGCGGTCGATACCAAGGGCGATGCCCTTGTCGCCGATGTAGCGCTCCCAGCCGAGCGTCGCGCCCGCTTCAATGCTGACGCGGCGCCTGATATCCGCGGGCAGAACGCTCTGGCGATAGGCTTCGTCCTGCGCTTCAAAGAGCTTCCAACAGGGCATCGAAACGACGCGCGCGCGGATATCCGACTCTTCGAGCAGTTCCGCGGCTGCCAGCGCGATGCTCACTTCGCTGCCGGTGGCAATAATAATGGCGTCGATGTCGCCTGACTTGTGCTCGGAAAGGACGTATGCCCCGCGGGAAACGCCTTCGTGTATGCCTTGGTCGTTGCCAGCCAGCACTGGCAGGTTCTGCCGACTTAGCACGATAGCGGCGGGATGATCCAGCTCGGCGATTGTCGCCCAAGCGCCGGCGGTCTCCGTGGCGTCCGCGGGCCGGAAGACATAAAGATTGGGCATGGCACGCAGCGCCATCAAATGTTCGATGGGTTGATGGGTCGGTCCGTCTTCGCCCAGTCCGATGCTGTCGTGCGTGAAGACATAAACAGTTGGCAGGTCCATCAGCGCGCCGAGGCGCATGGCTGGGCGCATATAGTCGCTGAAGGTGAAGAACGTGGCGCTATAGGGCTTGACGATGCCGCCGTGCAGCGCCAGACCGTTGACGATGGCGCCCATCGCGTGTTCCCGGACGCCGAAGCGCAAGTTCCGTTCGGTCCCCCGTCCGGGACCTGTATCGCCGGCGTCTTTGATAAGGGTTTTGGTGCTGCCGGCCAAGTCGGCGTCGCCGCCGATCATGGTGGGCGCATGGCGTGCCAGCGCATTCAGCGCGTCGCCGCCAGCGTTGCGCGTGGCGACCTCTTGGCCGGCGGTCCAACTAGGCAGCGCCTCGCGCCAGCCCTCGTTGAATTGGCGGGCTTGGGCGCGATCCCATTCGTTTGCCAATTCGGGATAGGCGCCGCGCCAGGAATTCATGGCGCTATGCCATTCCGCTTCAGCCGCCGCGCCCGCATCTAGGGCGCGGCGGAAGTGCTGCGAAGCCTCTGCTGGAATGTAGAATTTAGCATCCGGATCCCAGCCTAGCGCTTCTTTCGCCAGCCTCACTTCGTCCTCGCCGAGCGGGCTGCCATGCGCGGCGCTGCTTCCCTGTTTGTTGGGGCTGCCGTAGCCGATGATGGTGCGCACCGCGATCAGGCTGGGTTTGTCCGTGACGGATTTTGCCGCTGTGAGCGCTTGATCAATTGCCGCGACATCCGTTCCGTCAGCTACACGGCTATAATGCCAGCCCATCGCCGCGAAGCGCTGCGCGATATCTTCGCTGAAGGTCATGCTGGCGTCGCCGTCCAATGTGACCTGATTGTCGTCGTACAAGAATATCAGCTTGCCTAAGCCCCAATGGCCAGCCAGAGCAGATGCTTCGATGCAGACGCCTTCCATCAAGTCGCCGTCGCTGACCAGGACATAGGTGTAATGATCAACAATCTTGCGCTCCTGGCGGTTGAAATGCTTGGCGAGGAAGGCTTCCGCCAGCGCCATGCCGACGGCTGTCGCCGCGCCTTGCCCCAGCGGACCTGTTGTGGTCTCTACGCCGGGCGTATCGCCGTATTCCGGGTGACCCGGCGCGCTGCTGCCGAATTGCCGGAAACGCTTTATTTCCTCAAGTGACAGGTCGTAACCGGTGAGATGCAAAAGCGAATAAAGCAGCATGGAACCATGCCCGGCGCTTAATACGAAGCGATCGCGATTGTGCCAGCTCGGGTTATTCGGGTTATGGCGCAGATGCTTCGTCCACAGGGTGTAAGCCAGGGGCGCCGCGCCCATTGGCAAGCCCGGATGGCCGCTGTTCGCCTTTTGTACCGCATCCATGGACAGGGTGCGGATCGTATTGATCGCCAAAGTCGCTAATTCCGCCACTGTATCGCTCCAATCTTGTCTTCAGTCGCATAGCCGAGTGCATTATAGCACCGGTTAAGGGATGATGGTTGAGCGGGATTTAGTGAAAGGCGAGCGGGGCGCTTGCGCCGGGAAAAGCCTCAAGCGGACAGGCAGAATCACTGCGGGGCGATCAGCGCGATTACGGAGCTTCGGCTGCGAAAGAGGATGCTTAGAGGTATAGTCAAGAAAAAAGGTGAATAAGAGCTATTCACCTTGTCGTCAAAACATGGTTGATGCTGGGCAATCGCCGAGCTATGTGATGCTTAAGGACGCGGTTCAACGCGGAAGCGAACCGCCGTGCGCT
The DNA here is from genome assembly GCA_965232245.1 of Phototrophicaceae bacterium. Lineage (GTDB taxonomy): Bacteria > Chloroflexota > Anaerolineae > Aggregatilineales > Phototrophicaceae > UBA6055. The sequence continues at coordinate 3,330,681 of CBDDPG010000002.1, read as the reverse complement.
CTTGACCGTCGATATCGACCTCTGTGAAGTAGGGCGTGCTGACGATGTCGATCTCGTCCCGTTCCAGGTAGCCCCTGGCAATCGCCAAGGCTTTCACGGCTTGGTTAACCGCGCCCGCTCCGATAGCTTGAACCTCAGCCTGGTTATGCTGTCGCATGACGCCGGCAATGGCGCCGGCAACCGCGGTCGAACGCGAACGAGCCGAGACTTTGATTATATCTGGTTTGTCTTCCGAGTATGGTCCAACGTCTTCTAGGTAAGAATCGGTCGGGGGTAGGTGATTTTCGTATTCGGACATTCATCCCCCTTCTTGTCGGGAACAACCGTTGCAATACACAGGTAAACACTAAATAGATTTTACAACTTTTTCTGTCCTAAGTCCACGAAATATAAGAAATTATGCAGAAATCTATATCACTTACGATAGTTTAACCAGCAACAATCAAAAAAGCATCATATTCGCGGAAAACGAAACAATAAGAAAGACGAAATCGGTTCAGCCATTTCGCCTGCGGAAGTCCGCGCGCCATGTCATCAGCGGTCAGCAACATATCAGATATGGCGGGCAATCTCAAGGGTATCTTATGTTCGGCGCGATTATTCTGTCGCTGCCGCGGTCACCCTGTGAAGCCGTTGCGCTAGTCGCTACAATCGGTGTAAGCGCTGGAGCCCGCCGGCGCGTCGCCAAGCGGAATTGGAAGCGTCATGCAATTCACCACGCCATCTGCCGGACTGATACTGCTGATCGCTTTGCCAATCGTTTGGTATATGGGTTTTCCACGTCAGGCCTTCCGCCGCCGCCGCGATATCACTAGCTTGGCTCTGCGAACGGCGATCGTTGTGCTGCTTGTCCTGGCTTTGGCGGGTTTGCAGCGGGTACAGGCGGTTGACCGGCTGGCGGTGGTCTTCTTGGTTGACGCTTCCGACAGCATGGGCAGCGGCTCTGAAGACGCGCAATTGCAGTACATTCGCGGGGCGATCGCCGAAAAACAGCCCGACGATGAATGGGCGGTGGTCTTATTTGGCGACAACGCTGTGCCGGAGAGCGATTTCAGCCGCGTGCAAGAAATTGCTGGATTCGCGTCCTTGCCGGTCGCGACGCATACCGATATCGGCAATGCGATACAGACGGCGCTATCCATGTTCCCGGCCGATGCCTCGCCGCGCATCGTCGTGCTTAGCGATGGACAGCCGACGCAAGGCGACGCCCGCGCCCGCGCCCAACGCGCCGCGGCTTCGGGAGTCGAGATCAGCTATGTGCCGTTTTTCCGCGCGGCACAGCCCGACGTAAGAATAACCGAATTGGACGCCCCAAGCCGCGTCGGGGAAAACCAGAGCTTCGATATCGCCGTCGGCATTCATGCCGAAGCAGCGACAGCGGCGACGCTGTTGATCTTCTCGGGCGGCAGCCTGATCCACGAAGAGGCGCTGAACCTACAGCGAGGCGATACGCGCTTTGCCCTGACCCAGACCAGCGAGAAGAGCGGTTTTCTCGATTTCACGGCGCAGTTGGTCGTGCCGGAGGAAAGCGACAACTACAATCAGAATAATCAACTGGCGGCTTTCAGCCAGGTGATTGGTCCCGCGCGCGCCTTGCTCGTGCGCGCGAGCGAGGCGGAAGCGCAGAATCTGCTGCCGGCGCTGGAGCAGGCTGGTCTGCTGATTGACGCGGTATCGCCAGAGGCTTTGCCGGTAAACATGGCGCAACTGGCCAATTACAAGAGCGTCATTTTGGTCAATGTGCCGGCGACCGAATTGAGCAATGCGCAGATGAACTTGCTGGATCAATTCGTCAGCGACATTGGCGGGGGCTTGGTGATGATCGGGGGACCGGACAGCTATGCGCCGGGCGGATATTATCAGACGCCGCTGGAGCGCACCCTGCCGGTGGAGATGCAGATCAAAGACCAGCAGCGACTGCCCCAATTGACGATCGCCTATTTGATTGATCGCTCCGGCAGTATGGGACAGATCGGACGCGGCGGCGTACCCAACCTGGAATTGGCGAAGCGGGCTATCGTGCTTTCGCTGGGTTTGCTGCAACCGAGCGATCGGGTTGCCATCGGCACATTTGATACCGGCGGCGCCTGGGTGGTTCCCTTTCAGCAAGTCAACGACGCGCAGGCGCTGATCGCCATGACCAATACCATTCGCTCGGGCGGGGGTACTGACATTTTGGCGGGCTTGCGCCTGGTGGAGCGCGACATCATCAACGAGCCCTCGCAGTTGAAGCACCTCATCCTGCTGACCGATGGCGGCGCGAGCCCAACCGGACTGGTGGAATTGACCGAGCTGCTGCACGAGCAGTTTGGCGTCAGCTTGTCGTCCATTGCCATCGGCCGCAATCCGGCGGAGTTCCTCGAGCGAATGGCGGAAGCGGGCGCGGGCAATTATTATCAAGTGGCGGACGTGGCGCAGATTCCCTTGATCTTCGCGCAAGAGACGGTCTTGGCATCGCGCTCTTACATCGTCGAAGAAGACTTCACCGCGCGCGTGACAGGCAGCAACGCGATCATTGACGGCATCGGCAGCTTCCCGCCCTTGCGCGGTTATGTGGCGACCACGCCGAAGACCGCCGCCCAGCGCATCCTCAGCGGTCCTGAACCTTATTCCGACCCGATTTTGGCTTCATGGCAATATGGCTTGGGGCGCGTGGTGGCTTGGACCTCGGACGCGAGCGCGCGCTGGGCGAAGGAATGGGTGGCTTGGGACGACTTCTCGCGCTTTTGGGGACAGGCGATCAACTGGAGCATCAACGCAGGCGCGAACAACAACCTGGAGACGCGCGTCAGCTTGGAAGATGAAAATGCGCGGATTACGGTCGACGCCCGCGACAAAGCCGGGCAATTCCTGGACGGCTTGTTGTTGAGCGGCGCGGTATTGAACCCGGCCGGCGACAGCCGCCGCATCCCCTTGCTGCAAACGGCGCCGGGCCGCTACGAAGCCACCTTCAAACCACAGAACGAAGGCGCCTATTTCTTGACGATTAACGGCGAGGCGCAGCTCGATGACGGCGATACCGCGCTGAGCGATCTCAACGGCTGGGTCTTGTCCTATTCGCCCGAGTACATTCCGCGCGAAGCGGATGATCGGCTCTTGGCGGAAATCGCAGCGCTAACGGGCGGCGCCAATCTGGAGGGGAATCCAGCCGATGTCTTCGCCCACAATTTGGGCGAGCGGCAAGCGGCGGTCAGCATTTGGCAGAACTTGCTTCTGCTGGCGCTGCTCTTGCTGCCACTGGATATCGCAGTCCGGCGTTTGATTATCACGCGGGGCGATTTGGCGCGTCTGCGCGCGCGCTTGACGGGTCGTCAAAGCGAAGATCAGCAACGCTCCCAGCGAGTGCAAGCGCTGCTCAACGCGCGCAGCCGCAGCCGCGACTCGACTGACTATGGCGAGGTCCCGCGGATTGATCCCAGCCCGAGCGGGGCTGTCGCGCCCCTGCCCGGGGCTGTCGTTCCGCCACGGGCGGCGGGCGGCGCCTCCGCGCCGGCCGATAACCTCGGCGCGCGGCTCTTGCGCAGCCGCGGGAGGCGCGGCGAAGGGGAGGAGGAATGATCTGCAAAGCATTTATGCTCCATGGTAGCGTATAATAGGTCAACATTGTCGGACGGAATAGGAGAATAAGCTATTAATCAGTTGTCTCTTTTACTCGACGATTCCCTTACCAAGGAAGTAGACCCCTTTGAATCAATTTATCAGACAGATGGGGTTACTTCGTCGTCAGCAAGGGTTGAATTAGAACGTCGATACCATGCGCTTTTGCAGCAAACCAAGCGGTTTAACAGACAGTTGGTAAGCTATCAAGCCAACAAATCCGCAACTTTGCACCGTTGGTTCAAGTACAAAGAAGGTTTTTCCGGTCGGCTTGTGCAGAATTTCATAGAGGAATTTGATCTAAAGCCTGCACAGCGCATCCTTGACCCCTTCGCAGGTGTTTCAACCACTTTACTTGCAGCGCAGTATATGGGATTGGATGCTACAGGAATTGAAGTCATGCCGATTGGCGATTTAGTCTGGCAAGTGAAGTCAAGGTCAGCTCAATACGACCTTGACCAATTGCGGGGGATTCGCGAGTGGGTAAAATCGACTCAGCCAGCAGAATCCAAGCGAAATTTCCCGCATATCCCCATAACCTGCCATGCCTTCGACACTGAGCGGGAAGCGCATCTGATGTGGTATGACGATCAGTTCGCGAGTATGGATGTCAGTGAAGCTATCAAGGATTTGCTCAAGTTCGTTTTGCTGTCCATCCTCGAAGATATCAGTTATACGAGCAAAGACGGCCAATTTTTACGCTGGGACAGCCGATCGGGAAAAATGAGAGAACGCAATGCGAAACGAATTGCAACTGGGAAGAAACCAGTAAAACCATTTTACAAACGTGAAATCCAACCCGTTCAAAATGCAATAATCAAAGCGCTTGACTTGGTAATTTATGATCTGTCGCTGGTGGGAAATCCAAGCGCTTGCTCCAGAAATCAAGAGTTAATAATCGGAACGGTACTGGAAAAACTGCCGATTCAAGCCTCCAATCGCTTTGACGCTGTCATTACCTCGCCGCCATATTGCAATCGTTATGATTACACTAGAACATACGCTTTGGAGCTAGCGTTTTTGGGAGTTGATCAAGCAGCCATGCTCAGTCTTCGGCAGCGGCTGTTAAGCTGTACCGTTGAAAACAAATCTAAAATCCAGAAGCTGTGTCAATTCTATTCACAAATTGGGAGAGTTGACGATTTTGAGCAAATTCTTGAGACCATGAAGAATCACAAAGCATATCAGGAAATACTAAACGCGCTGCGTCTGCGCAGTCGGCGCGGCGAGGTCAACAATAGAGGCATCATTTCAATGATTGAAGGCTATTTTACTGAGTTGGCATTTGTAACATTCGAACTGTTCCGAGTCTGCAAATCTGGAGCTTCCGTCGCAATTGTAAATGACAATGTACGCTATAGCGGCGAAATCATACCTGTAGATATTTTAATGACAGATATCGCCGCCAAATTCGGGTTTATCCCTGAGAAAATATACGTATTGCCACAACGTAAAGGCAATAGCAGTCAACAAATGGGCAGATATGGCCGAGAAGCGTTGCGGAAAAGCATCTTGATTTGGCGGAAGCGGTGACCAATTGCCGACGACTTCAAAGCGTCAAACTTGGCGTCTGGATCAGTTGTCCAAGAGCCTATTCTTCCATCAGAAACTCCATGCTTGGGGATTGATTGAGGTTGCCGAAGAGATTGAATCTATAGCTGGAGAGAACTTGGATTGGGAGTTTCGCGAATTAGGAATATCTCAAAAAGCATGGAACAAAATAATCCATAGTGGGATTAAACCCATTATCGTTTTCGCGCATCCCCAGGTCTTGACCACAGTCCAGCGATCAACAAGCTACTATAGAATGCTAGCGATGGTCTCACAGAAGTCGATGAATCAAGTCGGAGTTTCAACTAGCCGCTTTGAGAATCCCGAAAAATATCCGAATTTCACGTCAGCTACATCAATTGCGCTTCGGCTAAATACAATTGTAAGCAATCTCATTGAGTCCGAAGATCGAGTAAACCGGCGCGAATTCGATTTGTGGCGTGGCATGGCTGCCGGCTCTCAAGCGCAAGGCTCATGGCAAAACGCAAAGGGCGATCGCGTGGAAATCATTATCCGTAATGACTTAATCGCTCGTTTGCGTCAAGTTGATATGATCGCGAAGGACATTCTTGTCGATGTAAACAGCAGAACTCTTGAAATAAAACTTCTTGATGGCAGAGTATTACGGATGGGCGCTGAACCTGACATTGCATTTTATAAGAATGATCAGATAGAGATTGCGATCGAAATTAAAGGTGGCATTGACGATGCCGGGGTACTTGAACGTGTTGGCGCCGCAATAAAAAGTCTTCGACGCGCGGCTGAAGAAAATCCAAGGTCAACCACAATACTTATTGTGCCTGCGGTATCTATGTCGTGGCAGGCTGAAAGAGATATATTGTCGAATCAAGAAAGCGTCAATTTCTGGTTCACAATCGAGGAAATCTTGGAAGATCCTTCAATTGCCAACAACTATTATCGATTATTAGGTCTCTAAATTGACTAGCGTTACGTAGGGTATATTTCTATCCCTCTGATATGCAGCCTTGCCCTTCTTCAAGTACGCTTTCGTCTACGTAAACAGATGCTTCCATGCTGTCGCTGATCTGGTTTTCGTGCAGATAGGCGAATGAGCCGTACAAGACACTGAGACCATTTAGCGCGCTGCCTGCGATCGTGTTGCCTGACAAGAAGGCTTCGGAATGATAATCGACGGTGATGCCATTGCCATTGCGGATGCTTTGTGAATTGATATCGCTTGCGGTATTGATAACGACATTGTCGCATACCAGCGCCATGGACATGTCCAGGACGTTGATGCCGATACCGGTTGTATCGGCGACAGTATTGCCCAGCACATCGGCATGGGACATTTCTGTGACAGCGATGCCGTATTCGCCGTTTTGTCGCAGGATGTTGTCGTTGATGTGAATCATAGAAGTCATATTGGTATATATGCCGCCATGCGCATTGCCGAAGACGATATTGCCGGCGACGCGCGATTGGGGCCATTGCATGGTGTTGGTGACATGGATGCCGAAGCCATAGGGCGGTCGCGCGTTGATCACTGAGTTGTTCAATATGTCCGCCGCGCCGAGCCGAACTTTGATACCCGCCAGGCGACTGTCCACAACCCTGTTGTCTTGAATCGTGATGGCTTGGCTGCGTGTGACGAAGACGCCATATTCGCCGCCAAGTATCGTTAGCCCCTCGATAGAAACGGCATCCGTGTCGCGGATGGCGACCACGGGATTTTCATCACTTGGGGCGACCAGGGTTACTTGGGCGCCGGCAACAGCTCGCAGCGTGAGCGGACGCTCAATGATCAGCGCTTCGCGATATGCGCCGGCCGCGATTTCGATGACAGCGTGATCGGGCGCGTCCGCAATTGCCGCTGCGATACTGTCGTAGTCCCCGGGCACGTAAATCACCGCGACCATGCCCAAAACAGGTTGCGGAAAAGCCAAAAGCGCGAATAGGGCGAGGCAAGGGAAAGCAAGGACGGTTCTCATCAGCCTGGCGGTCGCATAGCCTATTCTAGTGAGCATGGCGCATTTACCCCTTGACGGCGCCGGCTGTGACGCCGCGAACGAAATAGCGTTGCAGACTGAAGAACACAAGCAAAGGCACGAGCATGGTAATGAAGGCGCCGGAAGCGAGGATATCCCACTCGTTGGCATATTGTCCCACCAGTTGTCGAATGCCCACCGTTAGCGGGAATTTCTGCTGGTCAACCAAGAAGATCAGGGCGTTCATCAGGTCGTTCCATACCCAGACAAACTGAAAAATGGCTAAGGACGCGAGCGCGGGCAGTGAAAGCGGCACAACAATGCGGAAGAACATGCCAAATTCCGAAGCGCCATCGACGCGCGCGGCTTCAAAAAGTTCGCCGGGGAGCTCGCGGAAAAAGTTGTACAGCAGAAAAATGGCGAAGGGCGTCCCGTAGGATGAATGCGCGATCCAGATGCCGGGCCATGTCCCTATCAAGCCCACCGTGTTCAGCATGCGCAGCACGGGGATCCATGTAGTCTGGAGCGGGACGATCAACAAGGCGATTGACAATAGATAAAAAACATTGCGGAAGGGCAGATCCAGCCAGGCGAAAGCGTAGGCGGCCAGGGCCGCGAGGGCGATCGGAATGATTGTGCTGGGAATCGTGATGATGAAACTGTTTTTGAAGAAGTTGAGAAAGCCCGGTTCCGCCAGCTGCTCCCGCGTGAAGACTTCCACATAATTCTCCAGCGTCAGTAGCGGATTCAGGATGCCGAGTTCCATCTCTACCAGCCCGGCGAAGTCATCCGCGGCGTTGAACTCGAAGGCGCCATCGGAGCCGACATGAATCGCGCCAGCCAACGGCAGTTCGATAGTTGAGTCAGCATCAAATACTACGAGGGCAGCGCCGGCGCGCTCCATGGCGTATTCGAGCGTGAATGGCGGATTATCAACAAGGTCCGGATCGATCGTCGCCGCGAAGGTACCGACGAAGCTCGCGCGCGGCTCGAAGTCATAACTGCCGTCGGCATGCACTGTGATCTTGCCGGCGCGCGGAACACGCGCCGACTCCCCGATCGCTTCTATGTTCAGCTCGCCTTGAATGGACTCGTAACCTTGAAGTTGGAATTCGACGGTAAATGGCGTTTCCGCGCTTTCGATTTCGGTCACGAAAGCGCCGGAATAGCCCTCCGCCGGCGCGAAATCGTAGGAGCCGTCCGCATGAACCCTGACCGTTCCAACGCCCTCAAGCGCGATGGGCTTGGCAAATTCCTCGACCGCGAGGGCGCCGATGATCTGCTGGACGCGCACCAAGCCAATCGTGGCGGAAGGTATTCCCTCAACCGCGTCAGTCAGTAATTCGCCGCTTAGGGTCTGGCCCGCGACGACGCTGTTCTCGTCGCCGGTCCCAGTCTCAATGACCTGCAGTTCCCATAGTTGGTCCGTAACAGTGCGGTTGCCGCTGGCGACGGTCCACCAGCCGGCAGCGGAGATATCGCCGCGGGTGCGAAAAGAAGTGACAGCCAAGCCCACAGACGGCACAAGCCAAATGATGCCGATGAAAAGCAAAATCGCGTGGACGGGTCCCCGCCTGGTCAAGGAGATGAGCGCTTCGCTCGGGCTTGGGCGCCGCTTGGGATAGGGTGTATTCAAAGCGTCCTCATAAATCGCGGCGGACTTGCCTCAACTGATAGATGATGAAGGGCAGGACCAGTAGAAAGAGAATGACGGCGACCGCGCTGCCGTAACCGGAGCGATTATTGTTGAAGGTCTCCCAGAAGACGGTATATCCGATAATGCGGGTCGCGCCACGTGGCGCGCCCTTGGTCATCACGAGCACGAGGTCGATCATTTTCAGCGCGTTGATGATCATCGTGACAGCGATGAAGGTCATTGGTCCGCTGAGCATAGGGGCGGAGACGCGCCAGAACAATTGCCAGGGATTGGCGCCGTCGATCTTCCCGGCTTCGTGCAGCTCGGCCGGGATGGCTTTGTACGCGGCTGACAGCACGACGACGGAAAGACCTGTTGAAATCCAGACGCCGGCGAAAATCACCGCCAGATTGGCGACTTCAACGCTGCCTAACCAGGCGATAGGCTCGAAATCCGGGAAGATAGCCATGAGGAAAGCGTTGAGCGAGCCAAGGTTCGGATTCTGATTGTATAAAAGACGGAAGATGACCGCGGCGGCGGTGGCGGAGATAGCCATCGGCATGAACATGATGGACTTGATGATCGCTTCGTACTTGATCTTGTCGGACAAGACAGCCACAAGCAGACCAATGAGCACGACGGCGGTGGGGAATATGATGAGCCAGGCGATGCTGTTGACCAGCGCGCCGCTGAAGACGCCGTCTTCGAAACTCAAGAAAAAGCGGTCTTCGGTCAACAGGATGCGATAGTTGTCCAAGCCGACGAATTCTTTGGCTGGTGTTGTGATGGTGCCCCGGGTGAAACTCAGGATGATCGTCACGATGGTCGGGTAGACGTAAAACAGCGCCATGGCGACGAGAGCCGGACCGGCGAAGAGCCAGGGAATCAGTTTGCTGAATCTGCTCGTGTGCATATTATGCGTGCCAGCCCGATTGCCGCGGACGGGTTTATTGCGGGGAAAACATAGGTGGCAAAAGAGGGCAGACCATCGGGACTGCCCTCTTGGACATCGCTTCTGTCGGGCTATTCGCCGTAGGCGGTGTCCGCCACGTCTTCAATGAATTGGGCAACCTCTTGCACGGCGCCGGGATTGGCGACCAGGTCTTGCAAGCCGGTGAACATGGCGTCGCCGCCGATGGCGCCCGGCGCCAGGTCCGAGCCGTCAAAGGCGACGAAGGCGGCATTGGCGACCATGTTGGCAGCCGCGCCATCGCAGGGCTCGGCGTAGACATCGGAGGAAACGTTGTAATTCGCCGACAGCTGCGGTCCCGTTTCTTGGGTCGCCATGAGTTCCTGGGCTTCGGCGCCGGCCATCCAGCGCATCCACTCGCGCACCTCGGGTCTGTCGTTGAACATGAGCCAGAAGTTGCCGCCGAGAACGACTGAATTGGCGTACATCTCGTTGATAGTCGGGAATTGGAAATAGCCAAAGTCATCGGGGCAGGTCTGGCCCGGGAAGTTGGCTTGGGCGAAACTGCGCACGAAACTCGCCAAGGGGTATATTCCGCCTTCGCCGGCCATGAACTTGTCGATGGCGCCGATGAAACCGGTGGCAAGCGCCCCGTCGGAGCCGCCTGCCAGCCGCGTGTCAGTCGGTGATACCGCTTCGGCGAAATGCTCCAGCGCGCTGATGACAGTGGGATCGGTCCACTCAACTTCGTGAGTCACAAAGAGTTTGTGATACATTTCCGGACCGGCAATGTTGAGATAGAGATTCTCGAAGAAGTCGGTGAGCGTCCAGCCATCCAAGGCGCCCAGGGACAGGGACGGTATGCCTTCTTCCGCCAGGATATCCAGATACTCGATGAACTCGTCCCAGGTGGCGGGCGCGTCTTCGCCGATATCCTCGAAGACATCCGTGCGGCGCCAGGCGGTGCTCTTGGAGCTAACAGCGCTGATGACACCGTAGAACTCGCCATCAACCGAACCCAGATCAATGAGCGCCTGACCGTAATTGTCCGCGACAAACTCTGGCGTCATCACTGGGTCGCCGCCGCTGGTCAAGGGAATAATCAAGCCTTCGCGCGCCAAATCGGCCATGACGCCGGGACGCGGCATGCCGGATACATCGGGCGGGTTGCCGGCGCTTGCCATGATCTGTGGCAGCAGGTGGCAATCGCGATCGTCGATATGTTCAACTTCAATGCCTGTCTGTTCTGTGAATACCGCGTTGACGGCATTGAAGCCGATGCCTTCGGGACCGCCCCAACAGGTTACGACTGTGACTTTAGCGTCTTGCCCGAGGACTGCCGCCGGCAGCGCCGATAACAGGACTAGCAGCAAAATGCTCAAGAATGTTAATTTACGCATGTTTCTTCTCCTCTTGAATAAACTTTCAATCTAAACGCATCAAAACGATGCGCCGCGAACGTGATAATTGTTTTCCCGCTGGCATTATAACGCAATTGCAGCCTCATCGCCATTTTGCGCTAAACTACAGCAGGGCAATCGCATCAAAATCATTTTGGGGCGATACTGAGGCAAAAAGAGGAGTTGCCTCATGTCAAAAGGTAGAGGATTGAGTTTAGAGGAATGTTTTGCTGATCTGCCTGATCCCCGAATAGAGGGGCGCTGTGACCACAAATTGCTCGATATCATTATCATCGCCGTTTGTGCTGTGCTCTGTGGCGCGGATAGTTGGGTTGGCATCGAAACCGTAGGAAAAGCGAAGGAGCCTTGGTTTCGCCAGTTTCTGAAGCTAGAGCATGGCATTCCATCGCATGATACCTTCGGTTATGTATTTGCCAGGATCAATCATGAGGAGTTCCAGCAGCGCTTTATGCGCTGGGTAGAGTCGGTGTTTGCAGTCAGTAAAGGACAGGTGCTTGCCCTTGACGGCAAGACCTTGCGCGGTAGCCATGACAAGATGCTGGGTAAGGATGCGGTCCATTTGGTCAGTGCTTGGGCAAGTGAAAATGGCTTGGTATTAGGACAGCGCAAAGTGGCTGATAAGTCCAATGAAGTAACAGCCATTCCTGAGTTGTTGCGTCTACTGGATGTTTCCGGTTGCATTGTGACAATAGATGCGATGGGATGTCAAACCAAGATTGCGCAAGCGATTCGGAACGAGAAAGCGGATTATATTCTGCAGGTCAAGGGCAATCAGGGCAATCTAAAACAGGATATAGCCGATTGGTTCAGCTATGGCGACAAACATGGATTTGAAGACATGGACTGTGACTTCAACGAAACAACTAACAAGTCAAGGGGACGGATTGAAATACGCAAATGTTGGGTGCTCAGTGATCCCAAGGCTTTCGAATATATCCGCCATTATCAAGGATGGCCTGACCTGCGTAGCCTTATACGTGTCCAGCGAGAGTGCCGTCATAAAGGGCAAATTCGCTACCAGACTGCCTATTATATCAGCAGCCTTGACACTTCTGCCGCGCTTATCTTGCAAGCAACGCGGCGGCACTGGACAATCGAAAACAGCTACCACTGGGTCTTGGATGTCACCTTCGGCGAGGATCATTCTCGCATCCGAGACGGCGAAAGTTCCGAAAATATGGCAACCTTACGCGCTATAGCCTTGAATCTGCTCAAGCGTGATACAGGCAAAAGCAGTTTACGGCAAAAACGCTTCCGCGCAGCGATGGATAACGATTTCTTGCTCCATCTGCTTCAACCAATTTGATGCGATTGCCCTGTAAACTACAGGGATTTTTACCACAAAGACACCAAGGGCACGAAGTTTAGGGAATTCCTTGGGGCAATATCAACCTTGGCTCAAGAACACGAGAAAATCGAGATCGCCCGGGGAATGGCCGCAGCCGGTCAGAATTGCGGCGCATTCGCTGCGGTGCTGCGTGCCGTGATTGACCACATGCGCCAGGCAATGCCAGAGTACGCGCTGGCGCGTTTTGCCATCTGCTTCGTAACTTACTGTGCCGGCCAGATCATCGTTTGACAGGCTGTTCAGGTAGTCCCAGAAGGCGGTCCGCTCGTCCGCCCAGCGCGCGCGGATGGCGGCGACATCGGGGAAGTCCTCCGGGTTCAACTCCACGATAAACAGTCCGTCCTTGAGCAGGATTCGCCAGGCGCACTCGGCGTCCATCAGATGAACGAGCGCGCCGCGCAGGCTGCCCCAGCCAAGGTCATTGGGCGCGATTAACTGCTCGGTAGAGACATTGTCCGCCGTAGCCAGGATACGGTCGTTTGCCCAATCGTTGTATTTGAAAAGCAGCTCAAGGTCCGCGTAGTTCATGCAGTCTCTCCAGTTCTGTTTATGTGCGGCTGCTGAGGAAAAGCGTGAAGTCCATATCGCCCGGCGAATGCCCGAAGCCGGTGAGCAGAGCGGCGCATTCGGCGCGGTGCTGCGTGCCATGGTTGACAACATGCGCCAGGCATTGCCACAGGAGCCAGCGATACTCGGTATCGCCCCGCTGGCGGGTCACCGGTCCGTAGAGCTCAGCGTCAGTCAGCGAGTCGAGGTAGGTCCAGAGCGCTTCGTTTTCCTGGTCCCAGCGCCGGCGCAGCGCGGCGATTTCGGTGAAGGCATGCTCGCTCAAGCGCTCGCGCGAACCCGCTTCGTCATTCAAGAACATGCGCCAGCCGAATTCGGCGTTGAGGATATGGACGAGCGCCCCGCGCAGGCTGCCCCAGCCGAATTCGTTCGCTGCCGCCAGTTGTTCTGGACTTAGGTTGTCGGCAGCCGCGAGAATGCGCTTGTTTGCCCAATCGTTGTATTGGTACAAGAGTTTGATGTCATCGGTCTTCATAGGAGCTCCTGTCATCCGCCGCTGTCGGCGAAAAATGTTTCGGTTTCAATGTTATAATCAGTTTTATCGTGCGAGGAACTCATTTTAGCCTTGCTTGCAAACCATGACGATTGTGAATTACTGGCTCGCTGGGGGAATCGCTGCCATGAAAAAAGTCGCGGCTAGCGCAGCCCGCCGCGCCTGCGCGCGGCATGGCGCTTGGATTGGAGACGATCTTGTTTGAGATTCTGGCGAGCCTGGCGATAATTCTGGCGTCGGTGTACCTGCTGTCGGTGATAACCGAAGGCTTTTTCATCATCAGTCTGGATCAGATTTCGCGGCGCTTGCAGCTATCCGACGAAGTGGCTGGCGCGTCTTTGATGGCGATGGGTTCGTCGGCGCCGGAACTGGCGATAGCCTTGATCGCGCTCTTCACCGGGGGCGGCGCGCACAGCGATGTCGGCATCGGCACGATTGTTGGCTCGGCTGTTTTCAACATTCTGGTGATCACGGGCGTATCGGCGGTGGTGGCGGATGGTTTGCGCATTCATCTTTTTGCCGTTCGGCGCGATACGCTCTATTACCTGCTGTCCATCGGCTATCTGGCTTTCATCTTTTTGGATGGCGAAGTGCTGCTGTGGGAAGCGATTTTGGGCTTGGCAGCCTATGTCGCCTATGTGCTGCTGCTGGTCTTCTATAAAGATTCGTCCCAGGCTGATAGCCCCGGGCAGCCTGTCGACAAGGCAGCCGCGCCGGAAGAAGCGAGCGGTCATGGCGCCCTGCATCACATTGAATCGGCGCTGACAAAGCTGCTTCGCTTGATCACCGGCGCGCCTGAGAAGAACTACCTCTGGACATTCGCGGTCGCCATCGCCTTGATCATCGTCTTGAGTTATGTCCTGGTCGAGGCGACCATCCTGTTTGCGGCTGGCATCGGGATTCCACCGGTGATTGTAGCGTTGACCTTGCTGGCGGCTGGCACATCGGCGCCGGATCTCATCTCGTCGCTGGATGTCGCGCGGGCTGGACGCGGCGGCATGGCTGTGGCCAACGCGATCGGTTCCAATATCTTCGACATCTTCATCGGTTTGGGCTTCCCCTGGGTCCTGGCGATTCTTTTCAGCGCGATGACGGCGGTTCATGTCGGCACTGATGGCTTGTGGATCTCGATCGGCATACTGGTCGCAACGACGTTGATTCTCTACTTTCTGTTAAGGAGCCAGCGCATGCTCAGTCGGCGCGAGGGCATCGTTTTGTTGGCGCTCTATCTGGCTTATGTCCTTTACACGCTGTTTTCCGGCGTAGCAGTTTGAGTCGAGCCCGGTTATGAATGACCGCGACAATGCGCTTCATCATCGTCCTGTCACCGGCTTGGATATCTTGCGGGCGCCAATCGTCGGACCCTTGCTGCGCGGACCCTATGGCAGGCTGGTCCTGCAAACGATCTTGGGATTGCTGGCGCTGGCGCTGATCGTCGACGGCTTTACCGGACCGCAGAGCGCGGCGCGCAACCTGGCGACGGTGGGAGCCTGGGTGCATTTCCGCGGTTTTGCGGTGCTGGCGCTGCTGCTGGCGGGCAACCTGTTCTGCATGGGCTGTCCCTTTACGCTGCCGCGCACATTGGCGAAGCGGCTTTCGCTGCGCGGACGGCGTTTTCCCCAGCGTTTGCGCAACAAATGGCTTTCGATAGTTGGCTTGTTCCTGCTTTTTTTTCTTTATGAATACTTGAACCTTTGGTCCAGCCCCTGGCTGACAGCCTGGGTGATCCTGGCTTATTTCTTCGCCTCCTTCGCCCTGGAAGCGATCTTCACCGAATCGGCATTTTGCAAATATGTCTGTCCGCTGGGCGCTTTCAATTTTGTCTATTCGACAGTTTCTCCAAGTCAAATCGCCGTGAAGTCCCATGATGTCTGCGCGACATGCGTCGGCAAAGAATGCGTCAACGGCAGTTATGCGCCGCAGCCGACGATTCGTCTGGATCAGATCGCGGTCGCGGGCGCGGATAACCCGCGTGAAGTCGCGGTCGAACATGGTCCGCGGGGCGCGCTGGGCTGCGGCACAGAGCTATTCGCGCCGCAGATGCGCGGCAATATGGATTGTACGATGTGCCTCGACTGCGCGCGCGCCTGCCCCCATGACAATGTGGGCTTGTTCACGCGCGCGCCGGGGCGGGAATTGAGCCGCGGCGAGAGTTGGTCCCGGCGTTGGGATCTGTCCTTGCTCGTGATCGCGCTGGCTTTCATGGGAATCTCCAACGCTTTTGGCATGGTGGCGCCATATTACGACTTGCAGGCATGGCTGGCGCTGAACCTGGGCATCTCCAGTGAACTCGCGGTGCTGCTGCTCGTCTTTGGCTTCGGCAATTTGCTCTTGCCGCTGGCGGCGGCGTTTGGCGCGGCGGTCGCCGGTATTCGGCTGACAGGCGCCGGGAAAAGGGACAGCGCGCGCGATACGGTGGCGGCTTTCGCGCCAGCTTTTGTGCCGATGGGATTCGGCATCTGGTTCGCACATTACAGTTTTCATCTGCTGACCGGACCTGGCTTGATCCTGCCGGTCATACAGGAGTTTCTGGGGTCAGTTGGCGATTGGCAGGGCTGGAGCTTCAGCCTGGACCTCGCCCTTATCGGCATCCTTCAGTCGCTGGCGCTGTTGGGCGGATTTCTGTGGAGTTTGCGCTTGGCGCAGCGCACGGCTTTGCGGCTTTATCGGCGTAAAGCCCTGTTGGGCTTGCTGCCCTGGGCGCTGGTACTGCTGTTGATGATGCTGGCCGCCTGGCAGATCTTCGCGCTGCCGATGGAGATGCGCGGCACGCTGGAGCTATTTGGCTAAAGCGGGCGCGTTTCAGTACGCGGGCGCAAGCCGTTCGCCATTTTCCAGGATGGGTTCAGCCCGCCCCCATAATTCGTTGCCAGCGCGATTCATAATGGGCTCGGCGGAGTATTGCGCCAGGTAGGAGCGGCGGTATTGATCGGTCATGTTGGGACCGCTGCGGTGGAAGGTGCGGCTGCTGAAGACGACGATGCTGCCGGCCGGCACGATGGCGGGTTCGCCGGGGTCATCGCCCCGGTAGCCGACCTTGTCATTCGTCCGCTCTTCAACCGCATGATCCATAATCTCGTCCGTGGAGCCGCGTCCATCGCGCTGGTAGGGCAGGATATAGACCGTGCCGTTCTCCACGGACATATCGTCCAAGGCGCACCAGCATGAGAGATAGGCGCGGTGGTAATGCCCGACATAGCCGGAATCTTGATGCCAGGCGAATTTAGAATCGGTATCGGCAGCTTTGACCACATATTGTTCGTGGAAGAGATAGGCGGTTTCGCCCAGAGTGGCGCGGCATATTGCCGCCATCAGCTCACTGAACAGGAATTCGGTCATGATCGGGCTATTGACGCTGCGATTGCCGATGAAATATCGTTTCTTGTAATGACTGATATTTTGGGACTGTAAGCCCTTGGCTTCCATTTCTTGGTCGAATTCAGCGACCAGACGCATGCACTCGCCGCGCAGCGCTTCCAGCACGTTTCCGGGCATGACCGATTCTAGGATGAAGTAACCGTCTCTATGGTATTGCTCAACTTGTTCAGCAGTCACAAGCGACATCGTCGCGCTCTCCAATTCTCTATTGATAGTTTCATTTTACGTTGGCGCGCTACTGTGTCAAGCGCGCCTTGTTCGCGCTTATGCGGAGGCTAGCGATGGGTTACACTTCTGAGGCTGCTGCTGGACCTCATGGAGATCGATGATGATCAAACCCAATATCGTATTATTCCTGACCGACGACCACGGCGCTTGGGCAAATGGCTGCTACGGCAATGGCGAGGTAGGCACGCCGACCATTGACGCGCTGGCGGCGGCGGGTACGCGGTTTGCACATGCCTATACGCCGACGCCGGTCTGTTCGCCGGCGCGGGCTTGCCTCTTGACGGGCAAAACCGCCTCGCAAGCGGGCATGCACGACTGGTTGGAAGAGGCGATACCGGACATTGGCGAGCGGGACTGGCTGGGCGGGACAAAGACGCTTTTCGATTACCTGTCGGGCGCGGGTTATCACACGGGTTTGAGCGGCAAATGGCACCTGGGTCAATCGCATTTGGCGCCAAAAGGCGCGGACTATCACTTCGGTTTGCCGGGCTGGCAGGGCGCGCACAATGGCGCTTATACTTATGTCCGTAATGGCGACATGGTTGAACTGACCGGCAACAAGTCGCGCTTCATAACCGACCATGCCATCGAATTCCTGGATACAGTTCCCGCCGATAAGCCATTTTTCCTCAACATCGGCTATATCGCCACGCACTCGCCCTATCGACAGCAGGCGCATGATCCGCTGCAAACAGCGCGCTATCAGGATTGCGCCTTCGCCGAGATCCCGCCTTGGCAGCCGCATCCCTGGGTCAAGAACGAAGGCGGCGGCAACGAACTCAGCGAAGAAGACCTGCGCGACCGTTACATCGGCTACTACGCCTCTGTAACCGAGATTGACGACAATGTCGCCCGGGTCGTCGCTGCTTTGAAAGCGCGGGGGCATTGGGAAAATACGCTGATCATCTATACTTCCGATCACGGCTGCGCAGTCGGGCATAATGGCTTTTTTGGTAAAGGCAACAGCACACGTCCGCTGAACATGTACGAGGTTTCGCTGCAAGTGCCGCTTATCATTTCGGGCGCCGGCGTCCCGGCGCAGGTATTGGAACATTATGTCGATCATTATGACAGTTTCCGCACGATCTGCGAACTCGCCGGCGTCAATGCGCTGGAAAGCGAGGTCAATACCGGCGCATCTTACGCGCCGCTTTTACGCGGGCAAGACATCGCCTGGGACAATACGCGCGTCGGCGAATATGGCGATCTGCGCATGATCCGCGACGAACGCTGGAAGCTGGTCTATCGCTATCCGGCTGGACCGCATGACCTCTTTGACCTGGAGGCTGATCCGCTGGAAGGGGAGAATCTCTACGCTGCGCGCCCGGAAATAGCGGCTGCATTAAAGCGGCGCTTGGAGGCATTTTATGCCGAGCGCGAAGTTCCCGAGCTTTCCGGCTTGCGGGTGAAGCGGCAGCCGGCGCACAACGGGCGCAACGAAGCCTGGCGCGACGGCAAGCGCGAGGCGCGGGGACTGCAAATCTACTAGACGGGCGGTCGGGCGAGCTGCCCGTATCTTATTGCCGCTCAAGCGAGACCGCGAGCGAGATGCCATCGTCGACGCCGAATTTCTCCAGAGTGACGAGCGCTTGTCCGCTCATGGGCATGATGAAGGACAGGGGCAATTGATCTGGTACGCCCATGGTGCTGTAGGACATCACTTGCATGCCGTCGACCGTAGCGGTGACGAAGAGATCTTCGACATCGCCCGTTAGCTTGTCCAGATGGAGGGTCAGCAATTCCTCTGCTTCGGCGCGGAAGCTGAGCAGATCGCGGATGGCTTTGTCGTTCAGGCTGACGATGACTTGGCCGTCTTCGAGCTGGCGCGGCGGATTGCGGCTTAGCCTGATGCGGCCGCCGCCCGTTTCCAGCTGGTCATAGGTCGATACCGCCAGCAAATAGCTGCCGTCGCGCTCGACAATCAGATTGCTGATTTCGGCATCCAAGCCGCGCCCGCTATCGTCGTCGAAAGCCAATTCGACGCCATCGGAAGACAGCAGCTGCAATGTTGTGTCCAGGTTGTCCGCGCTTTCGACGGCAAGCGTGAGCTTGTCGCCCGCCGTCGCCGTCAATTCAAAATATGCCGCCGGCCTAGCGGGGCTGAGCGAGAAGGGCAGGGCATTGACGTCGCCGACGCTGGCGACGCCGACCGCTTCAATGCTCACAAGAAAGTCGCCTGCGCTTTCGGCTGCATGCGCAAGCGGGGGAGATGGGAAGACCTCCAGAATATAGCTGCCGCTGTAGGGCATCGGCAGCGGACCGATGACCGCAGATTTGCGCCCGCGACTGTCGTCAGTAAAGGCGATTTCAATGTCGTCGCGATCGAAGAGGGCGGCCGCGGGGTGGAAGTCGTCGGATCGCACCGTGATTCTCAGGTATTGACCTTGTTCGCCCTCGAACGCTATCTCGGCGCGGCTCTCAGCCAGCCTGCCTTCGATGAGCTCGCCCCTTCCCATTGAGGCGTCGCTTGCCGGGTCCGGGGCTTCTGCTGCGGTTGCGGTCAACACGACAGCCGGCTGGTTGCCGCTTGCGCGCCTCGCGGTGATCAGATAATCGCCCGGGGCGTCCCCCGCGTCCGTTACCAGTTCCAGCCGAACCATGCCGGCCGCGTCGGCTGTTTTGCCGCTCTGGTAGACGGTTTCGCCGGCGAAGCTCACATCAAAGTCAACCTGCTCGCCAGGGCGCAAGTTGCTTAGCGAGATCACGTGGCTGGAGCCGATGGGCGCGGATTGCGGTTCAATGGTGGCGATGGCGTCTTCTGGCATTTCTTCTGCCGCTAGGGTGATTTCCAGCATGGCGCTTGCCAAGAGAACTTGGTCAGCCGGGTCACGGATTTCGACCGTATATGCGCCGATGTCATCTTCGGGTGTGCTGCTGAGTCTCAAGGTGAAGTCGCCCGCGCTGTCGGCCGCGCGCGAAGTGGCGTATTCCTCGGCGCCATTTGGATCGAGGATGCGCAACTGATAGTCGGAGCCCGGTTGCAATCCGCTGGCTTCAATCAGATGCTCCGAACCGATGGCTGCGCTCGGTGGGCTGACAGAGAGCGCGGCGGCTAGGTCCAATGCGGACCCCGCGGCTTCGCCAATCGTCAAAGTGGCGGTCGCGACTTTATCGCCCTCCGCGAAGATTTCGATGTCGTAAAGCCCTTTTGCCATGTCGTCGGGACCCGTGAAGGTCATAGTGACCTCACCGTCCTGCGTAGCGCGGGCAACGACGCTGTCAATCAGCAGTCCTTCAGTCGACTTGACCAGGGCGCTAACGCTGTCAAAAGCCGCCAGCCCGCTGACGCTGATTTCGACCGCGCTCACGGCTTCGATTATGCTTGGTTCTACAATGACGGCAAGGTCTCGCTTAGCTGGCGCGTCGATGGTGAATCCGCCCTGGGCGACCGTTTCGCCATCGGCGTCGTAAACGGCGATCGCTTGCGGACCGGGACTATCGCCCGCTTCCGCGAAGATTTCAAGCGCGATATTGCCAGTCCTGTCGCTGTTCCGCGCGCGGCGATAAGCGACCTGCTGCGTTTCGGCGGCGGTGATCTCTACTGTATAGCGCTTTAGCGCCTCGAGCCCGGTGACCTTGATCTCGTGCAAACTGCCTATGGGACCGGAAGCCGGCCTCACGGTGACATCGCCCGGCATTTCTGTCATAGCATCTTCCGCCGTCAGTTCAAAGTCCGCGCTTGCCAGCGCCTGGCCGTCTTGTACTACCTGTACTGTGTATCTGCCGGGCAGATCGTCCGCGGTGCTGCCGGCCGGGAATGTGATGAAGCCCCCGTCGTCGCTGCTTTCCTCGCTGCTGAAAACGACTTCGCCGTCAAAGAGGAATTCGACCGAGTAAACCGCGTTCGGCTGCAAGCCTTCGATCAGAATCGTAAACGTGGCGCTTTCGACGCGACCCGAATCGGGCTTGATTGTCACGGTCGGGGCATCCTGGGCGGGCGCGCTTGAGGCGAAGGCAGTGAAGAACAGAATCAAGAGCGCGCATCGCAAAGCAGGAATCGGCCAGCGCTTCGCAGCCAGTTGCGCTTCTAACAATGAAAAGGAAGATCGCATCTCAAAATCCTTGTCCAATAGCTTTGTGCAGCGGAAGAAATCATGCAGCCATTTCTATGAACTATTATAGGCGCAGCAGCCGCCTGCGTCTTGAATCGAAATGAGCAAATATGGTGGGACGAAGAAAATGCGTCATCTCGCAATCAGTTGGCGCAACGGTATAATGGGCGCATGAGCGAGACGATGGCTGGCAATCAGAACTGGAATATCGTCGGGCATGAACGGGCGGTGGACTTCCTGCGGCGCGGCTTGCTCAACGGGCGCAGCCGTCATGCCTATTTGCTGACGGGTCCGACTGCTGTCGGCAAGATGACGCTGGCGCTGCGCTTTGCTATGGCGCTGAATTGTGAAACAGAAGCGATCGCGCGGCGTCCTTGCGGAAACTGTCGTTCCTGTCGCGCTATAGACAAGGGAATCGATCCTGATCTTGTCATTGGGCGCGCGGATGAAAGCGGTCGCTTGTTAATCGACGCCATTCGCGACGTGATGCGCCTTTTGGCGCTGAAACCTTATGGCTCGCGCTATCGCGTGGCGATACTGGAAGACTTTGATCAGGTGCTGCCACAGGCACAGGACGCGCTGCTCAAGACTTTGGAAGAACCGGCGGCGCATGCGGTTCTTTTGCTGCTGGGGCAATCGACGGAACGCATTCTTTTAACCATCCGCAGCCGTACACAGATCATAGCTTTGCGCCCTCTATCATTGGAGCTTGTTAAGGAGCATTTGATAAGCCGCGGCGTGGAAGAGGATCGCGCCGATCTGATCGCTCGTTTGAGCGGTGGACGCATCGGCTGGGCGCTGGCCGCGCTGGACGATGAAAGGATGCTGGAGTCCAGAGAGGAAACCTTGGATCTGCTGCGGGAGATCCTGCGCGGCGGCAGGGTGGAACGCTTGAAGATTGCCCAAGGGCTCAGCCACAAAGTGGCCGGGGACAAGGGGCAGTTGCGCGGGACCCTGGACATCTGGCAAACGTATTGGCGCGATTTGCTGCTAGAGTGTTATGAGACACCGGTCAAGCCCTGCAACAGCGACCGCAAGGATGAGATTCGCGCGCTCGCGCTGCGAGCGAATCCGGCGCAAGCATTGGATGCGCTGAATGCCACACTGCGGGCTGCGCGAACTCTGGACACCAACGCCAATGTCCGGCTAGCGCTGGATGTTTTGTTCCTGGAATATCCGGGTTTGGATTAAGCGCGCTTAGTCGCGCTTATTCGATAGGAATCCAACTGGCCGGTTTCTTCGCCGCTTCCAGGACCGAATCGGGTACCAGGACGATCTTGCCGAAGCTGGGCTTCTTTTCCATCTTTTCCTGCGCTGCGCGCGCTTTGCTGAGGGGCAACACCTCGTCAATGACGGGCTGGTACTTGCCACCCGCGCAATCCAGAAGAATCGCTTCGAATTGCTTAGCGCCAGGCAAGTCGTAGCAACCCAGAATGCTGAGGTTCTTCAAGTAGACGTCAATTAGATTGACGCGAGAGTCGCGGCGCCCCGCAGGCGCCGCCAGGATGAGCCTGCCCTTGGCGTCCAGCATATCGATGGATTGCGCCAGCGCCGCCGTGTCCGCGCTGTGCAGGACCAGCGTCGCGCCCAGTTCGCCGGTGGCTACTTTGACCTGCCGCACGAGATCGCTGCCAGCCTCATCCAGTACGATATCCGCGCCGACAGCGCGCAATTGCGCTGCTTTTTCGCTGCCGCTGATGGCGATTACTCGCGCGCCTGCGGCGCTGGCGATCTGCACGGCGGCGATACCGAGCGGGCTGGCCGCGCCTTGGATCGCCACGCGATCGCCGCTCTTGATCTTGCCATTGCCGACCAGCGCCGCCCAGGCATTGGCGAAGGAAGCGCCGGCCGCAACCGCGATCTGGAAGTCGAGGGAGTCGGGCATTTTGACCAATTGCTCGGCTGGCAGGGCGCAGTATTCCGCATAAGACCCGTCACGGTCGCGCCCGAGGCTCTCGCAGCAGGCGGCGACGCGGTCGCCCGGCTGCCATCCGCTGACAGCTTGCCCGACTTGCGCGATTTCTCCCGCGAGGTCGTGCCCCAAGATATGCGGCAGGGGCTTGCGGATGATGAAGCGGCCATCCCGAAAGAGCAGATCGCTTGGGTTGACGGAAGCAGCCTGTATTTTAACCAGCGCTTCGTCGGCGGCGGGTATCGGCAGCGGGCAGCGTTGGTATTTGAGCGCCCGCGGTTTGCCGATACGCTCGATGCGAACCGCCATCATTGATTTGCCTAGCTCTGTCATAGAGAAGCCTCAAGTGACATGCGACGATATGGCAAGAGTCTAAACGACGGCGCCAAGGCTGTAAACAGCTTATGAGGCGGCGAAGCGTTTGGCATTGCGTCCCCGCGCCTTGGCGATTTCCGCCGCGCGATCACGGGGCGGGGCGCTCGTTTTTAGGCTCTTGAGCAGGGTGGCTGTCGCGCTCGCGATCTCGGCGACAGCGCGATCAAAAGCCGCTTGGTTGACGGCCGCGGGCTTTCGGTATCCGCTGATCTTGCGCACGTATTGCAAGGCGGCGGCTTCGATATCGTCGGCCGTGCTGGGCGGGTCGTAGTTGTAGAGCGTTCTTATGTTGCGGCACATCGCGGTTTCCTCAACTCTTTGTCCAGCGTCCTATCATTCTAGCAGGTCCTCAAAGCTCAGTCGCGGTGGAGGCGGCATGTTAGGTCGCGGTAAGCGGAGGGGATATATTGGCGGATGTCGCGCAGATCAAGAAAGGCGCGCAAGAGTTCGTCATCGTCCGGGCGGTCCCCAAAAACTTTCGTTTTCCATTTGACATAGGGATGCACTTGCAGGCGGGCAGTGCGGAATTCCTCGATTACCAGACGCGCAGTCACGCCGCCGCGCTCGACGAAGTTCTGCCGGTCAAATTCCCGGTAGATCGGCTCATAGTCGAAGGGAACACGGCGATGCGCTGCCAGCTCCCAACCTTCGGCATTGCCATCGAGGATCATGTAGCTGGCGCTGAAATCGCCATCCAGCGGCACGCCGACGGAGCCCGGATTGAAGATATGCCAGCGGTCGATGTGCCGTTCCATGGGGATGTGGCTGTGGGCGCAGATGACGCTGTTTTCTTTGACATGCCGCAGCCAGCCGGCGACTTTGTCGGGAGGCGACTGGGGGAAAATCGCCCGCCAGGGATTGCCGGGGACGCCGTGGAAGACGCGCAGTGGCGGCGCGTCCGGGAAGCGCAGGGAGAGCGCATCGGGCAGACAGCTTAGGGCATTGAGCCAGTCGGCGCCTAGCTGCTCGCGTAAAACTGGCGGCAGGGTGAAGCGCGACCAGGATTTCGGGGCGCGCGAAGTGCCATAGTCGAGGGCGTAATAGGCGTTGTTGCCGCGGATCTGCGCCCAGCGCCGCTGATAGACCCGTTCCAGCACGTCGCGCGAGAAGGGTCCCCAATTGACACTGTCGCCGGCCAGGACGACCTGATCGACTTTGAACTGGCGCATGTCGTCGCTGACGGCTTGCAGGGCGGGCAGGTTGCCATGAATATCGGCGAGCGCCGCGAGTCGGGTCATATCAATCTCTCCTACATAATGAGAATGATACAAGCTCGCCTGATATTTTCATCACTCCGTTTCGTAACCAAAAGGATGGCGGCGATGCCAGTTCCAGGCTGTTTCGATGATTCTCTCCAGGTTGTTGTATTGCGTTTCCCAGCCCAGTTCGCGCCCGATTCTGTCGCTGTCGGCGACCAGGGCGGGCAGGTCGCCGGCGCGGCGCGGCGCTTCGTTGACCGGGATGGCATGTCCGGTAACTTTGCGGGCGCTTTCGATGACCTGGCGCACGGAATAGCCGCTGCCGCTGCCCAGGTTATAGGCGCGGCTGGGACCATTTTGTAGCGCCTCCAGCGCCAGAATATGCGCCCGCGCCAGATCCAGCACGTGTACGTAGTCGCGCACGCAGGTGCCATCGGGCGTATCGTAGTCGGCGCCAAATATGTCAATGGCGTCGCGCTGGCCCAGCGCCACTTGCAGCACCAGCGGGATGAGGTGCGATTCCGGGTTGTGCGCCTCGCCAATATGTCCGTCGGGATGGGCGCCGCAGGCGTTAAAATAGCGCAGGCAGCAGTATTTGATGCCGTAAAGCCGCTCCATCCAAACTAATAAGCGCTCTGCCATGTATTTCGTTTCGCCATAGACGCTGCCGGGGATGAGCGCCTCGTTTTCGTCAATTGGGATGCGCGCGGGATTGTCAAAGAGATTGGCGGTTGACGAGAGGATGAAGCGTTTGACGCCGTGCTGGCTGGCGCTCTCCAAGACATTGACGATGGTGTAAAGATTGTCGCGCAGGTACATGAAGGGTTCGCGCATGCTCTCGCCGACCAGGATGCGCGAGGCGAAATGCAGGATGCCATCAAACTGATGGGAAGTGAAGACAGTCCGCAGCGCCTCGACATCGTGCAGGTCGCCCCGCAGCAATTTGGCATCGGGATGAACAGCCTGCCGGTTGCCTGTGCTTAGATTGTCGTAGACCACGACTTCGTAGCCGCGCTCGATCAACATCTGTACGACGTGGCTGCCGATGTAACCGGCGCCGCCAGTCACCAAAACTTGCGCCATGCCTTGCCTCCTAACTGAGGCTCAATCGCCGCTATTATAGCGGCTTGTCACGCGCAAACAAAACGCCGCCGCCATCGGTGGAATCGCCGCCGCGACGTCATCGCGGGAGCTGCGTAAAGCAGATATGGGCGACAAGCGGACGGGTTGGAGCAAAGCCGAGAAAGCGGCGCTGGTCAAGCTGCTGCGGATGGCGCTGATTCTATTGCTGGCGATTGCGATTGCCGGTACCATAGCGGCGCTGCTGAGTTCCTCCGTCGGCGCGAGTTGACGGCATTGCCCCGCGAATCAAAGTGAAGAAAACAGACATGCCAGAGCAAGAATTCCACCTGACCGCGGATAGGCGCAAACAGCGGCTCGACCTGTTCTTGCTGGAACATCTGGGGCAGTTGTCGCGGGCGCAGGCGCAGAAGCTAATCCGCGCGGGGCGCGTGCTGGTGAATGGCAAGGCGGAAAAAGCCGGCTTCCGCTTCAAGGGCGGCGAGCGCGTGGAAATCAGCTTGCCGGCTATGCAAGAGGTCTCGGTCGAACCGGAAGAGATCGCGCTGGATATCGTCTACGAAGATGACTGCCTGGTCGTGGTCAACAAAGCGGCGGGCATGGTTGTGCATCCCGGCGCGGGCAACAGGCGCGGCACGCTGGTCAACGCGCTGCTGGCGCGCTATCCCGAGCTGGCTGAGATGATGGATGATCCCGAAACGGGGGAGCGCTTGGGCATCGCGCATCGCCTGGACCGCGGCACGAGCGGATTGCTGCTGGCCGCGCGCGACAAAAGCGCGCTGCTGGCGCTGCTGCGCCAATTCCAGGAACGCAGCGTGGACAAGCGCTACCTGGCGCTGTTGGAGAAAGGTCCCCAGAGCAACACGGGATTGGTCGACGCGCCCATCGCCCGCGATCCGCGCCAGCGAAAGCGCATGTCGGTTCAGCGCGGGGGCAAGCCCGCCCAAACCGAGTTTGAGTTGCTGGACGATGATTTTCAGGGCGGGCGGGCGCTGGTCAAGCTCAAGCTGCTGACCGGGCGGACGCATCAGATACGGGTGCACATGGCTTTCATCGGCTGCCCGCTGGTGGGGGATGCAGTATACGGCTACCGCAAGCAGCGGGTGAAGCTGAAGCGGCAGTTCTTGCACGCGGCGGAGTTGGGTTTCGCGCATCCGCGGACGGGGGAGAGGATGTGGTTTGAATGTGAGCTGCCGCCGGGGTTGCGGGATGTGATGCGGAAGCTGCGCTGACTATGTGCCTGGAGGCGATAGCCTAACAATCGCAGTAAAGATGGCTGTCATAATACTCATGGCGATGACGATGCGCCAGGTCAAGTCGGATTTCAGCTTTTCCATATCGGCGCGCAGTCTTTCAATGTCGGTTTGCACCATTGCCACATCAGCCTTTGTAGCCACATGCTCCTGGCTGGCTTCCAGTTTGGCAATCTGTTCCACCTGCCGATTGACTGTCTCGAGCACATAGTTGTTTTCCGCTTCTGTTTGAGTAGCCATCGGCGATTCCTCAATGTTTCAGCTGAATCTTGCTGTTTAGTTTCTTGCATTTGGCGGATGCTGTCAAGCATTTCTTGGTGGGGTTGCGGGATGTGATGAGGAAACTGCGTTGATTCGCCACAGAGGCGCGGAAGCGTATCCGCTTCTTTGAAATTCTCGTCTATGCGCCGGCCGGCAGCCTAACGATGGCGACGAAGATGCCGGTCAGGACGCTCATGGCGATGACGATGCGCCGGGTCAAGTCGGATTTCAGCTTTTCCATTTCGGCGCGCAGTTTTTCGACATCAGTTTTGGTCGCGACATGGGCGTGGCTGGCTTCGAGCTTGGCAATTTGTTCGACTTGTCGGCTCACAGTCTCGCGCAGGTTGCTGTCTTCCGTTTCCGTTCGTAGCGCCATGGTTTGATTCCTGTGCTGTGCATGAATGCAAATCTTTGCATAGAGTCTATCTTTGGTTAATGCGATTGTCAAGTGTTGCTTCGGGTGGGTCGGAAGATTCTCACAGGGGCGCAGAGATTATTTATTGGCGATGTCCAAGAGCTGCTGGCGTAAGGGTCCACCATTTTGAACATCGTCGAATATTATCTTTATCGGCATTTCTTCATCGGATACAGGATGACGGAAATGCCAGAAAAGCCAAGCTGACTTTCCTGTTTTCCTATTGGGGTTGACAGTGCGAAGAGCTTTTAGCGTGGCAGCGGCGCAACTCATGCGTTCGCCCTCGAACACAATATACACAACTCGTTTGTGGTAATTCATGACTTCATCGACCAGCAGCGTCGCCTCAAGACGTTGGCCTTTATGGTAAGCAAAGATGGGGACTTCCACCACATCGCTCAATGGCGCGGCTGGCTTAGATACTGTCGAAGTGTATGGCTCGGCCTGCGGAACAGGTTCATCCTCCTCCAGTTGCTCATGTCGCCGCAGGCGACGCGCAATCTCTTGATCGACCAAGTCATCCCAGGCCCGCTTGACGAGAGGCCTGTACGCTTGAATTTTCGACTGGAACAAAGGTCCGGAATGGACATGTTTGGCAAAATGCTTGACAAATTCGTCCGAGGGCTGATTCAATTCCTTTTCCAGCAAGTTGCTGATTTTTATTTTGCGCAAGGTTTCTTGCGGAGCGAAGCGCGCTTTGCTGAATCCGTCCAGGATATTTAACTGCGTAGTGTCCAACTTTTGCATGTCAATAACAAGGAAGGGCTCTTCGTCCATGACATTGCGCTTGTTGTGGTCGGTGTAAAAGCGATATTCGATGCCATTCGTCAGTACGCCAAATTCCGCGTCCAGCGCGACAAAATAATTGTGCAGTTGTTTCCAGTGATTTTTGTTCAGATTGATGTCCGCGGACTTCGCCTCTATCAAGATAATGGGCTTGCCGTCGCGTTTAATCACATAATCCACCCGCTCGGTTCCGCTCGAATGCGCATCGGCTGTGAATTCAGGCTCCACTTCCGCGAGGTTAAAAATATCGTAGCCAAGGGCGCGGATAAATGGGCGGATGGAGACCATCTTGGTCGCTTCTTCTGTTTTCATAAGTCGGCGCTGGCTTTGTATCTGTATGGCGATTTTGCTCAAGCTGTCGAACAAGGTCATCTGTAGTTCCCTCATGTTACGTAATGTGATCTGGCGACAGTTTAACATATCTGATCTCGCCTTGCTTTTCTCTGAACCCCCTGTGTGCCGGCGCTGAAATCCGCTATACTCCCAACTATGCAAACCGCGACCACCCAACCCACAGCCTTCCACCTGATGACCAAGCCGCGAGGCGCCATCTGCAACCTCGATTGCAAGTACTGCTATTTCCTGTCCAAGGAACGGCTCTACCCCAACAGCGAATTCCGCATGTCGGACAACCTGCTCGAGGAATACATCCGCCAATATATCGCGGCTCAGCAGGTGGATGACATCAACTTCGCCTGGCAGGGCGGCGAACCGACGCTGATGGGACTGGAGTTCTTCCGCCAGGCGGTGCGCTACCAGCAGAAGCACAAACGACCGGGCATGCGCGTCAGCAACGCCTTGCAGACCAACGCCGTCACGCTTGATGACGAATGGTGCGAATTCTTCGCCGAAAATGATTTCTTGCTCGGCGTCAGCCTGGACGGTCCGGCTGATGTGCATGATTTCTACCGCGTGGACAAAGGCGGCAAGCCGACCTTCCAGCGTGTCATGGCCGGCATTGAACTGCTGCGGAAACATGGCGCCGAATACAATATATTGACCACCGCGCACGCCGCCAACGAAGGGCAGGGGCTGCGCGTTTACAAGTTCCTGCGCGACGACGTTGGCGCGAAGTTCATGCAGTTCATCCCCATCGTCGAGCGCGACAACGAGACCGGCTATCAAGAAGGCGACCAGGTCACGGAGCGCTCGATCAGCGCTGCTGGATACGGCCAGTTCTTGATCGACATCTACGAGGAATGGCTGCGGCGGGATGTGGGCCGCGTTTTTGTGCAGATCTTCGATATCGCCCTGGCCGCTTGGACGGGCGCGCCGCCGGGCTTGTGCATCTTCGACGAGACCTGCGGGCTGGCGCTGGCGATGGAGCATAACGGCGATGTTTATTCCTGCGACCATTATGTGGAGCCGGATTACAAGCTGGGCAATATCATGGATATTCCGCTGAATGAAATCGTCGTCATGGACGAGCAGCGCGAATTCGGTTTAGCCAAGCGCGATACCTTGCCGCAGTACTGCCTCGATTGCGAGGTGCGTTTCGTCTGCAACGGCGGCTGCCCCAAGAATCGCTTCATCCAGACCCCTGATGGCGAAAGCGGCTTGAACTACCTCTGCGCGGGTTATCGCGCTTTTTTCAATCACGTGCGCCCCACGATGAGCTTCATGGCGCGCGAGTTGTCGCAGCGGCGACCGCCGGCCAATGTCATGATGATGATGGCGCGCCGCGATGCCGAGCTGGGCGCGGCCCTCGCCCAAGCCGGGCGCAACGACCCCTGCCCCTGTGGCAGCGGGCTGAAGTTCAAGCGCTGTCATGGTCGGCGCAAGTAGCGGTCGGTGTGTAACAATTCCAATTACAATGGAGGAGATGAAGCGAGGGTAGAAAAACATGGAACTGAAAGTGCCCGATGCGATTCTTGAACGCGCTGAAGCGATCGCCCGCGAAACGGATCGCTCGGCTGAGTCTGTAATGTTGGATGGGCTGTCTCTGCTTTTTGGCGCTTTGCCTGATATGGAATTGGAGCCAGAAGCGTTAAAAGACTTTGCGGACGAGCAGCTTTGGGCTTTGGTGCATCGGCGGCTTACGCCGAAACAAGATGCGCGCTTGCGCGAACTTATGCGACTCGGCCAACTGGGGAGAGCCACTGAAGCAGAAATCGTGGAAATGGAAGCCTTGATCGACCTAGTCGATCATCAGATGCTCTTGCGCTCCGAAGCTTTGTTGCAATTAAAACAACGGGGGCGCGATATCGGCAAGTTGCTCAAGCTTGGGACATAGTGGATGGCAGGGATCCCAGAGTATTTGCGACGACAAGTCAACGAACGGGCGCGTGGGAGATGCGAATATTGCCAGACACAAGAATCCATCGTAATTGAGATGGAAATCGACCACATTATCCCAGTATCTCGCGCAGGGGAAACTTCTTTGAGCAATTTGTGCTTGTCCTGCGCGGGTTGCAATGTGTTCAAGCGAGACTTCGTGGCAGCCATTGACCCTGAAACCGGGACCGAATCCGCCCTGTTTAATCCTAGAATCCAGAACTGGAATGATCACTTTCGCTGGGACGATGAGAAGACAAGGCTGCTCGGTTTATCAGCGGTGGGTAGGGCGACTGTATCGCGCCTGCGAATGAACCGCCGCAAGGCGGTACGAGCGAGAAGGCGCTGGGTGAACGCAAAATTGCATCCTCCATTGGAATAATATTCGTGCCATGTCCATCTTGCAATCTAGGTTCTCAAGCCCGGTGCGAACTGACCAAGGGTATGTCCGCTACAATGGAGGAGACCAAGCAGGGGGATCTGCTCATGGGTGATGCAACAGTTGAACGAAAGCGCCCGATGCGATTCTTGAACGCGCTGAAGCGATCGCCCGCGAAACTGATCGCTCGGCCGAGTCTGTAATGTTGGATGGGCTGTCTCTGCTTTTGGCGCTTTGCCTGATATGGAATTGGAGCCAGAAGCGTTAAAAGACTTTGCGGACGAGCAGCTTTGGGCTTTGGTGCATCGGCGGCTTACGCCGAAACAAGACGCGCGCCTGCGCGGCTTGCTTGATCTTGGCAATCTTATCTTGTATACGCCATATCCAACTCCGCCTACCTTTGCGCCAGGCCGCTCGTCTCTCTCCAGCCTAGTAATGAGATGAGCGATGACGTCAAAAACGGCGGGGTACTTTCGGCCAAGTCGATCTAATTCTTTTTCGAAGTTAGGAGTAGTTTCAACCTGTGTCGGCATCAGCCTCAATCTCGGAGCGTATTTCGGCAAGCGCTTCTCGCGCAGGGCGCGTTTGCCCGGCGAGAGCCTGCTTCATACTGCGTCGGATATGCTCAAGTATTGCTTCCGTAGTCGGTTCGTCGTCATCCGCCGACGCGTCGAAATCGCTGTCTTCCACTGTAATGGCCGCCTTGCGATCCGCTGGAGTCATCGTTTGATCCTTCCTCTGACAGGTATGATAAAGATACCACAACCGAATCCTAAAATATACGATTCCTTCATGCGGCGAATCTTATCTCATCGTGAGTTTTCAAGTTCCTCTGTCAAATTGTCTGAAAGCCGCAACCTGTGGCAGCGGGGCTGGAGTTCAAGCGCTGTCATGGCAGACGGCGTTAAGACAACCATTGCACCAAAATATCGATTTGCGGGTGTCTGCCGCAACGGCGCAGATTCCTGATTACTGATTTAATTCAGCTATCATTCGCCGTATGACTTCGGTAGGAATATCCGAGCGTTCCGTCTTGGAAAATATAATCAGCAGGATAACAATTTTGCCTGACAAATCGCAATAGATTAAGCGAAACCCGCCGCGCTTGCCTCGTCTCGCAGACCGATTCGGCAATCGCGCCTTGTAAGCGATTTTGCCTAATCCAGATAGCCTTGCGCCTGGACGATCGCCGTGTTTGAGCCGCTCCCCAAACTGCTCTACTTCATCCAGGATAGAAGGGTATTTTATGGACAGCCTGTCAAGTTCCTTTTCGAAGGCTGTTGTTGTCGTAATTTGCATCGACTGGAAAGCCTCGCTTTTGGCGTAATTCTTCTAAGACTTCATTCAATGGTCGCGTTTCTTCAGAATTTGCCTGCTGGATACTCTCGCGGAGCATTTCCACAAGCTCGTGCGTAGTCGGTTCGTCGTCATCCGCCGACGCGTCGAAATCGCTGTCTTTCACTTTGATGGCCGCTTTGCGATCCGCTGGAGTCATCGTTTGATCCTTCCTCATGACAGGTATGCTAAAGATACCACAACCGAATCCTAAAATATACGATTCCTTCATGCGGCGCAGAGCAATCGCACCAGAATCAATTTCGGGTTCATTAAGGCCTACAAGGTGTCAGAAAAGTTCATACATTTTTGCGATAATCCATTTATAGCCCTTTAAGAACCCTTATGACCTGAATTTTAAGGGTGGTGCGATTGCTCTGCATGCGGCGAATCTTATCTCATCGTGAGTTTTCAAGTTCCTCTGTCAAATTGTCGGCAAGCCGCAACCTGTGGCAGCGGGCTGAAGTTCAAGCGCTGTCATGACAGACGGCGGAGTTAAGCGCAATCTCCCTCTAGGTTGACATAATCTAGGCTGACCCAGCCTCGCTGGCCGTGATAGTCGACCTCAATCCAGTTCGACTGTCGCCGCAGCGCCGTCAGCGTGCTGCCGGCCGGCAGCATTTCTATCACTTCGCCGCCCGGAATGCGCCGTAAGTTGAGGATAGCCCGCAGCGTCGCCATGCAGCCGGCGAGGCTCTGCTTGGGCGCCGCGGCGACAGCCCATGACGGCGATTGCAGCCCCGCTGGCGTCGAGCGTAGCAGCACCACCGACCCCGCGCCTTCTATCGCCGTGCAAGTCAGTTCCCCGAGCTGGTATACGGGCAATAGTTCGACTGTGCGCGGCGCATAAGCCGCATCCAGAAATACCATGACAGGTCCCCTGGCTTGGAAGCAGACCAGCGTATCCTGCGCGACCCAGCTCCATACATCCACCGCATCAATCAACCCAGCCGCCAGCACATCCGCCTTGCCGACCCCGGCGGGGCCGATGCGCTGACATTGGGTTTCTCCTGTCAAGTCGGTGACGATGATCTCCGGCGCCAGCTCGGGGCAGGTATGCACCCTTTTCTTTAGCGCAAACACGCTGCTGCCGCCGTCGGGTCGACTTTTTCTGTGGGGCTTGTCGCCTCCAGGCGATGGAGGCGGGGGCGGACCGATGACAATCGTTTTGTCACAAGGACCCGTGCTGCTGTCGGTAATGTGGTTGCCGCCGTCGATGAAATCGCCCGGGATGTTGTTCTCGGCAGTGATGCAACCTTCGAGATTGAGGCTGGGCGAGTCGTTAAAAGGAGTGGCGGCGTCGACGTAGAGGGCGCCGGCTGCGCCGATGTTATTCCGGAATACCGAATCGCGGATTATCACGTCGCTGGAAAAATGAAAGCGGATAGCGGAGGCGGCAAAAAATCTGGTGTCGTCTGTAACGTTGTCTTCAAAGACTGTGTTTTCGATTGCGGCGCTATGATCGAGCAGAACGATGGAAGATGCAATCTCGCGGAAGGTCGAATGCGACACCCGCAGCCGATTTCGCAGCAAGCCCTTAATAGGGGGCTGCCGCCGGCTCTGGTGATGGTATGTCCATTGCCATCAATGGTCACGGTCGCGCTGTTGACGATGTAGAGTATGCCTGTCATTTTGCAGTCGGCGCTGAGCGTGTAGCTGGCGTCCGATTCGACAAACCCGCCCAAGGGCATGCCGCAGGCTGAGATCCTGGCTGGCGGGTATTGGCGCGTTGCCGTGCCGCCGTTGCCGATGCTGCCGCTACAGACTCCCGTGATGCCAGAAGTATCGACAGCGCCAAAAAAGGCTTGGGGCCAGACGCCGTCGGCGGTGAAGCAGCCGGTCATGGCGACGCTCGCCCCGCTGTTGGGGAAGATGCCAACCGCCGCGTTCCCGCCTTTGGCATTGCGGACGACCATATTGTTGATTGTGAACACCGCGTTGTGATTGGCCTGAACCGCCATACCCGCTTCGCCATAGTGAAAATACAAGCCCGTGACATCCTCTACCAGGATATTCGTCAATGTATAATTGCCGCCTGTGCTAGTGCTGTTAAGTATCGCGGTTCTGTAGGTATCGCGAAAAGTCGTATTGCTAATGGTCGCGTCGCCGGCCAGATGCAGCGCCCCCCGTGAGTATGCCCGCCGCCAATAAAACTGATGTTGTTTATAATCATATTTGTATTGTTCGAAGATATTAGGATGGATTTGCTTTTGGTTAAGGCGCTGGCGTCCACCGAGTAACCGCCGCCATGGATCGTCAGCACCGTGCCCGAATTGCGTATCGTCGTCGCCCCCGTCATTTTACAGTTCTCGGTCAGGGTATATGTCGCGCTAGCTGCAACAGCTGTGGGAAAGGGGCAATCGGGCAAAGTCTGCGCTTTGGAACGCGGGACCAGCGCGAACAGCGAGACTGGGACGAGCAGAATGGCGAGGAAGAGACGGAAACCGTGCATGAGCCTCCTCAGCGCGGGGGGCTGAGGAGCGGGGGGGGGGGGGGGGGGCAATTTTTGGTAATTCGTTTAGCGCTAAATGTCCCGCAATATCAGGGCGTCGAATTTTGGTAGACATAGATTTATCGCCCCATAAAACACATCGCTTCCATTCTGGGACACACAGCAAGGATGTTGGGTTCGCCGCGCTTTTTACCATATTCTCCTGGCGAGCGCTAGTTCGCTTCTTCAATCAAGCGGCGGATTAGGTCGTCAGGGATGTCCGGCTGTTTTGTTTTGGAGTAGATAATCAGCAACAGCACAAGAGCGCCCGACCGCTCCTGATAAATGACGCGAAAGCCGCCGCTTTTACCGCGCCGCGCCGAACGGTTTGGCAGGCGTACTTTATAGACATCCGAGCCCATCCGACTCAACTTTGAGCCAGGCCTTTGGTCAATTTCGAGTTGGGCGACTAGCTCGTCAACGGTGTCAGCGACTAAAGGATACTTCCGAGCCAGGCGGCGCAATCGCTTATTGAACGTCTCAGCGATGTCTACTTGCGTCGTCATCGGAGGCTAACATTTCGCGGAGTTCACGCAATACTTCGCTTGCAGGGCGCGTCTGTCCGGTCTTGGCTTCATGGAGCGCTTGGCGCAGCATGTCCACCAGCTCTGCCGTCGTCGGCTCGTCATCGTCAATTGCGGGCAGGTCCGCGATCTTCTCTTCTAGTATTTCAGCGGGCATAGCGCGCTCGGGATGTTTCATCGTTTTGTCCTTCCCCTTGACAATTGCCTCAAAGGTATCACAATGCCACTGAAAATACCATAAACGCGAAAGGTGGACAGGCATGCCCAAGCAAGTCGTATCAACAGATAAGGCGCCGGCCGCGGTCGGCGCCTATTCGCAGGGCGTCACAGCCAATGGCTTTATTTTCACGGCCGGTCAAGTCCCCTTGATCCCTGGCACGTCGAACCTGGCGGAAGGCGGCATCGAGGCGCAGACGCATCAGGTTATGAAGAACATCAAAGGCTTGCTGGAAGCCAGCGGCAGCAGCCTGTCCAGCGTGGTCAAGACCACCGTGTTCCTGGCTGATATCAATGACTTCGCCGCCTTCAACGCGGTCTATGGGACATATTTCCCTCAGGATCCGCCGGCGCGCACGACGGTGCAGGCTGGCGCCTTGCCCATCGGCGCCTTGATCGAGGTTGAGGCGGTTGCCGTCTTGGAATCGTAGCCTACAGTTGCCCTCATCGCTCTGCTATACTTGCTATATTGCCATAAGAGCCAGGAGTCGTCGGAAAGACATCAATGATTGACGTCAATCAACTGCGAAAAGGCACAACCTTCACCCAGAATGGCGAGCTCTATCGGGTAATCGAATATCGCCATCACAAACCGGGGCGCGGCAAGGCGACCATCCGCGTGACGGTGCGCGACCTGCGCTCTGGCTCGACCACGGAAATGACCTTCAACTCCGGCGAGCGGGTGGAAGATATCCGCGTGGAAGCCAACAATGTGGAATACCTCTATGCCGATGACGATTTTGTCACCTTTATGAACACCGAGACCTACGAGCAGCCGCAACTCAACCGCGCCATATTCGGCGATGATCTCAAGTACATCAAAGACAGCATGGCAATTAAACTCTTGAGTTTTGAGGGCGAAATCATCGATTATGAATTGCCCAAGACGGTGGAATACGAGGTGGTAGAGGTGGAAGCGGCTGTGGCCGGCGATACCGCCAACAGCCCGACCAAAAAGATCAAGCTGGAAAGCGGCTTCGAGGTCAGCGCGCCCATGTTCATCAACGTGGGCGATGTGGTCAAGATCAATATCGAAGAAGAGGCGTATGTCACCCGCGTCAGCAAATAGCTCGCAACTTGCTCAGGGCGACAAACCCGGCACGATGACGCGGAAGAGCAGATAGATATCCAGCGCGAAGAGGCACATCAGCGCCAGCGCGGTCAACCAGCGCGCCGGCCCCCGTGGCGGGTCCAATGCTGGATCCAATGAGGCGAAAAATCGCGCGCGCCAAGCATCCAGCCCGGCGACCAGGCAAATGGCGATTGGTATCAGCGCGGGGAAAAGATAGCGCCCCTGCCACTGCAAGAATTCAAGGTTGTAGTAGCAAAACGCCAGGATCACCATGAAGATCGCTGCGCTGAAGACGATGCCGATGCGTCGGATATCGCTCAGGTTTCGGGATGCGGAAGCAGGCGCTGTACGCGCCGCCAGCAAAATGCCGGACAAGCCTGCCAGCGTCATGAGCGCGAATCCGCGATAAATCCAGCCGCCGAGCGCGCTGTCCAGGGGCAGCGCCATCCAGCCGAATTGACCCCAGAAGCTCTTGAAAGTCACAGCGCCGAGTTGCCGCGCGTAGTGGCTCCATCC
The DNA here is from genome assembly GCA_965232245.1 of Phototrophicaceae bacterium. Lineage (GTDB taxonomy): Bacteria > Chloroflexota > Anaerolineae > Aggregatilineales > Phototrophicaceae > UBA6055. The sequence continues at coordinate 3,293,463 of CBDDPG010000002.1, read as the reverse complement.
CTGCTCCGCGACATAATCCGCCGTTCGCGGTTGGTCGGCCACGACGGCGTCATGCGCTGCCAGCCCCAGGAAATCCGGAAATTCGTAGACGCTGAGATTGCGCAGCCACCATCCGCCGCCGATGACCAAGGCGACCAGCAAGAAGGTCCCCATCCGTCCCGCCAATACGCTGAACGGTTCTTCTTGCCGGATCCAAGCCAGCCATAGCGCCAGCGGGAAAAGCGGGAGCAGGAAATAGATCGTGACCTTGCACAGGATCGCCAAGCCGGCAATCAGCCCGAATTGCCAAATCGGGACGGCAACCCCCTTCAAGCGGCGGACTATCCACAGCAGCGCAATCGCGACCAGGGCTTCCGCTAGGGCGTCGTTGTTGACCGCGCTCATCATCGCCAAGTGCTGCGGCAGGAAGGCGACAAGCGCCATCGCGCCCAGGGCGATCTGCGGTTGCCCGGGCAGCGCATGCTTGCCTATCGCATAAGTTAGGGCGACCGTTGCCGCGCCCAAGCAGACCGAAAACAGACGCAGCGCGATCAGGCTGCCAGCGCTGAGCTTATAGACCAGCGATGCCAGCAAGTAATAGAGCGGCGGCTGATGATCTTCGTATTGGATGGCCTCAAGATTCGCCAGCGCTTGCGGCGCGAATCTGGCTGTGGTCAGTTCTTGCAGCGCGTCGCCTTGCCAATCGCCGCTTGCGATGCGCGGGCAGCAGCCATTTTCCGCCACTTGCCGCGCATAGTTGTAATGCGCCGGCTCGTCAGGCGCTTGCCAGGGCGGCGTATAGACGGCAAAGAGCGCGCCGGCAATCAGATAGCCGGCGAGAATGCTTAGGAAAAGCGCGACTTCGGGGCGGGAGCAGGTCATCGACAGGTCGTCCGACAATCGTTTCGACAGCTTCGTATCATGGCATAATCTCTGGCTTTTTCCACGCCAACTTGCCAAGCGCGACGCGCATATCTTGTTTCGTTATGGGTTATACTAGGGCAAGTTAATCGCGGCGGACACGAGGCGGCAATGGAAAAAAACGGGATAAATGTCGTAGCCATCGGCGGCGGCCTTGGCGCGGTGCAGGTGATGCAGGGCTTGAAAAACCACACCGAGCGATTGACCGGCATCATCGCTGTGACTGACACGGGACGGAGCACCGGCATCGTGCGGGAATTCGCGCAGATCCCGGCCCCGGGCGACATCCGCAACGCGCTCGCCACGCTCAGCGCCGATGACGGCTCGCTGCTGTCGCGCGTCATGCAGCATCGGATTGCGGCGCCGGGCGACCCCAATCTTGACGGCATGGCATTTGGCAACCTGTTCATCGCGGCGCTGACGCAGATGTCGGACAGCTTTGTCAAGGCGATACAACAGATCAGCGATTTCCTCGGTGTGCAAGCCGACATCTTCCCGGTGACCGAAGAGAATACCCATATCTGCGCGGAGTTGATGGACGGGACCATCGTCGAAGAAGAGTTCAACGTGCGCCAGTTGGACAAGGCGGCCATCAAGCGCATCTTCGTGCAAAACCCCGAGGCGACGGTCTATCCGCCTTGCATCGACGCCCTGCGCGAAGCCGATTTGATCACCATTGGACCGGGCAGCTTGTTCACCACCGTCATCGCCTGTCTGGCTTTCAAAGAGATAGCGCAGGCGATTCGCGATTCTGCGGCGCTGAAGGTTTATGTCTGCAATACCACCACGCAGCCCGGTCAAACCGATGACTATTCACTATCCGATCATGTGCAGCAGGTGGTCTCTTATCTGGGTTTGGGCATCCTCGATTACGTGGTGCTCAATTCGACGCAGCCAAGCGCGGAACTGATGGACCTGTACGCGCGCGAGCGGGTTAATGTGCTGCTGCCCACCCCCGAGGAGATTCACAAGATCAAGACGATGAATGTCGCGCCCGTCTTGGCTGATGTGGCGGATACGCGCTCGGGCAAGCGCGCGCTGTGGCAGAAGCAGGACACCATTCGTCACAATCCGCAACTGATCGCGGCCATCTTGCTGGACTTGATGAGCGAGCGCTTGGCGGTCAACTCTAGTCCGTGAGCATAGGCTGCGCGGTATGCTGCTCTAGTTCGTTGTTTTCCAGCACCGTTTCTATGCGGTCGAATTTGCGGTCCAAAGCCCGTGTTCTGGTGACAGTGAGCTGATTGAATTTGTTCTGCAAGGTCGTGAAGTTCTTGCCCATTCCGTCCATCAAGTCGCTGTATTTGCCCCATTCAAACTGAATTTCTTGTACTGCCGACACAATCTCGCGCGATTTCTGTTCAATGTTGAAGTTTTGCGCCGCCTGTCGAATGACTGATAGGACAATGAAAAGCGTTAACGGGGAACAGAGAATCACTTTCTGGCGCAAGGCGCTGTCGATGATGCTTTGGTCTTGTTCGTGGATGAAGCGGTACACTTGTTCGTTGGGGATGAATATCAAAACGCAGTCCAAGGTTCCCGCGGCAATGTAATCACGCTTTTGGATTTCGATGATTCGCTGGTTGACATCGCTCAAGAACTTCTTGCTATATTCTTTTCTGTCCGCTTCAGTTTGCGCGTCAACATAGCGCAAATAATTGTCCAGCGGGAATTTCGCGTCCATATTCAGCGATTTGTCGTTGGACAGCAGAAAAGTGAAATCGGGCCGCGTGCCGGCTTCGACGGCAGTCTGTTTCGTGTAATTCACGCCCTCTATCAGTCCCATAAACTGCAGCATGTCTTCCGCCATGCGCTCGCCCCATTGACCGCGCGCGCGGTTGTCCGCCAGCGCTTTTTGCAGCGATGTCGTCGTGGAGGTCAGGCTTTTCAATTGTTCGTCGAGCGCGCTGTACTGTGTCTTGCGGTCTGTTTGCAAATCCTGCACCAGGCGTTCCACCTTGCCCAGCTTGACATCCATGTCCGTCAGCCGCTGGTCGATCAACTCTTTCTTGGTCTCTAATTCTTTGCTGTGTTTCTTGGTCTGCGTTTCAGATTTTTCCGCCAATTGATTCAAGTAACTCTGATTCGATTCCTTGAGGCTCTCGGTCGATTTGTCCAGAACCTGTGTGACTTTACTCTGGCTCTTCTCTAGCTCAGCAGGCACGGTCTTCAGCGTCTCGGACATCTGCTGGAGTTGCTGGTCGATGAGTTCCTTCTTGCTTTCTAGTTCACTGCTGTGTTGCTGTGTCTGATCTGTAAACTTGTCATTTGCCAGATTCAAAAACCGCTCTTGATTACTGTTTAACGCTTCCGATGATAAACTGTCGAATGTCTTCTTCATTTCATCCGAGAGCCGTTCAAAGGTATTACGGAAGTTTTTCCCGTAGAATCGGTAGGTGAGCATAGCGAAGATAAATCCACAGGCTAAGCCCAAGCCCAAACCAAGCAGGACGCTCAGCCCATGCAAACCGTTGATCAGCGCGGGAAAACTATCCATTGGTACGCCTCTTTATCTGTACGGACTCATTCAGCATAACCGTATTCGACTGGCTGTCAACATGATGTTAATGTCGCGAATCATGCTTGCCTTTGCGCGCGCAAGCCGCCATGTTATAATACGCTCCGTTGCTGGTTTTGCCGAGATCTTTCATTCGCCTGTAATCAATTTGCAGTAGTTTTGCAGTAGTAAAGAAAGGGCGTCACTTGACTTCGCTTGTATTGACTGTCAGAGAGACACTGCGCTACCGCGGCGCGATTGGGCAGTGGAGCTGGGTCTTGCATCGCCTGACCGGTGTTGGCGTGGCGCTTTTCCTGGCGCTGCACGTGATCGATACCTCCTGGGCGGTGTTTTATCCCGGCTTGTATGTCAAAGCGATCGCCGCGTATCAGTCGCCGATTTTCACCATCGGCGAGTTTGGCTTGGTCTTCGCGGTGGTGTATCACGCCTTTAACGGCATTCGCATCGTCATCTTCGATAGCAATCCCAAGCTATGGCGCTATCAGTCGCAGGCGGCGGTTGCGGTGTTGATCGCAACCTTGCTGGTGCTGGCGCCGGTATTCCTGGGCATGGCCGGGCATGTGCTGGACTTCTATGTCACCGAGCAAGCCATCGCGAGCGACAAACTGCTGGATGTTGTTGTTTTCTCCATCCTCGAGCAATTGCCCTTCATCGCAGGATTCGTCGGCGCGATGGCGGCCGCGATCGTGCTGGCGGCGCTCTATGGCATGATCCGCGATGGCGGCTCGAATGCAGTTGGCAAATATCCGGGAGCCAGCCCGGTCGAACGATTCTGGTGGGCGTTCATGCGCGTCAGCGGCATTTTGATCGTGCCACTGGTCTTCGGGCATCTGGCTCTGATGCACGTCGTACAAGGCGTCTTTGATATCACGGCGGCGCAGCAAGTGGCGGGCACGCTGCAAGAAAACGGCAGCATCGGCGTCGTGCCGACCGCGGTGGAATTCGTCTATCATCGTTGGACCTACACGGCTTGGGGCGTTTTTGTCTGGCGCGTCTATGATTTGTTCTTGCTGGTCTTGGTGACCTTGCATGGCTTTAATGGTTTACGCTATGTATTGACCGACTACACCAGCTTCCACCCCTTCGCTCGGCGCATATCGACCGCGCTTTGCACGGTGGTCGCGGCGGTCTTGTTGGCGGTGGGCGCGGCGGCGCTCTTCCTGCCGATCGAGAAAGACATCGTGAGCGAAGCGCTGGCGGCGACAGCGGAGATCTATGAGCTGCGCGGCGAGGAAGTGCCGGCGGAACTGGAAGCCTATCTGTCGGGCGCCGGCGCAGGCGAAGAGTAATGACTGAAATGACGGGAGAGCGACTGCGTCGGCTGTGAGCGCGACGCGGGACGTCCCGCGCGGGAGTAATGAATGAAAGTTCATAAACACGATGCGATTATTGTGGGGGCGGGCGGGGCCGGTTTGATGGCGGCGCTTTATGCCAGCAAAGCCGGCGCGGATGTCGCCGTAGTCAGCAAGCTTTACCCCACCCGCAGCCACACTGGCGCGGCCCAAGGCGGCATTGGCGCGGCGCTGGGCAACCTCGACGAGGACAAGCCGATTTATCACACTTACGATACCGTCAAAGGCGGCGATTACTTGACCGATCAGGCGGCGGCGAAGATCCTGGCGGAAAACGCCGTCGATGCCGTGATCGAGCTGGAGCGCATGGGTTTGCCCTTCGATCGCACCTCGGCAAAGCGCATCAGCCAGCGGCGCTTCGGCGGGCATACGCGCAACTTCGGCGAAGAACTGGTGCGCCGCGCCTGCCACGCGGCCGACCGCACCGGTCACATGATCCTGCAGACGCTTTATCAGCAGTGCATCAAGAACGAAGTCCACTTTTTCGATGAGTTTCAGGTCGTCGATATGATCGTGGTTGATGGCGCGGTCGCCGGCGTGATCGCGATTGAGTTGGGCACGGGCGAGTTTCATATTTTCCATGGCAAGGCGAGTTTCTTCGCGACGGGCGGCTGGGGCCGCTGCTGGTCGGTGACCAGCAACGCGCACGCGCTAACCGGCGACGGCGCCGCCATCGCCCTGCGCCGCGGGGTGCCGCTGGAGGACATGGAATTCTTCCAATTTCATCCCACCGGCATTTATCGCATGGGCATTTTGATCACCGAAGGCGTCCGTGGGGAAGGCGGCGTCCTCATCAACAGCGTGGGCGAACGCTTCATGGAGCGTTACGCGCCCAGCGCCAAAGACCTGGCCAGCCGCGATGTCGTCAGCCGCGCGATTTACCTGGAAACGCGCGCGGGCCGCAGCATCAAGAACCGCGGTTATATGCACCTGGATATCCGCCCGCAAACGGTCAACCGTTACTTCGCGGAAGAGGGCAGAGACCGCGCCGACTTTATCGACGACGCCACTGTCGAGCGCAAGCTGCCCGACATCCTCGATTTTTGCCGCACTTATCTTGGCGTTGATCCGGTCAAGGAGCCGATGCCGGTCCAGCCGACCGCGCATTATGCCATGGGCGGCATCCCCACCAATGTCGATGCCGAGGTTGTCATCGACGCGGCTGGCACGGTGCTGCCGGGCTTGTACGCGGCCGGCGAGACCGCTTGCGTGAGCGTGCACGGCGCCAACCGGCTGGGCACCAATTCGCTGGTGGACCTGGTGGTATTTGGTCGGCGCGGCGGCATGCGCATGGCGGAATTTGTCAAACATGCCGATTGGCAGGCGCTGCCGGCCGATCCCGCAGCCGAGATCCGCGCCGAATTCGAGCGCATCCGCAATTCAAGCGGCAAGTCGCGCGCGGGGGAATTGCGCGCCAAGATGCAAGAAACTATGATGGAGAATATCGGCGTCTTCCGCACGCAGGAAACGATGCAAAAAGGCATTGACGACCTGGCTGAACTGCGGGAGCGCTTCTACAAGGACATTCAGATTGACGACAAAGCGCGCGTCTTCAACACCGATCTGATGGAAGCCTGGGAATTGGGCGCTTTGCTTGATCTGGCTGATGTGACCGCGCGCACCGCCATCGAGCGCAAAGAAAGCCGCGGCGCGCACAGCCGCGAGGACTTCAAGGAGCGCGATGACGAAAACTGGCTGGCGCATTCGCTGATCTCCCAGGACGGCGCGCTGGCGCAGCCAAGCTATGCGGTCAGCTTCGACAAGCCGGTCGATCTGTCATTGTGGCAAGAGGAGATCGCCCGGGACCTGCCCGAGGACGAGCAGAAGTTCCGCCCAAAGCCGCGGGTATATTAGGCAGCCTGCCGTGAAAAACAATGTAGGTTATGAGGACGCACGAAAGATTGATCTAAGTTTCAGAATAAGTCGGCAGAACCCGCAAGCGCCTGGCAAGTGGAGGAGGCTTCATGGCGGGTCTTAGCGCAAGAGGATTTTGAGTAGGCTGGAAATGGAGACCATCAAAATGCAAGTTCGGATCTTGCGTTTGCTTCTGCGTTACATCTATTTGCACCTGCGTTACATTTATTTGCATCTGCGTTACTTCTATTTGCTTATCTATTATGTTCTCGTTAAAGTAGCGGGAGCGATGCTTGTGGAAGCCGTGAAATTGGAATGCTATATCAAATTCTTGTCAAAAGAAGAACGCGTCATATTTGCGACATGTTTTGCTGTCTCAATCTATATCCTGGCGCTGGTTTTGTTTATCCGCATTTAGACTGGACGTGAACGAATGGACGTGACTTTCAAAATCCGGCGACAGAATCCCGAGGCGCCGGGCAAGGAAAAGCCCTATTGGCAGGAATTTGTCCTGACGGAGGTTGACCCGACCGATCGCGTGCTGGAGATGCTGCACCGCATCAAATGGGAGCAGGACGGTTCCCTGTCGCTGCGGCGCTCCTGCGCGCACGGCGTTTGCGGCTCCGATGCCATGCGCATCAATGGACTCAATCGTCTGGCTTGCAAGATGCTCATTCAAGATGTCGGGGAACGCGTGCAGATCGAGCCGATACTGGGATTGCCCGTCATCAAAGATCTGATCGTCGATATGGAACCGTTTTTTGATCATTACAAGCAAGTCATGCCCTATTTCGTCAATGACAATCCGGCGCCGGCGGACGGGCGCGAACGGCTGCAGACACAAGAAGATCGCGAGCTCTTTGATGATTCCACCAAGTGCATCCTCTGCGCTTGCTGCACGACTTCCTGCCCGAGCTTTTGGGCGAACGGACATTATGTCGGTCCGGCCGCGATCGTGCAGGCGCACCGCTTCATATTTGATACGCGCGATCAAGCGGGGAAAGAGCGCCTTGACGCGCTCAGCGAGCCTAATGGCGTTTGGCGCTGCCGCACCATATTCAACTGCACGCCCGCCTGCCCGCGCGATATAGAAGTCACCAAAGCCATTGGCGAGGTCAAGCTGGCGATACGCAAAGGCAGGACCGACGGCATTATCGCCCCGAATGAGGTACAATAATTTGGAGTTTTCCAGATTGTCTGTTACACTCCTAGAAATTCTCCCGTTCAAATGGTTCGTTATTAGGAGGTCAAAATGAAGGACAGAGATTTCCCGAAGAAAAGGTCGGTTTTCTGGTCACGGTTGCTTGGCCTGCTGATTGCCTTTGCCATCGTTGCTGTGATGGTGGTCGGCGGCGTCAAAAACCTCATGGCCGAGCTTTCGGCGGTCCATGACGAATTGGCTGCCAGCCAATACGAGCTCGGCAAAACCCGCAATGCGCTCGACAACTCTCGCGCGCAATTAACTTCCGCCACGAATGCGCTTGTCAGGACTGGCGCCGAGGTGGACAGGATGGGGCGCAAGCTGGAGCTGAGCCAGCAGCAGCTTGAGGCTGCGGGCAACCAGCTCGTGGCGCTGAATCACGCCAAAGATCATTTGAAGCAGCGTTGGGGCTATACCTTGCAGGCGCTCGCACAACGCAATGAGCAGCTTGTGATGACCGACGAGGCTTTGCGCGTGGCTCAAGCGGAGCTCGAAGAACTGCGCAGCCAGCCGCAATGGAGCATGGTCGTGACGACCGAGCGGCAGATGCAGCAGGGCTATCGCGAACGTTTCGAGGCCTCGCGCGTGCGCATGTTCGTCGAGGGCGATGCCGGCATGGTGTTCTATGACGGGCAAGAGGCGCTGCACGAGATCGAGCAGTATGTCGATTATACCGAGCGGACGCAAGTCGTTCTGACGACAACAGCGCCGGGCGAAGATGTGCTGCGCTGCTTGAATGACGCGAGCCTGGGTTGCGGGACGATTGTGGCGGCCGGCGCTCAAGCCTCGCATCTGCAAGCCTATTCCTATCAATCGCAGTACAGCGCGATGGAAACGCTCATGGTCGATGGTCGGCGCGGACGTCGGCCCGGTCGGCGTCGCTAGGTAACGCTTGCGGCTTTTGAGTGTAGATTAAACGCATATAGGCGGAGGGCTTCGGTTGGGGTCTTCCGCCTTGTCAGATTTGCATAGCTTGAATTAGCCAGATTTCGGATTTCTTGACGGGCGACCAATTGGGTCGCCTGTTCATTTTCTGTGCGAGACGCCTGTCTAAGTCGGCTGACCGACAAGGCTTCCGGGAGCGTATATGAAGAATAGCGTGATGCCAGAGCGAGCAGCCATCATCGGCGCGGGCACGATGGGCTTGGGAATCGCCGAATGCTTGGCGCTAGCGGGCATAAATGTTGTACTCATTGACGCAAGTCCGGAAATGTCCGAGTTGGCATTAAAGCGATTGGCTCAACGTGTGCGGACGCATGTTGACGCGGGTTTGCTTGCGCCATGGGCTCTGGATAGAGCAGCCGCCGTGCAAACGGCGCAGGACCTGGCGTCTGCCGTTGCCCATGCCGACTTAGTTCTGGAAGCGGCGCCGGAAAGCATAGAGATCAAGCGCGAGCTGCTATCCGCCTGCGACAGCCACGCGTCCCCCGCTGCCATCATCGCGACAAATACGTCGTCACTGCCCATAGATGAGCTTGCGGCATTCCTGAACCGCGCTGAGCGCTTCCTGGGGATGCACTGGTTCAATCCGCCTGAGTGGACCCCGGCTGTGGAAATCATCCCATCGTCGCGGACTGCCCCAAGGGTCCTAGACAGTGTGCGGCAGTTTCTGCTGGCGCTTGGCAAGCGACCGGCGACGGTTGGCAGCGGACCGGGTTTTGTGGCCAATCGCATCCAGTTCGCGCTTTTCCGCGAGGCGCTTGCCTGTGTTGACGAGGGCTTGGCGACGCCGCAGGAAGTAGATGAATTGGTGCGGGGCAGCTTCGGTTTTCGCTTGCCATTTTACGGTCCCTTCCAGATTGCGGACATGGCTGGCTTGGATGTTTATTCGAGCATATTTGGCGTGCTGGAGCGGGACCTGGGCGAGGATTGGCAGCCGCCGGAGCGCTTGCGCAGCGTGGTCGACGCCGGACGTCACGGCGTCAAGCGCCTGGCCGGCTTTTACGAATACAGTGAAGATGAGCGCGACAAGATGCTGCTGGAGCGCGACAGACGTTACGCGGCGCTTAACAAATTGCTGGGCGAGCTGCCGCCGCGGACTATCCCGCCGAAAGGAAGGAGCGATGAAGCGGATTAGTGCTGTGACGGTTGTCGGCGCGGGCGCGATGGGACGGCAAATTTCCTTGCAAATCGCGCGAAACGGCATACCGGTCCTTCTTTTCGACATCGACGATGCCGTTTTGCGGGCGGCAAAGGCGGCTCAAGAGCGCATCGTCGCTGATTGGGTCGCTGGCGGCGCGATTCTGGGTAACTTGCGCTATGAGGAGGACCTGGTCCTCGCCTTGCGCGATGCTGATCTGGCGATTGAAACGGCGCCGGAACGGCTGGAACTCAAACGCGGCGTATTCCGGCAAATCGACAATCTGGCGCGCGCCGACGCGATCATCGCCAGCAACAGTTCCTCAATCCGCGTCAGCATGCTGGAAGACGCGACCGAGCGCCCGGCGCAGGTGGCGAATTTGCACTTTTATAATCCGATTTGGGATAGCCCGATGGCTGAAATCGCCGGCGGCAGTTGCACGCGCGCCGATGTGCTGGACGCGCTATGCGTCTTCGCGCGCGACATCGCTGTCTTGCCGCTGCGGCTGGGGCGGGAAAGCACGGGTTTCATTTTCAACCGCGTCTGGCGGGCGATCAAAAAAGAGGTGATGAAAGTCGCCGATAGCGGCGTCGCGACGGTGGAAGATATCGACCGCGCCTGGATGATCAAATTCGGGCGCGAGCATCCGCCGCCCTTCGCGCAGATGGACCGCATCGGCTTGGACGTCATCTACGATATCGAAATGCGCTATGCGGAAGAGAGTGGCGATGCGGACGATCTGCCCCGGGCGATTTTGACGCGCAAGCTGGCACGCGGCGAACTGGGTGTGAAGAGCGGTCGCGGCTTTTACGAGTATCCGAATCCGGCATACATGGCGGAGGATTTCTTGAAGCCGGATCGAGCCGAGTGAGGCGCGCCGCCTCGGAGAAGCCGCATCACTTTTTAACCACAAAGACACGAAGGGCACAAAGTTCAAGCATATTTCAACTGTGTTATGGGGCACAAATTGCGTTTCGCTAGTGTCTCTTGCCTATTTCTGGCCGTGGTTATAATTGAATCGTCATCTTACTCCCAAAACTCTGTGTAGGCGGGCTGTGTCTACGCGCCCCTCTATGTTGAAAAATAATTTGCTGCGATTGCTCTGCTGCGCTGCCAGAGCGCACTTGACATGGTCACGGCGCCGTCGTAGAATACTTGGCGCTACCGCTCCAGGGAAAAGTCCTTGAGCATGCTCTGTCGCTATGCTACACTGCGTCGGCTGTGCCACCATAGCTCAATTGGCAGAGCGCCTGTTTTGTAAACAGGTTGTTCTGGGTTCGAGTCCCAGTGGTGGCTCTGGTTTAACAACTGCATTTAAGCGGGTCGGTGCCCGAGTGGCTAAAGGGGGCGGACTGTAAATTCGCTGGCGAGAGCCTACACTGGTTCGAATCCAGTCCGGCCCACTAATGTTGCAAACCGCTGTATCGACGAAGCGAAGTTTGTTCGGCGAATGCGCGGTTGCGCGCCTCCGTAGCTCAGGGGTAGAGCGCTCCCTTGGTAAGGGCGAGGTCATGAGTTCAAATCTCATCGGAGGCTCTTATATGCCAGGGCGAGAAGCTCTGGGGCGGCTAAGGTATAGGAGATGACATGGCAAAGAAGGGACAGCGCATTGTCGTAAAAATGCGCAGCACCGAGAGCGGTCACATTTATATCACCGAGAAGAGCCGGCGTAATACGCAGGGGCGGCTTGAATTGCGCAAGTATGATCCCTATTTGCGCCGGCATGTCATCTATCGGGAAACCAAGTAGCTTTTGGCTGCGTATTCAGGTATAGTCAGTGCGGGACTTGGCTGGATTAGAAAGCGCATCATAGGGGTATAGCTCAGTTGGTAGAGCGACGGTCTCCAAAACCGTAGGTCGAGAGTTCGAGTCTTTCTGCCCCTGACGAGAATCCTTAAACACCGTCCACTGCGGCGGTGTTTATTCATCGGCAATCGCCGAAAAGAGTTGCGAGGAGATCCGAACTATGGCAGCAGGGGATACCGCGAACAATAACGAAGGCGCGATCACCGAACGGAAGGGGACCGCGACGCCGGGTCGTCGGACGCGCAAGATCAAGAAAGGCAAGCCAGAGCCGCAGGGCAATACGATAACGCGACCGCTCTTCCAGGTGGTAGACTATTTTGCCGATGTCCGGTCGGAGTTGAATAAGGTCGCCTGGCCCAGCCGCGAAGATACGCGGCGCCTGACCATACTTTGCATCAACGTGACGATTGCCTCCGCCATATTCCTGGGCATTTTGGCTGTGATCTGGTCCGAGTTCATGCGCATCGGGCTTAACCCGGGTTATGCCTGGATGCTGCTGGCGGTGATTGTGGCAATGGTGGGCTTCGCCTTGTTGATGATCCGCCGCGGCTCGGTATAGGCAATTTTTGCCGCCGTTTGCCCGGTCGATACAAACCATAAGGCGGCGGAGCAAGCGCTCGCTGGTCGAAGCTACAAAGTCAAGCCCATTGTTCTAAGGGGCGAGAAGGTTTATTGAAGAAGAGAATTATGAGCGAAGAACCGAAAGACATGCGGCAAAGGGCCGACTACGACCCGAATCCGATCTATATGGCTGATGCCGCGACGGCGGAAGAAGACGTCGAAGGGCTGAACATCGTACTTGACGATGGCAGCGCGGAGGATGATGCCAGACGCAGTTGGTTTTTCATCCATTGCTATTCCGGCTACGAAAAGAAGGTCGAGCACGCCTTGCGCCAGCGCATTGACAGTATGGGCATGCAAGATCAGATTTACGATGTGTTGATCCCCACTGAAGATGAAATCGAGGTTAAGGACGGCAAACGCCGCACGGTGGAAAAACGCGTCTTCCCCGGTTATGTCATGGTGCAGATGCGCTGGAATAAGGAAGAAGCCGAGCTGGACAAAGACGCTTGGTACACGGTGCGCAACACGCCGGGCGTGGTTGGTTTTGTCGGGGGCGAGAATCAGCCGACGCCGCTGCGCGACGAAGAAGTCAAGCGCATTATGGACCGGATGGATTCCGAAGACATGGTGGTGAAGGTCGATTACAAAATCGGCGAGCGCGTGCGCATTGTCGGCGGTCCATTCAACGATTTTCCTGGCACCGTGGCGTCGATCGATTCGGGCCGCGAGAAAGTGCGCGTCATGGTTGATTTCTTCGGTCGCGAGACCGCTGTTGTGCTCAGCTTTATGGAAGTGGAACGAATGTAAGGCAGTCGCCATAACAGGCGCCGCAGCCGAGGCAGTCGGCTTTGCGCTGTCAATGGCGGCATCTGGAAGAGAATGAGGTAAGGACATGGCAAAAAAGGTCAGAGCAATCGTCAAGCTGCAGATTCCCGCGGGCAAAGCCAACCCCGCGCCGCCAATCGGTCCCGCGCTGGCGCAGCACGGCATCAACTTGATGCAGTTCTGCAAGGAATACAACGGCCGCACCTCCAACCGGATGGGCGATATCGTGCCGGCGGAGATCACGGTTTTTGCGGATGGTTCTTTTAAGTTTGCGCTGAAAAGCCCGCCCACGTCATTCTTGATCAAGAAGGTGGCGGGCTTGGACAAGGCGGCTTCCAACCCCGCTACCGAGACTGTCGCGGTCTTGAACCGCGACCAGGTGCGGGAAATCGCGCAGGTCAAGATGACCGATATGAATGCCATTGACATTGAGGGCGCCATGCGCCAGGTCGAAGGCACCGCGCGACAGATGGGCATCAAAGTCGCCGAATGACCGCGGCAGTAGAGTGGCATTCGTCCGACAAGAAATTCACGATTCAATTTTGAAATTGTGGGAGGGCGCGCGCCCGTTCACCACGAGGAGCGAACATCATGGGCAAGAGATACAAAACAGCGTCGGCGGCATTCGATCGGCAGCGGAACTACCCGTTGGAAGAAGCCTTGCGCATCGTCAAGAGCAACGCCACCGCCAAGTTTGACGAGACGATCGAAATCCATTTTCGCCTGGGCATTGATCCGCGGCACAGCGATCAACAAGTGCGTACCACGGTGATGCTGCCGCATGGCACGGGCAAGACCATAAGAATCTTGGCTTTTGTAGATGAAAGCGAAGCGGACGCGATACTGGCGGCCGGCGCGGATATCATCGGAACGGATGAAGTGATCCAGAAGATACGAAACGACGGCTGGCTGGAATTTGACGCCACGATCGCCACGCCGCCGATGATGCGCAAAGTCGGTCAAATCGCGCGTATTTTGGGCCCGCGCGGTTTGATGCCCAATCCCAAGGCGGGGACAGTCGTGCCAGCGGATGACGTGCCGCGCGTGATCAACGAGCTAAAAGCGGGGCGGGTCGAGTTCCGTAATGACAGAACCGGCAATCTACATGTGCCCGTTGGCAAAGCCAGCTTCTCGCAGGAACAATTGTGGGAGAACTTAAAAGCCGTTGTGGATACGGTCCGGAATTCCAAGCCGGACTCGCAAAAAGGCTCTTATGTGCGCCGTTGTGTGTTGACGTCAACGATGGGACCGGGCGTCCGCGTTGAAGCAACTCTCTAGGCCGGGGGACCGCGGTCAATCAAAAAGGGCGAGCCGCGCGGCTCGCCCTTTTCTTTTGGACACCACATTTGACGGCGAAATAGTAAGACTGGATTCACACCTTCCGTAACACTGTAGCGCCCTGCAAGGACTTGATCATTTCCTCACTTGATTAGCGCGGCTATCACGATCGCGGCAACGCTGATGATAAGCGGCAAGGCATACTTGAGCGCGTCAAGGCGCCTTGTAGCCGATTTTTCCTGTATTGCTCAGATCCGCTATCGCATTACTGAGCCCTGCTATAACTTCATTTTGCTCTTTAATTGATTGTTGGAAGGTTTTTGTTTGCTCGTCAAACTTGTTGCTCATTTCTTGCCGTAGAGCATCGAGGGCTGTTTGCACGAAGTCTTTTGTCGCAACTGACTTCATCTCGCTTTCCAAGTGCGATATGCGTGATTCGTGGTCTCTTGTGATGTCATCCATGCTCATCGTCCCTCGTTTAATTCCTCCATGTCAGTCTCATAATCCATACTTTAGCACTTACTTGCAAATGTAACAATAACCTTTTCGCTTGTCAATAAGATTATTCAAATAAGAATTATTTGAAGTCCAGAATATTCTCCTTCTTTTGCATCGGCTGCGAAGCGTTTAGGCTTTGAGGCGTTCAAAGTATTGCTTGCGGAATTTGGCGACTTTTGGCGCGATGATATAGGCGCAATAGCCTTGTGTGGGGTTGTTGGCGAAGTAGTTTTGGTGATAGCTCTCGGCGACCCAGAATGTGCTGGCTGGCGTGAGCTCGGTCACAAATGGATTCGGATAAAGCCCTTGCGCTTCCAGGCGCTTGATCGTATCCGTGGCGATTTGGCGCTGCTCTTCGCTGTGGTACCAGATGCCCGAGCGATACTGCGGTCCACGGTCGTTGCCTTGTCGGTTTAGCGTGGTGGGATCGTGGATAGTGAAAAAGATGTTCAGCAGGTCCTGGAAACTGATGATTTCGTCGTCAAAACTGACGTTGACGACCTCGGCGTGGCCCGTGGTCTTGGCGCAGACCTGCTCGTAAGTTGGGTTCTTGACATGGCCGCCCATGTAACCGGATATCGCTGATTCAACGCCGGTCAACTGATTGTAGACAGCTTCCACGCACCAGAAGCAGCCGCCGCCCAAGGTCGCTACTTGATTGCCCATGATTCTTGTCCTCCCGTCCTATGATTTTGCTTGCAGTATGGACGCGGATAATTGCTAAATTCCTACGGCAACGTTTAATCTTCGTCAGAAACCGGCGTCGCTCTGATGAATGGTGCGGGTCAAGCGCGCCCATTCCGGCAGCGTTAGCGTCTCGGCGCGGCGCTGCGGATCGATGCTGGCTGCGCACAGCAGTTCGCTTGCCCGCGCCGACTTTATACCGAGTCCGCCCGACAGCGCGTTTTTGAGTTGTTTGCGTTTCATGCTGAAACCAGCCTTAGCCACGCGGAAAAAGGCTTCGGTGGAGGGTACGACGACGGGGGCGTTCTTATGCGTCTCGATGCGCAGGATGGCGCTTTGGATCTTGGGGCGGGGCCAAAAAACGGCCGGGCTCAACTTGCTGATAATGCGCGGGACGCCGTAATACTGAAGCGCGACCGAAAGCAGGTTCATCACGCCATCGCCCGCTACGATTCGTTCCGCCACCTCGTATTGCATCGTCAACACCATGCGCTGTGGCGGCAAATCGGCTTCGAGGAAGTGCCAGAGAATGGCGCTGCTGATATAGTAGGGCGCATTGGCGACCACGATATATGCTTGATTCCCCAGCAAGGTGTTGATGTCGGTCTTGAGCGCGTCATCGAAAATGAGATAGACATTGGCGGCGTCGTCGAAGCGGTCTTCAAGTATAGGTTGCAGCCGTTGGTCTACTTCAATGGCGAAGACCTCGCGCGAGCGTTGCGCCAATTTCGCTGTGAGCGAGCCGGTGCCCGCGCCGACTTCCACCACCGCGTCATCGGCTGTCAGATCGGCGGAATCGATGATCTTGTCCAAAGCCTGTGGATCGTGCATGAAGTTCTGCCCCAGGCTTTTTTTGGGGAAGAGATCGTAGCTTTCGAGCAGTAATTTGGGATTGGAAATCATCGCGCGCCTCGCTCAAAAGCGCCTGCCGAGCGCGGGACCCATCGAGCGCGGCGCTCGGCGCGCAGCCGGCGAAAATGCTGTCGCTTATCCTTCTGCCAGCGCCATATCGACGAAATAGGTAGGGCTGCCCAGCAGACGGTGGATGGGGCATTTGCCGGCGATATCATAGAGGCGCCGCCGCTGCTTGTTGTCCAGATCGCCGTGAAATGTCAAAGCCTTTCGCAGCTCATGCACATAGAGCTCGTCGCCGTCGTGGGCGGGATAGTCCGAGCCTTTGAAGCGCTCGTAATCGACTTGCACATCAACAGCCTGTAGATCCCAGCCCTTGCGTTCAGCATACATTTTGCATGTGATTGCCATGCAAGAGCCTAAGGCGCCGAGCATCATTTCGCCGGGCGTTGGCGCCGTATCTGCGCCGCCATCTTCGACCGGTTCGTCAATATGCCATTCATGATCTCGTACTTTGATTGTGGTTCGAAGGCTGTCGCGCAGCGTGATTTCAACGGGCATGCCTTGCTCCTTGTGTCATTGCCTAGGTCAGCGTCAAAGACCCCGCTTCAGATTTATTCTGGGGGGAACAGGCGGCTGATTTCTAATTCAAAGCCAGGCAGAATCGCCTCGCCGCTCAGCTTGTCGCCCACACCGAGGAACTCGGAGTACAATTGACCGCTTTCATCTTGGCGCCACACTTCGACGCCTGCTTGCTGCGGCAAAACGATCCAAACCAGGGTCGTGCCGCGCCGTAGATAAACTTCCGCTTTTCTGCGTACTTTGGCAAGGGTGTCAAAGGGCGAACGAATTTCCACAGCCAGGTCCGGCATCACGGATACGTATTTGTCAGTTGGCGGCTGTGGCAGCCGGTCGTAGCGCAGAAAAGCCACATCGGGACCGAGCAAGGTGTGGCGATCGTGTTCCGAAAAATAGCCGCTTTCAATTGTTACTTCACCTACAGGATTGATTTTGCTGTATTGCCATAAGTAGCCCGCTATCTCGGTCGCGAGCAAGCCGTGTTTTCTGCCAGGCGGCGTCATCGTGAACAGTTCTCCGTCAATGAGCTCGAAGCAGACGTTTTCGTTGTCGGGATCATGCGCCAGTTCCCAAACATCATGCACATCAAATAGGCGTTCTTGAACGATCATCGGAAGTTGCACCCTTTGCATTCGCTTGCCCGAGTATATCACATGGGCGCGGGAAGTGTCATGAATAGCGCAGATGCGGCGCGGGGGAACATGACAGGTTTAACTAACGCGCTATGGCGGCAATGGGTCAGCCAAGGCTGACCATTACAGTTTCCATTTGTTTTCTCGGTGCTGAAAAAATGACGCAATCGCCCGGGGCGCCGCGGCTTAGATTGAATACCCGGTCGGCGGGACAGCCAAGACGAACATCACCGACAGCGCGGCGATCAGCAAGGGCAGCAGCAGCACCACTGCCAGGATGCGCTTTTCGTCTTTCAGGTGCATATAGAACCAGATGACCAGGCTTGACTTGACAATCGCGATTGCCAGCAGCAGGACCGCTTTGATGGCGGTGAGCGCGGCTGCCGCGCTTGGCGCGTCGTGGATGGCGCTTTTGAGCAGTTCGGCGCTGAGGACTTCAATGATGGTCAAGACCGCCAATCCGCCAAAGACCACAGTGTATATGCCGCCTTCCACGGTGATGTCGCGCCCGAGCAAGGCGACCGTGTTGCTGTGATGTCCATGATCGTTCGCTGTCATTTCTTGTGAAGCTTCAACCATCTGTCACGCTCCTAAATCAGCCGCTAGGCGGCAATGGAAAAGTCCCAAGAATGGCGCGCTTGAAAGCGCGATGTCATACTAGATAAATCAAGGTGAAGAGCATAATCCAGACCACATCGACAAAGTGCCAATATAAGCCGAACATCTCAATGCCGATGGGATTGTGATCGTAACGGCCTTTGGCGCCGCGCCGCATCACCTCCAGCGCCCACAGGACGCCGACCAGGACGTGCGCGCCATGGAAGAAGGTCGGGGCATAAAAGCGCATGCCAAAGGTCTGCCACTGCGACTCGATGTCATAACCCAGCGTGATGCCCAGGTGCGCCAGTTCGCTATATTCGATATATTGACCGGCCAGGAAGACCGCGCCGCCCAATGCTGTCGCGCCGATCCAGCGCAGCATGCCTTGGCGATTGCCCTGCTGCATAGCCCGCAAGCCCATCACCATGAAAAAGCTGCTGGCGAGCAAGACGAAGGTATTGGCGGTGACCAAGCCGACGCCGAGCTGTGAATGCGCCAGTTCCACGACATCCGGCTCGTTGATGCGGAAAAGCACATAGCCAACGATCATCATCGAGAAGATGACGATTTCGGAGGCCAGGTAGAGCCACATGCCGAGCTTCATATTCTCGTTGTGTTCTTCGGCGCTCATGTGTCCCTGATCGTTGTGGGCGGCCGCGCTCAGTTGATTAGCGGTCATTTCTGCCATGCTCTGTCACTCACCTTATTTTCTCAATGCTTCTTTAACAAAAAAAGGTACTCAAAGTTCTTTCCTTCTTTAGGTCGCACCCATTCATTTGTCCAGCGCATCCCGGACATAACATTTCGCTTGTATTCTATTTCTCGTATATCAATAACTTCACCGGCCTCTTGCAATACTTCCAATAGTTCACTTGACGTTGCGCGACCACCGGAACTATAAGATAGAAGAACATACCTGGCCCGCACCTGGCGTATCAGTTTATCGATAGCTTCGACTGCACGAAATCGCCCAGTCAGGCTACGTCTAAAATCTTCGAATACTGAGGCGGCTACTTTATCGCGCGAATCAACTCGGCGTAGTGCTTTGCCAAACAATTTGGGCCTGTCATTTAGACAAATCGTTGTCCAAATGTGATAATAAGCCGCGTAGCGAACACGAGAAGGCGGCATCTTCTCATTATTTGAACCGTAAGGGGGATCGAAATAGGCAAGATCAACTTCTGGTATGTCATCTAGGACTCGAAAGACATCTCCCTGTTTTATTTGATGTTTTCCTTCAGTCTGTACGAAAAGAGGTTCTTTAAGCACTAGACTTTTGTAGGAGCGGGGCGACCATTCCTTGAGGTACGACGCAAAATGTCCCAATGTGCTATCCACGCAGTCAAGCGCCAAGATAAGACTTGTTAAAGCTATAGCCTTTTCATGATTGGTAAGGGATATCGTATCAAGATATTCTCTTATGGCATCCAGCTTTCTTGTATTGTGCTTTTGCCAAGGTTTCTTGTAGTTTTCCAAGGCCGAACTAGAGGCTTCTCCCCCATAGTGCTCGGTGAACCAGCCGTCAAGCGGCTTAAGGTTATTCAGCTCATCAAGCAGTTCTGTGATATGTTTCCCACGTTGCTCTCGCAAATAACAAGTTGCAAAAACCTCCGACCATTTTGAAATATCGGAAGAGATCACATCGCAACCAATCTGTGCGAACGCTTGCGAAACCCTTGTAGAACCTGAGAAAGCATCAAAGACGCTACGGGCATTTATCTGTCGCGCGATTTCCGTAATATACGGCAGGAACTGCATCTTAGATCCGATGTATTTTATCCCTTCAGTTCGTATTTGAGGGATGCTTGCATCAGTGAACATTCTAAGTTGTGTCGTCGACTGACTCACAACTGTTCGCCTTTGATTATTTCCTCTATGTCGCTCTTTACAAACTCAAGCGCCTTTATGTGTCCTCTTTCTGATGCGACAAGCGCATGGGAAAACAGTTTAACGAGGATCAAATTGTGCGAATAATCAATCCAACCAGTTACACTGTCAAAATACTGTATGGCGTTTCTTGTATGTGTCCATAACCCGCGTTGCAGCGCATTCGCTGCAGCATCGCCATACCTTACCTCGCAGATGTACCCTTCATCCTTGTCAAAAAACTGGTAAACCGGATGCTTCCTTCGACCTCCGGGTGGAATTCTCCTAATAGTATCAATTCGCTGCTTTGCCCGATCGTAATTAAACACTAAAATATTGCATTGTTTCTTATTCTCGTCATAAATCAACGGAAGGACATTTATTCTCTCGAAACTCTTGAACTGTGGACTTTCAAGCATGGGGCGTATCTGATCGCTGCCGCTTATGACCTCAACTTCCTGTGAAGACAAAAGACTAAACATATTTGCTTCTTTGTCGGTAGACAACTGCAGTGGGCCTACACCATAGGCTTTTAGACTTATAAGCATTTCTTCTTCAGTAATTCTGTTTATGACCCTAATATCTTCTTCTTGTGATTTTGCGCGATATAAGTCTTTGCCTACATGAATAGAATGGAAATCGTACATATACTGGTTAATAAACTCTGAGATGCCAATTTCTGCTAAATCTCCGTGCGTTTTATTACCGATCAACCTCATTGTAAAGATGTTGCTTAAGGTAGTAGTAATCAGATTAGGGTGATCACTGATTAGCAGTGTGAGCCTTGTCGTAAACTCGCTGTATGGATTGTAATCTGCCATGCTCTGTCACACTCGCCTTATTTTTCGTAACCAATGGCGCGCGGGATGGCGCGGATTACGTCCGCGGCGCCGCCGGCGATCTTGCCCATTTCGCGGACGGGAAGTATCTGTGTGCGGTCGCCGTCTGTTGGATCAATCTCTTGCGCCTGCTTGACGCCGCGATGCGCCAGATAAAAGAAGATCGCGATGCCGCCGGCCGCCAGCGCCAGAGAGATGAAGATGACGAAAATGAATCCCAGCAGAACTGTGAACTGGCTGGCGCCTGCGATAGTCTGGTTAGAGAAGTTGTCGGGCGGCAGGAGCAAGCCCAGGATATCTTGTATGGGAATGACGAAGTCGCCAAAGCCGTTGGCGGCGGCGTCGGCGTTGGCTTCTGTGGCTGTTTGCAGGCGCAAGCCATGCGGGAAGAGCGCGAAGGCGAATAATATGATGGTGCTGAGCAGGGAAATCGTCAGCACGAGGAAGAGTTGACCGGCGTAAAAGATGATGGTCTGCCACAAGCAGGACAGGCTCATCAATAGCGCGCCCAGCGTACCCGGTAGGCCGGCAATCGCGCCCAGGAAGAAGCGCCAGCCGCCAAAGATCGCCAGCCAGATCAAGAACCAGATGACATTGATGATCCAGCGGATCAAGAGCGGACCCAGGTTCAAATAGGGGAATTGCATGGGCTTGGGACTATCGTTGATAATCCGCCAGGCCAGGTCCCAGAGCAATTTGCCCAGCCGAAAGACCGGTCCGCTGGTTTGCAGCGCGAATTCGCTTTCCGGCGCCGTTTCTTCTTCATGGGCGTGGTCGCCATGTTCGCTCATCTTGGGATCGAAGGCGCCAACGCCCCACATGAAGGCGAACATGGACGCGAAAGCCGCCAAGACCAGCCCGACTTGCGCGCCTTCGCTGGTATCGGCATTCATCCAGACCGGATCCATGTCTTGCAGCGCGCGAATGCCATAGACAATCGCCAGCGACAAGACGAAGGCCGCAATCATATACGGTATAGCGCGCGCGAGTCCGGGTTTGTCCATGTATTGCTACTCCCTAGTACCGATGGTCTGTTCCAGCCTGTATCTTAACGGATCCAATAGAGCACCACATAAAAAAGCATCCAGGCGAAGCTGACGAAGTGCCATAACTTGGCCGCGCCTTCCACCGCCCAGGAATCCTGTTCAGCGCCAGCGTATTTGCCCAGGCGCGCGCCTTGATAAACGCGGCATAAGATGGCGAGGATCGCCAAGGCGTGGACGAAGTGAAAGCCTGTCATCAAGCGAAAGGTATTGCCGTATTGCGTCGCCATGGCGGCGTCGGACACATTCAGAAACTCATAGACGATGATGGCCATGAAAAGCAGTCCCAGCCCAATCGCCAGCCGCCACTTCACCAGAAAGGCGGCGGCGAACCCGCTTCGCAGCGCTTTCAGCGCCTGCGCGACCATCACGGAACTGCAGAGCAGCGCCAGGGTGGCGGCGCTCGGCAAGAACAGATCGAAGGGCGGGACGCCGGCGGGGGGCCACTGCGAATAGTTGAAGCGCAGTTGCCAGTTGACGACGATCAAAGCGACGAAAGCCATGATCCAGCTAAGCTGGAAGATGTTCATGCCGAGCCGGTTATTCTTCAAGCGAAGAGCGGCGGCTCGCTGGTCGCTGATTTTCTGTTTTTCGGCTCGCTTGATGGCGCTGGTCATGCTCAAATCTACAGACTCCACTGCTTGCGCGCTCCGCGCCTAGTCGGCGCCGGCCGACGCTGGATCGCGCCGGTCAAATGCCATGTCGATCGCTTCAATATAAGCTGACGCCGCTTCGGTGCCATAGCCGTAAGGATCTTCATAAGGGATGGGATCTTCGTGGAAGTTGGTGGGCGGCGGCGGCGAGGTCGTAGCCCATTCCAGTGTCAAAGCGCGCCAGGGATTGGCGCCGGCGATCGGTCCATGGAAATAGCTGCGAACGATGTTGTACAGGACGATAAAGGTCGAGAATCCCAAGACGAAGGCGGCGAAGCTAATCAGCCGGTTAAAGTCGGTGAAGGCGGGGTCGTAGACGGCGACGCGCCGCGGCATGCCCAGCATGCCTACGATGTGCATCGGGAAAAAGGTGATCAAGAAGCCGAAATAGGTGAAGACAAAATGGATCCTGCCCAGCGTTTCATCCATCATGCGGCCCGTGATCTTGGGAAACCAGTGATAGAGCGCCGCGTAGATAGCGAAGACGCTGCCGCCGAAGAGCACAAAGTGAAAGTGACTGACGACAAAATAGGTATCGTGAACGTGGATATCAAAGGGCAGCGCCGCCAGCATGACGCCGGTGATGCCGCCGATGACAAACATGGACATAAAGCCAAGCGCGAAGAGCATGGCGCTGGTGAAGCGGATCTTGCTGCCCCAAATGGTGCCCAGCCAACTGAACATCTTGATGCCGGTGGGCACGGCGATAATCATGGTGGTGATCATAAAAGGAATGCGCAGTTCCGGCTGCAAGCTGGTGAACATGTGATGCGCCCAAACGGTGAAGCCCACGATGGCAATCGCCATGCTGGATAGCCCGACCATGCGATAGCCGAAGACGGGCTTGCGACTGTGGATCGAAAGCACTTCGGAAAGCACGCCCATGCCCGGCAAAACCATGATGTAAACGGCTGGATGGCTGTAAAACCAGAAGATGTTCTGCCATAGCAGGACGTCCCCGCCGCCGGCGGCGTCGAAAAAGGTGGTGCCGGCCATGCGATCGAGCAGCAGCAGCGTCAAGGCGCCGGCCAGGAAGGGCGTCGCCATGACAGCGATGATGCTCGTCGCCAGCACTGCCCAGCAGAGCAGCGGCATGCGCCAGATGGTCATCTCGGGCGGGCGCATGTTGAGAATGGTGACGATGAAGTTGATCGAGCCCAGTATCGACGACAAGCCCAGCAAGTGCGCGCCCAGGGCCCAAAGCGTTTGACCATCGCCGCTGAAAAGCGTCGACAGCGGCGGGTAGGAAGTCCAGCCCGCTTCGGCCGGGCTGACGAAGTAACCCAGCAGCATGACGACGCCGGCCGGGGGTATCAGCCAGAAAGCGAAGGCGTTCAGCCAGGGGAATGCCATGTCTTTGGCGCCAAGCTGCAGCGGCACGACAAAATTGCCATAAGCCGCCCACATGGGAATGATAAAGAGGAAGATCATGATGGTGCCGTGCATGGTGAAGAGGCTGTTATAAGCCGCGCCCGATACCATCAGGTCCAATTCCGGCGTCCATAGCTCGAGCCGGATGCCCATAGCCAGCGCGCCGCCAACGATAAAGAAGAGCAGGGCAGTGACGCCGTATTGCACGCCAATAATCTTGTGATCAACGCTCCAGCGCAGGTATTCGCTTAGCGCGGGACGCCTTAGCGCTTCAATCTCTTGTCTCGCTTCTTGCCCCCCAAGGGGGACGGCAATTGTTGCCATATCTTTGCCTTTTCTCAGCTTTCATCAAGAAACCTCGCTAGCGATGTTTAGCTTTGCTATCAGGCTCATCCTTTAGCATGTTCAGTTCCTGTTCTTGAAGTTTGAGTTGCTTGTCCTTTTGTCGGCCTGAGTTACCCACGAAATATGCGATCAATCCGACCACTATCAATATCAAGCCCAATATCCCTATTCCACCTGAAACACCGGTCATGATAGCAGCACCGATACCGGTGCCAATAATTGCCCCTGCCTGTTCTGCTTCATTATCAAGTGCTTCAGCTTCAGCTACCTGCTCTGAAGCGACCTCTGCGGTCGAGCCAAACAAGCCTAGTCCGGCAACAATCGCCAACAGACCAAGCAATATGAAGATTATGCCACCGATTTTCAAGCAACTATTCATGAGCACTCCTTTTGCATAATAGGGCTTTCTTTTTCAGCCTGCGTTTTCAGCTGTCGTTTCCGCCTCGGCCGAGTCGCCCATTCCGAAGGTTATATCCACGTCCATAGCAAAGACGGTCATGATGGCGTCGGGGATGGCGGTGACGCTGTTTTCCATATCACAGTCGGATGCTTCGCCCTGTGTGCACAGATAAGCCACGATTGCATAGAGCTGTTCGGGTGTCATGACATTGGCGGCATCGACCACGTTCGGACCAAAAGCCGCCATCTGCTGGTCATAGCCCGGCACGCGGAAGGCGCCGGAATCCCAGATCGAGTTGGCGATGTACTCTTCCGCCGATTGGCCCGGCACGCGTTCCCCGGCACGATCGGCGATGCCGTTCAGCGGCGGACCGGTGGCGCCTGTCCAGCCCAGGCTGTCCAGCACGTGACAACTGTTGCAGATATAGTTCTGGATGTCCAATTCGCCCCGCAGCACGGGATCGGCCGGCGGATTGAGGATGGCGTGAATCGCCGGCTCATAGAATTGTTCCAGGAATTGCGCCTCGTCTTCATAGACGATGACAGAGCCGCGCATGCGCCCGTGGCCGTCGCCGCAGAGCTCGGCGCAAACAATGGGATATTCGGTCGGGTATTCGACTCCCTCGATGCGGATGGGCGTGAAGCGCAGCTCGGTTGGCCGCCCGCCCTGGAGCGGATCGCCCGGCAGCAAATCTTGCTTGACGCGCATGGCCGGCACCCAATAAGAATGGATGACATCTTGGGTCTGCAAGGTCAGATCGACGTTCTGTCCGATATAGGTATGCAAATTGGCGCCGCTATTGATGACGATGGGATCGCCGTCTGGCGTCTGGCGGCCCGTTTCATAAGTATGTGTCCAGGCATAGCGCGCGCCAATCACGTTTATCGGTATTGGCGCGCCGTTGACCATGTTGACATTGGCTTTTGGGGCGGAATTCTGGTTCCAGACATCAAAGCTGATGACCGCCAGAAAGACCACGACCAGGGCGGGGATGATGGTCCAGATGATTTCCAGCGTCATATTGCCATGATGAGTTGGACCGTCGCTGGTATCGCCGCTGCGCGCGCGGAAGGCGATCACCGAGATCAGCAACATGCCCTGGATCAAGAAGAACACGATGCCGCCAACGATCATCAAGATGAAGAAGAGCTCGTCCACGCTCTTGGATTCGGCCGAGGCTTGCGGCGGAAAAATGCCGGGAATGAAGGTGGTGAACCAGTTGATGCCGACGACGCTAACCAGCAGAAAAACCGCGGCAACAACAATCATTGTCGGGCTTATTGATGGTCGGTTTCCGTAGTTGTTTGCCATAGCGGGTTTCCACCTGATTGTCGCGCCTTGTTTGGCGCGCCGCCGCGCCCTCCAAGAATCGCTGATATCAACCTTTGCGAGCCGACTTTGAGGGGCGACGCGGAGGTCATCCCGGGTCGGTCGCAAGCGCTTGTTTAATTTTTCACAATTCTACCGAAAAGGTCGCTGCATTACAAGCATGTTCAGCGCAGTTTGTCTCGCTTGCGCTGGGTGAGATTTGTATACCGCCTAAGTTTAGTGACATCGGAAGCGGAAGCCTGAACGAAGGCGCATATTGGGTCCGCAAGGTCCATTATAGCTTGAGCCTGACGGGGCATGGTGTATCATAGGGCTGTGATGGGCAAACCAGAGCAAGAAGGCAACGCGCTGTCCGCCAGGGCGCAATCAATCCTCGGGAAGTTGATCAATCTGATCTTGCTTCTGATGATGACGGTTGCGACGTTCTTTTGCTTTTTTGCCATACAGGAATTGTTGCTGACGGTTGCCGCCCAGCTCATTTACCATGGCATGGACAGCGCTGTGCGCCAGCGCTACGCGCTTGTGGTCACGCGCAACGTGTGGCTGATTGGCGGCGGCGCGCTCTTGGTCGGTTTCACAATTGGTTTCTTCAATTACTTCGCCACACGCTTGGATCATGCGCGGACGCGCGAACGGCTGCTCTTGATCTTGCTGGCGGAGCTCGGCATCATCGCGCTGAGCCGGGTCGTCGCGGGTTGAAGCGTTTCCAACATCAAAGTGTGAGAAATGTGAACTGGCTGTGTAATTATCGGGACTTGATAAGGATGGACGACAACTTTACCATTGCGGAAGCGAGCCGTTGGGCATCACAATATTGCCAGCGAGATGTTTCCAAGTCCAACATCGCCTATCTGATTACTTATGGCAAAATTCGCAGCGTCATTCGCAATGGCGCGGTTATGCTATCCCGGCAAGAGCTGCAAAATTATTTCGACCAGGAACGGAGTAAACAAGCGGAGGCGATGCAGAAGTTGTCGCAGTCGGTGAACCCCCGCTTGGCTTTTGATGAATATCGGGAAAAAGAGCGCACCAAGCACGTCCATCGCTTGCACCCCTACAAAGGCAAATTCATCCCACAATTGGTCGAATACTTTCTCGATACTCATACAGACGAGTATAAACGGACGGTGTTCTTCCAACCTGGTGACATTGTCCTCGATCCATTTTGCGGCAGTGGAACGACGCTAGTTCAAGCGGCGGAACTCGGCCTGCACGCGCTTGGTATAGATGTCTCCACTTTCAATACGCTCATCAGTAACACCAAAGCAGGCAATCATGACTTGCTTGCCGTTACACAGTGTATCCGCGAAATTAGCCGCAAATTAATGGCATATTACGCTGAGAATGGCTTGCGAGACTTTGATGAAGCTTTGTGCCATCATTTAGCGCGCTTCAATGCAAGGCACTTTCCTTCTCCAGAGTTTAAATTGCGCGTGAGAAGAAAAGAATTAAATCATTATGAATATGGTCGTGGAAAAGCCAAACAATTTGAACCGGTTTACTTCGCTCTCCTGAAACAATTTGATGTTCAAATTAATAGCGCAGGCGCTGCTTTCCTCGATAAATGGTATATGCCTTCTATTCGCGCTGAAATCAAATATCTTTCAGAATTAATCGAGAACATTGAAGATGTCGATATTCGCAATACTGTTTGGATGATGCTTTCGCGCACAATTCGCTCGACAAGGGCGACCGCGCATATCGATCTGGCAACGCTAAAAGAGCCGGTATTTTCCACCTATTATTGCCGCAAGCATATGAAAATATGCAAACCGCTATTTACTTTAACGGAATGGTGGAAGCGTTATACAGACGATACAATTCGCCGTTTTGCTCAGTTCGACAACTTGAAGACCGATACCTTTCAAATTGCGTTGACCGGAGATTCTCGGGAAATCCCGATAATGAGCTTGTTGCAACGAAAGAATCCAACCCTGGCAAACCTGATACGAGAGAAAAAAATCGCTGGCATTTTTACCAGCCCGCCTTATGTCGGCATGATTGATTATCATGAACAGCATGCCTACGCTTATGAACTGATGGGCATTGAACGGCGAGATGCGGATGAAATAGGTCCCCTGTTCAAAGGCAAGGGCAAAGCGGCTCGCCAATCGTATGTCCAAGGCATTGCCGCCGCGCTCAATCACTGCAAATCGTTTCTGATGGACGATTACAATGTGTTTCTGGTCGCTAACGACAAGTTCAGCTTATACGAGGAAATCGCGTCACTGGCGGCCATGCAAATCATTAATCGCTTTCATCGCCCCGTATTACGCCGCTCTGAATTTGACCAGTCGGCATATTATGAGACCATTTTTCATTTGAAAGAAGGCGCGCGACATTAGCGCGTATCTGAAGCATGACGGCCATATCTGAAATAACACGAGCGAAAATCATCGCCTCACTCGAAGTTTTTGTTGAGAACCTTGTCGAGCGTTATCGCGGTCGCGCTGTTATGGAAATGGGCAACCCGAGAGAGTTTCTGGCGCTCACTGATAAGCAAGGCGGTCTAAAGCCTTTTCACGCCGCTATTGTTCCTAGCGAAGTCTTGCGGATAAGCGCGTTCGAGCGTGGACTTGTGACAAGTCTAGGAACAAGCCTCGAAGAATGCGCCAAGCTATTAGCGTTGGATCATCACAGAGATGCAATAAGAGGGTACGAACTACGAGGAGAAGTCAGCTCAGACGCTTTGGGGGAGATTGAGAGGCAAGTAGCTGTCTTTGAACATGCCAGGGCGAGCGCCGGCAAGCGGATCAATCTGGAAGGTATGATTGATAGCGTCTTGCGCGCAAACCAGTCAGGCAGCTATGAAGTTCGAGATAAGAAAGCCGACTTGTACATTCTTGCTAAAGACGGTGTCGAATATTTCTTTGAAATGAAAACTGTAAAGCCGAACAAAGACCAATGTTTGCGCGTGACCCAAGGTATTTTGCAAATCCACGCGCTTCGCAACCTACCTCGCCCGCAAGTGCGGAGCTATTTGGCGTTGACGTACAATCCCTACGGCAACGCCAGAAGCGAGTACAATTGGTCATACCCCAAGAACTATATGCCCTTCAATGAAGCTGCGCTGATAGGTGATGAATTCTGGAGAATTGTTGGCGGACCAACAGCCTACGTGGAATTACTTGAACTCTATCAGTATGTTGGAAGGGTCAAAGGGAAATACATTGCAGAGGCTTTGGCCTTTAGCAATTAGGATTCTACTCAATATGCCCCGAAAAAGTAGTATTCCAAAACGTTGCGCGTGAGCGGCGCGGCGACGGCCGAGCCTTCCCCGGCGTTTTCCACCATAGTGACAATGGCGATTTGCGGATCTTTAGCTGGGGCATAGGCAATGAACCAACTGTGCGGCAGTTCGTCATCGCCGGCCGCCTGGGCTGTGCCGGTCTTCCCGCAGAGTCCCAGATCCAGCAGCGGGGAATAGAGGAACTGATGCGCCGCCGTCCCGCCATTGCTGTTGACGACGCCGCATAAACCCGCTTGAACCAAGGCGAGGTTTTCGGGCGCGACGCGCGTGTCGTTCATGACCTCGCGCTTGGCAACCAGCGTGCGCTGGTCGAGGATGCCGCGTTCGCGGACTAACAGGGGGCGCAAGACATAGCCGCCGTTGGCGATGGCGGCATACAAGCGCGCCATCTGCAAAGGCGTTATCTGGACTTCGCCCTGGCCGATGGACAAGTTGACGGCAAAAGCGTAGGACCAGGGCAAGCCGGTGGTCTGCAAAACATTGTCGGGCGAGGGAATGCCGCCGCTCAATTCTGGTATCGCGTTGATGCCGGTGCGCTGCCCCAAGCCGAACTTGGCCGCGAAAGCGGGCAGCAAGTGCGGATCTTCCGCATTGAGGCGGAAACCAACTTCATAAAAGAAGGGGTTGCAGCTGTGGGTGAGGCTTGTCTGCGTTGTTACGCTGCCGTGGCCGCCGGGCAGCCAGTCATAGCGCGTATCGAAGCCGTGGGTCCAACTGCCGGTGCAAAAATAGCGGGTCGATTCGTCATAGACGCCGCTTTCCAGGGCGGCGATCGCGCTGAGTCCTTTCATGACCGATCCCGTCGGATACAGTCCCTGCGTCGGCCGGTTGATCTGCGGCTTGCGCTCGTCCCTCGCCAGCGCTTCCAATACTTTGTTCGCCGTTTCTCGCCCGACAACGGGAAATGGATTCAAAGCGTTTCCGTCGTAGGAAGGGTAGCTAACCAGCGCCAGAATTTCGCCATTGTTGACGTCCATCACGACGACAGAGGCGCCATAGGAGATCCTGCCCCAGGCGTGACTGCGATAGGCTTCGTCGAGTACGCGGACGATATGCTCTTGCAGTTTGGAGTCGATCGTCAGCCAGATGCTTTGCGGCGCCTGCGAGCCGACTTCGCTCAAGAGGCGCAGGCGGACCCCGCTTGACGATACCAGGGACAGCTTGCCGCCCGGGCGCCCAGCCAGCGTATCATTCCAGCTCGCTTCGACGCCAGCTTGGCCGATTATCGATCCAGCGTTGTATCCCAGCGCCTCTAGCTGGGGGATTTGATCGGCGTCTGGATAGCCGACATGACCCAGGATATGGGGCATCAGCGTGCCATTGACATAGCGGCGGGTGGCTTCTTGCTCGAAATCCGCCTGGCAAGCGGCGGTGATTTTATCGCCATGTCTGATGTAGGCCTGCGGCTCCAAGACACCGGCGTCGACCAGCCAATCGGCGCGCGACCGCCGGTCGAAGAGGTCGCTAAGCTCGCTGACAGGTCTGTCTTGGGCTGCCGCCAGCGCTTGGAAGCAGGCGCTTCTGTCGGGGATCCTGGCGTTGTTGACATAGACGCGCGCCATGCGACCGTATTGGTCAGCCAGGGATACGCCGTTGCGGTCGTAGATGTTGGCGCGGCCCGGTATCTGCGGTTGATATACCAGCCGCGCGCCCTTGCCCATCTCGGCAAAGATGTCGGACCGCGACCAGGCGACGCGCCATTGATTCACGTCTGGGTCGATGACGAGGTGCAAGCGGCGCTTGGGGTCGACGAAGGAACCCAGGATGCGCGTGTGGAAGGTCATTTGATATTGGAAAACGAGCACGCGCCCGTCTGTGGCGACGAGCGCTTCCGCCTTGTATTCCAGCCGCTGAAACGACATCGTGGACTGGGCTTCTTGATAGACCAGTCGGAAGTCGGCGAGCGGCGTCGCTTCTTGCTGGCGCAGCGTCAGCAGGCGGTGCATGCGATTGAAGTTCTGTTCTTGCCAGGCGCTCAGGAAGGCATTAGCGACTGTGGCGGCGGATTCGAGATTAGGCGCGGCGGCAGGACCTGCCGCTACGGTGGGCAGAGGCGCGGCAGCGTCCTCGATCTGTTGCCGACATCCGGCCAAGACAATGATCGCTAGCAGGCTGCAAAAAACCAGTCGCCGCACATTACGCCATTCGTGATTGATTAACCTGCGGATAATGGTATATCCGAACGGGGATTCGCGCTATGCGATTGCCCTGCGCAATTGCCCTGATTGCCCTGAATCTCCGCGCCGTTTGCTTTGACAAATGCGCTGACTTGGACTAAACTCAAGCGCAATCCGCGATTCCCGCTTTTGGGACTGCTTGGAGGAACGCAATGATGTTTCGAAAGACGGCGACCATGATTGCAATATTACATAACATTACCCCCCCCCCCCCCCCCCCCCCGAATATTTGTTCTAATTTCACGCTGCTGCTTTCTCGCTTCACTCAGTCTTTTGCCACTGCAAGCCCAAAACGCCCCGCCCCCGCCCACCAATATCCGCTTCAGCGGTCTCACAAGCAGCAGCGTCGTCCTGCACTGGAATAAATCTCCCGGCGCCACCAGCTACGATGTCTTCGGTCCCGGCGGCTGGGTTGATGCCGGCGATGTCGACAGTTATGCCTTCACGGGTCTTGTTGCCGATGATTTACAGGAACTGGGTGTCCGCGCCAAAAACGCCGGCGGCACTTCCGCTGGGCGCTTCTCCTTCATCTACACGCTTCCGCTAACCGGTCCCCCTGTGATTAGACTTCCGGTATCGCCGAGGAACCTCTACGTTAGCGACATCACGCATAACAGCGCCGTCTTTCGCTGGACGAGGTCTTACAACGCTACCAGTTACGAAGTTACTGGCGGCGCGCTCAGCCGCTGGGTCAACATCGGCAATGTCAATAGCTATACCTTCATCTGCCTGGCTGGCAATACGCAGTATAGGCTTGAACTCCGCACCAAAAATAGCGCCGGCCTTACCGGGCCAAATTACCATACCTTTACCACTCTCTCGGACCCGCCCGGCACGAACCGGTCCGCCGCCTGCGATCCCAATCCCAGGCAAAAATCAAAGCGAGAGCCCACCGCCACGCCCACCTTCACGCCCAGCCCCAAGCCCACGGTCCAGACGCTCAAGCAGCTGCCGCCGGAGATCCAAGTCAATAACTGGCTCGACGGCGCCCAGGGCCGGCGCGTCGGCATCCTCGAAATCGCCCAGCCCGATATCATCGCGCAAGGCGTCCTGGACGCCGTCGATGTCTTTGGTTATGTGTCGCCCGGCGTCGAAGTCTGTTTCGCGCAATACGGGCGCATCGTCTTCCTCGACGCCGCCTTTGCGCCGCGGCGCGCCTCCGACCTGGGGACCTATCAGCGCGCTGGGCGGACCTGCACCCTGATTGACCGCGCCGGCACCGTCGTCCTGCTGCGCGGCGACGGTCCGCCACCACCGCAGGCGCCTCAGCCGCCCCAGCAAAACACGCCGCCGGCCAACACAAACCCGGGGCGCGGCTTGGGGGAATGCGAGGTGCAGCCCTTTGCCAACCTCAAGGTGCGTCAAAGCCCGCCCGATGGTTTGGTCCTGGGCGTGACCGCCAGCAGGGACTGGCTGCGCGCCAGTGACAAACGGGCGGGTTATTTCAAAGTCGCCATCTGGCAGATCGAGGGCTGGATCAGCGGCGATTATGTCCATACCCGCGGGGATTGCGGCGCTTGAAGCCAGCGCCACCTATGCGACCCTTGGCGGTATCAATTTCAAGTTGAAGCGATTGCCCTGGGTGCGCTGTTGGCAGTCATTCTCGACTGCGGACGACTATCTCGCTGATGCGCGCGTGATCGCCGCCATCCGCGTCCGCGAGCCGCAGCCCAGACTCTGGGTCGTAAAATCCGCTGATGAGCGTATAGCGCCCAGCGGGTAGATCGGCCGGCAAATGCAGCAGGTAGTTGCGGCTCATCAGGATTTCGTCGGGATCCTGCCAGGTTGTGCTGTCGCGCCGCCCATCCCAGAGCGGGATGCCGTCGACTTGCGCCGCGATTTCGCCTGCGCTGTTCAACAGGTGATTGAAAACGTGCTGCGGAGCGGCAGTTGCGGCATGAGCCTGCCAATACATGCGGAAGATCACCGTGTCGCCGGGCGCGAAGGCTACGCGGTTGATGTCGTAACCTTTGATGGCAATGGAACCCAAGCGCGCTTCCATCGCTTGCTGTATCGGGTACAAGCTCAGCACCACCATGCTGGGTCCGCGGAAGTTGGGGTCGGGCGGATAGCTCTTCAGCAGGACTGTCTGCTCGGGGAAATAGACGTCGGGGTCCTTTAGCAGCGGCTCGTAGGGCAGGACGGCGTAGACCGCTTCCTTCTCTCGCCATACTGCCAGCGGCTTTTTGAGCAGCCCCCACTCTTCCTGCGCCAGCGGGAAGTCATGCAGTCCCGTATAGCCGCCCCAGGCGCGATTCATCGTTTTGTGGTTGGGGCTGTTCCTGTCGGTGATGTACTTGCCCGGTTCCAACGATGTATCCATATAGGACATCAAGTCGTTGCGGCGGTCGGGCAAGGTGAAGTTATGCGCCAGGGCATCCGATTCTCGGTACGCTGGCAGGAGCATGACCGCTAATAATATCAGCAGCGCCGTCCCCGCCAGTAAACCACGCGCAGGTTTCGGCAACCCTGGCGGATTAAGCCGCGCAAGCGCCTCTTGCCCGGCGAAAAGCAAGCCCGTCAGACCGCAGGCGAAAAGTATTGCCAGCAGCGCGCCCATGCCGAAATACTGCCGCAGGTGAAATCCCCGCGTTGGCAGCAGGTGCGTGCCAACCAGCCAGGCTAGCGCCGACAGCAAGACAGCGAAAAGCGCGACGCCATTGACCCGCCCTCGATAGCGCCATAGCAATGCGCCAGCGACTGTCACCCCCAGCCAAACGCCGAGGGGCTGAAATGTCAGCAGCAGCTGCGACAAGCCTGCCCATAAAGTTTGCGGAGTCGGCAGGATCAAGCGCAGTTCAAGCACTGGGAATAAGTGAATGTCCTTGGGCGCGTCAAGCGTTGGATAGAGTATCAGCAGCCAGAACAGGAACAGGGCAAAGCGCAGACAATTCCAAAAGGTCTGCCGCAGCGCCTCGCGGCGGATTGGTTGCGACGACCCGCGCGGGGACCATAGATTGACCAAGGGCAGGAAAACGATGAAGGGCGCGACAAAAATGGCTTGGGTCTTGAAGGCTATCGCCGCCATGACGCTGTAGGTCGCCGCAGTGTTGAAGCTGGGCCGCCTTTGCAAGGCGCCGACCAGAGCCAGCCAAATCGCCAGCAGCGTGAAGAGCGTCAGGTATCCGTCTGGCAGCACAAAATGCGCCCGGTCGACGACCCAGGGATTGACGATCCAGATCGCCGCCGCCATCAGCCCGGTCAGCGGATGCGCGATCATCGCGCCGAGCAGGGCAATCACCACCACTGCCAGCATCCATGCGCCGATCGTGATCAAGCGCAGTGGCGGCAGCATCGTGCCATGATGCGCTTCGGCTGGCTTGATGTGCTTGAGGAAGGGATATATCACGGCGCGCAAGCCCGGCGGATAAGATTCTCTGAAGACGCCGCGGGCATGGCCGAAGTCGATGATGTGCTGCGCTTCCAGCAGGTTTTGCGCCTCGTCGTGGTGCTCGATGTAGGGCAGGCTGACATTGTATCCGCGCAGATACAGCCAGCTAGCCAGAAGCAAGAGCAGGCAAAGCGCGACCCACCACCACTTCGCGCGCGGCATTGTCGTTTGGCTATCGCCCGACCGTTCAATCAAAGTCAAATCCCTAGCACCTCGATTTCGCTTATCCACAGGCGGTCTTCTCCGTCATCATTGGTCAATCGCCCCCAGGTTAGAGGGTCATACCATCCGCTGACTAACTGATAGCTTCCAGGCGGGATATCCTCCGGGAGGCTAACTACAAACTCGCGACCCAGCATTATCTCTTCAGGGTCATTCCATGTTGTGGTGGGTCGGCGCGCGTCCCACAGTGGCGCATAATCGGTTTGCGCGACGATTGCTCCGTTTGCGTCCAGGAGGTGGTTGTAGACATGGTGAATAGTATTCGTTGGTTTGTCGGCTTGCCAGTAGTGTCGTATCACGATGTCTTTGCCCGCTTGGAGTTGAGTCGTATTGATGTCGTAGCCGAGCAGTCGAATCGGGCCCAGTTGCGCCGTCGTTTCATGCTGTATGGGGTAGAGGCGCAGGACAACCATATCTGGTCCACGGAAGTTGCTGTCCACAGGATAGGTTTTGAGCGTCGTTGTCTCGTCAGGATAGTAGATGTCCGGGTCAAGCAGCCTTAGCTTATGGGGCATGATGGCGTACTCGACGCCGAGCTGTCGCCACTCGTCGATTGGTTTATCGGTCAGCAAAGCCAATTCTTTATGCCGGGGAAAGTCGTGCAGACCGTCGTAACCGCCCCAACTTCTGTTGAAGGTCTTGTGATTCTCGCCTATCGAAAGATACATGCCCGGTTCGACTGACGTATCCATATACCGCATCAGATCGTTGCGTCGATCGTGCAGGGTGAAGTTATGCGCCATCTCATCAGATTCCTGATAAGACGGGAGCAGACCAATCCCCAGGGATATACCCAGCAAACTGCCCAGAAAAACACTCTGAAGACGAGGCGCAATCGGCAAAGGTTTGAACCGCGCGAGCAGCTCTTCGCCGGCGAAGTACAGGCTTGTTAAGGCGGCGGCGTAAAGCAGCGAAAGCATTGCGCCTGGCGCAAATAGCTGTCGCAGTTCGCCATAATCCGGCAGCACGGACAGCATACTCATGGCTATCAGCCACGCTGCAAAAGCCGCGCCAATGATGACAAGGGCAACGTTGTTGACCTGCTTGCGGTAGCGCAGAAGCAATACACCGAGCAGGGCGATGCCTATCCAGCCGGGAAGCGGCTGAAATTTCAGCAGCAGCGGGAAAAGATATGCGTTCGTCAAATCAGTGAACTGCGGCGCGAAAATGCGTTTTTCCGTCACCACGAAATCAGGAATTGTATGTGTGTCCAGAGTCGGATGCAACAGAAAAAGCCAAAAGAGAAAAATTGCGAAGCGGAAGCAGTTCCAGAATATCTGTTGCCAGGCATCCACGGGAGCCAGCCGCAAGCGCCTTAGAGCGACGAGTGGCAGAAAGAGTACAAATGGCGCCACAAACAAGGCGGTGGTCTTAAAGACAATTGCCAGCATCAGGCTATAAACCGCTGCCGTACTGAAACTGCGCCGTCCGTGCAAACTGCCGACCAGCGCCAGCCACAGACTCAATAGCGTAAACAGCGTCAAATAACCGTCTGGCAGGGCGAAGTGCGCGCGGTAGACGACCCATGGGTTGACGATCCAGATCGCCGCCGCCATCAGCCCGGTCAGCGGATGCGCCATCAGCGCGCCGAGCAGGGCAATCACCGCCACCGCCAGCATCCATGCCGCAATGGTAATCAGACGCAGCGCCGGCAGCATCGTGCCGTGATGGGCCTCGGGCGCTTTGATGTGTTTGAGAAACAAATAATTGAGTCTGCTCATGCCGGGCGGATAAGCTTCGTCGCCGACGGCTCGGGCGCTTCCGTCGTCAATCAAATGTTGAGCTGCCAGAAGACGGAGCGGCTCGTCAATTTGATCGATGTAGGGCAAACTCACATTGTATCCGCGCAGGTACAGCCAGCCAGCCAGAAGCAAAAGCAGGCAAAGCGCGACCCACCACCACTTCGCGCGCGGCAAAATAGCTGGATTGACTGTGTTAGACCTACTCAAGAGAAATGGCTCCCAGAACTGCAATTATAGGAGATTATCTCAAGCGCGCTTTTGCATGCGATACCAACTTGACGCTGCGCCTATCGCCGTGTCTGTTCCTTGCCGATGCCAGAGCAATGACAAGCCCGGCGCAAACAGGCGCTCCACCTCTTGCGGATCCCAGCCCACGCTTGAGTCCGGGCGCGGATGGCTGGCGTAGAGCATGAAAACGCCGCCCGTTTTGAGCGCATGCGCGATGTCCAGCGCATAGCCGGACGCGGCGCTTTTGTCGATGCCATGGCCGCATCCGATGTCGATGACGAGGTCATAAGGACCTCGCAGGTCGCGCAGCTCGGCGAGCTTCGTGACATCGTGGCGGAACAGGCGATAAGTTTCGGCGGAATATCGCTGTAGTTTTTCTCGGGCGAGCTTGATGGCGCGCGGCACGAAGTCGACGCCATCGGCGCCCCAGCCGCGTTTGAGCAGATCGCGCATGACCGTGCCGGCGCCGCAGCCAAGGTCCAGGGCTTTGCCCGGCGGCAGCTCCGACAGGATCTCGATGATCTCCGGCGGCGTGATTCCGCTATCCCAGGGCATGTCGCCGGCCGCATAGCGTTGGCTGAACTTTTGCCGCTGGCTGATGTTCAATGCACGCTGCCCCGCGCTAGGTAATCGGTACCATGTGAATGACAGTGACGCCAGCGCCGCCTTCGTTGTTTTGCCCCTGCGTCACTTTGCTGACCAGGCTATGTTCGCGCAGGAATTGCCGCACGGCTAGACGCAGGCGGCCGGTGCCTTTGCCGTGGATGATGCGTCCAAAGGGCAGGCCAGAGGTGTAAGCCGCGTCGACGTAACGGTCGAGGATTTCCAGCGCTTCTTCCACCCGTTTGCCGCGGATATCCAGTTCCATGCCCGGCGATTCGACCGCGGGCGGCACGGTGTCAATCGGCTGGTATTCGCGTACATGTCCGCGTTCTTTCGCCCGTATTTCGCTGCGGCTGCGCCTGCGCATGTCGGTGAATTTGGCGCGCACCCGCAATGAGCCGACCTGCACCTGCGCGCCTTTGTCATCAAGCTCCGCGATGACACCCTCCGCATTGAGCGTGTCGAGAAAGACCGTGTCGCCGATGCGCGGCAGCCAGTCGATGTCGTCGAGCTGCTGCGCTTCGTCGGCGTCGTCAAGCGGCGCCTGGGTCCATTTCGCCATTTTTTCGGCGGCGGCTTGCAAGGCGATAATCGTTTGAGCGGGCATGCCGGCCGCGCGCAACTCATTGCGCATCTTGCGCAACTCTTTGTTGAAATCCGCCAGGTCTTCTTCGGCATGGCGGCGGGCGGCGCGAATGACGTCGCGGCGCTCGTCCTCGATCTTGTCCAGGCGCACTTGCAAGGCGTCGCGCTGCCCGGCGAGCTCGTCGCGCAGCCGGATGACCTCTGCATGCTGGAGGCGAGTTTCGGCGTGACTGCGCTGGATCTCGTTGAGCAGATCATCGGCGGCCAGTTCTTCGCTGGCGACCATGCCCCGCGCGTCTTCGATGATTTTTTTGTTCAGCCCCAGGCGTTCGGCGATTGCCAGCGCGTTGGAGCGCCCGGGCAAGCCGACTATCAGCCGATAGGTGGGGCGCAGCGTGTCCAGGTCGAATTCGACGCTGGCGTTGCGCACGCCGGCAGTTTCCACGCCATAGATCTTCAGCTCGGGATGGTGCGTGGTCACCAAGGTCGTGACGCCTTTGCTCTTCAATCGGTTGAGCAGGGCTCGCGCCAAAGCCGAGCCTTCGCTGGGGTCGGTGCCAGCCCCAACCTCGTCCAGGATGACCAGGGAGCGGCTGTCGCAGTCTTCTAGGATGTCGATGATATTGGTCATGTGCGAGGAGAAGGTCGAGAGCGACTGTTCGATGCTCTGTTCGTCGCCGATATCGGCGTAAACGCCGCGAAAAACCGACAAGTTGGCTTCGGCGGCCGGGATGTGCAAGCCGCACTGCGCCATCAGCACCATCAAGCCGACGGTCTTTAGGGCGACGGTCTTGCCGCCCGTGTTGGGTCCGGTGATGACCATAACCCAGGTGTCGTCGTCAAAGCCGAGATCAAGCGGCACGACCTGCTCCTTGAGCAAGGGGTGGCGCGCCTGTTTAAGCTGAATGGTCGAGCCGGGATGATTTGCGCCCGGGGGGCGCTGTTCATTCGCAGCCATCGCGACCATCTTGGGCTGGACGCAGTTATGCTCCAGCGCGTAGCGCGCCTTGGCGAATGTCAGGTCGAGATAGCCCAGCAACTGCACGGTGCGCACGATGCTTTCGCATTCGCCGGCGACCTCTTCGGTCAGATCGCTAAGAATGCGGCGTATCTCTTTTTCTTCGTCAATCTGCAGTTCGCGCCATTTGTTGTTGAGCTCAACGGTGTCCAGCGGCTCGATGAATAGCGTGGCGCCGGAGGACGACGAATCGTGAATGATGCCTTTGATCTTGCCTTTGTATTCGGCTTTGATGGGTATCACATAGCGGCCGTGGCGCATCGTAACCAGGGCTTCTTGCAGCTTGTCGTGGTTAGAGCGGTTGCTGATGATGCGATTCAACTTGTTTTGCAAGCGCTCGAAGGCGATCTTCAAGTCGCGGCGAATGATGGCCAGCCTGGCGCTGGCGGTGTCCTTGATTTCAGCCTTGTCGTCGATGGACTTCTCGATAGACAACTGGAGCTCGCTGCACTCTTCCAGTTCGTTCGCCAGGTCGGAAAGCAAGGGGAAACTTGCCCGCAGGCGTCCCAGGGTGCGCCTAAGCGTTGTCGCTCGGCGCAAGGTATAGCGGATATCGAGCAGGATGCTGGGTTCGATGATGAGGCCGCGCTGCGAACGAATGACCGGGTCGCGCACATCGCGCGCGCCCTGTACGGTGATATTGGATTTTTCTTCCAGCAGCGCCAGCGCCTCGGCAGTTTCGCGCTGCCACAATTGCACTTCTTCGATTTCGGTGGAGGGGTGCAGTTCGATGGCGAACTCCTCGCCGGCGCCGAAGGTAGTATAGCGCGAGAGCTCTTGCAGGATCTTGTGCAGTTCCAATGTCGCGATGGTTTTCTCAGTTATCATGTCTTCCGCATCCGAATTAGCGAGGGCGGTTGGAGCCTGTAGCCTAGACGAGGCGCGTGCCATTGTATGACAGGGCTGGCGCGATGTCAATAAAAGCAAATCTTGAGAAAACATGAGCGAGTCGGGCAAGACTGCGGTTTAAGGTCTGATGCCCTGCTTTCGTAACAAGTCAAGGGCCTTGATGAGATATTTCGTCTCGGCATAGCGCGGCGCCGGTCCATAGCTCAGGTTCATAGGAAAGCCCGGGTCCTCCGCCAGCCCCGGATGCGCGACGATCTCGACCGTGCCCGGCAATGCGGCGACGCGCTCGGCGAATTCGGCCGGCGAACGCGCCATCCAGCTTTGCGCACTGGTCAGGTAGTCGGGCATGAAGAAGGCGTAACGGTCCGATTGCGCTTGCTTGCGCGGCAAGATGGCATGCGGCGATATCATGGCGCGCAGGCTATGCCCGCGAACCCAGTTCACCTGGTATACCGCAGCCAATTCCTGCACGATTTCGCGCAGGATAGGCAGCGAATGAAAATGGTGATGGGTAGAGATATGTTGGGGTCGCGCGCCAGCCTCGACAAAGCGCCGCAATTGCGCGTCCAATTCATTGCGGATCCAGCGGATGCTGTCTTTGCTGAAATACAGACCGCGCAAATACAAGCTGAACTTGTTGCGGAAGCCGCCGTCCCGCTTGAGCAAATGCCATTGGCGTGGACCGCGCCGGTCGACCGGGTAGCCGTCGGTCAGGCATAGATGCGCGCCGATGTCCAGTTCGGGACAGTCGCTGAAGCGTTCCAGCGCATCCCGGTAAGCCGGGAAATTGGTCATCACGCTGGCCGCGTTGATGTATCCGCTTTTGTGCAAGTCGTATGTGGCTTGGTTGAGGCCTGCGGACAGGCCGCAATCGTCGGCGGTGACGATCAGCCGCTGCATGACGGGGAAGCCTGCCTCGCTTGCCAGGCAGCCGCGAATTCATCAAGAACCGCGCGCTGCGCCGCTGTCAAATGGATGAAGGGCCGCGCCTGCTTGATCATTTGCAGAGCCTCCTGGGTCCTCAGCCCGGTCGAGATCAAATAGGCGGCGGTCATGGTTGGCGCGCGCCCCACGCCGACGCCGCAATGGATGTAGACCTTGCCGCCGCGGGCGATTTCCGCGCGCGCGAAATCGACGCCGCGCAGCAAGTCGGCGACTGTGGGCGGACTGTTGTCAATTGTGGCGAGCTGCATGTGCCGCCCCCCGCCGATGCCGGCGTCGACATCGCTGAAGCGCCGCTCGCGCATGTTAATGATGGCGCTGATGCCGCGTTGCCGCATTTTTTGGTAGCCACGGATGTTATGCTGCCCGCCCAGATAGAGTTGCGGCGTCACCTCGCTCAATTGCCAGAGCGGCGCGCCGCTGATTTTTCGCCAGATTTGATCGACGAAGCGCAGCAGAATCGGCCTGGGTCCCGTTTTTATCAGGCTGATGACACGCGTGAGAGGATGCGGGGGCTTGGCAGCGGATTTCATGGGGGGCATTGTAGCATATTCGCCCAGGGCGGTCGCTTCAAATTAATCTCGCCTCAAAGACAGAAGTAATTCCAAGTTAGTCATGTAAAACTCGACGAAGGGTCTAAATGTAGGGGCGACATACCATGTCGCCCGAAATCAACGACGTAGCAACGTCGGGCGACCTGATAGACTCTGTTGAAATACTCAATTTACCCCCACCCCAACGCCCCTCCCCCATAAAGAGGGAGGGGCTTAACGGCTCACTACAGGTCATAAGACTCCGATTGCCCCATTTTTGGGCAAGGGGCCGGGTGATGGAGGCTGTTTCTCAACAGAGTCCGTGAGACGCCCGTGTGAATTGACCTACACACCCTCGGCGCCTCGGTGGTTAATTGCTAATAATCTGAAATGCGTCCAAAAATATCCCGACGCTTTTGACGAGGGCGCCGTCTATGTGTTAAGTTACAGGCTAGGCTTGCAGAAGGAATTCCGATGAACCTGATATTGAGCCTGGCAGAATATGCCGAGCCGCTCTTGCATTCACCCTACATCCTGCGCACGCGCCGTAATCACGGCTTGGAGCATGCCACGATCCACATTTTGAGCCGCAGCAGCTACAGGCTGTCCGGGCGCAGCAGCGATCACGGTTTCATCATCTACGGCAAGGTGCCCACCGAAGCCGTCGAGAAGGCCGTGAAAGAAGCGCTGCAGCGCATGGGGGCGGGCGAGCGCAAACTGGCTGTGCATCCCAATTGCGGTACCAATTTGGTGACGGCTGGCTTCGCGGCGACGGCGCTTGCCTGGCTCGGTTTCGCGGGCGGCGGCTGGCGGCGCGGCTGGCAGCGCTTCCCGACGATGATGATGATCATGATGGCGGTTTTGCTCTTTTCCCAGCCGCTGGGCATGAGCCTGCAACGGCATATCACCACGGAAGGCGACCCGGGCGATCTGCGCCTGCTCAGCGTCGAGCGCGAGACATTGAAGCTGCCTTTTGGCGGACGGCAATTAACGGTCCATCGCGTGTTGACGTGGCAGAGCTAAGCGGACCATGAGCGCGACGCCGCGATTCTATATCTTCCACGGGGACGACAGCATCAGCCGGCAGGGCGCGCTGGCGAAAATGCGCGCCGCCATGGGCGAAGACGCGCAGCTCAACACCAGTGAATTTGACGGCAGCAAGACGCCCGTGCCCGAGGTCTTGTCGGCGGCGAGATCCTTGCCCTTCCTGGCGGACAAGCGGCTGGTGATCGCCCGAGGGCTGATCAGCCACATCACGCGCAAAGGCGCTAAAGAAGAGGGCAAGCGGGCGACCAAGCGCTTGATTGAAGAATTGCCCAATCTGCCCGAATTCGCGCGGCTGGTCTTGGTCGAGGACGCATTGCTCTCGGACAAGAACGTGGTGTTGAAAGCCGCCAGGAAATCGGGCAGCGGTTACATTGGGACCTTCGAGGCGCCGAAAGACCCGACTGCCTGGATTATCAAGCGCGCCCGGGCAGAATATGAGGCTGAGATAAGCCCGCGGGCAGCCCAAGCTATCGCATCGGTCGTCAACAAGGACCTGCTGCGCGCCGATAGCGAGCTGCACAAGCTGGTTTGCTATGTTGATGGCGAGCGCGGCATCAGCGAGCAGGATGTCGCGCTGCTGACGCCATACATGCCGGAAGCCAGTATCTTCGAGTTGGTGGATGCTTTGGCCAGCGGCGATGGCGAGCGCGCCATTCAGTTGGTCCACCAAACGCTGCGCGACAAGCCCAAAGACCCTGGTTTCGGCATGTACGGCATGATCGTGCGGCAATTCCGCTTGCTGCTCATGACGAAGGATCATTTGGACGCTGGCGGCTCCTCTCAGAATCAGGCTATCGCCCGCGCCATCGGCGCGCATCCTTATGCCGCGGGCAAGATGGCGACGCAATCAAGAGCCTTCACTTTAGAGCAATTGGAAAGGATACTGAAGCACTTGCAGCGCCTTGATCAAGATATGAAGACGGGAAGAATTGAAGTGCGGCTGGCGCTGGACCTGCTCGTTTCCAGCCTAGCGCGACAATGAGCGCCGGATGGCGTGAAACCTAAACCAAGAGGACGGACTGACATGGCAGTTGAAGAATCAGCGCAGCGCGTGATTTCTGATGACAAAGAGGATAGGGACGACATGATGGACAGCACAGCGAGTGAAGTTGCGGAAACGAGCCTGGCGCAGGTTGACGTCAATGACCTGGTGGCTGATCTGGTGGGTTGGCGGGAAACTTTGGCGGACATGCTGGAGCAGCTGCCGCGCGAGGCTTTCGAGCGCTTGTTCCTGCGTTTGCTGGGCGAAGATGGCATGGGCGAGATTGAACTGACCGGCGCCAAGGATGTGATTGAGGGCATGGGCACGGTTGGCGGCGGCGGCTTCTTTTCCTTCCGCGTCTACTTCAAGTGCGTGCGCGGCGGGGGCCGCGTCAGTTCGGGCGCGATTGACGACTTCCGCCGCGAGGTCACGGTGGGCAGAGCCGACCGCGGCTTGCTCATCACGACGGGCAAGTTCACGCAGGAAGCGGAATTGAAAGCCGGCAGCGACCGCTCGCCGGAGATTCGGCTGATTGATGGCGACGAGTTCATCGACAAGTTGAAGGAGCTGAACTTGGGTCTGCGCACGGAGCA
Organism: Phototrophicaceae bacterium; assembly: GCA_965232245.1. Taxonomy (GTDB): domain Bacteria; phylum Chloroflexota; class Anaerolineae; order Aggregatilineales; family Phototrophicaceae; genus UBA6055. The sequence continues at coordinate 3,249,232 of CBDDPG010000002.1, read as the reverse complement.
GGTGGTGGTCGAGCGGGTTGTGATTGACGAGGCTTGGTTTGGGAGTGTGTAAAGGTTCAAATGAAAAAGATACCGTTTCACGATTTGCTCAATGCAACCCTGCAGGCGCTGCATGACTTAGGCGACTCGGGAAGAAACCAAGAGATTCACGACAAAGCCGTAGAAATCCTGAAGTTGTCGGAGGAAGAAATTGCCAAGCCGCTAAAGCCTGATCAGAGTGAACCTACTGAAGTATCTTACAATCTTGGATGGGCAAGAAGTTATCTCAAACGTTACGGACTGTTGCAGAATTCGAGTAGAGGTGTCTGGGCTTTAACGGCCGAGGGCAAGGATATTAGCGAGGTTGACGGCAAGGAGGTCGAGCGAGTAGTTAATGAGCAGTTAAAGCAAGAAAAGAAATCCAAGAGGGCAAACGTCGCTTCTGATTTGGAAAATACAGACGAAAACTTACAGAAATTTGAAGATCCCGATCTTGAGGACGAATGGCGTGACGAACTTTCTGCTTCGCTTTCGAAGATGCATCCGTCCGCATTTGAACGACTTTGCCAGCGTATCCTGCGCGAAAGCGGATTCACTCAAGTTGAGGTTACAGGTCGCGGCGGAGACGGTGGCATTGACGGCGTCGGCGTTCTGCGGCTGGGCGGATTCTTGTCGATTCGCGTGCTTTTCCAGTGCAAACGTTACAAAGGTTCGATTGGCGCTGGCATTGTGCGCGACTTCCGCGGGGCTATGGTCGGCAGAACTGACAAAGGTCTCATTGTCACTACTGGCAGCTTCACGCCCGCCGCGCAGCGTGAAGCCACCCGCGATGGCGCGCCGGAAATTGATCTGGTTGATGGCGAGCAACTGATTGACAAGCTGAAAGAACTGTCGCTCGGCGTGGAGACAGAAGAAGTTGTCCGCGAGCGCGTCACAGTGAAGCCTGACTTCTTCAATAACATTTAGCCCCTTACTTCAATTTCCAGGGCAAGCCAGCCACCAACAGCAGCACCTCATCGGCGCGCGCGGCGACGCGCTGATTGGCGCGCCCCAGCATGTCCCGAAACAGGACACCCAGCCGGCTCGGCGGGACGACGCCCATGCCTACTTCATTGCTGACCACCAGCCAGGTGGCGGCCGAGCGCTCGTACACGTCGAGCAAAGTCTCAATCTCGCGCAGGGTCGCCTTGTCCGCCCCCTGCTGATCGGTCTTTTGCGGCAGGTCCAGCAGCAAATTGCTCGTCAGCAAGGTAAGGCAATCGAGCAGCAAAGTATCGTGCGGAAGCGGGCAATCGGCGATGCGCTGCGGGACTTGGCGCGGCGCTTCCAGGGTATGCCAGCTCGCCGGGCGCTGCGCCCGGTGCGCCGCGATGCGCGCAGCCATATCGCCGTCGGTGGCTTCTGCCGTGGCGACAAATAGCACCTTGTTGCCGTATGCGCGCGCCCATTGTTCGGCGTAGCGGCTTTTGCCGCCCCGCGCCCCGCCCAGCAGAAAAATCAGCTTCTTAGACATGGATAATGCCGATCCCCAAAAGGCAGGCAAGTTCGGTCAGCTCGCAGATCGCGCCATAGACATCGCCGGTGATGCCGCCGCCCAGGCGCTTCCCCGCCCAGCGACCGACAGCCAAGGCAACCAGCAGGGTCAATATGCACAAAATGAAGACGCCATAATGGGCGACAACGATGGCGACGATGGCTGAGCTGAGCAACAGTTGCCGCGCTCCTAGACCTTCGCGGAAGGCAAAGCCCATGCCCGTTTCCCGGGCATAAGGGAAGTGATAAGCGGCGATGACCATCGCCCAGCGGCCGAAGAGCGGCGGCAGAATCAATAAGGCGGGGTTGATGACGCCTATCGCCTGCCATTTACACAGGAGCAGCAAGACCAAGCCCAGCGTCGCCCAAGTTCCCAAACGCGGATCTCGCATGATGGCGAGTCGCCGCGCCGCTTCGCCGTGGACCAGTAAACCGTCACAGCTGTCGGCGAAGCCATCCAGGTGCAAGCCGCCTGTGAGGACTGCCCAGCAGACCAGGATCAGAGCGGCCGTCAGTCCGCGATCGAAGGGCGAAATCGCTGAAATAGCCAGCAGGCATGCGCCAATGAACAAGCCGACCAAAGGAAACCAGGCGAAAGATTTGCCCGCGTCTCTGCCCGACGGCGAGCCTACTGGCAATATGGTGAGAAAGGTAAAGGCGCCGCGTATTTCGTCAATCATCGCGCTAGGTTCGTCAGCGACCGTAACCTTCCAATCAAGGTCGGGCAAGCGAGGACAATTCAAGAGAAGCAGTTTATAGCATGATGGCGAGAATGCTAGCCGTATCATCTGGACAAGGTAGGGCAGACAAATCGGATATCCGATTGGAATTTGCTACACTTTTGTGCGAGACAGCATAGCGGGAGGGACACATTATGCCTGTGGTCATTTCCTTTTTGCGCGGCATCAATGTCGGCGGACACAAGAAAATCAAGATGGCGGAATTGCGCGGGCTCTATGCCGCCTTGGGTCTAGCCGACGCGCGCACGATCCTGCAAAGCGGCAACGCGATTTTCAGAACTGAGGAGACTGATCACGCCCGCCTGCAAGCCAAGATTGAAGCGGGCATTCGCGCTCAGTTCGGCTTTGAGGCGCGGGTGATATTGCGCGGTCCGGCGCAGTTCAGATCAATCTTTGACCGCCATCCTTTCAGCGAGGAACAGCAGAGCGAAGCGAGAAAGATCGCGGTGGTCTTCCTGAGCGGCTGCCCAAGACATGATGACGTCGACAAGTTGCGCGCGCAGAACCCGGGGCGGGAGCTCATCCATGCTGATGGCAGCGAGCTATTTGTCTTTTATACCGACGGTCAAGCCCGATCCAAACTGGATAATAAACGGATCGAAAAGGCGCTGAGCCTGCAATCCAGCGCCCGCAACTGGAACACCTGTCACAGGCTGCTGAAACTCTTGGACGAATACGACGCTTAAACAAGCTGCGACACGTAGCGCTGGGCATTATCCCGCAGTCGCTTCCAATCTCGGTCGGCGACGGCATCGTTGTTGATGAGAGATGAACCGACGCCCACTGCGAACGCGCCCAGATTGAGCAATTCACGCAGATTGTCGGCATTGACGCCGCCGGTCGGCATCAGGCGCAAGTGGGGCAGGGGCGCTTTGAGGTCTTTGATATAGCGCCGCCCAAGGTGATTGGCTGGGAATACCTTGACCACGCTGGCGCCCCATTCCCAGGCTTGCTGGATTTCAGTCGGCGTGAAGGCGCCGGGCATGGCTGGGAGCTCGCGTTCCGCGCAGGCTGTGATGAGCTCGCGCTTGCTAACGGGTGATACCACAAATTGCGCGCCGGCGTCGGCGACCGCGCGCACCTGGTCGGGTCTGATGACAGATCCAGCGCCGATGGCGACTGTCGCGTCGACGGTCTGGCGCATAGCGGCGATGGTCGAGACCGCGTCCGGGTTGGTCAAGGTGAACTCGATGGCGCGTATGCCGCCCTCGACCAGCGCCTCGGTGATATGCCGCGCTGTCGAGAGATCATCCAGGCGGACGATGGCGACGATTTTGTGGCGCTCTAAGATCTCAAGTACATTCATCCGTCACCTCCATTTGCGTTGCAACAGGCTCAATCAGTCTGTAAATCTTCGTCTTGTCTAACAGCGCTTGCCGACGGATCGTAGTCCGGATGCATGGGCGTCCAGATGGGATAAAAGTCCTCCCAGGGCGGCGTCTCGTTGGCTGGGCGCAGGGCGATGATTCGTCCGCCGGTCAGACTTATGTATATCCAGCCGTAGGAATTGACCGCGACCGCCAGCGGCTGCTGCGGATAAATCCCCCAGCCGAGTTCGCTCAGCGTGATGAACTGACGCCAGAAATAGCCCTCGCCGTCATAAGGAATGTAGGCTTGCCGGGTGCTTTCAATGCGGAAGGGCAAGAGCAGGGTCGCGCCCAGGAGCTGGTCGCGATCGTCAAAATTGAGCATCACCACTTTATAACCGACGAAGTCGATCTGCGTCGGGTCGCCACTGAGGACGACAATCAGCGTATCGGCGGTCCCGGTCATTGTGTCATAGGGATATGCCGCCAGTGACGTCGGCTGCGCGCCCACGCCGAAGAGAACAGTCGGCGGGACGCTTTTTGCGCAGTCAAATTGATCCGACGCCAAGTTGACGGCGCTCGCCCCCAAGCAATAAGGGAAGCCGTACCATGCGCCCGTTTCCACGCGATTGACTTCGTCTACCGCCACACGCGGGTAAGCGCGCGGGGCGCTGTCCAAGGTCCACAATTTGCCGCGAAAGAACTCGACATCCGCCGGATGCCGAAAGCCGGTCGCGATGACCTGTCTGTCAGATCCGTCGAGGCTCATACTGAGGATCGCGCCGCGTTCCGGCTCGTCAAACTCGCAATTGTCACAGGGCGCGCCGACAGCGACATAGAGACGCTCGTCTTCGCCCAGGACCAATCCACCGACGGGGAAACCGGCGCCAACCGGCAGATCGCTTACGATCGTGTCAAGCGATCCGCTGGACCCGATGCGATAGATCTTCGCGCCGCCCGACACATAGAGATCGCCTGCATGATAGGCCAAGCCGTTGGGCATGTGCAGCCCGTCAGCGAAAGTTCTCATGCTATCCGGCAACTGATCGCCGTCGCTATCTTCGATGATCATGACTTGACCGGCGAATGGGCGCGTCGCGAAGAGCGAGCCATCGGGCGCGAGTTCCAATGCGGTGAAGGAGAATGGTTCGATGTCCGGCGCCTCAATCACGCTCTCCACGCACCAGCGCAGGTAATCGACGAAGAGCGCGCCAGTGACTACGCGCGGACGCTGCGAACATTTGCCCAGCTCCGGCGGCTGCGCTTGGACGGAACCAAAGGCATGCAAAATCGCTAGGCATAGCGCGAGCGCCAGCGCAAATGAGACTCGCGTCAATAGCGCAGCGAAAGGCATGTCAAACCGCCATCCATCTTGCGGAACTCGCTCATGTCCAGGGCGACAACATCGTCGTAATACTCCTGCGCCGCGGCGAAGGCTTGCGGGCAGCCAGCGGCGACAAAAAGCCGGTCATTGACGGGCATGACATCGGCTGCGAAGCCCTCTTCCGGCGGCAAGGTGATGACCCGAGCCCAAGACAGATCATATTCGGTTTTCAGGGCGGGATCGTGAATCAAGACATTTGGCGCCAGTTCGGTCAAGCCACTTTTGAGATGTAAGACACCGGTGAATGGCAGGGCGTCGACGCGGATATCGGGTTTCACTGTTCGCAGCGCCCGCCGCAGCGCGTCAATGCCGCTTTGATTGGTCCGTCCCGACAAACCCACAAGCACCCGGTCGGCGCAAATCAAGACATCGCCGCCGTCGATGCGCGCCTCGGGCGGCGGCGCGACAATGCGCAAATGCGCCAGATGCGGCTCCAGCGCTGCGCCTTCATTTTCTCGCCTTGGCTCGCCAGAGCGGCAGCGGAAAGCCAGGTCATGGAAGATCACGAAGGGGTCTTCTACAAAATGGCCGTCCGGGAAGCGGTCATCGGCGGGCAAGACAGCGACGTCTAGTCCGCAGTCGCGCAGGGCTTGCACATAGGTCTCGAATTGGCGCAAAGCCAAGTCATAGTCCGGTGAGCCCAGATGCGCGGAGAGCGTCACGCCAGAGGCGAAATTCGCCGCTGGATAGCGCGCCAGCGCGCGCGTGAAAGGGGGTAGCAGCTGCCGCAATGTCACTATGATCTCGATCCTGGTATCTGAGTTTTGCCATCTTAACCTAAAATCGCGCCAGGATAAGTATTGATTCATCGGCATCAGCGCAAGCGACCTTGCAGGTCTTGGTTCATCTTTACTTGATTTGGCTATAGAATGAAGGGACAATTCAGCATATCGGCAACCTTATGCTCAAGAATCCAAAATATGAACTGGATGTCGAGGAACACCGCGAGCAGTTGATTCCGCTGCTGAAGGTGATCCTGGAATCCCCAAAGCGCCTCACTTCGCGCGAGCATCAACAATTGATGCGGCGTTACCCCAAGCCGGCCGGCGAGGGATTTTACAGCCTCGCCAATTTGCTCGACGCCTGGCGCGCCTTTGCCGGGCAGGGGGACATCCCAGCCTATGACGAAGCGCTGCTGCACAAGCTGCGGCGCAAGCCCGTGCGCAGCTTGTCCGGCGTGACGCCAGTGACAGTGCTGACCAAGCCCTTTCCCTGCCCGGGCACTTGTGTATTCTGCCCCAATGACGTGCGCATGCCCAAGAGTTACCTCGCCGATGAACCGGGCGCGCAGCGGGCGGAAAAGAACGCCTTCGACCCCTATCTGCAGACCTATATGCGCTTGCAGACCTATCACAACCTGGGGCATTCGACCGATAAGATAGAAATCATTGTATTGGGGGGCACCTGGTCCTTTTATCCTGAAACCTATCAGATCTGGTTCGTCAAGCGCATCTTTGACGCCCTGCGCGACTTCGGCCAGGGCGCCGATGGCCGCGCGGAAGTCGTGGCGGCTTTGCGGCAAAGCTCGATGTTCCGCGGAGAACAAATCAGCAACGTGGTCATACAAGGCGCGGACATGGCGGCGTCCTACAACCAGGTTGTGCAAAACATCTATGCCGATGAGATGTATCGCTCTCGTGGATTGGTGGACGAGATCGTATCCGGGCGGCGCGCAAGATCGCCCGTAGATGAATACGCGACCTGGAAAGAACTGGAGCGGGCGCAGCGCGAAAACGAGACCGCCCCCTGCCGTTCCGTCGGGCTTGTGATTGAGACGAGACCCGATCATATCAACGAAGATGAGGTGATCCGAATCCGGCGCTTGGGCTGCACCAAAGTTCAGATCGGTTTTCAGAGCTTGGACGATCGCGTTCTGGAAATGAACAAGCGCGGTCATGACGTCGCCGCCACCCGGCGGGCGGTCAAACTGCTGCGCAAAGCCGGTTTCAAGATCCACGCCCATTGGATGCCGAATCTCTACGGTTCGTCGCCGGGCGCTGACCGCGCGGACTACGAGAAAATGTTTGCCGATGAGGATTTTCGCCCGGATGAACTCAAGATTTATCCCTGCTCGCTGATTGAAAGCGCCGAATTGATGCAGCGCTATCAAGCCGGTGATTGGCGCCCCTACAGTCATGACGAATTGCTCGAATTGCTGGTCGAATGTTTTGAGATGACGCCGGAATACTGTCGGCTGACGCGGGTCATCCGCGATATCCCGGGCACAGACATCGTCGATGGCAACAAGACAACCAATTTCCGCCAGTTGGTCGAGCGAGAGCTGGCGCGCCGCGGCAGCGCGAGCAATGACATTCGCGCGCGGGAGATCCGCCGGGGCCCCGTAACAGAGGGCGACTTGCGCTTGCATATCCGCGAGTACCGCTCGAGCGTCGGCGACGAAGTTTTCTTGCAGTACATCACCCAAGAGCGAAAGATCGCCGCCTTCTTGCGCTTGTGCCTGCCCGCCGCCGATGAAGCGCCGCTTCTGGAAGAATTAACCGGCTGCGCCATGATACGCGAAGTGCATGTCTATGGCTTGTCTTTGGGAATCGGCAAGGCGATGAGCGGGCGGGCGCAGCATCTGGGCTTGGGCAGCCGATTGCTTGAGCAGGCGGCGGAAATTGCTGTGGAACGCGGCTATGCGCGCCTGGCTGTCATTTCCGCCATCGGCACGCGCGACTATTATCGCAAGCGCGGTTTCCAGGACGGCGCGTTTTATCAGATCCGCGATCTCGCCAGTGATTTTTCCAGTGATTTTTCCAATCGAACAAAGCAAAATCTGTCCAATCGGCTAGAATGATTCTGTGATTGACGGCGGCTGCGCTCTCCGCATTGTCTCGCGCCATTGAAAAACCAGATAAAGCAGATGAGAACGATCGACGTCATCCAGGGCAGCAGCAACCGCAATCAAAGCTTGCGCTTATTGATGCTGATGATCATTGCCGGCACCCTGCCATTTTACTGTTTGGGCATCATCATCATCGGCAGCGCGCCGGCGGAAAACGCAGTAGCGACAGCTTCACCGACCCAACTCAGCGACGCGACCTTCACGCCCCTGGGCAGTGACCAGGCGGCTTGGTCGAATGCGGCTGTCAGTCCGGTGCGCATTCCATCCATCACCCCGCTCAGCATTTTGCAGCCGACCCCGCGCCAATTCATACCGCCGACGGCGGCGCCGACCGCGTCTCTCCCCGCGCAGACGCTCGTCATCGCTTCGCCGACAGTCGCCGAGGTCCCGCCGACCGCGCCCGCCGGCCCGGCCGATTCTGACGGCGACGGGCAGCCTGATAGCGCGGACGACTGTCCAGAAGAATTCGGCTATGCGGACAACGGCGGCTGCCCCTATTCCGATGACCCGGACCGAGACGGCATCCGCGCGGCTGCCGATCTCTGCCCGAAGGAATTCGCGCCTGATAGCCCCAATGGCTGCCGCGACTTTGACGACGATGGCTTGGATACATCGCAAGACGATTGCCCCGAAGCGGCTGGTCCTGTTTCCAACCGCGGCTGTCCCTTGGGCGATGCGGCGGCAGGGGGCTAAGCCGGTAATCCATGCTTGCAGCGAACCACCATGTTGATATATTCGCGCCTGCGGCAACATGCGCTATGATTAGCCCAACCGAAAAAACGAAGCGAAGGATAGTCCCATGACGCTGCTTGAGAAAGCCAATGCCATGCAAGATCAGTTGGTCGCCTGGCGGCGCGAGCTCCACATGCACCCCGAGCTGGGCTTTGAAGAAATGCGAACATCGCGCCTGGTAGCGGATTCGCTGCGCGAGATGGGCATTGAGGTCGAAGTCGGCGTGGCCGAGACGGGCGTGGTGGCGCGCATCGGCGAAGGGACCCCGGCCGTTGGCATCCGCGCCGATATGGACGCTTTGCCGATACAGGAAGCCAACGACGTGCCGTACAAATCGCAAAATCCCGGCTTGATGCACGCCTGCGGCCACGACGCGCATACCTCGATCTTGCTGGGCGTCGCCAAGGTGCTAAATGATCTGCCAGAACGTCCCGCTGGCGAAATACGCCTTTTGTTCCAGCCGAGCGAAGAGAAATGGCGCCAGGAAGACGGCCATAGCGGCGGCAGCCTCATGGTCGAAGAAAAGGCGCTGGCTGGCTTGGACGCGGTGATCGCTTGTCATGTCGCCAGCAATAGTCCAGTAGGCGAGGTTCACGTGACCGACGGCTTTGCCCTGGCCGCGCCCGACACTTTTGACGCGGTCATCTATGGCGAAGGCACGCATGGCGCCGCGCCTCAGGACGGTTTGGATCCCATCTGGCTGGGGGCGCAGGTCGTGAACGCGCTGCAGGCTATTCGCTCCCGCCGGCGCAACCCGACCGAGCGTTCGGTGGTGACAATCGGCGCGATTCACGCCGGCGTGGCGCATAACGTGATTCCCAACGAAGTGGTCATGCGCGGCACAATCCGCACTTTTGAGCAAGAAGCGCGGGAGGAGATTCATCGCCTGGTAGAAGAAGCCTTTGCTTTGGCGCGGCATTTTGGCGGCGATTATGAATTGAGCATCTCGACCGGTTATCCGGCGCTTTACAATGACCCGGCTGTCGCCGAATTGATGCGCGACGTTAGTAAGGACCTGCTTGGCAAAGATAAGTCGGGGCAGGGCGCGCCGATCATGGCAGGCGAGGATTTCGCTTATATGACACAGCAAGCGCCGGGCGCGATGATGCGCCTGGGCGCTAAGCTAGACGAGCTAAACCGCCCTCACCACAGCCCCATCTTCGACATCCACGAGGGCTGCTTGCCGGTCGGCGTCGGCGTATTGGCGGAAAGCGCCCTGCGCCTCTTGCGCCAGCATGGCAAATAGACAGTCCAAGCCTGCGGCTGCCAAAAGCCTGGATCGCAGACCGAAATGACATCTCGTCGCGCAATCTTCTCCTGGCTGCTGGCGCTGTTGGCAATGATCCCTCTGGGTCTTATCTCGCTGGCCGGTTTCTTCAGCCGGATGAAGATCGATGACTTCTGCGTTGTCGGCGCGGCGCAGCGATACGATGCCTGGGGGACGATGCTCTATTATGTTAATGCCTGGAGCGGCAGTTATACCCGTTTCTTTCTGATCGGTCTGCTGGGTCCGCTGGATCACATGGCGACCGCCGTCGCGCCGCTTTTGATTGTCGTATTGTGGTTCGGCAGCCTGACATGGCTGATCTATGAAGGGCTGATTTGCCTGGGCATAGCGAGCGCGCGCCGGGCGACTGCGGTCGCCCTGTCAGCCTTGATTATCTCCGCGACCATCTACGCCTTCCCATCGGAACGAGCGATTTACTGGTACGTTGCCAATACCGCCTACGCCTTGCCATTCGCGCCGCTAAGCGCCTTTCTGGCGCTGTCCATTCGCGCCGCGCGCAAGGGGGCTGTTTCACGCAAAGCCATGCTGGCGGGGGCGACAATCTGCTTCCTCAGCGCGGGGCTGGCAGAGGCATTTGTCACATTTCAACTCTGTTTTCTTGCCTGCTGTTTGCTTCTGGCAATAGCGTCGCTGCGCGGTTCCGCGCGCTATGCCATCGTGCTAATGCTTGGGATAGGTTGGGTGGCGAGCCTCGCTAGCTTGTTTGTCCAGCTGCTTTCGCCCGGCGTTATGAAGCGCAGCCTGGCGGTCGCCCAGGATACGCGCCTGCCGCCCGTTCGCTCGCTGCCCGAGCTGCTGACCGGAACGGTAGAAAACACATTCGCCTTCTTATCCGATCCGGAGATCACGGCCGGATTTCTCTTGCTGACGGCTGTGGGCATGTTATACATGTTGACAAGGCGCGACCGCGACATACCTCCGCTGAAACCGGAGGCGCGCCCGGCGCGCCTTTACGCGCCGCTGATGTGGCTTGGCTTAATCTTGCAATTGCTGTGCCTGCCCGTCCTCTGGGCTTATGTCAGCGACGATCCACAGATTCTCGGGCGCTTTAGCATCCGTTACGCGCCATTCATCCTTTTCAACATGCTTGCGATCCTGGTCTATGCCCTGCTCTTGTGGCAGCGCAACCCTGTCAACGGTTGGTTGGCGCGCTACGGACCCGGGCTGCGAAGGACCTGCAATCTTCTGCTGGTCATCGTTTCAACCTTGCTCGCTTTGGAAATCACAGCCATACGGATTTATGCCTGGTTCTATATTCTTTGCTCGATTGTACTTTTTCTGGCTTCTTTCCTTTGGGAGCCGCCGGGGGCTGCGCCGTTCTTGTCCTTGCGGCGCGGGGCTTTCGCCTTGATTCTCTGTCTGACGGTCACCTGGATATGCCAGGCGACGGTGGCGGCCACATTGCTGTTCGCGCGCGGCGAAGTCTTCATCCGCACGATGACCGCAGGACCCTACCTGATGATGGTAACGAGCCTGGTTTGGGGCGCCATTTTGGGTTACTGGGTCAATGGATATTTTCAAGTTTCGCAAGCGAAGCGAATCTGGAAGACTTTTACCGCGCTCGCCCTGCTTGCGGTCATCTTGTTATTGGCTTTGGCTATGCTGCGCGACCAGATTGAACTGGTCGAACTGTATCAAGGCCATGCCAAGCAATGGGACGCGAACCATGCGCAAATCCTCGCCCTGCGCGAAAGCGGACAGTCGCCAATCATCGTTGACGCGATGCCGCGCAGCTTCGGCAACTACATGGGCGAGGCGGAAGCCATTTGCTACTATGGCTTACCGGTAACCGTAAGAGCAGAGCGCTGAATTATGTTTCGTTTGGCTGTGTGATCTGAATCAGATTGCCGCAGGTGTCCTTGAAGATGGCGATCGTCACTGGTCCCATTTCGGTGGGTTCCATAGTGAAATCCACGCCAAGTTCTTTGAGGCGATTATATTCGGACTGAATATCGTCGACGCCGAACATGGCGGCCGGGATGCCCTGCTCGAATATCGCTTGCTGAAAGGTCCTGGCAGCGGGATTGCCATTCGGCTCCAGCAGCAGTTCCACCCCGTCGGGATTCTCGGGCGAAACGACTGTTAGCCAGCGATCATCGCCGCTGACCGGTATGTCATGTTTTGGCTGAAAACCCAGCACTTCCGTATAGAATTTGAGCGCCTTGTCCTGGTTATCGACGAGTACACCGGTAATTTCTATTCGCATCTTGGTTTGTCCTTCTCTAATCTTGGCGTGCATACCTGGGTTATGGCGAAATCGTATGTTGCCAGTTTATGCGCAATTGCGCAAGGCGCGCGATGACTCTGCTGGATCTTGAGCGCGCGACAGCGTGACGGCGCGGAATATGCTATAATGCTTGCGAAGGGAATAATTGTTTGTTAGTGGCGGGGATGATCATGAATCTCAGTCAAGAAGCTAAGAATCTGATCGCGATGACTGCCCTGGTCGGGGCAATGGCGCTGGCTTTGAATGACGTGGCGCTCGCCGGGGACGATCGTAATCTGCTTTCATGGTCGGTGGGCATGTTATTTGTTTCCGTCTTTTTCTGGCTGTGGATGCGCCGCGACGCGCTGGCGGAAAAACGCGGCGAGGCGGGCAGAGCGGCGGAGGAAAGCGCCAGCCGCGCGGAAGCCTTGGCGCAGCGCGCGCAAGACAAGTCGCAAATGGGTGGTCAATCCAGCCAAGGGACAGCGACTGCCGACGCCCTTGAAGCCGATGATTTGACCAAGATTAACGGCATCGGCAAAGTTTTCCGCGATATATTGCACGATGCGGGCATCAAGACCTTCGATCAGCTTGCGAATAGTTCGCGCGAGGCTCTCATCGGGCTTATCGTCGCGGCCGGTAAGGTGCCGCCGCCGGGCCTCGAGACCTGGTCCCAGCAAGCAGTCTACGCGGCCAAGGGCGATTGGGACGGCTTGCGCGCCTATGTGAACGCATAACCGAATCGGGTCTTTCGCCGAGCTCGCGTCGTCGACAGTCACGGGGCGAGCGCGTCTGTATGGTATATCTGCCATAATCCCGCATGATCAAAGCAATAGTGGCAACTTAGTCTGAGGACAGGGCATGCCCAAAGTTGCTCATATCATCCGCCGCCGTCATGCCCGCAAGCAGCGCAAGCGCTCCCAGAGTCGACGCGCCCGGCTTTGGCTGGCATTGTTCGGGGGCTTGCCAGCCCTGTTCTGTCTATTGCCCTTGATGGCCGCGCTGGCGCTGGCGATTTGGCTTTATGCGCAAGCCGCGAGCGCTTTCCCCGCAATGGAAGCTCTCACGCTCCTCGAGCCCGAAAGCAGCGCAACGCGCTTTTTTGATCGCAGCGGCGCAACAGTAATCTATACGGTGCAAGATCCACTTGAGGAGGCGCGGGGGCTTGTTACCCGGGCGGGTATTCCCAGTTTCCTGGGGGAGCTTACCCTAGTTGCGGAAAATCATGGTCGCGCGATCAGAGCCGATGCCGATGCCGCGCAAAGCCTGTTGCAAGTATGGCGCTACATGCTGGGCGCGCCGCTCCACAAGGAAACGGGCATCTTGGACCGCTTGACGCAAAACATCTTATTGCCCAAGGCGCGTTCGAGCGGCTTGGACGATAGCTTGCTGACGCTGGCGCTGACGGTGGAGAGCAAAAGGCGCTACTCCGCCGACGAACTGTTGGAACTGCACCTTAATACAAATTATTACGGCAATGAAGCTTTTGGTATTGAAGCGGCCGCCTGGGTTTATCTAGGCAAATCCGCGGCCGAACTTGACTTGGCGGAGGCGGCGCTGCTGGCGGCGATACCCCTGTCGCCGCGGCAGAACCCCATTGATGACGAACGGAGCGCGCGGCAGCGGGCTGCGGATTTGCTGCTGCAAGCGTTGAACGCGGGATTTATCGACCAGGCGGCTTATGACCTGGCGTCGCAGGCAGGCGCCCGGACGGTGATAGAAAAGATCAAGCGGCTGCCAGAAATCGCGCCTGAGTTCAACTTGTATGCCCGGCGGCAGGCGCAAGACATTCTCGATAATTTGGGTTATGACGGGGCGCGGCTTATCGCGCGCGGCGGCTTGCGCATTAGGACCTCGCTTGATCTGGATCTCTATTTGCAGTCCGAGTGCCTGGCGCGCGCGCAGATGCAGCTTCTGAGCCGCGGCGCCAGCGCGGTGGAGACCCTTCAAAACGCGAAATGCAGCGCGGCGCGCGAGCTCTTGCCTGTCGCGCCCATAGCCGCCGCCCCGGACCGGGTCGCGTCGGTGATACTGGACGTGGAAAACGGCGCGATCCTGAGCATGTCGGGGGATGCTCGACTGGCGACGCGGCAGCCGGGGGTGGTCCTTCAGCCTTTTGTATATATCGAAGGCTTCCTGCGCCGGCTGTATACCCCGGCCACCATGGTATACGATATTCCACAGGTCTATCCCGGGCAGGCGGATGGGCTCATTTACAGTCCAGCCAACCCTGATGGGCAGTTTCATGGTCCTTTGAATCTGCGCGACGCCATGTCCGCCGCCTTGCTGCCGCCCGCTGTGCAAGTCGCCAATAGCCGCGGCATGGGTCCAGTCATTCGCACTGCCCATAGACTGGGATTTAACAGCCTGGACGAAAACCGCGCCAACCTCGATATCCTCGAGCGCGGCGGCGCGGTCTCTGTTCTGGATACCGCTTATGCCTATAGCGTGCTGGCTGCTATGGGTGTGATGCGGGGCTTGCCAACCGAGCCCGTCGCGGCCGGCTATCGGGGGCAAGAGCCTGTCGCTGTCTTGAGAATCGCGGATGCTGAGGACAATGCGCTATGGCAATACGAGGGCTCCCGCGAGCGTTCGAATGAGACCCCCGTGATTGAAGCGAGCCTGGCCTATTTGGTCAACGATGTCTTGGCTGATGAGGCGTCCCGACAGCGCGTTCTGGGCAGGGAGGACGAAGCGCTGCAAGTCGCGGGGCGCGCCGCTGTTCTTGATGGTGTGAGCGCCGACCGGCGCGACAGCTGGACAGTTGGCTACAGCCCGCAAATCGTCGTGGCTGTGAACGCCGCGCGGGAAGATGAGAGGCCGATGGATTTAGAACATTACGATCGCGCTGGCTCGGCGCCAATCTGGCGAGCGCTGATGAATTATGTGATTGATAGAGACAGCCTGCGGTCTATGGATTGGCAAAAGCCCGCGGATCTTGAAGAGTTCCTTGTTTGCGAGATTTCGGGTCTGCTGCCGCCCGCCACCGACCATTGCCCGACACGCCGGGAAATCGTTCCGGCTGGCACATCCTTAGCGCCTGATACATTGTGGCAGACCGTCGAGATCAATAGCCTGACAGGGCAACCGGCGACGGTGACAACACCAGAAAATCAAAGGCGGTCGGCGCATTATTTCCTGCCGCCCGCCGACATCATCGACTGGTGGATTGAGCAGGACCGCCCCTTGCCGCCCAGCGTTTCTGGCGGCGGCGGGCATAGCGCCGCGGCGCCAGCTGCCCAATTGCTTCAACCGTCGGACTTCGCTTACCTTGGCGGGAACGTGGAGATCGCCGGGACAATCAACGAAGCGGGCGCGCTCCATTACGCGCTGGAATACGGGACGGGCGTCAACCCAAGCGAGTGGATCGAGATCTTCCGGGAAGGCGCGCCCAGGACGCCGGCGGATTTGAGCTTCGCATGGGATACAAGCGAGCTGCATGGTGTATATACTTTGAAATTGACCGCGCTCATGGCTGATGGCGGAACCATTAGCGATACCCGGCAGGTAACGCTTGACAACAGTCCGCCGGCTGTGGAGCTGCGCTTGAGCGATGGCGCGTCCGCGTTGAAGTATCCGGCGCAGCGCGTCATTTCTTTGCTGGCGGACGCCAGCGACAATTTAGCGGTCGAACGCGTCGAGTTCTATCAAGATGCTGAATTGCTGGGCATTGACCGCGATTGGCCCTATGGATTCGAGTACGAGCTCCTGGGCGCGGGCAGCTTGAATTTCGTCGCCCTGGCTTTTGACCAAGTGGGCAACAGCGCCGATTCCGCCTTGCTTGTCACAGTAGAAGCGAATTAGGCTTTTGCGCTCATGACTACAGCTGGCAGTCGGCGTTGGCAATCGTGAGTCGATTCGGCTAGTTCTTTCTTGCGAGAATATGTCAGAGGATCCTTCAAGAGCGACAGAACCTCAGCCGCCCCACCATTTTATGTGGCTGGCGCTTTTGCTTGCGCTGCTGCCGCTATGCCTCTTCGCTTTTCTGAGCCAATTCAGTCGGCTGATGTCCGATGACTATTGCGCCATCGCTGTCGGTCGCGAGCTGGGCGCCTGGGCTGGGACCCGCTATTGGTACAACAGTTGGGCCGGCAGCTACGCCAATTTCTTCCTCAAGAGCGCGCTTGCCCCGCTGGACATATTGCTGCCGCGGTTCACGCCCATTGCCATCATCATCATCTGGACGCTGGGCGCGTTCTGGCTGGGCAGTTCATTCTTGCGTGGTTTGGGCTTCCGCCGACGCCGGCTCGGCGCGCTAGTTATCGCCTGCGCCTTGGCAACGGCGGGCTTAAACGCATTTTATTCCCCGCAGTCCCTTTACTGGTTTGCCGCGAGCACGCATTACGCCTTGCCGACAGCCTTGCTTACGGTTTGCCTGGCGCTCTGCGCGCATGCGCTGCTGCATGGCGCCAATGCGCGGGTCGGTCGCCGCGCATTGGCCGGCGCGCTTCTGTGTTTTTGCACAGCGGGCGCCTCGGAGATATTTGTCGCATTTCAACTGACATTGATGACGATCTGTCTGCTGCCGATCGTCGTGTTTTGGCGGACAGGCAAGCTGCGAAACCTTGCCATTGTCGTGGGCGCTGGATGGCTGGCGACGCTCGGCGGATTCCTGCTGCAGGCGCTGTCGCCCGGGCTGGCCGCGCGGGCAGCGGTAGACGCCGCGCGATTTGGCCAGGCGATTCGCGATGCCCCAGGACTTTTGAGTGGCACACTAGGCAATACCTTCCAACTGGTGGGCCACCCGCCCGCTTTTGCCGGCTTCATGCTACTTTTCGGCGTTGCCTTCCTTGTCGCACGTTTTAGCAGTCGTCCGCGACCGTCGACAAGCGAGTTCAGGTCTACCCGTCTGGCAAAACGCGAGCTCTGGCTCGGGCTTGTTTTCCAGTTGCTTTGGATACCTTTGCTTTGGTCTCATGCGAGCGACGATCCCCGTTTTTTTGGGCGCTTCAGCGCGGCTTATTTGCTGGTCGTCGCGCTCAATCTTATCTTGATTGTCGGCTTCTGCCTCGCGATCCGACAGCGTGAGCGCCTGGATCGATGCTTGAGCGAAATGCCGCGAGCCAACCTGGTGATCATCAGCTTGATTCTATTCATCGTGACCCTGCTATTCGCCCTGACTCAGGTGCGCAGCATTCACTATCGCGCGGCGAGTTTTCTGTTCACGAGCGCAATCAGCCTTTTGTATGTGGGAATCGGCCAAGTGGATGCGGCTATAAATCTCACGCAGATCAGGCGACTGCGTTGGCTGTCGCTCTTCGCGCTGGGCAGCGCGCTGATTTCGCTGGGGGCGATTGTATTCACGGCGCTAATTGGGCGGGGGTTCGTGGATGCGCGCATTTTGGCACCGGCCTCGTTTGCGCTGGTGTTCCCGGGCTTGCTATTGGGAGCGTTGTACGGGATCGCGCATAGCCAGAACGCGGATTTGGCGCATACTGCGCCCGTTCGCCTTTGCTTGACGCTGGCGGTCTTGATCACCTTCGCTATCGTGATAGGCAAGGCGCGATTGATACCCAGCTTTCAAGTCTATGCGCGGGAGTGGGACGCGCGGCATCAGCAGATCCTGTCGCTGCGCGCGGCAGACCAGCGTTCGCTCGTGCTTGCGCCGCTTTCCTTTGACTTGGCGGACTATGTTGGGGTGACCACCTTGGGCAAAGATCCGTCGAATCGCTGCGCGCTGCGCTATTATGACCTGAAGGCGATTGCGGTAATCGAACCATAGCGGGCTGGGTACAGCGCCGCTCAGCCCTGCTATTCAGCTGAGATTTTGGTACGATTGCCCGGCTGTTTCCACAGGTATCGGATGCTGAATGGCGACAATTCAAGTCCTGCAGTTGCGCCTAGAATATGCTTACGCCTGGACGACGCGAAGCTGGCTGCCAGCTATGCTCGTGATCTTGGCGGTCTTTGCTTTGGCGACGCGACTATTGGACGACTATCCGATACTGCCCGACGGATTGCGTTCGATTGCTACGGCGGGGGGCCTCGCAGCCGAATCGGATCTGGCGTCGGTCTTCGAGAAGCTGACAGATGTCAGCCAACAGCATGTGCCGGGCTACTTCCTGGCGCTTTTTGTCTGGGGGAAAATCGCCGGCTGGGATCCGCTGCTGCTGCGGGCGCTCTCGCTCTTTTTCGGCGTCTTGAGCCTGGCGCTGATTTTTCGTTTGGGCAGGGATTTCATTTCCCGGGAAGCCGGGTTTTTCTCGATCGTGATGTTTGCCTCTTTATCTTTCTACAACCTCTGGTACTTGCCGATCCGCATGTACACGCTATTTGTGGCGACCGGACTTTGGCTGCTGTGGCTTTACTTGCGCGCTGTCCTGCACGATAGGGCGTCGCCCCGGCATTACGCCTTATTGTGCCTGGCTTGTATAGCCTTTTTGTATTCGCAGATATTCAGTTTGGCGCTGGGTCTGGGCTTGGCGCTGTATCATCTCATATTTGTCGCCAAGTCGCGTCATTGGCTATTTGTCGCGGCGGCGGGGGCGCTGGCCGGGCTTAGCTTCTTGCCTTGGTTGAGCACGCTTTTGACAGGGACGGCCGAAATCGTCGGCGGCGAGTTCGGGGACATCCGCGTGCTCAGCCCGGTCGAGACCGTGGCTACGATTCTAAGTCTGTCCATGAATGCCAGCATACTCTTTCTGGGATTGCTGGCGCTGTCGCTGCGGCAAGCATTGAAGAAAGAGCCGCTGTCCCTCGCCTTGTGGACGATCTTGATCATAGCCAGCGCCTTTTATGTGATTGTCAATCAGGCGACCGGCGCAATCGATCTCCATCGCTCGCGCTATTTCGTCATTCTCTTCCCTTTGCTTATTTTGCTGCTCAACATCGGGCTGTCGCAATTAAGCCGCTGGAAACTGGTCTGCCTGGGCATTTTGCTGTTTTGGGTCGCCAGCGGACTCTTGTACCAGCGCCGCGTCGGCGCCGAGATTTTTGTACGCTCTTACAATACGATTCCCATCCATTTGGTCGAGCGGCATCTGCGTGAAGACCTGCAGCCAGGCGATTTGCTTGCTGGCTGGTCGGGCGGGCTCAGTTTTGCATATCGCACGCCCTACGGCGGCGTCAGCGACTATTACTTTGCCGATCACCCGCTGGATATTGCCATAGAGCATACCTATGTATTGCAGCAGCTCAGCGACGAAGAGATCGGCGCGCAGCTGGCAGAACGATTTGCCGGCTACGGACGTATCTGGCTGAGCTATGAACTGGATAATAGCGCTCGCTTTCATGAGCTCTATCAGGCTGCGCTGGCCCGCGGTCATGCGCGCTGCTACCGCGACAGGACGCTGGCGAAGGTCGCCATTGAGCTTTATCAGCGGGAAGCCTGCAACTAAACTGTTGAGCAAATACGTCTTATGAATACGAAGGCTGGGCAGCTAACAAGAACAATTGAATCCCTCTGCCAATGCTGGATAGTGGCGGTTGCGGTCATTTTTGCTGCTTTTGCGCTGGCCGCACTGCGGCTGGACGACTATCCGATTTATGTGGACGGCTTGTTTTCGATCGCGACCGCCGGCTACTTTGACCCAGCTTCAGGCTTGGACGGCGTCCTGGACAGATTGATGGTCAAGAGTCAACAGCATGTGCCGGGCTATTTTCTGCTGCTGCATGTTTGGGGAAAACTGGTCAACTGGTCCCCGCTGGCGCTTAAGCTGCTTTCGGTGTTTTTCGGCGTCATCAGCCTGGCGCTGATTTATCGGCTGGGTCGGGGCTTGATGGGCGCGGGAGCCGGCTTTTTCGCCGCGCTGATGCTGGGTTCGCTGGCTTTTTATAATGTCTGGTACTTGCCGATTCGCATGTACACCATGTTTGTGGCGGCGGCGCTATTGCTCTTGTGGCTCTATTTGCGGGCGCTGCGCGGTCCGCGTGCGACCCGCGCCGAGCTGGTGGCGCTGTGTCTTGCTTGCGTTTTGTTCGCCTATACGCATATTTTCAGTTTGGCTCTGCTTTGCGGGCTGGGCGTCTATCATGTATTTTTGGTGGCGAAGACGCGCAAATGGTTTTTTATTTCTGGCGCCTTCCTGGCCGCCGGGCTGGCTTTTTTGCCTTGGATGCGCATCTTGATAGAAGGCGCGGCTTATGCGACAGACAGGGCGGAACAAGCGATCAGCGCCCTAAGTTCTCTCGATTTGCTCTGGTCGATCACAAGTCTCGGCATCAATGCAAGCAGTTTCTTCCTTGTGCTCTTCGCGCTTGCGGCTTTCCGCGCTTTGCGCCGGGATCGTATCGCCCTTGCCCTGTGGGTGATTCTATTGACGACCTTGGCATTCTATGCGATTGTCAATCAGATATTGGGGGTCATGGACTTCCCGCGCATACGCTATGCCGTGATTGTCTATCCCTTGATGATTCTGCTGCTGGTCAAGGGGTTGGAGGCGCTGCCGCGCAGGAAGCTATTGCTGTTGGGCATACTTGTATTTTGGCTGGCCAGCGGCTTGCTCTTCCAGCGCCGGGTTGGGGCTGGTCAGTTCGTTCGTTCCTATAATACGCTGCCGATACACTTGCTAGAGCGTCATCTGCAAGACGATTTCAGGGCGGGCGACTTGTTGACCGGCTGGAGCGATGGCTTGAACTTATATTTTGAGTCCCTTGTCTACGGTGGCGTGGCGGATTTCTACTTCGCGCAACACGGCGTCGATGTGGCGATAGAACATACTTATGAACTTGGCAAAAGCGCTGACGATGCAATCGCGGTCATGCTCCGCGACAAACTGAAGGGGCAGCAGCGCGTTTGGCTCGTTTACGAATCGGACCAGTCCGCACGATACGAAACGCTCTGGCGGGATGCCTTGCAGCCGCAGTTTGCCACTTGCCGCAGGGAAGACGACATAGAGAACGTTATCATCGTCTTGTACCAAAGATCTAGCTGCGCTTGACGGTCCGCCCTTGCTTGAGCGCAACATAAGAAATTCATATTATTTTTGGCAAAGACCTTCTATCCTTGCCAAATCTATTGACTAGAATCCCAATTTATGCTAAATTATCGCTGAATATCTGGCACTCTTATCGATTGAGTGCTAATTTTCTCAAGTATCGACACTTGCAACGAATGTTGTAGAGAGGAAAAAGACAATGCCTGTGAATATCCGCCCGCTCGGCGACCGCGTTTTGGTCGAGCCAGTCGAATCGGAAGAAACATTCGCTGGTGGCGCCTTTGTTCTGCCGGAAACCGCGAAGGAAAAGCCGCAACAGGGTTTGATCCGCGCAGCGGGACCCGGCAAGTACGACGAAGACGGCGCCAAGCGCATCCCCATGGACGTCGAAGAAGGCGACCGCGTGCTCTTCGCCAAGTATGCCGGCACCGAGGTCAAGCTTGACGGCGCCAAGATGCTCATCATGAAAGAATCCGACATCCTCGGTATCGTGGAAGTCTAATCGGATTTCTGTTGGTCGAACATATTCTCATCCACAGTGAACAGATTCAAGTCTGGAGGAATCAATGGCAAAGCAACTCATATTTAAGGAAGATGCCCGGCGCAAGCTGCAAGCCGGCGTCGACAAAGTCGCCAACGCTGTCAGTACGACGCTTGGTCCCAAGGGTCGCAATGTGGCGCTGGACAAGAAGTTCGGCGCGCCGACCGTCACCCATGACGGCGTAACGGTCGCCAAAGAGATCGAACTCGAAGATCCTTATGAAAACATGGGCGCGCAATTGCTAAAGGAAGCGGCCACCAAGACCAATGACATCGCCGGTGATGGCACCACCACCGCAACAGTCCTGGCGCAGGCTATTGTCAGCGAAGGATTGAAAAACGTGGCGGCCGGCGCCAACCCGATGCTCTTGAAGCGCGGCATCATCCACGCTGCTGATGTCGTTTCCCGCAACATTCTCGAGCAAGCCACGCCCATCGACACCAAAGACGAAATCGCCAATGTCGCCAGCGTTTCCGCACAGGACAAGGAAATCGGCAATCTGATCGCCGAGGTGATGGACAAGGTCGGCAAGGACGGCGTCGTCACCGTTGAGGAGAGCCGCGGACTGGAATTCGAAACCGAGTACGTCGAGGGCATGCAGTTCGATCGCGGTTACATCAGCCCCTACTTCGTCACCAACAGCGAGAGCATGGAATCCGATATCGAAGAGCCTTACATTCTGATCCACGACAAGAAGGTCAGCGCAGCGCAGGATATCATCCCGATCCTGGAAAAACTGCATCAGATTGGCAAGCGCGAGCTGGTCATCATCGCCGAGGATGTTGATGGCGAGGCTTTGGCAACCATGGTTGTCAACAAGCTGCGCGGCGCGATCAATGTTTTGGGTGTCAAGGCGCCGGGCTTTGGCGATCGCCGCAAAGCCATGCTGCGCGACATCGCTGTCTTGACCGGCGGCACTGTCATCAGCGAAGAGACGGGCCGCAAGCTGGATAGCGTTTCGGTGCAGGACCTGGGCCGCGCAGCCAAGGTCGTCAGCACCAAGGACGATACCGTGATCGTTGATGGCGCCGGCGAAGAAGGCGCGATCGCTGGACGTATCGAAGAGATCCGCCGCGAGATCGACAACAGCACCAGCGACTACGACCGTGAAAAGCTGCAAGAACGCTTGGCCAAGCTCAGCGGCGGCGTGGCGGTTATCCGCGTTGGCGCGGCAACGGAGACCGAGCTGAAGGAAAAGAAGCATCGCGTCGAAGACGCTTTGAGCGCGACCCGCGCCGCCGTTGAAGAGGGCATCGTGCCCGGTGGCGGCGTCGCCCTGATCAACGCCGTGAGCTCGCTGGACGATGTCAGCCTGAGTATCGGCGACGAAAACACCGGCGTGACCATCATGCGCCGCGCCCTGGAAATGCCGATGCGCAAGATCGCCGCGAACGCGGGCGAAGACGGCGCGGTCATCATCCAGAACGTGCGCCGCGCGCAAGCCGACTGCAGCAACCATCGCGTCGGGTTCAATGTCATGAACGGCGAATACGGGGACATGATCGAAGCTGGCATCCCGGACCCCGCCAAGGTCACCCGCGGCGCCATCGAGAACTCGGCATCCATCGCCGCCATGATCTTGACCACCGAAGCGCTGATCACCGATGTGCCGGAAGAAACGCCCCCGCCGATGCCCGGCGGCGGCATGGACGGCATGGGTGGCATGGGCGGCATGATGTAAGCTGGCTCCTAGCCATCTTCACAAGTTGCAACAAAAAGGGACTGTCCATGACAGTCCCTTTTGCTTGTAAAAGCAAACTGTGCTAAACTCTCTATGTCATTCCGATGCAGACGATGAGGAGACTAACATGGAAAAACAAATGGAACTGCATGAATTGCGCATACATCGCCTGGAGCAGTTGACGACCTCGATGGTCGATAGTCAAGCGACTATGGTGCAACTCTTGCAAGATCATTCCAACCGATTAGACCGGATTGAGAAGCGCTTAGCAAACGTTGAGACGCGCTTGACAAACGTTGAGACGCGCCTGGAAAATGTAGAAAAGCTGCTCGAGCTTGCGCTGACCGATCTTGCGTTTATACGGGATATTCTCAAACCAGGTGGTTGAGTTTCTCTCGGTTTGAGCGGCAGCAAGGCTCAGCGGTCCTGCTTCGTTATACACCTGCTGCTATGGCGGAGGCGGCACTGGATTCGCATTGCCTGTGGCGATTATGGCGCCCATCGCAGCATTGGGCTGCGTGTTGAAACTATGCTGAACAGTCGGTTGGCTTGCGAAGTGATTTGACAAGCAGAATCGCCTGTTGCTTCGATCCCGTAGAAACTCCTAGCGGAATCAAGTCAATCTTCATCAATGCGAATACAACTGACAAAGCCTTAGACCGGCGCTTCGAGTTCCTCCGCGATCTCGTCTTCTTCCACGCTCATCATGGCGAGCGCGCCATCGTCATCGACATCAACGCGCACCACGCTCGCCAAGCCGAACTCTCCCGAAAGGATGCCGTCCGACAAACGATCTTCGATTTCGTTTTGGATCAAGCGGCGCAGGGGGCGCGCGCCGTATTCGGGATCGTAGCCGTTTGTCGCCAGCCATTCGCAGCCGGCATCGGTCAATTCCAGGGTGATGGCATGCTCGAGCAGCCGTTCCCGAACTTTGTTCAGCTCCAGGTCGACAATCTGCTGGATCTCGTCACGGGTGAGCGAGCGGAAGATGATCGTCGCGTCGACGCGATTGAGAAATTCCGGGCGGAACATGCGATGCAACTGGTCCGTCACATTGCGGCTCATGTCTTGGTAAGATTCTTCGTCCACCTTGTCGAGATCGAGTTGGGTATTGAAACCCAGACCGGAATTGGGTTTGATCAAGTCCGCGCCGACATTGCTGGTCATAACAATCATGGCATTGCGGAAATCAACGCGGCGCCCGCGGGCGTCGGTCAATGTGCCTTCTTCCATGATTTGCAGCAACATATTGAAGGCTTCCGGATGCGCTTTTTCCACTTCGTCAAAAACGACAATGCTATAGGGACGCCGGCGCACGGCTTCTGTCAACTGACCGGCGTCTTCATAGCCGACGTAACCAGGCGGGGCGCCTACCAGGCGCGCGACCGAATGCCGCTCCATGAATTCACTCATATCGAGTTGAATGAGCGCTTCTTCGCTGCCAAACATGAATTCCGCCAGCGCCTTTGTCAATTCGGTTTTGCCCACGCCAGTGGGACCCAGGAACATGAAGGAGCCGATCGGACGCCGCGGATCCTTCAAACCGGCGCGGGCGCGGCGCACGGCTTTGCTGATAGAGACGATTGCCTCGTGCTGGCCGACAATCCGCTCGTGCAGTTTGTCTTCCATTTCCATCAAACGTTCACTTTCTTCGTTGGCGATCCGCGTGACCGGGATGCCGGTCCACATGGCCGCGACTTCGGAAATATCGTCGCCGAGCAAGCGCGGCTGGCCCGTTTCTTCGTTCCAGTTGTGGCGTATATCGGTCAGCGTCGCGTCCAGGGACGCCTGGCGCAGCTTGAGCGTATCGGCTTCAATTTGCTCCCCAGCCACTTCCGCCAACTCAATTTCGTCACTGAGTTCTTCTAGCTCGTCCATCACGCGGCGGACCGATGCGGCTTCCGGGCTTTTGTACATGCGCAGCCGCGCCGCGGCTTCGTCTATCAGGTCAATGGCTTTATCGGGCAGAAAACGATCGGGGATATAGCGCGCGGATAAATTGGCGGCGGTTTCGATGGCGTCATCGGTGATTTCAACGTTGTGATGATCTTGATAAGGTGATTTGATGCCTTGCAAAATCTCGATGGTTTCTTCGATCGTGGGTTCGTCGACCTGGATCTGCTGAAAACGCCGTTCAAGCGCGGCGTCGCTCTCGATGTGCTTGCGGTACTCGTCCAGCGTGGTCGCGCCGATACACTGCAGTTCGCCGCGTGCCAGCGCCGGCTTGAGGATATTGGCGGCGTCGACGCTGCTGCCAGCCGAGCCCGCGCCCACTAACATGTGCACTTCGTCGATGAACAGGATGGTGTCCGACGCCTTGAGTTCTTCGATCACGCGCTTCAGTCGTTCTTCAAATTGGCCCCGATACATGGTGCCGGCAACGAGCGAGCCAACATCCAACTGCAAGACACGCTTGTTGAGCAGTGGCTTGGGCGTGTCGCCCTCGACGATGCGCTGCGCCAAGCCTTCAACGATGGCAGTCTTGCCCACGCCCGGTTCGCCGATCAAGGCGGGATTGTTCTTGCGCCGCCGGCTTAGCACCTGGATGACGCGCTCTATTTCCATTTCTCGCCCGACTACTGGATCCAGCTTGCCGGTTTCCGCCAGGCTGGTCAGGTCGGTGGCCAACTGATCCACCAGTGGGGTACTGTCCTTGCGCGAGGGCTTGCCTGTCGTGCGGCTCTGCATTTTCTGTTGGGATTGCACCGGGCTTTCTTGCAATACTTTGCTGGTCTGCCGGCGTACTTCTTCCGGGCTTACGCCCAGGCGGCGCAGTACATCCAGCGCGATGCCCTCTTGTTGGCGCACCAAACCAAGCAGCAGGTGCTCGGTGCCGATATAGTGATGCCCCATACGGCGGGCTTCGTCCACAGCGAGTTCCAAAACCTTTTTGGTGCCCGGGGACAGATCAAGCTGAGCGGAGCTGGACTTGCCTTCGGAAGTAGAGAGGCGCGTCACCAACTCTTCGACGCGCCGCAGGTCCAGCCCCAGGTCACGCAGCACTCGGCCCGCGACTCCGCCTTCTTCTCTCATCAGTCCCAGCAGCAAATGCTCGGTGCCAATCAGGCGATGCTGCAAGCGGCCCGCCTCGTCATTCGCCAGGCTTAGCACGCGCCGCGCCCGCTGTGTAAAGCGTTCCATTTTGTTTGGCACGGTTCATCCCTCCATCTTCAAAGGCGCGCCAGCGTTGACTGCAACTGTCCCATTGACGTACTGACACGCGCCTAGTCGTCGATTATGCCGGCGCCCATTGCGCGCCGACCCAAGCAGGACTGTTCGCGGCAAAAGACATCGATCTTGCGTTCGACTGCTCATGGGACTGTTAATCGGCGCCTCGTTTGTCTTTTTGGATTGTGACCGCAGGCGGCGATGTCGTATGGCGAACGGTCTGGCGAAATCACTAAACCCGCGTCTCAATAAAACACAACATGACAACTATTATACCAATTGCCGCGCCCTTAGCGGTAGACCCCCGTTACAGCAGTGTGAAAACCTTTGCAAAACATATTCATTGTATGCTAGCGGAGAGCACAGAAATAATCAACGCAGAACCGTCATGTTGCGCGAAGATCTTACTTATCATTGTGAGGCAATTAAAATGCGACGCGCGGCGTAAAATCAAAAGGCGCCTGGGGAGGCGCCTCTCTTGGTGAATCATTGCAGCGGGCTTGGCTAATCTTCAGTCTCCGACTCCGGCTCGGCTGGGGACCCAGCCTGTGGCAATGCCACCGATTCTTGGATGGCCATTTCCCAGTCAAGATCCAGGAATTCCGTCGAATTCACGGATTTCAAACTCAAGCCGAGGCGTCGTTCTTTGATATCGATCTTGACAATGCGCAGGACCAGTTCCTCACCGCGTTTGACAACCTCTCGCGGGTGGCTCACACGCTCGCCGGAGAGTTCGGAAATGTGGATCAAACCTTCAACCGCGTCGTTGTCGATCAAGCGCGCGAATGCGCCAAACTTGGTGAGTTTCGTGACGCGTCCCCGCACCAATTGCCCCCGGCGCAAGGCGCCGGCAACTTCGTCCCATGGGTCGCTCAAGACGCGCCGCCGACTGAGGCCAATGCGCTTGGCGTCGGCATTGATGCTGATGACTTCAACCTCGACTTCGTCGCCGACCTTGACTACATGTCGGGGATGAGTGATGTGCCCCCAAGCCAGCTCGGTCAGGTGCACCAAGCCCTCGGCGCCGCCGATATCGACAAAGGCGCCAAATGTCTCCAGGCTGACGACTGTGCCTTTGCGGATCTCGCCCAGGCTGAGCTCTTCGATCAGTTCTCGTTTGCGCCGCTGGCGGACTTCGCGCATGGCGGCGCGTTCGGAGAGGATCAGACGGTTGCGCTTGCGATCAACTTCCATTACTTTGACGCCGATTGGCTGATTAACCATCGGGCTGTAGCGCTCTTCCGGCGTGCCGCCGGACAGGCTCCGCGCGCGATCCTCGGCCAATTGGCTCTGTGGCACAAAACCGCGCAGCCGCCCGAAGCGCACGATCAAGCCGCCTTTGTTATAGCCGCCGATCAGCGCGTCATAAACGTTTTTTGATTTGGCGAATTCTTCGGCTTTGCGCCAATCAAGCTCTTCAAGCGCGTGGTTGATTGACAAGACAGTTTCGCCGCGATGGTTGCGGGGATTCACGACGTAGACATCGACTTCGGCGCCGACGACTAGGGATTCGAGCAGTTTGCGCGTCATCAACTCCAGTTCGCGCCCGGGCACCAAGCCTTGGTCGCCATCCCCGAGGTCCACGATCACCGCAGTAGGCGAGGTCGAGGTAATGACGCCGCTGCAGATCTGACCTCGGCGGAATTTGGGCGGGTCTTTCTTGGGCTTCTGTTCTTTTTCGGTTGGTTCAGGACTCTCGCTGGGGGTCGCTTGCGCCACAGATTCCGCAGGCGGGACCGCTTCTTCCGGCTGCGAAACCTCTGCCACCGGCTGCGCAATGACATCCGCGCCATCGCTTGACGCAGCGCTGTGCGCATCGCTTGGCTCTGCCGGCGCATCCGCTGGCGCGGCGGGAGTTGAGTCGACGACTGGGGTCTCTAACTCATCCGGAATTTCGTCGTTGCCGTATGGTGTTTCTGTCGCCACGTTCTCGCTTGTAAAGGCGGCTTCTTCCATAGAAGCGCCCGCTTCCTCGGCGGCAACCGCGTCTGCCTGCGACAACTCGGCGGAGGACTCGTCCTCTTTGACTTCGTCGTCCTTGCCTAGTTCTTCTGCGCTCATAGCTCTGTCCTACGTCCGTTCCCAGAGATTCAGACACGATTATAGCCACTGAGAACGCAGAATTAAAGGACAAATTGAGCAACATCAAGACAATCGCTTTCAGGTCCGATATATGTCGAAGGTCACATAATCTAGCAAAATGTAGGGGGGCTCGTGAGTCGCCCCTGTTAAATGACTATTTTTTC
Source organism: Phototrophicaceae bacterium (assembly GCA_965232245.1). Lineage (GTDB taxonomy): Bacteria > Chloroflexota > Anaerolineae > Aggregatilineales > Phototrophicaceae > UBA6055. The sequence goes on along the minus strand of CBDDPG010000002.1, from coordinate 3,220,703 downwards.
GGGCTCTGTCAGCAGTCAGTGTCTACGCGACCTAGAAATTCCAAGAAAACAATAAAAAATGTAGGAGCGACATATCTAGTCGCACGAAATAAAAGCGCGGCAACGTCGGCTGACAGATTGGGCGACTCAGCGAGTCGCCCCTACAAGATCCATAATAATATCGGATTTGCATTATATTCTTGGAAGTACTCTATGCGATCCTCGACAAAAATAATTTGAAGCGATTGGCTTTGACCAGCGCGGCAGCGAAACGAAGCTGCTCAGCTCTCGTCGTCCGCCGTCCGCGAGAGAAAATCGGCGTATTCGCCGTCATCGTACTCGTCGTTGTAGTATTCGCCGTTCTGATAGCTCCCGTCGTAATATTCCTCATACTCGCCATCGTAGCCCTCAGCGTTGTCGGCGTAATTGCTCTGTTGGTCGGCATGTCCAGAGAAGCGGAGCTGTCCGTCACTCTCATCGATGACGACTAGGTCGCCGTCCGCGAAATCGCCCTTGAGCAATTGTACGCTCAAGGGATTTTCGATATGTCGCTGTACCGCTCTGCGCAGCGGACGGGCGCCAAACTGCGGATCAAAGCCCTGTTTCGCCAGCCAGTGACGCGCCGGTTCGGTGAGATGGATGGCCAAGCCAGATTCGTACATGCGTTCCGCCAATCCGCGGATTTGCAGGTCGACCATTTGTTCGACGGCTTGCAGGGTCAGCGGTTCAAAAATGATGACCTCGTCGATGCGATTGAGGAATTCTGGCCGGAAGGTATCGCGCATGGCTTTTTCGATCTCGCGATGGTCGGCGATGGCGCGATCGTCAGGCTGCAAAAATCCTAACGCGCCGCCTTGCTTGGCGAACTCTGTGCCCAGGTTGCTCGTCATAATCAGCACGGTATTGCGGAAATCGACAATATGGCCCTGTCCGTCCGTCATGCGTCCGTCTTCCAGCACTTGCAGCAGCGCGCTCCAAACATCGGGATGCGCTTTTTCGATCTCGTCAAAGAGCACAACGCGGTAAGGACGGCGGCGTATGGCTTCGGTGAGCTGACCGCCCGCTTCGTAACCGACATAGCCGGGCGGCGCGCCAAAGAGGCGGCTGACCGTATGCTTTTCGCGGTATTCACTCATATCGACGCGGACCAGCGTGTCTTCGTCATCGAACATGAACCCCGCGAGCGCCTTCGCCAATTCGGTTTTGCCCACGCCGCTTGACCCGAGGAAGATGAAGGAGCCGATCGGGCGTTTGGGATCTTTCAAGCCGCTGCGGGCGCGGCGAATGGCATCGGCGAGCGCGGCCACAGCGTTTTCTTGGCCTATGACGCGCTCGTTGATGACCTCTTCCATGCGCAGCAGCTTTTCCGATTCGGTTTCGAGCATGCTCTGCACGGGGATACCGGTCCACTGCTCAACCACCTGGGCGATATTGTCTGCGGTGACGACCTCGTCCAACGTATGTTCCTGCCGCCAGGCATTGCGCGCGTGATCGAATTCTTCCTCCAGTTGGATGCGCTGCATTTTGCAGTCGGCAGCCCGCTCATAGTCCCGCGCCAAGCCCGCGGCTTGTTCTTCTATCGCCAACTGATCAATCGCTTCGCGCATTTCTTTCAAGCGCGGCGGCATGGAAAAGAGCGCGACGCGCAGCTTCGCCGACGCTTCGTCCAAGAGGTCAATGGCTTTGTCGGGCAATTTGCGCTCGGTCAAGTAGCGCGCGGACAAACGCGCGGCCGCTTCGATAGCGTCGTCGGCGATGGTCAAATTGTGGTGGGCTTCATAACGGTCGCGGATGCCAAAGAGCATCTCAATCGTGTCTTCGATATTCGGCTCTTCCACGAAGATCGGCGCGAAGCGGCGATCAAGCGCGCTGTCCTTTTCGATATGTTGCCGGTATTCGTCCATTGTCGTGGCGCCGACGGTCTGCAATTCGCCGCGGGCCAAAGCCGGCTTCATCATATTGCCGGCATCCATAGCGCCGGAAGCGGCGCCTGCGCCGACCACTTGGTGCAATTCGTCAATGAAGAGAATGATTTCGCCATCGGAGCGCTGGATTTCGTCAATGGTCGCTTTCAGGCGTTCTTCGAATTCGCCGCGGAAACGGCTGCCCGCCAACATGCCGCTGAGGTCGAGGCTGAGCACGCGCTTGCCCAGGAGCAAATCGGGCACGTCGCTGGAAGCGATCTTCTGTGCCAGTCCCTCTACGATTGCCGTTTTGCCGACGCCGGCCTCGCCAATGAGCACCGGGTTGTTCTTGGTGCGGCGGCTCAATACCTGGATGACGCGCTGGATCTCGCCATCGCGGCCAACAACGGGATCGAGTTTGCCTTCCAGCGCCATGCGCGTCAGGTCGCGGCTGTATTTCTCCAGGGTGCGATAGCGACTTTCGGCTTGGGGATCGGTAACGCGCTGGCCCCCGCGGATGTCTTTGACCGTATCGGATACACGGTCTCGCGTGATGTTCATATCTTCAAAGAGTTTGGAAATGGCGGTGTTGCGCTCGCCGAAGAGCGCGAGGAAGATGTGCTCGGTGCTGATGTATTCGTCGCGCAGGCGGTTGGCTTCTTCGTTGGCGCGGTCGATAACGCTCTTGAGGCGCGGGGTGATAAAAACCTGGTTTGTGCCCTGGCCGTAGATCGTTGCTGTACGCGGGCTTTGGCGCAGCACGTCGTCCACGCGCGAACGCATCGCGGAGATGTCAATCGAAAGGCGCTCCAGAATTTGTTGCACGACGCCGTCGCTCTGTTCGAGCAGGGCGAGCAAGATGTGCTCGCTGTCGACTTGCGTATGGCCATAGCGATGCAGGATATCGTAGGCGCGGTGGGCTGCGTCTTGCGCGCGTTCGGTGAATCGATCAAATTGTAGCATTGCTGGTCCCTCGCGACTCTGGCGCTATTGTAGTTCGATTTTAATGGAGAAATGTAGAATCTACATAAGATTGAGCGTTGCATCTGGTAGCTACAATTGGAAGCCCATACAATAATACGTGGACGATCACACCGACGATCATGTGATACAGAAGACAACAGGGAACAATATAACCAATGCGATGGCGCTAGACACCAAACGGATTGGTTTCGATAGGCACTATTGGTTCAATTACTACTTCGCAGAATTATAAGGTAGCGAATACCCAATACAAAAAGCTACCGCTTCGGCAATATGGCTGAGTTGTCTCGGACCTACCACTCCAATTGCTTTTATTCCGAAGCGTTCAATAGAGACTGATTTGACTTGAAATGTGTCTGCGGCTGAGTCGTGATTCAGTTTGTTTCTTTTGTCTCTTGGTACTTGAACTAGCCAGAAATACCTATTGTTAGCATAATGCGCTTTCCATTTGGTTAAAGGCACGACGATATGCAGTTGGCGGCGCCAACTCGCAACGATGTTCATCACAACTGCTGGGCGTGGCTTATAAATTTCATCACCAGTTGTTGGCAATAGTGCTTGGGGTGTTCCAATTGGCGGGTTCGGGGCTGACGGGGGATTATTGAAATTTACTAACCAAACTTCTCCGCGTTGGGGTTTTACTGGTTTCTTGGGATTACGTCGTTTCATTGGTTGCGTCGGCATCGTAGACCTCATCGTAATCATCAATAATCTCGTTCGCTTCGAATATTTCAAATTCTTCTTCCGCTGCAAGTGCAAATGCCTCTTCCATTACTGCCAGCCGTTCTTGTTCAGGCATCGCGAGTAGATCACGAACGGTCAAATGAGTGGATTCTGCTATCTCGCTGTTTGACTCCAGAATATCAATACCCACTCTTGATATGCGATCAGGAGACATCAAGCCTTCAGCTACTGCTCTTTGCGCCATTTGCTTGAGTTGCAGCGGTTCTTCATCTCCTAGATATTCGATCGGTTCTTGCTTTTTCCATCCATTCCTACCGAGTTCTATGAACATTGCAGTATGTTCGCTCTGGCTAATGATGTTCAGGTCTTTGGCGCGACGTACCCACGCCGCCATGCTCATTCCGTATTTGCGTTTTAGCGCCTCCAGTTCACCCCAATTGAGGTGCTGTCGTTTTTTGCCCAACTCATGATAAGCGTGATCGGCCGGCGCCAATAGCGCCGCTGCGAAACGATACGCTAGTTTCTCTTCTTCCTTACCGGACATCTCTTCAAGATCCATAACGAGATGCCCAAGTTCGTGCGCCAAGCTCAGTCGTTGGCGATCAGCAGGCACACTTGTGTTGATTACCGCGATTGAACGACCTTCGCATCTGGCTGATAGCCCATCAAATAGGCCGGTATTGTCTTTCCAGCTAAGCACCACAACGTCTCGGTCTTCGGCAATTTGCACGAGATTGTCCAATGGCCGGTTACCTACATCCCAGTGCGCGCGCAATTGTTCAGCCGCATTTTCGGCATCATCAGGATTTCTGACTGAAAAAGTTGGCAACTCAAGCGTCGAGTCTGGATAAAGCAACTCCCTTAACTCGATTTGGAGTTCAACGATATCGCTTGCAAAAGCCTTTATTTTATTGCGTTCCCTTTGGCTGAGCTTCTTGCGGCAACGAAACGCCAACCACTCAACAGTTTTCTTAGGTTGGTGCGTGAAATACGTACTCGGAACATCAAGCACGGAGCTAGCCAATAACAAAAACTGCGCGGAAGGATAGCTCTTCTCCTTTTCATATTTTGATATAGCTTGCTTAGTGATGGGAAAGTCGCATTCCCGCAATGCGTCCACCAGCTGAGGCATAGTCATACCCGCCAGCAACCGCGCTTGCTTGAGTCGCGCGCCTATCATTCGCTCACCCCTTTCACTTCTGTTGACAAATTTACCAGAAGCGGTAAAAAAGTCAACCGCCGACTAAGAGAGGTCCCATCTGTTTGTCTTAGGTTTTCAGCAATTTCTGATACACCGATTCCAACTGCAGCGCCACCTTATCCCAGGTATAGCGCTCAGCCGCCAGCTGCCGCGCGGCCGATCCCATGCGCGCGCGCAGGCTGGCGTCGACAAGCAGCTCGCGCAATTTGACCGCGACAGCTTCCACCGTCGCATCGGCCACATATCCAGCGCCAGCGCTCTCGACTTCTGGCATATTGCAGCCAGGCGAGATGAGGACCGGCAGCCCGGCTGCCAGCGCCTCCAGCAATGCCAGGGACAATCCTTCGCCGCGCGCCGGCAGCGCGAAGACATCGCTAGCCGCCAATGCTTGCAAGCGTTCATCGCTGCCTAGATAACCCGTGAAGACAATGCGGGGATCCCCGACCGCCAATGCCCGCGCCTGTGATAGCATGCCCTCGTCTGGTCCCGCGATGAGCAGGCGCGCCTGCTCGACTTGCGCGCGTTGAAAGGCGCGTACAAGTACGTCGACGCCTTTCCTCGCTTGCAAGCGCCCCAGGTACAAGACGACAGGCGCTTCGCCCAAGCCATGACGCCGCCGAAAGTCCTGGTCCCGCGGCAGATTCGTAAACTCCTGCAGATCTACGCCGTTGGGGATAACGCTGAAGCCCGTGGGCGGCTGCCGCTTGCCCAAGCGCGCCCAAATAGCCTTGACCTCGCTGAGTTCCGTTTCGGTCAATGCGATGACATGGTCGATGCGTTGGGCGACGGCCGAGGAAAGCAGCCGGTCCCAGACAGCTTTGAGCCGCCCCCGTCCTGTGGTCGCGTTCAACGTGCCATGGGGAGATAGAACGATCGGTATGCCGAGCGCCTGCGCAACCGGCGTGACCAGCAGGTTTTCTAGGGTACGGAATTCATGTACATGCGCGATATCAACAGTGGACAGGATGGAAACGGCGCTTTGCTTCATACTGCGCGGCGTGGACAGATTGAACTGACCTCGCAACCGAGTGGACAGATTGGGCCGGCGCAAGATTCGGACGCCTGCGATCTCTTCCTCCGCGGGTCCGGGATGTCGAGTAGTTTGGTCCAGGGCGTCAGTGGTCAAGACCGTGACCTGATGCCCGCTGGCGACAAGTGATGTCGCCATGCCTTCGGCCGCCCGGACGACGCCGCCAAAGGCATAAGCCGGCTTATAATAGGGCGTCAGATGCAAGATGCGCATTTCCAGGTCACCAATTCAAATGGACATCGCGCTTCCAGAAGCGCAAAACCAGGCTGCCGCCGGGTAAAGCCGCGACCAGCCGGTAGAGCAGGTCTATGTCTTCGCTGTTGAAGACCCGTCCGAAACGCATGCCCAAGATATAGGCGGCCAAGCCGATCAGCAGCGCCGGCAGGAAATGAAAACTGCGCATGCCGAGCGTGAGCAGGGCGACAGGTACTGCGATGAGCAGAAGGCGAAATACGCTCTTCGCGATGCGCCGCCATTGAAAACCGGCCGCGGCAAAGGACGAAAACAGCAGCATCAGCACAAGTGATTCGGAGATGATGGACGCGATTGCGGCGCCACGCGGGTCGCCCCAGCGTGAGAGCAAGATCGCATTGAGCGCGATGTTCAGCCCTAGACCGAGAGCGCGGAAGGCAAGCAGAAGACCTTGTCGATTCTGTATCAACATGCCTTTGCTGAAAACGTTGCCGATCATTGTTATCGCTGTATACCAGATTAATATGCTCAGTATGCCGGCGGTTACGGCGTTCTGTCCGCCAAAAATCATGTCTATCGCGTCAGGCGCCAGGGCGCTGACAAAAAGCGCCAGCGGCAATCCCATGACCACCATGTACAGCGCCAGCTTCTCGATCAAAAAGCCAAAGATCGGATTCTTGTCTTCGCCGTGATAACGCGACAGCAGCGGATAAGCCGCCACCAGAACCGTCGTGCTGAAAAGCTCGATCACGCCGAAGTTGACGACGAAGGCGACAGTTAAGTAACCCGTGCCTTCCACGCCCAGGATGCCGGTGGTCATGAGTTTGTCCGTCTGTTGGTAAGCCAGGGTGAGAAATGCGGAGGCGGCCAGCGGCAGGCTGTTGATTAACAGCGCTGCGCTGAGGCCGCGGTCGATGGGGAAGCTCGGGCGCAAGCCGGCGCGCAGGTTGAGCGCCGTCAAGGCTAGCGAGCGCAGCGCGCCGGACGCGATCGCGGCGCCGTATATGCCCAGCAGTCCCCAGCCCAGCGCCAGCGCCAAGACCGCCAGCCCGATGCGCAGTAAGATATGCGCGATCTCCACCAAGGAGGTCTTGAGCATGTCTTCGCGAGCCAGCAGCAGGTCGTAACCCATGTTGCCGAAGAGGTCTACGAAGAGGTTTAAGCCGGCCAGCGCCACAAAGCCGCGCAGGGCGTCGTCGTATAGAACGGAAAAACTGTTGATGCCGACGTAGGCGACCAGCGCCAGGACCGTTTGCCAAAATATCATGGCCGACCAATAGCGGCTCGCTTTCTCCGGTTCGCGCGCCACATCGCGGATGACAATCAGGCTCATGCCGAAGCTGGTGACGGAGCCGGCGATGACCATCAAGCCGCCGACTGTGCCATAGATGCCGTAGTCATGCGCGCCCAGCCAGGCGAAGAGAAGCAATTGCCAGACGAAGAGCGCGCCTTTGCTGATCACGCTGGCGACGACCAAGGCGCTGACGTTGCGCGCGGCGCGCCTGGCGTCACTGCCGGCTAATTGTTTTGATTCGCTCATTATCACTCGATTTGCGGGCGGTTCGGTTGTCCTGCTTCAGAAAAGGGTCGCTGGCTATGTGCAGCAAATGCCAGCAATTACATTGTATACACGAAATCGTATTCTCGTTCGCAGTCGCTTGAGAAGCTGGCGGCTAGGGATGTCTCATCACATCAGTTATGATTGCGGACAGCGACAGTTGATGGCGGCAGTTGATGTTTCATTCAATCGAGTCGGCGCTTGACTATATTTTCCGGACCCGGCGGCGGCTGGACGATGCGCCGCGCGGCTTGGACGAAGAAACGCGCGACACCGCCGCGACGCGTGAACTGCTGCGCCTCGCGGACTTGCCCGCCGCCCCCTGCGAATTCGCGGTCATCACGGGCAGCCGCGGCAAAGGCTCTGTCGCGGCTATCATGGCGAAGCTGCTGCAAGCGCTTGGCTATCGCGTCGGCATGGTGAGCAGCCCGCACCTGGTCCATTGGAACGAGCGCATTCGCGTCAACGGGGCGATGATCCCGCATGATGACTTTTTCCGCATCCTTGAAGACTTGCGCCCGCATATTGATGTAGTGACGGCTGGTTTGCCGGCGCGGGGCTACCTCAGCCCGCAAGGCATATTCCTGGCGCTGGCGCTGCAATACTTCGCTGAAAAGCGCGTTGATATCGCCCTGTTGGAAGTCGGCCGCGGCGGTCGCTTCGACGACATCGCGGTTGTGCCGAATTGGCTGGCTGTCTTCGCGCCCATTTTGCTGGAACATAGGGCTTTGCTGGGCGACACCTTGGAAAGAATCGCCTGGCACAAAGCGGGCATCATAGCCAACGCTGGGGCCGCGCTGAGCGCGGCGCAGCCGCCAGAGGTTGAAGAAGTCTTGCGGACTGAGGCTGAAGCGCGCGGCGCGACAATTCGTTTTCTGGGTGAGGCAGATTGCGCGCAATGGCAGGCAGACACAGACGGCGGTCAGTTGATCCGCCTGCATCCATACGGTGAGATGCGATTGCCATTGCTCGGGCGCTATCAAATCGAGAACGCCTCGCTGGCGATCCGCGCCGTGGAGATGCTGCAAGCGCGGCTGGGCGCGCCAGCCCTTGCAGGCGAAGCTACGATAGGAACGATTGAGTTGATTCGCGCCGGCTTGACAGGGGCCAAATGGTTCGGGCGCGTTCATAAGTTGGATGAACAGCCCGCGATCTATGTGGATGGAGCCATCACAGTACGCTCGGCCGAGTCCTTCGTCGAGAGCATAGCGCCGCGGCTATCCGAGCCGGTCGCGGCCATCGTCGGCGTCCCGCGCGATCGCGATTACGCCGGCGTCTACCAAGTGATGGCGCGCGTCAGCAAGAAGCTGATCATCACTGAAACGGATATCAATCCCAATACGTTGTTCCCGTCGCGCGAAGACGCGCTGCGAGCGGCGCAGGCTTTGCCAGCCGATGCCATTCACACCGACAGCTTGAGAGCTGCGCTGGATGAGGCGCGCGAGTTCGCGGGCGAATCGGGCACGATTCTGCTGGCAGTTTCGCTGATGTTGGTCGGCGAGTGCATGTTAATCTGGGATGTGGATACGTCGCGGATCTAAAATGAAGTTAGCGCTGTCAGCCTCGGCGTCAGCAGGGCGATTATATTTAACGAGAGAGAACGCAGGGCGCACAGAGTTTAGAGGCTTTAGACAACATATCTTCTATCTCCGCGACTGAATATGGCAATGTCGCCAACGAAGTTTTATCAGTCGCACAAAAAAGAACTGAAAGTAAGGGCATTTTGTCTTACTCTGCGCTCTCTGCGCGCGCTGTGCGTTGATTTTCGGCGTAAGTCTGCGCCATTTCAGTCGCCAACATTTTGCTGCGATTGCCCGGCTTCGCGCCAGCTCTTTGATTGACAAAGGCGGGCTTATTGTTTAGGCTTCGTATACTTGATTTTACAGGGCAAGGGTATGACTGGAGGACGACAAATGAACTATCCCAAGCAAACCCAAGCAAGTATGGCGGCGCGGGTCATGCGCTTTGACGAGCTCAAACACAAGGGCATCCCCATCATGTTCATCGACAGCATCTTGCCCGGTCATCATCGCATGAATTACGCCGTGATTGGCGATACCGCGTCCGAGAACCCGGACTTCAGCATCAAGCGCGCCATCACCGAACCTCACCGCTATCAGATTGGCATGGTCTGGGCGCCGCCGGGCTGTGGACCGGCTTGGCACACGCACGATTATGTCGAGTCCTTTTTCATGCTCACCGGTCCCTGGACCTTCTATTGGGGCAACGAAGACGATCCCGAAAAAGTCGAGGGCGAATTCGTCTTGCAGGCTTGGGATATGATTTCCCTGCCGCCGGGCATGTACCGCAGTTTTGAATACAGCGGCGACGAGATCGGCTGGATTTACGCGGTATTGGAATCGCACGAGGTATTTGAAGGCAAGGATCCCTATTGGTCGCCGCAGATTGAAGAAGCCGCCGCGCGCGCTGGTTATGAAGCGGATGAGAGGGGCAAGATGGTGCACCCGCCCGATTACGAAGCGCAAAAGGCGCAGCAAGATGCGTTCCTGCGCGGTCAGTTCCGCGATTTGACCGGCGTCGATCTGCAGGACTTCCGACCGCCGCGACACGTGAAGGGTGAATGATATGAAAATGAGCAGCGAGCGCATCCTGACGACGCATGTGGGCAGCATGCCGCGCCCCCAGTATGTGGTGGATCAGTTGTTCGCGCAGGACCAGGGACAAGCCTACGACGCGGACGAATTCGACCGCGTGATGCGACGCGCGGTGCGCGAAGTGGCGGCAAAGCAAGTGGCGGCCCGTGTTGACGTCATCAGCGATGGCGAGATGAGCAAGATCAGTTACGCCACCTATATCCGCCACCGCTTCACCGGCTTCGAGATCGCCGAAGTGCCGCGCGCCACGCCCAAAGACCTTGACGATTTCCCGGCTTTCAAGCAGCGCCTGGCTGAGGCTGGCGGCACGCCCAAGTATCATCGTCCGGTTGTTCGTGACGCAATCAAGATCAAGGACCTGTCGCCGCTGGAGAAAGACATCGCCAATCTCTTGGCAGCCAGGGACGAAGCCGGCGCGGAAGAAGCTTTCATGAATGCGGCTTCGCCCGGGGTGATCGCGGTCTTCCAGCCCAACGAGTATTATGCGGACGACGAACAATACCTCGGCGCGCTGGCGGATGTGATGCGGGTCGAGTACGAGAAGATCACCGAGGCCGGCTTGGTTTTGCAGGTGGATTGCCCGGATCTGGCTTTGGGCAGACATATCCGCTTCCGCGATGACGATATCGCCACCTTCAAAAAAGCGGCGCAGGCGCAGGTTGAAGCCTTGAACTACGCGCTGGAAAAGGTGCCAGCCGAGCGCGCGCGCATGCACATCTGCTGGGGCAACTACGAAGGACCCCACCACCACGATGTTGATCTGCGCGAGATTATCGACATTGTCTTGTCCGCCAAGCCGCAGGCGATTCAATTCGAGGGCGCCAACCCGCGCCACCAGCATGAATGGGCGATCTGGGCGGAGGCGAATATCCCCGATGACAAGATCCTGATTCCCGGCACGCTGGATACCACGACCAACTTTATAGAACATCCGCAACTGGTGTCGCAGCGCATCGAGCGTTATAGCCAGATTGTCGGCAAGGAACGGGTCATCGCCGGCACCGATTGCGGCTTTGGCACCTTCGCTGGCTTTGGCGCCATACATCCTGATATCGCATACGCCAAATTGGCTTCGCTGGCGGAAGGCGCGCGGATAGCCAGTGAAAGACTTTGGCATTGACAGTCTTGCGGGAGATTGAGCCGAATGGCGATTCGATACATTAAGCGGGGCAAGTCCGTCGAGCAGAGGTCCGAGGCCGATGCCGCAGTGCAGGAAACCGTGCGCGGGCTCTTGGCGGACATTCAAAGCCGCGGAGACGAAGCGGTAAGGGAGCTGTCGCATAAATTCGACGGCTGGAACCCCGCCAGCTTCAAGTTATCCGACCAGCAAATCGCAGGCATCATTGCCAGCTTGCCGCGCCAAGCGGTCTCCGACATCAAATTCGCGCAGGAACAGATACGCAATTTCGCGCAAGCCCAACGCGCGGCGCTGCGCGATGTTGAAGTTGAAACGCTGCCCGGCGTCGTGCTCGGGCACAAGAATATCCCCGTCAACCGGGTGGGCTGTTATGTTCCGGGCGGGCGCTACCCGATGGTGGCGTCGGCGCACATGAGCGTGGTGACGGCCAAAGTCGCGGGGGTGAGTCAAATCGTCGCCTGCACGCCTCCCATCAAGGGCGAGATTCCTGCAGCCACAATCGCGGCGATACACTTGGGCGGGGCGGACGACATCTATCTTCTGGGCGGCGTGCAAGCCTTGGCTGCCATGGCTTACGGAGCGCTGGGCATCGACGCGGTCGACATGATCGTGGGACCTGGCAACGCTTTTGTCGCCGAAGCCAAGCGGCAGCTCTTTGGCTTGGTGGGCATTGATCTGCTGGCGGGACCAACCGAAGTGCTGGTGATCGCTGATGAAAGCGCCGATGCCGAGATCTGCGCGACCGATCTGCTGGGGCAGGCTGAGCACGGTCCGACATCGCCCGCCGTTCTGCTGACCACGAGCGCGCCCCTGGCGCAGAGCATTGAAGCCGAGATCGGGCGCCAGTTGGAGAAGCTGCCGACAGCCGATTTGGCCGGCGCCGCCTGGCGCGACTATGGCGAAGTGATCCTTGTCGATACTGACGAAGAGCTGGTCCAGGTCGCGGACGAAATCGCCAGCGAGCACGTTGAGATTCTGACGCGCGATCCGGATTATTTCCTGCAAAACTTGAGCAATTACGGGGCGCTCTTCCTGGGTCCAGAGACCAATGTCGCCTATGGCGACAAGATCATTGGCACCAATCACACGCTGCCGACCAAGAAAGCCGGTCGCTATACCGGCGGGCTGTGGGTGGGCAAGTTTATCAAGACTGTTACCTATCAGCGCGTGACGGAGGAAGCGAGCGTCTTCATCGGTGAATACGGCAGCCGCCTCTGTGATCTTGAAGGGTTCATGGGGCACAAAGAACAGTGCGATTTGCGCCTGCGGCGCTATGGGCGGGGCAGTTGATGGCTACTTTTGCCTATCCCGTCCGCTCGTCAACAACAAGCGTACCCGCCAGCTTGTCATGCCAGGTCTGATTATCGCGGTCGAACATCGCCCAGAGGTATCCCAACAGGAACATGCCGCTTATGGTGTAGCCGAAGACATTGCGTATGATGGCGTCCAGGATGCTGATGCGCCGACCGTTCTTCTTGATGATCCGCAGCTTCAGCATGATCTTGCCCAAGGTCTGCCCGTTGAACATGGACATGAAGGCGACGTTGTACAGCGCGCTCACCAGCAAGTTCATTCTCAAGACATCGTTCTGAAACTGTGCGACGGCAGTCGAAATCAGCGTCGTATCATCAGAAAGCAGCGCCGTTTCTATGGTCATGAAAGCGCCGCTTGCGCCCACAAGCAGCAGCGTCATGCCGCCCACGATCAGCCCGTCGATGATGATTGCCAGCCAGCGCCTGCTCACCGAAGCCAGCCGCGCCTCGCGCGGGGCGGGCGCGAGTTGAGCCAGTTCATCGCTGGCGGGTTGAAAGCCGGGCTCCAATTCCGTAGCCAAGCGCAGGTATTCAATGCGCTGCCCGTGGCTGAGCGCCGCCTGTGAAGCCAGGTAATAGGCGGCGGCGCTGGGATTCTCTTCGAGTTCCTCGCCGATCAATTCCCGGGCGCGCTCCATTTGGAATCGGTCAAGCGCTTCTTTTATCTCCGCTAATCTGTCAGCCATTCTGTCACCGCCACATTCGCATTATCGCTAGCGTATCATACTTGACAACAGTCCGCATGTGTTATGATAAGCTCCGCATGAACATAGCCGGGAGCGGTGATTTGATTCAGCCTGCCGAGGACGGGAGCAAACTGATGAAGGAGCGGTCCCAGCGCATCGCCGCCAGCAAAGCCGGGCGCCGCTTCATCGCCCAGATGAACTTTTACAATGCCGGTGATTTCAAACGCTTGCGCCAGTTCGTCCATAGCGGCTACTATGATCTGGTCTTGATGGAGAATCCGGCCGATCGCCGTCTGCTCGACCTGAGAGCCACGCGCAAATTGCATGGTCGCTTGAAGCTTGTCGACATCGAGAAGGCTGAGGATTACGCGATAGCTGTCATCATGCAAAGCGAGAAAGGCGCGTCGCGATTGCGCCTGGAAATGATTGTGAACGAAAGCTATCCGCATCAGATCATCCATTATGCTCTGCGGCCGCTGGAACGGGCTAGGAGCTAAGGCGATGCTATGAAAGCGGAAAACATGAATCCGATCTTGGATCGGCTGAAGATAAACAGCGAACTTGCCACGCGCATTTTGACCGGTTTCATTCGCGACAGCATCACAAAGGCGGGCATGTCCCGCGCGGTGATTGGTCTCTCTGGCGGGATTGATTCGGCGCTGTCCGCTTATCTGTCCGCGCGGGCATTGGGCGCGGACAATGTTTTAGCTTTGCGCATGCCCTACAAGAGCTCTTCAGCCAGCAGCATGCAGGACGCTGAAGCGGTCATTGAAGACTTGGGTTTGCCGCATCAAACGCTGCCCATTACCGATATGGCGGAACCCCTGATCGAACGCTTCCCCGAGATGAGCAAGCTGCGGCGGGGCAACATCATGGCGCGGATGCGCATGGTCGCGCTCTATGATCAGTCCATGGCTTGGGGCGGCTTGGTGATGGGCACCAGCAACAAGACCGAGTTCCTGTTGGGATACAGCACCATCTACGGCGATAGCGGCGTGGCTTTGCATCCCATCGCGGACCTTTACAAATATCAGGTGCGGCAACTCGCGACTTACCTGGGCGTTCCGCGCGCGATCATTGACAAGCCGCCCACTGCCGATTTGTGGGCGGGGCAGACCGATGAGGCTGAACTCGGCTTCACCTACGACGAAGCCGATCAAGTGTTGATGCTTCTGGTTGACGAGCGCTACACGGTGGCGGAGGCGGCCGCGGAGGGCTTTGACAGCGAATTCGTCGCGCGCATTTGGGAACGGGTCAAAGCCAACCACTACAAGCGAACCATGCCCAATGTCGCCAAATTATCCAAGCGCAGCATCGGGCATGATTTCCTATACCTGCGCGACTATACCGGGCGCGCGGGCAGCGTTTGACGCGACCTACATGCCATTGACCCTGGTGGGACGAATCTTGTATATCACGCGCTGTTCCGCGCCGCGGCCGCCGGGATTAAAAGAATAGTAATCATCGTTGCCGGCGTACATGCCCGACAATTTGTTGATATGCGCCAGCGCGGCCTCGCTTTCATCAAACTCGACGACTTCGCCCCGAACCTCTACCCAGTGAAAAGGATTTTGCGGATCTAGGGACAAGACCGTGACTTTGGGATTGGCGCGGATGTTGCGATCTTTACGGCGTCCAACCGCCGAGTTAATCCAGACCTGGTCGTCTTCCAGGCTTGCCCAGACGGGCGTCACCTGCGGCTGGCCATCGGGATTGCTGGTGGCGAAGGCGACGACGATGGGCCGTTCCAACAGGTCCTTGAGATTGTCTGCGATCGTTGCGGACATGGCATTTAGCTCCTTCTATGGGTTTCACTATAATTGACAGGTAATTGTCGCGCTCGACCTGCGCTCAAACCATATTGTTTTCCGCAGTATCGTCTGTAGGCGCGTCGAGACGTCTCTCGCTGGTTGATTCGACATCTTGCTCGTTATCCGTGGGCGCTGTACTGGGCTCGGCGCTGGCTTGATGATGATAGAGCAAGCCGCCCAGCAAATGCGCCAGGTCATGCGGCAAGCGCGCTTTGAATTCGCGATAATTTTCGCCCGGCAGCAGGCCGTTGAGCGGGTATGTGAATTGTTCGGGGATGGGTCCGCCAGCGACGCCTAATTCTGGTTCCCACTGGTCAATAAGATGCCAGGCGGCATTGCGGCATTGATACAACTCGAAGATGATATTCGCGTCATCGGCCGCGCCTTCAAAGCGTATGTCCAGCGCGATTGGCAAGCTGCGGTTCTGCTTTTCGATTCTACGCAGCGCGGCTTTGCTCATGCGCTTGGCGATGGGCTGCAATGCTTTGTTCAACTGTGGATTGTCCAGCTCGCCGGAACGCCCGGCCAGCTGGTTCAACTGTTTGACGATCTTGCGCGGCATGACCGCTTCCGTGTGGCTGATGCGGCCATAGATGTCATATTGTTCACTGCGTATCGCCTTGATATGCCAGGAGCCCAAGGTCCGGCCTTCGGCATTGACCAGGCGCTTGACCACGACCAGATGATTAGGCGTACAAGGCGCGTTGATGGCGCTGTTCTGCGCGTGATACTGCCAACTCTGGCGGCGTCCCTGGGTGGAATCTGGATCGACATAAGCGCCCGTTGCATAGGGCGGCTGCCAGACGCCAAAGGCGGGCGATCGCCGGAAGATCAGCCGCAGAATCCAACTGAAGAACCAGAGCAAGACCAAGCCCAGCGCCAATGCCAGGACGCCAAGGATAATCTGCGTTTGCGAAAATACGCTGTCATTGATTTGAATGCCGTCTTCATGAATTTTGACGCCGATGTTCAGCAGCGGGACGACAAAGCCAAATTCCGCCCTTTCGTTGGACGAGGACGGCGCGGAAGCCGTGGCCGCTTCAGCCACGTTGATGCGGAATAGCTGGCTATTGTCGCGGGCGATGAGACTGCCCGCCAGCTCGTATTGGTCAATCCCGACCTCGACTTTCAGAAAGACGTCGCCTTCGGGGAACTGGTCCAGCGCCAAAGCCGCTGTAATGGGATAGACGTCGCCAGCCGCAAGCGCGGGCAGGTCAAGGCTGGTCTCGATGCGGCCCGACTCGTTTTCGGCAATCGTGATGCTTGATTCTTCGACTGCGTCGCCGCCTTGATTCGTCACAGTGAGCGTGACAATCGCGCTGGCGCCGTCTGAAGAATAGGTAACCAAGGGCGTTGTGATGACGTAGTCGCGGGCTTCGGCTTGCGCCGAGGCGATCAAAGTCGCCGACCAAAGCAGAACAAACAGGAGCCACTTAGCGGCGTGTGTTGGAAAAGGCGGAGCCTTTCGCCAAGGCAGTCCTTCGGCGCACAGAGCCTTATGCGTGGCGGCAGACAGCGCCGCGGGATTGCTAGAGCTCATGTGGGATTGCTTTCAAGCGCATTCGCTGTGCTAATGACATTGCTTCGTCACCATACTATAATCGCCTTTATATCCTTTTCCAAGACAATTTGGCGGCGGCGACTTATCGCTCAGGCAGTGTATCGAATTCGCTTCAATTACGACATCCAGACAACCGGTTGGGGCGATACGCTGTATCGCCCGACGCTAGAAACTGAAGGGGCTAAGGCGAAAATGACGAGCGAGACCCAAATTGATGCGCTTATCGACCGCTTGGCGCGGGCAGACACGGCGACCGATACCTTTAACGAATATGCTTATGGCATCCCCAACAACGCCATTCGGCGGGGCAACCTGCGGCTGTACCTGCAGTATATGGCGCGGTATCAGCCAAGCGTCCTGCTGGTAATGGAAGCGCCGGGCTATCGCGGTTGTCGTCTGACCGGCGTGCCGGTGACGAGCCGCAAGATTCTGTTGGAAGGCGCGCCCGGCTTCGACATATTTGGCAGTCAAGCCGGCTACCGCGATGTCGATGAAGCGGGATTCGAGGGCATCTATGGCGAGCAGACCGCGACTATTGTTTGGGCCGCGCTGGCGGGCTTGGATCTGCTGCCATTTATCTGGAATGCCTTTCCTTTTCATCCCTGCAAGCTCGGCAACGCGCGCAGCAATCGCAAGCCGCGTCAGCCCGAAACGGCATCCGGCGCGGTGTTTCTGCGCGAGATAATGGAAATGACGCGCATGCAACGGGTTGTCGCTGTGGGCAATGTCGCTTTTGCAACCTTGGGCAAGATGGGCATTCAATGCGACAAAGTGCGGCATCCCGCGCAGGGCGGCAAAAACGAGTTTGTGGCTGGCTTGCAGCGACTACTCAGCCGGTGATTCGGACACTGCATCCGGCGCTTCATCAGTGTCTTTGGTCTTGTCTATCGCCGTAACCGCGCTCGGCGATGTGCTGCCGCCATCTTCTTCATAGACATCAGCGAAGAGCAATTGCACTGTGCCGGGCGGCAGGCGGCTCAGTTCCTTGCCCGCTTCCTGACCAATGCCCGACATGAGCGCGGCTTGCTGCTTGGCCGGCGAGTCAAAATAGAGTTCCAATATGCGATAGAACTTGGGCGCGCCCTGTGGGCTGCCGGTGATGTGAACCACCTGCCGGCGCTGAATATGAGGCATCCGTTCCGCTAGCGCCAGGAAATCTTGAAAGACGTTTTCGAAGTTTTCGGGGTCCTCGATTTGATCAAATAAAACTATGAACTTGATCATCGCAGGCTTTCAGTCCGGTGGCTGGCTCGCAGATCATACCATAGGTTAGGAAAGAGCGATGTTCAAGCATTGAATCGGCTTATGGCGCAGAAGTAATTCCAAGTAAGTGATGAAGATTCGCCACAAAGACACAAAGGACACAGAAGTAAAACCCACAAAATAATTAGAATCGGTAGGGGGACTCGCTGGACTCTGTTGAGAAACAGCCCCCATCACCCGGTCCCTTGCCCAAAAATGCGGCAATGGGAGTCTTATGACCTGTAGTGAGCCGTTAAGCCCCTCCCTCTTTATGAGGGAGGGGCGTTGGGGTGGGGGTAAATTGAGTATTTCAACAGAGTCCGCTGAGTCGCCCATTCACCAGGATTCTTTTCAAGTTGGGTCGCCCCTACAATATCCATTATTATGTTGGATTTACTGAGATTAGGAATTACTTTAATCATCGGTTGCCACAGCAGGTGGCGAGTCCCCGCGATTGGTGGCACAATCTGCGGGATATTTCAGAAGACAAAGCATCAGCCGCGGCTGACAGCGCGAATAGGAAACATGCCATGCCAAATCTGAAGGAAATCGGACGCTTGCCGGGCCCGGGCGACAATTGCGCCATCGCCATCCGCGACTTGCCCCTGGGGACGCGCGTCCAGCAGGGCGCCGAGCAATATGCGCTTTCGCACCATATTCTCGAAGGGCATCGTTTTGCGGTTCGCGCCATCGGCAAGGGCGAGACCTTGAGTTCTTGGGGGCAGCGCTTTGGCATCGCCAGCCGCGATATTGCCGCCGGCGAGTACGTGATCAACGAGGGCGTGCAGATCGAGTTGAAGCGGCGCGAATTGGATTTCGAGCTGCCGGCCGAGCCGAACTTTGACAACCATATCGCGCCATTTGAATTTGATGAAGCGAGTTTTGAGCCGGCGCCGCCCCTGCCTGGATACGATCATGCGCGCTTTTTCAATGGCTACGCTCGGACCGGTGGTCGCGGGGTCGGCACGCGCAACATGATTGTTGTGCTCGGCACGACTTCCCTGGTGGCTGGTTTCGTCCGCACATTGGCGCAGCTCGCCTCTGGTATGGCTGAAGAATACGACAATGTTGACGGGATTGTGCCGGTGGCGCATACCGAAGGCGGTCACCGCGATCCCAACAATCGCGAGCTGCTCTTGCGCAGCTTGGCCGGCTTCGTCGTTCATCCCAATGTCGGCGCGGTTGTGGCGGTGGACTATGGCAGCGAAGCGGTCACCAATGCCGACCTGCGCCAGTATCTGCTCGACAATGACTACCCGCTGGCGCATGTGCCGCACGCCTTCTACTCGCTCGAGAAAAGTTTTGAACTCAATGTCGAATGGTTCAAAGACTTGCTCAAGTCTTGGCTGCCCTTGGTAAATGCCAGCGAGCGGGGTCCACAGTCCTTGAGTCATCTCAAAATCGCCTTGCAGTGCGGCGGCTCGGATGCTTTTTCCGGCGTGAGCGGCAACCCGCTGGCGGCTTGGGTCGCCAAAGAAGTCATTCGCTACGGCGGTTCGGCCAACCTGGCTGAAACGGACGAGCTCATCGGCGCCGAGTCTTATGTGTTGGACAAAGTCGAAAAGCTGGAGACGGCGCGCCGGTTCCTCGACAAAGTGGAACGGTTCAAGGAATGGGTGGGCTGGCACGGGCAAACTGCCGAGGGCAATCCATCCGGCGGCAACAAATATCGCGGACTGTACAACATATATCTCAAATCGCTGGGCGCGGCCGCCAAGCGCAATCCCGACGTGCCGCTGCACGATGTCATCGAGTACAGCCAAGTGATGACCAGCGGCGGCTTCTACTTTATGGATAGCCCGGGCAACGATCTGGAAAGCATTGCCGGTCAAGTGGCCAGCGGATGCAACATGATCTATTTTGTCACCGGCAACGGCTCGATCACGAACTTCCCCTTTGTGCCGACCATCAAGATCGTCACGACCAGCGCCCGCCACGACTTGCTGAAATACGATATGGACGTGAACGCTGGCGAGTATTTGGATGGCGCGCCACTGGATGAACTCGGCGCGCGAACGCTCGACCTGACAATCGCCGTCGCCAATGGGCAACGTTCCCTGGGCGAAAGAGCCGGTCATCACCAAGTTCAAATCTGGCGGGATTGGCAGCAGACGCGCCCGGTCAATGTCACTGTGCTGGCGGATCGGTCATATTCGGGTGAGCCCCTGGGTATCGCCGAGGCTGTTTATGCGCCCAATGTAAGGATTCCAGTTTATGAGAACCGCGGCAAAGTCGCCACCGAGCAGGTCGCCATGGTGCTGCCTACCAGCCTGTGTTCGGGCCAGATAGCGCGGATGACGACCGACACGCTGAATGCAACGGATTTGGCGGCATCCGCTGGACTTTCGCGCTTTGCCACGCTTGTGCATACGGAGGGCTGTGGCGGCAGCGTCGTGCCAGAGTACAAAGACAGTTTAATCAGCTACATGCAGCATCCCAAATTGCGGCATGTCTTGCTCTTGGAGCATGGCTGCGAGATCACGCATAACAGCTACTTCCGCCAGTTGATGGCGGAGCGCGGCTTGGACCCGGCCGACTATGGCTGGGCGAGCATTCAGTTGGACGGCGGCATCGACGCCGTCATGACTAAAATGGCGCGCTGGTTCCGCCAGCGGATTGCCGGCGACAGCGTCCCCGCGCCAAGACCGGCGGGCATGGAAGCGCTGCGGCTGGGTTTGTTGTCGCAGGGACCTATCGGCGACAGCGCGGCGCGTTGCCTGGCCGATTTGTGCAAGATGATTGCGCGCGGCGGCGGCACTGTCGTGGTTTCGGACAAAGACAGCTTGCTGGCGGGCGCCTTTACGGACGAGCTGGGCATACCCGCAGCAGCTCCCGCGACATTGGGTTATGGCCAGCTGGCGGCGAAAGCCGGCTTCCATGTGATGGCCAGCCCGCGCTCGCATTGGAGCGAGACGCTAACGGGCTTGGGCGCGACCGGCGTCGAACTCATGTTGGGCTTAACCGAAGGTTATGCCCTGGCGGGACATCCACTGATACCTGTGCTGCAAGTGGCTTTTGACGCTGGCTCGGCGGAGGATCTGGATGCGGTATTGCCAGCTGAGGGCGATTCCGCGCTGCCGTTGCTGGACTTGATCCTAGCTGCCTTGCGCGGGGACCATGTCCCCAAGCATCAATTGACTGACACGCATGATTTCCAGGTCACGCGCGGCATGATCGGGGTTTCGTTCTGAGCGTCGTTCTGAGCGTGGATTTCAACTAACCGCGCCGCAAAGCGATGTCGCGCCAGAAGTTCGCGATCTGATCGATCAGCGCGGACTCGTTGATGTAAGTGGCATCGAATTCGACGATGTTTTCCGCTTCTCGTATTTTCCACTCGCGCTGCAATTCGCCGATGGCCAGCGAGCGCTCAACCGGATCGTGATAGCGGGCGCCGAGCGTCAAGTGGATACGGTGCAGAATCGAATCCAGCGACGCCACCAGGCAGACGACAACTCCGTTGCGTTGCAATTCCGCCAGGTTTTTGCTGTTGACCAGGGTGCTGCCCGAGACGCGAATCAAGGCGCGGCGGTATAAGGCGATGTCGTCCATGACTTCCGATTCGATGGCTTTCAGCCGCTGTTCGCCATACTGCGCGCGGATACGGTCGATGGTATCGCCGAATCGCTCTTCGATTCGACGTTCGACATCGATCATCTCCATCCCAAGCTGCTGCGCCAACTGACGCGAGATACGGGGTCTATTGGGTTCAATATAGCCAGTGATGATGAGGTTTAGGTCGCGTTGCAGCGATGGTTCACTGGCCATCTTGGCGCCAGTCCGGATACCAATCGTCCAGCAGGCTCGGCAATTGCGCCAGCGAACGCAGGGTCTTGTGAGGTTTGGCGAGATGACCCTGGTCGCTCGCCCCTGGATTCAGCCGGCGCACGGCGCGCATGCCCGCGGCTTGGGCTCCGGCCACGTCCGCAACGGGATTGTCGCCAACGAATACGGTTTCTTCCGCCTGCGTACCCATTTTTTCCAGCGCGTATCGGAAGATGCGGGTGTGCGGTTTGAGGTAGCCGACATCGGCGGCGGACAACCGGCAGTCGGAAAAATAATCAATCAAGCCCAGTTCCCGCAATTCGTTGTCGCGCATCCACATCGGCAGCGAGGCATTGGTGACGATCCCCAGGCGGATACCGCAATTGCAGAGCAATTCAAGCACAGGCGGCACATCCGGATAGACAACCGTCCCAGGCACAGCGCCCCATTGATAAGCTGCAAGGATTTCGTCAAGACAGGCGGCTGCTGCGGCAACACCCATGTCGGTCAAGGTTGACAGCAGGATGTCCGGCATGATCGGGGCGCGCAGGTTCACGCGCGCGGCCGACCAAGCGTCGCGCGTTCGCTCCGTATAGGCGTCGACGAGGCTGTCCAGGTCAGTCAAATCGCGCTGGCTGCGGGCATTGACGACGGACAGCACGCGGGATAAGCGCTGCGCTTCTAGTTGCCGCCAGCTGATGGTAACGCCACTCCAATCGATCAGGGTATCGTCGAAGTCGAAAAGAACTGCGCGCAACGGGCTCGACATATCGCTCAGCTTCCGCCGGATTGCCTGGCAGCGCGTTTGGCTTTGCGTTCGAGGGCTTTGCGCTTGCGCTCTTCGCGCTTGGCATCGCCCTCGTTCCAGGGTGTGGGACCATCAGAAGAGGGTGGCGGAGCCGCTTTCGTGGGCGCGGGTGCTGGTTCGGCGACTGCCGGGACCGCGGCGATCGTTTCCGCCACCGGCTCTGGGTCGGGCAACATGGCGTCATAGGCGAATTCCGCGATCGCCTGCGCGGCTTTGTCTTGATAATCGTTGTAGTAGCCATCGGCGTCGACAGCCTCTTTCATTCGCCAAGTTAAAGCGGTGGCTTCCAAGCCAGATTCAATGCCCTTGTGACGCGGACGCCAGCCGAAGCGGTCGCGCAGGGCGTCGCTATTGATGAGGATCTCTCTTGCGAGCAGTTTGTCGCGGAAGGTCTTCTGGCGCAGCCCAGGCAAGAAACCGGCGCCGGCGAAGGCTGGGGCGCTCAAACCGATAGCATCGGACATGGAACTCACAAATTCCTTGGGGCTGCGCGGCGCGTCATCGGCGGCGTTGAGCGTCTCGATGCCATTGACGTCGCCCTCCGCCTCCAGCAAGGTCACGATTGCCCTTGCGAGGTCATCTTCGTGGATCCAGGAAGCTGGCTGCTCGCCGGAGGGGATGCGCCGGGAATTCTTGATTGAATGCGCCAGCGCCGCCGTAGCGCTGCTGTTGCCGCCGTAGATGTATGCGCTGCGAAGGATAAATCCATTCAAGCCGCTGTCTCGTAATATCGCCTCTGCTTGCAACATGGGGGCATAGTCGCTGTCGCGCGCGTCGCGATCGCCTTCTTTGGCGGCGCCATGGGCAGCCTCGTAAAGAAAGCTGAAGCTGAGCGAGACGAAACGCCGGACACCGTGAGCCTGCGCCGCTTGAACTAGCGCCGCGGCGCATGACAGCAGTTGATCGGCGCAAGCGCTGTAATCCGGATTTGCCTGCGGCGGTCCCCCGTAACACTGCGGATCGGCATGAACAACGGCATCAGCCTGCGCGAGCTGCAAATTGCTCAGCAGCTCGCTGGCGCGGCTGAGGTCGGGGTAGACCGGCAGCGCTCCCGCAAGGCGCAGCGCCAGCGCGCCTTGCGCATCGCCAGCGGTGGCTAGGACTTTGTGTCCTCGTCTCATCAAGGCGCGCGCCGTCGCCAAACCAAGACCTTCGGCGCCGCCGGTGACAAATACCTTTAGTGCTTGTTTCGCTTCAGCCATCACGACCTCGCTCTCGGTGACAGACATCAAGAGATAGTATGCCATAAAACTGTTTGCTTTGGCACGGGGCTTTCGCTGTCAATGGGGCAATCTCACCAGTTTTTCCGTAACCACCGCGGGCGCCGAGACCACCCTCTTGACTGGCAAACACCCCTGCATCTCGGTAGATTTATGTCAAATTCGACACATAGTTGGTTCTGGGGCGATTGCCATGACATGATAATCGGGTCGCCGGTCCTTGTTATGTTTGTCCGCGCAGGGCATATTGACAGGCTTGACGAAGCAGGCTACTATATTGTCGTTAATGGCGGGCCTGTAGCTCAGTTGGGAGAGCGCCACAATGGCATTGTGGAAGTCAGGGGTTCGAGTCCCCTCAGGTCCACTGGCTGCGTCAGGCATGGGAGCATACACATGGAATCAGCAATCAATACCGAAGGGCGGCTCTCTCGGTTGGAGGGGCGAGTGGATGAGGCGCTTTCGCACATGGCGACCAAAGCCGACATTGCGGAATTGCGCGGCACATTGCGCATCCTCATCGCGCTGAATATCGGCATCGCTTTGGCAATCTTGTCGATGCTCTTTGGCTGGCTGCCGCCCGGCGCTTGATAATCCCGCCGAGTTGTTAGCCCATATCCCAAAATACTCTTCTGGCAGGGACAGAAAGGTGTACTCATGGCGAAAGCGACGCGCAAACTTTGGGAAGAACTTTTGGAGATTGGCCGGCGTCTTGTAAAAGAGATTGACGATTTCCTCGATCCCAAAGTGCGACAGCCGCGCAAACCAGCGCGCGCGCCCGTGCCAGTGGACAAGCGCCGCGCGGATTATCGACCAGACTAGGCGGCGCGGGACTGATAAATCGCAGCGGCGCAGTTCGGATGAACTGCGTTTTTGTTTTTTTCAGGCTGATATTGCATCTGCCGCCTATCGCTGACATCATTAAAAACCAATGTGAGACTGATGAATGAAGTCAAAAAAGGAGATTGGCTGTGGCTGAATTCTCAATATTCGACGGTCATAACGATACTTTGCTGCGCTTTTACCAGAACGATGATGTCGCTTATCCCGATTTTTTCACTGAAATGGCGGGTGGTCATATCGACTTGGTACGGGCGCGCCAAGGCGGGTTCGCCGGTGGATTTTTCGCGGTATACGTGCCGAATCGCGAGCGGCGGATTGACCCGGACAACATGCCGGACGTATCCAAGCCTTATGCGCCGCCGGCGGTCGAACATCGCTACGCGCAGGGCGTCGCATTGCGGCTGATGGCGGATTTGTTTCGGCTGGAAGCGGAATCGGCAGGGCAGGTCAAAGTCGTGCGGGGCGCTGATGAGCTGGCGGCTTGCATCAATAGCGGGGTCTTCGCCGCCATCTTGCATATCGAAGGCGCGGAAGCCATCGATGAGGACTTGAACGCGCTGGAAGTCTTCTATCAAGCCGGGCTGCGGTCGCTGGGCATCGTCTGGAGCCGCCCGACAATATTTGCGCATGGCGTGCCGATCGCCTATCCTTCGACGCCCGATATCGGACCGGGCTTGACCGACGCCGGAAGATGTCTGGTCAAGCGCTGCAACGAATTGGGCATCTTGATTGATCTTTCGCACATGAACGAAGCCGGCTTCTGGGATATCGCGGGGCTGAGCGACGCGCCGCTGGTCGCCACGCACTCCAACGCCCATGCCATCTGCCCGATCTCGCGCAACCTCACAGACAAGCAGCTTGAGGCCATCAAAGCCTCGGACGGCATGGTTGGCTTGAACTTCGCCACGGGCTTCCTCAACGAAGACGGCGCTTGGGACAGCGATCGTCCGCTGGATATTATGGTTCGGCACCTCGACTATCTGGTTGAGCGCCTGGGCGAAACGCGCGTGGGGCTGGGCTCGGATTATGATGGCGCGCGCGTGCTGGATGATGTCAGCGATGTTTCTAAATTGCCGAATCTGATCGCCGCGCTGCAGGACGCTGGTTATAACGACGATTTGCTGCATAAGCTATGTCATCAGAATTGGCTGCGCGTGCTGCGGAAGACATGGAAAGCATAGCGAAGCGCAAAATCAGAGCAATTTCATCAGAAGAATTTGTGTCGATTGTCACATTAATCTGGAAACTGTAGGAGCCGCCGACCGTCACAGGCCCCAGCGATGCCGAGCAAGAATAACAGGTTTACAAAGCGGCCAGCGCGTATTATGATGACATGCCTAAGGATTCGAAGAGTTGATGAAAGCGGGAAAGCGATGATTGTGAACATGTCGCCGGGTTCTGGGGTGACCCGCTCTTTGCTTATCTAAACCTCAATGCGCCTTCGTATCGCGCCACCTTGTGTACAAAACCTGTTTCAGCTACTAAGTCGCTGGCAAAAGCAGCTTTGCCGGGCGGCTTCGCGTTGCATTGGCGGCGCTATTTACAGAAACCGGAGACGAAATAAGAGCTATGAGCGAAAAATATCAACCGCATGAAGTGGAAGTCAAATGGCAGCGCAAATGGGACGAGACGCGCATTTATCGCTCCCAAGTGGATTGGGACAAGCCCAAGCACTATGCCCTGACCATGCTGCCCTATCCCTCGGGCGATCTGCATATCGGACACTGGTTCGCCATGTCGCCGTCGGACGCCCGCGCCCGCTGGATGCGCATGCGCGGTTATAACGTCTTGTTCCCGATGGGCTTTGACGCCTTCGGCTTGCCGGCCGAGCAAGCGGCGATCTCGCGCAATATCCATCCCTGGAAATGGACCTACAGCAATATTGAGCGCATGCGCGAACAACTGCGCAGCATGGGCGCCATGTTCGATTGGGAGCGCGAAGCCATCTCCTGCACCCCCGAATATTACAAATGGTCGGAGTGGTTCTTCAAGAAGTTCTATGAGCATGGCTTCGCCTACCGTGGCTCGGCGCTGGTCAATTGGTCGGAGACCCTGCAGACCGTACTGGCCAACGAGCAGGTTATCGATGGCAAGGACGAACGCACTGGGCAGCCGGTCCTGCATAAGATGATGGAACAGTGGTTCTTCGCCATCACAAAATACGCCGACGAATTGCTGGATTTCGCTGGCTTGGATTGGCCCCAAGCCATCAAGATCATGCAGACCAACTGGATCGGCCGCAGCGAAGGCGCGCGCGTCGCCTTCCGCACCGAGCTTGGGGACCATCCCATCGAGATTTATACGACGCGCCCGGACACGCTCTGGGGCGCGACCTTTATGGTGCTGGCGCCGGAGCATGACTTGGTCGATGTCATCACCAGCCCCGCCCAGCGCGCGGCTGTCGAGCACTACATCGACGAAATCGCCGCCGAAACCGAAATCGAGCGCATGATGGAACATCGCGAGAAAACCGGCGTCTTCACCGGCGCTTACGCGATCAACCCGGTCAACGACGAGCGCATCCCCATTTGGATCGCCGATTATGTCATGATCACCTATGGCACGGGCGCCATCATGGCCGTGCCGGCGCATGACCAGCGCGATTTCGAATTCGCCCGGGCGCATGATCTGCCGATCAGGGTTGTCATCCAGCCGGCGGATATGGCGGAGCCGCTGCGCGCGCGCGACATGACTGAAGCTTACGATGGACCGGGGACGATGGTCAATTCCGATGCCATGGACGGCAGCCAGAGCAGCAAGGACAAAGGGCGCGCGAACGCAGCCATAGGGCGGGTGCTTGATTGGCTGGAGGCGACTGGCAAGGGAAAAGAATCGGTCAACTTTCGGCTGCACGACTGGCTTATCAGCCGGCAGCGCTATTGGGGCGGTCCCATCCCGATGATGTATGACGGCGACGAGATTATCCCCGTGCCCGATGAAGATCTGCCGGTGGTCTTGCCCGAGGACGTCGATTTCATGCCCACCGGGCGCAGTCCGCTGACCTATCACGAACCATTTTACAAAGTGGATGAGACGGCGCGCCGCGAGACCGACACGCTGGACACCTTCATGTGCTCGTCTTGGTATCAACTGCGCTATTTGTCGCCGCAATGTGATACAGCGCCTTTCGACGCCGAAGAAGCCGCTTACTGGCTGCCGGTCGATGTCTATACCGGCGGGGCGGAGCACGCGGTCATGCACCTGCTGTATACGCGATTTTTCACCAAAGTCCTGCGCGATATCGGCGTCTTTGATGAAGCCGCCGCGGTCATGCGCCAAAAGGGGCGTGATCCGCAGGGGGCTTTCGACGAGCCTATGAGCCTGCTGCGCAATCAGGGTCAGGTGCTGGGCGGCGAACGGCAAGGCGACTTTGTGCTGTGCAGCGGCAGAGAAGTCGGCGGGAAGTTGCTGGCCAATCGCGTCGAAGTGGCGGGCTGGAACGAGGTCCCGGCCGGCTTCGAAGGATACTTCGGCGAAATCGCCCACCGTACCGAAAATGTCTTGCATTTGGATATGGCGGGCCTCATGCAGTTCGTCGAAGTCTTGCCAGATGCCGAGATTGTCATTCCCGATATCCCGGGGCGGAACAACGTCAATCAACTGCGGCATCATCTGGAGATCCAGCGCATGTCCAAGAGCAAGGGCAATGTGGTCAATCCCGATGAGCTGGTCGAGAAATACGGCGCCGATGTCGTGCGCTGTTACCTGATGTTCAACTTCGACTGGCAGAAGGGCGGTCCCTGGAACGAGAACAATATCAAGGGTCCGCAAGGCTGGCTGCATGAGCTCTGGGAAATCGCATTGGCCGGCGCGCCCGACGCCGCCGGCGATGCCGAGCGCGAACGGGACATTGAGCGCAAGCTGCATCAGACGATCGCGGTGGTCAACCGCGGCTTGGAAGAATTCAGCTTCAACACAGCTATTGCCGAGCAGATGAAGTTCAAAAACAGCTTCAAAGCCGCGCTGCGGGCTGGGGAAATCGGCGCGGAGATGTGGCGGGAAGTGATGAGCCAGGCGCTGCGCCTGTTGGCGCCATTCGCGCCGCATTTCGCGGAAGAATTGTGGCAGCGGCTGGGTCACGAATACAGCGTGCACCTGCAATCCTGGCCCCAGTACGATGCCGACATAGCCCGCGAAGAGCAGGTGGAGTTGGTAGTGCTGATTAACGGAAAGCCCCGCGGCTCGGTCGAGGTGGCGGTGGATATCGAGCGAGAGCGGGCGCTGGAGCTGGCTGTGGCCAGCGAGGCCGCGCAGCGCAGCCTGGCGGGCAAAGCGCCGCGGCGGACGATCTTCATCCCGGGCCGCAACGGGACGGATCCCAAGGTGAATATCGTGGTATAAACGCAGCGCCCCGACCAGGGCAATCCGGGCGGGGCGCTTGATTTTCTTGCCTTGCGCTTGGGACGAGCTAGCGGCAGTCGCCGCGCAGTATTCTGCTGTAATCGCGGCTGATGTAGCCCGTCTGCCCTTCGAAGGCGATCTTGTACCAATCTCCATCAGTCTCGTAGACCGGCGCCTCCGAATTCAACCAGACGATGCTGATGATGCGCCCGGCTGGCGCCTCGCGCAGGAAGAGCGCCTCAGTCAGCTTGATGTGACAGCTCGGGCTTGATTCTGTGGCAGCTGCCGGGGCTGAAGCCGGGACCAGCGGAGTCTCGAAGGGGTAGGGATTGTGCAGCAGTATCACGGTACCGGCGCGGTCGATGCGCCCGCAGGTCATGTCATCGCGTTCAAATGACAGCAGGGGCTGGAGCATACGGGGCGCGTAGGCGGCATCCAAGAAGACCAGATAGCCGGACTGCTGGAAGCAGATGTCGACGCTGCCCGGCACAATACCCCAAATATCAACCGTGTTGGCGATGCCCAGGTTTATCAGGTCCATGCGCCCGATGCCAGCCATGCTAACCTGTTGGCACTGCGTATTGGCGACATAGCCGATAACCACGATGCTCTGCGGCATATCGGGGCAGGTCTCCGGCGCAGGGCGCTTGATGATTGCCGCGGGTTCCTCATCCGCCTCTTCTTCCTCTTCCTCTTCCTCGATATCATCATCGGTTGTTTTCCCAAACAAGTATTCGCGGTCTGCATCGGACAGCGTATCAAATTGCGCCAGCGCGCTGCCAGCCCCGACAAAGAAAACAATCAGCAGTAGCAATTGAACAAGGTTTCGCGATATTGATTTGAACATGATCTGACCTCCATTCGTGAGACTTCGCCCTTATCATTGTACGAGCCGAGGCGAAGGTCAACCGATGCAAAGTAATAATTGGCAATGCGCCTATCTAGCGTAGGCAATGAGAAGGGACTCCCGCGTCAATAGTCGCTGGCGGGGCTCCCGCCGCTTCGACACATTTTTCAGCAGAGCAATCGCACCAGAATCAATTTCGGGTTCATTAAAGTCTACAAGGTGTCAGAAAAGTTCATGCATTTTTGCGATAATCCATTTATAGCCCTTTAAGAACCCTCATGACCTGAATTTTAAGGGTGGTGCGATTGCTCTGCATTTTTCAGCGACGCCCGTTGCTTTTTCCCCTGAATCAGCTATAATTACATCATCGGAAGCTGTGTGATTTAGAAAGGAACAGGCTCATGCAAGAAGGTGGAATGGAAATCGTCGTCAAGTACTGCGCTACTTGAGGACATCAACCTATTGCCGTCAGTTTGACGGACGAAATCTTGAACGAACGCGAGATTGAATACTTTGTCAGTAGTTGGCAGCTGGTTCCCGGCACGGGCGGCGTTTTTGACGTCTGGGTAAACGGCGAACTGATCTTCTCCAAGAAGGAAGTTGGCCGCCATGCCGAAGCAGGCGAAATTCGCAGCGGCATTTTGCGGGTGATGGAAACTGTACGCCCCGCGAATTTTGAAATGGCTGGCGATTAGCAAGCCAAAACTGTCATCAATAAAGGAGGAAATTGCAAGATGAAACGCTTGGTATTGGTTGCATTACTTATCGCTGCTGTATTCGTCGTGAGTACAGGATTTGTGGCCGCGCAGGATGGCAGCATTGTCGAGCGCATTCGCGAACGCGGCGAATTGATCTGTGGCGTCAACTCGGTATTGCCGGGCTTCGGCACACAGAATGATGTCGGTGAATTTGAAGGTTTTGACGTGGATATCTGCCGCGCTGTCGCGGCTGCTATCTTGGGCGACGCCAACGCGATCGCTTTCCGCCCGCTGGCTGCCGCCGAACGCCCGACCGCCCTCGCCAGTGGCGAAATCGACATGCTCAGCCGCAACACCACTTGGACGCTCAGCCGCGATACCGAATGGGGCGCTACATTTGGTCCCACCACCTTCTACGATGGCCAGGGCATCATGGTCAAGGTTGACTTTGGCGTGAGCAGCATTGAAGAACTCGGCGAGGAGAGCATCACCATGTGCGCCACCGCGGGCACGACCACCGAACTGAACATCACCGACAAGGCGAACGCGCTTGGGGCGGACTGGGAATTGAACACCTTCCCGGATTTCGACGCCATCATGGACGCCTACGAGGCTGGCGCCTGCGACGCCTTCACCAGCGATATCAGCAGTTTGGTTTCGCGCAAAGCGACTTCCGCCGATCCTGCCGCGCATTCGATCTTGCCCGGCGCCATCAGCAAGGAGCCGCTTGGTCCTGTCAGCCCACAGAACGACGCCAATTTCGCCGATATCATCCGCTGGGTGGTATGGGGATTGTTGACCGCGGAAGAGTTCGGCATTGACAGCATGAACATTGGCGACTTCATGGATAGCGAAGACGCCGGCGTCGGTCGTCTGCTCGGCTTGGGCGACAACGTAGCTGGCGATTACCTCGGCATCCCCGATGACTTCATGGTTTCTGTCATCACCCAACTGGGCAACTATGGCGAGATATTCGACCGCAACTTGGGTCCGGATACCATCTTTGGCTTGGAGCGCGGCTTCAACGCCCTCTGGACGGACGGCGGCTTGATGTACGCGGCGCCCTTCCGTTAAACACAAGCTAGAATCCTCTAGCGCAATCGCAATTGCGGGATGCGTCGCCGGCGGGCGGCGCATCCCGTTTGTTTTTCACTTGTTTTCAATGGAAAGGGCGCTCAATTCTTTAGGGGCGCAACAGTTTTTGTAAACGCGGATGTGAAAAATTTGTCTAAAACTTCTCTTTTGCATACAATGTAGAAAAGTTGAATTCTTGAAGCGTCAAAAAAGAACGTTGAAATTATAGGGGCAGCCAATGCAGATGCGCGCCGAGACGCCGAGCGAGAATGTTCTGCCAGCGGTATTTCGGGATGGCAGGATCTTGCAGGGAATCGCTCAACTCTGTTTTGTTCTCATCGTGGTACTGGTATTAAATGACCTGAGCGCGCGCATCAGTAGCGCGCTGGAAGCGACCAACCAATCGCCCAATTTTGAATTCCTGCAAAATCGCGCCGGTTTCGATATCGCGGATTCGGGCGACTATTCGTCGAGCGATCGCTATCTTGACGCCTTTCGCGTCGGCTTTATCAACACCTTGCGCGTTGTGCTGCTCGGCTTGGTCAGCACGACCGTGATTGGCATCATGGTCGGCATTTTCTTGCTGAGCCGGAATTTCTTGGTGCGCACTATCTCGCGCGCCTATGTCGAAGTATTGCGCAATACGCCGGTCCTGCTGCAGATTATCGCCTGGTTCTTCATCGCGATTTTCGCCCTGCCGTCGCAGCAGGAAGCTTTTGCCTTCCCGCGCGAGGGCATCCGCAGCCTGCCTTTATTGCAATACGCCCTGTCCTTGTTCATCATTTTTGTCATCTGGCAGTATAGCGGCAGCATGCGCAACCTCATTTGGCGCACGCGCGTCCGACAGGGCGGCATCACCATTGTGGTCTTGGTCAACTTGCTGGGCATCGTGCTGGTGGGGGCCGGCAGCCCGATCGAGTTCCTGCCTGGCTTGTACATCAGCATAAAGGGCGTCGCCATTTTCGAGTTGATCCCGTCGGCGATGTTTGGCGTCTGGATGGTATTTGTGGTGATTGGGCTGGTGGTGGCGGCGGCGCTTTGGCGCTATTTCGGCTATGTCACAGAATCAACGGGCAAGCCGATTCCGCGCACCCGCTATGCGCTGTTTTCGCTGATTGGATTCGCCTTGCTCGGATGGGTGATTTTGGGCATGCGTCCGACGCCCGCGCAAATCGCCGTATTCGACGACGACGGGGACAGCGTCATCGAAATGTCCTACGAAGATGCCTTCGAGTCCGGCTTGTTGACCATCGAACAAGAATTGGAGTATACGCGGCAACCGCTGCTCTATCGTCCGCCGACACTCGACCGGCGCGGGCGCACTATCGAGACAGGCATCGAGATTTCGCCCTCCTATCTGGCGGTATTCCTGGGCTTGGTGATTTATACCTCCTCATTCATAGCCGAAATCGTGCGGGCGGGCATTCAGGCTGTTCCCACAGGGCAGCTCGAGGCGTCGCGGGCTTTGGGCATTTCGCAAGGCGAGATGCTGCGCCTGATCATTTTGCCGCAGGCGCTGCGCGTGATAATCCCGCCCATGGGCAATCAGTATCTTAATCTGGCAAAGAACTCCAGCTTGGCCATCGCCGTGTCCTATACGGATATCTATCAAGTATCGAATACCATCATCAACCAGTCGGGGCAATCGGTGACCGGCATTGTGATGATCATGTTTTCCTATCTGTTTATCAGCCTGTCGATTTCGCTGGTGATGAACCTGATTAATCAGAGATTTCAATTGGTGACGAGGTAGGCATTTCATGGCGGACAGTAAAGGCATGGACCTCAACCAATCGATCATCAACTACGATGAGGAGCCGGTGCGGCCGCCGCCGACGCTGGAGGTGGGCTTGCCCGCCTGGCTGCGGCAAAATCTCTTTGGGTCGCCGGCCGATATCGTCGTTTCGATTCTCATGTCGATCCTGGTCTTGGTCTTGGTGGTCGGCTTCTTTGATTGGGCGGTGCGCACAGCCAATTGGTTTACCATCATCAATAACCAGCGCCTGTTCATGATGGAGCGATTCGAGAGCAGCATGGAATGGCGGCTTGCGCTCACTGTTTTGCTTTCGGCGCTGCTCACGGGTGTCAGCTTCGCGGCATGGGGGCGCAAGCTGCTGCGCATGTTGACGATGGTCGCGCTGGCGACGCTGGTATTGGTGGCGGTCCTGCCGTCGCTCATCAATGCCACGATCACGCAGCCTAAATCTTATTTGACTTCAGGCAATATCGATATCATCGACCGCGCCTCTGCGCTGAAGCCGCAAAAGAATCTGGCTTTCATCGCGCAAGCGGGGGAGACAGTCTCGCTGGAATTGGCGCGGGACGAGGTCGCCGATGTCGAGACGCTCAGCAATCTGTCGGGCTTTTCCGATCGCGCGGCCAATGCCTTGGGCAATGCCGCAAGCAACCGGCTCGATCAGATAGAACTGACGGGCTTGACCTTCGACCGCATGCTCAGCCGAGAATTGACGGAAGCGCTGGAAGAACGCACGCGGCTCGCCATCCGCACTTTTACGCGCACCAATGACATGGAAGCGTCCACCTATGATTACATGGGCTATCTGGGCGACTACTTTAGCGCCGCCGACGCTTCAATCGCAGAATTAAAAGCCTGGCTGAAACGGCTTGACGAGGCTGTCGCAGGACTAGAGGAACCGGAAGCTGCGATCCAAGCCGCCGCCAGCGCGGTCGACGATGCCGTGGCGAACCTGACAGCGGCCGACCAAATGACTGCCGAGGCGCGCGCAGCCCTGCAGGAACTAACAGCCGCGCTCCAAAGCAGTCAGCAGATCGAGGACTTGGGCGAGCGCTTGATCCTGGATTTGTCGGAGGATTTGATCGGCCAGCCCGACCAAGCTGACGAAGACGAAGACCTCATTCGACCGGTAAATTGGGAAGCGCTTTTCCTGCGCGACATGTTCGTGCGCCTGCTGACGCCGCAATCGGTCATCGCAATCTACGATTTGGGTCAAAGCCCGATGCAGGTGGCAATCCGCGATGCGGAGACTTTTGAGGTCTTGGCGGGGGGGCTGGTCGGGCTGGCAGGGGAGTCGGTCTCATACGAGATACCGCGCGACGGCTGGTATATTTTGTCGAAAGACGCGGCTGAGGGACAAGAGGGAACGGGAATCTTGGCAGCGCGCGGCATATACCCGATTGTCGAACGCACCTTGAGCGCCTCGGAATCGCAGTTCGTGCGGCTGACCGACAACGAGTTGGAGATTTTTGGCAGCCGTCCGCAGATTGACGGCAAGGACGCGCCGATCGCCGCATTGATCGACAATCAGTACCGTGGCTTGCGCGATTTGCCAACCTATCTGGTGCATTTCATCCCGCTCTTTCTCGAGCAGATCGAGCTATTGCTGCTGCCGTTTTTCATCACTGTCGCCTGGGGTTATGCCCTGGGGCGGGCAGTCGCTCATCTGCTCGGCGAGCAGACCGTGTTCAACAGCAATAATAGCCGCGCCAGCGTACTGGCCGCGGGCATGTCCCCCTTGCTCATCCTGCTGGCTTATTTCGCGTTTTTGGATGGCAATGACGCGCTAGACGGCTTGCCGGCGATTGTCTTGAAAACCCTGGCCGCCTTCGCCACGGCGCTGCTGGTACAGCGCGTCGAAGGCTGGCTGCAGCGCGCGAATAGCGGGGAAGAGGCTGAAGGCACGATAACGAGGCTCTTGATCTATGGCTGGGGCGTCTATCCCTTTGCCATGTATCTGATGGCTTCCGGCATCGGCGGCTTATCGGGCGCCGCGATCGGCAGCATGGCGGGCGGTTTGCTGTGGCTGCTGCTCATGTATTTTATCGGTCTCAATTTTCTCGGCGGCGCGGGTTACATGCTGCTCATTGGCGGCTTCTTCCTGCAGATCGCCCAAGGTTATGTCATCAATATCGTGTGGGAAAACTGGACTGCCGAGCCCATCAGTTCGGTCTTGTTCTGGATTATTTTGGCGATTGTCGGTGTCGGCTTGGGTATATTGGGTTTTGCCCGGCGCGGCGGCATCGACGCCAATGCCAAGCGCATCGGCTACCTGGCTTCTTGCGTCGTATTCATATTCATCTTCACGAATACAAATTTGGTCTCGGCGGGCGGCGACGGCTCGGCCGCGACAATGGTCGCTATCGCCATTGTCTTGTGGCTGGGCTGGATGTTCTTCAGCGGGACGCTGCACTGGTCCTCCAATCGGGTCATCATCGGCTTGCTGCTGCTGACGTTTTTATGGATGCAGACTTGGACCCATGTCGACCGTTGGTCAACTGTTTATTTCATCATCTGGCTGGCTGGGGGCGCGCTGGCTTTCAAGCGCGGGGAACAGGCGCAAGGCGACAAACTCAAGTGGAAGCGCGATGAAAGCGCTCCGCTCTTGTATCGCTATCCGGGACGAACGATGGGCGCGCTGGCGCTGGCTTGGTTTATCGTCCTCTTGGTCATTCCGAGCTTTGTATTAGGCTTGGAAGCGCAAGGCGCGCTGCGAGCATCGCCTCACGATTTGCTGCCGCTTTCCGACAAGCGCCTCTGGGGCGGCTTGATGCTGACCATGCAACTGACCATCCTCGGCATCGGCGCGTCCTTCCCGATTGGCTTGCTGCTGGCGCTGGGACGGCGCAGCAAGCTGACTGTCGTGAAATACACCTGTGTCGTCTACATTGAAACAGTTCGCGGCGTACCATTAATCACCATTCTCTTTATGGCGGTTTTGATGGTGCCATTGATTGATCCGACGCTGGCGTCGGTAGAAAACGCCGTGCGGGCTTGGGTTGGCATTACCATGTTTAGCGCCGCCTACCTGGCGGAGAACGTTCGCGGCGGCTTGCAATCGCTTGACCGGGGACAAACCGAGGCTGCCCAAGCCATCGGCTTATCCGGCTGGCAAACGACGCTCTATATTCTGCTGCCGCAAGCCTTGCGCGCTGTGATCCCGGCGCTGGTCGGGCAATTCATCTCTTTGTTCAAGGACACGTCGCTGGTTTTCATCGTTGGCTTGGCGGAGATAACCGGCATCGCCTATCGCGTGGTGGCGCAGCCGGAGTTCTTGCAGCGGCGTCAAGAGACCTTCTTGTATGTCGCGATCATTTATTTCGTCTTCAGTTACATCATGTCCTATATCAGCCGCCGCGTCGAAGCGACTGGCTCGGGCGCCGCGCGGGCGCAGCAATTGTGATAAGGCATAACTTAGAGGATTTCCCGCCCGGCACACGGGATTGAGGGAGGACAAAATGGAAAACGGCAATAATCAAATGATGTCAGTCGACGAGCCGATGATCATTTGTCGAGATATGAACAAGTG
Organism: Phototrophicaceae bacterium; assembly: GCA_965232245.1. Taxonomy (GTDB): domain Bacteria; phylum Chloroflexota; class Anaerolineae; order Aggregatilineales; family Phototrophicaceae; genus UBA6055. The sequence continues at coordinate 3,183,930 of CBDDPG010000002.1, read as the reverse complement.
GTTTGGCGAGTTCCACGTCTTGCGCAATATCTCACTGGAGGTCATGCCGCAAGAAGTGTTGGTCATCATCGGTCCATCCGGCTCGGGCAAGTCGACCTTTATCCGCTGCATCAATCGGCTGGAAGAGCATCAGGACGGGCAGATCATCGTCGATGGCATCGAGCTCAGCCATGACGTCCAGAACATCGCCGACATCCGGCGGGAAACCGGCATGGTATTCCAGCAATTCAACCTCTTCCCGCATTTGACGGTGATGGACAATATCTCCCTGGCGCCGATGAAAGTGCGGCATTGGGCCCGCGACAAAGCGGAACAGCGCGCCATGGAGCTCTTGGAGCGGGTGGGCATTCCCGAACAAGCCTACAAGTACCCGGGGCAGCTATCCGGCGGGCAGCAGCAGCGGGTGGCGATCGCGCGGGCTTTGGCGATGGAACCGAAGATCATGCTCTTCGACGAGCCTACTTCGGCGCTTGATCCGGAGATGATCAAGGAAGTGCTGGATGTGATGAAGGAATTGGCGCGCACTTACATGACCATGTTGGTCGTCACGCACGAGATGGGCTTCGCGCGGGAAGTCGCCGATCGCATCATTTTCATGGACATGGGGCGCATCGTCGAGCAGGGTCCGCCGGAGAACTTCTTCAATCCCGATATCGAGCATCACCCGCGCACGCAAGAATTCCTCGATCAGATTCTCTAAATTACGCCTACGAAAGACGGGCACAAACAAAGTCCCTGCTCGCGCCGCGAACAGGGACTCTTGAGTTATTGCCAGAATCGGGATCGGCTTGAGCTCAACTAGGACCTTTTTACGACTCGTGACCGTACAACTCGGTATCCGGGTAAAAGGCCGCCCAGGCAAACCAGAAGTGCGGGAAGGCGTTGAGGGTCCGCAACTGTGTGCCAGCCAGCTCGCCGGAAAGCGCTGTGCCGAAGATATTCCAGGCGCTGCCCGTCTGTTCGTCGATGATGGCATCGCCATCGGCGCGGAAGCTCAATGTCTGTCCCTGGTCAATGGCGCGCTCGAACAAACCGGCCATGCCCACATCGCGCGAAAGATCGATGCTGGCTTCGTCCAGGGCGCTGAAGGCGCCGGGCTGCCATAGCGCCACGACATCGACATCGCCCGCGGTATCATTGATGACCCGGGCTTCGGACAGCGCGCTGAAGGGATAGGCGGTTTGCATATCGCCCAGCGCAAAGCCTAGCACGCGTTCCGTCGCGAAAAGCCGACTGTCCGGCTCGCCAAAAAACAGGAATGGCTTCGCGTTGCTGTCGTAATTGGCGTAGGGATTGGAACCGTAGAAACGGCCATTCGTCGACAGCACCTCGCCATGCGGGTACTGCGCTTTGAAGGCGCCGTAACCCACCAGTTGCGACGGAACAATGTCCAGCAGCGTGCCGGTATGGGCGCCGACGATGCCCTCGCCAGTCAATTGCTGCCAGAGGCTTTGCGTCACGTCGTCCCACATGATGAGATCGCTATTGCGCAGCATCCCGCTGACGCCGAAGCGCAGCGTCTCGCCGCCCACGCGCCGGTCGAATACGATGGCGCTATTGCACAAGGGGCAGAACGTGACCGCAACTGGCGTTTCGCCCAGGGTGTCGTTGGCGATTTCATGGCGCGTCAAGATCGCCAGCGGATAGGCGCGGGCGATGCCGTCGATTTCCAAGGCGATGACGGGAGACGCCTCTTGCAGCCAGGTATCGGCCAAGTCCAGATCATCAAAGGTCGGGTTGTCGATAGGCGGGATGCCGTCACGTCCTACGCCGCCGGATACGATCTCGCTGTAGACGCCTTCTTGGTGCTGGCAGACATCCATCAGATTCCAGACCCTTTGCCAGTTCGCCAGCGTTTCTGGATTGTCGAAGGGCGCGGGGGGACTTTCGCAGCTGTGCTGCGCCTGAGCAGCCGCCGGGAACAGCAGCAGCGTTAACATCGCTAGCGTAATCGTGAGCGTTTTGCGGATAGCTTGCATGATATGTCCTTTTCGTGAACGGTTATTTGGTCGCGTACAAAATTGTTTCAGGATAAAAAGCCGCCCAGGCGAACCAGAAATGCGGGTAGGCATGCAACTGATTGAGCCGGCTGCCGGCCAAGGGACCGGCGCTGGCTTCTCCCCAGATGTTCCATTCGCTTTCCGTCTCGTTGTCGACGAAGCGGCTGCCAGCTTGACGGAAGGTCAGCGCTGCGCCCGACGGCAAGCGCCGGTCATACATCAGCGCCATGCCGACATCCTTTGAGGAATCGATATCGCCCGCGTCAAGCGCGCTGGCCGCGCCGGGCTGCCAGAATATCACGATTTCGCGCTCCGACACCCTGTCATTGACAACGGGACTCTCTTTCAAGGCGCTGAAAGCATAGGCAAGGGCTTGATCGCCGATGACCGCCGCCAGCACGCGCTCCGTCGCGAAGAGACGATCGTCGGCGGGTCCTTTGAAGAGAAATGGCTTCGGGCTGCTGTCGTAACCGGTGTAGGGGTTGCGCCCGTAACCTCCCAGGGGACCGCGCAGCACTTTGCCCGCGGGGTACCGCTGCTGGAAGACTTCAAAGCTGACCAGTTGCGAGCTTATCATCCGCAGGACTGTGCCGCGATAATGGCCGACAATGGCTTCGCCGGTGAGTTGCTGCCACCAGGTCTCGGTGAGATCGTCCCACATAATCAAGTCGCTGTAACGCAGGTTGCCCGATACGCCAAAGCGCAGGACTTTGTCGGCGACTCGACGATCGAAGACAAGTGCGCTATTGCACAGCGGGCAGAATGTCACGGCGATGGGCGCGCCGCTCACGACATCGTTGACGATCTCGTGGCGTGTTAAAACCTCGAGCGGGTAGGCGCGGGCGTCGCCAGCTATTTCCAGCGCGATCACGGGCGACTGCGGCGACAATTCATGGGCGAGCGCCGCCTCGACAAATTGGGGATCGTCTATCGGCGGAATGCCATCGCGCGGCACCCCGCCCGAAATCACCTCGTCCATGTCAATGGCAGACCGGTCGAAGTCGGTTTTCCAGCCCGAACCGGGCTCTTGAAAAAGCCCCTGCCCGAGCACAATGAAGGCCAGCGCGATCAGCGCAAGAGTTGCCAGATCTTTGAAGCGTTTCTTGCGCTTATTCACGTCGGCGGAACTCCGATATTCGCCGGGCGGGTCTTCCCGCGCCGTAGTGGGCTGGGATCCACAGCGAGACGCTAAATGCCGTAGACTTCTGTTTCTGGGTGGAAAGCAGCCCAGGCGAACCAAAAGTGAGGGAAGGCGTTTATCCATTCCAATTCCTCGCCCTGCAATTCGCCGGCGATCGCTTCTCCATAGGCGTTCCAGGTTGAGCCTGTTTGCGCGTCTGTGAAGCGGCCATCCTCCAGTGGCATGAAACTCAGGGTGATGCCGTCCAGGGTCGCCCGATACAATCCAGCGGTTCCGAGGTCGGCTGCGTTGTCGATGACCGAATCGCCCAGGGCGCTGGCAATGCCAGCTTGGAAGAAAGCCGCCACAGGGCTTTCGCCGATTGCGTCGTTAATCACCCGCTGCTCGCGCAAGATGGTGAAGGGATAGGCTTTGGCGATGCCATTCACGGTTGTCGCCAATACATGATCCACCGGCGAGCTGAGCCGGGCGTCGATTTCGCCCCGAAACAAGAAGGGACGTCCCGGGCGGCTGTCGTAATTGGCGTAGGGATTGATGCCATATTGACGCGAGAAACCGGTATCGCGCGAAAGGACCAGTCCTTGCGGATGGCGCTCGGCAAAGCTGGCGAAGCTGATCACTTGCGACGGAACGATATCCAACAGGAGGCCGGCATAACTGCCCACGAGCCCCTCGCCGGTTAACTGCTGCCACCAAGTTTCGCTCTGGCGATCGTACATGACCAGATCGCTATTGCGCAGGAATCCGCTGACGCCAAAGTCCAGCACTGCGCCGTCGACGCGCCGATCAAAGGTGATTGAACTGTTGCAGAGCGGGCAAAATGTGACCGCAACCGGAATGCCGGCGATTTCGTCATTGGCGATCTCGTGCCACATCAGGACCGCTTGCGGATAGGCGCGGGCTTCGCCATCCATCTCGAGCGCGATCACCGGCGAACGATCGCTCAGCCAGGCTGCGGCTTCTGATACTGGCTCCATGTTCGGCTCTGTCAGCGAGGGGATGCCGTCTTTAGTAGGATTTCCGACCAGAATCTCTTCGAAGTCGACAACGCTGTTGCAGAAGTCGGTAGACCAATTGACTGTGCGCAAATGGCTAGGGTTGCAGCTTTCCTGATCCTGCGCCTGGTTTGGCAAAAAGCTGATAATCCAGAATAATGCGAGAATTGTGGCTGCGGCGGCAATTGTGGTTAATCCGCGCTGTACGAGCGCCTTGCGCATGGAAGCGGTCCTTTCCCAGTTCGGTCACTTTCATTGTAGAGATGTCAGATTACGATACCCTTACAGGCGCGGCGCTACGTTGCCTGGGCGCGGAATTTGCCGACCGGACCTCAATCGCAGCGGCATACATCAAGATGGAGATTCGACTATAATTGCTGGCGACAGCCTAATGGCATAGACGTTGCAGAGGATGGTCGCGCATGTCGCGTTCAGACGGGCGAGCCAATTTGATACTCAACGCGCTTTTTTGGCTCCTTGCGATAATTGGAGTCGGGATTGCCGGCTTTGGCATCGTTCTCGATTTGTTTCCTGGCACCAGTCCCGGCTTTAACCTGCCGCAGCTTTTGGCGATCTTCGGCGGTATTGTACTGGCGACATTGGCTTATGCGCTGCGCCGGGGCGCTCTCCGCCGGCGGCGGTTGGCTGCCTGGCGCAGAAACGGGCTCGCAGTGCTGGTCATCACAGCCGGCACGCTTGTCGCTCTGGAGCTTTTGCTGGCGGTCCTCAATATGTCGACTTATTTCCCGGCTTGGATTCCTGAACAGTATTACAGCGGCAGACCCTGGAATATCTGCGATGAGGCGGGCTGCCACTTCGACCCAGAAGTCCTGGCGGAAGCTTGCGGCTTGGGGCGAACGGAAGGACGCAACTGCTCGCTCAATCAACAGGGCTTTCACGATCGGCAAGATTTCGCGCCAAGCGCTGACTTGCAGGACAAGTTTAGAATCATTGCCCTGGGCGATTCCTTCACCTTTGGCATGACGGCTGACATGGGCATGTCCTATATCGAGAGAATCGAGGCTGACCAGGCTGGCGCCATACTATGGAATATGGGAATCCCGGGCACGGGCACCCGGCAGGCGCTGCAGTCCTTTTCCGTATATGGTCCCGTTATGCAGCCGGATGTGACCCTGCTCGGTTTTTATATGAACGACTTCAACGACAACTTGATACCGATTCATGGCCAAAAGATGACAACAGAGGATGGAGCCGAGACCCTGTTCCGCTGGGAAGATCGCTGGGGGAACGTCATCATGCTGGATCTGCCTTCCACTTGGTATTATCGCGAACAGCGGAAAGACCCGCCCGCGAGCGAGCTTGAGCGCCTCGTTGGTATCACGCGCCTGGGAACATTGGTGCTGCGGCTCTTTGACGTGATAGGCGATAGCGCCAGCGAAAGTTTGCGAGCAGCCCGCGAAGAGGAGCTCACTCGCAAGTACCTGGAAGAATTGCGCGATATGGTTTCGGCGCAGAACGGCGAGCTCCTGGTCGTGTTAATCCCGCATCGCAATGACTTGTTGTCGCCGGGCAGACGTTATGCTACCGCCAAACAGCTCATGGCAGAGCTTGAAATACCGTATATTGATCCTCGTGCAGAGCTTGAAGAAACGGTCGACTATACTCAGAAACCGGATGTACACTGGAACAACGGGGGCCACCAAAAAATCGGCAATATGCTGAGCAACTGTATTGACGCCTTTCGCGCTGCTGGCGGCTGGTCAGATTGTGCGCATATCGTCTTGCCGTGAAGGTGTCAATATAAAAGCCAAACGTCCCAACTCATCATGGGACGCCTGGTATATTTGGGGGGTTGCCCGGGTTCAAAGTGGGGACAAAGAACCTGGACTCATGCCACTGTAACATACTTCTCAAGCCACCAAATGACGCGTCGCCTTTGCTAAACCTTCGCTTTTTCTACGCTTAGCCTACGCGACTATGAACATGGTTACAGGGTACTTGGACACTGTTGACGCAGTTAGAAATGAGAGCTCGACGGCGGGTCTTTTGACTAGGATTTATACGGCAGCGGCTTGTTGACGCGCAGGCGGCTTATAGCCTGGAGCCGCGTTAGCTTTAGGCGCAGTGCGGGAAACGCGCCATACTGATGTCGCATCAATACCTGTCTCGGGTTCCCATATCGCGAGGGACTCGCCTGACAACCGCGGCGGAAATCGCACCGCGGCTGGGACGAGCCGCTTTCAAGAAAAGTACATCCTGCCTTCGCCCCTATGAACTGTATAGATACCTAATCATGCTTGTGGATGTCGCCAGGCATGCGACCGAGTTGGGTAGTGTATCCTTTACGGTAGAAATTCTTTTTTCAGTTCTGGGCGTGAGATCTTGAACCCAAAATGCGAAGGACTTGGTAGGGATGTTGCAATTTAATTCAACCGAATTCGATACATTGCCCAGATCTGGCGTGAGTTGCGGCGCGTTTCTGACTGAAAAGATCGAATCTATGGTATCATCGCCAGCGAATCAGCGGAGAACCTAAGTTCAACCCACATAACATGGCGAAAAAACGCAGCGCATACGTCTGCTCAAGTTGTGGCAGACGAAGCTCCGGCTACTTCGGACGTTGCCCGCAATGCGGCGAATTTGAAAGCATGGTTGAGCATGTTGAGGCGCCGCCCAAGCCTCGCGCTCCAAGCCAAGCTGGGGGCGGCGGTCAGCGGATACCCGCGCGCCTCGAGGCGGTTGGCGCGGGAGAAGAAATACGCCTGCCGGTGCCGATCAGCGAATTCAATCGCGTTCTCGGCGGCGGCTTGGTGCCGGGCAGCCTGGTCTTGCTCGGCGGTGAACCCGGTGTCGGCAAATCCACGCTGGTCATCGAGTTGGCCGCGCTGCTGGCGGAGACCGCCGGAAATGTGCTTTATGTCAGCGGCGAGGAGAGCGCGAGCCAGATCAAGATGCGCGCCGAGCGCATGGGCCTGTCCGCGAATGATCTATTCCTGCTGACGGAGACCAATCTGGGCAATATCTTTGATCAGATTACGACGTTGAAGCCCGTGCTGGTCGTGATTGACTCGATACAGACCACCCATACGGAGGAGCTGAATTCTTCGCCGGGCTTGGTAGCGCAGGTGCGCGAATGCGCCATGCGCTTGCAGTCGCTGGCAAAAGACACGAGCCTCAGCGTGTTGATGATCGGCCATGTGACCAAAGACGGCAATATCGCCGGACCGCGGGTGCTGGAGCATATCGTTGATACCGTGCTATATCTGGAAGGCGATCCATTTCAACAGTATCGATTGCTGCGCAGTGTCAAGAATCGCTTTGGCGCCACCAGCGAAGTGGGCGTCTTCGAGATGAGTGGGCGGGGCTTGGTTCAAGTGGAGAACCCTTCGCAGGTATTTCTGGAAGAGCGCGTCGTCCAGGCTTCCGGTTCCGCCATTGCCATTACGATGGAAGGCACGCGACCGCTGTTGATCGAGATGCAGGCGCTTACCAGCCCGACATCTTTTGGCAATCCCCGCCGCACGCCCAATGGCGTTGACATCAATCGTCTGCTCTTGATCAGCGCCGTTTTGAGCAAGCGCATCGGACTGAAACTGTGGGAACAGGATATTTTCGTCAATGTCATCGGGGGCCTCAGGATCAGCGAGCCGGCGGCGGACCTGGCGATGGCGGTGGCCATCGCTTCCAGCTATTACGATCGCGCTGTGCCGGCGGATCTGGCGGTTGTCGGGGAAGTCGGTTTGAGCGGGGAGATCCGCCGGGTCAGCCAGTTAAGCATGCGCTTGAACGAAGCGCGCAAGATCGGCTTCAAGCGCGCCTTGGTCCCCAGGCTGCCCAGCAATGCTGACGATATCCCGCGCGGCATCCAGCTGCTCCAGGCGCGTCACTTGTCGGAGGCTCTGCGAGCGGTCTTTTCGAGCGATTGATGTGGATCGTCTGATTAAGGATATTTGCGGTTGAGCAGACGCGCGTAGGGAATCGTCTCGCGCACATGATTGAGCCCGCAGATCCAGGCTACCGTTCGCTCGATGCCGATGCCGAAACCGGCATGTGGCACTGTGCCGAATTTGCGCAGTTCAAGGTACCATTGGTAGGCTTCGCGCCCCAAGCCCATCTGGTCGATATTGCGCTCCAGCAAGTCCAGTTCGTGAATGCGTTCGCTGCCGCCGATGATTTCGCCATAGCCTTCCGGCGCCAGCAGATCGACGCTGCGGCAGACCTCCGGTCGTCCTTCCACCGGCGTCATGTAAAAGGCTTTGACGGCGGTGGGGTAGTTGTAGACGAAGACCGGCTTGTCGAAGAGCTCCGCCAGCGCGGTTTCTTGCGGGCTGCCAAAATCTTCGCCCCATGCGATCGCCAGCTCAGCTTTCGCTGCCGGATCAGCGCTCGCTTCCGCCAGCGCTTGCAGCCGCTCGACGGCGTCGTCATAACTGATGCGCGCGAATGGCGCTGTGATCGCGCGCAGCTTGTCCTCATCACGCTCGATTAGCGCCAGCTCCTGGGGATGCTTTTCCAAGACCTGCGCCACGACATAAGTTACCAAACCCTCTTCGATGTCCATCAATTCTTCGAGGTTGCAAAAGGCGATTTCCGGCTCGAGCATCCAAAACTCGATCAGGTGCCTGCGGGTCTTGGATTTTTCCGCGCGGAAGGTCGGTCCAAAGCAATAGACTTTGCCAAAAGCCATTATGTTGGCTTCGTTGTAGAGTTGCCCGGTCTGCGCCAGATAAGCCATATCGCCAAAATAGTCGACTTCAAAAAGCGTTGTCGTTTCTTCCCCGGCCGCCGGCGTGATGATTGGCGTATCCACAAGCAAGAAACCCTGATCGTCCAGCCAGTCGCGCATCGCTTTGATGATGGTGGCGCGGATGCGTAAAATCGCCCACTGTCGGCTGCTGCGCAGCCACAAGTGGCGATGGTTCATCAAGAATTCGGTGCCGTGTTCTTTGGGTGTGATGGGGTAATCTTGCGCCTGCTGGAGGAGCTGCAGATCCCGGATGCCGATTTCGAATCCGCCGGGGATGCCCGGTGCGCGTTCGTCGGCGCGTACCTCGCCGGTGATGACAACCGAGGACTCTTGTGTGAGCGCGCGGACAATTTCGAAAGCCTCCGCGTCCATCTCGCGCTTGAAGGCGACGCATTGCGCTTGGCCGCTGCCATCGCGCAGCAGGATGAATTGCAGCCTGCCTTTGCCGGTCTTATTGTAAACCCAACCGCGCACGGTGACTTCTTGACCGGCGTAGCAGGCGATGTCTTTGATAGAAATGACCTTTGCCACGATGATTTCCTCGATTTTCAATCGGCGATCTATTTGATTTGACAGTATAGCATACTGACCGAAGCGATTAACCTCGCGGCTGCGCGTCAATCACGTTTCCTTCGGCCGCCCGCAGCAGCCGATCTCCGATGGCCAAACCCAGTCCAGTCGCAGCGGGAGCGCGCGCCAAGATCCACTCGACGCCGCGGCTGTCAAGCGAGCGCAGCGCTGCAAACAAGCGCAATGCCGCCGCATCAAGATCGGCGCCCAGGCTCTCGATTTTGAGATCCAGATCGGCAATGCGATTTAGATCCTGCTCCAGCGCCATGACGCCAACATGGTCATGGTTTTCGGCGAACGCTTTTATCGCCGCCCAGACGGCCGCGTCATCGCTGCCGCGAAACAGCATGACCGTCGCTCGCGGCGAGTAATGTTTGAGCATGCTGCCGGGCGCCGGCGCGGCGCTTTCGTCGCTCAGATAGCGAGGTTGATAGCGAAGGTCTGGCAGGACCGCGCGCAATGCTTCCAGCGAGACGCCGCCCGGGCGCAGCACTTGCGGGACACCGTCCACCAGACTGAGTATCGTCGACTCCAAGCCGATTGACGCGGGCCCGCCATCCAGGATGATGTCCACCTTGCCTGCCAAGTCATCGGCGACGTGCTGGGCCGTGGTTGGGCTGGGGCGGGAAAACTTGTTGGCGCTGGGCGCGGCGATCGGCCGGCGAGCCGCGTGAATGAGCGCCAGGGCGACGGCATGATCGGGCATGCGTACTGCGACTGTATCCATACCTGCGCTTAGATTGGCTGGCACAGTCGCGCGCTTTTTCAAGACCAGCGTCAAAGCGCCCGGGGCGAAGCGCTGGAACAGGCGATAAGCTAGCTCGGGAACCGAGACGGCCAAGCGCGACAATTGGGCTAAATCAGCGATATGGGCGATCAAGGGATCGGTAGCCGGGCGGTCTTTGGCGTGGAAAATTTTCTCGACGGCGGCGCTGTCCAGCGCGTTGGCGCCCAGTCCATAGACCGTTTCCGTAGGGAAGGCGACCAATCCGCCAGCCCGAATGGTTTCAGCCGCCATGCTTATCGCGCGCGGGTCCGGCCGCTGCGGATGCACCCGGCAGGTTCGCGTCTTCGTTGTGTAGGGTTGGCGCATATTCTGGCGCAGCCTGCTTGATTGGATATACTCTTAATGATAACGATAGGCAGCGCCTATCATATCATGAGACGGTCCAACGACGGAGAGCATAGCGATGACAGTATTGGTTACAGGCGCGGCCGGCTACCTCGGCAATCAGATCGTCAAGAAGCTGGTGTCGCTGGGCATCCCGGCGCGGGCGATGGCGCGGCGCCGAGCCAAAGCCCAGTTGCGCCTGCGCGAAGTCGCCAAGAGCATCGATATCGTTGAAGGCGATGTTACCGTTCCCAGCAGCCTGACGCCGATTATGCAAGATGTCAGCGCGGTTATTCACCTGGTCGCAATCGCTATGGAAAAGGGCGGCCAGACCTACGAAGCGGTCAATTTCCAAGGTACGGTCAATGTCTTGAATGCGGCGCAAGCGGCTGGCGTCAAACGTTTCATCAATATGAGCCAGAATGGCGCCCGCGCCGACCTGCCCTACCGATTCCTCGCCAGCAAAGGGCGCGCCCAAGAAGTTGTCGCCGGGTCCTCCTTGGATTGGACGGCGCTGCGCCCCTCAGCCATATTCGGTCCGCAAGACGAATTCTTCAATACCTTCGCGCGTCTGCTGAAGTTGACGCCTATCATATTTCCGTTGATCGGCGGCGGCAAAGCCGAATTCCAGCCGGTTTCCGTACATGACGTCGTCGAGGCTGCGATACGTTGCCTCGATGACGATAGCGTCATCGGGAAAGAATTGACGCTGGGCGGACCGGAAGTGTTGACCCTGGGCGAAATCGAGCGGCGCGTCATGCGCGCGCTGGACACCTGGCGCTTGCTCGTGCCGGTTCCGGTCGCTGCGCTGCGCCCGGTTGTGGCTGTCATGCAGGCGCTCTTACCGGGCTCTCCCGTGAGCGCAAGCTTGCTGGAACTGCTCGCCGTGCCGAACACTGTGCCGGACAATGCGCTGACGACTCATTTTGGGATTGAGCCTATCCCATTTGCGGGCGAGCATATCGAGTATCTGAAAGACAACAGCATCAGCGATGCCTTGGCGAAGTTTTTCCGCGACGCTACCGTGAATTGAGCCGCAGCAAGTCTTCGAATACGCCGCGATAGGCATCTGTCATGGCTTCGAGCGAGAAGCGCGCGCGGACTTGCGCGCGCCCGGCGCCCCCCATTTTTTCTCGCAAGCTGTCGTCAGCGAGCAGGCGCGCAATCGCTTGGGCGAATCCAGCGATGTCGCCGGGCTCCACGAGGTATCCGGTCTCGCCCTCACGCACCGTCTCCAGCGGACCGCCGCGGTTGCTGCTCACGATTGGCTTGCCGCAAGCCATCGCCTCGAGGTTGGCTTTGCCAAAACTCTCAAACTCGGAAGGGCAGACCACCACGTCCGCTGCGGCATAGACATTCTCGATATCGTGACGAAATCCGATGTAATGCAGGCGGTCGCGCAGCATAAGATTCGCTCGCGCCATGCGCAAAATCTCATCCCGGTAGCGCTCGTCGGCGGCGCCGCCGAAGACATTGTCGCCAGCCACGATGAAGCGCGCCTGCGGTTCTTGCCTGGCGATAGCTTCCGCGATTGATTGAAAGGTATGATGGCCTTTAACGCGCTGAAAACGGGCGGCCATGGCGACCAGGGGCGCGGCGCGGGGGATGCCAAGTTCGTCGCGCAAGCGCGTCCCGTCGAGACCGGGATGAAAGCGTTCCGTATCCAGCCCCGCATAAATCACGGGCAGGCTTTTGGTTGGCATGAAAGGGGGGCTGCCCAGGAATCCCTCGCGGATAGCCAGCGAGCGCGCGACTGTCGCCGGTATATCGCGGAAGAAATTGCGCTGCCAGGGTTTGGGCTGGAACCACCAACCCCAGAGCGTGAAGACGAGCGGCGCCCCAGCCAGCTGCGCGGCCGGCGCCAGCATGGGCAAGCTGTGATAATCGCTATGCGCCAGATCAATTCGCTCTTGCCGCAGCAGCTCGCTGAAACGCTTGACCACGGGGAAGCGCGCCCATAGCGCCGGCAGGAAGACAGTCGTTGCGCCGCGAAAAGGCATGATATGCACGGGACCGATTGATTCGCGCCAACGCTCGCTCAACTGCCCGTCTTTCGGCAGCAGCAGATGACATTCGTAGTCTTGGGCATGCAGTGATGCGGCGAGCGTCAGCAAGTCCGTTTCGCCACCGCCAAGACCGGTGTACCAGGAGGCAAACAAGATTCGCTTCATTGACATCCCGATATCCCGCTTTTACTCGCAGAAGGGGATGGCGAGGTACTGTTCGCGTTCGCCGCAGGTCAAGGCGCGCGGCGCAAGCCGTTCTCGCACGCGATTAAGCAGCTCATCCGCGGATTCGACTCGAGTGAGCCTGTACAAGCCATTGGCATCCTGGCTTAGCACATGCCGCCCGTCCTGACTGAGGCTGAAACGGGATACAGTATCGGGATGCTCGATGCGCTCCACCAGCGCATTTGATGTCAGATCCCATATCAGCAGCAGATTATCAACGGCGGCGTAGAGCCAGTTGCGCTCTTCCAAGAGGGTGATTCCCCCCGTAACAAGTCCGACATCGGCGTATTCGCTGAGCACCGCTGCGCTGGCGGTATCAATCACTTGAAGGCCGCCATCGCCGCGGGACAGCAGGAGATACTTGCCATTCGCCGCCAGCTCGCCAAAAGCGACATCGACAAAGGTATGGCGCTGGATTGTATCCGCTTCCCGATCGACTACCGTCAAACCCGCCAAGCCCGCATCCAGCTGAACGAAGAAAAAGAGTCGATCGCCGCCTTCGCTTAGCGCGACCTTGAAGCGGTCGTCCCTGGCGTAATCGGGCGCTAGTCCCAGCGTATAGGCGGCCGCCGCTTCCCTGTTGTCGCCTTGCCAGAACAAGGCGCCCCCCGGGTGCAAGCTGAGAACTGCGCTGCTGTCGGCGGCAAATCTGACCAGCCTGGCTTCTCCAATGTCTTCATTGTTTAAGCGCATGTTTAGGCGCTGTGGCGCAGGTTGGTCCGCTCGCAGCAGCAGCAAATCGCCGGCTTGGCTTTGCGCCAGCAGGGCGTCGGTCCTCACCGGAGCCAGATGCAAAGCCGCCGCTTGGTCAAGCTCCCAGGTCCAGGTCGCCTCGATCTGGCCAGTGCTGGCTTCAATAAGTTGAATTTCCCGCGCGGCGGCAACTGCAAACTGCGAGCCGTCCTCGTTCATGCGCGCCAGGCTGTCGCCGCTCTGGAACAGGATTTCCTCATCGGCTATTCTCATAAGCCGCGTCCCGCCGCCGTCGGTGATGAGCAGGGCGTCGCCAGCCTGGTTGATGGCGACGGCGTCGGCGCTCTCATCGAGCAGCCGGATGCGCTCCGATTGACTTGGGCTTATGCGCCAAATATAGACGCTGCCATTGATCCCCTGTCCCAATGCGACCGTTCCCCGCTCGTCGACTTCAATTTTCGCCAGAGGCTGCGGCGCAAAGCCAAGCTGGCGGATCACGCTGCCAGCTACGGTAGACCAGATGACTAGCCGGTTGTCGCTTGTCAGCGACAAGGCAAGTTCGGGGTCCAGGAAATACGCTGATTCCAAGCTGGCGGCGAATTCGTCGGCGAAGGTGCGCAGAACTGTCCCGTCTTCGGTGGCGATGAGCGCGATGCGTTTCTCGCCCAGGCTATTCTGTATGCCCAGCAGGGCGGCGCTTTCGCCAAAACTAATGAATTGGAGACTGTCAGTCGCGCTGGCGATATTGCCTCCGCTGATGAGCGACCAGTTGAAACCCTCGGAAAGGCGCGTTATTTGCTGCCCGGTGACGGGATTCCATAGCGCAAGATCGCCGGTGTTGGGATCGCCGGCATAAGCTGGCAGACTGCGTCCGCCGCTGTAGGCGATGCGCCCCCCGCGATCGTAGCCCAGGTAAACGCGCTCTTCCGTATTTGGCGGCAGGGCTTCCAGCGTCTCGGTCGAATGCTGCGTCATCGTAACCTTGCCGGGCTCCTCCGACCAGGCGATCAGCCGCGCGTCGGCGGCGGTCACCAGCAGTTCTTTGATGGTCCATCCGTCTGCCGATGCCGGCCTGTAGTTGGCTAAGCGCGCGCCGCTAGCGAGATCCCAAAGGACAAGACCATCGTCGCCGGCGCTGACCAACTTGCTGTCCCTTCGATATGCAGCCAGCGCTCGAACGGGACCGCTATGCGCTGGCAAACGCTGAATCGGGAGGCCGTCCGCGCTGGATCGAATGACGATTTCTCCATCCTGCGCCGCGCTAATCAACAGTTGCCCGTCGCTGTCAAAAGCCAGCGCGCTGATGTCGCCTTCGTGATCGTCAATTTCGTAGTCAAGCCGCCCGGTTTCGCTGTCATAAACGAGTACAGTCTGGCGCGAAGACGGGATCAAGGCGATTTGTTGGCCGGCTGGATGAAGCCGCGCGAGCGAGATGTTTTCAATCGTCGCCAGGGGGCTGCCTTCAAGCGCTTGGCGCAGGATGCGCAAGGCGCTCCAGGGCTTCTCGCGGGTCTGCGCAGCTTCCCAGGCTAATGCCAGAGCCAGGTCAAGCTCGCCGTCGGCGAGCGCGCGCCGCGCGCCGTCGATGACAGCCTGCGCCGATGCCTCGCGCTGCAGTTGCGCCCTTTCGGTAGCGCGCGCCTTGGCGGCTTGGACCGCCGTCGCTGCTTGCAAGGTCGCGGTCATCGCCACTTGTCTGGTCGCGGATTGCGCTTGGACGGCTGCGGTGGCCAAGACCGCTTCTCGGATTTGGAGGCTGGTTGCCGCGAGCTTTGATATCACCTGATGGGCGCTGTTGCTCTCGGCTGTTGCGCTGGCGGCGGCTAGCGCGACTTCAGTGCCTTGCTCGCTGGTCGCTTGGTAGGCGGCGGTGGCGGTTGCCGCGCTCTGGCGAGCCACCACATTTTGCACGATCCCGAAAAGCGCGGCCAGGATCAAGACGGCGAATATGCCCAGCACGACATGACTTGGGAACCCGCGGGCTGTCGGCGGCTTTTGCCGGCGGCTGGCGTGGATGAATTCCACCAGAAGCTGCGACGGCTTCGGGCTGCGCTTGACGCCTTCCGCGAGCCACTGACGCGCCGCTTCCGCTCGTTCTGGGGCGAGCAGCAGATCGCTACTACGCTGCTGCAGATGCCATTGGCTGGCGCTGACGAGCAGCTCGGTATGCAGGCGCAGGTGAGCGTCAACTTGCAGGTGTTGCATCAAGGAAGTCGCGCTGGCGGCGAAGTCCTCTCCCTCGCGCAGGAATACGTAAGCATTTTCTGGGATGGCTGGATGGACGCCGGCGGTGATTGCCGGGTTGATGATCAAACTGATGAAGCGCTTGCCCTGGGCGACCGCGTATTCGACCAATTCATTGCACAGTTGGCTGGCGGCGGAATCTGGCGACAGGACAAGCGCAATCGTATGCGAGCGCAGTATCTCATCCCGCAGCGGCTGCGCGTCTGCTGCGGACTTGCCGATTTCTTCATCGAGGCGGCAGACGATTTCCCGGCTCGCCAGCCAGCCAGCCAATCGACGCGTGAATTCGATATCTTCCGGATGGTAGATGAAAAAAATGTCGTAGAAACTGCCACCGTTTTGCATGGGAAAGCGCTGCGCAGGCATGGTCCATAGGGAAGCGAACTATGCCTATAGCATAGTTGCAATTCGGGCGCTTAACCAGTTTGTATGCGAAAGCGTCAGACGGGGCGGGCGCCGCCATCTGGCGGGCAAAGAAAAAGACCGCCGGCTTCCGCCAGCGGTCCCACCCGAATCTTGATTGTTTTCTGTCAGCTGCGAGCGCGAATCAGCCCGCCTGATGTGTGATGCGGCCTTCTATCATGGCGCTGATCGGGCTGTTGGCGGCGATGTAATCAGCCACGACCTGATCCAGCGGACGCCCCTGATCGTAGGGATTGATGGCGTTTTCGGCGAGCGCGGAGTAACCGTCACCGCCAGCGCGCACGAAGTCGTTGGTGGCGACGCTGTAGATCGCCTCCGCGTCCACTGCCACGTATTCGCCGTCCTGCATGACGTCGGCGCTGACGATGCGGCTGCCGACTTCCTGGGTGGCGTCAAAGCTATAGCGCAAACCCGCGACCTGCATGAAGCGGCCCGAAGCGCCGTCAACGACAGGATTGTTGTTCTCGTCGAGTTGAATGCGGCTGACGCTGTTTTCGAGGACGGCAATGACATCGGCGCCGGACAGCTCAAAGGTGCTGATCAAATTGCCGAAGGGCAGCACATTGAGAACTTCGCCCAGTGTCACTTCGCCCTCGTCGATATCCGCGCGGATGCCGCCGCCGTTTTGGAAGACGATGTCCACGCCTGTATCTTCAAGCACGGCGTCCGAGATCACGTTGCCCAGCAGACATTCTCCGATGCGGCAGAGGCGCGGGCTGGTGCCGGTCAGCGCCATGGCTGTTTCGCCCACAGGCTTGGCGGCCAGTTCCGCGATAGGTTCGGCCAAGCCGGCGACCAAGTCGCTGATGTCCGGATCTGGGCTGATGTAACGGCTGAGCAATATCGCATCGCCATCCCAGTCGGAGACGAGACCGTCGGCGTCAAATTCGACATCCAGGCGACCAAGGTAGACTGTCTTGGTGCTGGCTTGAACGACTAGCACGGGTTCGCCGCTGGCGCTCTCGACCACAGTCGGGTATTCGCCAATGGCGCCGCTGTAGGTATTGCTAAGGAAGGTATTGGTGTGCCCGCCGACCACGACGTCCACGCCGCTGACACCCTGCGCGACTTCCAGGTCCGCGCCGTATCCGATATGCGTGACCAGAATGATTTTGTTGACGCCTTGCGCCGTTAGAATATCGACTTGTTCTTGGGTCACGTTGATCAAGTCGTAATGGAAGACCAGGAACTCACTGGGCTTGGCGAGAATCGCGGTTTCCGGCGTCGTCAAGCCAATAATGCCGATCGGCTCGCCGCCAACGTCGAGGGTAACCGACGGCTCGATCAGACCCGCCAGCAAAGGATCTTCGCTGAAATCGGTGTTGGCGCTGAGCGCGGGGAAATTCAACCCTTGCACAAAGGACGCCAGAACTTCGCTGCCGTCGTCAAATTCGTGGTTGCCCAAAGCCATGGCATCGTAGCCGATGGCGTTCATGATTTGAACGCTGTCTTGCCCGCGATACTGGACGTGGAAGAGCGTACCGGTGAAGCGGTCGCCGCCGTCCAGCAAGAGGTGATTGTCAACCTCGGCGCGGATCTGATTGACAACGGTGGCTTGCCGCGCCGCGCCGCCATCGCCGTTGCGCTGCGGCTCGTGATGACCATGCACGTCGTTGGTGTGCATGATAGTCAACTGGAAGCTGTCGTCTTGCGCGCCAGCGACGCCGACAAGCAAAACAACCAGGACCAAGATACTAATAAGTTTATGGTTCATTGTATTCTCCTGACCTTTTTCGAAAATGGGTCCATGACCGCTTTGGAGGCGCTCATGGATGCCTATGCCATTCGAGACAAAGTCTAACATAGGGATGCGCCAGACGGCATTGTGAATATTGTAGAATCAACGCCGGCGCGGATGCTGTATCAAGCCGACGACTTGACACCAGGTCGGTTCGGGCAAGGGATTGCGCTGGAGGGTCATGCCCAATCGCGCCATCGTGCTTTGAGAAGCGATATTGTCTTTTTCGGTCGTGGCCACGACGCGGGCAATGCGCAGTTCTCCAAACAAGTAGTTCAACATTGCCGCGCCCGCTTCGGCTGCGAATCCCCGTCTTCGATGGCGCGGCATGATGCCCCAGAACAAGCCCACTTCTGGGCTGAGCAGATTATCAGCCGGGTCGCCCTGCAGCGCGCCCCAGGGTATGAGCGTCGGCACGATGCCTAGCGAGCCGATAAATTGCCCGTCCGCGCGCCTTTCCAGGGCATAGTCCGCATAAGGCGGCTGCCCAAGCTGAGCCAGTTCGCGGTAGCTGTCGATGGTCCATTGCAGCCAATCCAGCGCTTTTTGGCTTGGTTCTTGAATGTCGAAAACTTGCGCGCGAAAGCGCATACAGTTTTCGCTGTCCCCTTCGTGAAACGGTCGGATGCGCAGACGGTCGCTGGTCAGGTTGACGGCTTTCATGAACTTGACAGGCTCCATTGCCTAGGTGCGCAGATACGAAGCGCCGTTGACATCCACGATACAACCTGTGGCAAACTCCGCGCCCGCCGATGCCAGGAAAAGCGCGACGTGGGCGACGTCTTCTGGCTTGGCGACGCGCCCCAGCGGCGATTGATTCCTGATCTCGTCGCCATCGGCTTGCGCCAGCCGTTCGGCGGCCATATCCGTTTCCACGAAGCCCGGCGCGACCGTGCCGATGAATATGTTGTGGGGCGCCAGCAAGCGCGCCAGCGATTGTCCCATGCTGTTCAGTCCGGCTTTGCTGGCGCCATAAGCCACCGCCGTCGGCTCGCCGCGGAAGGCGCCCCGCGACGAGATGTTGACAATCCGCCCGCCGCCGCGCGCGATCATCTTTTGCGCGGCGCAGTAAGTGAGGTTGGCGGGTCCGAGCAAGTTGACCGAGATAAGACGTTGAAAATGCGCTTGCCACTCCTGGTAGTCGACATCGGTCAGGGGTCTCTCCTCATAGATGCCGGCATTGTTGATCAAGATGTCGATGCCCCCCATTCGCTGCTGGACGGCGTCGACCAAGGATTGTACAGCGGCGGGGTCGGCCAGATCGGCTTGAAAGATCTGATGGTCTCGTCCCATAAGCGCGGCAAGCGTCGTGCTCGCCGCGTCCGCGTCCTGCTTGTAATGGATGGCGACCCTGCCACCCCGTTCGGCGAATTGTCGGGCAATTTCTCGTCCGATTCCGCGAGAAGCGCCAGTAACGAGTATTACTTTGCCGCTAAAGCGCATGAGGCGCGTCTTTCACACTAATTCCAAGAGAGATTGGCAAATCCGATATTCTTATGGTTTGTGTAGTTGGGCGACTCAGCGAGCCGCCCCTACAGTTTCTAATTATTTTGTGGGATTTACTATGGAGGGATTCGCGGGAGCAATTGCGACAAGCTACTAGCAGGCGCCGGTTGTCACGACATAGTCGGCGCTGATCCAACCGATGATCCCGTAGTAATCCACCTTGAACCAGGATGGGACGCGTGTGCTGGAGCTGAGACTGACATCGTTCAATAGCACTGCCAGCACAGTATCGCCGTCCGGCAGGTTGCGCAAATTGAGAATGTCGGTCGTTGTGACCGTGCAGCCGGTCAACGGGATTTCCACTTCTGGCGCCAAACCGGCAGACATGAATTCAAGCGGCATCAAGACTGCTGTGCCTTCACGGTCGACATCCGCGCAGCGCCGGTCGCCATCGATGACTGTGGTCAAGGGAACGATTGTACGTGGCGCGGTTGCGGCATCGAGCAAGATGATCGAGCCAGTATCCTGGAAGCAGATCCTCAAGCCGCTTGCGGGCACATATCCCCAAAGATCTATCGCCATTTTGAAGCCATAGTCGATGATGGTCTGGTTGCCGATGCCAGCGGCATCTCTTTGCTGGCATTGGGTTCGGCTAATATAGCCGGTCACGGTTACGCCAGCTGGCAGGGATTCGCAAGTGGGCGTTACGGCTGTCGGCGCCGTATTCGCCCCAGAGGACTCCTCAGAATCTTCCGTTTCGGGGTCGGCTGCGCTCGCCACTGCGCTTTGGATCTGGAAGGCAAATGAGCCCGGCAAATTCTCGGCGGCGCCAATGTCACAGTAGCCCGTCAGGCGTTCGAGCCCGCGTTGGTCTTCCGGCAAGCAGTAATTTGTATTTCCTCCATCGAGCGCCGGGCTGCCTTCTTGCGGCAGGTAGTAGACCGGCAGCCCAGCCAACTTGAGCAGCATAGGATCATCTACCAATTCCGCGTGCCCGCAGGACCCGTCTTGAATCAAGTTGCCGACGTTGCTGTTCAAGGTGCCAGAACAATCATCCTCGACATTGCCGCCCAGGATGCTGTTGTACAGATGCAGCAAGGAATTGTCGTATATGCCGCCGCCTATCGCCGCACTGTTATTGACAATTGTCACGTGGGTAAGGGTCGTGGCGCCGGCATTGTAGATAGCGCCGCCCTTGTCGCCCGCGCTGTTGTCCGCGAATGTGGTATTGGTGATGGTTGCGCTTCCGCTGCTGACGTACAAGCCGGCGCCGTCGTCTGTCGCGCTGTTCGAGTCGAAACCGCTATTGTTGATTACCAGACTGTTCTCTTCCCCGCCGGCAAAATAAATGCCAGCGCCGGCGACCGCTTCATCAACGCCAGCCGTATTTCTGCTTATGGCGCTATTGGAGATGGCGATATCGCTGGCTTCGGCAGAGATGCCGCCGCCGTGGCTCACCGAGGCGCTATGGGAGATAACGCTATTGTTCATGGAAAAAGCGCCATTGCTGACAGAGACTGCGCCACCTTGGGCTTCGCTGTAACCGGAGGTCATGGTCAGATTCATGACTTCGAGCGAGCCACCGTCAACATTGAAGATTTGATAGCTTTCGTCCCCGTTTATCACGAAGCCGGCGCCATCAACAATGACTTCGGAAGTGACGCTCATGGTCGATGTTAGCGTAATCATGCCCTCTACAGTGCCCGTCAAATCAATTGTGATCGTATCGGCGCCGGTCTGCTCGGCGTCGACTGCTTCGTCTCCGTCTTCGCAACTGTTCAGCGGGGCAACTTGTTCTTCGCCATTGGCGGACAGGATCGCGTTGTACAAGCTGCAATCGTCATCGACCGTGATATCGGCAGCCCAGGCAGGTCCCAAGGGCAAGAACAGCAATGCAATTACCAGGAAAAGCCAAATGTCTTTGGGTTTTATTCTAGATCGGATCACGTCTCGTCCCTGTCTATATCACAATTAAGCGGCGGCACGGTCCTGCAATGCGGTTTCCGCGCGCGCAATCTAAGTTTGTTATATCCGATTTTAGGGAGAGGACAAATGAATATGCGACTTATTTGGCTTGGCGCGGCGAATACGAACGGGCTTTAACATTGCTGTCGCGCGCTGAAGAGTCGATCGCGGGGATATGCTAGGTCGAGCTTGCCATCTTTCTTACCAACTCAAGGGTCATCAGCGCGTCGCCCAGCGCATTGTGCGCATTGCCTAGGGCGATGCTCTCTTGCGCCAGGGCGTTGGTCAACTTGTGCCAGACGTAGCCGCGACCTTGCCCGCTGCGCTTGCCTTTGAACTTGGCATATTGCTTCATGGCGCAGTCGCGTTTGCCGATGCGAATATCGGGCAGGCGGTAGCGCGCGACAGTTTGCTGCAACATGCGCCAGTCGAAATCCATGTTGTAGGCGATGACCGTTTCCCCCGCCAACAAGCTCGAGAGTTTGATGTAAAGGCTGCTGAATTTCGGTGAATTGATCACGTCATCGTCCGTGATGCCGTGTACTCTGGCTGCGCCGGGCGGGATCGGAATGCTGGGCTTGATCAATTGGTCCAAAACCGCATTGCCGCCCGCGTCCACAATGCCGATTTGTATGATCTCGTCGCGATTGCCGAGGCCAGTTGTTTCGGTATCCAGCACATAAAACTCGCGCGCCAAAAGGTTTTGCGCCCATTGTATCGCCTGTCGGCGATGAGAAGGGTTGTAATGCCGGACCATATCCGCGCCCATGATATTTTGTCTTGCCGACTGCATTATAGCATAGCCCGCAACCACAAGTAATTCCATCAAAATAAGAGCTGAATTTATTTGAAACGGATGCCTGATTCTGCTGCCGCCGGAGGCTTGCGTTTCTGGCAAACTTATGCTAAGCTCTACATATCGTCGGCAGAGTAGAGGAGGTGATCAAATAATGAACGGTGATAAGGGGGCTACCCTCTAACCCATTCACACCTCTTAGGGAAGCTCCGCGTAGGGGGTAGTCCCAAATAACCGCAAGACTGTGAATTCGACAGTCAAAGGACCGCAGACTAATCCTCTCAGAGCAATCGCACCACCCTTAAAATTCAGGTCATGAGGGTTCTTAAAGGGCTATAAATGGATTATCGCAAAAATGCATGAACTTTTCTGACACCTTGTAGACTTTAATGAACCCGAAATTGATTCTGGTGCGATTGCTCTGCTAATCCTCTGGGGTCCTTTTCGTTTTGGTAGAGAAACTGTTATAATTTGCACGGCATACCGATGAAAGCTCGACTAGTGCGAAACTTAGATCTTTTTGATGGATACTTGAATAATGCCAGTAAGTCGCCACTATTTATTTGTGGCGATTCTCTAAATGTTTTGCGGCAATTGCCTTCTGCAAGCATAGACTTCTGCATGACCAGTCCGCCGTATTGGAATCAGCGTGAATACAGCAACGGTGGGATCGGTTTGGAAGAAGATTACATTGGCTACATTAGAAACTTGCTCAAGATCACTAGGGAGATTCACCGTGTATTGAAAGACGAAGGCTCGTTTTGGCTTAATCTAGGTGACAGTTATGTGAACAAGCGACAAATTGGCGTTCCTTGGCGTGTTGCGCTTGCATTAACTGATCAACAAGGTTGGATAATGAGGAATGATGTCGTTTGGCACAAGATAAAAGGTATGGACACATCAAAAGACAAATTGCGGCCTGTACATGAGTACATCTTTCACTTAGTAAAACAGGACCAATACTTTTATGACATTGACGCAATTCGTTCTAAGCCTCGACAAGCTACAGTGAAAAACGGCGCGGTTACTACTGCAACTGGAGTTACAGGTGTAAAGTACAAGCGGCAAATCGAGCTGTCTACTGCTCTGTCGGATGGCGAAAAGATGCAAGCAAAACAAGCTCTTGAGAAAACATTGTATCGGCTTGAGAGTGGCGAGATTACTGATTTTCGAATGGTTATCCGACATCAGCATAGAACAACACATTCTGATTCTGCGCGGGTATCGGGAAGAGCTAAGGAGCTGCTGGAAAAGGGATTCTATTTTCTCTACTATCATCCGAATGGTAGTAAACCAGGAGACGTTTGGGATATTGTGCCCGAAGATACAACTAAACGAGGAGCGCACTATGCATCATATCCCGAAGACCTTTGCAAAATCCCAATACTCTCGACATGTCCGTTGGGCGGAATTGTTCTCGATCCATTTTGCGGCACAGGCACAACTAATTTAGTTGCGTTTCAAATGGGCAGAAAGTCGGTAGGAATTGACATCTCATTAGAATACGTTGAGTATGCTGAAAAGCGTTGCCATATTCTCCTATGACCGATCAAAGGGTGGTTGAATTGTTCGGTATTCCGACTATAGCTTCAAATATAGACTGGAAGAAGATAGTCAAGGAGCAACATTGTCCATTTTTGGAACGTATGTGCTTGAAAGTTCGTAAGAGTCAACCCGATCTGGCGATTGGCACATGTTCGGTTAACTATGGTCTTCGCGATCCAAAGGATGTTCTAATCTGTCCACATCGTATGTTGAGTACTGGAAGGATATTTATTGATTGCCTTCATTTGCTTAGATTGCATGAGCCTGGCAACGAGTTACACAGGGTTGCCCAAGTCGAAATCCCGGGTGGCAGTGTAGACTATTTTCTAGCATCAACGCATAACGGCAAAGTGGTCGATTTTGTAGGTATTGAGCTACAGACCTTTGGATACGACAGGCACAGTTTGGCCGCAGCGACAGCGATTTCTACAATCTGTTGGGCTTGAGGATTTAGATGAAAATATTTCCAACAAATCTTTCGGCATGAACTGGAAAATGACCGCAAAAACGATATTAATGCAATTGCATCACAAAATCGAAACATTTGAAGGACTGGGAAAACATCTCGTTCTGGTGGTTCAAGATATCTTACTTGAATACATGATGAAGCAGTTCAACTTTGGACACATCGGAATGGCCAAGATGGGACATTCGTTGCATTTTCATTCCTACACATTTGATAAAAATCACGAAAATGAACGAAAGCTGCAACTTACTTCTAGATATAGCACTGATATGCAAGGTATGTCATTAGCTTTGGGTCTGCAAGCACCGGCAAACATTGAACTCGAGACGATATTGGTGAAGCTCCAAAGCAAAATCTCATCAGGGACTTTGCTACGAATATAACTCATTTGCTCGACTTTTGGCTCTGACAATACTCGTCGCGAACGATGGCGTACCAGACTACATCTTTATATTCTTCGCGATGCAGAACCGCCTGTCGGCGCCTGCCTTCACAGCGCATACCGGCTTTTTGCATGACGCGACCGGATGCCGCGTTATGCGCCAGGTGGCCTGCCTCGATGCGATTGAGCTTCAGTTGCTCGAAGCCAAAACGAATCAGCAGCCGCAAAGCCGCCGTTGCGATGCCGCGCCCCCAAAAGGGTTTGCCAATCCAGTAACCCACCGTAGCGCTGTTGTGCGCCGCTTCGGGATGGATGCCCATGGCGCCGACAAAGTTGTCGGTCGCTTTGTCCAGGATGGCGAATACATAGGCTTCGTCCGCCGACCATTGCTGACGAACCCGATCGACAAATTCTTTTGCCGCTTCGCGTGAATAGGGGTGCGGGACAAAGGTATTGTCCGCGATTTCCTTGGCGCCAGCCAACTCGGAAACCGGCGCGATGTCCGCTGGCTCGAAGGGGCGCATGCACACCTGTTGATCCGCCAGTACCAGCCGTTCCATGAACACGGTCCTACTCTTGCCTGTCACAATCCAAAACGGGCCAATTTTCTGTCGGTCTCGGCTGCAGCGTAAGCTGCGCTGTGAAGCTGCGCTTTTCGCGTACGACCAACAACTCTATTTCGTCGCCCGGGATTGTGTTTTGGATCAAGTAGGCATTCAGGTCATCGAGATTCTTGATGTGATAGTCATTGATGGCGACGATGAGATCGCCCCCGGAGCAAACCGCTTGCCCACGAACCTCAACGATCTCGCGCCCGCCGCGCAATCCTGCCAGAGCCGCTGGAGATCCTTGCGTCACGCCCTTTAGCAGCACGCCGCGCTCCACCGTCAGCCCCAGCGCCTCGCTCAAGCCGGCCACGCCGAAGCCGCCATCTTCAGGCATGACCGAAAGACCCATCCAGGCATAATCCACGCGGCCGCGCTCGATCAGTTCTGGGATGACGCGGCGCATGGTAGCGGCTGGAACGGCGAAACCAACGCCCTGGAATACGCCATTATCCGAGCGAATAGCCGTCGTGATGCCAATCGCCTGACCGCGCGAATCCAACAAAGGACCGCCGGAGGTGCCCGGGTTAATTGTCGTGTCGATTTGGATGATTGACGGGTTATCAAATCCGGACATTTGCGGTCCGTCGATTAACTCGGCAGAGCGCAGGGATCTGCCCAAGCCGCTGACAATCCCCATGGTCATGGAATTGTTCAAGCCGAAGGGACTGCCAATGGAAATGGCGCGTTGGCCCACTTTTAAGTTAGCCGACTCGCCGATTTGCAGCGGCGTCAACCTTTCCTGCGCCGTTTCTATCTTGAGCACCGCCAGGTCGCTGAAGCTGTCCAAACCTTGCAGCCGGGCAGCGGTCACCCAGGCGTTATGCAAAGTCACGGTGATTGAATCCGCGCCTTTAACGAGATGGGCGTTTGTGACAATATGCCCCAGGCGGTCGTATACGAAGCCGGAGCCGCGCCGCTTTTCTTCGCCGCCGCTGCCCGCGTCTGTGAAGCTGCTCTCCACGTTGACGACGGACGGGCTGGCGCGTTCATAGATTTCAGTGAGCAGCGCATATTCAGCCTCCGCTGCTGCGGCGCCGACAAGCTGCGTCTGCTCTGGCTGAGGGAAAACGCTGTCAACATTGTCCGCATCGGTGGTTCCATCAGCGTCAATATCAGTGTCGCCGTCGGGGCTCAAGCCTCCCAGGGCGCTGCAGGCGGACAGCAGCGCGATCGCCAGCAGGTAAAGCATTGAGCGGGCAATTGACCGTGACCTGCGCTGCAACTCGCCCTCCCGCTAGCCCAAGCTGTCGCGCAGCTTCTCGGCTAGATCGCGTTGAACGGGGCTTAGATTCTCGGGCACTGTGATTATTACTCTCGCATAGAGATCGCCGTAGGCATTGTCCCTTCGGAGCTTGGGCATGCCTTTGCCGGTCAGACGCAGCTTTTGGCTCGTCTGCGTACCGGGGCGGATTTTCATGCGGACGGGGCGCGTCAGCGTCGGTACTTCAACCTCGCCGCCCAGCATGGCGGTGAAAGCCTCAACTTTGATATCGACGATGAGATCGTCGTCTTTGCGCTCAAAAAGCGCATCGTCTCCGACGCGCACGATGAGGTATAGGTTGCCGGCCGGACCGCCATAAGAGCCGGGGTAGCCCTCGCCAGCCAGACGCACCTTTGTGCCAGTGGCGGCGCCGCGCGGAATTTTTACGGTGATATCGCGCCCGTCCTTGCTGATGACGCGCTGCGTGCCTTCGTAGGCTTCGCGCAAGCTGATGCCAATTTCTTGTTCGATGTCCTGCCCGGGGCGCGGATGAGCGGCATTTGTATGGAAGCCGCCAAAGCCCCCGCTGCCGCGGCGCTGTCCGCCGCCACCCCCGAAAATCGTCTCAAAAATGTCGGACATATCGTCCACGCGCACTTGCCCGCCAGCGCCGCCAAAAGGATTTTCTTGATAATGCCGCCAATTTTCGCCAAAGCGATCATAAGCCGAGCGCTTTTCTTCGTCGCTCAAGATCTCGTAAGCCTCATTGATTTCTTTGAAGCGCGCTTCGGCAGCCGGATTGTCCGGGTTGGCATCGGGATGATGCCGCTTCGCCTGGTGGCGGAAGGCTTTTTTGATTTCGTCTTCGCTGGCGTTTCGATTCACGCCCAATGTCTGATAATAGTCTCTTGCCATAGTCTGGTTCCGCTGATTAGCATCACTTGCGTCGCGCTAGTCTTGTTCGAGCGCCTTAGCCCGGGAAAGGTCCGCGATCCGGGTTCACAGGACCTCGACAGACCTGCACATTGTAGTCCTTGAAAAGCTGACGGTCAATCAAGACAAGCGCGCTACAGCCACAATGTAACCACAATGTAGCGCAACATTATTAGATTTACGTAGATGGCTTGCTCTGCCCCTATGATATGATAGACGCAATGGCATCCGCCGGAAACAGGTCGGGAAGAGTAATGAACAGGCGAAAGCTTGCTTCGGGATCGTCTCAATCGGTAGAGGATTTCCTAAAAGCTGTCTACACCTTGCAGCGCGAGCATGAGCGTGTATCGACGAATGCGCTGGCTGAGGCTTTGAACGTGAGCGCGCCGGCTGTGACGGATATGGCGCAGCGATTGGTCGAAGAGGGCACGGTCGATTACCGCAAGTATCGCGGCGTGAGATTGACCGCCGAGGGCGAGTGGCTCGCCTTGCGCATGCTGCGCCGTCATCGCCTGATTGAAACCTATCTTGTGCATGACCTGGGATACGAGCTGCACGAGATTCATGACGAGGCGGAGGCTTTGGAACATAGCGTATCGGACCGCTTCATCGAGGCGATCGCGCGCAAACTGGGCAACCCGAAATACGATCCGCATGGCGATCCGATTCCCAACCTGGACGGTATCATGCCCCAGCGCGATCTGCAGTCGCTATCTAGCCTGGCATTGCATACGCCGGCGCGCATCCGCCGCTTTGTCATGGATGACCCTGATATGCTCCAGGCTTCCCAGGAACGGGGCTTGATGATGGGAAACACGCTGGAAGTAGTCGCGCGCGAACGATTTGAAGGTCCATTAACGATTCAAGTGGGCGCGCAAGAGTTGATAATCATTGGTCACAAGATGGCTTCCCACATCCTGGTTGAATTCTTCGACACTTCATGATACAATTCCTTGCCTTTTCAAGATCGCATATAAGAGTGGCTTGAGCGGTTTGCGCTTGGCGAACCTC
This sequence comes from Phototrophicaceae bacterium, assembly GCA_965232245.1. Classification (GTDB taxonomy): domain Bacteria; phylum Chloroflexota; class Anaerolineae; order Aggregatilineales; family Phototrophicaceae; genus UBA6055. The sequence goes on along the minus strand of CBDDPG010000002.1, from coordinate 3,155,723 downwards.
GCCCGTCTTTTTCACAGCGAATTCTATTGCGCCGCTCATATAGATTTAGTCTTTGAACCTTATGCTTGCAGAACCGAAACAATCCATAGCCATCAATCGACGCGTGCGCGCCATTTTGCTGACAAAGAAAGGCTCTGTCCTGTTAATCAAGCGGATAAAGCCAAGGAATTGTTCGCCGTATTGGGTTGCGCCCGGCGGCGGGGTAGAGCATGACGATTTGGATCTCTTCGCAACTTTGGAGCGCGAACTGTACGAGGAACTGGGCGCTGTGGCGACGGTGCTGGACACCGCCTTTGTCTTGGAACACCGGAAAGCCGGCAAACAGCTTGAAGAACATTTCTTCGTCTGCCGCCTGGAAGACTATGACATCAGCAAGCGCGACGGTCCAGAATTTGACGATCCGGCGCGGGGCGAATTCATTCCCGAAGAAATCCCGCTGGATGTGGAAGCTTTGCTCAATATCAACATCAAGACACCCGAAATGCGCGACTGGATTGTCAGAAACCTCGAATATTTGCAGCGAATATCGTAAGTTACCTTAACGTTAGCCCTGCCTGACCGATATTCTCAAGACTCTAATCTTTGTCGCAATGCGCGTATTCTGAGCATATTCAAATGCTTATCTGTATAGTCCCGCATTAAGGTGGTATGGGTTTTGGTGAAATCTTCCGGTTTCTTTTGCCAGCAATCACAGATGTATTCATAGGGACTTCGCCCCTGCAGCGCCTTCAGCCTTTTGCCAAAATTGTAGGCTTGCAAGAACAGCTCCAGATGCCCACGCAGTTCCTCATGGCTTTGGTAAAAGTAGCGATAGACCGTCTTTTCTTTGATACTCCGGTTCATGCGCTCGACTTGTCCATTGGTCCAAGGATGATAAGGTTTGGTCAAGCGATGTTCAATCCCCTGCGCTTGGCAGATATTATCAAACTCCAGCTTGGTTTTGCGCCCCGACCGCGCTTGATGGGTAAACTGAGTGCCATTGTCGGTCAAGATGGTATGAATCTTGTAGGGTACGACTTCAATCAGCCGGCGCAGGAAGGCGCAAGCGTCCTCGCGCTTAGCGCTTTGACGCGCTTCAGCGAAGACAAACTTGGATGTCCGGTCAATGGCGACGAAGAGATAGAGCTTGCCCTGGTCGGTTCTGACGTGGCAGAAGTCGAGATGAAAGTAGCCGATGGGATAGTTCTTGAAGCGCTTCTTCTTGGCGGGTTTGTTTTCCGATTCGGGCAGTCGGTTGATGCCATGGCGCTTGAAGCAGCGATGCAAGCTGGAGCGGGTCAGATGCGGTATGATCTCTTGCAGGGCGTACAGGCAGTCATCCAGGGGCAGCAGCGTCTTGATACGGAAGGCCACAATCATATCTTCCTCTTGCTGGCTCAAGACGGTTGAGCGGGGATTCTTGGGTCCCATCGGCAGGTCTTTGACGGAGTCGCGCTTCTTCCATTTGGCGACGGTTTTGGGGTTGATGCCGTAACGCTTAGCCAGCTTATTTATGCTCTCTTGACTATTTTGGATTTCTCGGCGAATTGCCTCCGTCGTTGTGGCGCGTGGGTGTAGAACCTGACCCATAAGGCATCCTTTTGACTATTTGAGATTATCCCATTATAATCCGAAACCATACACTTATCCCATATCTCAAACATTAGAGATTAGGCAATACAGACGAAATTTGACGCTGATAGTTCTGTTTTCGTTTGACTTTTCGCGGCAATAAAGGTATATTCCCTTTCGGTTATGACCGGCGCAATGACACTGGCGCAGTAGCAGAAAGCGGGAAAGCCAATGAAAAAGTCGAAGATTTTCTTGATTGACAATGATGCCGAGTTAAGCGCTTCCGTAAGGGAACACCTTCACAGCGCCGGCTATGAAGTCAACAGCTTTGCGGACGGTCCGCCGGCGATCGACCACGCGCAGCAGCTGGGGCTGCCGCATGTCGCGCTGGTCAATCTGTCGCTGCCGTCCTCGGATGGTTTTGAATTGGCAGGTCAGTTGAAGTCCATAGCGGATGTGCCGATCATCTTCGTGACAGCGGCCGCGGACAAAGACGACATCGTCGACGGGCTGAAACGATATGCGGAAGATTTCATCGTGAAGCCCTTTGACATGCGCGAACTTGAGACGCGCGTGCAGATGGTTTTGGCGCGCATGCCCAGCTTCGATTACGCTGGCGAGCCGATGATTCACGTGGATGACAACTTGAGCATCGACTTCGCGCATAACCGCATCGTAGTCGGCGGCGAAGCCATCGGTTTGACGCCTACGGAGGCCATCATGCTGCATGTGCTGCTGCGCAATGCCACGCGCGTTGTCGAAAACCGCATGTTAATCGCGCGGGTCTGGCCCGCGGAAGATGTCTATGAAGATACCCTGCGCGTGCACATGCACCGTCTGCGGCGCAAGATTGAGTCCGATTCTCATCACCCGTATTACATCCGCACGGAACGCGGCGTCGGCTATCGCTTCACACAGCGTCCGTCGGAAATGGGCGGCGACAGCGACTAGGCGCCTTCGCTGGAAAACTTGGCGCGCTTGCCCCGCCCCTTTTGCGGGCGCTCCCACAACATAATTGCCGCAATGCTCGGTCTGCATTATGATGTCGCCTTATACCTGGCAAAGGAGCTTGGCTGATGCGCATCAAAGTGGGGCTGGCGCAAATATACCCGAAACTCGGCGACCTAGCGTATAACCTGCGCAAGCACCTTGATTACGCGCGAGAGGCGCGCGAACAGGGCGTCGACTTGCTGGTATTCCCGGAACTGTCGCTGACCGGCTATCAAGTGCAAGATCTGGTTCCGGAAGTGGCTATCGAAACAGAAGCGACGGACAAGATCTTCGCGGACTTGCTAGCTGCCAGCGCCGAGATTGACCTCGTCGTCGGCTGCGCCAGGCGCGACCGGCGCAACCGTTTTTACATCGCCAACGCCTATTTGTCCGGCGGCGAAGCGCTGCACATCCATCACAAGCTCTACCTGCCGACTTACGCCATGTTCGACGAATCGCGGTATTTCGCGCGCGGCAACAGCGTGCGCGCCTTTGATACGCGCTTTGGTCGCCTGGGCATGTTGATCTGCGAAGATTTTTGGCATGTCTCGCCGGCTTATCTGCTCTGGCTGGACGGCGCGGATATCCTGATTCTCAACAGTTCCAGCCCCACGCGGGGCCTCAACGAGAGCGACCGCACGCTGTCCACGCGCTGGGTGGAGATGGTCAATCAAGCCTACGGCAGCATGTTCACGTCCTACATCCTGCACTGCAACCGCGTCGGCTATGAAGACGGCAAGAACTTCTGGGGCGGTTCGTCGGTGGTTGATCCCGATGGCGAGTTCATGACGCGCGGACTGTATTTCGACGAGGCGCTCATCACGCAGGAGATCGACTTGAATCAGCTGCATCGGACGCGGGCCCGCCTGCCGCTGCTGCGGGACGAGCGGCCCGGCCTGGTGCGGCGGGAGCTGGGCCGTATTTTGAGTGAGAGTTTGGGGTAGGGCGGGATGAAACCGCGCCGGCGCAACCTCCCCGACTTAGCCGCGTACTAATCTTGAAAGCCCCAATGATTGGGGGAGCGGGAATAGCCGCGTCTTGTGATATAATCATGCCAGCAATCCAGACAGATTAGCTAGGAGTTGTCATGAACTTTGGTTCAATCTTACAAGTGGTCGCCATATTGGCTTTTGGCGTTGGCATCCTCGGTGTCGCATTCACTTTCACTTTGGCCTCCCAGGGCAGGTCGGCGCGCGGCGGAGTATTGCTGGCGCTGGTGGGCTTCGTGGGCGGCGTCGTGCTGTTCATCGTCAGTTCGGGTATCTTGATCGTGCCACCGGCGCGCGCGGCGGTCATCGTCAACGTGCTTTCCGGTGAATTGGAAGAACCGGCGCGGGCGCCGGGCACCTCGATCATCATCCCGGGTTTGCAGGAATTCATCGTCTACCCGACCGATCAGCAGGAATACACCATGTCCGGCATCAGCAGCGAAGGCCGGATACAGGGCAATGACGCGGTTGAGGCGCTGACCGTCGACGGTCAGGAAATTCGGCTCGATATCACCGTGCTCTATCGCGTTGGTCGTATGGATGTCAATCAGATTCACTTGAATTGGCAGAGCCGCTACGAATCCGACTTTATTCGCCCCTCAGTGCGCGCGGTGGCGCGTGATGTGGTTTCGCAGTTCGAGGCTGAAGCGATTTACGGCTTGGGACGCGAGGCGCTGGGCGGGCAAATCTCCGAGCTGGTCGCCGAACGCATGGCGGAACAGGGCTTGACCTTGACCTCGCTGCTGGTGCGGCAGATCGACTTCAACGACTCCTTCGCGCAATCGATCGAAGAGAAACAGATCGAGGAACAGAAGCTGCAGCGCGCCCGCACCGAGGCGGAACGTGTACAGACCGAAGCCGGCGGTCAAGCGGATGCGGCCGAAGAAGCAGCCCGTGGCCGCGCCAACGCCCGCTTGATCGAAGCGCAAGCCGAAGCGGAGGCTTTGCGCGTGATTAGCGATCAGATCGCCGCCAATCCCAACCTGATCCAGTACCTCTATGTCGCCAACCTGTCGGACAATGTGTCCTTCGCGCTGCTGCCGTCGGATTCGCCCTTCATCTTCAATGTCGACGACTTCGCCGACCTGGGCGCGGACTTCGAAGCGCCGCAGCCCAACATCATTACCGAAGGCTAATCCGGCGATTCGCATTGCGCATCGCATTACGGCGAATTTCACAGTGAGCAAAGGCGCTCTCAACCGGGAGCGCCTTTTGTATTTTGCTTCGCGGGCATATAACCATGACGGTCGCTCGGCAGACCATTTTCAGCTTCAAATTTGTCATGCAAGCGCACCATCTGCTGCTATTAACCCTGCTCTGCTTGTCTGCTACACTGTCGCCGGCGCAGGAGGAGGGGACCTTGCTGGATCGCTATTTCTACACCTATCACAATCCCGCGGGCAACCGCATGGTTCGCGGCAGCGGGGGCTTCCCCGACGTGCAGACGATTGACGCGCCACTGGGCGGGATCCCAGCCTGGGCAGTTGGCTACGCGATGGAGACGGCTATCTGGCATGTTGTCATGCGCAATGGCGATTTGCAGGTCGTCGAAGCGCGACCGGACGGCGCCGTCCAGACCCTCGCCTACGAAAAGGGCTGGTTCGCTGGCGCGACGCCGCCGGTTGTTGGCGTCTCTATGGTGGAAGGCACCTATGTCTTGCGCGGCGACGAATCTGTCTCGCCGCTGTCGCACCCGTTGCCGGTCAACGACTTTGAAGTGCTGTATATTGACCGCGGCGGCAATCTGGCGCTGGGGCGCGAGGACGGCATTGTAACCAGCTTGCCAGTTGGCGCGGCGCCCGACGCGCGCCTGGTGATGAATCGCGTCGGTCAGGTCGCGCTTTACGCCAATGCCAGCGACAGGCGCTACGTTCACGGTATCATGGGCGACGACCTGGAAGGCGCAACGCTGCTCGTGCTGGAAGTTCGCGACAGTCAGATAGGCGTTCTGGCTCGCGTGGATTTGCCTGGCGAGCAAGTATTCGAGGGCATCGCGCCATTCTGGGCGGATGTCGATGGCGATGGCGGGCAAGACCTGGTGACGACGGTGGCTGATGGCGCGCTGGGAGCGCGCCTGCGCGCGTATCTTTGGGACGGCAAGCGCATCCGCCAGCAAGTTGACGGTTCGGCCATCGGGCGCGGACAGCGCTGGCGGCATCAGTTGGCTGCCGGAGCCTTCGGACCCGCCGGTGAAATTGAAATCGTCGATGTGCTCACGCCGCATATCGGGGGCCGCTTGCAGTTTTCTCGTTTTGTCGGGGGCGCTTTAGGGGTCGAAGCGGAATACGACGGCTTGACCTCGCATCTGATTGGCTCGCGCAATCTCGATCAAGCGGCGGCCGGCGACTTCAACGGCGATGGCCAGCCCGAGGTCTTGGTCATGGACGAATCGCGGACTCAGGTCATCGCCGTGCAGCATGAAAAGGCCGGCGCGCGGGAGATCTGGCGGCTGGCGGCTGGCGCGGAAATCACCAGCAATTTCGCGCCGGTCGAATTGCTGGACGGTGGCTTGGCGCTAGCCCTGGGCAGCGCGGACGGACGCCTGCGCATCTGGATGCCGCGCTGACAAATTCAACAGATAACGCTATTAAAAGGGAAACGACGGTGATCCTTTATCCAGCCGAAGACGTGGGCATGTCGAGCGCGCGCTTGCAGCGCGTCAACGAGTATCTCGAGCGCGAAGTCGCCGACAACAAGCTGCCGGGCATCATCGCCCTGGTGCAGCGCCGCGGCAAAGTGATCCATCACAGCGCCCAGGGCCTGATGGATATCGAAGCCGGTCGCCCCATGGCGGCGGACGCGCTCTTCCGCATCTATAGCATGACCAAGCCGGTGATTAGCCTGGCTCTGATGATGCTGCATGACGAAGGGCGCTTGCAATTGCATGACCCTGTCGCGAAATACATCCCGAGCATCGGCAAGATGAAGGTCTTCAGCCATATATCCGATGGCGTCGCTCACACTGTGGCGCAAGATCCGCCCATGACCATTTTCCATCTGCTGACGCACATGTCGGGTTTAACTTACGGCGGCGATGTCTATCATCCGGTCGATCAACGCTTCGTGCAGGCCAGCGAGCAACATGGCTTCTTCCGCCGCGATATGCCGCTTGAAGAGCTGGTCGCGCATTTCGCCGCCTTGCCGCTCAAGTTTCAACCGGGCTGCGACTGGAATTATGGCGTCTCCACCGATGTGCTGGGTTATCTGGTCCAGGTCATCGCCGATATGCCACTGGCTGACTATCTCAAGCGCGCTATTTTCTCGCCCCTGGGCATGGCGGATACCGATTTCTATGCGCCGCCGGAAAAGGCGCATCGGCTTGCGCAGATCTACAGCTCGGATGCTGTCTACTCCCCGCAGGTGATTCCGCCCGAGCGCGTCGCGAACGGGGATGTTCGCGTACCAACCTTGTGTCCCTCCGGTGGCGGCGGTCTGGTTTCTTCAACGGCGGATTATCTGCGCTTCGCCACCATGCTGATCAACGGCGGCGAGCTGGACGGCGCGCGCGTCGTCGGTCCCATGACCATCAAGCGCATGACGACAAACGCCGTCCCGCCGGCATCTTTGCCCCTGAAAATCGGCGTCGAGCGCTACGGCTATGGCTTTGGGCTGGGATTCCGCGTCATGCTTGATCTGGGTCGAGCCAACGGCTATAGCTCGCTTGGCGAATACGGCTGGGCTGGGGCGGCCGCCACCTATTTTGTCATTGACCCGCGTGAGGAATTGATCATATTGCTGATGACGCAAATGTGGTCGCGGCAGCCGCATCCGCCGCGCTCGATTGTGCCCAATCTGGTTTATCAGGCGCTTGAGGATTTGAATGACGCTTAAGCCAGATCAAAGATCGACATCCATCACATCGAGTACGACATCCATCGGCGTAAAAATAGTCGCGCGGCGCGAACCGGCGAAGAGCAATCCCACGGCTTGATAGCTGTCCCCTTCGATGATCAAAGCGCCGGAATCTCCACCTTGGCTCATGGGCGAGGTGATGACCTGGCCCGTGAAACGGGCTTGCAAGTTTTCGCCGTAGGCTACATCGACAGTCGCGTTCATCAGCATGATTGTGCCTTCGGTATAGCCGGTGGTGCGCCCGAACTTGCGAATCCGCATGCCCAGTTGCGGCTTCTTGATGCCGTTGGGCCTGCCGATGGTGGCGATGTCTTGCTGGAAGAGCGTCGGGTTGTTGGGTCGCGCCAGCGCCGCGTCAACCTGGTTGGGGAAGATCGGCGCATCCGAGCTTTGGGCTTTTGGCGCCGGCACGCTTGTCAGCCGTTTTGCCGAACCGTTGATCTTCGCCAAGGCATTGCCCACGTTCACAAAGAGCTCGACAATGTCGCAGCCGCCAACCGGCAAAAGCGGCGGCGTCGTGGTCGGCGGCGCAGGTCCCTGGCCGTAGTCGCTATAAAAGCGCAGTTTTTCGAAGCGGTGCAATTTTGCCACAATGTCATCGGGGCGGACTCCGTGATCGGTGGGGCCCGGTTGCAAGATGGCATCGCCGATGACCGCGTCATTGCTGTTCGCCAGCACGTGATTGTTAGACAGCAGCAGCGGTTCGCCGGTATTGCGATCGAATACGACTGCGCCAAGCGTGCCCGCCGTGACCATATAATGCCCGATGCTGACGCCGGCCGGGATGTTCGGGCGAAAGCGATCCCGGGGGTCGACATGCGCCTCCAGGCGGCCAACTTCGACGACATCTGTTCTCATGCCGTTCACTTGCTGCGGGACCAGGTCGTCTTCGCTGAGCGCCTCGACCGGTTTTTTTTGCTCGACCAGCACCGAAACAGCCAGTTGGTCGGTAGCGCGTTCTTTGAAATTGCGAAAGCCGATGGCGACCCCTACCACGCCAGTCCGCCGCAGCAGGTCGGCTTGCGCGAGCCGCTGCGCTTCCAGCAGTTGGCGGAACAGATCCATGGACATACGCTGTCATCTCGTCGTCAGGCGGGCAGTCGTCGCCGCATTATACAATAGAAGGCCGTCGCCGATGCCGATTCGCGGCGGGAGTCTTAAGCCAGGTCCTTAAGCCCATTGCCGGTGAAGGCGAGCAAGACAGTGGCCTCGGCGCCGCTCCTGCGGCGGATCTGCGGCAGGGCGGCGGCAACGACGGCGCTGGTCGTTTCGATGATCAGCCCCCGCGCGCTCAGGCGCCTTTGCGCGCTCATAATTGCCTCATCGTCCACACGCAGCGCGAACCCGTCGGTCTGGTAGAGGGCGGAGAGGATCTGTTTGCCGCGCACGGGCGCTTCGACCAGGATGCCGTCCGCGACGCTGGGTCGCGCGCTTAGCGCCGGGGGCGACTCCAGTTGCTGTTCCCAAGCCTGGACAATGGGGTCCACGCCGCCCGATTGCACGGCGATCATGCGCGGCATGCGCTCGATCAAGCCCGCTTCTTGGAGCGCCCGGAACCCGCGATAGAAACCGAGGAATAAGCCCCCGTGCCCAACGGGCGTGGCTACCGCATCCGGCGCGCGCCCTCCCATTTGCTCCCAAGTTTCCCAAGCGACCGTCATCTGGCCCAGCGCGAACCAGGGGCTCCAGGCGTGGCTGGCGTAAGTGATAGATTGCGCGGCGGCATAGGCATCAGCGAGCGGCTGCCGCGATTCGACGATGGCGCCACCGAACATGCGAATTAAGCGTTTCTTGCTCTCGACGGCTGTCGCGGCCGGGACGACTATGCGCGCGGCGATGCCGGCCAGGCTGGCATAGGCGGCGATGGACGCGCCGGCATTGCCCGAGGAATTGTCGATGACTTCGGGCGCGTCAAAGCCGGCAATGTGATTCATCAGGGTCGCCGTGCCGCGATCTTTATAGGAGCCGGTCGGGTTCAAATAGTCCAGTTTGGCGAGAATCGCATCGCCGTCCAGCTCGACCGCTATCAGCGGCGTCATGCCTTCCCCCAGGCTGAAGCGCTTTTGCACCGGCAGCATCGCCGCATAGCGCCACAAGGAAAAGTCGCCGACTTTGATTCGCTCGGGGTCGAAGGCTGGCAGGCCGGCAAGATCCAGGCAGCCGCCGCAGCGGGTACAACGCCAGTCCAGAGCCGCAGCGGTCTCGCTGCAAGCATTGCATCGAATGGTCGTCATCGCTCATCCCGTAAAGGTTGGACAGGATAGCTAAGCTTAGCCAGTCCTGCTGCCCAGGACAATGGTCGAGCCTTCATCTTTCAGGGGCAATCGCATCAAGGACCAATATATGTCGAAGGCCACATAATTGCTTCTGGCGCGATTCCCCTGGCGTGAATGCGCAGGCTTGCGCAAATGGGCGCGCGTTTATACACTAATGAGCCAATTAGCAAGAACGATCGCTGCCGATGACCCTAATCGACCAATTCGACCGACCGCTGCGCGACCTGCGCATTTCCGTCACCGACCGCTGCAATTTTCGCTGTCCCTACTGTATGCCCGCGGAAATCTTCGGCGAGCGCTATCAGTTCTTGCCCAAGCCGCAGCTGCTGTCATTTGAAGAAATCACGCGCTTGACCCGCACCATCGTCAGATTGGGCGCGGTGAAAATCCGCCTGACCGGTGGCGAGCCGCTGCTGCGCCAAGATATTGAGCGTCTGGTTGCCATGCTGGACGGGCTGGACGGCGTCGAAGACCTGGCGATGACAAGCAACGCCTTCCTGCTGCCGCAAAAGATTGCGGCTTTGAAAGCCGCCGGATTGAAGCGCTTGACGATCAGCCTGGATACACTGGATGACGCGATCTTCCGCAAGATGAATGGCGGTCGATCCGGCGTGGACAAGGTGCTGGCAGGCATAGACGCGGCAGAAGCGGCCGGGTTTAGCCCTCTCAAGATAAACGCTGTTGTGCAACGCGGACTGAACGACCATACGGTTCTTGACTTGGCGCGCTTTTTCAAGGATCGCGGGCATATTTTGCGCTTCATCGAGTACATGGATGTCGGCAACAAGAATGGCTGGAAGATGGACGAGGTTGTGCCAGCGCGCGAAATCGTCGAGCGCGTCCATGCCGCCATGCCCCTGGAAGCAGTTGCCAGCAATTATTTTGGCGAGGTCGCCCGGCGCTACCGCTATGTTGATGGCGGTGGCGAAATTGGCTTGATCCCCTCGGTTACACAGCCCTTCTGCGGTTCCTGCACGCGTATGAGACTCTCGCCGGAGGGACTGATATTCACCTGCTTGTTCGCGACGGAGGGCTTCAGCCTGCGCGATCCCTTGCGCGCCGGCGCGACAGACGATGAACTGGAAGTTATCCTTCGTCAAACCTGGGGCGATCGCGTTGACCGCTATTCCGAGATTCGCAATTCCCTGACCGACGAGATGCGCGACCGGCGGAAAAAGGTCGAGATGTATCACATCGGCGGCTAGCGCGTCTTATTGCATCGCGCGGACGTTGGAGAACTATTCTCGAAGCAGACAATACAACTGCTGGACGGTATTTGGCGCATACCGCAGTCAATTTTACTTGCAATGGCTGGCGTTGATGTGGTATTGTCGCGCGGAATTCGGCTCAAATAGTAAACAGGAAGAGATTCGACATGAGTAATCCGGACTTCGATCTGAGTGGACAAACAGCGCTGATCACCGGCGCGGGGCGGGGCATTGGCTTGGCGACAGCGCGGGTATTCGCCGGCGCGGGGGCGGACGTCATCATCGCCGAATACATCGCCGAGAACGGGGAAGCCGCCGCGGCCGAGATCGAATCCATGGGGCGCAAGTCGATGTTCATCGAGGTCGATGTGCGCTCGCCGGAGAGTGTCAAGGCGATGGCGGCGGCCGCCTTGTCAGCTTTCCCGCAGATCGACATTTTGGTCTGCAATGCCGGCATCGCCCAGGCTGTTGCGGCGGAAGAATGCAGCGACGAAGACTGGCTCAATATGATGAACGTCAATCTCAATGGCGTTTTCTGGTGCTGCCGGGCTTTGGGCAGGCACATGCTGGAACGCGGCAGCGGCGCGATTGTCAACCTGGCCTCCATGTCGGGCATGATCGTGAACAAGCCGCAGCCGCAATCGCATTACAATGCGGCAAAGGCTGGCGTCATCCTCTTGACCAAGTCCCTGGCCGCGGAATGGGCAGATCGCGGCGTGCGCGTGAATTGCGTCTCGCCCGGCTATATCGGCACCGATATGACCGTGCCAGCCCTCAGCAATGCGGAGTGGAAAGCGACTTGGCACGAAATGACGCCAATGGGCCGCATCGGCGAGCCGGAGGATATCGCCAACGCGATTCACTATTTGGCGTCGCCTGCCGCGAAATTCGCGACCGGCACGAATCTGGTGGTCGACGGCGGCTATACTTCCTGGTAAGACGCGACCAACGCGACCATTCGATCCCTTTTTGGGCTGGTTCTATTACATCAACCGGGATGCCGTCCAACTGTATGGCGGGACGGGAACCGTTTCCATTTCGATTGATTTCTTTTCAGATCTAGGGTGAGATCCGTGACCCAAATCCCAACGAGTTGGTAGGGACGACTGGCTGGGCACCGTTGGAATTCAACCCCATTCCCCGAGGAATCAAGGAAGCAGCGGGCATTCCGAGCCGGTAATAGGGGTCACCGTGTCATTGCGGATCCAGCCCGTCAATTCGCTGTCGACGATCCTGACCCGAACATAATACCAGATAGGTCCGTTCACTGTGCCTTCTTCCCGCTGCTGCTGCAGTATCGGCACGATTGTCGCGGGCGGGATGCGGGCGACCTGTTCGGATGAGCGTTTGGGGCGCCAGCGCAAGTTTATGCCGTTCTGCCCCAAGACAACGGCGCGGCACAATTCCGGCGGCGTGGGCGTGACAGTCGGCGTATTAGTAGCGGTCGGCGTATTGGAGGCTGTCGACGTGACGGTCGGCGTGTAAGTGTGTGTCGGCGTATGTGATGGCGTAAATGTATATGTCGGCGTGAAGGTCTCGGTCGGTGGCGGCGTAGCCGATGGCGTGGCGCTGGGCGTTGGCGTGTGGGTCGGCGTGAAGGTGTCCGTCGGCGTGGGCGTGATCGTGGGCGTGTAAGTCGCTGTTGGCGTGTAGGTTGCTGTTGGCGTATGCGTCGGCGTAGGGAAGAGTATCGGCTCCCACTGGCCCCGTGTCATAGCGGCGGTGACGCTGCCCATACCCAGGAGAATGATGATCACGATCAGCATGACGACGCGGCCGCGGTTGCGATGACGGCGTATGACTGTTTCGACGCGAGAAAGATCGGTGCGTCTGCCCAGGATGCGGAAGGGTTCTTCGCGCATGGCTTCCAGCCAGGTCCTGGCATCGCGCATATTGCCTTCCTGCAAGGCTTCGTCCGCCCGCTCCAGGTAGCGCGTGAAAAGGTCGTTGACCGTGCTGCGATAGCGTTCGTCTTGCGCGTATTCACCCACAAGCTCCGCCAGCATTTGACGCGCCTGCGCCAATTCGGCGTCGAAGTTCTGGGTGACCAGAGCCTGCGCTCGCTTGATTACCTGCTGCGCGCGGCTGCTATCTGCTTGCAAGTTGCGCGCCCGCATCAATAATTCGGAGAATGCGCTGTCGGTGGGGTCGAGCTCCAAGCCCAGCTCAACGAGTTTAATGGCGGCATTCATGAGCAGGATGCGTTCGTCAAGCGTGGTCGCATTGTTGGCGTGGTTCATGGTCAGTTGCGCTTGATCGCTGACCTGGCTGCGAATCGCAGCCAACTTGGTATCCAGCTCGTGCTGCATCTGCGCCAGGCGCGGGCTGTTGGGCAACAATTGCCGCCCATGCGAAAGCAAGGCGCGCACGCCGCCAATCTGGGAAACCTGCTCCTCGAGCGTGCCGCCGATGGTGTTCATATTGACCGATATTTGGTCGACGTCTCGCTGTACCCGCCGCACCATTTCCAGGCGTTCTTCAGCTTGTGGATCGTTGGGAACCACGCGCAAGGCGCCTTCGTACTTGCGCAGGGCTTCGGAAAAACTGTCGTTCGCCATCAAGCGGTCGCCATCCGCCAGCAGCTCGCGCGCGAGCGCCAGGTCCTGTATATCCAGCAGCGCTTGCTCCACGTCCTTCCAAGTCAAGATGCCGTCGCGTTCCGCCAGTTCGCGCGCTTCCCGGTACAAGCCCGAAGCCTGTTCGTAGTTGCCGGCCCGCACAAGCGAGTTGGCGCGGTTATAGGCGACGCGCGCCTCGAAGGGAATCCGGTGGTCGGGTACGATGCCGCGGATTAGGTTGTCTTCGGATTTTTCCCGGTATTCCAGGGCGGTAGGGTTGTTTGACCGGATCGCGAGTATGCGATTTGCGACATCTATCGTCTGTTGATATTCGCCCGAATAGTAGTATTCGGTCAGGCGCGACAGCAGATCGTCCAGCGACGCGCTCGCTTGCGGGCTCAGTTCTTCCACAGGGCGGCTGGCTCTTGTGGATGGCTGCTGCTGCGGCGTGTAGCCGGCGGGGGCGGAAGGTTCCCGCGTCGATTTCACGTTTGACGGTCGTGTTGGCGCATTCTCCTGCGCTGGCGCGGGGGCGATATTGTGCCGCGCGAACAGCTCTTGCACACGCTGCCGCGCCTGCGCGCTATGCCTGCTCGCTTGTCGCAGCAGGTTGATGGCGTCAGGATTGCCGGGGTCAAGCTGCAAGGCGTCCGCTAGAATATCGATGGCTTCGTCGACATCGTCATCGTCGCCGGCGATCTCGATGCGGATGCGGGCGCGGCGCACAAGACCGCGGATGGCCGCGAAATTGCTCTGTGATCCGCTTTGGCTGCTGCCGGCGATTTCGGAAAAGAGCGTCTGCGCGATCGCTTCCAGAGGGGTGTTTTTGGCTTCCGTCAACAGGTCGCGAGCTTCTTGTTCAAGCTCGACCAAGGCATGCGGGTCGGTAGTGCGGCGCGCTCGATGACGAAGATCATCAATCGCCCGTTGCAAATCCTGCATCTACTGCATCCCTTTTCAACGCAACCTTACTGGGTCGACGGCAAATCCAAACTGTGGCGGCAAAAGGCTGGGAAACAATCCAATTGCCACTTCGAGGAAAACTGTGCTACAGTAACACTATACTTTACTTCAACCACCTTCAACAACTTATGCTATCATCCCAACACATCAGACCCAGGTACAAGCTAATCTTATTCTATAATATCAGACCCGATAAACAAGACCAATACTACCGCTACATGTTAAGCAGCTTTGTGCCAGCCATACAGAAACTAGGCGTTTACATGCACATGGCTTGGCATGTCGCTTATGGGGATTACCCCATGCGCAAGATCGAGTTCGTAACGGAAAGCGCGGAAGTATTGCGGCAACTGTTCCTCAGCGATGAATGGGACGAATTGGAAAGCAAACTGATGCGCTTCGTCGAAAATTATGAGCGCAAAGTTGTGGATTACCGCAACGGTTTCCAGGTTTAGCGTTTCCCGAAAATCGGCCAAGCCCCGCATTGACGCTTCGCCCCGGGCGCCAGCTGCGCGCGGGCTTGAAACTCCCCCATGCCTGCGGCAAAATTAGCGTCGCTAGACTGACAAACATCATTTGAATTGAGCGAAAGATGGACTTGCTCTCGCAGTTGCCATTTCTTCTGGATCAGCCCCCGTTGCTGCGGGAGCTCATCCTGAACCTCATTCTGATCCTCATCTGCATTCTGATAATCGTTGTATTGCGCTGGGTCTTGACCTGGCTGCTATTTCGTCCGCTGCGTATCGCGGCGCGCCGGACGAAAACTGAAATCGACGATGAACTGCTCAATCAAAGTCTGACGCCGGTACGCATCGCTGTCGTCGGCTTGGGCGTCATCTTCACGGTTAATCTGTTTCAATTCGGGCAGGAAGCGCAGCAAGTCGCGGAGACGGTTGGGCGTTCGCTGATCATTGGTTCTGTGTTCTTCGCCTTGATCAGAATGTTCGAGGTCGTCTCTTTGCATCCGGCCTTCTTCCGGCAAATCACTGGTTTGACCATCCCCGATCGTTTGCTGCCATTTTTGAACACAGTCGTCAAATACGTTATCATCGCCTTGGGCGCCATTTTTGTCTTGCAGGAACTGGACTTCGATGTCGCCGCGTTGATCGCGTCGCTGGGTGTTGTTGGCATTGGCATATCTCTGGCGTCTCAGGACACGGTTGGCAACCTCTTCGGTTTCGCCGCCATCGTCAGCGATGATCCATTCAAGGTGGGCGATTTTGTCAGGACGCCCGATGTGACCGGCATTGTTGAGCATGTCGGCATGCGCTCGACCCGCATCCGCCAGTTGGATCAGGTGCTGGCGACCGTTCCCAACAACCTGTTGACAAACGCCATCGTCATGAATCTGTCGCGCATGGAAAAGCGCCGCCTTGATGTCACCTTGACTTTCACGTACAGCACGACATCGGAGCAACTGCGAGCGGCCATCGCAGCCATCCGCGATTTGCTGCTGAAAACCGACAAAGTCGATCCCGAATCGGTGATCGTACATTTTGTCGATTTCAATTCCAGCTCGCTTGACGTGCGCGTCATTTGCCAAGTTCTGCTGGCTGATTGGCGGGAATTTACCGCGCTCAAAGAGGCGCTGCTGCTGGAGATTATGGGCATTGTCGAAGAGCTCGACATCAGCTTCGCCTTCCCAAGCCGCTCGATTTACATCGAAGACATGTCCGACGCCGCGAGTCCAGAGCAGGAATTATTCCTAGACGAGAGTCAACTGCCCGGGCAAGACCTGCAACAATCTCCTGGATCCGCTCAAGAAAATCCCGACAGTTCTCCATCTTCCGCCCCATGACAGCAGCCGCGGACGGCTTGGGCGCCGCCCTCAATTTTACTGAGCAGGACCTGCGCGCCAACAGGCGAGGCGGGCTTAGTTTTGAGCAAGCCAAGCGAATGAGGCGGGCTCAAGCCCGGTCGGCGCTTATGGGCGCGCTGGTTTTTTTGGCGCTGGTATTTGTTTCAACCGCGCTGATATTTGGGGGGCAAACCGACAAAAACTCAATCATGCTCTTAGCCGGTCTGGGCTTGATTTTGGTCAACGCCTTGCTGGTCGGTTATATGGCTCGCGACTTCATGCGACTTGACAGGGACTTGCGCTCGCATGGCGTCGAGGCGCTGGCCGGCAATGTAGAGCGCGTCCTGCGCCGCGGGCGGCAGCGCGACAGCTACCTGCTTAAAATCGCCGATCAAAGGCTTTATGTGACAAAAGACATCTTCTTGCAGTTCAATCACCAGAGCGCCTATCGCGTTTATCGCACGCGCCTTACGCGCATTTTGCTGTCCGCGGAGCGGGCTGCCGACAGCCAGGCATCAGACTCGCCATAGCCGACAATTTTGGCGAGGTGATGATAAAATGGTGCAGAGAACGGTTGAGCCACGCGCTGAAGGATTTACCGTGCTGCGACTGCTGCGAAGCCGACATACATTGGCGCTCTGCGGTTATCTGCTTGTCGCCCTGTATTTGATCTCGTCTGTGCTTAGCTCCTTCTCCACGCGCTTCGTGGGCGGCGGGACGGGCGACGTCTATGAAATGGCGCGCCATGTCTGGTGGTACAAGACCGCCTTGGAAAGCGGCGACGATGTCTTTTACCAGTCGCTGCTGGCTTACCCGGATGGTTTCCCCAGCGTCGTGCTCTGGGCGAACCCATTGCAGTTCTTTCCCATGTGGCTCTTCGCCTTTGTTATGCCGCTGGCAATGGCTTACAACTTGGGCATCCTCATCACCCTGACCTTGAACGGTTGGGCGATGTACATTTTCGCGCGCCAACGCATCTCCAGCCTGCGCCTTGCGCCGGCATGGATCGCGGGCTTGGTCTATATGGTCTTCCCGATCATGCAGGGGCATCTGTTTGACGGCCATGCCGGCTTGATCGTGCAATGGACCGCGCCGATTCTGCTATTGAGCCTGTTCAAACACGTCGATGCCGGGCGCAAGCGCTGGTTCGCGCTAGCGGTGATCTTTTTCCTGCTGTCCGCGCTGGGGCATAGTTTGCAATTTTTGTATTTTCACGCGCCGCTGTTCGCGCTCTTTACCCTGGCGCGCGTTTACCGCCGGGACTACGTTGGCGCGACGCGTACCATAGCGGTCGCGCTTGTCGGGACGATACTTTTGCTGGGGTTTCTGAGCCCAGTTATCGAAAGGACGCTTCAATCGCCACATTATGAAGAAGCGGGCGGCTATGTGCGTTACAGTATTGATCTCTTGGGGCTGGTTAGTCCTTCTTTCGAGAATCCATTCTGGCGCGATATCGCGCCGCATTCGGGTCGCGTTCTCGGCACAAACCTGGGCGAGGGCGCCAGCTATATTGGTTTCGTCAGCGGGATCCTGGCGCTAGTCGGTTTGCTATTCCGCCGGCAGACGCGCTGGTGGCTGCTGGTGGCGGCGGCAAGCTGGCTATTGGCTTTGGGTCCTGTGCTCAAGATACTTGATGAAGCGGTTTCCGTTTCGGTTGCCGGCTATAGCACCGTTATTCCGCTGCCCTACGCATTTTTGATGAATCTGCCATTCGTGGAGCTGGCGCGTACCCCTGGGCGATTCATGTTCCTGTTTTCAGCCGCGCTGTCGATGATGGCGGGCTGGGGCATGTTGGTGCTCTGGCGGGGTCCATTGTTTCAGCGGCGCAGCCGCTTGATTCGCAATGGCATGGCGCTTTTGCTCGCCTTGCTCATCTTTCACGACTATCAGTTGTTCGCGGCATTTCCCAGTATTCCTGCGGGCATCCCGCAAGGCATTCACGACTTGGCCAAACGAAACGACATCCGCGCCGTCTACAACGTGCCGCACGATCATTTGCTGTCGGTAAAAGAGGCGATGTATCTGCAAACGGCGCACGGGAAACCGCTGGTGGCTGGGCAAGAGACCCGCGTCACGCCGGTGGATCCAGCCAGGCTGGTGCTGCTTTCCAGCTTTCATCCCTTGGTTTTGGCTGAAGCCCGCGCCGACGCAGTGATCATCAACAAAGCGCGGGCCCTGGAAAGCGGTCAATTCAACACGCTCTATCCGCTCGCGCTGGAACGCCTGGGCGCGCCCATCTTTGAAGACGAAAGATATGCCGTATTTGAATCACGGTCTTTGCGGCGCAGCACGACCCAGGAACCCGTTTATTCACTTGTATCGGACGCGGGCTCGCACAACGTTTATACCTTCAAGGCGCGGCCCGGCTGGCTGACTTTCCGCGCGACCTTGACCGCGGTGAACCGCCGCGTCAATCTCTCGCTCAACGACGTGCCGCTGCAGACAGTGAATGTCGTCGGCCAGACGGAACTGTCCATCCCCTTGCCGATCGCGCGCCGGGGTTACAATACGCTGCGCATCGCGCTGGATCCGCCTTGCCCGGATCGGGTTGATACAACTGTGCTGCTCTGTCATGACGTCGCGATAGGCGATGTCCAGATTGAACAGTTAACCGACGGCGCGATTTACGATCCAATTCGCGTCGCAGGCGGCATCGAACTCTCGGGTTATTATATGCCGGAGGATATAGCGGAGGAACTCGTCATCCACCTGTGGTGGAGCTTCGACGCTCCCCGAACGATTAATGACCAGCGCTTCATCCACGTCTTAAACGAGGAACGCGTCCTCATGCGCCAGGACGACTCGCCACCCGGGGATGTGCAGGCTGGTTCGGGCTATTTGGAAACGGTGCGGCTGGATGTAGGCGGCTTCGAGCCGGGCGAGTACCGGGTTTTGACCGGTTGGTACGCGCTGCCGGACATGGTGCGCTACGATGTCTTGACCAATGTGGCTGGGGCGCAGGACAGCACGATCGAACTGGGCAGGTTTAGCGTGGCTGAATAGCGATATGGTGGGCGCGATTTGGGTATTCCCGCCATGGCTTTGCGATGAACTCCGCGCCCCTGAATAAAATCTACAATAAGACTATGGCAAGAATTAGACGTTAGGATATTGACGCTCCTCGAAACAGGTTTGGAGGCAGGAACGTGAATGGAGTCAGGTTTTTACGAATCCCGTTAGTTCTACTTTTGCTGGTGATGGCGTTGTCATCGCTGACTTACGCGGCGGACTTCGATACGACGAACTATCGCAAGACCATGATCCAATTGCTAGCCGCGACATTTGACGCGGCGCGGGGCCGCCAAACCGACCTGGACATTTATACAGCCATCGCCGAATCGGGCGATCCGCTCTATGTCGCGCCGTTGATCGACATCGCCTACTTCGCGCGCAGCGAAGCCTTGAACCGCGCTGTCATCAAAACCTTGAACGCGCTGACCGGCGAAGACATGGATTGGCGCGGCTATTTTGAATGGGCGGGGCGGAATGATATCGCGCTGCCGCCTGCCTATGAAGAGTTCAAGGGCCAGGTCCTGGCGGCCTTTGTTGACGCGGAATTCATGCGTTTCTTCGCGCCCGGCGTCTTGGACAGCGCCAAAATCAATCTGGTGGAAGCGGTCTGGGGCGGCGTGACGGTGGATGGCATCCCATCGCTGGTTAATGCGCGGCAGATCAGCCCAAAAGACGCGGTCACAGAAGGTTATGAATATGAGGACTTTTGCCGTGATTTCGATTGCAGTTATCCGGCGGCGGACGAGCTGGTCTTCGGGCTCAGCCTGGACGGTGATAGCCGCGCCTATCCATTGCGCCTATTGAATTGGCACGAGATGTTCAATGACGTGATCGGCCAAGCGCCTATGTTTGAGGCGCCTGAGGGCGAGCGGGTTTGCAGCTTCCGCGCCCCCACAGCCTTCGTGGCGCGCGGACGCGCGGAAGGTGACTGGATTCTCGTCGAAGGACAATCCGCGGCTTGCCCGCGGGATGGTTGGCTGCGCGCTGATGACATCGCATGGGAAGGCGACGCCGCATGGCAAAGCCTGCCGGATGTCGGCGCTGGCGAAGCGGCGGCGGAAGAGGGTCTGGTCGGGCGGGTTCGCGGACGCCCGGTCATGCTGGCTTACTGTACGCTTTGTGGCGCGGGCCTTTTATACGATGCGCAAATCGCCGATTTGACCTATCGTGATCTCGACGGCGAGCTCGTGAAACTTGGCGATACGACGCTGGAATTCGGATCGTCGGGGCTTCTGATGCGCTCCAACAAATTGATGTACGATCGCAATACCGATACCGTCTGGAATGCGATTACCGGTACGCCTGCTTTTGGTCCGCTGGCTTCAAGCGACATCGTTTTGGACCTGCTGCCGGTCGTGGTCGCGGATTGGGCAAGCTGGCTGGAGCAGCATCCGGATACCAGCGTCTTGAGCCTGGATACCGGTTTCCTGCGCAATTACAGCAATGGCGCCGCCTACAGCGACTATTTCAACAGCGCTGAATTGATGTTCCCCTCGTGGCAGCAGGATACCGCGCTGGTTGAAAACAAGGACATGGTCTTCGCCTTGCGCTTGCAGGGGCAGGCGAAAGCCTACCCGTTGGAAAGGATCATACCCGAGCGCGTCATCAACGATCGCGTGGGCCAGACCAACCTGGTGATCGTCGCCGATGCGACGCCGGAACGGGAATTCTTCGAGCCGGGCGGGGCGGCTGTGCGCGCTTACGCGAGCGCGGCTTATGTCTTCGTCGCGGGCGATGACAAGTCGACGCTGCTTAGCGAAGACGGCCGCAGCTGGCGGATAGGCGAGGGCGCGCTCATCGCGGAGGACGGCGAAAGGCTGGCGCGCATCGGCGGGCATCTGGCATTTTGGTTCGGCTGGTTCGGCTTTTATCCCGATACCTTGATTTATGGCGTGGATTAACAAGCAGTAACAAGCAGTAGCGGCAGTTTCGATCTAACGCTTGGGCTTGCTCTTGCGCCTGATGCCGATATCGGAGAGAGATAAATCGTGATGCCTTTGGCTGGTATAACGCGCATGTGGCGAACCGCCACTTAGTCGCTCGCGCCGTTTTGCCGCCAGGGCGCGCCAGATTTCGCCGCGTTTGTCGCGCAAGTAGGCTGTGCTTGCTGCGCCTTTGGCGCGATCGTGACGATCGTGACTGCTGCGGCGCTGCTGCAAACGCTGTTGCGCTGCCGCAACCTCCGCCATATCCGCGTTGTAGCGAAAACCGAGCGCCAAGCCAAAAGCGCCGCCGACAATCAGACCGAGTTCCGCGCCCACTTGCCCGGCCAGCGCCCCGCCCCCCAGCGCGCCGAGCAGCGCCGCGCCAATACAGATGGCGCCCGCGCTAGCGATCGCGCGTATCATTAGCCGGAATCTCACAAAAGCTGAGCCTCACTTTTGGCGTCGGGAATGCGCGGCTGCGCATCGCCTTCGCGCAGATCGTAGGAATCGCGATAGGCGTCGCGGACCAGGTTGCGGCGGGCGATGGTGATGAGGTTGTCGTCATGGATTCCCGCCGCTTCGTATTCAAAAGCGGGACCGGCCGCGCCGCTGGCGCGGCGCATGGCGATGATGAAGCCCACGCTGCCGCCGAGCAGCGCGCCGACGATGGCGCCTTCTGGCAGTCCGCCGGCGAGGATGAAGCCGGTGAACGCGGCGAGTATGGCGCTGGTGAGGGTGATAAACATCAAGGCGCGCAAGTTCATGTGTTCCTTTGCTGGACTGCGAATCGGGATGGGACCCTTACGGATCCCATTCTAACGCTTGTCGTTTAGTGGCTGCAAGCGGCGGCGACTTGGACGGCAGTCAAAGTGAACCATTCAGTGCCAGCGTCGAAGTTGGGCAGATTCTGAGGCTTGAATTGCTCAAGCAAGGCATCCTCCAAAGATTTCATGTCTTTGGTTGAAATGATGCACTTATACTGCACCTTGCCACCTGAAGTAGTCTTGGTGTTCAGATTACTTTGCACTTTCTTTAGGCGGGTTGGTGGATCAATGGTCTTGCCGATTTTATATCGTCCAGGAGTAGTGACGTCGTCCATGACATACACATAGCCCTTGTTGCCTGATCCCTTAGGCAATGTTTTGTAGTTTCGAGCATGCCGAAAGCTTCTAGCTAGGCGTACTGGTGCGCTTACGCCGCGGGCAACCTTCTTTGCTGCATTTCCGAATTTGTTCATCACAGGACGAACTGCGTCATCGACTGCATGGAATTTTAGCCTGGCACGTCTCAAGAACGGGCTAGCTGCGTCATCTGCGATAACAGCGCTTCCTGCCACTACCCCCGCATCGTCGATACTCCCAACAGTCGATTTTGCTACGTCGTCGACAACTTCAATCAAGGGTTTAGCCGCGTCATCAATTACTTGAATCGCAGCGCCAGCCACATCGTCGACCACATTTATCGCTGGCGAAATAACGGGTCCGATTACCGGCGCAACTACTGGTGCAATCAAGAGACCTGCCGGTGCCATAACGCCACCGACAAGTGCACCTTCCGCTGCGCTTTTCCCCGCGCACTGAGCGGAGTTTACAAAAACCGTGCGGTTGATTTCGCCATGTTCCCGGACGCCAGAGATGCCACAACTGACCGCCCCAGTTCCCGCGCCAAGCACCGCACCGATCCCAGCCGCGACGGCCGCCGCTTGAACTATCGGCGTCAATGCCGCAACGATTGCTGGTATCGCTGGTAAAACTATCATTTTACGCCTCCCCTGCAATCTGTTTGCCGCTACATCAAGTGTTGCAAAAAACGCGAGACTAATTCAGCCCCAATAATTAGGGGTATTACACCTCCCCTAACAACTCCTCCACCCGTGCCAGCCGCTGATCGTAGCGATGCCGCGCCAGCGCATGCGCCCGCGCCGCCGCGGCTATGCGCTGGCGTTCCGCGTCATGCGCCAGGTAATAGGCGACTTTCGTCCGCAGGTCGTCCAGATCGCTATACGTTATCAGATGCTCGCCGTCGCGGAACCACTGACGAACGCCGGGTCTGTCATCCACAATCTGAAAGGTGCCGACCGCGGCTGTTTCGAAGAGGCGCATATTGCCGCCGTAGCGCATGAAATCGCCATGCGTATTGAGGCTGATTCTCACTGAGGACAGCACTTGCAGCATCTCCCGTCCCAGCGCCTGACCGCGGTGAAAGGGGCGCAGCGTCTCCGGCACTTCGTGCATGCTCCAGATGCCCAGGTCGAATTCGCGCAGGCTCTCCAGCGCCGCGACGCGCTCGCTGTAGAGCGAACCCGGCAGGAGCGTGCCGACAAAGCCGATGTCGCAGAGAGTGTCCTTGGGACTATCTGTCATGGGCTGTGGGAAATGGAAGTCGGGGTCGATGGCGACGTAGGGCAGGCATTCCACGCGCTTCGCGCCGAGTTCGAGCCACTGCATGCCGTGATAATAATCGTTCACCAGCACCAGGTCGTAGAGGCGGGCGGCGGCGCGTTCATTCGCGTGGGAGAAGACGATGGGCGATACGCCGCTGACGTAGATGATCACAGAACCGTGTTCGCGCTGCAGTTGCCGCAGCGTTTGCGGCAGGATCTCGCGATTGTCGCCGGAGAGCCAGATGATGTCCGGGTGGAAGCGGCGCGCCTGCGCGATGAGCAGTTGATTGCGCCGCCGGTAGTCGGGATTGAGCTGCGCTGGCAGGCGCCGCAGCAGCCCGGCTGTGATTTTGCCCGCTGTCAGACGCTCGCGGAAGACATCAGTGCGCAGCCTGGCGATGTCGCGCGGACCGTAGCCGGGTAGGTTGCGCCAGAAGACCGCCACTTCGTAGCCCGCGGCCCGCATGGCGCGTTCCCAGAAGTGCTGTCCCATGCTGCTGGGGAAGAGCGGGGTCGGCGCGCTTTCCTCGACGCTGCGGATATCGGCTTGCAGTTGTTCGGGATGGTGCAGTGAGGCGATGAATAGGACGCGCTTGGGCATCAGGCTATTGCTCAGCCCGCGCTATACCCTGCTCAAATCCAACAGCCGCAGCGGATGCTCCACCAAGTCGCGCAGGTGGTTCATGAACTGCGCGCCTTCCGCCCCGTTGCTGACGCGATGGTCGACGCTCAGCGTCATGTTCATGCGCGTGCCGACGCCTAGCGTCCCGTCATCCTGCACAATCGGCACTCGCAACGCCGAAGACACCGCCAGGATGCCGGCTTCCGGCGAGCTGATGATGGCGGAAAATTCCTTGATGTTGAAAGGACCCATATTGCTGATAGTGAAGGTCGCGCCGCGGATGTCGTCCGGCTTGATCTTGCCGGACCGCGCGCGCTCGTACATGGCTTTGTTGTTGATTGTCATCTCGCGCAAGGAAACGCTGTCGGCGTCGTGACAGACGACATTGAGCAAGCCGTTGTCGGGCAATGCCACCGCAATGCCGATATTGACGCGCCGGTGCTGGACCAATCGGTCGCCGTAATAATGGCTGTTGAGATTGGGGAATGCCCGCAGTGTCAGCGCCAAGGCTTTTATCAGCATGTCGTTGACGCTGATCTTGAGGCCATCGGCCGCCAAAGCGTTGTTGAGCTCTTTGCGCAGCGCCAGCAGCGGCTCGACATCGGCTTCCACCGTGACGTAGAAATGCGGCGTATTGCTCTTGCTGCGGATGGTGCCATCGGCGATGGCGCGGCGCATGCGCGACAAGGGCAGGACATCGACATCGGCTTCGGGCAGCTTGCCCCAGGTCGGCTGAGCGCCGGCGGTCGGGGCGGCTGGCGGCTGTGGGGGCAGCATGGGTTTTTCGGCGAAATTCTCGATATCGGATTTGACGACGCGGCCGCCGGGACCTGTGCCTCGCACGCGGCTGAGATCAATGCCTTTATCCGCTGCCATGCGGCGAGCCAGGGGCGAAGCTTTGATGCGATCCCCGTCTGTCATGCTCATCCCGTTGGTTGCGGCGGCGGGCTCCGCCGCTGTCGTCTTGTCCGGGCTTCCCGCCGCGGGCGGGGTATGCGAGGCTGACGCTGTATCTTCGCCGGATGTGCCGATCAGCGCGATGATGGCGCCCTCGCCAATCTCGTCGCCGGGTTCGGCGCGCAGTTCCAGCAATTCGCCGTCGCTGCCAGCTTCAATCTCGACCGTGGCTTTGTCGGCTTCCACTTCGGCGATGACATCGCTGGCCGCGACAGTCTCGCCGATGTCGCGCAGCCAGTTGATCAGCAGACCATCGGTAGTAAGTTTCACTTCATACGCCATCTATACTATCTCCTTGACCGCATCCACGACTTTTTGCGCGTTTGGCAGCGCCAAAAGCTCAATTTCTTTGGAATAGGGTAGGGGAACATCCTCCGCCGCGACGCGCTTGATGGGCGCGTCCATATAATCAAACATGTTTTCCTGCAAGAGCGCGGCGATCTCGCTGCCGAAGCTGTACATGGGCAGCGATTCTTCGACGATGACACAGCGATTGGTCTTCTTGAAGCTGTTGTAAACCAGATCCATGTCCAAGGGGCGCAGCCAGCGCAAATCGACCACTTCCGCCTCGACGCCGTCTTGCGCTAATTGGCGCGCCGCCTGTAAAGCCCAGTCAACGCCGCGGGCATAAGCCACCAGGGTGACGTCCGCGCCCTCGCGCTTGATATCGCCTTTGCCGATGGGAATGAGATAGTCGCTGTCCTCATCATCGGGCATCGGACCCGGTTTGGGGTAGAGGGCGATGCTTTCGGTGAAGAGCACCGGGTTGTCGTCGCGAATGGACGCTTTCAACATGCCATAGGCATCCATCGCGTTGGATGGGCAGCCGACATAAACGCCGGGAAAATGCGCGAAGATCGGTTCGGGACTATGCGAATGCGATGCGGTCGCTTGATTGCCCCAACCGCTGGCGGCGCGGTAGACCAGAGGTACTTTGAACATGCCATCGAAGAAGTAACGCACTTTGCCGGCGTGATTGGCAATCGCGTCCAGCGCCAGGAAGGCGAAGTTGATGGTCATGAATTCGGCGACCGGGCGCAAGCCAGCCATAGCCGCGCCGACCGCGACGCCGCCAATCGCCATCTCGCTGATGGGCGTGTCGCGCACGCGCCGCTCGCCAAATTCCTCCAGAAAGCCGCGTGTGACGCGATGCGTGCCTTGCCAATAGGCGACCTCTTCGCCCATGACAAAGACGTTTTCGTCGCGCTGCATTTCTTCTCTGAGCGCCCGGCGGATCGCTTCCCGCATGGCGACATTTCTCACTGCCATTGCCCCTGCTCTCTCCGAAATGAGTTCTGACAAAGTCCTTCCGGTAATTTCAGTCGCTTTTAGTCGATGCCGGCGCCGATGCTTCGCGCGGTCTTGTAGACCAGGTGGGAATTGACGTAGGTATTTTGCATCAATTCCTGGTAGCTGTTGGGCAATTCACTGGCTTCGGCGAAATCAACCGCGTCTTTGACTATCCGCAGCGCGTCTTCCTCGTGCGCCGCCAAAGCAGCTTCCATCCCCTTGTACTTGCTCAAGATGTGCTCGCGCAAGATCTTGATTGGTTCGCGACATTGCACCCATTCGCGCAGCTCGGCCGACATATCTTCGCGGGCATCGTATTGCTTGTCGGAAACGCCATGTCCGCGATAGCGATAGGTCACATGCTCTATCACCACCGGTCCATGCGCCCGCGCATAAGCGACAGCCTGCGTTGCGACATCGTAAACTTCCAGGGCATCCTGGGCATTGACGCGGCCCAAGCTCTTGATGCCATAAGCCTCGGCTTTGCGGTGCAGTTCGATTTGTCCGCTGGCGCGATCCACTTCGGTGCCCATGCCGTATCCGTTGTTTTCGATGATCCAGACCACGGGCAGATCCCAGATGGCGCTCATATTCAGCGATTCGTGGAAGTAGCCATTGTTGGTGGCGCCGTCGCCGACATAGGTCATCGTCACGTCGTCTTTGCCATGATAACGCGCTTCCAGGGCGATGCCAGCCGCCAAGGGCAGATGCCCGCCGACGATGGCGTAACCGCCCCAAAAATTGCGCTCCGCCGACGCCAGGTGCATCGAGCCGCCTTTGCCGCCGCTGCTGCCGGTTTTCTTGCCCATCATCTCCGCCATGACCGCTCCGGGCTCCATGCCCAAAATCAGCGCGATGCCATGGTCGCGATAGGCGGTGATGACGTGGTCGCTGGGGCGCAGCGCCGCCATCGAGCCGACGCCGCTGGCTTCGTGCCCGCTATAGAGGTGCATGTAGACGCCGGTGATGCGCTTTTCTTCGTAGAGCCGGTGGCAGGTTTCTTCAAATTCTCGGATGAGCGCCATCTGGCGGTGCCAGTCCAGCAGCATGTCTTTGCTTGGTGATGCCATTGCGCCCCCTTCGCGCCTGGGAAAACCTTATTTCTATATTAGTCGGCAAGTATAACATAGAAGTTTTCTTATTTTACATACCCCCTTGCTCTGCCGTTTTGTTGGCGCGTCTTGACAAAACCTGGAATCCGCCTTATAGATCAAATGTGCGTAAAATGCGCTGCGCGGTGAAACACTTTGACGGCAAGCCGGACATCAGACATGAGGCAAATGTCATTATCTCCCGAATTTGACGCTTCCACTGTGCCGGCGGCGAAACCCTTCGTCAAGTGGGTCGGCGGCAAGCGCAGCTTGCTGCGCGAGCTGCTGCCGCGCGCGCCAAAATCATTTCGCGCATACTACGAACCTTTCCTCGGCGGCGGCGCATTTTTCTTCGCTTTGTTAAACAATAAATTACTGAATATTACGGGGGGGGGGGGGGGGCGGGGCTTTTCTCAGTGATATCAACCCCGATCTCATCAGCGCCTGGCAAGTCATCCGCGATGATGTCGAAGCGTTAATCGAGCTGCTGAAAAATCACGCCCAAGACCACAACCGCGATTATTATTACAGCCTGCGAGCGCGGCATCTGCTCGAAGACCCCATAGAGCGCGCCGCGCGCCTCATCTATCTCAACAAGACCTGTTTCAACGGCCTCTGGCGCGTCAATTCCAAGGGACAGTTCAATGTGCCGATGGGCAGCTACCAGAATCCGGCGATTTGCGACGAAGCGGCTTTGCGGACCTGCCACAGCGCATTGCGCGGCGTCGACATCCAGCGGCGCGATTTCCGGGCGCTGGAAGCGGGGCAGGGCGACTTTGTCTATTTCGACCCGCCATACCAGCCGCTAGACGCGACTTCTTTCACGCGCTACGCCAAAGATGATTTTGGCATAGCGGAGCAGGAAGCCCTGCGCGACCTCTGCCTGGCGCTGCATGAGCGCGGCGCCAAGTTCATGCTCTCCAACAGCGACAGCTCTTCGAAGCTGTATAGCGATCCTGTCTTCAAGGTGGCAACCGTGAAAGCTCCGCGATTTGTGAATTCTAAGGCGAGCGGACGTGGGGCAGTTGACGAATTGCTGATTACGAATTATTGAGTTTTCTAGGAGAGACTATGGAGCGAGAAGAAGCAGTAAATCGTCTGATGGAACTGACAGGAAAAGATTTGCACAAAGTTGGGAGAACTTATGACATATCTGCAACGGTAAATGGTAAGCAAAACAAGGGTTGGGCGGGCCACGTCTGTGAGCGTCACTTGAACTTGCCCTTGAATTCGTGCAGAAGTCCTAATTTTGGCTCCTGGGAATTGAAAGTAATTCCATTGAGATTTCTAAGAAGCGGTAAACTTGTTTTCAAAGAAACTATGTCTATTTGCATGATTGACAGGGTGGATGTGGCCAGAAAATCATTTTTCGACAGTCATCTTTTGTTGAAATTAAGCAAGATGGTTGTCGTTGCTCGCATTGTTGGCGAGGAATATACTGACCCGACTTTTGTCCATAGGATAGCCGAGTTCGTATTAAGCGAAGAACTATATGAAGAAATCGAAAAGGACTATGATGAAGTGCGTAAGGTTATCAGTGATCCAGAAAAGGGCTTCGACTGTTTGACTGGAAAAATGGGCGTCTGGGTTCAGCCACGAACCAAAGGTCCCGGGCACGGCTCAACCAGTAGAGCCTTTTACGCGCGGAAAAAAATGTTGGGTGAGATATTTGGCGATCTAAATTGAGTGGCATTACACTCTGTGTAATGTGCGATTGTGGAATTCCTAATCCTCATCCACCGCCTGCCCGCCGAAGAACTTGCTCACCAGCACCACCACCACCGCGCCCAGCACCCCGACCAGAATTCCGCCAAAAATCGGTACTTTGATCAGCCCTGTAATGCCGATGATGGTCACCAGCAGCGATCCGACGAAGCCGCCTAGGATGCCCAGCACGATATTGCCCAGCAAGCCATAACCTTCGCCTTGGACCAGGTTGCCCGCCATATAACCGACGAAGCCCCATATCGCCAGGGAAATCGCCAAGCCAATTATCTTGCCGAGCAGCCCGGAAAGCAACAAGGCGCCGATGATCACCGCGATGACGATTCCGATACCGACTTTGAAGTTCATCACCCAACTCCTTACCTGAGACGCTTCTATTAGTATACGACACAATTCGCAATCCGGTTGCGGCAGAAATCGCGTGGCGATGAATTGCCCTGACTATTTCACGAAACAGGTGCTGGATCAGCCGCTTGCGTCTATAATTAGCGGAAGCGTTGAGGAAGAAAAACGCAGCCGGGAGAAACCTGTTTGGGCGCAGCGCAAGAGGGATTAATCGTCAAGGAACAAAGCGGCTTCTTTTGGGTTGAAGCAACTGACGGCAATACCTATATGTGCGAATTGCGGGGCAAGCTGAAAGAAGCGGCGCGTTCCAGCGATATCGCCGCGATCGGCGACCGCGTGTCAATTGCCACCCGCCGGGACGAAGGCACTGGCGTCTTGACCGGCCTTGTGGAGAGCCTGTCGCCGCGCACAAGCGTGCTTTCACGGGCGGTCCGCACGACCGGCAAGCGCGGCGCGGGCAAAGCCGAACGCGAACAGGTCATCATAGCCAATGCCGACCGCGCGCTCTTCGTGGTGGCCGCCGCGCAACCGCCGCCGGATTTGAACTTGCTGGATCGTCTATTGGTCGCCGGGGAAAAATCTCACATCGGCGAGCTCAGCATTGTCGTCAACAAAACCGATCTGCCAGAGGCTCCCGCTATACAGCATCTATTCGCTGGCTATGAAAGCATGGGCTATCGCGTCCTGCGCGCCAGCGCCTGGAGCGGGGACGGCATTGACGGCTTGCGGTCGCTGCTGGCTGAGGGGATTTCGGTCTTCACGGGTCCCTCCGGCGTCGGCAAAACCAGCCTGCTCAACCGCATACAGCCGGGCTTGGGGCGCCAGGTGAAATCGGTCGGACGAGTCTCGGAAGAGGGCGTCCACACCACGCGCGACAGCGCCTTGATTCGGCTGGACAGCGGCGGATATATCGCCGACACGCCGGGCATCCGCTCGATCAATGTCTGGGATATTGAGCCGGATGAACTGGACGCTTACTTCGTCGACATCCAAGCGCATGTACTGGATTGCAAGTTCGGCAATTGCACGCATAGCGCCGAGCCGCATTGCGCTGTACGAAAGGCTGTACGCGCTGGCAAGATCGAGCGCCGACGCTACCGCCATTATCTCGAGTTATGCGCTGAACTGCGCGAGACTTACATCATTTACAACCGTTAGCTATTCCGCGATTGCTATTCTTCAAAGAGATTCTCGCCACGGGACAAGCGCCGGGCGATCGTATAGGTCTGCAATTGGGAGCGCATGGTCGGCGCATGGGCGGCCAGGTAGCGCGCGGCGGCGATCAAGACATGCGGCGCCAATTCGGGCGCCCGCTCCTTCAAGATCGTATATTGATTGAAGCTCGCTTCGATACACTGAATCGTGTGAAAATTGCGATCTTCGCGCAAGAGCAGATGCCCCATTTTCGCCATCAACCGCTCCGGCGAACCGCCACTGCCGAGATACTGCGCCGCCAGCCTTCCCGCCTGGTTGACTTGCTGCTGCAAATTCAACATGGCTTCCAGCTCGTCCAGCAAGGCGTCGGGGTTGGCGACAGCCTCCGGCTGTGGCAGCCGAACCGACGGCACATTCAGAAATCGGTCCAAGTAGATGCTGATGGCTCCGTCGAAGATGCCGCGCGCCAGCTCGGCCGATTCAACGCGCGTCAAGCCTTGGTAGACGGCGTTGGCGAAGGTAAAGGTATGCAGGGCCGTATCCCAGTCGCCGAACTCGTTGCTGGTATGGAAATGCGCGATGCGACGCGCCGCGGCGTAGGCAACAGTGCCAGCCAGGTCCAGGGGCGATGTGCCCGCCCGCAGGCAATCGAGCAGGGTATGCACGATCTTTTGGGGATCATCGCTCAGTAAGATCGTGGTGATGGCGGCAATATCATGCTTGGCCGCCTGGTCGCGCCCAGCGGCGATAGCGGCCGGCAGCTCCAGGAAGGCTTGTTCCAGGATCTCTACCAGGTCAATCGGCTTGCGCCAGGCGTTTGATTCTTCCATGCGGCGGGCGTCGGTCAAGTTTGGCACGACGCTGGTAAAAGCCAGTTCAGCCTGATCCCAGCCGGCCAGATCGACCGATTCCAGCGCCTTGTTGATGAAGTCCAGGGTGTGACCGGCCGCGAGGTAGCGGTGGTCGGTGGCGGCGGCGAAGAGCATATCGGCGATCTGAACATCATCGGCGCCGGCTCTTAAGGCGGAAACGATGGCGCGTTCCGCCGCCTGGGCATCGCGCACCTCGACGAACTGCCGGAACCATTGCTTGAGCGTGGGGATATCCGTTTCCGCATTGGGCAGCGGCCGCGGATTAAAACGCGGCGACATGCCAGCGGTGTCGCTGGCCAGATCCGCCAAGCCGTGGAAAAGCGCCAGCGGGTGATCCGCCTGATCGAGGTAGGGGATGAGATTCATGGTACAGCCATGCGTGGTCAGCCCGCGCCCCCAGTCCATGCCGCGGTATTGCGTGCCGAAAGCCAGCCCGATGCGGAAAGGCTCATGGGCTGGCAGGCCTTGCCACAACTGGTTGATAACCGCTTTTGCCACGACCAGGCTCAGGTTGTGCTGCAAGCCATCGCGCAGTCGATTTCGCTGATGCGCGACGCTGTTGCCATTCGCCTGCGTATCGACATAAATCTCGCCGTCGCGCAGCACGACCGGGAAGGCGTCGATGTCGTCCGCCCAGAGGTCAAAGGCGCCGCCACTGGCGAGATCAAAACGCGCGTGATGCCAGTGGCAGGTCAAAATGCCATTTTCCACCGAGCCTTTGTCCAGCGGGAAGCCCATGTGCGGGCAGCGATTGTCCACGGCGTAGACCCTGTCCCCATAAAGGAAGAGCACGACCGCCTTGCCATTGGGGTGGACCGTGATGCTGCCTTTGCCCTGCAGATCTTCGTAACGCGCGACCGAGACAAAACTGTCCTTTACCAATACCATGACTTGCTCCTGTTTCTCTATGACTTGATGAAATCGTCTTGTATGAGAGAAGACCTCCCTAAGCAAAATGGCGGACTACTCACCTGGTATCATTATAACCGATGCGGGCTGCAAAAGCTCTGTACCGTTGCCGCGCGCGGCGCGGCGGGACAGGCGCGGCTCCTTTTCCTTTCCATTGGCGCCGTCATTCGACGCTTGTCATTTCGGCGCTTTCGGTGCTAGACTCGCAGGTGGATTCGGAGGTCTTCCCTTGCCCGAACAAGCCTTGTATCTCAAGTGGCGGCCCCAGACTTTTGCCGATGTCGTTGGGCAGGAGCATATTATCCGCACCCTGCGCAACGCGCTGAACCGCGGGCGCATTCGTCATGCCTATCTTTTCAGCGGTCCCCGCGGCACCGGCAAGACGACCAATGCGCGCTTGCTGGCAAAAGCTGTCAACTGCACATGCGAAGACGCGGGCGCACGTCCCTGCAACAGTTGTCGCAATTGCATCGCCATCAATGAAGGCCGCTTTCTGGATCTGTTCGAGATTGACGCGGCTTCGCATACCAGCGTCGATGATGTGCGGGAATTGCGTGAAAAGATCGCCTTCGCCCCGGGCGAAGGACAATACAAGGTCTATATCATCGACGAGGTTCATCGTTTCAGCGGCAACGCTTTCGACGCGCTGCTGAAGACATTGGAAGAGCCGCCGGATCATGCCATCTTTGTGCTGGCCACCACCGAAATCGACAAGGTGCCGGCTACCATCAAGAGCCGTTGTCTACACTTTGAATTCAGGCGCGTCTCGCAGAAAGAAGTCAGCGACTTGCTGAAGCAAATTGCCGAGAGCGAGAACATATCTATTGATGAGGCGGCGCTGGGCTTGATCGCGCGTGAAGGGACCGGCAGCGTGCGCGACAGCATCAGCCTGCTTGACCAAATTGTCAGCGATCCGGAAGAGAGAATTAGCCTGGAATTGGCGCAGGACTTGCTGGGAACTGCCGGCAGCATACAGGTCCGTGAACTGGTCCAGGCGCTGGCGGAAGAAGATCTGCCGCTGGGCATCCACATCATCAACAAAGCGATTGACAGCGGCAGCGATCCCAAACAGTTCGGGCAGCAGGTCGTGGAATACTTGCGCCATGTGATGCTCACGCAGACCGCAAGCGCCGATCTGATTGAGGCTTCTGCAGAAGATCGCGCGCGCTGCGAAGAACTAGCGAGCGCCATAAGTCGTCCCCGGCTGCTCAAAACGATACGCAAGTTTAATGAAGCGGTCAACAACTATACCGGAGGCTGGCAGCCGCAGTTGGAGTTGGAATTGGCGCTGGTCGAGAGCTTGCAAGCGGAGGCGGCGCCGCCAAGCGCATATCAGCCCGCGGCGCCTGCCGCGAAGACCACTGACGCCGCCCCGGAGACTTCGTATGAACGTGTGGAGGGCAGCGCCCCGGGCGAGCCGCCGGCTTATGCTGTTGGCAAGATCCAAAACGGCTGGATGGAAATTTTGACGCAGGCGCATCGCTATAACAAAAATCTGCCGCCCTTGCTGGAACACGCCCATGTGCGCGCCATCGAAGGCAACCGACTGATCTTGGGCGTGCGGACAGATTTCTTCCAGAAAAAGCTTGCCGCGCCGGAGCGCGCCAAAATCATTGAGCAAGCGATCTTCGATTTGCATGACGTCAGATTGCGGCTGGAAGTGCGCGTGGCCGCAGGCGCGCCACCGCAAGCGACCGAGCAGGCTTCGCCAGAACCGGAAGATCCCTTGATCGCGGCGGGCAAGGCTCTAGGCGGTGTGGTGGATGACACTGAATAGCCTGAGCCAGTTGTGGCGGCTGACTTCGTCCCTGGTTCTGGACATCCTCAATCCGCTGTTTCTCATTTCTCTTGCGCTATTTGTGGGCATCGGATACATCTTGACGCTGTTCATGCCGGTAGCTATCGGTCATTGGCAAGCGCTGTTCTGGCTGACATTGCTCCTGCCTGGGGCGGTCTTGGCTCGTAGCGCCCGCGCCAAGTGGCTACGGAACGCATACCGCGAGCCATCTTGGCGAGCGATTTTGCCGCTGCTGCCGCTGTTGGTCATTCTGCCGGCGGTCTGGGCGGAATTCACCAGCCCTACCTTGCAAATCACGCACCATGGCGACATTCATATCGGTTATATTCATCAATTGCTCTACGAAACAACGCCAATCGACAACGTATTCATGGTCGGTTTCCCCGCCAATTACTATTGGCTCTATCATGCCTATCTGGCGACGATCGCGCGGGTCACGAGCTTTAGCCCGGCATCGGCATCGTCAATCGTGAACGTCATCGCGATATTCAGCAGCCTCATTTGGATAGGGCAGACGCTAGAATTGCTGAAGCTGAGCAAGCCGCGAACATTGACCTTGGGTCTTATGATCCTGCTGGTCTATTTCTCGGTTAATCTGAGCAGCACGCCGACCTTGTTGGCGCATTACTACAATGGCACATATACGCCCTATGCCTTCGACATTATGCGGCTTCCCGGCGCTGACGAACGATTGCACAGCGTCATGGGCAAGGTGATGAACTTCACCAGCGTGACCTTGGGCATCATGACCTTTACAGCCGCGCTCTGCGCCTGTGTCCAACTGGCGAAAGCGAAGATCGCGATTCGCGCCCTGGTTTTCGTTTCCGCCGCCGGCATCGCGGCGCTCGCAGTCAGAGAAATAGCGGCGCTTTACATCGTTATTGCTTTGCTGGGCGGCTTAGCGGTCTGGGTCGCGCTTGATTGGCTGCGCGATTCGGCTAAGGTCAATTGGATCAAGCGAAAGCGGCGAGCGCTTATGGCGGAGGCGCCGCCAGCCGTCCTCCTCATCTGGCTGGCTGTCAGCCTTGCGCTTTCACTCCCGCTGGTCAAGTACAACCTAGATATTGTCAGCAGCTTCAGCGCGGGACGTCCTTATGGATTAAGCGTCACGAATATCCGCACAATCGTCACCGCATTGCTTCTGCTCCTGCCGCTCTTTCTATTGCAATTCCTTTTCTTGTGGCGCGGGAGGGACCGCGACCAAAGCTACATTCAGCTGTGTGGATTCATCGCCTTGCTGCCTGCGACCTTCCTGACCTTGCCCGATAATAACCAGTACAAAGGGGTCTATTTCCTGGGAATGCTCATGACATTGTCCGCGCTCTTCGCCCTGCGGACACTGCGGCAAGCCCAGAGCGGTTACTGGCGCCGTTCCGGCCGGGCTGGCGAGGTCCTGTTGTACATTTTGGCGCTTTCTCAAGTCTTATACGTGTCATTCAGCAATGTCAACCGGGCGGGCAATTATGCGGAGCAGGGCTACACCTTCAACAACACGCATATCGAGCACACTGGCGACGTTGACAGCCGCCTGCCAGCCTATCTCTGGATTCGCGATCATACGCCCGTCAACGCTGTCGTCCTGCTTCCGATTGTCCCGTCCAAATACTCGAACTTGTTTCACGAGCGGATGCTCTATGTCCGCCTGTTGCAGCTCCATTTCAAATCGAGCATGCTCGCCTATAATGAGCGCGCGCGTGATTTAGAGCTGATCTATAGTGAAGAAACCGAAGTAGGCGATTATCGCGACTTAATCGCCGGCATGGAACGAGAATTACCGGGACGCGCCTTTTATGCTGTTGTCAAGGACTCGGAGCTGCGAATGGAGCTTATGAGCGAGCGTGGCGCGGAACTGGTATATGAAGACGCGGCGGATGGTGGCAATGTGTACTTGCTGAATCCCTGGTTTGTCGGCTGATGCAGTTAGGTTCACCTGTGTCGATCATACGAACATTGAGCATTCTCGTACTCGATGTACTCAACCCGCTCTTCGCGATATCCTTCGCCCTATTTGTCGGCATCGGCTATATCCTCACTTTGCTGATGCCGGTCACAATTGAGATTTGGCAGGCTCTGCTTATTCCCTGTACGTTGGTACCGTTCGCCTGGCTGCTAGCTGACGCGCGCAAGCGGGCTAGGCAAACCCAGCCCGATGCGCAACAATTCTCGTGGCGAGATTTTCTGCCAATAGTCGTGCCGGCTCTGGTATTGGCGCCCGGGCTTTATGCGATTGCCTCCAGCCCGACGGTGCAA
This sequence comes from Phototrophicaceae bacterium, assembly GCA_965232245.1. Classification (GTDB taxonomy): domain Bacteria; phylum Chloroflexota; class Anaerolineae; order Aggregatilineales; family Phototrophicaceae; genus UBA6055. The sequence goes on along the minus strand of CBDDPG010000002.1, from coordinate 3,119,204 downwards.
GTGCTTTCAAATCCAGATCTACATTATGGCTATATCTATCAAGCGCTCTATGGTTCGACGCCTTTTGAAAACATATTTGTCGCGGGCTACCCCGCCAATTATTATTGGCTCTTCCACGCTTTTTTGGCTGCTTTCACCCAATGGACAGCTTGGCCCCCGTCATACATTGGCACCATTGTGAATGTGCTCGCAGTATTCAGCAGCTTTCTATGGATAGGGCAGACGCTTGTTATTCTTAAACTGGGCAAACCGAAGACATGGACCCTGGGGCTTCTGGTGGTATTCGTGTTTTGTTCGTTAAACGCGACTGGCATCCTGAGCTTGCTCGCGCACCTTTCGGATGGCACCACGTACATCGCCAATGATTTACGCATCCTGCTGCTAGAAGGGGCGCATAAACACCTGCATAGCGCGATGAGCAAGCTGGCGAACATCAACTCTACGGATCTAGGCATTTCGCTCTTTGCCGCAGCCCTGTACAGTTGCCTGAAGATTATAAATGGCGAGTACGAGCTCCGGTTCTTTGTCTTGATCTCCGCTTGCGGCATTCTTGGTCTGGCGGCTTCTCAATTCGCTACCGTATATATCGTTGTGGCATTGCTGGGGGGCATCGTCGTTACGGCAGCGGGTTATCTGCTAAAGGAACCGGAAAAACGCCAAGCGATAAGAACTTTCTGGCGCCAGTTGACTAACAAAATCTCATTGAAGATCATTGTAATCTACTTTGTACTAAGCCTGATAATGTCTATACCTTTACTGAAATACAATTATGATATTTCTTACAACACACGCCATCTTGGTGGGTTTGAACTGTTCAATCAAAGCAATATGGGGATGTTGTGGGGCGCCTTTGCATTGCTTTTGTCGTTATATTTTTTGCAGTGGCTGTTTGTCCTGCGCAGGCGCGACCGCAAAGCCGGCTTCATTCAAGTGAGCACTGCATTGGGTTTGCTTCTGGGATCGGGATTGACGGTTACCCAAGCCACTCAACACAAGGGCGTATATTCGCTAGCGATCGTGATGGGGATTTCTGCGTTGCTCGCCTTGCAGACATTACTTTCCAGCAAGCGCAACCGCTGGCGAAATGCCGGATGGGCGATCACGGTTTCGTTGTTTGCATTGGTTTTTTTGCGAGTTGGTTATGTCAATTACGCGCTTCTCAACAAGTCGCAAACAGTTGATTACAGAGGATTCGCTTATGATGGCAATCACATCATACATACTGTGGACAAGGCAGGGCGATTTCCCGCCTATTATTGGATTCGAGACAATACACCAGCCGATGCTCTAGTCATCACACCTCTGGATAGTTTCATCTTCGCCAGTGTTCTTCCCGAACGTCAATTCTATGTAAAAAAAGCGCAATATACTTATACGACAGGAATTCAAGACTACGACAGACGCGTTCGTCAGTTAGAAAGGTTCTATCGCAACGACACCGGACCGCAGGATTATTATTACATCAGCAGGAACATCGCGCGACATTTTCCGGACCGTCCGATTTACGCGGTCGTCAAAGACTCGGAAGTGAGCCCGGATGTGATGGCGGGGCGCGATGCCGAGCTTGTCTTCGAGCATGAGGGCGACGGGGCGAATGTGTATCGACTTTATCCATCAGCCGATCCACCGCAGGAAAGTTGAAACGACCGGATAATGGAGCAATAGCTCAGGTAGTATGAAGGAGCAAAACATGGCCAAGCGACGTGGAAGTAGACGAGGTTCTGCGGCAGGATTGCCCGGGGGCGCCAATCCTATGGCAATGCTGCAGAAGATGCAGCAAGATATGGCGGAGGCGCAAGAAAGCCTCGAGCAAGAGACCGTCGAAGTGACCGTGGGCGGCGGCGCCATTAGAGTCCTGATTACCGGGCATCAGCGCGTGCAGGCGGTCGAAATCAATCCCGAAGTTGTCGATTTGGATGATGAAGAATGGCTAAACGACTTGCAGGATCTACTGGTGGCGGCGGTTAACCAGGCTATTGAGCAGAGTCAAGCGCTGGCAGCCGAACGTATGGAGCGAGTCACAGGCGGTCTGAGCAACATCCCAGGTCTCGGCGGTCTTCTCGGCTAGGCGCGCTAACGCGGCGCTGTCATCTGCCGCGTTGCGTATTTCTCATTCGGATGCTTGGGAAAACATGGACAAACAATGAACAGCGCCATTCCAGAACCGGTCACCAAGTTGATAGAGGCTCTTTCCCGCTTGCCAGGCGTGGGTCCCAAGACAGCGTCCCGGCTGACCTTTTACCTGTTGCGCGCCACCGATGATGTTTCTATAGCTTTGGCGCTTGCGCTGACGAACCTCAAAGCGCAAACACGATTTTGCAGCATCTGTTTCAATATTACTGTGGCGGACCCTTGCCCCGTCTGCGTTTCCTCGGATCGTGACGCTTCGCTGATTGCGGTGGTTGAAGAGCCGCTGGACCTCATGGCATTGGAGCGCACTGGCATTTACAGGGGGCAATATCATGTTTTGCACGGCGCAATTTCCCCCGTAAGCGGCGTCGGACCAGAGGATCTCAAGATTCGCGAGTTGGTGGAACGTGTCGAAACAGGCGCCGTGCGAGAAGTTATCGTCGCTACCAATCCGGGTATGGAAGGCGACGCCACAGCCATGTACCTTCAGCGGGAATTGGCTGCAACCGGCGTAGTTACGACTCGCTTGGCACGCGGCTTGCCGACCGGTGGCGATTTAGAATATGTGGACTCTGTGACCTTGATGCGAGCGCTGGAGGGCCGCAGCGAGCTGAGTTGACACAGCCGCTCGACGGCGGCGAAAAGCCCGCTGCGCTCACATAAAATTACAAGCCTTCTCCTTGATAAGCCAAGGGTTTGTAAGGAAGATGTCATGTTGGAACAGGAGCGTGGCCTGGCATGGGCAAGTCCAAAGCATTAGACCGTCATGAAGCGATCAAGCGAATCGACAATTTTATCGCGCAGCACGACGACTGGCGGGGCGAGACCATGGCGCGCATCCGCAAGATCATCCACGAAGTCGCCCCTGAAGTGATCGAAGACTGGAAGTACATGGGCTCGCCTTTCTGGTCGCACGAGGGGATCCTCGGTCATGGCAATATTTTCAAAGCCAAGGTCAAGCTCACCTTGCATCATGGCGCCCATCTCCCGGATCCAAATGGACTCTTTAACGCGAGCTTGGGCGCTAGTCAGTCACGCGCGATTGATATATTCGAGGGTGACGAGATAGACCCAGCCTCGCTCAAGACCTTGCTGCGCGCGGCGATGCAATACAACGCGACGCACAAGGTGAAGAAGAGCAAAGGGTCGCGAGATATCTAGCGGGGATCGCCTTATCGTCTTCTGCGGTTTATTTGTCTAAGAAGCTTAGAGCGCTCCTGTGTTAGTTGTGGCTGTCCGCAACAGATGTTCCCAGCAATTCTCAAGGAGTTTGCGCAATTCATCTATCTAGCCTTGACAGTTGCTGCTGTCGTTGCTAAGCTTGGTGTGAAGGTGAGAGAGGAGTTCTCTCGTCTTTTTTGTCCCCTAGTGGGCATGTGCAAATTAACAGCAGAATAGTGGGTTAAGACAGAAAAGACGAACCCTGATCGAATACGGAGAGTTTGATCCTGGCTCAGGATGAACGTTGGCGGCGTGCCTAACACATGCAAGTCGAACGGTAAGCGTCCTTCGGGGCGTGTAGAGTGGCGAACGGGTGAGTAACACGTAACTGATCTGCCCTGTAGAGCGGGATAACAATTGGAAACAGTTGCTAATACCGCATATCATCGCGGTAGTTAGAGAGTCGTGATGAAAGGTTGAGGCGCTATGGGATGAGGTTGCGTTCCATCAGCTAGTTGGTGCGGTAAAGGCGTACCAAGGCGATGACGGGTAGGGGACCTGAGAGGGTGGCCCCCCACACTGGGACTGAGACACGGCCCAGACTCCTACGGGAGGCAGCAGTGAGGGATATTGCACAATGGACGGAAGTCTGATGCAGCGACGCCGCGTGGATGAAGAAGGTTTTCGGATCGTAAAGTCCTTTTCTATGTGACGAGTTAGGACGGTAGCATAGGAATAAGTGTCGGCTAACTACGTGCCAGCAGCCGCGGTAAAACGTAGGACGCGAACGTTATCCGGAGTTACTGGGCGTAAAGCGCGCGCAGGCGGTTGTATAAGTCTTATATGAAAGTTATCGGCTAAACTGATAGAGCGTATGAGAGACTGTACAACTAGAGAGAAATAGAGGGAAGTAGAATTCCGGGTGTAGTGGTGAAATGCGTAGATATCCGGAGGAATACCGGTGGCGAAGGCGGCTTCCTGGATTTCATCTGACGCTGAGGCGCGAAAGCGTGGGTAGCGAACGGGATTAGAAACCCCGGTAGTCCACGCTGTAAACGATGTACATTAGGCGTTCGGTTGTCGTTAGGCAATTGAGTGTCGCAGCAAACGCGCTAAATGTACCGCCTGGGGAGTACGGTCGCAAGGCTAAAACTCAAAGGAATTGACGGGGGCCCGCACAAGCAGCGGAGCGTGTGGTTTAATTCGAGGCTACGCGAAGAACCTTACCTGGGAATGACATGATGGTAGTACGGAAGCGAAAGCGGAAGGACCCTTCGGGGAGCCGTCACAGGTGCTGCATGGTTGTCGTCAGCTCGTGCCGTGAGGTGTTCGGTTAAGTCCGCAAACGAGCGCAACCCTCGGAGCTAGTTACAAGTGTCTAGCTTGACTGCCCGTGACAAACGGGAGGAAGGTGGGGACGACGTCAAATCAGCATGGCCTTAATATCCAGGGCGACACACACGCTACAATGGTAGGTACAATGGGTAGCGAAGTAGCGATACGGAGCCAATCCTTTAAAGTCTATCTCAGTTCGGATTGCAGGCTGCAACTCGCCTGCATGAAGTCGGAGTTGCTAGTAACCGCAAATCAGCACGTTGCGGTGAATACGTTCCCGGGCCTTGTACACACCGCCCGTCACGTCATGGGAGTTGGTCGAGCCTGAAGTCGGGAAGCTAACCTTATGGGGGGCTACTGCCTAGGGCAGGATCGATGACTGGGACGAAGTCGTAACAAGGTAGCTGTAGCGGAAGCTGCGGCTGGATCACCTCCTTTCTAAGGGAGCGCGTTTCGGTAGAGATGCGCGAGAAACAGAGTAAGAGTGTGTAAAGCGGGGTGAAGCGCTTGGAAGTCTAACCTGCTATTGTGCTGTTAATATTAAGATTGTATGGGGATTGGATTTGGGGCTGTAGCTCAGTTGGTTAGAGCGCGCGCCTGATAAGCGCGAGGTCGCAAGTTCAAGTCTTGCCAGCCCCACCTCGGGGATATAGCTCAGTTGGGAGAGCGCCTCGTTTGCACCGAGGAGGTCAGGGGTTCGAGTCCCCTTGTCTCCACTAGTACCCATCTCCGGTTATTTTTTCTTCCCGCCACATCAAATCTAAGAACGAGAAAAGCAGCCCTTTCGGTGCTTCCAAGAGGGCTGTTTGGGTTGCCGGCGGCTAAAGGCACAGCCGATCGTTTAGTTTTGCACAGCGCGTGTTGGCTCGGCTTCCGCGTAGCGAATAGGATTTGCCCAAGACAGTGCGGCTGGTTCGCGCGCCTCGATTTGGCTTATGCATTTTCGTTGATTACGCGCTGAACGTTGATCTTGACCGGTATTGGCAGGCAAAAGTTGTGAAGATATCTTGGGACGGAATCGGTCAAATTGGCGCTTGACGATGTTGCGATGAGGTGGCAGAATTCACAGGCTAGCGGCTGGTTGAAATCAGCTGGTGCGTCTTAACAGTCGAATAAACAACGCGAAGGTAATACCTAAGAGCGCATGCCAAGATTGCCGTTCATTCCGTATGATATGATACGGAAAGCGAATAAGGGTACACAGAGGATGCCTAGGTATCTCGTGCCGAGGAAGGACGTGTTATACTGCGAAAAGCTTCGATGAGGCGTATAAAGCCGTAAGAGTCGGAGGTATCCGAATGGGGAAACCCGATGCGGGTCAAACCGCGTCATGGTTGGCTTAGAGCCAGTCAGGGGAACCGCTCGAACTGAAACATCTAAGTAGAGCGAGGAAAAGAGAAGATTCTGCGAGTAGTGGCGAGCGAAAGCGGAGTAGCCCAAACCATAGACTGCGGTTTATGGGGTTGCAGGACTCATGGAAGGTATGGAAGCCGAAGAGGAATGATCTGGGAAGGTCAGCCGTAGGGGGTGAGAGTCCCGTACTTACAGGCGGAAGTATTGATGAGTATCCTGAGTAGCACGATACACGCTAACATTGTGCGAAACTGGGGGGACCACCCTCCAAGGCTAAATACGCGAGATGACCGATAGCGCAGCAGTACCGTGAGGGAAAGGTGAAAAGAACCCCGGCGAGGGGAGTGAAAGAGAATCTGAAACTGTGTACTTACAACCGGTCGGAGGGTTTCGAGAGGGATCTGACGGCGTGCCTTTAGGAGAATGAGCCAGCGAGTTAATGTGCGTGGCGAGCTTAAGACATAGTCAGTCGTAGGCGCAGGGAAACCGAGTCTGAATAGGGCGAAAGAGTGGCGCATATTAGACACGAAACCATGCGAGCTAACCATGGCCAGGGCGAAGTTACGGTAATGCGTAATGGAGGTCCGGACCCACCGATGTTACAAAATCGGGGGATGAGTTGTGGTTAGAGGTGAAATGCCAAACGAGCTTGGAGATAGCTTGTTCTCCCCGAAATAGCTTTAGGGCTAGCGTTGCGTGATGGGTGCCGGAGGTAGAGCACTGTATGGGCTAGGGGGCGTCAAGCTTACTGAACCCAAACAAACTCCGAATGCCGGCATGCCGAGCGCAGCAGTTGGACTGCTTGAGATGAGTTAAGTAGTCGAGAGGGAAAGAACCCGGACCCTCGACTAAGGTCCCGGAGTGTATGCTAAGTGTAAAACGAGGTGAATGTGTTGAGACAGCTAGTAGGTTGGCTTAGAAGCAGCCATCCTTTAAAGAGTGCGTAACAGCTCCCTAGTCAAACGCATTTGCGCGGATAATGTAACGGGTCTAAAGCATACGACCGAAGTCAGGGATAACGAGAGTTATGGTAGGGGAGCGTTCTACAAGCGGCGAAGTTGAGCTGTGAGGTTCATTGGAGTTTGTAGGAGTGCGAATGCTGGCATGAGTAGCGAGAAATAGGTGAGAACCCTATTCGCCGAAAGTCTAAGGTTTCCGACGGAAGGTCAGTCCGCGTCGGGTTAGTCGGTCCTAAGCCGAGGCTGAGAAGCGTAGGCGATGGACAACGGGTTAATATTCCCGTACCGGTAAGTGGAGTGATAGCGATAGCTTGTGGGTATGTCAGCCTCTGAGTGGATTGAGGTTGCAAGCGGTGAGAAGCCGTGAAGCCGTGTCCTTAGGGCAGGAAGTGACGAGTACCATGGGACGAGAAGGGTCGCTGTGATGTAGAAGCTTGCCGTCCGTACCGCAAACCGACACAGGTAGACGAGTTGAGAATACGAAGGCGAACGGGAGAACCTCTGCTAAGGAACTAGGCAAAATGGATCCGTAACTTCGGGAGAAGGATCGCCTGGCTGTGGTGGTCAGGTTGCAGTGAAAAGGCTCTGCCGACTGTTTACCAAAAACACAGGTCTCTGCGAAAGCGCAAGCTGACGTATAGGGGCTGACGCCTGCCCAGTGCCGGAAGGTTAAGTGGAAGAGTGAGAGCTTGGAAATGAAGCCCCGGTGAACGGCGGCCGTAACTATAACGGTCCTAAGGTAGCGAAATTCCTTGTCGGGTAAGTTCCGACCCGCACGAAAGGCGTAACGAGTGGAGCACTGTCTCAGCAGGGGGCCCGGCGAAATTGAAGTATGCGTAAAAATGCGTATTACCCGCAGCAGGACAAAAAGACCCCGTGGAGCTTTACTGTAGCTTGCCATTGCGTTAGGTCGATATTTGTGCAGGATAGCTGGGAGGCATTGAAGCGTGCGCGTCAGCGTGTGTGGAGCCGTTGTTGAGATACCAGCCTGATGTTGTTTTGGCTCTAACCTAGGTATGTGAATATCAGGGACAGTGGCAGGTGGGCAGTTTGACTGGGGCGGTCGCCTCCGAAAGCGTAACGGAGGCGCCCAAAGGTTGGCTCAGATGGAATGGAAACCCATCGATGAGTGTAAAGGCAGAAGCCAGCTTGACTGCGAGACAGACAAGTCGAGCAGAGACGAAAGTCGGGCTTAGTGATCCTACGGTCCAGAGTGGAATGGCCGTAGCTTACCGGATAAAAGCTACCCCGGGGATAACAGGCTAGTCTTGCCCAAGAGTTCAAATCGACGGCAAGGCTCGGCACCTCGATGTCGGCTCATCGCATCCTGGGGCAGAATCGTGTCCCAAGGGTTGGGCTGTTCGCCCATTAAAGCGGTACGTGAGCTGGGTTCAGACCGTCGTGAGACAGGTCGGTCTCTATCCGCTGTGGGCGTTGGGAATTTGCGAGGAGTTGCCCCTAGTACGAGAGGACCGGGGTGGACGAAGCGCTCGTGCATCAGTTGTCGCGCCGGCGGCATAGCTGAGTAGCGACCTTCGGATCGGATAACCGCTGAAAGCATCTAAGTGGGAAGCCGGCCTCAAGACGAGATTCCCCATTGGTATAACCAAGTAAGACCGCTGGGAGACTACCAGTTAGATAGGCGGGGGGTGTAAGCGCAGTAATGCGTGCAGCTGACCCGTACTAATGGTCGAGGGCTTTCCGTATTATATGGTACGGGGTGTATGGCGCTATTGGAGCGCCTTGGGTATGAACTTAGTGTTGTTTATTCGTTGCTGACGCAAGACTTAAAGAGCGGTTGGGTGTTGTGTTGGTGGCTAGAGCCGCGGGGGTCCACCCGGTCTCATCCCGAACCCGGAAGTTAAGCCCGCGAGCGCAGATGGTACTGCATTGGAGACGATGTGGGAGAGTATGCCGCCGCCAACGCTACACTCAACCGCTCTTTGTTTAGATCGAACGCCAACGAGACAATTTCCCCCCAAACTCGACGGCTAGATCCCCGCAAGACAATTTACACAACCATTACATTTCGCGCGAATTCTTCTGATACACTGTGAAAATCTTGGCTCCGACCTGCGCCACATTTGAATTATGCGGTCGCGCATCAAAGGGCTTCCATAACACCATAGCAACATGAAAAGGAACCCAAAATGGACGCGATTATCAGTTACTGGCTTCGCTTCGGCATCAACCTGGCAATAATCAGCCTATTGATAGCCGCGCTCTATTGGCAGCGCAAGCCCAACCGAAACTACGCGCTCGCAATGATCGTTGGCGGTTCCCTGGTCTATGTGGTGATTCGGCTGCTGGTGCAATTCGAAATCAGCTTGGGCGTCGGCTTTGGTATCTTCGCAGTCTTCTCCTTGCTGCGTTTTCGCACTGTGGCGATTTCACTGCGCGATATGACTTACCTCTTTGCCACAATCACCCTTTCCTTGGTCAACGCTATGTTAATGACATTCGGCACTTGGGAAGAGGTGGCCGCTGTCAACTTGGCGATACTAGCGACATTGTCCGTGCTGGAATATAGCCGCGTAATGCGAAGTCAAGCCAGTTTCAGGCTGTCTTACGATAATATCGAATTGCTGCATCCCAACAGGCGGGACGAATTGTTTGCCGACATTTTCAAACGCACCGGCATCAAGCCCGTGCGCGTATCCATTAGCCGGATCAGTATCAAGAGCCAGAACGCTCGCTTGCGTGTCTGGCATATAGAAGAGGACGAATAACATGGCCAAGCATCGTACCGGACTTTCTGCAAGAACTTTTGCCATCGCGCTGTTGGCTTGGCTTATGCTCATCACCGCGGTGCTGCCATCATCAGCGCAAACCGCCGAACGCCCGGCCGGGTGGACAAATGAATCGCACGGCAACCGCGCCCCGATCAATTACGACCTGATACTCCCCGACGACCGCATCAACGATATCTACATCACTTTCACGCCAGAAGCCTGGGCGGCTGAAGAAGACGATATGACCGAGATTTATGGCGAGCGAGGCACCAACGTAAGAGGCGGTTTTGGTGGAGCGGGCAATCCTCGACAGATGCAAGCGATGATGGCGCAGATAGCTGAACAACTCGACCGCAGCGAAGAGAAGCTGATGGCAGCCATGCGACTCATGCCGGATTTCAACGCTGCGGCGCATGAGCTTGATGTGGAAGTCAGCGAGCTGATCGCGGCGCTGCCCATGCCCGGCGGCGCCAGCGTCTCGGCTGGCTCGGCTTTGCTGCGGGGAGGCGAGGGGGGACGGATCCAAAATCTGCAGCTGGCGCGGAACTCCATCTGGACGCCAACTACGGTGTCCTTCAATGGCGAGACTTGGTGGGAAGTCGGCTTCCGCTACAAGGGCAATTCCACGCTCGCTCAGGGCTGGGCGGACGGACGCGATGACTTGCCCTTTAAGCTCGATTTCGACGAATTCGAAGACGAGCATCCCACGCTCGATAACCAGCGCTTCTATGGCTTCAAGCAGTTGAGCTTCTCCAACAATAACTCCTTTGATCCGTCGCTGCAGCGCGAAAAAGTAACTGCCGACATCTTTCGCGACGCTGGCGTGCCGTCGCCGCAAACAGCCTACTATGCGGTTCACGTTGACAAAGGTGATGGCGAAGGCTCGCAGTATTGGGGGCTTTACACGGCGATTGAACTGCCCGACGATACCCTCATCGAAACGCAATTCGACGATGATGACGGCAATATGTACAAACCCGCCGGCGACGGCGCGACATTTGCTTTCGGCAGCTTTAGTGAAGCCAGCTTCGACAAAGAAACCAATCGCGATAGCGGCTACGACGATGTGCTTGCGGTATTCGATGCTTTGCATGCTGAAACGCGGCTGAGCGATCCGAGCGACTGGCGCGCTGGACTCGAAGCGGTGTTTGATGTCGCCGGCTTTCTGCGCTGGCTGGCCGCGAATACGCTGTTGCAGAACTTTGACACCTACGGCATCTTGGCGCATAACTACTACCTCTACGCCGATGCGATCAGCGGGCAATTGGTTTGGATCCCCTGGGACAACAACATTGCCTTGTGGGCGGATATCACGGGCTTTACTGACAGCAACATCAGCGTCATGCGCGGGGGGATACCCAACTTTGGCACAGCGCTGAGCCTTGACCTCGACATTGATCCTGACAGCTGGCCCCTCATCGGCTTCCTGCTCGCCGACGAGACCTACCAGCGAGCCTACCGAGACGAAGTCGCGCGGATAAGCAGCGAAGTCTTCACTCCCGAACGCATGATTTCGTTATACGAGGCCAATTTTCAGCTTGTGGCCGCGCACATGCGGGAAGTCAATGGTGAAGAAGCTGTGACGTCGCTGCGTATCGCAACCGACGATCTTAATGAGCACGTTCTTGAACGCGCCGCCGCGGCCGAGGCATTTCTGCAGGAGCATACCGCGGGCTAGCCTGCTACTAACCCAAATGTCAGCACGCGATCGCTCGGTGACAGCAACTTACAGTCGATTGACCCGTGACATGGCGGCAGTCGGACGCATTTGGCCCGTACTAAAATTGCACAAATTCGCCCGGATCCATCCCGAACCCGGAAGTTACGGCCCGCGAGCGCAGATGGTACTGCATTGGAGACGATGTGGGAGAGTATGCCGCCGCCAACGCTACGCTTAACCGCTCTTTGTATTTGGATCGTACGCTTAGTTTTGAGTACGCCACATGCTCGTCATTGGCAGGCTTCCGGCAAGATCGTCAGGCGATATATCGCCACGAATTCATCCACAAACGCCGGTTCCAAACCGGAGAAACTGTCCTCAATCGTACCCGGTTTCAGAAGCGAATAATGCAAAACCACATGCGAAAAGCCATCATCCCTCAACCGCGCGACAGCGGCGAGATATTCGGCACGATTGTTTTCCGTGCAAATCAAGCTCTCGCGATTATGCCAGGCATTTAATACGAGATTGCCTCTAATGTAGTTGTAGGCGCTCGGCGGCGTCCGCGTCGCCAAACCCTCTACCTGTGGGAATCCGCCAATTGTCTGGTGGAAAATATATGTCTTCGAGCTTCCACGATTCATGGGCAGGTTGATCAGCCGCACAGGTTCGTCGCTTTCTTCCGCCAGCCAATCCAAATAAGCGAGCTCTTCTTCCAAAACAATGTGTCCGCCGGGTGGGCTGCGATAATATTCCGCTGCCAATAAAGCGATAAGCAGAAGAACTATCCAGCCTCGGCGGCGCATAGGAAAGCTGTCCAGAAATGCGAGCAAGCCGTAACAGGACAATACGGCTAGGGGCAATAGTATGCCGATTTGAAAGTGATCCGTGGAATAAAATGCCTCGAAGACAACAGGTACCAGTCGATCCAGGGCGTACTTAGGCAAAAGGACTGAATTAAAGACTTGACCGTTGATGGTGAGAACTGAACCCAGCCTCAGTAGGAAAAACGATATCAGCAGCAGCAGCCACGGGAACATGCGCCTTCTATAGTTTTTGCGAATCAAGCCGAAACCAATCAGAAGCAGGGGAATGTAACCAAGGTAAGAGGTATTCCAGCGCCCTGGATCCGGTAACAGAATGATAGACGAAGTAACACGATTGGTAATCAGCCGGTTGAATAGTGGATTCTCGTAGTTAATGAAGAACTGCAGCAGGTCGTTTTCTGTTTCCTGTCCACTTGTCTTGTCCAGTATCCCGTCTAAATCATCTGTGTTGATTAACAGTGGATATGCCCGAACAATGCTGATGAAACCGACTATCGCAAGCAGCGTTGCAGCCAGTAGCCAGAATTGGCGATCTTTCCATCGGGATGCTGCAAAATAGATGATGTATGCGCCGACTGTCAGCAGCAGGCAGACAAAGATGTACAGACCGATGAATGCTGTAACTCCAACTACCGCGGCCGATATTGCGATGTAAGTCCAACGCATTTCCACAAACCCGCGATGAAGAAAATAGAGCGACAATGGAACAGTCGCCAGAAATGCTACGCCCGGGTGCATTGGTCGACCAACGACATATCCGCTGAATCCCACCATGACAGCCCCGAATAGCGCGATCCATTTGTCGTAGAAAATGTATTGAAGGTATAGATATGCGGCTAATGTTGTAGAGATGATGATGAGCAAGTACGTGAGATTGTACGCGTTTGAAGCCGGCAAAATCGCCTGCAAAGCCCCAAAGACGAGCATATGAGCGACATTGAAATAATGGTATGCGAGTGATAAACCCTCCGGATAGAAGGACAATTTGGTGAATAGCGGATCCGCTTCACCGGCGAGAATTAGTTTCCCGTACCAGGCATTCCAGAATTCGATCCAGATGTCGCCACTGTCGATCGGTAGCCAGAAGACCTCTGTATTGAAGACGTAAAGGATCGTCGGATAGGTCATGACGATAAGCAATACGCCAAGGATCACTATGAAATGCCGGTGATTGCGAGTGGCGCGCCAAAAACGATGCATAGATGCCCTTTGAGTTTGCATTGCGAAGGGACACCTAATGGTACGTCCGAAAAGCATCAGTCGTCAATCGCATTACGTGTTAAACGCGAACTCTAACCCGTGTTTCTCAACTCTCATTTGAAGATTTGCACGCTAATCTTATCGCTAGTTCTCGATTTGACATAGAATATAGCTATTGCCCACCCTGCAATTGGAGACTAGCGCATGCGGATTCATCGCCTGTCGATGCTTTTTCTGTCCGGCGCATTGCTTCTCGCCGGATTGTTGCCATCGCTGGCCATCGGCGAAAAAGAAGTTGACGATGCGCCGGCGACAATCGTGGAACCGGCGCCAGGCGCCCAGATCATCAATGACGAGGGCGGGCCGGTTACTATCACGGGCGAGCTCGCCTATTCCAACGCCTTTTTCACCAGCGGCGTGGATGAACCCTTGATTATCCTGGAAGACCAGGCCGGTTTCGTCGACCGCAACGAGCGCTACATTTTCCCGCTGGAATCGCAGGTGCTGGGACAGATCACATCGGACTTCTACACCTCGCCCTTCAGCTACAGCTTGTCTCTGCCACAGACGCCCAGCGGCGGTCTGCGCGATGTCGACAATGATGAAAACGAAGACACTGGCTTGATGGTCTTCGCCATCGCCCATTGGACCAATTTGTTCGGGGACCGCTTGCTGGAAGAGCGCGATCTCTGCGGCGGCGGCGGTTGGTCGACTGGCTACGCGTCCACGCGCGCCAGCGCCGCAGTCGAAACCAAGCTGGAGATTATCGGCGGCAAATTCATCATATACGCGCCCGACGCGAATCAAGGTTTTCCCTCCGGGTTCGGCGCAGATGGATTGCTGTTCACAAAAGACGATCCAATCGTGATTGTCCCGCAAGGGTATTCGGTTGTTGATATGGACGAAGAACCATTTGTCTTTGATCGAGCCGCGCAACAAGTCATCGATCTCCACGAGCCCGAAGAAGTCGCTATCAAGGACTTTTCCGCTATGGGCTATGCCGACGCATTCCAAGCGATGCTTGAACTTTTCCGCAAGGAATATGCCTACAGCGAATTGTACAACCTGGATTGGGACGACCTTTTCGAGACCTACAGCCCACGCTTTGCCGAAGCCGAGGCAGCCGAAGACAGCGCGGCATACGCGCTCGCTATGCGAGATTTTATATGGGAGATTCCCGATGGACATGTCGGTATGCCGCTGGACGCGCTAAGCGCTCTCTTTCGTGAAGAGACCGACGGCGGGCTGGGCATCGCGCTTGTCGAACTAGAGGACGGGCGCATCGTTGTCAGTTACATTCTCGACGGCAGCCCGGCTGCCAATGCGGGCATGCAGTTGGGCGCGCAGATCCTCGCCTGGGATGGCGGCTCTGTGGAAGAAGCGCTGGCACGCGAATTTGTCTGGGCTCACCAGGCACTTAGCACCGAGCATACCTTGCGCTTGCAGCAACTGCGCTATATCACACGCTTCCCCTTGGGCAGCGAAGTTGAAATAACTTTCCGCAATCCCGAAAGCGCAGAAGAGCAGACAGCCACGCTGGGTGTCATCGCGGAACGCGCCAGTTTCTCGCGCTCGTCGTTCTTCTCCGGCATTGAAGGCTGGGAACTGCCAGTCGAATTCGAGATCCTGCCCAGCGGTTATGGCTATGTCGCCATCTATTCCTTTGGCGATGATGAAAGGCTGACGGTTCAGCTCTGGGAGCGCATGATCGAGACCTTCCTAGAAGCCGAAGTGCCAGGCATCATAATTGATATGCGCAAAAACGGCGGCGGCAGCGGTTGCCTTGCCGATCTGCTCGGCGCTTTTTTCTTCCAGGAAGACCATATCCTGGGTTATTCCAGCGCCTACAACGAGTCCTTGGGGGACTTTTACTTGGACCCGCGTTCGGAAGATCGCTTTGTCTTGCCCCCGGAGGACCAGCGCTACGATGGCGAGCTCGCTGTCATCATCGCGCCAGGCTGCTTTAGCGCCTGTGAATTCTTTAGCTACAATCTCACGATTGACGAGCGCGCAGCCATCGTCGGGAATTACGGAACCAGTGGATTGGGCGGCGCTGTCGACGATTTCCTGATGCCGGAAGATATGACGATCCGCTTCACGGTCACACGCGCCGTCAATGCCGATAAAGAAATCCATATCGAGGCGCAAGGCGTTTTGCCAACCGTGCATGTACCGGTGACCTTCGAGAGTTTGTTTGAAGAAGGCGACCTGCTGCTGCAAGCCGCGGAAGAGCATCTGACCAGCGAGATCCTGGGCGAGCTGATCGACGGCGGTGAATTGTCGCTTGGCGCGGGCAGCACAGAGGTGCAAGCCAATGGCATCGTCGGTCCCGGGCAGCGCGTGCGCTATCGCGCGACCTTGCCCGGCAATCGGGTAGTCAGCATCTATCTCAGCGGACTTGACGACATGGTGGATACGGTACTTGGCATCTATAACGAATCCGGGTCAAACCTGCTTGGGGAAAACGACGACGCCGATGATGACAGCCGCAGCTCGGTATTGACCGATCTCGAAGTCGGAGCGCAGGCAGCCACTTTCACGCTGGAAGCGCGCGTCAAGGACAGCGACGACGCCCAGCAATTCACGCTCAAGATCGTGGATGTCTCGCAGGAGCGGGAAGAGGCGGAAGAGAGCGACAGCACAGATGATCCCGCCGATGAATAGTTCTGGCAGCCGCAAGCGCGTTTGAAGAAGCTGGCGCGAACTTGATTTGTCCAAATGGCAGGTGACTGAAGGAAGCTTTTTTCGGCGCTCTCGGCGCCCTCGGTGGTTATATTTGAGCCTGCGTTGACTATAAATCTGGTGCGATTGCTCTCCAACTTCGCTCAATCCCAGGCGCGCTCGTCGACGATCTTGCGAGCCTGGCTGTCGATCGCGCCCGCCGCCACCACGTTGACGGCATCAATTCGCAATCGTATCGCCTCTTGCGCCAGGGCTTGCAGTTGCTCCGCGATGCCAGCCGAGTCGGCGCCTGCGCGCAGTTCGACATTTACCGTGACAATGTCGCGGTTGTCGGAGCGTGTGACCTGGACCTGCAAGTCCTTGATCTGCGGGAATTGCATCAGCGCAAATTCCAATTGCTTAGGATGCAGGAACATGCCACGCACTTTGATGGCTTCCCCGCTGCGCCCGAAAATGCCCAGCAGTTCTTGCCCCTCGCTTGTTGACTCGGGCGACAAGGCGCCCAGATCGCCCGTGCCAAAGCGAATCAAGGGATAGGCTTTGTTGAAACTCGTCGCGACGATTTCGCCGCTTGCGCCCGCGGGCAGTATGGCGCCCGTTTGCGGATCGCATATTTGCAGGAAAACGCTGGGCATGACGCGAAAGCCTCGAGCGCTGGCGCGCGTATAGCCGATGAAACCCAAATCGGCTGTGCCATAGGCAGAGCTGGTCTTCATGCCATATTCGCCTTCAAAGCGCTCGACTTGGCTGGGCGTATAGGGCTCGCCCGAAAACAGCGCTTTCTTGATTGGCAAGGACTCGGCGCCAATGCCCATCTCCGCTGCTTTATCCAGGATCGTCATCAGATAGCTGGGCTGGCCCACGAAACCAGTTGCCTGCAATGCCATCATCATCATGATCTGCAATTCCGTGTTGCCAGGTCCTGTCGGCAGCACCGTCGCGCCACAAGCGCGAATCGCCTCGTCCAGGAGGATCCCCGCTGGACTCAAGTGGTACATGAAGGTGTTAAGCACGCGGTCGCCGCGGCCGATGCCGATGTACTTGAAAGGCGCTAATTGCGCTTCCGGGTCTTCAGGCGGCGGCTGTGGGTCATATATTGGACCGGGGGAGATGTAAATCCGCGGCAGGTCGGCGGGGTCGATGGCGAGAAAGCCGCCAAAAGGCGGGCTCGCTTGATGCAGCGCCACCAAGGCGTCTTTGCCGAGCACCGGTATCTTGCCGAGATCATCCGCGCCTTGTATGTCAGCCGGCGATACACCGGCTTCATCCATCATTTGGCGGATGGCTGGCGCATGTTCGTAGCCATGCTGGACGAGCTCATGAATCCTTCGATTGAGGTCTGTCAAACTCATGCTCCGTATTCCTGTTCAGAATGAATATGTCAATCGGCTTACCCGGGCTGACCCGCGAAGGCTAGCCCAGCCAGCGTTTGCGGCGTTTGTAATGCTTGACCTCGCGGTAATTTTTGCGCTGCCCCGACTGGTCCAAGCCCAGGTAGAATTCTTTGATATCTTCATTTTCGCGCAGTTGCTCGGCTTGTCCATCCAAGACGATGCGGCCGTTCTCCATAACGTAAGCGTAATCAGCCAATTCGAGGGCGGCGCGGGCATTCTGTTCAACGATCAAGACCGACATGCCTTCCTGCTGGTTGATAGCCCGGATGATTTCAAAGATCTCCTGGACGAGCAATGGCGCCAAGCCCAGGGAAGGCTCGTCCAGCATGAGTATCTGCGGATGCGCCATCATGGCGCGTCCAATCACCAGCATTTGCCCCTCGCCGCCGGACAGATAACCGCTCACGCGCTTTGACAAATCGCGCAAGCGCGGGAAATAGTGATATACCCGTTCCAGATCGTCGCGGATTGCGCGGCCGCCTTGATAGACCATGCCGCCGACGCGCAGGTTCTCTTCCACCGTCAGATGCCGGAAGAGCAGGCGGCCTTCGATCACTTGCACCAAGCCCATACGCACGACGTCTTCGGCGGAAAGCAGCTCCAGGCGCTCGTTTCCCCAGAGGATTTGACCGCGCGCG
This sequence comes from Phototrophicaceae bacterium, assembly GCA_965232245.1. Classification (GTDB taxonomy): domain Bacteria; phylum Chloroflexota; class Anaerolineae; order Aggregatilineales; family Phototrophicaceae; genus UBA6055. Next base: position 3,101,133 of record CBDDPG010000002.1, on the reverse strand, counting down.
ACCTCGCCCAGCTCCGCCTTGAGCAAGCCGCTTATGGCTTTCAGCGTGGTCGATTTTCCCGCTCCGTTTGGTCCCAATAACGAAACGACCGCGCCCGGGGGGACTTCCAGAGTGATGCCGCGCAGCACCAGGATGACGCTGTTGTAGACGACCTCAATGTTGTTGACCGCCAAGGTCCGCGTTGTCGTGATTGCTTTCGCTGTTTTTTCAGCAACAGTCATAGACGCCCCAGAATTCACCGGGTTCGGTGTGCATTAATAAGCGCGCGACAAAACAAGTGAGGGAGCGCTCCCTCACTTGTCATTTGTCATTTGCGCCATTTAATTGCTTACTGCTGCTTACTGCCCGCGCAACTGCGGTACTGGCATGAAGTCGGTCAAGGGAATCACTATCGGTACGAAGAGTTCGCCACCGGCGCCGTCGGGGATCAGCATGGCGTCTTCGGGACCGCTCGCAGGACCGGTCATTGTTGTATTGGCGAATGCCAGCCGCGCGATGCGGTTCAGCGTGCCGTCGCGCATGCCTTCGGCAAAACCGTGCTCCATTAAGCCGCCCAGAATCGAGTATTCCATGCTTTCCAAGGTCGCGCGCATGTCGGCGCCTGCGACCGCATCCAGGCTGCCGACGGCATTGACCGTGCGGATGGTGGCCTCGATGATCGTGTCAACGGCGCCCCAAGACAGCAAATAGGCGATGTTCCGTTCGGCGGGACCGCGCTCATTGGCGGCGAATTGCTGGCTGACGAACTGAATGCCGGGATTGCCGAGTTCCGTCCACCACAGGTAGGGCATCGAACCGTAGATGCCATCCACAGAGGGCAATCCATTGGGCTTCAAAACGCGCTGACCAAGGATGCCAACACTGGTGTCCATTACCCAATTGACGCCTGCCAGCGCGATATCGCCTTCCATACCCAGGTCGACCAATGCGCCTGCGATAAGGGCTGGACCCGACGCCAGAGAATTGGTGTAAAGGATAGTCGCGCCCCCGTCGATGGCGTTTTGCACCTGCGTCAGGATGTCCGTGTCCGTGGGCAAGAAGATCTGCGGCTCATCAAGAACTTGCACGCCCATGCCGCTACAATACTCGTCCGCAGCCGGCTCGGTGCCCGCCAAGCCAAATGCGCCGGGCCAGGTGACAAAACCGATGACCGGCTCGGGGAAGGCATCCGGATTGGCGGCGACAAATTCACAGAAGGACCCGAACTGGTTGATATAGAGCGGGTTGCTGGCGTAGAGCCAGCCGGGCGTCATGCCATCTTCGCCGTACAAGCTCTCGATTGAACCGGCGGAGATGATGGAAACGATCTCGTCTTCCGCCATTTGCTCCCGCAGCAGCTCGCCATCGGAACTGCCGTAAAGCAGCAGCAAGTCCAGTTCGTCGGCATATTCGCTGGTGAAGCGATCGTAAGCGCTCTGGGTTGCCTCCAGGTTGCCGCCGGTATCTTCATAGATTTGCTGCAGGGTCGCGCCGCATACGCCGCCATGCCCGTTCCAGTAGTTGACCGCATCCGTGACTGCGGAAACAATCGGCTGCGTGATGAAGGCGTATGGTCCGCTCAGGTCGCCGAAGTGAAAGATCGTGAGCGTTTCGCCGGTCAGGTCAACCTGGCATTCGCTGAGATCGCTCGGGTAATCCATCATCTCCTGCGCCATGGCTGGGATGGCAATGAGCGTCACGATTGCCAAGAGGCTAAACAAGAAGCATATTCTCTTCATGGGTTGTCGACTCCTTTTCTTTTGGATAAGTTATCTGAATCGCTAATACTGTCATTTCCCTCGTAACTATTAGCTTATGCCAAATCAAGTCTTGTGGCAATTGCAATGTCGCGCCGGCTGTTCGCCAATGGTCTCTGTCAGCCAGCGGCCAGTCAAAGTCAGCGGTCTCTAGTAAGCGTAGGGTCTGATCTTCCAGGCGACCTTCAGGACTTCCCAGCGGTGGGCGATGCCGCGTGGTTCGAGAACGAGAAAGACGATAAGCGTGCCCCCAAAGAGAACGGGATTGATGGCGCTGGTGATGTTTACGACTTCGATGAAGGGGAATAAGTCCGGCAAGATTTCCAGCAGCAGGGGCCGCAGCGCGGGAATAGCGGCTTCTTGCAAGACGCGGATGAAAGTCACGCCGAACAAGGCGCCGAGCGGGTAGCCAGCCCCGCCGATTATCAGCATTGCCAGCATTTCAATCGAGACATCCAGCCGGAACATATCCAGGGACAAGCTATTGCGCTCGAAAGCCAGCAGGCAGCCGGCGATGCCGGCGTAGACAGCGCTCAAGAAAAAGGCGCGCAGCTTATAGCCGAAGACATTGATGCCCAATAATTCCGCGGCCAGGTCGTTGTCCCGCACCGAAATGAAGGCGCGCCCGGTGCGCGTCCGCGCGATGTTGCGCGCGAGCAACATCAAGAACACCGAAAGCGGCACGATGATATAATACATGGCTGTTTCGCTGGCGAAGCTCAGCGCCTTGCCGCGCCGTACCAGCGCCTGATACCCCGCGCCCTTGTCAGCGCTCACAGTGATGCGGTACTCGCCCGCCTTGGTAGCAATGTAGGAGAATCCTGTCATCCTGCCGGCGGCGTCTGTGAACACGGTCATATTAAAGTCGCCGGCTGGCACGATGTCGCCGTTGGGGCGCCTCAATTCGATGACGGGCTGGGCGGCGCTGTCCACCCCGGTGAGTTCAAGCCTTATCACGTCTACCAGGTAGGGATCGCCCGCCTGAAAAACCAGGGGCGTCGCATCGTCAATGCGGTCGTCGGCATAGCTGCTGAAGGGTCCGATCAAAGGCGCCGGGACATTCAAAGGACGCGTGCCGCCGGTGATGCCCTCCAGGGGATAGCGCAGCACCCAGGGGATGATGAATTGCGCGGCCAGGGTGGCCATCGCCAGGTAAAAGCCCTTGACGCGCAATGAGGGCAAGCCGAAAAGCAGGCCGATCAAACCCGTCAGCAGCGCGCTGACCGGCAGCGCGGTCCAAAAGGTGAAGCCCAGCTCCCGCGCCAGAATTGCCGAGCTATAGGCGCCAATCGCCATGAAGGCGGCATGACCCAGCGATATTTGCCCTGTGTAGCCGACCAGGATATTCAAGCCCTGTACGGCGATGACAAAGATGGCGATGCGGGCGATCAAGCCGACGTATTGGTCGCTGACGATGCCCAGTTTCAATGGACCCGATACCGAAAGCATAGGGACCAGCAGCAAGGCGGCAAACGCCAGATTCTTCCACAGTTTGTCGCGCGCGGTACGGTCGACCAACATATCTTCTTCGTATGTCGTATCAAAGACCCCCGCCGGGTTAAGCTCCGCCATCGCCGCCTCTGATATGTAATGCGGAAATCCTAAATGCGCTCAATGCGTTTTTCCCCGAAGAGCCCGTCGGGCTTGATCACCAATACCAGCATCAGCACGACGTAGGGCGCCAGGTCGGTGCCGACTTGCTGCGAGGAATTCAAGAAGGCGCCAAACTGCTCGACAATGCCGATGATAAGCCCGCCGATGAAAGCGCCGCCGATCGATTCCAAGCCGCCCAATAGCACGGCCGGGAAGACACGCAGCGCGACAAAGCTGATATTCAGCGACAAGCCGACAGCGCCGCCCTGCAAGACGCCGGCGATGCTGGCCAAGAAAGCCGCCACCGCCCAGGTGATGGCCAGAATCACGCGCACGCGCAGGCCGACGGACTGCGCCAACTGCTGATCTTCCGAGGTGGCGCGCATCGCCAGCCCGACGCTGGTATAGCGGAAAAATGCGATGAAGCCGACAAAGGCGACAATCGCCAAGACAAAGGCGATCACCAGCTCGACCCGGACAATCGCCACGCCACCGAGCAGGTCCTGCAAGCCGTCCAGGCGAATGACGCTAAAGCGGCGGTTGGTCTGTGGATTGACGAAGATGGGCAGGTTCAGTTCGACGGTGCCCCAGGCGATCTGCGTCACGCCGTGCAGGACTTCCGCGATAGCCAAGGTCATCAGCACGGCGGTGAAGAGCGGCTGCCCAATCAAGGGGCGGATGGTGAAGCGCTCCACAATAAGCCCCGTCAGGATCGCGCCGGCGCAGGTCCCCACAATCGCATGCAGCCATTTCAACTGGATGCCGCCGACGGTCATCAATAATGTCAAGGCGAGAACCCCGCCAGCGGCGATGAGCAGGTTGCGCGGCTGCAGCAGGCTGCGCGCGCTGACGGCTGTCATAATCATGAACATGGTGGCTGTCGCTAGCAGCGCCGCGCCCGCCAGGGAGATCTCGGCCACCGTGAAAAAGCTCCAGAAGATCATGCCGCCCACGACCATCATCCAGCCATGGGCGAAATTGAAGACGCCAGAGGCTTTGTTGATGACGACGATGCCCAGCGCCACCAAGCCATAGATGCCGCCAACAAGAATCCCGGATATCAAGGTTTGTACAATACGGGCGGCTTTTTTGTCCGCTAGCTGCTCGCGCAGGAATAGCAATACAAGGGCGGCCGCAACCGCGTAAAACAGCCAAGTCAGTTCTTTTTTGTAGCGATTGAAGAATTCTTCCACCCGCATTCACCTCTTTGCGCGATTATGCGCCAATCAGCCTGCTTAGACATCCACAACATGCAATTCTGTCTCGACGGCGCCCGCGCGTCCATCACGGTATTTGACCTCCGCGCGAACATGCGCCTGCCGCTTGCCGCCATAGATGGCTTCAAGCAGATCACGGTACTTTTCCTGCAGGGCGCCCCGCCGCAGTTTGCGGGTGCGCGTCAACTCGGCTTCGTCGGCGTCGAATTCTTTATGCAAGATCACAAAGCGCTTAACCTGTGAGTAGGCGGGCAGCGACTCATTGACCTGCCGCAACTCGCCGCGGATGATCTCCTGAACTTCGCTGCGCTGGGACAAGTCGACATAAGTCGTGAAGGCGATGCCGCGTTTTTCCGCCCAGCGCGATACATTCTGAAAATCAATCACGATGATGGCTGAGACGAAGTCCATATCAGCGCCGCCGATGGTCATCATATCTTGCACATAGGGGCTGAACTTGACCCGACCCTCGATATATTGCGGGCTGAATTTTTCACCGGTCGACAATTCAATCAAGTCTTTCACGCGCTCCAAATAGATGAGATGCCCCGTCTTCTCGTCCATGTGCCCGGCATCGCCGGTGTAGTACCAGCCTTCTTCATCCAGCGCTTCGCCGGTCTGTTCCGGCTGCTTGTAATAGCCCTTGAAGCGGGCTTTTGTTCGGATCAAGATCTCCTGGTTTTCGGCGATTTTGATCTCTACGCCCGGCACGATCACGCCGACGGTTTCGAAGCGCACATCACCGCGCAGGTGAACGGCGCCAAAGGTCTCGGTCGAGCCGTAATACTGGCGCAGCTCGATGCCGATGGCGCGGAAGAAACGGATGATGTCGCTGCTGAGCATGGCGCCGGCCGTCAGTACATTGCGGGCGCGCGTCAAACCCAGTTTGTCGCGCAGGGGCTCGAAGATCGCGTATTCGCCCAGCCAACGCGCGAAGCGCAGATGAAGCGGTATCGGAACTTTGGCATCTTCCTGATCGATGACGCGATAGGCGATAGGCATGAATGTTCGATACATCAGGCGGTTCAGCAAGCTGCTGTCGCCGATGCGGAATTGCACGACGCGCGCCAGGTTTTCCCAGACGCGGCTGGGGAAGAGCAGCCCGGCCGGGGCGATCTCGCGCATGTCCGTCGGCACGGTTTCCGGACCTTCGGGGAAGTTGACCTGCACGCCGGTGATGAGATGCGCCGCGAAGCCGAGCGCTTGCTCCGCCAGCCAAGCCATGGGGCTGAAGGACAGCCAATTGTCCGTTTGCCGGCTGTCAACGTAGGCATAGTTCAAGGCATGCCCGTAAACAAGCTGGAAATGCGTCACCTCGGCGAATTTAGGCAGGCTGGTCGTGCCGGAGGTCATGCTCAATATGATGGTGTCCATCGCGTCTGTGGAGCGAGCCAACTTGTCGAAGAGCCCCGGCTCTTGCCCGCGCAAGTCCAGCCCCAGGGCTTGAACCGTCGCATAATCCGCCAGCCACTGCTCCGCATAAGCCCACATGCCGCGGTCTTCCCAGTAAATCACCTTGAGTATCTGCGGTATCGCCGCGCGGATTTCCAGCAGTTTGTCAACCTGTTCTTGATCGCGGGCGCAGACGATGGTGGCGTCCGTTGAACGGATGACGTAGAGGATATCTTGGGGACTGGCGTCGCTGAAGACGCAGCAGGTCTTGCAGCCCAAGGCATGGGCGGCGATCTGCGACCAGTACATCTCCGGATCGTTTTCGCCGATGATGACCAGCGTATCGCCGCGCTGCAAACCAAGTTTGAGCAAGCCCAGGCTGAAGTTGACAACGTGCTCGTAGACGTCGCTCCAACTATACTCTTGCCAGATGCCGTAGCGTTTCTTGCGCTGCGCGACTTCGTCCCCCAGTTCCCGCACCCGCAGCAGAAAATTCTTGGAAAGCGTATCCGCCCCCGGCAAGACGGGCTGAATCTGGCTTTTCAAGCGCGAGCTGTAAACCTTGCCCGGGCTGGCCGCGCGGAAGGGGATGCCTTCGTCAGCTTTGAGGACCGCCATCGCTAGCGTACTCCCGCGCCCAGGTAAGCCGCGATCACCGCTTCATTCTGGCTGATTTCGGCGGGACTGCCTTCGCCGATTTTGCGGCCAAAGTCGATGACGGCGATGCGGTGAGAGATATCCATCACTAAGCCGATATCGTGTTCGATCAGCATGATGGTGGTCCCCTGCAATTCATGAATATCGAGGATATAGCGCGCCATATCTTCCTTCTCTTCGATATTCATGCCCGCCATCGGCTCGTCCAGCAGCAGCAGCGACGGCTCCAGCGCCAGGGCGCGGCCCAGTTCAACCCGTTTCCGCAAACCATAACTTAGCGTGCCGACGACGGACTTGCGGATATGTTCCAATTCCAGAAAATCGATGATCTGCTCAACCAGCCTGCGATGCGCGATTTCTTCGCGCTGCGCTGGACCCCAAAACAGCGCTCCCGTCAGCATATTGGACTTCATGTGTATATGCCGCGCCGCCATCAAGTTATCCAGCACCGTGGCATTGGTGTATAAAGCGATGTTTTGAAAAGTGCGGGAAATGCCTAATTCAGCGCGCTTGTAGGGTGGGATATGACTCATGTCGCGACCGTCAAAAATAATCCGACCTCGCTGGGGCTTGTAAAAGCCATTGATGCTGTTGATCAGGCTGGTTTTGCCGGCGCCATTGGGTCCGATGACCGCGAAGAGCTCGCCGTCCGCTACCTGGAAATCAACATCCTGCAAGGCTTTGATGCCGCCGAAGTTCAGCGACACATTGTCCACGCGCAGCTTGACTGGCATGGCAGTCCTTTTCACTTGCGGCGAAATCGGCGCCAGCTTGTCCCTGGCTTCGGCGGGCGACCTTTTTCGAATTATTACAAAGATACCAAAGGGCGCATTTGCGCGCAAACAGGCGATTGCCCAGAAATTCCGCGCCGTTTGCTTTGACAAACGCGCTGACTTGGACTAAACTCAAGCGCAATCCGCGATTCCCGCTTCTGGGATTGCCTGGAGGAACGCAATGATGTTTAGAAAGACGGCGACCATGATTGCAATATTACATAACATTACCCCCCCCCCCCCCCCCCCCCCCGAATATTTGTTCTAATTTCACTCTGCTGCTTTCTTGCTTCACTCAGCTTCTTGCCGTTGCAAGCCCAAAACGCCCCGTCCGCGCCGACCAATGTCCGCGTCAGCAGCCTCACAAGCAGCAGCGCCGTCCTGCACTGGAATAAATCCCCCGGCGCCACCAGCTACGACGTCTTCACCTACGGCGGCTCCGGCTGGGTTGATGTCGGCGATGTCGACAGTTATGCCCACACGGGGCTCAATCCCGCGAATCTTTACGACTTGATTGTCCGCGCCAAAAACGCCGGCGGGACTTCCGATAGACGCACGGTCGCAATCTTCACTCTCCAGGAAGACGGTACCCCCTTGGTTTTGCGTCCTCATTCGCCGAGGGACCGCCGCGTTAGCGACATCAGGCATAACAGCGCCGTCTATCGCTGGACGAAATCTTACGGCGCTACCAGCTACGAAGTTAATGGCGGCGCGCTCAGCCGCTGGGTCGATGTCGGCAATGTCGACAGCTATACTTTCATCTGCTTGGCTGGCAATACGCAGTATAGGCTTGAACTCCGCGCCAAAAATAGCGACGGCGTTTCTTTCGGAGAGATTCAGACTATCACCACCCTGACCGATCCGCCCGGCACAAACCGGTCCGCCGCCTGCGATCCTTATCCCAATTCCAGGCAAAAATCGAAGCGAGAACCCACCGCCACGCCCACGTTTACGCCCAGCCCCAAGCCCACAGTCCAGACGCTCAAGCAGCTGCCGCCGGAGATCCAAGTCAATAACTGGCTGGACGGCGCCCAGGGCCGGCGCGTCGGCATCCTCGAAATCGCCCAGCCCGAGATCATCGCCCAGGTTGTCCTGGACGCCGTCGATGTCTTTGGTTATGTGTCGCCCGGCGTCGAAGTCTGTTTCGCGCAATACGGGCGCATCGTCTTCCTCGACGCCGCCTTTGCGCCGCGGCGCGCCTCCGACCTGGGGACCTATCAGCGCACTGGGCGGACCTGCGCCCTGATTGACCGCGCCGGCACCGTCGTCCTGCTGCGCGGCGACGGTCCGCCACCACCGCAGGCGCCTCAGCCGCCCCTGCAAAACACGCCGCCAGCCAACACAAACCCGAATCCGGGGCGCGGCTTGGGGGAATGCGAGGTGCAGCCTTTTGCCAACCTCAAGGTGCGTCAAAGCCCGCCCGATGGTTTGGTCCTGGGCGTGACCGCCAGCAGAGACTGGCTGCGGGCTAGTGACAAACGGGCGGGTTATTTCAAAGTCGCCATCTGGCAGATCGAGGGCTGGATCAGCGGCGATTATGTCAATACCCGCGGGGATTGCGGGGCTTGAAGCTACGGGCAATCGCTTCATAACGAGGCAGTTGCTCCGGCGTTTTGGATCGCTCCAGCATCCAGTCAGTCAAGGTCTGGATGACCTCTTCGCGGCAGGTCTCGTTGACGAGTTCGTGCCGCATGCCCTCGTATATCTTGACGCTGACGTCGGTCGAAGACACATTTTGCCGCAGGTACGACGCGCCCGATGCCGGCACGAGGTGGTCATTGGAACCATGCAAGGCGAGGATAGGCAAGGTCAGTTGAGGCGCGGATTGGCGGATGCGACGCGACGCCAGCAGCAGCGCGGCGGAGGTGCCAACGCGCCACATGCCCCTGTCAATCAGGGGGTCCTCCCACCATTCTTTGAGGATCTCGTCATCGTGGCTAAGGGCGCGCGGCGATCCCGGCGGAGAGAGCCGCAGCTTGGGTATGTAGGCGGCGGCGAAGAGACAGAGTTTCACCAGCCAGGCGGGGCGCGTGTATTCTCCATTGATGGCGACGCCGCTCAGCGCGATTCCGCTCAGGCGATCGGGATAGCGCAGGGCAAATTCCAAGCTCGTCAAGGAACCCATGCTGTGCCCAAATAGAAAAACCGGCTTATGCGCGTCATGCTCGGTTGCGATCTCGTAAAGGCAGCGCAAGTCGTCCACGGCGAGCCGTAAATCGGGGATGAAACCGCGGGTTCCGCCGCTCTTGCCATGCCCCAGCTGATCGATTCCAAAGCAGTGGAACCCCGCCGCGGTCAAGGCGGCGGCGACATGACGATAACGTCCGCTATGCTCGCCTAAGCCGTGTACGATGAGCGCCAAGCCCCGGGCGCCGCCAGCAGCCGGCAGCCATTCACGATAGAAAATCGTGAAGCCATTGACATTTCGGAAAGTATGTTCTCGTTCGATCATCTCGCTCGGCAGCGACAAATAACAATAATACGGATGGCGGTTTCATTTTCGCGATTCCGCTAGATGCCCGCGCAGCGCCTGAGCGAAGGCATTCAACTCGCTTTCGCTGGGACGCTCCTTCAAGGGTACACCAAGATGACGCAGAACTTTATAGCTGATGTCTTGCGGCGCTTGCTCGGTCAGGCGCGGCACGACATGAAAATGGACGTGCGGGTGGCTGGCGGATTCGGCAAATATCCCATAGTGCATTCAGATGCAATTTCGGGCTACAATTCGCTCGCGGCTGTTTGCTGACATCAGCGTCAGGAGTCACTTGAATCCAGAGAACATAGGGCGCGGCGCATTAGCCTTGGTGGGCATGCCCGGCTCCGGCAAAAGTCTGTGCGCGCAGCACCTGCGGACGAAGGGTTTCTTTACTTTGCGCTTTGGCGCTGTCGTCGTTGATGAAGTGCGGCGGCGCGGACTTGAGGTCAATCCAGAGAACGAGCGCATGGTCCGCGAGGAACTGCGCGCCCGGCACGGCATGCCCGCCATGGCCAGCTTATCCCTGCCCAAGCTCTTAGCGGCGCTGGATGAGCATCGCCGCATTGTCATTGATGGCTTGTATAGTTTCAGCGAGTACAGATTTCTGCGGCGGCGTCTAGGCGCGTCAATCTTGCTTCTGGCGATAGCCGCGCCGCGTCGGTTGCGTTATCAGCGGCTGGCGGCGCGTCCCGTCCGCCCACTGAATCCGGATGAGGCTGCCGCGCGCGACGTGCGAGAGATCGAGAAGTTGGAAAAAGGCGGTCCCATCGCCATCGCCGATTATACGCTGCTCAACGACGCATCGGAGGCGCATCTGCTGGAGCAGTTGGATGGACTTCTTGCCAATCTCGGCTTCCAACCATGATGTTATCGACGAAAATCACGAGGAATCCTGGCGGCAAATGCGGTTGACAGGGAGACGTTCTATATTAGAATTTTACTTAACATCGGCTACCAGAATGAGTTAACGCTTGCGAATTCGCGTGAGTCTCGGTTATATTTGAAGCGGGAAACCGTCGCGTTGCGGCCCCTAGATTGAGGCAAGTATGACCGCGACTGAATCTATGCAGGAATATCTGGCGGAAGCCTATCGCATCGCCTGCTATCAGCCGGAAACCCCCTTTGTTTCTACTTCTGCCTTAGCCGATGAACTGAACGTTTCCGCCCCGGCGGTTACAAGAATGGTGCAGCGCCTCAAACAGGCGGGCTTCCTGGAACACCAGCCCTATCGCGGTATTCGCCTCACCGCGGCCGGCGAGCGGGAAGCGCTGGCTAATATCCGCCGTCACCGCTTGGCAGAGCGCTTTTTGGTGGATGTCATGGGTTTCGGCTGGCACGAAGTGCATGACGATGCCGATGATTTGGGCTTGGTCGTCAGCGACATTCTGGTTGACAAGATGGACGAGATGAGCGGGTATCCCAAGCGCTGCCCGCACGGCGAACCCATCCCTAGCGCGGATGGCTTCATGCCCGCTGTCATCGACTATCCGCTTTCGGAAGTCGAGGTCAACCGCGATTACGTGATCAGCCGAGTTCATACCCACGACGCGCGCAAACTCCGCTACTTCAGTGAACTGCGGCTCGAGCCGGGCAAGCAGTTCCGCCTGGTGATGCGCGCGCCCTTCAAGGGACCGCTGCAATTACTGGTCGACGGGCAGACTCATTTCCTGGGCCAGGAACTGGCGGGCGTCCTGCGCGTCTGCAGCCAGGAAGAGTATCTGCTAGTTTAGCTTCCACCAATTAACGAAATATCAATAACGTTTTCCAGCGCTTGCCGACCATTCGCTGACCTTTCATCGTATTGGCTTATGAGTTGGGTTTGATGTGCATGTGGGATCTGCAGGAGGGCGGGTCTTGGGGCGAGATGGCGGAGTGGGTGGGGTGGTAAGTTAAACATTTTACAGGTTTTGTTGCCCACTCAATATGGTATACTGCCCTAGCACATGTGTTTCGTTGCACGTTGAGGTGAGATATGGTTACTAATGAATTTGTTCAGACCGCCGAAGAAGTTGTTGACGTTGAAGATAAAGTCATCGAAAACGCCGACGACCAAGACGAAGCACCAGATGTCTCTGAATACTGGATTACCAGTTTCGGTATCGACTATGACGTTGACGGAATCGTTCGAAGGCTCAAAAAAGGTACCATTGACATCCCAGGATACCAGCGAGCGTATGTCTGGAACATAAAGCGTGCGTCGAGTTTTATCGAGTCCCTACTGCTGAGGCTGCCTGTACCAGGTATATTCTTGTACCGTGAGTCTGACAGCCATATTCAGATGGTGATCGACGGTCAACAGCGACTAGAGACTTTGCTTCGCTTCTATAATGGCGTGTTTGACAATAAGGAATTTGCGCTGACGGGTGTTCACCAGCGGTTTGAAGGCCGAACGTATAATGATTTGACTGATGAGGAAAAGGGTAAACTAGACGATTCGATCATCCACGCAACTGTAATTAGACAGGACAAACCGGATGATGGTGGTTCAAGCCAATTCGCGATCTTTCAAAGGCTTAACACAAATGCGACCCCGCTTTCGGCTCAAGAAATCAGAGCAGCAAGCTACGATGGCAAGTTCAACGAACTGTTAGTTAAACTCAACGATAATGAGGATTGGCGACAACTGTTTGGCAGAAAACACAGGCGAAGGCGTGACGAAGAACTTATCCTTAGGTTCATGACTTTGTACTATTGCTCAGATAATTATCAGCGACCAATGAGAGGATTCATGAATGATTTCATGAGTTCTAATCGAAATCTGGAGATATACCCAGAGCAGACATTGCAGCCGCTGTTTGAAAGTACAGTAAACGCGATACTTGAGAAGATTGGGGCCCATGCCTTCAAGGTTACGCGTGCGGTCAATGCTTCTCTGTTTGACGCATTGATGATAGGTATCGGTCGTCGTCTGGAAAAGGGTCCCATACGCTCGAATGTCAAACATCAGTTAGATGTTTTGCTTGACGACCGAGAGTTTAGGGACGTGATTGACTATAGAACGTCAGACGTTGAGCGCGTGAAGGATCGTATTCGACTTGCGACTGAAGCATTTGCCGACGCGGAGTGACGAATGCATAAGGACATAGTTGAACAAGAGGAGAAACTCCAGCGTCTTTTTGCGCAAGCGAATGATATGCAAGACTTGGACGAACTAGAGGACGAGGCAAAATCGGGATTTGTCTCCTACCTTTGTATCCGTACGTTCGGATACATCGAATCCGCAATAAAAACGATCTTAAGAGAACATGTAAGGTCTAACACACGCGATACACAGACGTTCAACTATGTGAATTCTCAGTTGCGAAATTTGAGGCTTCGACGTGCTCAGATCATTGAGCTTATAGGAATGTTCGATCGTCAGTGGAGTGAGAGTTTAAAGAATCGGATTTCTGCGGATCACGGCGACTCACTCAAGGCCATAGTTATAAACCGCAATGAAATCGCCCATGGTGGAGACTCAGATATTAGATTACCGGATCTCAGAGCAATCGCACCAGATTTTATGAAAAGGCATTTAGGATTTGCCAGCGGAGTTGATCATTGTGCGCAGCTTGCCGCCGTTTTCGCCGGAGGCTAATTTTTTGGGGGTGTTTTTTGAGTAAGGCCAAGGCGATGTGCTGAAGGACAGCGAAGTTTTCCGGGCTGTGTCCCACCCGAATGCGGCTGTCATCTTGTCGAAACGTGACATCCAAGACACGATGCAGCTTATTTTCAATATGCCAATGGGCGCGGATTGTGCGTAGAAGCTGTTGGGCATCCTGCTTTACTGATGAGATAAAATAGCGGGTCATCTTATTTTGCCATTTCCCATCAACCTGTTGATCATACTCAAGTCGCGCCACGGTGCGCAACCCCGTCCAGCCTTTTTGCTCACGGAATAGTGTCAGTACATCGGCATCATGCAAGACCTTGCAAATGCGGCGTTCAACGCGTCCGCGCGGCTTGCCGATTGCTTCAGCCCAGCTATACTGTCCAATCAAGCGCGGGTGATGCGCGTCCGCATAATCAAACAAGCTCTTGACCGCGCTGCGCAAATCCCCCTGGTTTTCCTTGAGGGCGATGACATAATCTGCCCCGTGCTCGCTGACAATAGACTTCACGATGTCTTTCTGGCAGCCCATCGCGTCTAAAGTCACAATGCAGCCTTTCAAAGACAGTAGTTTGAGCAGTTCCGGGATTTCAGGTATCTCATTGCGCTTACTATCCACGACCCGTTGCCCCAAGACCAATCCGGCTTCAACTGACCAGGCGTGCAACAGATGCACCGCGCTCTTTCCCTGAAAGCGGTCATGGCTTCTTCGCATCGTCTTTCCGTCAATGGGTACAATGTCTCCATCCGCCAAGACGGGTCTAATGCTGCGAATCCAATTCTGATAGCCCAGTTGTAACTCTTGGGGGTCGAGTAACTGGAAGACACGGGCAACGGTATCATGCGATGGGATCCCATTGGGTAACTCCAAAAATTGTCTTAACCAGGTTTCCCTGTTCTTAGCAAAATCAACGATGTCCACCCAGGTCTCTGCGCCACTGACCACGGCGCAGATCGACATAGCAATGATGTCGATCAGTTTGTGCAATCGACCTTGTTCGCGTCGCGGATCCTGCAAATCAGCAAATGCTTCTTGGAGCCCACTCGGTTGCATCTCGATTTATCCTTTGGTCTTTATCAACTCCTTTCTAGTATCTGCATTTCTGGTACAGTTGCCCGGAATAGCAGGCTTTTCTCTGTGAACTCGGTGTCCTCGATGGTTGCAAAAATCTGGTGCGATTGCTCTGACCGGATCTTGAACGCTATTTCATGCATGCGCGAGAGGTGGTAGAATACGTTTTTGAGGTGTGTAGGACCTAAGATATTGAGGCAATCTCCCTCACCCCTGCCCATACAGTCGCCCCCCAAACTCAGCCACCAGCGCGTCATCCAGCTCGTCCGCGACCCGCGCCAGCCGCCGAATGATCACGTCCGCCTCGTTGGCGTCCAGCCCCTCTAAGAGCCGCTCGTGATACAAATAAACCACATCTTCATGTAAGCCCAGCGCGGCGTTGGTCAGCTCCAGGTTGAGCTCCAGCATGCGCCGATACAGCGGCAGCAGATTGCCCGGCGGCAAGTGCATGATTGGCGCCAGGACCTGCAAATAGCCGCGCTCCTCCGGTGTCACATAGACCTCGATCAGGGCGGAACCGCGCAGGAAATGCCAGCCGTAGCCGCTGTCGATATCCATCCGCGCCGCCGCCGCGTCGACGCCGATCTGCGCCAAAATGCCCTCCGCCGCGCGCGCCGAAAAAGCCAGCGCATCGTTCGTCTCGTCTTTGCTTTGTCGGCCACGGCCAAATAAGCGTCCCATGTTTTTACTTACGCCTCAGGTTGCCGGGGGACCCGGCGCAAGTTCCTGCGAACAGCGCAGGCACTGCCCCGCGTAATAGCCGGCTGTGGCGCCGCAGCGCGAGCAGGGACGGTTCTGATCCTCGCCATAGATCTGCGCCAGCCGCTCAACATCGGGTGGGTCCAACGTGGTGACAGCCGCCGAGGGCAAGCGCGCGCCGCAGCTTTCGCAATATCGCCCCCCGTAATGCCCCGCCTGCGCGCGGCAGCCGCAAGCCCCGCAAGTCGCCGAATTCGGCAGCAGGCGCTGTTCCTGTAAACCTTGCTCAGCCAGGCTCAGAATATGCGCCAGGCTAATCGCCCAGGCTCTGCCGGTGTCGTGATCGGCATTGCGCGTCAACAAGCCGAGCGCATGTCCTTGACTGTCATATAGCGGGTTTCCGCCGGCGTCCGGCGCCATGGCGATTAAGATGCTCGTTCGCAGCCAGCCAGGACGCGCGCCATCACCAGCGTCTTGCGCGACGCCGCGGATTTTTGCGCCATTGTATGCCAGGGCGGTGACCGCTTCGTTGGCGATGAAGACCGGCGGATTCACCAGCGCGTCCAGGTGGTCCAGAACGACGGGACTTTGAATCAGCGCCAGGTCACTGGCCGGATAGCGGCGGATCACCTGTCCCCGCACAGCCTGCGCGCTGCCATAGGCGACGCCAACTTCTAGCGCGCTTCCGACTACGTTAGCGGTTGTGGCGACCAAGCCCCCGCGATTGACAAAGATGCCGCTGCCCCTGCCATTGACGCCGCCGTCGATGCCCAGGACCAGCGGCGCTTGAGCCAGGCTCAGGCCGGACGGGGACGCACTCGCTGGACGCTGCGTCTGTCGGGCGAGCAATTGATCGAGCTTCTGCTGGACTTGCGGGTTGCCTGGCTCGTGTCGCAGCGCGCGTTGCAGACAGCTAATTTTGAACGGAGCCTCAGCTTGCGTTTCCGCCAGCCAAATGCAAGCGACGGCGCGGCCGCGCTCGTCGAGATTAGGATCGTCAACCGCCCCCCGCAGCAAAGCCGCCGCCGGTTCTATGTCCCCGCTTTTCATGTATTCAATCGCGCGCAGCAGATCGGCTTCGCCACCCATGGCTTAAGAATCTTGGTCCGATAGTCCAGCTTGATGGTCATTGTAGCCGAAAAGCAGCGCCCTTGCTTGATTCGCGACGTGTGACAAAGGTCCCGCGGCGCTGGCTGGCGAGTGGATTGCGCCTGCGCTGGCGATGTGTTAACTTGGTAAAATGAAAGGAAGGGAGAACAGCCAATGCAAATTGAAGAGCAACTCGCGAATATGGGCTTGCAGTTGCCGCCGCCAATCAAAGCGCCGGCCGGCGTCAAGCTGCCGTTTTCCTTCGTCCGGGTCTACGAAGGACGAGCCTACATTTCCGGTCATGGACCCCAGAACGACGATGGTTCGCTAGCCGGTCCTTTTGGCAAGGTTGGCGGCGATTTGACTGTTGAACAGGGCTACGAAGCAGCCAAGCTGGTGGGATTATCTATGCTAGGCAGCCTCAAGCGCGAATTGGGCGACCTTGATCGCATCAGCGCCTGGCTGCATGCGCACGGCATGGTTAATTGCGCGCCGGACTTCGCGCGACAGCCTGCTGTGATCAACGGCTTTTCCGATCTGATTCTGGCGCTTTATGGCGCCCAGCGCGGCGCCCACGCTCGCTCGGCTGTTGGCATGGCGGCGCTGCCTTTCAACATGGCGGTCGAAATTGAGGCGATAGTCGCTATCAATTAGGTCATCAGCCTCGGCGCAGCACAATATTCAAGTAGCCGTCGACCGCCGCCTGCCAGCCCGCCGGCACATAGGTGGTGCTGTCCATTTGGAAGACCAAAGCCTCGCCGGAAAAGGCGTCGCCGGCTTCCAGCGCTTCACGGCGAAATAGCTTGATCGTCGCGCCCAAGGGCGATTCTTTTTCGGCGAAGGGCAGCGCGACATTGGCTCGCGGCTCCAGGAATTTGATGCGCGGTTTCTTGACGATGCCGGTCCCTTGCACCCGTAGATTCACGATTTCGACCTCGCGCGCGCGCAAGGCATGGCCGTATGTCGCTTCGTGCATGTCGTGGAAGTCCTCTATCAATGCGCTCGAGAAGGGCAGGTTGAGTTCGTAGGCTTGTCCTTGATAGCGCATATCAACGGTGACAGCGAAGCGCATGTCCTCAGCGCCCATTTTTTCTTGTTGCAATTCCGCCCGCGCTTGTTCGAGCAGGGACTGCTGTCGCTCTTCCAGCTCGGCTACGCTTTGCGGCGTCGCCAAGCTCAGCACCGATTGGCTGAAATCGACAGCGACATCGGCGATCAAAAGACCGAAGGCGCACAAGACGCCTGGACTATGCGGAACCAGTACACGCGGGATATCCAGCCGTTCAGCCGCTTCGCAGGCTTGCAGCGGTCCCGCGCCGCCAAATGCCACCAGCGTGAAATCACGCGGGTCGTGACCGCGAGCGATTGACACGCGGCGAATCGCCCGATCGATATTGACATTGGCGATATCCACGACGCCCTTGGCTGTTGCAATCGTACTGAAGCCGACCTGCCGCGCCAGCGCAGCCATCACTTCAAGACCCGCGCCCAGGTCGAGCGCCATTTTGCCGCCCAGAAAATGATCGGCGTCCAGCCGACCGAGCGCGGCATTGGCGTCACTGAGCGTAGCCTGCTCGCCGCCTGCGCCGTAAACGGCGGGTCCGGGCTGGGCGCCGGCCGATTCTGGACCGACGCGCAATGCGCCGCCCGCGTCCACCCGCGCGATCGAACCGCCGCCCGCGCCAATCGTCTCGATATCCAGCATCCGTACCCGCAAGGGCAGGTCGTCAATGGACGATTGGAGCCTCGGCTGGGGCCGACCCTCAATCAGCGCGACATCGGTCGAGGTGCCGCCCATATCCAGGGTGATGATCTTGTCGAAACCGGCTGTTTTCGCCACATAAAACGCGCCCATGACCCCGGCGGCAGGTCCGCTCAAAGCCGTGTGAATGGCTTGCTGCCGCACTCGGCTCGCGCGCATCACCCCGCCGTCCGACTTCATGATTCGCAAAGCGCTTTGCCGCGGCAATTCCGCTTCGAGCTGACTGATGTAACCGGACATGACGGGCCGCACATAGGCTTCCAGCGCGATGGTGCTGGCGCGCTCATATTCGCGGAATTCCGGCAGCGTCTGCGACGATAAGACGATCCGCCACTCGTCTTGCACAATGCCGCGCTCCAGAATGCGCTGTTTGATACGCTGCTCGTGGCTGTCATTGACATAACTGTAGAGCAGGCAGACGGCGATGGCATCGACGCCGTCATGCTCGATTTGGTCCAACAGCAGATCCAGCGCCGCCAGATCCAGCGGCTGTAAAAGATGGCCGCGGAAATCCAGCCGCTCTGGAACTTCATAACAACGCTCGCGTGGAATCAGGGGCGGCGGAATCTTTGGGTGCAGATCGTAGAGCAGAGGACGATCTTGGCGGCCGATGAAGAGCAGATCGCGGAAGCCCGCGGTCGTGATCAATGCGCAGCGCGCGCCCTTGCGCTCCAGGATAGCGTTGGTCGCGACAGTCGACCCATGCGCGACCTGCGTCAGAGCGTAAGCGCCGCCGGGCGCGATAATCTCCAGCCCCTCGAGCATGGATCGGGCGGGGTTCTCTGGGGAACTGAGCAGTTTATGGATGCGCAAGCGCCCACGATCGATCAATACCAGATCTGTGAAAGTGCCGCCGATATCGACGCCCGCTTGCATCAATGCTTCCGATTCTCGTACCTGTCAGTCATGGCTGCAATCATAACATTGACGCATGAAAAGCGAAACGCGCCGCCGCGAATCCCCTGTGAGCCGCGCGCTTACGTTTCCTTTACGCTCCTCTATTGCCTTTCCGATATGGCGTTTTTCTTTTTCCTATGTTGCGGGCTTAGGCTATAGATGTCAGACAGCACAATGGATTTCAACAGGAGGAAGAAAATGCTTATCAGAACTCGCAGCCCCTATCTTCGTCTGATTGACGATATCTTCGGCGACCAGCGTCCGCTGCTCGGCACAGCCAGCGAATTCGGCAATGCCAGTTTTGGTCTTGCCCTTGATGTCGAGGAGAACGAAGATAGCTACGTCATCCGCGCCGATCTGCCCGGTGTCAGCCTTGAGGATATCAGCGTTAATATCCACGACGACCTGCTGACCATCAGCGCTGAATCCGCATCCGAAGCCAAGGGCGAAAGCCAGCGCGTCCTAATCCGCGAGCGGCGCCTCGGCAAGTTCCGCCGCAGCCTGCGCTTCCCGGTCCCGGTCAAGGGCGAAGGCGTGCAGGCCGGCTATGAAAACGGTGTCCTCAGCGTCGCCGCGCCCAAAGCCGAAAATGCCAAACCGCGTCAGATTCCTGTCACGGTGAGCGGCGCCAGCAACTAAGGTCTGAGGGCCTATGACAAAGCCCAGCTTCAATTAAAGCTGGGCTTTCGCTTTGTTTTTACTTGCTCGCGCTTCCCCAGCCACCGCCGCCGGGCGTCGCGATGATGACGCGATCGCCCGCGTCCAGCTGCGCCGTATGTTTGCCGCCGACGACCTCTGGCTTGCCCCGGCGCAGGATGGTATTGAGACCGCATTGCCCCGGCGCGCCACCCTGACTGCCGTAGGGCGACCGCAATCGCCGTTCGGAGCTGATGGTTATGCGCGCCGGCCTCAGGAACTCGTATTCGCGTATGATGCCGTCTCCACCGCGATTGCGCCCCATCCCGCCGCTGCCTGCGCGCAACTCGCAGCGGCGAATGCGCATGGGCAAGCTGTACTCGAGCGCTTCGACCGGCGTGTTCAGCGTATTCGTCATGTGGCACTGCCGTCCGGATAGACCGGGACCAGCCCTCGAGCCGCCGTGACCGCCGCCGAGGGTCTCGTAGTAGACGAATTGCGCCCCGTCTTGGAAGCCGCCCACGGCGATATTATTCATCGTGCCCTGGGAAGCCGCTGGCATGACATCCGGCAGAGCCTGCGCCAAGGCGCCCAACACCGTGTCAACCACGCGCTGGCTCGTTTCCGTATTGCCGACCACCACAGCGGCCGGGAAGCGCGGGTTCAATACGCTATCGGGCGGCGTCATCACCGTCACGGGCTGGAAGCAGCCGTGGTTGACCGGCACATCCTCGCGAGCCAGCAAGCGCACGCAATACCAAGTTGCCGATTCTACTATCGCGCTTACGGCGTTGACGTTGCCAGCCACCTGGGGCGCGCTGCCGGCGAAATCGACGCTCATCTTTCGTCCGCGGACTGTCAACGCTACCTGGATCGGGATTTCGAACTCGTTCTGCCCGTCGCCTTCCATGGCGTCGCGGAAGCGATAGACGCCGTCTGGTATCTCCTCAATCACCGCCTCGGTCATTTTGCGCGAATAATCGAGCAAGGCATTGGCGTGTTCGACGGTGTTTGCCACGCCATGATCGATCATCATGTCGCAAAGCCGGCTTTCGCCTACGCGATGCGCGGCTAGCTGCGCTTCGATATCGCCCAAGCGTTCTTCGGGATCGCGGCTGTTGGCGACGATCAGAGCCAAAGCGCCATCGTTTGCCCAACCGCTCAAGCGCAGCTTCAACGGAGGGATAATGAGGCCCTCTTGATAGAGCTCGCTGCTCAAGGGCAAGGAGCCGGGCGACATGCCGCCGACATCGGCGTGGTGGGCGCGGCTGGCGACGAAGTAGCAGAGATCGCCGCCAGCGAATACCGGCGAGATCATAGTGATATCGGGCAGATGCGTGCCGCCGTGGTAGGGGTCGTTCAATACGATGACATCGCCCGGGAAAAACTCCTCGAAAGCCGCGACCGCGGCGGCCACGGAGGCTGGCATACTGCCCAGATGAACCGGGATATGCGCTGCCTGCGCGATCATGCGCGCCCCCGCATCGAATACCGCGCAGCTAAAATCGAGCCGCTCGCGGATATTCGGGCTGAAGCTGGCGCGCTGCAAGGTCACGCCCATCTCTTCGGCGACCGCGGCAAATAGATGCTTGAAGACTTCCAAACTGATGGCGTCAACTGTCATCGCGCTTGTCTTTCGCTGTACTGTCTCAGACGGACTTTGACCATATTGTCGTGAATGGTAACATAATCACCCTGGATTAGCGCAGACATTTCCCGGAAGGACCGAGCATTTTGCGCATTCTGCTTTTTGCAAACGGCATAATTAGAGACGGGACCATGCTGCGGCGGGCCCTGGAAAGGGCGGGATCCGCGCATATCCTGTGCGCGGACGGCGGCGCGCTTAATGCCCTGAAATTTGGCTTGAAGCCCCAGACCATCATCGGCGATTTCGATTCGCTCGGCGCGGCGCAAGTAGATGCGCTTCGCGCGGCTGGCGCCGAGATATGCCGCTTCCCGCTGGAAAAGGACGAAACCGATCTGGAACTGGCGCTGCGCTGGGCTGTCGACCAAGGCGCGCGCGCGATTGTCGTCCTGGGCGCTTTGGGCGGGCGTTTCGATCAAACGCTGGCAAACCTATACCTGCTGGCGCTGCCGAGCCTGCGAGATATACCAATCGAGCTGGTCGATGGCGAAGAGCATATCCGCCTGCTGCGCCCGGGTAGACACAGCATAGCAGGGCGTCGCGGCGACACGATTTCGCTGCTGCCAATGGGCGGAAGGGCGGACGGCATCAGCACCGGCGGACTCAAATACCCTTTGCGTGACGAATCGCTCGAGTTTGGACCAGCCCGCGGCATCAGCAATGTCATGCTGAGCGATAGCGCCAGCCTCGACCTGCAAAGCGGTTTGCTGCTTTTGATTCATACCCGCGGCCGCGCTTGATGACCGCCTACAGGATCATCAAACGCGATGCGCGGGGCAAGGACGAATTGTCCTACCAGGGCGCGCTGGTCGAGAGTTGCGCAGCCTATGTCTGTATCGAAGCCGAGTTCGGCTTTGACGACCGCGACTTGGGCTATGTCCTGTTGCGGCGTGGCGATGTTTTCCGCGAGTGGTTCTTCCGCGAGCGCTGGTTCAATATCTTCCGTGTGCGAGACGGTCGGAACAGCCGACTGAAAGGCTGGTATTGCAATATCACGCGCCCGCCGCTGTTCGGCTCGGGCTGGATCGCGGCCGATGACCTCTGCCTTGATGTCTTTGTCTATCCCGACGGCAGGACGCTGACGCTCGACGAAGAAGAATTCGCCACGCTAGATCTAGCGGAGCAAGAGCGGACGGCGGCGCGAGATGCGGTAGAAGAAATCTGTGCGATGGCGCGCTTGCGGATTGCGCCCTTTGACGAGATTTCGGCGGGGACGGAGGAACCGGACTGACCATGCGAGATGCAGCATAGCGCTTGTCAGTCCGGTCGCGCCAGTCCCGCAGCGACTGGGAAATATGTCGGTTCGAGATTTACTCCAGGTCCGGGCGGATGACCAGCACGGGCACATTGACATCGTGCATGACTTTGTTGGCGACGCTGCCGAAGACCAGCCGCACCAAGCCCGAATGTCCGTGTGTAGTCATCACCACCATATCGATTTTTTCTGATTCGACATAATCGCAGATATGTTGGGCGATGCCGACGGCGTCAATGATGTGCAGCTTGCAGCTCACGTTTTGTTCACGTATCTCGTTGCGCAAGCTCAGCAGATGTTGCTTGATCTCCTCGCGGATGCGATTGGCCAATTCATATTCGCCCGCAATCGCCAGCGAATCAACAAATTCGTGCATCGGTGGCGTGAATATGTGCAGCAATGTGACCTCGCCCCCGCCAACGCGGGCGAAATCTACCGCGTAGGGGATGGCGCGCTCGCTCCAGGCAGACCCATCGGTGGGAACGACTATCTTGTTTAACGGACGGTGTTGGAACATCTGATCCTCTCTTTACTGGAACTGTTTCTTACTTACCTATTATAACATAAATTGCTCAATCGTAGTGATTGCCCATTGACAGCAGGCAAAGAGAAACTCTAAGATTAACTGTGAAAATCTATGAAATTCTACTAAAAACTGCAAATGTCAGAACGAAAACCACCTGAGTTGTCCATCGCTCGCAATCTGAAGCTCGGCGTCTTTCACCTGGGTTCGGGTATGGCGGATGTCTTGGCGACTGGCGTCTGGAACCGCATCATGGTGGCCGACCTTGGCTATAGCGCGACTTTGGTCGGGCTATTGACTGGGCTGCGCTATTTCCTGGCGCCCTTGGGGGTCTGGGCAGGGCGCTATTCGGACAGGCATGTGATCGGGGGGTTTCGCCGACTGTTCTGGATCTGGCTGGGCCGCGCGATGATGGTCCTGAGCACCTTAGCGCTGGGCTTCGCTACCGCGGAGTTGCTGCGCGCGGCGCAAAGCGATCCGCCGCTGCCGCCATCGCCCGCGCTGTGGCTGGTTATCGCGCTCTCTTTTATCCTGTTCAGCTTGGGCAACGCGCTTTCCGGCAGCACATTTCTAGCGCTGATTCACGATCGCGCCGCGCCCGCGCAAAGAGGGCGCGCGGTCGGGCTGGTCTGGACCTTCTTGCTGCTGGGTTTCACCCTCGGGGGCGTCTTCTTCAGCCTTATGCTGCCCCATGACGATTCCGCGGGCGAGATTGCTTTCTCGGCGGCATCACTGCAGAACCTCTTTTTGATCACTTCTTTGCTGCTGGCCGCCATCTGGTTCTTTTCGCTGCTGGGTGAAGAAAAGCGGGACGGCAAGCGCAGGCTCAAACGCAGCGGCGAATCTTCGCATCTCCGGCGCGATTTGGCTATAGTTTGGCGCAGCCGCCCGATGCGCTTCTTCCTGGTCTATTTGATCTTCTCGATGATCTTCGCTTTCTTGCAGGATACGGTGTTGGAGCCATTTGCCGGGCAAGTATTCGGCATGGAAGCGCAGGTCACAAATCGTTTTTCCGCCTACTGGGGCGGTATGGCGATTCTGGGCTCCTTCGGCTTCTTATACTTGTCCCGCCGCTATCGCGCGCTCACGAACAGCCTCATGTCGGCTGTCGGCGTCTGGCTTCTGATGGCTGCTTACTTGCTATTCGCGCTGTCTTCCTTGGGCGAAATCCGCGCTCTGGTCACGCCGGGCTTGATCTTGCTCGGCTTGGGTTTGGGCAGCTGGAATATCGGCACGCTGGGCTTGATGATGGATTTGAGCCCCGACGGCCGCGCCGGCGCCTTTCTCGGCTTCTGGACGCTGAGCGTTACCTTCGCGCGCGGTTTTGGCGTGGCGGGCGGCGGCATATTGCGCGATCTGGCGCTGCGGCTTTCGGGGGATCACAGCGTCGCCTATGGCACGGTGTTTGTCGCAGGCTGCTTGGGCTTGACCTTTGCTTTGCTGGCATTGCGGCGCGCCAACTTGCGCGACTTTGCTTTGCGCCCCCCCGAAGCCGAGGTCCTGTTTGCCGGCGCGCTTGATTGATAAAGCGCGACGTCTCGCTTTTTTGAGCGCTTTCGGGGGCTATTGCGCCAGCGCCGAGCGGTCCAGCGGGCGTCGTCTATACAGCTAATCCATTTGTTGTATGAGCGCCTCTACATCGGTGTAACCCATGATGTTGTGGCCCGCGTCGACATAGATCACTTCTCCTGTAATTCGGCGCGCCAGGTCCGAAGCCAGGAACAGCGCCAGGTCGCCGACATCGTCCTGGCTCACAAGTTCTTTCATGGGCGAGGTGACTTCGGCATATTTGAGCAAGTCGCGGAAGCCGGCGATGCCGCCGGCCGACAGCGTTTTGATGGCGCCGGCGCTGATGGCGTTGACGCGAATCTTGCTGGCGCCCAGGTCCGCCGCCAGGTACATGGTGATCGCCTCCAATGCGGCTTTGGCAATCGCCATGGCGTTGTAATTGGGGACGACCTGGCGCGAGGCGTTATAGGTCAGGCTCATGATGCTGCCGCCGTCTGTCATCAAGGGTTCGGCGCGGCGCGACAGTTCGATTAGGCTGACGGCGCTGACATCAATCGCTTTTAATAGACCTGCGCGGGAAAGATCGACGAAACGCCCGCCCAGCGCCGCGCGGTCGGCAAAGGCGATCGAATGAACCAGCGTGTCCAGTTTCCCGTACTTATCCGCGACCGCCGCAAAGACCGCATCCAACTCCTCGTCCTTGCTCACATCCGCCTGCAGCATCAACTCGCATCCGATAGACTCGCCCAGGGGACGCACGCGCTTTGCCAGCCTGTCCATGGCATAACTCAAGACAATCGTCGCGCCTTCGCGCTGCAGCGCTTTGGCGATGCCCCAACCGATCGAATGCTTGTTGGCGACGCCAAATACAAGCGCGACCTTCCCATCCAGCAAGCCCATGCCACCCTCCCTCAACTTGTCCACCGACGCAACCTGTTGCCACGCTTGGCTTCTGTGATTAGAATCGTATTATAGGGCACATTGTCCAAGACGCTATGCCCGTATCAACCATAGCCGAAGTCTCGCCGGGAAATTAGCGCCAAAGGAGTCAGATGATCATGGCGGAATCAGAGCGCATTACAGTTACTGTCGCTATCGATTTCAGCGACGCTATCCTCGCTGATTTGCGAGAAATATCCCCGCGACTGCAGATAGAGCGCCACTTCCCCGATGTGCCGGTCGACGTCATGGCTCGCACCGAAGTTCTGTACACTGTCGGCTATTTCCCCGAGCCGGAACAAGCGCCAAAGCTGCGCTGGATACAGGCGAATTCCGCGGGTTTGAACCATGCGCTGCAGCATCGCATCGTGCAGGCGGAAGACATCACCGTAACCTCCGCCAGCGGCATCCACGCCACCAACATGGCGCATTACTGTTTGATGATGATGCTCATGTTCAACTACAAGATGCGCCTTGCCTTGAGCCTGCAGGCTCAGACGGAGTGGCTGCAAAACGCTTCTGAAGTCTTCATGCCGATTGATATGGATCGTCAGACGGTTGGCATCGTCGGCTACGGCAGCATCGGGCGCGAATTGGCGCGACTTTGCGCTGGCATGGGCATGACTGTGCTGGCCTCCAAGCAAGACCTGGGCAATACCGCCGAAGTCAATGCCTTTGTTCTGCCGGGCGTCGGCGATCCCAGCGGAGATATCCCCGATCGCATCTATCCAGCGGCCACCATCGCCTCTATGGCGAAGGATTGCGACTATCTTGTGGTGCTGGCGCCTTTGACGAGCAGGACGGGCCACCTGATCAGCGAGCAGATCCTTGAGGCGATGAAAGACAGTGCCGTCTTGATTAACGTCTCGCGGGGACCGGTCGTCGACGAGAAGGCGCTGATCACCGCGCTCTCCTCGGGCAAGATCGCGGGAGCCGCTCTCGATGTCTTTGAAGAAGAGCCCCTGCCCGCGACCAGCCTGCTGTGGCGCCTCGACAACGTCATCATCACGCCGCATATAGCGGGCTTCACGCGCGACTATCACGACAAAGCCGCTCTGGTCTTCAAAGAGAACCTGCGGCGCTACCTCGAGAATCGCCCGCTGCTCAATCAACTCGATCGCGGCAAAGGCTACTGAGTACAACCAAGAAAGTAGTCATAATCTGAAAATACAGCGTAGTCCAGATTTTGGGCGACTGACCCGCAGTATCTACGCGCGGCACAGAGTCGCCCCTACCGTTTCTAATTTCTTCGATGGAATTGCTTAGACGGTGATAGCCCTTGAGGAGCGGCTCAGGAACGCAGTTCCGCGCGCAAGCGATGCCGCGCCGCGCCGATAATTTTCCTGCGCGCTTTTGCCGCGTTTTTGTCCGTCAGGGTCCGGTCCGGATCCTGATAGCTAAGCGAGTAGGCTAGACTCTTCTTGCCCGGCGGGATGGGATCGCCGGTGTAGACGTCAAAAAGCCGGACCTCTTTCAGCAAGCGGCCCCCCGCTTGCCGGATCACCCGTTCAACTTCGCTAGCCGCGACCTTGGCGTCAACAATCAGCGCGATGTCTTCCAGGATGGCTGGCGTCGTCGGCAGCGGTTCTATCTTGTGCAGGCGCTGCTGATATTGCAAAAGGGGCGCCACCGCCAGCTCGGCATAGAAAACTTTGCTGTCGGTCAGCCGGAAGCGCTGGCCGACCTGGGGATGAATCTCGCCAAAGACGCCGACATGCTTACGGCGCAGCAGCAGATTCGCCGAGCGCCCGGGATGAAAGCTGCTATGCGTCGCGCGTTCGTAACTGAAGTCATCAATGTGCAGGGACGCCAACAAACTCTCGATCAAGCCCTTCAGGTCATAGAAGTCGAGCGCGTTCTCTTTATTATCTCCTGCTGCGCCCGCGCGCCAGCTAGGCTGATCACGCGCCCCTGTCATCAGGATGCCCAGGCGCATGGGTTCCTCCGGCAAGACCGCGTCTCCTTGCAGGTAGACTTTGCCAATCTCGAATACTTGTTGCGTCCTTTGGTAGCGGGCGTTATTGGCTGCCGTCTCTAGCATGTTGCCCATCAAGGTATGTCGCAGCACATCCCGTTCGCTGGCGGCAGGATTGACGATTTCCACATATTCCGCATCGGGCAAAGAAGAGGCCGCGCCATCGGGAACCAGCAGCGCTTCGGTAGCCCGATTGGTGAAGCGATAGTTGATGACTTCGTACAAGCCCAAGCTCATCAGGATGTCGCGCAGGCGTTCTTCAATGAATACGCTAGTGTTCTCGCGCTGTGGGGGCATCTCGTCAGCCATGATCGTCTCGGGAATCTGGTCATAGCCCAAGACGCGGGCGATCTCTTCCAAGAGATCCGCCTGTCCGACGATGGGATCCGCGCTGATATCCAGTCTGTGATCCGGCGCTGTCGCGTGAATGACATCGTCGTCGACGCGCGCCTCAAACTCGAGGCGGCGCAAAGCCGCTGCCGCTTCCTCAATGGCGATGTCCATGCCAAGCAGATTGTTGACCCGCTCAATCGATAGCGCAACGGTCACCGTTGCCGGTGGCGCCGGATAGGCGTCGACGACGCCCGCCGCCACGGTTCCGCCGCCCAATTGTCGCATGAGTTCAATGCCGCGGCTCGAACCCAATAGCGCTTGGGATGGATGTACGCCTCTGCTGAAACGCGCCGAGGCTTCGGTATGGATGCGCTGTTCTTTGATGGTCTTGCGCACGCTGATATTGTTCCAGGCGGCTGCTTCTAGGAGGACGTTGCGCGTGCTTTCGCTGATCTCGGTCTCGCCGCCGCCTATCACGCCGCCGATGGCCAGGGCGCCCGCCGTGTCGGCTACCAGGATGGTCTGCTCGCCCAGGTCGCGCGTGAGGTCATCCAGCGTTTGCAAGCGCTCTCCCGCTGCCGGCAGACGGGTGATAATCGTCGGCGTCCCACCGGCGCGCTCCAGCAATTTGTCATAATCGAAGGCGTGCAGGGGCTGACCCAGCTCAAAGGTTATGTAATTGGTCACATCGACGATGTTGTTGCGGGGGCGCTGCCCGATGAGGCGCAGGCGATGCCGCATCCAGAAGGGCGAGGGTTTGACCTCGGTATCGCGCAAGAGCGTCAGCGTAAAGCGCGGATTCAGCTCGGGCTCGCGAATATCGATCTTCACTTGTTCCGAAATTGGGTCGCCCTCCGCCAGGAAGTCGAAAGACGGGTAGCGCAGCTCTACCCCCAGGATGGCTGCAACCTCCCGCGCGACGCCGATCATGCTGAAGCAGCGCGCCAGGTTCGGCGTGAATTCGATGTCTAATATCACATCGCCCAGGATGTCGGCCAGCGGCGCGCCAGCGACATAGCGCGCTTCGTGATCCAGGATGATCACGCCCTCATGCTGCTCGGAAATGCCCAGTTCCTTCTCGGAACAGACCATGCTCTTATTGTAAATGCCGCGCAACTCTTTGCCCTTTAGGGTCATCAGGCGCGGCTTGTCGCTGTGACCGTCCCAAACACGCGCGCCTTCCATGGCGAAGGCGCTCCAAATCGGCGGGTTGATCTCGCCTTGCCCTTTGTACGCAAAGAGATTGCTTGCGCCGGTTACGCATTGTTCCAGTTCGTCCCCGCCGTAGTCGACCATCGCCAGCACGAGTTTGTCGGCATTGGGATGGGCTTTGACTTCGACCACGCGCGCCAGCAGGAGTTTCTCACGATCCCAAACGAGGTGATCGGAGCGGGGCATGCGCAAGCCCGGGACCTCTGCCTGCGGCAAGCCAATATACTTTAGGTGCGTGACCTCCAGCCCAGCGACGGTCAACTTTTCCGCCAGCAATTCAACCGGGCAATCGGTGTCGACATAGTCTTTGATCCAGGAAATCGGTACGAGCATGGGTGATGGATTCCTTTCCAAGTTCTGAAATAGATGGATTGTTCAGGTTTTTGCAATTGCAATCTTGTCTAGCGGCAGCATATTCTTCGGATAGCCGCTATTGTTGATCCAGTCAAGCCGTTCACCCGTCTCGCGGTTATAGACGATCGCCAGCAAGCGATAGCTGCCCGCCGGAACCTGACTGAGATCAATTGAGAAGCGGCGGTAGCTATTTTCCTGCACAAAGGGCAGGTCGACTTGCGCTTTGTTTTCCCAGTCCTCATTGGCCAACTGATACGACATCCGGAAATCCTTCAGAACGCTTGCCGGCCCAAGCGCTGACCACTCATCAACGAAGAAAAGCGCATCGCCAGCGCTATCTAGCGCGGAAGTATAGAACCGCAAGCTGATGAGTTCGTTCTGGTCAATGACAGTTGCTTCGGGAATGGCGCAACCTAGCGATTCCCACATGTAGCGAGAGATTATGTGGTTGCGGCCGACGGATTCGCTCGCGCAATGCGCGTAGCGCAAGTCACGCAAAACATTGCGCGCGTCCGCTATCCGCGGCGCCCACTTGTCCAAGTCAGGATAGACATACCACAGCGCTGGCGAGTCGATATTGCTGTTCGCCACAAATTCCCGAAAGACTCCGAGCTCGTCCGTAGCGTTCATGACGATGCCGCGTTTTCCGAAGTAATGCTCATGCTGCGACAGCTTGATATTGCCTTGATGTCCTAGGGCAAAAGGCGCGTACAAGTCATTATATGGATAGCCGAAAACCGCTGGTTTTGGTACTGCGTCGGCTGCCAAGCGCGACAAGATATGCGTGGGCGGCTGTGTAAAGACTTGAGAGCGCAGAACAATATAGTCCCACCAGCGAGCGGTGGCCTGCATGTCAAGACCAGCGAATATCCATAATGCGACAAGCAATCCTAACCATCGGCGAAATCGGTACAGTCCGTACATGCCTGCCGAAGCCAGGAGCATGAGCGGCAAGAATCCTGCCAAGTGATAGCGCATGCCGTCCTTGACAATCAAAGTGGAAGACTCGGCAAGCAGCCCCATACACAGCAAGTACAATAGGAAAAGGTATAAATAGGAGCCTATGGGAATCGCGCGCCGCCATGCGCCGACAGCCAATCCGATTAGGGAAATCAGCAGCAGTTCGGGCCGCTCGTTCATGCCCGCCGCGATCAGAATCTCGATTGCCTCAAAGCCGCCAATGACTACATGTCGCTTGCTTTCGATTACCGTGCCGATATTGGCCGCCATCGTCAAGTAATATGGCGAAAACACTAGCGCCGCAATGCCCACCGCAAGTGAAATCCGCAGCCAGCGCCGGTCCTTCGGCGCGAATGCCAGATGAAAAACGCCCAACATAGCCATGAATATGGCGCTGAAGGCATGTGTGCTAATCAAACAGAATGTCGCAACCGCCAGCGCCAGATAGTCGGACGATTTTGCCTTCTTTGTCTGATAAACCAGCCGCAGGTAGATCCAAAGTGCTGCTCCCGCGCATGCCACCAGCAGGGGATACATACGCGCATTGGCGACATAGAAGTTGTAGAATGCGTTGCTGATTAAGAATAGCATTGCCATCAGCCCCGCGACCGGGGCGACAAAGTCTCTCGCCAGGCGATACGCTATCGCCATCGCCACAAGACTGCTGAAAACGGAGAGCAGTCTGCCCGCGGCCAGGCTGATGCCGGCGATTTGGCTCCACAAGCTGAGCAAGACAAAATACAGCGGCGTATGATCCGGGCTGTGTTTCTGTAATGATTGCAGGACCTCTATGGGCGAGTAGGGTTGATCCGCCAGCCAGCCGGCGTTAAACATCGAAAAGAATTCATCTGTAGAGGGCGGAAAGACGTCGATCTGGCGCAGCGAGAGTACGGCAAACAGCAGCAAGATGGGAACCACAAGAACCCAGTGGCTCATCCATGACCGCGATACATTCAGTCCGAATTCTGGATGCGCAAATTGCATGCGGCGCCCCAAGCAAAATGTCCTTCCGCAAATCGACTAAAACTGCTTCAAGAAGCGCAAGTCGTTGCCCCAGAAATAGCGAATGTCCTGGATGCCATGTTTCAGCATCGTGATGCGTTCCGGACCCATGCCGAAGGCGAATCCGCTCCAAACGCTTGGGTCGTATCCGCCATTCCGCAGCACGGTTGGATGCACCATGCCGCTGCCGGCGATCTCCAGCCAGCCGGTGTATTTGCAAACTCGGCAACCTGCGCCATCACAGAGAAAGCATTCGACATCAACTTCCATGCTCGGTTCTGTGAATGGGAAGTAAGAGGCGCGATAGCGCACTTTGGCATGGGGATTGAACATGCGCTTGGCAAACTCGCTGATCGTCCCCTTAAGATCGCTCATGCGGATATTGCGCCCGATCGCCAGTCCTTCCACTTGCGTGAATTGAATCTCACTGCGGGCCGTGACCTGCTCTTGACGGTAGCACATGCCCGGCAATATGACGCGAATGGGCTTGCTGCCGCCTTCGCCCAATTCTCGCATGGCGCGGATTTGCCCGGGCGAGGTGTGCGTCCGCAGCAAGACCCTGGGGTTAGTCGTGTAAAAAGTATCCTGCATATCCCGCGCCGGATGGTGCGGCGGCAGATTGAGCAGCGTGAAGTTGAAATCATCTTCTTCAACATCATGGCTCTGATAGACCTGGAAACCCATTTCCGCCCAAATCGTTTGAAACTCGCGATGCGTGCGGGTGGCGGGGTGCAATCCGCCCATTTGGCGCGGATAGGCTGGAAGCGTTATGTCGATTTCGCCTTCTTCGAGGTCCTGCGCCAGAAGCTGTTCGCGGATTAATCCTTCGCGTTCCGCGAAAGCCTGCTGGAGTTCGGTTTGCAGGCTGTTGACTTCTTGGCCGAAAACCGCGCGTTCTTCCTTGGGCAGCTTCCCGATTGTGCCAAAGAGCGCGCCAACCGCGCCTTTGCGCCCCAGGTAGCGACTTCTCCAAAGGGCTAACTCGTCGCTGGTTGTGGTTTTGTGCAGCGCCTCAAGCGCTTGATGGCGCAGCGCCTCAACAGTCTGTGACATTTCTATTCCTCTGCCCGTATGCTTTCAAAGCTATTATCAGATGCCCAGAATAAAAAACGCCCTCGATCCGACTAGGGACGAGAGCGTGCGCATTCCCGCGGTACCACCCCGTTTCAGCATCCAGCGCGGATGCTGCGCTTGATTCGCCCTGTGACGCCGGACCGGCGGAGCAGACTACTGGACCGATGACCTAGGAGTTTCTGATCGGCGTTCACCTGTCGGCTCGGAAGGGAATACCACAACTGCTTCCGCGGGCGCTCGCAGTCTATGACACCCGCTCCCTGAATCAGCAGACACCTAAAGCGCGCTTGTGGACTGTCTTCGTCAATGCCTTTGCGTGTTTATTCAATTGCGGTCATTATGCAGCGGGGTTCTGGTCGTGTCAAGCGAGGGTTTCTTAAATCCGCGTGGAAACTGCGCGATTGCTGTGATTGCTGGCAAAAGAAACCGGAACGATTTCACCAAAACCCATATCACCTTAATGCGGGACTATACACGTAATTAGGTTGTTTGCGGTGGCAGGCAAGCGCTATCGATACTTCATTCCCGCGACGTATAGTCGCCCTTCACGATCCACTTGTAAGTCGTCAATTCTTCCAAAGCCATGGGACCGCGAGCGTGCAGCTTCTGCGTGCTGATCGCCACTTCAGCGCCCAAGCCCATGGCGCTGCCATCGGTGAAGCGCGTGCTGGCGTTCCAATAGACCGCAGCCGAATCGACTTCGTTCAAGAACTTCTCTGCGTTGGTGGATTCTTCCGTCAGAATGCCATCCGAATGCTGCGTGCCATGCCGTGCGATGTGCGCGATTGCCTCGCCGACGTCCTCGACCACTTTGAGGTTCAAGGTCAGGTTGTACCATTCCGTATCAAAGTCATCCTCCGCTGCCGGCACAACTTGCGCGCAGCCGCCGACGATCGCGTGGGCGCGCGGCTCGGCATGGAAGGTGACCCCTTCGCTGCCCAGGACATCCACCACCG
Organism: Phototrophicaceae bacterium; assembly: GCA_965232245.1. Taxonomy (GTDB): domain Bacteria; phylum Chloroflexota; class Anaerolineae; order Aggregatilineales; family Phototrophicaceae; genus UBA6055. The sequence goes on along the minus strand of CBDDPG010000002.1, from coordinate 3,067,808 downwards.
TCGGCAAGAGCGCGTCGGCAATTTCGCGGTGCGCCAACAGAGTCTCCATCGAGTTGCAGACGGCCGGGCGCTGCGTCTTGGCGTTGTTCAACACGGGGATCGCTTTTGACAGGTTCGCGCTTTTGTCTACAAAGATATGGCAGACGCCGATGCCGCCCGTGATGACCGGGATGCTGCTGTTTTCGCGGCAGAATACGTGCAAGCCATTGCCCCCGCGCGGGATAATCATGTCAATGTAATCGTAAAGGCGCAGCATATCACGGACATATTTGCGGTCGGTACTGCCGATGCTTTGAATGGCGTCAACTGGGAACTCATGCGCCATCAGCACCTCTTGCAAAACGCGAGTCAACTCCAAATTGCTCTGATGCACGTCGGAGCCCCCGCGCAGGATCACAGCATTGCTGGTCTTCAAAGCCAGGGTCGAGATGTCTACCGTAACATTGGGGCGCGACTCATAGATCGCGCCTAGCACGCCGAGCGGCGTCCGCCGCTTGATCAGCCGCAAACCATTGTCCAATGTCGATTCCAGCAAGATGTCGCCGACTGGGTCAGGCAACTCAGCTACCTTGCGAACATCAGCCACGATGCCGGCCATGCGCGGTTCCAGCGCGATACGATCACGGATCCAGATTGGATCGACGCCGTTGCGCTCGGCAAGCTCAATGTCGCGGCGATTTTCCCGCAGGATCGACGGCGTATTCCATTCCAGCGCGTCCGCTATCGCGTTCAGGGCGTGATTTTTCTGCGCAGTCGTTTTCGTTGCGAGCGCGCTGGCGGCGTCTTTCGCGCGTATGCCCATCTGTGGCAGATCCACAGCTTCAAGGTTGATGTCGAGCATATCAGTTTCTCACCAGATCAATGCCTTCACAAGTTCACAATATCCCATAGTCTGCTCCGAATTGCAACGCAATCTCGAATGGCATCATTTAAGAAGGACCATATTGTTGCGATGCAGCACGGCGTCGCCGAAGCTGTAACCCAGGATTTCGACAATTTCGCTGGATTTCTTGCCGCAGAGTTTGCGCAGGTCTGCGCTGTCGTAATTGCTGAGACCATGCGCGATTTCGCGCCCGTCGGCTGTTGCCACAGCCAAGGTCGCGCCTCGTTCAAATTCGCCTTCGATCACGCGGATGCCCACCGGCAACAGGCTGGCGCCGCCTTGCATCAGCACCGTGGCAGCGCCTTCGTCTACCCGCAGAACGCCTTGCGTTCGGTCTGTGAGCAGCCAGCGTTTGCGGCTGTCCGACCGAACCGCGCTGGCTTCAATATGCGTGCCGATGCCTTCGCCATCAACCAGGCGGATGAGCGCTTCGTCTTCGCTGCCGCTGGCGATGATCGTTTTGATACCGCTGCGGCTGGCGATGCGCGCCGCCTGTAATTTTGTGATCATGCCGCCCGTGCCCATGTCGCTGCCGGCGCCGCCCGCCAGCGCGAACAGATCCTCCGATACTTCGCTGATATTCTGTATCAGCGCCGCCCCCGGATTCTTGCGCGGATCGTCCGTGAATATGCCCGGTTGGTCCGTCAACATGATTAGCAGGTCGGCATCGACCACGCTCGCGACAAGCGCCGAGAGATTGTCATTGTCGCCGACGCGGATCTCGTCAGTGGCGATGGTGTCGTTTTCGTTGACGATGGGGATGATGCTGTGTTCGATCAAGGTACGCAGCGTATCGCGCGCGTTCAGATAGCGCGTCCGATGGCTGAGGTCGTCGCGCGTCAAGAGAATTTGCGCCACCACGATTTCGAAAATATCGAAGAGCTCCTTGTAAAGGCGCATCAAGTGGCTCTGCCCAACAGCGCTCAGCATTTGCTTGGCTGGCACAGACTTGCCCAGATCGGGGAAGTCAAGCTGTTCCCGCCCGGCGGTCTGCGCGCCGGAAGAAACCACCACAATCTCGTAACCGCGCGCTTTTAACGCGGCGATCTGTTGCGCCAGTTCCAGCATGCGCTGGCGGTTGAGCCGCGCCGTGCCCTTGGTCAATACGCTGGAACCCAGCTTGACGACAATCCGTTTCATTTCTGTCCTTCCAGCAAGAATTGTATGGCAGGCGGCCGGGTCTTTGTAGGCTGAAAGACTGTAGTGCGCTCTATGCGAATGCGTCCGCGCCAAGCCAAAACTCAGCTTGAATCCCGCAATTGCAGGACATAGCCCAGCCGCAGCGCCGCTCGGCGCAAAAGCTCCCCGGCGTTCTCGAGCGCATCCTCCAGACGCATCGGCTTGTCGACGATGGAGAAAGCGGCCTGAATCCCGGCCTCGCGCAAAAGGCTGTCGTCGATGTTCAAGCCGCCAACCAGCGCGATCGTCGGTACGCCCTGTTCCCGCGCCAATTGCGCGACCCCAAGCGGTCCTTTGCCAGCAAGCGTCTGGCTGTCCATTTGACCTTCGCCTGTGATGACCAAGTCGCTGTCTTGGAGATGTTCCAGGAAGCGATTGCGCGCCAGTACCAAGTCAATCCCGGAAACGATCTGGCATGACAGGAATGCCATCAGACCGGCGGCGAAGGCGCCGGCCGCGCCGCCTCCGCGTACCATGCGCAGGTCAATCCCCAGTTGCTCATGGATCACGGTGAAACAATGGCGCAGGTTTCGTTCCAAAGTCGCCACCATTTCCGCGTCCGCCCCTTTTTGCGGTCCGAATATGCGCGCCGCGCCCTTTTCGCCCAGGGTTGGGTTCTCCACATCCGAGGCGATGATGATGTCAAGCTCGCGCCAGCGCGGGTCCATGCCAGAACGGTCAATCCGGCTGATATCCGCTAAGCGCCCGCCGCCCGGTTGAATATCGCGCCCATCGGCGTCAAGCAGGCGGATGCCCAGCGCCTGCATACAGCCCATGCCGCCGTCGACGGTCGCGCTGCCGCCCAATCCGATGATGATCTTCTGCACACCGCGTTCGAGCGCGTCCGCCATCAGCTGGCCCGTGCCATAGGTGCTCGCGGCCATGGGATTCAATTCCTGCGGCTGCAGCAGCTCCAAGCCCGAGGCTTTCGCCATTTCGATGACCGCGGTCTTGCCCCCGTCGAGCAATCCATATTCGGCGCGAATGGCGCGCATGAGCGGGTCCTTCACGGTCAAGGACACGCGTTCGCCGCCCGCGCTCAAAAAAGCGTCCAGCGTGCCGTTGCCGCCGTCGGCGATGGGCAGCGTTAGGCAACGCGCGTCCAGACCGGATTGCCGCAATCCGCGTTCGATAGCGGCGCAGGCTTCGGCGGCGCTCAAGCTCTGCTTGAACGCGCCGGCCGCGATCAAAATCTTCACATTCGTCTTCCATTCACCCGTTGGCATTATCGGCTCCCCTGGCTATTATAATGTCTGTTTCCTTTGAGAAGGATGATGAAAGTTCTAGCGAAAGCAGGCGAGCCGTGAAGAGCGAAAATGCTTTGAATGCCATCAAATCCAGCGGCATCGTGGCGGGTATGCGCGGCGCTTTCCCGCCCGCCGTCGCCTTAGAAGTCAGCGAAACCTTGATGGGCGAGGGCATCAAGGTCTTTGAACTGATGATGAATTCGCAAGAGCCGCTTGCCGCCATGCAAGCCCTCAAGGCGGCATACGGAGAAGATGCCTGCGTCGGCATGGGCACGGTTCTCGATGTCGAGACGGCTCATGCCGCGCTGGATGCTGGCGCGGATTTCATCGTATCGCCCGCGTTTCAAGCCGATGTCGTGGCGGCGGCGCAAGCGCGCGGCGTCTTGGTCGGTCCGGGCGTCGCCAGCCCCAGCGAAGCCGTGGCCGCCTGGGATATGGGCTTGCAATTGCTGAAGCTCTTTCCGATTGGGGCGCTGGGTATCGACTACTTCCGCGCGCTGTTTGGACCGCTAAATCACATGAGCTTCATGTGCAATGGCGCCATGGACGATGCGAATGCGCGCGAATTCATCGCGGCTGGGGCGGTGGCCTGCGGCATGGGCGGTTGGCTGGTGGGCGATGGGACTTGGTCGAAGTCGCGGCTGCGCAGTCGGGCGCGGATATTGGTTAATGCGGTGGCGTCGGCGCGGGACGGGTATTCTTAGGATTGTATTTCTGCAAGAGAGGGAGAAATGACTGTGGAAGGGAAACTGACGCCGATGGAATTCATGGAAAAACACCATGATGGAGTCTTTGAGTTTCGATATCAAATGGCGAAGGAAGCTGTGTTTGATTTCTATCTATGGGGATTACGAACCGACAATATGAACGCCATAGATTTCTATGGTGAAATGCTCAAGCTGTACAGGAAGTACGATGCCAAATTCGAGAGAGCGACGAACGATGAAGTATAATACGTTCGAAAGCTCCTTAAGCCTATTTAGCCAATCCTAAGAGTATGATTCTATGTTAGAATTGTCTCGAAAGTGGGCAACGTCATGATAACGTATCAAGCACAATTTCTGGAAAGATTTGACGATATTCCTGTGTCACCTGATTGGGCGTTTATCGATGCCAAACGGGTTGACACAACTTATATTACGCACGGCTATCACCGATATCCAGCTAAATTTATCCCGCAGTTGGCCAGAAGGCTAATAGAGGAATACTCTGTGGAAGGAAACACAGTTCTTGATCCTTTCTGCGGTTGTGGCACTACGCTGGTTGAATCAATAGTTTATCGCCGATATTCCTACGGATATGATATTAACCCGATTTCGATTTTGATTTCGATGGCAAAGGTTAGACGCCTAGATCCTTCACTGCTAAGTGAAGCGTTCGATCAGATTCAGATTCAATTTAGTGAAGTTACGGCTGAACCCCCTGAAAACGAAAGAATCGATTATTGGTATAGGGAAGAACAGAAAGATGAATTAGCCAAGCTCTTGCAGGTCATTCGCAATTTTGAGAACGCGGATATCCGCCGCTTTTTTCTTTGCGGCTTCTCAAATATCCTAAAGAACTGTTCAATTTGGCATCAAAAGAGTAACAAGCCAACGCGCGACTTCAAAAAGAAAGTTCCCGATGTCATGCGAACTTTCAACCGCCAAATTCGCATGATGCAAAAAGGAAATATGGCTTTCTGGGAGTTGATGAACGATTACACATTCTCCGCAAATGCAGAATGTAGAGATTCGAGAAAGCTGCCTTTAGTGAACGAATCTGTGGACTTGGTAGTAACTTCGCCACCTTATGTAACATCCTATGAATATGGTGACCTTCACCAGTTATCCATGCTGTGGTTGGAAGGTTTAGAAGATCTTAAATCATTCCGTGAAAGGTTTATAGGATCTGCATTACGGCGGATTGAATCTGAAAAAGAAGAGTATGAAACGCTTACTCGTAGTTCTCTTGCCGCTGAGATTGGTAAAAATTTGGAAAGAAAGAACGGCAAAACAGCATCAAGTGTCGTAAGTTACTTCCAATCTATGTACGAAATATGGACAGAACTTTATCGAGTGCTGCGTGTCGGTGGCAAAGTTTGTATCGTAATTGGCAATACCAGTCTCAAAGGTGTCCCGATCATTAATGCTGAAGTGTTTGTTGAGCAGATGCAGAGATTAGGATTTGTTTTGATTGATTTGATTAAGCGCGAAATACCATCAAAGAATTTGCCATCGACTCGTGACAAGGCGACAGGAAGGTTCGCCAAGACCGCCGATGCCGATGCTTTCGCGTATCCAACCGAGCTTATCCTGGTGCTTCAAAAATGACTAAGAAGCGAGAGAAGAAGAACGAGGGAATGAAAGCGAAGGATTTCCCGGGGTTCTTCATTCAACTCTATCCACCAGAATACAAAAACATTCCTGCGTTCATGTTGGATGCTGAGAAAGAGCATGGGAGAAGACTTCCGCCCGGGAAGAACGTGAGCCAGTCGTGGCGCAACGTCAAGGGGCTCGGGCTAGAGAGAGTAATTGAACATATTCTTGCTCGGCAGTTGGAACCGCTTAATCTTGACCTCATCTCGGTTGACGAGGCGAGAGAAAGGGTCGAGATTGATTTCGGAGAATACGGATCTCACTTGCCCGACGTGGATTTGGTTGTCTATCAGCCGAGTCGTAATCGGATTCTCGCGATTCTTTCGATCAAGTCCTCGCTCCGTGAACGTGCGACTCAGACGGCATATTGGCGGTTGAAGCTCCATGCTCAGAGCAATACCAAGAACATTCGAGTGTTTTTGCTAACACCGAACAGCGATGATGATCTGAGAAGCAGACGCAAACCAAAGAAGAATCGAGCGGTGCTGGAAACGGATATTGACGCAATATATGTAGTGAACAGGCCTGAATTCGAGCTAGCCAACTATCTTTATCCAGGAGTCGAGTCCAGAATTCGTATGATTGATGAACTGGCGGACGACTTGGCCGAGTTGGCGGACCGAAAATACTTGTAGTCGTGTTAACCCCCACCCCCACCCACAGCCGACGCCCACGCCAATCCACAGGCTGCTGGCTGGTCGCCGCATCCGCCATCTTCATCGCCGCCGCGCTCGCCGGCATCGCCTTGCTGCTGCCACCCTTCAACCTGCCCGCTCGACTTTACGCCTTGCAATACAGCTCTCTCGACCCCAGCAATCCCAGTCTGACGCTGGGGTCGGATTTCGCCGTCAGCTTGCCCGCCGATTCAAGCGCTGCCGATATCGCCATCAGGGTCGCCGCTTTGCCCTGGACAGCGAATGAGACCGACGCGGAGAACGATGTTCCCTCATCAATCAGATTGGCGCGCGAGAATCCGCCAGCCCAGCTCGCGCCGCAAAGTCCCATCTACGTTCTTGATAGTCCTGGCGACTTGCCGGCGGGACTGAACTTCACAATCGCTTTGCCAGCCGATGCCTCGGATACGGGCGCGCTTTCTCTGTACGGCTGGGACGGCGAAAACTGGCGCTTTGTTCCCGCGCAATTTTCAGGCGAGGTAATGATAGGGGAGGCGAATTTCGCGCCGGGTGCGCTGGCGCTTTTCCAGGTGATCGCCGCGCCGTCGCTGCTGATGATCACGCAAGAGTTGGCGCATGAGCTTGATCCGGAAGTCGCTGCGCTTGCGTCAATTATCAGCCCGGCCGGCTTGCGCCCGACGGGTCAGGGCGGTCTGACGGGCCGGCTGGCTCCTGGCGGCGACGCGTCCTCTGATTATCTTTACATGCCGGTGATTCGCAACTATGAGGACCCGCGCGCGACCGATCCCGCGGCGATTGTGCGGCTAATCCGTGACGACATGGCTCGCGGCGCGCAGGTCGCGCAAATGTCACGCATGGCTGCCGTCAATGGCTTCCATGGCCTTTTCATCGACTATCGCGATTTGCCGACGGAGACGCGCGCGAACTTCAGCGCTTTCATCGAGCGCCTGGCTGCAAACTTGCACGAGCAGGGTTTGCTGCTAGGGCTGGTGGCGCCCGCCCACAGCGAAAGCGCAGGCGAAGCCGATGCCTATGACTGGCGCGCGCTGGGCGCGGTCGTCGATTTTTTTGCGCTTGATGTCAGCATTGCGCCGCAGTATCACGGCGGCGGCGGACTGGTCGCGCGGCTGCTCCGCCGCGCGGTTGAACGGGTCGATCGCCGCAAGATCTTACTGGGGCTCAGCGCGCGCAACCTGCGCGAATATGAAGGCGCTTTCGCGGACATCGGCTTCGCCGAAGCGCTGGCGGGGCTTGGCGATGTAAGCCTGGATGCCGAATCTGTCAGCGAGACCGGCTCTGTCGAGCCCGGCGCATTCATCCGCGCGTCGCTCAATGGGTACAACGCGAGCCTCGGCTATGACGAGTCTCTGGGCACAGCTTATCTGGACTATCTTAACGCGGACGGCTCCGGCGCGCGTATCTGGCTGACCGACGGCGCGGCTCTGGGGGCGCGTCTCAATCAGACCTTGTCATTCGGGCTGGCTGGGGTGGCAATGGATGATTTGCTGTCGGAGGACCTGTTCCCCGGTTTGCTGCAGGCGCTGCGTGACTATCTGGCGCAAATGCCGCCGCCGGCTGCCGCGGGGGCATGGTCGCTGCGCTGGTCTGTCGCTCGGCAAGACAGCTTTGTCGCAGAAGCCATCACCGGCTTGAATGAGGATTTTGCCCTGACCTTGACCGCGCCGGAAGGCAACTATGCGATTAACGCGGCGGTGATCAATCGCGACGGCGAAAGCGTCAGCCAGCGGGCTGGCGCGGCGCTGCCGCTTTTCGCGGCGACGCCAACACCAAGCCCGACGCCCACGCCGACGCCTGTGCCAAGCCCAACCCCGCCGCCGGCCCCCGCCCGTCTTGCGCCAGCCGCCAACGAGGGCGACGCAAGCGCCCCGAGCGGCAACTTCCGCGCCGTCGCGCCGCCTCCCGGCAGCATTAACATCGAAATGGGCGGGCATGTCACCAGCGCGGGCAGTCAGCGCGCGGTTGGGGCGATGCGAGCCGCCGGCATGACCTGGATGAAGATTCAAGCGCGTTTCGACTGGCGCAGTCCGCCCGATATGGCAGGCGAAATAAATAGCGCGCATAATAACGGTTTCAAGATCCTGGTCGGCACTGTGGGCAGACCGAGCGAGCTGGCGCAAGGCGGACAAGGCTTCGTCGATGCCTACACGGATTGGCTGGCGCGCATCGCGGGCCAAGGCGCTGACGCCATCGAAGTGTGGAACGAGCCCAACCTCGACCGCGAATGGCCCCGCGGTCAGATCAGCGGGGGAGATTATGCTCGCATGTTGGCGCAGGCTTGGGGCAAGATAAAAGCCGTGAACGCTGGGACGTTGGTTATTAGCGCCGCCCCAGCGCCCACCGGCGTTTCCGACCGCCCCGACCAAGTGATGCCGGACAACCGCTGGCTGCGCGAAATGGTTGCTGGCGGCGGCTTGGATTACCTCGATTGCGTCGGCGCGCACTACAACGAAGGCATCGTTCCGCCGAGCCAGACCAGCGGCGATCCCCGCGGCGACAATTACTATACGCGCTATTTCTACGGCATGTTGAACGGCTATATCAGCATCACCCGGCGTCCCATTTGCTTCACCGAGCTCGGCTATTTGACAGCCGATGGCTATCCCGCGCTTTCGGAATATTTTAGTTGGGCGGATAATGTAACTGTGCAGCAGCAGGCAGCTTGGCTGGCGGAAGCCGCGGCGCTGGCATCGCGCAGCGGGCAGGTGCGCCTGTTCATCGTCTGGAATGTGGATTTCACTCATTATGGCGCGGATCCGCAAGCGGGATACGCCATCCTGCGGCCCGACGGCTCCTGCCCAGCCTGCGAAGCTTTGGCAAGGGCGCGCTGATTGGTTTGTGGCATAAGCAAAAACTGAACACTTAGCCCTTCCTGCCCGAGGAATGGCTAAGGAACCAGCGGTAGCCTTGCTTGCGCGTGACAAGGAGCCTGACATGGTAAGCAAAACCGTATACAAGCAGATTCGCGGCTTTGTCGCCATTTGGCTCTCAATTACCTTTGTTATGGGATTGTCCACCTTCCTCGCAATCTACTTCACATACAATCCCTCCGCTGTGGATCCCGGCTCAAGCAACCCCCTGCCTCTGGAAACGCTAGGACAAGAGACACCGGAAGAAGCGCCGGCGGCGGCCATTGTACTGTCAAGCATGACGCCAGAGCCAAGATCTGCGACAGCATCCGTCACGCAGGAATCAAGAGTCCCCGCCGTCATCGCCATTGACTCTTCTGAGATTCCCACGCTCGCCAGTACAGCGGAACCGAGCCCGACTCCGACGCTGCTTCCGGTAGCTGATAGGCGCTATCAGGTTGGCATTCAAGTCGAGCATGCGCCCGACTTAATTCCCGACAATCAGGACGCCTGGTATAGTTCTGTCGCCGGCGATCTGGGACTTGGCTGGGTCAAGCAGCAAGTCCGCTGGGAAAATATGGAACCGCAGCAAGGGCAGATCGACTGGCGCGCGCTTGATTTGATTATGACCAGCGCGGAAAAATTTGGTATCAAACTGCTGCTTTCCGTTGTATCCGCCCCTGATTGGGCGCGCGAGCCGGAGGCATTTCTGGAGCGACACGGTCCGCCGTCCGATCCGCAAGCCTATGCCGATTTCCTGGCCGCGATGCTCAAGCGCTACCCGGGCCGCATACATGCCATTGAAATCTGGAACGAACAAAACAGCGAGCGGGAATGGACATCTGTCAATGGTTTGAGCGCGGCGGATTATGTTCAGCTTTTGCAAACCTCCTACGAGGCCGTCAAAGCTATCGAGCCCGGTATCATCGTTATCAGCGGTGGTCTTTCCCCAACGGGCATCAATGACGGAGTCAGCGCCTATGACGATTTCAACTATATGGATCAGCTAATCGAAGCGGGCATGCTGGATTGGGCGGATTGCGTCGGCGCGCATCACTATGGTTACAACATCGGTCCCGATTATCGCTATAACGAGATACCGGATGATCCCGAAGCGAGCTTCCGCGGTCCTTTCGACAACCCGCATCATAGCTGGAGCTTCCGCAGCACTTTGGAAGGTTATGCCAATCGCATCCGCTCAGCCGGCAAAGACAGCAAACTTTGCCTAACCGGATTCGGCTGGCCCTCTGCCGAAGATCTGGGGGGCCGGCGCGAAGGCATTGACTTCGCCCGCGACAATACCTTGGCAGAGCAGGCGGAATGGCTGCAGGGGGCATTGTCCAATATGGCTGACTGGGACTTCGTCTGGCTGGCTTTTATTTGGAACTTCAACTATGGTCCGCAAGCGGGCTGGGCAGCCGACAACGACAACGTTCCCTATTCGCTGATAGGACCTGGATTCAATTTCCGCCCAGCGTACGACGCCATCCGCGCCTGGCAGCGGGATTACCAGACGCGAGAGAGATCATAAGATGCCCAAGGTGCTTGCGCGGGGGCGCGTCTATCTGTTGGCGTTTTTGGCTGTGGCGCTTGCCGGCGCCGCTGTCTGGATAGGAACCCGGCCGGAACAAGACCCATTCAAGGCAAGCGCGATAGCCGATCCGCCTTTTCCGTCACTGACCTACGGCATACAGACTTTCCTGTGGTGGAACGAGCCGCAGCGTGGCTTGCATCTCCATTTAGTCAGATTGATGTCCTTCAGCCATGCCAAACAAACCTTCGCCTGGAGCGACCTGGAACCGCGCGAAGGCGAGTGGATTTGGCAACAGTCTGATCGAATCGTGGCGTCGATTGAAGAGCGCGGATTGCAGCTGGTGGCGCGCTTGGGAAAAGTCCCCGCCTGGGCGCGCGCCGCAGGGACCGATGCCGCCGCGCACGATTCCCCGCCAGCCGACCTTATAAGCTGGGCGAACTACTGTTCCGCCATTGCGCAGCGCTATCGCGGTCGTATTGCCGCCTACCAGATCTGGAATGAACCGAATCTCGGACGCGAATGGGGCAATACGCAGCCCGACGCCTCAGCCTATGTCGAGTTGCTTGGGGCTTGCAGCCGCGCGATCCGCCAAGCGGATTCGAAAGCCATATTGATCTCGGCCGGTTTGTCGCCGACCGGCACCAACGACGAGCGCGCCACGCCCGACGACGTCTTTCTCGATCACATGTACCGTAACGATTTCCAGCGATTCATTGATGTCGTCGGCGCGCATGCCCCGGGTTTCGCCCCGCCCGAGATTGGTCCCGATGACCAAGAGGCAAAAGCCCGCTGGTTTACCTTTCGGCGTGTGGAAGATTTGCGAAAGATCATGTTGCGGTACAATGATGAAGCGCGTCAAATGGCAATCATGGAATTTGGATACACCACCGATACGCGCAACCCGGACTACGCTTGGTTTGGCGTTAGCGAAGAGCAGCAGGCGGATTACTTGGCGCGAGCCTATGAATACGCCATCGCCAACTGGCGACCCTGGGTCGGCTTGATGACGCTGATTTACATGCCGGACCTAACCTGGGGACCGGAGGACGAAGAATACTGGTGGTCTATCCTGGATCCTGCCAGTGGCGCGCCGCGCGAGGCTTATATCAAGTTAGCGAACATGCGCAAAGTCTGTGGAGAGCATATTATCCCGCAGCGCCCAGCCGATGGACCAGTGGCTCTTGGCGAAAAAATCGCCCCAGTCTGTCCGTGAAGAACGGATTTCAGCCATAAACGGAAAACGCAGCGCGCGACGTCGCTAGGAAATCTCATGACAACGGACTCGACGCTAATCAACATGGTAAAGGGCCACGCGGTGATGACCAGCCGGGTGAGCCGCTATTTCGCCATCATATTGCTGCTGATGGCCGCCCTCCTGCGCACAGCCGATTTGGCGAATGTGCCCGGCGGCTTCAACGAAGACGAAATCATCAACATCCGCCTGGTCGACAACGTTCGTCAAGGCGATATCTTCGTCTTCTTCCCCGGCGAGGACGGCGGACGCGAAGGCATGTACCATGTCTTTGTGGCTTTTATCACGCTCTTTGTGGGCGAGGGCACCATCGGTTTTCGGATTCTCTCCGCCTGGCTGAGCTTGGTCTCGATCGCCATCATCTACACCCTCGGCAAGCATCTTTTCAATCCCATTGTCGGCGTGATGTCAGCCGGGCTGGTGGCTGTAAACATGAGCAATATCATCCTGGCGCGCAGTGTCAGCAGCGATGCCGTCGTCGTGTTTCTCGTCTCGGCTATCATGCTGGCGCTTGCGCGGTCGCTGCCCGTGTACCGGCGCGCGCGCGTTGTAACTTCCAATGTCATTTCCTTTGCGGCGCTGGGGGCTCTGCTCGGCATAGGTTTTTACCTGCATCCATCAAGTCTGTTCATTGTCTTGGCTTGCATGCTGTACATTGGGCATTTGCTGTACATCCGCAATGCCATGTTTCGGCAGCGCCGCAGCTACACCGGTTTTGCGATTCTTGTCATGATCATCATCGCCATGCCCTATCTGATTTCGTCGATCAATGTGCCTCAATACGCCGCGGGCCAACGGATTTTGTCGCAATACACCGACGGCTTGCTGCGCTCCATCGTTGAAGGTTTGCTTGGCGTCGTGCGCTTGGGCGATGTCAATCCCCTGCACAATCTGCCGGGCCGCCCGCTTGTCGATGCCTTTAGCGGTTTGTTCGCGCTCGTGGGCATTGTCATCTGCATTGTTCGGCGGCGCAGACCCCGCTTCATGCTGCTCTTGATCATGGGTTTTGTAGCGTTGCCGGCCGCGCTGATCGTCGAACAGAGTCCCAATTTCGCGCGCATGGCGGTCATCTTGCCGCAGCTCGCGCTCTTTTTTGGCATCGGCTTTTACTCTTTGATCCGGGCGCCTATTTTCGCTGACGTGGTATTCCGCAGAATGGCGGTGGCTGGCGTGGTGGCGCTGCTCGGGCTTAATTTCCTGTGGACTTGGCAAGATCTATTTGTGGCTTGGCGCAACGACGAGCGCGTTGTCCCATTGGTCAACGGCGAGTTGGGTCAAATCGCGCATTATCTTGATGCCAGGGGCAATGAACTGCCGCTCGTCTTCTGCGATGCCCATTGGAAGAGCGCCGAACCCCAAACCTTGACCACCGACAGTGAAAAAACCCTGCTCATGATGAACCGCAACGATCTGGTTTACCGTGAAGCGGATTGTACGCGCAGCCTGCTGCTAACAAACGGCGGCGCCCGTCAGCGCGTGGTATTTTTTGCGGAAGAAAGCCGAGCGAATATGCACCCCTATTTGCAAGAGTGGTTTTCGCACGGGCAATCAGCCGAGGGCAGATTGCCGCGGGATGCCATCCTCGAGCTGGAGCTTTCAGACTTGTTCGCGGATCGCGCCGGGGAGTTCATCACCCTGTCGCCAGTCTGGTATGATCCTGATTTTGCCGGGGAGGCCGTGCCAGTATCCCCACCCATCCGCTTCGGCGAAAACCTGACCTTTCTCGGCTACCAGCACGATGTGGATCGCAGCTTCAAGCCCGGCGAGACGGTGGATGTCATCACCTACTGGCGGGCGGAAGGCGTCGTGCCAGCGGATCTCACCCTGTTCACGCATATTCTCTCCGACCCGGTCACGTGGATCAACGGACGCGATGTCATCCATGTCAATCCCCAGCGGCTCGCCGACCGCGACGTCTTCATTCAAGTAACTTCTATATCTTTGCCAGAGACCGTACTGGCTGGCGAATACTTCATATCCGTCGGCGCCTATCGTCAAACGGTTACGGAACGCCTCACGGCTTTTAAGGATGAGCAACCCCACGGCGATCGCATCTTCCTGTATGCCATAGAGGTGCAAGAAGCGCCGGGCGCCGAAGAAAGCGGCAACTGAATGTTCGAACTGGTATTCTTGGGCACGTCGGCGTCCGCGCCTTCTATTCATCGCGGCTTGCCGGCGCTGGCGATTTTGGCGGAAGAACAGCGCTTCCTGGTCGATTGCGGAGAAGGCACGCAACGGCAGATTCTGCGCAGCGGCATCGGTTTCAAGCGTCTCAATCATATCTTCTTGACCCATGCTCACCTGGACCATCTGCTGGGCTTGGGCGGCTTGCTGTCTACCTACGGACGTTGGGAAGCCCTGGAAGAAATCCATATCTGGGGAGGCTTGCCAGCCATCGAGCGCGTTCAATCCCTGGTATACGAGGTGGTATTCCGCAAGGAGACGCCACCGCTGCCGATTTATTTCTATCGCACCATGCCGGGCAAGCAGCTTTTCAAAGGACGCAAGTTCTCCGTGCGCGCATTTCCGGTTCATCACCGGGGCCGCGAGTGTTACGGCTATATCTTTGAAGAAGATTCACGCCGGCCCTTTTTGGCTGACAAGGCTGAGGCGCTTGGCTTGCCGATGGGACCCGAAAGAAGGCGATTGGTGGGCGGCCAGGCGGTCACGCTGGCTGATGGCCGGACGATTCATCCGGATCAGGTGTTGGGAGACCTGATCAAAGGCGCAAAAGTCGTGGTGACCGGCGATGTCGCGCGAACGAATAACCTGGGCGCGGCGGCGCAGGACGCCGACGCCTTGGTGATTGAGTCGACCTTTCTCGACGAGCATGCCGATATCGCCAAACAGGTGGGCCATATCACCGCGCGGCAGGCGGCGGAACTTGCCCGCGACGCGAATGTCAAGTACCTGTTCCTGACGCATATTTCGCGGCGCTACCGGGAGTTCGAGGTGATACGAGAAGCGCGGCGACATTTCCCGAACAGCTACGTGGTTCGCGATCTGGATCACTTCGCCATTTATCGCGATCGACTGCCGCGGAAAATAGAGCGCCGTGGAGACGCGGACGCCAAAGACGACCTGGCTCAGCCTGGAGGTGAAGCGTGAACGAAGCCATGAAGCAGCAATTGGGCGAATATGTGAACGAGCTGTTTGTGCGAGAGGACGAAGTGCTGGCTTATGTCCGGCGACAGACCGCCGAACAGGGTTTGCCGCAAATCAATCTACAGCCGCATGAAGGCTTGATGGTCCAGCTCTTCGTGCGCATGTGCGCCGCGCGGAAAGTGGTTGAAGTTGGCGCCCTGGCTGGATATAGCGCCATTTGGATCGCGCGCGCTCTGCCCAATGACGGCCGACTCGTCACAATTGACAAGAGCGGCGAGCATTGTCGTTTGGCTCGCGCTCATATCGAGCGGGCAGGTCTTGCTGACAAAGTATCGGTGCTGCAGGGAGACGGAAGACAAATCTTGGACAAACTGGCAGTCGACGCGCCCTATGACGCGCTTTTCGTCGATGCCGACAAGGTCAGCTACCCGCATTACTTTAACTGGGCAGCGGACAATCTGCGCGGCGGGGGCATCATCATGGCGCATAATGCCTTTTGGGGCGGCAAAATCCTGAGCCCGGAAAGCGAAGACGACTTGGGTCTGGTTCGCTTCAATCAGATGCTGGCGGAGCACCCGGCTTTTGCAAGCACGATCATCGAAGTAGGAGACGGTCTGGGGCTGGGAGTCAAGCTGGAGACCAGCTAGAGTCAGGCGCGGTGGCGCTAAAGGGACTTGAGCTCAATCATCCCTTGTCCGTAAACTTTGCCCGGCTCGACGATCATGGGCGAACCCAAGTCCACCGTCGCCAAGAGGTCATAGGTGGTCGCGCCGGTGATGCGCGCCGGTACGATTTCCCCAACTGGCATTTCACCTTCGACCAGCACATAGCCGTCGATCTCCGGCGCGTCGCGGTAACTGCGCCCTAGGCTTATGACCCTGTCCGTATCCGCGCCAGCGTCGTCTTCGCCGATGCCATAGCCCTCCACCAAGATATCCAGTGTTTTGCCGACCAGCGCCTGGTTCTTCCGCAAACTGATGCCCTGCTGCAGTTCCATCAGCCGCTCGTAGCGCTCTTGCTTGATCGCGTCATCGACATGATTGGGCAATGCCGCGCTCGGTGTACCCAACTCGTAGCTGTATTGAAAAGCGCCGACGCGGTCAAACTCCAGGTCGCGTAGCATGGTCAGAAGCGCCTCGAATTCTTCTTCCGTTTCGCCGGGATAACCAACGATGAAGGTTGTGCGCACCGCCAGATTTGGCATCATTTCCCGCAATTTGCCAATCGTTTGATAGACCCATTCGACCTTGGCTGGCCGGCGCATGCGCTTCAGCGTTTCCCGATGCCCGTGCTGCAATGGCATATCCAGGTAGGGCAAGACCTGCTTGTGCTTCGCCATCGTTTCCATCAAGCGCGGTGTGACATAGCCGGGATAAGCGTACATGATTCGCAGCCAGGGAATGCCTGGCGCTGCTGCAACAATCGCGTCCAGCAGCTGCGCCAAGCCATCTTTCAGGCCCAGGTCATAGCCATAGTCGGTGCTGTCCTGCGCGATCAGCAGCAGCTCTTGAACGCCCATGTCTTGCAGTTTAACCGCCTCCGCCACAATGGCGTCCAGCGGTCGGCTGACTGCTGTGCCTTTGATGCGCGGAATGGCGCAGAAAGCGCAGGGCCGCCGGCAGCCATCCGCGATCTTCAAATAGGCGTAAGCGCCTTGTACGCTGGCGCGTAGCACGCCTCTTTCGTCCAGCCCGACGGCATCGGCATCGGTGGGCAAGTGATAAAGCGGCTGCGGATGCTTGCGCGCCCGCAGGCGGGTGATGAGATCGAAAATGTCCATCCAGCGCCGCGTGCCGATCACGCCATCCAAGCCGGGCGCCTCTTGCGCCAAGGTGGCGCCGTAGCGCTGCGACAGGCAGCCGGCGGCGATCACCATCTGGTCGGCGCGCTTGATCGCCACCAGTTCGCGCAGCGCCTCGATCGATTCCTCTTTGGCGGCGTTGATGAAGCCGCAGGTATTGACGATCATCACCTCAGCCAATTCCGGGTCGCCTGCGCCGCTCATGCCGCGCTGGTGCAGCAGCTGCGCGATGCTCTCGCTGTCAACCGAGTTCTTGGAACATCCCAGGCTGAGCAAGAAATACTTGTCGCGTTTTGAGTGATCGACTGGCATCGGCATGTTTATTATCCCATCATTCAGAAGTAATCATGTTAGCCCAGGCGAGGAAGAAAGGAAACAGGCTTCAAGCCTCATTTCTCTTCGCTTTCAGCCCCGCCTGCGTCAGCCGCGGCGGCAAGATCGCCGTCTCTGTCGGCGTCGGCGTGATCGTCGGCATATCGGTGACGGTTGGCGTATCGCTCGCGGTCGGCGTGACGCTGGGTCTGTGCGTCGGCGCCGGCGTGAAAGTCATCGTATCAGTCGGCACAGGTCCCAAAGACGGCGTCGGGCTGGGACCTGGCCTGTCGCTCGGTGTCTGCGCGACTATGGTCGTGACGGCGAAAGCTGTGGCTCGCGTCGTTGGGCTAAGGAGCGTGGGCGCGCCGCTGGGACCCAAGCTAAGCGCGATATCGGTCGCCGAGAAGCGAATATCAACGCGCTGCCCGCGTCCGCCGGCGCCTTGCTGCTGCTGCCCGTTCCACTCGATATCAAGCCCCTTGGCGTTGCTGGCGCTTAGCACAATCTCTGTCGCGGCGCTGTACTCGAGGACGATATCCGGCGCGGCGATGCCGGCAAAGCGCTCGACGCCATCGCTGATGATACGCAGCCAGTTGCGCTGCGTTACCAGGATGTTGACGAGGACGCCGCTGCCGCTGTAGCCGGAACGCGGCGCGGGACTTGGCGTCGCGACCGTCGGCGTGGGCGTGGGCGCAGATGCGAGCGTTTGGAATGCTGGGGCGGTAATCTGCGATTCTGCTAGCGCTGCGCCATTCACGTTTTCCGCCGCGCTTTGAGGTCCTATCAGCTCCAGCGTGACGAATGCGATCGTGCCAATGGCGGCGATGGATAACACAAAGAGCAGAAATATGCTCCACAGTCGTCTGCGGTGAAAGCTGCGGCTCTGTTCGACGTCGATTTCCTGCATGGGCAGCGGCGGATTGTCGCGGCGGCGGCGGGCTCTGTCGGGATTCCTATCGCTGCGCCAGAGCCAGCGGCGGCGCCTGCTCTTGCCGAAGCGCGCGTCGTCGTAAAGCCTTAAGAAATCGTCCTCATCCAAGCCCAGGAAACGCGCGTAGTTGCGCAGCAGGCCGCGCGCCTGGATTTCGGACATGTCGGTGGCGGCGAAGTCGCCGGCTTCAAATGCTTCCAGAATCGGCTGCCGTATCCGCAGCTTGTCGACAGCCTCTGCCAGCTCGATCTCTTTCGCTTCGCGTGAACTGCGCAGGAATTGTCCAAGAGAGTAGGCATCCATGCGGTCCGGTGACCCTTAATCAAATAGCCCCGCTTGTTCTCTTCTCGCTGGAACCAACGGGGCTAGGGGCGCATTTGTCTGTCTGTCAACCGCGCAAGCGGTCTGCTTGAATCAAGTTTCGGCTTGGACAGTTTCCAGCGCCGGCTCGCTGTCATCCGTCTCGGCGGACGCTTCAGGCTCCTCTGCTTCTTCATCCGCTGCCGATGTAGCGTAGCTAAAACCATCTACCATGATGTCTTCGGCGGAGACTTTTTCGCCCCTTGCGCGCGCGTCCAAGAATTCGCTCAACTCGTCTTCAGGCACGATAGTGATCGTCAGCATCGGGGATATTTCAGTACCCAGGCGCACCGGCACTTGATGCGTGCCGATCTCTCGCAGGGGCTGTTGGCTGATACGCCGCCGGTTGATGTCGACGCCGGTCGCGCGATCAAGTTCGTCGGCGATTTCCTGCGTCGTGACCGAGCCAAAGAGTTTGCCTGTGGACGCGGCGCGGCGGCCGAAGATCAACTCCTGTCCGTCAATCTGTCGTCCCAGATCATTGAGCATATTGTTGTATTGCGCTTTGCGCGCTTCCACGTTCTTGCGGACATTTTCCGTTCGCCGCAAGTTGGAATCGCTGGCTTGGATGGCCATCTTGCGGGGAATCAAATAGTTGCGCGCGAAGCCATCCGCAACTTTGACCACTTCCCCCGCTACCCCATGTTTGTACAAGTCCTGCAGCAGAATAACTTTCATCGTCGCGCCCTCATATTGCTTATGCCCAAGTCGGGTCTTTCGCCAATCCCGCATTCTGTCTGACGCCCCGAACGCGCCAGCAGACTTTCCATTGACTAAAGTCAGATATTATAGCAAGGTCGACCGCGATGCCAAGTGGCAATCCGCAGGGCATCAGAGCAATCGCACCAGATTTTTGCAACCATCGAGGACACCGAGTTCACAGAGAAAAGCCTGCTATTCCGGGCAACTGTACCAGAAATGCAGATACTAGAAAGGAGTTGATAAAGACCAAAGGATAAATCGAGATGCAACCGAGTGGGCTCCAAGAAGCATTTGCTGATTTGCAGGATCCGCGACGCGAACAAGGTCGATTGCACAAACTGATCGACATCATTGCTATGTCGATCTGCGCCGTGGTCAGTGGCGCAGAGACCTGGGTGGACATCGTTGATTTTGCTAAGAACAGGGAAACCTGGTTAAGACAATTTTTGGAGTTACCCAATGGGATCCCATCGCATGATACCGTTGCCCGTGTCTTCCAGTTACTCGACCCCCAAGAGTTACAACTGGGCTATCAGAATTGGATTCGCAGCATTAGACCCGTCTTGGCGGATGGAGACATTGTACCCATTGACGGAAAGACGATGCGAAGAAGCCATGACCGCTTTCAGGGAAAGAGCGCGGTGCATCTGTTGCACGCCTGGTCAGTTGAAGCCGGATTGGTCTTGGGGCAACGGGTCGTGGATAGTAAGCGCAATGAGATACCTGAAATCCCGGAACTGCTCAAACTACTGTCTTTGAAAGGCTGCATTGTGACTTTAGACGCGATGGGCTGCCAGAAAGACATCGTGAAGTCTATTGTCAGCGAGCACGGGGCAGATTATGTCATCGCCCTCAAGGAAAACCAGGGGGATTTGCGCAGCGCGGTCAAGAGCTTGTTTGATTATGCGGACGCGCATCACCCGCGCTTGATTGGACAGTATAGCTGGGCTGAAGCAATCGGCAAGCCGCGCGGACGCGTTGAACGCCGCATTTGCAAGGTCTTGCATGATGCCGATGTACTGACACTATTCCGTGAGCAAAAAGGCTGGACGGGGTTGCGCACCGTGGCGCGACTTGAGTATGATCAACAGGTTGATGGGAAATGGCAAAATAAGATGACCCGCTATTTTATCTCATCAGTAAAGCAGGATGCCCAACAGCTTCTACGCACAATCCGCGCCCATTGGCATATTGAAAATAAGCTGCATCGTGTCTTGGATGTCACGTTTCGACAAGATGACAGCCGCATTCGGGTGGGACACAGCCCGGAAAACTTCGCTGTCCTTCAGCACATCGCCTTGGCCTTACTCAAAAAACACCCCCAAAAAATTAGCCTCCGGCGAAAACGGCGGCAAGCTGCGCACAATGATCAACTCCGCTGGCAAATCCTAAATGCCTTTTCATAAAATCTGGTGCGATTGCTCTGCGCAGGGCATCCTTTGACCGAAAACAGGCACGACGGAGCGATGAAAACGAGCAATGCGCTGAGCAACCGCCAACTTGCCGAAAAAGCGCTGATTATGCTTTTCGGCTTTTTGGCGAGTGGCGTATTGGGTTTTCTGCGCATCGCAGTGCTGGCTTCGCAATTTGGCACGGGCGCCGCTCACGACAGTTTTAACTCGGCGCAGCAGATTCCCGAACTGGTTTTTGTTCTGGTCGCGGGCGGCGCTCTGGGTTCTTCCTTCATTCCAGTCTACGCCAGAATCCGCGCCGGCGATACAGAACAGGCTTGGCGTTTGGCCAGCGCCGTCATAACCCTGGCCGCCTTGGCCGCGGCGACGCTCGGGCTGATAGTGACCGTCTTCGCGCCACAGATTGTCAGTGGCGTATTATCAGCGGGCAGGTCCCCCGACGAACAGCGACTGACGGTCGCGATGATTCGTCTGATGATGCTGACTCCTTTTATCTTCAGCATCAGCGGCTTGGTGATGGGCATTTTGCAGTCCCACGCTATCTTCTGGCTGCCAGCCATAGCCATCAGCATGAACAATATCGGCATCATCATCGGCGCGCTTTTCATCGCGCCGCATTTGCCCGCCCACCCCGATGTGGGGCAGGTCGGGGATCTCAACGTGATGGGCTTGGCTTATGGCGCGGTATTGAGCGCCGTCTTGCACCTGCTGGCGCAATTGCCCGGGCTTTTCAAGCTGCGCGCGCGCCTGCGCCCGCTGTTTTCCTGGCGCGCGCCCGGGGTCATTGACGTGCTGCGTCTGATGGGTCCGCGCGTGATCGGCTTGGCGGTGGTGCAGGTCAATTTTGTCGTCAACATTTACCTGGCGAACCACATGGCGCAGGGCAGCGTGACGGCGCTGCGCTACGCCTTCATGATGATGTTCTTCGCCCTGGGTTTGATCGGACAGAGCGTTGGCTCGGCTGTCTTTCCCAGCCTGGCGGCATTATGGGCGGAGGGCAATCTCGGCGACTTCAAGGACCGCCTGTCGGGGGCGATGCGCAATGCGCTCTACCTGTCCTTCCCCGCGACAGTGCTGTTTATCATGTTGGGGCAGCCCATCTTCAGCATAATGGAACGCGGCGAATGGACTGCGGAAAGTTCCCAAGCCGCGGCTTGGGCGCTGGGATTCTATGCCTTGGGCATCGCCGGATTCACCCTGCTGGAGGTGCTGTCGCGGGCATTCTACGCGCTTGAAGATACGCTGACGCCGGTTGTGGTCGGCGCGGGCGCAATGGCGACGAACCTGGTCCTCAACCTGATATTCATTCAGTTCATCGGCGACCCGACCAGCCTGGCCCGCGGCGCCTTCGCCGGCTTGGCATTGGCGAACGCGCTGACGACGCTGGTCGAGTCAGCCTTGCTCTGGTGGCTGATGCGACGCCGCCTCGGGGCGCAGGGCGGCGCTGGCGGCATTCACGACGGCGCCATCCTGCGCAGCGCCGGCGGCAGTCTTTTGGCCGCGCTAATCATGGGCCTCTGTCTCTGGCTATTAAGCGGTCTCACACAGGCTGCCGGCTGGACGCTGGCAATCGGCGGCGGCTTAATCGGGACGATTGTCTTTTTTGGCTTCAGCTATTTTTTCAACTTGAGCGAAACGCGGACGCTGGCGGGGACCATCCTGCGCCGGCTGACTTGAAAACGCACAAACGGGTCAAGATGAGGTGGGGCAAATCAGCATGGCGGAAAAATTCAAAGACAAGGCGGTCGTCATCACAGGCGCGGGGCGCGGTATCGGACGCGCGCTCGCGCTTGGTTTCGCCGGGGCTGGCGCGAATGTCGTCTGCGCGGCGCGCACCCAGGCAGAAATCGACGACGCTGCCGCCGCGATTCGGGCAGCCGGCGGCAGCGCTGTGGCGCAGCGCTGCGATGTCGCGCGCCCCGATGATCTGCGGCGGCTTTATGACTTCACGCGCGAAGCCTATGGCCGCCTGGATGTGGTTATCGCCAATGCCGGCGGCAACTTCGCGCGGCAGCCGCTCGAAGACAGCGACATCGCGGCTTGGGAGCATACGGTTCGCGTCAATTTGCTCGGCGTCTATTACACCGCCAGGTTCGCGATTGCGGATCTCAAGGCGCGCGGCGGGCATATTATCGTGATTGGTTCCGGGCTGGGTCATCGCGTGGGCGACAGCATACATTCCGCTTACAGCGCGTCCAAAGCCGGCGCTTGGATGCTGACGCGCGCCTTGGCGAAAGAACTGAGCCCTTACAATATCTGCGTCAACGAATTGATACCGGGCGCGGTGCAGACGGAGCTTTTCTCAAGCGCGCCGCGCCCCGCCGATTCGCCGCTCCAGGCTGAATGGATCAAGTCGCCGGAAGACGTCTTGCCCCTGGCGCTCTTCATCGCCTCGGGCCCGCTGACCGGTCCCACCGGGCAGAGCTTCAGCCTGATGCGCCGCGACTCGCAGTGATCTTAGGACTTCAGAACGGCGAATACCGCTTTCAAATACTCGGCCTCGGGGAAGCCAATGGGGTGGTCCAGGGCGTGCGAGCTCGTCTCGGTGATCTCCAATTCGTAACCAGCCACCTCGGCGCTGCGCGTCACCAGGTTATAGAACCGCTCCATCGTGATGCGGCTGGAGCAGGAGGACATCAGCAGCAAGCCCTCTTCCGCCAGCAGCGCCAGTCCCAACTCCACCAAGCGGCGATAGGCGATCACTGCTTTCTGGACATTGGCGCGGCTGTTTGCCAGAGCCGGCGGATCAATGATCACCAGGTTGAACCTGCGCCGCGCATCCACCAATTCGCGCAAGCCGGCGAAAGCGTCCGCCACTATGATGCCCACCCGTTTTTCGTCCAGCCCGTTGAGCGCGACATTGGTTTTCAGCGCCTCCAGCGCCGCTGCGCTGCTGTCCAGCGCCAGGATCGATTTGGCGCCGCCCGCCAAGCCATAAACGCTGAACCCGCCGCTGTAAGCGAAGACGTCCAGAATCCGCTGTCCCTTCGCCAGTTCCCGCACCTTCTGCCGGTTGTCACGTTGGTCGAAGAAGAAGCCGGTCTTGTGTCCCCTGCGCACATCCGCCTCGAAGCGCAAGCCATTCTCCACGAATTGCGCTCGGCTGGCGTCCCCCGCGCCGAGCAAGATCTGGCCATCGGCCAAGCCATGCAGCCGAACGATATCGTGGCGCTGCGATTGCAAAGCGCGGCTGAGCCGCAAGACCAGGTTCTCGAACTTGAGCGTTTTTCTCAGCGCGGCAATCAGGGTCTTCAGCTGTGGCAGCCAGGCGACCGTGTACAGCTTCATCACCAGGGTGTCGCCATAGCGGTCAATAACCAGCGCCGGCAAACTGTCGCTCTCGCCATGGACCAGCCGGTAGCCGGTGATTCCCTGGTCGATCAGGGGCTGACGCCGCGCCTGCGCCGCTTCCAATGTCTTGATAAACCAGGCGAAATTGATGCGCTGCGGCGTCTCGCTCTGCAAGATCTTGATGCGAATCGGCGAGAAGGGATCGTAGAGACCCACCCCCAGGAAGCGATTCTTGCCCCGGTCATAAATCACTGCCAGATCGCCGGCGTTGCCCAGGTGGCTCTGCTTGATGATAGAGTCTTCGAAAACCCAGGGATGACCTTGGCGGATGGCGCGCTCGGCGGATGGTTTGACGCGGACGGCGATGTTCTTGTCCGATGGCTCCGGCAATTTGCTGAGGTCAATCATTTCCGGTCCTTTGGGCGCCTGTCGAACATCTTCAGGTCAATCGCTTCAGAATGAAATTGTGCTGACATCGACTATTTTTCTCACAACTTTCGTATCCTGTAGGGGCGGCTGACGGTCAGTGTCTACGCGACCCGCTGTGCCGCCCATGAAAATGACCTTTAATATGAGGGCGTTTCAGCGAAACGCCCCTACAGCCCCTCCTTTTTTGCAGGCAAGAGGTTAATCTCGGCGCTGCCGATCAGTGACAAGGCGCCCTATGCGACCCTCGGTGGTCGAATAAATTTGATGCGATTGCCCTGCTAGTCCTCATCTTCCTCGACCAGGCTGATCTTGAGCTCGGCTTTTTCCAGCAGGTCTTGACAATGCGCCGACAAGCGCTTGCCCAATTCGTACACGTCGACTGACTGTTGCAGCGACAGCGCGCCAGTTTCCAGTTGCGCGACCAGGCTTTCGAGTTGCTGGAATGCCTCTTCGTAGCTCAGTTCTTTGATTTCGTCCATTATCGCTCCACCCTGACATTGATCTGATCCCGATGAAAGCGCAGTTGCAAGCGCTGATCGTCTTGAACCTGCGCCGCCGTGCGCACAATCTCGCCCGACCCGTCGCTGACCACCGCATAGCCCCGCGCCAATATCTGCTCCGGATTGGCTGCCTCAAGCGCTTTCAGTTGGGCGGCCAGGCGCGCTTGCAGCCGCTCGAGGCTCGAGAAAGCGGCGCGTTCCATGCGGTCCGCTTGACCAGCAAGCCGCTCCTGCGCCGCGTGAACCGAACGCAATGGTGTATTGGAACCCAGCGCGCGCGCCATCCCCTGGCTGGCTTGCCGCCATTCTTGGGTGGTCGCGCTCAATCGCGCGTTCAGGGTCGCGCGGGCCCGATCCAGGTCCAGCAGCAATTCCTCTTGATTCGGCGTCGCTAATTCGGCCGCGGCGGAGGGCGTCGGCGCCCGCAGGTCGGCGACGAAATCGGCGATGGTAAAGTCGATTTCGTGCCCGATGCCGCTGATGAGGGGCTTGCGGCTGGCTGCGATAGTCCGCGCGACAGTTTCATCGTTGAAGCACCATAGATCTTCGATCGAGCCGCCGCCGCGGGCGACGATGATCACGTCGATGTCGTCCCGCGCATAGAGCCGCGCAAGCGCCGCGACAAGCGCCGCGGGCGCCTCCGCGCCTTGTACGATGGTCGGGCTGAGCATGACTTCCGCCAGCGGAAAGCGCCGGCTCAGGACGTTCAGAATATCTTGGTAGGCGGCGGCGTCAGGGCTGGTTACGATGCCGATGCGGCGCGGGAAGGGTGGGGGCGGTTGTTTTTTCGCCGGGTCGAAGAGACCCTCGGCGTTCAGTTTCGCTTTCAGCGCTTCAAATTGCCGATGCAAATCGCCGACCCCGCCAAGCGCCTCGATCGCATTGACATAGAGCTGATATTCGCCCCGCGCCTCATATACGCTGACCCGCCCCAGCGCGACGATTTCTGCGCCGACTTTCACATCCAGCCGGACGAATTGCGCCGCGCTGCGGAACATGACGCAGCGCAACTGTGACTTGGCGTCCTTGAGCGTGAAATACCAATGCCCGGAGGCAGCCTTGGTCAGATTTGAGATTTCGCCGCGCACGCGCAGATCCGCCAAGGTAGCGTCGGCGTCGAACAGTTCATGTATGTAGCGCGTAAGCTCTTGAACCGAAAAACTCTGCATGTTCAAATCGAAGAAAACCTGTTGTTGACTGTCATTTTGCCATATACAATTATGTCAGGTTTCGCGCTTTTATTCTATTGAGGATTGACGATGGCTTATCTCAACGCCAGTGAACGCGGGCAATTGCTGGATGAACTTAGCGGCATGAAATTCGGGCGGGCAAAATCCAAACTCTCGCGCCTGGATCCCGAGGGACGCCTGGCTTATTACCGCAATGCGCAGCAATCTGGCGAATGGCATACCCGCTTCGTTCTGGATGGCTTGGGCACGATCGTGACGCTGGTGGAAGTCAATCAGGCCGGCAATGACCAGCCGCGCAACACGCAACGCTTCGAATTCGTCAATATCATCGTCGAGCCCAGCCCCGCCAATAAGAGCTAAGTGAATAGCGCTCAGTGCTCGTGCTGTTCGTCATGCGCGTGCAGGGGGCTATGTTCGTGATAGATGCCCTGGCGGTGCATGGCTTGGTGCAGCTTGTTATGCGCGGATTCCAGCGTGGCGCGGATGCGCTTGAACTGCTGCGCTGCGGGCCGCGGCGCTAGCGTGTCCACAAAAGCCATCGCCCCTTCAATCTGTTCCAAGACGGCGATGGCATCCGCCGCTTTAAAAGGTCGCCTGCCGCCGACGCGAACCTGAACGCAACTGCTATGCGCCGCGATATCTGACTTGTTGCCATTGTGGCTGCCCCGCAGGCGTAATGCGATCCAGGTCGACTCGCTGATGGCGACCTCGCAACTGCCCTCGGTCCGCAAAGCCCCGTCCAGCGACCGCTCCGCCACGGCAAATCCGCCGCAAACGACTTCTACTCGCTCCAGCGGCATGGCTGCGGATTCGGCGCGCCAGCTGACATTGATCGTTCCGCCGCCCTCGGGCAGATCCAGCTTTGCCCCCGGCGGCATTCCTTCCACCCTCAATTCCAGCAAGGGACCGACCGTGACGAAGGTATTCCCGGCTTTGACGCTGGCCATCCAGTTGTCATAGGTGAACTCGAGCTCGCCCAGATGCGCGTAGGTGCGCATGCCGCCCAGTAAGGATTGGGCGTCCATCTTGTCGGAACCGCCAACGATCGGGACTTGATAGCCGAGATTGAGATAGCGGTACCAGTCCAGCAAGCCGTAGGGGGTGATCTGGGCGTCATAAGGGTTGAAGCTCATCATTTCTATCGCATGTACCATCTCGAGCACGATATCGGCGGCGCGCTCGGCTTGGGGGTTGGGCGCATGTGGCAGCACGACCAATCCATTCTGCTCGATGCAGCGCCGCGCCCAATCCGCCATGCTCACTTCCAGAGCATCGCCGATCGCCGACTCCGATGGTCCGCCACTGCAAAGCGGATGAATCATCTCGCCGGAGTAACCCAGCAAGGAAATATGTCCCATGACCTGCATGCGGTTTTCCGTGCCTACGCGGACCAAGAACTCGCCATCGCCGCCGAAATCCAGCGCGCCCAGCGTGCTGCGCCCGTCGAAATCGCTGACATTGCTGAACATCTCGCCCCATTGGCTGGCCAACAGATTGACGACATTGACGCCTTCGGCCGCGCCTTCCAGCAGCGCTGTTTGCGGACTCAAGAAATGGACATGGGTATCGGCGCTGACCCAGCCGCGTTCGCGCCAGTCGAGAACCCTTTCCAGTTCGAAGACAAATTCGCCGCTGTCGTCGCCCACGTCAATGCTGGCGCGAATCGGTTTCATTTCGTAGCCGCGACTAATCTCGACGAAGACCTCGCCCAAAGGCGCTTCGAGCTCGCAGCAACCGTGGATATAGGCGTACTGATTGAGTTGATTGACAAACTCGCCGTAATTGTCTTCAAACCAGTTGCGGTTGACGCGGCGATGATTGCCGCGCGGGGGCAGATACTCGCCGGCGCTGCCGTGGAAATGAACACGGGCAGCCATCGGCTTGCCTGCGGCATCCACGACCTTAACCTTGATCAAGCGCCGCGCCTCCGCCACCTCAATGAGCGCGTCCTGCTGCAGCTTGTTCAGCTCATAAGTGATGAGATTGCCATCCCCGCCTTGCAGGTACAGCTTCGCCTCTGGATGCGCGGCGAACTCTATGATGGCGACTCGCTGCGAGCGGGTTGGCTGGACATGGGTGGCGGCGCCGAACCAAGCCTCGCGGTCATATTCCAGCTTCGCGCGCGCCGAAATGACATAGCCGAGGTCGATAGCGACATTGTCCAGTTCGCCGAGTTGGTTGAATGCGATGCCTGCTGGCAGCGTCAGCGACAGCTTGCGCCGAACCTGGGCGCGCAGCGGGTGCTCGCTGACCTGTGTCGCGCTGATGCCATAGATCAGAGCGCGTTCGTCTTTGGGGACGCAGCGGATCGCGCTGATGGCTTTTTCGGGACAGGGATTGGGCAGGGCGTAAAGCCAGATATGCTCGGCAGCGGCATCGCGCCCGCTGCCGTGGCGCGTCTCGCCCCGTCCGTAACCGGCGCTGGGCATCCGCCCCAGCGCAAGCGATTCCGAAACGGTTGGGACGATGGACTCTGGCCGATGCGGCGCCGCGGCAAAGGGACTTGCGCCCCAGCCGACGCGCGCTTGCTGAATGGCGAAACGCCTGCGGATGGCGCTGGACTTAGTGCTGCCGTCGGCGTATTCCAATTGGTACTCCGCAACCAAATCGCCGAGTTCGTTGCCGGTGAGCGCGCTGGAAAACTGAGACGCGCCGGCGACATCTGCCAAGTCTGGACTGCGCTGCTGCGGTCGATCTTCCACGATATGGGCGAAGACAACATAAGTCGCCCGAACATTGTCGACGGGAATGCGCAGGTCTTCAGAATCGAGCAGGATGACATTCGCTTGCCGCGCCGCCCCAAATTCAAAGGGGATGCCGCGACAAGTCTGCCGACCGAAGCCCTCAGCCAGCTGGACGCGCAGCGACTCGTCCAGCGCCGATCGGTCTCGATTGAATGCGGCTGCCAGGGGAATGGGCGTGAAAAGATCCGAAGCGGGGATTTCCATGGCGACACACTCCTGCCAGCTCGTTTGCCTGGAGTGTATCGCCAGTTTCTTTCTATCACAAATTCAGGGCACAAGTTCAGAGCGCGAGTTCAAAGTCGGCGCCACCGACGATGCGTCCGTTGACCTGAACCTCCAGACGATGCCTGCCGGCATAATAGCGTCGCGACGATATCGGCCGGATGGCATGCGACTTGCTGATAGACAGCGAATCATTCGGCTTGAGCGTCGCTTTCTTGAGTTTGAAGACCTTGGGCGCTGTCTTGCCATTCGCTTTAACGAAGCGCATCACATAATCGATCATCAATGGCTGCTTTGCCTCGCTCACGCTTCGCAGCCGAAATGAAAAGCTCAGCTCGCCACCAAAAACAAGGCGCCGCGGCGACAGCTCCAGGTCATGCAGCTCTACCCGCGGCTCGTCATATCCTAGAATAGCCAGCGCCTGGGAATCGCCTTTTTTGATCAAGACGCGCAGGGCATGGTTGATCAGCCAGAGCCGTTCAGCGCTGGCGCCAACCCGCCAGGTTTTCAGCGTATCCAAGACGACCTGCGGATGATCCTTGCTGATATCGTTGAGATGGTTGGCGACCGAACGCCGGACATAGAGCGAAGGATCGTCCTTCAAGTGTTCCAGCAGCGCCAAGGCGGGCGTCGGATCGGCGATGAATTGCCGCAACTGCGGCGCCCATGGCAAGCGGGGGCGGCTGCCCTCGCTGACCAAGCGGCGCGCATGTTCATCGCTGTCCCGCGCCCAGGCGCGCAGTTTTGTCAGCGTTTGCTCAGGATAGCGCGCGATGAAGGGGCGTATGGCAAACTCGCATGACGTATGTCGCGTGATGATGTAGATCGCCTCCAGCGATTCATGCGGATGTTCCAAGCCGAATCTCTCGACGAATGTCGGGATCGGCTGCAGGCGAAAAGCGGGGTCTGCAATCGGCTCGAAGCTGTGCCTATCGTCGTCCAAAATCGCCACTAGGATAGCCAGGGCGGCTGGATAATCCGCGGGCAAATAGTCGCGCAATTTCCCAGCGATGAGCGCAAAGCGCCCTTTGAGTTCCAGTTTAGGCAATTCCGCGTCAACCGCCGCCACGAAGTCATCCAGCGCGAACTGCCGATGGACCGCCGCGATCCGCAGGGCGATCTGCCGGACCAGCGGCAAATCGATCGAGTTTTTGAGCAGTGGAAATCCCGACTTAGCCGCCATAAAACTTCCTCATTCAAGCCTTGCCGGCTATGCCTGCGCTGGATCCGCGCTTTGCCAGAATGCCACGCGATTGCCGGTCGGATCCTTGAAAATGCCGAGAGAGCCGAAGCCCGGTATATCCTGCCGCGGCAAAACAATTTCGCCGCCCAGCTCGGCGGCGCGCGCGATATCCGCGTCCAGGTCATCGCTGTGGAAATACAGGATGACATCGCCCGGCTGGATGTCTTCGTTAGTCGCGCTCAAAGCGACTTGCCCGTTGCCAGTGTCAAAGATGACATAAGTGAAATCTGGTCCCATGGGGACTTCTTGGATTTTCCAGCCGCATAGCGCGCTGTAAAATTCCTTGGCGGCGCCGTCATCACTTGACGGAATCTCGATATGCACGATGGAACGCATGAGTTCTTCTCCTTTGGGAAGTAAATGAAATGCAGAAACTTTGTTCGTTGCCCATGAGCTTAGATTGTTTGTTCTAGCCTTGTCAAGCCTCATGTTCATGCTGACTTTGAATTCATATTCCGCGGGCCAGGCTTCTACGCAAATCTAACGCACCATTTTGGAGCTCCGCGCGTATACTATTATGGGCTGTGCCAAGACAGGCGCCTTCAGACGATTGACGG
Organism: Phototrophicaceae bacterium; assembly: GCA_965232245.1. GTDB lineage: Bacteria > Chloroflexota > Anaerolineae > Aggregatilineales > Phototrophicaceae > UBA6055. The sequence goes on along the minus strand of CBDDPG010000002.1, from coordinate 3,037,052 downwards.
TCGGAAAACAACATGAGGTGATATTGATGCGCGTGATTGTACATACCGGCAAGGGTGGGGTAGGCAAAACCAGTATCTCGGCGGCGACTGCCCTGCGCTGCGCGGAAATGGGCTTGAAAACGATAGTCGTCAGCACCGATACGGCGCACAGCCTCGGCGACGCGCTTGACCGGCAGGTCGGTCCTGAACCCATCGAAATCGCGCCCAAGCTCTGGGCGCAGGAACTTGACACGCGCTATTCGATGCAGAAGTATTGGGGCAAAATCCAGGAATATCTGGGCGCCTTTTTCAATCGCGAAGGCATCGCCAAAGTCAACGCCTCCGAGGTGACGATCATCCCCGGTTTGGAAGAAGGCGCGCAATTGCTCTGGATCAGCGAATACTTCCAAGCCGGCGAATACGATGTCTTGATAGTTGATGCCGCGCCGACTGCGGAAACGATCCGCCTGCTCAGCTTGCCCGATGTGACGCGCTGGTGGGTGGAACGGCTGATGCGTATCGCCCGCGGGCTCGACAGCGTCATTCGGCCGGTGCAAAAACTGCTGGCGCGCGGCAAGAAAAATGAGTCCGGCATTGATATCGCCGAAAACGCCTGGGACCAAGTCCAATTGCTCTTCGATACGCTGGACGGCGTGCGCGACTTGCTGACCGACCCCGAGCATTCCAGTATTCGCCTTGTCGTCAACCCGGAGCGCATGGTCATCCGCGAGACGCAGCGCACTTACACCTATCTCAATCTCTACGACTACGCGACTGACGCCATCTTGGTCAACCGCGTCTTCCCGGACGAGATCAAAGATCCCTTTTTCGATGTCTGGAAGCAGCGGCAAGCCAAAAATATCGAGTTCGTTGGCGAAGCCTTTGGCAGCTTGCCCGTGTTAAAAGCGCCGCTATTTGGCGAAGAGATGGGCGGCTTGGATATGTTGCGGCGGCTGGCGGATGAGTTGTATGGCGACCGCAATCCGGCCGAGCGCATGTTCGACGGCGTCGTGCATAAGCTGGTCCAGCTCGACAGCGACTCCACGTGGCTGCTGCGCGTGCCGGTTGGATTCGCTAGCAAAGAACAGCTTGAACTCTACCGCGCGCGGGACGAGCTCACGCTGAGCGTCGGTCCCTACCGGCGCAATATCGTGCTGCCCGACGAATTGCAGGATCTAGAAATCACCAGCGCCAAGTTCGAAGACCGCAGCCTCAATATCCGCTTTGAGGAGCAAGCGTCCTAAAACTGCCGCTCGCGGCTGCTGCTGGTTTTTGAACGCGGAAGCTGTTTCCGCTCTCGCCGACAGTATGGATCCAGAGGCGCGAAAAACACCTTGCTCGCGGTGAGCAAGGCATGGCTTTATCTGAAGCGGACCGCGCGAAACTCCGGCGCTGGATGCTCAGTCGTCCAGCTCGACTCTGATCTTGCCGCCTTTGCTGCCGGCAGCGTCGCCGTCATCATCGTCGTCAGCCGACAAATTCGCCGCCGCCGTCCGCTCATGGTCCGCCTCCTGGCGCCCCTCGGGGTCTTCCATTTCGCTGGCTTTTTTGATCTCGTCAATCGCCGCGTCAATCAGGACGCGGAAGCCGTTGGCGAATTCATTGCCGGCCGCCTGCGTGTGTTCGCGGAAACCGGGCGGCAACAAGGATTCCATCGCTTTGCCGAATTCTTCCAGCCCGCGCCGTTGATGAAAAATGAATTGTTCGAGCGGTGTATTGGCTCCCTGGTCCTCTAGCGGGTCTTCCGGCCTGGGATTCATGTCTTCGCTCATCGCGTCGCTCCTCAACAGGGAATCCATCATTACAATACAATACGCAAGTCCCTGACGGGAGTTGCGCTATCCAAAGTCAATCAGTTAAAGGCAAGCTGAATTGGCTTTAGCCGTCCGCTTGACGCAAGGATTCGATCAGCTGCAAATCCTTTTGGATATTGCGCGAGCGCCAGAAGAAACTGAGGATCAGCAGCGCCAAAATGGCGAAGCTCGCTGCCAGCGCCAAAGCCAGATAAGCGGAATTATCCGGCGTGATAAAGAAGCCCAAAACCGTCCTGTTGTAGGCGTCAGCCAGCATCGGCAGCTCGCTGGTCTCGCCTTCGCCAAGCGCGATATAACTGTCATTGCCAAATGCCATGCCCAGCGCGAGGAAGCCATCGCCGGCAAGCCCCGTCCACTGCCCGCTTGGCAGCGAAAAGACGGTTTGCTCGGTCAAGTCGACGGCGGGCGTCGTCGCCAGCAGGCTCAATGCCTGGTCAATCTCCGCTGCCGCATCTTTTCTTGCGGCGCCGCTTTGCGCGATCGTCAACATCAGCACCCGCATTTCAGGATCGCTTTCGACAAAGCTGATGACCACGCTTTGCGCTTCCGCGCGCCGCGCCATGACTGATGCGCTGGTCACATCATCGGGCTCGTAAAGCAATACCTGCCAGGTGCCGTCCGCCAGATTCACTTTGTCCTGATAGATTGGCTGCCCGGGCTCAATGCCGAAAGCGCGACTGAGGTCGGTCCCCGCCGCCGCAATGGGATCAGGCAGCTCCAGCAGCGCGGCGCGAATGCTCGCCTGGGCTTCCGCGAAGTGGAATTGCGCGAAGGCATCGCCGCGCTGGTTCTGCCAACCTTCCAGCAGCGGCAGGTTGAAAGACGCTGTCTGGAGATATGGCACGGGGGCTTGATCGTCCTGGGCAAGGAGGACGCCGGCGGAAATTAGAATCAATACTAGAGTAATATACGCGCGCATCATAACTGCTCGCTCAGAATCCGCATCTTGAGCCGATTGACCGCTTCCAGCCGCCGCTCGATGCGGCTGCGGTGCCAGATCAACGTAATGGGCAGCACTGTCAGCCACAGCAGCAGGCTGGGGATCAAGGCTGTCACGACGCCGCTGGTGGCTTCGAAGCTGCCCTGCGCGTTCTGGGGGCTGGCGCCGACGATCACCGGATGGATCGTTTCCGGCACGACGCGGATGATGAACAACGTGACCAAGACGCTTGTGAAGGCGAAGATGCCGTATACCGACATGAAACTACGTTTGCGGGCTTCATCTTCAATGCCGGCGCGCAGCATCAAATAGGCTGCGTAGGTCAGTGCCATGATGGCGGCCGAGGTCAGACGCGGATCCCAGGTCCACCAGGTATTCCAGATTGGCCGCGCCCAGATAGCGCCTGTTACCAGATTGATCAGCGCGAAAGCCAAGCCCACTTCCACGCCCGCCAGCGCGATACGGTCCCAGCGCTCGCTCTTGCGCCACAGGTACAAGAAGCCCCCGACTACTGTCAAGCCAAATGCGCTGAAGGCGCCAAAGAAGGACGGCATGTGAATGTAAAAGATGCGCTGTATCTCCCCTTGTTGGATGTCTGTGCCGGCGACAAATAGGCCGAGAACCAAGGTGAAGCAGAATCCGACCAGGCTGAGCGCTGTCAGCAGTTTTAGCAGAGCTGGCATAGGCGTCGCCGCGACAGCCTGGGGCAGCGGCTCTTGTTTCGTTTTCGCTGTCATTCCCGCTATCTCCCTTAGTCCTGGACCCGTCTCATTCTAGCATGTAAAGAAGGACGGCAATAGCGTCTGGCTTGCGGACGACAGAGCTCATTCTTCCAGCACGAATCCGCACAAGAGCCAGCATAGCGCCAGATAGATGACGGTGACAGCGGCAAGCAACTGCAACCAGACCAGCCATTCACGCGCCGGCGCGCCAGTAAGTATATTCGTGCTCGCGCGCAGCGCTGTCAACAGCAGCGGCAGCGCCACCGGCAGCATCGCTATCGGCAGCATCGCCTCGCGCGAGCGTGTATGCAGCGTCAACATCGACAGCAAGGCGCCAATGGTTGAGAAAGCAAAGACCCCCAGCACGGTCGTGAGCATCAGCCAGCCGTTAAGCAAGTTCTTGTTATAGATCACCGTCATCAGCGGCAAAAGCGCGAGCGCGACTAGCAAAGTGAAAAGAAAACTGCTGAGCAGCTTGCCAAAGAATATCGCCTGGCGCGAAACCGGCGCCAGCAGCAGGGCGTCCAGATTGCCTTGGTCGCCCTCTTGCGCCAAGCTGCGATTGAAACCCAGCATACTGGCGAATATGAGCGTTACCCAGAGCACGCCGCTGATCGCTTCTTCCCGCGCCAGGCGATCCAGCTCCAGCGCAAAGCTGAAAACCAAGATGCACAGGAACGCGAAAATGGTCATCACGCTCAATAACTCGCGCGAGCGCATTTCCCCGCGCAAGTCCTTGTTGACGATAGCCAGCACGGCGGTCCAAAAGGGCGTCTTCATTGGACCGCTGCGCCGCCGCAAATTTCGGCATACAGTTGGCGCAAGTTCTCCGCGCTCATCGTCTCGATATTCCCGTCAAAGGCGATGCGTCCCCGCGACAAAATCAGCGCTCGGCTGGCCAGGCTGGGCGCGCGTCCCAGTTGATGCGTCGTCATAATCAGCGTGCGTTCTTCCCGCTGCGCCGAAAGGACTAAACCCTCTAGCGTTGCCGCGGCTGCTTGGTCGAGGCCCGTAAATGGCTCGTCCAGAAGCAAAATCTCGGGCTGATGCAGCAAAGCGCGGGCGATGCTCAAGCGCTGCTGCATGCCGCGGGAAAAATCGCGAACCAGGCTGTCAGCCCGTTTGCCTAAACCGACCTGGTCCAATACAGCGGCGATGCGCTCGCGGCGCGCGCCCTTTGCCAAGCCATAAAGTTTGCCGAAGAAGTCGAGGTTCTCCCGCGCGCTCAGGTTGCCATAGAGCAGCGGCTGATGACTGACCAGCCCAATCTGACGGCGTACTTCCGGCGCTTCTTCTGGCAGCCGCCAGCCGCCGATACGTATGAAACCAGACGTCGGCTTGCTCAAGCCGGCCAGCAGGCGCAGCAGCGTCGACTTGCCGCTGCCGTTCTGCCCCAGCAGCATGATCGTCTCTGCGCGCGCCACGCCGAAGCTGACTGCGCGCAGGACCGGCAACAGCCCCAGTGTCTTGCTCAAGTCCTCAACCTGGATGATTGGAAGCTGCTCGTTCATCAACCTTCCCGCCAGCCTTCCCGCTGCTGGCTCATCAGTTCAGCCAGCTTGGCTTTTAGCTCGCGGCGGCGCTGATGATAGAGGTCGTGATTGATCTGGCCCCGGTCATGCTCGTCGTCCAGTTGCGCGATTTGCCGCGCCAGGCGGTTAATCGTCGGCTCTGACGCTCGCCGCCACCAGGCAAATCCAACCAGCGGGGCAACTATGGCGGCGCTGAGCGCCAATAGCGCCGCCAGCAGGCTATCGCCGGTGAGCAGCCTGGAATCGTCGTTGTCGGTCAACAGCCTGCCGAAAGGATTGCCGGCGATCTCAAAGCGCAGCCGCGGCTCGCGATCTTGTTCGAGCGTGCCTTCATATACCCTGATTTTATCGCCTTCGTCCCCCGCAGGCGCCGCATGAAGTTCGGCGCTTTTAACGCTCAGCGTATCTGGCAGCATGACGCTGATATCGGCTGCCGCGCGGTTGTTGAAGGCTTGTTCGAAATCCAGGCTATCCACATAAGGCAAAAAATACTCGATAAGGATCTCGTGCTCGTCGCCCGGCGCGACAGGCAGCGTATCAATGAGCGAATCGGGCAGGTCCTCCAGATCCTCAATCAGCACATAACGGCCGCCCGCGTCGTCGCTCATGATCTGCGCGCCTGTGGGAAACTGAAGCAGCAGACTGGCTTCCCGGCCGTCGTCAAAGCCGCGGCCGCTGGTGAAGACGCGGTCCGAATCGTTGCGATAGCGGATGATCTGTGTGATATGCAAACCCGTGCCCTGTGGCTCGAGCTGCACCGGGTTCAAAAAAAGATCAATCGCGGCCACGCTGATGATGTCCGGGTCATGGCTCAGGTCATAGATTGTAATTGTCTGCTCGTATTCGCCTGCTGGCAGCAGGCGGCTGAATACGCGCCCGGCGTAAATCACGCCGACGACATAGGAGAGCTCGCTGCTTAGCGGAATATGCTCGAAGACAAAGCCGCCATCGGCGGCGATCGCGGTCTCGGCTAGGCTGAATCCGAGCTCCGCGCTGCCGAATTGCAGCTGCACAATGGTATCGGGCGGCAGGATTCCGCCCTGGCTGCCGTGTTCAACAATGCCGCTGATTGCGCCGACGGGCGGCGCGCGATCGACAATCTCGGTTTCTTCGCCAGCGCCGGTCATTGTCTGCATGCGCGCATGGGCGACGACAGCGGCGAGTTCTTCAGATTCAAGGGCGTCGGCGAAGCGTTCCCGGTTCAGCGCCGCGCCATAGTCCTCGTCGCTGTATAGGGGCGGGATGGCGGCGGGCAATTCGCAATCCCCACAGCCTTCCCTCCATAAACGCGCTCCCAGGTCCAGCAGTTCAGCATCGTAGGCGAGCGCATAAGCATACATCGTTAGATCCCAGCGCTCTCCTTCGCTCAAGGCATTTTGCCAAGGCGGCATCAGCTTTTCGATATTGCCTTGGCTGATGATCGTGAACCAGTCCAGCGGCGACTTGCCCCTGGTCAAATCAAGGTCTGTCATGTCTATCGGCGCGCTGACGCTGCCCGCCAAGACCAACTCGCCCTGACCATCGCCGCCGAGGCCGTGGCAGTCGCTGCAGTTTTCGGCGAATATCCGCTGGCCCCGGGCGAGGTCCGGCTGCCAATTCTCGGAAATTGCGGAGTTGCCCTCTGATGGCGGCGGGGCGAAGGTCGCAATGATGTCCGGCTCGCCGCCCAAGCCGCGGCAGGCGCAGAGCGTCAGTATCAAGATCAGGCAGAGGAGCTTCAGGCGCGGCATGTCTAGGTTGCCTCGCGCGGGGACCTGTCTTGAGCCCCCGGCTGCGCGTCCGCGCGATAAGCCGAAATGGCCGCTTCGATCGCTTCGTCGATCGCTTCGTCGATCGCGCCCGCGCTGGCGTCACTGTCCTTTACCAGGCTTTGTCGCGCGTCCAGGCTATCGCGAACGCGCAACAGGCGAATGCCGCGATGCGCCCAGACTTCGCGTTCGTCGCGATAGTCGGCTTCGTCGACCTTGCCGGTGGCGTAATCCTCGTCAAGATCGCGCATATTGGTCAATACGCGCTCGTAGTAATCCTGGACACGGTCGCGTTGTACTTGCAACTGCGCGTCTGCGCTTTCGGATGTCTTTGGCGGTCGCAATAGCGGATGCGCCACTACAGCCAGCGCGATCAAAAACAAAGCCAGTGATATGATCAAGCCCAAGATGCTCATTTTCAACTCGCCAGCAGCTCGCGAATAGCGCGACTCATATCGTCATAGCGCAGCGCGCCCATTACAAAGCGCTGAACCTGCCCCGTTTGGTCGATGAGAAAACTTTCCGGCGGCGCTTCAACTCGATAGAGCTCGGCGATGAACTGGCCCGTGTCCTCGCCATTTGCATAGCTGATGCCGAACTCCTCAATGAAAGCCAGGGCTTTTGCCCGCGAGCTCTCCAAAATGTTGATCCCGATGACCGTCAAACCCGCTTCCTTGAAGTCGCTATGGAGCGCTTGCAGATCCGGCGCTTCGCCTCGGCAGGGCGGGCACCAACTCGCCCAAAAATTGAGCAAGATCACATCTCCGCGCAATTCCGACAAGCGCAGTTCGCCGCCGTCGAATAGTTTGATGTGAAAATCCGGCGCTGCGCCGCTGGTCGGGCGCCCGGCGTTTTGCCGCGCCAACTGCAGCCCTAATGCGATCGCCAGCGCCAGGAACCCGGCTAGTAATACGACAGCGCCCCAGCTGAGCCGACGCTCGCGCGGGCGCGATGCCGCGGTATCGAGGAATTCCAATTGCTCAACTTCGTTCATCGCCTCAACCCGCCGCGCTATCGCCGCGCCGCCAGATCTTCTTCCAGTCGCTGCCGATAATGATCATCGGCGGTCCTCGCGCTCACATCGGCCTCGTCGCCGATGCTCAAGCGACGGTGGGCGCGGAAGCTCGTAAACGCGCGCGCGCCGAGCGCCAGCGCCAGAAAAAGCGCCAGGAGCGGCGTCAAGACAGTCAGCCCGCGCAAGAACGGGTCCTGTGGAATGCCGACCACCCCGTCGCCGAAGCGCTGTACAAAGCTGCTGATCACCGCAGCTTCGTCCTTGCCCACCGCCAATTGCAGCCGGATTTCTTCTTTCCACTCGAGGCAGGCTCGCGTCTGACACTCATCAAGCGGGATATTCTCGCAGACCGGGCAATACATCTTTTCCGCGACCGCGTTCACCGCGTTGTCCGTAATCAGCCCGTCCTGCGCCTGCGCCATGCTTGCCGCAAACAATAAGAAACATAGACATAAGAAACATAGAGCTTGATGGCGGATGCGGTCACTATGGGACTGAGATGACGTAACTTTTTTCGCAAAAGTTATTCCGCCAAGCCTCAATGCAGCGTAAGCGGTTTTCCCTCCTTGATGCTTCGGTTGACGCGGGGACAGCGAGCCCGCGGGCAGGCAATCGCTGCAAAGCCGATACGTTTTGTGGCGATTTTGGGCGCCCCACCACAGGGTCGCCCCTAGAGTTCCAGACATAACTGATTCCAGTGGGCTGGGCTAGACGATGGGATTCATGCGTCTTCCGCCTCGCGCTTGCGGACGCGCCGCGCCGGGATGACTTTCGGGTAGGCGGCGATCACTGTGCCGATTATCAGCAGGATGCCGCCCCACCAAACGAGATTCACCAGCGGATTGATATAAATGCGAAATGTCGCGCGCGCGCGGTTGCCGCCGAGCAGCAAGACATAGAAGTCGTTTTCCAGTGTGCTGTGCGCGCCGGCGATGGTCATCGGCATGTCGGGATAATCGTCCACGCGCGGCCGAATGCGCGCCACTTGCGCGCCGTTTCTCAGCACTGTCAGCTCGGCGATATTCATCATTCGCCCGTCGACCGCCTGCGCCCGAATATAGTCCTCATAGCGCAGTCCATAGCCCTCAATGACGATTGTCTCGCCGCGGACCAGGGTATGCTGAGCCTCGGTTTGGAAGACTGTGCTGCCGATGACGCCGATGCCGATCACCGTCACGCCCAGATGAACGATATAACCGCCGTAGCGGCGTTGGTTGCGGCGGAAGAGCGCCGTGACAGCCCGCAGCCAGTTCTCGTTCAAACTCCGCTGCCGCGTCCGCGCGCCGCGATAAATTTCAAAGAGCGCCACATAACCCGCGAAAAGTACCACGCCGTAGCCCAAGATAGACACCAGCGCGCCCGTCCCAGCAATCATCAGCAGCGCGACGCTGAGCATGGTCAGCGAGAATGGCATGCTGATCGCCTTGCCCAGACGCCGCGCCGACGTGGCGCCCCAAGCCGACAGCGGCGCGATGCCCATCAAGATGTACATGGCGATAAATAACGGTACCACGAAGAACTCGAAGGTCGCCGCGCCAATCGTAACCTCCACCCCCATGAACAATTCGGAGATGATTGGCAAAGCAAAGCTGCCCCAAAATATCGCCACAAAGAGCGCGATGAATATGACATTATTGAGTACAAACATCGTTTCGCGGCTCAGGATATTGGCGAACTGGCGCTCCCCCCGCAGTTCGCCGCGCTGCCAGCGCCAGAGCAACAATATCAGCGCGATCAGCGTCATGAGCGCCCAGAAAGCCAGCATCGGGAAGCCAACCTCGCTGCGGGCGAAGCTATGCACGCTTTCGATCACGCCGCTGCGGGTCGCGAAGCTGCCAAACATGACCGCCGAAAAGGTCGCGATCACCAGCGCCATATTCCAGGTTTTGAGCATGCCGCGCTTTTCTTGGATCATGACACTGTGGATAAATGCCGTGCCGACCAGCCAGGGCAAAAAAGCCGCGTTTTCGACCGGGTCCCATCCCCAATAGCCGCCCCAGCCCAAGACGTCATACGCCCAGCGCCCGCCCAAAATCAGCCCGATGCCCAAGAAAATCCAGGCGATCAGCGTCCAGCGCCGCGTCGCCTTGATCCAGCCCGTGGACAAATCGCCGGAAGCCAGCGCCGCCAGCGCGAAGGCGAAGGGAATGGTGAAACCGACAAAGCCCAGGTAAAGCATGGGTGGATGTATGATCATGCCGAAATGGCGCAGCAATGGGTTCAAGCCAGTCGCGCTAGCCGCCAGATTCTCCGGCGCCGGCGCAACCGCGCCGGGTGGAATCAGCGCCGTTTCCACCACCTGTCGCGCCTCCGGCAGATCTGGCAAGATCCACCAACGCTGGAATGGATTTTCCAGCAGCAGCGACAGCCCGAGGAAAAAAGCCAAAGTCGCCATCATGGTCGCAATCGCGTAGGGCATCAAGCGCCCTTCGCTGCGCCAGTTGAGCGAAATCGCGCCGAATGTGAACAGGCTGAGCAAGAGCGACCAAAAGAGCAGCGAGCCCCGCTGCGAGCCCCACAAAGCGGTGAAGCGGTAGATGGCAGGGGTCTGCGGATCTGTCACGGACCAGACATAGCTCATTTGGTACTGCTCGGTCATCAGCGCCAAGACCAGCGCCGCCGTCGCCAGCAGCGTGGCAGGAAATGTCAAGAGAGCCGCGTTGCGCCCGCTGCGCAGGGTCGCCCCACCCCGCGCGCGCATGCCAAGCAAGCAGGCGACAGCGGCGTAGAGCGCCAGCAGGAGCGCCAGCGCCAGAGATGCAAGCCCGATTTCCGCCAGCATTAGTTGTGTTCCGGAATAGCGCTCAAGCCTTCGGGGGAGGTTTCTTCAAAGCGGCTCGGGCATTTCAGCAGCAATTCGCTGGCGCGGAAAATGCCGTCGAGCCCCAGCGCGCCAGTGAGAATTGCCTGCGCCTCGTGCTGCAAGAGATCCGGTATCGCTTCGTCTTCGACCAAGATCGACAAGCGGGAGGCTGCCGGGTTCGCCAGGGCGGCGCGCAGCGCGCTGGCCAGATCATCGAATTCGCCGGGGATATTGACAATTTGAAAGCGAATGATGGCGTTCTCGCTGTCATATTCGATGGTTTCGCCATCAACCGCGCCGGAGATGCGCACGGTTTTGCCTTGGTAAGCGCCGTCATCCAGCAGATCGTCCACGGTGATGAAATAGCGCGCGCCCTGCAAGGTGCCAGAGACCAGCAAATACAGTACCGACGCCAGGATCAAGCCGCCGCCAAGCAAGAATTTCAGGCGTTCGGTCTTTTTCGGTTTATTCAGATGCTTGGGCTTTGCCCAACTGATCTCAGCCATTTTTGCTGTTCGTTCCTAAGTCCGAGAAGCGTTCACTGTCCTGCTATCATTATAAGGTATTTGTGATAAATGTCACTATCGGAGGCTTGGGCGCGGCATAATCTCACCGGGCGCTAAGAGCGCGAGCAATCCCATCAAACCAACATTGCAGAAGAGCAGTGGCGCCAGCAGCGGCGAGCCGCGCAAGAATCGTTCAATCACGATCAGGCCGGCCGATGTCAAGCTGGATTCCGAATGCAGGACGAAACCAATCAGCCCGACCGCTATCAAGAGCAGCATGGCGACGCCATGCGCCACGATGTCGCCTGCAGTCGGCCGCGAGGCAATGCCCAAGAGGAGCGCTGTGCTGAAGCCAAACAGGGCTGCTGCTACCGGCAGCCAGACCCAGGCATTGTCGAAGCCGAAGCGCGCGTGATCCAGCACACTGCTGATGAGCGTCGCCAGGATGAAAATAGCGACAATCAGCAGATAGGCGCGGGTCTTGCTGTAGGGCATTTGCACTGTCTTGCCCCGCAGCAGTTGCAGCCTGCCGCTGTCAACGGGATTTTCGATCCAAGCCGCGCTGATGCCCAGCAGGCCGATGAGTACATAAAACAGGGGACCGATGACCGGCGGCGCCCAGATCGAAGCCGTGACCGCTTGAATGCTGACCAGTCCCTCGCTAAGCAATAGCGTGCGATTCAGATGGAAATAAGCGCCCAGCAGCCCAATCCCGATGCTGAGCGCAAAAACGAGATTGGCGAGCGCGCTGGCGAAATTGCGATTCTTGACGGCAATCGCGCCGGCAAGCAGCAGGATTGCCCCGCAGGCGAAGCCGGAAAAAATTGGAAGCCATTCGGCCGGTTTGATGCCGCCGCTTATGTTATGCGCCAGGTAAATGTCAATGGCGATGAATAGCTGGTTGAAGGCGGCGAGCAGCAGAAAAGCCTGGTCGCGGCTGATGGGCAGCCGCAGATGACGGAATCGCGGCAGCGCCAGCGCCAGGTATGCCATTGTCAACCCCCGTCGGCCGAGCCGCTGCGGGCCAGTCCCGCGTCTTCCAGCAATTCGCGCACCATCTCTTCTAGCTCCGCCTGGTCGCGCAAGATCTCGTAGGCGCCGTGCCACTGCACATAATCTGGTCCGCCCATCCAAGCGCCGAACTTCGCCGTGCGCCCCCAATGGTGCCACAAGTCAAAGTGAATGAAGTCAATCGGCTGATCGAAAGGTTCGTCGGTCAAGAGGCCGGCTTGGCGCGCGGGCGCGATGGTCTCGTTGCTTATCTGCACGCGGCGGTTGATTTCTTCGGTCAGAGCGTCGGCGTCAACATAAAATTCGTCGATGAAGGCAGTGCTGTGGCACTCGCTGCAGACGGCTTGCATCCGCGCTTGATTGTCCTGCCAGGCCGGCCGGCGCTGGCTTTGTGGCGCGAAGAGATACCAGGTCAGACGGTCGCCCACGTCGTGCGTCGTGCTCGCGCCGCCAAATCCACTGATATGGCAGGTCGCGCAGGTAGGCGCGGGGAAATCCGCCACGGTTAAGGCGCCCGGTTCCGCGTCCCAATTCCAGTCATCGCCGCCCGTTAAGTAGGAGATGCCATGGAAAGACTCGATATAGATCTCGTATTGTGGATGATCGGGACCGATGTGGCAGTGGTTGCAGGTTTCTGGTTTGCGCGCTTGTTCCAGGCTGAATTCGTGCCGAAGATGGCATTCCTGGCATTGGCCAATCGAGCCATCCGCGGCCGGCGCGCCGATATCGTGGCAGCCGCTGCAAGCGAATTTTGTGATCGCCCGTCCCTCTTTTTCAAAGAGCGCGTTGCGCATGCGGTCGGGGTTGAAGCTGCCTTCAGGTATCGCCTCGTAGATTGCCAGGTGTTCTTCGCTCAAGTTTTCCGCGCCCCACATGGCAACATAGGCTGGCAAGCCATGGCGGCTGGCATTGAATTGCGCCGCTTCATTTTGATGGCAAGTGGCGCATTTGGCAGTTGTGGGGACGGTCAAAACAAAACTGCCGTGATGCGCGATGCCGCCGGGATAACCCTCCTCGACCTCGTGACAGTTTTGGCAGGTTACATTGGCGGCCGCCATGCTGCTGCGGCTGTACTGCTCAATGATGCCAGGAGTCGTTTTCCGGTGACAGGCGACGCAGGCGTTGCTGTTGTCAAGCGCGACCGGCGCCGAATGACTTGGATCGGCGCTGATGCCGCGTCCAATGGCGGCGATGATAAAAGCCAGCGCCGGAACGATGATCACCACCAATATGCCGATGATCACCAGCCGAAAAGACGCTAGAAATCCCTGCGGCTGCTGATTTTCTGCCATTGCGCAGTTCCTCCATTTCTCATCAAGCGGCAGCTGCCTACGCGCGTTTACATCGTCGGATTATTCGTAACAATTCACAAGCCACGTCGGGTCGCGCGAAAATCGGTTTCATGACTATTACCATCACGGACATGAAAAGCCCCGGTCGGTTTCCGCGCGCGGAAACGTTGTCGCTGAAATTGCTGTACGAGGCTATTCTTCGTCGTCGGTCGTTGATTGGCTCCAGCGAATGACGAACACGCCAACAATGGCGGCAATGCCCATGAAGAGCACCAGCATTGCCAAGCCGGCCGGGGAAGAGCCGCTTTCGCCGCCTTGCGCCAGCGCGGTCATGCGGCTGGTCAGCAGGATCAGCAGCGTCAGCGCGGCTGATCTATACACTGGCAATTTGCCCATGGTCAGGTCTCCAAATCGCTTTTGATATTGTCCCAATTGTAGCGGGTCTTGCCGCGCAAATGAAGCGCAGCTCAGACACTTTGCAGCTTGGCGATGTCGTAAGCGGTGAAGGCGACAAGCAGCGTTAGCGCCGCCAGCGCCACCACAAGATAGGACCAGCGATGCTTATAACCGATCGTCCAGAAGCGCCGCAGGCTGAGAAAGATCGACGCCATCGCAATCAGGTTGATCAGGAGCAGTATCGGCACGGTAGCGTCCGCCGCGACGCCGAGAATGGGCAGGAGGAAAGGCAGCAGGGCATATTGCAGAATGCAGCGGAAGCCCGAAAACAGCAGTGAAATCGTCAGCGCGTTTTCGGCGCGCCGCGTATGCGCGGTCTCTTGGGAAGTGTGGGAAGCGGCGGAGGCAGCGGGAATAGGACCCCGCTGATCAATGAAGAGCAAGCGGCTCATGAAACCATCGGCGCGGCTGAAATTCGCCTTCGTCGCCATGTTATAACCTATCCGCAAGCCTGCTGGCAATGGCGCCAGTCTATCACTGCGCCCCGGATAACGCCACGATTATTCATCGTCCAGCAACTGATCTTGGCTATCGAGAAAAGCCAGCAGATCCGCCAAATGCTGGACGCTAAGTTGACTGCCGTAGAAATCCGGCATCAAGGGCGGGTAATCCGGGATGGCGTAAGCCAGGGGCTGCACGATGCTTTCCACCAAATACTGGCGGTGACTATATCCTTGTAATGCCGGTTGCCGCAAACGGATATTGTTAATGCGAGTCCAAGCGCCCGCGGTCAATGGCGCGACAGCATCGTTTTCATGGCAGCCCGCGCAGCCCAGCGCGACTCCGCCCAGAGCCGGCTCCAATCCGTTGTAGAGCAGTTGACCCCGCAGCGGGTCGCCATTAGTCTCGTCCAGTTCCAGCAAGATCGCCTCAACATCGCTGCCGACAGATTGGGCTGCGATCAAATCCGCCAAAGAAACGAAGCTCAAGACCTGCTCCAGCATCAGATTGATCTCCGGCTCGGCAGGCAAGTATCCGCAGCGCAGCGACGCGGATTGGTACAAAGCGCCCAAGCGAAATAGATTGGCAATCGCCAAATCATAATCCCTTGCGAAGTCCGGACTCAGAAAGCTGGCTAGCGTACGCTGTTGGGAAGCCAGCTCTTCGGGGGAGCAGCCCTCCGTTTGCGCGCCTTGACCAAAAGAAGGGATAATTAGCGCGAGAGACAGCATCAGCGCAAAACTTATTCGCATCGCCACCATCGCTTGCTCCGTATGTACCGTATGTTTTCTTTTCCAATCAAATTCCAATCAAAAAGCCCCCGCTGCCGAGGGCTCTTGACGGTCTAATTGATGCGCGCTATTCCTGCGTCTTCAAGAAAGCGATAACATCCGCCAACTGCTGATCGGTCATTTGCCGTGTGCCGAAATCCGCTGGCATGACACCCGAACTGTAGCTGTCGACAACATAAGCCGCGGGCAGCACGATGCTTTCGATCACGTAGCGCTCGGCGCTGTAACCGGCGAACTGCGCTTCCGTCAGGCGTTCGTTGAGCACGCGCGTCCAGGTGCCGATGGTATCGGGCGCGGAAGCCCCATCGCGATGGCAACTGGTGCAGCCAAACTTGGTATCGTAGAGGATGGCGCCATTGCCGGCGCTGCCTTCGATTTCCTGTTCCGCCCAGCGCGCCAATATCCTTTCAGGATCGTCGCCCGCTGGATCCGGTTGCGGAATACCAGGCACAGAACCGTCGGACAGGGGTTTGCCATACTGCTCCACTGCCAGGAAATCTTCCGTCGTCCAATTGCCGCCCTTGTCCCAATTCAAGATATAAGCCGCCAGATCTTCGATCTGGTCTTGCCGCAATGAACCGCCGGCCAGCTGCGACCAAGCGACCATGCCGCCGTCGCTGTTGGGCCAAACGTTCAGACTACCGGGCCGACCATGGATCAAGGTGGTGATGACATAGCCCCGCAAGTCGCCCGCCCAGCCAACTTGCGCCAGCCGCGTGCCATTGTTGTTGAAGAAAACCTCAATCTCATTGAAGTCGGTGCGGTCGCTGTCTTCAATGGTATCCCACAGGGGGAACAATCCCTTGTCCACGGCCGCGCTCAAACTGCCCAGGGTGGCTTCTCGTTCCGCGATGGCCGCGGCGATGACGTTTTCTTGTTCTTCAATCTGGGTTTGGATATCTTCCATGCTTGCCAGGATTTCTTCTTGACGCTCGCCGCTGGGCGGGTTCTGGGCGTCGGTTAGCTCGGCAAGCAAGTCGTCGCTGTCGTCGCTCAAACGCACCAGCCTTCGGTTGGCGTTGGTGATAGCCGCGGTCTGCTCGCCGACCGGGTCGTAGCCAAAGAAATGCGGATTATTCAGCCCTGGCGCCCGCCGCAGCGCGCCATAGCCCGCTTCGCCATGGCATTCGGCGCAGAGCGAGGCATACAGCTCGGCGCCGCGTTCAACCGAGCGACCGGTATGCTGCCGCACAAAGGCTTGCATGCGCGCTTCTTCGTTGATCGCCACCCATCCGACCAAAATCATGATGGCGACGAACATGACAATGCCCGTCAAAATGCGACTCTCGACTGATTTAATGAACATGTATCGTTCCTAGGCCTCGGTTGCCAAATCGCTTGCCAAAAGTCATTGCCGCTCGCGCTGCCCTGATAGCCTCGAGCGCCTAATCGAAGTAGGCTGACGCTTCGTGAATGAACAGGTGATCGCTGAAGATGCGCCGTTCCGGTACAGGATTGCCTTGCTCGTCCAGTATCAGTTGACCATCTCTGGTCGCATAGACAAATAGCGGATTTCCCTCTTCATCCAACTGCACATCGCCGCCTTCAATGACGACGCTGTCCCAACTGACAACCCAATCCAGGCGTTTCAAGCCACGCTGATTATCGGTGATCACCAGCGCGCCCCAAACGTTGGGCAGCTCTGTGGGTACTCCTTCCAGGTGATGGTTGAACTCTTCCATCACGCGCATCAGCACGGGCGCTTCCATTTCCGGGATTGTGCGGAAGCGCAATGGCACTTGATTGGCGCTCAATTTCTGGAATTTCAATTCGTCAACCAACTGCTGGTACTGGCCGTTGCCTGCGGTTGCGCCGTTAATTTCGGTGATGACGTCGGCCGCGGACAAGCCTTCATGCCCATGGAATTGTGCCGTGGTGTAGGCGCCCGCGATCATTTGATCAAAGGGAATCGTGCGGCCGATGCCCACCTTGCTATGCGCCGGCTCGAAGGTCAGTTCGTGCACGATTTCGGTTTCGGCCGAGGTTTTGACCGCGAATTTGGCTAAACCCATATAGCTCAGTATCGTTGTCACAGAAACCAGCAGCATGGCGATGGTCAGCATGAAACGGCGATGGGCGAAACGGCGGCTCGGCGTGACATCAAGGTAGGGCAGCAATGCCAAGCCGCCGAGCGCGACAGTCGGGAAAGCGACGCCCCAGATGAATTTGTCGCCCAGCTTGAGCGCCCCCTGGATCCAAAGGAAATACCAGGGCGCGGTCGTGCCCAAGGGCGTTACTTGCGGATCGGCATGGTTCTCTAGCGGCGCGTGATAGAACCAGATGCAAAGCACCGTGATGATGAAAGTGGTCGCGCCCAGCCACATCAACTCGTTGGTCAATATGTCGGGTATGAAATAGACGCGCTTGTCCAGGGGCACGCGCTTGGCTGTGTCTTCGCCGATATTCTCTTTTTGCGGCGGCAAGCTGTAACCGTGGATGATGACTTTGTAATAATGCACGCCGAAGAAAACGAAGAGCAGAGCCGGCAGCGCCAGCACATGCAGCAGATAAAAGCGCAGCAAACCATTCGCGCCCAGCTCGGGCGCGCCGCGCAGCAGCAGATTGACCTGATCGCCAACCACCGGCGTCGCTTCCGCCATTGACGCGCCGATCGTCACCGCCCAGAGTGACAACTGATCCCAGGGCAATAGGTAGCCCGAGAAGCTGAGGAAACCGGTGATGACCAAAAGCAATAAGCCGCTGAACCAGGTGAATTGCCGCGGCTTCTTGTAGCTGCCGGTAACCCAGGTGCGCATCATGTGCAGCGCCACCACAGCGACCATGAACTCCGCGCCCAGACGGTGCATATCGCGCATTAACTGGCCCAGCGGCACATTGCTGAGTATCGTCAACATGTCGCCATAGGCGATTTCCGGCGAGGGCGTATACCAAAGCATCAAGAGAATGCCGGTGATCGTCTCGAAGAAGACAAAATAGGAAGAGAGCCAGCCCAAGCGGAAGCTGGGATACATGCCCGTCACATCGCGGTTGAAATAGGACGGACGCATGTGCAGCCAGAAGCCATCGGCATGCGGGGTCAAACGCGGGTTGGGACGCCGACTGGCGCTGTCGCCGCGCAATGCCTCGCGCAGGTCCTGCACGTTCATGCCGGCGGTCAGGCGCTCTACCGAGTCGTCTATGCCTTCGAAGACCGCTTTCTTGAAGCCTTTATCCTTGACATCATCGAGGAATGACGGGAAGGGGAGAATGGACATAGATGCTCCTCGCCTTAAAGCAGATTAACCATTTGCTGGTTCAATGCAGTTCTCCGACAATGCGCGCGCCGGTATCTATCTGTATGCTCGTGATCTCGCGCGTGAGATCCAGCGGAATCGCGCCGCCGTCGGCTGGCGTGACCAGGGTCGTGCCATCGGCATAGGTGACCGTGGCGATAAAGCGATCCAGATTGCGCGGGGCCGGACCCTCGATCCATTGCCCGTTGAGTTGGAACTTCGAGCCATGGCATGGGCACTCAAAACGGAAGTTGGTCGGCACCCATTTCGGCAGACAGCCCAGATGCGTACAGACTTGATACAAAGCCCGTAAGCCGTCTGGTGTATGCGAGATATGAAAACGCCCCGACGACACCGTCACCGGCGGCGCGCCAAGTCCCGGCAATTCTTCCGGATCAAAGGCGAAGGTGCCGCCGAACTCGCCCTCTTTGAAGCGCGGGAAAGCGAACCAAATCAAGCCGGCCGAGGTCTCGCCCAGCAGCAGAGCCATGGACGCGATCCAGATGTAGTTGAGGAATTCGCGTCTGCTCGGGGCGGTCACTTGGACGCCTGGCGCGGCGGCGGGTCTGGCGATGGCGGCCCTCATGGTTGTCGGTTGTGCGGATTGTGCAGTAGCCATATTCTGTCGTCGTCCTTCCATTGCAACAGGACTACAAGCTTATTCTGCCAGTCTTTTGCGCCGATTTCAGCGCAGGATTTTACGATAGTTAAATATATCACAATCGAAGCGGGGTATACAAGTAAAAAGTTTTGGGGAAAAGGCTAATTCGTCAGTCCAAGTTCCTTGATGTAAGGTGACGGGACTGCGCCTTTGCGCAAGAGCATGGTGACTTGCTCTCTCGCACGGGTGAAGGCGACGTAGAATAGCCGCCTCTCTGCTTCCAACTCCTTATCAGATTCTGCATGCTTGTTTGGCCATATCAGATCGTGAACATCGAGCAGTACCACGTTGTCGAATTCTTTGCCTTTTGCTCTTGTAGCAGTCATCAGATGAACGGGATACTTTGACAGATCATCTCCATAATCAGTGTCAGCCGGCGGAATAGAGGGTAAGGTCTCTTTGGCCAGCTCGATATCCTCAATAAAGGCATCGTGGTCACTTCCGTAAGACCTTGCGTATTCGGCCAATTGGGAAAATGGTGGGTCCTTAAAGAAAAAGTCGTCTTCTGCTTTTATGAAGTCCTTTTGGAGTCCAATGAAATGACTGCTAAGCGATAGTAAGGCCTCGGACACGGTTTCGGATTCCAAAAACAAAGACAGTGCTTCTGAGAATGAAAAGCTGATTTCCCCGTCCAAATTCGGAGTACGCTTCAGCTCACCTCTATAATCTGCAAGTCGAAGAATCGCATCAGCGATTGTCTTTGGTCTAGATTCAAGTAGCCATTTCCTCAAAGCATTGCCGTCTCTTTTACTGAGTGGGAACCATTTCACATAATTGCACATAGCCACGATGTCGTTAGTAACTTTCACAGACCGTTGGTTGAGGCTACCGCGCGATTTAATCTCCAGAAGCCTTAACAGCCTGTCAAATGTCTCACTCAAAAATATGTTAAGGTCCTCTGCAGCACAAAATGGAATTCCTTTAGAAGCAAAGGAAACTTGGTAGGGTATTATCTGGCTTTGTAGTCGACCAATAAGGGCGATTTGACTTGGTTTCATTCCTTGCGAAATTGTGGAGGCAATCAATTCGTGCACATAGTCGATGGAATCGTTCAATGACTTGGTTTCTAAACAGACTATTATTGCAGTCTTTGAGCTAGACGGGACTACATGCTTCGGCTCTCGGAATTTGTTTCTGGAAATAAGCTTCTGGGAAAGACTAACGATGTTTGCAGGTGACCGATAATTGACTTCAAGAATCGTGGTTTCGAATTCTGCTCCAATATATGTGTTAGGTTTCAAGATGAAATGTGGGGAAGCTCCGCGCCATTCGAAAATTGCCTGGTCATCGTCGCCAACTATAGTCAGTGTCGACCGTCTGCGGCTGACAATTGCTCTTACCAAAGCCAAGTCAAGTGGATTAATGTCTTGGAATTCATCGACCAAAACGTGGTCATAGCTGACCGCGCCAGTTAGGAACACTCCTTGCTCAAGCTTCTCGCGCTCGTCGAGATAAGCGAAATACTTTTGGCCTTCAAACGTAAATTTTGAAATGTCTCTGAGATTCTCCGTAGCTTCGCGCCAGAATTCATACCATGACTTGTAGACTTCATAATGCTTCACATCAAATGCTAATGTCGCCACTTTTCTTTCCAGTATGTCTAACTCGATTAGCTGATGGAGTTGCTCGTCAAGATGTTTCTCTAATCCTTGTTCTCTTAGCTGGTTGCAATGGTTCAGGTAGGCGTCAAATGAGATTATGCGGGTATGATCGAAACAAAGTGACTTAAAGGTGTCGATCATTTGCAATAGAATCCTAGGTGCGCGGTTCCGTCCACTTCGAACTGCATTCGCGATTTTGTCGTAATTCATCCAGACTCGTTGTAAGTCATTTTGCATGATGGCGTGATATTGACTTGATTTGATAGTTTTCGCGGCATATTTCACTTCCTTTAATCTCCGAAATCCCCAAGAGTTCAATGTATTAATCTGAGTTACTCTGCGGTCTCGAATGCTTTCAAATTGGCTATCTTCATTGATTCTGGCGCGTAGCTCATCTCGTGCGGCACGCGTAAATGTGACAATCAGGAAACGGGGAAGTCTATTTGGAGACTGTTCCGCCAAGAATTTGCAGCGATGTAATAGGCAAAGCGTCTTCCCACATCCGGCCGGCGCCAACAATCTGATGTTACTATCGATTGGCGATTCTACGAAAGCTTGCTGAGAATCATCAAGTTGTACCATCATACACTCCATGAAAGCGTGTTCACACATCGTAAGAATATCAGAGTTGAGACATATTTTCGAGGTTTCTCTCTGTGTCCCCCGCGACCGGCGGTCAGTGTCTACGCGACCCACTGCGCCTCTGTGGCGAAAGAAACCCTCACATACTATGCGCCTTGTACGTAATCTCGTTAGCCTCCTGCAATTCGCGGATGTAGCGAATGATCTTCGCAACTTCCTCGCGCGCGACCTGCGGCTGGGCCGGCATGTCGCCGTAGGGCCAGTGATGCTGCCGAACGCCGCTCGCCGCGGCTAGGTAAAAAGCCTGATCCGAATGGTGTCCCGGATTGTAAATGTCATGGATGAGAGGCGGTCCCAGCTTCGTTCCCGCCGCGTTCTGGCCGTGACAGACCTGGCAATTCATCTTGAACAGCGCTGCGCCTTCCTGTCCCTCCTGGGACAGCGAGGCCGGGATAACCTCAACCGTGAACGCTTGACTATCTTGAGAGACATTGGACAGGATCGCAGCCGCGGCTATCGCCCCCAGCGCAATCACGCCAATGACAATGAACAACAGCGCCTGCTTCCGTTTCTTCCGAACCCGCTCCTCGCTCCGCTTCTTCATGCGCCGCTCCTCGCTGCACAATATGGCTGCCATGTTTTCTGCGCTGGCGACAGGGCGGAAAACTGCCCCTACCATTCCCAATTTTCCAATACTACTAAATTTCGCTTACATCAAAATTACAATTGTCTTACAGTTCTCGTCCTGTCCGCACGTCGCGGCATCGCCCGTGCCCCCAACGGCTTCAGTGACTAAACCCTTGCCCCCCGCGCTCCCTGTGGCAAATTCACGCCATGACCACCCGACTCATCACCCGCGGCAAGCTCGCCTGGCTCGACCTGACCCCGCATACCCGCTGATGCAATCTGCGCTGACGAATGGTATATTTGACAGTACTATGCGAACATCCAAACTGCTTCATATCGTCGCCTGCCATGCCGAAGGCGAAGTCGGCAACGTCATCGTCGGCGGCGTGCCGCCGCCACCGGGCGATACCATCTGGCAGCAAGCGCGCTGGCTTGATACGGACCAGAGCTTGCGCCGCTTCGTCTTGAACGAGCCGCGCGGCGGCGTCTTCAAACATGTCAGCTTGCTGGTGCCGCCCAAAGATCCAAGGGCGGCTTATGGCTTCATCGTCATGGAGCCCGAGCACACGCCGCCCATGTCCGGCTCCAACTCGATTTGCGTCGCGACCGTGCTGCTGGATACGGGCTTGATTGAAATGCGCGAGCCGGAAACGACCTTCGCGCTGGAAGCGCCGGCCGGATTGCTGCCTGTCCGCGCTTATTGCGCCGATGGCAAGGCGCAGAGCATCGAAATCGAAAACGTGCCGTCCTTTGCCGACCGGCTGGACGTCAAGCTCGAGCTGGAGGGACAGGGAACGCTGACTGTCGATACGGCTTATGGCGGCGACAGTTTTGTTCTGGTTGATGCCCGCGACCTGGGTTTTGAGGTCGCACCCGATGAGGCGCTGGACCTGGCGAAAATGGGGCGCAAGATCACCTTGGCCGCGAATGAGCAAATTGGCTTCCAGCATCCTCTGCAAGAAGCCTGGAATCACATTTCCTTCTGCCAATTTACGCTGCCGGTCGAGCAGCAAGGCAATGTTTTGTCCGGGCGCAACACCGTGGCTATCGATCCGGGCAAACTGGATCGCTCGCCATGCGGAACGGGCTGTTCGGCGCGGATGGCTGTCTTGCATGCGCGGGGGGAAATGGCGCCGGGCGATCACTTCGTCGCGCGCTCAATTATAGATTCTCGCTTCGATTGTCAAATCAAAGCTCTAAGCGCTGTCGCCGGTCGCGCGGCGATTGTGCCAAGCATTCGTGGACGGGCATGGATTACCGGCGCGCAGCAACTGATGCTTGACCCAGACGACCCTTGGCCCGGCGGTTATCGCCTCAGCGATACCTGGCCCCGGATGTGACGCTATTTCAACCGCTTTAGCCAAACGGCCATCTGACCGTCGCCGCGATGTCCCCAGGCGTAATAGGGGATGGCGGTGAAATTGACGGGGTTCCCGCGCGAATCCGAGGCATCGCCCTGAATGGTTGTGACGCCGCCGAGCAAATCTGGCTTATGCTCGGCGCGCAATAGACTGGCATCATCCAGCGCCAGATCGAGCACCGGCGAATCATTATCCGTCGCTTCTAGCGCATAGACGAGCGGTCCGCGTTCGAGCGCCACTTTGCCCTGCAACTCCTCTACTTGTGGATGCGCGAGAACGCGGCGAACGCGCATGGACAGGTTTAAGCGCAGGCGCGTCCTGCCCTCCCAACGGCGAGAAACGAGCGCATAACCCTTTTGCATCTCAATAGGAATTGCTTTGCCGTCAAGGGACAAGCCAGGCGCATCCACCGGCTCGTCGAGATAGCGATAGAGATCGCTGGGCAGCGGCTTGCCATTCGATAAAGTCGGCGATGCAGTTGGCGACAAAGACTGCGCGAAAGACGGAATGCGCAGCTTGAGGCTGAAGTCAGTTGGCTTGGAAACGGCGATATCGACCTGGACCGCGCCGTCCCAAGGGTAGTCCGTGCTTTGTGTGATGTTGACTTCCGCTCCCTTCAAGCTGATTGCCGCCTCGCTGCTTGCATATAGATTGACATAAAGCGCCTCATCGCGCAGCCCGTAGATATAGCCGGAAAGGGAGGGCAGCAGCCGCACGACATTCGTCGGGCAGCAGGATGTCTCGTACCAGGGCTGGCGGCTCAGCGCGCTTTCGCGATTGAATGGATATTCGCCGTCGCAGGCCAGGGGATTCACATAAAAGAAGGAACGACCGTCCAACCCGACGCCGGACAAGAACCCGTTGTACAAGGCGCGTTCCAGAACATGCACATACTTCGCCTCGCCCGTCAGCAGGAAGAGGCGGTGATTCCAGAGGATCTTGGCTTGCGCGGCGCAGGTTTCATTGTAGGCGGTCAAATTCGGCAGCTCATAGTTGCCGCCGAAGGCTTCACCGTCGTGCCGGGCGCCGATGCCGCCGGTCAGCGCCAGCTTCTTGCCGACAACGTTTTCCCATAGGGCAGTCACGGCCGCTGTATAGGCGGCATCGCCGGTTAATGCCGCGATATCAGTCATGCCGGCATACATATATCCCGCGCGCACGGCGTGACCGACCGCCTCGCTTTGCTCAATCACGGGCAAGTGATCCTGGCAGTAGGGACCGTATAGCTCCCGTCCATTGGCGCGGCCCCGTTCATCAAGGAAGAACCTCGCCAATTTCAGGTATCGCTGATTGCCGGTGACGCGGTAGAGGCGCATCAAGCCAATCTCGATCTCCTGGTGCCCGGGCACATCCCGCCGTTTGTCCGCACCAAAAACGGAGTCAATCAGGTCGGCGTTTTTGAGCGCGATATCGAGGAAATCGCGTTTGCCGGTGGCTTGGTAATGGGCAACCGCGGCTTCGTACATGTGTCCCACGTTGTATAATTCGTGATTGACCACCAGGTTCGACCAGCGTTCGGGTCCGCAGCGTTCGTCGATGTTGACGGGGTCGATTGTGCGCGCGGTATAAAGATAGCCATCATCTTCCTGGGCGGCGGCGAATGCCTCGATGAGCTTGTCGAGGTAGGATTCCAGCGCGGGATTCGGCGCGGTCTGCAGGGCGTAGGCGGCGCCTTCCACCACTTTGAAAACATCGGAGTCGTCATAGAAGATGCCTTGGTGCGCGCCTTCTATCAGACCGCCTGCTTTGGCGAAATTGTCGATGCGCCCGGTCCCTTCGCATTTCTCGAAGTCGTAAGGGATGGTCACGTTCACTGCGGTTTCAATGCGCGGCTGCCAGAACTTGTCCTGAATTGTCACGCTGGTAAATGGTACGGGCGTGATGGGATAGTCGCGGATCTGCTCGCTCATGCTTTGTCCTTGTCTGTCTGCGCCATGGGGAAAGCCGCGATTCTCAGCTGAGTCGAACCATAGGGAATCAGCGTGATGCGCTCGGTTGGCTCGTCAGTGGGATGCGGACCAAGGTCAATATCGGCGGCGGAATTGTCTTGCAGGGTCCAGCCCGGCAGGCGCTTGGCGTCTACTTCTAATGAGACTGGCGGCTGATCTGTGGCGAAGGGAATCTGCGCCGGCGCCGCTTGCGTCACCGTTAAGCCGGCAAGTACGGTTTTGTCATCGGGAATCAAGCCATAGTTCCAGGCCGATTTAGGATAAATCTCCCAATCCGCATGGGGCAGTTCACCGGCGATCTGCTTCCAATCTTCCTCAATTGCCGAGCCAAATAGCAGGGGACCGCGATAGACAGACAGCAGTCCCTTGTGTCCGGAATTCAGGCGCAGGTCCATCGGCAGCTTCAACAAGACGCTGTCGCCCGATTGCCAAGTCCTTCTCACTTCGTGGAATTCGCCCGCGCAATGCAGCGCAGATGACTGGCCGCAGACGGTCAGCAGCGCTTCGTCGGCCCACTCCGGGATTCGCAGTCTCAGGTCAAATTCGCAGGGGGAGTCCAACTCGAAGGCAAAATGGATTTCGCCCTTGAAGGGATAATCGGTGCTTTCGGTTACTGTGATGGCGATGCCACCCGCGACCGTCGTCTGTACCTGGCAAGGCGCGTAGGCGACAGCCGCCAGCCCGCCCTCGGGCGTCGCCATGAAAAGGCTCTTGACGAATTTGGGCCAGGCTTGGTGCATATTGGCGGTGCAGCAGCCATAATGCGGCTCCAAGCCGAAGATATTGGATTCGTCGCTGTTGTCGGTCCAGTTGCGCTTGGCGACCGTCGCCAAGACTTGATTGACCTGCTGATCATATTGGTGCGCCCACATATCGGGCGTGAAAGTGGCGGGCAGGGCATTGAAGGCGACGCCTTCCAATTGGTCGCCGAAGAAGGCATCGCCCAGGATGCGCATCAGTTCTTCCAGCGAGAACATGTACTCGCCGACGGCGCAAAGCTCGGCGCCGCTGACCGGCGCGGTTCCGTTGAGATGTTCGTCGCCGCTGAATACGCCGTTGGCTTGGCCGTGATGCCGCATCAGGTTTTCTATGCCGAGGCGCGGCGCCATGCGGTGCCAGGCTTTGCCGGTCTGCGCGTAAAAGACGCCGCCGGCCTTCACCCCCATCGCGTTGTTTGGCGCGTGCGTCATCATCCCGTGATTCCATTCTTTTAATGGCAGAATGTCTCTTAAGCTGTAGTTCGCTTGCAGCTCGGGCCAGTCGAGCGTCCTGTCAATCAGCATTTGCGCCAGATCCAGCAGGAACTCGTCGCCGGTGAAGTTGTAGAGCCAGTGAACCGCCAGCACATTGTCCATCGCGCGCGCCCAGCTCCACAAGTACAGCGGTCGCGCGGGCAAGGCGCGCAGTTGATAACGGAAGTAATTGCTCATCAGGCGCAGGACGCGGGCGTCTTCAGCCGCTTCGTAGTGCGACATCAGCACCTTGAGCATGACCATGCGGGGCCACCAGTCGGGGTCGCGCGTCCCAAAATATCCACGATCATCCTGACTGCCCAGCGTCCACTCAATCCAGGGTTCGACCTTGTTCAGCAGGCGCTCGTCCTCAAGCAGATGGGCGAGGGGGAGCAAGCCGTCGAGATAATAGGGACCGCGCTCCCAGGCTTCGCCGTCGCCGCCCAGCCAGCCGCTATCAGGACCCAGATCGGGCCAGAACTCGTCGAGGTGACCCGAGAGGCCCCGTGCCTGTACCCGCAATTGCTTGAGCAGCCAGCCGCGCGGCTTGACGGCGCCCAGCGGCAGGGCTTGAAAGGCGGCGGGGTAGAGGGGATCGCGGTTCTTGGGCAAGCTATGCAATTTGTCCTCCTAAACTGTGAGCCTATTAGTTCTTGACCGCGCCGCCCATCAAGCCGTCCATGTAGTAACGCTGCAGCACGAGGAAAATGCCCAGGCTGGGAATGATGGATATGATGACGCCGGCCTGCAAAGCGCCCCAATCTATTTCTCCCCATATACCGCTTCTAACCATGGTGAGGAATACCGGCAAAGTGAAATTGTCCTGGTCGGACATAAAGATCAGGGCGGCCAGGAATTCGTTCCAGGAATTGATAAAGGCATAGATCGCCACAGTGACGATGCCCGGGAGCACAAGCCGCAGCATCAGGCGATAGAGCACGCTCAAGGAGCTGCAGCCATCCAGCAGAGCCGATTCTTCGATCTCGTGCGGGACCGCGAGGAAACTGTTGCGCATCAAAAAAATGCCGAAGGGCAGTTGAAAGGTGATGTATACGAGGGCGAGCCCAAAGAGCGTATCGTGCAGGTTGACTTGCACGAGCATGACAAAGAGCGGGATCAGAATCGACTGGAATGGGATCATCAAAGTTGAAAGGACTAAGATGAACAAGACATTTTTCGCCGGAAAATCGAAGCGCGCGAATCCGTAGCCGCCGAGCGTACTCAGTATGATGCTGCCTATGACCGTCATGATGGCGACGATGGAGCTGTTGTAGACATGCTGCGCGACGCCGATTCTTCCGTAGGTTGTCAGCTCGACGTAATTGTCGAATACGAGTTGCGTGGGCAGGTAGGTCGGCGGTACCGCCAGAGCCTCGGCCGGCATTTTTAGTGAATTCAATAATGACCACAAAATGGGAAACAGAAAGAGAAATGCCAGAATAATCAGCACCAGATAATGCAGCGCGCGGATGCTTTGCTGGCGCGTCCGGCGCAATTCTTGCTGGGAACGCTCGCGTCGGTCCGCGTTTCCCGGATGTGCAGTAGAGCCTGCCATCACTCCTTTTCCCTCAGTACATAAAATTGCGCGCCCGTCAAAGCGACCAGAATCCCCAGCAGCACGATTGACATGGCTGCGCCGTAGCCCATCTTGAAATAGGTGAAAGAATTATTGAATATCCAGAAGACGATCGAAATGGTGCTGTTGCGAGGACCGCCGCGCGTCATGATATAGAACTGGTCGAAAGCCAGGACCGACCCGATGACGGATAAGATTAAAGCCAGCGCTATCGTGCGGCGCATCAGCGGCAGGGTTATGTAAAACAGCTTGCGGAAATAACCGGCGCCATCGACCTCGGCCGATTCATAGAGTTCGTCGGGGATGGCCTGCAAACCCGCCAGCAAGAGAATCATGGTGAAGCCGACGGTCTTCCAGACCACGGAGAGAATGATGACGTTCATGGCGGTATTGGGCTTGCCCAAGAAGAGCTGCGCTTTGGGGACCAGGTGAAAATCCAGCAAGAGCTTGTTAAATATGCCCACGCGGTCATCCAATAGCCAGACCCAGAGCAAACTCGAGACGCCCAACCCAATCACAACCGGCATGAAAAAGATCGTGCGGAAGATGCCGATGTAGCGAAGGCTGTGGCGTACCAGCGAGGCGAGGATGAAACCCAGAATGAAGATCGGCGGCGTGATGAGCAGCGTATAGCGAAAAGTAAAATTGAGGCTTTTGAGATATTGCCGGTCGCTGCCCAATTCCGCGTAATTGCTGAAACCGATGAAACTCTGTTCGCCGAATAGGGGCCAGTCGTGCAGCGACATGAAAAAGGTCATCGCCAGCGGCACGATGAAAAACACGGCTACGAAGGCGACGGTCGGCGTGACAAACAACAGCCCCGTCAATTTCCGGCGTTGTTTCCAGCTGAGGCTCCAAGACGTCGGTCGACCAAGAGTCACGAGATGTTTTCAGTCGGCATGGCGGCGGAAGAATAAGCGGAAAGAGCGCCTGCCACACCAAGCCATACCAGGATATGGCAAGCGCTCTAGAGTTTCTGTCTAGCCACTCATGATCTGAGTGAAACGTTCTTGCCCCAATTCCAGCGCGCCGTCGATATCGCCATCCAGGATGGCGACTTGCAGCATTTCCAGCCAGGGACCATTGGCGTCGTTGAACAGGTCATTGTAGACCGTGGTGTAAGGCGTATGCCCGACAGCCAGAGCGCTGGCGGCAGTGGCTTGGCGCTCGTCGCCCTCAAAGTAGGGGTTATCGACCAGCTCGAGACGAACGGGAATCTGACCGTTGGCGGCGTAGATTTCAATTTGCGGCTCTTCGCTCATGGTCCACTCGATAAAGCGCCAGGCTTCTTCGGCGTGCTCGGTGCCGGCCGGTATGGCGATGACATCGCCGCCGCCGAAAGACGCGGCGCCGCCATCGTTACCCGGAATATGGAAGACGCCAAAGTTCAAGTCGGGATGGTCGTTCTGGTAGAGTGAAAGCGCGAAATTACCCGTTCCGCTCATGCCGATATTCCCCGCCGCAAAGGCGCTGGCGAAATTGCTGCCATTGTCGATGCTGGCGCCCTCTGGCACGAGTTCTTCTTCCCAAATCGTGTTATAGAACGCAAGCGCTTCACGAACGATCGGGTCGCTGGTGATGGTTGCTTCGGCGTAGTCATCACTGAGCACATCGCCGCCGCTCGCCCAGATAAAGGGCAAGAAGGTGAAGGCGTTGCAGCCGGCGCAGTTCATCGAGAACCAGTAGCCATAGATGTCGTCGCCGAGGGCGTCAATGGCGCGCATGGCTTCCAGCATTTCGTCCCAAGTCGCGGGCGGATTGTCCGGATCCAAGCCAGCTTGCTCAAACAAGTCGATGTTGTAGACGATGAAGGAGCCGTCGACGGCCGTTGGCACAGCGTAGTTGCGCCCTTCATACATGCCCAGCTCCATGTGCGCCGGCGTCAAGGTATCGACGTAGGGCAATTCCTTGACATAATCTGTGATATCAACCAATTGTCCGGCCGAAGCGAAAGCCGGCGTATAGATCAAGTCAATGCTTGCGATATCCGGCGGTTCGCCGGCGGCGATGGCGGCGCCCATTTTTGTTACGAATTCCGCAGACGGGATGACAGTGAGTTCGATCTGGCTGTCGTTATTGGCGTTCCAGGTATCAACCAGTTCTTGCGTTTGGAAGTTGATCGCCCGTACCCACATCGTCATGTTGATCTGATCGTCCTGCGCCGCGAGCGGCAGGCTGCCAAGCGCCAAGACAAGCGCGAGCGCAAGCGCGACAAATTTACGAGGAGTCATCTTTCTTCATCCTTTACTGAAAATACATGAACAGGAATTATCGGTCTGCTGGTCATAAACTGTCTATAGCGCCTCCTTTGCGTCAAACTGGTTTGGCCAGAGCATCATCTCAATATCGAAATGCGAGAAATCGAACACTTATGGCATAGTGTATAGCAAGCGCCGCTCAATTGCCAACACGCGAGTGTGTGGAAGCCAATCAAAGTCGGTTGAATTGAATCACTACATCCTGATAACCAGTAGAATTTAGTGTCCCGCATTAAGATGTTGTGGATTATGGCGAAATCAATCGTCCGCGGCCAACTGCCCCTGCGCAACCAATTCCACTCGCCCGCCCACTCGGATGTCGATACCCGCGGCCTGCTTATGCGCCTCCAGGTAAAGCAGTGAGGGGCGACCGATCTGGTAGCCTTGCTCGGCGCGCAGTTTGACCTGGGCGCCGCCTGTATATCCATATTGCGCGCTGTAGGCGGCGATGCAGCCGCCGGCGCTGCCCGTGGCTGGATCTTCCGGCGCTCCGTATACATCGTCCAGCACGCGCAGATGGAGGTCATTTTCGCTATTGAGCGCCTCGGCGCAGAAAATGGCTGGCGCAATGGCATCGTGGGGACCCAGCAAGGCGCGCAGACGGTCGAGATTCACTCGTGAACGCTTGACCGCGTCCAGGGAAGCCATCGGCACGAGCACAAAGGGCAGACCGGTCGAGACCTCTTGAATCGGAAAACGCCCATCGATATCTTCTACCTCGACGTTGAGAATCCGCGCGATTTCCGCCGGCTCAAAACGCGCGCCGAAGCTCGGCTGATTTTGTCGCATCCAGATGACGCCGTCGTGCCCAAAGGAAACCGCTATCTGCCCGGCAGCCAGGTTTATGTTCAGGCGCTCAAGATCTGTCCCGATCAGTTCCCGGCGAATAATATAGGCGGTGCCGAGAACGGGATGTCCGGCAAAGGGGACTTCGACCTCTGGCATGAAGATTCTCACGTTGTATCCGCCGTTTTCGGGCGAATTTGATGTGACGAAGGTGATTTCTGAAAAATTGATTTCCTTCGCCAACTGCTGCATCAAGACCGTCGGCGGATCGCCCAGGTAGACCGCCAATTGGTTGCCCGTGTATTTCCTGCCGATGGTGAAGACATCGACGATGAAAAAATCAATTCGCGACATATCGTCCTGCTCCGATTCTAGGAGAGCGCATTCTTCCCGCCCGCCGCCGGCCGATCATAGCCTGTCAACAGGCGGCCATAATGCTGTGGCAGACGTTGATGCAGCAGCGGGAAGAGCGCCAGGTATTGCTCCCGCAGGTCCGCTTTCAATATGGCATGGATCACTTGATCGCCGTCGCGGCCCGCCTGCGCCAGTACATTGCCCAGCGGGTCGCAGATAAAGCTGCTGCCGTAAAAGGTCACGGCATTCTCGCGCCCTACGCGATTGCAAGCGGCGACAAAAACGCCGTTGGCGACGGCATGACCGCGCATGACAGTTTGCCAGGCGGCGGCGGAATCGAAGTCGCGCGCGCTTGGTTCCGAGCCGATGGCGGTCGGATAGGCGATCAGTTCAGCGCCTTCGAGCGCGTAAATCCGCGCCAATTCCGGAAACCATTGGTCGTAGCATGTAGGCGCCGCCAGCTTGACCCTTTCCAAGTCATGCACCGGGAACTTGTCCGCTCCGCCGAAATAATCTGTTTCGTGGTATCCCTCGCCGGAAGGGATATGCACCTTACGGGTAAAATGCGCCAGATTTCCATCGGGCTTGTGCACTGTTGCCGTATCCCAGAAGCGACCAGAATCGTCTCGCTCAAATAGGCTGCCGATGATTGTGACGCGGCGCTGGCGCGCCAGCTCGCCGAAGAACTGTTCGGAAACGCCGCCCGGCAATGGCTCCGCCCAGCGAAAGCCGGCGCTGTCACGTACACCGGGGAAATAGGGCAGGAGGGTGAACTCCGGCAAGCAAATCAAATCCGCGCCAGTCGCCGCGGCTTCCGCTACCAGCGCTTGATAGAGCGTTTTGGTCGAACTTTGCTCGCCGGTCCAGTGCCCTTGGACGAGGGCGATGTGAATGTCTTTCATGCGTTCCTCATAATTTTCCGGCTCATTGACTGGCGATGATTTCGTTGGCGGCGCGCTGACCAGTGAAGTATGCGCCGTGTACCATCGCTGTCAGGTGATGCGGGGCGCTCGCTTCCCCAGCCCAATAAATTGGCGGACTGGGACTTGCCAGCTTCTCGCGCGCGGCATAATGCCCGGGCAAGCAGACGCTGTATCCGCCACGGGCGAATTCGTCCTGGAGCCAATTGACCCAGCGCGCCTTGACATATTGCAGATCCGGCTGGCTTGTCTCTCGGCGCAAGGTATCGAGCCCCTTTTGCAGCGCCGCCGCTTCGCCCAGGCGCATCATGTCGCGGGCGTAATCGCCGGTGAGGAAGGCGGTCCAAACGACAGCGCCTTCTTCCCGCCCCAGCGAAGGCGACCACCACATTGGCGGGCTGTCCTTGGCATAGATGGCGCCAATCGAGCGATCGAGGATCGGCTCATCAAACTGGTAGACCAGCTTCATGACCGGACCCATCTGCAAACCGTCAAGCGCTTCCCGCTTCGATTGGGGCAGCGCGGGATCAAATTCAACCGCGCCCGCTTTTAATACGCCCAAGGGCAAGGTTAGGACCGCGACATCGCCCGCGACGGTCTCGCCCTGAGTGGTGGTGACAGCGATTCCGTCGCTCCATTTGATTCGGCTCGCGACCTTGTTCAGGCGGATATCCAAGCCTGTAGCCAGTTTCTCGTAATAAGAGTCGTAGCCGCTCAGAATACGATAGTCGCCGTAGTCGTCCTCGCCGTCGCTGTCTTTGAAAAGATGCGCATGCGCTTTGGCGTTAAGGTAGCGCATGCTGTCGCCTTCGGCGTTGGCGAAGGCGCGCTGCACATAGCGCAATTGCGCATCCGAAAATCCAATCCGTCGCAGATACGTCGCCAGATCTTCATCGTCTTGCGGCTCTGGCACGTCGCCGAGTTTCCAGGACCGTGTCAGATCCAACTCCGGGGATAGCCGCCGCGCCTGCCTCATCGTCATCCAGGCGCCGTCATCCAGGCGAATCATCGAATCGTCCAGCTTGTTCCAATGCCAGGTGGGGAGACCTAACTTGCGCACCCAATCCCAGGTGTTCACCTCCGCCGAGCGCCCGTGTATCAACTCGGCGCCAAATTCAACGGGGATATCGGCGAAGTCGCGGCTGGTCCAGGCGCGGCCGCCGATGCGATCGCGCCCTTCCAAGACAACTGCTTCTATGCCGGCGGCTTTCAGGTGATAGGCGGCGGACAAGCCGGCGATTCCCGCGCCAATGACTATTGCTTTCACTCGCTTCAATCTCTCGCTTTTCAATCAGGCTTCAGCTCAGGCTCCAGCTTCGTAATCAGGGTTTTCCCAAACGATCAGTACGCCGGCGTTCCCGGCCGCTGGCTCATCGCAATAATCCGTCACGACATGCTCGGCGCGGTAGCCGCGCTTCATCTGGAGGGAGACTGTGGGATCCTTGATTTGCCCGGCCATGACCTTTTCGCCATATTCGAGCACGTCCATTTTGTCGGCGTAATCTTTATAACCCATCAGCATGCCCACAGCGTAGCATCCGCGCAAGTTCAGTTCCTTAACAAGTTGAAAGCGAATTTTGTAGAAGCTTGTTGCGATGCCAAGCCTTTGATAGCTTGAATGCACCGCCATCTCTGCGCCATAGAGCCAGTCGCCATCCGGCTCGTGCGCGCCCAGCCGCATATCGCCGATAGCGTCTAGCCAGGGCAGGGCTGGCGCTGTCGGCGGGCGCGACGTGCGCATGGTGACAGCCATGCCGGCGCAGTTCCCGGCATTCGGACCAGCGGTGAGTTGCGCGGCGAATTGCCCCTGCGGGAAGCGCTCAATATGCGCCAATATATCGTCCTCGCCGAAACAGTCATCGCATTGGTCGTATAACCTAAGGCGATAGGCATCCCACAAGGAAATGCAGACGCTGCGGACATGCCAGGGCTTGGTATTCATAATGGCGAGGCGGGGCAAGGTCATGAGGACGTCTTCGCGCTTGAAGTTCTTGAGCCACCAAGAGTCCAAGCTCATGTGGATAGTTTTCGTCCCATCGCCGTTTATGGTCTCATAAGGCTCGTATGGGTCTCCATCATGGTCCGCTGCCTTTGCCGCTTCTTCGATGAGATGCTTCTGTATCTCGGGCCATTCATAGTCCATTGCTCGCTTAAGGGCGTCGAGATCAATATCTTTCTTTGACACAGCTATGATCCTTTTCCCCAGATTGCCCTGCGTGCTTTTGCCCATAAGATACGCTATCATGTCAAGCTAAACCAGTGTAAGTCGTCGGAGTGGAGACAGCAATTGAGCGCGTCCGGGCGATTTCGCAAATTACAAAAGAATGGACTTTTGCTGGCGGCGCCAACCGCTTTGTGGCTCTTGCTTTTCTTTGTGTTGCCTTTGATCATCGTGCTGGCAGTCAGTTTTATGTCTCGCGGGCGCGGCGGCGTGGCTATCATGCCGTTGACCATCGAGCATTATCAGCGCGCCCTGGGCATCTTCTCCATCATCCTCTGGCGTTCGATCGGCTTGGCTGCTTTAACCACGGTTGTTTGCCTGCTGATCGGTTATCCGCTCGCCTTTTTCATCAGCACGCGCCGCAACCGGCTCTTTCAGCAAGTCTCGTTATTTCTCGTTATCTTGCCCTTTTGGACGAATTTCTTGATTCGCACTTACGCCTGGCGCATCTTGCTCGGCGATGAAGGCACGATCAACGGCTTCTTGATTAGCCTGGGTTTAATCGAGGAGCCGCTGCAGATGCTCAATACGCAGTTCGCCGTTGCTGTGGGGCTGGTTTACGGCTTCCTGCCCTTTATGGTGCTGCCGATATACGCCTCCGTCGAACGCTTCAACTTTCGCTATGTCGATGCCGCGCAGGACCTGGGCGCGAATGACTGGCGCGTTTTCCTTCGCGTTGTCTTGCCCCTGACCATGCCGGGCCTGCTGGCTGGCTGCGCGCTGGTCTTCATTCCATCGGTTGGCGCTTTTGTCACGCCCGATTTGCTCGGCGGCGCCAAAGGGCTGATGATCGGCAATCTGATCAATAATCAGTTTGGCGGCTCTGGCAACATGCCTTTGGGCTCGGCGCTGTCAATCGTCATGATGGCTGTTGTGATGCTGTCGCTGGTAGTCTACCTGCTATCGAATCGCCGAGATAGAAACAGATAGCCGTGTTGAGCGCAAATCAGCAACTGATCAACGAACATGCCATGCGCCGCAATCGCATCGCGCGGCGCCTTGGCACGGTCGGGCTCTGGCTAAATCCCCTGTTCGCGTACTTTTTTCTGTGGGCGCCGATACTGGTGCTCGTTCTGTTTTCCTTCAACCAGAGCCGCTCCGTGGCTTCGTTCAGCGGTTTCACCTTGAAATGGTACGGCAATATCCTGAACAACGTGATGGGCGCGGAATCGGCTTTTTCCACCGAGCTCATGCTCAATGCCTTCCGCAACAGCCTCTTCGTCGGCAGCATCGCGACCGCCATCGCCACCGTCCTGGGAACGATGATCGCCCTAAGCATGGCGCGGGGAACTTACCCGGGCAAACGGCTCTTGGACGCCCTGCTCTTTTTCCCGGTCGTCATCCCAGAAATCACCCAAGCCATTTCCCTGGCTATTTTCTTCAAGGTCGTATTCGACTGGTTCGCGCTGATCAGCGGCGAGCGCGTCTTCCCCGGCTTCCACACCATCATCGCCGCTCATGTAACATTCAACATTTCCTACGTCGCGATTGTGGTGCGGGCGCGCCTGGCCGACATGAACCCGCAGTTGGAAGAAGCCGCCAGCGATCTGGGCGCCAACCCCTGGCGAACATTCTGGAGAGTGACCTTCCCGCTGATATTGCCGGGCGTCATTTCGGGCGCTTTGCTCGCCTTCACGCTCTCCCTTGATGATTTTGTCATCACCTTCTTTACCTCGGGCGTCGGCACGACGACCTTGCCCGTTTTTGTTTACGGCTTGCTCAAATTGACGGTCACGCCGGAAGTCAACGCGATATCGACAATCATGATGCTCTTGAGTACGCTCTTTATCGGCATATCGCTTACAATACAGGGGCGGGCTATGGTCCGCGCCTGATGATTGTTCGCCGCGAGCTGCCCCAGCGGTATTTCGCGGCAAGCCCGGGCGCGCCGCGCCCCGAAGTCAATGTTTATCGTTTGGAGGATTCGGAGGAGACTAATGAAGAAAACGGGACTTTTGCTAGCTGTACTGCTTATGGCGCTGCCGCTGGTCTATGCCGACAGCCATGAATACGCAGCCTGGACCTGCCCGGAAGGATTCGACGGGCAGACGCTTAGTATATTCAACTGGTCAACATATATCGCCGAAGATACCGTGCCCAATTTCGAAGACGCTTGCGGCGTCACTGTGAATTACGACATCTACGAGAGCAATGAAGACATGCTCGCCCGCATCCGCCAGGGCAATCCGGGCTACGACCTGGTCGTGCCCAGCGGCGGCACCGTCCAGCGCATGGCGGAGGAAGGCTTGCTCATCCCGCTGGATCTCGACATGATACCCAATGTCGCGAACGTCATCCCCAGCTTCCTCAGCCCAGCCTTTGACCCCGACAACAGCTACTCCCTGCCCTACCAATGGGGAACGCTGGGCATCGGCTATCGCACAGAGGCTTTCCCGGATGGCATTAGCTCTTGGGAGCAAGTCTGGGATTATGACGGCAGCGTCGCCTGGATTGACGACCGTCAATCCATGTTTGGCATCGCCCTGACCATCTTGGGTTACGATCCCAATTCCACCGACCCGGACGAGATCAACGAAGCGCGCGATTATCTCATCGAGAAGGGCGGCAACGTTGTCACCGTGGCCGGCGATGACGGCCAGGTCCTGCTCGAGCGCGGCGAAGTGGATATCGCGGTTGAATACAGCGGCGACATTTCGCAGATTATCTGGGACTGCGAATGCGACGACTACGCCTATGCCATACCACAAGAAGCCGGCAATGTCTGGTTCGACAACATGGCCATCCCGGTCGACGCGCCCAATCCCGAACTGGCGATGGTCTTCATCGACTACATACTCGATGCCAAGGTCGGCGCTGACCTGACCAATTACATCGCCTACGCCTCGCCCAACCAGGCGTCAATCGACAGCGGCTTCATCGACGAGGAGATTTTGAAGGACCCCAGCGTCTTCCCGCCGGAAGAACAATTGGAGAATCTCTTCGCTATCATTGATGTCGGCGCCGAAGCGGAAGAACTTTATAACAACGCCTGGGACGAACTGCTGATCTTCCTGGGACAATAAGCGAAGAACATAACAAGGACATAAAGTGCAGGAGAACCGCTCAAAGGTTCTCCTGCCCGCTCCCGTCAACAGGATCATCGCATGTCGACAGCCGACGTAGAATTGACCGATATCGTCAAGGAGTTTGAATCCGGCGGATCGGTTGTGCGCGCGG
Organism: Phototrophicaceae bacterium; assembly: GCA_965232245.1. Taxonomy (GTDB): domain Bacteria; phylum Chloroflexota; class Anaerolineae; order Aggregatilineales; family Phototrophicaceae; genus UBA6055. The sequence continues at coordinate 2,999,464 of CBDDPG010000002.1, read as the reverse complement.
TTGACCATGTGAGCGTGCAGATCGCCGATGGCGAGTTTTTCGCGCTGCTTGGTCCCAGCGGCTGCGGCAAAACCACAACCCTGCGCTTGATCGCCGGCTTCGAGCAGCCGACGGCCGGGCACATCTTGATCCGAGGCCGCGCGATGGAAGGCATCCCGGCTTATCATCGTCCGGTCAACACCGTTTTTCAGGATTACGCGCTCTTCCCTCATCTGACGGTCGAACAGAACATCATGTTTGGCTTGCAAATGGAGGGCTTGAACAAGAAGGACGCGCGCAAGCGCGCCGCGGAAGCGCTGGAGTTGGTGCGCTTGCCCAGCGTTGGCGAGCGCAAGCCGCATCAGCTATCTGGCGGGCAGCAGCAGCGCGTGGCGCTGGCCCGCGCCTTGGTCAAGCAACCGGCCGTCCTGCTGCTGGATGAACCGCTGGGCGCGCTTGATCTGAAGCTGCGCAAGAATATGCAGTACGAACTCAAGGCGCTGCAACGAGATGTCGGCATTACTTTTATCTATGTGACCCACGACCAAGAAGAAGCCATCACCATGGCCGACCGCATCGCTGTCATGAACGAAGGCAAGATGCTGCAAGTGGGCAAGCCCCAAGAGATCTACGAACGCCCGGGCACACATTTTGTGGCGGACTTCATCGGCGAGACGAACTTCATCCCAGCCACCTTGCTAGAGCGCGATTCCATAGGTCACGGCAGGGTTCGACTGCCTACCGGCGATGTCATTAGCGCGGTGTTGTCCAATGACCTGCGAGCGACAAGCGGCGCGGTTACTTTGGCGCTGCGGCCCGAACGGATCGGCATATCCGGGCAACTGGATCCAGGCGATATCCAGCATGGCGACATAACGGCGCTAGACGCCATTCTGCTTGAGAGCCAGTACATCGGCACGGATACTCGTTACACCTTGCGCATCGCCGAGCATACCGATCTGGTCGCGCGCCGGCAGAACCTAGACGGGCAAGACAGGACTTCGCTGGAAATCGGGCAGGCTGTGAAAATCACTTGGCGCCGCTCCAGCATCACCGTGCTCGACCAATGAGTTGTTTCGATATTTTGCGCCTCGCGGTCAAGGAAATCAAAGGAAATCCCGCGCATAGCAGGGCATGCCGCTTAGTGTTAATATCGTAACAATGCAAGCTGGCATTCGGTAAGCCGCTGATGAACGATTTCGCTCCCGTCAAAACTCGTGATTGCGCCTGCGCAAGCTGCGTCTGCCAAAAGCCGGTAGACGCCAAGACTGGTTTCGAAGTATCCCAGGAGTTCGAGCGTTTCAATCAGAAATACGATATGTTCAACCGCGCGGTTTGGGATGATGACGTGCGCTCGGACCGCTCGCGCAAGTTCTTCGAATCGTATTTCACCGACTTGGCGGTATTCCGCAAGGTGGAGGGTTTCCAGCACCGCGACTACGCCCTGCGCAACGCGGCTTGGTATATCGCCGATTTCACCTCCGACTTGTTGGAGCTGTCGGAAGACCGCAAGGAGGGCTTCCTCGACTCCTACACCATGTTCCGCGAGGGCGCCACGCGCAAAATCGCGGGCAGCGCGGCGGAAAACACAGCCGAACTCAAGCGGGCTGGCAAGTTCCTGGGCGCGGACGCCATCGGCATCTGCGATTATGACGAACGCTGGGTCTACACGCGCAATTACAGCCGCCAGAAACTGACCGACAAAGCCATGGACTTGCCGGAGGATCTGTCAAGCGTGGTGGTGATCGTCAATGAAATGCACCACCAGACCATCCAGACCGTGCCGTCGGCTTTGAGCGGCGCCGCCACCGGACAAGGCTACAGCCGCGATATCATCGCTGTGCTGTCGATCACGCAATACATCCGCAATCTTGGCTACCGAGCCGTCGCCAGCCTCAACGACACGGCGCTGTCTATCCCGCTGGCGGTGCAAGCGGGACTGGGACAATACGGCCGGCATGGCCTGCTCATCACGCCGGAATTCGGTCCCAGGGTGCGCATAGCCAAGATATTCACGGACCTGCCGCTGCATGCCGACGAACCAATCGACTTCGGCGTTACCGAAACTTGCAATACCTGTCGGCGCTGCAGCAATGCCTGCCCGGTCAAGGCGATCCCGTTCGACGAACCGGTTTTTCTGAACGACAAAATATCGCACATTAAGGGCGTCAAGAAATGGACGATTGACGCCAAGAAATGCTTTCAGTTTTGGGCGAATCAAGGAACGGATTGTTCGATTTGCATCCGTGTCTGTCCCTATAACAAAGATTTCAAGCTGCCATTCAATCGTATTCTGCGCTGGATGCTCAGCAATCGCTGGCGGCGTCTGGCGCTCTGGCTGGACAAGAAGCTCAAATACGGCCAGCGGCGGACCGCCGGCTGGTGGTGGCGCCAGCCCAGCGCATAAGGCAAGCTATCGACCTCGAAGCGATGAACGAGATGATCGCCCAGGCAGAAACGATTCTCCTGTATCAAATGCGCGCTGCATATTACAGCGGGGATCAGTCCGCGCTTTTGCGCGCCTTTTATGGACTGGCGCAGAGCTATTGGGCGCAGGGTGAGGCTGAGGCCGCGGCGGAAAATCTGGCTTTCATTTTGCTGCAAGGCGTTTCGCCGCCCGATCTGCAGGAGGCGGCAGCTGAGCTGATGGCGGACATCGAAAGCCGAGTCTGTCCGCGCCTTGTCCTCGACGCGCGAAGCTTCGCGGCCGCAATGGACCTGCAAGGCATGGTTGAATATCAGCTCGAGGACAACCTAAACTGACGCAAGGTCGACAACAGGAATAAGAGTCCTTTGCATTGAAACAGATCCTATCCTGGTTTGATCATCCCCTGCTGCGCTGGACGGCGGCAATTGCCTGGTCGGTCTGGATCACGATCTTGCTGATACAGCCGGAAGCCGATCCCATCATCAATCTGGGTTTGCCCACAGGACCGCAGACCTTCCTGCGCGAACTATTTTTCACCTGCGCCCATTTGCTGGCATTCGCGCTAACTTGCGCCCTATGGCAGCGGGCGATGTCCGCTGCCATGCGCATCGGCGCAAGTATTGTCTTAGCCTGCATTATCGCGCTTGGCTTGGGCGCAAGCACCGAGTACCTGCAAACCCTGTCCCCGGATCGTCATCCCTCCTGGATCGATCTGATCGCCAATTGCTATGGCGCGCTGCTGGCGGCTTGGTTCATCTGGCGCCGCTCAGCGGAGAATCGGCAAGGCAAGGGCAAGCAGAGTTAATCCGCTTGAGTGCCGCATGTGCGTTGGTTGAACCTGCCCCCGATTGAGCGAAGCCCGAAACCATATCTACGCCAGCGCGCAGCTTATGCTGGCTGGAAATCTGGATTTTCCCAGACAATCAACGTCGCCCAATTGTCCGAAGCGCTATCTTCTATGTAATCTTGCAGCAATCCGCGCACGACGAAGCCGCGGCCTAACTGAAACGAGAGAGTGCTGTCCCGCAGTTCGCCGGCAACCACGCGATCGACATATTCCTGTACCGTCATCTGCTGTTTGAAGTTGGCATAATCGGGAATCAAGCCGCCGGCGACGATGCCCCGGCGATTGAGCCTGCGCACGATCGCTTTGCGCGCCGCATATAAGCGGGAGCCGATGCCGCGCCGGCGAAAACCTGGATGCACGCTGATGTCGCCGCCGTAATACCAAGCGCCCTGGGGCTCATGATGGCTGTAACTGCCGCCGGCGATAATCTCCTGGAAACTGTGCTGGGCATGGTCGAAGTCGAAATCAATCAAGAATCCCGAGCCCAAGCCCACTACGCGGTCGCCGGATAGCGCCACAAAATTGCCCTCGGGAAAGAGTCGGCAGTGGTTGAGGAAATGCGCCGCGGTCATCAACTCCTCAGCCGCGAGCGTCGGAAAGCAATCGCGTTGCAGTTGTTCCAGCGCTTTGGCGTATTCTGGCTTTATTGCGTCGATCCTGATCGAGTCGCGCGTCATGTGAAAGACCGTTACTATTCGTTGAGCTAGTGTAGGCTTGCGCCTGCGCAATCGTCAACGCTCTTAACTGTGTCAGCAGGGGAATCGCATCAAAATGATAGTGGCTGATAAGGCGGGAATCTAAGACGAAAGGTTTAGATGTAGGGGCGACATACCATGTCGCCCGAAACCTACGACGCAGCAACGTCGGGCGACCAGATTGGTCGTCCCTACAGCGACCTGATGTTTTCGCATCATTTTCTTGGATTTACTTCTGTGTCCTCAATGTTAAAATTTGCTACGATTGCACTGCCTGCGCCAGCTGTCCAATGGTCGGAATGGACTGCAATGGACATAGGATTCCAGCATTTTTTCACCTAGGATAGTACAGGAATCGAATGAATAAAGCGAGGCATCGACATGGCAACAAACGGATACAAGCAAAACGGCAGCGAGACCGGCAGCGACAAAGTCAAGCGAGGCTTGGCGCAGATGCTCAAGGGCGGCGTCATCATGGACGTCGTAACCCCGGACCAAGCCAGGATCGCCGAAGAGGCCGGCGCCTGCGCGGTCATGGCATTGGAGCGCGTGCCGGCCGATATCCGCGTCCAAGGCGGCGTCGCGCGCATGAGCGACCCCGATATGATCGAGGGCATCATAGAAGCTGTCAGCATCCCTGTCATGGCGAAAGCCCGCATCGGGCACTTCGTCGAAGCGCAGATCCTGGAAGCGCTGGGCGTGGACTACATCGACGAGAGCGAAGTGCTAAGCCCGGCTGATGAAGAACACCACATCAACAAATGGCAATTCACCATTCCCTTCGTTTGCGGCTGCCGCAACCTGGGCGAAGCCTTGCGGCGCATAAACGAAGGCGCCGCCATGATGCGCACCAAAGGCGAGGCGGGCACCGGCGATGTCGTCGAAGCGGTGCGGCACGCGCGTTCGGTCAATGGCGAGATCCGCCGCCTAAGCTGTATGAACGAAGATGAAATGTACAGCTATGCCAAGGACATCCGCGCGCCTTTCCACCTGGTCAAAGAGACGGCCGAACTCGGACGGCTGCCGGTCGTCAATTTCGCGGCTGGCGGCGTGGCCACACCGGCTGACGCCGCGCTTATGATGCAGCTCGGCGTCGATGGCGTATTCGTCGGCAGCGGCATCTTCAAGAGCGGCAATCCAGAAAAACGCGCCAAGGCGATCGTCAATGCCGTCACCCATTACGAAGACGCCAAAATACTCGCGAATGTCAGCCGCAACCTTGGCGAGGCGATGGTCGGCATCAACGTGACGCCCGAGGAAGTGATCCTGGGCAAACGCGGCTGGTGAGCGCCGCGCAGTGAGCGGTCATTGCCAGAACAGCATAGTTGCGACAATCTACATCGCCCCTGCCGAGGCCGCCTCGGCAGGGGCGATGAAAAAGTGAGTTCCCCATTTCTAGCGCGCATCTTGCGAATTTTTGACAATCACAGTCCAGCACGATATATTCCCCTCAACAATTTGTGGAGAGTCCAGTTCTTCAAGCGAGTATCTTCGCCTATGGCTACGCTGGACGCTCGCGGATTTTCATTGTTTTACAGAATGCTTCTTAAGGAGCCGGAAAATGCTGCAAAAGAAACGCTTGCTTTTCGCCGCTATGGCGCTGGTAATGATTCTGCTTGTCCCGGTGAGTTCGGCCGATGTCGAATGGACCGGCGCCTTTGTCTTGGGCAGTTGCTGCGAGCCCAACTCTCTAGATCCCGCCGCCATGGGCATCTCGCAAACCGAGGGTTATGTCATCAACGCCATGTACGAGGGGCTAACCCAGTATTCGCGCGACGGCGCGATCGCGCCGCGCCTGGCGACAAGTTGGGAAATATCCGACGATGCCTTGACCTATACGCTTTCACTGCGGGAAGGCGTGCAATTCCACGATGGCTCGACCCTGGATGCCGAAGCAGTCAAATTATCGCTCGATCGGCACAAGGCGCTGGGCATGGGCAATTTGGGCTTCATCCTCGCGCCCGTCGATTCTGTCGCAATCGTCGATGATATGACCGTCGCCATTCAGTTGAGCTCAGCCGATTTCCAATTCTGGGCTGGTTTGCCGCATATCAAGATCCTCAGCGCCCAAGCGCTGGCGGAGCATGATATGGACGGCGATATGGCTGGCGAATTCTTCCGCGAAAACGCGGTTGGCACCGGTCCCTACCAGTTGGTTCGTTGGGATCCCGGCCGCCAGACCGAAATGGAAGCCTTCCCGGATTACTGGGGCGGCTGGGACGGACCCCATGTTGAGCGCTTCATCGCCCGCTATGGTTTGGATTACACCACGCGCCTGCTGCTGATGGAAGACGGCGAAGTGCATTTGATCGATTGGGCGGGTTTATCCGATGTGCGCCGCGCCGCCACCAGCCCCGCCATCCACCTGAATTTTGGCAATCCGCTGCAAGCCTTCTACCACTTCATGAAGCAAGACGGTCCTCTGGCGGACAGGCAAGTGCGTCAAGCGCTCTTGCATGCCTATCCCTACGCAGCCATGATCGAGGTCATGGGCGGCTTTGCCGTGCCTTTGACATCGCCTGCCCTGGCGGGAACAACCGGGCATTGCGATGTCTTTGAACCAGCGCAGGACCTGGACAAAGCGCGCGAGCTGCTGGCGGAAGCCGGTTACGCCGATGGCTTCAGCCTGCGGCAGGCATATCGCCACGCCAATGAACCGCGCCGCTTCGCGGCTGTGCTCTTCCAGGAAGCATTGGCGGAATTGAACATAGAAGTCGTCTTGGAGGACATCCCCTGGGGCACCTTCATTGACGCCCAGCGCAACTTCGATACCGCCTACGATATGAGCAGCCACTGGCTCAATATCCCGATTCCCTATGCCGGGGAGATGCTCTTCCGGCTCAATCACTCGTCATTGATCGACACGGGCACGGGCAACTGGGCTTGGTACAACAACCCGGCCTTTGACGCCCTGCTGGAAGAAGCGCCGACGTTGGCGCCCGGCGACCCGCGCATTGACGAGCTGCTCTGCGAGGCGCAGCAAATGCTCATAGACGACGCGGTCGTGATCCCGGTCATGCTGTCGCAATATATCGACTTGACGCATGCTTCGGTGCGCGGCTACCAATACGATCCCTACGGCTTCCCGGGCGATTTGCATCCTTATGAGATCTGGCTGGAAAGCTAGCTATCCGGGCGCAAGGGCAGCTATGGGCGGAAGGCGTCTCGCTGATTGAGCCGCCTTCCGCGCTATTACGATACCTATGGGCAGGTTAATTCTTGAACGCCTACTTACGCTGATTCTCAAGCTCTTTGGCATGGCGGTGATCCTCTTCGTCATTACGCAAGTCTTGCCGGCCGATCCCGCCGCCGTCGCCGCTGGCACCAACGCGCGCCCGGAACAAATCGAAAGGCTTCGGGTGGAATTGGGGCTGGACAGACCCTTCCACGAGCAATTCATCACTTACATTTCCGGCTTGGCTCGCGGCGACCTAGGCAAGTCGCTCTTGACCAGACGAGCTGTCAGCGACGATTTGCGTCTGCGCTTCCCGGCTACGGCCGAGTTGGCGATTTTCTCGGGCTTTGTCATCGTCATTTTGGGCATCTCCCTGGGCATCTTGGCGGCAGTGAAGGCGGGCGGCAAGCTGGATATTTTTATCCGAATGCTGGTTGTGCTGGGCATGGGCATACCGCCATTTGTCCTGGCGCTTTTTCTGCAACTCATTTTCGCCAAGTCGCTCGACTGGTTCCCGCTGGAAGGTCGCTTGCCGACCTTGATAGCGCCGCCGCCTCACCTGACCGGACTCTATACCATCGATAGCTTGCTGGCTGGGCAATGGGATGTCTTCTGGTCGAGCGCGCGGCACTTGGTTTTGCCGGTCGCGGCGCTATCCCTGGGGCGTCTTGCGGTGGGGGCGCGCTTCACACGCAGCGGCATGCTCGAGACGCTCTCGCAACCATACGTGCGCACGGCGCGCGCCAAAGGCTTGAAAGAGAATCGCGTCATTCTGCGCCATGCTTTTCGCAATGCGCTGATTCCCGTCGTCACCATGTTGGGCATCCAAATCGGCTTTCTCTTGAGCGGCGCAGTTTTGGTAGAAGTTGTCTTCACTTGGCCCGGGTTGGGACGCTATGCTGTGGAATCGGTCGTCTCTTTCGACTTTTACGCGGTCATCGGCGCGGCATTGGTCATCGCGGTGATATTTGTGGTCGCCAATACCATTGTGGACCTGCTTTATGTTCAGTTGGATCCGCGCATCCAACATCATTCTTAAAATCGCGCGATTAAGGACGCTGCATGGGATACGAGCTCGGCTTTGACATCGGCGGCACATTTACCGATTTCGCTTTGCTCGACACAGACACGGGAAAGCTCGAAATATTCAAGGTGTTAACGACGCCGGATCATCCCGAAGCCGCCGCATTAAGCGGTTTGGAAGACCTGCTGAAAACAGTTGGCATCAGTCACGAGCAGCTGCTCAACGTATTTCATGCCACCACCTTGGTGGCGAATTCCCTCATCCAGCGGCGCGGAGCTTGTGTCGGTTTGTTGACGACGGCCGGCTTCCGCGACATCTTGGAGATGCGAACGGAGCAGCGCTACGCCATTTATGATTTGTTCCTGCAATATCCGCCGCCGCTTTGTCCGCGCTATTTGCGGCGCGGCATCGGCGAGCGCGTCGACCGCGATGGCAAGATATTGCAGCCCGTCTGCGAAGAAGATGTGCGACTGGCAGTAGCCGATTTCAAGGCGCAGGGCGTCGACGCCATCGCCGTAGCCTGCCTGCATTCCTACCGCAATCCCAGCAACGAAAGGCGCATCGCGGAGCTGGCGCGTGAATGCTGGCCCGATGTGCCGCTGACGCTTTCCAGCGATATCGCGCCGGAGATTCGCGAATATGAACGAACATCGACCACCGTGGCCAACGCCTTCGTTTTGCCGCTGATGGTCCAGTATCTACAGACCATGCGCAGGGAACTGGCATCGTCCAATTTCAAAGGCAATTTTTATTTGATGCTCTCGTCGGGCAGCACAGCGCTGGCGGCCGCGGCGGCTGAACAGCCCATTCGTCTAGTCGAATCGGGACCGGCCGCGGGCGCCCTGGCCGCAGCCTATTTCGGCAAATTAGGGGGCCATTCCGATCTCCTCTCATTCGACATGGGCGGCACAACCGCCAAAGTCGCGCTGGTTCACGGCGGCAAACCAGCCATCGCGTCCAGCTTGGAAGTGGCGCGGGTCAACCGCTTTTCCAAGGGCAGCGGCTACCCGCTGCAATTCCCCACGGTCGATATCCTGGAAAGCGGGGCTGGCGGCGGCAGCATCGCCTGGGTCGATGACTTGGGCTTGCTAAAAGTGGGACCGCAAAGCGCGGGCTCGAGCCCGGGACCGGCCGCCTATGGCTTCGGCGGCAGCCTGCCCACTGTAACCGATGCGGATCTCGTCTTGGGCTATCTCAACCCGGATTACTTTCTCGGGGGCGCAATGACGCTCGATGTGGCTGCGGCACGACGCGCGCTGGCGGCAATCGCCGCGACCTTTGGCTGGAGCCTGGTCGAAGCCGCCGCCGCTATCCACCGGCTGGTCAACGAGAATATGGCGGCTTCGGCGCGCATCCACATTCTGGAAAAAGGGCGCGACCCGCGCAATTATGCCATGATCTGTTTCGGCGGGGCGGGACCCGTCCACGCCGCGGGCGTCGCAAGGATTCTGGGCGCGCCCGAGGTCGTCGTTGCGCCCGGCGCCGGCGTCGCCTCCGCAATCGGCTTGTTGATCGCGCCCGTCGCCTTTGACTTCGCCCATTCCTACCCGACCACCCTGGCGCGCGCGGACTGGTCGGTGGTCCGGAAGCTCTTCCAGGATATGGAAGCGCAGGGACTACAGATGCTTTACGATGCCGGCATCGGCGAACAGGATGTGACTATCGAACGGGGCGTCGACGGCCGCTTCCAAGGTCAACTGCACGAGATCCAGGTTCCCTTGCCCCATGACCTGAGCGACATGGATGTCGCGGCTTTTGTTGACCGCTTTAACGCGACCTATAAAGGACTTTATCATTACCTGCCGGACCATAGTCCCATCGAACTTTTGACTTGGCGCAGCCGGGTAGCCGGCGCGCGCGCGGCCATCAAAGAACAGACGCTTGCCGAAGCTCGCCCGGACCCCGCCCCCGCCTTCAAATGCAGACGGCCAGCCTATTTTGCCGAAGCGGGCGGTTTCGTCGATACGCCGACTTATGACCGTTATCGGCTGGGCGCGGGCATGACGATCAGCGGTCCCGCCATCATTGAAGAGCGAGAATCGACGATTGTCCTGCGCCCGGGCATGGACGCGGTCGTAGACGCATACGCCAATGCGCGCTTGCGTCTGCGCGGAGCGGAATGAAGAAGGACCTGGCATGAGAATCTTGTGGATTGACCCCATCGTAGAAGACAGTCTCTACACCAACGCCTTGCAGGCGGCTTTCGCCGCTTCGGGACGACCCGACACGGAAGTCGACATCTTGTCCCTGCCCCCGGGTCCGCGTCCGCGTCATCTGCGTTACCATGCTTATGAGGCGCTGGTCATGGCGGACATCGTGACGGCGGTCTATCGTTTCGCCGACCGCTATGATGGCTTTGTCATCGGCTGCTTTTACGATCTGGCGCTGCGCGAGGCGCGGGAAGTCTCTGGCAGAGCCATTGTGACCGCGCCCTGCCAATCGTCTTTGGCGATTGCGTCGCACCTGGGAAACAGTTTTTCCGTGCTGGTGGGGGCACGCAAGGCGATGGCAAAGATGAGCGAGAATATCCACAGCTACGGTTATGGTCGGCGCTTGCGCTCGCTGCGTCCGCTGAACATGCAGGCGCTCGACTTTCAAGCGCAAGCCGATCGCGCCTTGGAAGCTATGCTGCGCGAGGGAAGACGCGCCGTCGCGGACGATGGCGCCGAGGTCATCATCCTGGGTTGCAGCGCCGAGGTCGGTTTTCACCAAACCTTGCAAGCAGAATTGGGCGTGCCGGTCATCGATTCGGCGCTGGCGCCTTTCAAATATGCGGAATTTCTGGCGGAAGCTGCGCAGCGCTGCGGCTGGCGTCCCAGCCGAAAATGGGGCAGCGAAGCGCCGCCGCAGCAGGAAATCGAGGACTGGGGTTTGTTTCAGGCAGGCGCACTGGAACCAAAGAGCTTGGTCAAGAAAGCGAATCAGTCAACATGACCGCAATCGACCCACTGACACTGGAAATCCTCTGGCAGCGCTTGATCGCCGTTGCCGATCAAATGTCGACGACGCTGGCGCGGACGGCATTCTCTACAACGATTACCGCTTCAAATGACTATGGCTGCGTCTTGATCGACGCCAATGCGCAGTGCATCGCGCATGCGCATCGCAGCTTGCCTATTTTTAATCGCACCATGCCCTACACTTGCGGCATCGTGCTGGAACAGTTCGGGCGGGACAAGATCGCGCCGGGCGATGTCTTCATTTCAAACGACCCTTGGCAGAACGCGGGCCATCATCCCGATATCACCGTCATCACACCTTTTTTCAAGAACGACAAGCTCGTGGGTTTCGCCGCCAGCATCGCGCACCACGCCGATGTCGGCGGCTCCATCGACAGCAATCGCGTCACCGACAGCTACGAAGAAGGCTTGCTCATTCCGCTCCTGCGGCTCTATCAAGGCGGCGTACTGAACCAGACCGCGCTTGATTTCATCGCCGCCAATGTGCGTTTGCCGACTGCCGTCATCGGCGACATCCACGCGCAAGCCGCCGCCAACCAGACCGGCGCCGAACGCTGCCTGGCGCTGCTCGATGAGTATGACCTGCCTGATCTGCGCGCGATTTCCCGCGAGATCCATCAGCGCTCCGAAGCTGCCATGAGAAAGGCAATCGCTTCATTGCCGGACGGACTTTACCGATCGGAAGTGATCGTCGACGAGCTGGACCAGCCCTTGCGACTGGTCTGCGCGCTTGAAGTGCGCGGCGAAGAAATCTACATCGACTTCAGCGGCACATCGCCACAGCAGCCGCGCGGCGGCATCAACGTGACCTTCACTTTCACCCATGGACAAATTTCCTACGCCTTGAAGGCGACCCTATTGCCGGATGTACCGGGCAATGACGGCTGCTATCGACCCATCCATGCCAGCGCGCCGCCCGGCTGCGTCCTCAACGCGCAAAAGCCCGCCTCTTGCAATCAACGGCATCGCGTCGGCGCGCATATATTTGGCGCCGTTCTACGAGCTTTGGCGGAAGTCTTGCCCGATCGCGTCATCGCCGGCTCCGGCTTCCTGGTCAGCACGCGCGTTTTCACAAGCGCCGCGGAGGACGGCGCGATGGCGCACTGCTATTTGTTCAGCGCGGGCGGCATGGGCGCCAATGCCCGCTCCAACGGGGTTTCCACCGTTCAAGTACCCGCGCTGGCCGGCGCGGTTCCGGTTGAGCTCTTCGAAATCACGGTACCGATCTTGACAGCCCGCCGCGAATTTATCTGCGATTCGGGCGGGGCGGGGCGGCAGCGCGGCGGGCTGGCGCAGCGCATGGAATTGCAATTGCTGCCCGGCTTCGACGGACCCGTGACTGTCGCCGTGCACGCGGCCGGTCAACATGTGCCGCCATTCGGTTTGCATGGTGGGCGCGGCGGCGCTTCCGCCGAAATACTGCGTGACGGCGTCGCGCTGACGCGCGCCGAAAAAGTCGCGGTCGCCGGCGCGCTTCCACTCACCAACGGCGCTATGACGGTCGGCTTCGACACGGCGGCCGGCGGCGGTTACGGCTCGCCCCTGGAACGCGCCATAGAAGACGTGCAAGCCGATGTGCGCGATGGCTTAGTTTCCCTAGAACAAGCCGACGCTGTTTACGGCGTCGTGCTTGACCCGCAGACCCTGCGCTTGGACAGGCGCGCATCAGAGGAAAAGCGGCGTCAGCTGGCAAGTGGCGGTTGACGCGGGACCATGTGCGCATGAGGAGAGACCTGTCGCTGAGGGAGGACCGCCTGGTCGCCAAACTGACCAAATTCTGTAGAACAAACCCCGGTTTGACCGCTGGCGCTTTGCTGATCTTGCCCTTCGTTCTATTTGCGCTGCTGCCCGGGGTTTTCGCCACCCACGATCCGATCAAGACCTCCATCCGCGAGTTATACGCGCCGCCCAGCGCCGAGCATTTTTTTGGAACTGATGAACTGGGCCGCGACGTCTACAGCCGCGTCGTGCATGGCGCGGGCATTACTTTGGTCGCCGCCTCGCTGATTATCGGCGTCGCCTGCCTGGTCGGCGCCGCGCTGGGCACAGTGGCCGGCTTCTGGCGCGGCTGGAGCGACCGCGTCATCATGACCCTGGTTGATCTGGTCCTGGCTTTTCCCAGCTTGATTCTGGCGCTGGCAGTCAGCGCGGCGCTTGGTCCCGGGCTGCGCAGCGCCATCATCGCCGCGGCGGCGGTCTGGTGGCCCGTTTACGCGCGCCTGCTGCGGAGCCTCACCATCCAGCTTAGCGAAATGGAATTCGTGACCGCAGCCAGGGCGATGGGCGCGTCGGCGCCAGCCATCATCTTTCGGCACATTTTGCCCAACGCCGTTTACGCCATCATCGTGCGTATCAGCCTCGATCTGGGTCTGGCGGTACTGCTGCTGGCTAGTTTGAGCTTTATCGGCTTGGGCGCCAGCGCGCCGACGCCGGAATGGGGCGCGATGGTCGCCTGGGGGCGCATCTATTTTCTGACCGAATGGTGGATCGGCGCTTTCCCGGCCGTCGCCATCACGCTAGTCGTGGTTGGCATCACCTTGCTGGGCGACGGCTTGAACGACGCGCGCAACCCCAACCGTTAAAGAAATTGCAAGCGCTATTCAAGCGCGAGAGGTCTTTTCCTGATGATGAACCAGAACCGTTTTGACAAACTCTACGCGATCATGCGCGAGGCTCGACTGGACATAGTCGCGCTAATCCCGGGACCCAATCATCGTTACCTCTTCGACGCGGTACATTTTGTGCTGGAACGCCCAATTGTCATTTTTCTGGCGCTTGAGGCAGAGCCGGTCGCCGTCATTCCCGAATTGGAGATCCCGCTTTTCGAGCGACATGCGGTGCAAGCGCGCTTATTCCCCTACACCGACGCGGCTGGTTACCAAAGCGCCTTCCGCGACGCGCTCATCGCGCTTGAGTCGGCGGGCAAGACCATCGGCGTCGAGGGTTTGTTCATGCGCTTTTTCGAAGGCGAAGCGCTGCGCTGCGCCGCGCCCGACGCCGAGGTGGTCGACGCCAGCGCCGCGCTGGAAGAACTGCGCATGATCAAGGATGCCGGGGAAGTCGCCAAGCTGCGCCGCGCCATAGAAATCTCCGAGAAGGCTCTGCGGGCGACGCTTGACGAAGCCCGCGTCGGCATGAGCGAGATTGAACTTGCGGACATCCTGGAAAACCACATGAGAAAAATGGGCGGCGAGGGGCTGTCCTTCGATACCATCCTGCATGCCGGGGGCAATACGGCGCTGCCGCATTCCGGTCCACTGGATTATCGCATGGGGCGGGGGGATCCGCTGATATTCGATTTTGGCGCGAGTTTCGGCGGCTACTGCGCCGATATCACGCGCACGGTCTTCCTCGGCGAGGTCAGCGCCAAGCAGCGCGACTTCTATACGATTGTGCAAGCCGCGAATGAAGCCGGACGACAGGCCGCCAAGCCCGGCGTCACAGCCGAATCGGTAGATCTGGCGGCGCGGCAAGTGTTCATCGAGGCTGGCTACGAAGCGCTGCTGCGGCATCGCACGGGCCACGGGCTTGGGCTGCAAGCGCACGAAGCGCCTTACATCGTCGAGGGCAATCAGCGCCTCCTGGAACCGGGCATGGTCTTCACCATCGAGCCGGGCATATATCGCATGGGCGAAATCGGCGTGCGCATTGAGGATGACGTGCTCATCACGGAAGACGGATGCGAAAGCTTGACCAGCTTTCCGCGCGAACTTCTGATCGTTTGAGCGCAATTTCCGGCCTCGTATCGCCCCCTGCGCGAGAAACGTATTTTCCTGGCATGTTTCTGGCCAAATCAATGTGGATTATTTTGCGCAGATTGTTTGCATAAGAAACAAATAAGTGTTATGGTAAGCCGAAATAGTGATTTGCGGATTTTCGCCGCGAATCGTCGCTGGGATTACGATCCTTCGATAGTTTTATTGCTCGGAACAGATAGATTGAAATTTAATCGCAGTCCCTGTCTATCCGGCTGAAATCGACATCGCGCGCGATGAATTGGTTCAGCTTGCATTAGCGCAGCAGGACGCGGTTCTGAAGAAGAGGAGGTGATGCCCGAGACAATGAGAATCCTGTTTATCCATTACTTGCGGGAACTAAATTTTCAGGAGGAAACATGAGCGCAGAAAAGAAAATGAGTCGCCGCGATCTGCTGAAATTGGCAGCGGCTGGCGGAACCGGGCTCGTGATGTCGGGGTTGCCGGTGCGCGTGATCGCGCAGGATATGGTGACGATTAAGGTGCAGACAGCCGGTCTTGATGACAATACGCTGCAACCGGTCGCCGATATTCAGATGGCGCAGAATCCCAACGTAAATGTCGAGTGGGTCGTTCTGACCGGTATCGACCACGAAGAAGTCGCCGCGAAGATTCTGGCATTGGTGGCGGCTGGCGAATCGATTGACGTGGGTTATGCCGCGACCGAGGCTTGCCAGCTATTCGCCGGTCAAGGTTTGGCGGCGCCGCTTGATGACCGCATCACCAGCGATCCCGACCAGGATTTCTGGACCGATTTCTTCTCCGATGTGCATCCTTCATTGACCGAAGCCATGATGTACGAGGGCAGCTTGTACGAGCCGCCGCGCGACTTCAACGCCGCGAACATGTACTTCAATACCAACGTATTGGCGGAGAACGGCTTTGAAGTGCCGGGCGAAGAGTGGACGAAGGACGACTTTGTCGAGATCGCCCGCGGCACAACCAAGAAGGACGATTCCGGCAATACCGAAGTCTTCGGCTATGCTTGGACCAACCGTCTCTGGGGAAGTTGGATGCCTTGGATATTTGTGGCTGGCGGCAACCTCTATACCGAGGAACGCGCCCCGGGCGGCAGTTGGGTCTGGGACGGCTACTACGAGGGTGATATGGCGGCTGATGGGCGTGGCGGCGGCTTCCGCTGGCGCGAACCTGTGGCCAATTCCCCCGAAGTCGTCGAAGCCTTGGAACTGGTCGTCGACTTGTGGCAGGAAGGCGTCACGCCCGATATCGCCATGGGCACGGGCCAGACGCTCACCGGCTTCTATTCAACCGGCTTGCTCTGCATGACGCCGGCCGGCGGCTTCTGGGCTGGACGCCTCGGCAACGAGGGCATGGCAAAAGGCGACTTTGATGTGCAGTATTGGCCCAACTGGCGCAACCAAAAGCATCAGTTCGGCACCGGCGGCCACTGGCTGAGCACCACCTCCACCGCGCCCGATGAAGCTTGGGAATTCATGAAGATCGAAGTCAGCCACGAAGGCTTCCAGAGCAGCATCTTCTTCAATCCGGTCATCATCACCACGCCGTCGCGCCGCTCCTACAGCCAGGCGAACGCCTTCGAATCCACGGGTCCCGCCAACAGCGACGTCTTCTACGGCACGCTGGATGACCATCCGTCCACATCGCCGATCCCGGCGCCGCCCTGGTCCAACCCCATGACCACCGTCTTCACCACCTACACGGGTTTCGCCATGTCCGGCGAGATGGGACCGCAGCAAGCGCTTGACGAAATGCAGGCGGAACTGGAATCGCTGACCAACCGTCAGCCGCAATACTACGGCGACGACTAAGTCTCAGCGTATGAGAGAGCCAATTCGCCAAATGGATTGGCTCTCTTGGCAACAGCCTGATGCGAGGACATGGCATGTCAGGAAATTCCCTAACCAGCAACAATATCGGCGGCATTGGCGGACTTTACCATTGGCTCTTCCAAGATACCATGGATGGCTTGCGGCGCAGGCGCGCCTTGCTCGGCTATCTGTTCCTCTTGCCGACATTGCTCGGCATTTTCATTTTCACAGCAGGTCCCATCTTCGTTTCCTTCGGGCTCAGCCTCTACCGCTGGAATATCTTCAAACCGCCCGACTTTATCGGGCTGGACAACTTCGAACGCTTGCTGGCCGATCGACGCGTCATCGTCGGTTTGGGCAATACGCTTAAATTCACGGTATTAGCCGTTGTCAGCCAAGTTTCTCTCGGTTTGATCCTGGCTTTGGCTGTTCATCGCATTAACCGCATCTGGCTGCGCTATTATTTCCGCACCGCCTATTTTCTGCCGCTTTTGATGTCCGGCGCATCAGTCGCTGTTTTTATGGGATATATATTTCACAAGGAATTTGGTCCGCTGAACTATTATTTGACTTTGTTGGGCTTGCCGCAGATCCCTTGGCTGACTAATTCCGACCTGGTGATGATTTCCATCGCTATTATCTCCGCCTGGCGCAACCTGGGTTTCACTTTCTTGATCTTCCTCGGCGGCTTGGCGAATCTCTCGCAAGAAGTTCTTGATGCCGCCGATGTCGATGGCGCGCAGGGGTTCCGCCGCTTGTGGTCGGTCGTCATTCCCTTGTTGAGCCCGCAAATCCTCTTCGCCACCGTCACCGGCGTCATCGGCGCGCTGCAGGTCTTCGACGAACCATATATCATGACCCGTGGCGGACCGGGCAACGCCAGCCGAACCCTGGTGATGGTGATGTACGAACACGCCTTCAAAGACATCGAATTCGGTTACGGCTCCGCGATCGCCATCGTCGTATTTTTGATGATCCTGGCCATGTCCGCTGTGCAGATGTGGCTCTGGCGCAATCGCGTTTTCTATCAATAGAATATGCAATAGAATTTGGCAGGGAAACACAGATGGCGAGCAATGTAACCAGAATACCCGGGGACATATCCACTGCCGAACATCGGCGGCAAATCATATCGCATCTGTTGGGCCGCTGGGTCCCGTTGATCATCCTCGCAGTCATGAGCGTCGTGATCCTGGCGCCGATTATGTGGACGATTTCGACTTCGCTGCGCAGCGGCGTCGATTCCTTCACCGTTCCCCCAAAGTGGCTGCCAACCGATTTGGCAGTCGAAAACTACGTGAAAGTCTTTGAAACGGTTCCCTTTGCGCGCCAGATTGTCAACAGCGCCATCATCACCTGGGGCACCGTGCTGGGCCAATTGATCACGGCCGGGCTGGCCGGTTACGCCTTCGCCCGGCTCGAGTTCAAAGGGCGGGATCTGCTATTCTGGGTGGTGCTGGCAACGATGATGATTCCTATTCAAGCCACCGTGATACCTGTTTTCATCTTGATCCGCAGCTTGGGATTGTACGATACCTACTGGTCGCTGATCCTGCCGGCCATGCCGACGGCTTTTGGCGCCTTCTTGCTGCGGCAGTATTATCTGACCATTCCCATCGAGCTTGAAGAATCAGCCCTCATCGACGGCGCCAATCAATGGCAGCTTTTCTATCGCGTCTATTTGCCCTTGGTCAAGCCGGGCTTGGCGGTGCTGGCCATTTTGAGCTTTAACTTCCACTGGAACGAATTCTTCCGCCCGCTGATTTTCTTGCAGCACGAGAATTATCCCATCACCATCGGCATCTTTCAGTTGCAGGGTTATATGATGACCGGCAGCATCTCGGTCGTGCTCGCGGGTGTGGTCGTATCGCTCGTCCCTGTCATCATCATCTTCCTCTTCGGACAGCGCTATTTGATTGAAGGCATCATGCGCGGCGCGATCAAGGGCTAGCGATGACGAGCGCAGGACGACTCCTTGACCGCATCACGACAGAACTTTTGCGCCCGCCACTTCTACAAGCAAATCTTGGCTTGTCGCGTCATCCGCTCATCGACACGTCTCGTCCGCGGATGATGGCATGAGCGAAAAGGCGCCCTTTTATTCTCGCAAAACCTATCGCCCCGGTCTGGTTTTCCAGCCCCAAGCGCATGAGAACATCAAGCGCGGCATCAATACCCTCGTGTCCGCGATTCGTCCGACGCTTGGACCTACCGCGCGAACGGTAGCCGTTACCTCGTTGATCGAAAATAAAAGCAGTCCTGAGGTGCTCGATGACGGCGGCATCATCGCCCGGCGCGTCATAGAATTGCATCGCCGCGACGCCGATATCGGCGCCATGCTGGCGCGGGCTTTGATTTGCCGACAGAACGAGCGCATGGGCGACGGTTCCGCCACGACGGCGGTGCTGCTGCAAGCGATATACAATGGCGGCTTGCATTATCTGGCAGCCGGCGGCAACGCCATGCGCCTGCGGCATCACCTGGAAAGCGCCTTGCGAAAGGCGCTCGCCGCGCTCGATGAACAGACTTACTTTGTCGGGGGCAAGCGCAGCTTGGCGCAAGTTGCCGAATCCATCTGTCATGACGCGCCTCTGGCGAAATTGCTGGGGGAGATCTTCGACATCATCGGCGCTTATGGTCGGCTTGACATTCGTAAAGATCACAGCCGCGGCTTGCGGCGCGAATACATCGAAGGCATGGCTTGGGACAGCGGCCTGTTTTCCCGCGACATGATCGTCAACCAGACCGATTTGCAAACCGTCTACGAAGAACCGGCCTTGGTGCTGGTGGATTCAAAAGTTAATGATCCGCGCCACATCATGCCGATGCTTGAAATCGCCGTTGAGCAGAAGATCGAAAAGCTGATTCTGGTGGCTGCCGATCTTTCCGCCGAAGCGATGGCCGGCTTGATGATGGCGAACGGCAAACTCAAGAACTTCCAGGTCATGGCGGTCAAGGGACCTGGCAGCAACGCCGATGAACGCGCGGCCGCCTTCGTGGATCTTGCCATTGCGGCCGGCGCCAAAACGCTGGTTGAGGTGGCGGGAGACAGCCTGAAAGACGTGACTTTCAAGCACTTCGGGCGGGCGCGGCGCGGCTGGGCGAGCGCGCACAATTTTGGCATCATCGGCGGCAAGGGCGATCCGCGCAGGCTGCGAGCGCATATTCGCCGCCTGCAAAGCTGGCTGGAACAGAGCGCCGACCCGCAAATGCGCGAAGCGCTGCAAAAGCGCATCGGCCGGCTGATGGGCGGCTCGGCAACTTTGTGGATCGGCGGCGCCTCCAAAATCGAGATCGATCAACAAAAAACCTTGGCGGAAAAGACCGCCAGCGCCATGCGCGCCGCGGTCAGCGACGGTGTCTTGCCGGGCGGCGGCATGGCTTTCATGAGCTGCCGCGGCGCCTTGGAATCCGCATCGCAAAGCGGCGCCGACCCTGAGGAGCGCGCCGCCCACCGCATCCTCTACGATGCCCTGGCAGAGCCGGCCCGCGCCATTTTCGAAAATGCCGGCTATGAGCCGGGCGAGGTCTTGGCAAGGCTCGCGCGTGAGGACAATGGCGCTGGCTTTGATGTCCTCAGCGGAGCGATAACCGACGGCGCGGCGCTTATTGACAGCGCCGCCGTGATGAAAGCCGCCTTGCGCAATGCGGCGCTAACGGCCGGGATGATGCTGACCATTGATGTCATGGTGCATCACCAAGCGCCGGAAATCGCGCGCCAACCCGGGTAGGAAGACAGATGCTGGGTGTAGAAATCAGCCGGGAATTATCGGAATCGGCCGAAACCGTCTATGCGCTGGCGGCGTCGCCGGGCTTCAACAAAGACGGCCGTTGCTTCGCTGCGACATCGGGGGGCTTGTATCGCTCCAGCGACGGCGGCAGCGGCTGGGAACTGCTGCGCCTTGCTGACGAAGCTGTCAGCCCAATGGCGGCGACGGCAGTCGCGGTATCGCCGGCCTTTGCCCAGGACCGAGCCCTGTTTGCCGCGGTCAAGGGCGGCATTTTACGCTCCAGCGACGGCGGCGATACCTGGTTCGCCGCCAAGTTCCCCGCGCCGCCGCCGCTCTTCACGGCGCTGGTTGTCTCCCCAAATTTTGCGCGGGACGGTTTCATGTTGGCCGGAACAATGGAAGACGGCGTATTCTCTTCGACCGATCGCGGCTTGAATTGGCAGCCCTGGAATTTCGGTCTCTTCGACCTGGGCGTGCTTTGCCTGGCGGCTTCGCCACATTTGCCGTCGGACGAGACGGTCGTCGCCGGCGCCGAAACGGGTTTATACCGCAGCGCGAACGGCGGGCGCGCTTGGCGAGAATGTGGATTCCCAAGCGAATTCGCGCCGGTATTGAGCCTGGCATTTTTGGACCTGTCTTCAAACGGCGCGGGTGAAACACTGCTCTTCGCCGGAACTGAGGGGAACGGTCTTTTTGTCTCTCGCGGCGAAGGCGAAGGCTGGCATCAAATCGCGCCGGAGGCGCTGCCCGGCTCGGTCAATCAACTGCAGATTCTGCGCGAATCTGATGGCGAGGCGCGGATTGTCGCGCTGGCTGAGGACGGCGTATTGATCTCCCGCGATGCCGGGCAAAACTGGGATTATCTTATACGGACGGAAGATCCGCCAACCGCGTTCTTGGTACCCGAGCGCAGCGGCAAGACCATGTTCCTGGGACTGGCTGGCAAAGGCATTGTCAAATACGAATTTTAACGCGCCGCGCCGCAGCGAAAATGCGCGCCGCGCTCGCACAAGATCTTCTCGCTTAAGCCAGCGCTTTGTCAAAAAATAGCAGGAGCGCTTTCGTGACAGCCAGAACATTTGCCTTCGATATCGGTCAATTC
Source organism: Phototrophicaceae bacterium (assembly GCA_965232245.1). Lineage (GTDB taxonomy): Bacteria > Chloroflexota > Anaerolineae > Aggregatilineales > Phototrophicaceae > UBA6055. The sequence continues at coordinate 2,977,978 of CBDDPG010000002.1, read as the reverse complement.
AAGTGTGTCTCGATCAGTGACGGCATTCAGCCGATAAAGGCTGAACTGCTGCCGACATTTTTTGCTGGCGCCACTGATGAGGACTTGGCGCTTGCCTTCGAGGCGCATGGCATCTCGCCTGAGCATTACGAGTTGCAATGCAATTGCCTCTTGATCGATACGGACGAGAGCCGGATCTTGGTCGACAGCGGCGGCGGACCCTTCTTTGACCCACACCTGGGAGGCCTCGTGTCTGGTCTAAAACGCGCGGGATATGATCCCGGCGATATCGACTTCGTCGTGCTCACGCATGGTCATCGCGATCACGTCTGCGGCGGAGTCGCCCAAGACGATTCCATGATCTTCCCCAATGCCAAACATGTCATGGTTCGCGGAGAATGGGAGTACTGGTCCAAGCTTAGCGATGATGAGATCGTCAAGATGGCTCATGCCGAAGACATCCGCTTCGCCCGACATTGCCTAAAAGCTATCAAGCCTCAACTGGAACTGATTGATGCCGGCGACGAGATCGCGCCCGGCGTTCGCACGCTGGCCAGCCCCGGTCATACGCGCAACCATATTTCCGTCCAGGCGATTTCTGAAGACAGGACGCTGATCTGCGTCGCCGACACGATGGATCTGCCCATTCATATCGAAAACAGCAGTTGGCATCCCGCTTGGGATGAATTGCCGGAAACAGGCATCGCATCGCGCCGGTCGCTGTTGAGACGCGCCGTTGAGCGCAAGGCGCTGCTTCATGGCTTTCATTTTCCCTTCCCGGGCTTGGGCTATGCGCGCGAAGATGCTGAGGGTTGGCGCTTCGAACCGTTTACGGAATAGTAGAGCTATGCGCGAACTCACGATAGGAACGAGCGCTTGATGAATCTCGCGCGGCGGCTAGCAGGTAGAGTTGCGATCATCACCGGCGCGGCATCGGGCATCGGCCGGGCGACGGCGCTTCGTTTTGCCCGCGAAGGGGCTCGCGTAATTATCGCCGATATTGATGCCCTTGGCGGAAAGGACTGCGCCGAGGAAATCGGCGGCTTTGGCGGGGAAGCGCGCTTTGTCGAAGCCGATGTCAGCCAGGAAGGCGACTTGATTAGAACGATCGACTGCGCCGTGACGGGCTACGGCGGGCTGGACATCCTGCATAATAACGCCTTCTGGGCCCGCGGGGCTACAGCGCTGGAAGCGACCGCCGACGACTGGCAGCGCACGATTGATGTTACGCTGCGCCCGGTGTGGCTGGCGAGCAAACTGGCGATACCTCATCTTTTGAACAGCAAAGCCGGGGTCATCATCAATACAGCCTCCGTGCATAGCATTGTCGGTTTGACCGGCAGCGCCGCCTATCAAGCGGCCAAAGGCGGCGTCTTGTCATTGACGCGCGCGCTGTCGCTGGAGCTGGCGCCGCAAATCCGCGTCGTCGCGATTCTGCCCGGCGCCATCAATACACCGGCGAACCGGGACACGCCTGATGAAGTGCATGAAGCATTCCTGCAAAAAGTCCCGCTGGCGCGGCGCGGGCAGCCAGAAGAAATCGCTAGCGTCGCCGCCTTCTTGGCCTCTGACGACGCCAGCTATATCACGGGCACGGGGATCGTTGTCGACGGCGGTTATACGACGCAATAGTCGAGCTATGCTGGCTCATTGGGCATCAAAAGTTGAGACATTGTCCGCAACATATATGGAAAGAGAATCATTGTGAAAACTGACAATTCGCCAGATTACCGGTCGGCTGTTCCCCGTTATAGCTTTGCCGACAACTTAGCCGCGCAGGAAGCGCAATTGCGCGAGAATCCGCTGCTCAAGCGCTTTGACGAATCGCGGGCGCAACTCGCTGCCGACCCCCATCGTCCGCTTTATCACTACGTCAATCCAGAAAGCACATTGAACGACCCCAATGGTCTCTGCTTTTGGCAAGGGCGCTGGCATCTGTTTTACCAAGCCTATCCGCCCGAAGATACGCGCCAGCATTGGGGGCACGCCGTCAGCGATGACTTGATCCACTGGCGCGATTTGCCCTACGCGATCTATCCCCATCCGGAAGAGTGCTGCTATTCGGGTTCCGCGCTGGTGGAGGACGATCGCGTCATCGCCATCTATCACGGCACCAAGATCGGGAATATGGTCGCCACCTCTTCGGATCCGCTTTTGCTGAACTGGGAAAAAGTCGGGGAGGGCGCCGTCATCCCCATGGCAAAAGCAGGCGACCCGCCCTTGCCCTACACCGTCTTTGACCCCTGTATATGGGAAAAAGACGGCTTCTACTATGCCCTGTCCGGCGGGACATTGCCCGATGGACCGGATCGCAAGCAGATCCGCGCCAATTTTCTATTTCGCTCCGCCGACCTGGAACATTGGGATTATCTGCATCCTTTTGTCGAGCAGGACCAATACACGGTGGTCGGGGACGATGGCGCTTGTCCCTATTTCTGGCCCATTGGCGATGACAAGCATATTTTGCTCATTTACAGCCACATGACCGGCGGCCAGTACCTGCTGGGCGACTATGACAAAGATCGCGACAAATTCGTCGTCACCGATGGCGGCTTGTTCAATTTCGGACCTTCGACGCCATCGGGGCTGCACGCGCCCTCCGCCGCGCCGGATGGCAAAGGCGGCGTCATCGTCATTTTCAACATGAACCAGGGCATGCCCAGCCGGGGCTGGAACCAGATCATGACCCTGCCGCGCCTGCTGACCTTGGACGGGGACAAGCGCCTGCTCATGGCGCCGGCCGGCGACATCGAGTCGCTGCGTCAGGGACATCAGCGGTTGGGACCCGTCACGCTGCCAGCCAACCAGGAGATTATATTGGACCAGATTCAGGGCAATGCGCTGGAACTGGCGCTGGAGCTAGCGCCCGGCGACGCGCCTATGGTTGAATTGAACGTTTTGCGCTCGCCGGGCCGCGAAGAGCTTACGCGCATCGCCTTTTACAAACATCGCGGGCGCCGCTATCGACAGCGGCTATCCAAAACGGCGGCGATGAACGCCAGCTCGGCCGCCATGCAAAAGCTGCCGCAGCGTTACGAAAGCATGATCACAATTGACACATCGTATTCGTCGACCTTGCCGGAGGCGCTTTCGCGCGCGCCGGAATCCGCGCCAGTGTATATCGCGCCCGACGAGCCCCTGCAATTGCGCGTCTTCATCGATCGCAGCGTGGTCGAGGTCTTCGTCAACGGCAGACAATGCCTGGCGACGCGGGTCTATCCCGGCCGCGAGGACAGCCTAGGCGTCTCGCTGCGCTCGCAGGGGCAATCGACGACGCTCACGAAAATGGAGGCTTGGCAAATGCGCAGTATCTGGGACTAGAGCGCTGGTCCCGCCTGAGCAGCCGGCGAATTGTCATGCAAGCAAGGAGCGAAAACCTTCCAGCTTGCGGAAGATGATGCGGTTCGAGTCGTGAAAGCGGATGGCGCCGCGGTAGGCGGCGCGCACGAGGTAGATGATGTCATCGCCGTCGAACTGCCAATCGACGTACTGAAATCCCGTCAGGCGCATCGAGTCTTGCGCGGACAGACCGCTCTCGTCCGCCATCAAGGTCTTGAGGACCCGCCAGTTACGCAAATCACGCGAAGCGCTCAGGCACAAGATATTGCGCTGGCGGGTCCAGTCAGGATTTGTAACGTTGTTGACCAAGGCGAGATAGTAGCCCGTACCCGCATCGTAGCGGATATTGAACTTTGTGCCGCCGCCCGGGAAATCGATGAAGCCGGTCTCCGGATCAAATGAAATTGCTCGTCCGCCGTCTTCAATCTTGACGATGACGGCTCGGTTGACCATAGGACTGGCGTTTAGCCGCAAGATATTCCACAGGTCCCCGTCAGGCGCTAGGACCACATTGCCCTCCAGCCAACAGGGCCGCTCGAGCCGCTGCCAATGCGCTGGCGCCCAGTCGGGATCAAATGGGATTTTGTTGCTGATGGTCCAGTTCGAAGCCTCGAGCAAATTCGCTTCGGCCGGCGCGGAGATCACGCAGGAGTGGAAGCTTGGTCCGTGAACAGGCGGATCGGCGTCTTCGAAAGCCTTGTACAGCCGTCCCTTGTGCTCCAGCACAGGTACCGGCGCGCAATGATAATTGGGTGCGTCGCGATAGGCGCCGCCGCGAAAGAGCAATCCAGACCCGGCATCGGCAGGGTGCGTCCAAGTGAAACCGCCATCATCGCTGCGCCGGATCACGATCGAGCCGTATTGCTGTGACGTGCCGAGGATGTACAGACTGCCGCGATGGGTGAACAAGCTGCTCCAATAGCAATTCATGATATGCGTGATATTGACCCAGGTCGCGCCATCGTCTTCCGAGCGATAGATGCTGGTCAGGCTTTCTTCCGCCTCATGGTTCTTGGGGCAGCCCTTCAAGCCAAAATAATCGTGCGAGGCCACCAGCGTCCCGTCCGTCAGGCGGACGATGCTCGGGCTGCCCAGGTAGGTTAAACTGCGCTCGGGCTGATATTTGACTTCGCTCCAGACCATTTTCTCTTGCTTCTCCAGGTTAAAGTAACTCGCGGAAATTCTTCAATCGACGGAAAATGATCCGGTTGGAATCGTGGAAATTGCGCGTGCCGCGATAGGCTGTACGCACCACATAAATCAAGTCGCTGTCATCGAACTGCCAATCGACGTACTGGAAACCGGTCAACAGAATAGAGGGGGCCGGCTCCAAACCTGTGTCGTCAAACATGAGCGTTTTGACGATGCGCCAATTCCACAGGTCCTCCGACACGCTCAAGGAAAGCACATTGCGCTGGCGCATGGGGTGCTTGCCGCGGTGGCCCTGGGCTGTAAGATCGCCCTCAGCCATCTTGCGCAAGGTATCTGTATCCGCCAAGTTGTTCACCAAAGACAGGTATTTGCCCGTTTGCGGATCGCGGCGGATTGTGAATTTGGCTTTGCTGCCCGGGAAATTGACATATCCGCTGGCGGGATCAAAAGAAAGTGTCTTGCCCTCATCTTCGATTTTCAGCCGAGTCGCAACTTCATCTACGATAGAACCCGCCTCGTAAGTCATGATATTCCAGAGTTGACCGTCGGGCGCTACCACGATATTGCCTTCCCGCCAGCCTGGCGCCTCGGCGTCGGCCGGGTCCCAGTCGCTCGGTAGCCACGCGGGGTCAAATAGCATCTTATTGCTCATGGTCCAATTGGCGGCGTCCAGCAGGTCGGCATCCGCCGCTGCCGAGATGACACTTGCCTGGAAACCCTTGCCCCAAATCATGGGGTCGCAATCTTCAAAGGCGCGGTACAGGCGTCCCTCGTGACAGACTATCGGCACGGGCGCGCAATGATAGTTGGGCGGCTCGCGATGGTAGCCGCCTTTGAAAAGCAGTCCGCTGCTTTCATCGGCCGGGTGCGTCCAGGTGAAGCCGCCGTCCAGGCTGCAGCGAATCACAATCGAGCCGTATTGCTGGGATGTGCCCAAGATGTAAAGCGCGCCAGCATGAATGAACAGGCTGCTCCAATAGCAGTTCATGATATGCGTGATATTGACCCAGGTCTCGCCATCATCTTCCGAGCGGTAGATGCTCGTCAGGCTTTCTTCCCCTTCATGGTTCTTGGGGCAGCCCTTCAAACCAAAGTAATCGTGAGAGACCAGCAAAGCGCCGTCTTCGAGGCGAAGAACGCTGGGACTGCCCAGATAGCTTAGCGCCCGTTCCGGATGATATTTGACTTGCGACCAATTCATTTCGCGCTCTTTCTGGCCGGGCGGCAATCGCCGACCGATCTCTGCCAAGATGATTATTTTGGAAATGGAGACCCCGCAAATAATGCGGGGCTCCATCAACATGCTTAGCGTTTATTCACTGACGAACCACTGGTCGGAATGACCGCTTTCGAGGTGGCTGATGTAGACAACGCCTTCGACGGGCGTGAAATTGCGCAGCCGGTTGGAACGGATGAAGACCTCGGGCGCCTCGCCAACAGTACCGAAATGGTAGATATTCTCGACGGTATTGGCCACCAACTGCGTACCCAGCTCCAGATACCTGTCCGAGCCGATCTGGGTCAGTTGCCATTCATCGACCATGCGCATCTGTTCTTGCTGGTACTCGGGCGGTTCTTCGCCCTCGGCGCCATCGGTGAGCCACCACTGCCGCCAAGCCAAGCCGCCGCCGACTGGCGTGGAATCGATGCCATAGGGCGGGCGCAGCCAGATGGGCCGCTGATACAGGTCCTTCTCCGATACAACATCAGCGAACCAAACCGACGCGTGTACCTCGTTCGCGAGCAAGGCTTGCTTGAAGGCTTCGCGCGTACTTGGGTTGATTTCGACATCGACGCCGACGTCTTCCCAGTACTCAGCCACCAACTCGGACATCGGGATGCGGTTGATCGCGTCCCAAAGCACGATCGAAAGCGGCGCGCCATCCGGGCGCAGGCGCACGCCGTCATCGCCCATGGTCAAGCCCATCTCATCGAGCAAGGCATTGGCTTGATCGGGGTCATAGTCGGCATAGTGTCCGCCCATCCAGTCTTCATAGAAGACCGACGCCGAGGAAACGCCCCAAGCCCTCGGCACCGCTTGACCGAAGAAGAGCACATCGTTTATCTCCGAGCGGTTGATGGCCAGCGACAAAGCCTGACGGAAGCGCAAGTCATTGAAGAGCTCGTTCAATACGGGGTCGTTGACGGTGATATTCAACTGGTATTTGCTCATCGCGCCCTGGTCGGCGGGCCACAAGATCGTGCTGTAATCGCCATCCGCCTCGCCTGCCTTTAGCACCGGCAGATCGCTTACTTCGAGGTTGTAAAAGCCGTAGTCGATGGAGCCGGCTTGGACGTTGAGGATGACTACTTCCGGCTCCGCCAGCAGCAGGCGGACCTGGCCGTCAATGTAAGGCAGTTGATTGCCTTCGGTGTCTACTTTCCAGTAGTAGGGGTTGCGGACATAGAACTTGTTGCCGAATTCATCCACTTGGTCCAATTTCCAGGGCTTGATCACCGGCAGGTCCGGGTCGAAGTCGCTCTGTCCCGTTTGACCGTTCATGTGGAATTGGAAAGCGCCAGCCCAGCTGTCATAGCCTTCCGACTCGGCTAAAGCGGCCGCGTCTTCATTGTAATCGGCATGCCACTGTTGCAGGTAATGGCGCGGCGCCAGCGGGAAACCTTGACTGCTGCGGGCGACCACAATCGGAAAGGCTGGATTGGCCGCGGCGGCGGTGAAGGTGACCGTGTAATCGTCGACTTTCTCAACAACGATCGGCGTTCCGCCGGGCGAGAGCGCCCCAGGCATATTCGGCAATTCCTCGTGCAGCATGATGTCTTCGTACCAGAACATGACGTCATCGGCAGTGACAGGCACGCCGTCGCTCCACTTCATCCCGCGGCGCAATGTGACAGTAGCCGTGGTCAGGTCCTCCGACAATTCCACACTCTTGGCGACCTCGGGGAATACGATCTCCCAATTGGTCGAGAAGCCGGTTAAGTGCTGGTCCCAGGCGGTGAAGCCAGTATTGCCAAAGGAAGTCGGGTTGGTTGCGTTAAAGGTGATCTCGCCGCCATAAGTACCGATTGCCTCGCGCGGCTGCACAACCATAATATCGCCGCGCTCTGGCAGGCGTTCCTCGACTGGCGGCAAATCGCCCGCGGCGACCATCTCCGCCAACATAGGCGCTTCGTTGAACATGGCGATGCTGTTGCCTGCGGCTTCGTACTCATCCAAGGACCAAACACGGTAATTGTCCGCCGACGAGAATCCGCCGTCTTGCGCCACTGCTGTGAAGGGCATCAGCCCCACAATGACAATCAGACAGAGGAGCCACAGAACTTTCAGTCGATTGCTAAACATTTGCTTTTTTCCTCCCTATCAATTGAATGGACTTTGAAAACTTGATAACTGGTCTATTAAATTCGAGCCACCTCCTTTTCAGCTTTGTGTTGCGCGCCTGTCAGGCAGCGAGCGCAAATGCCCGCTACACTGTTAGGTCTCTATCTTTCAGTTGCAGGCGATTCATCCGTCGGGCGATACTATCGAGGATGCGCCGGTCATAATCTGTCAGCCTGGCATCGCTCACGCGGCTCACCGTGGTCATATCGAAGCCCGACTGGCGGCGATAGTATTTCGCTGAAACCGGATAACAGTGATGAATCGTGGGATCTGCCATGCTCAGTAAACTTTGCGCGTTTTCGGCGTCGGCATCTAGGAAGCGCTCACAAAGCCATATCAGCGGGCTCGGATAAAAGTTAGCCGCGATACCGCAATAACCCGACGCGCCCGCTTTCATTGATTCCAGCAAGGTCGTGGCGTCGGCATTGTAAACGCATAGGTCCGTGTCAGCCGTCGCCGCGATTTTCGCGCGCAGCTGGCTCAATGACCTGGAAGTCTCTTTGAGCAGGCGGAAGCGCCCGGTCCTTGCCGCCCAAGCTAGGATATCCGCCGAAACGAGCCGATGATATGGCTGCGGACATTCGTAGAGTCCCAGCGGGATATCGGCTGTGGCTTCCAGCAGTTGGGACACATTTCCCCGCCAGACAGCGTCACCGTCCTGCGGCTGCGCCATCATGCTGGCGATGACAACCACTTGCGCGACGCCGAGATCCGCCATTTGTCGGACGAACTTCGCCTGCTTGGCGATCGAGCGATCAAAGGTGCCGCTGGCGACGACCGGCACGCGTCCCCGGGTTCGCCTGACAACGCGCTCCGCCAGGCGCAGCCGCTCGTCATCGCTAAGCGCGAACATCTCGCTAGACTGCCCCACGGCGAATAGCCCGGCCACGCCCGTCTCGATATACCAATCGGTCAGGCGATCGACGCCATCCCAATCGATCGACATATCCATCTTTAGCGGCGTGATCATCGCCGGGAAAACACCTCTGGGCGCTGTCAGGTTTGACATACGAGCATTCCTAAGTGTCAATTAAGTTTCAATGATGAACAAAATGCGCCGATTTCGGCGCCAAGAGCGACGGCGTTGCGGGTACATAACCCATACGCCGCGAAATCTCTTGCGCGACATAGAGCAAATCCGCCGCCAGATCATTTGAGACCGCGTCAACAATTCTTTCGTCGGTTCCGGATAAGCTGCAGCCGCCGATGGGTTCACCGGCCGCGTTGCGGATGACCGCGCCCAAACAGAAGGTTCCCAACTCGTGCTCCTCGCGGTCGATCGCATAGCCGCGTTGACGAGAAGCCTCGAGCTCGCTGTGCAAGCCCGCGCTGTCTGTGAAGGTTGTGTGTGTGAAGCGCGGCATGCCAGTTCTTTGTATGATGTCATCGACCCGCTCGGACGAAAGCGCCGCCAGTATCGACTTGCCGTTAGCCGTGCAATGCAGGTGGACCTGCTCGCCGACTGCTGTGCGCGCCATCAAACGCTTCGACGATTCTACGGCGTAGATATACAAGATATAACTGCCATCAAAATAAGTAAGATAAACGGACTCTTTGGCGATCTCCGCCAGTTCGCGCAGTAAGGGCGCGGCGCGGTCGCGCAGTTCCGCATTAACCCGAACGGCTTGCGACAAGCTGACAATTGCCGTGCCAAGCGCATAGGAATCGTCATTCACTTTTTCGATGAAACCGCGTGATGTCAAGGTCGCGAGCAAATGGTGCGTCGTGCTTTTTGGCATGGGCAGCCGCTCGCTAATCTGAGCCAATGTCAAGCAGGGTTCCTCGCTGCTGAAGACGGTCATGATGTCGATGGCTTTTAGTACAGATTGGATCATAAGGACAGCCCTTCCAGCGCAAGTTCTTCCGCGTAATGGCAGGCGACATAGCGCCCCGGCAAGACTTCGCGCAGTTGCGGCGGCTCTTGCGCGCATCTGTCTTGGGCGTATTTGCAGCGTGGATGGAAATAACAGCCGCTAGGCGGATCGGCCGGATTGGCAACTTCGCCGCTCAGGATGATCTGCGCTTCCTGCAGGCGGGGGTCCGGCTTGGGCACTGCCGATAGCAGCGCTTCGGTATAGGGATGCTGCGGGCTCAAATAGAGCGCCTCAGTCTCCGCGAGTTCAATGATCTTGCCAACATACATGACGGCGACACGGTCGGCTATATGTTCCACAACGCTCAAATCGTGAGCGATAAACAGATAGGTCAGCCCGAGCTTTTCTTGCAGATCTTGCAAGAGGTTGAGGATTTGCGCCTGTATCGAAACATCCAGCGCCGAGACAGGTTCGTCGGCGACAATCAGGTTGGGGTTGGTGGCTAAAGCGCGCGCGATGCCGATACGTTGACGCTGCCCGCCGCTGAAGGCATTCGGGTAGCGATTGAGGTGACCCGTATTCAAGCCGACCAGCGCCGCCAATTCCCTAACTCGGGATTCCAATGCCTTGCCGCGCGCGCCCTGCGCCCAGAGCGGCTCGCCGATGATATCGAGCACGGTCATGCGCGGCGAAAGCGACGAAAAGGGATCTTGAAACACCAGTTGCATTTCCTTGCGCAAGGCGCGCAGCTGCTTTTTGTCCAACTGCGTAATATCAACTGTATCGTCCTCGTGCGTCTGCAGGATGACTTCGCCCGAAGTCGGATCAATGGCGCGCAGGATACAGCGGCCCAGGGTCGTCTTACCACAGCCGGATTCGCCGACCAAGCCCAGAACCTCGCCCTTGGCGATCTCGAAGCTGACATCGTCAACCGCTTTGACATAGCCGACGGTGCGACGCAGCAAACCCTTTTCGATTGGGAAGTATTTCTTGAGCGACTTGACCCGCAGGATTATGTCATCGCTGCTCATGGCTCTGCCCTTCAAGTTCAGAACTGTTTGCCGCTTCCGCCACTTCGGGATAGACATAACAGGCTGCGGCATGGTCGGGCGCGACCTGCACCAAAGGCGGGTCCACCCGATCGCACAAGCCAGGCATCGCCACCGAACAGCGTGGGAAAAAGCCGCAGCCGGGCGGGCGGTTGATCGGCACCGGCACCGCGCCTTGAATCGATTCCAAGCGCCGGCGCGATTTTTTGCCGATCTTTGGAATCGACTTGATCAGCGCGGCGGTGTAGGGATGTTTGGCTTGATAAAAGAGGCTGTCAACATCGGTAAATTCGACGATTTTGCCCAAATACATCACAGCCACATGCTGGACCATGCGGGCAATCACGCCTAGATCGTGCGTGATGTATAAGATGGACATGCCGAATTCGTCTTGCAGATCCCGCATCAACTGCAGCACCTGCGCCTGTACCGTCACATCAAGCGCCGTCGTCGGTTCATCGGCGATCAGCAGCGAGGGCTCGCAGGATAAAGCCATGGCGATCATCGCTCGCTGACGCATCCCGCCTGACAGTTGGTGCGGGTGTTCGGACATGCGCTGTGACGGGTTAGACATGCCGACGCGCCCCAACAAGTCGATAGCGATCTTGCGCGCTTCCTTGCGGTCTTGGGTTCGGTGTACGCGGATTGCTTCTGTAATCTGGTTGCCAATGGTGTGCAAGGGCGAAAAGGACGTCATCGGCTCTTGAAAGATCATCGCGATCTCTCCGCCGCGAATATCCCGTATGCGCTCGCCATGAGCGTCCAGTTGCGCGATATCGACTGGGTCGCCTGCTTGGGGATGATAGATAACAGTACCGGAAATTTTGGCGAAGTTGGGCGCGAGCCGCATGATCGAGCGCACCGCCATGCTCTTGCCGCAGCCGGATTCGCCCACCAGCCCGATCGTCTCGCCGCGGCGAATGGAGAAACTGATGCCATCCACGGCCTTTAACAAGCCCTCTTCCAAGGGCAGGTGAGCCTTCAGATTTTGGACATCCAGCAGCACGTCGGCCATCACAGGTCCTATAAATGCTTGTAGGGGTCGGCCGCATCGCGCAGGCCGTCACCCAAAAAATTGAAGGCGATGACGATGATCACCACCAGCCCGCCCGGCAACAGCAACCAGGGGTTGATTGTCACCGTCTGGACATTCTGCGAGTCTTGCAGGAGCGTGCCCAAACTCACCGCAGGGGGCTGAATGCCCAATCCCAAGAAACTGAGCGCCGTCTCGCCAAGTATCATGTGCGGGATGGCCAAGGTCAGATGCACGATCAAATAACTAAGGAAACCGGGCAGCAAGTGCCGCGTGATGATGGCGCGCTCGCTTAGGCCGGACAGCTTCGCCGCCAGCACATAGTCTTCTTCGCGCAGGCTGATCAGCTTGCCCCGCACGACCCTCGCCAAACCGGTCCAGCCGACAATCGCCAAGACCAGCGAAATGCCAAAATAGACCTGAATAGGCGTCCATTCCGGCGGGACCAAAGCCGCCAAAGCCATCCAGAGCGGCAAGGTGGGCAGCGATTGCAGGAACTCGATCAGACGTTGGATCAACATATCGATGCCGCCGCCGTAATAGCCCGACAAACCACCAAAAAACAAGCCGAGCACAAAGCCAACAGCCAGCCCCATCAAACCTACAAAAAGCGACGTGCGGGCGCCGAGCAGCATCCGGCTGAACAGATCGCGCCCCAATCCATCAGTTCCCGACGGGAAGAAAACACCGGGTTCAGCGACGCCAAAGAGGTGTATGTCGGTATCAATAAAACCCAAGAGACGATAAGGCTCGCCTTTGACAAAGAACTGCAGAAAGTATTTCTCGCTGCTGTCCTCCACATAGGCGCGCTGAAAGGTATTCAGATCCAATTCGCTGGTGATCTTGTAGACAAAGGGACGCGGATTAAAAACGCCGTTTTCATCAATGAAGCGAATCGGCGTGGGCGGCGCGTAAAGATAATCGGTGTAGCGCTCAAAGGGACCATAAGGAGCGAAGAACTCGGCAAAGACCGCCAAGACATAAAAGAAAATAAGAAAGACCATGCAGAAGTAGGCAACGCGATGGCGTTTGAACTTGCGCCAAATCAATTGCCGCTGCGAGAGAATCTCATAGCGCAGCTCATCCGGCGGCGGCAGCTCCGCAACTGTCGACAAGGGTGACAGTGTGGACATCAGTTGGCTCTCTCGTAACGTATGCGCGGGTCCAACCACATGAGCAGCAGATCCGACAAGAATACGCCCAGCACGGTCAAAACGCTTAGCATCAGCAGCATGCTGGCGGCGGCATAGGTGTCCTGGGCAATGAGCGACCGCAGCAATAGGGGACCGGTTGTCGGCAAGCCCAGCACGATGGAAACGATTGCGGAGCCAGAAACGATCTGTGGCAACAAACTGCCGATGCTGCTGACGATGGGATTAAAAGCCATGCGCAGCGGGTATTTGATGATCAGGAAGCGCTCGCGCAGTCCCTTGGAGCGAGCGGTCAGCACGTATTGTTTTTGAAATTCGTCGAGCAATTGCGCGCGCAGGATGCGTATCAAACCCGCGGTGCCGGCCGTGCCGATGACGATCACTGGCACCGGCAAATGCGTCAACATGTCCCAGAACTTCGCCAGGCTCCAGGCTTCGCGCAAGTACTCCGGCGAGAACAAGCCGCCCGGCGTCACGCCGAAGACGCGCAGCATGATGATCATGAATACCAGGGCGATCAAGAAATTGGGCGTCGCCAAGCCAATCAAACCCATGAATGAGAAAAAGTAGTCGCCGATAGAGTATTGATTGATGGCTGAATACAGCGCTATCGGCACCGACACCACATATATAAAGATGATTGAGGCGATGGAGATGGTCATCGTCAGGAAAAGGCGTTCTTCGATCAGGGGCCAGACCGGCTGTCCCCACTCGAAGGACTGTCCAAAATCGCCCTTGGTGATCATCGGCAGCACCCAGCGAATATACTGCTCGTGCAAGGGCAGGTCCAGCCCATAGCGTATCCGCAGGAACTCAAGTTCTGCCTGATCGACGATATCGCCCGAGGCTTCCAACTCCGACTCGTAGTTCTGTATCCAGCTTCCCGGCGGCAAATTGATAATATAGAAGGACAAGACGGAAACCAGAAACAAGACAATCGCCATATAAAGCAGGCGGCGCAGCAAATAATTCAACATGGCGTGATATGGCGCCTCGCCTAAAACACTAGCGCGGAAATTAGGAACGCGCTTCCCATCATATAGAATGCTATTCAACAACGTGGAACAGCATTCAGATGCTAACACGTCGCGACGGCGCTGTCAAATTTCTAGGCGATTGTTCCAGGGCAATCGCATCAAAATCATTTTGGGGCGATACTGAGGCAAAAAGAGGAGTTGCCTCATGTCAAAAGGTAGAGGATTGAGTTTAGAGGAATGTTTTGCTGATCTGCCTGATCCCCGAATAGAGGGGCGCTGTGACCACAAATTGCTCGATATCATTATCATCGCCGTTTGTGCTGTGCTCTGTGGCGCGGATAGTTGGGTTGGCATCGAAACCGTAGGAAAAGCGAAGGAGCCTTGGTTTCGCCAGTTTCTGAAGCTAGAGCATGGCATTCCATCGCATGATACCTTCGGTTATGTATTTGCCAGGATCAATCATGAGGAGTTCCAGCAGCGCTTTATGCGCTGGGTAGAGTCGGTGTTTGCAGTCAGTAAAGGACAGGTGCTTGCCCTTGACGGCAAGACCTTGCGCGGTAGCCATGACAAGATGCTGGGTAAGGATGCGGTCCATTTGGTCAGTGCTTGGGCAAGTGAAAATGGCTTGGTATTAGGACAGCGCAAAGTGGCTGATAAGTCCAATGAAGTAACAGCCATTCCTGAGTTGTTGCGTCTACTGGATGTTTCCGGTTGCATTGTGACAATAGATGCGATGGGATGTCAAACCAAGATTGCGCAAGCGATTCGGAACGAGAAAGCGGATTATATTCTGCAGGTCAAGGGCAATCAGGGCAATCTAAAACAGGATATAGCCGATTGGTTCAGCTATGGCGACAAACATGGATTTGAAGACATGGACTGTGACTTCAACGAAACAACTAACAAGTCAAGGGGACGGATTGAAATACGCAAATGTTGGGTGCTCAGTGATCCCAAGGCTTTCGAATATATCCGCCATTATCAAGGATGGCCTGACCTGCGTAGTCTTATACGTGTCCAGCGAGAGTGCCGTCATAAAGGGCAAATTCGCTACCAGACTGCCTATTATATCAGCAGCCTTGACACTTCTGCCGCGCTTATCTTGCAAGCAACGCGGCGGCACTGGGCAATCGAAAACAGCTACCACTGGGTCTTGGATGTCACCTTCGGCGAGGATCATTCTCGCATCCGAGACGGCGAAAGTTCCGAAAATATGGCAACCTTACGCGCTATAGCCTTGAATCTGCTCAAGCGTGATACAGGCAAAAGCAGTTTACGGCAAAAACGCTTCCGCGCAGCGATGGATAACGATTTCTTGCTCCATCTGCTTCAACCAATTTGATGCGATTGCCCTGGCGATTGTTCTGGCGATTGCCCCGCCACAATCGTTGCGCTTGTTGCATTTTGCCCGGCGCTCGGATAAGCTCTGTCCACAATTGAGTTCATGTCTCGCAGGACGGAAGCATGGTGACAATGAAGACCATACAGGACCTCGAAACGCCCAGCGTCTTGATCGATCTTGATCGGATGGAGCGCAACATCGCAGCCATGCAGACGCGTTGCGACGAGCTCGGCATTCAGTTCCGCCCGCATATCAAAACGCATAAGATTCCGGATATCGCGCGCCGCCAGCTAGAAGCCGGCGCGGTCGGCATCGCTTGTCAAAAGGTCAGCGAAGCGGAAGTCTTCGCGCAGGCCGGGATACGGGACATTCAGATTCCCTACAATATCGTGGGCGAGGCAAAGACGAGACGCTTGGCGCAATTGGCGCGGCGCGCGGATGTCACAGTCACGGTGGATAACCAAGCCGTCTTGCATGGCATCGCCGCCGCCATGCAAGAGGCTAAAGCGACCGTCGGCGTGCTGGTGGAGCTGGTCTCGCTCAATAAGCGCACCGGCGCCAGCCTGCAGCAAGCGTTGGAATTGGCGAAGCGTATCGTCGCGGCGGATAATCTGCGCTTTGCCGGCTTGATGATCTATCCAGCCGACGCCGCTATTCGTCCGCGTCTGCAAGAGGCATTAAAGTTGCTGGAAGAGTCGGGGATCGAGGCGGCGACCGTTAGCGGGGGCGGCAGCGGCGCCATATTGGAATCGCACTTGATTCCGGAGTTGACCGAAATGCGCGTCGGCACATACATTTTTTGGGATTGGGGCAGCGTCGCCAGCGGCATGACCACTTTCGACAATTGCGCCATGCGCATCCGCGCCACGGTGGTCAGCGCCAACGAGCCAAGCCGCGTGATCCTCGACGCGGGCAGCAAGTCTATCCATTCGGAGACGGTGGATGGCTGCTTCGGCTACATCACAGAGTATCCCGACGCGCGCGTCTACAAGGTCAACGAAGAACACGGATACGTCGATTTCAGCGCCTGCGACAAGGGAGCGCAAGTTGGCGATATCCTGCATATCATCCCCGTGCATACCTGCGTCGTGACCAATCTGCATAATCAAATCTATGGCACGCGCGGAGACCAAATCGAAGTAGTCTGGGATGTGGCCGCCCGCGGCTTGGTCTGGTGATCGCTTCTTTCAATTTACTGTATGCAATCAATAAAAGGAAGGCAGCCGATGTTGATCATTGACGCGCATCTTGATCTGTCTTGGAACGCCCTGGGCTGGAACCGCAACCTGCTCGATTCTGTCTACACTATACGCGCGGGGGAAAGCCGCATACCCGGCAAGGGACGCGCCCAAAACACAGTCGCGCTGCCAGAGATGCGGCGCGGGCGCGTTGCCGTCAGTTTCGCCACGATGCTCGCGCGTTCAACCGGTACAGCCGTAGAGCATCTGGACTATGGCTCACAAGCCCAAGCCTATGGAATCGCGCAGGGTCAGCTCGCCTACTATCGCGGCTTAGAAAGCGCTGGACATGTTCGCATCTTGGTCGACAAAGCCGGGTTGACGGCGCATATCCAGGAATGGGAGAGCTGGGAAAGTCAAGCCGGCGACAGCGACAATTCGCCGCCTCTGGGCTTTGCGCTCAGCATGGAAGGCGCTGATCCCATCCGCGACCCGGGTCAACTTCAAGACTGGTGGGGGGCCGGGCTGCGTCTGCTGGGACCTACCCACTACGGCGCAGGGCGATATGCCGGCGGCACTGGCACGGAATTGGGACTCACGGAGATCGGCAAAGCGCTATTGGAAGAGATGTCGCGTCTGGGCATGCTGCTCGACATGACGCATTTTTCCGACCAAGCGTTTTGGGAAGCCGCGCGCATCTATGACGGCATGGCGCTTGCCAGCCACAACAACTGCCGGGCGCTCGTGCCGCATCAGCGTCAATTCAGCGACGAGCAACTACGGCTGATCATCGAACGGGATGGCGTTATTGGGGCGGCTCTCGATATTTGGATGTTGAAACCGGGTTTCCTGCGCGGGGACAGCAACGAAGACGTCTTTTTAGACCATGTCATCGACCATATCGACCACGTCTGTCAATTGGCTGGGAACAGCAGCCATGCCGCTATCGGCACGGATCTGGACGGCGGCTTCGGCCGCGAGCAATCCCCCTGCGACCTCGACACCATCGCCGATTTGCAGCAGCTGCCAGCCAAGCTTGCCGCGCGCGGCTACAGCAAGCATGACATCGAAAACATCATGTATAAGAACTGGCTGCGGTTTTTGGGCGCGGCTTGGGGCTGACGCAAGCTCCTCAGGTCAAATCAGCAGCGGCCTCATCTGCTCCAACGCTCGCTCTAACAAGTCAAGCTCGACGGCAAAACACAGGCGCAGGTAGCCTTCTCCCTGCGGACCAAAAGCCGCGCCCGGCGCCAAGCCGACGCCAGCCCGCCCCAAGACATCCAGCGCGAAGGAATAACTGTCGCCCATGCCATCGACGCTGAAGAAAGCGTAGAAAGCCGCCTGTGGCGTGGGCAAGCTGACGCGCGGCAATGCGGCAAAAGAATCGACCAGCAGGTCCAGCGCCGCCCGATAGCGCGCTGTTGAAGAGCGGACAAAGTTCTCGCCTTCGCGCAGCGCGGTGATGCCCGCGATCTGCGTGGGCGAGAATATGCAGGAGAAATTGTACTCGGTCACCATTTCCACGGCCGAAATCAGCGCGGCGGGCGCTGTAATCCAGCCCAATCGCCAGCCAGTCATCGCCCATGATTTTGAAAAGCTGTTGACGATGAGGTATTTGTCTTCTTCGGTGACCTTGTCTATGAAGCTCGGCGCGCAACTGCGATCATAGACGATGCGGTTGTATACTTCGTCGGCGATCAGCCAAATATCGCGCTCGCGGCAGAAATCCAAAATCGCGCGCTGTTGCTCGTCCTCGAGCATCCAGCCAGTCGGATTGTTGGGCGAATTGATTAATATGGCGCGGGTATGCGCGCCGCAAGCGTCGAAGAGCTCGTCCAAATCAAGCTGCCATTTTCCCGCCGCAGGCTTCAAGGAAACGCGCGCTATGTTGGCTCCGAGAATCCGGGCGGCGGAAGGCAAGTTGGGCCACACCGGCGAGGGAATCACCACGGTATCTCCCTCCGCCACAATGCACTGTAGGACAACCGACAATGCGGTCATGCCAGAGGGCGTAACGGCGATATTGTCGAGTGTGAGCGCTGTCCCGTACAAGCCGTTGCTATAGCTTGCCAGCGCCTCGCGCAATTCGACGATGCCCAAATTAGGCTGATAAAAGGTCTGCCCCTCGTCAATCGCGTCCTTAGCCGCCTCTCGGATGAATTGCGGCGTGGGTTTGTCTGGTTCGCCAAACCACAATGGAATCACATCTGTTTGTCCAATTGCGGCGTTCGCCACTTTTCGGATCAAGCTCGGCTGGAGCGAATTGACGGAGGGACGGGAAGCGCGTATTTGGGTTTTCAAGCTTGATCCCATTATAATCTGAAACTAAACACCTAGAGAACAACCCCGAGAATTATATTATTTGTAATGAATAAATAATGCTATTTGCTTCATTTTGTTGGAGATTATTAAAGATGTAATGAATAATCTATACCCGAAAGCCAATGGTAGAACGATCGCTGGCCACGCGAAATCGGCAATCAGAAATATCGTCCTGATCGTCCATATACTTCGCCGCCCATTCGACGCCTTCCCAGGAAATTGTCTTTTCCGGCACGATTTTCACCAGATAGCGCGGACGCACCCGCGACGGTTCGAGGTATTCCGGACCGCGCTCGCCCAGATAACGCAGAGCCATGCGCCGAGCGATTTCCAGCCATTCGCCGTGCATCAGGGCAGGTCCCGCGACAATTTCGGCGCCACCGCGGAACAGGACGCGCGTATAGGGGCTGGCATCCATGGCGCAGGAAACCGAACAGCGCGGATTGCGCATCAGGTGCTGCGCGAAAATGGTCTTGGCGCGCGGGATAACCCACATGGCTTCGCCGTCCCATTCTTGCCAGACCGGGGTGATATAGGGGTCGCCCTTGCTATCAATTGTGGCGATGCGCGCTACCACCGCGCCATCCAGGAATTCCTTGATCTCCGGCGCGTACAGCCCGCGCATCTTGCCCATCCATTCGGGATACTTGCCTTCTTCGCTCATCAGGTTCTTATCCTCCAATCACAAGCAATCAGTATTCATGCCGCCGGACAATTACCGTCAGTGGATCTTTATTTGAGCTAAGTATAACGCCTTTCACAAGCGTCGCCAAAGCGATTGCTCACTGCCAAGCCGCTGCCTGATAGCGGCAATCGAAGCTGCTATGTCAGGGCGATGCGCAGGCCAGCAGCGTCATCAGGCGAGATTGTCCTGGGCTCGCCGTTGCTATGGAATTGGATCCGAAAAGGCGCAGGCTTGTTCGCTTCAATGTGCGCATGAAGCGGGCTGCTGGCGTCATTCGGACTCAGATATTCCAGTCGATGAGGACCGGCTTGAAACAGGACGCCGGAGCCCTTCAAGGCCACATCATGAACCGGCTCGCCCGCCTGTCCCAAAGCCGTTCCTATAATGCGACGCGCCAGCTCGAGGTCAGAAGTCGCGAGCGTGATCCTGTCGATACCGGTAACCCCGTTGGCATGATGTTTCTCCTTTGGCACGCGTTCCTCGCGCGGACTTTTGTCTTTAATCACAAAGGGTATCAAACCTTGATAGGGACCGTAAACCTCGTTGTTGAGCCAGGCAAGCTGATAACCATCGACGCGAACGCGGCTCAAGCCGACCAGGGGACTCATCTCGACGCCTTGCGCTTGGAAGACGGCGTAATCCGCGCGCACATCATCCGTCTGCATACAGAAGTCAATCAAACCGCCGCCGCGTTCATGGACCGCATCCCACCAGTAATGATTGGGGCTGTCTTCATAGAAAGACAACAACTCAATGTAGGCGCCGTCCTGCAAGCCGATCAAATTGTTGTACGAGCCAATAGGATGTCTTCCGCCGCCGACTACCGTAAATCCCAAAGACTTGAAGCTGGCGCTCAGGCTTTCCAACTCGGGAGCGGCGATGACGATGTGATCAATACCGTGAATCATATTTTCTCCAACAATAAATGACCCTGCGCGCGAGTATAGCATAGCGCGCCGCCGTCAAAAGCGACGGGCAACTATCGCGGCAGAGCAATCGCACCAGATTTTATGAAAAGGCATTTAGGATTTGCCAGCGGAGTTGATCATTGTGCGCAGCTTGCCGCCGTTTTCGCCGGAGGCTAATTTTTTGGGGGTGTTTTTTGAGTAAGGCCAAGGCGATGTGCTGAAGGACAGCGAAGTTTTCCGGGCTGTGTCCCACCCGAATGCGGCTGTCATCTTGTCGAAACGTGACATCCAAGACACGATGCAGCTTATTTTCAATATGCCAATGGGCGCGGATTGTGCGTAGAAGCTGTTGGGCATCCTGCTTTACTGATGAGATAAAATAGCGGGTCATCTTATTTTGCCATTTCCCATCAACCTGTTGATCATACTCAAGTCGCGCCACGGTGCGCAACCCCGTCCAGCCTTTTTGCTCACGGAATAGTGTCAGTACATCGGCATCATGCAAGACCTTGCAAATGCGGCGTTCAACGCGTCCGCGCGGCTTGCCGATTGCTTCAGCCCAGCTATACTGTCCAATCAAGCGCGGGTGATGCGCGTCCGCATAATCAAACAAGCTCTTGACCGCGCTGCGCAAATCCCCCTGGTTTTCCTTGAGGGCGATGACATAATCTGCCCCGTGCTCGCTGACAATAGACTTCACGATGTCTTTCTGGCAGCCCATCGCGTCTAAAGTCACAATGCAGCCTTTCAAAGACAGTAGTTTGAGCAGTTCCGGGATTTCAGGTATCTCATTGCGCTTACTATCCACGACCCGTTGCCCCAAGACCAATCCGGCTTCAACTGACCAGGCGTGCAACAGATGCACCGCGCTCTTTCCCTGAAAGCGGTCATGGCTTCTTCGCATCGTCTTTCCGTCAATGGGTACAATGTCTCCATCCGCCAAGACGGGTCTAATGCTGCGAATCCAATTCTGATAGCCCAGTTGTAACTCTTGGGGGTCGAGTAACTGGAAGACACGGGCAACGGTATCATGCGATGGGATCCCATTGGGTAACTCCAAAAATTGTCTTAACCAGGTTTCCCTGTTCTTAGCAAAATCAACGATGTCCACCCAGGTCTCTGCGCCACTGACCACGGCGCAGATCGACATAGCAATGATGTCGATCAGTTTGTGCAATCGACCTTGTTCGCGTCGCGGATCCTGCAAATCAGCAAATGCTTCTTGGAGCCCACTCGGTTGCATCTCGATTTATCCTTTGGTCTTTATCAACTCCTTTCTAGTATCTGCATTTCTGGTACAGTTGCCCGGAATAGCAGGCTTTTCTCTGTGAACTCGGTGTCCTCGATGGTTGCAAAAATCTGGTGCGATTGCTCTGACTATCGCGGGCATCCGGCTCGCTTGACTTACCGGAGTGAATCGGTTCTATTTGTAGGGTACGCAATTCCCTCGGAGAAGCAAAATGAAACTAACAAGCGATCTTCACGTTGTTGGCGGCGGCTATTTCGGCTTTGGACTTTCAGGGCGGCTCGACTGTCACGTTTTTGTCCTCAACAGCGGTGATGAGCTGGCGCTGGTTGATCCCGGCATGGGCATGGACAGAGACTTCGATACCATCCTCGAGCTCATGCGCGCTGACGGCCTCGACCCGGGCAAGATCCGCAAGCTGATTCTGTCTCATTATCACTGCGATCACATCGGCGCGGCAGCCGAAGCGCAAAAGCGCCTCGATGTCGAAGTCTATTCATCGGCATTCGCCGCGCCGGTCATTCGGTCAGCCGATGAAAAAGCCGTCGCCCTGGATGTCGCAAAAGCCGCTAACTTCTTCCCGGAAGATTTCCGCCTCGCTCCCTGCCCGGTGGACGTCGAGCTGGCTGAAGGCGACCTGATCAAAGTCGGCAACTTGGAATTGGAGACTTTCGAAACGCCGGGCCACTGCGACGGCCACCTCAGTTTCATCATGCGCGGGGGCGACCGGGTCTATTTGCTGGGCGCCGATTTGGTCTTCTGGGGCGGGAAGGTCGTCTGGCAGAACATCCACGATTGCCGCATCGACGCCTATGCCGACAGCATGTTCAAGATGGAAAAGATCGCGTTCGACGCGCTTGTGCCGGGCCATCTGCAAATATCACTGCGCGAGGGCAAAACGCATTTGGACGCGGCTTGCGCGGCTTTTCGTCAGTTGGCTGTTCCGCCGAATCTGCTTTGACGGGGGCGCATTGCCGTTGATGTCCGCAGCGCGAAAATCGCTCTGATTCAACAAATAATAGAAGACGGGAGGTTTATCGACCGATTAACAGATTGCGCGCTACATTTTTCGAGGCATAGATAGTCAGATTAGGAGAATGACATGACTTTGCGAAGACTTAGTTCACTGCTCCTTTCGATTGTTCTGGTCTTGGTCAGCCTGCCTGCAGCAGCGCAGGACGCTCGGTCAATCCGCTGCCTAAGCGTCAACTCACAACGCTAGGGTATGCTTATATGTTGAATTAGAATAATATAGCTGAGAATAAACTGGGCAGTCATTTCAGTAATCCCAACTTGGATTGCGAATGAATGAGAGGGCTGGAAACAATGGACTATCGGGTACTCGGGCGCACGGGCGTTAAGGTTTCGCCGCTGTGTTTTGGCACGATGTCATTTGGGGATATCGCCGATGAAGCCGAATCGGCGCGCATGTTCAAGCGCTGTCGGGAAGTCGGCATCAATTTCTTTGATTGCGCCAATGTCTATGCCGGCGGTCGTTCGGAAGAGATCCTGGGCGATTTGATAGCCGACTGCCGCGACGAAATCGTTCTGACGACCAAGGTCGTTTCGGGCACAGGACCAGACATTAACCAGGGCGGGGCGTCCCGCCGGCATATTCAGATCGCCGTCGAAGACAGCTTGCGGCGGCTGAAGACAGACCGGATTGATGTCTATTTCCTGCATCATTACGACGCCGATACGCCGATTGAAGAAACCCTGCGCGCTTTGGATGATCTGGTGCGGCAGGGAAAGATTCTCTACCCGGCTGTGAGCAACTGGTCGGCTTGGCAGGTGATGAAGGCGCAGGGCATCGCGAAATACGAAGGTCTGGCGCGCATTGAATGCCTCCAGCCGATGTACAACCTGGTCAAGCGACAGGCTGAAGTCGAGCTCCTGCCGCTGGCGCGTGAGGAGCGGATAGGCGTCATTCCCTACAGCCCCTTGGGCGGGGGGCTGTTGACAGGCAAGTACAGTCCCGATGCCAAGCCCGAGGGCGGGCGCTTGGTCGAAAACCAGATGTATGCCAGACGATATGGCTTGGCGGACTATTTTCAGACTGCTGCGGATTTCAGCGCGCATTCGGCGGAACGCGGCGTCCATCCCGCGACGCTGGCGGTGGCTTGGGTGATGGCGAACCCGGCGATTACGGCGCCGATCATTGGCGCGCGCAACCTGCGACAGTTGGAGGCCTCGCTAGCGGCGCTTGACCTGGACATGACGGACCAGTGGTACGCGGAAATTACGGCGCTTTCGTCCGCGCCGCCGCCCGCGCATGATCGTTTGGAGGAAGCGCTATAAGGTCTGCGCCACTATCTTGCAACTATATGTTAGATTAGGCGTATGTTATGATAACTGGAATTAAAAAAGAAAAGAGAGACATAATGGACTTTGTACGCGCGTTCAAGTATCCATTCCACAATAGCCCCAAGGTTTTGAGCATCGTATTGACCTTGACCGTCTTGATCACCTTATGCGTTGTTTTCATCGTCAGCGC
This sequence comes from Phototrophicaceae bacterium, assembly GCA_965232245.1. GTDB lineage: Bacteria > Chloroflexota > Anaerolineae > Aggregatilineales > Phototrophicaceae > UBA6055. The sequence continues at coordinate 2,953,966 of CBDDPG010000002.1, read as the reverse complement.
GCAAGACTGGTCTTCTTACATGCAACTGGCTGAGGTCCACGAGACCATGGACCATCTAGGCGAATTGGATCCGATCAGCGGCGCCGCGGTTCTTGGTTTTCTGGGTATCTTGGCGTTGATGATATTGGGAGGATTCTGGCTGAATGGCTATAGCGTCGAAGTAATTCGCGCCATTATGGATAACTATGACACGATGCCCGCGGTCGAGATTGGCGCGAATCTGAGCCGGGGCTTTTGGATCTTCCTCTCCGCTCTTTGGTATGGTTTTGTTTCGATGCTGCTGATTATTGCGCTGGTGCTGATAGCTGGCATCTTTTCCGGGCTATCCGAAGCATTGGGCGGCATTGCGGGTATCGGGGGTTTTTTCGTGTTTATCGCCTATGTTTTTGTGGCGGGCTGGGCCTACTTCGTCGGTTTGGCGCGCTTTTCCCGCACCGATGACAGATCGGCTCTTTTTGCCATCCGGCGCAATATGCGAATCGCGCGGGAACATCGCGGACTTTCGATTCGATTGAGCGCTTCTATGATCGCGCTCATGCTCCTGTATGGATTCGTGAAGTCAATTGTTGATGGCGTCATCGGCGGGTTCATGGGTCCAGACATTGTTGTCGCGGCTGCCATTTCAATCTTAACTTACCATGCTTTCAACTTGTTCCAGCACTTTTCCACCCAGCATTTAATCGCCCAATATGGGCTGGCAATCGAAGCTGCCAGTCATGATATGCCGGGCAAAGAAAAGCCGGACTACCAATAGCCTTGTCGGGACCGAGGCTCCGCCTGCCAACGAAGCTCACGGGCGCCTAAGCGGCGAATCGTTTTTCCGCTCGCTGGCGGATTCGCTCTAGCCAGACTTGCGATCGCCGTGCGTATCAAGGATCTGCTTGAGGTTTGCCAGTTCTCTGCGCAGGACGCCTTTCAGCGTCAAATTGAAATAGAAGCCGAACCAGAACATCCAGCGCGTGCGGATATCGAGGGTTTCCCTGACATTGGTCTGTTGGCCCCGGTGCTCGAAGGTGATGGTGGAGATAAATGGGAAACCCCAATAGGAACCCTTGAGTTCAATCTTCTTATTGCGCTCATAGTCAGTCACGTCGCTGTTCACGAAGCCTTTGCGGCCGACGATGCGCCGCGTCATCGCCACCATTGTCCCGGCGCGGACGGGATCGCCGCTGGTGATGCCAACACCCTGCACATTACGCCAATGGACCTCGTTATTGAAATCGCCAACATATTGAAAGACCTGAAAGACCGGGCGGTTTATCAGGACCTGGTTTTCGAATTTCGGCATGAATACCCTACTTTCGCTGGCAACAGCCCGGACACGGACCCCGAAGGCGCAAGAAGTCGCTGCGCGGAAATCACTTGCGCATCGCTCAGGTCGCGACGAGCTGAATCACACATCATTATAACTTGACAAGCGCCAGTCTGCAAAGCGCGACAGCTTGGCGAGGTGTCTCCGGCTTCTTGATCGCCGCCCGCATTTAGACGATGCCAAGAACCAGAAGATAGACGAAGACCCAGGTTGCCACCCAAAGCAGGGCATCTATGCGATCGAGAACGCCGCCGTGCCCGGGGAACAGATTCAAGCCTTCAACGAAACTGTCCTTAACGCGAAAAAAGCGTTTCAGCGCCGATTCAAACAAGTCGCCGCTGACCGCGATGAGGGGACCGACGACGATCATCGGGATCAAGATCGGCTCAAATGCGTCGGCAGCGATCAGGATTGCAAAGGCCGGGATCCAAGCGCCGAGGATGCCGCCGATTGCGCCCTCGACCGTTTTGTTGGGGGAGATCAGCGGCGCCAGCTTGGTTTTGCCGAAAAACCGCCCAGCGACATAAGCGAAGCTATCGGTGCCCCAGGTAATGGCGAACACGACAAATAGCCACATCAAACCATCCGGCTGCATGTTGCGCAGGCTGAGCAAGAACGCTGTCGGAAAAGCGATATAGATGATGCCGCATAATGTCGTGCCGACTTGCGCCAGCGCCAGTACGAAGTCTGTTGGCTGCCGATATATCTCGAGCAGGAGCGTCAGGCAGATGCAGGCGACGATCGCAATCTGCCACAGCCAGTTCTGGCTAAAATAGAAACCCAGCGCGATTGCGACACCGGTCGGGATGCCAGTCAAAGAACTGCCTTGCATCCTGGTATCCTTTTCCATGACATAGAATTCCAGCATGCCGATGCACATGACCGGCAAGGTGAAAAACAGGAAAATGTAACCGCCGAAAAGGGAAGCCGCGACCGCTAGCGGGAGAAAGACACTTGCTGTGATGATGCGCAAGCGCAAATTCGCGGCTTGCGCAGTACTGACAGCGGTCCTGTCGCTCATGCTGACAAAACTCTCAAGGAGCCAAACGTTATGCCGAATGCTGAGCTTATTGTAGCATTTCTTGTCAATATTTTGCCCCTGAATGCGTATTTTTTCTACGTATTCGCTAAATGAGCGGGCAGACCAATAATACCCCGCCGTATCGGCAGGGTTTGAAAGCATTTAGCGCATTGCCTATAATCTGATGGGCTGGCGCAGCGCAACTTTACGATACTTACGTAGATGCGCAATTGGCGATATAATGTTTTCATTCAGCGGCGACCTGCGCCCCCTGCGGCAAAACCCGGCAGCATGGGCGCGAAAAAGCATTGTTGGGTCGGGAATTTTTGCATTCGCCTTTTTACTTCCGGCATGACATTATTCGTAATTCGCCCAAAGAAACGGAAAGTGTTCTATGTTTGACGAGATAGTGGATGAAGCGACCCAAAAAATGAAATCGACCTTGTCGGTTTTCCGCGAAGAATTGAGCAAGATGCGCAGCGGCCGCGCGAGCACGGCATTGGTTGATCGTATGCTGGTTGAATACTACGGACAAGACACCGAGCTGCGTCAATTGGCGAGCATTTCCACGCCGGAGGCGATGCTAATCTTGATCCGACCCTATGACAAGACAGCCGTCAAGAGTATCGAGAAGGCGATACAAATGTCGGATATCGGGGTGAATCCCAATGTCGATGGCGAAAATATCCGGCTCAATATGCCCGCGCTGACGATGGAGCGCCGCAAGGATTTGGTGAAGTTCCTCAATCGTCGCATGGAAGACACGCGCGTGGCCATTCGCAATATCCGGCGCTCCGCCAATAGCGATCTGCAGGACTTCGAGAAAGAAAAGCTGATATCGGAAGACGAACGCAAACGCGGCGAGGTCGAGGTTCAGAAGTTGACGGATTCCTTCATCAAACAGATCGACGAGCTGGGCGCGGACAAAGAAAAGGACATCATGGCGGTCTAAGGCTTGCGGAGTCCGTCCATTGAAGGCGCTGGCGCCGCGGGAATAAGGAATCGCTACGGCAAGAGTGTAAGCAAATAGGATCATAGCTGCTCGGCGCAAAGCACAGCGGCGCTCGCGCGGATGATGGTATATTACACAAGCATGAGCGACTGCTAGAACAAAGGGAAACCAGAACTGTTTCATGGTTGTACTCACGAGCGAAGAACTGCAGACGAAATTCGATTTGCCTGAACTGGTTAAGGTGCCGGCGCATGTGGCGATCATCATGGATGGCAACGGGCGTTGGGCAAAACAGCGCGGCTTGCCGCGTTCGGAAGGGCACCGCCAAGGCACCGAAAACCTGCGCCGCATCATCCGCGCGGCGGTGGAATTCGGCGTCCAGATCATGACCATTTACGCTTTTTCGACAGAGAACTGGTCGCGTCCGCGGCGCGAAGTGCGGTTGTTGATGCGTATCCTGGAGATGGTGATTGACCGCGAATTGCGCGAGTTGCGCGATGAAGGCGTTCAGATCCGGCATATTGGAGAGTTGCAGGGCATTGAACCGCGGCTGGCGCGCAAAGTCGTCGACGCTTGTCATTACACGCGCGACAATGAACGATTGATCCTCAATGTCGCCTTTAACTATGGCGGACGCGATGAAATTGTCCATGCGGTGCAGAATATCGTGCGCGACGGCATCCCTGCGGAGCGCATCACCGAGCAAACGATCAGCGACTACATTTACACCAGCGACTTGCCCGATCCCGATCTCATCATTCGAACCAGCGGCGAGTTCCGTTTGAGCAATTTTCTCATCTGGCAAGGCGCGTATAGCGAGATTTATACGACGCCGACTTATTGGCCCGACTTTGACCGGCATCATTTCCATGCGGCTTTGCTGGAATATGGACGGCGTCAGCGCCGCTTCGGCAAAACGGACGAGCAGATTGAATCCGAATTCGGCGATACTGTCGCCAGATATAGGTAAAGCCTGCCTTGCAATATAAACGGCTCGGCCGCAGCGAATTGATGCTGCCCATCATTGGATTGGGAACAGCCTTTACCGGCATACCCACGCCGCGTCAGACCTTGAGCGAATACCTCCAGGGCGGCAATCAAGTTGACGAGGAACTGGGCGTCCGGACGTTGGTCGACGCGCTTGACGCCGGTTATCGTTTCATCGATACCGCAGCGCTTTATGGACGCGGCTTAAGCGAGAAGATGATCGGCGAGGCGCTGCGTCTGCGCTCCGACTTGCGCGCTGAAGTTATCGTTACCACAAAAGCCGGGCGCGCTCACGAGGGCTTCGACTTCAGCTTTGACGGCATTCTCAAGAGCGTTTACGCGAGCCTGGAGCGCCTAGGCTTGGATCGAATGGAGCTGGTCTACATTCACGATGCCATGGACTATCCCATGGCAGACGTCTTGTCCGATCGCGGCGCCTTGGGCGCTTTGCGCCACTTGCGAGCCCAAGGCGTAATTAGGCATATTGGGACGGCGGCAAATGACCCCGCGACCAACCTGCCATACATTCGCACAGGTGAATTCGACGCCGCTGTCATCGCCGATTCCTGGAGCTTGATCAACCGGAGGGCTGAACGCGGTATTTTTGAAGCGGCGGAAAAGCATGATGTTGGGTTGGTTGTGGCGACGGCGCTGGAGCGGGGCTTGCTAGTGACAGGTCCGCTAGCGGACGCGGAATATCTAAATCGCAATTTCCCGCCGGACTGCCTCGCGCAGGTTCGTGAAATCCAGCGTTTGTGCGAAAGCTATGCCATACCACTGATCGCAGCGGCCTTGCAATGGTGCGCCAGGCAGCCCCAGGTCACATCCACCATTCCTGGCGCGCGCATCACCGAAGAAGCCATTTCCAGCTTGGCGGCGATGCGGATTGACATTCCCGACGACTTTTGGACCGAGCTTGATCCCTTGGTCAAACACTTCGATACCGTGACCGGCAATTAGCGGACGTCCTATCAAGATAGCGTCCCTTCCAATTCCCGCGCGCGCCTAATATCGGCGAAGCCCATGCCTTGGCGCAGCAAGAGCAGAAACCCCAACAGCGTGGTTGGCAGCCAAATCACCAAATGCACGACGACTGCATAGCTTGCGGCAATGGCGGCGCTTGCGCCTAGGGCGATGAGTATCGCGCTGACGACGAATTCATAGACGCCAACTTGACCGGGCGCGGCTGAAATAACGCCAGCCAGATTGACGGCGCCGATGACGAGCAGCGCGGCAGTATAGCTAAGGTCGAGCCCAAAGGCGAACATGACCAGCCAATAGACGACAGCTTCTATCGCCCAGGTGACATAGCTGCTGATGACAGCGCCCAGCAGCAAAGTCGGACTGCGCAAGCCGGCCAAGCCAGCCGTCATGTCGTCGCCGACGTGATTGATCAAGGTCGCCAGTCGATCTGGCAGGACGCGGCTGAGCGCGCTCATTAGACTGCGCAACAGGGCTGGCTTCGCCGCGAGCAGGAAAAACGCCAGGACAGCGCCGACAAAGAGCGGGGCTGCGATGCTGGCGATTGCCTGGACCTCCGCCGATTGGATATCGATGAACAGCAGGCTGAACATGATAAAGGACAACATCACCAAGCCATCAAAGGCGCGCTCTACCATGACCGTGGCGGTGGCGCTGGCAAGCGGCACGTCGTGGTTGCGCCGCAGCAAATAAATGCGCAGGGCCTCGCCGGCGCGCAGGGGATAAACGCCGTTGCCCATGTAACAAATGGCGACCAATTCCGTCAGAGAACGCAGCGGGATCAAGCGCACCGCGCGCAACAGATATTGCCAGCGCAAAGCGATGACAGTCATGGCGAGAAAATAAGTTGGGACCGCCAGCAGCAGCAGTTGTATGTTGACCGCGCGCAAGCTGTCCCACAACTGTTCCGCTTTCAGATCACGAAACGCCAGGTAAAGAAAGGCGAGGCTTATGATGACTCCGCTAGCCGTAGCCAGGCGCTTGCTGCCCTTCTTCATTGGCGTCCAATCCGCAGGTCAACCGCTACAAAGCCTGAACGATATCAGAGCCGAACCCGTCTTGAAAGACCGAAGCCATAACTGACAGAGCAATCGCATCACATTTTTTTCACCGCCGAGGGTTGCGAAGACACTAACCGTCTAAACCGAGATTAAGCTTTTGCCGCGCGGCGGAATGCGGAGCGGCAATCGCTCAGATTAGAGCCATTGCGCGAGCGTCGAGCCGGCAGAGGACTTCTGCAGGGATCTTATACGGGAGGCAAAAGGTCTTGGCAACAGCCGGATGCGTGCATTGCCCAGCATAAGTGTTGAGCCCTTTCAGCAGCGCGGCATTCCCGCGCATGGCTCCGGCAGCGCCAAGATCGGCGATTTGCAAAGCGTAGGGCAGGGTGGCGTTCGACAGCGCCAGGCTCGAGGTGCGCGGCACCGCGCCGGGCATATTGGCGACGCCATAGTGCAGCACGCCGTCTAGCATAAAGGTCGGCTGGCTGTGCGTGGTGACGCAGGTGCTCTCGACGCAGCCGCCTTGGTCGACCGCCACGTCGACGATGACGCTGCCCGTAGGCATTGTCGGCAGCATGTCCCGCGTTACCAGCATTGGCGCGCGGGCGCCTGTGATCAGCACGGAGCCGATGAGGGCGTCCGCGCCCCGCAGCGCGGCGGCGATATTGCCGCTGTTGGAGTACAAGGTATTCAGGTTTCCGCCCAGCACATCTTCGAGGTAACGCAGCCGGTCCAGATTAATGTCCAACAGGGTAACGTTGGCGCCCATGCCCAGGGCGATTTTTGCCGCGTTGGCGCCGACGGTTCCCGCGCCCAGGATGACTAAATGGGCGGGCGCCACGCCAGGCACCCCGCCCATGAGCAAGCCCCGTCCGCCCTTATGCCTTTCCAGGCAGCGCGAGACAACCTGCGCCGCCATGCGGCCCGCCACTTCACTCATCGGTTCCAGCAGCGGCAAGCGACCCGTCGCGTCTTCGACGGTTTCATAGGCGATTCCCGTCGCGCCGCTTTGCAGCATTGCCTGCGTGAGCTGCGCTTCGGCAGCGAGATGCAGATAAGTGAACAAGACCAAGTCTGGGCGCAAGCGCGGATACTCGCTCGGCTGCGGTTCTTTCACTTTGATCACCAAGTCTGCTTGCTCCCAAACGCTCGCCGCGGAATCCTGTATCGCCGCGCCGGCTTCAACATATTCGTCGTCAGTGAATCCGCTGCCCGCGCCGGCTAGAGATTCGACTGCTACGTCATGCCCACGTTTGACGAATTCGCGCACGCCCGAAGGCGGCAGAGACACACGGTGCTCGTCCGCTTTTATTTCTTTGGGGATGCCGATGTACATGGACGGTCTCCTGTGGGATAGCCTTAATTTCATTGTACATGATGTAGGAAAAATTTCTACTGATTTCATACAGATTGCCCAAAGAGAGCGTTTTCCGCAGTGCCAACAGAAAATAAGAAAATGTAGAGACGGCTGACCTGCGGTGTCTACGCGCAACGATGAGCCGTCCGCGAAAATAACCTTTGAATTGCGGACGTTTTAGCGCGACTTTTGTGTTTAGGTAAACAATCTGCTGCGATGGCTCTGTGGCGGGGGGCAGGGTACAAGCAAGACAGAATCGGACTAGATGGTGAAGTGTTCGTATTCGTTGTCGGCTGGGATGCCCCAAACCGACCAGAAGTCTCCCGTGGCGGGGCGCATGATGGCGGCGCCACAGCTTTCCACGTGCATCGGCGCTTGCGGACGGGTACAGATCGCGACTTCATCGCGCGTCAACGATATGAGGTCATCCAGCGCAATCTGGTCCTTCGAGAGCAATTCCCGCGCGCGTTTGAGGCGTTTCTCCGAGCTGTTTCGCGATTCTGGCAGCCGTTCCCTGGCGACGTCGAGGTTCTGCTGGATCAAGCAATGGTTGGTGTGGCTGATGGTCTCGTCGCCCAATTCATGCACGAATTGCGATGTCGACATCGCTTCGACCTCATAGCCAGCGCCCGTCCGGTCCATCAGCAGATAATTGTGCGCGCCGGCCAAGGTGGCGTCGGTCACGCAGGCGAGGGCGGCGTCGAGATTGTCCTGCTGCAAGACCTTGCGCACGACAAAGGGCCAGGTAACGCCTATCTGGCCGTCAGTCGCCATCAGATTGTTGATGCCCACGGCGATGCCCGCGCTGTTCATGCCAATCATGCCGACGCAGCCCGTGATGGTGAAGGCGAGAAAATCGGGACCGTCATCGGGCGCCCCGCGCAGCAAAATGACGTAGGGCGTGGCGGAAGCGTGCATATCCCAGGTTTGGCCGAAAAATCCCTCGCGCGTCGCGCTGCGATTATTTGGCACCAGGAAGGCGGTGCAATTGTCCGATGCCAGCGGCGGCGCATCGGCGGGGACGGCGCTGCCGCCTAGGTTGTAAAGCACATCGATGAAATCGGTGAAGCCGTTGTTGATGACCAGTTCAGCCAGGCTTAGACCGGTGGCTTCCGCCATGCCAGCCAATTCTTCTATCAAATCGGGCGCGTAACGCTGATGTTCAGCCACGCAAGCCTCCGCCAGCGCGATAACCGCGTCGCGGGAGAGGCTGTGTCCGGTCCAGTTGGGGTCTTGGCAGAGTCGCAGGCGCTCCTCGGTGAACAGGTGGATTTCGTCGTGGAAGCGCTTGCCATGTCGCCAGCCCATATCGTAGGCGCTGCCCGAGATTTCGACGACGCGGATTCGTTTCATGATTCGTCCCTACATTCTCAATTTGACCAATACGATTGCGCTACATTTTATCCATTTCGGCGCGAACGGTGTTCAAGAGGCTTTCGGCGCGGATCTGCGCCAGAGTATAGCAAGGTCCGCCGAGTTGATCAGCCAGGCGCTGCGCCAAGCCTTGGTCAAAAGCGACGTGTTCCATGTTGATGGTCACGGTGCGGATTTCCGCTTCGTGGATTTTGCGCGCGATTGAATGCGCCTCGTCTTGTGGCGCGATGGAATCGCTGATGGATACGTTGCCGGCGCCGTCGGTGAGCAAAATCATCATCGGCATGACATCGGGATTGAGATTCTTCTCGCGCATGACGGCTTCGTATGTCATCAGCAGCCCGGCCGAAAGCGGGGTTTTGCCGCCAACGGGAATGTCCGACATGGCATGCTTCGCCAGCACGACCGAATTGGTAGGCGGCAAGACCAGCGACGCGCGGTCCTTTTGAAAGACCACCAGCCCGACGCGGTCGCGGCGCTGGTAGGCGTCCGTCAGCAGCGACATGATCGCGCCTTTTGTGGCTTGCATGCGCTCGGATACCGCCATGCTCCAGGAGGCGTCTACCGTGAACATGATCAAATTGGCGGCTTTGCGCACGCGCACTTTTTCTTGCAAGTCGGTTTTGCGCAGGGCATAAGCCATGCCGGTTTCTTGCTTTTGTTCCACTCTTTCGACTTGAAAGGGGGCGGCGGCGCGCAGGGTAGCGTCAAAGGCGATATCGCGCGGTTTGTCGCCGGCTTGCTTGGCGCGCACATAACGCCCGCGCTTGCGGTCGGTGCGCGTGGTTGAGCGGCGCCCGGATTGGCGGCGCGTCATGCGATCCAGTTGTGTGTTGAGCTTGCGCGTTTCGAACTCGGCTTTGGATTCGACTTGCTGTCCGCCTTCCCACCAGCGGGCGTCCGATGCTGGGAAGACATCTTGCGGCGCCGCCTCAGTCTGGCCCAGCTCCTGTTCTTGCGGTTCGCCTTCGCTGCTTAGGGAGTCGCTTTTTTTTTACTTTGAGCCGCTTGCTCGTCGCTCTGGTCGCTGAACTCGCCGGCTTCTTCGCCTTCCGCCACTTCCTGGCGTTTGTCATCTACGGCTGCTTCTACGGCGTTGAGATCGGCCTGGGCGTCGTTGAAAGGACCGCGCTTGAGGCGGTGCGGGATCGTCAGGCGGATTGCCAGCGTGATGTCGCGGTCGTTGATGGCTGTGCGGCCTTCGTAGGCGGCATGGGCGCGCGCGGCTTTTAGTATCACGAGATCCGCCCGATGACCATCAATACGCAGATCGCTGGTGATGCTGGCGATGACGCGCAGATCGCTAGTCCTATGGGTCACATCGTCGATGATTTCGCGGGCGGATGCGATTCGGCGCGACAGTTCTTCGTCCACGGGGTCCCATTCCGCCTTGAAGTCGAGCGGATCGTTCTCGTATGCGATATGCCGTTCCAGGATTTCGATGCGCTCAACAGCTTCTTTGATGCCGGTGACGTCAACCGAAAGCGCGAAACGATCGAGCAGTTGCGGACGCAGGTCGCCCTCTTCCGGGTTCATGGTGCCGACCAGTATGAAGCGGGCTGGATGACTGAAACTGATGCCTTCTCTTTCGACGATATTGACGCCCATGGCCGCGCTGTCGAGCAGCAGGTCAACGATGTGATCGTCGAGCAAGTTGATCTCGTCGACGTAGAGGATGCCGCGGTTGGCGTTGGCGAGGACGCCGGTATCGAAATGACGCTCGCCGAACTGAATGGCTTTTTCAATGTCGAGCGTGCCCACCACACGGTCTTCGGTGGCGCTAACAGGCAGATCGACGAAACTGATGCGCCGACTGGCGACCGGGATTTCTTCCGTTCCAGCGTATTTTTGCCGCGCAAAGTCTGACCAAGACTCGGGGCGGCCAGGATCGTCATTAAAGGGCGAGTCAGAAATCACGCTGATTTGGGGCAAAAGCGCCGCCAGCGCCCGCGCGGCGGTTGATTTGCCCGTGCCGCGCTCGCCGCGAATCAAGACGCCGCCAATGCGCATGTCAATGGCGTTGAGGATGAGCGCGAGCTTCATCAAATCTTGTCCGACAATTGCCGTGAAGGGATAAACGGGCGGTCTGTTGCTCATGGAGATTGTCCGGTCCTTGTCAATAGCGATAAACTGAATACGCCATTATACGCGACAGGCTAGGCGCTGACAATTGTTAGCTTGACGCGATCAGAGCAATTTCAACAGAATGGACATGCAAATTCGCTCAGGCTTCTGCCTCCGTTGCGGATGAGGTCGCGCGCGGACGTTGTGTCGATAGCGAAGTCGATACAGCGGTCGGCGTAGGGGGCAGTGTCGGTTCTGCTGTCTCGGTGGGCGCGGCTGTGGGCAGCTGGGGCAGGTCTGTGATCACGGTCAATGCGGTCGGATCGAAGCCGGCGCAGAAAAAGTCGCTGCGCGGGCCCCAGCCGGTTTCTCCACTGGCAAGCTCGACCAGCATCCAATCCTTCGATGCCGCGCTTCCCAAGACCAGCACCGGCACATTGCTTAGCGCAAGTTCGGTTTGGTTGTAGAGTCGGTCTGGACCGGCGAACAAGGGCAGGTCGCGCAGAGGCGCGCATTCGGGGTCCGCGGTTTTGACGCGGATATGCGCTTCGGTAGATGTTCCAATCTCGTCTTGAAGGGCGAGGATCAAGTCAAAGTCCGTTTCGGGTACGCCACGCAAAACCAGCCTGCGAACCCCTTCGCCAATGTCCTCTTCGGACAGGAGCTTGAATTGCGCAGGAAAGCGCATGTCGCTCGACACGGCGCCTTCCGCTCGCCAGGTGAGGACCAATTCTCCCTCTACCTTGCGAAACATTTGCTGCCGATCGGCTTCAAAAGTCGTGATCGTCACTGGTTGATACAGGTCTAGCTGTCGCTTCTCGATAGCTCTCGCTTCGCCCGCTACCGCGATCAAAGCGACTTCAATTGGATCAGCGTAGTCGTCGGTGGCTAGGGTGTAGAAGCTGGCATCAGAAGACAATTCCGCTATCGCCACTCGATCAATTTCGATGACAAAGCGCTGGGCGAAACTGGCTTGCCAGGTCAAGTCCACGGGTGTTCCACGCGCAACCTGTGCTGCCGAAATCTCGAAAGCACTTATAATGGGCTCTGGAGCGCGCGACAGCCAGGCAAATAGCGACAGCGCGAAGGCGGCAATGAGTATGACAGCGGCGCCTATAGACAGTCTCGGCTTGACCATGGCGCTGGCCGGCATCGCCGCCAGATAGGCGCAGTCATTGTCAGCCCGTACCAGCAGCGCAAAGGGAACCTCGCGCGACTTTCCAACTAGGGGACGGTTGCGCGCGGCAACTCGGCAAGAAAGGATCCCGCGCTGGCCAGCCGCCAACTGAAGGACCCGTTCCGCTAGGTCAATATCAAGTTGATTTGTGGCGTCCCGCGCGCTGACCGCCAGTCGCAGGTCTTCGTTGCCTTGATTCAGCATGAAAAGCTGGGTGGTCTCGCGGTCCGAAACTAGCGCCGGTTCCACTGCCAGGCTCAAGCCGCCGAAACCATGCAGCCTGACCAGGAGGCTGACAAGCGTGTCCGCGTCAGCGCTGTTTTGCGCGCGAATGACAATCGTGGCGGGATAGTCGCCCGGCTTGAGGTCGGCGCGGCGCGGCGGCGCCACGCTCAAAATAACGTAGGCTGTTTCATCACTGACAAGCCGCGCGGCAGTTTGGCTCAGCTTTGCCCAGGCTTGGGGCAAGCCCTCGACATCAATTGCGAAGCGCGTTTCTTTGCCGCTGCGGTTGCTAATGGCGATTTCCAGGGAGCTGCTGGAGGCTGGGAAAACATCAAGGACGGATTTCTCTAGATCGACATGAAAGGAGGTCCGTATCGGCTGTGTGTTCTCGCTTATGGCGCGCATCGGCAGCGTCGCTTGGCCGCCACTGGGGTAGAATAAGATCTTCGTCTTGCCCAGCGCGAGCTCAGCCATTTCTCTCAGCGGGCGCGGGGTATTGTCTCGCAGAGGCGCCCCGTTCAACAGGATTCCGGCTGAGGCGTCGAGGTTGACGATATGGACCGTGCCAGCGAGAACTTGCAAGCGGCAATGCCGGTCGGATACCGCCGGGTCGTCAATGACGATGGCATTGTCCGCAGCACGGCCGACGGTTGTCGCTTCCTGCGCTATGCGATAGCTTTTGACTGCCCCTGCGGGCTCGTGGATCTCGAGCCGACCGTACTTGGCCATGCGCTGCTCCCGTGAATCTTGCGACGAATCAGCCATCTGGGTAGGTCGTATTGTAGCCAGGAGTGATAAGGCGGCAAAGTGGCAGCCCTCCGCGTAGATCATTCGCATGTCGCCGCTTGTCCTCTGCCGATGATTGAACTAGGCTAGGTCGGCAGCGATAAAGGTAAGAATCAGGCGAGAAAGTGACCGAAACGATCATCTGCGTCACACCCAACGCGGCTTTGGATCGCACGCTGCTTGTGCCAGATTTTGCCGTAGGACATATTTCGCGCGTCAAACGCGGGGTAGTCGTGCCGGGCGGCAAGGGGCTCAACATGATGCGCGCTGTGAAGATACTCGGCGGTCATCCCCTGTCGATGGGTTTGCTGGGCGGGCACACCGGGCGCATGGTGAAGGCGATGGTAGACGAAGCGGGCTATCAGGCGGAATGGACCTGGTTCGATGGCGAAACCAGGACATGCACTATCATTGCGAACGCGGGGGGCCTGTCCACGGTCATCAATGAATCCGGACAGATCGAGTCCTCAGATTGGCGCGCCTTGGTGGACGATGTTTGCCGAGCCGCGGAAAGTCCCGCGGCGGGCGCGATCTGTTTTTGCGGCAGCCTGCCGGAAGGCGCGCCCACAGATGCCCCGGCCGATGCCATTGAGCGCCTGAAGGTCCTGGGCAAACAGGTTTGGATCGATTCCAGCGGCAGGGCGCTTTCCAACGCGATCGCGGCTGTGCCTTACGCTATCAAGGTGAATGCGGATGAACTTGCGGCGGCTGTGCATGTCGACGCGCGGCGGCGAGCGGAGCTGCTCGAGGCCGCCAAAGCCTTGCTCAAAACCGGCATCCGGATCGTTGTTATTTCGCTGGGCGCGGAAGGCGCGCTGCTATTAACCCAGGATGGCATCGTGAAAGCGACGCCGCCGCGAATCCAACCGGTTGACCCTATCGCCAGCGGGGACTGTCTTCACGCTGGCATCGTGACGGCTTTGGCGCGCGGCGAAAGCCAGGCTGAGGCAATCCGCAGCGGGGTAGCGGCCGGCGCCGTCAACGCTTTATATGCCGGCGGCGCGCAATTCACCTACGCTCATTATCGGCGGATGCTGTCGGAAACGCGCGTGCAAAGCCTGTCCAGCTAAACGGCAAAAATTTACAGATTCTTAAAAGTTTTCATATACATTTCTTATGCGCGAACCCTATGATTGCCAGCGTGCTTTTTTGCATACACGGCAATGACGGGCGCTCGCTCAGGTTATTGCCGCGAGCAACTAGCGGACAGGAACACAAAGCATTTCAAGACGAGCGAGAAAGGAATCCGCGTATGATCAATGCGCATAACATCACCAAACGCTATGGCGCGATTGAAGCGCTGCGCGGCGTGAGTTTTTCGATTGAACCCGGAGAAATCGTGGGCTTGCTCGGACCGAACGGCGCCGGAAAATCGACTGCTATCAAGATCATTACCGGCTTCCTCCATCCCGATGACGGCTGGGTTGAGATCGACGGCAAGGGCGTGCTGAGCGATCTGCGCGCGGTGCAAGCCCGCATCGGCTATCTGTCGGAGAATACCCCCTTGTATCCCGAGTTGTCGGTGCAGGCTTATTTGATGATGATCGCGGATCTGCGCAGCGTGCCGACCGCGCAATCGCTGGCATTGCTGTCGGAAGCTGTCTACGGCACGGGCTTGCAAGACTATTTGACCCGTCCCATCTCCTCGCTTAGCAAGGGCTTGCGTCAGCGGGTTGGTTTGGCGCAGGCGATCTTGCACAAACCGAGCTTCTTGATTCTTGACGAGCCAACCGTCGGCTTGGATCCAACACAGATTGTGGAGATTCGCGCCTTGATCAAGCGTTTGGCGCGGGAAAGCAGCATATTGTTCTCGTCGCACATCTTGTCGGATGTCCAAGCGATTTGCGATCGCGTCATCATCATCATCAACGGCCAGGTGAAGGCGGATCAAAACTTGCGCCAGCTGCGCATGAGCAACGACGCGACGCTGGTGCTGCAAACCGAGGCCGACGGCATTCACGAGGCGCTGGGAAACATTGAAGGCGTTACCCGGGTCCATGCTATCCGCTCGGGCGACGGGTTTCCCGCCTATCGCGTCACCAGCAACCTAGAAGTCAGCCCGGCTATCTACGCGATCGCGCGCGATCAGGGCTGGGCGGTCCGGGAGATTCGCCGCGACGATATCACGCTGGAATCCTTCTTCAATCAACTGGCAACTACGGCATAGGAAGAGCGCGATGAAGAAGCTTCTCTCGATTACCAAGAAGGAACTCAAACTCTATTTCGGTTCGCCCATGGCGCTCATCTTCGTCGGCGTCTTTCTGGTCTTGACGCTCTTCGTATTCTTCTGGGTGGATTCCTTTTTTGCGCGCGGCATCGCCGATGTCCGCGCGCTGTTTGAATGGATGCCGCTGCTGATGATCTTGCTGGTGGCGGCGCTGACCATGCACCAATGGAGCCGCGAAGAAGAAAGCGGCAACTTGCAGGTTCTGCTCACCATGCCGGTGCGGCTGGTCGAGCTGGTGGCGGGCAAATTCTTGTCCGCGCTTGCGCTGGTCGCGGTGGCGCTGGCGCTGACCTTGTTCTTGCCCTTCACGGTTGCCAGCCTGGGCAGCCTCGACTGGGGACCGGTGGTCGGCGGTTATCTGGCGACGCTTTTGCTGGCGTCGAGCTATATTGCCATCGGGCTTTTCCTCTCTTCGCGGACGGATAACCAACTGGTAGCGCTTATCGGCACTGTCGTCGTTTGCGGGCTATTTCAGGCGGTTGGCTCACCCGCTATCACCGATTTGCTTGGGGCGAGCGCGGGCGATATTATGCGCTTGTTTGGGACCGGCAGCCGCTTTGAAAGCATAGAACGCGGCGTCATCGACCTGCGCGACCTGGTCTATTACGCCTCGCTGACCTTGTTCTTCCTGGCTGCCAACGTCTTGTCGCTGGAAAGCAAACGCTGGAGCAGCGGCGAGCAACTGCGCCGGCGGCGCTTGAACGGCAAGATTGGCTTGGCTTTGGCCGGCGCCAATTTGCTGGCATTCAACCTGTTGATCGCGCCAGCCAGCGCGGCCCGGCTGGATCTGACGCAGCACAAAGAATACAGCTTGTCCGAGGTAACGCGGCTATTGCTGGGCGGGCTGCAAGAACCGCTGCTGATTCGCGGATATTTCAGCGACGAGAGTCATCCTTTGCTGGCGCCGCTGGTCCCGCGCATCAAGGATACCTTGCGCGAATATGAACTGGCTGCCAAGGGCAGGCTGGAACTGGACTTTGTCGATCCCATCGCTCATCCGGAATTGGAACGGGAAGCGAATCAGATTTACGGCATCAGACCCAGTCCGTTGCAAGTCAGCGACCGCGGGGGCGTATCCTTGGTCAACGTATATTTTGACCTGCTGATCGTTTATGGCGACCAGACCGCGACGCTCAACTTCTCGGAGCTTATCGAGATCATCGACTCGCCTTTTGGCGTCAATGTGCGCTTGCGCAACCTGGAATACGATCTCACGAGCAACATTCAGCGCGTTGTCTACGGCTTTCAAAGCTTGGAGGCTGTGCTGGCGTCGCTTGATCAACCGGCTAATCTGACCTTGTATCTGACCTCCGCTACCTTGCCGCCAGCCATGCAGGCGCTCAGCCGGACTATTAACGAAGTAGCGGGGGAAATCGCCCAAGACAACCCGGACCAAGTCCTGTTCGAGAGCGTCGATCTTTCCGCGCCCGATGTTGAGCTCAGCGAAGAGCAGCTCTTCGAGCGCTATCAAATCCAGCCGGTGGCGACGAGCTTTTTCGCTGTCGAGACATTTCTTTTGCACTTGGTGGCGGAGGCTGGGGACAGTTTCCAGGTGATCTTCCCCTCTGGCGAGCTCAGCCAGGCGGAGATCCGCAGCGCCATTGAAGCGGCATTGAAGCGCTCGTCTTCCGGTTTTCTGAAAGTGGTCGGCTTATGGACGCCGCCGGGGCAAGAGATTGACCAATTCGGACGGCAGATGCCCAGCCTGCAGCAGTATGCGATCTTGGAAGACAGCTTGCGCCAATCCTATGAAGTGCGCCGATTGACCCTGGAAGACGGCAAGGTCCCTGGCGACCTGGACCTGCTGATTTTGATCGCGCCTCACAGCATGACGGACTTGCAGCGCTATGCCATCGACCAGTACCTCATGCGCGGCGGTTCGGTTATCGCCGCCGCCGGGCGCTATCGCCTCGGCATTGATCCCATTCAGGGCGCGCTCAAGCTGGACATCAACGAGAATGGCATTGCCGAGATGCTGCGCAGCTATGGCATTACCCTGGGCGAGAGCTTGGTGATGGATAGACAGAACGCGCCCTTCCCTATGCAGACGCAGCGCGACCTGGGCGATATGGTTGTTACCGAAGTGCAGGCTCTGGACTATCCTTTCTTCATCGACATCCGCCCGGGGGGGCTCAATGCCGAGAGCGGCATTGTCAATAGCTTGCCCTTCGTCACCATGAACTGGGCATCGCCGGTCCTCGTTGAGGAATCTCTGCTCGAAAAGGCCAGGTCCAGCGAACTGATTTGGTCGAGCGCTTCATCTTGGGAAACCAGGGACAGCAACTTGCAGCCCGATTTGGAGTTATTCCCCGAACTGGGCTTCATGATCGGGAGCGACCAGAAACCGTTCCCGCTGGCGGTCTTGGTGGAAGGTTCATTTGAGAGTTTCTTCCTGGGCAAAGAGTCGCCCTTCGCAATCGCGGACGGCGACGAGGCGGCGGCGGAAGGGGAGGCCGCGGCGGAGGCGGCAATCGGTCTGATAGAACAGTCGCCCGGCAACACGCGCTTGATCGTCTTGGGCAGCTCGGAATTCGTCAACGACAACGTATACCAGATATCGCTTAACTTCAGCGGCGACCGCTTCGCCAGCAATTTGCAGCTCTTCGCCAACGCCATCGATTGGCTGACCGAAGACCTTTCCCTGTCCTCGATTCGCAGCCGCGGCAGCCTGGCGCGCATCTTGCCGGCGATAGCGGATGAAGAGCAGAATCAGTGGGTGCTGATGAACTATGCTGTGGCTTTGGTCGGACTGATTTTGATTGGACTATTCTGGCAAATGCAGCGCCGCGCTGAAGAGCCAATCGCGCTGATACCTCCGGCAAACGGCTCGGAGCACGGGACAGGCGGCGCTCCCAATGCCGGACCCAGCATATCCGAAGGAGGCGCATAATGCTGAACCGAAGCAATATCACCCTGGCAGCCGTCCTCGTTATACAGATCGTTTTGCTGGCGATTTCGGTTGGAGCCAGAACGATCACGGAAGACCGGACAGCGCAGCCCCTCTTGCCGGGATTCCAGGCTGACGATGTTTCGCAGTTGGTTATCGTCGATGATCTTGACAATTCCTTGACCATCGCGCGCAGCGATGCAGGCTGGGCGCTGCCTGACGCAGACGACTTCTCCGTGAACGCTGACAAAGCCGACGAACTGCTGACCGGCATCGCGGGCTTGGATACCAGTCGGCTTGTCGCGAGCAACCGAGCCAACTTCGCGCGGCTCGAAGTGGCGGACAATGCCTTCCGGCGCAAAATCAGCCTGGTCAGCGGCGACGAGACAAGCGTGATCTATCTTGGCGGCAGCGCCGGCGCCGATACGGTTTACACGCGCCTTGAAGGCGAGGATAAAGCCTATCTGGGGGCGGGACTCAGCGCTTGGGAAGCCTCAAGCCAGGTATCCGGCTGGATCGACGCCAGCTATGTCAACGTGCCGCAAGAAGACCTCATCAGCATCAAGGCGAGCAATGCCAATGGCAGTTTTGAGTTCGAGCGCACTGACGGCGACTGGCGCTATCTAGGCTTGCCAGAAGGCGAAACCTTCGAGGATACCTTGATGCCGGGCATATTGCGCAACGCCGCCTCCGTACGCATGGTTGAGCCGCTCGGTCGGGCTTTGCTGGATGAATACGGCTTGGATGAGCCCACGGTCACAGTTGAAGTCGAGTACAGACAGATTGTCGAGACGGAAGCGGACAGCGCGGAAGACGAGTCTGAAGATACAGAGGAAACCCTGTCATACAGTACCGAAAGCTACACGCTAGCCTTCGGCGCGCAATTGGACGACGGCAACATCGTCTTGAAAGCTTCGACATCCGATTACTATGTGACTGTGCGCGAGTACGCGCTAGACGCCTTTAGCGACTTGGACCATGCGGATTTCCTTCGCAGCGCGGAAGCCGAGGCAGAGGACGCCAGCGTGTCCGGTGGATAGCTCGCGCAGCAGCAACCGCGACAATAGCGAAAAGTGAAATAGAGGGGCTGTTCTCATTCTAGATCACTGGATCAGCCTCTCGCCCTTGAACTTCTTCGCCCCCTCGTAATTTGCTTCTCGAATCGTATAATGCAGTCTCGCTAGCGCAGGCGGCAAGGAGAGTCATGGCGAATCCCCTGAATTTCCAGCAGGTCATTCTAAAACTGCACGAGTTCTGGGCGGCGCAGGACTGCGTCATCTGGGAGCCTTATAACGTGCAAGTGGGGGCGGGCACGGGCAATCCCGCGACGACTCTGCGCGTTTTGGGCCCCGAGCCCTGGCGCGTGGCTTATGTCGAACCGAGCGTCCGCCCCGATGATGGCCGCTTTGGCGAAAATCCCAATCGGATGCAGAAATACTACCAATATCAAGTCATCCTGAAACCGGACCCGGGCAATCCCCAGGAGCTTTATCTGGCGTCGCTGGAGGCGCTGGGCATCCAACAGCGGGAACACGATATTCGCTTTGTCGAAGACAACTGGGAATCGCCCGCTCTCGGCGCTTGGGGGCTAGGCTGGGAAGTGTGGCTGGATGGGCAGGAGATCACGCAATTTACTTATTTCCAGCAAGCGGGCGGCATGACGCTCGATCCGGTCAGCGTGGAAATCACCTATGGAATCGAGCGAATCGTCCTGGCTTTGCAAGGCAAGGACTCGGCTTGGGAGATCGACTGGCTGGGCGACCTCAACTACGGCGACATGATGTTCAACGAAGAGGTCGAGCATTGCCGTTATTATTTTGATGTCGCCGATGTCGGCGCGCTCAAGCAGGTCTACGATACCTACGAACGCGAGTATTCGCATGCGCTGGAAGGCGACGCCTTGATCAGCGCCTATGACTATGTGCTCAAGTGCAGCCATCTCTTCAACGTTTTGGATACCCGTGGCGCCATCGGCGTTACCGAGCGCGCGAATTATTTCCGCCGCATGCGCGAGATGACCCGGACGATCGCCAAAGCGTACCTGTGCAAGCGGGAGGCGCTGGCATACCCGCTGATGAAAATGGCGGACAAATGGAGCGCTCCGCCGGCTCAGGCAGCTGGCGAAATGCCGGCGGCGCCGTCCGCGGCCGCCGACCTGCTGATTGAAATCGGCGTGGAAGAACTGCCCGCCGATGACGTTGCCGATGTTTTGTCATATCTGGCTGAGGCGGCGCCGGCATTTTTCGCTGAATTGAGGCTCGCCAATGAAGGCGTCGAGCTAAGCGCGACCCCACGGCGGATCGTGATAGTGGCGCGCGAGCTCGCGCCCAGGCAAAGCGACCAAGAGTTCCTCGCCAAGGGACCGCCGGCGGCGCGCGCTTTCGACGAAAACGGCCAGCCGACGCGAGCGGCTGAGGGCTTCGCCCGCGGCAAGGGCATTGATGTCGGCGAATTGGTCGTACAGGAGCTGGCTGGCGGCAGTTATGTGACCGCGCTGGTGAAAGTGGCTGGTTTGCCCGCGACAGACGTGCTGGCAAAGAAATTGCCCGAGTTCTTGTCCGACATCAGATTCGGCCGGTCGATGCGCTGGAATGGCAGCGGCTTGGCATTTTCGCGCCCTATTCGCTGGCTCTTGGCTCTGTTCGGCGACACAGTTATTCCCTTCGAGCTAGGGGGCGTCGCCAGCGGGAAGCTCACTCGCGGGCTGCGCCCTTATGGTTCACGACAAATCCCGATTGCGGATTTGCCGGCATTTGAACGCGCATGCCATGATGAAGGCATCATGCTGGACTTTGCCGGGCGGCGCGATGCGATACAAGAACAAGTTAATATGCTGGCAAGCGAAGTTGACGGCGTCGTGCCGCCGGACAAGGATCTGCTGGATGAGGTGACAAACCTGGTCGAAGCGCCGACAGCCTTCCGCGGCGAATTTGACAGGTCATTCCTCGTGTTGCCGCGGGCCGCGCTTGTTACGGTCATGCGTAAACACCAGCGCTATTTCGCCGTTGAAGACCGGGATGGCAAGCTCTTGCCCTACTTCATCGGCGTCCGCAATGGCGACAGCGAGCATTTGGACAAGGTTATTCACGGCAATGAGCAAGTGATCCGCGCGCGCTTTTCTGACGCGCGTTTTTTCTATCGGGCGGATATCAAGAAGCCGCTGCGCGCGTATCTGCCGCGCCTGGAGACTTTGACATTTCAAGCGGAACTAGGCTCTATGCGCGAGAAAAATGATCGCGTCGCCGCCATGATCTGTGAACTTGGCGCGCTACTGGGCTTCGGCTCATCGGCTATCGACATCGCCAGCCAAGCCGCGCAAATCGCCAAGGCGGATCTGGCGACCAGCATGGTGGTCGAGATGACCTCCCTGCAAGGCCTCATGGGGCGCGAATATGCTGTGAGAGAAGGATACGATCCAGCCGTCGCGGGGGCGATAGCCGAACATTGGCTGCCCAGCGGCGCCGGCGACAAGTTGCCGCATAGTGATGCCGGACGCCTTTTGGCGCTGGCGGACAAGCTCGATAGCCTGGTAGGGTTGCTGGCGGTCGGCTTGGCGCCAAAATCAACATCGGATCCCTATGGCTTGCGGCGCGCGGCTCTGGGCATCCTGCGCATTCTTGTGGAAGCGCGCATCCCCGCAGATTTACGTCCGGCGATTGAAAAAGTTGCGGCGGCGCAACCGCTCGAGCTTGGCTCGGGTACGCGGATTCAGGTTCTTGAATTCTTAACTGGGCGCTTGGACAATTGGCTGAGCGACAAGCTGCCTGTGCCGCGCGACGCCATCAGCGCTGTCTTGGCGGAGCAGGCGGCAAATCCCTTCCGCGCTATGCAGGGCATTGAAGAACTCGCGACCTGGACGGCAAAAGCGAATTGGGAATCCATTTTGGACAGTTTTGCCCGCTGCGCGCGCATCACACGGGATGAGGGAGCGCAATCGCTCGATTTGGATTTGCTCACAGAGCCGCAGGAGCAATCGCTCTACGCAGCTTATTCAGCAAGCGTCAAGAACCTGGATGCCGAAGACAATATCGACAAATTCCTGACGGTCTTTGAAGGGATGATACCGGCGGTTACGGACTTTTTCGATCACGTGTTGGTCCATGCCGAGGACAACCGACTTCGCAACAATCGCATTGCGCTGCTTCAGAAAATCAGCGGTCTGCAGCGGGGTCGCGCCGATCTCAGCGCATTGGACAACTTCTAGGATTTTGCCGCGCTGGTCCAACAGCCAGGCCTATTTCGAAACTCTGTGTGGCGGTCAAATGCTTGCGCGCGCAAGACAACCGGGCATAATTGACTGCATGCCATCGTATAGATCTTCCAAGCTGGTCGCCTTGCTATGGCATCTGGCGCCTAGCAAAGTTATACTCGACAGTCAATTTCTTTGGGGGCGGCTCGTCCATGTCTGTGACGGATGAGATCAAATCACGCATCGACATTGTAAGTTATGTGCAGCGCTTTGTGCCTTCTTTGAAGAAAGCGGGACGCAACTACAAAGCCTGTTGTCCCTTTCACAATGAGAATACGCCCTCGTTTGTGGTCAATCCGCAACGCCAAACTTGGCATTGTTTTGGCGCTTGTTCCGAGGGCGGCGATCTATTCACCTTCGCCCAGAAGATCCAGGGCTGGGACTTCAAAGAGGCGCTGCAAGAGCTGGCTCAAGAAGCTGGGGTGCAGCTCCGCCAGCAGAGTCCGCAGCAGCAGACCCGCAATGATGAATTAGAGCGCCTGCGCGGGCTGCTAGCCAGCGCGGCCGAAATGTACCAGAAGCAGCTATTGCATCCCAGCGCGGGAGCGGTTTTGGGTTATGTTCGTAAAAGGCGCGGCTTGACCCCAGAAACAATCGAAACTTTTCAATTTGGCTACGCGCCCGCTAGCTGGAACTTCGCTTTGCAGGGCTTGGGCGCTTTGGGCCACAGCCAAGACGAGATCATCGACGCGGGCTTGGCTGTGCGCAACGAAAACGGTCGAGTCTACGACCGCTTTCGCAATCGTCTGATGATTCCCATCCGCGATGAGCGTGGCCGGGTAGTCGGATTTGGCGGGCGGGCGCTCAGCTCGGATGATTCCGCCAAGTACATCAACTCGCCACAGACCCCGCTTTTCGACAAGAGCCACCTGCTCTTTGGATTGGATAGCGCCAAAGGGACCATACGCGAAACGGGACTTGCAGTCGTCGTCGAAGGCTATATGGATGTGGTTCAAGCCTATCAAGCCGGTTATCGCAACGTGGTGGCGCAGATGGGTACGGCGCTGACCGAGGCGCAGATTCGCCGCCTCGCGCCGCGTTATGCGCGCAGAATCGTCTTGGCGCTTGATGCCGATGAAGCGGGTCAAAGCGCGACCCGCCGCAGCCTGGAGGTGGCGCGCCAGACGCTGCAACGGGATTACGCGGGCAAGCTGTCCATCGATATTCGGATTCTGCAAGTGCCTTCGGGCAAGGACCCGGACGATTTCTTGCGCGAATCGCCGGGCGACTGGGGCGCTCTGGTGGAATCGGCGCAGGACGTGGCTGACTTCGTAATCGACCTGGAAACGGCGGGTTTGAGCGGCGACGCGCCCTTGCAAGCGAAGCAGCAGCTTGCAAAGGAAGTGCTGCCGATTCTGCTCGCTTCCGAAGACAACCTTTATCAGCGGGAGAATGTGCAGAAGCTGGCGCGTCGCCTGCGCATCAGCGAACGCGATTTGTTGGCTTGGTCACAGCGCGAAGAAGCGCGCATGTCCGGCTCTGAAAGCCCGGTCCGATCTGATGACAGCGCCCCGCCCGAAACGGACGCGGAAGCGGAGCTGCCGCCGCCGGAATACTGGGACAACGAGGACGAAATAGCTGCGAGCGATAGTCGAGAAAGTGAAGCGGCTCCCGCGCAAACGACTCCCCAGACCCAGTTGCGCGCTATCGAACCCTATTGCCTGAGCTTGCTGCTGCGGAATCCTGAGCTGCTGTCCCAGGTTAATCGCAAGCTGCGCGAATTGGCGGGCAATGACGAAAACTTGCTTAACGGTCCGCTCTGTGATCTGTGCGTCGAGGATTTCACGGGCAGTCAATTCCGCATTATGATGGCGCGCTTGCAAGAGGCGATGACGCAAGATGAGCAGGAGCCTCTGGATTACATTGGCGCGGCGCTGGCTGAGGAGCTGCAGCTGGAGTATCAATCGCTGTTACGCGAAGAGCCCGCGGCGATTCGCGCGCTTTCTCGTGGCGCTTACAAGGTAGATCTGCAAGATATTTACAGCCGAGCGCGGCGGCTTCATAACCATGACTTGCAGGACGAGTTAATTAACCGGGCATTGCGCTTGCGTATGGAGCGCCTCGAGCAGGAGCGGGTCGAAATGCAGTATTTGCAGGAAGAGGCGAGCGCTAATGCCGAAGGCGACCAGGCGCGGCGGGACCAGCTGAGCCAGAAGATCATGTTGTCGATGACCGCGAAGGCGCGGCTTGATATGGCTGTTACTTGAAAGCCTCGAATAGCACTATGAATGCGAAGAAAATCCTATTGCGACGCGATGGGCATAGGTCGGAAACAATATCGGGAGCGGGATGATTGATGGCAGGTAGAAGAAAGAGCGTCCGAAAATACAGCAACTATGAAGATACTGACGAGCGTCGCTTGATGTCGGATACGACGACAAGCAGCCTTTCCCGTTCGGACTATGACGAAGATATTGCCAGCGATGAAACGACGCGCGCAGGCGCCTTCGACGATGTGCCGTTTTCCGATGACCCGGTGCGCATGTATCTCAAGGAAATCGGCCAGGTGCCGCTGTTGGATAGCAATCGCGAAATGTGGCTGAGCGCGCAGATTGCCGCCGAGCGGCAGCTCGAAGCGCTGCGTGACGAATTGATGAGCCTTGACAACCCGCAACTGGGCAAGCGCGATCCGAATCACTTGGATGTCGAAAGATTCGCCTATCGCAAGCTAAGCGCGAACTGGCGGAAACTGCGCGAAGTCATCCAACCCTTCGACGTGGAAATGCCCGATTTCCTCAAGGTGCTTTACGAGGTGCAAGCGATTATCAGCAATTGGAATATGGAAGAAGAGTCCTACATCCGACATTATCTCACGCAGCGCCAATGGGGGCGCGATGAGGCTTGGACCGGCGTCGCCCAGTTGATGTTCGAAATTGTGCATGACTTGTTCCTGTTCCCCATCGAACATCAAATGCACATGCGCCTGCATTTTCACCGCGAGCATGGCTTGCCGGCCTTCGCTGAATTTGACAGTTGGATCGAAGACACGATTGACCCGATCGACTTGGCGAAGCAGCAGCAAGAGCAGGTAGAGAGCCAAGCCGCTTTGGCCATAGAAGATCTGACCCGCGCGAATCTTCGTCTGGTCGTTAGCGTGGCGAAGCGCTACATGGGTCGGGGCATCAGTTTCCTGGATCTGATTCAAGAAGGCAACTTGGGTCTGTTGCGCGCGGTCAACAAATTTGATCACACCAAAGGTTACAAATTCAGCACCTACGCGACCTGGTGGATCCGCCAGGCGATAAGCCGCGCCATTGCCGATCAGGCGCGCACCATCCGGATTCCCGTGCACATGGTCGAAACCATCAATCGGCTCATGCGCGTACAGCGCGATCTTCTGCAAACGCTGGGCGCGGAGCCGACGCCGACGCAGGTCGCGCTGGAAATGGACTTCTTGACCGACGAAGATCGCGAAGCCATCAAACAGCGAGAACGCGATGGCATTCCCCTCGATAGCAATTTGAACCGCAAATTGCGCCGCGCCGCGCAGAAAGTGCGCAAGATCATGCGCATCAGCCAAGAGCCGATGAGCCTCGATATGCCGGTGGGGCAAGAAGACAGCAGTCAACTGGGCGACTTCATCCCGGACGAAAACATGCCGGGACCGGTAGACGCCGCTAGCCGTCAGTTGCTCAAGGAACAGATACGTTCGGCGCTTGGTTTTTTGAGCGAACGCGAACGACAGGTGCTGGAACTGCGTTTTGGCTTGCTCGATGGCCAGGACAATACGCTTGAAGAAGTGGGGCGCTTTTTTGGCGTAACGCGCGAGCGCGTCCGTCAAATCGAAGCGAAGGCTCTGCGCAAGCTGCGCCATCCGACGCGCTCGCGTCAATTGCGCGACTATCTCGAAATGTAGCGCCTCTGCTTCCACCGCGTCTATCCATGCACATCCGGCACTTGCATGACTGGGATCTAAGCCCGAAAGCCGCCATCGCCCTGCAAAAGAAGCTGGCGTCGCAGCTAGACAGCGCTAGCCCCATAGATCTGAATCGCATCCGTACCGTTGCCGGCGTCGATGTCAGCGTCAAACGCGGTCTTACCTGCGCTTGCGTCGTTGTCCTGACGTTTCCTGAATTGGAACACCTAGAGACCGTTTGCGCGCAGAGCGCGACGAATTATCCCTATATCCCGGGTCTATTGGCGTTTCGCGAGGGACCGGCGCTGGTGGAGGCTTTCCGTAAATTGCGGGACGAGCCGGATGTCTTCATCTTTGACGGCATGGGGCAAATGCACCCGCGGCGCATGGGCGTTGCGGCTCATCTGGGTTTGTGGCTGGGGCGCCCGACCATTGGCTGCGGCAAACGGCATTATATCGGCGAGTATCAGCAGCCCGGCAATGTCAAAGGCAACTCAGCGATTGTGACTTATCAAGGCGAAGCAGTGGGACATGTCCTGCGCACGCGGACCAATGTGAAACCGATCTACGTATCGGTAGGGCATCTGGCGCATATCAAAAGCGCGGTTGAATTGACGCTGGCTTGCACGCCCAAGTTTAGGCTGCCGCTGCCGATACGAATGGCGCATCGGGCGGCGTCGGAGGCATGCGAGCGGGTCATGACCCTTCGCTGAGCAGCTCCTGATAAAGCGCGAGCGTTTCGTCAATGACCTGGCGCAGCGTGAAACCGTCCAAAACGATTTGCCTGCCTTTGGCGCCCATTCGCTGACGAAGGGCGGGATCGCCTATCAAGCGTTCGACGGCTCCCGCAAGCGCAGCGATGTCGCCTGGCGGGACCGCTAGCCCGTTTTCGCCATGGCGCGCGATTTCACGACAGCCGGGACTATCGGTTGTCACGCAGGCGCGGCCAGAAGCGGCGGCTTCAATTAGGACTTTGGGCACGCCTTCGCCATAGGTTGAGGGCAGGCAGACGATATTGGACTGCGCGTAGACTCGCGGCATGTCATCGCGTTTTCCCAGCCACTCTATCAATCCTTCGTCCGCCCAGGCTTTTAAGCGAGCGGCGGGAACCATGAGCGGGCTGGTCGCTTCTTCGTATCCAACCACTCGGAAACGCGCTTTGCCGCGCAGGCGCCGCGCGACTTCCACGAACTCTCCGATGCCCTTTTGCCAGAGCAGCCTGCCGGCAAACAAGACGACGGGCAGTTCGTCCAGCGGCTCGGGCTGTGGCGAAAAGACATTTTCATCGACGCCCGAGCCGCGAATTAACAGGGCTTTTTCGCTCGAAATCAAGTCCTGTTTCACAAAGAATCGCCGATCGTCGGCATTTTGAAAGATCATGCGGCTGTGGGCGCTGGCAGTGACCGCTCGAAATATGGGGCGCGTAACTTGACGCAGCAGCGCCGCCCGCAGGTCCGCGCTCACGAATACGTAGCCCAGTCCGCTCATGGCATGAACGACCGCGCGCTGACGCGCGAGACGCGCAGCCATCCCGCCATAAAGGACCGGCTTGATGCTAATGTGATGTATCAGATCTGGCTTGAGCTGCGAATAGAGTTGTCCGAGCGCGAGTATCGTCCGTAATTCTGCCAGCGGATTCAGGCCGTGCTGGCTTAGGGGAATCGGATGCAAGCGCAGGTCCTGGTCAAGAATGCTCGCGACCGAGTCCCTATCTTGTACAGATGTCGCGACTTGGACGTCGTAGCCGCTTTGGCGCGCGGCCAAAGCCAAGGGCAGGCGATGCGACAGAAAAAAACGCGGGATGTTCACCACGTATAAGAGCTTTGGCGCGTCACTTGGCATGGCGGCGCCTCCACGCGAATGCGATGCGCTGATGACGCGGGGGAATCACTGTCTTCGCTTTTCATTGGCTGACAGGGATGCTAGGCATAACCGTCAAGTTCAGGGAGTAAGATTTCGCTGGTGTCATCAACGCCGGAAATGCGATCGCTGAGGGCTTCGACAGGCGCGTGGCGGGCTATTGAGGCGCCCGTCAGCACATAAACCAGCACGCCAAAAGAGGACACGCCGAAGCTGGCCAGAATGCCCAGCATTTGCAGTTGTCCAAAGAAAATATCGACGACGTCGTCACGGATATGCGTGCCGAAACCAAGGATGTCCGCCAGCCCGGAAAGCGCCGCGAAGAGGATGCCGGTCAGGGCGAGCCGCGTGCCGATTTGCTGCGCCAGCGTCGATGGCACGTCCAGGAAAAAGCTGTACTTGAGATAGACCAGCGCGCCTAGAATCAAGAGGGTATAACCCATCAGCACCATAATCACTTGAACCAAGCCGATGCCTGCGGTGGTCTCGGCGCCGGTTACGCCGGGGAACAAACCCATAAAGCAGAGCATGACGCCTAGGGCCCCTATTGCGATGCCGACTTGCGCAAATCGCCACATGAAGCTTTACCCGTCTGGCAATGACTCTTTCAGTTTGCGAATATGATTCCCGCCTAATATCGCTTCGACGTCGTCTTCAGCGAATCCTCGGGCGCCTAGACAGTCTGCCAGTTGCCATAAGTCGGCTGAGGTATCCACTTCCCGCGGGAAACACGTGTAAGCGTAGCCGCCGTCAATGTCGCTGCCCAAGCCGACATGAGCGGCTGATCCAGCCAACTGACAGATGTAATCCACCGCATCAGCCCAATGGGACAAGCGCGCGCGACGATTGGGATCGCTGGGATGCCAGTCCCGCCTCAAGTACCGATTATACACCATGACGCCAATCACCCCGTCGCGTTCGGCTAGGGCGCTGATGGTCTGGTCGGAGAGGCTGCGCGGACTGTCGTAAAAGTAGCGGGGATTGGCGTGACTGGCGATGATCCCGCCCGGATAGCGCTCGATGGCTTGCTGGCAGGCGCGTTCCGACATGTCGGAGACATCCAGCAAAATCTCGTGATCCCCGAGGACGTCAAGCAATTCATAACCCAGTAGGGTCAGCTCGCCTTCGAAGCCGGCCGCGGCGCAGTAACGTGTGGGCTGACAAGCGGGCGCTACAATTCTGACGCCCAGTTCCAGCCATTCTTCAAATTGCCGAGGTTCGGCAATAGGCTCCGCGCCTTCCATCAGCGCGACAATGCCTTGCATCCGCCCCGCGAGCGGCGCGCCGTCTTGCCAGGACGCCAGGACCGCCTCGAGATCGCCGCGCGTCAGGATCAAACGGATTTGCTCGTTCTCGTCCGCCAGGCGCCGGTAATAGTCAAGCTGCCACCGCGCCAGCAGTTTGGCGTCGCCGCCGGCGCGATAGCTGAGCTTATGCCAGGATGCTCGCCCGGGATAGGACTCCGGTATGACGATCATGCTGCCAAAGACGATGCCTATGCCCGCCAGCAGATTATCCGGCAGGCTGGTCATAGCCGGCGGAGCTGTTGATTCGCCTTCGGCAGCGCGCAGGCGCCAAGCCCAGCTAGTATAGTCGCGTCCCAGCTGTTGGGCGTTGAAAGCGATGTTTTGATGAGCGTCTACGATCAACATGTTTGCTAGACTCGCACTCGCGCGCAATATGCGCCATTCTAATCTGTCGCTGATGCCGACGATAGGGCAATTGCCTCATTTGTGCTATGATTTTCCGCGCAAGATAACTTTTCATCAGAAGCGAATCCTGATGCAGATCCTGCATGTCAATAACATCAGCGTCAACTTCGCCGGGCGCGAGCTTTACCGCGATCTTTCCTGGGTCATCAGCCATCGCGATCGTGTTGGGCTGGTTGGTCCCAACGGGGCGGGAAAGTCGACGCTGTTGAAGGTCCTGCTGGGCGAAGTCGAGCCGGATGGGGGTCATATCACGCGGCAACATGGCGCGCGCATCGGTTATCTGCCGCAGGATATTGACTTGCCGCAAGGCATCAGCTTGCTAGATCTGGCGATGATCAAACCACTGGCGCTGGCGGAGCTCGAGGCGCGGTTGGATTCTGTTGAGGCGCAATTGTCCGAGCCCGAGGTATACAGTGACGAGGCAAAACTGTCCCAAGCCCTGGAAAGGCATGAAGCGCTCCTGGCAAATTACGAGCGAATGAACGGTCACCGTCACGGGAGCCATGTGCGCGAGTTGCTGGCGATGTTGGGCTTCGAGCAATCCGACTATGGACGGGCGACCGAAACTTTGTCGGGCGGGCAGAAAAAGCTGGTGGCTTTGGCGCAGCTTGCGGTGGCTGCGCCGGAAATCCTGCTCTTGGACGAGCCGGATAATCATCTTGATGTCCAGGGGAAACGCCATCTCGAGCGCTTTATTCTGCAGTATCCCGGCAGCGTTGTACTCATTTCCCACGACCGCTACCTGCTGGACGAAGTTACGTCGCAAATCGCTGAACTCGAAAATGGCAAAATCACCATTTATCATGGCAACTATTCGTATTATCAACATGAACGACAGCTGCGGCGTTTGCGACAGCAACAGCTTTACACCACGCAGCAGAAGGAAATCGCGCGGCTGGAAGCGATGATCGAGCGCTTTGAACGCTGGGCGAAACAGGTATTGAGCCGCAAGCACATGCTGGCGGCGCGTCAACGGCGGCGTATGCTGGCGCAGATGGAAGAGCGCGGCGAAATCATCGACAAAGTATTCGATCAAACGCTGATGGATTTCAAAGTGTCCGGCTGGCGCGGCAGCAAAAAAGTGCTGGAATTGGACGATGTCGCCATGGCTTTTGCCGACGAGCAGCTCTTTTGCGGCGTCGATATGCTGCTGCGTCACGGCGATCGCGTGGGCCTCATCGGTCCCAATGGCGCCGGCAAAACGGTTCTGGCTAGACTGATCCTGGGCGAATTGCAACCTGTTGGGGGCCGCATATACCTGGGACCTAGCGTTCGCGTCGGCTACTATTCGCAGGAGCATCAGACCCTGTCGGATTGGCTGGACAAGACTCCGCTTGATCTCATTCGCAGTATGCAGAACAGCAGCGAATCAAACGCGGTCAATTTTCTGCTGCGCATGGCATTCAGCTACGAGCAAGTGCGGCAGCCGATTCGGACGCTTTCCGGCGGCGAACGAAGCCGCCTGCAATTGGCGCTGGTGATGCTGCGCCAGCCGAATCTCTTGCTCTTGGACGAACCGACCAACAATCTCGACATTCCGTCTGTGGAAGTTTTAGAAGCGGCTTTGGACGAATTCGCGGGTACGGTCTTGATAATTTCGCATGACCGCTACTTTCTGGATCAAACGGTCGATCGCGTCGTCGAGATTCGCGCGGGCAGGATGCAGGAATTCGCCGGCGGCTACACCGAATATCTTGAGGCGGCGAGCCAGGCTTAAAGCCAGCTTAACTTCGCGCGACATAGTGATTGCGATAGGACATTTGCATGCCGCAGGCCAGCTCGATTAACAGAATACTGCTGGAGCGCTGGCAGCGGGACA
This sequence comes from Phototrophicaceae bacterium, assembly GCA_965232245.1. Classification (GTDB taxonomy): domain Bacteria; phylum Chloroflexota; class Anaerolineae; order Aggregatilineales; family Phototrophicaceae; genus UBA6055. The sequence goes on along the minus strand of CBDDPG010000002.1, from coordinate 2,922,119 downwards.
GGGCGGCATTGCTTTTGTATGCGCTGACTTTCCTTGTCATGAGTTATCCCTTTGTCACCCGCATGGGCAGCCATCTGCCCATGGACAATGTCGATACGCATCAAGCGCTGTGGCAGAACTGGTGGGTATTGGAAGCGCTGACGCAGGGGCGCGACCTCAACTACAGCCCTTACCTGTTTCACCCTGGGGGCTTGGACTACACGCTGCAGCCGCCGCGCTGGACTGGACTGGTATTCTGGACGCCGCTCTATCTGCTATTTGGCGATCCCTTCGCTTTTAATATGACTGCCGCGATCGGTATCCTGCTGCGGGTTTATGGCATGTATCTCTTTGGTATGCTCATCTTCAAGCGCCGCATTCCCGCTTGGGTCTGCGGCGCATTCTACGCCTTCGCCGGCGCCAACCTGACACACGCCTTGCAGCAGCCATTTACCGGCGCTTCCGAGTGGATCCCCTGGTTCATGCTGGCTTTCGTATATGGACTTATGCGCATTCGCGCCCGCGCCGACATGCGCGCATTAAGCCCGACAATGCTAGCCGCGGCTTTTCTGTTTTCCTTGAATGTCTACGCCAACCTGAAAATAGGCATCTTCGCCATGCTGCTGGGCGGGGGATTTGTCCTGCTTTACATGCTTGTTCATCGGCTCTGGGCGCTGCGCAGTTTCTGGATGTCGATGATTTTATTTGGGTTGGCCAGCGTCGTCATCTGCGCGCCGTCCTTAGCGCCGATGATACTTTCAGAAGATTTATTCGCAGCAGCCTCCGATCCGGTCATCACGGATGTCTGGGGAGGCATGGATCTGCTGACATATCTCAAAGCCGATCATTATCGTCCGCTCAATTATATGCAGAGCATCGCAAGTCTAAGCGGCGACCACGTCGAGCACACTTTCGTGACCTGGGGGCTGTCGCATGTGGGCTTGGTCAGTATTTTCTTCGCCTGCGCGGGACTTGTCTATGCGGTCAGAATTGAACGGTCCGCTCTGATCTGGTTCATCCTGGCGCTGGTTTTCTGGCTGTTGAGCCTGGGCGTCGTCATCTATGTCAATCGCTCGGCGCTTGACATTTACTGGACGCCTTATCGGCTGCTGGAAGACAATTTCATTTTTCGCGCTTTGAAGTGGCCCTTCCGCATGGCTTTGGTTTTTCTCTTTCCTTATTCCGTTTTGATCGGCTATGGACTGCATTACCGTCTGCGTTCATTGGAACTGAAGGAACTGGATCGAAAGCGCAAACTACTCTTGATCATTTCTGTCATCATGTTGTTATATGGCGCAAGCATCTTTCCCATCCCGACTCGCGACGCGCCCAGACCGGCTTATCTGTCGAAGCTGGCGGAACTCCCGCAAGGCGCTGTCATTGACGTGCCCTTTGGTCGGCATGTCTCCAAATACTATATGTCTGTACAACGCTTTCATCAGCGCCCTATCGCCGAAGGCATGATCGCGCGCGTCCCGCCCGGCACTTACGATTACATCGACCAGAACCTGCTGCTGGCGACTTTTCGCGACCCCGGCAAATTCAACTACGAAGATTTGACGCTTGCGGATTGGGCAGCGGCATTTGAGCAGTTGCTAGATGACGGGTTTCGCTATGTGATCATGCACCGAGAAGTTCCCGTCTCGAGCTTTATCGGGCGCGCCAAAGGCTGGGCGCTGGAAATGTTTAAGCTTGAACCCAAGTTATACGATGACAATAATGTCATCATCTACGAGCTCGCCGATGTCAACGTGGAAAACGTTTCCTCGAGAGCCAAGCGCCTCCTAGCCGACTAGCGCATCGGCGCGCTCGCGATTCAGATCTTCGCCTGACATTTGAGCACAGCGCCCGGAATGAAAAAACTGAAGTCATCGCTGTCGATTGCATCGGGCAATTGGAAGCCGCGCCGGATATCCTCTGCGGCTCCCCTGAAAAGGGACTTGATCATCTCCCTGTTTTGCCGGGGCGTATTCATGCGCGACGTCCATTTGTGGAAATGCAGTTCGAGGTCGTAGCTGTGTATCAGCTCGGCGCGGAAGCCGGCTGCCGATAACATGGCGCGCCATTCGGAAATGCGATAGTCGCGCGCGTGCGATGGATCGCGCAGCAGCTCGATGCTTTGCAAAAAAGTATCTTGCGCGATATCTTCGCTGGCCATGATGTCGCTGATGATAAATGCGCCTGTGTCCCGCAGAACGCGGCGAATCTCCTTTATGGCGCTTTGCGGATGGCGCCAATGGTGGGCGCTGTAACGCGACGTTGCGATGTCAAAACTGTCGTCAGGGAAGGGCAGAGCTTCAATGTCGGCGAGTTGCGGCGTGACGTTGGCAGCGTCTCGTTGTCGCGCGAGCAGCTTCACTTGTTGGAGCATCGCCGGGGTGAAATCGCAGGCGTAAACCCAGCGGGCTTTGGGCGCGAAAGCCAAGGCGCTGTGCCCGGCTCCGCAGCCGGCGTCCAAGACCAGGCTGCCGGGGCGCAGTGGCGCGCTGCGCGTCATGACCTCGAGATCTGCTCCAGAGGCATGAACGGCGCTGACGCGATAATTGGCCGCGACCTCCCCAAACTGCGATTGGACCTGTTGCTTTATGTTGGGCTTTGCCATAGGCTGCTTTCGTCGATTTTGTTCCGCATCCGCATTGCGCTATCCAGAAGGGCGAAGGCGCTCTTGGGTCGGGTGAATTACGAGAAATCCGAATCGAAGGCCAGCGCTGGCAGGAAGCCGCCAACGAAGGCGTCTCCCAGCCCGATTGTGACGCCGTTCGCCTGTTCGACGGCTGCCACCGGCACGCAGACCATGTTAGCGCCTGGCTGCGCGTTTATGATCTCGGCGAAGCGCGCGTCTTCGGCGCTCGGCGCTCGTTCCGCGATTTCGCGGTAGTTCGCCAGCGTAAAGTCATCGCCATAACGAAAGCGCGTCGTCGCCATTGTGACGCCGGACCTTAGGGCAGCGGCGTAGCGATTGACATCGTCGCCATGCGCCAGGGCCCAGCCCCGCGTATGCACGACGATTGTGTCGGCTGGAATGCGCCGGCTCAAATCCGCCAGCGCGCCTGTGACGCTGCGAGCCTCATGCAAGTCCACCGTCCGATCAAGATGAACTTGCAGCTCGTCTTCGTTCATGCTGTAAACGTCAATTCCGCTCCCAAGTTCCCGCAATATCAATTGGCGGCAGTTGGGGTCATAATAGGCGCCATCCTCCATAAAGACGATGGCATCCCTGGGCAGGCGCTTCATGATGCGTTTGAGGCTGACTAGCCGCTCCGCGAGCAAACGCTTGTTTTGTACCGCGTTGAAGCCCGAGATAAGCAGCGCTTTCGCGCCCGTAATCAGCTCAGCGAAGTCTTCGTTCAAATTCATTGAGATTCTTGCGTCATTGCAGTGATAAATGAGGCGGTTTGGCTGTCTGGCGCGAATATCAATGTCGCCTGCGCGCAGCCTTGCGCCCTGGCCGAACTGTACAATCAGATGCGGATAGGCGCTGTCGCGCGGATTGCTGCAGACATAAGGGCAATCTGGGGGCAAAAGGCGGCGCACATGGCTGTTCATGGTGATCAGATGCAGCGCGGCGGTATAACCTAATTTTCTCATCGCGATAGCGGCGCGCACGGACGTACCGCCTAGCGTGATTTTTTTCTGGAAGCGCGCCGCGAAACGCTCTATGATGGCTGAGTTGGAAACGAAGCGCTCGCCGCCGCCCGAGCCCGTCATGAAGCCGAGTATCGAGATTAGCAGCTGGCGTTCGGAATGTATCTCGCCCTGAGAACCGATTTCAGCGGCGCTGATCTCATAAACGGCAATGAGTTCTTCAAGCGCTTCCGCATCCCAGACGATTTCATAATCGACATTATTGCAGAAGCCGAGGGCAATTCGCTCGCTCACGGTCTGGTATTACCTGGGCGGTACGATCCCGGGGGACCAGCTGTCAATAGCTGAGTTGGAGGCCATCAGTATAGCGCCGCCTTGCCCGTCGTCTTGAAGAGGTCGAATTTCTGGCGGCAGACGACTTTCATGGCGTCAATGCACTGGGGATAGATGCTGCTGGGTTCCCGCAGTATCGGATCCCGCAGGACTTCGCGGCATTTCTGATAAAAGGCGTTCTTCATGTCGGCGGAAATGTTGATCTTGCAGATGCCCAATTCCACTGAACGAGCGATCTCCGCGTCTGGGTTGCCGGAGCCGCCGTGCAAGACCAGCGGAATATCGACCTTGGCTTTGATTTCCGCTAGCAGGTCCAGACGAATTTCTGGCTTCATGTCCTGCGGGTACAAGCCGTGCGAAGTGCCTATCGCGACCGCCAGCGTATCGACATCGGTGGCGTCGACGAAAGTCTTGACCTGCTCCGGATCGACAAAGATGACTTCTTCGGCGCCGGCCTCGGCTTCTTCATCTAGTTCGCCGATGGTTCCGAGCTCGCCTTCGACCGAAACATCGACGGCATGAGCCAGCGCCGCGACTTCCCGGCAGGCGGCGATGTTCTGTTCCAGCGGCAGCTCGGAGGCGTCAATCATCACCGACGTGAAGCCGGCGCGGATGGCGGTCATGATTTGTTCCAGCGACGAGCCGTGATCCAGATGAATGACAACCGGCACCGCGGCATTTTTCGCCTCTTCCAGCGCGAATTTGACAAAGGCAGTGCCGACAAAAGCCAATTCGTCGGGATGGATGGCGATGATGACGGGGGCATTGGCTTCTTCTGCCGCTGCTATCGCGCCGGATAAAAGCATGTTGCTGCTGATGTTGTAAGCGGGCACAGCGAAGCGATTTTCCCGCGCGACCGCCAGCAAATCTCTCATGTTCAATAGCATAGTGGTATCTTCGTTCCCGTGAATGTGGATAAAAGGCGCAGGGGAAAATCAGCCTTTGACGGAGCCGGCCGACATGCCTGCGATGAAATATCGCTGGAAAAGCAAAAAGAGAATTAGGACGGGTAAGGACCCCAGTACACTCAGCGCCAGCATCTGATTCCATTCAAAAGAGTGCTGCCCCATGAGCAAGTGTATGCCAATCGGCACCGTTCGCATATCGTTGGTCCGCGTCAGCGTGAGCGCGAAAAGGAACTCGTTCCAAGCCAGCATGAAGGTGTATACGCCGACCGCAACGATGCCCGGCAGTGAAATCGGCACCAGGATGCGCCAGAGCGTCACAAAGCTGCCGCCGCCGTCGATCATGACGGCTTCGTCCAAGTCGCGCGGCAGGGTGTTAAAATAGCCGGTCATCATGATGATCGCGTAGGATAAGGTGAAGACCATGTAGGTGAGAACCAGCGCCGCATAGGAATTGTAGATGCCAAGCCAGACGATAAGACCGAAATAGGGGATCATCAACGTGATGGGCGGCACCGACTGCACGCCGATGATGATCAGGTTCAAGACCTTTTTGAAGCGGAAGTCGAAGCGGCTAAAGCTGTAGCCGGCCAGGATGCTGGTGATAACGGTGCAAATCGTGACCAAGATAGCGACCAGGTAGCTGTTGAAGAAGAAGCGCAATTGCCCCGGGTCGCTCAGCACCGCTTGGTAAGCCTCGAAGGAAAAGGAATAGTCAACCAGGGCCGGCGGATAGGCGAAGATCTCCAGATTGGACTTGAAAGACGACGAAACCATCCACAGCACAGGCAAACCGGCAAAACAGGCGCCGAGGATCAGCGCGATCCATATCAGTAGCTTTCTGACTAGAATCTGCCTGCGACTGCCGATCATGCCAATCTCTGTTTCCCTAGTTTTGCTATAGCCCTACAGCTAGTTCGCTTGGCGATTTCCCACTAGCCGAAGTCGCCGAGCGGCTATTCGTCGGCCATGCGCTGACTGCGCACATAGAATATCGCCACGAAGGTGCAAATCGCCAGGATCACCATGGCGATCGTTGAGGCGATCGAGTATTCATGCGAACTGAAAGCCGCCTTATAAGTGTAGGTGCTCAGGACCTCGGTGGAGCGCAAGGGACCGCCGCCCGTGGTCATCCAGATTAAGGTGAACTGATGGACCGTCCAAATGAAATCCAGCAGCGCCAGGCTGATAATGATGGGCTTCAACTGGGGCAGCGTGATATGCCGGAATAGCTGCCAGGCATTGCCGCCATCGACCCGCCCGGATTCGTAGAGATCATCGGGAATGCCTTGCAAACCCGCCAAAAAGCTGACCAGATAAAAAGGATAGCCGGACCAGATGTTGATGAAGGTAACCGCGTTCAGCGCCAGTTTACGGTCCGACAGCCACTCTTGCAGCTCTGGGATCATGCCCAGCTCCAGCAAGACAAAATTGACCACGCCATGCGGGTTCAGCAGCAGCCGCCACAAGATAGCGATAATTGAGGCGGTGAATACCCAGGGCAAGATGTATACGACGCGGAAAACAGCCTTCACATTGGCGCTGAGCAGGCGCGAATTCAGCAGCAGCGCGAAAGCCAAACCGATGGCGAAATGCGCGCCGACGCTGACTAGCGCGAAATAGATGGTATTGTTCAGCGCGCCGTGGAACTTCCTGTTCGTCAGCACTTCTTCGTAGTTGTCCAAGCCAACGAATTGAGGCGGATTGGGATTGACGATGACATTATCAACCAGGGAATAGAGGAAGACCGTCGTGATTGGCACGACGGTTAAGACCGCGAGCAGAATCAGAGTCGGCGATAGATAGGCGTAGGGCAGCAATTTGCGCTTCCGCTGCTCCCAGCCGATATTCGCCGTTTCAGTGATTTCGCTCTGCGTGGCTGTGACCATGCCAACTCCGCCTGGGTGGAGGCGGCCAGCAACATTCTCTGACCGCCTCGCTCATAGAACTTAGGGGAATTACGAGTCCCGGCAAGCTACTCGAATACGGCTTCCCACTCTTCTTGCGCAATTTCCAGGAACTCTTCCAGTTCCATCTCGCCTTCCAAATAGAATTGGAAAGGCTCGTCGAACTGACGCATCAGCTCTTCCGCGGCCGGCAGCCCGGTGAATTCATTCGCCAGGTAGCCTTCTTGGAAGATGGCGAAGGCGGTCTCGAAGAGCGGATCGCTGGTGATGAAGTCCGGCGTCGCGTTGACATTGCCGGGGAAGGCATTGGCGATTGAGGTCAAGTGAGAGTTGCCTTCGACGCTGGTCAGGAAATCGATCAGCTTCCAGGCTTCGGCGGTGTGTTCGGTATTGGCGCTGATGCCGATGCCCCAGGAGGCGTAAGGCAAGCCGCGGGGACCGTCATAGCCTTCAGCGGCCGGCAGCGCGGTGATATTGAAGTTCAGGTCCGGGTTGCGCTCGCGGATCAGCGTGAAGTGGGCCAGCGTGTTGATGATCATGGCGACGCGCTCGTTGACGAATTCCTCGACCTTTTCATTCTCTTTCATGGCGAAGGCGCCGGGCGCGACCACGCCAGCATCGTGCAGGCTCTTGATGTATGCCATCGTCTCCGCCAGCTGCTCGTTGCCGGCCAGGTTGGGCTGGCCCATGTCATCGAGCATGCTGCCGCCAGTTGCCCAGAGCCAGGACATGGTGTCGTTCTGGATGCCGTTGGGCTGCTCCAGCGAGAGCGGCTGCGCCCAGCCGTAAACGTTGTTGTCGGGGTCGGTCAGCGCTTCGGCGGCGGCGGCGAATTCGGCGCGCGTTGACGGCGGATCGATGCCAGCCGCTGCCAGCATGTCAAGATTGACGAAGACCGGGTAAATGAAGTTGGCGATGGGGATCATATAGGTCTCCCCGGCGAGCCTGATCTGCGCCGCCAACTCGCTGTCATCGTAGCCGGCATCCATCATGGCTTGTGTCAGACTAGCCAGCGCGCCTTGTTTCCACAAGACATTGACCCAGGCGCCATCCAAGCCGACGACATCAGCCATCGTGCCGGTGGCCGCGCTGGCGATGATTTGGTCCTTCGTGGTCAAATAGGGACCGCTAATCGTCTCCACCTTGATGCCCGGGTTGGCTGCTTCAAATTCGTCCAGCAGCGCGCGGAACGCGCCTTCCGGCAATTCCGGCTCCCACCATTGCTGGAATTCCAGCGTCACATCTTGCGCCATGCTGATGCCGCTCACAAGCAAAAGCGCCAGGATCGTCAACAGTGCTAGATATTTCTTCATCGTGAATTTCTCCTTATGACAAGTATCGATTCAGTCGGAATCGTCACGAGGCGCTCGAGCCGATTGATATCGCGAACAACCTCGCGCATGCTAGCTAGTCTTCAATTCATAGGCACTCCTTTCCTCAAGCCGCGTTCCTAGTATTTGCGGTGATCGGTCGCTCTTGATGTCTTCTGGACGGAATGCATCAAGGCGTCGGAACGCTCAATACAAATGCCAACGTATAACGCTTCCGTTAGCGCCAGGGCGGCCAAATTGGAATTCAACTCCTCCTCGCGGAATTGGCTGGCGCGCGTAGCGGTGAAGAGGCAGTAATCGCTGTGGCGCGTCAACGGGGAGGTCGAGTGATTCGTGATGCAAATTGTCGTCGCTCCGTGCTGTTTCGCCAAGCCCAGGGCATGAACCGTATCCTTGGAGCTGCCCGTGTGCGAGATGCCTACCGCCACCTGCTCAGGCGAAGTCAAAGCGGCGTACATCTCCTGCATAGTTGGGTCTATTGAAAAACGGCAGAGCAAACCGATCTTGGTCAAGCGGAAATCGAGGTCCATGGCTATCGGGATGGAGTTGCCGGAAGCGAAGAGCACAATTTGCCGATTGTTGCAGAGCGCGCGAATGGAGGCTTCCAAGGCCGGCATATCGAGAATGTTGGCGCTGTCTTCGAGCGCGCGCAGCCCCATGGTCATCGCTTTCTGGACGGCTGTCGCTGGCTTGTCGTCTGGCATCAGGTCTTCGTGCACGATCAACATTGGCGAGACAATGTCCTCAGCCAGGCGGATCTTAAGGGCGTGGAAGCCAGAGAAGCCAAGCGACTGGGCGAAGCGGAAGATACTCGCCTCGCTAACGCCAACACGGTCGGCTAATTCTGTGATGGAGAGGTTGATTGTCTCTTGCGGGAGGCGCAAAACGAACTGGGCTACCTTCCTTGCGGCGCCTTTCAGGTTCGGCAAGGCGTCGGAGATAGTGGAAAGAGAGCCGCGATCTGGTTTGTGTCCGTTCTTCATGTAACAAATTCCATAGGATGAAAATTATTTCCAACATCTTAACACGCTTGAAAATATTTGTCAATCAAGTGAGAGCTATTTCGAACAGGGCAATTGCGCCAGTTTTTTCCGTAAGCACCGAGGGTCGCGTAGACACAGACCTCCGACACCGAGAGCGCCGAGATTAACTTCTTGACCGCCAAATCAGGTGGCAATGGCGGGACGTTTGACGGTCGGTGTCTACGCGACCCGCTGAAATGCCCACAAATATATGGTTATTCTCGCGGGCGGCTCGCGAGCCGCCCCTACCTCTCGGTAGATAAATAACACATTCGACACACATTGGTTCTGGTGCGATTGCTCTGATTTCCGAAAATATAGTCTTGACAAGGACATGCCTGAAGCGCTAAACTCCAAGATTGCAGTCCTCATTTATGACATAGTTTGGTTGAATGAAACCGACCAAATACACGCGTCATCCAACTTGCGCGAATTCCTTATGCTGCTTAAGCCAGTCATAGCGGCTTCATTGCGTTTGCGCTTCGCTTTTACTTGTCCGGCAGAATCGAATTATCTTTCCGAGGAGCGGCATCTTGAAACACTATTATAACGTGAAGAGTTATGCGCGTACCACGGATATCCAGGAACTACCGTCGCTGATCGACATCCAGTTGCGGTCGTTTGAGGACTTTCTCTATGGGGGCAGGTTGCTCGAGCTCTTCGACGAGATCAACCCCATCCAGAGCTTCAATGGCAATCTGTCGCTCTTTTTCCCGGGCAATATCCCCCAATCCCAGGAATTCGGATTAAAGTATTGGTTCGAAGAGCCGAAGTACGACGAAGACGACTGCCTGGAACGCGATATGTCCTACGCGGCGCCGCTCTATGTGCGCGTCGCGCTGGTGAATCACGATCAAGGCGACGAGATCATCAGCCAAGACATTTTCCTGGGCGACTTCCCGTTGATGACCGAGAAGGGCACCTTCATCATTAACGGCACAGAGCGCGTCGTCGTCAGTCAATTGATCCGTTCGCCCGGGGTCTACTTTGATGTAGAGGAAGAACGCGCGACGGGCAGACAACTGGCTAATGCCAAGCTGATACCCGACCGCGGCGCTTGGATGGAGTTTGAGACGCGCAAAACGGACTACATCACGATCAAGTTCAATCGCAAGCGCACGATACCGGTCACGATCCTCTTGCGCGCGCTGGCGGCGATCGACGATGGCTTGGGCAAGGCGAAATCTCCCATCAAGACGGGGGACGACGAAGAAATTCTGGCGCTCTTCGCCGATATCGACAATGACGAAAATCACAAATTTATCGAGAGTTCCTTAAAGAACGAGCCCGTATGGGATGTCAAGAAGAAGCAGACCATCGCGGAAGTCGCGCTGATCGAGTTCTACAAGCGCATGCGCCCGGGCGACCCGCCCACGCTTGACAACGCGCGCGACTATCTGGAAAGCCAGCTCTTCGATCAACGCCGCTATGACCTCGAGCGGGTTGGGCGTTACAAATTGAACCAGCGCCTCGGCTTGCAAGGCGAAGTCGACCTCGATCATCGCACCCTCACCAAAGCGGATATTGTCGCCTTGGTGCGACACATGATCATTATCAATAGCGGCCAACGGGGCCGCGACGATATTGATCATTTGGGCAACCGCCGCGTGAAGACCGTCGGCGAACTCATCGGCAACAAATTGCGCATCGGCTTGCGCCGTATGGAACGCGTTGTCAAAGAGCGCATGTCCATCCGCGAGGCGGATCAACTGACCCCGGTGTCCTTGATCAACATTCGGCCGATTGTCGCTGCGGTGCGCGAATTCTTTGGCTCGTCGCAATTGTCGCAGTTCATGGAGCAAACGAACCCGCTGTCGGAATTGACGCACAAGCGGACGCTGTCCGCGCTGGGTCCGGGCGGGCTGCGCCGCGAGCGCGCCGGCTTTGATGTGCGCGATGTGCATCACAGTCATTATGGGCGCATTTGCCCTATTGAGACGCCCGAAGGTCCCAACATCGGTTTGATCGGGCGGCTGGCGAGTTACGCCAAGGTGAACGATCTGGGCTTTATCGAAACGCCCTACCGCAAAGTTGTCAATTCTCTCGACGTGAAAGATCCGGACTTGGTTGGCCGCCGGCTCTTCGACGACATTGAAGACGCCAAGGGCAAGGTAGTATTCGAAGAAGGCGCCATCATTGACACGAAGATCATTGGCAGGCTGAAGCGGCGGAAAATAAAGGAAGTTGCCGTGGCGCCCTTCGCTACGCAAGAGATCGAATATCTGTCGGCCGACACCGAAGACAAGTTCATCATCGCGCAAGCCAACGCCCTTCTCGATGAACACGGTCAATTCGTCTCGAATCGCGTCTCGGCGCGACATGATCAGGGCTTCCTGACCGTTCCTCCACAACGCATCGATTATATGGACGTCGCGCCGCGGCAGATCGTCGGCATCAGCGCCGCCTTGATTCCCTTCCTTTCCCATGACGCGGCCAACCGCGCCTTGATGGGTTCCAACATGCAGCGGCAGGCTGTGCCGCTGATCTCGCCGGATGTCTCGGTGGTCAGTACGGGCATGGAGCGGCAGGCGGCTTCGGACAGCGGCCAGGTCTTGGTTTCGGAAATTGAAGCGGAAGTGACAAGCGTGCAAGGACATCGCGTGATCGTTCGCACTGCCGATGGCGAAGAAGTAACTTACCCGCTCAGAAAATACGAGCGTTCCAATCAATCGACCTGCATTGATCAGCGGCCGCTGGTGCGCAAGGGAGACAGCATCAAGTCCGGCGACGTAATTGCCGACAGTTCCTCCACATATAAAGGCGAACTGGCGCTGGGCCACGATGTTTTGACCTGCTTCTTGTCCTGGGACGGCGGCAATTATGAAGACGCCTTGCTCATCAGCGAGGAGATGCTGCGCGAGGACAAATTCACCAGCATTCACATCGAGAAGCACGAGATTGAAGCGCGCGATACCAAGCTGGGGCCGGAAGAGATCACCTACGACATTCCCAATGTGGGTGAAGAAGCGCTCAAGGACCTTGATCAAGACGGCATTGTGCGCGTCGGCGCCGAAGTTGGACCGAATGACATCCTGGTAGGCAAGATCACGCCCAAGGGCGAGAAAGAATTATCCCCGGAAGAGAAGCTGCTGCGCGCCATTTTTGGCGAGCAGGCGCGCGAGGTCAAGGACTCGTCGCTGCGCTTGCCTCATGGCGACCGCGGCAAAGTGATTGACGTGAAGGTCTTCACGCGCGACGAACACCCGGACCTGCCGGCTGGCGTGGAAAAGATGGTTCGCGTCAGCGTGGCGCAGCGCCGCAAGCTGACGGTTGGCGACAAGATGGCGGGACGGCACGGGAATAAGGGCGTCATCTCCAAGATCGTGCCAATCGAAGATATGCCCTATGTTGACGGCGGCGCCCCGGTGGAAATTATTCTCAATCCGCTCGGTGTCCCGTCTCGCATGAATATCGGCCAAATCCTGGAGCTGCACTTGGGCTGGGCGGCGGATCGCATGGGATTCCGCGCGGTAACGCCGGTTTTTGATGGCGTGCGCGAACAAGAGATTCAAGCTGAGCTCGGCCGCGCCTGGATGCTTGATTGGGCTTGGAAACAGATCTCGGAGCAAGCCTGGGATAATCAGGATCGGCTGGCGGAAGTCGCTGGCATCGGCAGCGGAGATTTCGACGATGATATGCACGTGATCTGCGCCTATCTGCTAGATCGCGTTGGCGAGAGCGGGCTCTATGACAACGAGGCGATCATTCTCGAGCGCGACGAGATCTATGTGCGGCGCGTGGCTGTGGCGGAGGTCTTGCGCGAGCTCGGCTACGATCCGGACGAAATCATGGTCTATGACAACAGCGACCTGGGGAGCGACACGCGCGATGAGCGAGACGAGGCAGCTTTGCGCGCGTCGCTGCGCTTGTGGATCCAGCAGACCGCGCCTGAAGAAATCGAACTGAGCGACTCGCTCTCCATTCGCGACCTATTCGAGATTGCCAACCGCGTCATGTTCGAGACCGGGCAGCCGGTGCCGCATTATGGCAAGCAGACCTTGTACGACGGCCGGACCGGGGAACCCTTTGACCGCCACGTGGCTGTCGGCTATGTTCACATGCTCAAACTGGCGCATTTGGTCGAGGACAAGGCGCACGCGCGCTCGACAGGTCCTTACAGCCTGGTTACGCAGCAGCCCTTGGGCGGCAAGGCGCAATTCGGCGGTCAGCGCTTTGGCGAGATGGAGGTCTGGGCGCTTGAGGCTTATGGCGCCGCGCATATTCTGCAGGAGATGCTCACCGTCAAATCCGATGATGTGCAGGGCAGGGTGAAGACCTATGAGAGCATCGTCAAGGGCGAACCCATTGAGGAGCCGGGCATTCCCACGAGTTTCCGCGTACTGGTTAAGGAGCTGCAAAGCTTGGGGCTGGCGGTGGAAGCCATAACGGGCAGCGGCGATGTGATCCGCTTCGGCAAGGACGACGAGCAAAGCCGGCGACCGCTGCCAAGGACCGGGTTGCTGAGTCTCGGCGCAGGTCATCGCTAATGCGACAATCACGCTAGGCATTGACTAGGGCGCAGCGATTCGCTGCGCCCTTTTCGTTTCAAATCCTCGCTCCTTGCATGAGCACGTTCGCCTTTGCGGCGTGGTGGTGAATTATAATTTGCGGCGATTGCCCTAATTGCCCTGCAGGGCAATCGCATCAAAATCATTTTGGGGCGATACTGAGGCAAAAAGAGGAGTTGCCTCATGTCAAAAGGTAGAGGATTGAGTTTAGAGGAATGTTTTGCTGATCTGCCTGATCCCCGAATAGAGGGGCGCTGTGACCACAAATTGCTCGATATCATTATCATCGCCGTTTGTGCTGTGCTCTGTGGCGCGGATAGTTGGGTTGGCATCGAAACCGTAGGAAAAGCGAAGGAGCCTTGGTTTCGCCAGTTTCTGAAGCTAGAGCATGGCATTCCATCGCATGATACCTTCGGTTATGTATTTGCCAGGATCAATCATGAGGAGTTCCAGCAGCGCTTTATGCGCTGGGTAGAGTCGGTGTTTGCAGTCAGTAAAGGACAGGTGCTTGCCCTTGACGGCAAGACCTTGCGCGGTAGCCATGACAAGATGCTGGGTAAGGATGCGGTCCATTTGGTCAGTGCTTGGGCAAGTGAAAATGGCTTGGTATTAGGACAGCGCAAAGTGGCTGATAAGTCCAATGAAGTAACAGCCATTCCTGAGTTGTTGCGTCTACTGGATGTTTCCGGTTGCATTGTGACAATAGATGCGATGGGATGTCAAACCAAGATTGCGCAAGCGATTCGGAACGAGAAAGCGGATTATATTCTGCAGGTCAAGGGCAATCAGGGCAATCTAAAACAGGATATAGCCGATTGGTTCAGCTATGGCGACAAACATGGATTTGAAGACATGGACTGTGACTTCAACGAAACAACTAACAAGTCAAGGGGACGGATTGAAATACGCAAATGTTGGGTGCTCAGTGATCCCAAGGCTTTCGAATATATCCGCCATTATCAAGGATGGCCTGACCTGCGTAGTCTTATACGTGTCCAGCGAGAGTGCCGTCATAAAGGGCAAATTCGCTACCAGACTGCCTATTATATCAGCAGCCTTGACACTTCTGCCGCGCTTATCTTGCAAGCAACGCGGCGGCACTGGGCAATCGAAAACAGCTACCACTGGGTCTTGGATGTCACCTTCGGCGAGGATCATTCTCGCATCCGAGACGGCGAAAGTTCCGAAAATATGGCAACCTTACGCGCTATAGCCTTGAATCTGCTCAAGCGTGATACAGGCAAAAGCAGTTTACGGCAAAAACGCTTCCGCGCAGCGATGGATAACGATTTCTTGCTCCATCTGCTTCAACCAATTTGATGCGATTGCCCTGAATTGCCCTGCAGCCTTGCTTGATTTTGCCGAAATTGTATGCTAATCTCTGTGAAGTCTTGATTTGTTCCAAAAAGCACAAACGGTTTGAGTAGCCCGTATGACCGTTCTCGAATTTGGTCCTGTCGCCGCCCTGCTGGTAATTGCCTCCGCGCTCGCTTTGATCATCGCGAACATTTCGCGCGTGATGGGTCCGCGCCGGCCAAGCTATCGCAAATCGGTGCCTTATGAAAGCGGCATGAAGCCGATTGGTCCGGCGCTGCGCCGCTTGCCGGTCAAGTTCTACCTGGTGGCGGTTCTCTTCATTATCTTCGATATAGAAGTGATATTCTTTTTGCCTTGGGCAGTTTCTATGCGCGACCTCGGCGTCTATGGGCTGGCGGTCATGGCGGTCTTCACACTGATCCTGGTCGTAGGTTTCGTATATGAATGGAAGAAGGGTGGTTTGGAATGGGAGTAAGCTCCAAGCTCGGTAATCTGGGTGTTGTCACGACCACCGTTGAGCAAGCTGTTAATTGGGCGCGCACTGGGGCGATGTGGCCCCTGCTTTTTGGCTTGGCTTGCTGCGCGATTGAGTACATGAGTTCGCAAGCGTCGAGCTATGACTTGTCGCGCTTCGGCATGGAGCTGAACCGCGCCACGCCCCGTCAAGCGGATCTGCTAATCGTATCGGGGCGCTTGACGCGCAAAATGGCGCCGGTCGTGCGCCAGCTCTACGATCAGATGGCGGAACCGAAATGGGTCATTTCCATGGGCGATTGCGCTTCCTGCGGCGGCGTTTACAATAACTACGCTATTGTGCAGGGCGTGGACGAGATCATTCCCGTGGATGTTTACATTGCGGGCTGCCCGCCGCGGCCAGAGCAGCTTTTGCACGGCATCTTGACCTTGCACGAAAAGGTAAAGAGCGAGCGCGTCGCGGATTGGGCATAAGCGCTTCCTGGATTTATTGACGAATTTCTGAGGCGGCTTTGGGCATGGAAATTCCGGCGGCAAGAGACCCGGTATCAGCAGCGCAAGACGCTTTTGGCGCTGTCATTTTATATGTGAAGCAATTCCGCGGAGAGACGACGCTCGTCGTGGAAGCCGCGCGCGCTCCCGAAGTGCTGGATTTCCTGCGCGTCAGTCCCGGGTTGGTCTATAACATGCTCTCCGATGTCAGCGCTGTCGACTATTACCCGGGCGACTATGGCGAAGAATTTGACGGCGACAGCAGCGATTACCGCCCCGGGCGTTTCGCGGTTTCGTACCACATTCTCTCGATGCTGTATAACCGGCGGCTGCGTGTAAAAGCCTTCGCCGCGGAAGACGACCCGCGCCTGCCGTCGGCGACTGTGGTTTGGCCCGCCGCTGATTGGCTGGAACGTGAAATTGCCGACATGATGGGCATCACATTTGAGGGGCATCCCGATCAGCGGCGACTGCTGATGCCGGACGACTGGCATGGGCATCCGCACCGGCGCGACTATCCCTTGGGCAAAGAGACGGTCGCCTTCTCCTTTAACGAGGCGGAAATTCGCAAGCATAAGCCCTTTGCCCAGAACTAGGATTCCGAGGTCACAATGGCAGTTGCAGCGCCTGCGCAATCACCTGCGCAATCAATCGAAGAGCAGCGCACATGGGAAGGCAGCCTCGACCAATTGAGAGGATTGGTTTCCGAACGGGCGATGACCGGCGAAACCATGCTGCTCAATATGGGACCGCATCATCCCAGCACGCATGGCGTCTTGCGCCTGTTGCTCGAGCTGGACGGCGAAGAGATTGTCACCTGCCTGCCCGATATTGGTTTCTTGCATACCGGCATAGAAAAATCCCTGGAAGACAAGAGCTATGAAAAGGCGCTCCCGTTGACGGATCGCATGGATTATCTGTCGCCGATGTCCAATAACATGTCTTATTCCTGCGCTGTCGAAAAACTGCTCGACCTGGATGTGCCGGAACGCGGTCAGATCATCCGCGTGATATGCCTCGAGCTGGCGCGCTGCGCCAGTCACCTGGTCTGGCTGGGCACGCATGCCATTGATATGGGCGCGATGAGCGTCCTGCTCTATGCCTTCCGCGAGCGCGAGCGCGTGCTCGGCATGTTCGAGATGCTTTCGGGCCAGCGCATGATGAGCAGCTATATTCGACCCGGCGGCGTCTGGCGCGATGTGCCGGCGGACTTCCTCCCCACCATCAAACAGTTCTTGAAGGACTTCCCAGCCAAGGTCGACGACTATGAAGCGCTGCTGACCCAGAACCCGATCTGGAAAGACCGGGCGCAGGGTGTGGGAGTGGTGGAGCCGGATGTGGCGCTGGCGCATGGCATGACCGGTCCAGCCTTGCGTGGCAGCGGCGTCAACTGGGACTTGCGCAAGGCGCAGCCTTACAGCGGTTACGAGACCTATGAGTTTAATGTGCCGCTGGGCGAACATGGGGATGTATACGATAGATACTTGATTCGCATTCAAGAATTTCGTGAAAGCATGAAGATCCTGAATCAGGCGGTTGCCCGGCTGGAAACGGTGAAGGGACCCTACCGTTCGGAAAACCGCAAGTATGTGCCGCCCTTGCGCAGCGAGTTAGGTCAAAGCATGGAAGCGGTGATCCACCACTTCAAGTTGTGGACCTACGGCTATGACGCGCCCGATGACGAGATCTATAGCGCGATTGAAAGCCCGCGCGGCGAAATCGGCTGTTACATTCACGGGACCGGCGCTAATAAACCGCGCCGGGTGCATTTCAAGACGCCGTCTTTCATCCACATCAGCGCGCTGCCGGTCTTGTCCAGCGGCTATCTGCTGGCGGATATGGTAGCCATCATCGGCAGCGTCGATATCGTCCTTGGCGACTGCGATCGTTAGCTGATATTGCGCTTGACGGGGTGGATACAGGAACTCATGCCAATTGCTCCTTTCTTTAGCAACGGCGCGTTTTTGAAGGAAACTGATTGATGGCAATCATCGACAATCCGAAATACCGAGAGCGTATCCAGCATCATCTGGCAAAATACGAAACCAAGCGTTCGGCGGTGATGCCGCTGCTTTATCTCGCCCAAGAAGAATACGGCTGGGTGAATCAGCAGGGCATAGAAGAAGTCGCGCGGATCCTTGATCTCGATCCGACTCAGGTCAAGTCAATCGCCGGCTTCTACACCATGTATTCGGAAAAGCCCAAGGGCAAGTACTGGCTGCAAGTCTGCACGGATTTGCCATGCGCATTGCGCGGCGCCGATGAGTTTCACGCCTGGTTGAAGGACGAGCTCGGCGTGGAAGAAGGCGGCACCACCGACGATGGCTTATTCACTGTCGAACACGTCATGTGCCTGGCTGCCTGCGACAAGGCGCCCATGCTGCAATGCAATTTCCGCTACGTAGAGAACTTGGGTCAAGAAAAGATGCGCGAGCTGCTGGCGCAATGGCGCGAGGGCGCGGCGCAGCCTGCCAGCGGCTAGGCGAATTGTCGAAGGGTAAAGGAACAGAAACGAAGCATGCACATTCTTTTGCGCGGTCGCGAAATCGAAAACATCGACAAGCTGGAAGTCTATGAAAAGCATGGCGGCTTTGAAGGACTAAAGAATTCCTTGGCTATGAGCCCCGCCGCAGTCATTGACCAGATGAAAGCCTCGGGCTTGCGCGGACGCGGCGGCGCGGGCTTCCCCACCGGCGTGAAATGGAGCTTCATTCCCCAGCACGAGCCGCTCAAATACGTCACGGTGAACGCCGACGAAAGCGAGACCGGCACCTTCAAAGACCGCGAAATAATGGAAAAGAATCCTTATCAACTGATCGAAGGCTCCTTGATCTGCGCTTACGCCATTCAAGCCAAGGCTGTTTATATCTATTTGCGTGGCGAGTTTTGGGATATCGGCGCGCAGCTTGACGATTGTATCAAGCAACTGCGCGGCAAAGGATACGTCGGCGCGGATATCATGGGCTCGGGCTATGATTGCGAGGTCTATACGCATCTTGGCGCCGGCGCTTATATCTGCGGCGAAGAGAGCGCCCTGCTGAACAGCTTGGAAGGCTATTTGGGGCAGCCGCGGGTGCGCCCCCCGTTCCCCGCCCAGAAAGGCGGGGGCTTATATAAAGAAGCGACGGTCGTCAACAACGTGGAGACGCTCGCCAACTGCCCCTTCATCATGCGGGAAGGCGCGGAAGCCTTCAAGGCAATCGGCACCGAGCAGAGCGCCGGCAACAAGATTTATTGCGTCAGCGGCCACGTCAAGCGACCGGGCAACTATGAGTTGCCGATGGGCGCGACCTTCCGCGAATTGCTTTATGATCATGCCGGCGGACCGCTCTATGACGACCGCGCCTTCAAAGCGATGCTGCCCTCGGGCGGATCGGGACCGATCGTTCCCTTAAGCGACGAAGTCCTGGACACGCCAATGAGCTATGAAGATTGCGCGAATATCGGCACAATCATCGGCTCCGCTTCCATCATCGTCATGGACGAATCGGTTGATATGACTTGGGTGGCGTCGAAGGTGACTAAATTCTTCAAGCACGAAAGTTGTGGCAAGTGCACGCCCTGCCGCGAAGGCACTTATTGGCTGGACAAGGTGATTGATCGCATTCTGGCTGGCCGCGGGTCGCCCGATGATGTCAAGCGCATCGCGGATGTGGCGGAAAATATGCAAGGCACGACGCTCTGCGCCTTGGGTGATTTCGCCGCGAACCCGATCATACATACGATCAAGCATTTCCCGGACGATTTCGCGCAGCACGTGGCAGCGGCGGCTGCGGGTGGCGATTAAAGCGTGACGATTCGCACCGGTTTATTCTGGCGAATCTTGAAGTCGCTATTTCAAAGTCCGCTAGAGCGCGAACGAGATTTTTACAGCCGCTACCGCGAACTGAGCGACAAGATTGAGGCGCAGCCGGAATCATTCACCCACTATGTGCTGCGCGGAGAGTTGTTCGCCGAGCGCGGCGAATACGAACGCGCAAGAGCGGATTTTGAAGCGGCGGCGGAAATCGCTGGAGCGGTAGACCCGAATGAGTCATGGGGTCTGTTGGAGCAGGTGATGCGCGACCGCGCCTTGCAGGGAATCGAGATCTTGAATCGACGCCGCTAGCGAATTTCACGGCGTGGCGCTTTTCTTGAGGCGGAGGCTTGGATGTCCGACACGGTAAGTATCAACATTGACGGAAAAGAATATGAAGTAGCGGCCGGGTCGAACTTGGTTGACGCGGCCAAATGGCATGCTGGCAACGACATTCCGGTCTTTTGTTATCACCCGAAGATGGATCCGGTCGGCATGTGCCGCATGTGCCTGGTGGAGCTAGGCAGTCCGGGCCGCGATCGCGCCACCGGCGAGTTGATGCTTAACGAAGACGGGACGCCGCAGATCCGTTATTTCCCCAAACTGCAAACCGCTTGCACCACCGTCGTCAGCGACGGGATGCACATCAAGACCAATACACAGGCGGTGATTGAGGCGCGCAACGATGTCTTGGAATTCTTGTTGACGAGCCATCCGCTGGATTGCCCCATCTGTGACAAGGGCGGCGAATGTCCGCTGCAGAACCTGACCATGCGCCATGGTCCGCAGTCGTCTCGGATGTATTTTGAGGATAAGCAACTGCTGGAAAAGCACTATCCGCTGGGCGACCTGATTTTCCTCGATCGGGAGCGCTGCATTCAATGCGCCCGCTGCGTCAGGTTCCAGGACGAGATCGCGGGCGACGACGTCCTGGCTTTTCACGAGCGCGGGCGGCGACTGCAGATCATCACCAATTCCGATCCCGGCTTTGATACCTATTTCAGCGGCAATACCACCGACATCTGCCCGGTGGGCGCCTTGACCACCGGCGATTTTCGCTTTGGCGCGCGCCCTTGGGAATTGAACGAAGTAGCGAGCATTTCGCCCTGGGATTGCGCCGGGGAGAATATCAGCCTCAGCATGCGGCTAGACCGCGAGTTCGACGGTAAAGCCATGATCAAACGCGTGATGCCGCGTCAGAACGAGTGGGTCAACGAGATTTGGATCAGTGACAAGACCCGCTTCGGCCATCACTTCACGCGCGGCGAAGATCGCTTGCGCAAGCCGCAAAGCAGGTCCGGCGCGCAATTGCGAGAATCCGATTGGAAGACGGTACTGCCGCAATTGGCTGCTGCCTTGCAGGACGCGGACGGCGACATCGCCGCCATTGCCGGCAGCGGCATGTCCAATGAAGATCTTTGGGAGTTGCGTCAATTGCTAGAGGGCTTGGGCGGCGCGCGCTTGGGCGCTTGGCCCCCCACGCATGGCGCCGCCGAACAAGTGGCGCGGGTCGGCGTCGGCGCTGGCAGCAACCTCGGCCAACTGGGGCGGGGCGACGCCATTCTGGTGATCGCCAGCGATTTGGAAGAAGAAGTGCCGATTTGGCGCTTGCGCATCAAGCAGGCGCAGGACCGCGGCGCGTATCTGGTCGTCGCCAACGCGCGTCATACGCGCCTGGAAGACTTCGCGATACAGGGCGCGCGCAACGACAAAGTGGTGGCTGGGGATGCGATCCGCTATGCCGCCGGCGAGGCGGCCGCGGTCATGCGCGACTTGGAAAAGAATCACGCGGATGTCGCGCGGGGCTTGAAAGAGGCGGAGAACCTGGTCATCGTGACCGGCGCGGAAGGGCTGACTCTGGAAGGCAGCCAGGCGCTGGCGCAGGCAGCCGCCAACTTTTTGATCGAAACAGAACATGTTGGCAAGCCAAACAACGGTTTGCTCTCGCCATTGCCCGGCGCCAACGGCATGGGTCTTCACTATCTGGGTTACTCGCCGGGCGCGACGCGGGACATAATCGCCAATCCGCCCAAGGTGCTGATAGTGGCGGGGGCCGACCTATTGGATGACGACCCGACGGCGCCTGATTGGCTGGCGAGTGTAGAAACCGTCATCGCCGCCAAGCTGTTCGACGACGGCATCGGGCAATTTGCCGGACATCTGCTGCCGATTCAAAGTTTCGCGGAGCGCGATGGCAGCTTTGTCAATGGCGAACGGCGGGTACAGCGCTTCTATACCGCGCAGGGTCCCATTGGCGAATCCCTGCCAGCTTGGAAACTCTTCGGCAGTATCCGGCAGGCGCTGGGGCAGGCGCGCCTGAAGCCATCGGCCGCCACAGTCATGCTGGACTTGAGCGAGAATGTCGCTGACTTCGCCGGCATGACTTACAAGGCGCTGTCCAAGGTCGAGCGGCAATTCCCCGATGTCGGCGGCCGCGATCTGTATTATGGCGGTACCGCTTATACCAATGAGGGTGGTTTGGGCATTCAAATCGCGAGCGCGGCTGACCGGGGCGAGCGGCCGAAACGAACAAAACTGACCTTGCCCGCGAGCGTCGAAGTGGGCGAGAATGAAGTCATGGTCATGCCCATATCCTGTTTGTACAATCGACAGCGAAATTTCCGGCCGACGCACTTGCTCGAAGCGCGGGTTCTGTCTCCCTTCGTGATCATCCATTCCGCTGACGCGGAAAATATGGGCATCGCTGACGGTGATATGGTCGACGTTTCCGCTGGCGAATCGCGAGTCCGTGTTCTGGCGCGGCTAAGCGACGAGATCTGCCGCGGCGCGGTCGCCTTGCCCCGCCACATGACCGAGCAAGCTACGCCGATGACGCTGACGAGCGGGGCGGTCAACAAAGTGACGGCAGCCGTGGCGTCTGGTGATTGAGGCTAGGGGACAGCGATTATGAGCCGTAATTTGAAAATAGCCATTGGCGTCGGCATTCTAGCGCTGGTCGGGCTGATCATCGTATTGGCGCTGGTTGTGACGAATCTGGGCGCGATTATGACCTGGATCGGCTTTGACGACGCCGGCAATCTCGATGGCCGTCAAGGCGCGCTGGGTCTGCTGCTCAATCCCGAAGCGCGCGTGCGAAACTTGATTCAGTGCGAGGACGACGCTGGCTGCTCGGCGCTTTGGCCCATAATATTCTCCGCTGGATTCGCCTTCGTTATCGTCACGGGTTTCGCGTATACGACCTTGTTGGAGCGGCGTCTTCTGGCGTTTTTCCAGCATCGCGTGGGTCCAAATCGCGTCGGTCCATTGGGTTTCATGCAACCGGCCGCGGATGGCGTCAAACTGGTTTTCAAAGAGGACCTGCTGCCAGCCGGCGCCGACAAGTGGGTCTTCCGCCTGGCGCCGATGATCAAAGTGATTCCTATTCTCATGATTGCGGCCGTCATCCCGATGGGACCGGACCTGGTCTTGCCCTGGTTCGCGCCAGCCCTTGGCGACGTCTGGTTCCAGGTGCCGCAGGGCTTGATTGATTCCAACGTGGGCATCTTGTGGGTCATCGCCATCACGAGCATCGCGACCTATGGCGTGGTGCTGGCTGGCTGGTCCAGCGACAACAAATACGCCATGTTGGGCGCGCTGCGCGCCTCGGCGCAGATGATCAGCTACGAACTGAGCTTTGCGCTGGCTCTGGCGGTGCCGGTCATGATCGTCGGCAGTATGGCTATCGGCGACATCATTGACGCGCAGCGAAATGTCTGGGACTGGTTCGTATTCCAAAATCCCTTGGCGGCGGCAGTGCTCATTCTGGCGCTCCTGGCGGAAACGAACCGCGCTCCCTTCGACTTGACCGAGGCTGAGCAGGAACTCACCCAGGGCTACATGACCGAATACAGCGGCATGAAGTTCGCCCTGTTCATGATGGCGGAATATCTGGGCATGATCGCTGTCAGCCTGGTCGCTGTGGCGGTATTCTTCGGCGGCTATCACCTCTGGCCCATGGACGGTTTGCCGATACTGGCGCCGGTCATCTTCATCGGCAAAGTTGTGCTTTGTCTTTGCGGCATGATTTGGATCCGCGCGACCCTGCCGCGCATCCGCTACGACCGGCTGATGCAATTTGGCTGGAAAGTCATGATCCCGCTGGGTCTTCTGGCTGTCGCCTGGACATCTGTGGCGGTGGTCATTGGCGACGCCTTGGGCGGCGCCGCTTATCCTTTCATTTCCGGCGCTGTTTTCGTAGTGGTTCTTGCGCTTGGCGCCTTGGTATTGCGGCGGCTGGGCAGGGATAAAGCGAGCGAAGAAGCCATCCCGCTGGAAGACGATCCCATGTATACCGGCGAACGCCGTGGATTGGGCTGGGCTTTGGCGCACCTGGTCGGCATGTTGATCGCGATCCCGATCGTGCATATCCGTTTCCAGGTCAAGGCTTTGGAAGGCATGGCGAGTTTCGGACGCAGCCCTGAAGAAGATCGGCAACTGGAAAGTGGCGACGCGGCGGTCACGACAACGGGCGGCGGCGATTAGCGCTGCTGTGCAGTGAACGGTAAGAAACGGCAAGACTTGACCGGTATTCTCGAAGAAAGAATGAAACAGGGGTAGCGCAATATGAACGTGATCAAAGGTTTCAGGACGACCTTCAAGCACCTGATGGATGATGCAGTGACCGTGCAATATCCGGAACAGGTGCAAAAGTTTCAAGAGCGCTACAAGGGCAGGCATCACCTGCGGCGTTATGAAAATGGCTTGGAAAAATGTATCGGCTGTTCGCTTTGCTCCGCGGCCTGTCCGGCCGACGCCATCTGGGTGGAAGCGGCTGAAAACACTGACGACGAGCGCTATAGCCCCGGCGAGCGCTATGCCAAGACCTACGAGATCAATATGCTACGCTGCATCTTCTGCGGCTATTGCGAGGACGCTTGCCCGACGGAGGCGATCCAGCTTGGGCATGAGCATCAGATGTCCTTCACCGACCGCCGCGACGCCATTTATACCAAGGACATGCTGATTGACCCGCCGCAAGAAGGCGCGGGTGATACGCCGCAGCAGGTCGAGCCCGGGGTCTATAATCGCTCCATCCCAGATATGGAAGATCCATCCTAGGGCAGTTCATAACTGCCTTGGAAACGCCTTCCTGTCTTTGTGATGAAAAGAAACTGGATACGATAGACTTGTCGCCGGTAAATTTCGCTTTGAACAAGATTGGCGATTGTGTTAAAATGCACAAATCAATTTTGAGGTGGGATTAGAACCCTATGGAGTGGTTGTTCCTGGTCGTAAGCTTTGTCGCTGTCGTCGCGGCGGGCCTCATGCTGACGCGGCAAAACGCGGTGCACAGCGCTCTGTTCTTGATCGTCAATTTCGGCTGCGTCGCTTTCTTGTATCTGATGCTAGACGCGCCTTTCCTGGCGATGGTGCAGGTGACGGTTTACACCGGCGCGATCATGGTGCTCTTCCTGTTTGTGATCATGCTGCTGGGCGCGGAGGCGACGACCGATACCAGCGGTCACATGCCATGGCTAGGCTTCGCGAGTACCGCGGTGGCGATTCTGATCTTGCTGATTTTTGGTTTTCCCATCGCTTCGGATATGTTGAGCGATGAAGCGGTTGAGCCGCTGGACGCGAAAGCCCGCTTGCGGGTCATCAACGCGCTAAAAGCTGGCGACGACACTGTCTCCGGCGTTATCGAACCCGGAGCGGACTATTCGGCTTCGTCCATGGATCGCACCTTGCTCGAAGGTCCTGTGCATGTAAAGGTCGCGCTCGATTCGCTCGACGATGGGCTTGCGGATATCGCATTCGATTCGGTCGCCTATTTTGACGAGCGCGACGCGCTCCCCGGTTATACCGAGCTGCCGGCCGGCGCCTATTCGCTGCGGGCGTCTCTTGGCGCCGCGGCATTTTCCACCGCGCCAATCCTAAGCCAAGACCTGCAGCTGGCGGCGGACGAGGCGCTTACGCTCGTGGCATTTGCGGACGCGGACAATCTGATCAGCATGGCTGTCTTGGCCGACGATCTCAGCGCGCCAGCTGTCGGGTCAATGCGGCTGACGCTCATCAATGCGGTCGCTGACGCCCAGGTCTCGCTTGTAGATATCGGCCAATATACGGCGATTCGCACCCTCTGTGAAGACAATTCATGCGATTCCCTGCTGCCTCATCGCGTTCTTGCCGCCGATTTGCCAGCTGGCGATAGCCTGAGCGTGGAATTGGATGAGGGCAAGTACAACCTGGCTTTTGTCGATGGGCAGCAAAATGTCCTGCGCATCTTGGCTGATTACGAAGCCGAGCGTGGCAGGGTAGAAACCCGCCTGCTTGTCCGCGATCCTGGCTTGCCTGGCGGGCAGCCGAGTTACCGCGCGGTGATGTTTGACGCCCTGGGCAAGCCGGCTTTTGGCAGCCCGGAGGCAATTGGCCAGGTCTTGTTTATCGACTATGTGCTGCCGGTGCAGTTGGTCGGGATCTTGCTGTTGGTGGCATTGATCGGGGTAATCGTGCTGGCGCGTCCCGATGCGCTGCGGCAAGCGGAACGCCGCCGCGTCAATCAGCGCAGGCGCGTAAGCCGACCGCTTGTCAGCGTCTTGTCGCAGCAGACGGGCTCCGATGTCTTAAGCGGCGACTATCCAGCGAAGCTGCCCGGCCGGTCCGACGACCCGGCTAACGATTAGCCGTTGAGGAGAATGGATGATGCACTCAATCGGCACTGAGCCTTATATCATCTTGAGCCTGGTCCTCTTCCTGATGGGGGCGATGGGCGTATTGATGCGGCGCAATGCCATTCTTGTCTTCATGTCGGTCGAGCTCATGTTGAACTCCGCGAACCTGGCGCTGGTGGCTTTTGCGCAGCAATGGCAGCAAATCAATGGTCATGTCTTTGTATTCTTTGTGATGACCGTCGCGGCGGCGGAAGTAGCCGTCGGCTTGGCGCTTATCGTGAACATTTTCCGCGAGCGTCAGAGCATCAATATCGACGACTTGCAACAAATGAGCGGTTAGCGGTACACCGTCGGAAGAGGCTCGTTAAGGTATGGAAAATCTCCCGCTGCTAGTTCCTTTGGTCATTCTGGCGCCGTCCCTTGGGGCGATTGTCAATTTCTTCGTTGGCGCAAAGCTGGGGGAGAAGTGGTCTGGTTTTATCGGCTGCTTGGCGGCGATTTTCGCTTTCATCATTTCCTTATTGCTCTTGACCTACGTCACCGGCACCGATGGCAGCGCCGCGGTCGTGAACCCGCCGCTTGTCGATGGCTGGCTGCGCATCGAGTCTATCGGGCTGGAGATCCCCTGGCAGTTGCGCGTCGATTCGCTGAGCGTCACCATGATGCTGGTGGTAACCGGCGTCGGCTCCCTCATTCACCTATACGCCCGCGGCTATATGCACGGCGACAAACTTTACCCGCGCTTCTTCGCCTACCTCAATATGTTCCTGGCTTTCATGCTGATCCTGGTAACGGCGAATAACTTCCTGATGCTATTTGTTGGTTGGGAGGGCGTCGGCTTGTGTTCCTTCTTGCTCATCGGTTTCTGGTGGGACAAGAAGCAGCCCGAAGGCTGGAAGAACAGCAATGCCGCGCGCAAAGCCTTCATCGTCAACCGTATCGGCGACTTTGGGCTTTTGATGGCGATGTTCCTCATATTTTGGACCTTTGGCACTCTGGACTTCTACAAAGCCGGCGAGTTGCCGAATACGGAAGCCAAATACTTGGTGGGCTGGCGCGAACATAATGGCTTGCTTGATCACGCGGATAAAGCGGATCACGATGGCGACGACGCAGAGGGCGCCGAACAGGCTGAACAAACGGATGACGGACATGGCGCTGCCTATGTCTGTGAAGCGGTCGACCAAACCGGGCATGACGCCGAGGAAACGCAGAAGAAAAAGTCCACAACAGACGCTACTGACGAAGCCCATGGGACCGAATCTGAACACGGCGCTGAGAATCCGCTGGGCGGCGATATTCGCGCGCTCTATTGTGATAATCATCATTTCGATACCGATTACCTGGGCGTCTTCGGACAGACGCAGGAACGCTTCGGCCAGGGCGAGCCCGTTGATTTTGGCGGCTTCCAGATGGCTTTCGACGACGTCATTTTCCTGATCGCCTTGTTCATGTTGTTGGGCGTCACCGGCAAATCGGCGCAAATTCCGCTCTTTGTCTGGCTGCCGGACGCGATGGCGGGTCCGACGCCGGTCAGCGCCTTGATTCACGCGGCGACCATGGTCACGGCCGGCGTTTACATGATGGTCCGCGCCAACGTCATGTTGTGGGAGCTCAACCACGGCGGTTACGTCATCGGCCTCATTATTACCCTGGTTGGATCGGGCACCGCCTTGATGGCGGGTTATATCGCCCTGGGGCAATGGGACATCAAACGTGTCTTGGCTTATTCGACGATTTCGCAACTTGGCTTCATGGTGGCTGCGGTGGGCATCGGCGCGTACGTCGCCGCGATGTTCCATTTGGTGACGCATGCCGTCTTCAAAGCGCTGCTCTTCCTTGGCAGCGGCTCGGTGATTCACGGCGTCGAGCACGGCCATCATCATGCGCACAGCCACAGCCATGACGATGATCATGATGATGATCACGGTGATCAAGAATTTGACCCGCAGGATATGCGCAACATGGGTGGCTTGCGCAAGCGCATGCCGATCACCTATATCACGTATTTGATCGGCACCCTGGCGCTGGCGGGCATCTTCCCCTTGGCTGGATTCTGGTCCAAGGACGAGATTCTGGCGGATGCCTGGTACGAGGGATTCCAGCTCAACGAGCTGAGCGGCTTCATCGCTTTCGGCATCTTGTTGGTCGCCGCGGCTTTCACAGCCTTTTACATGTGGCGTCAAATCGTGCTGGTATTCTTCGATGACGCGCGCAGCGAGGCGGCTCGGCAAGCGCCGGAGAGCAACGGCGCGATGCTGCTGCCGCTGGTTGTTTTGGCGATCTTCACTTGCATCATTGGTTTCATCAACGTGCCCAAAGCGACGCCGATCTTCTCTAATATCTATGAAACCTACGAATTCAAACATTTCCTCGAACACAGCTTGCTCAGCGTGTCGCGGGGGCACTCGCTCGACTTCAATTTGTTGATAGCCGGCATTGCGCTGGGGCTTGGCATCGCTTCAATTGTGGTGGCGCACAATGTCTACAAGGGCAAGGGATTGGCGCGCGGCAACCGCGACCAACTGGAAAGGCATGCTTCGTCGCGCGTGGCTTTCCGCTTGGCGAATGCGCGGCTGTATTGGGACGAGGTATACGTCACCCTGATCGAACAGCCTTTCAATCGACTGGCGAGCTTCTTCGCCGACCGCGTCGATTGGGATTTCCTGCATAATTATTTCCACGACAGCATCATCAAACGCGGTTTCGACAGTATTGCCAAGCTCTTGGGTCAGCCCTTCGACCTAGGCATCATTGACGGCGCGGTGAACGGCGTCGCCTGGCTGGTACAGCGCCTGGCGAATTGGATGCGGGGCTTGCAGACGGGCTACGTGCGCCTGTATGCGGTGGTGATCTTCATCGGCGTTGTGGCTGTTATTCTCTTGATGCTTACCCCTTTTCTACAGACCATGCTCCAAAGTGGCTCTTAAGGAGAACGTCGTCCTATGGACTTGACTGGACTTTCGCTTACGACAATCACCTTGTTCATCCCGATGATCGGGCTCGTCATCTTGCTGTTCATGAATGGCGAGACGCAGCGGGATAACATCAAGTGGGTCGCCTTCGGCACGAGCATCCTCGCCTTTGCCGCGTCGGTCTTGATGTGGGTCAGCTTCGATCCGAGCGCGGCTGGGCTGCAGATGGTCCAGCGCAATACCTGGGCGGAAGTCTCGCTGGGCGAGTCGGTGATCAATATCAGCTACTTCGTCGGCGTAGACGGCATCAGTCTGCTGCTGGTATTGCTGACAACTTTCATCATGCCTATCGCTATCTTGGGTTCTTTTGGCAGCCACATTTTTGAAGAACGGGGACGCGAAAAGCTCTATTACATCTTTATGATGCTGCTGGAATGGTCGATGATCGGCGTCTTTGTGATACACGACTTGATCATCTTCTATGTCTTTTGGGAGGTTACGCTGGTGCCGATGTATTTCTTGATCGGCATCTGGGGCGCGGAAGAGCGCATCTACGCGGCGGTCAAGTTTTTCCTCTACACCATGGCTGGTTCAATTCTAATGTTGATCGCCATCCTCTACGTCGGCAACAAATCGGGCACCTTCAGCACCTACAGCGCCGCGGGCGATGTCGGCGTCATCGAGATGGTGCACAGCTACGAAGGCGAGGGCAGCTATTGGGACCCGGGCGCCGCCGAAGACGAAGACAGCGGATTCTTGCTCAGTTCTGTCGAAAGCTTCCTGTTTTTGGGATTCTTGGTGGCATTCGCCATAAAAGTGCCGATCTTCCCCTTCCACAGTTGGCTGCCCGACGCGCATGTGCAAGCGCCGACAGCCGGCTCGGTCATATTGGCGGGCGTCTTGCTGAAAATGGGCACCTATGGCATCGTTCGTTTTAATCTGACGCTGTTCCCAGAAGCGGCGGTGGCTTGGGCGCCGACCATCGCTTTCTTGGGCGTGGTGGGGATCATTTACGGCGCTTGGGTCAGCTATGCCCAAGACAATGTGAAGAAGCTGGTCGCATATTCCTCGGTCAGTCACTTGGGCTTTGTCGTGCTAGGCATTTTCGCCTTGAACTCCCAAGGTCTGCAAGGCGCGACCCTGCAAATGGTTAATCATGGCATCAGCACCGGCGGTCTCTTCTTGATTGTCGGCATGCTCTATGAGCGCTGGCATACCAAGGAAATGGCGGATTACGGCGGCATCTGGAAAATGATGCCAGCCTTCGGCGCTATCAGTTTGGTGATTTCTTTGAGCAGTATGGGTTTGCCCGGCTTGAACGGCTTCATCGGCGAATTCACCATCTTGCTGGGTTCGCTGGGCAGCGATTACCTGGGCTTCGCCTTCACGCTGGTCGCCACCCTGGGCGTGATCATGGCGGCGGTCTATTTGCTGAAAATGTTCCAACACGTTTTCATGGGCGAGCATGACAATCCGCTCTCCGACGAGAGGCGCTATAAATTGCAGTGGAACGAGATCGCGGCTTTCATCCCAATCCTGATCATGATCTTCTGGATCGGCATCCAACCGATTGTCTTTTTCAATATGCTGGATATTTCGGTGGATAGCATCGTGGCGCTGTTCCTGCCCTAGGAGACACCATGTTTGAGACGCCCACTATCGCGGATTTTCTCGCCCAATCCAATCTTGCCTCCACCTTGCCCGGCACCTTGCTTGTGCTGTGGACGCTCTTCCTGGTGCTGGTCGATCTCTTTTTGTCGGAAGAACGTCAACGCTGGACGCCTATCTTGGCTTGTGTCGGGCTGGGCATCAGCTTTGTGGCGAATCTCTTCGTTTATTCCCCGGCTGAAAGCGAGCAGATCGCGCTCTACGGCATGTTCGTTGCCGATGCCTTCACCGGTTTCCTCAATGTCGTTATCCTTGTCGCTACCTTGATCGCGGTATTGATGAGTTGGGACTATCTCAACCGCGCGGATATTCATCGCGGCGAATTCTATGTGCTGGCGCTATTGTCTTCGGCTGGCGCTATGTTTATGGTTGGCGCCAACGACTTGATTATCATATTTGTCGCCTTGGAATTGCTCAGCATTCCGCTGTATATCTTGGCAGCCTTCCGCTCGATCAAGAACGACGGCAGCGACCTGGCGCTCAAATCCGAAGAAAGCGGCATGAAATACTTCATATTAGGCGCGTTTTCCAGCGCGTTTCTGGTCTTTGGATCGGCGCTGGTTTATGGCGCGACGGGAACCACCAACATCCCGGAGATCTTTTCGCTGGCTGGCGCTATCTCTGGCAGCGTTTCGTCGGCTGCCTTCTACTTGATAATTGGCGCGGCGCTGCTCTTTGTGGGCTTGGGATTCAAGGTAGCGGTGGTACCCTTCCACATGTGGACGCCCGATGTCTATGAAGGCGCGCCCACGCCGGTGACCGCCTTTATGAGCGTGACCGCCAAGATTGGCGGTTTCGCCGCGATGCTGCGGCTGCTGGTAACTGGGCTGGCTGCGCTGGTAATCGCGGATGGCGAGCCGGTGGCCTGGCAGGCGACGGTGTCCCTTGTGGCTGTGTTGACCTTGATACTCGGCAATTTTGTGGCGATTGCGCAAAGAAACCTCAAGCGCATGTTAGCCTATTCGTCGATCGCGCACGCTGGTTACATTCTAATGGCTGTGGCTGCGTCAGGCACGGTCGGCGTGGCTGACGCGGCGACGCAGAGCGCCTTGGTCTACATGCTGGCTTATATGTTCACCAATCTGGGCGCCTTCGCCGTCGTCATGTCGATTGAAAGAGAAGACGGCAGTGGCGGCAATATCGAGGACATCACCGGCTTGGCGCGGTCGCGCCCCTTGCTGGCGATGGCGATGACGATCTTCATGCTCAGCTTGACCGGCATCCCGCTGACGGCCGGTTTCCTGGGCAAGTTCATGGTATTCGCCTCTGCCCTGCAAGCCGGTCTCTTTGGTCTGGCAATCATCGGCGTGCTGACAAGCGTCGTCAGCGCCTTCTATTATATGCGCGTGGTGGTCAATATGTACCTGCGCGACAGCTCGGGCGACTTGCAGCCGGCTTTGGAAACGCCAGCCGTAAAATGGGCGATCAACATCGCTTTGGCTGGTACGATGATCTTCGGCGTCTTTTACCCGCTAGCCACGAACCTGGTGAGTTCTGTGAGCATCACTTGAGTTGCCATATTGCTCACGAGGCGGGATAGGTGTTAGAGTATGACCATGACCGCAGCGCCGGAACGCATATCAAAGGACCTGCTGAAGGACTTCAAACGCAATCGCGAAGGCCGGCTGTCGTCGCGCCAATGGCTGGAATTGATCACCGAACCGCTGACGTCGCTTTTGCTGCTGTCTGTGCCGCTGGCGCTGCTGTTGGGGCGCTATGGCATGGCGGGGCGACTTTTGGTTGTCGCGCTAATCATAGGGTTCTTGTTGACGGTCGCGCTGCGCGCGCTGCGTTTTTCGCGGGTCGATCTTTGCTATCGCGTCCTCTATCCTGAAGAGATTCATCCGCGCTGGCGGTTTTGGAAGAAGACAAGTTTCGCCAGCAAGTCGGGCGAGCAGATCCGCTTCCACAAGCGTATCGCGAGCAAGATCAAATTGCAGCCCGATAGCGGCTTATGTGTCTACTATTTTGATTTTGGGCAGCGGCGCGTGCTGGTCAGCATGATTCCCGAAGAGCACCCAAAAGCCGATCTGGCGGAACCGAGCGCGTCCTTCGTCAACCGCGGCGGACGGATTTTCGCCGACTAAGGGCGTCGGGTTATAGCAGCGCCTGCATTTCCAGAACTTCGCTTCCGTCTTCTTCCACCCATACACCGCATTGACCGCCGCCCTCGCTGACATGCAAAGCGACGGCCGCGCCGTCGAAGCGCAGCGCGGGATGATAATATCGCGCCACTTGATCGGCATCCGCATCAATATAATGACCAATCAGGGCGCGGCGGAACCTCGACCGGGAGCTATTGGGGAAGCTGCCGTGAATCAACTGGCCGTTGAAGAACAATACATCCCCCGCCTGCATGAGCACCGGCTCGGGCTGCATGTTCGCGGCAAGCGGCACGGTTACATCGGTGAAGCTCTGTGTGGTATCGGCGTCTTCGGGGCACAAGACGGGCAGGCTGTGGCTGCCGGAGACGACTTGTAAGCAGCCGTTTTCTTCGTCGCAATCGTCCAGCGCCATCCAGGCGGCAATGCAAGTGCCTGGCTGGACGCGCAAGTAATACTGATCTTGGTGCAAGGCTTGGCCCCGCGCGCCGGGCGGCTTGAAATAGAGCATCGTCTGCACGGCTAAAGGCGCTTTGCCTAGCAACTGTTTGAAGACGGCTTCCAGCCGCGGTTCCAGCATCCAGTCAAGACTGATTTGATCCCAACGGTGCATGTGAATCAGACGCGGATAAGCCTTGAGCGGATCGGTCGCCTTGCTGTCTACGCCGCTGAAATCGCCGTCGTATGCGCCGGCGCGGCGCAGCTCCATATAGTGCTGACGAAGCGCGGCGACTTCGCTGTCCGTGAACAGCCCCGAAACGGTAACGTGGCCACGTTCTTTGAACCCTGTCACATCCACTAGCATGAAACGTTCCCCCGCAAGCTGGCGTTGCCCGACGCATCGAGCTTGGATTACAATTACGCTGGCAAGCCTATCCGAAGCGGAGCCTTCATGCAAGCAATGGGCATGCAAGATGTACAACTCGCGCTTGAGCGGTTGCGACTTGAAATCGAGATAATCGAATTCGACAGTTCAACCGCGAGCTCGCAGCAGGCGGCGGACATGGCCGGCTGCGAATTGGGTCAGATCGTCAAGAGCCTCGGTTTCTTGATTGAGAAAACAAAACCGATGCTTGTTTTGGCCAGCGGCGACCAGTCCGTTGATGATCGAAAATTGGCCTCTTTATGCCAGGTAGGGCGCAAGAAAGTCCGCATGATGAACCCACAGCAGTGCTTGTCCATCCTGGGCTATTCGCCCGGCGGCGTCCCGCCGCTGGGTCATCGAAGACCGGACATACCCGTGATTATGGATGACAATCTTCGCCGCTACGACATCGTTTATGCGGCGGGTGGAGCGGCCAACGCGATCTTCCCGATCCAGCTTGAGGTCTTGCAGGCTGTGACGAAGGCCGACTACGCCGACATTGCTAGAGCCTAGCGCGGCGCGAATTCTATGCCTCCGACTCGACGTGCAGCGTTGTCAGATAATATAAGCCGCCGATCAGGTCGCCGCTTGCATAGCTCAAGCTGAGTTCTTTACCGCTGATTGTCTCGACCAAGCCGAGCAAAAGCGGGAAGCTGCCGGACTTGATATCGCAGGGTATCGACAGCAGGGCATGATCGCGATAATGCTTGTTGGCTAGCCAGTCGCTGGTGAATACATTTGCCGGCACTTGGGAAGTTTTCGCTAGCTGGCCGTCTCCATCATCATCAGCCAAGATGATATTAAGCGTGTAGGGCGTACTGTCTTCGCTTGCTAGCTGCCACCAACTCTCGACTGTGACGTCCTGGCAAGGCTGGACATTTACCGAATCCAGCAGCGACCAATCGAAAAGCCGCAGGCTATCGCCGGCCACGAGCAGCGCTTCATCAGTTTGCGGGGCGCGAACATATTCGCTCAATTCATAAGATGTGTGATAGGGCTCGCCCCAGCGGAAAGAACGAACAAAGGCATAATTTCGATTCAGCCAGTCCTGAATGTTTTCTCCCCAGCGATTGCCGTCGCCTTGACGTAGCAGCCATAGCTGACTGTGGCTGCGCTTGGGATCGAAGTTTTCGGCATCGAAACTTCTGTAGGTATTTGCCAGGCGATCGGGATAAGTGGGCGGGTGCGCGCTGTCAGCAGAGCCGACCACGTGGAACATGCGCTCTTTGGACATTTGGTCCGGCGTAAAATCCATCAGGAAATATGCCGCGGGGCTAAGCCAGCGCCAAGCCCAGTCGAACTCGGTGAGCAATATGCTGTCGTCCTCGTAACGCTGGCTCATGCTGGCGACAATCTCGCGATATGGTCCGTTGCTGGGTTGGATGAATATGTTCTGCGGCGCCATCACGTAAAGCAATAGCAGCAGGATGCCGCCGGCTGGGGCGGGCAAGCTACGCAAACCCAATGCCATCAAGAGCGCGATCAGCATGACAATAGACTGCAAGCCGCGCGCGTTCAGGCTGCCATAAACCGTATTTGCCAAGCCAGCGGCGAGCAGCGTAGCCAGCAGCAATGTCAACGGAAAGAGCAGATTCCATTTTGCCCGCCAGCGCAATGGGCTGAAAGCATCGCCTGTTAGACCGCGCCGCCGCAGGAGCCTGGGCGCGAACAGGCTCAGCAAGAGCAGAAAAGCGAAAATAATCTCGGGCAAAAAGCGCAGGCGCTGGTATAGCTCATCCGGCTGATCCACATAGTAGCCGCCGGCGAAGGGACCTAGCATGACGCCGAGCAAGGGAATGATCCAAGCGGAAAAAGACAGGGCTATGAATAGCCACATCAGCAAAGTGTTCAGATAGACCTGGCGCCGAACCTGGTGAAAAACAATGAGAAATAGCGCCTGCGCCGCAAATATGTAGAAAGCGAAAAAATGTGTATAGATCGCCGCTATGCCAAGGACAACATACAAGATCATCACGGCTGAGCTTGGTTTGACCAGCCAGCGATAGAAGACCAGGTGCAGGGCGGTCGTCAGGGCGACCAGCATGGCATAGGGGCGAAACTCATACATGCCGTTGGCTGCGAAGCCGTAGAGGCCCAGCAGCGCCACCGCGTAAAACGCGGCTCTGCGATCGATTAGTTGCCTGCCCAACAGGTAAACCAGGGCGTATGTCAGCAGGTTTAGCAATTGCGAAGACCAGCGCGTGATCGCTTCCGCTGTGCCGAAACTATCCACCCAGAAGTCGGCGAAAAGACGCCAGCCGGGCGGATGCACATCGCCAGCCATCCAGCGCACGATCTCCGGCGGCGATTTGATCAATGCCGCATGAATTGTGTTTATCTCGTCTTCGCGATAGTTGCGCTGCGCGTAGACCTGCGTATGCAGGACCGTGATCAGCAGCATCAGGAGCGTAATTGCCAAAGCGCTTGCGGCTGCCGCCGCCTTCTCATTCCGCATAAGAGCGACGCCCGTTGATTCTAGGCTCAATATGCCCTTAGTCTAGCACTCTTGCGCTGGGGCTGCCATTTGCTCGCGCCATTGCGAGCAGGTCGAGCTTGTCTTGCAGATCTCGCAGCAAGCCGAGCAAACGGCTTTGCCAGGCATCTTGTTCAGCGGGGAAGCGCACATCGGTACGGGTAACTTCGACTTCGGAACCAAGCGCGATTGACAAAAGGCTGCGGTTTATCTTGGCTAGATAGGGAAGTCTGATTTGGACAGCGCCGCGCGGCATGCTGATATGACTTGCGTGAATCGCTTGCGCCAGCGCTTTGACTTCGATCTGGTACATCAGCCCTTCGACCGCCGCCGGCAACTGACCGAAGCGATCTTGCAACTCCTGCCTCATCGCCTCTACATCCTCTATGCTTTGCATGTTGCCGATGCGGCGATAGAGCTGCAAGCGCAGCGCCATCTCCGGTATCCAATCGGTCGGGATGTAGGCGGGCAAGGGCAAGTCGATCACGATGCGCTCGCGGGGAGCGGCGGCAGCCGCTTCGGCGCCGTCATCATCCGCGGTGCGCTCCTGGTCTTTAACCGCCTGTTTAAGCATATCCGTGTAAAGGTGCAAGCCCACGCTTTCTATGTTGCCCGATTGTCGCGTGCTGAGAATGTCGCCGCTGCCGCGCAGCTCCAGATCTCTGATGGCGACCTGAAAGCCCGCCCCGAGTTTGGTGTTTTCGGAAAGCGTTTCCAGCCGCTCGCGCGCTTCTTCTGTGAGCGAACCCGGGGCATGGAAGAAGTAGGCATAGGCTTGTTGCGCCGAGCGCCCCACACGACCGCGCAGCTGATACAGCTGCGCCATGCCAAAGTGATCGGCGCGATCGACGATTAAGGTATTGACCCGGGGCATGTCGATGCCGTTTTCGATGATCGAGGTCGAAATCAAAATATCGTATTCCCCGCGCGAGAAGGCTGCCATCACGTTTTCCAAGTCCCGCGGCGGCATCTGTCCATGCGCGATGGCGAGCGTCGCTTCCGGCGCGATGCTTTCGATTCTGTTGCGAATGATGTGGATGGATTTGACGCGATTGTGCACGACAAAGACCTGGCCCCCGCGTTCCAATTCGCGCATGATGGCCAGGCGCGCCAACTTGTTGTCCCAGGATCCAACTTGCGTGATAACCGGCAGACGTTCTTCGGGCGCGGTTTGAATCATGCTGATGTCGCGAATGCCGCTTAAGCTGAGATAGAGCGTGCGCGGTATCGGCGTCGCGGTGAGCGTCAAAATGTCGATGCGCGCGCGCAGCTTTTTGAAATGCTCTTTGTGCTTGACGCCAAATCGCTGCTCTTCGTCGATGATCATCAAACCAAGTTCCTTGAATTTGATATCCGCGGAAAGCAAGCGGTGGGTGCCAATGACGATATCGACTCCCCCGCTGGCGATTTGATTCACGATGGCGGTTTGCTGCGCTTTGCTGCGAAAGCGCGACAGCATCTCGACCTTGACCGGGAAGGCGGCCAAGCGCGATTTGACGTTGTCGTAGTGCTGTTGCGCCAAGACCGTGGTTGGCACGAGCACCGCCACTTGCATGCCGTCTTGCACAGCTTTGAAGGCGGCGCGCAAGGCGACTTCGGTTTTGCCGAAGCCGACATCGCCACAGATCAGACGGTCCATAGGGGCGATGCTCTGCATATCCGACTTGACTTCTTGAATAACGCGCACTTGGTCTTCGGTTTCGACAAAGGCGAAGTTGGCTTCCATTTCGTGCTGCCAAGCGCTGTCCGCGCTGTAGGCATAACCTTGGGCGCGGGCGCGTTGGCGGTAGATGGCCAGCAATTCTTTCGCCTCTTCCTGGGCATTGCGGCGCGCCTTTTCTCGCACTTTCAGCCATTGCTCGGCTTTGCCAAGCTTGTTGAGCTTGGGCGGCTTCTCGTCCGCGCCCACGTAACGCGAAAGGCGGTCTGCTTGGTGGATCGGCACATACAGGGTATCTGTGCCGTGATATTCGACCAGCAGGAACTCGCGCTTGGTGGTATTGACCCTGCGATGGCGCATGCCTATGAACTTGCCGATGCCATAATCGATGTGAACGACGTGGGTGCCTTCCGACCAGTCCGTGTAGGCGGTCTCCGGCGTCTTGCCGCCTCGTCGAGCGCTTGTCTCGCGCCGCCGCCTGGGCTCGGGCCGCGTCCAGCCGAAGATTTCGGCATCCGTCACACAGTGTAGCGCGCTGCCTTCACTGTGCAGGGACCAGCCTTCTGCCATAGAACCGCGAACAAAATGCAAGGACCCCGCTTTGGGCGCTTCGATTATGGACTGAGATTTCGGAATGAATGCGGATGCGTCTTGCTCGTACCAGAGGTTTTCCAGGCGTTCAACCTGTTCTGTGACGATCACAACCCGGTCGCCGCGGTTGCGATACTGTCGCGCTTGGTTCAACATGCTGCGCAACTGGCCCCCAAACCTTTGGCCAGGTTGAAACAGGCTCGCTTCCCCATCAGCTTGAAAGTTGCGCAGATCAATGCTTGGCAGAGCTGCAATCTGCCGCTGTATACGCTCCCAGGGCAGATAGGGTTTAGGATGATTCGCAGCGATTAGGCAGGAATGAAGGGCGTCGGCGCGGTTGGCTTCCGCGCGAGACCTATGCTCGTCGACAGCCGTTTCCAGCGCGCCCGCGTCTTCTATGAGAATCAGGCTTTTTTCGGGAAGATAATCTAGCAGGCCGGCGGATTGCTCGTAGGCATAAGGCAGGTAGTGTTCCAGGAATGGAAAGGTCATTCCTTCGCTCATCGCGTTGAAATCGGAAAGAAGGCTGGACTGTCTCGCGCCGTCATTTTCAGCTGACTGGGCAGATTGAGCCAGGCTTTCCCCAGCGGATGTCATCAAGCGGGGCAGCGCCTCTCTGGCCGGCGCGATAACTGTTGAGTCCAGGCGCCTGATGCTGCGCTGATCGTTGGGGTCGAATTGGCGCAAGCTATCGACCTCATCGTCGAAGAACTCGATGCGCACGGGGTATTCCGCCGCCAGCGGGAAGATGTCCAGGATGCCGCCGCGGCGGCTGAAGGCGCCTTGTTCGATGACAATCGTAGCCGGCTCGTAACCCATGCCCGTCCAGGAGCGAATCAAGTCATCCAGGTTGCGCCGTTCGCCGACGGCGATTTTCTGTGTCTCTTTGACAAAATCATCGGGGGGCATGGTAACTTGCATCAAGGCGCGCGCCGAGGCGACGATGATCGGATGATCCACGGACTGATCGCCTAGCAGGGCGCTCAGGGTTTCAATCCGATTGCGGATTACCGGCGCGTCCCAGGGGGCGCGGTCATAAAAGAGGGCGGAGGGTTCGGCAAATCGATACAAGCGCTCTGGCTTGTCAATCCATACCGGCAACTGCTCGCTGACGTTATAGGCGCGGCGCACTTCCGGCGTCAGATAAACCAGCGGACCGTCCCAGTCGGCAGCCAATGCCGCCAAAACATAGGGACGCGCCGAACGCGCCACGTTGAGCGCCGAAGTTGCGGGGGCGCTCCTAAGGTCTTGCAAAAGCGCTTGGTAGGCGGCGTTTTCACGCAGCATATCCAGCAGACCGGCGAGATAAATCGACATGCGCGACCTTGTTTTACTTGTCGTGATAGCGGGACGGCGCAGTATATCAGAGACTTGAGCGGCGAGCTAGATTTCGTCGCCAGTTATTTGGTCGCGCCACCATGAATCGCTAGCCGGTTAATCCACCAGCGCTTGATAGACCAGCGCCCTGAAATCGGCTTGGAAGGGCAGCAGGTTGTCCATCAGTTGAGTCATGATGATGCCGACGATGCGCTCTTGCGGATCGACCCAGAAATTCGTGGCGGCGGCGCCGCTCCAGCCGAAGGCGCCCGCCGAGTTAAGCACGCCTGTTTGCGGCGGGTCGAGGATCACGTCAAAGCCGAGGCCGAAGCCGCGTCCGCCGATTGTGCTCAAGCCGATAGCGATGGGCATAATGTCCTGCGGCAAATGGTTCAGCGTCATGTACTCCAGTGTCTTCCGGCCGAGTATCCTCACGTCCTTTGCTTCCCCGCGGTTCAGCAGCATCTTGGCGAACTGCCAATAGTCGCCGATGGTCGAGACCAAGCCGCCCCCGCCCGAAGGCGCCTGCGCCGGCTTGCTGTAATCGTGGGCGGGGATGTTGGGTCCGCCTTCATATTCGCGGAAGCTGCCATCGGAGGGGCGATGTTGATACAGTTTGGCAAAGCGATCCAGCTTGGCTGCTGGAACGTGGAAATGCGTATCGACCATGCCGAGCGGGGCGAAGATCTCTCCCTGCAAGAAATCTGCAAAGGGCATATCCGCCAGCAGCTGTAACAGATAGCCGCAGACGTCCGTGGCGATGCTGTAATTCCAGGCTGCTCCGGGTTGATGCCGCAGGGGAAGCTCCGCCATGCCGAGGATTTTTTCTTCCAAACTCGCTGTCTGGCTGCGGAAGATCGAAGCGCGGTACATATCGTCGATAGGCGTATCGTAGAAGAAGCCGTAACTCAAACCAGCCGTGTGCGTCAGCAAGTGCTGAATGGTCATAGGCGGATCCTGCGCGACCAGTTCCTTGCCCAGGAAGCCGTAGCCGCTCAAAACCCGCGTCTTGCCGAAAGCCGGGATATACTTGCTGACCGGATCAGTGAGCTGGAACTTGCCGCGTTCGTAAAGCATCATCAAAGCCACCGACGTGATGGGTTTGGTCATGCTGTAGATGCGGAAGATGGTATCCAACTCTATCGGCAGCGCTGCTTCGCTGTCGCGCTGCCCGATGGCTTCGAGCTGGACAATTTCCCCATGTCGGGCGACCAGCGTAAGGAACCCAGCCACATTGCCGTTATCAACGTATTCGCTCAGTTTGTGTTTGATATTCGCGAGTCGGTCCGCTGACATGCCGACGCTTTCCGCTGCAGCTATTCGCATCTTGTGGCTCCTTGATTATTTGCTGATCATGCACAGACAGTCGTTTTCATTCTCGTTACTTCTGTTCATTCTGTTCTTTTGCCACAGTAGACCCGGCAAGCGCTTTTTGCATCGCCAGCGCCTTGGGATGTTGCGGATTGAGGACCAATGCCGTTGATACTGCCCTTCGCGCTGCCGGGAAATCCTTCTGCCCCAGGAAATAGTCGGCCATGATTAATATGCGGCTGACGGCTTTCTTCTTGTTGCCCTGCTCGAGATGCCAGTCGGCGATTTCGCGCTGCAAGTCGATCAAGCC
Source organism: Phototrophicaceae bacterium (assembly GCA_965232245.1). Lineage (GTDB taxonomy): Bacteria > Chloroflexota > Anaerolineae > Aggregatilineales > Phototrophicaceae > UBA6055. Next base: position 2,880,647 of record CBDDPG010000002.1, on the reverse strand, counting down.
GGGCTTGATGGCCACCGCTTTTACTTTTTCGGCGATGGCGAGTTCTTCCGCCCCCTGGTCCGCGCGTAATCTGGCTAAGCGGAGATGATTGTCCACAGCCTCGTCGAGCATGCCCAGTTTCTTTTGCAGCGAGATGAGTTTGGACAAGGGTTTGGGATCATGCGGCGCGAGTTCGCGGGCGCGCCGCGCAACTTCGAGTTCTTCCTGTAGATTGGTTCGTTGCGCGCGCGGCTTGGCACCGTCGCCATTATAGGCGGACATCGCTTTGTCGATGCCATCCGCCAGCCAGGTTTCAATGGCGTCGGCCGCCCGAACGGTCAACTCCCGCGCCAGAATGAGATCGTCGCCCTGCAGCGGCTGCAATACATAGTCCACCGGATCCATTTTGCCGGGGGGACGGCCGATGCCGAAGCGCAAGCGAGCGAAGTCCTTGCTTCCCAGATGCTGCACAATGCTGCGCAAACCGTTTTGCCCGCCGTGGCCGCCCGCTTGCCGCAGCCGCAGCGCGCCAAAAGGCGTATCAAGATCATCGTGAATGACCATGAGACTTGCGCAGGGAACCTTGTAGTAGGCTAAAAGCGCGCCCACTGCTTCTCCACTGCGGTTCATGAATGTCAGGGGTTTGACGAGCTTGACGCGCTGGCTCCGGATACTGGCGTTCCAGGTCTGCGCGCGCTTTTCGTTCCTGCCTTTGCCCAAGTCATAGCGGCGAATGAACTCGTCGATCACCCACCAGCCTATGTTGTGGCGCGTCTTGTCGTATTTGGGACCTGGATTGCCAAGCCCAACGATCAGATGAAGCGCTGACATCGCACCCTCGTCAACTTACTTTCACGCGCCGCTATGTTAGCAGAGCCGAGCTTGCCTTGTCCATTGAAACGAGTTGTTCGATCTTGGCTGGGCGCTAATGGCTTCAATTGAATGAAGGCGAATATCGCCTGAACTAGAGCGGGCTGTCATCGACATAGCGCGGATAGGTCGACTTGGCTGCCTCGGCAAGGCGCAGGTCAAGGTCGAGCGTCACAAAGGGCTGATCCGCCCCAGTAACAGCCAGAACCGCGCCGTCAGGATCGCAGATCCAGCCAGCGCCGCCCAACTCGATATGATCAGCCTGACCAGAGTGGTTGGACGAGAGGCAAAAGGCGCCCGACACGACGGCCGCGGTCCGTCCGCCGGCCAGCCACTTCTCATTCGTTCCCTGCGGCGTACTGCGGGGGTTGAGCAAAAGATGAATCCCCTGTCGGCTGTATTCGCGCGCGTGCCGCATGAACCAGATCTCGGTGCAGATCATGATTCCGGCGCGTATATCGCCGATGGGCGCGAATTGAAAGTCGGCGGGCGCCCGATCGTACCAGTTGGCTTCCCAGTAGCCGTCGTCGTTGGGCAGGTAGGTTTTCTGATGATGCCAGCGCAGCCCATCGCTGCGGGACCAGATAAATGCGGCGTTGAGTTTCTTTCCTTCAAGCGCGCGTGGCGCAGTGCCGACAATTACATCCGCGCCTAGCTCTGGCAAGCGCCGCAGCCACTGTTCATGCGCAGCTAGGACCTCTCGCCAACGGAGCTCATCGGGCGCGGGCGTCGTGCAAAACCAGGGCGCGAAACACATCTCCGGCAACAAGACCAACTGGCTGTCGTTCCTCCTCGCGTGATGCCGCAAAGCCGTCCATTGGCTTTCCAGCTGATTTGGATCGATTTCTGTGACGGTCGCTCTCATCGGGCTGGGCTCATAAACATCTTGCGGTCTGAAAAGGTCATTTCAACCAAGAGACCGGGGGCAAACGGGACCTCTATGCCAGTTCGCGCTGTTGACTGAATTGCGTTTCGTAAAGCCGGGCATAGAGTCCGTCGCGGGCGATTAGCTCGCTATGCGTGCCGCCTTCGACGATACGGCCGCGGTCTAGCACCAGAATCTGATCGGCGGCGAGGATGGTGCTGAGCCGATGCGCGATGACGATACTGGTGCGGCCCGCCATGATGTGGCTCAAGGCGTCTTGAATCAGCGCCTCCGACTGGCTGTCGAGATGGCTGGTCGCTTCGTCCAGAACCAGAATGCGCGGGTCTTTTAATACGACGCGGGCGATGGCAATGCGCTGCTTTTCGCCGCCGCTGAGCCGGTATCCGCGTTCGCCGACGATCGCGTCATAGCCCTCGCTTAATCCCATGATGAAATCATGGATGTGGGCGACCTGGGCTGCGGCTTCAATTTCCGCTTGAGTGGCATCTGGCTTGGCGTAGAGCAGATTGGTGCGGATGCTGTCGTGAAAGAGATAGGTCTCTTGCGTCACCATGCCGATATTCCGCGCCATGGCGCCGAGGCTCAGATCGCGCAGGTTATGCCCGTCGATCATGATCCGGCCTTGGGAAGGATCGTAGAGGCGCGGTATCAGATAGGTCATGGTTGTTTTGCCCGCGCCGCTGGGTCCTACCAGCGCGACCAATTGCCCGGGCGAAATACGGAAAGAAATGTCTTCCAGCGCCATTTCCCGCGCCTGATGGACTTTTGAGCCGCCGCCGCGGCCGTTGCCGCGTTTCGCGGGATTGCCCGATCGCGTAGCGGCGATGCTGTCCATCTTGCCAATGCGTTCTACATCGGAGAGCAGATTGTCTTCGTCCACTGTATAGCGGAAGGACACGCGATCGAATTCCAGCTCGCCCTTGACCTGTTGCAGATGTATCGCGTTGGGCTTTTCCGCGATTTCAAGCGGCAGGTCGATGATCTCGAAGACCCGCTCGAAGCTGACAATTGACTGGGCGAAGTCTACCGGGGCATTGGTCAGCGCTTGCAGCGGCGTGTAAAGCTGCGTGAGGTAGGCGCCAAAGGCGACGATGGTGCCGACCGTGAAGGCATCTTGAATGACCAGAATGCCGCCCACCCAGTAGACGATGGCGGCGCCGACCACGCTCACCAGCCCGATCATCACAAAAAACTGGCTGCCGAGCACGGCGCGCTCGATGCCGGAATCGCGCACGTCGGCGGCGCGCCGCTCAAAGTGTTCAACTTCAGTATCTATGCGGCCGAAAAGCTTCACCAGCAGCGCGCCGCTGATATTGAGCGTTTCGTTCATCATGGCGTTCATCTGCGCGTTGTAGCCCATTTGTTCGCGGGCAATCGCTTGCAGTCTTTTGCCCAGCCTTCGCGCGATTAGAATGAAGAAAGGCAGCACCAACACGCCTAGGATGGTCAGCCGCCATTCCAAAGCCAACATCATGAGCAAGGTCGCGACAACTGTGATCACGTTGGTGACGATAGACACGATGGTGTTGCTGATGGCGTTTTGGGCGCCGACGACATCGTTGTTCAGCCGACTCATCAATTCGCCGGTCCTGGTATTGGTGAAGAAGCGCAGCGACATCTGCTGCAAATGATGATACAGGGCGACCCGCAGGTCGTAGATGACGCCTTCGCCGATCGAAACGTTCAGCTTGCGTTGAATGATGCGGATGCCGCCGCTGAGAACCGGAATCATTACCAATCCCAGCGCCAGCAGGTGCAGGCGATCCAGGTCTTTATTTGCCAGCGCGCTGTCTATGATCTCGCGAAAGATAAGGGGGTTCAGCAAGCCCAAGCCGGTCGTGATCAGAATCGTGCCGAGCATGCCGAATATATGCAGTCGATAGGGTTGGGCATAAGCCATCACGCGCAGCAATAGGCTTCTGGAGACATTGGGCTTCGCGGCTGCCTCGAAGCCGTGCATGTAGCGAAACCATCCGCCGCCTCTCATCATCGAATCGTCCTTGTCAACTCGTTTCTACTTAATCTAGCGCAGAAACGGCGGAAAAGGCTACTGCCAATACGATTGGGTAGGCTGGCAATAACGCTAGGCTGGCAACACCCAAGTTCTTCGCTCGTCGGCAAGAAGCTTCCCCGCGACAGATCAATGCGTGGCTTGCAACGGGGTCCAGCATGGCGCTCTTCATAATAAAATAGCGCAAGATCAAAAAGCGCAGGCAGTGAGTTGGCTTTGCTGCCGCTGATGCGACAAAATAGCGAAACAAATGCGCCTGACGAAAATGTTGAGGCGCGACTATCTATCCAGGGACAAACCCCTGATTATCGCTCTCGCATCGGAAAGATTAGGCGCGAAGAGTATTTCGCGGCCCTCAACAGCATTGTTAAAGGTCTTTTGGATGGTCTGATAAATGGTCTTTATCGCCCCATTAGCGCCGACGACCACGCGCGCGCCTTCGTTCGGCCGCGCCTCGCCCGAGGCCAGCAAGGTCTTGGCGGCGCTGAAGACATCCTTCGGTATCGCGGCGCCTTCGAGATCGATGATGAGATCGACAAAGTGGTCGACGCTGCCAATTAGCGTGTCCGCGCGCTGCACCGCTTCTTCAAGCTCCTCCCAAGACCATTCCGACTCGAATTCCAGCAGGACGATTGTCTTTTTCTTGTTATCCCATCTTGTCACTATTGCCATGTCGCCAGTCCCGTATCGCGCTCCAGGATATATACCTTGCTTACGAAAGATTTGCCCGGGCGTTGCCCAGAAAATCTATAATAACATATCACAGGTTCTGGCTAGAGGACAATCTTGTGGCTCACTTTAGCGCGTCTAATTGTCGACGATCTCAAATGGCAGCAGTGGCGTAAGCGCGTTGCCGTCCAGGCTAATCTGAACTGTCCAGGGTCCCGCCGTAAAGACGACATCAGTTTGGTCGATGTAAAACCAGATGCAATTGTCGTCTATGCTGCGTTCAGTAATAAAACTGTGGGACGCGAGCTCTTGATCCCGAAAGCGCCAGCTTGAGGAAAACGTTGCGCCCACGGGGATGTCGAAGGCTCTGGCAACCACATAGATTTCGCTGGAACTCGGACTGAACACCGGGTTTATGTCCACTGGACAGTCGTCCCTGTTGACGCCGGAGGAAAGGACTAGGTCCTCCAGCCTGGGTCGCGGACCTGCAGCAGGCTCTGCGCTTGGCGACGGGGTTGCCGTGGGCGGCGACAAGACCGCGTCCGGTTCAGCCGTTGCGCCCGCGCCAAGGGCGGCGGTGGCTTCCGCGCGCGCCGCGACTGTCGCCTGTGGCGCGTCAGCCAGTTGACTTAGGTTCGCGTCGATGAAATCGCTGTCTGTGCCTAATGCGGACAAATTCGAGCGCAAGAAGGCGCCTGATTGTTCGATTTGCGCCACGCGCGTGCCGGCAAAGTCCAGTGTGATTTGCAGCCGCGCTCTGGCAACGGTTGCTGTGGTATGGATTTGGTCCAATTGGGTCGCGGCCGCTTCGTATTCTGCTGTGGCTGTCAGAGGCAGGTCGGCCGTCCGGCAGGCGACCAGCGCTGGAGTTGCGAACAACAGTAAAACGATCGCTAAAGGCGACCGCGGGCCCATCGCAATCCACCGCAGTCTCTTCCATGCCATAATGTGGCGGATTATACCTACGGAATAAGAAAACCGCCCCAATCACCTTGGGACGGTTGTATGAGTGGAAGCGCCGGGGACCTGCCCCCCGGGTCCGCTGGTTTCGACTCTCGCACTTCTACAAGCTTAGCCCTTTGCGCAGTTTCGCGCCGTGCATTCCAAAGGGCGAGGTTCGCACTGCGCTAAGCCGATGGTCTTAGCGTCGTCTAATCGGCGTCAACGACGAGCGCCCTCACTTTTTATGACACTCACGGCAAATCGCGAAGGGAGACGATTTTGCCGGAGCGGTAGAGGACGTTTTGCCTCTACACCCTACTTGCAGCAGCCTAAGCTACGGCAGGAAGGGCGTTAAAGTTTGGTCTTGCACCTATGTGCGTTGCCAGTTTAACGTGTCTTGGCGCCACGGCTTGCCGTGCGGCTTCAACCACCAACGTCGAATCTGATTCGCTCCCATGATGGCTAACGGCGCTGCTCGTCCCTTCACGAACCGCGCCATCGCTTATCTACATGATAGCATAGGTTCGTCGTTATGTGAAGCGCCGAATTGGTTCCCACAAGTAATTGCATCAAACGAGCCTTAAGATCTCTGCGCGCTCTGTGTCCTCTGATCTTAAAGTATAATCTGATGCGATTGCCCTGGCATCGGCGCCTGCGCACCTGCCATAATGCGCTGAATCGGGTATGATAAGGCTATTAGCTGTGAGGACAATGAAAGGCGCGATTCGTGGCTGTTGACGCATTAATCCTTGGCGCTGGCTTATCGGGCTTGATGGCCGCGCATCGCTTGAGCGAGCGCGGTTATACCGTTCAACTCGTCGACCGAGGGCGCAGCGTCGGCGGACGGCTGGCCACCCGCCGGGTCGGTGAGCAGGGCATTGCCGATCATGGCGCTCAGTTCTTCACGGTGCGGTCGGAAACCTTTCAGGGATTTGTTGATCAGTGGCTTCAACAAGACTTGGCAACTATCTGGGGTACTGGTTGGTCCGATGGCAGCGTAAAGCGCACATACGGCGATGGGCATCCGCGTTATGTCGTGCGTGGCGGCATGAACAGGCTGGCGAAATACCTGGCGACTGATCATGATATTGTCCTAAATCGAATGGTTACGCGGGTTCACATGCTTGAGGACAGTTGGGCTTTGGTTGATAGCGACGGCGGACGCTATGCTGGGCGCGCTCTGCTATTGACGCCGCCCATGCCAGAAACTTTGGCGCTGCTCTCGGCAAGCGAGGTTCCGCTGCAGGCCAGCGATCATAATGAACTGCGCCGCATTCAATTCGGTCCCTGCCTGTGCGGCATCCACGTGATAGCGGGGGAGGCGGAATTCCCCCAGCCCGGCGCTGTGCAAAACTTCCAGAGCGAAGTCTATTGGGTGGCGGACAATCACGCTAAGGGAATATCGGGCGTCACAGTTGTAACCAGCCACGCCAACGCCAAATTCAGCCGACAGAACTGGGACGCTTCGGAAGCGGATATCATCCGCGAGTTGGAAGCGGCTGTGCTGCCATATCTCAAAGGCAATGCCAGCATCGCGAGCACACAGCTCAAGAAATGGCGCTACTCGGTTCCCCTGACGACCTATCCGGACGAATACTTGCTGGCGCGCGGATTGCCGCGCCTGGCATTTGCCGGCGACGCTTTTGGCGGGCGCGGGCGCGTCGAAGGCGCCTTCCTGTCGGGCCTCGCGGCTGGCGATGCCTTGTCGGACGCGCTTGCCAATGCTTAGACCGGAGGACCGCTAGCGGCGACCGCGCGGCGGTCGTCCGGCCGGGTCCGCAAGAAATTCAAAGTTAGTTCCATAAACTGCCTTGACAGGCGATTTCATTGTTGATAACATGCTCGCTTGCACTGGCAGCCGCAAACCTCCTTGCAGGGAGGCGCTGTGGGCTGAATTGAGCGAATATGGCGAAAGTGCTTTGCGCAGCCAAAGCGTCTCGTCATGAAGGAAAGCGATCGGGCGTCCATAATTGTGCGCCTGTTTCTGTGTCGAAGGCAAGAAGCAGCAAAATTAGATATGGAGTCAACTATGCCGACCATCAATCAGTTGGTTCGCAAGGGACGAAAATCGAAGGGCAGGAAGAACAAAGCGCCGGCCTTGCAATACACATTCAACGCGCTTGATCAGCGGCGCTCGCGCCAGAAAAAAGGCGCCCCACAGAAGCGTGGCGTTTGTACCCAAGTCAAGACGATGACGCCCAAGAAACCGAACTCGGCGCTGCGAAAAGTTGCGCGCGTGCGCTTGACGAACGGCATTGAAGTCACCGCGTATATCGGCGGCGAGGGCCATAATCTGCAAGAGCACAGCGTGGTGCTGGTGCGCGGCGGCCGTGTGAAGGATCTGCCCGGTGTGCGCTATCACATTGTCCGCGGCACGCTTGATACCAGCGGCGTAGATGGCCGCGAGCAGGGCCGCAGCAAATACGGTACCAAGCGCAGCGGTTAGTCAGGGAGAATAAGTAATGCCGAGAAGAAACCGACCGCCCAGGCGCGTCCCCCCGAATGATGTCAAGTACGGCAATCTTTATGTCGCTATGTTCATCAATCGTATGATGCGCGGCGGCAAGAAGAGCCTGGCGACGCGCATCATGTACCAGGCGATGGAAGCGATGGGCGAACGCGCCAAAAAGGACCCGGTAGAAGTTTTCGAAACCGCGATACGCAATGTCGCGCCGGCTGTCGAAGTCAAGCCGAAGCGCGTTGGCGGCTCTACCTATCAGGTGCCGATTGATGTATCGCAAGAGCGCGGCATCGCCTTGGCGATGCGCTGGTTGATCCAGTTCGCCCGCGACCGCAACGGGCGCAGCATGGCTGAAAAACTCGCGAACGAGCTGCTCGACGCCTATAACGGGCAGGGCAACGCGATTCGCAGGAAAGACGAAACACACCGCATGGCGGAAGCCAATCGCGCCTTCGCGCATTTCCGTTAAGTCGAATAAGTTGAACAGGAAAACGTCCTTTCCGCAGAGAACGGACAATCGGATAAAAAATGGCAGACAAGCAATTCGGTTTTGATCTCAACAAAGTACGCAATATCGGTATCATCGCGCATATTGATGCGGGCAAGACCACCGTCACGGAACGCGTGCTCTATTACACCGGCATGGTGCACAAAATCGGCGAGACGCACGAGGGTTCCGCCACCACCGATTATATGGAACAGGAGCGGGAGCGCGGCATTACCATCACCTCGGCTGCGGTGACCGCGAGTTGGGACGACCATCAGATCAATATCATTGATACGCCCGGTCACGTTGATTTCACGGCCGAGGTGCAGCGCAGCCTGCGCGTGCTGGACGGCGGCATTACCGTTTTTGATAGCGTCGCCGGTGTCGAGCCGCAGTCGGAGACAGTCTGGCGCCAGGCCTCGGAATACAGTGTGCCGCGCCTCTGTTTTGTCAATAAGATGGATCGCACCGGCGCCGATTTTGACCGCTGCGTCAGCATGATGGTCGACCGGCTAAAGGCGAATCCGGTGGTGATTCAAGTGCCTTATGGCAGTGGCGAGAACTTTGAAGGCATCATTGATCTCATCAAAATGGAATTGATCACCTACGGCAACGACGAAGGCACGGATATCAACTATTATCCGATACCCGAGAGTCATCGGGAAATGGCGGAGACCCGCCGCGAGGATATGATCGAAAAGATCGCCGAAAACGACGAATACTTGATGCTGAAGTTCCTCGAAGAAGAAGTGATTACTGACGAAGAAATCGTCGGCGCGCTGCGCGAGGGCACGATCGCAAGCCAATTGCATCCGGTCATGTGCGGCGCCGCTTTGAAAAACATGGGCGTGCAAGCGTTATTGAATATGGTTGTGGACTTGTTGCCATCGCCGCTGGATGTCCCGCCGGTGAGAGGGGAACACCCCAAAGACGGCCGGGAGCTGCTGCGCAGCGCCGATGATGACGAGCCGCTGGCCGCCCTGGTGTTCAAGATCGTGTCGGACCAATACGGCCGACTGGCTTTCACGCGCGTTTATTCCGGTGTCTTAAAAGCGGGCTCTCAAGTGACGAACACCGCCAACGGCAAACGGGAGCGCGTCGGGCGCATTGTGCGTATGTTTGCCGACCGGCGCGAAGACGTGAAGGAAGTGAACGCGGGGGACATCGCGGCGGTAATCGGCATGAAAGAGACATTCACGGGCGATACGCTAAGCGCGCCCGGTGATCCCATTATTCTGGAAAACATCAGCTTTCCCGCTCCGGTAGTCGAGGTGGCGATTGAACCCAATACCAAGGCGGATCAAGACAGGATGGGCATGGGTTTGCGCAAACTGGCGGAAGAAGACCCGACCTTCCGAATTGAAGTAGACGATCAGCTGGGCCAGACCAAGATCAAGGGCATGGGCGAACTGCATCTGGAGGTATTGGTCGATCGCTTGATGCGGGAATATGGCGTTGAAGCCCGCGTGGGCCGTCCGCGCGTGGCTTATCGCGAGACCATTACGCAGGCGGTAGAAATCGACACCACCTTCCGACGTCAGACTGGCGGCGCCGGTCAATATGCCCGCTGCCGGATTCGTTTCGAGACGATACCGGAAGACGAAAGATCCGACGCCGACGGTGAATTGCTCTTCGTAGACGCGATTCGTGGCGGCGCGATTCCCAAAGAATTTATCCCGGCTGTCAGGAAGGGCCTTACCCAAGCCATGCAAGGCGGGGTCATCGCCGGCTACCCTGTTGTCAACATCAAGGCTTCTGTGATTGATGGCGCTTTTCATGAGGTGGATTCCAGCGAGATCGCCTTTACTATCGCCGGTTCGATGTGTTTGAAAGAGGGCATACAGAAGGGCAAGCCGGTGATCCTGGAACCCTCCATGCAAGTAGAAGTGGTCGTTCCCGACAATTATACCGGCGCGGTCGTCGGCGATATTGCGTCTCGCCGGGGCTTGGTCCAAGGGATGGAGCAGCATAGCGAGGGTATTTCCGTGATAAAGGGGCAAGTGCCTCTGGGCGAGATGTTTGGCTATGCCAATGATCTGCGCAATTACACCCAGGGACGCGGCAACTTCAGCATGGAATTTGATACGTATACGGTCGCTCCGGAAGAAATAGCGGAAGCTGTCATAGCCGGATCGCGATAAGTAGAAGACCGGTTTTCCCGGTCTGCAGGATTCGTTCGTTAATTCATTTTCAAGTTGGCAGGATTACAAGAGGGATTGTCAGATGGCAAAGGGAAAATTCGAGCGTAGCAAACCGCATGTCAATATCGGCACCATCGGTCATGTCGATCACGGCAAGACCACATTGACGGCAGCGATTACCAAAGTGCTTGCACTGAAGGGCCAGGCGCAGGAACGTGAATACGGCGATATCGACAACGCGCCGGAAGAGCGCGCGCGCGGCATCACCATCAATATCCGCCACGTCGAGTATGAGACCGACAACCGCCACTACGCGCATGTCGATTGCCCGGGCCACCGCGATTACATCAAGAACATGATCACCGGCGCCGCCCAGATGGACGGCGCGATCCTGGTTGTGAGCGCGCCCGACGGTCCTATGCCGCAAACGCGCGAGCACGTCTTGCTGGCAAAGCAGGTTGAGGTGCCGGCCATGGTCGTCTACCTCAACAAGACCGACCAGATGGACGATGAAGAATTGATCGAACTGGTCGAAATGGAATTGTCGGAATTGCTCGAGGGCTATGATTTCGATCCCGATACGCCTATCATCAAGGGTTCGGCATTGGCAGCCCAGGAATCGGCCAGCACGGATCCCGACGCGCCGGAATACGAGTCGATCATTGAATTGATGGACAACGTCGATGAATGGATCCCCACGCCATTGCGCGATGTCGACAAACCATTCATGATGGCGATTGAAGATGTTTTCTCGATCAAAGGTCGCGGGACTGTCGTCACCGGCAGCGTCGCGCGCGGCACCTTGCTCAAGGGCACACAGGTCGATATTGTCGGCTTGCGCGATGAAATCCAGAAGACCACGGTAACCGGCATCGAGATGTTCAACAAGGAACTGGACCAGGCGCAAGCCGGGGACAACGCCGGTATTCTGCTGCGCGGCGTCGATCGCGACGAAGTGCAGCGCGGGATGGTGATCGCGCAGGTTGCTTCGATCACGCCGCATAAAAAGTTCAAGTGCGAGGTTTACGTCTTGCGCCGGGACGAGGGCGGGCGCCATAAAGCCTTCTTCAGTGGCTATCGTCCCCAGTTCTATATCCGCACCATGGATGTCACCGGCACCATCACCCTGCCCGATGGCGTGGAGATGGTCATGCCCGGCGACAATGTGAATCTCGATGTGGAATTGATTACGCCTGTTGCCTTGGAGCGTGGCTCGTCCTTCGCAATCCGCGAGGGCGGCTTGACCGTTGGCGCGGGGCGCATTACGGAAATCCTGGAATAGGTTCGTCCGCGACGAGCCGCGCGGCTATGCGGCTCGTCGCGGCATCTCGCTGGCAGGGCAACGACGGTCGCTTTCTAAAAGTTCGTTTTGCGCTCTGCCTCACAATGAAGAAATGACCTTGTATTTGCTTCACGTGGGTTTGGCGGCTAACGCAAAAAGGTTGCGGAATGGCAAAAAACAAAATACGTATCCGGTTGAAAGCTTATGACCACCGGGTGCTCGATCAGTCAGTGCAGCGCATTGTGGATACCGCGGAACGAACCGGATCGCGCGTGGTGGGTCCGGTGCCGTTGCCGACGCGTATCGAGCGCTTTACGGTACGGCGATCCCCGTTCATTGACAAGGATTCACAAGAGCATTTTGAGGTGCGTACTCACAAACGGCTGATTGACGTTCTTGATCCCGATAGCAAAACCATAGATACGCTGATGCGTCTAAATTTGCCGGCGGGAGTTGATATAGAGATCAAGATCTGATTGTTTTCTCGTTGAGCTCGTTAAGGATGGAGCGCGCAAGGCGTCGATTCTGGCGCTGTAACTGAAGACGCGAGTGAGCAATTCCCAATAAGCCGGGCGGACTTGCATGTCAAGCCCCCCGCCCGGACTTATATGAGGGCGAGGGTTCTTTTATCAGGGGCAGCAGCCACGCCGCGAAGACGCGACGCTGCGCCCAAGTGGAGGCTAAATCATGAAGGGCATGATTGGCAAAAAAGTCGGTATGACCCAGGTTTTCGACCAGGAAGGCATTGTCACCCCGGTGACGGTCATCCAGGCGGGACCCTGTTACGTCACCCAGGTGCGCAACGCCAATAGAGATGGCTATGTTTCCGTTCAACTCGGCTATGGCGAAACCAAGCCGAGGAGGTTGACCAAGGGCCAATTGGGCCATCTGCAAAAGGCGGACCTGCCAGCCCTGCGTCATTTGCGGGAGTTTCGTTTGTCAGACGACGCGCCAATTGCCGTTGAAGAAGGTCAGGAAATCACGGTTGACGTTTTCGAGCAGGGCGAACTGGTGGATGTCATCGGAACAAGCAAGGGACGCGGTTATGCCGGCACTATCAAGCGCCATGGTTTTTCGCGCGGTCCCAAAACGCATGGTCAGTCCGATCGTATGCGTTCGCCGGGTTCGATCGGCATGTGCGCTACCCCAGCGCGCGTTTTGAAGGGCAAGAAGATGGCTGGACGTATGGGCAATGACCGCGTGACCGTGCAGAATCTGGCTCTTGTCGTTGTTGATGCCGAGAATGATCTGATCGCTGTTAAGGGCTCCGTGCCCGGCGCGAAGGGCAGCATCGTGATAATCAAGCCCGCGCGCAAACAGGCTTAGCGGACCGCAATTGCGGAGGTAGGAGCAATCGCTATGGAATTCCCAGTGATGAACAGCGGGGGGCAGCAAGTATCACAGGTTGAGCTGCCAGCGGACATTTTCGGCGCGAAGATAAACGTCGGGTTGATGCATCAGGCTTTTGTCCGCCAGATGGCGAACGCGCGTCAAGGAACAGCCAGCACTTTGTCGCGCAGCCAGATCCGCGCCACTGGCGCGAAATGGTATCGCCAGAAAGGCACCGGGCGCGCGCGTCATGGCGCGCAGAGCGCGCCGATTTTCGTTGGCGGTGGCTTGGCGCATGGACCAAAGCCACGCGATTTCTCGAAGCGCATGCCCAAAAAGATGCGCCGCGGGGCGATTCGCTCGACCTTGAGCGCGCTGGTTCGGGATGAACAGTTGCTGCTCGTCGACAGACTAGACACCGCGCAGCCAAAGACCAAAGAGATGAAACAAATAATTTCGGCGCTAGTCGGGGATCAATCCGCGCTGTTGGTGCTCAGCTCGCAACAGAAGGCGCTGCGCAAAGGCGTCGCCAACTTGTCGAACGCGCATTCGATCATCGCGGACTATCTCAATGTGCGCGACCTGCTCAAATACGACAAGGTCATCATGTCTTTGGATGCGCTCGAGGTCGTCACGCGCATTTGGGGCAAGGAGGGTTAAGATGGCGGAGCTTCATATTTACGACGTGATTCGTCGGCCCGTGATAACGGAAAAAACGACCGGCATGGTCGACGATGACAACAAATATGTTTTCGAAGTGGCGCGCAACGCCAACAAGATCCAGGTCAAAGAAGCTGTCGAAGAGATTTTCGAGCTTGAAGGCAAAGTGCTGAAAGTGAACACCATGAATATGCCCGCCAAGCGCGGCCGCCGGGGACGCAACTGGTATATCCGCTCGCGTCAATGGAAGAAGGCGGTCGTTACTTTGGAAGACGGCGTATCCATCGAGCTGTTCAACGTCTAGGGGAGCAAGAACGATGCCCATCAAGGTATACAAGCCAACATCGCCGGGTCGCCGCGACATGACCGGCTTTACATTTGAGGAAATCACCAAGAAGAAGCCGGAGCGCGCCTTGACCACCGCTCTTCGTAAGAAGGGGGGGCGCAATAACACGGGCCGCATCACCGTGCGTCATCGTGGCGGGGGCCACAAGCGCCGGTATCGGCACATCGACTTCAAGCGCGACAAAGAAGATTGCCGCGCCGAGGTGATCGCGATCGAGTACGACCCCAATCGTTCAGCGCGCATCGCGCTTTTGCGATATGAGGACGGGGTGAAGAGTTATATCATCGCGCCGATGGGCCTCGGCGTTGGCGACGTCATCGGCAACGGCGCGATGAGCGCCCTGCGCCCGGGCAACAGCCGCGCGCTCAAGGACATCCCCTTGGGCACGGTTGTGCACAACATCGAGATGCGCCCCGGCAAGGGCGGGCAGATCGCCCGCTCGGCTGGCACCTCTGCGCAGATTCTGGCATCCGAGGACAAGTACATCACCTTGCGTCTGCCCAGCGGCGAGATGCGCATGATCCTCGAAACTTGCCGCGCGACCATCGGTCAAGTCGGCAACGCGGAACATTCCAACGTCAAGTTGGGCAAAGCGGGCCGCAAACGCTGGCTGGGCTGGCGGCCCACTGTACGCGGCTCGGCAATGGACCCGGCCAGCCACCCGCACGGTGGCGGCGAGGGCAAAACCGGAATTGGTATGGCCGCGCCCAAAACGCCTTGGGGCAAGAAGGCGCTCGGCGTGCGGACGCGGCGCAACAAGCGCACCGGCAAGTTTATTATTCGCCGCCGGGGCAAGCGCCGTTAATCTCGGGAGAATTTAGCATGTCACGTTCTTTGAAAAAGGGCTATTTCATCAGCCCAAAATTGCTGGAAAAGGTCGAGAAGCTCAATGACCAGAATAAGAAAGTTGTGATACGGACCTGGAGCCGGGCCAGCACTATCTTCCCGCAAATGGTCGGTCATACCATCGCCGTGCACGACGGTCGGCGCCATGTGCCAATCTATATCACGGAGAACATGGTCGGGCACAAACTTGGCGAATTCGCCCCAACCCGAACTTTCCGCGGTCATGTTGCCGATAGCAAGCGATAGGGGATTTTGATATGGAAGTCCGCGCCTTAACCAAGTACCTGTCGATCTCGCCCAGGAAGCTGCGTTTGGTTTGCGACAAAGTCCGCGGCATGGACGCGCAAGAAGCGCAGATCGTCCTGGAATACATGCCCCAGAAGGGCGCTGCTTTGGTCAGCAAGACCTTGGCTTCGGCGATGGCGAACGCCACAAACAACTTCGATCTTAATCCGGACGATTTGTTTGTTTCGCAGATTTACGCTGGCGACGGTCCCACCTTGAAGCGCTTCAAGGCGGGGGCGCGCGGTCGCTTTAAGCCGCGTTTGAAGCGCACATCACACCTGTGGGTGATTTTGGCAGAGCGAGAGGAAGAAGATTAATGGGTCGTAAGGTTCATCCCAAAGGATTCCGCCTGAAAGTGATTCGCGAGTGGGACGCCCGCTGGTATGCCGAGGGCGAACGCTATGTCAATCTCTTGATGGAAGATCGCAAGATTCGCAAATATTTGAAAAAGAAGACCACGCGCGCTGGCGTATCGCGCATCGAGATTGAACGTCATCCTAATCTAGTGATTATCACGATCAATACGGTTCGTCCGGGTCTGATCATCGGGCGCCGGGGCGAAGCAGTCAAAGAACTGCGGCAGAACCTGCAAGATATGACCGGGAAGAAGGTCAAGGTAGAAGTCAGTGAGATAGAAAAACCCGATCTCGACGCGACCCTGGTGGCCGAAAACGTCGCCTCGCAGTTGGTGCGGCGGATCGGGCACAGCCGCGCCATGAAGCGGGCGATCCAGCAAGCGATGCGAAATGGCGCTGGCGGCATCCGCATAGAAGTTAGCGGTCGCCTAGGCGGTTCGGATATGGCCAGGCGCGAGTGGATGTTCGATGGGCGCGTCCCGCGCAATACATTGCGCGCCGACAT
Organism: Phototrophicaceae bacterium; assembly: GCA_965232245.1. Taxonomy (GTDB): domain Bacteria; phylum Chloroflexota; class Anaerolineae; order Aggregatilineales; family Phototrophicaceae; genus UBA6055. Next base: position 2,864,592 of record CBDDPG010000002.1, on the reverse strand, counting down.
CGATTATGGCTTTGCCGAGGGGCTAACGACATTTGGGCAGATCGGCGTCAAAGTCTGGGTTTACAATGGCGATATTCTGCCCGGCGAGAGTCCCTTCGCCAGTATGGCGCGGCCAGCGCAAGAGAATCGGCGGGGCGGCCGACGAAACTGAGACCATTGAAGAGCGCGGCAGCCCGATGCTGATGAGCCTCTGCGTTGAGACTCTGCAATGGAACGGCGCTAAGAAGGAGCAATCCAGATGTTAATGCCGAAACGTAGAAAGTATAACAAGCAGATGCGCGGCCGAATGCGCGGCAAAGCCAGACGGGGCGCCGTGGTGCAGTTCGGCGATTATGGCTTGCAAGCCTTGGAGCCGAGTTGGGTGACCAGCCGCCAAATCGAAGCCTGCCGCCGCGCCATGGTCCGCTATATTCGCCGCCGCGGCAAAGTGTGGATCCGCATATTTCCGGACAAGCCGGTTACGCAAAAGGCTGCGGAAACCCGAATGGGCAAGGGCAAGGGCTCGGTGGAAAAATGGGTCTGCGTGGTGAAGCCGGGGCGTATTCTGTTCGAAATGAGCGGCGTGCCAGAAGATGACGCGCGGGAAGCCTTGCGCCTCGCTTCGCACAAATTGCCCATCAAAACCAAGTTCGTGAAGCGCTTCGATCCGATATCCGGGCGGGAGGTCAACTGATGTACATTGATGAAATCCGCGCCATGTCCACTGATGACATCCTGGACAAGATCGAAGATATGAAAGTCGAAATGTATACCTATCGCATCCAGAAGGAATCCGGCGAACTTCAGGATACGACATTGTTCCGCAAAACGCGGCGCGATATCGCCCGGCTGAAGACCGCCCTGCGCGAGCGGGAATTGGCTGCCGAACTCATTGCCGAAGGAGGGGCGAACGATGCCCAATAGACGGAAACGCATGGTTGGAACGGTCGTCAGCGACAAGATGCAAAAGACGGTTGTCGTTGCCATCGAGAATCGTAAGATGCACCCGATTTATCGTAAAGTTGTGACGTCGACGAAAAAGGTCATGGCGCATGACGAGACTGGCGTCGGCATCGGCGCGGTTGTACGTATCGTGCAAAGCCGACCAATCAGCAAACGCAAACGCTGGGTCGTCGAATCGGTGCTGGAACAGCCGGCCGAACTGGGATCATAAGGAGAGTCCACGATGATTCAGACAGAATCTCGTCTGAAAGTCGCTGATAACAGTGGAGCGCAAGAGATCCTGGTTATCCGTGTCATAGGCGGGTCCAGGGTCAAATATGGTCACGTTGGCGATATCGTGGTGGGCGCGGTGAAATCGGCCTCGACCTCCGGCACGGTAAAAAAGGGTGAATTGGTGCGCGCGGTGATCGTGCGAACGCACAAAGAATATCGCCGCGCCGATGGATCGAGCATCCGTTTTGACGACAACGCCGCGGTGGTCTTGGCGGAAGATCTGGAAAACCCGCGCGGCACCCGCGTGTTTGGACCAGTCGCGCGTGAGTTGCGCGACAAAGGCTTTATGAAGATTGTATCGCTGGCGCCAGAGACGCTGTAAACGAGGGAAAACTCATGCAACGTGTGAAACAAGGTGACACTGTCGAAGTGATCGCTGGGAAGGACAAGGGCTTGCGCGGCGATGTGGTGCGCGTGCTTGTCAAGAAAAACCGCGTGATCATCAATGGCGTGAACATCATGAAACGCCATCGTAAAGCGCGGCCAGCGCCCGGGGGGCAGCAGATTCCAGCCCAGATTATCGAATTCGAAGCGCCCTTGCATTTGTCCAATGTGATGGTGGTTTGCGACAGTTGCGACGAGCGAACCCGTGTGGGCTACCGCAAAGGCGATGATGGCTTCAAGTCGCGCTTTTGTAAAAAATGTGATAACGATTTCAACTAGCGACGGAGCGAGGTGAATTATGGAAAACCGCATGTACACCCGCTATCAAGAAGAGGTTGTGCCGACCTTGCAGCAGGAGTTCGGCTATACCAATCTGATGCAAGTGCCAATCATAAGCAAGATAACGCTGAATGTGGGTGTTGGCGAAGCGATCGACGAACCCAAGTCGCTGGACGGCGCCGTCGAGGATCTAAAAGTGATCACTGGCCAGCAGCCGGTTGTCACCCGCGCCAAGAAGAGCATCGCGACTTATAAGCTGCGCGAAGGGCGCGCCATCGGCACAAAGGTGACCCTGCGCAAACATAAGATGTGGTCTCTCTACGATCGCCTGGTCAACATCGCGCTGCCGCGTATTCGCGACTTCCGCGGCGTATCATCCAAGCTGGACGGCCGCGGGAATTTCACGGTGGGCTTGCGTGAGCAACTGGTCTTCCCGGAAATCGATTTTGACAAGATCGACAAAGTGCGCGGGATGGAGATCACGATTGTCACGACGGCAAAAACTGACGAGGAAGGACGCCGTTTGCTCTCGCTGCTCGGCATGCCTTTCCAGGGAAACTAAAGGGACGACTATGGCAAAGAAATGTATGCAGTATCGGGAACAGCGCCGCAAATTCGCGGTGCGCGTGCGGAATCGCTGCAAGGTATGCGGGCGTCCGCGCGCTTATATCCGCCGTTTTGGTCTGTGCCGGATTTGCTTTCGCGAGATGGCGCTAAACGGCGAGATTCCCGGCGTTGTAAAGTCGAGCTGGTAGGAGGCGGTAACGGTGTCTAATGTGACAAATGATCCCATTGCTGATATGTTGACGCGCGTCCGCAATGCGCTGACGGCGGGCAAACTCAAGGTGATCGTACCCAAATCGAATATCAAGATCGAGATCGCCCGCATCCTAAAGGAAGAGGGCTATGTAGAGGACTACACGATTGGCGATGAGAGCCCGGTGCCGCTGATTCATATTCAGTTGAAGTATTTCGGCACGCGCAGAGATCGGCGTCCGGTCATCACGCAGCTCAGGCGCATCAGCAAACCGGGCCGCCGCGTCTATCGCAAGCGCAGCGAGCTGCCGATCGTGTTGAGCGGAACCGGCATCGCCATCGTCACGACGCCAAAAGGCGTCATGACAGCGCAGCAAGCCCGGCGCAGCGGCGTCGGCGGCGAAGTGCTCTGCTATATCTGGTAGAGGGAGGGAAACGGTCATGTCGCGCATTGGAAAGCAACCGGTCGTCCTTCCGGACAAGGTGACCGTCGCAATCGAAAAGAATGCGGTCACGGTGAAGGGTCCCAAGGGCGAGCTATCGCAGGAGTTCAATCCGGAGATGATGATCCGACAAGATAATGGAAGCTTGATTGTCGAGCGCCCGTCGGATTTGCGCCACCATAAAGCCTTGCACGGTTTGACGCGCGCTTTGCTGGCGAACATGGTGACCGGCGTTTCCCAGGGTTATCGCAAAACATTGCAGATTCAGGGCGTCGGATATCAAGCGATTTTGCAGGGCAAGAATTTGCAATTGCGGCTCGGACATTCGCATGAGATCCTGGTCGAGCCACCGGAGCATATCAGCTTTGATGTTCCCAAGGATTCCCGCGGCTCTATCATCCATGTGGATGGCATCAACAAACAGGTCGTTGGTCAGGTAGCGGCGGAGATCCGCGGCTGGCGCCCCCCAGAGCCTTATAAAGGCAAGGGCGTGCGCTACCTTGGGGAATATGTCCGGCGCAAAGCTGGCAAGGCTGGCAAGAAATAAGGCGGGCGGCGGCGACGCCTTTCGTCGTGTGACCAGAAAGCATGAGGTTGGATAAATGGCTGACATTGTAGGTCGTAGGAAGTATCTCGCTCGCAAGCGGCGTCATCGCCGCGTCCGCCGACATATTTCCGGAACGCCAAAGCGTCCGAGGATGAATGTCTATCGCAGCAACCGCAACGTCTTCGTTCAGGTGATTGATGATATCGGCGGGCGCACGCTGGTTTCTTGCTCGACCATAGACAAGCAGGTCGCGCCGACGCTGGCGGACAAGAACAAAGTCGAAGCGGCGAAGATCGTCGGACAGACAATCGCGGAGCGAGCAAGGGAAGCCGGCATAAGCACTGTGGTATTCGATCGCGGCGGCTTCAAATATGCCGGACGCGTGGCGGCGGTGGCGCAGGGCGCCCGTGAAGCCGGACTGGAATTATAGCTAAACCTGGAGTAAAGATATGGCAGACAACAGACGTCGGGATTCGCGCAGGAACCAAGATGAGCGCGATGAACTGGATGAACGCGTAGTCGATATTCGCCGCGTGGCAAAGGTGATCAAAGGCGGGCGGCGCTTCGCCTTCCGGACTGTCGTGGTCGTTGGCGACAACAAAGGCAATGTCGGCATTGGAATCGGCAAGGCGCGAGCCGTGCCGGACAGCATCCGCAAAGCCGCCGAGCGCGCGCGCCGCAACATCGAAAAAGTGGCGCTTTCGGGCACGACCATCCCCTACACGGTCACGGGCCGTCATGGCGGCGCGCGCGTATTGCTGAAACCGGCAGCGCCTGGTACGGGCGTCATCGCCGGCGGTGGCGTGCGCGCGGTGCTGGAAGCTGTTGGCGTGCGCAATATTTTGACCAAGAGCCAAGGCAGCGCTAACTTGCTCAACGTGACCATGGCGACGCTCGACGCGCTGAAGCAATTGCGCGGCGCGGAACAATTGGCGCAGATGCGCGGCAAGCAGGTGCATGAAGTCGCCCCGTTCTGGGAACGCCGCAGAGCCCGAGGCGCCGACCATGAGTGAACAACGCGGCAAATTGCTGAAAGTAACCTTGGTCAAAAGTCCCATCGGCTATAACAGCAAGCAGAAAGCCACCATCAAGTCGCTTGGCTTGCGGCGTATGGGGCGCGCGGTGCTGATCGGCGACGCGCCGCAGATTCGCGGCATGATCGCCAAGGTCAGTCACCTGGTCAAAGTCGAAGAGGTCGACGAATCATGAAATTGCATGACTTGAAACCCGATGCCGGTTCGAAGCGCAGGCGCAAACGTGTTGGGCGCGGCATTGCAGCGGGCAAAGGCAAGACGGCCGGGCGCGGCATGAAAGGGCAGGGCGCGCGCAGCGGCGGCGGCAAGGGTCCTTACTTTGAAGGGGGACAATTGCCATTGGTGCGGCGGCTGCCCTTTAAGCGCGGTTTCACCAACATATTCGCTATCCGCTATCAGGAAGTGAATGTGGACATGTTGGAGGCGCGCTTCGATGATGGCGCTGTCGTCAACGGCGCGTCCTTGAAAGCAGCGGGCTTGGTCCGCAAGGCTGATGAACCGATCAAGGTGCTCGGCCGCGGCGACCTGGGCAAAAAGCTGGAAGTGCATGCAAACAAGTTCACAAAAAGCGCCGCGAGCAAGATTGAAGACGCCGGCGGCAGCGTCAATCGCCTGCCGCTCAAGGTTACAGGCGCGCGCGCGACCGTCAAGAAACTGCGCAAAGTCGATCTGGAACGGCTCTACGGCAACAGCGAGTAGGGCAGGCGGCTTCGGAGGGTCCGTTGGCCTGACGGGGGCAATCTCCCAAAGGCTCCCTGCGACATCAGTCGCGTTCTTGCGTATACGCTGTATACGCTCAATACGGCGGGCGGCGACGGTACAAGCAGAAAGTTTTCGCGCGGGTGACGTATATTGAAGGACGAGGGTTATGATACAAGCTTTGCGAAACGCATGGCGTTTGCCCGATGTAAGGAACAAACTGCTATTCACTCTTTTCATTCTCGTGGTCTACCAGTTCGCGGCTCATGTGCCCGTTGTCGGCGTCGATCGCGTTGCCCTGCGGCAGGTATTTGAAAGCGGCAGCAGCGCTGGCAACTTGATTCAGGTGATGAATCTGCTCTCCGGCGGCGCGGTCGCGAACTTCAGCGTGATCGCGAATGGCGTTTATCCATACATCACGGCTTCGATCATCTTCCAGTTGCTGGTGCCGATTGTGCCGGCTTTGGAACGGATCCAGCGCGAGCCGGGCGGACAAGAAAAGATCCAACGCTATACCTATTATGTCGCCATCCCAATGGCGGTATTGCAGGCGCTGGGTCAGATCAGCATCTTCAACCTGGCAACCGGCACGGGCACGGAGATAATCCCCGGCTTTGGTTTTGGCGTTGGCAGCAACTTGCTATTGACGGTGTCGGTCTTGACGACCATGACGGCCGGCACGATGTTCGCCATTTGGCTGGGCGAGTTAATCACCGAACAAGGCATCGGCAACGGCATCTCCATTATCATTTTCGCTGGCATCGTCGCGCAAGCGCCGCAAAACCTGATTCGCTTGCTCACCCAACAGCCGGATCGCAGTGTATACAATCTGGTGCTGTTTATTGTCATCACCATTTTGAGCGTCTTGGCGGTGGTCGTAATTCAAGAAGGGGTGCGGCGCATCCCCGTGCAGTACGGCCGACGCGTGCGCGGGAATCGACAATTTGCCCAGCAGGACAGTTTCATCCCGCTGCGGGTTAATCCCGTGGGCATGATTCCATTGATCTTCGCGCAATCGATTATCACCTTTCCAGCCATTATCGCCAGCTTGTTCCCGCCGGGCGCGGTTGGCAATACCATTCAGACGACCTTTGGCAATCAGCAGGGATTGCTCTATTGGGGTACGTTTTTCCTGATGACGGTGGGTTTCACCTTCTTTTATGCCGAAGTGATGGTGGGCAACCAGAATCTTGCCGAAACCCTGCAGCGCAACGGCGGCTTTATCCCCGGCATCCGGCCCGGCAAACGCACCGAAGATTACATCAAATCAACAACGCGCCGCATCACTTTTGTGGGCGCCTTTTTCCTCGGAGTCATCGCGATTATCCCGGGCATGGTTGATCTGGTCAATCGCGTCATTTTCCCGCTGGAGGCGTCGACCTCTGGCGCGGTCATCAACGCCGGTTTGGTGATTTCCGGCTCGGGGCTGATTATCGTTGTCGGCGTGGTCATTGACACCATGCGCCAGCTGGAAGCGCAGTTGGTGATGCGCAATTACGAAGGTTTCATGCGCTAATTGCCCGGTGTCTGTTAAGGATTTTGCCGAGTACATTCCATGCTCGGCTTTATTTTTGCCTGATGAAGTCCTGGGATTGTCTGAAATGAGTCGGTCAACCTGACGGCGAGTTAATGGGAATTGCGCGATGAGTCTTTATGTCATACTGATGGGCGTGCAAGGCGCGGGCAAAGGCTTGCAGGCCCGTCTAATCGAAGAGAACTATGCTATTCCGCAGGTATCCACGGGCGATCTTTTCCGCGCGATGCGGGCGCGCAGCGACGCGCTGGCATTAAAGGTCCAGGATATCATGGCGTCGGGACGCTTGGTGGACGACGATACAACCAACGCTATCGTTGAAGATCGGCTGGCGCAGGACGATGCCGTGAATGGCGTCATCCTCGATGGCTATCCGCGTAATCAGATTCAGGCGCGGTTCTTGGAATCTCACTTGGCTGCCCAGGGCGCAAAAGTGGACGCGGCGCTCTTGCTCGAGCTTGATCTTTACACCGCTTTCAAACGCGCCTTCGGCCGCGTCACTGCGGCAAATGGCGAGAGCTTCAACTATTATTACAACGCTGACGGCGTCGATTTTCGCTGGGTGAATTATGCTGACCATCAATTCCCGCCGCGTTTAGAAGCGTCGCTTGCTGCTGGAGGTCCCCCCTTGAAGCGGCGCCCGGACGACGCCAGCGCTGATGCGATTATCAAGCGGATTGACACCTTCCTGGAAACGACCCAGCCCTTGATCAGCTACTATGAAAACAAGGGCATCATGCGCAAGGTCAATGCGGACCAGTCGATTGAGGCGGTTTGGTCGGAGATCCGGAGCCTGCTCGACGCGCTATAGCGCGCGGCTGCGCGAATAAGACAATGGCTCCTGTACTCAAAACCGCAGAAGAGCTCGACATCATGCGCGAGGCCGGGCGCATCGTCGCCATCGCCCACGAAGAAATGCGCCGCGCCATCGAACCGGGCGTCTCGACCAAGGCATTGGATGATATCGCCAATTCTGTCTTGCGCGACCATGGCGCGTCGCCCTGTTTCCTGGGTTATGCCCCGGGCGATCACCCGCCGTTTCCAGCCACCATAACCGCTTCGGTGAACAACGAACTGGTTCATGGCATCCCCTCGGCAGAGCGGATACTTCAAGATGGCGATGTCATTGGGGTGGATGTGGCCTGCTTTTATCGCGGTTATGTTGGCGACGCCGCCTACAGCCACGCCGTTGGCAAGGTATCCAGATCGGCACTGCGATTGCTGGCAGCGACTGAAGCGACGCTGGAGGCGGCCATTAAGGCTTCGGTGCTTGGCAACAAGATCAGCGACGTTGCCAAAGCCACAGCGCGTTGCGCCGGCCGCATGGGTTACAGTGTGGCGCGGGGATACACCGGGCATGGCGTCGGCGCCTCCATGCACGAAGAACCGCAGGTGCCAAACTGGTGGCCCGGTAAGAAAAGCAAGCTGCAATGGCAAGATTACGACTTGCAGCTGGGCATGACCTACGCTATCGAACCGATGCTCATCGCGGGAAGGGGCGATCTGATGGAACTCGAAGACGGTTGGACGGTGGTGACCAAAGATGGCTCGCTGACCGCTCACTTCGAGCACACGGTCGCGATTACTGCCGATGGTCCATTGATATTGACCTTGCTTTAGGCTGGCTCTGGCTTTGTCTTTCATCAGATGGCGCGTCCTGTGCCTGATGCTGCTCTGCCTAAACGGGTTTGCTACAGCGCAGCAGGCCGAGCCCGCTTTGAAGCCGGCGGCATGTCCAGCCCAGGCGCGCGCGGTCGCGGATGAACATCGGTCCACGCTGCGTTGCGCTTGGCTCCTTGCGCCGGAAGATCGACCAAAACAGCAGAACGGAGTCCAGGTCGAGTTATTTGTCCTGAAGATCTTGTCCCAAGAGCCCAAGGGCAACGCGCCGCTTTTGCATTTGACCGGCGGACCAGGCGACGCCGCCTCCGATGAATTGGCTTTTTGGCTGGCGTCGGCTTTTCATCAAGATTACGACATTATTCTGGTGGATCAGCGGGGAACGGGCTTGTCGCGGCCGTCGCTCGCTTGCCCCGAATCCGCTAGCGATGATCAATGGATTCGGGCATGTCGCATGCGACTGATGAACGAGGGCATTGATCTGTCCGCTTATCATACGATGGCAATCGTCCGGGATACGCGCGATCTGCTGGAGGCTATGGCTATCGAAAAAGTAAACGTTTACGGCAGCTCCTTCGGCAGTCGGCTGGCATTACTATTGGCGGATGTCGCCCCAGAACGAATCCGCTCGCTGGCGCTGGATGGCGCTTATCCACCGCCGCGCAGCGCTTTGCTGGACATGGCTCATAATGCCGAACTGGCGCTGGAGCGCCTCTTTAGCGACTGCGCGGCAAACCCAGCCTGTGATACTTCGATTCCGGAGTTGCGCCGCAAATTCTATCATGTGCTTGCCGAGATGAACGAAGCGCCGCTCGAACTCTACAACTTGGACGAGAATTCGCTCCTGCGCATGAATGGAGACGATTTTCTGCTTTGGACGATCGACATGTTGCGATATCCTGAGGCTGTGCCGCTGCTGCCAAGCCTCATCGAAGCCATTGACTTGGGATTCACTGATCTGCTGCTGTCGCTTGATAGGTTCGCAAAAGCGCCGAAATGGAATGAAGAAAACTCACACAGTCAGGGTACCTATCTCAGCGTTCTCTGTGCGGAGGATCTGGCGCTTTCGGCGGCGGAGCGCTGGCAGGCGCAGCATCAGAAAGTCAGCCCAGCGATTCGACGCGCCTTGCGCCCGATCGCGCGCAAGCAATTATCCGCCTGCGAAAAATGGGATCTGCGCCCGGCGGGGACCTTGCCCGACAAGGCGGTTGAGAGCGATGTGCCAGCGCTGTTGCTGTCCGGCGCCTATGACAGCATCACGCCGCCCTATTATGGCGAGCTTGCCGCCGAGCATCTTAGCGTCAGTTGGCATTACCTGTTCCCAAATGTCGGACACCAGGTCCTCAAGGCGGAGCCTTGCGTCAGTTTGGTTATGGGCGCTTTTTTGGCGGATCCGACTCGGCGGCCGGCGCATCATTGCTTCGCGACCGTGCAGCCGCCGGATTTTCCGCTGGAACGGGAGGGCTAGCTTCTTTGAGAAATGTCCTTCCACATGGAAAAAACTTGTGATACAATGCCCTTTCGTTGTCAACCGTCCGGCAAACATGCGGGATGGATTTCAAACAAAAGAATGAGCGGTTCCGGCGCATCTACAGGCGGTAAGTTTTGTAGCATGGGTCTTGTGTTGTGCAAAACCGCGGCTTTGTACTTGATGTAGAAGAGGTAAGCAGCATGAAAGTTTCAGCCAGCGTCAAGCGTCGTTGCCCGAAGTGCCGCGTGATTAAGCGCAATCGTCGCGTCATGATCATCTGTGAAAACCCGAAACACAAGCAGCGACAGGGCTAGGTCCCCAAAAGGAGTGTGAAAGATGGCTCGTATTGAAGGCGTCGACCTGCCTCGCGATAAGCGGGTGCTTATCGGTTTGACCTACATTTACGGTATCGGAAGGACCACCAGCCGGCGTTTGCTGGATTCGGCGGGCATCGATCATGGAACGCGCGTCAGAGACTTAAGCGAGAGCGAGATTCAGCGCCTGCGCGAGCTTATCAATAATTTGACGACCGAAGGCGATTTGCGCCGTCAGACGCAGCTCAATATCAAACGCCTGATGGAAATCAATTCTTACCGCGGCTTGCGGCACCGCCGCCGCTTGCCTGTCCGCGGGCAGCGCACCAAAACAAACGCGCGCACCCGCCGTGGCAAAAAGCAAACGGTGGCTGGGCGCGGTCGGCGGCGCGGCGCTACCAAGAAATAGCTGCCAAAGCGCAGGCGCGTTTGCTTTATTCATTTTACATGGTCTTCTGACCATCGGCGCGCGGCGTCACTTTGGGGAAACCCAGTCAAAAGCGAGTGTCAAGAATATCCATTTGGAGCAGATAAATGGCTAGAGCAAGAGGAAGTCGTGGAACTGCAAGACGAGCGTTCAAAAATATTCCCTATGGTCAAGCGCATATTTACGCCACCTTTAACAACACGATCATTTCGATGACCGATCAGTCTGGCAATGTGATCGCCTGGGCAAGCGCCGGCACCTCCGGCTTCAAAGGCAGTCGCAAGAATACGCCCTATGCGGCGCGCATGGCTGCGGAAACGGCAGCGGCTAATTCGCAGCAGCATGGCATGAAAGAGGTGGATGTTTTCGTGAAGGGACCCGGTCCCGGGCGCGAAGCAGCAATTCGCTCGATCCAGCAAAGCGGTCTGAAAGTGCGTTCGATTAGCGACGTGACGCCTGTTCCTCATAATGGCGTTCGTCCTCCCAAACGCCGCCGCGTTTAGTCGAAAGGGAAACCCGACTTTATGGAATATCCATCCGATTCGGCATCTGTGAGTTCGAGCTCGGTTGATGCCAACCTGGTAACCGTCAATATGGTGCTGCCGCACCAGGTCGAAAGCCAGAACATCACCAAGGATTATGGACGTTTTGTCATAGGTCCTTTGGAGAGCGGCTACGGCTTGACCTTGGGCAACGCATTGCGCCGCGTCCTCTTGTCTTCTTTGCCCGGCGCCGCCGTGACGAGCATTCGCGTCTCTGATGTTCATCACGAGTTTTCTGAGATCCCATTTGTGCGCGAAGACATGACGCAGTTGATCTTGCAAGTCAAGCAGTTGCGTCTGCTGCTGCACCGCGTTGATAGCGCCCGTCTTCGTTTGGAACACCGTGGGGCGGAAGGCACGGTTACCGCTGCGGATATCTGGGCGCCGCCGGAAGTGCAGATCGAGAATCCGAGTTTGTATCTCTTCACAGTGGACGATCGCAATGTTCACATAGAGATGGAATTCGAAGTACAGTCCGGACGCGGCTTTAGCCCGGCCGAAGAACGGGGCCGCTTGCCGATCGGCGAGCTGCCGGTCGATGCGATTTTCAGTCCCATCAAGCGCGTCAATTTCGAAGTTGATCGCGCTCGCGTCGGGCAGCGCACCAATTACGACAAGCTGGTCTTGGAGCTGTGGACCGATGGCACCATCCGTCCGGAAGAGGCGCTCGCTCAATCGGCGCAGATACTCATGCACCATCTCAAGGTCCTGGCCGGCGTCGACGAAGAATGGTTCCAATCGATCGAAATGCCGCAGCAGTACGAAGACGAGCCAGCCTATCCGCCTTTGTATGACAAGCCGATTGAAGAACTTGATCTGAGCGTTCGCGTCTTCAACTCGCTTAAGCGTACCGGCATCACCTCCGTTGGCGATGTCTTGGATATGTTGAACCGCGGTCCCGACGCCATGTTGGCGATCCGCAATTTCGGTGAAAAATCTCTCGATGAACTCGAACAGAAATTGCGGGAAAAGAACTATTGGCCCTCGGAAAAGGACAAGGCTGAATAGCCGGCAAGTGAGGCGCAATCATGCGACATCGAATTCGTGGGAAAAAGCTTAATCGCAGCAGCAGCCATCGCAAGGCGCTGCGGATGAACTTGGCCAGCCAGCTATTCGTTCATGGTCGGATCAAAACGACCTTTCACAAGGCGAAATTCGTTCAAGGCCACGCCGAACGATTGATTACTATCGCGAAACGAGGCTTGGCAAAGGCGGAAGAGCGCGGGGACGACTTGGTTGCCGTTCATGCCCGGCGGCAAGTCGCGCGGCGCTTGAATAACGATCGCGTGCTTGTTGGCAAAGTTTTTGATGAACTGGCGCCGCTCTATGCCGATCGCCCGGGCGGCTACACGCGCATTCTCAAGTTGGGAACGCGCAAGGGCGACAATGCGGAGATGGCGCTCATCGAATTGGTCGATTACGCGACCGAGGATTGAACTGTCCAGGCACAATGAAGCGCTTTGCAGCGAAGGTCGCATACGATGGCGCAAGCTATTTCGGTTTCCAGCGGCAGCCAGAGCCGACGGCGACGGTGCAGGGAGCGCTCGAAAAGGCGGTAGCGCGCGTCACGCGGCAGCCGATCAGGGTACTGGCGGCCGGACGGACGGATGCCGGGGTACATGCCCTGGGGCAGGTGATCGCCTTTGACGCCGACTGGAATCACGCGGATAGCGATCTCTTGCGCGCGATCAATGCGGAGTTGCCCTTGGACATCGCGCTGCAAGAACTCTGGCGGCAGGCAGGTTTCCATCCGCGCTTTGATGCGCTCTGGCGGCAATATGTTTATCGTATCGCGACGCCGGCCACGCGGAACCCGCTGCTGAACGGGCGGGTGTGGCAGCTTGTTGGGCAGAGCTTGGATTTGGGCGCGCTGCAAGACGCGGCGGCGCTATGCCTGGGAGAGCGGGATTTCGCGGCTTTTGGAACCGCGCCGCAGGCAGGCAGCGTCAATACGGTTCGTGAGGTGTTTCATTCGAGATGGGATACAGAAGGGCAGGACCGTGGTCTTATTCATATCTATCGCGTTCGCGCGACCGCATTTCTCTATCACATGGTGCGGCGCATGGTCGGAACGATGGCGCAAGTTGGCATTGGCAAAATAAATCTTGAGGAATTTGCGCAAATACTATTAAGTCGTGATATTCAAAGGACAAAAGTCCTGGCGCCGGCCATGGGGCTCACCTTGGAAGCGGTGGGGTATGCAGCGCCTGTGGCGCATTCGGCGATTTCGATGGATCCTCGCGCGCTAGCGACGCAAGCTGAACTGGAGTGAACAAGATGAAACAGCAGATACAGACAACCTATGCAACCACGCCGTCTGTGATAGAACGCGGCTGGTGGGTGATTGACGCGCGGGGCATGACCCTGGGCCGGCTCGCCTCCAAGGTAGCGCCGATCTTGCGCGGCAAGCACAAACCCTATTTCACGCCGCACCTCGATACCGGCGACTATGTAATCATAGTCAACGCGGACAAAATTCATGTGACGGGCAAGCGCATGGATCAGAAGATATACTATCGTCATAGCGGCTATCCCGGCGGCTTGAAAAAGATGACCCTGCGCGAGATGATGAAACGTCGTCCAACGCGCGCGCTTAAACTGGCGATCAAGGGCATGCTGCCAAAAGGACCCTTGGGGCGTCAAATGATGACAAAACTGAAAGTTTATGCCGGGGCGCAGCATCCGCATCAGGCGCAGCAGCCGCAAACCCTGGACATTTAGGCGCGCCGGAAATGCGCGCGCAACACCGGAAAAGGAGCGAAACCATGTCAGCACAATATTACGAGGGTATCGGCCGCCGCAAGTCATCGTCGGCGCGTGTGCGTCTCTTCCCGGGTGGTACGGGCTTGTTCATTATCAATGGCAAGGAAGCGCGCGAGTATATGCCGCGCCTGGGCGATATGGAACTCTGCACGGCGCCCTTGACCCACATCGGCCAGGAACGCAGCTATGATATCTCGGTGCATGTCAACGGCGGCGGCGTCACCGGGCAGCGAGACGCCATCCTTCTCGGCATCGCCCGCGCCTTGGAAAAGATTGATCCGGACTTGCGCGGCACCTTGAAGCGGGAAGGCTTCTTGTCGCGTGACGCGCGGGTCAAAGAACGGAAGAAGCCGGGTTTGAAACGCGCGCGCAAGGCGCCTACCTATACCAAGCGCTAGATCGAGTTGATCCCGTTTTCGCAGCAGCCATTTGACGCAAAACATTTGGCTGCTTTTCTTTTGATGTTGGCGCTGAAGCGATTGCCGCAAGTTCCATGAATCTTCCCAAGCCAAGCGAGTTTCGTGTATAGTTAAGCTGAATGAACCGCAGTGAGAGAGTAAGCTGCTATGTTTCTGGATCTGCATCCCATCACCATATTGATCAACCTTGTCGTCCTCGGCATTGGCATGACCGTGCACGAATTCGCTCACAATTTTGTCGCTTGGAAGATGGGCGATCCCTTGCCAAAAGAACAAGGGCGCTTAACACTGAATCCGCTTGTGCATATCAACTGGGTAGGCTGGCTGATGTTCGCCATCATCGGTTTTGGCATCCTGGGCAGCGCGCCGATTTCGCCACAGCGCATGCGCGATCCACGCTGGGGATTTCTGGCTGCGGTAGCGGCCGGTCCTTTTTCCAACCTCTGCCTGGCATTGATTTTCGCGATCGGTCTGCGCCTGGGTGGCATTGCTGTGGATGGCTATTACTTGTATACCATGCCGGATTCGATAGCCAACCCTCTCGGCATACTGGCGGCATTCATGTACGCGATGGTCTTTTGGAACGTGCTGCTTTTTGTCTTCAATATGATTCCGCTGTTCCCGATTGACGGCTGGCATGTCGTTTTGACGCTGCTGCCCGGCGCCTGGCTCAATCGCCTGCAGATCCCGGTGACGATTCAGCAGAATCTGCGCCCACTGTCGGAGTTCTTGATGCGCCCAGCCTTCAAGTGGCGCGATTGGCAGGTCCTAAGCTACTACGTTTTCCTCGGCTTGATCTTTTTGTCTTTCATCCCGATTGCCGGGCTGAGCCCGCTCGGGCTGCTCATTGGACAGCCTACCAGCGCAATCATGCGCCTGCTGTTATTCTTGTAAATGACAGCCGCGTTAATCCGAATTGAGCAGGGTATTCGCGCGCTTTTTGCCTTCGCTACCCCGATCGATCTTCATTTGGCAAGTCAATACCTGTCAGCAAAAGAACTGACCGCATTTCAAAAGATGTCCCGCGCCGACCAATTGCACAGTCTAAACGTGCTACGGTCGCTCCTGAGCCAGTGCGAAACCGTAGCGCAGCCCCTCGCCGTCGCCGCCTTGATGCACGATGTCGGCAAGTCGCGCTATCACTTGGCCGTCTGGCAAAAAACTATGGCTGTGCTGGTCAAGCGTTTGATTCCGCGCCTGGCCGACCGCCTCGGTCGCGCGGAAAACCTGAGCATTTGGCGCGCGCCTTTTGCCCTGCGATCCCAACACGCAAAATGGAGTGGGGAAATCTTGCGCGCCTGCGGCGCCGACGAAGTCGCCGTCTGGCTTGTCGAGAATCATCAGACCGCAATAATAACGCTCAGTGATCACCCGGGGGCGGAATTGCTGCATTGCCTTCAACGCGCCGACGAAGCTTGCTGAGCGGCGTAGCGCCGGATAAACTGACCAAGCGCTATAGATTCATGCCTATAGTCTGCGTTATAGTTTAGATGTTGCGCATCAGAATCGCGCAAGGCGCGGTTCGGCGGTCTCGAATCACCTTGTCATTTGGGAGAGTCAATTTTTGGACGCCGCACGGGCAAGTCGATAGGCGCGAGGAGAATTAGATGGCTGAATTAACGATTGCCGTTCTGGGTTTGGATCGCTTGGGAGCTTCGGTGACTTTAGCGCTGCGAGCCTATGTTGAAAAGCGGGGCCAACATCGCTTTACCTTGATCGGCCACGACAGCCGCGACGACTATGAAAGGCCGGCGCGCAAACTCAAGGTCTTCGACAAGATCGAAAGAAAAGCTTACAGCGCGGTTGAGGGCGCCGACATCGTCTTCATGAATCTGCCCTATGAGGATCTGCGCGCAGCCTATGAATTGCTCGCGCCTTCCTTGCGCGACGGCGCGCTCATCCTCGACACCGCGGTCATCAAGCAGCCGTCTTTAACTTGGGCGCAACAATACTTGAGCGGCGAGCAGCATCTGATTGGATTCACGGCTGTGATCAACGCTGATTATTTGCTGGAGCATCAATTGAGCCCGGAATACGCCAGCGACGATTACTTTTTGGACAGCCCCATATACTTGACGCCGTCGGTCGCCAGCATAAAGGAAGCGATTGACCTCGCCGTGAACTTCTCGGCGATTCTAGGCGGCAAACCGCATTTTCTCGATCCGTCCGAGCATGACAGCCTGACAACCATCACCGAGGAAATCCCGCAACTTCTGAGCATCGTGGCTTACGCCAGCGCTATGAATCACAATGCCTGGCAAGACGCCCAGCGCCTCACCAACCCGCCCTTCAACGTCCTGACACGCTACTTGCTGACCCATCATCCAGACGCCTTGCGCGACGAGTGGCTGGCGAACAGAGAGCCTTTAATGCGAGCGATTGATGAACTGCTCGCATCCTTGGCGGATCTGCGCAATCGACTTGCGGACAACGATGAAAGCGCGATTGAAGCATTCCTAATCGCCGCCTCGGACGACTATCAGCGCTGGATCAACAAGCGGCATAAGGGCGATTGGGATGACCGACCCGACAACAATGTACAGTTCGAACATACCATCGCCGGCACGCTTTTTGGCGGCGCCATCACCAAACGCCTCTTCGGCGGGAGCAAAAACGACGACAAATGATCGCGAGCGCGCGCGCAGGCGGCGCAATTGGCAAATAAATATTTGACCAGAGACGATAAATCGGATAAAGTAAGTAGCATAGTCCTGTGGACAGGACATTTGCATATTGATTGAGACTTTACCAACAGCAAAGGGGCGCCCGAAAATGAAAAACTATTTGCATAACTTGATTCGTCTCCTGGTTCTCGTGGCATTGCTTGCGGCTTCGGCGATAGCGCTGGCGCAAGACGACACGGAGTCTGCGGCTGAAACACAAGCCATGCCCTTTATCGGCGTTCGCTATTGGGGCGTCGACGAAGGCATTCTGGTTACCGGCATCGTACCCAATTCGCCCGCCGCCAATGTCGATCTCGCGCCTGGCGATCTGGTCAGCGCATTTGACGAAACCGCCATCGACTTCTCTTCCATCAGGGACGCGCTTCTGACCTACGTCGCGGGTGATACCATCTCCCTGAGCGTCGAGCGCGATGGCTCAGCCTTCACTACAGATGTGACATTAATCGCTCGTCCCGAGGATCTGTTCAGCAATCCGGATTATGCTTTGCCATTGGATCTGGCGTCGGTCGGCTTGTATGTACATCAGTGCCAGGACAAGGTATACGTTGTTGCCGCGCTGACGGGTTCGGGCGTTGCGGAAGCGGGATTCCAGCCCTATGACCGTTTGCTCAGCGTCGACGGCGACGCGATTGACAGCATCGGCGCCGCGGACCTGGCTGTATCCGACTTGAACGAAGGCGACCAGCTAGCCTTCACAGTCTTGCGCGGCGACCGTGAATTGACCATGAAGGTCATCGTGGAAGATCATCGCAGGCGCGACCCGCGTCATCGTCCGCGCCCACGCCCCCGTCCTCGCTTGGCAGACGACAATAACGGCGTCTACGAGACGAGCGGCATCAAGTTGGTTTACGCCGACGCCTTAACCGAGATCCAGCATTTGAGCGAAGACCACGAATGGTATGCCAGCGGCTTGCGGCAATATGACCTCGTCAGCGCCGCTAATGGCGCGCCCCTGGCCGACGCCAATAACTTCTTCGCGGGTGACACGATCAGGCTGACGGTTGAACGCGCCGACAGCACGCTCCACTTTGACGTTCCAGCAAGCAGCGCTCCTTTGCTGATGTTTGGTCTGGACGCGCCGGAGAGCCAGGACCGCTCCGAATGGCTGGGTCTGCACGAAAAGCAAGTCACCCTGGGCGTGCGCTATATCCAGTTGGAAGCGGACAGCCCTTACTTTGAAGGCGGCGCTGTCCACAATGGCGCTTACGTCGCCGAGGTGATTGAGGGATTGCCGGCCGGCGAGGCTGGCATTCAAGTTGGAGACGTCATCGTGGCGGTCGAAGGCGAGCCGGCGACGCTGGAGATTGATCTGCGCAATCGCATCTATTTCCACCAACCGGGCGACACGGTTACGCTGGACATCCTGCGCGATGGCGAGTTGATCCAGGTTGACGTGGCGCTGCGCGTATCCAGCTAAGCGCCGTAACATAAAACGAAATGCCAAAGCCCCTGTCACATTTGACAGGGGCTTTTTGATTGATTGGATTGAGGATTGAGAACCTGTCAACAGCTCAAGCGCGCCAAGTTGAAAAGACGTCTTGAGCTGTGAACCTGCCTACTTCGCGTATTCCACCCGCCGCGTCTCGCGGATGACATGCACTTTGATCTGCCCCGGATACTGCATATCATTCTCGATGCGCTTGGCGATATCGCGCGCCAATTGAATAGCCAGATAGTCATCCACGACCTCGGGCCGCACGATGATGCGCACCTCGCGCCCGGCTTGCAGGGCATAGCTCTGCTCGACGCCATCAAAGGTATTGGCGATTTCTTCCAACTGCTTCACGCGGCGAATGTAGGAATCCAGGCTTTCGCGCCGGGCGCCGGGGCGCGCGCCGGAAATGGCGTCAGCCGCTTCCACGATGAAGGCTTCGACGCATTCTTTCTCGACCTCGTGATGGTGCGCGGCGATACAGTTGACGACATTGTCTTTGCCGCCGTAGCGCTTGACAAACTCGGCTCCGATCTGCGCATGCGTGCCTTCGACATTGTGATCAATCGCCTTGCCAATATCGTGCATCAAGCCGCCCATCTTGGCGATATTCGCATCGGCGCCCAACTCCAATGCAATCATGCCGGCGATATGCGCGGTCTCGATAGCGTGCGCATGCTGGTTTTGGCCATAGCTGCTGCGGAACTTGAGCTGCCCTAGCAGTTTCAGCACTTCCGCATGCAAGCCGTGAACGCCCGTCTCGTAGGCCGCGCGTTCGCCCTCTTCGCGCACAATTCGCTCCACTTCGGCGCGCGTGTCTTCGACAAGTTTTTCAATGCGCGCCGGATGAATGCGCCCGTCTGTCACCAGCTTGGCCATCGTCCGTTTGGCGACCTCGCGGCGGACTGGATCAAAACTGCTGATGGTGACCGCTTCCGGCGAGTCGTCCACGACAACATCGACGCCGGTCGCCAGTTCGAAAGACCGGATATTGCGCCCGTTGCGCCCGATGATGCGCCCCTTCATATCGTCGCTGGGCAGCGGCACCACGCTTACAGATACTTCGCTCACTTGCTCAGAAGCCAGGCGCTGAATCGCCATGGCGATTAAGCTGCGCGCGCGGTGATCGGCCGTTTCGCGCGCTTCGGCTTCGACCTGGCGTATGATGCGAGCCATGTCGTTGCGCGCGTCAAGTTCTATGGAGTCCAGCAGCGACTGCCGCGCTTCCTCGACTGTCATTTGCGCGATGCTTTGCAGCTTCTCCAGGATGTTTGATTCCGACTTTTTGACATCATTCTCTTTTTTGTCGAGCCTGCTTTGGCGTTTGTTGAGTTGTTGGTCGCGCTGTTCGAGGCGTTCCATACGCTTGTCTAGTTCGTTGCGCCGGCGCTGGATACGCTCGTCTTCGTCATCCAGATCGCGGCGGCGGCGGCGCAACATGCCTTCCGCATTATTGATCCGCTGCTGCGCGTCATGCTCGGCTTCGGCGATGAGCCGCGTCTGCTCCAATTCAGCATTTTTCAGCAGTTCATTCGCATCATTCGCGGCTTGGACGAGCGCGCTTTGCCCTTCTTCCTGCTGCTTCTTCAGCAGCGTGGTTCTGCCGCGCCATAATCCCAAGCCATATCCCGCGCCAATACCGATGACTGCTGTAGCAATTGCCAAGATAATCGTTTCCATAGTCGCTTGACGGTATCCATTGGATACATTCGCCCATGCTCCTTTCTTAACCAGTTCCGGATAGGGTCCACCTTGGCTATGGCTCCACGCATTCGGCGAAGTAGCGGGGTTCGGATTGGTCGAGCTCGGCTTCCAATCGATCCAAGACGCTATGAATCGCATCGCCATCGAATCCTCGACGATAAAGCCAGGAACCCAGCTTTTGCCGGAAGTCGATGCGCGACTTGCCTCTATAGCGCCAGATCCGCTTTTTGGCCGCTCGTTCCGCAGACGCTTCAGCGTCAATCGCCTCCAGCAAAGACTCGATAATGTCTCTGCCGACGCCCTTCTGGCTCAGTTCATAACGCAGCGCTCGCGGCGCCATCGGTTTGAACCGTTCCCGATTCTCGATCCAGAACCGGGCAAAAGAGACATCGTCGACTGACCCTTGCTGCTGCAGCCGCTCCAAAACAGTCTCGGCTATTGCCTGCGGAATGCCAGATTTGGCAAGATGTCGGCGGACTTCTTGGGAACTGCGGGGTCTAAATGACAAGTAATTGACCGCGCGGTCGTATGCAGCCTTTTGCTGGCGACTGTCGTCAAGCGCCTTGACATCGAGCTCTGTCAGCGCCTGCCCGGTATGCAATTCAGCCGCGCAAATCAGCGGCAGATCAAAAGCATACTCGTCATCCAGATAAAGGCTTACGCGGTCTTTCCTGCCAGTTTTAACCCGCAGCGCTGTAATGATCGGCATTATGCGTCCAATACAGGTTCGTCCGATTCAACGGCTATATCTGTGGCGGATGACAAACAGTTTTGAGGAGTTCCGACGGTTGGAAAAGATTGAGTTATCGCGGTATACAGCAACCTATGCCAAAGAGCTGGCAGGCGCCATAACTACAAGTTCGCCAGAACAATCTACTCTCTTAGGGAGAGACAGTTTCATTCACATTTCATTCGACCAGCAGCCGAACATCCGTTTGCAATTCGCTAGATATAATCCGCAACTGATAGCCAGGCAATGCTCAATTAAGCCAAACTACCAGCGATTCCGCCTTCTACCTTGCCGTTCCGCCACTACTTTCTACCAAATGCTTCAGGTAGCGTCAGGTGGTCTTAAATTGCTTAAGATATGATGGATCCGCTTATCGAATCGTTCCATCATTTATCTATTATACATAAAATCAGATTCATGAACGACTTGCGTTTTCTTAACAATGAGATTTCCCGGGTAGAAGAGCTTGTCATTGCAAGGGATGGCGCGCATTCACTTGTCCGCGAAATTGAACTTTCCCATTTAGATTCGTACAATATGACTAAAGCGCGACGGGTGGAAGAAAACGGCTGCGCAACTAGCGGCTATTATTGTCCCTTCGCCAAGCTGTTTATCGCATAGCGGACGAGTTCCATTCATGACACGGTACGATCGCGGGGTTTTGGTCACTGGCGGCGGCAGTTTTTTGGGCGACCATATCGCCGCGGCTTTGCTGGCGGAAGGCGCCGAGGTCAGCCTTTTGGTCAGGTCGGGCGCGGAAGATCACCTGGGACCTCTGGCGCGGCATACACGTTGGTCAACAGCTGACGTGTGGAATCCGAGCAGTTTGCGCGGGAAGGCGCGCTTTCACTCCGCAGTCATTCACACTGTGGGCAGTCTGCATGCGGACCCCGCCCGGGGCCTGTCTTATGAACGGCTGAATTTCGTATCGGCGCGCAACGTCGGCAATATGTGCGTCAGCGATGGCGTGGGGCACATGATCCTGATTAGCGCTGTGCGCGCGCCTTGGACGCAACGCGGCTATATTCGATCAAAGCGCGAAGCGGAAAGCTACCTGCGGCGCCTGGGCTTGAAATACAGCATCCTGCGCGCGCCCTTGCTGTATACGCGCGGTCAACCGCGTCATATCTTGTACCGCGCCAGCAGCCTGATGGCTGCGATTCCGCCACTGTCTTGGCTGCCCTTCGGCCGCATAGGTCCGATGCCGATCGACATCTTCGCCCGGGCTGTCGCGCGCATTGCCCTGTCGCCTGATGATAGAAAATTAGTCTATTTTCCGCGCGACCTGCGCCGCCTGAATAGCCGTGAAGAGCTCCGCCAGGACCCAGACGCGGCCGCCGCCTTCTTGTCCACGCGGCCGCGGAACTCGAGCGCTCCCGCCGTTGCGTCAGAAGACTTGCCATTCGCCTGGATACCTGACGACGAGACATAGCAGAGCCAGAGCAAATCATTCTTGAAAACAGAGTGCGTCTGGGTATAATGTTGTTCTTGCCCGGCGACGTGGCCAAGTGGTAAGGCAGAGGTTTGCAAAACCTTCATTCGTGGGTTCGAATCCCACCGTCGCCTTTTGGAAGACTCCGTTATCAAGTTTCTCGCCACAAGCCGACAGCTTGGCGATTTCCCAAGCGCGCCTCAGACAAGAACTTCAGCTATCAATTTCCCAATACCGCTCCACCAGTTGACCCGTTCGCGGATCCAGCGCCGCGCGTCTCGCGTCTCGCGCCATTGCCTCCAGGCTGTCCCAGAACGTACTGATCTGCGAGGCATAGTAGGCAATCGCATTGACCTTGGCGGCCAGATCGGCTTCGTCGAGTTGAATCCGCCGCTCGCGCAGCGCCAGGTCAATTTTTGATAGCGCCAACGTGATCGCGCGCTCGGTATTGAAATAGGGGTATTCGGCGTAGAAGCGTAGCGTCCAACTGTCAGGTATATCCGCTAGCAAGCCAATTCCCCAGTCTCGCGCGATCTGATGATCGACGTGGTTGCCTACAGCGAGTGGTAAATAAAGGGCGAGTTGCTTTGCCCGAGCGGGCAAGGAGATGGCTTCCAGCTGCTTCGGCGCGTAATCCGCCGCGCGCACATTGCCGAAGAGCGACTCTTCCGACGGATACAGCGCAAGTCCGTCTACCTGCCGATACACGCAATCCGTCAAATCAATGTGAAGATGTTCGGCATTCAAAGTCGACAAGGCGCGTTTATCTTCCGCTTGTCGCGCGCGCAAGGGATCTGCGCCGGCTTCCCAGCGCTTATGCAAGTCCTCAAGGATGGGCGATTTGGGCAGGGCCCCGGCATGCAACCCTCCCATCGTGGTAAGCACGGTTACCGACGCGCCCGCTCTGGTCAGTTGATGGATGCGGCCCCCGCAGCTGAATACGCCATCGTCGAAATGCGGCGAGACAAAGAGATGCGCCTGGTCGCGATCGGGCGTTTGCGCCAAAGCCGCATCCTTATCGATTCTATTCAACTTTATGACTGCAGCTGTACATTGTCAGCGAAGTAATCACAGCGCTGGGTGATGGCGCAGCGCTCGCAAGCGGGTTTGCGGGCATGGCAGGTAGCGCGGCCATGCTGAATCAACTGGATATGGAACTGATAATAATCTGCGGCGGGAACGATCGCTTCCATCACAGGGTGCGCATCATTCGCTGAAAGCTTTTCTGGGATGAAACCGATGCGTTTGCTGACGCGATAGATATGCGTATCCACCGGGAAGGCGGGCCGCCCATAGGCGAAGCACAAGACAATCGCGGCTGTTTTGGGACCGATGCCCTTTAGCGATACCAACCAAGCCTTCGCTGCTTCAATCGACAAGTCATCCAGAAAGTCGATGCTGTATTCGCCAGTTTTTGCATGGATCGTCGCCAGCGCCTCTTGGATGCGCGGCGCTTTTTGATTCGCCAAACCCGCGGGTCTGATTACATCTGTCAACTCGGCGAGCTCCGCATGGCGCACCGCATGCCAGGAATCGTAACTGGATTTCAAGCGCGCAAAGGCTTGATCACGATTGGTATCGCTGGTGCTCTGGCTGAGAATGCAACTGACGAGCTCGTCCATGCCGTCTTGATTGCGCGACCAGTCGAGTTCGCCATAGACTTCGGTGAGTGCGGCCGCAATCGCCCCATACTTGGCTTTGCGCCGCTCCAAGTTGTCAACTTTTTCCAGTGGACTGCGTTTTTTCGCCATAGGACAATTGTACTAAACTGCTCACCCTCTGCAAGCGGCGGAGAGTCTAGTCCTCCGTCTGGCTGCCTCGTGGCTCCATTCCATGCAGATCGTCTTGAGGCAGGCAAAACCAAGCGATCAGCGCAATCATTGCGAAGACCAGGGCAGAGGCGGCGAAGGCGCCGCGCATACCGATCCAAATGGCGATCGTGGCGCCAAGCAAAGGCGCGACGGCTTTCGAAGCGGACCAAACAGAATTATCCAGCCCGTAAACAGCGCCGGCGCTGCCTTTGTCCGTATATCTGGAAAGCAGGGCGCTGGGCGCCGCGACCAATCCCCCGCCGGCGATTCCCGCCATACCTTGCAGGATCAACAATTGCCATACATTCGCCACGAAGACTTGCGGGATGTATAGCGCCATGGCGATCAAGGCGCACCAGAACAGCACTTTCCTGTGGCTGATGCGGTCACCGAGACTGCCGAGATAAACTGCCCCGAATGTGGAAGTTGCCGATGAGACAGCCAGCATCAGACCGGCATAAGTATTGTTCGTTTCGGTCTCGCTTATGATTAGCGAGACGACAAAAAGAGGCGCGATAGGAATAATGATCGCGCGCGCCAGCCCCACAAGAAAACGCATCAGCAAGACCATTCGCACGCCCGAAGTTTGCAAAATCATTTTCCAGCCGAGCAGGAAAGTCGTAGGGTGGATGGCGGTTTTCTCTTTTGGCGGAACGAAGTTCTCATGCAGGCCTAGAGAAATGACCAGCGCGCCGAACAGAAGCAGGACGGCAGTCGCCACAAAAGGAACGCTATATCCAAACAGGTCGGCCAGCACGCCGCCTAGCAAGGGACCGACGGCAACACCGCTCCAGAGCCCGAGCTGCAAGGCGCCCATGGCGAATCCGACGCGTTCGCGCGGGGTGCTGGCGGCGACCAGGGCATTGTTGGCGGACACGGTTCCAGTGACCATGCCTTGCAAGGCGCGCAGCAGAATCAGTTGTTCGGCGCTCTGCACGAAACCCATCAGAATCATGAAGATGCCGCCGCCCACCATGGCGCGCAGTATCATCTTCTTGCGCCCGAATCGGTCGGCCACGACACCCCAAATAGGCGCGGCAATCATCATGGTTACGCTTTGAACGGCTATCACCAATCCAGCCAGCGCCTCGGTACTCAAAGCCAGCCGGCTGTCCAGCGATTCGATGTACAAGGGCAGGAAGGGAAAGACCATCGAAAAGCCGATCGCCGAGAAAAACTGCGCGGCAAATACGATGCCCAGCGTAAACTTCCAACCGGTTGGGAAACTCAGCGATCGCGCGAGCGAAGGCGCAAATGGCGCGAGGACCTTAGCCATGTATCATATTCCTGACTTTGTTTGATAAAACTGAAAAAAGCAGAAGGCTATCTACGTTAAGTAGGTCCAAAAACAATGGCTACTTGATGCTATGGTCTGACATGGATGCTTTCTATATTTGCCGCTGTTGTCCTAGTCACCCCCCGCAAAACCAGGATTCCAGCGCAATGAGCGGCGCTTTGGCTTGGGCAAGAACAGCCAAGCAATCAAAAGAATAAGCAGATAATAGAGCGCCACAGCCGCGAAGACCGCGCGCAAACCAAAAAACGCGGCGATGATTGACGCTGTTAAAGGCGCCATGCCGTTGGCAAAAGAAGACACCGACGCGTCCAAGCCATATACCGATCCTTCGTCGCCCAGTGCCGTAAAATTGGCCAACATCGCGGCTGGCGCCGACAAAACGCCGCCGGCTGCCAAGCCTGCCAATGCCTGGAACAAGAGTAATTGCCCCACGTTACCCACAAAGGCTTGCGGGATGTAGAACATCATCGCCACAAATGCGGCGCCAAGCAGGATGCGGCGATAGCCCCAATTGTCGCTGAGCCAACCCAAAAGAAGAGAACCGGCTGTCGTCGCTATGGCTGAGACGGTAAGCACCAAGCCGGCATAGGCACTGGCGCCGGCGACAGCGGTCGGGATCAGCGCCATCACAAAGAGCGGCGCGATCGGCATCAAAGATCGCTGGGCAAAACCGTTAAGAAAGCGCAGTGAATACACAGTCCGCACGCCCGAGAGCCGCAAAATCCCGCGCCAGGCGCTCAGCAGCTCGGCTGGGCGAATGTCAAGGGACTTGTCTTTTGCCGGCGCATAGGTCTCCCGAACGCCAAAGGCGACCAAAAGTCCGGCCAGCATCAGCATGACAGAGGTGAAGAAAAAAGGAACTTGAAAGCCGAATTGTTCCGCCAGCAGGCCGCCGACGATCGGTCCGATAGCGACGCCGCCAAATAGCCCGACTTGCAAAGAGCCAAAGGCGAAGCCCATACGCTCCCGCGGGCATTCACCGGCCACCAGCGCCATATTGGCGGCGATGATGCCGCTGGTGAGCCCTTGCAGCGCGCGCAAAAGAATCAGCGCCAGCGCGGTTTGCGCGAATCCCATCAGACACAGAATGACCGAAGAGCAAAACAGCGCTCGAATCACCATTTTCTTGCGGCCGTATTTGTCCGCCAAGCGTCCCCAAAAGGGCGTGGCAAAAGTTGCCATCAAGGGCGGGGCGGCGATAACCAGACCAGCCAGGAGCTCGCGGTTAAACAGATGAGCGTCCTGCAATGTTTGAACGTAGATGGGCAAAAAGGGATAAACGAGCGATATGCCGCCGGCGCTAAGCGACTGCGCGAAGGCAACGACGGCCAGCGTAATGATCCAGCGATTAGGGGGTTCAGATGCCTCGGCATCTTGCATGAACTAACAGGCCTTGCAACTTTTTCTGCATACTGACCTAGCATATCGCAACCCCTAACAAATGCAAGGCGCAATCTACAACAAGTTAGAGTATCCTTTTCGGTTGAAGTTCTTTTCTCAGTTCTCGGCGCGAGATCTCTTGAACCAAAAAATAAACGATGGCGGGGCGATTCAGCGGCCTCTGTTGAAAAACAGCCTCCATCACCCGGTCCCTTGCCAAAAATGAGGCAATGGGAGTCTTATGACCTGTGCTGAGCCGTTAAGCCCCTCCCTCTTTATGGGCTTGGGGTGGGGATAAATTGAGTATTTCAACAGCGTCCAGCGAATCGCCCCTACCGCTTGTCAGGAGGATGCAATTTAATTCAGCCGAATTCGATACACTACTATCTTCAACCATCTCGACGGAAGATTTTGCTCTGTAATTTGAGCGGCTTTTATAATACTCTCATTGAAAAATTCGCTGTTCGGCGCAAGTAGAGCAGGCGCGATGCCGCTCTAGTTGCGCGAGCCGAAAGCAAGGTCAGGAGCGCGAACGCCAGCATGTGGCAACCGAACAAACTTGAGCAGGAACGGCTGGAGAAAGCCAGGCGACTGGAAGCGGCGGGCGTCCCCCTCTACCCGGGACGCTGCCAAAGAAGCCACACCGTTGCCGAAGCCATTGAAGCGTTCCACAGCGAAAAAGCGCCCGGCTCGACGCCTGTTACTGTCGTCGGGCGCATCCGGCGTCTGAACAGCAAAGGGAAAATATCCTTTGCGCATATTGAAGACGAAAGCGGCCGCGTCCAACTGTTCCTGCGGTTGAACACGCTAGGCGAAAAAAGCTACGAATTAGTCCGGCGCAAGCTGATTGATGTCGATGACTTCGTTCAAGCCAGCGGACCCATGATGCGCACGCGCGCCGGAGAAATCAGCGTCGATGCCAGGAAGCTGACGCTGCTGAGCAAAGCGCTCAGCCCCTTGCCCGTCGTGAAAGAGCAGCGGCGCGCGGACGGCAGCGTCAGCGAGTATGGAGAATTCACAGACACCGAGACGCGCTACCGCCGACGTTATGCCGATCTCGCGGTGAATAAATCCGTTCGCGAGGTCTTCATCAAGCGCGCCAGAACGATCAAAGCCCTGCGCGACTTTCTCGACAACGAGGGCATGCTGGAGGTTGAAACACCGATCTTGCAGCCCCTCTATGGCGGGGCTGCCGCGCGACCCTTTGTCACGCATCACAATCAATTGCATCAGGATCTTTACCTGCGCATCAGTTTCGAGCTTTACCTCAAGCGTCTGCTTGTGGGCGGCTACGATGCCGTCTACGAAATCGGGCGCGACTTCCGCAATGAAGGCGTGAGCTATAAGCACAATACCGAATTCACCATGCTGGAGTTCTACAAAGCCTACATCGATTATGAAGACGTGATGGATATCACCGAGCGCATGTTCGCCTATGTGGCGGAGCAGGTTGCCGGATCGAGCAAGATTCGCTATCAGGGCGTCGAGCTGAATATGTCGCCGCCCTGGAAACGGTTGAGCATTCGCGAAGCGGTACAAGAATATCTTGACTTCGACTATATGGACTATGCATCGAGCGAAAGGCTCTACGAGTATTTGTCTTCGCGCGGCTTGGCGGATGGTTTGGACCGCGACGATACCTGGGGACGGATGATCGTCGAGCATCTGTTGGGCAATCATATCGAAGGGCAGTTGATCCAACCGACCATCATCAAGGATTATCCGCGCGATGTATCGCCCTTTGCCAAGCGTATTCAAGCCGCGGCAGAGTCCGCTGGTGATAAAGAAGCGCTCTATCGGGAAACTCATACCGAGCGATTCGAGTTTTTCATCCACGGTATGGAGATGGGCAATGCCTTCACAGAGTTGAACGATCCGCGCGATCAGCAGGCGCGCTTCGTAGAGATGAAACAACTCTATGACGAAGAGTCGGACGAAACCACGCCCTTGGATGAAGACTACTTGCGGGCAATGCGCTTCGGCATGCCGCCTAATGGCGGCTTCGGCAGCGGGGTCGATCGCATGGTGATGCTGCTCACCGACCAAGATAGCATCCGCGACGTTTTGCTGTATCCGCATCTGCGCGAGCTTGCGCCCTCCGAGAGCGATTTGCGCGGGCAATTCATGTTGGATGCCGCCGTCCGGGGGCTGGAATATCAACTGGACCTGCCGCTAGCGGAAAAGAAAAGGCGCATCGCTCTCTACCTGCCCCAGGCTGAGGTCGGCATCGAATTTCGCATGACAAATGCGCTGGAGGGCTCGCTGGCGCAATTGCAAAATCTGCGGGCAGCCTTCGGGGGGCGGCTCTACGTGATGACAGACGAGAACTTCTATCGCGTTGAAGAGGAGTTGATAGAAATGCGCATCGCGGATTTCTGGCATGAAATCGCCCGGCTGGCGGCCTCCAAAGCCGATGCTAAAAATGCGACAAGCAACTGAAGCGGCGGATACAGACTGGAGTTTTTTTGCCGAGCGCTATTGAAGCGCCGCGTTTAATTGGCTTGTGAAATGAGCAGTGGCAGACTATCATATCTGGCAGCGTCCTGAAATTGTATAGACCAGTCATTTTGAAACTGGACCGACATGGACAGCTTGAGACCCGAATTCTTTGACGCGCTGGTGATCGCCAATGTTATTATCGGCTTGGCGATTGCCGGACGCCGCTTCCTGAGCGATATTCGCGGTCCGCTGCCGGACGATGCCCCGGGCTGGGCGCATGCGCGCCACAATCCCGCTTCCTCCATTAGATCCCTTAAACCCCCGTATACATCCTCTAGCCAAGACTCTTAGCGCCATGTGCCGTCTTGCTTGGGCATTGACGCATTGCGACATTGCCTTCGGCACATGGTAAAATCAAGCGGATTCCGTCAAGCAAAGTTCTCGATTACAACTCAACTGGAGACAGAAAAGACATGCTAGACATTGCGCTAATCCGTGAAAAGCCGGATTGGGTGAAAGAACAAATCAGCAAACTGTATGACGAGGCGGCGCTGGCTCGCATTGACAAGATCCTGGAATTGGACGCGCGCCGGCGCGACCTGCGGACTAAAACAGAAAGTGCGCAAGCCGCGCGCAATGCCTTAAACCGCGCCATGGGCAAACTGCGCGGCAACAAAGCGCTGGACGATGGCGAGAAAGCCGCGCGCGCGCATGCGGCCGCCAGCGCTTTGCAGCGCCAGGACTTTGAGGCTGCTAGAGCGCTTATGGACGGCAGCGCTGCGGTCGACAAGGACGACGACTTGGGATCAGGCTCGGCATTCGCCGATCTCATCGCAGCCTTGAAGCAGATTGGCGGCAAGATTGATGAGGGCTTCGCCAGGGCGAAAGCAATCGAAAGCGAACTTGAAGACAATATGCTTTGGCTCCCCAATCTGCCGCATCAAAGCGTGCCCGTGCACGAGAGCGAGGAGAACAATATCGCGCAGCCGCCCCAAGGCGAATTCCGCGAATTCGACTTCGAGCCGAAACCGCACTGGGAGCTGGGTCCCGCGCTCGGCATCATCGACTTCGAGCGCGGCGTCAAGCTGGCCGGCAGCCGCTTCTTTGTTTTGAAAGGCTGGGGCGCGCGCTTGCAGCGAGCATTGATTAGCTTCTTCCTGGATGCCGCGCGCGCAAACGGATTTAGCGAAGTCTATGTGCCCTACCTGGTACATGGCGACATGCTATACGGCGCCGCGCAGTTTCCCAAATTTCACGATACGGTCTATCAGCTGGAGGCTGAAGACCGCTACCTGATACCCACCGCCGAGGTCGCGATCACCAATTTGCACCGAGACGAAATCCTCGCGGAAGCCGATCTTCCGCTTAGCTATGTCGCGCATACGCCCTGTTTCCGCAGCGAGAAAGCCAGCGCCGGGCGCGACGTGCGCGGCATCAAACGGGTGCATCAATTTGAAAAAGTGGAGATGTACAAATTCACGACGCCTGAAACCAGCTACGATGAATTGGAAAGGATGACAGCTCACGCCGAGGACATCTGCGCGCAACTCGAGCTGCCTTTTCGGCGCTTGGAAATCGTCAGCGGCGACCTGGGCTTCAGCGCGACCAAAAAATACGATATCGAAATGTGGTCGCCGGGCTGCCAGGAATGGCTCGAGGTGAGTTCCTGCAGCAATACCGAGGCTTTTCAAGCGCGCCGGGCGATGCTGCGCTATTACCCGGCCGGCAGCCGCAAGACGCGATATCCACATACCTTAAATGGCAGCGGCCTCGCCACGCCGCGCGTGATGATCGCAATCTTGGAGAATAACCAGCAGGCGGACGGCAGTGTGCTCATCCCGGGCGTCTTGCGACCCTATCTGGGCGCGGATGTCATCAGCGCCAGCCTTTCCTAGCGCGCCCATGCAGGCAAGCCCAAGGCGCAGCGCTGTGATTTGCGCTGCGCCTGATACCGCCGCCGTACCCCAATAATTGGGGGATAGGCAGGACGCGGTTTTCGTTGACAGCGAAATCAGGCGGGGGCTATAATTGATAAAGGTTGAACGCATGTTTTGTGGGCGTCAACCCAGGCAATTGTTGGCTATAAGGAGATTATCATGGCGTCCGCAACAGTGATAGAAATCAAAAGCCTCTCGAAAGCGTACGGTTCTGGCGCCAAGCAAACCGCGGCCTTGCAGAATCTCAATCTCAGCGTAAACCAAGGCGAGATCTTCGGTTACTTGGGTCCAAACGGCGCCGGGAAGACCACAACCATACGCATGCTGCTGGATTTGATCAGGCCCAGCAGCGGCTCCGCCAAGATTTTTGGCATGGATGTGCGGGAACACAGCGTCGATATCCATCGGCGCATCGGCTTCTTGCCCGGCGAGCTCAGCTTGTGGGAAGGGCGCACGGGCCGGCAGATCATCCACTATGTCGCGAGCGTGCGCGGCGAAACCAAAGGCATCACAAAGCAAGCCGATGAGTTGGCGCAGCGCCTGCAACTGGATACGAGCAAGCGCGTCCGGGACTTGTCTTCCGGCAACAAGCGCAAGCTGGGGCTGGTGCTGGCTATGATGCACTCGCCAGACTTGCTCATTCTTGACGAGCCGACCAATGGGCTCGACCCCTTGATGCAGCAGACTTTTCACGAAATGATGGATGAGTTCCGCGACAAAGGGAAAACGGTTTTCCTGTCCTCGCACATTTTGAGCGAGGTTCAAACCATCTGCGACCGGGCTGGCATCTTGCGCGATGGCGATCTCAAGGCGGTCGAGTCGATTGAGAAACTGATGAACGTGGAGTTTCATTGGGTGGATGTGCAATTCCGCGACGCCATTCCCGAGGGCTTGGCGCGGCAACTTCAGCAGTCAAGCGAAATCAGCCACGTGGACGTGAATGGAACTCGCGTCAAGATGCGCCTGATAGGCGATTTCGATCCCCTGCTGCGGATGCTCGGCGACGGTTATGTGAAAGATCTGCGTGTGGAAGAGCCATCGTTGGAAGAAATCTTCCTAGCTTACTATAGTGACAGAACGGAGGCGCGCTAATGAGTGGAATAGTCTTCGCCAATACACTGAGGACCTCCTGGAAGCAAGTGCTGTATTGGGGTCTGGGCTTGGGCGCGCTCGGTTTCTACATCGCTTTCATCGCCTCAAGCGCGGATATTATCCAGGGCTATGCCGATCTCTTGGCTTCGATGCCGCCCGCCCTGCTGCAAGCATTCGGCGCGACCAGCGTTGAATTGCTGCGGAGTTCTGAAGGCTGGATCGTATCGGTCTTCGTTTCGGAGGCTGCCATATTCCTATCCGTATTCGCTGTCATGGCTGGCATGAACATCACCGCCAACGACGAACAGTCCGGCATTATGGACGTCATCATGTCGCTGCCGATTTCGCGTTCGGCTTACCTGCTGGAGCGCTGGATTGGCTATGCCGCGATCGGGCTGGGCATCTTGCTGCTTTGCGCGGCGATTACGTTGTTCGGCTTGGCTTTGTTCGGCGTAGACGCGCAAATGGGTCTGCTCTTCATCAGCATTCTCAATCTCTACCCGGGCGCTTTGCTTGCGATGACCGTCACCGGTCTGCTGGCGCTCGTCGCGCGGCGGCGCGCTCTGGCTCTAGGCTTGTCAGCAGGCTTTGTCGTCCTCAGCTATGTCTTCAATTTGATTGGCGGCTCCGCCAGCGGCGCAATCGCCGATCTCATGCAAAGCCTGTCCTTCTTCAGCTATACGCAGGGCGAGGCAATCGTGCTGGGCAGCTACGACCCCGCAAATACCCTGCTCCTGCTAGTGGTAGTCCTGGCAGGTTGCGCGCTTTCAGTCCGCATGTTTATCAGCCGCGACATCGGCGTATAGGAGCGATTACGATGATCGGTTCAGTTTTCTTGGAGACATACAAACAGACCTGGAAGCAAATGGTCTATTGGGGAGTGGGCTTGGCGGCTATGGCGCTGTTGGTCGTATTGATGGCGCCGCTCTTTGATATGCAAGACATGAAGGAATTGCTGGAGTCCTTCCCGCCCATCATTCTCGCGATGGTCGGCGTCGGCAAGGAGCTGGATATCTTCGCCACCAACGAAGGCTTCGTCGCCATGGGCTTTTTTGGCAAGTCCGCGCTGATCTTCGCTGTCTATCCAGTCGTCATGGGCATGCGCATCACCGCCAACGAAGAAGACGACGGCACGATGGACCTGCTGCTGAGTTTGCCCGTGCAACGCGCGCGCATGATCGTTGAAAAGTTCTTCGCCTACAGCGTTAGCATTGTGGGCGTGGTCCTGTTGATCTATCTGGGCATGCAGCTAGGCGTGTCGATTGCCGGCATCGATCTTGATGTGGCGCGGCTGGCGGAGGTTACGTTCTATTTGATTCCCATGATGGTCTTCATCATGGCAGTAACCATGCTGATCGCCGTCATCGTTCGCCGGCGCTCAGTCGCCCTGGGCATCGTCACGGCATTTGTCATCGCCAGTTATATGCTACAGACCATAGGCGCTGTCGCGGAAGGAACGGTGGCCGAGCCGATCGGCGCAATTTCCTTCCTGACCTATTACAATGCCGGCGACATCTTGGCTCAGGGCTTTATCTGGACCCATATCGTTGGATTCGTGCTTGTTTCCGCCGTCCTGATTTTGGCGTCGCTATACCAATACGAGCGGCGCGACATCGCGGTATAAGCTGGACAATTCAAGCCTGAGCAAAAGTTCAAGCAAGGCGCCCGGCGGGCTGAAAGCTGTCGGGCGCGCTTTTTGCGTCCAGCAGGGGTATCTGCCTTAGAATGCCCGGCACAGTTTCACCCCGAATGGTCCTGTATTCGTTGATGGCAGGCACACAGATCGCAGTCGCGCCATTGCTCATTCTGTTCCAGCTTTTTTCAAGTCCAATTCGTCGAGAGTGTCGCAAGAAGCGGCATTCGGCGATTCTCAGGCTATGGCGCTGGTAGGGCGCGTAATATAATTTCTTCGGGCGCATCCTGTACAAAGGACCGATATGAGCCACAAGAGCGATCTACTCGACAAGTTCGCGGGAAAAAACGCCGCGCTTGCTGTCGTCGGCTTAGGTTACGTCGGCTTGCCCCTGGCGGTGGAATTTGCTGAAGCGGGCTTTTCGGTCCTGGGCTTGGATGTTGACGAAGAGAAAGTAAGCAAGATCAACGCCTGTCAAAGCTATATTGCGGATATCCCGCACCAGCGTTTAGAAGTGTTGGCGAGGTCCGGGCGCTTGCGCGCGACGACTTGCTACGGCGAGCTGCGCGCGGCAGACGCCATCAGCATCTGCGTTCCCACCCCGTTGCGCAAAACGCGCGACCCGGATATGTCCTATATCATGGAAGCGACGCAATCAATCGCGGCAGTCTGCCAGCCGGGCATGCTGATCGTATTGGAAAGCACCACCTACCCCGGCACGACTGAAGAGATCGTTCTGCCAGAAATCCTGCGTGAGGGCTGGCAAGTGGGCAAGGACGTCTTCATCGCCTTTTCGCCCGAACGCATCGACCCCGGCAATCAACGTTTCACGGTGCGCAATACACCCAGAGTGGTCGGGGGCATCACCGAAGACTGTACGCAAGTGGCTTCGGCGCTCTACGCTTCCGCTGTCGATGAAGTTATCCAAGTATCCTCCCCGACCACGGCGGAGATGGTGAAGCTATTGGAAAATACCTTTCGCGCTGTCAACATCGGTTTGGTGAACGAGATGACGCTGATGTGCGACAAGCTAGACATTGATGTCTGGGAAGTGATCCATGCGGCGGCGACCAAACCTTTCGGCTATATGCCCTTTTATCCGGGTCCCGGTTTGGGCGGGCACTGCATCCCGGTGGATCCGCACTACTTGAGCTGGAAGCTGAAAACCTTGAATTACAACGCCCGCTTTATTGAACTGGCAAGCGAGGTCAATACCTCGATGCCATATTATGTCATAGACAAGATTACCGAGGCTCTCAACGAAGAACATCGGTCGGTTCGTGGTTCGAGCATCCTCATTCTGGGCGTGGCTTACAAACGCGATGTTGATGACGTGCGGGAGAGTCCCGCGCTGGACATTATCAGCCTGCTGCGGCAGAAAGGCGCCGACGTCAGTTATTGCGATCCCCATGTGCCGGAAATACGGCTGGAAAATGATGTGCGCATGCCGTCGCAAGATTACTGCGCTGGCTTGCTGCAGAACGCGGATTGCGTCGTCATCGCAACCGATCACACCGCCTTCGACTGGCGCGAAATCGCCGCGAAGAGCCGCGTCATCGTCGATACCCGTCATGTCCTGGCTGACAAGCGCCTCTCCGCCAAGGTCATCAGCCTTTGAGCCGCTGGCATCATCGCGGACGAGCCAGCGGACTATAGCCATGCCGCTACGGATTGCCATCGACGCTAGCCGAACAACTGTAGACCGGCCGACCGGCACGGAAAATTATGCGCGGCGTCTGATTCAGCATTTCGTAGCGGCGAACCTGTCCCGAGCCGAGCCGCAGGACATCACCCTTTACTTCCGCGATGCGCCCCCCGCCGGTCTTTTCCCTTCCAACTCGGTGACAAGGCAAATTGTCGCGCCCTGGACCCGCGCTTGGACGCATCTGCGCTTCGCGCGAGAGCTCTGGGCAAGTCGTCCCGATCTTTGCTTTGTGCCGGCGCATACTTTGCCATTGCTCTTTCCAGGACCAGCCCTCGTTACCGTGCACGATCTGGGCTATAGACGCTTCCCGGCCGCTCACCCCCCATGGCAGCGCCGCTATCTGGATCTCACAACCGCCCATAGCCAGCGCCGCGCCACGCTCATTTTGGCCGACAGTCAAGCGACGGCTGATGATTTGAGCCGCTTTTATGGCACGCCGCCAGAAAAAATCCGCGTCCTCTATCCTGGGGTAGACGCGGAAGCCTTGCGATTTGACGCTGACGATATCGCGCGGGTTCGAGAACGTTATCAATTGCCGCAGCGCTTCTTCCTCTTCATCGGCACCTTGCAGCCGCGCAAGAACATCCAGGGCATGGTCGAAGCTTTTGCGCGCTGGCAAGGGCAAGTTGGCGACAGGCAAACCGCTCTCGTTTTGGCCGGGGGCAAAGGCTGGCTATTCGACGAAAGCTGGCTGGACGGCGCGGAAAACGCGCGCATGCTAGGCTATATTGACGAAGGCGACAAAGGCGCGCTATTGAGCCAAGCGCTGGCACTGCTCTTTCCCAGCTTTTATGAAGGCTTTGGCTTCCCGGTCATCGAAGCCATGATCTGCGGGACGCCGGTCATCGCCAGCAAGAGCTCGAGCCTGCCGGAATTAGTCGGCGACGCGGGTCTCTTGGTCGATGCTCGGGATACAGCAGCCATCAGCGCAGCCATGCAGCGTTATGACAGCGATGCCCAACTGCGGGAAAGCATGATTCGCAAAGGCAGGCAGCGAGCCCCCGCGTTTACCTGGCAACGAGCCGCGGCACAACTCCAGACGGTTTTCGACGAAATCCAGCGAATGCCATGAGCGGCTTGAAGACGATTTGCTACAATGCAAGTCAAACGCGAGCGTAGCGACGGGCAGCAATCAGATGACAGAGGACCGTATTCTGCTGGTGCAACTGGCGGACATAGGCGACCTGGTACTGGCGACGCCGGCTATGGCTGCCCTGCGCGAAGCCAATCCCGATGCCAGAATCGACCTCTTTGCCTCCCGCCATGCCATTGATGTCATACCTCCGGGCTTGATCAACACTGTCATAGCCTTTGACAAGGGCAAGCACAATGCGACGCAAGCGCTTTTGTCACCAGCGAACTTTTCCAAGCTGCGCCGGCTATACCGCGTCAGCTACGATACGACCATCTTCTTTCATCATTTCAGCTTGCGCGCCGGGCTGATTAAATTTCGGCTTATCGCCAAACTTTCGGGCGCCAGGCGCGTCATCGGCTTGCGAAACGCACATGCCAGCTTCTTGACAGACGCGGTGGCGGACAATGGATTCGGCGGGCAACACGAAGCGCAATACTGGCTGGATTTAGCGTCGCTGGCCGGCGCTTCGCCTCAAGCGCGTCCCGCCCAGGTATATTGCGAAAAGTCGCGGACGATCGCGGCGATAATTGATGAACTGAACGCAGGTCCAATTGTTGTCATACATGCCGGCAGCGGCGGTTACAGTAAAGCGCGCCGTTGGTCGCCCGGTCGCTTTGCCGAGCTCGCGGAGCAACTCAAGGCGCGCTACAAGGCGCATATTGTTTTGGTCGGTCAAAGCGCAGACGACAGCCTGGAAGTAGCGCGCCTGATGAATGTCGAGGTCATTAACCTGGTCGGGAAGACAACTCTGCCAGAACTCGCGGATCTGCTGCGCCGCGCCGACCTTTTCATCGGCGCCGATAGCGGCCTGATGCACCTTGCCGCGGCCGCCGGCGCGCCTGTCCTCAGCATATTTGGACCGAGCAATCACGAGGCTTGGCAACCCTGGAGCGTTGACGGGCGGGCGTCGATTCTGCGCAGCGGCGTGGCTTGCAGTCCTTGCAGTTACGTCGGGCATTCAATTGGCGCCCGCGACGGCTGCGCGGCGCGTACCTGTATGAAGCTGGTGACTTCGCGCCAGGTTTTTGAAGCCGCCGCAACTGTCCTGGCGCCGTGCGAGCAGAGCGCAGTTTCAGTCAATCAAGCGACTGCGTCGGAGCAGGGCGATGAAGAAGCGCGTCCGGGCAGAATACAGATCCTGGACCTGCCTGTTGACAGGTTAACTTATCCGGCTTGGATGCAGCTTATTGGGGACTGGATCCAAGATCGTGCTGGAGCCCGTCAGGTTTGCACGGTCAATCCGGAATTCATCATGATCGCGCGCCAAGATCCGATTTTCTTCAGCATCCTAAAGCGAGCCGCTCTCTGCGTACCAGACGGCGTCGGCTTGCTTTGGGCTAGCAGGCGGCTCGGCAGTCCCATCCCCGAACGTATTACCGGCTCGGACGGCGTGCCTTTGATCGCGCGTCATGCCGCCGAACAGGGCTGGCGAATCTTCTTGCTGGGGGCTGGCGAGGGAGTCGCCCAAAAGGCTGCGAATATGCTCTGTCTGCGCTTTCCGGGACTAAATGTCGCCGGCGCCTATGGCGGCAGCCCAGCCGAGAGCGAGGAAGATGATATCGTCGCGATGATCAATGAGGCGAAGGCGGATATCCTGTTCGTGGCTTACGGGGCGCCGCAACAAGACAAGTGGATCGCGCGCAACCTCCCGCGCCTCAATGTGAGCATGGCAATGGGCATTGGCGGATCGCTGGACTTCATTGCCGGGCAGGTCCCGCGAGCGCCAGCCTGGATGCGGCGACGCGGTCTGGAGTGGTGCTATCGTCTGCTGCGCCAACCGTGGAGATTCCGACGCATGCTGCGCCTGCCCAGATTCGCCCTGGCGGTTTTGCGCCAGCGCTAGCCCGGGCTGGCCCGGGAACCACTGAGAAGTCAAGTCTATCGTATACCGAGCGCGCTAATGTAAACTGGCGAAAACGGACCGGAAGCCCGCAGAGCAAAGAGCCTATGTCGGCCAAGCTGAAAAGCAGCGTAGCGCGCCTGGCGCGCAAGACTGTCTTAGTCCTGGGTGATGTGATTCTCGACGAGTACATCACCGGGCGCGCCACCCGCATGAGCAGAGAAGCGCCAGTTCCGGTATTGGAGTTGGAATCGACGCGCTTCATCGCCGGCGGCGCGGCCAATCCAGCCGCAACCATCGTCGCTTTAGGCAGCCGAGCCATTCAGGTTGGCGCGATCGGCGCTGACGAATACGGCGCGCAGTTGCTTGGCGTCCTGGATGACCAGGGCATCGACTCGGCTGGAGTCATCACCTGCGCCGACCGACCGACGACGGTAAAGACCCGGGTCATGGCGCAGATGGGACTGCGTTTCCCGCAACAGGTCACGCGCATTGATACGATCTCGCATGAGCCCATCGACGCGGCGGCGGAAGAGCGCATCGTCGAGATTGCGCGCGACAATATCAGCGCCGTCGACGCGGTGCTCTTGTCGCAGTATCATGGCGGCTTGCTCACGCCGACTTTGCTGAAGCGGATACGGGATTTGTGCCAGCAGCACGGTGTATTATTGACAGCGGATGTGCAAGGCAAGTTCGCCCGCTTCGCCGAAGTTGATGTTGTCAAGTGCAACGCCGCCGACGCGGGGCGACAGCTCAATCGAGAATTGACGACGGACGACGATTTCCGCGCCGCCGCTGTCAGCCTCCATGAAGCGTTTTCTGTCAAACAGGCGACAATCGTTACCATGGGCAACAGGGGCGCAGCCCTGGCGACCGAGGCTGAGCCCACAATCTGTCCAGCGCCACAAGTGAGCGATGTCTTTGACACCGTCGGCGCGGGCGATACCGCCATTGCCGTGATTACCTTGTCCCTGGCGGCTGGGCTTGCTGCCGAAGAAGCGGTCCTGCTGTCCAATTACGCCAGCGGCATTGTCGTGCGGCACCTGGGCAATTATGCGCCTTCGCCAGCGGAACTTTTAAGCAGTATTGAGGATGAGTCGCTATGAAAGCAGTTCGACAAACTCGATCGTATTGCCGTCAGGATCAGCCAGGGACGCAACTTTCGCGCCCTTGTACTCGTCAATGGGGTTGATCTCGCAGCCATGGTGAATCGTGCCCTTCAGCATCACCGCTGCGATGTCGTCCACGGCAAAGCGGAATTGCTGCCGGTTTTGTTCGGCGTGGACGCCGGCGATCGCGTTTGGGCAAAACGTCAATTCCAATTCGCCGATTACCCCGCCATAAAACTGTTGATCGCCGATATGCACGGTGGGTTTGAGCCGAGCGTCAAAGACGGCGTTATAGAATTCCACCATGTCGTCCATCCGATTGACGGCGATGGTTAAGCCGGTCATGCGCATGTCGTTCATCCTCGCTAATTGCGCTTGATCTTCAAAATCCCTGCCGCCGTAGACTTGATTACGCTGTCGGGAGGAACTGATGTTCAACCCCCCAAATGCGCGCAGTTTCTTTGAAACTGTCTGGGATATCGTCTGCCAGATTCCTGTGGGTCGGGTGAGCAGCTATGGTCAAATCGCCTCGATGATCCCGCCGGACGACGATATGGACCCGCTGCGAATGAAGCGCCTCGCGCCACGCTGGGTCGGCACGGCATTGCGCAAAACCCCGCGCGGGGAGTCCATCCCCTGGCACCGCGTCATCAATAGTCAAGGCAAGATCAGCTTTCCCATTGGCAGCGCCCAGGCGAAGCAGCAGCGACAGCTATTGGAAGCGGAGGGCGTCGTCTTCGATCAGCGCGATAAAGTCGATTTCGCCATCGTCGCTTGGCAGGGACCGCATGAGGCATACTTGACGAAGAAAGGACTCTTGCCGCCCCGTCCGCTCAAATGAGCTTGCCCGCTTTCGCTCAGAATTGCACGTAACTGTTTTCCGCCAGGACAAAGCGATGAGCCGCCGGCATGTGCGGCGCAGAGGTCACGCGGGCGTTATCCGCCAGCAGGCTGCGGTCGATGCGCCCCTGAATGTTGCGTATTTCGCAGTTTCTCATCACGATGCTGGCTTCGATTTCGCTGCCTTCGACAACCACGTTGTTACCCAGCGCCGTATAAGGTCCGATGTAACTGTTGCGGATGACGGTATCTCTGCCAATTATCACAGGACCGCGGATAACGCTGTCGATCACGCGGCTGTTTTTGCCGATTAGGACACGGTGCGAAACTTCGCTATTGCCCTCGACTTGTCCGCCGTTTTCCGGCGCTGGCGTATAGGGCAGTTCCTCCAGCACCAATTGATTCGCCATGATGATGGCGTCGGGCTTGCCGGCATCGATCCACCAGCCAGCCAGTTCGTATGACGAGACCGGATGTCCATCGCTGATCAACACTTGAATGGCATCGGTGATTTCCAGTTCGTTGCGCCCGGACGGTTGGATGCGGTTAATCGCGTCAAAAATCGACTTGCGAAAAAGATAGACGCCGGTTATCGCCAGATTGGAGGGCGGCTCTTGCGGCTTTTCGACCACCCGTACGATGCGCCCTCGCTCAATTTCCGCGATGCCAAAGCGCGTCGGATCGGGCACCTCGCCCAGCACAATCTTCGCTTCCGCGCTCGAACCCGCGAACGATGTCAATAAGTCAGTCATTTTGTCTTGGAATATATTGTCCCCGAGGAAAACGGTGAAGGGTTCGTCACCGACAAAGGGCTGGCAAAGCCCGATGGCGTGAGCCAGCCCTCTCTGTTTTTCTTGCACGATATATTCGATATTCACGCCTAGCGATTTGCCGTCGCGCAGCAGCGAGACAACGGGCGAATTCAAGCTGTTTACGACGATGCCGATGTCCCTGAGTCCAGCCAATTTGAGCACATCAATGGCATAGGCGATCAGCCAGCGATTGGCTACGGGGACCAGTGACTTGGGCATGGTCAATGTAACCGGGCGCAAACGAGTACCCTGCCCAGCCGAGAGGATGACTGCTTTCATCGATAATCTCCTGCTGTGATATGCCGTGAGATTGGCTTAACCGCATAGTAGCAGAGCTTGGAAAAACGCGACAGCAAGATAGCGATTAAGCTGCGCCAGAGCCAATCTGCGCTTCGCTGCTTCACTTCATCAATACGTCGAAAACATCGCGTCTGCCCGCCTAGAGCGCCGCCAGGCGCCGAATGCGCGCCTACCCAGCTCTAGGCTGAGGTTTTCATTAGAGCCCGACGCGCTTCGCCGCTTGCCAGAATTCATCGAGTTCGTCCAGCGAGTAGTCCGACAGCGCGCCTCTGCCCCGCCGCGCGCTCGCCTCGACAAAGGCAAAACGCCGGTAGAACTTGGCATTGGTTTCGCGCAGCAAGCTTTCGGGATCATCGACGCCCAGCCAGCGCAGCCAATTCACCAAAACGAAGATGAGATCGCCGATCTCTCGTGTTTTTTCCGCAAGCGTATCGGACGCGAAGATCTCGTAAAACTCTTCCCGGGCTTTCTCTTCGACTCCGCTGGCATCGAGCCAGTCGAAGCCGACCTTTGCGGCGCGATGCGAATATTGATGGGCGACGAGAAGCGCCGGGGCGCCCCTAGGCAGGCCATCGAGCAGCGAGCGATCTTCGGCGCCGGCGTCGACTTGCTCGGACCGTTTGATGTCTTCCCAGTTGCTGCTTACCTGGCGCGGATCGCCCTGAACATCGACATCGCCCCAAACATGCGGATGCCGGCGGATCATCTTTTCGTTAAGATGCCGCATGATGTCCGTCATGTAGAATTCGCCATCGTCGACAGCAATCTGGGCATGCAATACGATCTGCAACAACAAATCACCCAATTCTTCATATAGCGCTTTTGGATCTGCCGCATCCAGCGCGTCCAGCACTTCATAAGTCTCTTCTATCAAATAAGGGCGCAGGGACTGATGGCTTTGCTCTCGATCCCAGGGGCAGCCTTCAGGCGAACGCAAATGAGCGATGACATTCTGCAAGCTTTGGAAACTGCTCAACGGATGCAGCGCGGGTAGATAAAGCGACGTCATCACGTCGATTTTGTCGCTGCGATCGATTTCATAGAGACGAAGTTCTTCCACGGACGCTTCGTCGCGCCCGGCGCCGTGGATCAATTTGACAGCAGCGCTGTCCGGATATTGATTCATCAAGGTCAGTTTGAGGTTCGACGCCACTGATTGACTGTAGATCTGCGCCAGCAGCGCCGGTTGGGCGGGATTCAGCGGTGGATGATACTGCGCCGCGATCTCCAGCGCGTCGAGTATTTGCAATCCGTCCAACGCGTCAATGCTAAGCAGAGCCAGGCACGGCTCGATGAAACTGATGCCATTGATGATCTCTAGCGCGATGCCTTCTGAGGCTGCCTGCCGCGCGAGCCGCGTCACCGTGGCTTCGCCCACCAGCGGATCGCCCGGCACCGCGTAAACCAGGTCGCTGCCCGAGCGCGCCGTCGCTACCAGCCGGTCGCAGATTTCACGATAAACATCATCGAACTCGGCAAAGGCTTCGTAAACATCGTCGAAACTGACAATGCGCAAGTGGGAGGGCAAGTGGGCGACGCAGGGGTGACGGCGCGTGCGCACAAAGAGGCTTGCTGCTTCTTGCAGCTTGCCCCAGGCGCGCAAAGACATGTCTTCAATTGACCCCGGACCTAAACCTATCACAGTTATCATAAACATTTGTCCACTGCGGTTTTATGGAGCGCGCCAGCGCATGCTCGCGGGTACACCCGTGTTCCGCCATCGGGTTGGAAGGCAATCTCTGTGCGTTTATTCAAGCAGCTGAAAGGTGTAGGACGCGCGGAGACTTGGGGAAAGAAAAGAGAGTTATATCGAATAGTGACATAGTTCCCGCTCATTCTCGCTTGTCCTGCTGGAGCGGCTTGCCGAAAATAGCCCGGGCAACATTATCCAGTGTGTCGTCGATATACAACTTGAAGGGG
The DNA here is from genome assembly GCA_965232245.1 of Phototrophicaceae bacterium. Classification (GTDB taxonomy): domain Bacteria; phylum Chloroflexota; class Anaerolineae; order Aggregatilineales; family Phototrophicaceae; genus UBA6055. The sequence continues at coordinate 2,820,913 of CBDDPG010000002.1, read as the reverse complement.
CGCTGGGCGACGCGGATGCGGGATTTGCGGTGAATCGGCTTAGCCGAGGTAGCGACCGGCTCCTTGGGTTCGGATTGTTCTGATTTCTTTGTGAGATCTCTCATATCTTTGCTATTACACTCTTGATGATTGTCTTAGATTCTATCCAGCAAGCTCTGAATAACAACTAATCGACTGCAAATCTTCTGGCAGAATTACTTCTTAGCTTACGCTAGCTGTATAGTCCCAGATTATAATTAGCTTGTATTGAATAGCCATAGGAAGCCCTCTGCGATCCAGGCAATTGCTTCTAAATCATAGTCCAGCGCGCGCCCCTACATTTCGCTAGATTAATGCGACATTGGACATATATTGGTCCTTGAAGCGATTGCCCGGAACTGATGGCATCGTTTCAACGCCAACATCAACTGTGATATAATTGCGCAAATCGCAGCGACAATCGTGTCTATGCAAAGCCAAGGCTGGGGCAAGCGAACCCTCAATTGACTTTTGTTCGCGCCTTGGGGTCCTCAGGCTCCCATCCCAGGAAAGCCCAATTGTGACGAAACGAGTCCTATTTCTTTTTTCGGATACCGGCGGCGGCCACCGCTCCGCCTTTCGGGCAATTCAAGATGCCATGACAATCCGCTATGGCGACGCAGTTGAATTCGATGCTGTCGACGTTCTGCGCGAATTGAAGTGGCCCCTCAACAAACAGCCGGAATTGTATCCGCTGGTTGTCAATACGTCGAAGCTGCTCTGGGCGCTGATGTATCACAGCTTCGACGGCAAACACCGCGCTCGTCTGGCGCGCCAGTTTATCTATCGCAACAATCGCAAAAACCTGCGCCGCGTCGTGCGCGACCATCCCGCCGATGTTGTGGTTTGCACGCATTCTGTGATCGCGAATCCGAGTTTCCGCGCCTTCTTGACCTTGGATGAACGCCCGCCTTTTCTGACTGTGGTAACTGACTTGGTGACAACGCCTTCGTTCTGGTACGATCCACGTGTGGATTACTGTTTTGTTCCCACAGAAACCGCCTACCGGCGCGGCTTGCGGCTGGGCATGTCGCCCGCGCAGATGCAGATCACAGGTCTGCCGGTGAATCCGCATTTCATCAACTCGATGACGACTAAGGCGGAGGCGCGGGAAGACTTCGGCTTTGATATGGGCTTGCCGGCTGTATTGTTCGTTGCCGGTGGCGAAGGCATGGGCTCCATCTACAAGATGGTCAAGGCGCTGGACGCGCAGCCGCTCAAGGTACAGATTGTCGTCGTCTGCGGGCGGAACGAAGATCTCAAGAACAAGCTCGAAGCACGTACCTGGACGAACACGCGGCATATCTTCGGCTTCGTGACCAACCACCAGGAAATGCCTCGCCTGATGGCAGCCTGCGATATCATCGTCACCAAAGCTGGTCCTTCGACCATTAGCGAAGCCGCCATCGCCGGCTTGCCGATGATTATCAGCGATCGTATACCCGGGCAAGAAACCGGCAACGTGAAACTGGTGCTGGAAAACGACGCCGGCGTTTACTTGCCGAAGCCGGAAAAGGTCGTGTCGAAGATCATTGACTGGCTCGGCGAAGGTCCCGAAATGCTGGCAAAGCGCTCGGCTAAGGCTCGTAGAATCGCGCGGCCAAACGCCGTTTGGGAAATCGCGGAAGCGGTTTGGGATTTCGCTAACAAGCCCAATATCGCGCGCACGCAAGTATCTTGAAATCCGAGCTTTTACCCATGCAAGCCGCCTAGATAAAGAGCCGAGGCGACCTCGCTAATCATCCCGTCAGACAAGCGCAGCTTCCAGGCGCCTAGCTGCTGATCGCTGGTGAAAAGCGCAGCGCCGCTATCTTCTGCCCATGTGACCCTGCGCACAAGCCCCGTTATGGGATTGCTGACAAGCGACTGCTCGGCAGTCTGGAGATCGGCCAGGACAAACACGCTGCGCGTCTCGCCGCTGGCTGCGCCTGGTCCCGCAACCTGCGAAACGACATAAAGCGCCAAGTTGTCGCCGGCGCTGACCAGGACCTCCCCCGGCGACGTGAATCCGTCAGGGAGCGCGCCTTCAATCACCATGCGCCCGCTTCCGTCCAGGTTGTGAACCACAGCTTCAAAGCCGTCGCCGCTTGAAGCCGGCGGGAAGCGCAGCATTACACCTTCGCCGAAGCCCGCGGCGCAGTAGCAGGCGGATTCGTCGGGCAATTCCCGCAAAGCGCCGTCAGCCAAGTTTAGCGCGAACAATCCCGCGTAGCGCGAATACGAGAAATGCTCGCTGATTCCGTCGGGCTGGATTGCCATAATCAGTTCATCGCTAGCTGGGCTGAAGACAATGGGCAGAACGCGCAGGCTCTCGCGTGGACCATCAAGCAATACCTCGCGCCTATCAGCGCCTTCCAGGTCGCTTACATAGGTCGATGTGCTCAGGGCGCCCCCGGCTGCGCGCCGCGTGGCGGCCCAAGCGATGGTCTGCCCGTCACGGGAAAGGACCCAATCCACCCGTTCGGTATCGGCTGATTTGTTAATGAAAGGGTGGTCCTGGATTGAAGCATCCGGCGCGGCCAGCTTCACTTGCTCTTCGTCAAGGTCGTAATAGATTACGGCTTTTCCCAGCAGCGTGAATCGCTCGCCTAGGACGCTGATGCTATTCATCTCTCCGGTGAGGATGTTGATGAAAACGAGTTCCGTCGCCGCGTCCTCTTCGTTGTTTCGCAAGAAGACATCCCAACTCGCTTGGTCTGCTGCTGGCAAGGCTGTATCCTGCGCCGACAGCGGCGCGTATAGCAGCAGGCATACTATAAGCCAGAGAATTGCGGCTTTCATGTTTGCGCTTTCCAGCATGGTCCCTACTTGAAATTATAGGGTCGCGCCTTGTCTGGGGCAAACGCATTCGGGCCAGTACGGAACAAAGTCAAAAGCCCCGCTCTGTTGCGGGGCTCCTGGAATAATAGTGACCGACGTCGGCGCGGCGGCTAGCAAGGCTCCAGCTAACGATAGACTTCCTGCTCTAACGATATTTGCGATTCCGTTGCAGCCGCCGCTGCTGCCAATTCATGGCGTCGCGGTGCTTCTTTTCTTGCAGGAAGCGTTCGACGCGCGCGATCTCCTGCAATTCGATCGCGCGATGTTTGTGCATCATCTCGGCGCTAAAGGTCAAGAGTTCCATGGTTATGCTCCTATTGTTCTAAAGACACTAGCAAGAAATCTAGCATTATCAGACATGATGCACGAAGTCAGGATGATACAATCATACATTTTGTACAGTTAGGACGCGCTGCAATGCCAAAGTCTTACTTTTATTCGCTCGGCGCAGATCCCCGCCGCGGACGCCAGGTCTCTGCCTCAATAGGGGCAATGATAAGCCGCTCGCGGCGCCGCCCCGCCCGGCGACTCATCAAAGCGGAAAGTCATAATTGACGCTGTGGCTGGATATTCGACCGGGAGCTGGTAGTTCATTAGCTTGTCCTTCATCAAGGCTTCGGGCTTGTAGCCATGCGCATGCAGCCAGGGGAAGACCAAGACATCGCCATGGCCCACCGCGACGATTGCTTCGCCGCGATGCGCCTCTCTGGCATATTCGAAGAAGTCCAGTACGCGATCGAGCACCATTTGCGGGATTTCATAAGGCGCTTGATTGCCTGTATAAAGATCCCAGCCCATTGCCGCCAGTTCCGCGGTGGGGCGGCCCTCGTATGGGGTGGCCACCTCAATCAGGCGCCGGTCGACGCGCGGCAAAAGCTCGTGGTGGTAAGACGCGACGATCGCCGCCGTTTGCCGCGCGCGTTCCATCGGGCTGGAATAGATCGCGGAGATTGCTTGCCGCGCCAGCCACTTGCCAGCCGCGCGCGCCTGCTGGACGCCGGCGTCGCTGAGCATGAAACCTGGCATGCGTCCGTAAAGCACGTTGGTCGGGTTATGCACCTGGCCATGGCGCATCAGATAAATTGTCGTTTCCACGATTTGCCCCAGTTGATAACTTGCCAATACGCCGGTGCCGCGACCTTGTCTCTTGAGCGAGCTCATGCAGCGCCGGTTTGGCGCGTCAGTTGTCCCTAACGTTCTTGAGTCCTTTCGCTTATGATACAACGATTCCTTGTTTCGAATGTGACAGGCGATGCCGAATTGAAACTCAAGACGCGGTCTGTCGACCGACGCTTGTTCACCATCTTGATGATCGTTTTTGTCCAGATGCTTGGCGCCTCAATGGCTTTCCCGATCTTGCCGCTCTATGCGCAGAACAGCTTCAACATGAACCCCGAGGTGATCACACTGCTGCTGACCGCTTTTTTCGCGGCTCAGTTCGTGGCGGGTCCCTTCATCGGACGTCTGTCGGACCAACGAGGAAGGCTGCCAGTTCTCATCTTCAGCCAATTGGGCACCGTGATCGCCTTCTTGATGATTGCCGTCGCGCAATCCGCGGCTGTCTTGTTCCTGGCGCGCATTCTTGATGGCGTAACCGGCGGCAACATCGTCGTCGCGCAAGCTTACGTGACGGATATCGCGCCAGAGCAGCGGCGGACCGTGACGCTCGGTTATGTTATGGCAGCGCTCGGCTTGGGATTCGCGATTGGTCCCGCGGTGGGCGGCCTCTTGGCCAGCGCCTTTGGTCCACAGATGCCTTTTGTCTTTGCGGCGGCAGCGGCGGCGGGCACGGTGGTCCTGACGCATTTCACGCTGGAAGAATCGCTGAGCCCCGACGAACGCCAACGCAACCGCGGGAGCGATGCCGCCAGGCTGCGTCCGCTGGCTTTGCTGAAAAATGTTCCCTTGGTGGCGGTATTGAGCGTCAGCTTTTTCGCCCGCTTCGGTATGGGCTTGCTCATCGCGACTTTGGCTCTATTTGCGGAGGCTGTCTTGTTTTCGGGTCAGTCCTTCGCTGCGGTTAGCCTCGGCGTCGGCGCCATGCTCATGATGGTGGGAATCGGGCAAATCATCACGCAAATTGTCCTGTTGCCGGCCGCGCTTAAGCACTTCAGCGACACTTCGATCGTCTTAATGGGCGCCGCGGCGCGCGCTCTGTCCTTGTTTATGCTGGCGCTGGCTGTCGAGCCTCTGTTTGGCACGGCGAGCGTCGTCATCTTCGCCCTCGGCAGCGGCTTTTTAATCCCGCCGCTGCAGTCGCTCTTGACCAAGACCGTGCCGGTGGAATTGCGTGGCGCGATACTGGGCATCTATCAGTCCGTGATGAGCCTGGGCGTGATCTTGTCAACGGCGGTGGCTGGGCTCTTGTTCGCCGCGGATCCAACGATTCCGAATTGGGTGGGGGGCGCCTTATCCTGTATATCGCTCCTGCCTGGGTTGCTGCTCTGGAACTGGGCGCGCAAGCATGGACCTGCGCCGGTTGCGCAGCTTGCCAGCTAAATCAAAACCGCCTCTCATTGAGAGGCGGAAGGCGGTAAGCTAAACTGTGTCGGGGCGGCGGGATTTGAACCCACGACCTCACCGACCCGAACGGTGCGCGCTACCGGGCTGCGCCACGCCCCGACGTACAGGCGACCAGTGTAGCCAAAGCGTTAATTGCTGACAAGGTGAAAAATGTCTGAGGGGAAGCCGCCAACATTAACAGACAACTTGCGCAAGCGCGCGCGGAGACCCTTGGGGCGAATCGGCTTTTGGCTGGCGCGCTTGGGTCTACACCCGGACGCGATCACGGCGCTTGGACTGCTATTCGTTGGCGTGGCGGCGGTCGCTATCGGCATGGGCGAATTCCTCATTGGCGGTGTCCTGCTCCTGCTTAGTTTGCCCCTGGACGCTGTTGACGGCGCGGTGGCGCGCGCGGCGCAACGCCAAGGCGTCTTCGGCATGGTGCTGGATTCGACGCTGGATCGCTATGCTGACGGTTTTATTTTTGCCGCTTTCGGTTATCATTTTGCGCGGCATGGCCGACTCGACATGTTGATGCTGGCGCTGTTTGCGCTTATTGGCAGTTATTTGGTCAGTTACGTGCGCGCTCGCGCGGACGACAGTGTAGTCGCTATCAGCGTCACGGTCGGCTGGTTTTCGCGCTTGGAGCGTGTGGCTGTCATCTTGGCGATGACCTTGGCTGCCGGTATCTTGCGTAGCGAGCGGCCGCTTGAGATTGGTTTGGTCATCCTGGCGCTCGGCGCGAATCTGACCGCCTTGCAGCGGCTGCGTTATGTATACTCCGCTTTGAAGGACAGAGGTGAGTAGACGATGGAATTTGAACAAACTTACGTTGTTTTCGGCAACCTGCAAATACGCTATTACGGCATAATCATCGTCGTCGCGCTTTTGCTTGGCGCCACTGTCGCGTCGCTGCTGGCGCGGCGCAACGGGCGCGATCCCGATCATATTTGGGGCGGGCTAACCTGGGCGATTATCCCGGGCATTATCGGCGCCCGCCTGTGGTTCATTCTCTTCCCGCCCATTTCTTTGACCGCTGGCTGCGGCATAGAAGGAGAAGTTTGCCAGAACACAGCCTGGTTCTTGGACAATTTTTTCGATAGCCAAAATGGCGCGATTGCCATTTGGAGCGGGGGATTGAGCATCTTCGGCGCGATTATCGGCGGCGCATTTGGCGCCTACCTATATTTGAGCCGCTGGCATAACCGCATCATTAACCTGCTCATCATCATATTGACGCCGCTTCTGTGGTTGAGCCAAGCGCTAAGCTGGCTGGCGGAATCGCTGATGGCGCGCCTCACCGACAAGGATGTCGCGTCATTTAATTACCAGCGGCCCGCAAGCAGTTTCCCGGACGAAGGGCTGCGTCTGTCGCCTTGGATGGATATCGCCGGGGTCGCGATTCCAGTGGGGCAAGCCATCGGTCGCTTTGCCAATTATGTGAACCAGGAGCTCTATGGCGCGCCGACCACGCTGCCCTGGGGCATTCAGATCCCGCGCGGCGCGCGGGTAGCGCCTTACGAGAGCTTGATTGACTACCCTTCGGATACATTGTTTCATCCAATTTGGGCTTACGAAGCGCTATGGAGCCTCGTCGCCTTTTATGTGCTCTGGCGGGTTTATCACCAGTATCGCGACCGCCTCTTGAGCGGAGATATCCTGCTGATATACATCGCCCAATATGCCTTCGGACGCTTCCTGTTGGAATTCCTGCGCGTGGAGATCGCCACGATTGGCTCCTCCGGCATCAACAGCTCCCAGACGATTTCAATAATCGCATTTCTGGCTTCGGCCGCGCTGCTCTTATACCGGCACCGCGGCGGCGGCTTCAAAAAGGCGAAAGCGGCGGACCTGGCTGCGGAACAAGCCGAAGAACTGCCGCAGGCTAGCGTTTAGCGGATTGTGAGAAGTGTAACCAATCGGTCAACGGGCCAAGCAGTATAGTGTTTCGATTATTTCTGAACTATGGTATCGTGAAGATTGACGGATAGACGGTCAGGGTGTTTGCACCATCTGCCAAAATGGACTGAGTCCGGCGCAAAGGCAAGTGTATGGCGCGCGTAATCATTCTGGGAACCTCCGGCGCGGTAAGCAGCGCAGAGCACGACTATACCCATTTTCTGTTAATTGGCGAGAAAGACACTCCGGTCTTGGTCGACGCTGGGTCTAACCCCTTGGACAAGATTCATGACCTGGGCATCGACGACGACGATTTGCAAGACATCATTCTGACGCATTTCCACTCCGATCACGTGGCTGGGGTGCCCAATATGCTGATGCACATGTGGCAGATGGGCCGCAAAGCGCCCATGCGCTTTTACGGCATCCCGCACTGCATCAACCGCATTGAAGAGACGATGGATATGTACGGCTGGGAATTCTGGCCCAATTTCTTTCCGGTATCCTTTTCTCGCATCAGCTTGCACGACAACATCTTGCTATTTGAAAACAAGGACTTCGCGATTCACTCCTTCCCGGTCGTTCACTTCATACCCACGATCGGCATGCGCATAACGAATAAACACAATGGCAAAGTGCTGGCCTACAGCTGCGATACCGAGCCATGTCCCAATGCCCTAAAAATCGGCAAAGACGCCGATATCTTCATTCACGAGGCCGGCGGTCCCCCGCCCGGCCACAGCACCGCGCGCATGGCAGGGGAAGCGGCGGCGACAGCCGGCGCCAAAGAGCTGCGCTTAATTCATTACCAGGTCTGGAATCAAGATCCCGAGCCGCTCGTCCAGGAAGCCGCCGAGGTCTACGACGGTCCCGTCCATCTCTGCCGGGACTTGGATGAATTTGAGTTTTGATGAACTGCCGCCAATTATGCCCTGCGCGGCAAACCCCTGCGCGAACTTTCCTGCCTGTGCGATCATCCTTATCCATCTGTATTCATCCACCGCTCTTGGTAATTCCTGGCCGCTGTGGATAATCTCGAGCGTCTGCAGTAAAATATGCCTGTCAAAATAACCTAACTGGAGGAATACATGTTAAGCTTTTTCAGCAGAATTGCGCTGCTAGCGCTCATCATTGCTTTGCTTGCCCTGCCGGCCATGGGGCAGGATGAGATGGTGAGCTTCGCGGCTGAAGATTGCGACTACGGTGGCAATCTAAAATCGGTTGAAGCTGTTGACGAACTCACCGTTGTCATCACGCTTTGCAACACGGACGCGCTCTTCGAGCAGAAAGTCGCCAGCCTGGGTTTGTCCATTCACCCGGCCGAATACGTCAACGCCACGGGCGGCGAGGGAGATTTGTTGACCCATGCCATCGGCACTGGTCCTTTGAAGTTGGTCAACTGGGATCAGGGCAACGAGATCGTCTTCGAGCGTTATGACGATTATTGGGGCGAGCCGTCCATCGAGCAGACCGTCATCTTGCGCTGGAATTCCGAAGCGGCCGCCCGCGCCACCGAGCTGCGCGCCGGCACCATTGATGGTATGAAATTCGCCAACCCGGGCGACATCCCCGTTTTCCGTGATGACCCCAATTTCAATCTGATTGATATCCCGCCCTTGACCGGCGTCTATGTCGCCATGAGCAACTATTTCGAGCCGCTCAACGATGTGCGCGTCCGCAGAGCGATCGCCATGGGCATCGACCGCCAGCGCATCGTCGACAACTTCTTCCCGCCCGGCTCGCCCTTGACGCCAGACTTCGCGCCACCCGCGGTCTTCGGTCACATCTCGGAAGGCGGCGTGCCCGGCTTCGATCAAGAGGCCGCGAAAGCCCTGCTCGAAGAAGCCGCTGCCGATCTCGGTTTCGAGCTGCCGCTGGATTCCCTGGTTGATACCCGCACTGGCGAGAGCCGCGCCTTGACCCTGACCTGGCGCGATGTCGTGCGAGGCTATTTGCCGAACCCCGGCATCATCGCTAACGATGTCGCTGCCCAGCTTGCGGATATCGGTGTCATCGCCGATGTTCAGGTGGTGGAATCCGGTACTTTCCTCGCCTCGGCCAACGCTGGCAACGAGCCGCTGCATATCCTGGGCTGGCATGCGGACTTCCCCGACGCTTCCAACTTCTACAGCTGCTGCTTTGGTCCAAACAACACGCAGTTGGGCGTTCCCAATCCCGCGCTCTACGAACCGCTGGTCGCGGCATCGCAAGTGCTGGATCCCGAAGAGCGCATGAGTTACTTCCGGCAAGTCGCCGATGCCATGGCGGAACACGTGCCTTGGGTGCCATTTGGTCATGCCGGCGCTGCCGATGTCTGGCAAGTACGCATGGTCGGCGTGCATCCGGGCCTGCTCGATGGCACGGAAGAATTCTCTCGCATTGAAGATCCCGATGACGACAATGTCATCTACATGCAGAATGCCGAGCCCATCTCGCTCTATTGCAACGATACCTGGGATGGCGAGACCTTCCGCGCCTGTCATCAGGTGAGCGAAGCGCTGCTCGATTTCGAACGCGGCGGTGTTGACGTGATACCGGGCTTGGCGGAAACTTGGTCAGCCTCGGACGATGGTTTGGTCTGGACCTTCAACCTGCGCGAAGGCGTGCTCTTCCACGACGGCTCCAGCCTGGACGCCAACGACGTGGTTGTATCCTGGCAAGCCCCGGCCGACTGCGCCAGCCCCAACCACACTGGCACGGGTCAAGCATTCGCTATCTACAAATCCATCTTCCAGCAGTTCATCAACGCCGATCAATGCTAGGCGAAAATAACTGAAGGAACATCAAGCTAAAAGCGTCGGGCGCAATGCCCGGCGCTTTTCTTTTTGAATGTATTGAAGGCTTAGTTTCGGTTCAGGCGCGGATCCAGCGCGTCGCGCATGCCATCGCCTAAGAGGTTAAATCCCAGTACCGTGATCATGATGGCGATGCCCGGGAAGAAGACCAGGTGCGGCGATGTGAAGAGGTAATTGCGCGACTCGCTCAAGATCTGTCCCCATTCCGGTGTTGGCGGCTGCGCGCCCAAGCCGAGGAAGGAGAGCGCCGCCGCGTCCAGGATAGCCGTGCCGACGCCCAAGGTCCCCTGCACAACGATGGGCGTGATCGAATTGGGCAGGATATGCCCGAGCACGATGCGCAACGGGTTCGCGCCCAGCGCTCGTTCAGCTACGACGAATTCCTGCTCTTTGATTGACAAGACGCTGGCGCGCGACAGCCGAGCGTATTGCGGAATAAAAGTGATGGTGATGCCCAAAAGCGCGTTGGTCAAGCCTGGTCCCAGGATCGTCACGATCGATATCGCCAGCAGCAATGCGGGGAAAGCCAGGACCACATCCATAAAACGCATGATCACGTTGTCGACCCTGCCGCCCAGGAAGCCGGCCGTGATGCCCAGAGCCGTGCCGGCGATGATTGACAGGCTGATGGTGATGATGCCGACTGACAGGGACGTGCGTGTGCCGTAAATGACGCGGCTGTATAAATCGCGGGCGTTCAGGTCCAGACCCAGGATGTGCATGGGATCTTCACAGCCGAACATGGGTATGCAGGGTGGCTTGCTGGGCAGGCGCCCGGTCTCGCCGGGGACGCCAATCATGGTTTTGATAGGATCATGCGTCGCGAAAATTGGCGCCGCGATTGCCGTCAGCGCCAGAAGTCCGATAATGCTCATTCCTAGAATGGCTGAGGGATTGCGGGCGAGGTTGCGCAGCGCTTCCAGCCACAGATTAGACGAGCGATAGCGCTCGGTCGGACTCAGGCTGGCGGGTTCGGCTTTTGCCATATCATCTTATCCTGCGCAAAGCGTATCAGTTGAAGCGGATGCGTGGATCTAAATAGCCATAGGCGATATCCACCACCATGTTGATGATGACAAATCCAGCCGCGATGACGACGGTGAATCCTTGCACGAGCGTGTAATCCCGCGAAGTGATGCTGTCGACAAGCGTGCGCCCGACGCCGGTCAAGCTGAAGATCGTCTCGGTGAGTACGGCGCCGCTGATGACCAAGCCAAAATTCAAGCCAATAACGGTGATGACCGGCAGCATGGCGTTCTTCAAGGCGTGTTTGCCGACGACCCTGCGTTCCCGCAAGCCCTTGGCGCGCGCTGTTCGCACATAGTCTTGGTTGAGCACTTCCAGGACGCTGGAGCGGCTCATGCGCGCGATGATGGCTAGGGGAATCGTGCCAACCGCCACAGCGGGCAAAATCAAATGGCGGATGGCATCCACGAATAGCTCGCCATTGAGCGTGAGCAGGGCATTAAGCGTATTGATGCGCGAGAAAAATATTAAAATGCCGGCCGCGTCCTCGCCCGCCGTCACCCAGCCTAGAGTTTCGTAAAATGGCATCGGATTAGCGCCCGGCGTCAACCGACCCGAGGGCGGCAGCGCCAGGGGCGTATCTTTGAGCAAGACAGCGAATAGATAGGCGAGCATCAGCCCCAGCCAAAATACCGGCATCGAAACGCCGATATTCGCGCCCACCATCGTGCCGACATCCAGGATCGACTTGTGTCGATAGGCGCTGAGCACGCCCAGCGGCACGCCAACAGCGATGGCGAAGAGCAGCGCGAACAAACCCAGCTCCACGGTGGTGGGCAAGCGTTCGACCAGGAGCTCCATGACGGGACGGTGAAAGCGCATCGAATCGCCCAGGTCGCCCTGCGAGAAGTTGCGCAGGTAGACGATAAACTGGATCGGCACCGGCTGATCCAGCCCGTTGCGCCGGAAGAATGACTCGCAGACTTCCTTCGAGGCGCGTTCGCCCAGCACCGCTATGCAGGGATCGCCAGGGATGGCGCGAGCCAACAAAAAAGTCACTACCAGGATTCCTATCAGCACGGGGATGGAATAGGTTAGGCGCTTCAAGATAAAGGTCAGCATAGGTCCCTGCCAAGCGCGGCGGGACGGCTTTTGAACCGTCGATTCCAGTCGATGAGCTTGCCCAGTTTATTCATCCGCCCAGGCTCGCGCTCTTTCCACAGCGGCTTGCCACTTGGCATAGAGCGCATCGCGTTGGTCGGCGGACATCTGTGGTTCAAATGTCTGTTCCAGTTGCCATTGCGTCGCGATCTCGTCCTGCGATTGCCAGATTCCGGTCGCCAAGCCCGCCAGATAAGCGGCGCCCAGCGCCGTCGTTTCGGTAATTCGCGGGCGCTGCACCGGGACACCGAGAATATCTGCCTGGAATTGCATCAAGAAGTTGTTGGCGACCGCGCCGCCATCGACGCGCAGCGCTTCCAGCGCCAGCCCCGAGTCGGCCGACATGGCGGCGACGACATCGCGCGTCTGATAGGCGATGGACTCCAAGGTTGCGCGCACGATTTGCGCTTTGCCGCTGCCGCGCGTTAAGCCGACGATGGCGCCGCGCGCGTATTGATCCCAATAAGGCGCGCCCAGCCCGACAAAGGCTGGCACCATGTAAACGCCGTCGCTGGAGTCGATGCTCTTCGCGATTGCCTCGCTTTCCGCGGCCGAGCCGATCATGTTCATCTCGTCGCGCAGCCACTGTATCGCCGCGCCCGCGACGAATATGCTTCCTTCCAGCGCGTACTGCGTGGGCTGACCAGCGACTTGCCAGGCGATAGTCGTCAATAAATTGTTGGAGGAGCGCTGTGGCTGCGCGCCCGTATTCATCAACATGAAGCAGCCGGTGCCATAAGTATTTTTTGCCATGCCCGCGTCATAGGCGGCTTGGCCGAAGGTCGCGGCTTGTTGATCGCCAGCTATGCCGGCGATTTTAATCGCTTTGCCAAAGCACGTGGCGTCGGTCTCGCCGTAGATCTGGCTGCTGGGCTGGACTTCTGGCAAGAGGGCGCGCGGGATACCGAGCCGATCCAAGATGGCGTCCGACCACTCCCGCGCCTGGATATCAAAAAGCATCGTTCTCGCTGCGTTGCTGCAGTCCGTGATATGCGCGCGTCCGCCCGTCAGCCGCCAAACCAGAAAGCTGTCGACGGTGCCAAAGGCCAATTCGCCAGCCTCCGCCCGCTCTCTGGCACCTGCAACATTGTCCAGCAGCCATTTGACCTTGGTCCCGGAAAAATAGGCGTCTGTGACCAAGCCGGTCTGCCGCAGAATAGTCCGGTCAAATCCCTCGGCTTTTAGTTGGTCGCAAAATGCGGCGGTACGGCGATCTTGCCAGACGATGGCATTATGAATGGGCTCGCCTGTTTGCCGGTCCCAGATGATCGTTGTCTCGCGCTGATTGGTGATGCCGATCGCGGCTATCGTCTCTGGATCGCCCAGGACAGCTTGCGCCACTTTGAGTTGCGAAGCCCAAATCTCATTCGCGTCATGCTCTACCCAGCCCGGTTTGGGATAAATCTGCCGGAACTCCTGCTGCGCGCTGCGGACGCTATTGCCATGGCGGTCGAATACAATCGCGCGCGAGGAGGTGGTGCCTTGGTCCAGCGAAAGGATGAAATCTGCCATAAGCGATGTGATTCCTTAGCTGTTGACTAAGCGTGATTCAACTATTGTAGCGTAAAGCGGACAATAGGTCTTGTTCAGAACGCGCCCGAGATTGTGATGGATGACAATTCGCCTTTGAGCTTCCGGCAGCGGATGCCACGTCAAGCGCGGCGGCGATTACTGTTCACGTTGCCAGGCGCCGGCGAAAGCTCTGAAGAACAGGCTCATTGCCAGACCAATCAGTCCGCCCGCCAGGGACCAGGCTGGCAGCCGTTCCAGCGCCGCGAGTATCAGTTCCGGCGGATAATCCGGGAAGACATGGCCATGACGCAAGTCTTTCAGGAGCATGAGCAGAGCCGTGAAGAGACTTGAAAGCGCGCCGCAACAGACCCCGCCCAGTATGCCCAGCGTCAAGGACACCTTGCCATTTGCCGTGATATCAAAGCGGCGTCGCTGGAAAATGAGCCAGCAGACAGAGCTGCCGGCTAGTATCAATCCAAGCGCCGTGACGACTAGCACATCCTTGTCTTCTTTGCCCAACCAGAAAAATAGGACCATGCCTAGCAAGATGAGCCAGAGCCGAAAACCGGTATGTCTTTGCCGCTGGCGAGTCATCGCGAGTCCTTGGCGGCTGCATGCGGTCGCTGAGTCAGATGTCTCTGCTCCTTCGCCGCGGGAGCGTTCGCTCTTCCAAAGCGACGATGCGAAATAGCTGCGCGCTTTTGGGCGCGATCTCTAATAATATGCTGTGGTCTACACCTTCGCCAATCAGTTTTTCGCTATGGCTTTCGCCTAGAACATCGTAGAGCTGCAAGCGACAGCCAGCAGGCAGCGCCCAGTGCGACAGGTCCAAGCGACTGCGCGACCAATGCTCGGCAAGGTTAATTGTGATGAGCCGCCGTTCAGCCGCATATTCCCATGTGTACGCGATTAGACTGTCGCATGGTTCTTCGCCGTCAAAGGCTGGGCGGGTTTCGAGCAGCTGCCAATGTCCCAAGCGGTAAAGCGCCTGACCTGTCTCATCCAGCAGCTTGCGGTAGAACCGTTCCAACAAGGGGTCTTCCGGCTGCAGGGGCTGGCGATTGATTTGCACAGGCAGTTTTACCTTGCGCCCCGTCAGTTGACCTTGATGCAGCAGCACCGCTCCCGGCAAGCTGCAAATCAGCGCCGCGGCCACCCGTTGCCGGTCGCCCCCCAGGACAGCTAGCGCGCGCGCTTCATCGTGATTTTCTATGAAGCGAATTTGCGCGCGTTGGAACGCGGCGTCAGCGCTCAAGTGCGCTCGAATGGCGGGGATATCATTGTCTATCACGCGATCATATAAGCGCTTGTCGTAGGTGTAATCAAAGCCTTGCCTTTGCATCTCGTGTTCGAGATCCCAATATACTTCCGCCATAAAGAGCATCTGGGGGTGGACGCTGCGAACCGCGGGTATGACCGCGGTCCAGAATTCATGGGCGGGCAGCGAGCCTGCGCGCGCCCCCCAAGTCCCCGCGAAGACGCTGTTCATCATCAGCATCGCCATGTCGCAACGGACGCCGTCGCATTGATTGCCGATATCGACGAGCGTTGCGATCGCGGCTTGGCGCAAGCCCGGGTTGAAGGCGCTAAGCTGGGCGGTGTCTATCCAAGGGGGAAAATAGGGGTCGCGGCCGCGCGCGATTACTTTGTCGCCGTCGACGGTCTTCGCAAGGAAGAAATCCTCGCTGCGCGCCTCCAGATCGGAAGCCGCGCCCTGCAGAAAGAACTCCGGATGGCTGTGGATCCAAGCATGGTCAGTCGCAACATGGTTGGGAACGTAGTCGAGAACCAGCTTGATGCCCCGCGCCGCCAAGCGCTCTCGAAAAGCCGCCAGCCCACGGCCCCCGCCTAGCTTCTCTTCCACTTGATAGTCATAGATGGCGTAGGCGGAGCCGACAACATCGGCTGCCGTAACATCTGGCAGAGCGAGCTGATATTCGTGCAGATAATTCAAGGCGCTACGCCGCGTGGCTGGTCCACGGCGCCATACACCCATGAGCCAAAGCGCGTCAAATCCCCAGGAAGCGAGAGCCTCTAGCTCCGCGTTTGGCAGGTTTGAGAGATTGATTTCGCAGCCGTATTTGCCGCTTAGGTCACGCAACCAGACCCAAGTGTTGATTTCGTAGACGATCGGATTGGCTTTCCAAGCGCTTCCACAAGTGCTTCCAATTGAGGAAGCAGCCGAAACATCTTGCCGCAATGACATAAGCGCCGCCTCTGCTCGTCGCTGTAAATGCCAGCGAAGTTTAGCACGCGAACTTCCTATGCCAAAGCGAGACCTTACTGCGGCAATTGCCCGTCTTGAGTCAGATACTGGTAGTCATCCAGGGCTACGGGCAGCACTTCATCGAGATGCTCGACCAGAACAAAAGTCAGCTCGCCCCGGACGTCTTCCGGTACATCGTCCAGGTCATTCTCGTTTTTGCTGGGCAAAATGATGGTATCCGCGCCCAGCCGGTGCGCGGCCAGCACCTTGTCTTTGATGCCGCCCACCGGCAAGATTTGACCGCTCAGGGTCAATTCGCCGGTCATGGCGATATTGCTCTTGGCTGTACGTCCAGTCAAAAGGGAGGCTAGCGCTGTAGCCATCGTCACGCCGGCGCTGGGACCGTCTTTGGGCACCGCTCCCGAAGGAACATGCAGGTGCACATCGTATTCATCGTAAAACGCGGGATCGACTTGCAGGTTGGCCGCCCTGGAACGGGTAATGCTGTAAGCGATTTTTGCGCTTTCTTGCATGATATCGCCCAGTTGTCCCGTGTACTGGAATCCCTTGCCGCCTTTCATTTTAGTCGCTTCGATGAAAAGCACATCACCGCCGATCGGCGTCCAAGCCAGCCCGGTAGCCACACCGGGCACATCGGTCCGGTCTTGCATTTCGCTGCGATGCCCATAGCGCGGCTTGCCCAGCAGATCTTTCAGGTCTTCCGCGTCCACAGTGAGCGATTCCGTCTCCTGCGACGCGATTTGCGTGACAACTTTGCGCGCTGCCTTGCCGATTTCGCGCTCCAAGTGTCGCACGCCGGCTTCGCGCGTGTAATCGCGGATGATCCGCAGCAGCGCCGCGTCCGTGAAATCCAGCTCGCTGGCGTGCAAGCCATTTTCGCGTCTCTGCCGCGGCGCCAGATATTGCGCGGCGATGGCGCGTTTTTCAAGCTCGGTATAGCCGCTTAGCTGAATGACCTCCATGCGATCGCGCAAGGGACCGGGTATCGTGTCCAGCGAGTTCGCTGTGGTGATGAACATCACGTCGCTCAAGTCGAAGGCGACGTCGAGATAGTGATCGCGGAATTCGGCATTCTGTTCGGGGTCCAAGACTTCGAGCAAGGCGGAGGCTGGGTCGCCGCGGAAGTCCCGCCCCAATTTGTCGATTTCGTCCAGCATGATCAGGGGATTGCGCGATTTGGCGCGCCGGATGGTTTGAATGATCCTGCCCGGCATGGCGCCGATATAGGTGCGGCGGAAACCGCGAATCTCTGATTCGTCGCGGATGCCGCCCAGGCTCATGCGGATGAACTTGCGGCCCATCGAGCGCGCTATCGACGCCCCGAGCGAGGTCTTGCCGACGCCGGGCGGACCGACAAACAGCAATATAGCGCCGGAACGATCGCGGCGAACCGGGTCGTAGCGATCGCGATCTTTGAATTCGTTTTCGCGCTCGGCGCGCAGTTTCCGCACCGCCAAGAACTCGAGAACCCGTTCTTTGACATCGGTCAAGCCATAATGATCTTCGTCTAGCACCTCCCGGGCATGCGCGATGTCCAGCTTGTCCTCCGTGCGCTTGTCCCAGGGCATGCTGCATATCCAATCGAGATAGGTGCGTATCACGCCGTATTCCGCCGCCGAAACGGACAGTTTTGACAGGCGGTTGAGTTCGCGTTCGGCTTCTGTCCGCGCCTCTTCCGGCATGTTGGCGGCTTCAATCAACTGTCGGAACTTCTCAACTTCTTGCTGGTCATCATCCTCTTCCAGTTCACGTCGTATCGCTTTCATCTGTTCGCGCAGGTAATAGTCTCGCTGCGTTTTTTCCATTTCCTGCTGCGCGTCTTCCTGGATTTTGCGGCCCAGCGACAAGACCTCATATTCTTTTGTCAACAGCTTCAACAGGTGGCGGATCTTATCGCCTACGTTGTGCATTTCCAGCAGCAACTGCGCGTCTTCGACATCAATCCGGACGTAGGTCGCGATGGAATAAACCAATTGCAGGGGGTCTTCCACATTGAGGGCGTTGCTGACGAGTTCCTGCGGGATGCTCGGCACCAGTTCCGCCAATGACGAAAAGCGGTCGACGATGCTGCGCACCAGCGCTTCCATCTCAATGTCGTCGGCGAAGACAACCTCGTCCTCGGGGATGCGCGTGACGCGGGCTTTGAGATAGGGCGTCGTGTGGACGAATTCGTCAATCTTAATCCGCTGCAAGCCTTGAATTAAGAGCCGCACCGTGCCGTCTGGCGTGCGGAAAAGTCGGTGGATAGTCGCCAAGGTGCCGATGGTCTGCACTTGATCCGGTCCCGGCGTTCCCAAGCTTTGATCTTTTGAAGCCACCAGCCCGACCATGCGCGTTCCCGCCACCGCGTCATCGACCAATTGTATGCTGCGCTCTTGCCCCACGGTCAAGGGTATCGCGGTCTGCGGATATACCACCATGCCGCGCAGGGGGAGAATCGGCAATTCTTCCGGCAGATCAATTGCCGCGCCTTCATCTTTCAATTCGTCTTCGAGCTGAATGTCGATCTTCGTCTGGGGAGGATCGGCTTCGCTTAGTCTGAAATTCTGAAACGCCATCCGCGTCAATCCTTTGATTTTACGTCCTTTGATGCCTCTTGCAGCGACTGTTGCAACAAATCGGGCGGCTCGACCTGCATAGTTCCGTTTTGATACTCGGACCTAAGGTTCTCCGCAGCGACCGCTTTGGGCGGCGTGAATTCTAGGCGAAACTCGCCTGTTTCTATCTCAACTTTCGGAAACTCGTACCTTATTTGGACAGTCCCATGCAACTGAAGAAATCGCTATTGTCTCGCCTTTACTGTACCTTGAGGATCGTAAAAAAAGTATCAGAGTTTGGTTTACTAAAAAAATATGACGTATTTCTTAGATTTAGAAAGGTCCGCGTTGGCATCCGCGCCAGGGATCTGTCTCGAAATCTTAATGATTTGTCAGTCATTTTCTTATGCCGCTTTCATCACTTGGACTAAAATAGAGTCAAGCCTGTATCAATTAAGTGTGGGTGCTGATGCTCATGGATGAATTGGACCGCAAACTAAAACGGCGCAACGAGAACCGAGCGCGCGAGCGGCATTTGGCGCGGCAGCGGCGGCGGCAGGCCGCGCTGGACTCCGGTCAAGGGACGCTCAAGCGCTTTGCCTCCGAACGCTTGAACTTGCGCAAAGCAAAGCAAGCGACCGTCTTCCATCGCGGACTAACATGGATGTTTTCCAGCAGGCGGCCTGTCGCCACATTGACGGGCGTCGTCGTGCTCGCCATTTTGTTATTTTTTGTGGGGAGTTATGTGTTTACCGATCGCATCTTCCCGAACGTTTATGCGCTTGGCGTACCCGTTGGCGATTTGACGCCGGCCGAAGCGGAAGCCGCTATCCAAGCCAAATGGGACGGCGAGATCTTCATCGATTTTACCGTGGATGGCGAACTGATCAGGCAAGTTACGCCAAATCAATTGGGACTGTCGATTGACGTCGCGGCTATGGCAGGCAGCGCCCGCGCCGCGGGGCTGGCGGGCGTCCCATTCGGCATCGAGGTGGCGCCGGTTGTCAGCGTCGACTATGGCAAGGCGCAATCCGTGCTCTTGGATATGACAGAGCTCATCTATATCTTGCCCTATGAAGCGGGCTTCAAATGGTCGGGCGGGAAGCTGGTAACTGTGCCCGGCCGGCAGGGCCGGCATCTGGATATTTCGGGCGCGCTGGAAAAACTCTTGCAAGAGCCGAGCCGAGCGCTGGCGGAGCAGCGCTTTGAATTGCCGACGATCCCGCTTTTGCCGGATGTCATGGATAGCTCGCCCTTTATTGAAGAAGCCCATGCCTTTCTGGCTGGCGGCGTGCGCTTGAACGGTTACGACCCATACGTGCACGAAGTGATCTCCTGGCAGGTGGATCAAAGGACCGCGGCCGAATGGTTAATCGCCGGCGAGAATGGATTGGCAGTGCGCCAGGACGTCTTCAGTGCCTTCATCAAGAGCCTGAACAAAGACTTGATCACTGGCGCGACTGCGCGCTTTATCGACGAGCTCGGGGCGGTCGAGAAGATGCAAGAAGGTTTGAATACGAATAATGCCAATGTCGTGGTCCGCGTCCAGCATCTGCCCA
This sequence comes from Phototrophicaceae bacterium, assembly GCA_965232245.1. Lineage (GTDB taxonomy): Bacteria > Chloroflexota > Anaerolineae > Aggregatilineales > Phototrophicaceae > UBA6055. Next base: position 2,800,917 of record CBDDPG010000002.1, on the reverse strand, counting down.
AGTCCTATTCTGTCGATCATGCGGACACCGGCTACAGGATCGGACGCAAGAACGGCTTGCCCTATCAGCTGGTGTACGAGGCAAACCCCAATGTCAATTGGAGAGCCTTAAATGTCGGCGACGAAATTCAGATACCGTCGCGTGATGTGTTGATACCCGAGGACCCATTGCCGCACAAGCGCATCGTTATTGATATTGAGTCGCAATGGCTCGTCGCATTCGAATACGACCAAATGGTCTTCAGCTGGGGGATTTCTTCCGGGCGCGAGACGGCGCCTACCTACCCGGGGATTTACCAAATCTTGACGCACAACGACGTTGCTTTTGGCGGCAGCTTCGCCTTGTGCGAAGATGCGGGCACCAATTGCGCGCAATGGCGAATGAATTGGTTTATGGGCATCTATGAAGTCGTGCCCGGCCTGATGAACGGCTTCCACGGCGCGGTGCAATTGCCTAACGGGAACTACCTGGGCGGCGGCGGCGTATATGAACCGGTTACATTTGGCTGCATCATGTCGCTTGATGAGTATGCGGAACAGCTATATGCCTGGGCGGAAAGCGGAACGATCGTCGAGATACTTTCCGACGATTTCCAGCCCGAAAGCCAGTTGGCTGAATTCGCCTTGAATTATATCAGCACGATTGACACAACCTACCGCCCGCGCTCTACCTAGGAAGCAGGCGCTCGCGCAGGAGAAACAGGGCGTCAAGCGCTTGATTCGACCTTGACGATTGGCGAGCCTGCCTTTATCTTTCGCCACCAGGAATTAGTGGCGAAGCGCCACTGTTTGAGACGCAAATGCCCGCGCAGGCGGGTGTTTTGCATTTGAGCGCGTTTAGCGCGCTTGTCTGACGCGAGGAAACCTCTAATGAGCCAAGCCTTTGGAACATGGACCAGTCCTATCACTGGCAAAGCGATTGCCAGCGGCATCAGTCTGCGCGACGTGCAATGGAACAGCGCCGGCGATACCTTGGTATGGTGGGAAAACCGCGGCAAGACTGGCGTCCTGCTCGCCAAGACGGGCAGGGACGCGCCGCGCGATCTAACTGATAGAAGTCTGAATGTCGCTGGACGGGTTGGTTACGGCGGCGGCGCATTCACAGTTGGCGCGGGACATGTTTATTTCGCCGCTGGGGACCGTCTCTACAAACAAGGGCTCGCGGGGGGAGCGCCGCGCGCCATCACGCCGGCATTCGGCAGTTACGCCTCGCCCGCGGTTTCCGCGGATGGCAGGTGGCTTGTCTATGTTCATAGTTATGAGCGCGTTGACGGCTTGTGCTTGGTGGACAGCGATGGCGGCAACTTCCCGCGCAAATTGGCTTACGGCACAGATTTTCTTATGCAGCCGGCCTGGCATCCCGCTGGGGATCAGATCGCGTATATCGCCTGGAATCATCCGCAGATGCCCTGGAATGGCAGCGAATTGCGCTTGCTTCGGCTGCAGAATGACGCGAGCGGCTTGCCCTATGCCGACGAGATCCTAACACTCTGCGGCGACCGCGATACAGCGATCTTCCAGCCGCAATTTTCGCCGGACGGGCGCTATCTCGCCTATGTCAGTGACGCGAGCGGCTGGGGACAGATCTATCTCTACGATCTGGAAAGGCATAGGCATGCTCAGCTGACCGAGACCGCTGTCGAACATGGCGCGCCGGCTTGGGCGCAGGGCTTGCGCATGTATGGCTGGGGCCGCGACAGCCGTTCGCTCTTTTACTTGGAAAACGATCGCGGTTTCTTTTCGCTGCGGACCTGCCACCTGGAATCCCGCGAAGACAAGCTGATCGCTGGCCTCGAGCAATATACGCACTTGGAACAGTTGGCGACGGCGGGCGACAGAGATTCGGTCGCCCTGATCGCCTCTTCCGCCTCGATTCCCGCGCGCCTAATCAGCTTGGATACGGGGTCTCGCTTGTCGATCCAGCGCCGCAGCCAGACCGAAAACCTGCCCGGCAGCCTGCTTTCCCCGGCACAGAGCATCACCTGGAAGTGCGACGATGGCGCCGACGCCCATGGCTTGTTTTATGAGCCGGTCATGCGAGAGGATATGCCGACGGGCAAGCCGCCATTGATCGTCAACATCCACGGCGGGCCCACGTCGCAAAGGACGGCAGCCTATTCCAACGAGGTTCAGTTTTTCACCACCAGGGGTTATGCCGTCTTGCAGGTCAATCACCGCGGCAGCACCGGCTACGGCAAAGCCTACATGGACATGCACCGCGGCAATTGGGGTTTGTACGATGTGACTGATTCGATCAGCGGCGTCAATCATCTGGCGGAGGCTGGGCGAATCGACCGCTCTAAGACCGTCATCATGGGGGGCAGCGCTGGCGGCTTCACCGTCTTGCAGTCGCTAGTCGAACACCCCGGGTTTTATAGAGCGGGCATCTGTTCCTATGGCGTCTCCAATCAATTTGGTCTCCTGATGGATACGCATAAATTCGAAGAGCGCTATACCTATTGGCTCTTGGGCGAATTGCCCGGGGCTGCGGAATTGTATCGGCAGCGGTCGCCGCTTTTCCATGCCGACAAAATCGTTGATCCGCTGATCGTCTTCCAAGGGAGCGACGATGTCGTCGTGCCGCAAGACCAATCAGACCTGGTCGTGGCTTCGCTCAAGCGGCGCGGCATTCCCCATGAATATCACCTCTATCAAGGCGAAGGACACGGTTGGCGCAAGCCCGACACGATTGAAGCCTATTACAGCGCGATTGAACGATTCTTGCTGCAGCATGTCATCTATGCCTAAGCGCGGCTTCGCGCCAAATATGCTTCACTATGGATTCCTAGATTTATGGTAGAGAATCTTCTTCTGCTTTTGGCGGGCTTGGTGGGGCTTTTCTATGGCGGCAACTGGCTGGTACGCGGCGCCTCCAATCTGGCGCTGTCCTATGGCGTTTCGATACTGATTATCGCGCTGACCTTTGTCGCCATCGGCACCTCCATGCCAGAGTTGCTTGTCAGCGCCCAAGCGGCTTTGGCTGGCAAAAGCGACTTGGCTATCGGCAATGTGCTTGGCTCGAATATCGCCAATGTTGGCTTGATATTGGGCGCCACGGGCTTGATCGCCACGCTGAGCGTCAAGGCGACGCTTCTGCGGCGGGAAATCCCCATCATGATCTTTTTTTCCCTCTTCGCCTATATCTTGACGCTGGATGGTCAGATAGGCCGGGTCGACGGTTTGCTGCTGCTCTTGTCTTTTGCGGGCTTCAACACCATGGTCTATTTTCTGGCGAAAAAGGAGCAGCATACGCGCGAGCATCTGCTGGCGGATGTCGAGGACGGGCAGGTCGCGCCTGAACGCGGCCGGCTCAAAGAATTCTTCTTTCTGATGCTGGGCATCGCCGCGCTGGTGATCGGCTCGCGCCTGATGGTTGAAGGCGCGGTGAATATCGCCCGACTGGTCGGCGTAAGCGAGCTGGTCATCGCCATAACCTTGGTCGCCTTCGGCACATCTCTGCCAGAACTGGCGGCATCGCTGTCCGCGGCTTTTCACAAGCAGACCGATCTCGCCCTTGGAAACATAGTCGGCTCGAACATCGCCAACCTCTTGCTGGTCCTGGGCGTGACAGCGCTGCTGCGCCCCATCGCCGTTAGCCACGCCGAAGTTCAGTTCGAGTTCCTGGTCATGCTCGCTTTTGCTGTCTTGCTCATCCCCTTCGCGCGCCATCAGCAGTTCGGCAGACGTCAGTCGGCGATCTTCCTGGGCGCTTATATCGCCTTCATCATCTACAGTCTGAGCGCTGACAAACTACAGATTCTGATACAATGACAGCATAGGCGCTCACGCTACACAAAAGAGCGCTCCTAGATGTATAGTCCCGCATTAAGGTGGTATGGGTTTTGGTGAAATCGTTCCGGTTTCTTTTGCCAGCAATCACAGATGTATTCATAGGGACTTCGCCCCTGCAGCGCCTTCAGCCTTTTGCCAAAATTGTAGGCTTGCAAGAACAGCTCCAGATGCTGACGCAGTTCCTCATGGCTTTGGTAAAAGTAGCGATAGACCGTCTTTTCTTTGATACTCCGGTTCATGCGCTCGACTTGTCCATTGGTCCAAGGATGATAAGGTTTGGTCAAGCGATGTTCAATCCCCTGCGCTTGGCAGATATTATCAAACTCCAGCTTGGTTTTGCGCCCCGACCGCGCTTGATGGGTAAACTGAGTGCCATTGTCGGTCAAGATGGTATGAATCTTGTAGGGTACGACTTCAATCAGCCGGCGCAGGAAGGCGCAAGCGTCCTCGCGCTTAGCGCTTTGACGCGCTTCAGCGAAGACAAACTTGGATGTCCGGTCAATGGCGACGAAGAGATAGAGCTTGCCCTGCTCGGTTCTGACGTGGCAGAAGTCGAGATGAAAGTAGCCGATGGGATAGTTCTTGAAGCGCTTCTTCTTGGCGGGTTTGCTTTCCGATTCGGGCAGTCGGTTGATGCCATGGCGCTTGAAGCAGCGATGCAAGCTGGAGCGGGTCAGATGCGGTATGATCTCTTGCAGGGCGTACAGGCAGTCATCCAGGGGCAGCAGCGTCTTGATACGGAAGGCCACAATCATATCTTCCTCTTGCTGGCTCAAGACGGTTGAGCGGGGATTCTTGGGTCCCATCGGCAGATCTTTGACGGAGTCGCGCTTCTTCCATTTGGCGACGGTTTTGGGGTTGATGCCGTAACGCTTAGCCAGCTTATTTATGCTCTCTTGACTATTTTGGATTTCTCGGCGAATTGCCTCCGTCGTTGTGGCGCGTGGGTGTAGAACCTGACCCATAAGGCATCCTTTTGACTATTTGAGATTATCCCATTATAATCCGAAACCATACACCTAGATACTTGAGCCAGCGAGCATAATCTCAGATGCCTAACTTGCCACCGGTCGAACACTTTCAGAGCAGCGCGGGCGTCGATATCTTCCGCTTTTCGATGCAGCTATTCCCCAACGGTTTCGTCGGTCATGCCTATATTCTCGAAGGCGCGGGCGAGCTGACGCTTGTCGATTGCGGCTCGGGAATCGGCACGAGCAATGATGATTTGCTGGCTGGCGTCGCTGACATCGGCCAGCGTTTCAATCGCAAGTTCAGCTTGCAGGACATCCAGCGCATTATCATCACACATGGGCATATCGACCACTTTGGCGGTCTGGCTTTTGTCAAGGAACAGACCGGCGCCAGCGTCGGCATTCACGAGCTTGATCGTCGAGTGCTGACCAATTACGAAGAGCGCGTGATCGTTGCCACAAAAGCGCTGGGCATTTACTTCGCGCGCGCCGGCATCGCACCCGCATTGCGCGAGACCTTGTTCCAGATGTATGGCTTCGCCAAGCAGCACGTCACATCCATTGAGGTCGATTTCAACATCTTGGACGAGCTTGTGCTGGACGGCATGGAATTCATTCACACACCGGGGCATTGCCCAGGCCAGGTTTGCATCCGCTTGGGGGATGTCCTGCTGAGCGCCGACCATGTTTTGTCGCGCACGACGCCGCACCAATCGCCCGAAAGCATCACGCACTACATGGGGCTCGATCACTATGCCGATTCCTTGCGCAAGCTGCTGCGCTTCGAGGGGATCGAATTGGCGCTGGGCGGGCACGAAGATCCCATCCACGATGTCTATGGTCGCATCCAAGCCATCCTCGCCAGCCACAACCGCAAGCTGGACCGCATCCGCAAGATCATGCGCGACCATGGCGAGCCGATGACCATTAGCGCGATATCGCGCGCGATGTATCCGCAAGTGGAAGGCTATCATGTGCTGCTGGCGATTGAAGAAGCCGGCGCTCATATCGAGTACCTGTATCAGCACGGTTACTTGACAATCGCCAACTTAAAAGAATTCGAGGCGGAAGACAATCCAGCGCTGCTTTATTCCCTGCACGATTAATATGCGCTATCACACAGATTTCACGCCGAATTTACTTGCAGATTACAACTTTGTCGACAATCTGTCGTATACTAGAGTATGTCGGATGCGCGCTTGTCGCTAGAACGCGGCTAGCCGAGACATTAGCTTGGATTAAAGGAACAGCAAATGGGAAAGAAGCGCAAAAACAATAGCGCCGCAGACGGACGGGTCTACGAATTGGCGGGCTTGGTCGATCGCTTCGCCGCCAACTTGATAGACAGCTTTCTCTTGATTCTCCCGCTTTCAATCGCAGCATTGATCATTTCCGCGCCGGGGCATCACCTTCCCAAACAGTTCTTGCATTTTGTGCTTTTAGCCGTGCCGATCGCCTATCACTGGTACTTCTTGACGCGGCGCGGGGGCCAGACCCCGGGCAAGTTTGCCCTGGGCATCCGCGTCATTAAAGCCGATGGCAGCGACATCAACGACGTGGACGCCGTCATCCGCGCTATCGGCTACCATGTTAGCAGTATGCTCTTCGGGCTGGGCTTCATTTGGGCTTTATTCGATAAGAACAATCAGTCTTGGCACGATAAAATGGCGCGCACCTTTGTCGTGCGCTGCAGACAGCGGCGCAAAACCGTGAATATCCACGTCTAATCGCGCTTCCGCGCAGGAATAGCCTGACGAATTACAGATGTTCCAGCTTGCGCAGCGCCTGGGCTTGTCCCGCTTCGAGGCGGATGAGGCTTATTTGCAGGCGCTCGCGGCTTTCCGTCGGCAAGACCTCAAAGAAGCGCTCGCCCAAATCGACGTCGCGATTGGGCTGCATCCCAACCACGCCGAATATCACGCGGCGCTCGCTTGGTTTCAACTCGAAGGCGACGACAGGTCGCGCGCTCGCGCTGGATTTGATCAGGCGTTGACCATCAACCCCTACGAAATGCTGGCCAATTATGGCCTTGGCATGCTAGCCTACCAGGACAAGGACTGGGAAGCCGCTGCCGGCTGCTTCCTCAATGCGCTGGCGGCACAGCCCGATCGACCCGAAACGATCTACTATCTTGCGCTGGCGCGGCACCGGCAAGGCGATAATGAACGCGCGCTCCATTGGATGCAAAAGGCTGGTGAAGCATTTGCCGCGGCCGATGACAAGCGCGCAAAGCGATGCCGCGCCTGGATGCGCGAATTCGCGCAGCTCGCCGGGGCAGATAGGACGCGCGTCTAGCTGCAAGGTCTTGCAGTCGTACTCGGACCTTACATAAAATTGCATGATTAACGCGGTCGCGGTGAAAATCTACGTGCTGCGATTGCTCTGCGCGGCATTGCAAGTGAGCTCAGATCCTCATAGAATGACAGCTTATCGCAATGCCAGGCTCGGAAAGCTGATTTGGAAACTTATTTAGGCGAGTTGTCCGCCCTCGGGGCGGCTTTCTGTTTTGCGCTCGCGTCGACGACTTTTACGCTGGCGGGCCGCAAATTCGGCGCGACCGTGTCAATGGCGCTCAGCTTGCAGATTTCGCTTGTCTTTCTGCTTCTGATGCACCATGCCATGCTCGGCGAGCCTTTCCCCAGTTCAACGTCGCTCGAGCGCTGGACCTTGCTCGGCGCTTCCAGCCTATCCGGCTTTGTCGTTTCCTCCGTCATGCTCTTGCGTTCCTTTCAATATATCGGACCTCGTCTTGCCATGCTGATCGGCTCGATCACGCCCATCGTCGCGGCCTTGCTGGCTTGGGTATTTCTCGGTCAAGGGTTGTCAGCCATCGCCGTGCTTGGCATTGTGGTGGTGGTGGCTGGCATTGGCTGGGTGGTATCCGACGACGCGCGACAAGACCTGCAACTGAAAAACGCGAATTACAGCCGCGGCTTGGCGCTCGCAGTTGGCTCCGCCATCGGTCAAGGGGCGTCGTTTGCGCTGATGTCGGAAGGCGTTGCCGGCGGATTCCACGCTATGAGCGCTGGCTTGATTCGCACCTTGGTCGGCTTGGTCATCCTGTGGCTGCTGATCATGGCGCGCGGCAAAATGCGCGAAAACTTGCGCCTGATATGGGCAGAGCCGCGGGCGCTGCTCGTTTTGACATTCGCCTCTTTAGTAGGACCGGTCATCGGCACGACCTTGGTCTTGTTATCGCTCCAGCACACCAGCGTCGGCATTTCTTCGACCTTGACCGGCACGACGCCGATTTTGCTGATTCCGATAGGCTATGCCGTATTTGCTGACAAGATCACCCGGCGCGCTGTCATCGGCACCATTGTCGCCATCGCCGGCGTTGCGCTGCTCTTCGCGGCTTAAGCAAGACAGCACATTTCAGTCGAAAGACAGTGATAACGCTCGCTGCCGACAGAATAGCCCGTGACGGCGGGCCCGGGGAGATTTGGCCAGAGTGGAAAGAAACGCGCATAGACGAATTCGGAACACTACCTAAACAGGGCGGCGTTTTTCAAGTTTGCCGGAAATGGTTATAATGCAGATAAGTTCGAAGGAAAATACTGAGGACTCGGCGATGACCGAATTTAACATCCGGCCCCTGGAACGCTCTGACCGCGAGTGGGTGGCGCATTTTCTTGATGAGCGCTGGGGCACCACGCAGATTGTCTCCCGCGGCAAAGCCGTTTATGGTCATCTCTTGCCCGGTTTCATGGCGGAACAGAGCATGGCGCCCGCCGAAGATGAGGCGGAGCCCAGTGAAGCCGCTGCCGAAAACATCGGTCTGATTACGGTTCACATTGGCGAAAGAGAGTGCGAAATTACCACGCTGGACAGCCTGTTGGAGTCCATAGGCGTGGGTACGGCTCTGGTAGAGGCGGTTGAAGATTGGGCGCGCGAAGCCGGTATCGAGAGACTCTGGCTGGTAACGACGAATGACAATTTGGCTGCGCTCAAATTCTGGCAGAAACGCGGCTATGAACTGGTTACCGTCCATCGCAACGCCATTGCCGTCGCCCGCCGCATCAAGCCGCAGATTCCGATAACGGGCTTAGATGGGATCACCATCCGCGACGAAATCGAATTGGAAAAACGCATTTGACAACGAAATGTCGCTCGGTCTCTTCGGCGGCCCGAGCCTGCCTGACGCCTATTCCTTCGCGCTGTCGGTCCTGCTTTCCGCGCTTTCCGCGCTGTCCATGCCGCCGGAATGCTCAGCCTTAAGTCTTCGCTCGCGCAAGAAACTTTCGCCAATGATCAGCAAGACGCCGCCAACGATGGCGTGATCGGCCAAGTTGCTGACGTTGGAAATGACGCCGGGTATCTGATAGTGAATGAAGTCGATGACATGACCGTGTTGCAGTCGATCAATGACATTGCCGATGGCGCCGCCGATAACGATGCCGGTAGCCAGCGGCAGAAATACGCCGCGCGGCGCGGCGCTGCGAAAATGCCAGAGCATGATGCCAATGATGACAAATGCCAGCAGCAGGAAGATATTTCCCGCCGAAGGCAGGATGCCAAAAGCCGCTCCGGTATTGGAACTGCGCGTCAATTGGAAGAATGGCGCCAGGTCCGGAATCGGCTGGACGCTCTGGTATAGCTCTAAATTTTCGACTATCCAGCCTTTGCTGGCTTGGTCGGCCAAGACCGCAAACATCACCGCCCCGACCAGGATGAACCACTTAAGCATAAACGCTCCATGTTTAGCGGGATGCCGCTATTGTAGCATCAGATGCCATGAATATAACATGTGACAGCGCTGTCGCTCTGGCGGTTTGACAGCCCGCTCAAGCCTGTGTTAGCCTCGTCGTGGCTCGCGGTCGGCTTGGATCTGACCTTGAACGGCGCTTGCTGACCCTTCGTTTTCTCATGGTGGAAGAATGCCAGGATTCGCACACTGGACGCTGGATGAACAGAAGCGCTACTGGCTTGGCTTGGCGCGTGATGTCATTGGACTATGGCGGCTCGGCGGCGCGCGTATGTCCTGGCTGGGATACAGCGGCAATGCGGTCTTCAAGGCGAATGCGCGCAGCGGGATATTCGTCTTGCGCCTGCATCGGCCGGGGAGGGTCCGCGCCGAGCGCCTGGAATCCGAGTTGCGCTGGCTACAATACTTAAGCCAAAATACGGACCTGCTGGCGCCGCTGTCGGTCCCTTTGCCAGACCACACGCGGGATGTCCTTTTCACATCGGTGAGACCCGCGTGGCTAGAACCGGAGGCCGTCCTTTGCAGCCTCTTTGAGTTCATCGAGGGCGAGAGCAAGTCGGCGCAGGAACTATCCGCCGCCGAGGTCCACGCGGTCGGCATCTATCTGGGAAAGCTTCACCGTGAGGGACAGTTTGAGCCGCCGCCCGGCTTCAAGCGTCCAAGAATGGATTGGGAAGGATTGTTTGGCGCGGAGTCGCCATATACGGCGGATGAACCCATTATAGCGCCCAGCACTGAACAGGCTGATACATTCGCGCAGGTAGAAAACCGCCTTCGCAGCGTGATGGCTGGGATTGACCGCGATCCCGACAGTTTTGGGCTCATCCACGGCGATCTGCTTGCGAAGAACATCTTGTTTCGCGCTGGTCAGCCGGTGGCGCTCGATTTTGAGTATTGCGCTTGGGGATATTTTCTCTACGACCTCGCGCCTTTGCTCTGGCAGCTCAAAGGCGAACGCCCGGCTGATTATGCTCTGCTGGAAGAGGCTCTGTGGTCCGGCTATACGACGAAAACCGGTATAGGTCAGCAGGCGCGCGCGCATTTGGAAGCCTTCATAGCGGCGCGTCAACTGGCGTCTTGCCGCTGGCTGCTGGCGCATGCGAGCCATCCGACGGTGCGCGCAATCGCCCCGAAATTGCTGGAAGACCGGGCAGCGGAATTGCGCGAATTCCTGTCAAGCGGCGTACTGAAACGACAATCGCTCACCTTATGATAGACCAATGAGGCTGTATGTTTTCAAAACTGAATCCGCCCAAGGCGGATGCTTACAAGCTCTATCTTCTTTTGTCGGGCATGCAATCATTCGCCATGACCATGGTATTCACCGTCAATCTTGTCTATCAGGTCAAACAGGTGGGCTTGAATCCCCTGCAGCTTGTCCTGGTCGGCGCCTGCCTGGAACTGACTGCCTTCTTGACGGAAATCCCAACCGGCGTCGTCGCCGATGTCTATAGCCGCCGCCTTTCCGTCATCATCGGCATCGCTCTGCTGGGATTGGGTTTTGTAGTTGAGGGCAGTTTCCCCATCTTCGAGTCGCTCTTGATAGCGCAGATTATCATGGGACTGGGTTATACCTTTTTGAGCGGGGCGCAATCAGCCTGGATTGTGGACGAGATCGGACAGGCGAGAGCGTCCGCCGCTTTCCTCCGCTCCGCGCAGGTGGCGCAGCTTAGCGGCTTCGCCGCTATCTTCGTCAGCGTTGCGGTGGCGAGCTTCAGCCTGCAAGCCGCGATTGTGTCGGCGGGTGTCATCATGCTGGCGCTTGCGCTGCTCTTGATTTTGCTGATGCCCGAGGCCGGTTTCCAGCGCGAAGAAGCATCGCAGCGCGAAAGCTGGGCGACGCTCTTCGCTACATTCCGCAGCGGCCTGGGCTTGGTGCGCCGACGACAGCTATTGCTGTTGATCATGGCGGCTACAATCATTCATGGCGCTTTCAGCGAAGGCTTTGATCGCTTGTGGACCGCGCATTTGCTGGATAACTTCAGCTTGCCGCCGCTCGGTCAACTGGACGAGATCGTTTGGTTTGGCCTCATCAGCGCCGTCGGCATGCCTTTGAGCCTGCTCACGATGGAATACATCGGGCGCCGGGTCGACATGACAAGCAATCGCTCCGTCTCGATCAGCTTGGCGATTGTTTACGTCGCCATGATTGGGGGAGTATTGCTGTTCACGCTGGGGCAGAGTTTCGCATTGGCGCTGCTTGGGCTGTGGATAACCGGCGCCATGCGCGCCATCCGCAATCCGCTGATGGAAAACTGGATCAACCAGCATACCGACTCCGGCGTGCGAGCCACCGTTTTGTCCATTCAAGGACAAGCTGACGCATTCGGGCAGATCGCCTGCGGTCCTATGCTGGGGGCGATTGGGTACTTTTCTTCCATACGTATGGCGATTAGCATTTCAGCCCTGATGCTAGTTCCCATCTTGGGCGTCTTTAGGCGGTCACTGCGCCCCCAAGGCTAAGGCAGTTGTCGCAATCTTGTCCATTGCGCTGTAGAATGAGCGCGCGTCTTATGCGCTGTAGGATTAGCGCGCGAATAGCGAAGGGAGATCCCCGCGACATTATGAATACTAAGGCTATGCTCGAAGAGCTCAAGAATTTCGACACGCCCTCCATCACCAATGTGGTGGCGACCTATCCCGCTTCCCCGCTCTGCCTGGGGCTGTACAATCCCTGGAGCGAGAATTGGTACACCGATCAGTCGATACGCTGTATGTACCCGGAATTGGGGCGTCGGGTCGGTTATGCGGTCACCTGTGTTTATGGACTGCCCGATGCCAATTTCACGCGGCTCAGTTTCGGCGATGTGCTGGATGCTTTGGAAGCGGCGCCAGGACCCACGATCCTGGTCCTTCAGCAGAAGTTTCCGCCGGAAATCGCGGGGAAGGTCGGCTTGGCGGGCGGCAACATGGTCTCGGCGATGCGCGCGATCGGATGCCTCGGCCTGCTGTCCAATGGACCATCGCGCGACCTGGACGAGGTGCGCGAAATGGACTTTCAGTACATGCTCAGCGGCGTGACGCCGGGACATGGCAATATGGCGGTTCAGGCTGTGAACGTGCCTGTTTCGGTGGCTGGCATGGATGTCGCGCCCGGCGAGTTGATTCACATGGACGAAAACGGCGCTTGCAAGTTCCCCGCGGATCAATTGGAAGCGGTGCTGAAAAACGCGCGCGCCTTGCAGCAGGAAGAATCCGCTCGCATGAAGGCGCTGCAGGCGGCGCAGTCGGCGGCGGAATTGCGGGCAATCTTCGCCGGGCACGCTTATGGCAGTAAGGACGATGCCTAGTTGGCGGCTCTCCGTCAAATCCTCTGTCCATGACAGCGCATCGCCGCCGCGCGCTGCGCGCAAATAAGCTCAATCAGGAGAACGACGATGCGAGGCAAACGCGTATTGATCACGGGGGCGACTAACGGAATCGGCCAGGTCGCCGCTTTGGAATTGGCGAAGATGGACGCCGAAGTCATTATCGTGGGGCGCAACGAAGCCAAAACGCGCGGCGTGCTGTCGCAACTGATCGCTGACAGCGGCAACGACAATCTACACATGCTGCTGGGGGATCTGTCTTCTATGGCAGCAACGCGCCGCGTCGCCGCCGAATACCGCCAGAATCATCAGCGCCTGGATGTTCTGCTTAATAACGCCGGCGCGGCTTTTTCTACTTATCAGACATCGGCTGAGGGCTACGAGCTGACTTTCGCGCTCAACCATTTCAGCTACTATCTGCTCAGCAATCTGCTGCTCGACATCATCGAAGCCACTGCTCATGAACATGGCGAGGCGCGCATCATCAATGTCTCCTCAAGCGCCCATACGGCCGCGGGAGCGGACGGTTTGCGCCTGTCAGACACGCGCGATGGGAGCCGCTTCAAAGCCTTCCCCGTCTATGGCGCGAGCAAGTTGGCGAATATACTTTTCACCTATGAGCTGGCGCGGCGAACCGAAGGAACGAACATAACGGTGAACGCCGCGCATCCCGGGCTGGTGAATACCAGCTTCGGCGACAATATGTCCGGGATCATGCGCCCGTTTTTCAAGCTGATGAAGACTGTCGCCGGGCGGACGCCAATGAAGGGCGCCGAAACTTTGATCTATCTTGCGTCTTCGCCCGAGGTCGCGGGCATCAGCGGCAAGTATTGGTCGGACAAAAAGCAACGTCGCTCAAGCGAGATCTCCTATAGCCGCGCCCAACAGACAGCGCTCTGGCAATTCAGCGCCGAGGCGACCGGAGTTGGCTAACCTGGTTTCACGGCAGCGCTCGCGGCAATACAAAGCCTTTGCCTGTCTCTTCAAATGCTAGCGCTGCCGAGACAGCCTTCAAGTTCAGCGGACCATAGAGATGAGGAAATGGCTCAGCGCTTTTTGTCGTGCTGAATATGTTTCCCTTCGGGTGAGCAGGCGCTTCCCAGCGCAATTCGGATGCCAGCTCGCCTTGCTCAATACATAGCAGAAGCAAGTCAGATTGACCCCGGTAGAAGTTGTTCGCGACAGTCAGGACCTGGTCCAGCCGCGAACAATGAATGAAGCCTTCGCTTTCGAGGGAAGGCGGTTTATAAAGCCCGGTCGCTTGCGCCTGCGCCCAGTCGGAATGGCTGGCGATGTGGTATATCATCGCAGCGCTTGATCGAGGTCGGCGATGAGATCCGCCGGATGCTCCAAACCGATGGAGACGCGCAGCAAGTTGGGCGGCGTATTCGAATCCTCTTCAATCGATTCGCGATGTTCGATGAGGCTGTGGGTGCCGCCAAAGCTGGTTGCGCTGGTGAAGAGCCTCAGTTTATTCACCACGTCGATGGCGGCTTGTCGACCGCCGCGTACTTGCATCGACATCAAGCCACTGCCGTAGCGCATTTGCCGGATAGCCAGATCGTATTGCGGATGGCTGGGATGATGCGGATAGAGCACGCGCTCAACTTTAGGGTGATCCGCCAGGAAACAGGCCACTTCCATGGCGTTTTCGCTATGGGCGCGGACACGATAGGACAGGCTCTGCATCCCGCGCAGCGTTAACCAACTGTTCATCGGCGACAAGACGGAGCCGCCGATTCTCACCAAGCGCATGACGCGCTGGGCGAATTCGTCATGCTCGCGGAATACAATGACACCGCCGAGCACATCATGGTGGCCCCCAATGTATTTGGTCAGCGAATTGACGACAATATCCGCGCCAAGCGCTAAGGGGTTCTGCGCGACCGGCGTCGCCACTGTGTTGTCGACCAGGACAGCCGCGCCATATTGCTGGGCTATTTCGCTTATCGCCGCGATATCCGCCAGGCGTATCATGGGATTGGTCGGCGATTCAAAGATCAGCAACTTGGTCTGCGGGCGTATAGCGGCGCGCACAGCCATCAGGTCGCTCATATCAACGAAACTCGTCTGCAAGCCCCAAGGCGCGAAGAATTCCTTCAGTTGAACGCGGATGCCGAAGTACATGTCGTCGCTGGACACGATATGATCGCCTGGTCTTAATGCCTGGAAAATCGTCAGCATGGCGGCTGAGCCGCTGGAGATGGCATGAGCCACAGCGCCGTATTCCAGCTTGCGCATGGCCTCTTCCAGCGCCGCGCGATTCGGGTTTTGATAACGAGTGTAGATCAACTCGTCCGGCTCATGCTCCAAGCCCGTTGTTTCGTATTGAAATGTCGTGCTGAGGACAATCGGCGGGACAATCGCGCCACTGGCGCTGTCGATATTTGAATTGTGAACCGCAGTCGTTTCGGGTCTGCGCGGCATGTGATTTAACCTTTGTTCGGGCTTCCGTCGGCGCCCATGATAACGGCAATCCGCCGCTTATGCCATTGCGCCCGCGAGAATGAGGAGAAATCTTCAGCCGAATTCAGGGGATTCAAGTAAAATCTAGGTGTAAGCGTTTTCCTTTGCCCGCTTGAGTTGCTAGCGATTACGGAGGGATGAACGATGCCTGATATGCTTGTGAAGCTATACGAATTGCCGCCGCTTGAACCCGAAATCGCTTTTCAGCGCGATCAAGGCATCACGATCAGGCGCTGCATGCCGCCGGAAAAGCGCCTCGTCATCAACTGGATCGATGAACATTTCAATCCTTACTGGTCTAGCGAGGCGGATGTCGGTTTTTCTGCGCATCCGACGACGGTCATGTTGGCGCATCGACGCGACCAGTTGCTGGGTTTCGCTTGCTACGACACAACTTTCAAAGGGTTCTTCGGTCCAACTGGGGTTGACGAGCGGGAACGCGGGCGCGGGATTGGCGCCGCTCTTTTGATCAAGTGCCTGCACGAGATGCGCAGCGCCGGTTATATGTACTGTATCATCGGCTGGGCAGGACCCACGACCTATTACGAAAAAGCGGTGAACGCCGTGATCATTCCCGGCTCCGAGCCGTCTTACGCCTACAATGGCTTGTTAGGAACCGATGCGGTCTTCAGCGACGGCGCGCCGGGCGAATCGTTCCTGGAGAATGCCAGCCCTGTCATGGCGAGGCAAGACCTTGATTTGCAGCATACACGACAGCATTGATAATCTCGGTCAATCCGCGTCCTTTGCCCATCGAAATATCTCTGCCAAAAAACGTGAATACCACGTCGCCGTTGATGGCCGCGACTTGTTCCAGGGGGGCGCCCGAACAGGACTGTTCGAGAATCGCGCACATCGCCATGGCTGATAGACCCTGCGGATTTAGCACATCGAAATGAAAGTCCAGCCGGCCGTCCGGGCGCTCAAGCGCCCAGACAAATGCTTCGGATTCGCAGCCGATCACGCGATGCGCCTCTTCGTAGGGCTTGGCGGCAACCGCAGCCGGCACGGGTTTGAAGTCGTCGGCGATAGCGATCAAAAAGTCGATGCGCTCATCCCGCGTGGAAATGAAAGCGAAATCGTCGAGGTATTCTTGAAGTTTAGGCGGATATCCCGGCATCGGAGGACCCTGCTGCTGGCGCGTTGGGGAAGGCGCTTGCGCCTCCCCCGGCACTGTCATAATGTCTGACTATTTTTCGATGGGCAGGCCCACGCTGTTGCCCCATTCGGTCCAGGAACCGTCATAGTTGCGAACATCAGAGAAACCGAGCAGATTGGTTAAGACAAACCAGGTATGGCTGCTGCGCTCGCCGATGCGGCAGTAGGCGACCGTGGGCTGCTCTGGGTTCAAGCCGATTTCGTCGAGGTAAATCCCGCGCAGTTCCGCGGCGGTCTTGAAGGTGCCGTCCTCATTGGCGGCGCGGGACCAGGGCACGTTATCGGCGCCTGGGATATGCCCGCCGCGCACCGCTCCCTCTTGCGGATAACCCTCCATGTGCAGCTTCTCTCCGCTGAATTCGCCCGGGCTGCGCACATCCACCAATTGCCCATTAGCCTGAGTATGCGTTAGCACGCCGTCCCGGAAGGCGCGGATTTGGCTGTCATCGCGTTCCGGCGCGCTGTATGATGTTGGGCTGATACTCGGTTTTTCCCGCGTCAGCTCGCGCCCTTCTTCAGCCCATTTCAGGCGTCCGCCATCCATAATCTTGGCATTGGTATGCCCGAATAGCTCGAATACCCAGAGCGCGTAAGTTGCCCACCAGTTGCTCTTGTCGCCATAGAAAATGACCGTCGTGTCCGCGGTGATGCCGATGCGCCCCGCCAGCGCCTCAAATCCGGATTTATCCAGATAATCGCGCCGCAGCGGATCGTTGAGGTCTTTTACCCAGTCCACCTCAACCGCGCCGGGGATATGCCCGCTCGGGTAGAGCAGGGGGTCTTCGTTCGATTCGATGATGCGGATGCCAGCTTCGTTCAAGTTTGCGGCGACCCAATCCGTCGATACAAGTTTATCGGGATTGCTGTAGCCGCGACTGTTGATATCACTCATTTTCTCGCTCCTTCTTCAGCTTATGCGATCGGAACCTAGCCGGCGGTTCGTTCCATGTCTGCAATCAAAAAAGCCAACCTTGGCGGGTTGACTTGTTGGTTTCGAACAACCGTGTTGCTGGCAAAGCAAACAATCCCGCCTAGTCGTCGGTGGCTCTACAACAGCATGAAACTCTCATCTGTAGCCGTCTGTCTTTGCTCATAGCTATAAGCTAGCATAGCTTTTACGACTTTTCAAGCAGCTATGTTTGCCGATCGTGATTTGTATGAAAGTTCACCTGCCAAAATATGAGGGTCAAACGCGAAATTATAGACTCAGGACTCCGGCGGCAATTCCAAAGCGCTTACCAGGTCCTCGAGGCACAGGACAGAATTTTGCAGTTGCAGGCTAATGTGAAGCCCGCGCGGGATTCGAGCGTGCAAACGCGCCCGACCGATATTGCCGATGAGGGGCTTGCGCTTGAGGACAACATAAACACCGGCGTCGTCTTTTTCAGTCGCCAGCTTCCAGCTCATGGACGCGCGCAATCTCACATTGACATAAAGCTGATTGTCCTCGGCGCGTGACAGATTGACCTCGGCGCATTCCGCTTCCAGGTAGAAGCTGCTGGGCGCTTGAACCTGCCATTGGTAGTTGCGCGACACTGTTGTCAGGTCGCGGATGGAAGCGAGCAGATCAAGCGCGCCCCGCAGCTTATTCAGCATAGGCATCAGAGTTCTTCCAAATGTTCCGCGACCCAGCGTTGATATGCTCGGCGCAATCTTTTTGTGTATCCCCCGACCGCGCCATTGCCTATTGAGCGGCTGTCGATCGCGACAATGGGAATGACGCCCCGGCTGCTGCTGCTGAGGAAAGCCTCTAGCATGTCTGGCAAATCATCAATGTGCGGCGCTTGCAGGCGCAGCGGCAAGATGTCCCGGCAAACCTCGAGCAGGATCCGGCGCGAAATGCCCGCAAGTATGCCGCTGCCAGCAGTATAGAGTTGTCCATTGTGCCCATTGGCGATCGCGTAGAAGTTGCTGGTCGCCCCTTCCAACATGAATCCGCTTTTGTCTAACAAGATGATCTCATAGACTCCCGGCGCGGTCGCGTCTGGCAGCTTCCCGCGTAGGTGCATCCAGTCGCTGGTCTTGGCGGCGGGACCTTTCCGTTGCGCGACCCCCGAAGTGACGCAGCGGACGCCTTGCCTGACCAGCGCTTCATCGGGCGGGTGATAAGGCTCAAGCGTAATCAGTAGACTGTCCGGTCGCGCTGCTGATACCGAAATGCGAAAACGAACATCGCCGTAATCCGACGCCAAGATCATCCCTCGTAGCGCGGCTTTCAGTTGCTGACGGTCATAGTCGATTGCGATGCGCTGGTGGCGCGCGGAGGCTTCCAGCCGCTCCAGGTGGGCGTCAAAGAGCAGCGCTTTTGTCGTTTGCCAAGTATTGCCGACCGTATAGACGCCGTCGAAAGGCTCGAAAATGACGGCTTCGGCAAGGCTGTTTGCCGTGTATGCTACTTCTTCCAAGCCACGGGGGCTCAGTCGGCGAATGATGGCAGGCATTTCAGGCGCGGGGGCTCAGCGCTGCAGCCAAGTCTCGCGGTAAAGATTCCATTGAGACTGATTCAGGTCTTCATCGGAAAAGATCGCCACGCCGGTTAACAGCGACTTATCGTCTTCCGCCAAGCGCGATACGCCGAGGATAACGCCATCCAGCGCGGCTGACATCGTTTCGACCGAGGGATTGTGCGCCGCGCTCGGTCCGCCATAATTGGGGATGCTGACCAGAATACGCGTGTTGCCGCCCAGCAGATTGATATAGGTTTCGATGTGATAGGCTACCCAATTGATGTAGTCCAGCGTGTCCTGCCGGTAGCTTTGATACATGAGCAAAACGATTTCATCGGCGGAAACCATGACCCGCTGCTTATAATTGGCGGACCACATCGTGCCCGGCGCGATAGAAGTCAGCGGCACCAGTCCGGCGTCGGTCGGCGTCAAGTCCGCGGGTACGGCTACAGCGATCGGTTTCTCTATGCCAATGGCGGAACGCACGCTGCGTATCAGCCGGATGAGATCATCGTTTTCATTGTAAAGCGGTTTGACGTCGAGCAAGATGCCGTCGAAGCCCAGGTCTTCAACAAGCAAACGACTGAAATCCGCGACATTTTCGTGCAATGCCATGCTATCCAAGCGATAGCCGTCCACGGGGTCGAGGTTCGTCCAGATCTCGATCCAGGCGA
This sequence comes from Phototrophicaceae bacterium, assembly GCA_965232245.1. Lineage (GTDB taxonomy): Bacteria > Chloroflexota > Anaerolineae > Aggregatilineales > Phototrophicaceae > UBA6055. Next base: position 2,781,397 of record CBDDPG010000002.1, on the reverse strand, counting down.
ATATCACCGCTTCCTGATGCCGCTCTCTGAACTTCTCGACAAAGCCAGCGACGTCTAGTCGCGACTCCATGAAGTTCCCAGCGCCTTGCGTGCCAGCGGTCCAGCGCCCCTCAGTATTCAAAGTACTGGCGTAGGCATAAAGTTTCCCGATCTTATTCTGTTTCAGCTGTCCAGCCAACTCGCTGATTCTTGCTTCATCGACCTTGCCATGCGTCCAGGCTCTGTTGAGCCAGATGCCATTGTCGTAGCTGACAGTTTCTCCACCCTTCAATGCGCTCAAGCCGACAACGACACCCGCCACGACCAAGATTGCGGCCGGAATGCCTAAGAAAATCCGCCTTATGGGGGAATCAAGAAAGCCCGTTTTCTGCGGCTCGGGCGGTCCTGGCGAAGTCGCAATCGCCCGCTGCCGCCGGCGTCTGGAACTTGATTCGGGCTTTCGTCTGCTAAACTGTTTAATGGCGGTGGTCCCTAGTCCAATCTCTTTTGTGATAAATCGCCTAGCGACCGCAAGCAGGGAACTTGTCATTTTGAATGGGCGCGCAAAGCTATTTCGCGGTCGCCGAACAATAGTGGAGGAATTGACTGTGCTAGCGTTTTCGAGCATGGACATGGACAAAACCGAAAGATTGCGCATCTTTACGACTCTAAACAGTATAGCACAGTTACAGATTGCCAATTATCTCGTTGGCTGTTAATTTCGCGGGATATAGTGCCGCAGGGCTTGAGGCAAGCTGATAATTTTCAAGCAAGAAGACCTAAAGAAGCCTAAAGCGCTAGAGCATGACCAGAGCGGCTTGCAGCTTCTTCACCAGCGGGGGCGCCAATACAATTAGACCGATTGCGACAGAAGTCAGCGCTGCTAGCAATACTGCGGCCGCGGCCGCGTCTTTGGCCACTCTCGCCATTGGATGAAAGTCGGAAACAGCCAGATTCACCGCCGCCTCAAGCGCCGCATTGAAAAACTCCGCCAACCACACCAGGCTCGTCGCCAGAATGATCAGCGCCCACTCTTGCGGACTGACTTCCAGCCAAATCGTCAGCAGCACTACAACTAGCGTCGCCAGCAGTTGAATCCCGGCATTCTTTTGATAGCGAAACAGGTAGCGCATTCCCGCGACCGCGTACATGAAGCTGCGCCAGCGGTTGGCGCTTACAAGCGGGCTGTGCGCGGCTGGGTCGCGCTCTGCGCTGTTCGGATGATCGTCGACACGGTCCCCAGCCATCATTCGCCGCCATACTTGTCCACGATGGCAGGTTCTATCCCGATTGTCTCCAAGGCTCTAGCTTGTTCCACCCACATCGCCTGTTTCGTTGCCTCGGTATCGTGATCATAACCCAGCAAATGCAGCAGGCCATGCACAAGCAGCATGCAGAGCGTATCCTCAACATTCAAGTTATGTCTTTGCGCGACGCGCTTGGCATAGGGATAGGCAATTAGCACGTCGCCAAGGTACATGCCCACGCTGTCCTTGCCGTCATTATTGACGGGCGCTGGACCGGCGGGGAAGGACAAGACATCCGTCTCGCTGAACACCTGGCGAAATTCCTGATTCAAGTCTCGCAGGGCGTCATCGTCGGTTACAACAATCGTCACTTGCGAAGGCCTATCCGCCCGCAGTTGTTTCAAGACGGTCTGTGCCGCTTGTCGGAGGCGGGACTCGTTCACCGGATAAACTTGCTGAACCTGGATATAAACAGCCAAGCTCAGGCGCTTTCATTCAATTCGTCAGCAACGGTCGCGGGCTGCATTGCGTGGTTCGTTTTCGTACCGTTTCGTTTGGGCAGGGGCGGTACATCGTCCAGCGGTTCATCGTCGTCCATGATGCTTGGCAAGGGGGCGCCTTCCAGGTCCGGCGAGGCAGATGGGGTCACCAGAGGCAAGTCAGGCAAACCCGCTTTGATTTCAGATTGAGCCTTGTCAACTTCCCGCTCGCCAGTTGCGGGCGCAGGCTTGGATTCTGGCATATCTTCCGGCGTCGAGGCGCTGGCGTCGCCTGATGCTGCGACGCTGACAGCGGGTGAGGGCTCTTCGCGCGCGCTTTCAGGGACCACGGGTTTGACGGCTCGGGCATAGTCGATCCTGGTGTGGAACAATCCCTTAAAGACGTCGATGAAGGTCTCTTCGATCTTGCGCAGGTCATTCAGCGTCAGATTGGAAGCGTCCAGTTGCCCGGCATTTCGCTTGCCGTCTACGATGCGGTGAACGAGCTCGGTTATCTCCTGGTTGCTTTCCGGATGGACGGCTCGAATCGCCGATTCACAACTGTCCGCCAGCATCATAATAGCGGTTTCGCGGCTCTGTGGGATGGGACCAGGGTAGGAGAAATCCGCGGGATCCACTTCGCCAGCATCTTTTGCCGCGCCCAGCGCGCGCTGATAAAAGACGAAAACTTCCGTTGTGCCATGATGTTCGCGAATGAAATCGCGAATGCGGTTGGGAAGATTGTAATTCTTTGCGATTTGGTCGCCTTCAATGACGTGATCAACGATGATGTCCGCGCTGCGATAGGGGTCGTTCATGCCGTCGTGCGGGTTGCGCATCTGCTGCTGATTTTCTGTGAAAAAGTAGGGATTGCCCATCTTGCCGACATCGTGATAAAGCGCCGCGACGTGCGTCAACTGCGTGTCGGCGCCGATGGCGTCCGCCGCTTGTTCCGCCAGGTTGGCGACTTGCAAAGAATGCTGGTAGGTGCCCGGCGCCTCGCGCAGCAGGCGCTGCAAGAGCGGTTTGCTGGGCTGGCTCAAATCCATGAGCTTAAAAGGAGTAGGCAGATTAAAGAGCACAGTCAAGATATACATCACGGCGAAGGACGTTGTCGGGACAATCAACATGCCATTGAAGAAACCCTGTATCAGGTTTGATGGCGCAAGCGCGTCAAAACCGATCAATAGCGCGAAGATCGCGATGATGGCGACATTGGTGACGCCGACGACCAAGCCCGACAGAAAATAGCTATTCAGGCGCGCGGCATTGCGTAGGGTCAAGATAGCGCTGATGTTCGCCGCCGCGACCAGACTCGCGTTTTCCAATGAAGGACTGCGGCCCAATATCCCGGCCAGAAAGGCGAAGCCGATGGTGGCGACTATGGCAAGATTGGGGCGGCTCAATGCCACATACAGGATGCCTAGGGCGGCGGCCGGCATCAGGTATATGTTTGACGCGCCAAAGGACCGCACTGCAACCAGGGCGATCAAAAAGAGCGCCGCTTGCATCAGCAAACTGCCAGTATCCGAAAGCAGCAAGTGCGAATCGAAGCGGCTGATGTATAAGCCGATCAACAGCGTAACCATGGCGCTGGCTAAGACTGCGCGCAGAATGCGCGAGCCGCGGTTGCTCGTTTGCGCCAGGAGCCCCAACTCTTGTAAAGCCTCGAAAGAAAGGGTGTCGATACGTTGATTTGCCGGGGCGACGATTTGACCAGCGATAAAATGGCGCTGCTGCGCCTCAACGTTGTCGACCGCCAACTCGCGGTCCAGCGCCGTTTGTTCGGGATTCTCGAAGGTATTGGCGCGGATGACGTCGCCCGTGATCATGGTTACGATATGGCTTTCCTGCGGGGATAAACGCAAGCTGACTTGGGTCGGCAATTGATCGCGTTCGTGCTGCAAATCTGAACCGCGAATGGGATCGCGCATAACGCGTTCCAATACGGATATGATCTCGTTGCGGACCAATGTCCAGCGCTCCTCTGGCAACTGCAGCATGGCGACAATCGTTTCGCGATCGCCTTCAAGAATGAGGGATGTTATTTCGTTGACATCGGCGACTTGCCGCTCTAGCGAGGCGAATGCGTCGGCGCGCACGTTGTCGATGAATGCCAGGATATTTTCGGTCAAGACCCGCTGTTGACGCGCCACATTTGGATCAGGCGAATAGTAAACAGTTGAAACTTGTTCGAGCACATTCTGTCTTTCTTGCTCGGTCAGTATCTCGCTGACGAACAATCCTTCTTCTTGGGCGATGATGTCTTCCGCTGGCACCGAACCAACCGCAAGATTGACTGTGCTGCTTGCGCCCAGGAAGACGTCATCGAAAGCCACAATGGCGCTGCAGCAGCCGATAAACACCAGCGCGAACAGCAGCAGCAGCAAGGAACGAAGAGCCAGAGCCGTGCGCTGCGGCGCCAGACTGAATCGTTCTTCGAGAATATCCGTAAGGCGGAGGACCATCGCTTCAACTCAAGAGCTCTTTTACCAGGGAGTTGACCTGTTTGCCATCGGCGCGACCGCGAACCTGCGGCATAACAGCCTGCATGATCGCGCCCATCTCGCGCATAGAACTGGCGCCTGTGTCTTCAATCGCCCTCCGAACAATCTGTCGCAGCTCGTCCTCAGTCAGTCGCTGCGGCAGGAAGCGCTCGATGATTTCCAGGTCGAATCGCGCGCTTGCGCTTGCTTCGGCGCGCCCCGCCGCTTGCAATTCGGCGATGGTTTCGCGATGCTGCTTGGCTTCCTTTTGCAAGACGGCTTGCACACCGTCATCGTCCAGCGCCGTTCGCGTATCTATTTCGACCTGCTTTATCGCGCTGTTGAGCAGACGAATCGCATCGCGGACTTTAGTGTCCCTGGCTTTCATCGCATCTTTCAGCGCGGACTGCAATTCTGTCTTCAGTTTGCTCATCACAAAAGCCTTCACGTTACTTTAAGATATCGGCTGCGGCACGGCACTCATGACCAACGAGCTATAAGTCTACTGTACCATGAATCACCCCGTCCGTGAATTCTGCGAGAAATGTGGGGCAGATGCGGTTAGTCAAGTCCTGCGGGCATACGGCGCTGACCCGCATGTAATTGTCGGTATAGCCGCTATGAACAAAGCCTTCGGGGGTCGCGCCGCTGATTTGCTCCCACAGCACATTCTGCCGCGTTCCCTGGAGCTGCGCCGCGAAGCCCGCTTCCATCGAATCGGATAGGGCGAGCAGCTCGGCGCTGCGCGCTCTTTTGACTTGATTGCTCACTTGCGCCTTCATGCGGCTGGCTGGCGTCCCGGGGCGGCTGCTGTAGCGAAAAACATGCAGGCCGTCGAAATTCATTTCCTCGATGAAGGCGCGGGAATCCGCGAACTCTTCGTCGGTTTCGCCGGGGAAGCCGACGATCACGTCAGTTGTTATGCGCAGCCCGGGGATTGCCTCTCTCGCGGCTTGCGCCAGCGCGCGAAATGCTGCTTGATTGGTGTTGCGCCGCATGCGCTTCAAAGTGGCGTCGCAGCCGCTCTGCAAGGGCAGGTGCAGGTGGCGGCATAGGCGTGGATTCCGCCACAGCTCGAAGAAACTCGGCGCAAGATCCCAGGGCTCCAGGGACGAGAGCCGCAGGCGAGGCATGTCGCTATGCTGCAATAGCGCCTCGACCAAGCGGATAAGTCCATCAAAATCGCCTTGGTCCTGGCCATAGCTGCCGAGGTGCACCCCGGTAAGCACCACTTCTTGATAGCCAAGTTGGCGTAGCGTATGCACTTCCCGCAGCAGCTCGTCGATGGCGCGGCTGCGACCGGGTCCGCGAGCAATTGTCGTTACACAAAACGTACATTCATTGTCGCAACCGTCTTGCGCTTTCACGAAGGCTCGGGTGCGGCTCTGGCTGCGGGCGGGCAGCCTGCGCTCAATCGGCTCGCTGTCGAAGAGCTTGATTGGCTCGCCAGTCACGCCGGACACCAGATCTTCTTTGTCGAAGTTACTGACCACGCGCGCAACGCCCGGCAGCCTATCCAGCTCCTTCGGCGCGATTTGAGCGTAGCAGCCCGTCACCGTGGTCCCCGCTTGCGGATTGGCGCGATGGAACTCGCGGACCAGTTTGCGGCTGGTTTTGCTGGCCTCCCGCGTGACGGCGCAGGTGTTCAAGACAAAATGATCGGCCTCTTCCGGGCGGTCGACGACCTCGTGACCCTGGCTGTGAAACTGGCGTGCCATCGAGTCGATTTCGCTCTGATTGAGCCGACAGCCCACCATGCGCAGATGCACTTTCATAATTTGGCGTCCTCTCCGCCAGCGGCAGCCGGGCTGAAAACGGTAAAATTGTCGAAATCAACAACTACGCCGCCACCGCCGGTCTGCGTCGCTTGCGCGATCAAGCCCAGTTGCCCACCCAGCGGCTGCGGCGCTTGAAACCCGTCTACCATGCGCCCGCCGATGCACTCGCCATTTGTGAAGGTGCTGCTTGCCCCGGGCTCGTCAGGCATACATAGCGGCGCTTGCGCTCCGTTGACAAAGAACTTGAGCTCCGTGCCGCGAGCGATGACGCGGATCCTGTTCCGCGCGCCCAAGTCTTGGTGAATATTGGGCGAAGGAATCCAGGTGCTTAATACTTCTCGAACGCCGTCGACAACCCGTTCAAGCGCATAATATCCATCGCTGCTGATAAGAAAAGCGTAGTAGTTAGGACCCGCTGCCGGGTCAAGGACTTGTCGCAGGGCAGCGCTCAGCAAGGCGGACCATTGGCCGATGCCGCAGAAAATCACCGCTGGCAGATCGCAAGCCGCTTCTGATGGGTTTTGCATAGCGAAAACAATGCCAAAAGCGTTATCGATGGGACCGGCTGCCGCGCTGGCTTCGGCGCTGACGTCAAATTCAAGAAAATGATGACGCGCAACCGACCAACTTGCGGTCTGCGCGCTGGAAAGCGCCAGTCGCAAGCGACCGTCCGCGACCGCCGCGCTCTGTTGGCCCTCATAAAGATCCCACTCGTCAAGATAGCCCTCGAAGGTGGCGATATAGAGCAAGTCGCCCGCAGGCGCGGCGATTGGCGCGCTGCTTCGATCAAGCTGGGCGTAAAGCAGGTTGCCCGCGACCAGCGCCAGCAACAATACGACGATTGCTGGGCCCGGCCGCGCCAAGCGCCTTAGCGACCGCAAGCGGCTCTTCACCTGGCCGGTGGATTCTGTCACAAGGGCGTTACTCATCGTTTGCGTGCCGCGCGATTGTATCACAGTCATGTGTTGACGTAAACGAACTTGCGCTACGATGTCAGGGCGGTCAAGCGGTTAAATCTCGGTGCTGACGGTCAGTGTCTACGCGCCCCCTGCGCTCTCTGTGTTGAAAAATAATTTGATGCGATTGCCCTGTCCATCGCCATAACATTCCTTGACAAGCGCGCATGATGCCGCTAGAGTAGCCTCCCTAAAGAACTGGCGAAGCAAAAAATGGATTCGAAGATTTCGTCCGGAACCACTACTTACGATGTCCATGACTATGATGCCCAATAGGGCGCGTGGTGGAGGTTGCGGCTTGCTGTAAGCGGATCAAAAGAAAGCAACAGACAGGCGCGTGGACAACCTCCACGCGCCTTTTTTATTTCTCTGGTTAAGAGAGAGGGGATGAAGATGAGCAGGTTGACCATGAAATTCGGCGGCACATCGGTTGGGTCTGCGGCGGCGATCGTCCAGGTTGTTGATATCGTTCATGAAAATTTGACAAGCGGCGACGAATTGGCTGTCGTTGTTTCGGCGATGGCTCGCGTCACCGATCAATTGCTGGATTCCGCGCGCGCTGCCGCGGACGGGGATAGAAGTCGCTACGAGCGCGTCAACACGGACATCCGCGCCCGGCATTTTGCCGTGATCGAAGAATTGATCGGGAGCGAATCCCAGCGCTTGGCTGTCGCGGACGAGCTTGATCAACTGCTAGAGGCGCATCTGGAATTATGCGAGGCGATCCGTATTCTGGGCGAAGCCACTCCCCGGATCTGCGACTCCATCGTTTCATTTGGGGAGCGGCTAAGCAGCCGACTTATCACGGCTGTCATGCTAGCGAGGGGTCTGCCTGTTAAGCAGTTCGATTCCAGCCGCTTTGTCATCACAGACAGCAACTTCCAGGATGCGGATCCGCTATGGGATGAAACCGAATCGCGCATCGGCGAACAGCTTTTGCCTGAATTGCAGGCTGGCGTCACGCCTATCATCACCGGATTTATCGGCGCTACTCCGGACGGCACGCTCACGACTTTGGGGCGCGGCGGCAGCGATTTCTGCGCGGCTATCATTGCCGCCTGCCTGGATAGTGACGAGCTGATCATCTGGACAGATGTGGACGGCGTGATGACGACGGACCCGCGTTTGGACAGCAGAGCCCGCGTTTTGCCTTATGTCTCCTACCAAGAAATCGGCGAACTGGCCTTTTATGGCGCGAAGGTCTTGCACCCCAAGACCGTACAACCCATCGTCAACCGCAGCATCCCCTTACGTGTGCGCAATACCTTCAACCCCGCGCAGGCCGGGACGCTGATCGGCGGACGCAGCCAAGCTAGCGAAACTGTCATCAAGGCAGTTACCAATATCAATGATGTGAGCATGCTGACCGTCAGCGGCAAAGGCATGCTGGGCGTACCGGGCATCGCCGGGCGGACATTCCTGGCGACGGCGAAAGCTGGCGCGAACATTCTCATGATCTCGCAATCGTCCTCGGAACAGAGCTTTTGCTTCACCGTGATTGACCCGGTGGCCGGCGATGTCAAGGCGGCGGTTGAACAGGAGCTCCAGCGCGAAATCCAGCATAAGAATATTGATAGCGTCGATATCTTGAGCGATATCGTCATCATAACGGTGGTTGGATCGGGCATGAGGGGCACGCCGGGCGTGGCCGGGCGTGTCTTTTCGCTTTTGGGCGAACACAGAATCAACGTCTTGGCGATCGCGCAAGGTTCCTCCGAATGCAGTATTTCCTTCATCATCAGCGAGTCTGACTTGGAACATGCTGTTACAGAGCTGCACTCATTGGCATTAGAAACAGCCGAAAACGATCGCGTTAATGGAATGGCGAGCCCCGTCTAATGGGCGGGGAAACGCGGTGTTTTCAAGCGGCGATGAGCGCTTCGAGTATCGCCTGCCAATGCGTGAAGAGAATCAAATGGCCCGCGGCTGCTTCCAGGCGCAAACGGGAGTCGGGAATCATCGCCGCCATGCGCTGCCCAACGATTGGCGAGGAGAATCTATCCGCCTCGCCCCACCAAATATCCACTGGGACGCGGATGGACTGCAAATGAAAAGTCCATGCCTGCACCAGGCTGACCATCTCATCGGCGATGCCTTCACTGCCATTGCTGCGGATCTCTTCCCAGATGTTGCGGCGCAGGGCGAAAAAGTCCAGATTTCCAAAGACTTCTTGGTCAACTGGCGGCAGCGACGCGGCTAGCTCTCGCAAGTATTGAGCGGAATCGCGCTGCGCGTCCAGCAGAAAAAAGCCGCGCAGCAGCCAGCGGAAGAAAGGCTCCATGCCGCCCGCCAACTGGAGCATTTTGGCATAGTAGGCATGAACCGCCTTGAAACCCAGAGGATTGTCCATCGGCGGCAGGCTGCTCACGACAGCGCAGCGTTGAACGATTCCAGGAAAGCGATAAGCGCAAGCCAGGGCGTAGGGAGCGCCGGCCGAATAACCAAGCACAGAGAATCGCTCCAATTTCAGCGCCTTGGAAAGCAGCATGATATCGTCGACGACGTCCATCATGCCGCGGCCGGGCTTGCGTGTTGACATGCCGTAGCCGGGGCGGTCTACGCCGATCAAGCGCAGGCCCAGCCTCGTGAGGATCGAGTCGTCCGGGTGGCGCAGGGTGCGGTTGCCCCAAAGATCATGGAAGAACAGGACTGGCGCGCCAGCAGGATCGCCGAATTCGGCGAAGCCCAGGCGGCGGCCATCTTTGAGTTGCGCTTGGCGCGCTGTCGCGACTTGCGCCAATTTTGGCATGTCTCAGTCACCTTGCGTGAAAATAAAATGCCCGAGGGATTGGCAACGGCATGTATTCTAGCAGCCTTTCAATCGCTATCCCACTCGATTCTCGCCTTGGCCGGCGAAGTCCTTGATCAACGTTTGTAAGCCGCCAGAATCGCCGGAACCGCGTCGAAGGCAGGTTGAAAATAGTCGATGCCGGGCACTGCCATCAAGGTCGATCCCCCGCCGTCCAGATTGAATGCGGTTTCGATTGCCAGGTCGCTTTCCGCAAGGGTCGCGCTCAGATCGCCCAGCGTCGGTCCCAGCAGGGGCGCTGAAATGAACAGAATGTTCCCAGCTGTATCTTCGGCAAGGACCGTGCGCCGCGCGCGCTCTTGCTTTGGCGGACCAAAATAAACTTGCTCGCCATTTTCCACCAGCAGTGGAAATCCCTGCACCGCTTGTTCCGCCGATGCCAGATCGCGCTGCGACATGCTGGCGTTTGCGCGCGCCGCCGCCCGCCCGTTTTTGACGAGGAAGCTGCCGCCGCGCTTGAGATATGGCGAGCCATGCGTCACGCCATCGCTGACAACGAGCCCCAAAGCCAGGTATGAGGGATCGAAGAAATTGGCGTTGACGATTGCGGCGGCGCTTGGCTCTTGCGCGCGCCATTGAGCCAAGCTGTATGGCTGGCTGGGGCTGTATTTGACGCGAAAGATATAGTTCCGCGGGTCGATGCGCAATATCTTTAACTGACTCAGTGGGTCCTCGACTGCTGAGATTTCGCGCCATTCCAGCCCCGGCGCGATAAGGGTCCAGCCGGCGCTTGGCACAGTTCTAATCGGCGCTTCGGTTATCGCGCCGGGCAGCGCAGTCAAGGCGATGTTGCAAGCCGATAGCGTCAGAACAAGCGACAATAGCGAGTGTAGCCCAAAGCCCCGGCTTGCTTTGCCCGCCATGCGGCTGGTATCTCTGCCCGCGAGGCTTGTCTATGCCAACAGATGGGCAATGCCGCGGATGCGTTCAACCGCCTCTTTGAGCAAGTTCAGATCTTCCGCGAATGAGAAACGAATATGGGCGTCTTTGCTGATGCCGAAGGCGCTGCCGGGGACGCCTACCACGACGGCTTTATCGAGGATCAAGGACGCCACTTCCTCGCTGCTCTTGCTGGTATTGTCAACTTTGGGGAAGGCGTAAAAGGCGCCTTCAATGTCCGGGCAAGACATGTTTTCGATATTATTGAAGGAGTTCACCATGAAGTCTCGGCGTTCTTGGTACGATTGCCGCATCATCTCGACGCATTCCTGGGGACCGTTCAGCGCGGCAACAGCCGCGTGCTGTGTAAAGGTCGCCGCCGAAGTCGCGGTCTGGGAATTGAACTTGCCTGCTGCCCCGATAAGCCCGCTTGGGCCCGCCAGCCAGCCCAGTCGCCAGCCGGTCATGGCATAGGCTTTTGACATGCCGTTGACAATGACCACGCGATCGCTGATATCGGGCAGGGAAGCCAGGGAAACCGCCGGCCGACCGTCGAAATTGAGCTTTTCATAGATCTCGTCCGAAATGACGTAGAGATCGGCTTCCGTCGCCAGCGTAGCGATGTCTTCAATCTCGTCCGATGACAGCATGTGCCCGGTTGGATTGCATGGCGAGTTGATGATGATTGCTTTGGTTCTAGGCGTGAGGAAGGCGCGCAGATGCTCCAGGCGCAAACGATAGCCGTCAGCGCTGCTCGTCGGCACAGTCACCGGTACGCCCCCGACCATGGTGACGATCGACGGATAACTGACCCAATAAGGCGCGGGAATCAGCACCTCGTCGCCGGGATCCAACATGGCTTTTAATGCCAGAAAAAGCGCCAGCTTGCCGCCGGGCGTGACGATGATGTCGCTCGCGGGGTCGACGCTAACCTTGTTGTCGCGCTCCATTTTGGCGGCGATGGCTTCCAAGAGCGGACGGATGCCTTTCGACGGCGCGGCGTAGCGCGTTTCGCCAGCGCGGATCGCCTGCAAGCCCGCTTCGACAATATGAGCCGGCGTGTCGAAATCCGGTTCCCCGCCAGCCAATCCGATGACCGAGTGGCCCTCGGCCGCCAATTGCTTGGCTTTATCGTTCATGGCGATGGTGGGCGATTTGGCGATACGTCCCGCAAGCTTGGTAATGCTCGGCATTTTCAGTCCTCTTCGCGTTTCGCTAGTCTTTTTGATTCTTTACAATCCGCCGTGCAGTGTATCGTTTTTGCAAGCGCGATAAAAGGGTGGGTAAGCGCTAAAGCGCCGCCTGGAATGGTATCTCGCTTGACGCCCGTCAGCGAGCTTGAAAGCGCGTATTGCGCCATCTAATGGACATCCTTATAATGCCTTCTGCTGTAGTTGCTTATTTCGTTTGTTCCGAGGGATAACCTAGAAAGGCAGCATGATGTCAAGAAGACCGCTCTTCACAATTCTATCGCTTGTATTGACGCTATTTGCGGCGTCGATGCCGGCTGCGTTTGCCCAAGACAATGTAGATGTTTATGGCCGAGAATTGCCGGCCGACGCCGCGCCATACGACATGCAAATCTATCGCAACCTGTGCGACTCGGCGCGCCAGGAAACTTCCTTGTCGTCGATCGTCACGGTGTATTCGCGCATTTGCAGCACCGGCGCATTCGACAAATTCTCGGATTCATTAGTCGTGCTCAACAACAATATGGAAATCATCCCATCGGCGGCAACGGACTGGTCCGTATCCGAAGACGGTTTGACCTGGACCTTCAACTTGCGCGGCGACCAGATGTGGAGCGACGGCAGTCCCGTCACAGCGCATGACTGGGTGGAAAGCTGGCGCTTCATGGCGGATCCCGATCACGCTTACGACTTTGTCTGGCTGTGGCTGGGCATCATCGACGGCTGGGACGAAGCGGTGGCTGGCGAGATTGGACCCGAGGACATCGGTCTGGAAGCTGTCGATGACAATACGCTCGCGGTTACCACGCAAGTGCCGTTCCCACCCTTGCCGGCGACCTTTTTCTTCTGGCCCCCGATGCAAGCCAAGGCGCTGACGGAAATCGGTCCCGAGTACATTCTGGATCCAGAGACGCATGTCTCCGCCGGTCCTTTCGTCCTGCGCGAATTTGAGCCGGGCAGCCACGCCGTCTTGGAGGCGAATCCGGATTATGTTGGTCCGCGCATGCCCTGGTTGCGCCGCATGGAATTCGTCTATGGCGATATGCTGAACAGCAGCTTCCTGGCTTTCCAAGATCACGAAATTGACCAGGTACACCAATCCTTGCTGAGCCCGGCCGATTTTGACGTGATCTTCGCTGACGAGATCATGTCGCAGAATTATCGCCAGCACGCGGGCGACTTCCGCACCGATTATCTCTTGATGGACACCTTCACCGAGCCCTTCAGCGATGTCAATGCGCGCCTGGCTTTTGCCAAAGCGCTTGACCGCGAGTCGATCGTCGAGAATGTGGTCGGCACGACGGTCGGCATCCCGGCTTATTCCTTCCTGGCGCCTGGTTTCCCCGCATCCAACAGCGCTGGCTTGCAGGACATCCAAGACTATGACTGCGAAGCGGCACAGGGTCTGCTAGCGGAAGCTGGCTACCCCGGCGGCGAGGGCTTCCCCGCGGTCGAATTGGCGCTGCGCGGCGAATCGGCTTTCATCCAGGACTGGTTCATCGCCGCCGCCGCGTCCATCAGCCAATGCCTCAATGTAGAAATCACCGTCAACAATCTGGAATTCCAGGATTACATGACGCGCCTGCTGGAACGCCCGACTACCCTGCAATTCGGCGGCGTTTCCTATGGCATGGATTACTTGGATCCCGCCAATATGATGGGTGTCTGGGTATCGACCGGTCGTCACTCCTGGCGCAACGAAGCCTTCGATAACCTGGTTCGCGAAGCCAATTCCTTCACGGGCGACCCGGCCGAGCGTATCGCCATGTACCAAGAAGCCGAGCGCATCATGGTGGAAGACGTCGGCGGCATCTTCCTGGTACATCGGATTCAAGGCGATCTTTGGCAGCCCTACATGAATGCCACCGGCAACTGCTGGGAGCCGGATCGTCAGGGCTTGGCCACGACGCACTGGGGCAACGAGCATTGCTGGGGCGAGTACTACATCACCGACGCTGTCATGGACTACGATACGCACCGCAACGAATAAGCGCTGCGCGAATGTCGATAAACGCGAGGGCGGGTCCAGTGCCCGCCCTTCGTTTTTCTGGCTCCGCATAGCGCAATGCCGCGATCTAGCGCAGCATTCTCTTTGAACTAGGGCGAGTCCGCTTCATGATCGTTTACATTTTGCGCCGGCTCTTATCGCTGGCTTTTGTCCTTTTTGTTGTCTCAATAATTGTTTTTGTATTGATGAACCTCGTTCCCGGCGGTCCATTCACGCTGGCGGATCGCGGATATTCCGGCGCGGCTTTGGAAAACCTGGAACGCAAGTATGGGCTCGACAAGCCGGTACACGTTCGTTACGTCAACTATGTGACGAGCGCCTTGCAACTGGATTTCGGCAATTCTTTCTCTGTCGCCGGCAATCCGCCCGTGACCGAACTTATCGCGCGAATATGGCCCGTCACCTTTCAACTGGGGCTTTACACGATTCTGCTGTCATTTGGCTTTGGCATCTTCCTCGGCATCGTGGCGGCTTATAATCACAACGGCATCATTGACAATCTGGTGACATTTATCGCGACTGCGGGCATCGCGGTGCCAAATTTCATCATCGCCACATGGTTCCTGTTGATCTTTGGTTTCCAAAATGGCTGGGGCGCGGAAAGCAAATGGATTATCGGTCCGCTAACCACCGACGGCGCGGCCATTCTGTCTTGGGACTATATTCTGCCGGTGCTGACATACGCGCTCGCGCCGCTAGCGCTGGTTTCGCGTTATACTCGTTCGAGCTTCACAGATGTGCTTAGGGCGGACTTTATCCGCACAGCCCGCTCCAAGGGCTTGTCCGAGCGCATGATTTTGCTGCGCCATGTCCTGCGCAACGCGCTCATCCCTATGATCACGGTGCTTCTGCCGCAAATACCGAATCTTTTGACCGGCTCGCTATTCATTGAAGTGGTTTATGGTGTTCCGGGTTTGGGAAAGTTTTTTGTGACGAGCATATTCAATCGCGATTATCCCATGATTATGGGACTGGTTCTTTTGATCGCCTTGCTCTGGGGGCTCACTTATCTCATCACGGATGTTTTGTACACGGTGATAGACCCGCGCATTCGGCTGGGCGGGCGACAGGGAGCCTAGGTCTGATGAGCCGACAGCGATCAGCCGACTCCGCCCCTGTGGCGATTAACTTGCCGGAACAGCTTGTGCAGCGCTCGCTGTTGCGGGACGCCTTTCGTCGTTTTCTGCGGAACAAACTGGCTTTGCTGGGCTTGATTCTGCTCATCCTATTGCTATTGGTAGCCTTGCTGTCCGATATCATCGCGCCCTATGGGTTGAACGAAGTCGACTTTTCGATAGTGCGGCTGCAACCATTTGAAGACCGCAATCATATTCTCGGCGGCGACGGCGTCGGGCGCGACTTCATGACAAGGCTTATTTTCGGCGCGCGCACATCGCTATTTGTGGGGCTCTTGGCGCCGGTCATCTCTTTTGGATTTGCCGTGCCGCTGGGCGCTATCGCCGGCTACCGCGGCGGACGCTGGGATTTCGCTATCCTGCGCGTGATCGAGATCGCCACCGCGGTCCCCCCCTTGCTCTTTGCCATGTTCTTAATCAGCATTACCGGCGCGGGCTTAGGCAATGTGATCTTTGTGCTCGCGATCACGTCCTGGATCGAACCCGCGCGTATCGCTCGGGCGCAATTCCTCAAGTTTCGCGAGACCGAATTTGTCTTGGCGGCGCGGGCTTTGGGCGCGTCGGAGCTGCAGATCATCGCCCAGCATATCTTGCCAAACTCTTTGACGCCGCTCTTGGTTTCCTTCACATTTGCCGTTCCACTGGCGATATTCGCCGAAGCCGGCTTGAGCTTTTTGGGCATTGGCATTACGGAACCGACAGCAAGTTGGGGTAAAATGGTAGGCGGGAGCGTGAAGTCCTCCACAGTTGTTGTCGATTATCACTTGGCGCTTTTCCCGACGCTGCTGGTGGCTTTGACCATGCTGAGCTTTTCTTTTGTGGGGGATGGCTTGCAAGAAGCGCTGGATCCATCTCGCGGCGACTAGACGGAGGTTAGGAATGACCACGCTGTCTCATATTTGCCTGGTCTGTTGGCTGGCATTCGTTTTGATCCTGTCGGCCGCCTGCGGCGGCGGCAGCGCCCAGCCCACAAGGCAACCGACAGACCTGCCGCCGACCCATACGCCTTTCCCAACCTTCGCCTTTGTCGAGCCGACAAAAGCGCCCGTCTTTGAACAAACTGGCGACGAATCTGGACCGTCGGACGCAGCGGTTGAAGACGCTGGGGCAGAGGCTATCACGTTGGATCCGAAAAAAGTCGAGCGTGGCTTGGGGCGTTACGAGGCGCTGGCTTGCGGGTCCTGTCATGGCGCCGCAGGCGAAGGCACGGACAAAGCGGGCAGCTTGCGGGGTTTCGCGCTGTCGGAGGATGATTTCATCACCTTCGTCCGCTCTGGCGGCGAATTGGGAACCGAACATCAGTATTCCACCGACCGTCTGAGCAATAGCGGTTCGCGCAATCTCTATCAATATCTGCTCTCCTTGGCGCAGACCAGCTAGTCCCTGCGGATTCCTGGGCTATGACCATATCCAATCTGGCGGCTCTGCGCGGCGAGCCAAGTTACCTTTGGCGGGCGGGCCAAGAACGCCGTCTGCAGATGATCGCCAAATGGGCGCGGCTGGAAGGGGCGCGGGTGCTGGTTGCGGGCTGTGGCGTCGGCATGTACGCGCGCCAGATCAAGCGCCGTTATACCGATTCGGTCACTGCCTTTGATATTGAATACGACCGGGTGCGGGTCGCCGGGCAGGAACTCCCGCATTCAGTTGTGGCGGCCGGGGAAAACATCCCTTTCCGCGACGATGGTTTTGACACCGCGCTTTCTCACGAAGTCATTGAACATGTCGAAGACGACAGGCGCTCTGCCCAAGAACTGCTGCGCGTCGTCAAGCCAGGGGGCCGCATCGTCATATTTTGTCCCAACCGCTGGTATCCCTACGAAACACATGGCCACTATTGGCGGGGAAACTATCATTTTGGGAATAGTCCGCTGATCAATTATTTGCCGGATCGCTGGCGGGACCGGCTAGCGCCGCACGTGCGCGCCTATTCAGCCGCCGACATCCGGGCGCTCTTCGACGGGTTGCCGGCCACGGTGGTGCATCATTCTCGCATTTACGGCGGATACGACAATATCATCGCGCGCTTGGGCAAGCCCGCGCGGGTGATGCGCGACTTGCTCTACAAATGCGAAGGAACGCCCTTGGATACCTGGGCGCTGTCGCATTTCTTGGTCATGCAAAAGCGCTGATTAGTCGCGCTTGCTAAATGGCAAGAGCCTGCGCAGCCAGCGGCGGATGATATTGCCGCGCGTTCGATTCCAGGCTCTCTCGGCATGGGCGGCGAAGCGCTTGTTGTCGCCACTGTCTTGGCTGGTATCGCCATATCGTTCCCGCGTGTACAAATCGCTGATGGTTCGGATAGGCTCGTGGGCGGCGGGAATCTTTTGCTGCAATTCACGGCGTTTTTCTAGTGTGGTCTTGTCACTGCCGATGTCAATGCCAACCAACTGGATATAGCGTTCCAGACGCGCGTAAGCTCTGGATATGGGGCTGAGGCTCCCCAGCCCGCGCCATTCCCACCACCAGAACAGCAGCAACAAGATGACAGCCAAGATGAGCAGCGAAACGAGCATCGCCAAAGCCACCAGAATAAGCGGCTCCAAGAAGGCGAATGGCGGCGGCGCGTCCGGGATGATCGGCGGCTCTACCGTCGGCACAATGAATGGCGTTGGGCTGGGATTAGGCGGCGGCGTCGGACTTGGCGTCGCTGTCGGCTGAGCCGCGATTTGCTCCGCCCCTGCTTCTGTGGGCAGGGGAGTAGGGCTCGGGCTTGGCGTCGGAGTTGGACTGAGCGTGGGCGGCGCATCGGCGGCTTCGTCTTGCGGCTGCGCCAGATCATCCCCCTCTCGATTGTAGGGCGCTTCGGCAGCCGTCGGCTCGAACTCGATCCAGCCATAGCCGGGAAAATAGACTTCGACCCAGGTATGCGCCTCGCGCTCGCGCACGACATAACGCTGGATGTCGGCGTCATATTCGCCTTGAGAAAAACCAGCGGCGAGGCGCGCCGGTATGCCCAGGTGGCGCAGCATGACGATCATGGAAGTCGCATAATATGTGCAGTAACCTTCTTTGGCGTCAAATAGCACCCATTCCACAGTGTCCACATTGGGCGGCGGCGCGGGAATGGATTCATTGTAGACGATGTTGTCGCGCAGCCAGGTTTCGATCGCCTTTGCGCTGTCGTAGGCATTATCCGCTCGAGCCTCCTGGACGATCCGCTGCGACAGATTGAGGATGCGCGCATTAGGTTGCCCGACATACAGGTTCGCTCCGCTGACCCAATCAGGATAGTTGACGCCGGCCCCGCGCAATTCATGCGCCGTCGCGACGCTCAGCAAGCTGGTCGCGGTATAAGATTCTCCCCGTTTCATAACCCGCAATGGTCGCACAACCGACACGTTCATTGAGCTGTTCACGGGTTTGTCGGTATAGATCAGGTCAATGCGCCCGGTGCTGTCGATCGTGGAAGGCTGTGGCGCTGCATAGTAAATGCGCGCATTGGCGTTCACGATGGTGAAGTGCTGCGCGATCGCTTGCCGGCGAAAGCCAAGCGCTTCATTGTTCATATTCAGTTCCAAGGGCGATGACCTGTCCGTGATGCGCAGATCTGCGGAAGGCGACCATTGACCGTCCAGATAGCGTTCGAATACCCGCGAACGCCAGTAATATCGAAAGCTCGCTTGCGGCGCGTCCACCAGCAAAACGACGTCGTCGCCCAGGCTGACAGCGCCGCCCAGGTCGAGCAAATCGGCGCCGTAGTAGTCGGTTGTGGCGGGACCTTCGCCTTCGATGGGCGCGAAGAGGCGGCTCCAAGCCTCGGTCATCTGTTGGATGGGATCGGAAGCCAGAAATTCTTGAAAAGCGTTAAGGCGCTCTTGCAAGCCATGCGTCGGCACGCCCCAGGCGAAGATGAGGCTCAGCAGCGACAAGACTATGCCAATCGCGGCGAATTGCCGGCGTACAATTGTCGGCACGCGAATGCCGCTAAGCGACCATTGCCACTCGCTGTTTTCGAGGTTGGAGCGCGCAATTAGCGAAAGCGCCATCAACAGGAATACGACAAGATGCCCGTCCAGCGGGTTCCTGCCGCTATAGATGACCATGTTCACCAACAGCACCAGCCCCGGCGGCAAAATGACGCGCCAGACGCGATCAATCCGATAAATATGCCAGATGGCGTTGTAAGCCAGGAACCAGAATAAGAGCGAAACCAGCATGGTGAAGACAAGCTCGTCAGGGTTGTTGCCGTCGCTTAGGGCGTCTAGCAGCCATTCCCTGGCGCTGCCGATGACTTCTGCGATACCTTCTAGCAAAGGCGTTTCGAGCGACAGAGCCGAGACGCAAAGAATGCTGCCCATGGCATAGAGAGAACTGATGATGAGCGCGGTCATTTCTCCAAAGCGACTGCCCGCCAGCAGTATGCCAATGACGACGCCGATGAAGAGTACCGGCAGCGCGATGTTCAGGTCGATGGGCCAACCCGCAATCTCTAGGCTGAGCAGGGGCATGAGCAAGACCAGGCAACATGCGATCAATCTAGCGATGTCCCCGAGGGAGACTGGGCTGCGCCAGCGGTTGAATCGGCGCTGGCGCCCGATAATGGCATTTGCGCTCATGTTAGACCGGGAATTTATATGCAAGTGGATTTAGCTTAGGTTATTTTGCCAGGGCTGTAAAGCAGATTTGCGGCGAACAGTGGCAGCGTTATTTCTGGAATAGCCGAAAATTCGGGCTAGACGCCGCCGGCGCAAATGATTTAACAATGGTCAGCATGAATTACTGTATAATGAGATATCCGGGTTGATCGAGGGAATCGCGGCAGGTCAGGAGCTTGTCGAGGAAAGTCCGCACTCCAAAGGGCAACGATGCCGGCTAACGGCCGGGCAGGGCAACCTGACGGCAAGTGCAACAGAGAGCAGATTGCATCTGCATGGATGCGAGGGTGAAAGGGTGTGGCAAGAGCGCACCGGCAGCGGCAGTGATGTCGCTGGCTAGGCAAACCCCATCGGGAGCAAGGTGAAGCAGGCGCAGTGGAGCGGCCCGTTCCCCAGAAAGCGCCGGGTACACCGCCAGAGGTCGGCGGCAACGGCGATCCCAGATAGATGATTCCCGCGTCTTTGACGGACAGAATGCGGCTTATGCGGTCGACCCGGATCCCAGAACCCCTTGCCAGCGCGAGGGGTTCTCTGATTCAATATCGCTCGCGGCGCTCAACAAGGGCGCGAGCGTGAGATCGACCTATTAGTTCAGATGGACCGTCTATTCGAGCAAGGAGCTTTTGCCGATGAAGCGAAACGATCGACCGAATATCCTATGGATTTGCACGGATCAACAGCGCTATGACACGATTGCGGCATTGGGAAACGCCTTTGTCTCGACACCAAACATCGACGCATTGGCGCGCC
Source organism: Phototrophicaceae bacterium (assembly GCA_965232245.1). Classification (GTDB taxonomy): domain Bacteria; phylum Chloroflexota; class Anaerolineae; order Aggregatilineales; family Phototrophicaceae; genus UBA6055. Next base: position 2,761,105 of record CBDDPG010000002.1, on the reverse strand, counting down.
AGGGCGTCGCCTTTGAACGCGCCTATTGTCAAAGCCCGATTTGCACGCCCAGCCGGGCGAGTTTCCTAACGGGCATGTACCCCAGTTCCTTGCGCGTCAATCGCAATGGCAATCCGCGCTTTCCAGGCTTCCCGCCCTTGATCAGCCGCATCTTGGCGGATCAGGGTTACGTTTGTGGCTTGATCGGCAAGCTCCACTTGTCCAGCGCCTATGGGCGCGTCGAAGAGCGCGCCGATGACGGCTATACATTCTGGAACTACAGCCACGCGCCGCGCGATGACTGGGAAGAGGGACATGACTACGCCGAGTGGGTCCAATCCCAGGGCGCCGATTTGGCTGAACTGACCAGAGACCCAGCCGGCGTTCCAGCCGAACTCCATCAAACGACTTGGTGCGCCGAGAAGACGATTCAATTCATCGAAGAGAACCGCGAGCGAAACTGGTTTGCCAGCGTCAATATCTACGATCCGCACCCGCCATTCAACCCGCCGCAGGCTTATCGCGATCTCTTCAACCCCGCCCAAGTTAAGCCCCCGCTGTTCCGAGAAAGCGACCTGGAACAGCAAAAGAAACTCGCAGCGATCGACTTCCAGTCGCTAGCGAAACATCCTGAGGATCTCGATATCAAGAGTCCGATTCTGCCACAGTCGCCGACGCCCGGCTTGGCGGAGCCCGACTCCCTGGGCGCGCGTGACGCCGGTACATTAATCGCCGCCTACTACGCGATGATCAAGTTGATAGATGATCAGGTGGGGCGCATTATGACAGCGCTGGACGCGCTGAATCTACGCCAAAATACCGTCATCATCTTCACGAGCGATCACGGCGAAATGCTGGGCGATCACGGTCTCATAATGAAAGGCTGTCGATTTTATGAAGGCTTGGTTCGGGCGCCGTTAATCTGGTCATGGCATGATCGATTCATGACCGACCTGCGCAGCGGCGCTTTGGTCGAACTGACCGATATCGCGCCAACTCTGTTGGATATTGTCGGTTTGCCAAAGCCCGGCTACATGGTTGGGAAATCGCTCGTGCCGATATTGAGCGGCGAAGAGCCGCCGGAATTCCACCGCGAATATGCGCGCTGCGAGTACATTGACGCGCTGGATCTGCCCGGTCATTCGCGGGCGACGATGTATGTCGATGGCCGCTACAAGCTCGTTCTCTATCACAATCATGGCGTCGGCGAGCTCTACGATTTGGCGCAAGACCCGCAGGAATTCAACAATTTATGGGACCAGGAGAGCGCCAGCGATGTACGCGCCCGGCTGACCCAAGGCGCATTCGACGCTGCAATTTCAACGCTCTACGCGGGTCCCGAGCGCCGGGGTCCCATGTAAGTTGCTTCGCGCCATTGCAGTCGCTTCAAATTCGTCCTTCACCGAGGGTCGCGTCGACTCTGCCCGCAAAATTTACAGGGCGTCTGGCGAGACGCGCCAGTATTTTGCGATTTAGGTGACATTCGGCATATATTGGCTTGGAAGCGATTGCCCTGCGCAACTGGGCAACTGCGCAGCTCAGCGCAAAAAACGGTATTTGAGCAGGGTCCAAGCGGCGATTGGCGCGTCCGTCCACTTGATCTTCTTGCCTTCGTCGTATTCGCGTCCGTAATACGAGATCGGCACCTCGACGATGCGGATGCCTTGGCGCAAGACCTTGGCGGTGAACTCCGGTTCAAATTCGAAGCCGCGCGCATGGATCTGCATGTCTTCCACCACCTCGCGCCGGAAGCACTTGTAGCAAGTTTCCATGTCGCTGAGGATGGCGTTGAAGAGGATATTGGTGATCAGCGTTAGACCCTTATTGGCGACCATGTTCCAGAAGTTCATGGCTTTGCGGGCGCCGCCCAAGAAGCGCGAGCCGTAGACAACTGTCGCCACGCCCTCTTGAATCGGTTTCAGCAAGAGCGGGTACTCGCGCGGGTCATACTCGAAGTCGGCATCTTGAATGATGATAACTTCGCAACTGGTTTTCTTGAAACCGGTGACGAGCGCCGCTCCCTTGCCTTGATTGACTTCGTGGTAGAAGATCTTCACTTTGCTATGACCTTCGGCTTCGATTTCCGCAAGCGCGTCAAGCGTGCCGTCGGTCGAGCCGTCATCCACGATAATCAGCTCGTCCACAATGTCCACGTCAAGGACGCGCTTGACGATGTCTTTCACGGTGTTGACTTCGTTATAGCAAGGCATGACCACGCTGAACGAGGGCTTCGCGGCATAGGGATCGGGCGCTTGGGACGGCGGATGTCTCATACGATTTCAAGGAACGCTGACTGCTAAATCGAACAGCTTGGCGGGACTGCCGCATTCTATCATAGAGCCGGTCAACACGCAATTTTACACGCTGGCAAGAGGAATTGCGCGCCTTCATTGGATCTCTGGCGGGATTGATCGCAGCAAGGAGCCGCTGCTGGCGATGATGCGTATGGCGCTGTTCGGCGTGTCGACCGTGTACAGCCGAGCATAGTCGGTGATGGAAGCATAGGCGTCGGGGAACTGGCGCACGGCTGGACCTACCAAGCCAACATCAATCATGAGCGCAAGGCAGACCTGCTTGGAAGCGATGTTGAACTCCGCCCCCAGCCAACTCATCGGCGCTTCGATATAGGCGACATCGGAGAACAATATGTAGACCGCGGGCTGATTGCGCTGACCCTGGTACACACTCAGATACAAGCGGGACAGCTTGCGGTGATAGTGAAAGACCTGGCAGCGATAGCCGGCCGGCTTGGTAATGTTGAAGACGTTGCGGCTGTTTACTTCGACTTTTGCCATTGGTTGCGGTTGTCGGTTTCACTCAGCGCATGCTACTTTTAGTAGATTAAAGAAAATAATGCAAAATATACATGGTACGTGTAGGGCGATTGCTCTGATTGCATGACGCTTTGCGACCGTATATTATGCGGTAGAATACCTGCATCCGCTCAGCAAGGGATACGATGAACGATTGTCAACTGCCAGAACGGCGGACGGGAGACGAAGATGAGATTTGGGGGCAAAGTTGCGTTGGTCACGGGCGCGGCAACCGGAATCGGCCGGGCGACAGCGCTGGCATTCGCGCGGGAAGGGGCAAGTGTCGCGCTCGCGGATGTCAATGCCGAAGCGCTGAATGAGACCATGCGCGCATTGGAGAGCGCGGGCGGATCGGGCTTGGCGGCGCTTGCGGACGTCTCCCTTGGCGCAGATGCCAGGCGCATCGCCTGCGACGCGGTTGACCAATTCGGAGGCATAGATTATCTGGTTGCCAGCGCCGGCATCCAAACTTACGGCACAGTTGTTGATACGGACGAAGATACCTGGGATCGCACGCTCGCGGTCAACTTGAAAGGCGTATATCTGTCAGCCAAGTATTGTATACCGGAGATGATAAAACGCGGCGGCGGCGCCATCGTCAATGTGGCTTCGGTCCAGGGGCTGCAAAGCCAGCCCAACGTAGCCGCCTACGCCGCCTCCAAGGGCGCGCTGATCGCCATGACTCGGACCATGGCTTTGGATCATGCCAAAGACGGCATCCGTGTGAATAGCCTTTGCCCCGGCTCGATTGATACGCCGCTGCTGCGTTTCGCCGCGGACACCTATAGCCCCGACGATCCGCAAAGCGCCATAGAAGAATGGGGCAAACTGCATGCCTTGGGCAGGGTAGGGCAGCCGGAAGAAATGGCGAATGTCGCGCTGTTTCTGGTGAGCGACGCCGCGTCATTCATGACCGGCGCCACGGTTGTGGCTGACGGCGGTTTGACGATAGGCTTGTAAGCGAATCTGAATGCCCGCGGCGGCGCCGCCATCGAAAAAAACGGCGCAAGGGTCTGCGGCGCTCAGAATAATATGCCTGCTTGTCGCAGGCGCGACGCGGTTTATAAAACAGATTATATCCGGTGAAGATCGCCTTGAATGGCGGAGGAACAGTGATGGCTGCAGCGAAGGCAACTTGGCATAGCGATGAGGAACTTTTTGAATTGATCGAGGGTGAACTCTTTGTCGCCGTCATCGGGGACATCCTGGACGAGCTCGGATACCGGCATCAGTTTCTGCCGCCCTATATCCAGCCGCTGCGCGCGGACATGCGCGTCCTGGGAAGAGCCATGACGGTATTCACCGCGGACTATCCCGGCGGCATTATGGACGGCGGCCAGTCGGAATGGTCGCGGATGCCTTTTGGCTTGCTCTTTCGCGCTCTTGACGACCTCAAAGCCAACGAGGTCTACGTTTGCGCCGGCGGCTCGCCGGAATACGCGACCTGGGGCGAGATCATGACCACGCGGGCCCGCTATCTGGGCGCGCGCGGCGCCGTCCTGGACGGCTACTCGCGCGATACGGACGGCGTGCTGCAGCAGAACTTTCCCACATTTTCGCGCGGCTGTTACGCGCAAGATTCCGGCGCGCGCAGCCGCGTTTTAGACTTCCGCATCCCGATCGAGATCGGACAAGCCAGCGTCAGTTCGGGCGATCTGATCATCGGCGACCGCGACGGCGTCCTGGTGGTGCCGCGCGAGCTTGAAGCAGAAGCGATTTCTTTGGCGCTAGAAAAAGCCCGAACCGAGAACCTGGTTCAAGCGGCGATAGAGCAGGGCATGAGCGCCGAAGAAGCCTTTAGCGCCTATGGCGTACTGTAGACCCTAGGCGCGGCTGGCAAGACAAATTCAATCTGTGGCAACGAGGGAGGAGCGCGCGTGAAAGTTCTTTTTGGACCTACCATCATGTCGCTGGAAGACTCGCTGGGCGACTTGCGGGAGAGATTTCCGGCCGTCGAATTTGAGTATTGCCCGGAGCGCGGCGACTTGAATCGCGCCATCCGCGATGCGGATGTATTCGTCGGCTCTCTGACCGCTGACTTGCTCAAAGAAGCGACGCGGCTCAAATGGATACAGTCGCCCAGTTCCGGCGTCGACAAATACTTAAACATCCCGGAATTAGCGGACCGGGACCTGCTGCTCACCAGCGCCAGCGGCACGCACGGACCGGGTTTGGCGGAAAGCGCGCTCGGAACAATGCTGGCTTTCAACCGAGGCTTGCTAACCAGCGTCTTCCGGCAGCAAGCCCGCCAGTGGTCCGCGAGCGAACTGCGGCCCGTTCTCGTCGAGCTGACCGGCATGACCCTTGGCATCGTGGGCTTTGGCGCATTTGGGCGACACTTGGCGGCGCGCGCGCAAGCTTTTGCTATGAATATCCTGGCGATTGACATCCGACCTCTGCCCAAGCCGGATTACGTCAGCCAGCTTTGGGCGCCGGACCGCCTCGACGATCTCCTGCGCGAATCGGATTATGTGGCGATCGCATTGCCGCTGACGCCGCAGACGGAAAACCTGATCACTGCCGAGAAGATCGCCCTGATGAAGCCAAGCGCGATGCTGCTGGCAATGTCGCGCGGCGGCATTGTAGATCAAGACGCGGTCGCGCGCGCCTTGCGGGAAAAGCGCTTAAGAGCGGCCGCCTTGGAAGTGATGCGCCCCGAACCGCTGCCTGCCGACAGCTATCTTTGGGATGTGGAGAACCTTCTCATCACCTCCCATATTGCCGGCGGCACGCAGTACGAGCGACAGTACGTCATCGAGATCTTTTGCGACAACCTGGAGCGGCTGCTCGCGGACGACTTGCCACTGCGCAATCAGGTAGACAAAGACGCCGGCTTCTAGTTCGAGTTGGCCAGGTCAAAAGCGTATAGGGACGCGCTGCTCGATTTTCGCCTCGTTCAGCTTGATGCCGAGCCCGGGCGCTTGCGGCAGTTTGACGGAACCGTCTTCCGGCGCGAACTGAATTTTGTGAAAATACTGTTTAGTGGGTTGGTGGTTGACCAGGTATTCGACCATGGGTACGGCAGATGGCGACTGCGATCCGGCGACATGCAGCGCGGATAGCAAGGAATGTCCATGCGCGACCACGGGTACCTCAAATGCCGAAGCCAAGGCGCAGATTTTGACCAGTTCGCTGATGCCGCCGGTCCAATCGGGGTCATTCTGCAAGACATCTACGGCGCCTTTGACCAGCAGTTCTTTGCTTTGCCAGCGGGTGTAGACATGTTCGCCTGTGGCTATCGGCACGCCCGTGGCAGCCTTCAGCTTGGCGAACTCCGCGACGCGCTCGGGCGGAATCGGTTCTTCCATCCAGGTCGGATTAAGGGCTTCCAGCGCCCGTAGCATCTTGGTCGCAAAGCTTACATTCCAGCTCATGAAGGCGTCGAACATTAGCATATAATCAGGACCGACAGCTTCGCGCACTGCTTTCGCCATGCTTATGTTCTTGGCTATTCCGTCCGCTCCCGCGCTTGGACCATAGCGAAAAAACCACTTTTGCGCTTGATAGCCCTGCGCTTGGTATTCTTTTGCGAGGCGCGCCGCGTCCTCTGGCTCAACAGAAAAGCCCAACATGCTGGCATAGGCGGGGACAGAGGCGCGTGTGGGTCCGCCCAAGAGACGGTAGATCGGCTGCTGCCAGGCTTTGCCTTTGAGGTCCCAAAGCGCGCAGTCGATGGCGCTGAGGCCAGTCATGAACAAGCCCGAACGACCATGCCGGTTGAGCCGCATCATGAGGTCGTAGAGGTATTCGATAGCCAGGGCGTCGCGCCCGATCAAGAATTCGCGCAGATCATTGAGAATGACAAAGGCTTGGTGGCGGTCGATGGGTCCAAATAGACCGGAGATATCCTGGTCGCCGCGCACTTCGACGTACATAGCGCTGATGCGGCCGGGCGTCGCTTTGTTCGGGGGATTGGGATGTTCAACATCGGGATAAATATGCAAGGGCATGCTCTGCAGCTCGCGCTCCGGTTGCGGATCGCGCGTGGCGGTCAATTCATATACCAGGATGTCACGGATTTTCATGTTCTTCCTCTCTTTCCGGCGCGTTCCGGCTCGCGCCGTTTTTTGCTTAGAAGGTCAAGCCAGCGTAATGTTCCAGCTCGAGCAAACGGTTGTACTTCGCCAGTCGCTCCGACTGCGTGATGGAACCGACCTTGATGTAATCGCCAGCCCAACCGACAGCCAAATCAGCCAGCCAGTCGTCTTCGGTCTCGCCGCTGCGCGCGCTGACGACCACATGCCAGCCCGCTTCTCTCGCCAGCTTTAAGGCTTGAGCCGCTTCCGTGAGCGTAGCAATCTGATTGACCTTGAGCAGCAGGCTGTCCGCAGCTTTTTCTTGAATCGCGCGGCGGATGCGGACGGGGTTGGTGCATAGCAAATCGTCGCCCAATATCATCACTTTTCCATGCAAACGCTCATAGAGCCTAGCCCAGCCCGCCCAATCGGCTTCGTCTAAGCCGTCTTCGACGCTGACAATAGGGAAGTCGCGGCGCCATTCAGCGATGCGCAGCGCCATGTTCGCGCTGTCCAATCGCTCGCCGTCCAAATGATAAAGTTCGTCATCATAGAAGTGGGAGGCCGCCACATCTACCGTGAGCGCGACCTCGTCGAGTGGCGCATAGCCTGCCGCCTCGATCGCCGCCACCGCTTCGACAAACATCTCTTGCGAAGAGGCGAAGGGCGGCGCCAAGCCGCCTTCGTCGGCTGTCAAAAGCCGCATATCGTAGTTGTCATGCAGCCGCTTGGCAGCTGAACGAAAAATATCCGAAACGATGGCAAGCGTTTCTTGAATGCTGTTTGCGGCAGGCGCGACAAGCTGGACGTCCTGAATGGCGACTTGCTGCCCGGCGTGTTTACCGCCGCTATAGAGATTGATCATCGGCTTTGGCAGGCGCGGGACTGTGCCGGCGATATCGGCGAAGTGCCGATATAGTTCCACTCCGCGTTGCGCCGCTTGGGCGCGGGCGAATGCCAGCGAGACGCTCAAGATGGCGTTTGCGCCCAAGCGTGACTTGTTTTCCCTGCCATCCAGGTCGATAAGGCAGCGGTCCAGCGCTTCTTGTGATGCGAAGTCTCTGCCCGCGAGAGCGCGGTTGATGACTTGGCTAACGTTTTCAGCCGCTTTCAAGCAGCCCAAGCCCGCGTGGCGCGCCGGGTCCCGGTCGCGCAGCTCAAGCGCCTCGGCCGACCCGGTGGACGCGCCCGAAGGCGTCGAGGCTCGTCCGACATTGCCATCGCTCAATTCGCAACGCGCCAACAGGGTCGGGCGTCCGCGGCTGTCCAGTATTTCGATGGCGGAGACGCTTTTAATGCGACTCGTCATGGTAATCCAATCGCTCTCGGAAGTCCTCTATCAGCTCAGGTATCGTCATGATATTTTCTTGCAGCAGTTCCAGAACGATTTCCTTCTGTCTGCTGCGCTGCCGCTGGTCTAAGTATTCCAGCGGCGAGCGGCCCCCCACGCGCGCCAGCAGGCAAGCCAAGCAATGCGCGACTGCGGCAGACCGCGTGCTTTTCGCGAGATCAGCGTCAAGATCGGTCAGATAGGCGCGCCAGTACTCGCGCGCCATCTCGATGAAGCTGCGCCGATTCGCCCGCAGGAAATGCGCCTTGCTCAAGAAATGCGTCAGGGAGAAGCCGATGTCAAAGGCTGGGTCGCCATAATGAATGACCTCAAAGTCCAGGATAATGAGCTTGCCGCCATAGACCAGCGCGTTTTTGGGGCTGTAATCGCCGTGCACCAGCGCGAGCCTGCGTTTCTTGGTGTCTTTAATCAGGTTTTCGAGAAAGGCTCGCGCTTGGGGAACCTGCGCCGCGGTATAGCCATAATAGGGTTCCAGCCGCAATTCTTCAAAGAAGCGGACTTCAGCGAAGTCGCTTTTGATCTGCGGATGGACTAGAGCGGACTTGTGGATCTTCGCCAGTAGCTGTCCGAAATCGCGCGCGAGCTCAACGGAGGTTTCTCCGCTTAGCAGCAGCGTTTTCCAATTGTCATGCGGACGAGGCACAGCGGACATCGCCAGGATATGCTGTTCTTCGTCCAGGAAGACCAGCTCTGGCACGTGACCCGTGATGGTTTTGCCCAAAAGACGCAAGCCAGCCGCCTCGCGCTGAATGCGCTCTGGGGCGCTGTACCAATCGACCTGCACGCGCAATTTCGCCAAGGCTTGTTTCATGACCCAGTCGGGCTTGCGCTCGAATCGCACCCAGACCGTGCGGTTGGAGACGCCGCCCTCAAGCGCGGTGAATCGGGGTCGATCGCTGGCGGCGATGCGGTCCTTTCTCCGCAAATATGGCAGCAACTGCGCCGGATCTTCGATATTCAGTTGCGCCGCCATATCAACTGCCAAACTTGTCTTCAAGGTCGTCAATGTACGTCGACCCGGCGCGCGCCGATGACGTCTCCGCGCGGTTTGACACCCAAGCCCGGCGCGCTGGACGCGGACATGCGACCGCTTTCGCGCTGGGGCGCGCCTTCCGCCGCGCTGACCGTAACATAACTGTTGAAATCGGTCGCGGTGAAGAGAAATTCGCTGGGCGTGCTATGCGCCAGATGGGCGATGGCGGCGGTGGTAATATCGCCGCCCCAGCTGTCTTCGATCGTCATGGCGACGCCCATCGAGACGCATAGGTCTCTTGCCAGCCGCGCCTTGGTCAAGCCGCCGAATTTGCTGATCTTGATATTCACCACATCCATCGCCCGGTCGGCATGCCCGCGCAAGAGCATGTCGATATCGTTGACCACCTCGTCCAGGACAAAGGGATGCGACGCGCGCTGCCGAATTGAAAGACATTCTTCATAAGTCAGGCAGGGCTGCTCGATATAGACATCGACGTCATCGACCGCGCGAACCACTCTTGCCGCCTCGTGCATGAGCCAGCCGGTATTGGCGTCGGCGATGAGTTTGTCGCTCGGCTGCAGCAGATCGGAAACCATGCGAATGCGTTCGATATCCAACTGCGGATCGGCGCCCACTTTCAGCTGAAAACGGCGGTAGCCTTCGGCGCGGTAGCCCGCCACCTTCTCCGCCATTTCATCGGGCGACTCTTGCGAGATAGCGCGGTACAGGACAAAGTCCTGCCCATAGCGGCCGCCGAGCAATTCGCAGACGGGCAAGCCGGCGACTTGCCCCAGGATATCCCAGCAAGCCATGTCGATGCCCGACTTCACATAAGGATGGCCCTTGAGCGCCGCGTCCATGCGCCGATTCAGGACATCAAGCTGCCTGGGGTCGCTGCCCAGCAGATGGGGCGCGAGCTCCTTGAGGCCGGCTCGCACGCCTTCGGCATAAGCCGGCAGGTAAAAGGGACCCAAAGGACAGACTTCGCCATAGCCGGTCATGCCGCTGTCCGTTTCGACTTCGACGATGGTGCTGTCGAAGACCTCGACCGATTTGCCGCCCGACCACTTGTAGCTGCCTTCGTGGAGGGGCAGGTCAACCTGATAGGCGGAGATGCCTGTGATTTTCATTTGTTTGCCTTAATCGCTCAACAGATTTACGCTATTGCATCAAGAGAATCGCGGTCGACGAGAAGGACGTAATCATCATATTCTTCAATGTCTGTATCCTTCTCAGCCAGCCTCTTCTTTATCGCCTCTTCTTGCTGTTTTTGCCATTCCGAATAAGGTATGCCGATCCGTGAAACAGCTTCGATTTCTCTATGCAGGCTTTCTAAGTGGCAATAGCTGAACATAAGCGCTTCGGCTTTGTCAAGCGCTTCCATGTGTCCAGTCCTCACTACGTTCCCATCAACCATTCCTTTTATTTTGGCAAATGGCGAAGGCAAAGAGGCTTTAGGATTAATGACATTCTGGTCCCAGAAATATTGCCGTTCTTCCAATACGAGCTTGGCAAGCGCCTTGTGCATGTCTTCTTCGCTCTCACCCACCAGCCACTGCCGCAATCGAACATAGCGCCACAAGTCGTCTTCGTCCACGGACTTGTGGAAATAGATTCCGCGGTTCAAATTCAGAAATTTCTTGATAGTTTCTCTTGTCCTCTCCTCATACTTGGAGAGCGCTTCTTTTTGGATCATTGCCGTTTCATAGCTGTCGATTCTAAGATGACACCGCAACAACACTACGTGGATTTGAAAGGCTTGCGACAGCAAGAGATGAAATATCTCTTGGTCGTCATTCGGCTTCATCTCATCAATTCGCCTATTTATTTCAGCCTGAACAAAATCCAAATCTTGAATGGCGTTTTGTGCAAAGAACCGTATGTTTTTTCCACTAGCAAATTGCGCATTATTGGCAGCTTTTAGCCCCGCATCCAGCTTAGCTGCAAATAAATTAGCAAATCCCGCATTGACTTGGGCAGCGACAAGATTTAGCTGTTCTTGCAATTTTCTAACGTAACGGCTCATCGCTACTAAGTTTGCCGCGCCTATGGTCACGTTCAGCAAGCCAATCGCGCCATTGAACATGACTAGCGCGCCTATGTTCTTCAGCATATTCATGATCGCTACCTGAGAGCCAACCTTGAAAGCCAGGTCGACGACGCTCATTATTGGATTGATTGCACCGCCTTTTTGCATGAGTGTGCCAAGCAAGCCATTAGGTAGATTGGGATTATTCGCAATTTGCCCGCCTTCGCGCAGCCATGCGACGATTTCTTTGCTGGACGCATTTCTAACGACCCCGCCCACGCGCTCTAAATGTCCACTTACCAACCCACGGTCAATCGCTGTCGGCACTTCTAGTAAGACTTCAATCCTGGGCATCATCGCCTCCTTGTTTCGTCCGCGAATATGACAGATTTGTCATACTTTAGCAACTGCGCTACACTTCTGCTATAGAAGAACTCTAATTGTAAGATTATAGACTCCCAGGAGCCATCCCATGTCTTTCATTGACCGCGTCGACCCAGAGCTTGTTCCAGCCCTCGATCTTTTCCCAGCCGAAATGCTTGCAGCCATTGGCGATGACCCGCCGGCCGCCCGCGCCATGCTCGAGGGGCTGATGCTGGCGATGCTTGAGGCTGTGCCGCCCAACGAAGTCGTGATTGAAGAACGGACCATCCCCGGTCCTGACGGGGATATTCCCATCGCCATTTATCAACCGCTAGCGCCCGCGCCGCGCCCCGGACTGCTTATGTTTCACGGCGGCGGCTACATCGTCGGGACTGCCCGCGAGGACTTAAACGGTATCGGCTATGCCGAACACGTGGGATGTACCGTCGTCTCGGTTGACTATCGCATGGCGCCGGAATTCACCTATAAAGCCAGCATTGCCGATTGCTTTGCCGGCTTGAACTGGATGTTTGATAACGCCGACGCGCTCGGCGTCGATACCAAGCGCATCGCCATCGGCGGCGGCAGCGCTGGCGGCGGCCTGACGGCTGGCTTGGCGCTCTACAACCGCGACAACAAGGGACCCGACGTCGCCTTTCAATTGCTGGTCTATCCCATGATTGACGACACTCACGAGACGCCATCCGGTTACGAAGTCACGCATCCCAATGTTTGGAATCGCGACGTTTCTCTCAAAGCCTGGAAGATGTATCTCGGCGACGAATATGGCACGGACAATGTCTCGCCTTATGCCGCCGCGGCCCGGGCAACAGACCTGAGCGGCTTGCCGCCGGCCTTCGTTACAGTCGGGACGGAAGACCTCTTCCGCGATGAAGATATCGATTACGCCCAGCGCCTGATGGCGGCTGGCGTGCCAACACAGTTAGAGGTCCATCCCGGCATGTTTCATGGTGGGGAAGGCTTTGTTCCGCAGGCTGGCGTGAGCCAACGCATGCGCATGGGCTACCTCGACGCGCTCAAGCGCGCGATCGGCTGAGCCCTGTATCAACCGCCGAAGGCTGTCGCATGTATGTTTTATCAAGCAATTATTAGTGGGAAGCAGCCTATGTCTTTCATCGACAAACTAGATCCCGAAATCGCCCACGCGATCCACTTCATGCCAGCCGAACGCTATATCGCCATCGGCGAAGACCCGCCCAAGGCGCGCGAGCTGACGGCGGCGCTTAATCGCGAAACGCGCGCCAACCTGCCGCCCACCGACGTGACTATCGAAGAGACGGTTTTTCCCGGACCTGACGGCGAAATCCCCATCGTGATTTACCAACCGCCTGGCGCGGGACCGCGCGGTGGGCTGCTTTGGATGCACGGCGGCGGCTATATCGTGGGAGAAGCGCGCGATGACGCCCGTTGCATAGAATTCGCCGAATATGTCGGCTGCGCGGTGGTCTCGGTGGATTATCGGCTGGCGCCGGAATCGACCTACAAAGAAAGCATCGCCGACTGTTTTGCCGCGCTGGAATGGATGGTTGGCAAGTCCGATGACTTAGGCATTGACGCGGGACGTATCGCCATCGGCGGCGGCAGCGCCGGCGGTGGCTTGACGGCTGGCTTGGCGCTCTACAATCGAGACAGCAAAGGTCCCGATGTCGCCTTCCAACTGTTGATCTATCCCATGATTGACGACAGGCATGATACGCCCTCGGGACATGAAGATACTTGCCCCACGACTTGGAACCGGGCTGTCTCCTTCAAAGCCTGGCGCATGTATCTGGGCGATGAATATGGCAGTGATAAGGTCTCGCCCTATGCGGCGGCTTCGCGCGCGACAGATCTGACCGGGCTGCCGCCCGCCTTGGTGACAGTCGGCATGCAGGATCTGTTCCGCGATGAGAACATCGATTATGCCCAGCGACTCATGGCGGCAGGCGTGCCGACCGACTTGCTCGTTTACGCTGGCATGTTCCACGGCGTAGAGCTGCACGTGCCGGATGCGACGCCCAGCAAACGAATGAGAATGGGTTATCTTTCGGGCTTAAAGCGCGCTATCGGTTGAAAACCCTAGCCAAGCATGTCTTGCTGCGGCAAATTGGGGTCGCCGCGGGTTCTCGGCGACTCGTTCGCATTTGAGTTGCCAGACATCAAAGTGACCCTGGGAGGACTCGAACCTCCAACCTAACGATTAAGAGTCGCTTGCTCTGCCAAATTGAGCTACAGGGCCCCCATGCAAGACCCGCATTATAGTGATTTGCCTCTTGTCATCGCAAGGGTCAAGTGCGACTGTGACTGCTGACTAGCTCTACGAAATGCCACCACAGATCCGACTGTCAGGCATTTTTTGCTGGTACAATTGATTTCAACGCGCTAAACAGCTTGTCGCCACAAAATGACAGTTGTCATGAAATGGAATCCGAGCTTATGTCGAAAAAGATCCTCATCATCGGCGGCACCCGAAATATGGGATATTACTTGGCGAAGCAGCTCGCGGAAAGCGGCGCTGACCTGACCTTGCTCAACCGGGGGCTCACCCAAGACGACTTGCCGCGCTCCATCCATCGCTTGCATGCCGACCGCACCGACAGCAAGCAAATGCGGCGCGCGCTCTTGGCGAAACGTTTCGATATCGTCGTTGACTTTGTTATGTTCCGTCAGGAAGAAGCGGAAACAGCCATAGACATCTTTCGCGGCAATGTCGATCACTATATTGTGATTAGCACCGGACAGGTATATCTGGTCCGCGAGGATCTTGAGCGCCCTTTTCATGAAGATGACTATGAAGGTGCGGTTATGGACGCGCCTTCGCAGAATTCCTACGCCTATGAAGAATGGCTCTATGGCGTGCAAAAACGCGAGGCGGAAGACCATTTCCGCCGGGAATGGAACCGCTCCAAGTTCCCCTATACCTCGCTGCGCTTGCCCATGGTCAACAGCGTTCGCGATCAATTTCATCGTCTATATAACTATTTTCTGCGCCTGCGCGACGGCGGCGTCTTGCTCGTTCCGGATAAGCCGAATTTCGCCCTGAATCATATCTACGCGCTGGATGTGGTATCTGTCATCCGGCGCATTATCCAAACTGGCGAAGGGAAAGGCGAGGCTTATAACATCGCCCAGGATGAACACCTTAGCCTGGATGAATTCTTGTCGCTGATGGCATCCATCATGCAGGTTGATTTGCGTCTGCTGCGGGTCAAGCGCGAGCAGCTGGAGGCAAACGGATTCCTGCCGGATTGTTCTCCTTTCAGCGAGCGCTGGATGAGCGCGCTGGACAACCGCCGCAGCAAGCAGATATTGGGCATCCGCTATACGCCGCTTGCGGAGTATCTGGAAACACTGGTCCGGCACTACCAAGCGCAGCTTATCGCGCCGCCGCTCACCTTCCGCAGGCGGCGCGCGGAGCTGTCCTTCGCGGAGCAGTCTGCTCAGCATTGAGCGTATACGGGAATTTGAGTCTGGCGTTCTGGGCTGAAGGAACAGCTATCAAGCCTGAAGTGCATCTCTTGAAACCCCTATTCGAGTGTTAAGATTTCTGTTATCAATTCACAGTAGCGTAATGTAGGACAATTTTTTCGGGGGGAATGTATGAAATCAATTGCAAAGTTTGTCCTGCTTTTCATCGGCTCGGCGCTCCTCTTGAGCGGCTGTTCGGCAGTTTCTTCGATGCTGATGGGCCACTCGAAAGAAGCCGCGCCAGACATGCAGGAACCATCTGTAGACACGGCGGCAGTAGCGGAGGTCCCGCGTTTCACGTTTTATGATTCTTTTGCCAATTGGTGACCGACTTGTCGGCGTAATGCGCCCGTCGTGAACGGGCTACGAGAGACCTTTGGCGATCGCATCGAATTTGTGGCGCTTGATCTGGATGACTCCGCGCATGATGGCAAACGGGCCCAGCTGGGCATTACCGCGCAAGCGCAATACATCCTGGTTGGCGCTGATGGCGCAATCGCGCAGAAGTGGTTCGGGGTATTGGACCAAGCTCGCGTCAGCGCCGAATTGGAAACACTATTGCAGACATAGCAGAGATAAGCGCGATTTACGCGGGCATATTCGCATAGCGCGCGCCGGCATTAGCGCTTGGCGCAGCGCCCATTTCACTTGAAACAGCAGGCGCCAAAACGAATATATCCCCGGCAAACGGAGGCGCTGGAGCGCCCCAAATCCAACGCGGATTGATATAATCGACGGACATCCCTTCGAGCGAGAACTTTGGAGCTTGGCGTGGTCGCTGGCAGGTGCCTGTTTTACATTGCCGTCAGCCTGGCAATTGGCGCTTGCAATCTGCGCCGCCCCGAAGTCACGCTTACGCTTGCGCCAATAGAAACCAGAACCCCGCAAGCGACTGACTTGCTTGAATTGCCCACGGAAACCCGAGTCGCCCAACTGCTTCCGTCGCCTACCGTTCAATCCTCGCCTACAGATATCAATAACCCGACGCTCACTGTCACTGTCGCGCCGACCTTAACCGCGACCGACCAACCGACGCCAACCGAAACCAGCGAGCCAACATCCTCCCATACCGTTACCCAAAGTCCAGCCCCAAGCGCGACGGCGACGATACCGCCAAGCGACACGGCTGTTCGCACTGCAACCGCAACCGCAACCGCAACAGCAACAGCTGCGCCTTCTGTCACCGACAGTCCCGCGCCGTCATCGACCCATACATCTGCGCCGCCGGCGACGCTCATAGCCAGCCCCACCAGAATCTTGCCGCGTACCGCGACAGCAACCGCGACGCCGACCGCAATCCCTGAGCTTGTTATACAGCCGCTAGGAACTGTAACATCTGAGGCGACGGCTACGACCCTCAGCTCGCTGCCGCCTACCTTGACGCCCTTGCCGACGCTTGACGCGACCGAGCTTGCGCGGCTCATCGCAAGACCTGTCGCCCAAGCGACCGCTCCAGCAACTTGGACAGCCGTACCAACCGCCTTGCCCTCGGCCGCGCCGGTCGCTTCGACGCCCCTTCCTGCCTCTGCCACCGAGGGCGCGGATCGCTCCCCCGCCAGTACGCCATTGCCGTCGACCGCTCAGCCCGAGTTTGGCGCGGCGACCTTCACGCCGACTTTGCGGCCGACGCGCTTCCAACCAACCGTCGCAGTCCGCCAGGAGCTCATCGTTGAGCAGATTCCTCCGCCGGTCTTCGCGCCCGCGTCGATAAATACGGCCGGCGCCGCGGTTTATCAATATGATGTGGGCTTTGATCAGCTCTTCAACTATCAAGGTCTGCAATTGCAAGGCGGGGTCGCGCTTTTTTCGCCGAATCCCGTTGCGCCCGACAGTTACTTGCGCACAGATCAGGTCGGCATGTTATGGTATCGACCTGTCGGCGCCGCCAACGAAGGCGCGATGTCATTCTCGCCTTTCCATGAGGGATACGGCGCGCCAAGCAGCGAGCTCAACAAGAACCGCGTCGTGGAAATCGATTGGTCGGCGGACGGCGAGCAGTTCAGCTTCCGCATTGATTCGCCGCCGGGTCAGGATAATGTTAGCGCGGGTGTCTGGTTCTGGCAGCCGATTAGAGAGTCTCCGACCGACCCGACCTATGCGCTGATCCGCGATTGCGTTACGGACGGTTACATTTCTTGTCAAATTGTCGATCGCAGCAACGCGCAATTCTGGAAGACGATTGACGTCGCCTGGTCGCCCATCCGCGGCAGCGGCGATATTCTGCTAACCTTGCAGCTGACAGCGGAGGGTCGACAGGCGCTTGCCGTCGTACAGGCTGTGCGAGACGCCGATTATGCGAAAAGGGCGCCTGAGTTCTTCCGTTACGATTATGGACACTGGAATACCGACGGCAGCGGCATCGTTGTCAGCGGTCGCCGCGCCGATGGACGTGTGATTATCGGCGAAGTCAACAGCGATTTGCGCGGCGAACGCCTTGTCTTTGACGCCACGGCAGCGGGCTTGTGGCTGCAAGATGCCGCGCGCCGTGCCAATGGTCAAATCGTCGCCTTGGGTCGTCCCGGCGGTCCCCACGACAATGCGCCCGTCTCTCTGTATAACAGTTCAGGCGCGCGCCTATCCGGACCTATCGGCGAAGCCGCGCCGGAATCGGTCAGCTGGTATGCCGACCGCAGCGCAGTGGTGCTTAGCGTACTCGGGCGTCAATACACGGTTAGCGTTGACAGCGGTCTTATCACGGACAGCACAGATCTCACGCGAAATCCCAGTTTCGGCACGGTCAATATCGGCGAGGCGCCGGCGCCGGCCGCGGTTATACAGAATAGCGAGTATTTTCCTGGCCAGCAGTTGCGCGCGCTGCGCAACTTGAATTTGCGCGAGGGTCCATCAACAGGTCATGCGATCATCGGCGGGCTATTCGTCGGCGATTATGTCGCCATCCTGGCCGGACCTTACGACAATCAAGGCTACCGCTGGTGGCGCGTACAGACGGCTGTCAACGCGCTGGGCTGGATTGCCGGGACCATCGGCGGAAGTCCTACTGTCGGACCCTGAGGCGAGCCGCCTGTTTTGTGATGTCAAGGGCATGAACTTGGAATGCGAAAATCAGGCGATCCAATCCCGGTCAAGCTGATGGAAAACAAGCCGCTGGTCAGCATCGTAATCCCGACCTATAACCGCAAAGGCTATGTTTGCGAGGCTATCGACAGCTGCCTCGCCCAGACTTATCAAAATTGCGAAGTCATCGTGATTGACGACGGCAGCGTCGACGGTACAGGAGACCATCTGCAGAAAAAATATGGCGATCGCATTCGCTTCATCCGCCAGGAGAATCAAGGTCCGGCGATAGCGCGCAATCGCGGCATTTGGGCGGCGCGCGGCGAATACATTCATTTTTTGGACGCCGACGACCAGCTTTACCCGCACAAGATAGAAACTTGTCTGCGCCTTTTTCTTCAACGTTCAGATATTGATGTCCTGCATACGTATTATCAATTTGTCGCCGGCGACGGCCGGACTCCTATAGAGACCTCGCCCTTCCCGAACTTTTCGGATGACATCTTCTGCGAGATGCTGCGCTTGACCGGCAACCACATCTTGATTAGTTCCACTATGATAAGAACGGCGGTACTGCGTGGGATTGGCGGCTTCGAGGACGATCCGGAATTTCGCAGCGCCGAGGACTGGGATCTTTTTCTGCGCTTGGCGACAAAGCACAAATTTTACGGTATCAATGAACCGCTGGTTTATCGGCGCATGCACGACGAAATGCTGTCCGGCGACCGCTTGCAGGGGGCGCTTGGACGCCTCAAAACGGTGGAAAACGCGCGCCATTATGGTTGGGAAGGCTGCATGAGCGCGGAGGAATACGAGCGCAAATTGGCGGCGCGTCATCATGTGCTGGCGGTCAATTGGTGGAAAAGCGGCCAGCGGACAAAAGCCAGTTATCATTTTCAGCGCGCAGCCGCTTTGTACCCGCCCGAAGCGCGTCAACGGCGCCTCTTCGCCTGCTTGAGCAGGTTCTTGCCACAGTGGTCTATGGAATTGACGCTCGCTCTGGCAGGCCGAATCCGGCAGATTGTGAGGCGCCAAAGCCGGGCTTGAGCGAGATTGGCGCCAGTTGCGCCTTTTTCACATCTTGCATCGGTTGACGGAAAATGCCGTATAATTTGTAGAATAGCTTTTCTTTTGGGGAAGGCGGAGCGATGTCGACGAAAACCGACAGCTTGCGATACGATATCGGCGAATTGCTGAAAGCCGGCAGTTTCCATGAAATCGTGGATCGCTGCCACCTTGAGCTGACGATGGCGCGGCGCGAGCAGCGCGCTAGCATTGAGATCATCGCGCTTTTGGGTCTGGCGCAGGCGCAGTGTTCCTTGGGGCATTTTGACTTCGCGCGCGATTACAGCGACGAAGCCATCGAACTTGCGCGGCAGATCCGCTCCAATGGCTTGTTGGTTGACGGGTTGCTGGCGCGGGCTCGCGTTTCCCGCGAGGGCTACTTCCAAACCATGGAAGCCTATGAAGACTATCGCGCCGCCGTCGACCTCACATACGACGGGGGCGATATGCGCCGCTATGCTCAGTCGCTTTTGGGCTTGGGCGAGATTGCGTCCAAGCCCGGCGATGCCAGAAAACATGCCTGGAAGGTGATTGATATCGCGCGCGAATTAAACGACGCATCGCTGGAAGCCCGCGCCGTTCTTATGTTGTCGAACGCTTTCATCCGCGCGGGGCAGTACAGCAAAGCCAATGATGGCTTGCTGGTTGCCTTGCAGAAGGCGCAATCGATCAGGGATCGGCTGCTGGAAAGCATCATCATTGGTCAGCAGGGATTGGTGCTGGCGCAGGACAGCGAGAGCTTCGAGAAAGGATTGCAGCAGCAGTTGACCGCCTTAGAAGTCGCCCGTGGCATGGAAGCGATATTCCACGAATTCATGCGCTTGTACACCTTGGCGATGACCATGCTCGCCGCGCGCGACTTCGACAAAGCGCGCGACTACTTCGATCAGATGCTGGCGCTTTCACAGGATGTCGCGCACAAACCTTACGAGATGTATACCTTGGGCATGCTGGGTCAATGGCAAGAGCTGCGGCAGGAATTCGACAGCGCAATATCCTATTATGACAGAGCCGTTGAGCGCGCTCGCGAGGCGCATAACCCGGCTTACGAAGCGCGCTACCTGTATGCGATAGGCGCGGTTTACCAAGCGCAGTGGGACTTCGCAAGCGCCCGCCGTCGATTCAACGAGGCGCGCGCCATCTACAAGTCCCTGGACGATGGCCGCAACGCCACCCGTGTTAGCGCTTCCATTGTTTATAGTTATTTCTTGGCATTCGCCTCGCGCATCATGCGCATGATGGGCATGGGACCTGAGGGTCCTGCTTGATTTGCGCTTGCGCTTTAGGTTGTCCTAAGCAGTCGCTAACAGGGCGCTCGCTGATTCGCCGCAGGATGTTCCGCCGGCGATTATGTCTCCAGTTTGCCCGCCCGCCACAGGGCAGTCAGCGTAATCGAAGGATAAAATACCAGCGGTGGCAAAGCCTCGCGGCTAAACCAGCCGACTTCGTCGGCGTCGTCCCCGGCGCGAGCTTCGCCTGAAAGTATTGTGGCGCTGTAGGCGATCACAATATCCGCCAGCCCCTTGTCCTTTCTGGGAAAGACTTCCAGCAGCTTGTTCACGCGCACGTGCAGGGAAGTTTCTTCCAGGGTTTCGCGCGCCGCAGCCTCTGCGGGCGCTTCGTCATAGTCGACGAAACCGGCCGGCAGCGCCCATTTGCCTTTGCCGGGGTCCAGCGCGCGCCGAATCAGCAAGACCTCGTCGTTGCGCTCAATGAAAACGACGACAGCTACTTTCGGGTCGAAGTAAATCGGCGCGTCGCAACTGAGGCAATAGGGTCGTTCGCGCCCGCTGTGGCGCCGCCGCGCGAGCGAATCGCCGCAAGTTGCGCAGTATTTGGCTATGCGCGTCATTCTGGGACCTGTTTCGTCATGGTCCTTGCCGTTGGCTCAATCTTTCTGTGGCTCAAATCGACCCGCAATACGATACGGGCTTTGGGCAATAGCTTCTTTTTTTCACTAGAGAGAACACAGAGCGCACAGAGTTTTTAGGTATACAGTCGACTATTAGCCAAAATCTGTAACCCAAAAAATACATGGGCGCTAGCGCAAAGTGATTTGTCGCAGAATAATATGCCGGAAAAAATAGAAGAGCATATATTTCTGTTTTCTCTGCGTACTCTACGTCCTCTGTAGTTGATTTTCAGTTTGTATTTACGCCATTTCAGTCGCCACCGTTTTGATACGATTGCTCTGTGGCTCATCACCTTTGCTATTGACTTTGTCCGCGCCACTTCGTACACTATCGAATCGCAAGCCGGAGTGGCGGAATTGGCAGACGCGCACGACTCAAACTCGTGTACCTTCGGGTGTGTGGGTTCGACTCCCACCTCCGGCAATCCCTCTCGAAAACCCCATCATTTAGAATCTAGCGACCACTTCTGCTCGGATTCGCGGGCCAGGGCATTTTCGTAGCGCGCCAAGGTAAAGAGCCAATCGGATAAGCGGTTGATATAGATGATTGCGCATTCATTGATCGCGCTAGTTTCTTGCAGGGCGACGATTTGGCGTTCGGCGCGGCGACAGATGGTGCGAGCCATGTGCAGCTGCGCGGCAACGGGCGTCCCGCCCGGCAAAATGAAATTACGCAATGGCTCGAGCTGCGCTGTCATTCGGTCAATAGAGTCTTCGAGCCAACTGACTTGACTTTCTTTGATGCGGATTACCCAATCCGACTTGGCATCCAGTGGCGTCGCCAGGTCGGAGCCCAGATGAAAGAGATCTTGCTGGGCTGCTCGCAGCCACTGATTGATCGGCTCGCGGGCTCCCGCGGAGACTGCCAGGCCGAGCGCCGCGTTCAATTCGTCGATTGTGCCGTAGGCTTCGACACGGGCATGGTGCTTTGGCACCCGACCGCCGCCAAAGAGAGATGTCTCGCCCTTGTCGCCCGTTTTGGTATAGATTTTCATGTTTTATCCGCTCGTCTTCGCTTCTCCCAAGGGTCAAATGCCGCTCATCTAACTGTCTGCAACTATAGCGAACGGCTGCAAATTTCGTGCAAGATGGGCAGCGCCTTTTGCGCGGCTCGCGCGCGGTGGCTGAGGCCATCTTTCAGCTCGGGCCGCATCTGCGCGAAGCTGAGCTGGTATCCATCTGGAATAAAGACGGGGTCATAGCCAAATCCCTGCCCATCGTCATAGTCCCGCGCAGCGATTTTGCCCGCGCATTCTCCTCGAACCAGGATTGTCTCTTGAATACGCGGGTCGGCAATGGCAATCACACAAACGAAGCGCGCGGCGCGATCCGGTTCCGCGATGCCTTCAAGCGCCTCAAGCAAGACCCGACGCCTTCCCGCGCTGTCTAGCTCTTCACCCCCGTAGCGCGCGGAATAGATCCCGGGCGCGCCGCCTAGCGCATCGACCGCCAAGCCGCTGTCATCCGCCACAACGCAGTGACCCGAAAGTCGAGCGAATGTCTGCGCTTTGAGGGCGGCATTCTCTTCAAAGCTCTTGCCTGTTTCTTCCACTTCAAAGTCGCCCAGATCCAGATCAGCCAAGGACAGAAGCCCGGCGTCAAGCACCGAAAACATGCGTTGGTACTCTTGCAGTTTGCCGGCGTTTCCGGTCGCAATCAGAAAGTTCATAGGGCGGCAAGCTGCGAGGAATCGTATCGGTTTTGGCGCGGGACCATCTTGGATACAGCCATCGCCGCAAAAATGATCCAGATGATTTCGTTCGGGAACAAATAACGCGGCGCATCGAGCACGATGAAATGTATCACCATAGTATAAAGCAGGAAGCCAGCCAGCGGCGCGGTTTGACGCCACGATGCGCGCGTCAGCCAGATGCCAGCCATGCCGAATAGGAGCGCGAAGAAATGCAGAAACCAGATGACAAGTTTGATTGCGAATCCTTCAATGCGCGTCAGTTGGATCAAGCCCTCTGCGCTGCCATCATGCCGCAGCCAATGACTGGCCGCTTCTCTGATGCTCGCGCTGCCGAATGGAACCGTACCGTGCGGCTGGATGATCGATTCGCCTAATTCCCCCAAGCGGCGCCAGACGTAACCGAAGCCATCTTCGCTGATGCTGGCTCCGATTTGCTTGAGATAAGCATCCGTCTCGTGCTGGAATTTGCAGTCGATCTCGCAATCGTCGTCGATGGAATTCCCGGCGTCTTGCAGCAATAGTTCGTCGTTCTCCCTGGGCGAGCCGTCGTTGGTGACTGCCGCACGCCAGATGGCCGGCATCAACTGGTCGCTTAGTATCACGAAACGATTCCATAGCAGCAGGTTGTGAATCGTCCACGTGGAAAGCAATGCGCCATATACGAGCAAAAGCAAAAGACTTTTTGAAAACCAGCGAGATTTCCCATCGAACAGTCCATCGTACATATTAAGCAGCAACATGTGCGCGACGATGCCCAGGGGAAACAGCGCCGCAACCGCGCGAGTCAAAGTGGCCATGCCCAGGGCCAGCGCTACCAATACCAGCGCCGGATTGATGGAGAGCTTCTGCCGGGCGGTGGCGCTGCCCCGCGCTGCGACATATTCGATATACAGCCACAAGCCCATCACGATGAAAAATACATAGAAGGTCTCCGTCGCAATCGTATTCGATTCGACGATAAACGCGGGATGCCAGGCGACAAGCGCGGCTGCCATCAAGCCGGCGCGGCTGTCCTTGACTACCGTGAGGGCAATGCGAAAGGCGAGATAAGCTGTGCCGACCGACACCAGTGACTGGACGATGCGAATCAGCACGACGGATTCATGCTTGGGCAAAACTGTCTGGAAGATGCCGGCGAAAAGAATATAGAAGGGCGGGGTGGGCAAATTTGATATGTAATAGGCGATTCCGCGTATATATCCATGTTCCTTGCCGCTGAAGAAACCGGCGCCGTTCGCAAGGTACCAGCCGCTGTCGCCGCCGCCGCCATGACGAAACAATAGCACTGTTGGCAGGTCGCTCGCATGGAGCAAGCGTAAGAGCAATCCGATGAAAAGGATCAGCCACAGCCAGCGGATGGAATTCCCGTGTACGCGCCGCATAGAAGCTACATGATATAGGGTCGCACTGGGGTTCATGGTATTATTGGCGTCCCGAAAACGCAAGTCCAGCTGAACAGATGAACCAGCGAATGAAAGCGCCTTGCCTCAAACTCGCAGTGATAATTGTCGCTGGCGCCCTCTTGCGGCTTGCGCTTCTTACCTTCGTCCACAATCCAGGGCTGCACGATCCCCTCCACTATTTCAACTTGGGGACGCGCTTGGCTGATGGACAAGGTTTCACCATTAACTACATTTGGCATTACAACAACTTGCCCAGCGATGTGAGGCACCCAATCGATCACTGGATGCCGCTTGCTGGCGCCGCTGCGAGCCTAGGCATAAGTCTCTTCGGCGAGAGTCCAGGCGCCGCCTTGTTCATATTCCTGTTAGCCGGTTCACTGCTGCCGTCCCTGGCATTCTTTTCCGCAAAACAGCTAGCCCTGCCGGACGGCGCGGCGCTAACGGCGGCCGCCTTCGCAGCCTGCACCCCCGACCTGGTCTGGGGCTCGCTGCGGACTGATACCACTGTACTGAACGCCCTTGCGCTTTGTTTTAGCGCGCTCATGTTCAACCGGGGCTTGCGCGCTGGGCATCGTTTGAGCATCGTCCTTTGCGGCGTCGCCGCGGGTTTGGCATATTTGACGCGCAACGATTCGATCCTTGTATTGCCCGTGTTCATCGCCGTCGCCGCGCTGCGCCTGCTTTGGTCGAGCCCGCGCGCGACATTCCGCGAAGCCGCTTCACTCATGCTTACACTGCTTGCCAGTTTTCTCCTGACGGTCGCTCCTTGGCTGGCGCGTAATCTGCGGGAGCTGAGCATGCTGGGACCGGCCGAGACCAGCCACATGTTCTTCATGGTCGAGCATCATGACCACTATGCCTATGGATTGCCGATATCGCTGGAATCGATGCTGCAGCGTCAATCGATTGCCGATCTCTTGGCAAAGCGTATTTTCGAGCTCTTGGCCGCGTTCAAGCAGATTGTGGTTTCTTTCACTTTGCCCCTATTTTTTGTTGTTCTTGGCGGCGTCGGGCTCTTGTTGGGAGGGCGCGACAGGGCGCGACTTTTTAGCGCTTTGCCCGCGCTCTTATGGCTGCTGGGTATTCTGCTCATATACCCGATACTGCTGCCGCTGAAGAGCCAGGCGGGCAGCTTTGAAAAAGCTTTTTTGAGCATCTTGCCGCTGCTGCTGCCATTCGCGGCGCTGTCGCTTGAGCGTTTCCCGCGCAAGCCGCGGTTGAGGTTGGGCGCCGCCGCCGCCTTGCTGCTGTGGTGCGCGGTCAGTTCTTACAGTCTTGTCCGCGAAGAGACGGCAAAAGCTGATCTTTATTATGGCAGCATCGAGATCTTGATTGACGCCCTTGAAGATCTGCCAGACCTGACAGGCGACGACCGCCTGCGGCTGATGGCGCAAGACCCCTATGTCTTTAGCTATTTCGGCTACGAGTCGATCATGACGCCTTTCGCGTCGCGCGCGGACACGCTGGACTTGGCGCGGCGCTACGAGATTGATTACTTGATGATGCCGCCGGGCAGGCCCTCCCTAGATGCGCTTTATCTGAGCCAAGAAACAGACGAACGATTTGTATTGGTGGCGCATCTGCCAGAAGCCGGCGCAAAGCCCTTTGAACTATATCGTTTCGTTCACGATTGAGCCGAGACTTTGCCGCCAATTGCGGACAGCCCAAAATACATGCGGCTATTTTCTCTCGCGCAGATTCGCAAGCGCGCATTCAATTGCGTCCGCTCCGAGCAGTCAGGACCCGCTTATGCGACTATAATGCTGTCAGGCGAGCCTTCCAGACCAACTTACGGAACATGAAAGATACGCAAGCCTATATTGAACGCATTAGACGGGTCAGCCGCGACTATCAGCGGCTGGAACTGGCTGTTGACAAGTCCTTGTCATCCATGCGGGCGGGTCAGGCGGTCTTGGCGCGGCGCATAGAGAAGGACTACGAAATACAGCACTGGAACCCGTATCTGCGCGAGCTGTGGTTCCCGGTAGAAATCCTGAACAGCAATATCATCGTTGTCGAGCGCCCGTCCGCGCTTAGCTATCAGCCGGGTCAGTTGCTTAGCCTGCTCGGACCAATAGGCAAACCCTTCAAGTTCCGCCGCAAACTGCGCAATATCTTGCTGATCGTTTATGATACGCCGCCGACATCGCTGCTGCTGATGTTGCCGGCGCTGCTGTCCAACGATGCGAGCGTGACGATGGCGCTGATGGGAACAGCCCGCCAATACGACACGAGTCATCTCCCCGAGGAGATCGAGATCGTTCAGGCTGAGGACGATTTGAGCTGGCAAGATATGGTGATGACCTTGGGCTGGGCCGACCAAGTCTTTGTCGCGGTGGGACCGAGCAATGAATTGAAAAATTTCGCGGATGTGATGCGCCTGGTGCGGCAACGGCGCAATGATGTGCCGGAAAATTACATTTTTGGCGTATTCCAAAAGCAATTACCCTGTGCGGTAGGCGCTTGTTATGTTTGTATGCTGCGTTCAAAAGACGGGTCCAAACTGCAGTGCATAGACGGACCCGCCTTCGACCTGACGTCGCTGCGTCTGGAGAACTGACGAAGGATATCGATGGTTGTTGAAATCACGCGACCAGGGAAGACAAGCCTGCACTTGTCGACGCCGGTCATGCCAGCCGCGGGAACGCTTGGCTTCGGTGACAATTATCGTCGTCTGCTTGATTATGAGAAACTTGGCGCCATCATCACCAATCCTGTAACCATAGAGGCATGGAATCCAGCATCCGGCGCCAGGCTCGTGCCTCTGCCGGGCGGCATCCTCGTTCACACCGGTTTGCCGAATCCGGGCTTGAAGCGCGTGATACAGCAATATCGCCAAACCTGGGAGAAGCTTCCCATTCCGGTGCTGCTGCACCTGGTTGGCACAGGCGCGCCTCATATTAAACAGGCTGGGGAAATGATAGACGGGCTCGATGTGATCGCTGGCATCGAACTGGGTTTGGATGACGATCTCGACGAAGACCAAGCCTATACTTTGGTCAGCGCAGCGGCCGCCATCGAAAAGCCTTTGCTGGTCCGCTTGCCATTCTATGAAGCCTATCAGTTGGCGCCGGCCGTCCTCGAGGCGGGCGCGGACGCCTTGGTCGCGAGCGCCGCGCCGCGGGGTACGGCAAGGGACGAACACAGCGGTCGCTTGGTTAGCGGTCGCATTTATGGACCCCTCGTGAAACCTATGGTCCTGCGCATGGTGGGGCGCTTGCGCCGTCAGGTTCCGGAAGACATTCCGATAATCGGCGCCGGCGGCATACATTCCCCACAGGACGCGCGCGACTATCTGGATGCTGGCGCTGTGGCTGTTCAAGTTGATACAGCGACCTGGGCGCAGCCCAAAATGCTGGAGCGGATCGCCCGGGATTTGGGCGGCTGGATCGCTACTCGGCGCAAAGACGCGCTGATGGACGAGTGGCATCCGGACATGAGCCAAACAGAAGCCGCCCAGCGGGGCGGTCGCCCCGGGTGATGCGGTTGACAGGAGAACAAACGTGCCGCAATACGATTTTCGTTGTGATAGCTGCGGGCAGCCTTTCAGCCTGAGCTACAAAACGGTTGCCGAATACGATAGGGCGGAGCCATGCTGCCCGGCTTGTGGCGGGGAAGCGGCAACGCGCGTTATCAAGCGCGTGTCCATCGCCAAGGTCGAGCGCGACTATAGCGCCATGTCGTCGCATGAAATGCTTTCGGTGCTCGAGGGCGGCGACGAGAAGCAGGTCGACGCCATGTATCGGCAAGTCGGCGCGAGCGCGCCGCCGACGCCGCCTGCGCTGATCCCAAAACAGACCGTCAATCGCAAGGCGGACTCGCCGGATACAGGCAAGTCGAAGTCCAGCGATGTCAACTAAGGTGACGGAACTTGCCGCCGCTACAGGTACCAGTCGCGCAAGGCGTCGCGCAGCTCGTCGATGATCGTTTCCCAGGGGAACATGGGATCACGTGTGATGGTCAGGCAGTCTTCGGCAATCGTCAGCGCTTGGATCCCATCGGCAGCGGCGAAGAGCATCTGCGCCAGGGGCGAACCCTCGTCGCCAGCCTGCGCGCTGGCATAAACTTCTTCATCAGCCCCCGTCAAGATCTGATTGACAAACAGCTCCATAATATCAGGGTCGTCGGTGAACTCTACTTCGACAGCCACGTATTCGGACATATTACTGGTCCAGCGCTTGATGATCCCGCAAACCCGCCGGCTGCTGCTGCGTGATGCAGTGGATATTGCCGCCCCCCAAGAGAATTTCGCGCGCGTGCAAGCCAAGGACTTGGGCATCCGGGAACAACTCAGCCAATGTTTGCAGCGCGGGCCCGTCATGCGGATCGCCAAATTGAGGCGCGATGATCCCGCCATTAGCGATGTAGAAATTGATGTAGGAGGCAGCCAGGCGTTCTCCTGCCGGGCGCGCGATTGCCGTATCCACGTTATCCAAGCCCGCGGCTTCTTCAGCCGTCATGTACATTGGCTCTGGCTGATGGATCTTGTGGATTTCCAGCGGTCGTCCCCGCGCGTCTTTTGCGCAGCGCAAGCGGTCGTAGGCTTCCGCAGAGCGTTCATATTGCGGATCGCCGCGGTCATCTGTCCAGGTTAGGGCGACGGCGCCGGGTTTCACAAAGCAGCATAGGTTGTCTACATGTCCGTCCGTCTCGTCCTCGTAGACGCCGCGCTTGAGCCAGATGATATGCTTGACGCCCAGATAGTCTTGCAAATGCTGCTCGATTTCGGCTCGAGAAAGCTTTGGGTTGCGGTTCGGGTGCAACAGGCATTGTTCGGTCGCGAGCAGCGTTCCCTCTCCATCTACATGAAAGGAACCGCCTTCCATCACCAGGGGCGCCCGGTAACGATCCAGCGCCTCGATTTCCAACATCTTCTGGGCGACTTGCTGGTCCAGGTCCCAGGGGAAATACATCATCTTTTGCAAGCCGCCCCAGGCGTTAAACATCCAGTCAATGCCGCGCACTGCACCGGCGTCGTCGACGACGAGCGTCGCGCCGCTATCGCGGATCCAGGCGTCATTGTTCGATAGCTCCACTACGCGCACCTGTGGCGGCAGCAGCGAGCGGGCATTAAGAAATTGCTCTGGATTCACCCCCATGATAACTGGTTCAAAGCGTGAAATCGCCCCCGCCACTTTTACAAATGCGACTTGAGCGGGTTTGCCGCCGTTGCGCCAGGTATCGCGCCGTTGCGGCCAGAGCATCCAGCAGCCCGCGTGCGGCTCCCATTCCGCCGGCATGCGGAATCCATCAGAACGCGGTCTCGATTCGATAAGCCGGGACAAGTCAGCAGCTCCAAAAACAGTTTAGCAAAGTTCGCGGTCGCAGGTATTATGCCGAGAGTTGCGGCGAATCGTCAGGTCGAATGTCACGATATACAGGGGAAATGTCCTCTGAATCGGTGTACAATTATCCTTCGTATGGCTTTCGACCACCTGCCAGAAAGCGCGGAATCCCAGATGAGCTTGCGCGCCATTTCACCCATTGACGGACGCTACGCCGAAAAGACGGCAGCGCTGGGTCCCTATCTGTCGGAATGGGCGCTGATGAAATATCGCGTTCTCGTGGAAGTCCGCTGGCTGATCGCCCTGTCCGAACATGCGGGAATCAGTCATGTTCGCGCTTTTTCCGACGATGAGATCTGGCTCCTGAATCAGCTGGCGGAGAGCTTCGACGACGAGGCTGCGGCGGAAATCAAATCTATCGAGGCTTTCATCAGCCACGATGTCAAGGCGGTCGAATACTATGTTAAAGGCAGGCTGCGCGGCACGAGCTTGTCTGATGTCATCGAATCCGTCCACTTCGCCTGCACTTCCGCGGACATCAATAACCTGGCTTATGCGCTGATGCTGCGTGACGCGCTGCGCGGCGTTTGGCTGCCCAAGGCGCGGGAGCTACTGCAGTTGCTCGATGATTGGGCGCTCCAGACAGCCGCCGAGCCGATGCTGGCGCGCACGCATGGCCAGGCGGCGTCGCCGACAACAGTCGGCAAAGAGTTAAAAGTATTTGCTCTTCGCTTAAGCCGCCAATTGAAGCAAATCGAATCGCAGTCGTTCTTGGGGAAATTTAACGGCGCCGTCGGCGCTTTCAACGCCCATGTCGCTGCATACCCCGAAGTGGATTGGCTGGCTATGACAGGGCGCTTTGTCGAGGATTTGGATTTAGCCTATAACCCGCTGAGCACGCAGATAGAAGCGCACGATTTCCTGGCTGAGCTAAGCCATGCGCTGATTCGTTTCAATACGGTCCTTTTGGATCTCTGCCGCGATATATGGACTTATATTTCCCTGGGCTACTTCAAACAGAAACTGGTGACGGAGGAAGTCGGCTCGTCTACCATGCCGCACAAGGTCAACCCGATAAACTTCGAAAACGCGGAAGCCAACCTAGGCATTAGCAGCGCGACGCTGGGACATCTGGCGCTTAAGCTGCCGGTGTCCCGCCTGCAGCGCGATCTGAGCGATACATCGGCTTTGCGGAATTTCGGCACAGCCATCGCGCATAGTCTGCTGGCTTTGACAGCGGCGGACCAGGGATTGAGAAGAGTCGAGCTTGACCGCCAGGCGCTGGCTGATGATTTGCACAATGCCTGGGAGCTGCTCGGCGAGGCGATTCAAACGGTGCTGCGCAAGCACCATGCGCCGGGCGCTTACGAGCAGCTCAAGGCAATGACACGCGGGAAGTCGTTGAGCCAGACGAATATTCGGGAATTCATCAGCGGGCTGGATATCCCAGACGCGGACAAGAAACGGCTGCTAGCGCTGACCCCAGCGACCTATATCGGTTTGGCGAAAGAACTCGCGCGCTATGACAGCGTTGCCGAGCGCGCGCCCGAATCTGTTTCGGCCACGCAGGATTTGCAAGACCCGTAAACGAGGAGACGGCGATGATATTTCAACCCTTCGCGCGCCAGGAGACCCTGCGCCTAACCATGGGGCAGGCGCTAATCAAGTTCTTGCAGGCGCAATACACTGAATATGACGGCGAGGTTCAGCGTTTTATCCCGGCCATCTGGGGTATCTTCGGGCATGGCAATGTCAGCGGCTTGAGCCAGGCGCTTTGGGAATACGGCGACGATCTGCCCTATTACCAGCCAACCAACGAGCAGTCGATGACGCATGCCGCTTCCGGCTTCGCGCGGACGCGCCTGCGCATGCAAACCTTCGCCTGCACCACATCGATTGGTCCCGGCGCCACCAACATGGTCACCGGCGCCGCCACCGCGCATATCAATCGGCTGCCGGTCCTGCTGCTGCCGTCGGACTACTATGCGACGCGTTTCCAGGGACAAGTCTTGCAAGATATCGAGCATCCCGTTTCGCTGGATATGAGCGTCACGGACTGTTTCCGCGTCGTCAGCCAGTTCTTCGATCGCATCACCCGCCCGGAACAGATCTTGTACGCGCTGCCAGAGGCGATGCGCGTGATGACCGATCCTGTGGTCGCGGGTCCGGCTACTATTGCCTTGCCGCAAGATATTCAGAGCGTGGCATTTGATTATCCGCTGAACTTTTTCCGCAAACAGATCTGGCGCGTCGAAAGACGCCAAGCCGACCAACGGCGGATTCAAGAAGCGGTTGAGTTGCTCAAGTCCGCGGAAAAGCCCTACATACTGGCGGGCGGCGGCGTACATTATTCCAAAGCTTGGGGGGAATTACGCGAGTTTTCCGATAGCTTTGGCATCCCGGTGGGCGAGACGCATTCCGGGCGTGGCGCGCTGCAAGAAGAGTCGCCCTTGCTGATCGGCGGCAGCGGCCATACAGGCACGCCGCTTTCGGGCAAATACGCGGCTGAGGCTGACCTCGTCTTTTTGATTGGCACGCGCCTGGCCGATTTCGCGACCGGCTCCTACTCCGCCTGGCAGCATCCCGACGTCAAATTCATCAGCATCAATGTCAGTGGCGCCCATGCCCACAAACTGGGCGCTCTGCCCATCGTTGCCGACGCGCGCGACAGTTTGCGAGCGCTTACATCGGCCGCGCGGACCGCTGGCGTCAAGCCAAACGCGGGATATGTGGAGTCGCTGGCGGTCGATCGAGCAGCCTGGCTGCGGCAGAAACGAGAAACGGTCTATGTCCAGCAGCCCGGTGAACGCATGAGCCAGGCGCAGGTAATCGGCGCGCTCAACGACTACATGGATGCGGGCGATACGCTTGTATGCGCGGCTGGTACCGCGCCCGGGGACTTGCATCAACTCTTTGAGGCTACCGCGGGACGTATTCTGCATCTGGAGTTTGGCAATTCTTGCATGGGTTACGATATCCCCGGCGCAATCGGCGTCCGCCTGGCGCGCCCGGATGACGGCGAAGTTTATGTCTTCCTCGGCGACGGCAACTACCTGCTGCATCCGATGGAACTGAAGACCGCTATGCAAGAGGGCACAAAATTGACGGTCATCCTGCTGCAAAATGATGGCTTCCAGTCGATTCACGGACATCAAAAAGCGCTAGTCGGCCATAGCCTGGGCAACGAGTTCCGCGTGAGAAATCAAGCCACCGGCAAACTGGACGACGGTGATTTCCTCGAGATTGATTATGCCAAAAATGCCGAGAGCATCGGATTGCGCGCCTGGAACGCGCATGACGAAGATGAACTGAAAGCGGCGCTGGCGGGGGCGAAAGCGGAAAAACGCTCTTGCATGATTGTGGCGCAAATTGAGCGTTACAGCCGTCTGCCGCGCTCCGGCATCTGGTGGGATGTCTTCGGGGCGGAAGTCACACAGGACGAGCGGACGAAGCAACTCCTTGATGAACGCGAAGCGGGTAGAAAGGCACAGCGCTTCTATTGGTAGGGCTATGTTAGGGCAATGGTAGAGCGAGGAAGGGCAGGTCCTTGCCGGCGCGCGCGTCAGCGTAATCATCAACGCGACTGACCGCGCAAATTGAACAGCGGCGGCGAATTCACGAAGGCATGATTTCAAACGAGGAGACGCAGGTGAATATCAGGCTCGCTACCGCGCCCGTTTCCTGGGGCGTGATCATGAAAGATACGCCCAATGTGCCGCCTTGGGATCAAGTCTTGCGCGAAATCAGCGCGGCTGGCTATGCCGGCACAGAACTCGGACCATTCGCTTACCTGCCGCAAGACAGCGCCTTGCTGCGTGACCGGCTCGATGAACTGGGTTTGAGCCTGCTGGCCGCCTATGTGCAGATCAATCTGCTGGACCCGGCGGCGAAACAAGCTGAATACGACGAAACCTGGACCAGCACGCGCTTGCTTTCGCAAATGGGCTGTGAATGGGTGGTCTTGTCCGATACGCTGTTTTTCGACGCGAATCGCTCGAAGCGGGCTGGGCGCATCCGCCCGAATGAGGGCCTGAGCGAAGAGGGATGGCAGCGGTTCATATTTAATGCCGAAGACTATGGCAAGCGCGCGCTCGAGGAATTCGGATTAAAAGCGGTCTTTCACCCTCATGTTGGCGCTTGGATCGAGACGGAAGCGGAAATTGATCGCCTAATGAACGAAAGTAATCCGCGTTGCCTCAATCTTTGCCTGGATACCGCGCACTGTATGTACGGGGGCGGGGACCCGGTCGCCGTCGGTCGTCGCTGGGGCGAGCGGCTGAAGTATCTGCACATTAAGGAATGCGATAAGGACGTGCTCGAGACTGTGCGGGATAAAGGCTGGGATTACTTCAAAGTGGTCGAATTGAACGTTTTCCCCGAGTTGGGTCGCGGGTCGGTTGATTTTGCTGGATTGCTGGATTTACTTCGAGAACTGGACTTCGACGGTTGGGCGGTGATCGAGCAGGACATTTTGCCGGGCCGCAGCCAAGATCCCTTGGAGAGCGCCAAAGACAACCTGGCCTATCTGCGGCGCTTGGGTTATGCCTAATCCCGGAAAAGCTGCACAAGCAGGCGACTTTGGTCAGTTGCCAGGGCAATCAATTCATTTCATTGATTGTAAAAGACATTCAAATGCAACACTTTTCTCTGTGCCCGCTGTGCCCTCGGTGTTCAAAAGATCTTTTCACTTTGCGCTCTTTGTGTCTTTGTGCTGAACATTATTTGAAAAGGCTTATGACCAAGACCTACGACATCATCGCATTTGCGGACACCTGCGTCGACCTCATCCTGCGCGACGATGACGTCGTGCCTCGTTTTGGACAAGTTGAAAAGACTGTCGCCGATTACGACCTGGTCATGGGCGGCTCCTGCTGCATTTTCGCGGCTCAAGCGGCCAAGCTGGGTCTTCGGGTAGCCTTGCTGGGGGCTGTTGGAGAAGACGCCTTTGGCGAACTCATCCTCGATACCTTGTCCTCCGCCGGCGTCGATACGCGGTATATGCGGGTTGACAAAGAACTCAGAACAGGTTTGACCGCGCATTTGACGCAAGGGGACGATCGCGCCATGCTGACTTATCCGGGGTCGGCAGAGGCGCTGACCGCAGCTGACATTTGCGATGACATGCTGACGCGGGCGCGACACTTGCATTATGGCAGTCTCTTCTTGCAGAGGGGCTTGCTCCCCGACTGTATTGATATTATGCAGCGGGCGAAGGGACTGGGCTTGACGGTTTCCCTTGATACCAACTGGGATCCGGCCGAGGCTTGGGATATCGACTTGGAAGCAGCCCTGAGCTCTGTTGACGTCTTGCTCCCCAACGAGCAAGAGGCGAAACATCTTTGTGGCGTCGCTTCGCTGGCGGAGGCTATGCAATACCTTCGCCAACGCGTGCCAATTCTGGTTGTCAAGCGGGGTCTTGATGGCGCAAGCGCATGGGCGGAGGGAATCGAGTCTGTGCAGACGGTCGATAAAGCCGCTGCTGGCGGAGATGGCATCGGCGCAGGCGACAGCTTTGCCGCCGGCTTCCTGGCGGGCTGGCTCGAGGGCTTGGCGCTGCCGGATTGCTTGTCCAGCGCCTGCCAATGCGGGCGCGCCGTCGCCAGCCGAATCGGCGGCGTTGCGGGGCAGCCCTACCGCGCGGATCTGAGTGAATTGCCTAGGCGAGAGCCAGACTAAGCGACGCAACGATGTTCGGCGGAGGGCTAGCGGTCGCCATTGCTCCGCAAGCCCGCGCCGTCGTATCCGCGCCCGACGCCGCGATACTCAAATCCCATATTCCGCAATTCATCCGGGTCATACATATTGCGACCGTCAATCAGTATCGGTCGTTTCATCGAATCGCGGATGCGGCTCATGTCCAGATGCTTGAACTCGTTCCAAGGCGTTAGGACCAACAGGGCTTCGGCATCCTGCGCCGCGGCGTAAGCGTTGTCGCAGAGTGTCAATCCCCGGAGTTCTCTGCTTGCGTTTTCCATCGCCACCGGATCGTAGGCTTTGACGACCGCGCCCTGATTCAAAAGCGAACGAAGGACCGTCAGGGAAGGGGACTCGCGAATATCGTCGGTATTCTCTTTGAAAGCCAAACCCAGCACGGCAATCGTTTTACCGTTCACCGTGCCCTCCAGCATTTCCCGCGCTTTCATCGCGATCTGTCGCCGCTGGAAGGCGTTGATCTCCATGACCGCGTTTAGCAATTGCGGGTGCATGCCATGGGTCTGCGCCATATTCGCCAGCGCCTTCACGTCCTTGGGAAAGCAGGAACCGCCGAATCCGATGCCAGCTTGTAAGAAATGGGGTCCAATCCTGTAATCAAAGCCCATACCACGCGCGACTTCAATGACATCCGCTCCCAGCCGCTCGCAGATAATACTGATCTCGTTGATAAAGCTGATGCGCGTGGCCAAGAAGGCGTTGGAAGCGTATTTGATCATCTCGGCTGTTCGGATATCGGTTATCACGGTCGGGGCGTCCAGCGGCGCGTAAAGTTCGGCGACGCGCTCGGCCGCCTCCGGATTGGTGGATCCAAGAACAGTGCGGTCGGGATTCATAAAATCGGCAATGGCGGAACCTTCGCGCAAGAACTCGGGGCAAGAGACAACTGCGAAGTCCATCGGCTTGGGCTGTTTGCGCGCGATGATCTCTGCTGTCCAGTCTCCCGTGCCCACCGGCACAGTCGACTTGTTTATGATGACAAGCGGATGCGTCATGGCTTCCGCGATAGTTTCCGCCGCCGAGCGAACATATTGCAGGTCCGCTTCGCCATCCACGCCCGAGGGCGTGCCGACGCAGATAAAGACAAACTCCGCTTGATCCAGCCCCTCATGGTATGACGTGGTGAAGTGCATCCGGCCCGCGACCGTGTTCCGCTGCGCCAGCTCGGACAAGCCGGGTTCATAGATGGGCAGTTTTCCCTGCTGCAGCGTTTCGATCTTGTCTTCATCAATGTCAACCAGCGTGACGCTATTGCCCAAATCGGCGAAGCAGGCGCCCGTTACCAGACCGACGTATCCGCTGCCAATCACACAGAGTTTCCTCATTTGGCTTTGCCCTCGCTTTTCCTGATCTCTTGTGCATGTTGCCGCAGTTTATACAGCGCGGCGCGATCTTTTCCGCTATGCCTGCCCGGTCTAGGGCATCGCCTTAGGCGATTGCGACCCGGGTATTTTATGCGCAGGCATGTTCTCGCTTTTGGCATTAATCGTCCCGTATGAGCAGCGCCAAGAATCAAACAGTGGTCGCGCTTCGCTATGACAACAAGGATACGCTGGAACGCGAATTATTGTTCGCGTAAAGCGCCTGAGTTGCTATAATGATAGCTGTGAAAATGCGGTTCTTCGCGGGGTGATGCGCAATGCCACAAGACATGTTCCAGGAAACGGCGCCAAAGCTGCGTCAAGCGCAAACAAAAGACGGCTTCCCTCCGCAGGCGCGCAAAGTCCCCTACCGCAACATTCGCGACCTGCTTTCCATGCACGCCAAAACATCGGGGGACAAGACCTTTCTCATTTTTTACGACAATGACGACGAACGCCTGACCTTGAGCTACGCCGAGTTCAACGCGCGTATTCATCAAGCTGCGAATTTCATGTACGAGGATCTCGGCTTGCGGCGCGGCGACCGCGTGGCGACAATCGCCTGCAATCACGTCGATACGGTTTTGATCTACTTTGCTTGCTGGATCATCGGCGCGGCTGTCGCGCCACAGAATGTCTCGGAAGACGACCGCCGCATCGCCTTTATCCTGCGCGATAGCGGCGCGAAAACCTGTTTTGTGCGCAGCGAATACCTGGCGCGCGCCGAGCAAATCATCCCAAGCGCCCCCAATATCGAGCAGGTAATAAAAGTGGGCGGTTCGCCTTCCAAGGATTATCTTAGCTTTTATGAAGCGCTGAAGAACCGTCCGACTACCTTCTTGGGCGACGATTCGGGCGCCAAAGCCAGTGACCTGCCTCTGGGCGAAAGCGGCGCCGAAACCGCCGCGCTTGATGACGAAGCGCTGCTGGTATACACCAGCGGCACCACCGGCACGCCCAAAGGGGTCACGCTCACACAGTACAATCTATTGGTCGACGCCATGAGCCTCAGCCAGTGGCAGGCGATAACGGGCAACCAACGCATGATGTGCGTCCTGCCTATCCATCACGTCAATGGCATCTTGGTAACGATAATCACGCCGCTTTACGTCGGTGGATCAACCGTCCTGAATCGCCGTTTCAGCGTGTCGCATTTCTGGGAGCGCATCATAAGAGACAAGGTCAATGTCGTGAGCGTCGTGCCGACGCTGCTGCAGTTCCTGCTTGAATACGGCGCGCGCGAGCAATCCGCCGGCAACACCATCTTTGGCGGGAAGATCAGCCGCCGCGATTTGACGCATTTCCGACATTTCATTTGCGGCGCCGGCACGCTCTCTGTGGCGCTGGCGCGCGACTTTGCCGAGACCTTCGGGCTAACGATTCTGCATGGCTACGGCTTGAGCGAAACCACTTGTTATTCGTCTTTTCTGCCCATCAGCTTGTCTTGGGAGGCGAACCAGCGCTGGCTGCTGGATTACGGCTATCCCAGCATCGGCTGCCCGATCGAAGCCAACGAGATGGCGATCTTCGCCGCCGACGGCAGCGGACGGGAACTGGCGGAAGGCGAGCGGGGCGAAATCTGCGTGCGGGGCCACAATGTCATGCAAGGGTATTTCAAGCGGCCGGAAGCCAATGCCGAAACCTTCAAGTTTGGCTGGTTCCGCACCGGCGACGAAGGCTTCTTCAAGCTTGACGAGCAGGGCAGGAAGTTTTTCTTCATCACTGGACGCATCAAGGAACTGATCAATCGCGGCGGCGTGAAATTCAGCCCCCTGGACATTGAAGAAGTCTTGCTGGGCATAGAGGGCGTGAAAGTAGGCTTGGCAGTGGGATTCCAGAATCGCTATTATGGCGAAGAAATCGGCGCTTATGTGGTGCTGGAAGACGGCGCCGAACTCACGGAAGACGGCATCTTGCCATACTGCCGCGAGCAAATGCCCTTTGAGAAATCGCCTAAAGTGGTGGTCTTTGGCACAGACATTCCGGTCACCGCGACCGGCAAGTACCAACGGCTGAAGCTGCAGCCGCTTTTCGCGCAATGGGAAGGGGCGCAGTTCTCGCGCTAGACGCGCTGGACTTGTTGAAAAGGAACTATCACGCCAGTTTCCGCATCTTCCTGCGGCGCAATTCCGGCAGGATAAGCAAGCTAATCAAGCCGTTGAGGACCACAATCACGGTGCTGCCTTCGTGCCCCAGAACGCCAACTGGCAGCGCCAGTTCTAAGATGAAGACTCCGGTTATCAAGATCGCGATCACCGCCAAAGAAAATACGATGTTTTGCCACAGGACCCGTCTGGCTCGGTCGCTGATTCGCAACGCCTCGCTCAGCCGCTCTATTCTGTCGCCCATCAGCACCACATCCGATGTTTCCAGCGCCACGTCAGCCCCGGCGCCGCCCATCGCGATGCCGACCTCCGCGGCCGCCAGGGCGGGCGCGTCGTTGATGCCATCTCCGATCATGGCGACCGGTCCGTGATGTTGCCGCAAGCGCTTCAAGATCTCAACTTTTTCATGCGGCAGCAACTGGGCGTAGATCTCGTCTATGCCTAGCTGCTGCCCGATCGACTCTGCCACAGGCTGATTGTCCCCAGTCAGCATTACCGTGACAATGCCCAGGCGATTCAATTCGCCGACCAGAGGCGATGCCGTTGGTCGCAGTTGATCCGCCAGCCCGATTAGACCCAGCCAGCTCTGGTCCACCAGGACGCCGATGACCGTTTTACCGGCAGCTTCCAGCTTGGTTCGCGCTTGCGCGAGCGCGTCGGGCATCGCCGCAATCTCCTGCAAATGGCTGATGCGTCCAAGGCGGACCTCACTCCCGCCGAGACGGGCCCGCGCGCCCTTGCCCGGGACAGCGAGGAAGTTATCCGCCGCTCTCAGTTGGATCTTGGCGGCGCTGGCGTAGGCGACAATGGCTCTGGCAAGTGGATGTTCCGAGCGCGCTTCTACAGAGGCCGCGACTTGAATCAGTTCAGGCTCGGTATGGGGCGGGGAAATCACAAGGTTCGTTACCTGCGGCCGCCCAAGAGTCAAGGTGCCGGTTTTGTCGAATGCGACGGCTTTGACGCGCGACAATTGTTCCAGGCTGGTGCCGCCTTTGAAAAGCACACCGCTCCTTGCGGCCGAGCCAATCGCCGAGATGAATGCCGATGGCGCGCTGATCACGAGCGCGCAGGGCGAGGCAACTGTCATCAGAACCATCGCGCGGTAGAAATTGCTCTCGAAATCGCTCCAGCCGAGCAGTGGCGGCAACAAAATGAGCAAGAGAATGCCCAGGATGATCGCTTTGGCGTAAAGCTGTTCGAATCGGTCCAGAAAGCGTTGAGTTGGCGCCTTGCTGTCTTGCGCTTCTTCCACCAGCTTGATAATACGCGCCAGCGTTGTCTCGCCCACGGATTTCACAGCCCGCACATCCAAGATGCCCTGCAAATTCAGCGTTCCCGCATAAACGAGCTCGCCCGCGGATTTATCCACCGGCATGGACTCGCCGGTGATCGGGCTTTGGTCCACCGCGGATAGGCCGGCCAGGACCCTGCCGTCAACCGGGATACGTTCGCCCGGCTCGATCAGGACGATGTCGCCGACCCTGATATCTTCCAGCTTTAGACGAATGGTATCGGACCCGCGCTTGACCGTTGCCTCTTGCGGATAAAGCTTAAACAGACTGCTAATCGCTCTGCGGCTGCGGCTCATGGCGTAGTCTTGCAAGACATTGCTGAGGGAAAAGAGAAAAAGCAGTATCGCCCCTTCGTGCCATTCCCCAACGACCGCCGCGCCCAAAGCCGCCAGGACCATCAGCAAATCGACATCGATTTCACGTTCGCGCAAGCTCTCCAGCGCGGTCTTGGCGCCAAAGAAACCGCCAGCCAGATAGGAGACGATATTGAGCGTCATCAGCGCGGCTTCCGGCGCGCCAGTTCGCTCGCCTATCATGCTGAGCGCGATTGCTAGCAAAGTGACGAGAACCAGCGCCGGCGCCATTTTGTCCAGCTTTCGCTGCGATGGTCGATCGTCGCGGGCAGAGGCTAATGCAGCAGGCGCAGATACAGCGGACATGCGATTCAATTCCAATACGAGATTTACTCTAGCTATTGATATATTTTAACTGTGGTTAATCAGAAATGCAATAGGGGTATGCAGGGATTTTTGATGTCATGCAAGAACAAAGTGCGGAGCGGTGCAAATAGCTGCGATTACAAGTCTTGCCTTCCGCGCCGTATAACGCTACGCAAAACAAAAGGGCATGTTGCTATGCACATGCCCTCGATTTGCTGAAGAAATCGCTGCCGCAACGGCTTAAATCAGACGATGTCGTCGTTGTTGGGTATCTGCCGCAAGGGGCGGATCATGCTGAAATAGATGGAGTTGCCCAGGAAAACGATGGCTGTTGCGGACCAGATATACGCGATCAGCGATGCCGATGCGCTGGGCATGACCCGTTCGGAAAATGCCGCGACCGGGTTGGTGATGACGCCATCGGTCATGGCGGGCGCTTGCAGGATATAACCCAGATCGAGAATCACGTGCAGGGCGGTCATCAGCGCCACGATATTCATCAGGATCTGGGCGAAGGTCTTGCGCGATCGCAACTGGTTGATGTCGCCCTTGCCCGTCCAGCCCATGACTATCAGCAGGACCCCCAGCCCCAGGCAGATGACCATGGACAATAAACTGCCGGCGCCCGCGGGCCGGATGAACAGCGCCATAAAGGCCACCGTGAAGACGCCTGTAATCATCGCCAGACCGCGCAGCAAATGCGGCGCGCGATTCACCAGATAAAAGAGGGCTGCGCCTAGCAAAGCCGAGCCGAGATAGCCGGCTGGGAAGATCAAGGCGTCGGAGCCGCCGCTGAATTCGATGCGGTAAGTTCCCACAGACGACAATGTGAAGCTGTGCACCGCGCCGCCGGAAAGCTGAATCGCTAATGCGGACAAACCGCCGTGGATATTGTTGACAAACATCCGCAGGGGATGCACGAGGCTCGCCAGCGAATCGCTGTACCAGAGCGCCAGGATGGCTGCAAAGGCAAGCGCGGAAATAATCAGGCTCCTGTGAACGATCTGCCGGCGGACTTTGCGCTCAACGAAAGTTCTTAACATGAGATTGCTCCTGCATGTTGATTTGACTTCAATCTATGGCATTCGCCTGGCTGACGCAAGAGAATAGCTAAGATTTTACACATTGTTTACGATTGGCTCTTCACGACAGCCTGGATTTCGTTTTGCAGTGTTTTGATGGTCCCGACATAGATCGCCGTGCCCAGCATGACTGCCGCGATACCCGCCCAGAGCAGCGCAATCACCGCGGTTGGCAGCAGGGGGGTAATCTCCTGGGCGAATCTCACGGCATCGTTTTGCGGGTTGATGGTGCCATTCAAGGACCCGTCTAGGATGAATTTCAAATCGTAAACAGCCTCCAGGGCGGTTACGACCGCGAGAATACTCAGCATCAACTGGTTGACGATGCGCGGCGCTTTTGCGCCAATGAGCAAGATGACTGTCCCAAAACCGACCCCGATGGCGAGGGCGATGGGCAATCCCGACTCGTCGGGACGTCCATAGAGCACTGTAATTCCTATCAAAAATGCGCCAAGCGCCATCGCTATGCCCGACACATAACGCGGGGCGCGATTGCTGAGCAGAAAGAGCAGCGAACCAAATAGCGCCGCTCCCAAGTAGCCAGCTGGTAGAATCAAGGCGAGATTGCCCCCCGCGGTAACGGCGTAGCCAGAACCGTTTGCAGCAACGGTAAAGCCTTGCACCTGCCCGCCGGAAATCAGCGCGGCAAGCGCATGACCCGCTTCGTGCACGAAGGTGACAAACAAGCGCAGAGGATACAGCAGCAATTCCATTTCGCGTTGATTCCACAAGAGAAAAGCGGCGACAAAGGCTATTGCCGAGATGAGAAGCGTTTGCCGGCGCAGGACGCGAACATTCTGCTTTGTCTTGTCCGCTGGCTGGCTATCGGGGAATGGCACGGGAATCGTCGTTTTACCATCCGCCGCAGTTGAGGTCTGCGCGCTCGCCTTTGCCTTGCGCGAGCGGAGGCTGCTATTATTGCGCCAGAAAAAGAATGTGGCGATCAAAAACAGAGGCAGCCCGCTGCCGAGGAAAAACACCGGGGTGGAATAACCTTCGATTTGGTCGACCTGCAAGATGCCGGCAAGCTCTTCCACCTGCGCTGTGAAATCTGTTATGATTGCCTCGCCGGGCATCAAGTCCGCAGCCACAGCAAGCCCCGCCGCGACCCACAAAATGCTCAGTAGCAGCACTATTCCCCAAAACGCGCGCAACAGCTTTCGCATGTTATCGTTTCTCCAGTATCATTGTCTTGAAGATCCTCATGTTGATGATTCCGCTCCGCTCAGTGAATTGCCTCGTGAATTGCAACGACGGCAGATCGTTTCTCTTCACGCTTCATTATACGAAAAAACTGTTGTCATGTAGCTCTTGTGTTTTACACTTCTTTAACAAGTCGCTTTGCCTAGCCGAAAAGAAGCATGAGCGCTTTGGCTCCCGCGCGAGCGGCAATAGACAGATTGGGGAAAACAGCAGATGAAATCGCTGGACTTGAGTGATTACCTGCCTTCGGCGGATCTGGCAAGCGCCGCGACCATGCCGGCTCGCTGGTATGTCGAGCCGGACTTCTTGAAGCTGGAAGCGGAAAAGATCTTTTACAAAACCTGGCAGCCGGTCGGGCGGCTTGAAGACCTCGCGCGCATAGGCGATTTCTTCAGTTGCGAAGTGCTCGATCAGCCTTTGCTTGTAGCGCGCAACAACAAAGGAGAATTGCGCGCCTTTTACAATGTATGCCCGCATCGCGCCGCCGTGGTGGCGCAGGGACGCGGCAATCGCAAGAGCTTACAGTGCAAATACCATGGTTGGACCTACGACCTTGATGGGAAACTCTTGCGCGCGCCGGAGTTCGAGGGGGTGCGGAATTGGAACAAAGACGAAGTATGTTTGCGGTCCGTACAAGTCGCAGCCTGGGGACCCTGGGTCTTCGTCAATCTGGATCCGCGCGCCGAACCCTTGTCCACAACTTATGGCGCCATCCACGCGGAGATTCGATCAGCCGGCTTCGACCTGGAAAAGATGCGCCTGGTGGAGCGCCGCGACTACATCATCAACTGCAATTGGAAGGTTTACGTCGACAATTACCTGGAAGGCTATCATTTGCCGATTGCCCATCCCGGGCTGTTTCGCGAGATCGACTATGACCAATATCGCGTCGATACATTCCGTTATTACTCCAAACAGCATGCGCCGATTCGCGATGTCAATGCCGGCGAAGCGCGCGATCGCCGCTATGTGCGCAGCGGCGAAGGCGAGCAAGACGCTCTCTATTATTGGATTTTCCCGAATGTGATGCTGAACGTCTATTTGGACAATACATCGATCAATATCATCATCCCACTGGCGCATGACAAGACCTTGACCGTTTTCGAGTGGTATTTCGAATCGCCCGGCACGGGCGCCGGCTGGGAAAGCATGCAGCAGATCATCGCCTTCAGCGACGAGATACAGCAAGAGGATATTGAGCTATGCGAATGGGTGCAGCGCGGCTTGCGTTCCAAAGCCTATGACAGCGGTCGCTTCTCGGTTCTGCGCGAAAACGGCGTGCATCACTTTCAGTCGCTGGTACATGAATTCCTGACCCGAGATTAGCGCCCGGCCGGCGCAGTGTTATCTTCCGCCCCAAAGACAGTTCCGGGCGAAACGCCCAGCGCCAGCAGACTCGCGCTGCCGAAGACAATATAGCCAAACACGCTGAGCCCATGA
This sequence comes from Phototrophicaceae bacterium, assembly GCA_965232245.1. Lineage (GTDB taxonomy): Bacteria > Chloroflexota > Anaerolineae > Aggregatilineales > Phototrophicaceae > UBA6055. Next base: position 2,716,883 of record CBDDPG010000002.1, on the reverse strand, counting down.
AAGAGCAGTCCCAGCGTGACCGCCGCCAGGCTGTCCATGCCGACGAGCTGCCCGGTGACGATTATCGCGGCTTCAAAGGGACCAACAGCAGCGATTGTCAATGGCAGCGCGATGCCTAGCGCGGCGAGTGATACGCCCAGCGGAACACTCTGCGCATAATTGACTTCAATGCCCAGAGCCTGATGCAAAATGTAAAAGCTGGCCAGTGATGTCGACCAGGCGATCAGGCTCCAGACCAGGGTGAAAACCAGCGTTCGCAAGTCGGCCAAAGCTCCCAAGCCATCCAAGAGATTGTCAGCAATTCTTTGCAGGGGGCTTCGATCCAGAAAAGAGATTTTTTTCAGCGTTCTCGCCAGCAGTCTCTTCGCCTTTTCAGGCTGCCGAGCGAGCGCCAACAGGCAAAGAAAAGCGACTAGAGCCAGCAGGCCAAATCGTGACGCCGGCAGGGTAACGTATTCGGGCGCGGAGGGTAGTTGAGCGACCGTCGCGGCAAGCATCAGGACCACCAAGAGCGTGTCAATCAAGCGCTCGACAACGATGCTGGCTGCGGCTTTTTCGATTGATACGCCTTCGCGCGTTACCAGCAGGCTGCGCGCGGCTTCGCCCAGGCGCAGCGGCAGTTGATTGCCCAGAAAGGTCAGATTGACCAAATGGATGGCCTTTATCAGCGGGAGCCGCTTGCCCAGCAAGCCCCACCAGCGGACCCCGCGCGTAAACATAGAAAGCGCCACAAACAGGAAGGCTAGACCGAGTTGCAGCCCATCCGCCTGGCTTATGCTTGCAGCAACATCGTCAATATTCACATCGCGGACAATCACCGCGATCGAGGCTCCGCTGAAGAAAATGCTGCCCAGGACGAGCAAAACACGTTTTCGGGTCAATGTGAGGAGCTTCCTCCTGCTACTGGTCTAATGCTCGCGGCGTCGGCGCTGGATACCGCCCAAGATTAGCTACGCGAAGCGCGGTGAACCAGCTAATCCGATAATAAGCCAAGGATGATGACTTTCTCTTTGGCTATGACGCCATTATAATCGTGCTTGTTGAAAACTGCAGAACAGTCATGATGTGAGTAGCGGTCAGAGAGCCTGCCTTTGCAGGATCCTTCATAATGCTGGAATTGGAAATAGAGGTCGCGAGATGGCAGCCGTATCAGAGGCTTTAATGGAGATTCTGCGATGCCCGGTCGCAGTGCATTACAAAGACAAAGGCGACGACCCCGGTCGTTTGCGGCTGGTCAAAGACAGTTGGCTCATCTGCGATGACAGCGGATACAAATATCCAATCCGCGACGGCATCCCCGTCATGTTAGTTGACGAGGGCGAAAAATGGCTGGATACCGCTGAAGAAGACTTGCCTGTACCCCCGCCGGATGCCTAAGACGGGGACTGTCGGCAGCTCCCCTCATTCGCTTCTTTGAAGATTATGCGACCGCTCATGTCTTGAGCGCCGTTTGCGATTCCGTCACCGTATCAATGACGATTCTGTCGCCTTCGGCGTCTAAGCCAATCCACAGCTGATCGCCGTCTTTGATTTGACCGTCAAGCAGCGCTATGGCAAGCCGGTCCTTGACATGGCTTTGCAAGGCGCGTTTCAGCGGTCGCGCGCCGTAGACCGGGTCCCATCCCAGTTCCGCCAGGCGCATTTTGGCATCGTCGGCGATCGTGAAGCTGATGTGACGCTCTGCCAGCATCATGGATAGATCCTTCAGTTGCATATCGACGATTCGCGCGATGTGCTCGCGCTCCAAGCTGTGGAAAATGATGATCTCGTCCAGACGATTCAAGAACTCGGGCCGGAAGCGCCGGTCCAATTCTTGCAAGATTGCGCCGCGCCGGGACTTGGCATCGGTCTGCGTCTCAGTCTGATTGCCCTTCTGCTTGTCCATCTGTTTAATCATGGCGCTGCCGACATTGCTGGTCATGATGATGGCGCAATTGCTGAAGTTGACCGTGCGGCCCTGTCCATCGGTCAAACGGCCGTCATCAAAGACTTGCAAGAAGATATGGAAAACATCGGAATGCGCTTTTTCGATTTCGTCGAAGAGCACCACGCTATACGGTCGGCGGCGCACTGCCTCGGTCAGTTGGCCCCCTTCTTCGTATCCGACATAGCCCGGGGGCGCGCCAATCAAGCGCGCGACGCTGTGCTTTTCACCGTATTCGCTCATGTCGATGCGGATCATGGCGCTTTCATCGTCGAAGAGAAACTGCGCCAGAGCGCGCGCCGTTTCTGTCTTGCCAACCCCTGTGGGTCCCAGGAAAAGGAAGCTGCCGACAGGCTGCTTTGGGTCCTGCAAGCCGGCGCGGCTGCGGCGCACCGCGGCTGATACTGCCTTGATGGCGTCGTCTTGCCCAACCACGCGCTCGTGCAGGCGGGCTTCCATTTGCCGCAATTTCTCGATTTCGCCTTCCAACATTCTCGCTACGGGTATCCCGGTCCAACGGCTGACGATCGTCGCAATTTCATCGGCGTCGACTTCTTCTTTGAGCATCAGCGACCCGTCGTCGCGCATGTCGTCAATAATCCTTTCACTCGACTGCAATGACTTCTCCAGTTCGGGCAGGACGCCGTATCGCAGCCGGGCGGCTTCTTCCAGATTGCCATTTCGTTCAGCCCGTTCCAGTTGACTGCGGGCGTCGTCGATGTCTGCCTTGACGCCGGACAGCGCCTGGATGATTTCTTTTTCCCGCTGCCACACAGCCTGCAGCGCGCTCAGGTCTTCTTGCGCGTCAGCCAGTTCCGCTTCCAGATCACCCAGGCGCTGTTTGGAGCCGTCGTCTTTTTCCTTGCGCAGCGCGGCGCGTTCGATCTCCAGTTGCATCATTTGACGCTCGACCTTGTCCAGTTGAGCTGGCTTGCTATCAATTTCCAGCTTCAGATGCGCCGCGGCTTCGTCAATGAGGTCGATTGCTTTATCTGGCAATTGACGGTCCGGCAGGTAGCGCTGGCTCAGTGCGGCGGCGGCGATTACCGCGCCGTCTTGGATGCGCACGCCATGGTGAACCTCGTAGCGTTCTTTTAAGCCCCGCAAGATGCTGATGCTGTCTTCCACACTTGGTTCGTCAATGAATATAGGTTGGAAGCGCCGCTCAAGCGCCGCGTCTTTTTCGATATGCTGCCGGTACTCGTTCAGCGTTGTCGCGCCAATCATGCGCAATTCGCCGCGCGCCAGCATGGGTTTCAGCATGTTGCCGGCATCCATTGCGCCTTCGGCTTTTCCAGCGCCGACGATATTATGCAGCTCGTCCACAAAAAGGACGATCTCGCCGTCGCTATCCGCGATTTCTTTGAGCACGGCTTGCAGGCGTTCTTCAAATTCGCCGCGAAATTTGCTGCCCGCGACCAAGGCGGCCAAATCAAGGGCGATGATGGTCTTGCCCCGCAAGCCCTCGGGCGCGTCCCCATTTACGATTCGCTGCGCCAAGCCTTCCGCTATCGCCGTTTTGCCGACGCCCGCTTCACCAATTAAGACGGGATTGTTCTTGGTGCGGCGGCTGATGACATGGATCAAGCGCCGGATTTCTTCATCGCGCCCGATAACAGGGTCCAGCTTGCCTTGACGCGCGTCAGCGCTCAGATCGCGTCCGTATTTGCTCAGGCTCTCGTATGTGCCTTCGGGGTCCTGGCTGGTGATGCGCTGTCCGCCGCGAATGGATTGCAGCGCTTGAAGAATATCGTCGTAGCGAATGCCATTGCGCTCCAAAAGCGCGCTGGTATTCCCCGAACGAGCCAGCGCCAGCAGCAGATGTTCCGTGCTGGTGTATTCGTCACGCATCCGTTTCGCTTCTTTTTCGGCTTGGGAGAACAGTTGAAGGCTCTCTCGCCCAATGGACAGGTTCGCCGGCGGCTGGCTCGTCCGCGGCATATTTCCTAAACTGGACTGCAGCTCGGCTTGGATGGCGGCTGGCTGCGCGCCAATTTTCTGGATGATGCGCGGAATCAGCCCATCTTCTTGTTCCAGCAAGCCCAGGAAAAGGTGAGCGGGTTCGATACTCGTATGATGATGTTCCGCAGCAATGCCCTGTCCTTTGAGGATTGCCCCCTGCGCTCTGTTGGTGTAACGGCTGAAATCCATGATGTCTCCTCGCTTGAATGATTGCCTTGCCTCATTGTGGCGCTGTTGCGTAGGAAACGTACTAGAAGCGCATCATATTCCCGTTAGCTATTTCATTGATGGTAAGTGTTCCAAGTTTGTCATGCAAATCCAATATATGTATGGATTTGTAAGGGCGAGCCCGTGGCTCGCCAACACTGCTCATAGGCCGACTCAGCGAGTCGCCCCTGCCACTTCTAATTACTTTGTTGGAATTACTTCAGTAGAACCAAGTATGAAATGCAAATCCGATATTATTATGGATCTTGTAGGGGCGACATACCGTGTCGCCCGAAATCTATACGTAACAATGCGGGCGACCAGATTGACTCTGTTGAAAAACAGCCTCCATCATCCGGTCCCTTGCCAAAAATGAGGCAATGGGAGTCTTATGACCTGTAATGAGCCGTTAAGCCCCTCCCTCTTTATGGGGGAGGGGCGTTGGGGTGGGGGTAAATTGAGTATTTCAACAGAGTCAGATTGGTCGCCCCTACACGCGTCCTAATTTTTTGCATTTCTTTCTTGGTTTTACTCTGTGCCTCTGTGGTGAATTTTCTTTACTTTTGGTTTTATTTTGGCAGATGCGGGCTTCTTTGGCAGGAGCGCAAGATCGTCCCGTCGCCGCTTAACGCGAATGCGTCAATACAGGCTGGTATCAAACCGGTCTCGCCTTTTGCCAAGGCGATCGCTTCATGGTCATCTGCCGCCGCGGTAATCTCGCCCTCAATGCAGGTCAGCGCTTGAAAAGTCCCGCCCGTCTTTAGGCTTAGACCTTCGTTCCTGAGTTGCTGTCGCCAGGTCATGAAGTATTCGCCGTCCACAAGCAGATCGCTGTCGGGGCGCCTGATCTGCGGCGCGCGCTTGAGATTGGCAACCCTCAAGCCCTTGTCTATGTGCAGCTGTCGCGGTTTGCCATCGAGCCCCTTGCGCCCCCAATCATAGAGGCGGTAGGTGGTATCGCTGGATTGTTGTATCTCGTATACCAGCGCGCCCGGTCCCAGCGCGTGAATTGTGTTCGCGGGAATGTAGAGCATGTCGCCCGCGCGTACCTCCGCGAATCGCAGATAGTCTTCCAGTCGATTGTTATGGATTGCGCTTGCCAAGTCTGCGCGGGGCACGCCCGGCCGCGCGCCGATAACCAAGCGCGCGCCTGCATCCGCATGGATGACAATCCAGGCTTCGGTTTTGCCGCGCGGCTCGCCCTCCAATTCAAGCGCCTGCTCATCATTGGGATGGACCTGAATAGACAGCCATTGCTCGGCGTCTATGAATTTCGCCAGCAGGGGAAAACCAGCTTGCGGGTCGTTTCCACCACCGATCAACGCGACGCCGTAGGCGGTTGTCAATTCTCGCAGCGACTTGCCGGCCAGGGGACCATTGGCTACGATCGACGTATCGTGCAGCTCCCAGGATTCGCCATAAGGTTCGTTGGTCGGCCGCGGCTTGTTCAGCTGGGTGTTGAGACGGTCGCCGCCCCAAACCTTGACATGCAAGGTTGGCGTGAGTTTCAGCGGATACAGAGCTATCGCGCGCATAAAGTTAATCATAACCCAGAGCGTCCTTGGTCGCTGTCAATCAGTTGAGAATGCTCGAATATGATATAATGACCCTGTCTCAGTTTGAATCGACTGCCAGACCTTCTTTGCTTTGACAGCCGAATTCGCGCGGCGGGATCGCAGCATGATCGAACAGCCAAGCCCACAGGAATACCTGGATGACATGCACGCCATCGGGATTCCGCGTCTGTTCCAGTCTCATCTCGGCGCGCGCGAACGCGCGGCTGGAATCCGCCGGGCGCGGCAAGAGCTCGGCCGGCTGCACACAGAATTGACCCAGCATCGCGACAATCTGGGTCATTCGAATGGCGCGCCGTCCCCCGAAGAGATAAGAAGGATGTCCTCTCCGCTTAATCTGCTGCTGCTGCTGCATGAGCGGCTCTTGGACGAAGTCAATGATCTGGAGCATAACCTGAGCAACGGCAAACCCATGCCCTATAGCTTCCGGTTTGGCCAGCATATCTTTGGCGATGAAGGCGCGGGCGAATGGTATATCGGCAGCCAGGAGCAGTATGAAGAATGGGGACGCATTCAGCAGTTCAAAAGGCGCTTGGACGCCTTGCGCGTTCAAGGGCAGCCGGCGCGAGAACAACTCGGCGCCATCCGCGCCGATCTGGAAGCGCTTAGCGAGAAACACCAAAAGACGCAGCAGAAAATCGACAGGCGCGGCACGCGTATCTTTGTCATCCGCCGGCTGGCGATGTTGACGCTGTTGATGACTGCCAGCGGCATCGTGGGCGTCCACTATTTCGACAGCTTTCGTAACTTCAGCCTGGTTGCCTTTGGTTTGGCTGGCGCCTGTGCCCTCTTGATCCCGATCGTGATCGCCAATTGGAAAGATCCCCGTACCCGGCTCAATTCGCGCAGGCGCAAGCTGGAAAGCAGAATACGCGATCTACAATCCGAAGGCAGCCAATACCATCAGCGCTATCAGCCGCTCGAATTGCAGATCAAGGCGCTTGAGGTGCACTATAACCGCATGATGGATTCCTGGGAAACCGCGCGGCTGGTGAAACAGCGGCTCGATAGCTTCATCGACGAAGCTCAACCTTTACGCGAGCGCGTCAATGAGATTAGATCCGAGTTGGAGGACTTGCGCTTGCAGCGCGACAAGCTGCAACGCAAGCTGGAGCGGCGGCAAAAGCGCGGCGCGTTTTTTCGTCGTATGCTGCTGCATGTCATGTTGGTTATCGCCAGCGGCGCGGTCGGCTTTTATCTCGATTACACCGGTCAAGTCGATTACGCTTCCGTGATGTATGGATTGGGAGCCTTCTTCATTTTGCTAGTGCCGTTGGCTTATATCGACTGGAAAAACCGCGATATGAAGCTGGAATCCAAGTCGCGCCAAGTCGAAACGCGCATGCGTCAGTTGCAGGTCGAAGGCAAGCAAGTGATGAAGCGCTATCATCCCCTGGAGTTGCAGATCAAAACCTTGATCGCGCAGTACAAGCGCTTGCGGGCGGGCATCGAGAATTTGCCGGAATCTCAAACGCCCGCTTGATCTTTCAGCTTGTCAAGGCCGGGTCGATTCGATAGATTGCGCCCGCATAATCGACCAAGTAAATCTCGCCAGCTTCATCTTCGCCGAAGCTGCTGATGGCCCAGCCAGTATTAGCCAGCTCGTTCGTCTGCCAATTCAGGTCGCCATCGCGGTACATCGCCCAGACTCTTCCCGTGCAGTAATCGCCAAAGATGTAAACAGCTTCCAACTGCGGCATGGCGCGGCCGCGATAGACATAGCCTCCGGTCACCGAACAGCCCAGCGTATGCTGGTATTCGAAGACGGGCGGCACATGACCAATTGCGTCCCCGCCGGCGAATGGATTTGTGCCTTCCCAGACATTCCAGCCATAGTTTTCGCCACCGCTGCTGTCAGCTGGTTGAAAATTGACTTCTTCCAGGAGATTTTGGCCCACGTCCGCGAGATACATGTCCCCGGTCGCGCGATCAAAGCTGAAGCGCCAGACATTACGCAGGCCATAAGCCCAAATCTCATCCAGCGCCGAGTCGTCGCCCACGAAGGGATTGTCAGGCGGAATCGCGTAGGGCAGGGCGCCGTCGACATCAATGCGCAAGATTGAACCCAGCAGCAGGCGTCGGTTCTGCCCCGCGCCCAAGGGGTCATTTGCCGAGCCGCCATCGCCCAAGCTGATATATAGATAAGCATCCGGACCAAAGTCGATATGACCGCCGTTGTGATTCGCAAAAGGCTGTTGCAGCTGAAATATGATCTGGCTGCTAGCGGCGTCGGCAAGGTCCGGATCGCCGAGAGAAACTTGGTAGCGCGCGACAACAGTGCCGCCGCTGCGGTCGGTATAGTTTACGAAGAAGCGGCCGTTCTCGGCGTAATCGGGGTGGAAAGCCAGCCCCAGCAAGCCCTGTTCGCTATAAGTGCGATTCGCCGTTGCCGTAATGATGTCGGAAAGATCGAGAAAAGGCTGCTGCGAACGAAGCCCGTCCTTGATGATCCAGACCCGGCCGGTTTGTTCCAGGACGAATATGCGCTCGCTGCCATCGTCCGCGTGTGTCAGGTATAGCGGACGATTGAATCCGCTGGCGAATTCGCTGAATGCGATATCCGCCGCCTTAGGCGCGGCGTCGCGGGAAATAAGCGCTTCTTGTGTTTCTTCCGCTTCTTGGGCGAGGCTCGAGCCAAGGCACAGGGCTAGAACCAGCATAGTCGCAATCAAATAGGTCTTCATTGCCGATCCTTTGATTATGCTCTGCTGGGCTGGCTTCTGGCCAGCCGCGTCAGGATTGAGTGATTGTTAGCGCGTTCCGGCGCGTCGATTCTTTCGTCTCCATGAATCAGTTTGAGACAGCGGATTAAATGTGTTTCGATGCTGAGTTGGCTGCGCGTGCGCGACTTCAGCCAGCTCTCGCCCCAGATTTCGGCGGCGACGCTGATGCAGTGCAAGGACTGTTCGCTCAGGCTGCGATCCAGCCGGTTAGGCAATAATTCGTCGATGAGCTGCCAGCGCATGTCTTGCCATTTGCCAGCCGCGATAATCGCCCCGGCGAAGAGCGTCACATTCCGCCAACGCGCATAGTCGTGACAGAGCAGGGCGACTATATTTTCTGGGAAGGTCCAGCCTTCCGCGCTTTGCGCCCGCAGCCCGTCCGGCATGTCGCACTCGTCGTAAAACTCCAGCAGGGCGCAGGCGGCGAGGTACTCTTGAATCGTTAAATGCGGGAAGCGATACAGATTGGGCGAATCGGCGACCAGGATGCCGTTGCGCGTTGCCAGATATTCGAGCACGTCTTCGATGCCGGCGCCCAAGCCCCCGCCCTGTGATTGCTGCTGCATCAGTTTATCCAGCAGCCGCGCGCGGTCGATAATCGTTGGATAGCGCTGATAGCTTTTCTGCTCCGAATGCAGCTCGAATGCGATCAGTTTCAGCGCCGCGCGCATCCGGTCCAAATTGATGTTGGAGAGTTTCTCGTGCAGCTTGTCGGCCGGCGATGGGATATTCCAACGATCGAGCAGCTCGACCGTATGCTCGTAAAGTTCGGCGCGCTTGTCCGGCAACTGTTTATAGTCTTCGTGAATGAGCGTCAGCAGCGCCAGCATGAGCGGCTGACGAGCGAGGGGCCAAAGCGCGCGATTTTCTCTGATGGCTTTGTATAAATCCGCCGCCATGGATAGCGACTGTTTTGCCGCGACCGCCCGCCCGCCCAGCGCGCTGGGGCGGTTTTCCGCCACGTTGGCGTACCAGCGCTCAATATAGGTCTTGACTTGGTTCCAAGTGAAGGGCGCCAGTTCAGCGGAAGCGAAGCGCTCGGACAAGCGCCAGCGAGAATCGTGCCGATAGGCATAAGTGCGGCTGGTTACGATCACGCGGCAGCTGGGAAAGCGGTCGGCCCAATTTTCGATGATGCGCTGCAAGATGATCCGATCTGCCGCCTCGTAAACTTCGTCCAGCCCGTCCAATACCAGCAAGCTGCCATGTGTAGGCACATCCGTCTGCGTTAGATAGGCTTCGAGGTGATCCGCCAAGTTGCCTGTGGCTCGCTTGACATATTGCAAGAGACTCTCTGAAGTGCTTTGCGCGAGCGCGCTTGGGAACAGATCGGCGGTATTGCAAAAGTCGCGCAAGCTCACGTATATCGGCAAGATGGGACCATGGATCCAGGACGCGCCCAACATCTCCAATCCCTTGACCTTGTCCTGGCGCTCGGCGCGGGGATCGCAGGCATAAGCCAGCGCCGTCACGATGAAACGGCATAGCGAGCTTTTGCCGGTGCCGGCCGCGCCGGTAATCACGATGAGCGGATGAGCGGAAATCACTTCGAAGACGGACTCGCGCACATAGCCCATATCTTTTTCGATGGCTTGATAGCGGCGCGCGTTCAGTTCTTCTATGCCAACTGAATGGAAGGAACGCTGATCTGTCCAGATGTCGACCGGCGTATACAGTTGATGCAGCATGGCCGGCGTATGATGCTGCGAGGCGGGATGGATGGTCGTGGTCGGGATGTTCCATTCGCTGCGCACCGCCGCCAGGTAGTTCTTTAGCGCGGCTTTGCTGCCGGTGTAATGCTCAGCTACGATGTTGACATCCTGACCGGCGAAGATCACGTGTCCCCCAGCCGATATCGAGCCCGCCTGCACCCGCACAGCCGAGGGATAGTTGAGGTTGTCGCGCATCGCCTCCAGCAAATTGCGCGCGAATTGAATTGCCGCAGCGCCTTGATTCGCCGAGCCGTCCAAGCCGCCTGTCGCCACGATCAACCAATCCAAACCGACAAGTTCATCCGCGCGCAGGTTTCCCGGCGTCAATGCCTGGCTCGCCAGCTCTTCAGCAGTCCGTGTATAGTCGCGGTCGCGATAGATCTCGGTCAGGCGTTTGCTTAGCGGGGCGCTGTAGCGGAACTGTTTGAGCAGACGGCGCAGCAGGTTGAGCTTGGTCTGTGGGTTTGGCATGACCGGTGTGAAGACCATCATCACCAGTTTTTGATAGGGATTGTCCAATGTCGAATTGTCAGCCAGTTGTTTCAGGCTTCGCCAATTCGTCTGTACATATTTTCGCCAGCTTGTTGAGGAAGTGATAAGCGCTTGCTTGCCCGGCTGCCGCTCAACTTGCGCGCCGCTTCTCAAATCAATCGCGGTTCTATGCTCCTGCAAGGAAGGGTCCTGGTTTTTTTTGTGAGCGCGGCGGACACTTTCTCCGCCGCCGGAGGGCTGTGAATGATGGTCGACCGGTTGCTTCATCGTGACTCGGCTTTGTTGATTTCAGTGAACTTTGTCAATCTGCGTACTTAATTCGCCGAACTGTTCCGTCTGATGACATCGTGAAAGTTGACCGCGACTTCCCCAAAACTAGCGAGGATGGCGCCAACCAAGGGTTGATCAAAAAGCGTGAGCGCCGCAGCCGTGAGCGCGGGGGAAAACCGCAGCAGCGACTTTGCCGCCCGCATAAGGATGCGCGGATTCGGCTTTTTTTCTTTTGTCAGCTGCGCCTCGACCGTTTGCAGGTCGTGCATGGCGGCTTCTTGCAGTTGCGGATTGAGCTTCTCTGCCTTTATCGTAGCTTCGACATCGCGGATACAGCGGATCATCATGTCCAGTTCTTTTGGCGTCGTTTCCACGCCACCGACCGTCATGGTCTGGCTTGTATGCTGCGCGACATCGCCGCCCGTCTGCACATGTACCTTGCCGTCGCGCCCGGCAAAGACAACGTGCCCGGTCACCGAAAGCTGGTCAATCTCGATGTTCAGGTCGCGCCGGTAGGGCATTCCGTCCTGCATGCTGCGTTCTGTAGGGGTCATTTTCGCGTTTCCTTGGCTCTCGTTCATCAGGCTTCCATGCTCTTTCATGGAGAAAAGTCGTCAATTTGCGCGGCGCGACATTCTCGGGATTTTCTCAGCGCATAGGCTCCCGGCGGCTGTGACGGTTTCATCATATCAGCAATTGCAGCTTGGGGCGAATACCATATATCCATGCCGGCGTTTTCTAGCGGTATAGTGCCGTCGTACCCGGCGCTTAGGGGAGGCCAACCAAGCGGATGCCGATTGAAGAATAGCGCACGCGCGGCTCCAGATAATAACGAAACGAAGTCTGCGCGCGGTCGCAGGGGCTGACAAAACTCCCGCCCGCCACCGCGCGTCTTTGGTCGCGTCCGTCTTCCGTTGCCGCCGCCGTATTCATTGTCCACTCCCAGAGATTGCCGGCCATATCATAAACCCCATAGGGACTGACGCCCTTGTGGTAACGGTTGACAGGCGTCGTCATCTTTAGCCCGCTTTCCAGGGTATTGCAATGCTCTTCGTCATAGTCGTCGCCCCAGGGGAAATAGCGATCGTCATCGCCCTTGGCCGCGCGTTGCCACTGCGCGATGGTTGGCAGCGCAATCTGCATCTTGAGCAGGCTGCCCAGCCAGTTGGCGAAAGCCATCGCCTCGTACCAATTGACATTTTCTCGCGGACGGTCGTCGCCGGCAAAGCGCGACTCCGCGCTGCCCTTGCCTTGCTTGAACCAGCGCATCCCGTGTTCGGAAAAGTTCCACCAGCGCGCGTTCTTGTAGCCGTCTTCCGCTCTGGTAAAAATATCGAATTGCGCGTTGGTCACGGGGTACATGCTCATCACAAAATTATCTACCTGGACGATCATCTCGCCAAATTCTTCGTCCGCGCCAACCATGCTAGAGATCGCCACCGTGCCATAGGGAATGTCGCGCCACTGTAACATGGGCAAGATTTCCTCTGGGGATTCCGCCTCCGCAACAGCCTGCCGCGGCGCGATGCTTTGATTGCTCGCGGGGGATAGCCTTCCGCCGGGGGCTTGCGGGGGCTTCACTACCTGGCTGCTGAAACCGCGCGTCGATCTGCCTTTATCGCTCCCTTCATGGCTCTCTTCATGGCTATCTTCCAACTGAGGCGCGCTGGTGGCTTGGCTCTTGAATTGCTGCGGGTCTTGTCTTGGCTCAGCCGGTTTGGTGTTGTTGTTCCCTCGCGCCTTGTTTGTTTCCTGGGAAGGACAAAGGCGGCGCAGTCCTTGCGGATCGTAGTCCCCGAACTCCCGGGTGAACTCGGCAAGCGCCTCGCATGCCATTTCCCGCGTGCTTTCGAAGGCGAAAAGCGCGACGATGTGCTGATACTCGCGCTGCGCCTCCCGGGATTGAGACCGTTCCGCCACTTTGGATTCGGCGATGCGCAGCAGATTGTCCAGCCGCACGAAACGAGACTGATAGCCGCTCGCTTGCGCCTGCCGCAGCAAGACAATCGCATTGTCGTAATCGCCCTTTTCCAAAGCGCGTACCGCGCTGCTCACCAATTCGACCGGGCTCGAGCTGGCGACCGGGCTTTTGTCTATGGGCTTGGTCGGCGCCGGCGCTTGAGCTGCCGTTCCCTGGCGGCGCTCGACGACCAAAATTGAATTCAGCAACTGCGTCACGTTCTCGACAGTCAGGTTTTCTGACAGGTCAACGTATTGCCAATCTCTCATTTTGTCCGGCAGCACGGCTTCTTTGTTGATCAGTACCGGAATGATTTGACGTTTGAGCCGCCGAGCGATTTCCAGTTCCCGCCGGCAGTAAAGGGATGCGACAGAATCGGGCGACAGCAAGTAGATAAAGACGTCGCACCAGTCCAGACGCCGCAGGATTTCTTTCCACCAGTCTTGGCCCGCATAGAGCCGCTGATCGTACCAAACGTCGTGCGCGTGCAGCGTCTCGATGATGCGGATGCAATAGGGTTTGTCCACCCGGGCATAGCTGACGAAGATCTTCATGCTTTGGTCCGCTTCGGCGGCTGCGGCGCGGCGTCGATGGCGGCTCTGCTTGCCGGACTGTCGATCCGCCGCAAGGCATCAATCGCGAAGTCTCGGATAGACCGCTCTTCCCAAGCTGGCTTGCCGTCGTCGCTCAAGAGCCGCGCCAGCGTTGGAATATCAGCTTCAGCAAAAACTGGCGCCAGCGTCTGGACCGCGTACCAGCGCAGGTGGATGAAATCATCGCTCAGCGCATGGTCGAGCTGCTCGCGCGCCATATTGGGATTGATTTTTTGAAGTGACTTCAGCGCAGCCAAGCGAACGAAGTTGTCCTGATCATGTCTGAAAGCCTCAGCCAAAGGACGTATCGCCTTCGCTTGCCGCAGGTCGCCCAGCGCTTCCGCCGCCGCCTCGCGAACCGCTTGCTGCGGACTGCCTAAAAGCAGCGTCATCTTTTCAATTGTGTCCGCGCCTATGTCCGCAGCTGTATCCGCGGCGCCATGGTGCGCCAGCGCGCGTATCGCGGCGACTTGCACGATCCAGTTGGGATCACTCAGACGGCGGGACAAATGTCGTTTTGATTCCGGATCTGGCAGCCAAGCCAATGCCTCGGATACCGCCCAGCGCAGGTGCCAGTTCTTGTCTTCCGTGGCGGCGCAAAGCAAGCGCAGCACCGCGTCATGCTCTTTCCCCCGCAGATGCCTGGCGAATTTGCGCAAGAACTTCGCCGCCTTTTGCGTTCGCCCCCAGTCATCGTCTCGCAGCAGTTCCAGTGTGCGCAGAACTTTTTCTTCGTCGCTGAAAGTCGGGCTCGGCTGCGCGGCTGCAGGGAGCGCGGGACCGCGCAAGGACGGGCTGCTTGCCCCTGGCCGCTTGTCGGTCGCTGCGCTGTCCGATATCGCCGCAAACGCTTTCGCGGCCAGCTCGCCAATCGTTGCGGCTTTATCGCGCGGACGCCGCCGGTCCTTGCGCAACCGGGACAGGGCGTCGAGCGCCGGCGCGAATTTGCCCGCCTGGAGGATCGCAATCACGGCCGCGACTGTGCTTGCGTTATCGCTGTCCAGCAATTCCAGCAAGTCATCAAGCGCCAGGTCGGGACTGTCCGTCAGGAGCTCCGTCACCGCATCGACAATCGATTGCTCCGGGTCGGACAATGCCGCGACCAAGGCTTTGCGCGCCGCTAGCTGTTCCGAATAGCGCCACAAGATCTCGTAGGTCGCCAAGCGCACAAGCGGCTCGCTATCGCTTGTCATATCAAGCAAATGCGGCAATGAATTGGCGGGAGGATACTCAGCTAATCGTTGCAGCGCCGCGTGTCGCTGGCGCCAGTCTTGGCGCCGCAATTGACGTTCAATGTCATCTGGAATGCCGTCGTCCGGCGGCGCCAAGGCGGGCGGCAGCTCCGCTTGAGCGCTTATGTCGTCCAAAGTCTGGTCGCCGTACAATAGTGCGCTCAGGCTGCTGCCGGCGATAACAGTGGATTCGGGCGGGTTTTCCAGCACCTGCGCGCAATCTTCCAACAATTCTTGGAAGCGGTCGCGGTTGGGCAAGCGTTTGATTGCCGCCGCCATTTTGCTTTTCATTTGCTCGGTCCGCTTGTGGCTGGCGATCGCCGATTGAAGCGCCTGCGGCAAGTCAGCCTTGGCGCCCGTCAACTGCGCCAGACCGATTGCCAAATCGCTCTCATCGTGGTCGACCATTGTTTCATAGAATTCGGGATTGAGCGTCAAGGCTCCTTCGTTGGCAAGGGCGAGCAAGCTGCTCGATAGGGCTCGGCCGCGCGCGCGCAGCGCCTCGACAACCAAGTGCAGGTGCTCGGGATTTTCTTGCGACCAAGCCAACAGGCTCACCAGAATATCAGAATAGGCATAGTTCATCAGGGCGAGCACGATCTCGCCTTGGGGCAGCGCTTGTCCGCTTTCCAGATAGTCCAGCAAGAGCGCCGCGGTCGGCAGAAACTTGATTTGACCGAGCATCCAAATCGCATTCGCCTGGATATGCGGGTCCGGGTTTTTTGTCAGCTTGACAAGATAGGTCACAGCCAGCCAAAGCCGGTAGTCCGCAATTGCGTCGATGACCGGCGTCGGCGAATTGCGGTCTATGGACGCGACAATCTCAACGAAGGCGATCGACAAGTCGAGACGCAGCGCCAGTATTTCTTCCCAAAGCCACAATTGTACGCTCTTGTCCTGACGCGACATTTGCCCGACAAGCGCCTCCGCCGTCTTTTCGAAATCGGGCATGCTATTGACGCAGGCGCGGAATGCCGAACGCGCGACGGCGTTCCGCGCTGCGATTTGAACTAGATTATGAATCAAGCTCGCCTGCGCCATTTCGTACAGGGTCGGATGTCCTGCCAAGCAAGCGCTGGCAAGGAATGGGTCGGTCTCGGCAATCTCTTCAATCACATCCAGGACTTCTTCGTCAGCCAGATTGTCGACCAGGACGAGCAGCAACGGATCCCATTTCTGCTGAACGCGCGCGCCGGCTGCCGTGAACTGCGGCACGGTCACGTACCGTTGGAAGTTATGTTTGCTGATATGCCCAGCCGCCAAATACCACTGGTAAAGCTGCGAGCGAAAGCGCAGAAAGGTCCCCGCTTGCTCCAGGATGCCAATCTCGATGGCGCCGTCAATCAGCCGCTTGTCAGATTCTCGCTTCTCCACATCCTTGCGGAGAATCTGTTGCGGCGCTTCCAACTGCATCATGTTCCAGGCGAGATTACGGCTGAAGTCGATCAATTGCTTGCTATCAACAGGTCCGCTGACCGATTGAAATTGCTGACTGCGCGAGGCTATCAGGGCGGGCAGCGGATTGCCGCGCCAGTGATTAACCGCCAAAGCGGTATCGGCGGCGATAAGCTCGATGCCGACAGCCAGATGATCCAGTTGATTGCGCGCTATGGCAAGCGGTTGCTGGCGCAGTATCTGCCGGAAACTATTGAGCTGCTCCAGCGTCAAACAAGCCGAAGCGAGCTTCAAAGCGAGGCTCGAGCTGATGGATCCCGGCGACAATACCGGCGCCTCCGCTTCGCTCGTGGTCTGCCTGCTCGCTAGCAGGACAAAGCTGTGCTTGTCGCTGGCGGCTCTCCAGGCGCTCAGTTCGGCCGCATAGCTGGGAAAGCCTTTGACCAATTCCAGCCAATTGTTCAAATAAAAGACCGCCGAATTGCTGCCCAGCCAATGTTTCCAATAAGAAATCAGTTGCCATTCGGATTCCATAAACGCAGACAAGGACGGCTGCGCCTCGTCCCATTTCATCAGCTCCAGCCAGAACGGCACAGGCGCTTGACTATCGCGCAGGGCAGTGTGCGCCTGGGCAAGGCTGAGCAATCTCGCGAAAAACGCCGTGCCGCTGCCGCCGTCGCCTTGCAAAACGAATTGGCGTTCATTGGCAGACCACTGCAACAGGTCTTCAATGACCGAAGACTCGTCCCCGGCGCCGGCGATGAACTCCCAGTCCTCCAGGAGCTGTACAGGATAAGCGCGGGGGCGGACTGGCTGCGGCGATTGTCCGGCCTGTACGCGCAGCGAGCTCCAAGCTATGGGCAGCTTGGCCAGGTATAACTCGGCTTCGGCGATGTAGTTGCGCAGATAGCCGGATCGTTCGCCGGTCTGCTGAGCCGATTCGGATGGGGGAATCTGGTTGAGCAAGTTTTCGACGCTCTGGTCCTCTGGCTCGTCGAACCAGCGCCGGAAGTCGATCCAGTCATCAAAAGCGTAATCGGCAATCTTGTCCGTCGAGAAGTCACGCGGAATAATGGCAAAGACCGGTATGTTTCGCTTTCGAAACTGTTCGTATTCCCGCCGGCAGTATTCGGTCTCGAGATAATCGTCCGAAACGATCGCCAGCGCGCCGCTGGCAAGCTGGTACGCCCGGCGGATGCTTTCCTGCCAGTCTTCGCCTGGGCTGACTTCAAAACGATCGAGCCAGATATTGCGATAGTAGCGAATCAGCAGGGTCGAAAGTTGAAACGCGTAGGGCAAATCTATGTTGTGATAGGAAAGAAAAATCAAGCTCTCGTTGATAACGGAACCTCGCGCTTCGTCCAGGGTTCTTTGTCCTCACTTTGATTATACTATTGGCGCGCTAGGCTTCAATCGAATTTCGCGCATAATCTTGCCCGGTGGCATTGCCGGATGCGGAAAACTAAATGCGGAAAACTAATGGACCCAGACCGCAACGCGCAAATTACGCAAAGGTCGCGGCGGCTACATGACAGCGCGGCAATGCGCTATGATGACCGCGCTAGATGCCAAAGGCAAGCTACAGCAAACTTATGAATAGAACAGACTTGCTGCGCGGGACATTTTACGGCATCGCCGCCGCCAGCATCTGGGGCAGCATGTATGTTGTGTCGGATGTCGTGTTGACGGTGATTCCGCCTTTCACCTTGCTGAGTATGCGGATCCTGTTGGGGCTGGCCGCGCTGCTGCCTGTCTTCCTGCGCACGGGCGAGCCTTTGCCAGCGCCGCGCTTGCTGGGCGAATTGTTATTTGTCGGTGTGGTCGGCTTGGGTCTCAGCCTCGGCGCTCAATTCCTGGGCACCGATCTATCAACGGCGGTGAACGGCGCCTTGGTGACAAGCGCGTCGCCAGCCTTTGTGGTGCTTTTCGCAGCGCTCATACTGAAGGAAAAGCTGAGCCGGCGGCGAGCGATCGCGCTTGTTCTGGCAAGCGCGGGCTTGTTTGTGATATTGAACCCCAGCACAGCGACCTTCCAGCAAGAGACCTTCTTAGGCGATGTTTTCTTGGCGCTGGCAGCGCTGACCTGGGGACTCTATTCGGTACTCGTGCGGCGCGTCTCGCTAGGGCGGCAGCTGCATACGCTGACGATAACGGTCCTGGGCTTGCTCGGCGGCTTGGCGGTCTCGCTGCCAGCCAGCCTTATTGAGCTGTCCAACCGTCCCGTCGGTCCCATAGACGCTGGCGCTCTGCTCGGCGTCTTATATTTGGGATTTGTCTCGACAGCCCTTGCCCTGCTCTTGTGGAATCGCGCTTTCACGCTGGCGCCGGCTACGGTCGCTTCTTTGTTCTTCTTCGCGCAGCCAGTATCAGGCGCGGCGCTGGCGGTCATATTTCTTGGGCAAGCCCTGACAATACGTCTGGGCATTGGCGGCGCGCTGATTGGGCTGGGCGTTCTGCTGTCAATTCTGGATTCTTCAGCTGAGGCTAATTCTTGAGCAACTGGCGCGCTTCGGCCGCCATATCCAGCAGTCGAAAGCGCCGAACCTCGGCGAAAAAGTCGGCCACCTCGTCGATGTGTTCTCGCTGGAAGATGTCCAGCAGTTCTTGATGGCAGGCGGGGTCAGCCAACATGTCGATGTCCTGCTTCACGCCAGCCAGCCCTCGCAGCGTCATGGCGCAGGTGTAGCCCAGTCTGGCCAGCTTGGCGTCGCCGCGCCATCCCGCCTCTGCCAGCCCTTCGAGGTATGCGGCGAATACGACGCGGTCAAGGTCCAGGGATTCGGCGTAGCTAAGTCCTTCGTAATAGGCGCTGACGGCGACAAGTGAAACCAGCTCTTCGCCCAGCGCGGCATGCCCGGCGAATGCCCAGTCGATCAAGACAAGCTCCTGCTGGCTGTGCAAGATGTTGCGGCGAAAGGCGTCGATATGAGACAGTGTCGTTGGCAGCGCGCCTAAGGTCTTGATAAAGGTCGCGCGCTCCCGCCAGATCGCCTGTATCGGCGCTTTCGCCTTTAGGGGCAATGTCCTGCGCGCCAGCGGTTTTTCCAGGCGGACTTCGAGATTATGAAATGTTTCCGCCAGCGCCGGCACGATGGCGCAATGCCAAGCGCGGCTGAGCCATTTTTGCTCCGGCAGCGCGCGGCCTGTCAGATAGGCTCCGTTGAAGCGTCCCAGACGCTTGGCGATGCTGTGATAGTCGGCGAGGCTCCACTGCCCCTTCAAGTCAAGCAGGTCTTCCATCCAGATCCAGCAGCATTCGTCGAGATCTTCCAGCGCATAGATTGTCGGCGTGGCAAAGGAATCCGGCGGCAGGTCGTGGAGCAGGCCCGAGCGGTAGACTTCGTATTCGCGCTTCCAGTAATAGGGCGATTGCTGGTCTTCGTTGGGGCGGCGGTAGAGGACTTTGAGAATGATTGACCAGCTTTTGTCGCAAGTTGTGAACCCGCTAAAGCGATAAATGGCTGTCCCGCCGATGGCGCCGCCAAAGCCGCCATGAACTGGCTCGCGAGACCAGGTGCGCAACTGTAAAGACGAGTCGTCCAGCGACCTGCGCGCGATATTGGTCAGCTTGGCTTTTGAAATGGCATCAAGAAGCGGGTCTTGGGTCCGTTCAGGCGGGTTGAACATCGTCGCTCAAGGGCTGCAACTCGGTCTCCGCTAACGCTGTTAATCTATGCCCAGATAGGTCTTTTGCACGGTTTCGTTCCGCTGCAAGTTCGCGGCTGTATCGCTGAGGGCGACCTCGCCGCTTTGCAGAACATAGCCGCGATCCGCGATTTGCAGCGCCATGTGCGCGTTCTGCTCGACCAGCAATATCGTAACGCCTTCACTCTGGATGCGTTGCACGGTATCAAATACGCCGTCTACCAGGACCGGCGCCAAGCCCATTGAAGGCTCATCGAGCAGGAGCAAGCGTGGATTGGACATCAAAGCCCGCGCGATTGCCAGCATTTGTTGTTCGCCGCCGCTCATGGTGCCGGCGAACTGTTTCTTGCGCTCTTCCAGCCGCGGGAACAACTCATAGACGCGATCAAGATCGTCCTTGATGCCCTTGTCGCGGCGTGTATAGGCGCCCATGTCCAGGTTTTCTTCGACGGTCAGCTTCGCGAAGACGCCGCGCCCTTCGGGCACCATGGAAATACCCTTGGACACCAGCAGGTCCGCCCGGGTGGCGGAGATATCTTCACCGTCATAGCGCACGGCGCCGTCGCGCGGTTCCATCAAGCCGCAAATGGTTCGCAAGGTCGTCGTCTTGCCAGCGCCATTGGCGCCGATCAAAGCAATGATTTCGCCGGAATCGACCTCAAAGGAAATGCCCTTCAGCGCATGAATATTGCCATAATAGGTGTGGATCTCCTTGACTTCCAGCAGCGCCATCTCGTCTCCTTGCCTGTCGCTAGCTAGCCAGATTCTTGCCGGCGCTGGCCGCCGCGCCGCGCCCAAGGTAGGCTTCAATGACGTCGGGATTGTTTTGGATTGCTGCCGGCAGTCCCTCGGCGATCTTGCGGCCATAATCGAGGACGGTGATATGTTCCGAGATATCCATGACCACCCGCATATCATGCTCGATCAAGACAACCGTGATGCCCAGTTCGTCGCGCAAGCGCCGGATGAAACCGGTGGTTTCTATGGTCTCGCGGGGATTCATGCCAGCGGTGGGTTCGTCCAGCAAAATCAGCTTGGGTTTGCTGGCGAGCGCGCGTCCGATTTCCAGACGGCGCTGATCGCCATAGGAAAGATTCTTGGACAGCATGTCCCCTTTGCCTTCCAGCCCCACGAAATGCAGCAGTTCACGACCGCGCTCTTCGCTATCATCGTCTTCCCGGCGCGTTGAAGGCAGACCCAGAATGGAGCCTAGCCAAGACGATTTGAGATGCGGCTCTTGGCCCACCATGATGTTTTCAATGGCTGACATATTGTTGAACAAGCGGATATTTTGGAATGTTCTCGCGATTCCTGAACGTGTAATCTGGTCGGGCGTCCTGCCGTCAATGCGGCTGCCGTCAAATATCAGTTCGCCGTCGTCGATCTGGTAGAACCCGGTTATGCAGTTGAAGAATGTCGTTTTGCCAGCGCCATTGGGTCCTATGATGCTGGCGATAGCGCCTTCCGGAATATAGAAATCGAGATTGTCAACAGCCACCAAGCCGCTGAAACGCTTGGTCATCCCGGTAGCGACGAGGATCTGGTTCTGCCGCGGCTTGAGTTTTTCTGCCACTCTGCTCTCCTCCAGGCTTAATCGCCGGCAGCGGTTTTCAGCTTGACGCCAGCTCGTATCTCATGCGTGGCGATCTGCGAGGGGATCAAGCCCTGGGGACGGTTGATCATCATCATGATTAGCAGCGCGCCGTACAAAAGGAAGCGGAAATCCGAGAATTCGCGCAGCAGCTCCGGCAAGCCAATTAAGACCACGGCGCCCACCACGATGCCCGGATTGCTGGCGATGCCGCCAACAATTATCAAGCTCAATACATTGATGGAAATGAATACGGTGAAGCTGTTGGGGAAGACACTGCCGACTTTTGCCGCGAATATCGCGCCGGCCACGCCGCCGGTCGCGGCGCTCAGGGTAAAAGCCAGCAATTTGGCGCGCGCGGTGTCTATGCCCATCGCCGTGGCGACATCTTCGTCTTCGCGTATCGCCATCCACTGCCGCCCGGTGCGCGAGTTGTTCAAGCGAATCGAAACGAACAAGGTGACCAGACATGCGACCAGGACGATATAATATAATTGCTCCGGATTTTTCAATTCCGCGCCCAGGAAAATCGGTTTGGGAATCGCCTGGACGCCTTGCGCCCCGCCGATCAATGGCTTGAGCCAGTCAGAGATCGCCAGTTTGCCAATGATTTCGCCAAAGCCCAAGGTCGCAATCGCCAAATAATCGCCGCGCATGCGCAAGACCGGCACGGCAAACATGAAGCCGGCAAACATCGCGGCTAGCAGGGCAATCGGGATGACCATCCAGAATGTGACGGCGCCATTGGTAATGCCTAAGGGACCTATGGAAGTCATCACAGCCAGAATGTACGCGCCCACCGCATAGTTGGTCACATATCCCAGATCCAGCAGTCCCGCCAAGCCAATCGCGATATTCAGCCCCAGCCCCATCAGGACGAACAAACCTATGGTGACCGCGACGTCGCTCAGCGTGCGGCCAATCAGCCAAGGCAGCATTAGCAGAAGCGCCACAAATAGAACCGTTCCGATCATCCGCGTCGCCTGACGTTGTTGCCCGCCCAGATTTTGGAAGCCCGTCCGCGCTTGCTCCCCGAACCCTGCCCATAAATAGCCAATCACAGTGCTGACGACAAGCAAGCCAAGCGCGGCGTTCTGCCGCAGCGTGTCGCGCCGGAACAATTGATTCAGCGTATCGCGTTCGAGGTTTTCTTGCAGGACCAGCCGAACCGTCTCGCCGAATGCGCCCACGATCAAGGTTACTGACAGACCGTAAAACAGGGCTCGGCGCGGTGTGCTGGGGAGGGAATAACACAGTGTTCCAAGAAATCCGGCTGCGACTGATGCGAAAATGAAGATTAATATGCCGGTCAGGAGTTCCTGGCGATGATCAAAAGTAACAACCTCCACCCAGTCTCGATTGATGTTAACCAAGACCGAGCGCAGGTCGCCCTTGACCTCGAAAATGAGCGCCAGAGAAAATGTCACGATGCCCACAAGCGCGGCCGCCAAAAGCCAAGCGCCGACCACCGTAAAGGTCTCGGCATTTTGTCGCTGCATTCGCCAGGCGATTGCTGTCGCGACCGCAAACGGGACTAGCCGCAGGGACCAATCCAGCAGAAAACGAAACTCATCGGAATTGAAGAGCAGCATGATCGTGGTGGGCAGGGCGCATAGCAATCCGATGGCGATTCCACCGCCTAGCACGACGATTGAACTCTCGCCGGTCTGTGCAAGCCGGTTGGCGGCGGTATAGCCAAATATGAATGGCGTGATCAGCAGCACCACTTGTCCCAGCGTGATGAACTGGTAAACGACTTCGCGTTCATGAAACGCGGCTAGCATGCCTACCGCGCCTGTGAATAGAATCAAGGCTCCCGCAAGCAAGCCCAGGTTGATAATGGTCTGCCTGGTCCGCGGCTGGCTGAAATCCATGAATCGGCGCCCCCTACGCTTTCTTCTCGGACAGGCGCTCGCCCAGGATGCCTTGCGGGCGGAAGATCAAAACCAGCACCAGCATGGTAAAGGCGATGACATCCTTCAGTTGATTGGCGCCTGGAATGCCCAGCCCGGCCAGCACCAGATTGGGACCGATCGCTTCGATCACGCCCAGGAACAAGCCGCCCAGCATGGCGCCCGGGATATTGCCGATGCCGCCCAGGACCGCCGCGGTAAATGCCTTGATGCCGGGGATGAAACCCATGAAGAAATTGACGCCCTGCGGCCGGAACATGCCGTTGATGACGCCAGCCGAGCCCGCCAGGAAGCCGCCCACGCCGAAGGTGAAGAGAATCACCCAATCAATGTCGATGCCCATGAGACGGGCGACTTCTTTGTTTTCCGAAACCGCCCGCATCGCCTTGCCAATGCGCGACCGTTCCACCAGCCAATACAAGCCGAACATCAAAATAAGCGCGGAGACGAATACGAAGATCTGTACCGTTGGAATGTTAATGGAGCCGATTTGCAGCGCGCCCTGCAATATTTTGACCTGCGGATAGGCTTTGAAGCCCGAGCCGTAAAGACCGCGAAAAGTGTATTGCAAAAAGAAGGAAGCGCCGATTGCCGTGATGAGCGGCACCAGACGAGGGCTGCCGCGCAGGGGACGGTAGGCGATGCGTTCCAGCAAGATTGCCACAGTCATCGAAATCAAGCCCGCGAACAAGATCATCAGCAATATCGCCAGCACGGGCTGCTGATTCAAAAAGCCAGTTCGAGTGAGCGCCTCGGCGAGGAATACGGTGGAAAAGGCGCCCGCCATAAACACTTCGCCATGCGCGAAGTTGATCATCAGCAGGATGCCGTAGACGAGCGTGTAGCCCAGCGCTATCAGCGCGTAGATGCTGCCCTGGGATAGACCCGCGATGAAAAGGTTGACCCATTGCGCGAATGAGATGCGACCGGATGAAAGCGTGTTCCAGGAACCGACAACGATGGCGAGCACGATAAGAATGCGCAAGACATCAATGGTGAAGTCGACCCACGAGAACTCATCAGTTTTCCATTTGAACATGCGCGACATCGCTTTCTTTAGGCGATTCAACGGCACGGCTAGCGAAGTATCCCTGCTAGTATGTGTTGCGGCCGTTGAACCGGGCAGGCGGCAACAGAAAACCACCGATACGGCTAGTTTACTTCATGTTGTACTTTTTGGCTCGCAATTCCGAAATCACTCCATGACAATTGCTTCAAAACGAATATGCGCTGTGATGACATTTTACAAACTTAAATTTAACCACAGAGGCACAGAGGGCACAGAGAAAAGCCTTGTATACGATACAGGATTCAGCAGGACGCCGACCAAGCTGAGCAAGACAACCGAAGCGATAATTTGTTTCATAACCGTTATTCACCTTTAGCGAATAATTGCCTTCCCTGCTTGCGTATGGCGCCGCCAACAAGGCAAGAGCGCCAGAGACGGGGAATTGATAAGCCTGCTTGAAAAAGTATGCGATTCAACAAAAAACAAGCCAGAGAGTTTGCGCCCTCTGGCTTGTTTGTCATTCAGACCAATATGTCAGGCTATTGCGAACAGCCGCTAGCCCTCGGAGGCCATGGCCGGCGTCCAGACAATCGGCGGGGGCCAATTGCCTTCTGTCACTTCAGCCTCGGTGATTGAAAATACCGCCAGCGCGTCGCCAGTGGCGCAGTCGCCGGCATAGGGCGACGCAGCCTGGCAAGTGAGGGACCCGGTCAATCCGTCGTAAGCCTCGACGGAAGAAAGCGCGTCGCGCAGCGCCTGCCGGCCGATGACCAGCGTGCCGTCATCCATCTCTTCAGCCACCGCTTCAACCGCGTCCATCAACAAATTGGCGCCATCAAAAGCATGGGCGTGGAATCCGCTGGGCGGACCAGCCTCGTCGATTTCCTCTTTCCAGGCCGCGATGAAGTCATCGTAGACGTCGCCGGAGACATGCGGTCCGGTCATGTAAATGCCAACCGCCGCATCACCTGTGTTCTGGGCGAAGGTCGCGGAGAAGCTGCCATCCGCGGTCATCATGAGGGCTTCTTCCAAGCCCGGCGTGTTCACCAGCTGCGATGCGATAAACTCCGACTCTGGAACAAATACCGGGAAGTAGACAATATCGGGACCGCTGGCGGCGATCTCGGTCAAAATGGCTGACATGTCGGTATCGCCCTTGCTGACAGCGCCCTGGAAGACCACGTCGCCAGTCAGCCCGGCAAAGGTATTCGCCATGACCACTGCCAAGCCTTCGGTGTAAGGATCGCCATCGTGGATCGTCGCCACGGAACCGGCTTTGAGCACTTCTACGGCGAAGCGCGCGCCCAATGCGCCCTGGAACAAATCATTGTGCGCGGTGCGGAAGTAACCCGGCAAGTAGGTGCCGCCCGCATCGCGGTCGTCGTTAGTCAGGCTGGGCGAGGTGTTCGACGGCGAAATCATGAGCATGCCGGCTTCGCTGATAATGGGCAGCGCGCCTTGCGCCGCGCCCGAGCATGTTGTGCCGATGACGCCAACGACGCTTTCGTCGGCAGCCATACGCTGCGCCGCGGCTTGCCCGCCCTCAGCCGAGCATAGGCTGTCTTCAACAACAAACTCAATATCACGGCCGAGCAGCATGCCGTCGCGGCCGAGAATCGCCAACTCGACGCCGCCCCGCGAATCTTCCCCATAGAAGGAAGTTGCGCCGGAAACCGAAAGCATAGCGCCGATGACAATCGGATCATCCGGTCCAACTTCGACGCATCCGAGTTCGTCCATGCAGTGCCCATCCGCTAGCGCGGGAGCGCCGAATGTGACGAGCAGTCCGAAAAGTGTGAATACAAGAAATAAGCGTTTCATATCCTGGCATCTCCTGTACAAATAGACAGTGTCGCGCAAAGAACACGCTATGATAAATTATACTCAAGGAAACCAGCCTTGTATATTAGATTTTACAGATAAATCTCGGCGCGCCTTGAGCGCCCCGTCAATTCGCTGACGTTGCGCGCCTGGTGTACAATGGCTGCCACAGCAATCTGCCAAGTCCGACCGAAGTCCAATTCTGGCTGAGAAACGTCGTGAAGCTCTTGATAGTCGTGTCGTCGCTGGATCTCGCGCAGCCTTATAGCGCCACACCGGCTTGGTGGCAGCTGCTAAAGGGCTTGTACGAACTCGGCGTAGACATTATCGCCACGCCCTACCAGGGCAGGACAGTCGAAAGTTTGTGGTGGCGCTGCGCGGACAATCCCGCGCGCTGGCAGGGCGATGCCTTCCGTTCCCTGCGCGACTTCGTTCGGCGCTGGAGGTCCGCGAACCCGGGCGAAGCGGTCGGCGAATCCCTGTCGGATAGAGCCGTGCGCGGCGCAGCCCGCGCATTGATCGCGCCGCTTTGGCAAGGACATCTGGAAGGAATCATGCAGCGCGATCCCGATATCGACGCCTTGCTGTTCCTAACTGTGCCACTGAATCATCTGACAGGCTTACCTGGATATCTCTCGCGGAAGTATGACCTACCGGTGTTTTATTTTGATGGCGATGTGCCGGCCAGCTTGCCGAATATGCGGGGCTTCGCGTCGGGCTTCCGCATCTACCAGGGAGCGGATGTGAAGGAATATACCGCTTTCATCAGCAACAGCAGCGGGGGCGAGGCGCTATTGCGGCAGCTCGGCGTCGAAAATGTCCATACGCTGTGGTATGGCGCGGATCCCGAGCTGTTCAGCCGGGCGCCAGTCCCGGCGCAAGACATTGACGCGCTCTTTTATGGGCACGGGCGCGAATACCGCTCGGAATGGATCGACCGTATGATAACGGAGCCGTCCCGTCAACTAACCGAGGCCAGGTTTGCCGCGCGCGGCAACAACCTGGGCGATATCGGCAACTGTGAAGAATTGCCCTATCTGAGTTTTAGCAAGCTGCGCGAATACGTATCCCGCAGCAAGCTTAATCTTTGCATCACGCGCGACGCGCACGCGAACCTGCACTGTTCGTCTTCATCGCGCCCCTTTGAGTTGGCGGCAATGGGCGCATGCGTCGTCTCCAACCCCTACCTGGGTTTGGAAACCTGGTTCGAGCCCGAAAAAGAAATTATCATCCTTCGTTCCGGCGAAGAGGCGATCGAGCGCTACCGCTTCTTGCTCAGTCACGACAGCGCGCGGGAGGCCATCGGCCGCGCCGCACGCGAGCGTGTCCTCAAGCAGCATACCTTTCGTCATCGCGCGCGCGAATTGCTCGCCATTATCCGACAATATATGTGAGTCAGTTGATTTCATCGAGCTGCGCTTTAAGCATTCCCAAATTATTCCTGACTACAATGGAGAAGCAATGATGTGCATCAATTTTGACAAGGCAAGCCACTTCGTACATCAGCATGGCACGCTATTTGAACGCGCCTTGTTTGATTATCTTTTTGCCGGGGGCAGCGCCGAACGCGTTCAAGCCATCATCATGTGTTACAAGAATCCCGACGGCGGGTTCGGCCATGGTTTTGAACACGATCTCAAAGCGCCGCAATCGAACCCGCTTGCGCTGGAATATCTGCTCGGTGTGATGAAACATACCGGCATTGAGCCAGTTCTCATTCTCGACGGCGTTTCCGACTGGGTCGAGAGTCAAATGGACGCGGCGGGCAACCTGTGCAATCCGCCCCAAACGCGCAAATATCCGCTGGCGCCCTGGTGGCGGGAAGATGGCGGCCAAACGATGCCGGACAGCATTGTCGCCAACCTGATACGCTTCGGTTGCGCCAAGCCGTCGCTGGTGGAGAAGACCAAAGGCTGGGTCGCCGAAACGCACACGCTCGAAAGCATCCGAGCGAACGAATGGCTGTTCATGGCTTACCATGCCGTCGATTTCTTTTTCGCCATTGATGACTATCCCGACTTGGAGCGCTATCGCGCGGCGACCATCGATAACGTGCTCGCCTGCGCCCAGGCGGCGCCGGAAAGCCAGTACGATTCCTTGTTCGTCTTCGCGCCGACGCCGGATTCGCTAATCGCTAAAGCATTGCCCGCCGATTTGCTGGCAAGATACCTCGACGTCCTGGAAGCCGCCCAAACCGAGGACGGTTCTTGGGTCGATCAACATAACCTGCGGCAATGGTGGCCCATGACAACTATCAACGTCTTGCTGGCATTGCGGCGCTATGGCCGTTGGTCCGCGGACGGATGATGACGAACCAAACTTCTAGCCAATGTCGACAGTCGCCGCGCTATTCTCATAGCCTATTCGAGAGAGGTCAATTCCGTGGCTATTGATTACATCATTGAATACGATTGCTTTCCTAAAGCGCGCTTGACTCCCGAAGGCATTCTGGAGCGCATCAAGGAAAAGCAGCGCGCCGAAACCGTCATCCAATGGTTCCGCGAAGCCGGCGACGAGCGGCCGCCATCCGAAATGGGTTTTGAGTTCAGCCGCAGCGCGCGGGACGAACCTGCCAGTACGCAACTGATCGTTGTGCAGGACTTGCTGGATCACGCCGCGGCGCTGGATGAACATGCCCATCACTGTTCCGCTTGCCCCGCGAATCGCAGCGCTTCGCCTTATGGCTGTATGGGTTTTATCCAGTATCCCATCAACGCGCAAACAGAAGCCTGGCTGCTAGACCGACTGCCAGTGCCGGACGAGCCGCTGGTTTGGCTGCTGTTGAAACAAGGCATTCAAAGGCTCGGCTACGACGGCTCGTCTATAAGGGCTTTACGGGAACTCGATAGCCAGCGCGAAGCTGGCGAGCGCGCGTATTTTCTGGCCTCCGAAGCGCCACAGAGGCGTTTGGGCGAGCTGCGTGTTACGGGCGATCAGGCGCTGGAGATGATTATTGGCGTGGGCGAGCGTATCATAGCGAATCATGCCGGCATACTCTTGTTGTTCTTCGACGCGATTGACCGCGACCTCGAAGCCTCGGAAATCCAGGGTATTTCCTCATTCGACCGGGAAATCCGCGAACGATTCAAGTTTGAAATGGCAGAAGTCCCCGCGAGCCACGAAGGCATCCGCGAGATGATCTCGTTTTTTCATGCCTTGTATCTGGCTTGGAAACTGGACGTTTCCTTGTTTGTTGACGCTTGAGCGCCGGCTGAAGGAATGCTGAAGGAATAGGGAGGGGACCTATCCCCGCGTGGCCAGCGCCAGCAGCACCAGCGCCGACAGGATAATGACAATCGCAAAGACAGCATAATACTGGGCAAAGCGCTTGCGCGCCTCCGATCCTTCTTTGAAGATATCGCTCAGCTTCATGGCGAGCGCCAGCCTTTGTTCCAGTCAATCCTAAGAAACAGGATAAAGCTATTTTTTGCTGTTTGCAAACTATTTGTCCGAGCGGTTACAATGGCTGTCAAATGGAGATGGTAGCTATACGGTAGCGAACATCATGATCGGAATCCCTAAAGCATACAGCGGATTTCTGCTGGTAGTGAAGCAGGACTGCCACACCTGCCAGTTGCTTGAGTCCGCACTCGTCGAGTTGCAAAATGCGCGCGCGCTTTCTGTGATTTCGCAGGACGACCCGGGGTTTCCGGCAAGCGCCCAGGATGTGAAAGACGATCGCGAACTAGAACTGTCCTATCGCCTGAACATCGAAACGGTTCCCACGCTGATCACATGTGAAGATGGCGTCGAGAAGGAACGCCTCGTCGGCTGGTCGCGGGAGGAATGGCGCCGCCTGACGCGGATTCCCGCGCTGGGCGCGGATCTGCCTGAATTTAGTCCAGGCTGCGCTTCCAAGACAGTTGAGCCGGGCTTGCCGGAAAAACTCGCCTATAAATTCGGAGATACCCGTTTGCAAGCGCGTCGCATTGAAGTCGCCGCGATAGAAGACCTGCATGAACTGATCTATGCGCGCGGCTGGTCCGACGGCTTGCCGGTCACGCCGCCGACCGAAGAGCGCGTCCTGCGCATGCTAGGCGGCACAAGCCGCGCTCCAGACGAAATTGTGGGCGTGATCCCGCCGGATCAGGTCCCGTGCAGCGTGGAGAAAGTCGCCATCAACGCGGTGATGGCCGGCTGTAAACCCGAATATCTGCCGGTTGTCTTGGCTGCTGTGGAAGCGGCTTGCCTAGACGAGTTCTGTATGCACGGGCTGCTGGCGACGACCTATTTCTCGGGTCCCATCATCATCGTCAACGGTCCCATCATCGACGAAATCGGCATGAACTGCGGCGCCAATGCGCTGGGGCAGGGCAACCGAGCCAATTCCACCATTGGACGCGCCTTGCAACTGGTCATCCGCAATGTTGGCGGCGGCAAACCCGGGGGCGTCGATCGCGCGGCGCTGGGGCAGCCGGGCAAAGTCGGCTTCTGTTTTCCGGAGCGTGAACATGATTCATTTTGGGAATCGCTGGCGGTGGAAAGAGGATTTCGACCGGAACAATCGACGGTGACATTATTCGCCGGCGACGGCGTGCACGGCATCCGCGATCAAAGTTCTCGCGAGCCAAAATCCTTGACGCGCAGCCTGGCTATGACCCTGCGAACAGTCTTGCACGGCAAAATCTTTGGGTCGGCCAGCGCGATTCTGATTGTCACACCGGAGCACATGCGCGTCTTTCGCGAGGCCGGCTGGAGCAAAGCGCGCTTCCGCGAAGAGCTTGACAAATGCCTGACCCGCGACGGTTCGGAATTGATTCGCGGCGCCGCTGGCATCGCCGAGGGACTCCCAGAGGCTTTTGCGGGTCGCCGAATGCGGAAGTTCGCGCCTGATGGCCTCTTAATTGTCCATACTGGCGGTTCCGCCGGCATGTGGTCCGCGGTGATTGGCGGCTGGGCTGCGACCGGATCCAAAGGCAGCTCGCCGGTAACAGTGGCGATCAAATCTTGATTCTGTCTTTTATGTAAAAGGAGCGCAACATGTCCACCATTCTAGACCCGACAGGAGAATTACAGCCGGCGCAACGAGAGCGATTGCCGCGTTTGCGGACCTTGGCAGGCAAAACGGTGGGGCTGCTGGATATCTCGAAGCCCCGGGGCGATGTTTTCCTCGATCGCCTGGCGCATCATCTAGGCGCCGGCGGCATCGCGGTTCGGCGCTATCGCAAGCCGACTTTCACGCGCGTCGCGCCCGCCGATCTCAAGTACCAGATCGCGCGCGAATGCGACGTGGTTATTGAAGCGCTCGCCGATTGAGGCTCCTGTACGTCGTGCAGTGTGCACGACATCAGCGACCTGGAATCACGCGGCATTCCGGGTTTATTCATCGCCTCGACCGAGTTCGTAGAAGCGGCGGAAGCGCAGGGCGCCGCACTTGGTTTCGCGCCGGCGGCGCACTTCGTAGCGCATCCCATACAGGATCGGAACGACGCCGAGATTCGCCGCCTGGCTGATGCAGCCTATGCGGAGATTCTTGCGCGTATCGTAGCGGATTGAGAACTGTGAATTATTGGTATCGGCTGATGACAACAGCGGTATTGTGCCCGCCGAAGCCAAAAGAATTGCTCAAGACGTGATCGATAGGACCTGCTTTGCCGACATGGGGCGTATAGTCGAGATCACAGTCTGGATCGGGCGTGTCGAGATTGATAGTCGGCGGAATGAAATTGTCTTCTATCGACTTGACGGCGAAGATCGCTTCGGTTGCCGCGGTCGCGCCCAGGATATGACCTGTCATGGATTTGGTCGAACTAATGGGAATGGTGTAGGCATGTTCGCCTAGCGCCAACTTGATAGCCAAGGTTTCGCTCTTGTCGTTGAGTTGCGTGCCGGTGCCGTGCGCGTTGATGTAGTCAATCCCATCCGGCTCTAGGCGCGCTTCGCGCAGGGCGCGGCGCATGGCTTCGGCCGCGTCGACGCCGTCGGGGTTGGGCGCCGTCACATGAAAGGCGTCCGAGGTGTGGCCATAGCCGGTCAACTCGGCGTAGATATGCACGCCGCGCTCCAGCGCGTGGTCCAGGTCTTCCAGTATCAACAAAGCGGCGCCTTCGGCGGCGACGAAGCCGTCGCGATTGGCGTCGAAGGGCCGCGCCGCTTTGTCGGGAACATCTTCCGTATTTGTCAAGACTTTCATATTGTTAAAGCCGCTGATGACCATGGGCATGATGCAGGCTTCGCTGCCGCCGGCCACCATCATCTTGGCGCGTCCCATACGGATGAGGTCGGCGGCGTCGCCCAAGGAATTGTTGCTCGTGGCGCAAGCCGCCGTGATATTGTAATTGGGACCTTTTAAGCCGAAGTGCATGGACACGCGCGAGCTGATGCCGTCGTGCAGCAAGGCGGGCACGATCACCGGGCTTACCCCGCGGTGCCCCTTGGCTTCGAAGCCCTTTAGCGCCTGCACAACGGTGACGATGCCGCCGATGCCAGAGCCGACGACAACCCCGACATCATACTTATTGTCATCGTCAATCGTGATCTGCGCGTCCTCAAGCGCTTCTTCCGCAGCGACCAGCGCCAGCATCTGCGCGCGGTCCATGCGGCGTATTTCCCGCCGGCCGAACTTGCCAACCAGGTCCAGATCCTTGACTTCGCCCGCCACGCGGTTTTCAACCAAATCCGCGTCGAACAAGCTGATCCAGTCGATGCCGGATTTGCCCGCGCGGATATTCGCCCAGGCATCGTCGACAGTGTTGCCGCATGGGCAGACCAGACCCATGCCAGTGATGACTACACGTTTTTCAGCCATGCGCAGACTTTCTTTCTCGAAAGATTGCCGAGCGAATCAAAGAACAATCCACGCTTCGATTATACTACCGATGGCGCGCGCTGCCAGAGCGTTAAATTAAATTTGCGCTCGCTCTGCCTGTGCGGCGAAACTCGCAGCGTCATTTGCAGGAGGCAGCTAATCTAATGATTTTCTTGGTTTTACAAATATCAATGGCAAGCAGCCAGTTTGCCCAGGTCTCGCCGATGTTATCGCAGCTTGAGCCGGTCCTCGCGCATCCTTCATTTCTCGGCGCATTGCCCGTCTTGAGCTGATGAAGAATCTGTCTACGGTCCCGCAACGGCGATCACCATGTTTTTCGGATCTAGATAGTGTCGAGCCGCGGCCAGCAGATCGTCTTTGGAGATCTGATAGATCTTGTCCTTGTATTCCGCCAAGTAGTTCAGCCCCAGGTTGTAGCTTTCCATGGCGTGGATCTGCGAAGAGATGCCTTCGTTGCTTTCCAGCCGCAGCGGCAGGCGTCCAGTGAAGTAACTTTGATTGTCCGCCAAATCCTGGTCCAAAACCGCTTCGCTCACCAAACGCTCAATCTCCAAAAGGATACTGTCGACGGCTCTGTCAACATTGTCGGGATTCACGCCGGCGCTGACAATCCAGGGATCGGGACCGTGACCGCCCCCCAGGTGGCTGTAGGCATAATAAGCCAAACCCTGTTCTTCTCGAACGCTTTTGCCAATGCGCCCCATCATGCCGAATTCACCCAAAACGCTGTTCGCCAGTTGCGCCGCCAGGTAGTCCGCCGCCGCCCGCGCGGGTCCCAGGGCGCCCATGCTGATGTCGCATTGCGTCTTGCCGGGTACGAAGACCGTCTGCCGTTCGGTAGAGCGCGGCGCTTCTGGGAAATCCGCATGCAAGCGCTCAGACTGGTCAGGATTGCGCCAGTCGCCCAGGGTCTCGCGTACCATTTGAACAGCGCTATCCGTATCGACATTGCCGACAATGACCAAGATCAAGCCTGCGGGACCAATCTGTCTGGCATGGAAAAGGGACAAGTCCGTTTGAGTGATGCGCGCGATTGTCTCTTCGTCGCCGTAGGTTCCGTAATGATAGGGATGCGAAGGTGGGTAAAGCGCTTGTCGCATGGCTTTGCCCGCGCGGTAACGGGTGTCGAAGCTGCTGTATTGCAGCCAGGTCAGCCGTTCGCCGCGCAAGCGTTCCACATGCTCCGCCGGAAAGGTCGGATAGCGCAGCGTCTCGTTTGCTGTTTCCAACAGCTGCCGCAGGTCTTCCGCCAATGCCTTGCCAAATAGACCCAGCTTATGGATATGCCCGCGCAGACTCAATTCCGCGCCTATATTCTCCAAGGAGGCGTGAATCTCGTCGAAACTGCGCTGCCGCGTGCCGGTGAGCAGCGCGCTGGATAAAAGCGACGCCAAGCCGCTTCGCTCTGGGCTTTCATAGATGCTGCCAGCGTGAAGGGAAGCGGTGATGTTGACAGACTCGACGGCTCTGTTCTCATAAACGAGCAGGACCAAGCCATTGTCAAACTCGAAGCGGTTGATATTGCCTTTGTTTGGGATGCTTGCGGCGTAAGTTGACATGGCTACTCTGCCTCCGCTGCGGGATCGCTTGGCTGCAAAACGCCGACAATACGCTGTTTCTGGACCAGGTAACGGTTGGCGACATCCAATACATCGTCCGCTGAAACTTGGGTCAGGCGATCCAGGTAGCCCTCAAACCAATCCTCTTTGTCCAATATGAAGGACTGCGCCAGCCAATAGGCTTGCTCGGTGACGCTTTCCGTACTGTAAGCGAAAGCCGCTTTCGCCTGTTTGCGCGCCTTGCTCAATTCTTCCGGGCTGATGCCATGCTCCTGCAAGCGGGCGATTTCCCGCAGCAGGACTGCTTCCGCCTCGTCAGGACTGCGACCTTCTCTCAAGGTCACGATGATGCTGTAAAGATAGGGATCGATCGTCGGCACGATCATCGCGCCGACGCTGGCGGCGATCTCCGTCTTCACCAGCGCTTGATACAAGCGGCTGGTTTTATTGTCCGAAGCGCCGCTGGATCCGCTCAAGACATTGTCCAGCACTTTGAGCTTGACCCAGTCTTCATGCCTGGCCTTGGGGATGCGGTGGCAAATCTCATAGAAAGCCGTCTTGCCCGGTCGCTCGACCGCTACCCGCCGTTCGCCTTGCTGGGGCGGTTCTGGTCTTGCGAAGAGCTGCGGCGTTTCCCTGGCTTCGATTGACCCGTACAAGCTGTCGATCTTCGCCAGCATGTCGCCGCTGTCGAAGGCGCCGACAGCCACAGCCACGGCGTTGGCTGGGCAGTAGTGCCGGCGATAGTGCTGATAGAGATCGTCGCGCGTCATGCTGCGCAGGTCGGTTTCGTCGCCGATGATCTCGTGATGATAGCCATGCACGCGGAAGGCCGCGCCGCGCACTTCTTGCCCCAGCCAGAATGTCGGCTGATTTTCCGCCCCCTGCCGCTCGGAAATGATGACCGTGCGCTCGGATTCGGTTTCGGCGGGGTCAAAGATGGCATTCGCCATGCGGTCGGCTTCGGCTGCCATGGCGATGTCGATCTTGTCGGCGGGCAAGGTCTCGAAGTACATGGTGTAATCCATGAAGGTGAAGGCGTTCCATTGCCCGCCCGCGCGGTCGATTTCGCGGTCGAGGTAGCCGGCCGGGAAGCGCTCTGTGCCCTTGAACATCATGTGCTCCACCCAGTGCGAGCTGCCGGTTTTGCCCGTGGGTTCGTTGCGGCTGCCCACGCGGTAGCCGAGCCACCAACTGATGATGGGCGCGCTGTGGACTTCCTTGAGGATGACGGTTAGTCCGTTGGGGAGGGTGGTGCGGGTGGTTTGGGGCATGGCTAGTCCTAAATGTTAGAATCTTTAATGGTAAGTTATTTGCCAGTATAATCTCACTGGATTTAATAGTGAAGGCAAAGAACGATGAACGTTGATGATTATAAGATGAGCAGAGTTTTTCTCGGTGGCGGGAATGTGCAATATGTCTTGCCAATTTTCCAACGTGAATATGCATGGGAGCAAGATGAATGGCAAATCTTATTTGATGATATAGTCGAATCCTACAATGAAGGTAAGAATTCCGAGCATGAGCATTTTTTGGGTTCGCTAGTTGTCATAGAAGAGGACAGTGAAGTACCTCTTTTTCATTCCTACACTCTTGTAGATGGTCAGCAAAGGCTGACCACTATATCTCTTATTCTGTGCGCATTGCGCGATTGCCTCGATGAAACTGTTGACTTGCGCGAGACTATTCAGGATTGTTTGCTCAACTCCAAAGTTAAAGGAGAATTACGTTATAAGATATTGCCAACTACAAAATATGACGACAGAAGAACTTATTGCGCCATCATTGATGAAAGCAGTACAAATGTTCTCCGATCGCGCTCGCGAATTATTGATGCGTATGAATTCTATCTGACCAGGATTTCAGACAGTTTGGCAAGGAATGAGTTTGATGCAAATACTCTGTTTGAAAGCATCCTTAGCTCACTTTACATTGTGTTTATTGAATTGGATCGAACTGACAAGCCGTACAAGATATTTGAAAGTCTGAACGCGAAAGGGAAGCCGCTAACTGAAGCCGACCTAGTTCGTAACTATATCGCCATGCGCTTACCACCAAAAAGGCAACAGCAGATATTTGACAGTGAATGGTCCAAGATAGAAGATAAACTTTCAGAAAGACGTGAAACCGCGAACATCCCCGAACTGACGGCATTTCTCCGCCATTATCTTGCTATGAATAATGGTCACTTAGCGCGAAGGGACGAAGTCTATATTGGCTTCCGCAAGCGGACAGAAAACACGAACGACAGCGAATTTATTCTTGAAATACAGAAACTTAGGTGTTTCGCGTCACATTACAACAAATTATTGCGCCCTGAAAATGAAACTGCTGGCAATGTCAAAGCACATCTGAAACGTTTGAATATCTTGCAAGCAACAACCGCTTACCCGCTGTTAATTTATTATTACGATTTGTTTGCGAGTGACGAGATAGAGGAAAGTGAATTTGTCAAAGTTCTGCAAGTCGTCGAAAACTATCTCGTCCGACGCTTCCTGGCCGGCGAACCAACCAACTATCACAATTCAATGTTCACAACTCTTGCAAATGATTTACAGAAATCCTTCGAGAAAAGCGCAAAGTCGCTTGAGGCGGCGCTGGGTGAGCGCAACTATCCGTCTGACAACCGGCTTCGTCAACGTCTGATGTGGAATAGGCTTTACAGCTCGAACAAGTCGCGAAGAATTGTATTTGTCTTTGAAACGCTCAACAAGCTCTTTGACAGTGATATCAAATTGGATGGTCAAGGAACTGTCGAGCACATTATGCCGCGTAGAATCAGCGATGAATGGAAAAAACATCTTGGGGACGATTGGCAAGAGGTACACCGCGAACATCTTGATACGATAGGCAACTTGACAATTGTTACACAAATGTGGAACACGCAACAACTATCAAACAAACCCTTTTCAACAAAGCGAAAGTCACTGCAGAAACACGGCATTCACTTGAACTCAACGTACTTTACTGACCAAGTGAAATCTTGGAACGCAGACGCGCTCAGAGAACGCACGAATTATCTGGCTGACCGGATAGTTGAAGTCTGGCCCGCAATTACTGAGCCACCGAGACCCTTGGGTGTCACAGGCAAGAAACCATTAACTTTGACTGTCCGTGATTCCCTATTTCCCGTGTATAGTTGGAAAAGCATGGTGATGACAATGGTCAATCAGTTACACAAGATTCAACTATTAAGGGATAGAAGTCGTGCTCAGTTGGAACTGGGCTGGAGAATTGTGGACGACCCGGAAGAAAATGGGGGCGCATACAAATATGAGCAGTCCTCCAAAGGCTGGTGGATACATCAATGGCTTTCAGCAGAGGAGGCTGTTGAGTTTTGTAGACTTCTGGCAAATTATTGTGGCTTGAATGACGATGAATGGAGTTTTACCTACGAATAACTCTCATCCCCGCAGCTTCCGCTCCAAGACCCGCGCCCCCTCATCCTGAGCCGCCACCCACTCGCCGACAGCCGCCACCGCCCGGTGCATGCCAGCCGTCGGCCGCGCCTGGCCAATGCTCGTCATCTTCACGATGTATTCATGCGCTTCAGCGCGCGGGGAAAGCGAAATCATCGTATGCTGCTCGATGCTCGGCTCTTCCACGACCACCTCAAAGACGGCGGCGTTGCGCCCGGGGTCGGCATAGGCGCGCAGCAAGGCGATATGCGCAGCGCCGTGTTTGCTGCGGCTCGCTGCAAAGCGCTGTACCAGCGCCGCGGCGTCCAGCGGGGAGTACAAGAATAAATGCGGCATGTCCAGCTCCTTGACTAGCGCCGGGTGAGAAACTGGCGTGGCATTGCGCTGATAGAGCAAAAAATAGGCGCGGCGGCCTTCGCGATAGGCTTTGGCTTCATACTTGGTGGGGCGGCGCCCCGGCAGCTCATGCGCCCAGGGCTTGTCCAGCGCGTTGCTCAAGCCAGCGCATCGCTCCAGCCTATCTCGCGCCAGCTCGGCATAAGCGGGGATGTCCGTCGCCAGCAGCAGCTTGCCGCCGTCCGCCAGGCGGCTCGCGAGCAGAGCCACCGTCTCGCGCTTGATGAGCCGGCGGCGGCTGTGCTTCTTCTTGAACCAGGGATCGGGAAAATTGATATGAAACTCGCTCACAGATTCAGGAGGGAGCAAATGCGCCAAAGCCGTTTCCGCCGTCGCATGAATTGGACGAACATTACTTAGCCCAAGTTTGCTGATCTTGTGTTCGGCTTTGTCCATTGCCTGGCTGGAGATCTCCAAGCCGATGACATTGGCGTCGCCGCGCCGACGCGCCAGATTGACAAGATAGTCGCCATTGCCGAATCCAATCTCCACCAGCAGCGGTCGAGAATCTGGAAACAGCTCCGCGCTGTCCAGGGGCCAGCTAAGATTCAGGGTGTTGAGCTTTCGCAGCATCTGACAATTACTTGGCAGTTGGAACTCGGTGCTTGCCTGCTCGGAACAGAAAAAATGCCTTAGGATGGCGCGATGACGGGATGCTTCCGTTTCAATGTTTCCGGCACAAAAAACAGGAAAATGCTAGCGGCCGCCAGCCCGGAACCGGCGATGACCCAAACTGCCGAACTCAGCGCCAGGATATCGGCGATGGCGCCGACCATCAGCGGCGCGCCCGTATGCCCCAGGTCGCCAATCAAGCGCCAGACACCCAGGAACTCGCCCCGGGACTGGGATGGCGA
The DNA here is from genome assembly GCA_965232245.1 of Phototrophicaceae bacterium. Lineage (GTDB taxonomy): Bacteria > Chloroflexota > Anaerolineae > Aggregatilineales > Phototrophicaceae > UBA6055. The sequence goes on along the minus strand of CBDDPG010000002.1, from coordinate 2,677,863 downwards.
CAGGTCGGAGCCGAGCGTCATCATGGAGCCCGCGCCCAGTCCATTGCCGACGCCGATCATGAGGGCTGCGAGGAGCAAGCCGCCAAAGCTCGAGGTCAGCGGAATCAGCGCCATGCCAAGAGCCTGAATCGCGAAGCAAGGTACGATGGCGAATTTCCGCCCGTAGCGATCCATCAGCCAGCCCGCTACGACAAACAAGCTGAAATCAATGGCGACCGAGAGACTGACGATCAGCCCGATCTGGTCGACCGCCAGCCCAAGCATTTCAGCCGCGAACAGGGGGATGATCACCGTCCTGCCCGCGCGAATCGTCTGGGCGAAAACTTGCGCCGTGCCCGCCGACGCCAGCACGCGATAGTTGCTCTGCAGCACGGTCCACACGCGCAACTGATGACCCTGCGCAGCGCCGGCTGCTTCAGTGTCTTGCGCGCGATTGCGCGTGTAGAGCGCGACGCAAATGACTCCAATAGCGGTCGCAGCGCCGCATAAGAGGAAGCCGAAACGCAAGCCTAGCAGACCGGCTGCGATGCCGCCGACAGCGGGACCCACAAAGCCGCCCAGGCGATGTGTCCCGCCATACATGGAGATGGCCTTGCCGCGCTGTTCCAGTTTGACATTGTTGGTGATGTAAACGTGAGCCGATACGGTATACATCGCGCGTCCGAATCCGGCTATCAGGCGCAGCAGCAAGACAACCCAAACAGATTGCGCGAAGAAGAGCAGGGCGACGGAAACCATTGTGAATGCCATGCCCATCATCATCACCTGTTTGTTGCCAAAACGCTGTTGCAGCATGCCAGTGGGCACATCAGCGACCAGCGTTCCCAGTCCTTCTCCTGCCAGTATCAGTCCGATTAAGCCATAACCGATTTCAAAACTGCTGGCATACAGGGGCAATATAGGCACGAGCAGCCCGTTGCCCAAGGTGATCATCAGAGCCGGCAAGTAGAATGGCAGGACCAGCGTCCAGAGGCCAGAAAGACGCTTTGCGCGCTGTTTGAGTTCCTTGGTCGCTTTAGGCATTGAGATAGTTTAGTCCTAGGGCTGGAATGTGAAATGATCTAGTCGCCGTTGCGCTCGCGTATGACGCGGGCAAGGATCTCGATCGCGCGCGCGATGGCGGCTTCATCCGACATGGTGAAGTTGAGGCGCATCGTACCCAGCCCCGCGGTCTGATCGATGAAAAAGTACTTGCCGGGGACGAAGGCGACTTTCTCTTCGACCGCTCTCCAATAGATCTCTTCGGCATCCAGCCCGTCGGGACCGTCAATCCAGATGAACATGCCGCCTTCCGGCTTCGTCCAGCGATAGTCCTCGGGCATGTAATGGTCCATGGCAGCTAGCATGGCTTCCTGACGCGGTTGATAGAGCGCGATGATTTTTGGCAGTTGCCGCTCCAGGTAGCCGCCGCGGATGTACTCTGTCGCCAGCGCCTGGGCATAGGTATTGCTATGCAGATCCGCCCCCTGTTTGGCGATGCGCAGCCAGTGATGGATCGTCTGGGGCGCGATGCAAAAGCCCAGGCGCAGCCCGGGCGCGAAGACTTTGGAGACCGTGCTGACATAAACAGTATTATCCGGCGCGAAGCTGTAAAAGGGCGCGATAGGCTCGCCCCGGTAACGAAGATCGCTGTAAGGATCGTCTTCGACGACAAGCGCCTCGTAACGCTGGACGACATCCGCCACTTCTCGGCGCCGCCCCGCGCTTAGCGTGCGGCCCGTAGGGTTTTGAAATGTCGAGACCAGATAAATGAATTTCACCGAGCGCTTTTCCAAGACCTCGACAAGTGAATCGGGCATGATGCCCTCGTCATCAGTTTCTATGGTGACGTATCTCGGTTCATAGGCGTTGAAGGCGGTGATCGCGCCCAAGTAACTGGGCGATTCCAAGGCGATGGTATCGCCGGGGCTGATCAAGACTTTGCCAAGGGTGTCCAGCACGCTTTGCGAGCCGTTGAAGACCAAAATATCTTCGGCGTTGACCTGCGCTCCTTTGCCCGCTAGATAGTCCGCCAGCGCTTCTCGAAAAGGGGTGAAGCCTTCCGTCAGGTCGTATTGCAGCGCGCTTGCGCCGTAGCGATCGAGCACGGTTTCGTTGATGCGATACAGCTCTTCCAGGGGGAAACTTTGCGGGGCGGGTATACCCCCGGCCAGCGATACCATGCCAGGTTGAGACACGACCGCAAGAATCTCGCGGATGGCATTACTCCGCATGCTCAAGGTGCGTTGGCTGAGCAATTTCTCGAATTCGACTGACATGCGGCTATTGCCTTATACAAAAAAACCGACGCGCGATTGGTCGGCTCGGCTCGCAATCAATATAGCGTGACATTCAAACCAGGTAATCGCGCAGGTTATGCGCAAGCTGCGGATGACGCAGACAGCGCAGCGCTTCTTTTTCCAGTTGGCGGATGCGCTCGCGGCTCAAGCCGAATTTGTTGGCGATCTCTTCCAGCGTATGCGGTTCCCCGCCGCCCAGCCCGAATCGCAAGCGCAAAATGTGGCTTTGGCGCGGCGTCAATTCAGCCAATACTTCGTCTATGGTTTCTTCGAGCAGGTTTTGCGTGGCGGAATCCACCGGGCTTATGGTTTTCTGGTCTTCGATAAAGTCGCCAAATTCGCTGTCGCCGTCCTCGCCAACGGGTCCTTCCAGAGCGATGGCATGCTGGCTGGCGTCCAGCATAGCGCGCACCGCATCGGCTGCGACTTCCATCGCGGCCGCGATTTCTTCGGCGGTTGGACGCCTGCCCAAGGTCTGTTCCAGGTCTTGTGCGGCGCGGTACATCTGGCGGATGCGTTCGGTCATGTGCAGCGGGATGCGGATCGTGCGCGTTTTCTGCGCCAGGGCGCGGGTGATCGCTTGACGGATCCACCAGGTGGCGTAAGTGCTAAAGCGATTGCCGCGGGAGTAATCGTATTTGTCAACCGCTCGCATCAAGCCAACATTGCCTTCTTGGATCAGATCGGGGAAGGGCAGACCTTGGCCCATATACCGTTTGGCGATGCTCACCACCAGACGGGTATTGGCGCGTCCCAAGTGTTCCCGGGCGCATTGCCCGTCTTTAACCAGCCGACGCAAATGGCGGCGCCAGCGGGCGCTCTTTTCCAGGACATCGCGCTCTTCAAGCCGGCGCCGCGCCTTTAAGCCACGCTCAATGCGCTTCGCCAGGTCGATTTCGTCCGCAGCGGTGAGCAGCGGTTCTTGCGCCATCTGTCTAAAATAAAGTCCGACGGGGTCGTCGGACGAAATTGCGCTGATATCCGCTACTGCGGCATCGCGGGGACCGCTGCGGATTTCGTAATCCTGTTCGATTAGCTCTGTGATGTGTTTCGTTGGGGGGGCGTCGCTGTCTTTTCTGAGTTCAATACCCAGCTCGTTCAACTCGAGCAAAATTTTCCGCAAGGCGACGCGGTCGTCTCCATCATCATCAAGCGCTTCAATAATTTGTTCATAAGTCAAATAACCGCGTTTGTCCGCCAACTCGACCAGTACTTGTATCACGATGAAACCTCTACCTGTGTATAGGTGAATAAGCTAAGTTTTTCTATTTGACTGTAAATGTGCAGACGAGTCCAATTCCTATTTTGTAGGAAATGCCGAGGGTATGTCAATTGCGAGTTTCTGACAAAAAAACCTGTCCGCTTGCTGTCGGATTTAGACAGCCGCTCGGCGAAAACGAGATTTGACTAGCGGGATAGTATCCTGTTGACGATGCCAAACCAGAATGGCGCCCCTTGCGCCGCGGCGATGACGGTTGCGGCAATCCCAAATAGTTTGCCGAGCAGCAGCGCGGTCCAGCCGTCGGGATTGTTCTCGGGAAAATAATTCCATAGATTGTTTGGGTTGCCGCGCGCCGGGTGATCGGCGGAATAGATGCTGAGATCTGCCATGAACCAACCGATGGGCAAGCGCAGATTCTGAATATCTTGCAGCCTGTTTGCCAGTTCCGCCCCCGTCCCGATGACATCTCCCGCGCCGGAATCGCTTTGCGCCTGATTTGCGGTAAAGCCTTGGTCGCCTTCTGCCGCGTCATTGACTTCGCTTTGCAACTGTCCGCTTTGTACAGATAAACTGACTTCGCTGCTGATTTGCTCGCGCCTGATTGGATCTTCCCACAGGGTGCGGGCGATATGCAAAGTATCGACGTTGACCGCCAGCGCGATAGTCAAGGCTACAAAAACGGACAAGGTTTTCATTTTCGCCGCGTAGCTGGAGCTGGCGCGCGCCATCGCGCTGTTGAACCAGTTTTCCAGGTTGCTGCGGACTTCATCCACAGATTGCGCGCTGGCCATGACCGCCGTCAGCGCGCTTCTGAAATAGGGATTGTCGCCTTGCAGCACGCCAGCCATCACAGCGGCGTCATTTGTGGGCTGTAAACCCAGTTGTCCAATTTGATCGTCTATCTGATTCAAAACATCGCTAAGCGCGCTGCGCGCCTGTCTATGCTGAACGAATCGCAGCGATTGCCGCAACTTCGTCAAGCCCTTGCCCGTGCTGATGACGCGGTTGACCATGAGGCGCAGCCCGCGCCGTTCGGGACCGGCCGGCATTCCGTCAATGATATTGAGCAAATCGCCGTACATTTGCTGGTCGGATTCAACTTTCACCGTTTTCAAGACGACATCCACAAAGGTTGCCGGTTCGATCCAGTCGACCGTGCCTATCGCGCCGCCGGCGATTTTATTCGCTTCCACCTCGGTGATGCGCTGGTTCGGCAGCACTGGCTCCGCTTTGACGAGTTGGATGAGCGGATGCGTATACACTTTGGCGCGCATCACCGGATCCTGTATGATGCCATCCAAGGTATTGCGGAGATTGCGCGAACGCAATCGCGCCGCTCGCGCTAACAGAGTGTTTGTCTCTGTTACCAAGATGCTCAGCAAGATATACACGAAGATCATGCCGACGATGACTTCAACAATTGCAGCCAAGCTCATTCCCTTTCGCTGCCGCAGGGTGGATTATAGAACAAATGTCAGATTGAGATTTAGTATAGCGCAAGCCCAATTCACCGCAAGCTAGAGGTTGATGCTTGCGACAGTGGGGCTAGGCGTGGAAACAGGCGCGATCACATGTTTCGCGCTTGAGGCTTGTTGCAATGCGGGCAAGGCGGTCGCTGCCTCGTTCGGCGTAAAGCTGGCGGTCGGCGTATCGGACGGCGTCGCCGTCGGGGTGAGGGTGGGCGTGTCTGTTGGATATAGCGCGCGAATGATGTCTTCGCGCATATAAACCGGTTCGAGGCGGCGGGTCAAGGTGTTTTTGTCCAGGACATACCAGTCGGAATTGGGCTGCTTGGCAATCACGCAGACCGTCTCGCCTTCATTGATCGCCTCGATAATGCGGCTGTCGGTGGATGGGGACGCGCGGATGATGGCGCTGCGCACGATGACGACGAATTCCTGGCAGGCTGGGACCGGCGTATAAGTGGGCAAGGGCGTCGGCGCAAGGTGCTGCAGTTCCACGATTCTGACGGCGGTAGCGGTTGTCTGTTCTATCGCCTGTCGCGTCGACTCGACAACGGTAACGCCGCTGGACATAAAACTGCGCAAGCCAATCCATAAGTAATAAAGCCCAAAAACAATGGCAATGCCAAGCAAAATCACGAACCAGGATGGCGGTCCTGCGCGTCGGCCGTAACCCACGGTAGCCTCTGAAATCTGTTTGCTCTTACGTTAGTCGAAAAACTGCCAGGCGCAAGAGAGCGTTGAGCAGTCGTCGGATTGCCGTCGGTCAAGCGCCCGCCAGCGAGTTGAAAAGCGGGCATTTGAATAAGCCGCCGCACTTCGGCGACCCTCGGTGATTACGGAAATAATCTGCGGCGATTGCTCTGGCGAGCAGGACAAGTCCCTTCTAATCTCGCTGGCTTCGTGCATAATAGCGCTTTGATTCCGAGGAACCGCGCATGCGTATTGCTCCTTGCCTGCGGACTTTCTGTTTCGCCGTCCTGGCTTTATCCATCATCGTAACTCAAGCCCAGCAGAAGCGGACCTTGACGATTTACGCGGCGACGTCCCTGACCGATGCTTTTGAAGAATTGACAGCTGCGTTCCTGCGGGATCAGCCCGAAGCCGATATCGTTTTGAACTTCGCCAGTTCATCAAAACTGGCTGCTCAGCTGATGGCGGGCGCGCCGGCCGACATCTTCGCCAGCGCCAACAGCGCGCAGATGGAACTGGTCGTCGCGGACGGGCGAATCAGTGCGGGCGCGGTAAAATCCTTCGCCAGCAATCAGCTGGCGCTGATCGCGCCGGCGGACAACCCAGCGGAAATCACCGGCATAGAAGATCTAGGCGGCAAGAGGCTTTTGCTTGTGCTGGCGGTGACCGGCACGCCCATTCGGGACTATACAAACGCCATGTTTCATTCGTATGAGGACGAATATGGCGTGGACTTTGCCAAACGGGTAATGGAGAATCTCGTCTCCGAAGAAAGCAATGTCCGGCAGGTGGTGGCGCGCATCGCCTTGGGCGAAGCGGATGCGGGCATCGTCTACCAGACAGACGTGACGAACGAAATTCGCGACGATCTGCTCAGGTTCCCCATTGCGCAGCGGCATAATCAGATTGCGTCTTATCCTATTGCGGCATTGGACGACACTGCTCTGCCCGAGCTTGCCCAAGCGTTTATTGATTTTGTGAGATCTGAAGCAGGTCAATTGATTTTAGCTGGTTTCGGATTTTGTTCGCCATTGAGCGAGATGGCTGCGGCTCAAGCCGAGCCGACGGCGGAAACCAGCCAAGACCAGCTCAGAGAAGATGAAACGGAAGTAGCGCCTTGTGAAGGTCTGGAAGCTGAAGGCTGACAAGCTGCTGCTCTTTGCAGTCAGCGCGTTCGCCTTCCTTTTGTTGGCTGTGCCGATATTCGTCCTTGTCGTCAGCGGCGTAGGCTCGCGCGCATGGGAGAGATTGCCGGAATCGTCCTCGATATTGACAGCCACCCTGCTGAGCTTCGCTTCGACGCTGGCTGTTGTTTGTCTGGCGGCGCTATTGGGGACGCCGCTCGCATACCTGCTGTCTCGCTTTGAATTCAAAGGCAAACGCATCGTAAGCCTATTCATCGAATTGCCGATTGTTATGCCGCCGGCGGTGGCGGGCTTGGCGCTGCTCATCACCTTCGGTCGGCGAGGCTTTATCGGCGCCTGGCTTGCCGATGCGGGCATTATCATCCCGTTCACGATACTCGCCGTGATCCTGGCGCAGTTTTTCATTTCCGCGCCCTTTTACATTCGCTCGGCGCAGGTTGGCTTCTCGAGTGTGTCGGCTGAGGTGGAAGACGCCGCCCGCGTGGATGGCGCCTATGGCTGGCAGATGTTCTGGTACATCACCTTGCCGATCGCATGGCGGGCATTGGCGTCAGGCATGATACTGTGCTGGGCGCGCGCTGTGGGGGAATTCGGCGCTACCATTCTCTTCGCCGGCAATCTACAGGGAAGGACGCAGACCATGCCTCTGCTGGTCTATAGCGTGTTCGAGCGCGACATTGACGCGGCGATTTGGACCGGTCTCGTCCTGATCCTGCTGGCGCTGGTTGCCCTGTTTGTTTCGCAATGGTTTGCAGCCACGCAGGACCGGCTCGTCTAACGCAGCAAAAGATGGCGCGCGGGCTCCCGGCTATTCCCGCGTTCCCGCTCGCGGTTGGACTTGACCTTTAAGTCATCATCAACCATAGTTGGCTTATGAACCTTGATCTTGTGAACTTCGCCAAAGCGCTGAGCGACGACACGCGCCAGCAGATTTGCCTCCAACTGTGCTGCGAATGGCTTAGCGTCAGCGATCTGGTGGCGGCGCTTGGCGGCAAGGTGAAACAGCCGACAGTGAGCCATCACCTCAAGTGCCTGGAAGAAGCGGGGCTGGTGCATATTCGGCAAGCGGGCCGGCAGCGTTTTTACACGCTGAATCAAGAGCGGTTATCCGTGTGCTGCGGCTCCTTGATCAGCAGGTTCGCGCCGGATTTCGCAGGTCAGCATGATTTTCAGTTCCAGCCGCCATCCGCAGGAGGCGACGCCTGATCGCGGGCGGTTGGATCAGATGAGTCCCTCGACGCAAAAACTCCAGGTTCTGATTCTGTGCACGGCCAATTCAGCGCGTTCACAGATGGCGGAAAGCCTGTTGCGAGAACTGGCGTCGGACCGCGCGGATGTTTACAGCGCCGGCGCGAAGCCATCAAGTGTTAATCCCTACGCCATTGCGGCGATGCGCGAGCGCGGTATTGATATTTCCGGCCAGTCTTCAGATCACCTCAGCAAGTACCTGGAAATGGAATTCGACTACGTCATAACCGTTTGCGATAACGCGGCCGAGACTTGCCCGGCCTTCCCGGGCAGGGCTGTCCGCATCCACTGGAGTTTCTCCGATCCGGTCGCAGTCAGCGGCGAAGACGACGATGTGCTGCGCTCGTTCATCAAGACGCGCGATGGCTTGGAGCGCCGGCTTCAGCAATGGCTTTCATCCCTGGGCTAACGTCTATCAGGTTGCTCGCGAGGGCTATCGGGCATATCTACAACAGGGCGGGTGGATTCCGTGATAGCCGCGCCCGTCGGTGGGAGGCTATGCGCGGCTTGCAACTGCTGCAGCCGCCTTTCGACGCCCTCTGCGCTGCGCAGGGCAGCAGCAAACTCTGGATTCAACTGAAGCGCCTGCCGGAAGTCCAGGAGCGCCTCGTCCAACAAGCGCAATTGCTGCTTTGCCAATCCCCGATTGAAATAAGCTTCGTAGCGTTGTCCATCCAGGCGAACTGATTGCTCGAAGTTGTCGAGTGCCGAGTCGTAGTCCTGCAGGCGATAGCAGGCGCTGCCCCGCAGGTTATAGAGTTCCGCGCTATCTGGCAGCAGTTGGATGGCTTTGGTGCAATCTTCGCGCATGGCAACCCACTCGCCCAGTTGGGCATGGATCAGACCAAGCATGCGATAGCATTTGTATTGATCCGGCTCGAGCCGTAACGAGGTCACCAGGTCGTTCACGGCTTTTTCCAGTTCGCTGCGGTGGTAATAGCGCGCCGCGCCGCGGCTGTAATAGGCATACGAAGAATCCGGGCTCAATCGTATGATGGATGTGAAGGTCTCAATTGCTTCTGAATAGATTTGTTCGGACAGTTGCCGCTCGCCGAGCTTGAAAAGTGTTGCGATGTTGCTGTCGAGCTGTTCGGTATCGTGGTCCTGCCGCAGCGAGTCGAGGCGTCGGATCACGGACCATAGCGTACCGGGAAAGGTCGTGCAACTGGTCAATTCGGCGATGCCCAGCGCGCTCGACAAGCCAAGGATCTCGTCCAGCTTTGGCGGCATTCTGCCCGCAAGCACTTGCTCTTCCAAGACCAGCGGTTTGCCACGTGCGTCAATCACGGCTCTTACGAAGCAGGTCTCATCTTCTTTGCCTTGGGGCGGGATGCGCTGGATGCCCGTCTTGTATCGAAATGGCGCCTCCAGCTGAATGTCATAGCCATGCCCGGTAATCGACAGCGATCTTGCGCCCATTTTCAATCGGATAATGCGCCGCCTCTTGCTCAGTCTCCAAGTAGCCAAAACCAACAGCGCGAGAACGATTGCAGGTCCCAGCAGCAGCGCTTGCCGCCCCCCGGCAAGAGCCAGGATGAGCGCGGCGATGCAGATAGCGAGAAGCGGCTTCAATGGCAATCCGCGCCGATTGATATCTCTAGTACGCAGGAAGCTGCCTTCAATAATGTCAGACTGTGGGCTGGAATCGCTTTGCATGACCAAGACTTTGTTCGGATTCACCTACTATTGTACGCCAAGGCGCTTAGCGGACAATTTGGGATTATACAGCTTGCGACCAATCCCCGCCTGATTGTCGCGGACGAGCCGGTATCCGCGCTTGACGTTTCGACGCAAGCGCGAATACTCAATTTGCTGCAGGATTTACAAGTAGAATTAGGCTTGTCATTTCGCAGAGGAACTCAGCTTGGCCGGCGCTCCGCAAGAGGCGAACTAAGCGCCGCCGCTCTTGGAACTTCATCGGCTCTTCAAATGGTGTTGTAGCAGAAAACAAGCCGAGGGCGGCGGGGATCCGCGCCGCCCTCGACAGGGATCACCTTAGACGATGTCCATATTCTCGATGATGCGGGTCGCGAATTCGCTGGTGGCGACCTTGGTGGCATTCTCCATTTGGCGCGCGAAATCATAAGTGACGCAGCGCTGTTCGATCGTCTTCTCATAGGCTTTGGTTATCAGCTCAGCCGCCTCAAACCAATTCAGATGTTCCAGCATCATGACGCCACTGAAGAGCAGCGAACCCGGATTGACCATATCTTTGTTGCTGTACTTCGGCGCGGTGCCGTGGGTGGCTTCAAAGAGGGCGATCTCGTCGCCGATATTGGCGCCGGGCGCGATGCCGACGCCGCCGACCTCAGCCGCCAGCGCGTCGCTGAGATAGTCGCCGTTGAGATTGGTCGTGGCGATGACATCGTGCTCGCGGGGGCGCAGCAGCATCTTCTGGAACATGATATCGGCAATGGTGTCCTGGATCAAAATCTTGCCCTCGGGAACCTGGCCAGCGTGTTTGTCGGCGACTTCGTCCCAAGAGATTGTTTCTTGCGGGAATTCCTCGCGCGCCAGTTCGTAGCCCCACTTTTGAAACGCGCCTTCCGTGAACTTCTGGATATTGCCTTTGTGCACCAATGTGACGCTGCTGCGGCGGCGTTCGATGGCGTATTGGATGGCGGCGCGTATCAGGCGTTTGCTGCCGAAGGGGCTGATCGGCTTAATGCCTAGGCCGGCATCGGGGAAGAAGTTCGTCGCGCCCAATTCGTTCTTCAAGAAGTCCGCTAACTTCTTGTTCTCTTCAGAGCCAGATTCGTATTCGATACCCGCATAGGTATCTTCGGTATTCTCGCGGAAGATCACCACATCGACGTCTTCCGGATGCTTTAACGGGCTGGGCACGCCGCTGAACCAGCGAACCGGCCGCACGCAACTATACAGGTCAAGCACCTGGCGCAAGGTAACGTTCAGACTGCGAAAGCCGCCCCCGACCGGAGTTGTCAGCGGTCCTTTGATGCCGACCTTGTATTCGCGAAATGCCTCGAAAGTCTCTTCCGGCATATAATCCCCGTCGTAGACGCCGGCCGCTTTCTCGCCCGCATACACTTCCATCCAGGAGACTGCTTTGCCGCCACTGTAGGCTTTGTCAACAGCCGCGTCCCAGATGCGTTTGCTGGCGGTCATGATGTCGTAACCGATGCCATCACCTTCGATGAACAACAGGATGGGCTTGTCCGGAACATTCATCCTGCCGTTGGAGAATGTGATCTTGTCACCGGTGGCTGGCGCAGATATTCGCTCGTAAGCCATCTTTCAATGGTCTCCTTTTCCTTTGGCTCGATCAGTCTAATCGCGCGATTATATCATAAAATGAGCGAGCTTGAATCGGTCTGTTCGGTCCAAGTTCGTCAATGTCATTTTGCCATGGCGTCTCCAGCTAGATAATCAACCAGCGCTAAGCGAATGGCTGCTATGCAAAATGTAATGGTCTCGAAAATGTTGGGAAGCAGGCGTAATTGCTAATCAACCCGAGAGGCTTTGATGAAATCGCCCTTTGTTTATTCAAGCCGCAAGAGCATAATCTGGCAATAGGATGCGTCAGCCAGGTCCAAGGTTGCCACGGATGCACATTGTCTTGCTTTGCGCGACAAATCGCGGATACCGCTTTGCCGAAACACTATTTGATATTGGGCAGGGTCACCGCTTCACTGTATTCAGTTTCCAAGAGACGGCTTGGGAACCGCGTTATTTCGCCGATATCAAGCAGTTGGCGCACGATCGCGGCCATCAGTTCATGGAAGCGCGAAACGTTGCGCAGCCAAAATGGGATGGCTTTTGGGAAAATGCTGCGGTGGACCTGATTCTCATGGTAAGCTGGCGATACATGGTGCCGGCTAGCGTTTTTCAGCGCGCCCGGCTAGGCGCATACGTATTTCATGACTCGCTTTTGCCAAAATACCGTGGCTTTGCGCCAACTGTTTGGTCAATAAGAAATGGAGAAAATACAACCGGTGTTACGCTTTTCCAAGCTGTGGAAGACCTAGACGCCGGCGATATAATTGATCAGCGCCCGGTTGCGGTTGGCGCTTGCGATTCTGTCGCTGACGTGATGGAACGCGTGACGTCTACTTACCTTGATATTGTTAGGGACAACTTGCCCAATCTTCTAAGCGGTAACATTGAGAAAAGACCGCAAAACCATGATGAGGCAACATATACATGCAAGTGGACGCCAGAGGACGGGCTGATTGATTGGAACGATACCTCAAAAGCAATCTTCGACTTGATCCGCGCGACGAGCAAACCTTATCCTGGCGCGTTCACCTTCCTGCGCAATCGCAAAATCACGGTTTGGTCGGCTGAATTGCCGTCTACTCCGCGTCAGTATGTCTCGCCAGCGCCCGGTCGCGTGCTTGAGATTCGGCGCGAAATTGGCAGTCTGGTCTTGACGGGCGAGGGGTGCATCCTGTTAAAGACAGTCCAGTTTGAGGGCGAGCCGGCCATGAACGCATCCGAGGCGCTCAATTCGCTTTCACTGACGCTCGGCTAGAGGTACGAGAAGATGCCTTCTGTATCTGTGGTGATTCCGGTCTTTCGCAGCGAGAAGAGCATTGCATTAGTTGTCCGACAGTTGGCTGCGGCGCTTCCAGGTATCACCGATTGTTACGAAGTGATATTAGTTGAAGACAATGGCGACGACGGCAGTTGGCTGGTAATCGAGTCTTTGGCGGAGGAATACGAATGGCTGCGCGGTTTTCGGCTGATGCGGAATTATGGGCAGCACAGCGCGCTTTTATGCGGCATCCGAGCGGCGAATAATGAAATAATTGTGACGATGGACGACGACTTGCAGCATCCGGTTGACAAAGTCCCCAGCTTAATAGAGTTGCTGGGCGAAGGCTACGACGTCGCCTACGGGACGCCGCAGCGACAGCGCCACAGTCTCTTGCGTAATCTGGCTTCTATTCTAACCAAGTGGGTCTTGCAAGGCGCTATGGGCGCGGAAACCGCCCGCAGCCTCAGCGCTTTCCGCGCATTTCGCACCAGCTTGCGCGATTCGTTTGCCAACTACAACGGTCCCTTGGTCAATATCGACGTCTTGCTGACTTGGGGCACAACGCGCTTCATCGCCATTCCCACGCCTCATGCGCCCAGAACATTAGGCAAATCGACTTACTCCTTTGGCAAACTTGTCACGCATACCTTCAACTTGCTGACTGGCTTCAGCACCCTTCCCTTGCGTTTTGCCAGCGGGATAGGATTGCTCTTGACGCTATTTGGATTCATAATCCTCATTTACATTTTGCTGAGCCAGGTATTGGCTTTCCAATTCGAGGTGCCCGGCTTTACATTTACAGTCTCGCTGATTTCGATTTTTGCCGGGGCGCAGATGTTTACCTTGGGTATCTTCGGCGAATACCTGGCGCGAATGCACTTGCGAATCATGGACAAGCCAGCCTACATCGTTAGGCAGTCAACGGAAGACGAGGAATCCGTTCCACAGTGAAAAACCAGCTTCTTAGTTTCTTGCCCTGGGATACCAATCATTTCGGTTATCGCATCGGTCGCGCCAAGATCCGCCGGCTGGACGAAGGATCCTATCAACTATTGAGGGATTCCTGCGAGAAACTGGAAATCGACTGTTTATACTTCCTTGCGGAAGCCCACGATCAAGCAACTATACTGGAACTGCAGCGCCGCGGCTTCATCTTCGTTGATATTCGCAGCACCTTAGAACGAAAAGTCCCTGACTCGCCGTCACCGCAATCTAATGGTGACGCTATCATTCGCTCCTCTAGTGCTGATGATTTGGAAACCTTGGCGGCACTCGCCCGTGACAGCTTCACGGCGACGCGGTTTTTCGCCGATCCCTACCTGGACAATGAAAGAGCCTCCAGTCTGTACCAGATCTGGCTTACCAAGAGCCTGACTACGGATTATGCTGATCGGGTGGTGGTGGCTGAAATCAATCGAAAAAGCGTCGGTTTCGTGACTTGTCACCTGGACAGGCAATCCAGCGAGGGACAGATTGGTCTAGTGGCTCTAGCGGCGTCGGCGCGGGGAAAGGGACTTTCGCAGACGATGATATTGCATGCCCTTGACTGGTTTCGTGAGCAAGAAATGAGGACCGTGAGCGTTGTAACGCAAGGGCGCAATATCGCGGCGCAACGCTTGTATCAGCGTTGCGGATTCGTTACCCGGTCGACGGAATTGTGGTTTCATAAATGGTTCCGGAAGATGACCTGAATTCACTCTATCAAATAAGAAACTGAAGAAATCGCAGAGCTATGGCAGATTATCGCATCCCCTTCAATAAGCCGACTTATCTTGGGCGCGAAGCGGATTACATCGCGCAGAGTCTCTCTTTGTCGCATATTTCCGGTGACGGGGCATATTCGCGCAAATGTCATGCCTATCTTGAGGAGCGGCTGGGGCTGGCGCGCGCCTTGTTAACAACATCGTGCACGCACGCGCTGGAAATGTCCGCTTTCTTGTTGGACATTAAGCCGGGCGATGAAGTGATCGTGCCGTCCTTCACCTTCGTCTCTAGCATCAACGCCTTTGTGCTGCGGGGCGCGACGCCGGTCTTTGCCGATATTCGGCCCGATACGCTGAATATCGATGAAACGCAGCTCCCGCGCTTGATATCCGAGCGCACGCGCGCCATCGTCCTCGTGCACTATGCCGGCGTCGCCTGCGAAATGGATGCGATCATGGCGATTGCGCGGGAAAATGGCTTAGCTGTTGTCGAGGATAACGCTCACGCCTTGTTCGCGCGTTACAAAGGACGTTATCTCGGCACCTTTGGCGAGTTGGCCACGCAGAGTTTCCACGAGACCAAGAACTTCACCTGCGGGGAGGGCGGCGCTCTGCTTATCAACGATGAAGAGATGGTCGACAGAGCCGAGATCATCCGCGAGAAAGGCACCAATCGCAGCCGGTTTTTCCGCGGTCAGATAGACAAATACACTTGGGTCGACGTCGGCTCGAGCTATTTGCCATCGGATATGTTAGCCGCTCATCTCTGGGCGCAGTTTGAACTGGCCGACCAAGTGCAGGCGCGGCGCAGGGAGATATGGGATTACTATCAGTTGCATTTGCAGCAATGGGCGGCTGCGCATGGCGTCGGTCTGCCAACGATACCGGCTTATGTCGAACAAGCCTACCACATGTATTACCTGATTCTGCCCTCGTTGGAGTGTCGCACGGCGCTGATTGACCACCTCAAGAGCCGGAGCATACTCAGCGTCTTCCACTATCTGCCGCTGCATCTGTCGGACATGGGCAAGCAGTTTGCGGGGCAAGAGGGAGACTGTCCAGTGACCGAAGACATCGCCGACAGATTGCTTCGTTTGCCTTTCTACCACGCCTTAACGCGCGCCGAGCAAGATGAAGTCCTCGCGGGATTGTTCGCCTTTGAAGAATGGGAATAGCGGGTTCTATTGCTGGCCGCGGTCCTGCGCAATGGGGTCAGTTCAGGAAGTCTTCGCCAATCCGCGCTCGTCATCCTTGCGTTGTAAAAGTCGGAAATGTATGGAATAATAATTCAGCGTTTGCCTAAACGCCCCAATCCAGGACCTGATCATGCCTAGTCGAGAGGCATGTGCATGTAAAGTCTATAGCTAGAATAACTCGGAGGAAAGCATCGAGAAAACATTCGCATAACCAGCTAAATCAGCCTTACCCGCAGCGGTATTCGTTGTCGGGCATTTGTATTTGGAGAGAACCCCACATGGCTACAGACCCTATATTCAAAATCACGCCCATCGGAGGTTTGGGAGAAATCGGCAAGAACATGACCTTGTTCGAAATGAACGGGGACGGTTTCCTGATCGATTGCGGCATAATGTTCCCGGCGAACGATATGCACGGCGTCGACTATATCATCCCGGATTTTCGCTGGCTTGAAGAGCGCGATGACATCGTATTGCATGGCTGCTGCTTCACGCACGGGCACGAAGATCATATCGGCGCCGTCCAGCATTTGGTGCAGGCTTTTCCGGATTTGCCGCTTTTTGCCACGCCTTTAACTAGAGGCTTGCTGCAAGTCAAACTCAAAAACGCGCGTCTGCTGAAGGAAACCGATCTGCGCTCCTTTAACGCAGGCGACGAACTACGCATTGGTCCTTTTAAGTTGCACAGCTTTCACGTCTGCCACAGCATACCTGATTGCGTTGGCTACGGCATCGAGACGCCGCTCGGCATGGTCGTACATACAGGGGACTACAAATTCGACAATACGCCGGTTCACGGCCGCAAGACGGATTACGCGCGTCTTGCCAGCTTCGCGCGCAGGGGCGTGACCTTGTTGCTGGCGGATAGCACCAATGCCGACAAATCCGGTTGGACAAAGTCGGAAGCGGTGATTGGGGAGGCGCTTGACCGGGTTTTCCGCAATGCCAAAGGAAGAATCATGGTCGCGACCTTCGCTTCGTTGATCTCGCGCGTGCAGCAGGTCGTGAACGCCGCGCGCCTACATAAACGGAAGGTCTGCATCACCGGCTATACCATGTCGGAATATGCCAAGATCGCCCGCAAGCTCGGTTATCTTGACGCTGACAACGATATTCTGGTTGATATCGGCCGCGCGCAAACTTTGCCGCCGCATAAGGTCGTTTTCATGGTCACCGGCTCGCAAGGCGAACCTTCCGCCGTCCTTGGCAAACTGGCGGCGGGCCGTCATCGTCAACTGGATGTGCGGGTGGGCGATACGATTATCCTGTCCTCGCATCCGATTCCCGGCAACGAAGAATTGGTGTACCGCACGATCAATCGGCTGATGCAGCGCGGCGCCGAGGTCATCTACGACGCCATTGAAGCGGTGCATGTTTCGGGGCACGCCTGCCAAGAGGAGATGCGGCTGATGTTGAACCTGACGCAGCCGAAGTACCTGGTTCCCGTGCATGGCGAAATCCGCCACTTGCATCTTCACGCGAAACTGGCGCGCGAAAACGGCATCGCTCCAGAGAACGTGGTAACCATAGAAAACGGCGCCACGATTGAGTTGTCCAAAAAGGGAATCGCAACTGGCGAGCGCATGCCGGGCGGATATGTCTTCGTCGACGGCAGCGGCGTGGGCGATGTGGGACCGGCTGTCATACGCGATCGGGAGATTCTGGCTCGCGATGGCTTCATGCTGGTCAGCATCAATATCGACCAAGCCAGCGGAAAACTCGTTGACGAGCCCAGGATCATTTCTCGCGGCTTCGTATACCTCAAAGACGCCGAGGACTTCTTGGAGCAAATTCGCGATAATGTCGCGGCAGTTGTCAACAGCAACCGCAATGTCAACGGCCGGCGGAGGCATCTGGTCGAGGACAGCCTGGGAAAACTGGTCTACAGCGAGACGAAGCGCCGCCCCATGATTTTCAGCATCGTCAACGAAGTCTAGGTCAGCCCTCAGTCTGTGTTGATTTTCAGCGCCTTGCGTTGGTTTCCGCCTTGGCGCTGGTTGATGCTTCAAGGCGCAACCCAATTTATTTTGCGCCGTATTCGACGCGTAACACAGTCGATCGGCGCGTGTACAGCCTATCGTGCGCAAGAATGTCGCGCGCTGAAACAGAACAAGCCCTCTCGCTCATGTGCAAGAGGGCTTGTTAAAATGAGATTCTGGAGAGCTTTTCCCTATGCCACAGCCGGTGATACGAGCTAGCAAGATCACGCGCCATCTTAAATTGGGCAGCCACCTGGTTCAGGCGCTGCGAGGCGTCAATTTGCAGATACTGCCAAGAGAAATGGTGGGCATCATTGGTCCATCGGGCAGCGGCAAGAGCACGCTGCTGGGCATCATCGGCGGCTTGGATAGCCCGACTGAGGGCATGATCGAAATTGACGGCGTCGACATCACGCGGATGGGCGAAAATCAACTGACGGATATTCGCAACCAAAAGATCGGGTTTATCTTTCAGTTCTTCAACCTGATTCCCACTTTGACTGCGCTGGAAAACGTCGCGCTGCCAATTGAATTCGCCCAGGTCCCCCGGCACAAGCCCAATCGCCGGGCGAAGGAGTTGCTCGAGATGCTAGACATGGGCGACCGGCTTCATCACCGGCCGAATGAGCTCAGTGGCGGCCAGCAGCAGCGTGTGGCAATCGCCAGAGCCTTGGCAAACGACCCGCCGATACTGCTGGCGGACGAACCGACGGGCAATCTCGATACGCATTCCGGGGACACCGTCATGCAAGCCTTAAACAGGATCCGCGATGAGAATGGGACGACAGTGGTTTTGGTCACGCATGATCGCTCCCTGGCGGCGCAGATGGATCGCGTCTTGACGCTTGTCGACGGCATCATAGAGGACGATGGTCCTCGAGCGTAAGCGGCGGCTTTGAGTCTGCTCGTCAGCTGGCTGCCGGGTACATCAGCGCTTTACCATGATGACAGCCGCAAGCTATAATCTCTGCTGCTGAAGTCGCTCAGCCAGCAAAAGGAAACGCCATGTCCTCAGATGTTCATAGTGTGGAAGTCGCCGGCATCAAGCGCGATCTGCGTTTGATGGAAATCAAACCCGGTGTCCGGATCGCCATCCTCAATATTTTGGGCGATACCGAATTCGTAAATGCGGCGAGCAAGGCGCTGGCTGAACAGCTGGCGGACAAGGGCATTGATTACCTGGTCACGGCGGAGGCAAAGTCCATCCCGCTTGCCCATGCCCTAAGCAGCGATATGACCATACCTTATGTTGTCTTGCGCAAGACACATAAACCTTATATGGGCGACGCGCTGCAAAGCGAAACCTTGAGCATTACGACCGGCAAGCCGCAGACGCTATATCTGGATGAAAAAGACCGCAAACTGGTATCGGGCAAGCGAATCGCCTTGCTGGATGATGTGATTTCCACCGGTAGTACGCTGCAGGGCATGCGCCTAATCATGAACAAAGCTGGCGCCGAAATCGTGGCGGAAGCGGCTATCTTCACCGAAGGCGATCGCGCGCAATGGCACGATATCGTCGCGCTGGGCCATTTGCCAGTTTGGGTTGACAATTTGCCCTAAAACCTTTCCAACAGATTGGATACAATAGCGCCAAAGATCGAGATATTACGCGGAAGAGCTGCAAGTGTCATCGCTGTCCTCGTCGAAATTGACCATCGTCGTATATTTGCTTGTCATCATCTGTCTGGCTTTTGGCGGGACTATGTTGTATTTATCTCGTCCCCAGCCGACCACAATCACGATCAATCCACCGCTTCCAACAGCAACCAACCTTCCTAGCGCGACGCCGGGACCGATTCTTGTCTACGTGACCGGAGCTGTTATGCTGCCTGAGACAACTTTTGAACTGCCTTTTGGCAGCCGCGTCCAAGACGCGATCGCAGCTGCTGGCGGCTTCACGGATTCGGCGAACAGGACCTTGGTCAATCTAGCCGGCATCTTGCGCGATGGCGATCAAGTCCATGTGCCCACGCTAGATGAAAGCGGCGATGACCATGGCGATGAACAAAGCTCGGAATTGACCTTGCCGACGCCTTCGGGCGGCGAATTGCTGCGCATCAACAGGGCGAGCGAAAAGGAATTGCTTGCCTTGCCAGGCGTCGGACCGGCGCTGGCGCGGCGCATCATCGCCTATCGCGATGAGATGGGACGTATTGCGAATTTCGCCGACTTGGACAAAATCTCGGGCATCGGTGAAGCCACAATCGCCAAATGGCAAGATTTGATCGCATTCGACTAGCGGATGCGCGCGCCAGTCGTCGCTTCGAAAAATAGCGCCTGGGACCAGTCCAAGCGACAAAAGATAGTCTCGCCCGGGGAAAAAGACTGCTCCAGCGGCGCCTGAACCTGCCAACGCCGCTTGCGCAGCCAGACCTCGAGCAAGTTGAACTTTTCCGCGTAATAGGGTACGACGCGGTCGATTGTCGCGGGAATGCCGGTCGCTTTATCGCAGATGACAATATGCTCTGGTCGGATGCCGACGATGACTTCGCTGCCGTTGGGGCGGGGCTGCGGCAGTTGCGCCCGTCCCATATAGCTGCCATCCCATTGTCCCTCGCTGACGACTCCCCAAAACTTGTTAATCGTCGGCGTGCCCAGGAACTCCGCTACAAATAAACTGTCCGGGTTCGCGCGCAGCTGCTCGTAAGCGCCGGCTTGGATGATCCGCCCGGCGTCCATGACAACGATGCGATCGGCGACGCTCATCGCTTCTACTTGATCGTGCGTGACATATACCAGCGTGACATTAAACTCTTGTATCAGGCGCTTCAGCTCGACCCGGGCTTGTCCGCGAAACTTGGCGTCCAGGTTCGCGAAAGGTTCGTCAAAAAGCAGCAGCTCCAGGTCGCGCGCGAAGGCGCGGGCGATGGACACCCGCTGCTTTTCGCCGCCGGAAAGATTTCTCGGGAATTTTCCCATCAGTTTCTCAATATCGACGCCGGTTATTTTGGCGACGGTTTCGACATGAGCTGGCACTTCGGCTTCGCGGTCGCGCAGGCGCAGGAAGAAACCCACCGTTTTGCGGCTTTCCCAGTGCGGGATCAAGACGTAGTTTTGAAAGACCATGCCGATGCCACGCTCTGCGATGGGAATCTCGTCCAGCGGCACGTCGTTGTAATAGATTTCGCCCGAATCGGGATTGTCCAAGCCTGCGATTAAGCGCAGCAGGGTGGTCTTGCCGCAGCCTGAGGGACCCAGCAAGACGACAGCTTCGCCGTCCTCCACGCGCAGATTGAAGTCTTTGATGGCCAGGACGGGCGTCAGTTTGCGGCTCTTGTCGTAAAAGGTCTTGCTCACGTTTTTAAGCGTGATCGTTCTCATGCCTTCTTGCCCGCGTCTTATTCTCCTCAATAGCATAACACAGGCATCTCGACAGCCCGAAGCAGCCTGGCAAGCAGAGCAATCGCACCAGATTTTTGCAACCATCGAGGACACCGAGTTCACAGAGAAAAGCCTGCTATTCCGGGCAACTGTACCAGAAATGCAGATACTAGAAAGGAGTTGATAAAGACCAAAGGATAAATCGAGATGCAACCGAGTGGGCTCCAAGAAGCATTTGCTGATTTGCAGGATCCGCGACGCGAACAAGGTCGATTGCACAAACTGATCGACATCATTGCTATGTCGATCTGCGCCGTGGTCAGTGGCGCAGAGACCTGGGTGGACATCGTTGATTTTGCTAAGAACAGGGAAACCTGGTTAAGACAATTTTTGGAGTTACCCAATGGGATCCCATCGCATGATACCGTTGCCCGTGTCTTCCAGTTACTCGACCCCCAAGAGTTACAACTGGGCTATCAGAATTGGATTCGCAGCATTAGACCCGTCTTGGCGGATGGAGACATTGTACCCATTGACGGAAAGACGATGCGAAGAAGCCATGACCGCTTTCAGGGAAAGAGCGCGGTGCATCTGTTGCACGCCTGGTCAGTTGAAGCCGGATTGGTCTTGGGGCAACGGGTCGTGGATAGTAAGCGCAATGAGATACCTGAAATCCCGGAACTGCTCAAACTACTGTCTTTGAAAGGCTGCATTGTGACTTTAGACGCGATGGGCTGCCAGAAAGACATCGTGAAGTCTATTGTCAGCGAGCACGGGGCAGATTATGTCATCGCCCTCAAGGAAAACCAGGGGGATTTGCGCAGCGCGGTCAAGAGCTTGTTTGATTATGCGGACGCGCATCACCCGCGCTTGATTGGACAGTATAGCTGGGCTGAAGCAATCGGCAAGCCGCGCGGACGCGTTGAACGCCGCATTTGCAAGGTCTTGCATGATGCCGATGTACTGACACTATTCCGTGAGCAAAAAGGCTGGACGGGGTTGCGCACCGTGGCGCGACTTGAGTATGATCAACAGGTTGATGGGAAATGGCAAAATAAGATGACCCGCTATTTTATCTCATCAGTAAAGCAGGATGCCCAACAGCTTCTACGCACAATCCGCGCCCATTGGCATATTGAAAATAAGCTGCATCGTGTCTTGGATGTCACGTTTCGACAAGATGACAGCCGCATTCGGGTGGGACACAGCCCGGAAAACTTCGCTGTCCTTCAGCACATCGCCTTGGCCTTACTCAAAAAACACCCCCAAAAAATTAGCCTCCGGCGAAAACGGCGGCAAGCTGCGCACAATGATCAACTCCGCTGGCAAATCCTAAATGCCTTTTCATAAAATCTGGTGCGATTGCTCTGGCCTGGCAAGAGGTTAAATCTCGGTGCTTTTGGTGTTGGCGGTCAGTGTCGGCGGGCTGTGTCTAGGCACCCTACGCGACCCTTGGTGGTTTATTGCCAGTAATCTGAAATGCGCCACGAAAGACAAATATCATAGCTTACCTGGGCGCGCTTGCTGTATAATGAACCTCGAGTTACGCAGTCCGCGACCTCTGAGAAAATGGAGCAGCGCATTGAAGCAAACGATCCAACCGGACCTGATACCGGTGACCACTTCCGACGGCTGGCAGCCTGATCCCAAGAGCCCGCGCCGCCGCCCGCCTTGGATCCGCGTCCGAGCGCCGAGTGGCGAGACTTATGAGCAGGTGCGAGCGCTGATGCGCGGCAAGACCCTGCACACCGTCTGCGAAGAAGCGCAATGTCCCAACCTCGGCGAATGTTGGGGACGCGGCACGGCGACTTTCCTGATGCTGGGCGATACCTGCACGCGCAGTTGTGGATTCTGCGATATCAAGACGGGGCTGCCGCAGCCGCTGGATTGGGGCGAGCCTAACCGGGTGGCGGAAAGCGTGCGCGCCATGGGGCTGCAGCATGTGGTGATCACCAGCGTGAACCGCGACGACCGCCCCGATGGCGGCGCGCCTTTGTTCGCCATGGTCATCCGCAGGATCCGGCAATTGCAGCCGGGCTGCTCGGTTGAGGTTTTGATTCCGGATTTCAAGGGCAGTGAGCTGGCTCTGAAGATTGTCATGGACGCCCAGCCGGAAATCCTCAACCATAATGTCGAAACCGTCGCTCGCTTGTTCAAGAAAGTGCAGCCGCAAGACAAATACGAATGGGCGCTCGCTACCCTGAGAAATGCCAAGGCAATGGATCCGCTAGTCTTAACAAAAAGCGGCATCATGCTTGGCTTGGGCGAAACTATGGCTGAAGCGCGGGAAACGATGCAGGATTTGGCCCATATCGGAGTGGACATTTTGACCATCGGGCAATACTTGCAGCCGAGCAAGCGCCACCTTCCTATCGAGCGTTATTACACGCCTGAAGAATTCGACCAGTTGCGGGAAGCCGGGCTGGAAATGGGCTTCAAATGGGTCGAGAGCGGTCCCCTGGTGCGCAGTAGTTACCGGGCGGAGCAGCAAGTGCGCGAGCTGTCGCGGCTGGATCATTTCCGGCTGCGTGAATCCAGGGGCTAATGGACAGTTGCGCAGGTCCAGATTATGCGCCTTGCGGGTTGACCAGCATTGCGGTCCATCGCATCAGCAGTTATAGTTTCGCTATGCAAGGGTAAGTTTGAGGTGTTGCCATGAGCGCGTTTTTCGCCGGACGACGGGGCCAGCCGGATGCTGAATCACAAGAAGCGGCGACTGTATTGCCTGTGGGTCAGCCAGTCGGCTTCGACACGGTCATCGGCTCAAATAGCGAGACCGAAGGCAGTTTTGCCAGTTCGGGCAATGTGCGCATGGATGGCAAGTTTACCGGTACGCTCGAGATTGAAGGCAATATTTTGATTGGGGAATCGGCTGATATCCGCGCCGATATCAACGCCCGCAATATCTCCATCGCCGGCGCTGTCCGCGGCAATGTGGCGGGGGACAAAGTGCAGCTCTTGCGCACCGGACGTATCTGGGGAGATATCAGCGCCGCGGCGCTGACCACGGAAGAAGGCGCCTTTATCGACGGCAAAATCACGATGATGGGTCATTCAGCGACGCAGTCGCCGACCGACGAGCCGCTCATCAATCTGGATAACGATGGCGCGCTGCCGGCTGATTCCGGCGCGTTTTTTCATCATGACGGTGAGGAATACGCCGAAGAGGCCGGCATAGTCTCTGACCTTGATGAAACGGCTAGCAGCAATAAAGATGACGAAACAAGCGACGAAACTGAAGATTAGCTGCGGTCTCTCCCTATATGTGTCTTTGATTGCGAAAGCTGCCAAGCAAGACAGTCTCCGCCAGTGACAAATTCGGTCTTGGCATGAAGCGTCATTTTGATTCAGAAAGCGCTTGAAGTCATCCCCCCATCCACAACGAAGACGCCGCCAGTGGTGAAGTCTGAAGCTGGTGAAGCCAGATAGAGCGCCAGACCGGCGACATCGGCCGCTTGACCAATCCTTCCCGCCGGTGTGCCCGCGATAACAGCTCGCATTAGATCGTCGTTTGCCCAAAGCGCGCGCGCGAACTGGGTCTGGATCAGTCCGGGCGCCACAGCGTTCACTTGTATATTGTCGGGACCAAGTTCAAGAGCCAGGGTCTTTGTCAAGCTGATAAGCCCCGCCTTGGTGATGCTGTAGATGCCTTGATATCGCCCCGGGTTTAGGCCGACGACAGAGGCGATATTGATGATTTTCCCGCCGCCACCCGCGCGCATGTGCCGGACGGCAGCCTGACTTAGCCAGACATTGCCCATGAGATTGACATCTATCGTCTTCCGCCAATAGCTGTCGTCCGCCTCGAGAATGGCGCCGAAATGCGGATTGGTCGCGGCGTTGTTCACCAAAATGTCGAGCCGGCCAAAGCGCTCAATCGTTTCGCTGACCAGCGCCTGCAAGGCTGCTTTGTCGCCATTGTGCGCTGCGATGGCGACAGCGGCGCCGCCTGTCTCGTTGATTGATCCCGCTACTTCTTCGAGCGCCTCTTGCTTGCGGCTGGCAAGCGCGACTTTTGCGCCTGCGCCAGCCAAGGTCTCTGCTACGGCGCGGCCGATGCCGCGGGACGCGCCCGTCACAACTGCGGCCTTGCCTGTGAGGTCAAACTGTCCGCTCATGTCTGGATACTCCGCTGCGCCGCCTTGCCGAGACAGGCTCCGGCGCGGCGCGTCCTAGCCTAGACCGATTCAACGCGGGTAGCGCGGGATGGCGCCGACAACAGGCAAGCCGAGCTTGCGCAGGTCGTCTTTGTGGTGAATCCGCAAGTCGAAATACTCAGCCAAATATGCCAGCGCGAGACCAATAAACAAGCCGACAGCTAGGCGTAAAATTGGCGCCAGGCGATTCGTCAAGGGTGGCGGCGCTGGACTGATGATGGGCTGATCGAGAACCGTAACTTGCGCGGGCTGGTCCCCGAGTTGCGGGAAATATGCCTGGTTGCGGCTGGCCAAGACAGCCATAGCCGCTTCGGCAATACGTGCCAGCGATTCCGCCTGACTGTGGCTCAGGTATATGACGCCAATGCTGCGCGCGTTGTCGGCGGCGATGCTCAGGCGCGCCAGATCGACGGCGGGGTCGGCCAGCCATTCGCCGATTTCAGCGCGAAAACTGCCGCTGCGCGTCCAATCGGTAAAGGCGTTCACCGTCAATTCCGATGCCAGCCAGACATCTTGATAATCGCCGTCGCGTTGGGGCAGGTTAAATTCTTGCGCCGCGCTGTATCTGATTTGCGCGCTGAACCCGGTGGCGTCATTAGTTGGTTCCGCCATCAAGCCCGCGATCACAAGCGCAGCGCTGAGCGCGACCGGCGCGGCAACCAGCCACCAGCGGCGTAAAAGCGCGCGCGCCAGCATGGTCAGTTCCATGCGATTTCCCTCCCATCGGCAAGGGGATCTCGCCAGATGAAATCCCTGCCAGTCCGATGCGCATGCCAGGCTTGTTCTACAAAAGCGCTGATTTTCCGGCTGAAGACGCCTGTATCAAATTTGAGCGCGTGTCGGCGAATCTTCTCGGGCTCGTAAGCGCTGGCGTCAAATCGCGCCATGACGGACTTCAGGCTGTCTACGGTCATGCTGTCGAAGTGTTCACCGGTGATGCCGGGCAAGACCGTATCCAGCGCCCCGCCGCCTTTGAAAGCGATGACGGGCCGCCCGGCCGATTGCGCTTGCACAGGGCTGATTCCAAAATCTTCCAGACCGGGGAAGAGAAGCGCTCGGCAGCGGGACATCAGATGGGGCAGATCTTTATCCGGCACGTAGCCCAAAAACTCGACATTTTCGCCCGCCAGGGATTGCAGCCGTTCCAGATCGCGCCCGCGCCCGGCGATCTTCAAGGGCAGGCTCAATTCGCTCGTAGCCTGTACCGCGAGATCAATCCGCTTGTAGGGAATCAGGCGAGAAACTATTAAAAAATAATCTTCGACTTCGTTCTGAGGCGCGGGTTGAAAGCGCGAGGTATCTACTGGCGGGAAGATGATGCTCGATTCGCGGTCATAAAAGGTCTTGATGCGACGCTGTATCGCGCTGCTGATGGCGATGAAATGCGAAACGCGTTGCGCGGCGGCATAGTCCCAGCGGCGCAGCAGATTGACGAGCGGCTGAATCAGCGTCTCTGATAGCTTGCCCAAGCCCTCGCCTGCCAGATAGTTATCGAGCTGCCAGACGTAGCGTGTAGGCGCGAGGCAATAGCAGATATGCACTGCTGTGGCGGCAAAGCGCAGACCGTGGCAAAAGCCGCTCTTGTTGCTCAGCACCACATCAAATTCCCCCAAGCGCAGCCCGTTCCAAGCTAATGGATATAAGGGCAGGTATGGTTGATGGCGACGATGAATTGCAGGCAGGTTATTGGTCCATAGCGCGCGTATATCCCAGTGTCGATAGCGTTCCGGCATGAGCTCTGGCGCGAAAATGCTCGTGAAAATTGGGCTGGCTGGATAATTGTGGACCAAAACCTCGAGTACGTCTTCCGCGCCGCCGATTTGATTCAACCAGTCGTGAACAAGCGCAATCTTCACGCCGAACTCCAGTTAATCTGAGCCGAATAATACCATAGGTTCGGGGCGCGCTCATTAATGGCTGTTGACCCCTATTCTGTCTCAGCGCTCAGCAGATCGCGCACAGGCTTGAAAGACGCGCGGTGGTATTCGCAGGGTCCGTGTCGGTTCAGGGCATCCAGATGCGCTTTTGTGCCATAGCCTTTGTTCTGGGCGAACCCATATTGCGGATAAGGATCTTCCAGCGCAATCATGTATTTGTCGCGCCAGACCTTGGCGATGACACTGGCGCAGGCGATGCTCAGCGAAAGTTTGTCGCCTTTGACTATGCAGCACATTGGGTAATCGACTTGTTCGGGCCAGGGCAAATAGTCCAGGAACAAACAGTCCGGCGCGACGGGCTGCCGTTCAAGCGCGTCACAAAGCGCGCGCCGCATGGCCAGCTTGGTGGCGCTTCTGATGCCGGCGGCGTCAATCTCACCCGCGCTGCTATGACCGATACCCCAGGTAAGCGCGATTTCCTTAATGGCGGCGTCCGCCGCCCGGCGCTGGGCAGCATTCATCTCTTTGCTGTCGCGGGCTCCTTTCAGGATTTTGCCGAGGTCCTCTCGCTGCAGGGGCAGCGCCACAGCCCCCGCCGCGACTGGACCGGCCAGCGGACCTCGACCCGCTTCGTCCATGCCTATGATGACTCGGTATCCAGCCGCGAAGTATTCTTTCTCGAAGCGCAGGCTGGCGGTCTTGGGCGTCCTAGCCGTTCTTTTCATAGTCTCCACGACGCCAGTTCCGCCGTATTTCCCAGATTTCGCGCAGCATGTTGACCGAGTCATCCCATAGCCGCATAGTCGAATAGGGGTCGTAATACCAGGTAATCGGCACCTCTTTGATCTTGTAGCCACGGCGCTTGGCAATGTAGAGCAGCTCGACGTCAAAGCCGATGCCATTCATTTTCTGCACGCCGAAGAGATCCAGCGCCGCGGAACGCCTAAACATCTTGAATCCGCATTGCGTGTCCTCAAAATCGTCAAGCGCGGCCAGCTTGATAATCCAGTTGTTTATCCTGCCGATCATGTGGCGATATTCCGGTTCATCCACCCGTTGCGCGCCCGGCGCTTCTCGGCTGGCGATAATCACATCGCATCCGGCGCTTGCCGGTGGCAGGAAGCGGGCGATATCCTCGATGCGCATAGACAGATCAGCATCGCAAATGAAGCGCCATTCGCCGTTTGCCGCCAGCATTCCCTGCTTGACAGCCAGCCCCTTGCCGCGCAAATTGTCAGGCGACTGAATGACGCGGATATGGCTGAAGGCGTCGGCGAATTCCTTGGCGACTTCAAAGGTGCGGTCTGCGCTGCCATTTTCAACGATGATGACCTCGAAGGAGTAGTCCTGCCGCTGCAAGTAGGCATTAATTTGCGTCAGGCTGGGGGGCAAGCGAGTCTCTTCGTTATGCGCCGGTATCACTATGCTTAGGAAGGGCGAAGCTTGCTGGCTCAAAAAATAGACTCCTGCATGTAGCTATGGTGGCGTCTGAAAAGGCTCTGCTTAATGATACGTCTAATTCAATAAATGTACATGGAATAAAGCGCCGCGAAGCACGCGCCAGTCTCTCGTCTCTTCACTTTGGCGGGCTCAGAATGCTGTCAATGTAGGCATCGCTTACCGCCTTTTTCGCCTGAATCTGCCGCCGCTTGCGCATGGCGCTGCCGACTGTCAGCAAACCGCGAACTGTGCCGCGCAGTCGCGCTCGCGCTTCGGCGCCGCGCCAGGCGCGCAGAGCCTGCCAGGCCAGGGCGGCTTGCCGTGCGAGGATTTGAACAGCGTACTTGCGCATCAAAGCGCCGGGCATGTTCTTGACCAGAACCCAGATGCTATTGCGCCCGTCGTAGTAGCTTGCGGTTACGCCGCCGCCACTGGCCGAGAGGTGATGATAGACTAGGGCGGAAGGCGCGTACAAGGCTTTGTAACCGGCCAGTTGCGCGCGCCAAGCCAGGTCAATGTCTTCCAGCAAGAAAAAGAAGTCGTCGTCCAGCAAACCTATTTCGTCGAGCATTGACTTGCGATAGGCTGCTGCGCCGCCGCAAGCGCCGAAGACATATTCCGCGCGGTCATACTGACCGAGATCCGCTTCCCAGGCGCCGCGGTTGCCGGCGCTGCCGTCGGTCGCGAAGGTGTCGCCCGCGGTGTGAAAATGATCGCGTTTGTCAAAGAGCAGCATTTTGCTGGCGACCATCCCGACTTCCCGCTCGCTGCAAAAGGCTGCGACGATTGCCTTCACCCAGTTGACATCCACTGCCGTGTCATTATTGAGCAGGGCGATGATGTCGCCGCTGGCGGCTTGCATGCCGATATTGCAGGCGCCGGTGAAGCCGCGGTTTTCTGTCAAAGCGATCAGTTGTACCTGCGGAAAGCCGTCGCGAACGAGAGCCTGCGAGCCATCAGCCGAGGCGTTGTCCACCACAATAATCTCAATGTCGCTATACGATTGCTGTTGAAGGGATTCGAGGCAGGCATCAAGGAAGTGGCGGCCATTCCAGTTGGGAATCACCACTGAAAACTTGCCTCCGCTCATAAACTATAGCCCTCGGCTTGTAGAAAGGCGTCAAGGGCTTCTTGCCAGGATCGCATGCCTATGCCCAGGCTATTCGCCTCAATGTTATCCAATGCCGTGTATTCGGGCGGCAGCGACGGGCGCTGCCACTGCTGCCGGGTGATAGGCTCAATGGGCGTGCCGGAGAAACCAACCCGGTCCAGAACATAGCGCGCGAACCGCCAACGCGAAACAGCGCCTTGATTGACCAGATGATAGGCGCCGTAACGCTCTGTCTCGATCAAGCGCGCAATCGCCTCAGCCAAGTCCTCCGTATAGGTGGGGTTGGCAATTTCGTTGACGACGACCCGGAGTGGCTCCCCCGCCTGCGCGGCGGTCAGGATGGCTTGCATGAAATTGCCCCCGCCAGGCGCGAAGAGCCAGGAGGTGCGCACAATGTAGTGGCGGGGATTGATTTGCAGCAAGGCGCGCTCGCCGTGCCACTTGCTATAACCGTAGGCATTCTGGGGGTTGGGATAATCGTACTCGCGATAAGGCTGCCTGCGGCGGCCGTCGAAGACCTCGTTTGTGCTGACGTATAACATGGGAATGCCGGCATTAGCGCAGCAGGCAGCCAGATTGTGCGTGCCGATGCCGTTAATGCGCAGCGCCCGCGCGGGGTCCAGCGCGCAGCCATTCACATCGGTCCAGGCGGCAGTATGCAATACGATGCTTGGGGCGACAGCCTTGACCAGGCTGCGACAAGCCGCATAATCCTCAATGTCCAGGACATGCTCGACATCGCCCAGGATATCCGCGCCGAGGACCTCGTGATGTCTGCGCAGCCGCTTGCTTAAGCGCGACCCCAGTTTGCCGGCCGCGCCGATGATTAGAATTCTCATCGGATTCGTCACTATCCAGGCACAAGATTCATTCTAACCTCAGCGAAAATTCGCGACTAGCCGATTATCGCTCAGGTCAAAACCCGCGAAACTGAAAATGCCGCTGCTGGTCTCCACCTGTAGCTGTTCTGCAACTTGCGCGATCGTCGCTTCGATTTGCCGAATGCCTTTGCCCAGCGCATTGGCGGGCAGCTCATAGCGGATTCCGCCAAGCGTGACGCTGTCGACCTTCAGAATATCTTCTCTATCTGCCCTCACATGAATTTCGATAGCTTGCCAGACGTTGATAAAGTCAAGAAAAGCCTCGCCCGAGATTGTGAGCAGGCCGCCGCCGGCGCTGATTTGCGCTCGCCGTATTGGGCGGCCGCCATCCCCGCAAAACCCGGTGAATTGCAGGCAAAGGTTGAGCAGGTCCGAATCGCTTAATACGATTTGCAGGACGCGGTCTCCCAAGGCGTCATCCCCGACCCTGAGCTCAAGATCTATGCCTGGCGGCAGAGCCAGCCGACCGAAATCTTGCGTGACGAAACTGACCGGGGAAGCATCAGCCGTGTTAGCCAAAGTAGCGATCGCCTCTGTGGTGACTGGCGCATGCGTTCTGCGAACGGCTTCAAATCCAATGATTCGCAAGAAGATAGTTGGCAAAGCCGGGCTTAACAGGACGGCGGCGACCAAGACGAGAATGAGCAAGCCGGCCGCAATCAAGACAATGCCGCAGCTTCGTGAAGCGCGCCGGTTCTCCGAATGTCTTTGGACTTGCAATGGGATACCCGCGCTAGATCTTAGGCAGCTTGCCGGCGGCGAGGCGCTCGGCGTATTGCCGCTGATAATAGTCGAGATAGGCGCCGGTTTTGATCTTGCGCCACCACCATTCGTTTTCCAGGTACCAGCGCACCGTCGCTTCCAAGCCCGTCTCGAAGTCGTATTGCCGCGCCCAGCCCAATTGGCGCGCCTTGCCCGCGCTCATCGCATAGCGGCGATCGTGTCCCTCGCGGTCCGGCACCTGTTTGATCAGCGACTGCGGTTTGCCCAGCAATTCCAGTATGCGCTTGGTGACATCGATGTTGAAGCGCTGGTTCTCCCCCGCGAGGTTGTAGGCTTCGCCCGACTTGCCATGATGCAGAAGGAAATCGACGCCGCGAGCGTGGTCGTCGACATAGAGCCAGTCGCGTATCTGCTTGCCATCGCCATAGAGCGGCAAGAGCCTGTCGTCGATCGCTTCTGTCGTGAAAAACGGGATGAGCTTTTCGGGATACTGATAGGGACCATAGGTATTGCTGCCGCGCGTGACAAGCGTATCCATGCCATAAGTGACATGGTAGGCGCGGAGCATCAGCTCGCCCCCGGCTTTGCTGGCGGCATAGGGGCTATTGGGCAGAAAGCGATCGTCTTCGCTAGACTGACCCACTTCGATATCGCCATATACTTCATCTGTGGAGACATGACAGAAACGCCCGAGCCCGTGTTTCCGCCCCTCGTCCAGCAGAATATAGGCCCCGACCACATCCGTGTGAATAAAGGCATCCGGGTCCAGAATGCTGCGGTCGACGTGGCTTTCGGCAGCGAAGTTTACAATCGTATCGATGCTGTGCTTGCTCAGGACCGACTTGACCCTTTGCCGATCGGCAATATCGCCTGGTTCAAAGCGGTAATTCACTTCATCGCTGACGGCAAGCAGATTGTCCAAGTTGCCGGCATAAGTCAGTTTGTCATAGCAAATGATGCGATAGTCGGGATAGGCTGCCACCATGTGGCGGACAAAGGCGCTGCCGATGAAGCCGGCGCCACCCGTAACCAGGATATTCTTCATTTTCGCACCCCCTTTCCTGCCAGCGCGAATTCTTCCAGGGCAAATGCAACGCCATCTTCTTCATTGCTTGGCACAATGACATCCGCGATGTCCTTTAACTTCTGAGTCGCGTTGCCCATCGCAGCGCCGATGCCGACGGCTTGCAGCATCTCGATGTCGTTCTCTCCATCGCCAAGAGCCAAGGCATTGGACGGATCAATGCCGAGTTCTTCCAGCAAGGTCTTGACCGCCTGTCCCTTAGACGCATTCGCTGGCAGCACCTCGATCATGCCATCTACATTGGCGCGCGTCACATGGACAGCGCCATCCAGCCGCGCCTCAAGCGCCCGCCGCATTGTCGCGACCCTGTCTTCCTCGCCATAGAGAACAACCTTGTTGATATCAAAGCTACCCAGGAGATCGCGCCAATCGGCAATTGTTTCCGCCTGCGGCTCGCCAAATTCGGTCAATTTGGTGGTGAATTCATCAACTCGCAGGGCAAATGCGCGGTTGTCGCTGTAAGCCAGGGCGCTAAATCCGAGTTCTTCCCCCAGCGAAATAACGCGCGAGACCGATTCGCGCTCCATGACGATCCGCGCGCGCACGCTGCCATCGGCATTATAGGTAATGAGACCCTGCATATAGATGCCCGGCGCGTCGATGTCAAGGGCTTCGATCAAGCCCTCGGCCGCATGGCGCGTCTTGCCAGTTGCGAACACCACTACGACGCCCCGTTGCTGCGCGGATTCAAGCGCCGATCGATTGCGGTCGCTCAGCTCATGTCGGCTGTTAAGCAAGGTGCCGTCCAGGTCGATTGCGACAAGCTTTATCTCCTTGTTCATGGCGGGTTTATTTATCCCTTTCTGTTTGCCCAGACAGGCTAGACCCATAAGGTACCGTGATCGCCCAGGTTCATTTTGATGCCGCTTGGCTTGCCGTCGCTTCGTTTGACAGTGGCATTGCGCCCGATGAGGCTGTCGCGCAGCGTTTGATCGATGTCGATGACGCGGCTGTTTTCCAAAATAATGCTGCGTTCAATCTGGCAATTGCGTATTTCGCAATGGTGGTAAATGCTGGTGAAAGGACCGATGAAGCTGTTTTCGATGACGGCGCCCTTGCCCAGGATGGTCGGACCGCGAACGATGCTGTTTACGATTCTAGCGTCTTCCTGCACGGTCACGCGCGAGTCGATGATCGAGTCGCTGTCAATCTCGGCAGTGGCGGCAATAGTCGGACAGATCTCTTCCAGGACATGGCTGTTGGCTTCCAACATATCTGTTGGCTTGCCAGTGTCTATCCACCAGCCCTCGTGGATATGCGGGAACACGGTATAGCCATGGTCGATCAACCATTGAATGGCGTCGGTGATTTCGTATTCGCCGCGCGGCGACGGCTGTATTGCCGCGACTGCTTCGAAGATATGCTGATCGAACATGTAAATGCCGACCAGCGCCAGATCGCTTGGCGGCGTCGGCGGTTTTTCGATGAGCTGTTCGATGCCGCCATCGGGTCGCAGCTCCGCCACGCCATAGGCTGAGGGATTGTCTACCCGTTTCAAGACGATCTGACAATTCCATTGATTGTCGGCGAAGTCTTTGATGAGCGGGCTTATCCCGCCTTGGACCACGTTGTCGCCAAGGAACATGACAAAGGGCGAATCGTCGAGGAAATCGCGCGAGATCTTCACAGCGTGGGCGAGACCGTCGGGGCTGTCCTGCACGATGTAATGGAGTTCGACACCCCATTCGCCGCCATCGCCCAAGGCGTCTCGGATTTCTGTCGCGGTTTGACCAACGACGATGCCAATCTCTCTCACCCCCGCCTCGCGAATCGCCTCTATCACTCGGATAAGCACCGGCTTGTTCGCTACTGGAATCAGTTGTTTGGCGCGGGTATAGGTCAAGGGGTAGAGCCGCGTGCCTTTGCCGCCGCTTAGAATAAGTCCCTTCATGGCAAGTTGACTCCCCTGCAAGACTCCCTGTTCATAGCCTTGTTGCTTCGTCTAAATGCGTACTCCGCCACCATAAGAATATCCAAGTAAGTCATGCAAAACTTGATGAATGGTCGCACTTGCAATCACTTCTGTGGTGTATCTAAACACTTTGACGGATTTCTGAGAATCTGAGCGCCTTCCAAACCACGGCGCTTTGCCGCAAGCGGCGCTAAAGCGGCTTCCCGCGTGCTTGCAGCGGAACGGGCGTCAATACGTTATCGTGCTTTCGCGTGGCGCATTAGTCAGCACAGCGCCAACAATACGGACGCGCACCCGTTCCAGAGCTTGACGCGCTTGCGCCGTATGGTCGCGGCGCGTATCGCCCGCCCGCAGGACTAGCAGAGCCCCATCCAGTTTGATCCCAAGTAAAGCGGCATCTGTCGCGGCCAGCACCGGCGGGCTGTCGAACAGGACATAATCGGCGCGGCGTCTTAGCGCAGCGACAATCTCATCCATCCGTTTGCCGCTCAACAAATCGGCTGGATTCGGGGGCAATTCCCCTGTGCATAGCACCTGCAGATTGTCAACTGTCGTTGCGGAGAGCGGGGGATCATCTAGCGTGCTGTCGTCAACCATCATGCTTGTCAAGCCGCGCGCATTGTCCAGACCCCAGATCTGGCGCTGCTTGGGCTGGCGCAGGTCGGCGTCCACCAATATCGTGCGATTCCCGCTTTGCGCGAAGGTCACAGCGAGGTTGGCAAGCGCCGAGCTTTTCTGGTTCTCGCGGGCGGGGGATGTGACCAGCAGAGTTTGAATCGGATTCTCGACGCTGCTGAACATCAGGTTCGTGCGTAAACTGCGAAAAGCTTCCGCCGCGGCCGATCGGGGATCGGACAAAGTAACGAGGTTCTCAACTGCCAT
Organism: Phototrophicaceae bacterium; assembly: GCA_965232245.1. Lineage (GTDB taxonomy): Bacteria > Chloroflexota > Anaerolineae > Aggregatilineales > Phototrophicaceae > UBA6055. Next base: position 2,643,046 of record CBDDPG010000002.1, on the reverse strand, counting down.
AGCTGTTCCTAACTGTGGCGACCTTGGCGCCACTGCGTTTTCAAGTGCCATTTTAGCCCATCAAAGTAGAAGGCGTTAGTGAATTATTCGTGACTATGACAGATACAAGCGCAGGACCGGAATAGCTCACTTCTGCCATGGCTCGAGGTCAAACTCAATTCGCTGGACATCAGTCCCGCGAAATCCCGCTGCGATCTCTGACAGGGTTTTCCCCTGCGTGGGGTGGCGATAGTCGGCTGCGATATCCGCCAGCGGGATGGCGACATGGGCAAAGCGAATGATGTCGGGATCTGGCACAATCCAAGGCACTGCGCCGAATTTGAATACGTCGTTGTTCCACAGCGAAATGTCGATATCGATGGTGCGCGGCGCGTTCTTGTTCTTTGGGTCGCGGACGCGCCGCAAGCGCGACTCGATGCTGTCGATAACTTGCGTTTTGAATGCGAGCGGGTCGCGCTGCGTATGTATCTTGACCGCCATATTGATGAAGGCGGGCTGATTCGTGTCGCCTTGGGGGGCGGTCCGGTATGCGGGTGAAATGTCCAACAGGTTCGTGTGGCTGCGGAGAAGTTTTATGGCGGCGGGCATGTTGTCCGCCGGCGATATATTCGAGCCCAGCGACAAGAATGCGACATTTCTCTGGTAGTCCTCGGCGCGGCGCTCAATGGCGATGCCGACCGAATCCGCATGACGCAGCGCGCCGGGCTTATGAATTTGTACTTGAACGCGTCGAGCCGCGAAACCAAGAACCACGGTTTTGGCGATCTCTTCCGCCAGTTTTTCCAGGAGCCGAAAGCGCGATTCCTTGACCAGCCTGATGACCGCTTTGTTTACGGTCTTATAGTTGAAGGCATCAGTTGGATCGTCTGTCTCGCCAGCGCGGCGCCCATCAGTTTCTATACGTAAATTGATCAGGACTTCTTGAAGTCTGTTTACTTCGTGAGGACTGAAACCAATTGTGGTTTGCAGCCGCAAGTTCTTAATCTCAATGATGTCCATGGATGCCCTAGCAGCGGTAGCGCCAAGTTACAGACGAGCGAAGCGAGCGTGTTGAAGACTTAGAAAATGAACACGGCATCTTCTTCTGCGGCGGTAACGAATACAGGATGTATCGCAGTAAACGAATGATTGAAAAATGCTTGTTGCAATTGCGCGAATATAAGCATTATAATGTATAACATTGGTATCGACAAAGCTTGGCGTCACTGCAAAAATGTTATAGGGACAACTGAAGGACGGACAATGGAAACAGATTGGTCCCCCTAATGAACGGCCATGAAACGCAAATGCGTAGCGCTCGAGAGAATGAGATTCAGCAAAAACTTGAATCCGAGCAATTGCTGAATCGCTTTGGGTTGGATTGTAACGCAGTAGATAACAAAGCTGTGATGCGTTCAATCGAGGATATGCTTTTTGCCCTGGGCGAAGATCCTTATCGAGATGGCTTGCTCGAGACGCCAAAGCGAGTTGCCAGAGCCTATGAAGAATTGGTCAGCGGCTACACGACTAACCCGGTAGAGCTTGTGAACAACGCCATTTACGATATCGATTACAACGATATCGTGATTGTCGGCGACATCGATTTTTACAGCCTCTGCGAACACCATCTTCTGCCCTTTGTTGGTCAAGCGCACGTAGCCTATATTCCCAATGGTAAAATCATTGGTCTCAGCAAGATCCCACGCATTGTGGATATGTTTTCCCGCCGGCTGCAAGTGCAAGAACGCTTGACACGCCAGATTGCCGAGTTTCTCAATGAGATCCTGGAGCCAAACGGCGTCGCTGTCTCCATAACGGCGCAGCACATGTGCTCCGTGATACGCGGCGTCAAAAAACACAACTCCAATTTGCGGACCAATACCATGCTCGGCGATTTCAAGGTCGATCGTGAGATTCGCAGCGAGTTCCTTGCGCAGGTAGGTCGTTCCCCGAATCTCTAGCGCTTGTTGCAGCTTTCCTATTCAGCTCCCTCATAATCACATCCCGCAGTCGAACTTGGCTTTCAGAGCGCTTGCTCCATTCGGACGATAAAAATCCGATTTAACTGTAAATGCGCTTGTTTTCTAATTTGCGACTATGATATACTCATAGGTGCTGAATGAAGGACCATGTTCAGCACTCATCAAGAGCGAGTGAGAGATCCGGCTCGAAGAACTCGCGGCAACCCCCAGGCAAGCGGGACGGTGCTAACTCCGGCAGGGCGTAGACTCTGGCAGATGAGCGTATCCTACGACGATTTTTGACGCCTTCTGCCTCGCAAGGCGTTTTTTGTTGTATAGGGGAGGACGGGTATGGCAACCACATTCATGACAGCGCCGCAATACTTCTTCACATCAGAATCGGTATCGGAAGGGCATCCGGACAAGATCTGCGACCAGATAAGCGACGGCATCCTCGACGCTATTCTTGCCCAGGACAAGACGGCTCGCGTCGCCTGCGAAGTAGCGATATCAAACAATCTTGTGCTGGTAATCGGGGAGATAACGACCACAGCTTCGGTTGATTATGAGCGCATCGTGCGGGAGACCATTGCGCAGATCGGCTATACCCGGCCCGAGTATGGCTTCGACCTGAATGCTTGTAGCGTGCAGATACACATCAACAAACAGTCGCCGGATATCAAACAAGGCGTTGACAGGCAAGGGGCTGGCGACCAGGGCATGATGATCGGCTTCGCCTGCGATGAAACGAGCGAGTACCTGCCGCTCACGGTCTCGCTGGCGCACGGGCTGGTGCGGCGTTTGGCGCGCGCGCGCAAATCCGGCGAGCTGCCCTGGCTGCGCCCCGACGCCAAGAGCCAAGTGACCGTTGAATACGCCTGCGGACAGCCGAAACGCGTCGACACCATAGTCATATCGACTCAGCACGATCCAGATATAACGCAGGATGAGATTGAAAGACAGATAATCCATACCGTCGCGCGCGACGTGGTTGACGCCAAGCTGCTTGATGAGACGACCTATCACATCAATCCCACCGGCAAGTTTGTCACGGGCGGTCCGCAAGGCGACGCGGGGCTAACCGGGCGCAAGATCATCGTCGATACCTACGGCGGCGTGGCGCGACATGGCGGCGGAGCGTTTTCAGGCAAGGACGGGACCAAAGTCGATCGCAGCGCCGCCTACATGGCGCGTTACGTGGCCAAGAACGTGGTCGCCGCTGGCTTGGCAAAACGCTTTGAATTGCAGGTGTCCTATGCCATCGGCAAGGCGGAACCGACGTCGCTGGCGGTGGAGACCTTCGGGACAGGGCGCGTACCTGATGAGGAAATCCTGCGCCTGATTCGGGTGCATTTTGATATGAGTCCCGCTGCCATCATCCGCGATCTCGGGTTGCGGCGTCCGATATACAAGCAGGTCGCGGCTTACGGCCATTTTGGCCGCGAAGACCTTGGCGTGCCTTGGGAAAAAACGAACATGGCTGACGTTCTGCGCGCCGCGGCGGGCGGCGCTTAAGCTTGAGGCGACGCGGCTGGGAGCATGGATGACTAAAGGACCGCGAATCTGCGACTATGGCGATTCGAGCTATCGCGAAGACTTTTGGGAAGGTCAAGGGCGCGACTATGAAGATGTAGTCGAGCGCCAAGCGCTGGCTCGACTCTTGCCCGAGCGCGGACAGCGGCTCCTGGAGGTGGGGGCCGGCTTTGGGCGCATCAGCCTGGAGTACTCGATGTTCGATCAGGTGGTCCTGCTCGACTATTCCCTCGAACAATTGATTTACGCCCGGCGCCAGCTGGGCGACGATCGCTTTGTCTATGTGGCGGCGGATGCCTATAACATGCCATTTTGCCCCGGCGCCTTTGATTGCGCGACCATGATCCGCGTCATCCACCACTTCGAAGATGTGCCGGCCGTGCTTGCGCAAGTGCGCGACTGCCTGTGTCATGGCGGGAAGTTCATTCTGGAGTATGCGAACAAGCGCAATCTAAAGTCGATGCTGCGCTATGTTTTGGGGCGCAACATCTGGAATCCTTATTCGCTGGAGCCGGTTGAGTTTCTTGAATTGAATTTCAATTTCCATCCCGACTACATTCAAGCAAAGGTCGCTCAACTGGGTTTTGACATTCTGCGCGTGGCGCCCGTGTCCTGGCTGCGGCTGGGGCTGTTGAAAAGGACGCTGCCTATGTCCATGCTGTCCAGAATAGATAGTGTGCTGCAGCGCAGCGGCTGGCGGCTGTCGCCAAGCATATTCCTGTCTCTGCAGTTGGGCAGCGCGCCACACGAAAAGACGGCGGCGGCATCGCGGGAGCCGCTGGATTTTCTCCGCTGTCCGCGCTCGGCAACGGCGCTGTGGCGCGCTGGCGACGCCTTGGTCAGCGCAAATGGCATCCGCTGGGGAATTGTCGGCGGGGTCTACGATTTCCGCCGTCCGCTGCCTTAATTTCGGTCTTATTCCCGCGATTCAAGCGCGTTTCGGATTATCCTCGTACAATGATAACGGAATGAGAACGGGCGGCACAACTGCCGCAAACACATGAATAACGGGGGTGTCACTGTGAAGCAAGGGAACAAAGATTTGTCGAATCCGCGCTCGCCGTCGGACTATCTGCGCCTGATCTTGACAGGATTCGCGATGGGGGCGGCTGACATCGTACCGGGGGTGAGCGGCGGCACAATGGCTTTCATTCTCGGTGTCTATGTGAACTTGGTCAGCGCGATCAAGTCCTTCAATTTGGACGCGCTTCGCTTGCTTTCGGCTGGCAGAATACGCGACTTGTTGGATCATATTTCTTTTCGATTTTTGGCCGCGCTGGGCATCGGGCTTTTGCTGGCGGTGCTGTCATTAGCGGGTTTATTAAGCGGCATGATGGACGACCCAGAAGGCAGAGTCTTGCTATTCGCCTTCTTCTTTGGCTTGGTCCTGGCCTCCATTTTATCGATTGGCGTCAAAGTGAAGTGGGATCTCTCGGTGCTTGGGATTTTTGTGGCTGGCACGCTCATCGCCTTTGTCATCGTCAACGCTGTCCCGGCCGAGGCGGATCATTCGGCGCCCATGTTATTCATTAGTGGCATGATCGCCATCACCGCCATGATCTTGCCCGGCATCTCCGGTTCCTTCATGCTGTTGATACTGGGACAATACGACTATGTGCTGACCGCGGTCAGCGAGCGCGATTTGCCCCCGATTATCGCCGTCGGCTTGGGCGCGGCGCTTGGCATCATCGCCTTTTCTCGCGTATTGAGTTACCTGCTGGCGCATCACTATCGCATGACGGTGGCGCTTTTGGTAGGCTTCATGACCGGCTCGCTCTGGAAGATCTACCCTTGGCGGCAATGTTTGGAAAGCGACCTGGATCGCCATGGAGACTTCCGTTGCCTTTCGGATGCGCCCGTGATGCCGGATGCCGCATCCGAATCTTTCGCGCTGGCGGCCGCGCTGATAATTGGCGGGTTCTTGCTGGTTAATTTCTTGGATCACCTGCAAGCCAGGGACAATCCAGTCTTTCGGATTTTCTGGAAATAATGGCGGGACCACAGACAATCTGCTTCAATCGTCCCGGCGGGGCGGTCCTTTCCTAGTTGGGTGCAGCGCTCGTTCCTGAGCCTCAAGAATTTCCTCTATGCGCGAACGAGACAAGATCGCCGATACGTTCACGTCTACTGCGGATACATCGACCTGTTCATCTCGCATCTCAATAAGCTCTTCGAGGATTTCCCGCCGCCGATGCACCGAGGCTGCGATGGCATGCGTCGCGACCGGGCTGGTCAACAAGACAAACAAGCCCAGCGCCAATAAACGCAGGCTCGCCGCTGGCATTAACAAAGCGGCGCCTACTAGCAATCCAAAGAGGCCCAATGTCGCCACTTTGCCGGAAGCGTGCAGGCGCGTCAGGGCGTCGGGCATGCGTATCACCCCCAACACGCCAACCGCGCAGAAAAATAAGCCGAACAGCAAGGCGGTGACGCCAAGAATTTCCAGCAGCACTAGAACCCTCTGCCTTCGGAGATATAGCGCGCGATGCTAATCGTGCCGACAAAAGCGAAAGCAGCCAGGGCAATCGCCATGTCGACAAATACTTGCGTGCCTTCTATCAAAGCCAGCATCACAATGATGCCGATGAGCAGCGTCGTGATGAGATCGACGGCTTGCAGGCGGTCCGGCAATGTCGCGCCGACGATAACGCGATAGGACGCGGGTATAAGCAAGCTTACCAGCGCCAATAGCACGAGCCGGATCGCCAGTTGGGCGAATTCGCTTTCAATCATGTCCTAGGATTCCTTTGATTCGCTTCAGACGAAGGGACTGATCCCGATCGAGGACCTTGCTGGACTCGCTTATCGTCAGGCTGTGCACGATCATCAAGACACCCTCGTCTTCATTTTTATCGAAATCGACGACAAGCTCGCCCGGCGTGATGGTGATGCCGTGGGCGCTGATGGCGGAGATCAACTCGCGTTTGCTGTCGTCCTGGGTCTTGACGAATGTGATGCCGGGGTCAATTGGCAGGCTCGGCGAAAGTATGATGCGCGCGACTTGCATGCCGGATACCAAGACCTCTTTGGACAAGTAAAGCACATAAGCGAGCAGATTGTAGATTTGCAAGACCGCATTGCTCAGATTGACGCTGTGCCCCTTTAGCCCGGTCGCCGTCAAAACGACCACACTAAAGATATAGCCCAGCAGAAAATTGCCTAGTGTGGGCTGCGCGGTATAGATTGTCCAGCCGAGCGACAAGGGCAATGCCAAGACGATGCGCTTCAAGATTGTGTTCACGGTCCCTCCATCGGTAGACCAACAGCGGGCAGACCAACCGCAGCAATATAGGTATTGGGATCGCTTATCTCGCGCACAGTCTCTGTCACTAGCTGAAGGAGCGGTTCCGCCAAGACGATGCCCAGGAGCAAACAGATGGAGACCAAAAGCATAGGCGCCAGCAGACTGTCGCCAGTGTCTTTTGTGGGTGTCGTTGCCGGGTTTGGCGCGCGCTGGAAGATGTGCTGCCAAGCTCGCACCATATAAATCAAGGTGAGTATGCCCGCGCCGACTAACAGGATCAAGTTCACCCAATCTTCTTGAGCGACGCCGCCGCGTATCAGCGCCAGCTTGCTGATGAAACCGTTGAGCGGCGGGATGCCAGCCAGCGACAAACCGCCAATCATTACCAGCCAGCCTGTGAGCGGCGGCAGCTTGTGCCCGATCCCGACGATATCGGCGAAGTTCGCTGATTTGACTTTGGTGTAACTGGCGACGACGCCCATGAGCATCAGCAGCGAGGACTTGATAAAGGCATGATTGAAAGCATAAACAATCGCGCCTATCATCGCCAGCGTATTGCCCCATCCGATGCCCACCAGGATGAATCCGATCTGGGCGAAGGTCGAGTAGGCGAGCATTCTCTTGGCGTTATATGTGCGCAGCGCGCCCAGGCTGCCAAAAAAGACGCCGATGCTGCCCAGCAACACGAGCCAGCTTTGCAGCCGTGGCGCCTCGTCAACGAATAGCAGCGTTACCAGGCGGATAATCCCATAGACGCCAACCTTTACAACGATTGACGACAACATGGCGCTGACGGGCGTCGGCGCGGTGGTATGGAAATCCGGCTGCCAGAAATGGAAAGGGAAGACCGCGCTCTTTAGCAGAAAGGCGCAAAGCAGCATCAAAGCCGAGGCCGGCGCCAGAAAGGGGCGCTCGCCGGTCAAGAGGATGCGCGCCATATCAGCCATGTTGAGCGTGCCCAGCGCCGCGTACATCGCCGCTATGCCCAGCAGCAAAAATAATGTTCCCATAGAGCTAATCAGGATGTACTTCAATGCCGCTTCCAGGCCGTATTGGTCGTCAGAAATCGCCGTCAGCGACACCGAAGCCAGCACCATCAGCTCCATGAAGACAAACAATGTGAAGAGATCGCCCGTCAGCATGGCGCCGACGAGCCCCAGTTCCATGAGCAGGAATAGCGGCACAAAGGCCGGGTAGGTCATGCACCTGTCATGGCTGCGCAAGGTATAAAGCATGCCGCCAATCATGATCGTCGTGACCATGAAAGCAAATAGCCCGCCCAAACTATCCGCGACCAAGACGATGCCGTAGGGCGGGGCCCAGCCGCCTAGTTCATAGGTTTGCACGCCTGTTTGGCGTATCTGCAGCAACACCTGGGTGCTGAAGACCCAGGCGACAATGCTGGTTATCAAACCCACAAGGCGCTGCGCATAGTTATTTTTCGCGAAGAGCAGCGCGATTACCGCGCCCGCAAGCGGCGCGACCAGCGTGCCCAAGACAAATATGTTTTCACCCATAAACGGTCGGCGTTCTCATGCTTGTGCCATTTTTTCGACTTGCTTTCCTTAGTTCCTCAGATTGTTCACTTCGTTCGAATCCACGGTTCCATAGCGCAGCGAAATGATATTGACCAAGCCCAGCACCAGCGAAAAACTGCCGAAGCTGACCACAATGGCGGTCAAAATCAGCGCTTGAATAAGTGGATCGCTGGTCTGGCGTCCCGCTTCCACATTGCTCACGTATGGCGCGTATTCGCCTTCAAATGCGCCAACAGCGACGAAAAACAAGTTAATGGCGGAGAACAATATCGCGAAGCCGATGGCCGCCTTGATGAGATCTCGCCGCAGCAATTGAAACACCCCGATGCCAAAGAGCATGCCTATTGCGAGCGCGAACATGAATTCGATCATGGTCCCTGCCTCCTAGTCCTCTCCTAGTGACGCTACTTCGTTGGGAAAAGCGATTGCCTCGATGATGATGCCCAAGCCGCCCATCACCGTGAGGGCGATCGCGATTTCGAAGATCAACGAAGAGTTGATATGCAAACCGAAGGAGCCCACCAATTCGTAAAGCCCGAGGGCTTTGTCGAATTCAATATGACCCATAAAGCCACCCCCCAGCAAAATAGGCAACAATGCGTTGAGCAGGGCGATAGTCAGCCCGAGGCGGGTTAATTGCGCGGGACGGAACCAGGGCAGCTGCTGCGTCGCTTCGTGGTAGCCGAGCACAACATACCAAAGCGAGACCGCCAGTCCGATAGTCACGCCAGCGGTGAAGCCATCGCCGGGACCGTTGCCGCCATAGAGTATCTGCGCGATGCCGATGAGAATCGCTATGGGCAGAACAATTGTGGAAACGGAACGGGTGAAAGGCGTCGACAGGTCGGTGGCGTCTTGAACGCCTTCGACAACGTCGGCGTCGAATTCTTGCAGTCGTTTAACATTGTCGATACGCGGCGCCAGCGGTCCGCTGCCCCTGCGCCCGCGAGCGAGCAGAGTCAGCACGCCCAGCGCGGCGGTTGTGAATACAACGATTTCCAGCAAAGTATCGGTTCCGCGGAAGGCGGCAACGATAGCGCCGACGACATCTTCTGTGTTCACCGCAGGCGTATTTTCGAGGTGCCAAGCCGCGATGCTGCTGCGTTCGGCTCTGTTTTGCAGGGCGATCAGCGAGAAGACAAATACCGCCAAGCCGATGACGATCGAGATGCCAAGATCGCGCAGAAGCCCAAAGTTGCGCTGGTGCCTGCCGCTCCACAAGTTGTTGATCACGCGGCGGCGCGTCGAAGCGCTAATCCTGCCCAACATGATGATAATGAGCACGGTGGCCATGGTTTCCACCAACAATTGGACCAGCGCCACATCGGGCGCGTGCTCTATCAAGAATATGACGCCAATGGCATAACCGATGACGCCGAAGGCGATGGCTGCCTTGACATGTTCGCGCACGGCGACCGTTAACACCCCGGCTGCCACCGCCAGTATGAGCATGAAGATTTTTGCCAAGTCGATAATCGTCACGGAAAGATCGGCCGGGAACAATGACTCGCCCGCCGTTACCGTGCTCAACGTTCCCGAGGCGATTAAGAGCGCCGCGACCGTCCCAAGAATAATCACCAGATAGTAGCGGACATAGCCCGATTGACTGCGCAGAATGTTATCCCCAGCCCAATCGATATAGGCGATCATTTCGCGGTAGACGCTGTCGCCGGACAAGGGGAATCCAATGATCTTGATCAAATGTCTGCGGAAGACGAAGAGCGCGATGCCCCCAGCCAAGATCGCCAGGCTCAGCCAAAACACGTTATTGAAACCTGCGAAAACATGGAGCTCGAAGGTTTTTGGCACTGCCAATTCCAATAGCGGCACGATGACCGGTTCTATCAAAACGCCCAATAGCAGCGATCCCAATGACAGAATGACCGGTCCCAAGCGAATCGGAGAGGGCGGCTGGTGGAAATGAATCTCATGCCGCGCCGGCTTCCAAAACAGGTCATAGACGAGCATATAGGCGGCCAATGCCGTGAAGATCGAGCTCGCTGTCACCACGCCCATAATCAGAATTGTCTGTGGCGCGCTATAATGCAGCATGGCGTCCAACAGGGTTTCTTTGGCGACGAAACCCAGCAAGAATGGCGCCCCTGCCATCGAAAGGGCTGAGATAAGGGTGACCAAAAACATCACGGGCATCTGTCTATACAGCCCGCCCAAGCGATCAATTATCCGCGTGCCAGTGGCGTGATCGATGGTTCCAGCCACCAGGAACAGCGCCGACTTGTATAGCGCATGCGCGATTATCCCCAGGAAGGCGGCTTTAAGACCGTTCTGACCGGGCAAGCCTATCATGGCGACGATGGCGCCCAGTTTGCTCACGGTTGAGTAGGCCAGCAGGGCTTTCAGATCGCGCTGTTTTATTGCGAAAACGGAGCCCATCAGCATGGTCGCCAAGCCAAAAGCAAGCAAAAGTTCCGACCAAAGCGCGTTCTTGTACATCACCGGCGACAAGCGAGCGAAGAGGAAAATGCCGGCTTTTACCATGGTCGCGCTGTGCAAATAGGCGCTGGCTGGGGTGGGCGCGCTCATGGCGCCGGGCAGCCAAAAATGGAAGGGGAACTGAGCGCTCTTGGTTAAGCCGCCAAGCAAAATCAGCACTGTGAAAATCGGGAACCATTCGTGTTGGTGCAGGTCATCGGTCTGCAAGATCTCGCCGATATCAGTGACAAAGCGGATGCCGCCTTCGGGATATAGGATTTGACCGCAAGCCACACCCAAGATGACCAATCCAACGATCAAGGCCAGGGCGCCGGCGCCGGTAACAAATAAGGCTTTGAAAGCGCCCGCGCGGGCTTCGGCGCTTTGTTTGCCCGTGAACCCGATCAACATGAAGGAGGTGACGCTTGTCAATTCCCAGCCGACGAAGGTTAGCAGCAAGTTGCCCGACAGAATGACCATTAACATGGCGCCGGCAAAAGCCAGCAGCCAGGAAATAAAGCGCCGGTGTTCGGCTGCGTCGTCGAAATAGTAGCCGGCGTAAAGGAATATGAGAGCGCCGACCCCGGTCACGATTAAGGCAAATATCGTTGCCAGCCCGTCGACGTAAAAGTTGAGGCTGATGCCCAGCGACGGGATCCAATCTAGCCCGTAAACGATGAGTTTTTCTTCATGCAAGCGCGGGAGCGCCAACAAGACTGTGACAAACATGCCAGCCATAGCGACGGTAGATATGACCGTTTGCCCGAACTTGGAAAGATCTTTTAGCGGTGGTATGACCAGCAATAGCGCCAGCAAAAACGGTACAGCTGTGATTAGTGCGAATTCCATTGATAGGCTTGCTCAAATAATTCGAATTCAAATAGCCAATAGCCGCAAGGCAACTATCTTACATTAGCGCCAAGCCATGTCCAGCCGACAACATAGGCAATTCGTCCAGCGGCAGCGATATTGTCGCATGACTGTCATCGCCATAGCTGAACGCGGAAGAGCAAGCCTAATTTGTCCGGGCGATAATCCAATGGTGATTTCAGCTAAGCGCATGATGTCGCTTGTGTTGCAATGGAACAAAGGCGCTCTTGAACGCGCCAGCTCGGTCCCCTCCGTTTAGGAACCCAGCTTGCGCCGCAGCGCCGCGCTCAAGGCCGGAACAACCTCATATAAGTCGCCAACGATGCCATAATGCGCGAGTTTGAAGATAGGCGCCGCGGCGTCTTTGTTGATCGCCACGATAATCTTGCTGCCGCGCATGCCCGCTTGATGCTGTATCGCGCCGCTAATCCCGCAGGCGATGTATAGATCGGGATTGACAATTTTGCCCGTCTGCCCGACTTGGTGTTCATAGGCGATATAGCCCGCGTCGACCGCGGCTCTGCTCGCGCCGAGGGCGGCGCCCAGGACCGCCGCCAGGGGGCGCAGCGTATGCTCGAAGCCGTCTTTGGCTTTCCAGACATTGGGGTCTGCGGCGCCAATGTCTGAGGGAAGGCTTTTGGGATTATTCGCCAAGCCGCGGCCGCCGCTGACGATGATTGCCGCGTCCGTCAGGTTCACATCGTGGACCGCGTCCCGAAAGGACCCCGCCTCAACTGCGCTGTCCTGCATGCTCAAGTCAGCCTGGACTTCCGTGATGCTCACAGAGGCATGGGAATCTTTTGCAGCGGCTTGAAATGCCCGCCCGCGGACCGTGATGAAAGTCGTAGCCGTGTTGGATGTCATTTCCATCGCGACTTTGCCGGCGTAGGCGGGGCGGGTCGCTATAATCTTGCCCCGGTCCAGCCGCAGTTCCGTGGCCTCCGCGATTAGTCCGCTTTCGGTATCCACTGCGCTGCTCGCGAGCAACTCGCGGCCGCGGCTGCTGCCGACAGCCAAGACAAAGACCGGCTGATGCGCTTTGACCAGGTCCGTCATGAGCTGGGCATAAACTTCGAGCTGGTACTCGCTCAGCGCTTCGTCCTCGCAAATGAAAGCATTTGCCGCGCCGTAATCCCCCGCTTCAGCAGCGATCGCGCGCGCATTTTCTCCAAATACAAGCGCGGCAACATCGCTTTCCAGTTTTTCGGCGAGTGATTTGGCACAGGCAAGCGCTTCCCAACTGGCGGGATTCGCGCGGCCAGCGTAGGACTCAATCCATACAAATACGCTCACAGCACTTTCTCCTCGAAGAGCCGCTCGGCGAGTATCGCCGCTTTTTCCGCCGCGTCCTTGCCGGTGATAATTTCCGTAGCGACGTCGCGTGGCATAGGATTGTGGTATGCCAGGATGGATGTGGCGGCAACTGGCAATTCGACCTCCAAATCCGCCGCCGACCACACCGGTATCTGCGCTTTTGCCGCTTTGCGTATACCCAAAAAGTTGGGATAGCGCGGTTCGTTTATGCCCTTCAGCACGGATATGACCGCGGGCAGCCGCGCCGACAAGACGCGCTTGCCCTGTTCCAGCGTCTGTTCCACGCGGATCGTTCCCGCATCCGCATCAAGGGCGATGATATCGGAAACGAAACTCAGCATCGTCCATCCCAGACGCCGCGCCAATTGATAAGTATGTTGATCCGTCGCGACATCAACGCTTTCCTTGCCGAAGATGATCAATTCAACATTGCCGAGTTTCTTAATGGCGCCGGCCGCCAGCGCGCTCCAGACCAGGCTGTCGCGGATATCCGCCTTTGGCTCATCAATCCGCAAGACGTTTGTTATACCCATCGCGATGCTGTGCTTGAGGGCGTCGTCATGGATGGCGGGACCTATGGCGATGACGGTCGCTTCGCCAGCGCTTTTCGTGGCTTGCACGATGCTTTCTTCCAGGGCGTATTCATCCCAGGGATTAACCACAGTAGCCACATCGCCCCAGGTAACTTCACCCGCTTCATCAACCCAGACTCTCGCGGCTGTATCCGGCGTGCTGCGCGTAAAACTTAGGACATGCACCTTTAGCAACCTCCTGCCAAAGACCTTAATGAAAGGATTGATAGCAACATTCTACCTGTATTTCTTCGTTGAATCTAATTCGAATTGACTTCGCTTGAGGCTGTAAATGGCGCGAATTCACTCACATCGCGGCAGGCTTTGCCGTCGGGGAGAATTGTCGTTTGATCCACCTTGACGCTATGCGTGGCGCAGGCGGTCAGGACCGCTTGGGACAGGTCGGCTCCGCGCAGGTCCGTCTCCCAGAGGTTGGCTGTGCTGAGATTTGCCGCGACGAGCCGCGCGCCGCGCAAATCGGCGCGCGCCAGGTTGGCCGATTGGAGGTTCGCGCCGGACAGATCGGCGCTTTCAAGCCGCGCCTGCCGCAAGCTCGCTTCGCTCAAATCGGCATTTTTCAAGCAGGCTTTGCTCAGGTCGGAGTAACCAAAGTAGACGCCGCGCAAGTTGGCGCCGGCAAAGCTGGCATTTGACAGCAGACAGGACGACAGCGCGGCCCCGTTCAGCTTGGCATTCGACCAATCCACGGAATTGAGGCTGCCGTCTTGAAAGGCGAGGCGTTCGCGCAGCGCGTCAAGCATGGGCTGGGATTTTGAGCCGCCGCGCCCGCCGCGTATTTGCTGGATGAGGCGATCCGTTGGCACGAACTTGTACCAGCGTAATTGCAAAGATTGTCGCAGGCGCTCTATCACGTGCATGGGCATTTGCACTTCGATGACGAAGAGTTGACGAGCCATCTTAGTGCCGCAGCCGGTCTAAGACAAGACAAACATGCGGCGCAGGTCCTCTCGCTTTGGTGACAATGCTTAGCGTCGTAAAAGGTTTTTTGTCGCAATATACCATGCTAGCGCGCTGGCTGGCTGGTTATGCTAGACTCTTGTAGCGTTGCGCTTTAGGGTTTTTCAAGAGCGAATCCCATGGAGTTAGTCAGCAAACGAGTGGAGACGCTTGTCACCACCTACCTGGAAATGACTAGCAGATCGGACTTTGCGCCCGCTTATATCCGAGCTGCCGACATCGAAATCGTGAAGATGGAAATGCCGGATCTGGGATTCTACAAATTTCTTTACCAGTCTGTGGGCGAGGAATGGGCATGGCGCGACCGACTGCAAATGACGAATTCCGAACTGCGCGACATATTGTCTTCGGCGAACACGCAGGTTCATATTTTATACGTCAGCGGGTCTCCGGCCGGTTACGTGGAATTGTTCCGCCACACAGACGGCTCGGTGGAAATCGCCTATTTTGGGCTGCGAGGCGACTACATGGGACGTGGACTGGGCAAACACCTGCTCAGCTATGGGGTTGCGCGGGCATGGGATATGAATGCGAGCCGGGTCTGGCTGCATACCTGCAATCTTGACGGTCCGCACGCCTTGGCGAATTACCAAAAGCGCGGCTTTCAGATCTATAAGGTGGAGGAAGAACCGCTGCCAGCGTTTTACGCTTGATCCGCTTGCTGACCTTGCGGCTGTTCTTTCAAATCCGCGATTATCGCCGCTATGACTTTCGGATTCCAATCAGCGAATACGAGACAGACGCGATCGGCGATGCCGCTGTATCGTCGACGTATCGCGGCAGCCGCTCGCTGCGGCTCAGCCACGATCGCGATCTCACGCAGAATATCTTCAGGTATGCTGGGCCAAATGGCGCCGCTGTCGCCAGAATGCGCAGCTGCCCGAAGCGTCTCTAAGTTCTCTTCCCAGCCATGGTATTCCGCAAAGGAGCGATTGCTTCGGGACAGGGCGTAGCGCGCGATTTCCATCCCAGTTTCTTTCCCCGTATGGTTCCGCGAATCATATTCCTTTTCCATCATATCCGGCGCGCATACCAGTACTGGAACCGCGAGCTCGCATGAGTCTCGAGCTCTGCCCGAGCTTTCGAGTCCTCGGGCTAAATGTGGCAGGATCACATCGCGCAGATAGGGTTGCGAATGCAGCAGGTTGGCATGCAGTCCTTGGCATTGTTCCCCGGCAAGGGCATAGACATCGCCGCCGTCTCCCGACAGGAAAATCGGGATCTCCGGGCGCGTAATCGGTCCCGGATTGAAGAATGGCGCCATCAACCGAAACTGATAATGCCGCCCGCGAAAACGCAAGCGTTCATCGTATTGGAAAGCGCGCCAGATCGCTCGCAGGCTCTCGAGGTATTCGCGCATGATGCCCACGCTATCGAGGGCTTGATCGCCTTGACCGGCGGGGTGGAATTGGGGCATTTCCGCATCCAGCCCCAGCACGAAGCGTCCGCCGCTTTGCCGCGCCAGATCCCAAGCTATCTGCGCGCTAATCATGGGGCTGCGCGCTATGGCTTGGGCTGCCATGGCGCCAAGCGTGAAGGGACCTTGCGCGTCCTGCGCCGCAATAGTTAATGGAAAAAACGGATTGCTCCGCCATTCGACGCTCCAAGCCGCGTCGAATCCCCAGGTCCGCGCTTGAATAATCCGCTCGGCATCGGCGCGGAGATCACTGCTGGGCTGCAAGACGATATCGATTTTCAAATTGGTTTTCTTTCGCAGCAGACCGGGTCTTGAGCCTAGAACACCAGAAAGCGCTCGTTCTCTTTGAACCACTGATCCCATTTTCTGTAGTCTGGACTATGCTTTTCAAGCAGTTCCCAGTAAGACTTGCTGTGGTTCAGCTCGCGCAAGTGGCATAGTTCGTGAATGATGACGCTGTCAATCGCGCCGGGCGGGGTCATCATCAATCTCATGTTGAAGTTCAGATTACGCTTGCCGGAACAGCTTCCCCATAAGGTTTTCTGGTTTTTGATCCTGATATTGTTAAAGACGAAACCGTGTATAACAGCCAGTTCTTGGACCCGCGGCGGCAGATAGTACTTTGCTCGTTGGCGATAAAAGTTTTCGATTGCCGATCGAATAAGTCCTGTATCGTCCATAAAAGCCAGTGGGAGCTTCAGCTCTAGCCGATTCTTCCTCTCCTGCGCCGAGACTTGTTTTTGATTCTCCCATTCTATCAAGCTGAGAGTCAGTTTTTCGCCTAGGTAGGGGAAAATTGCGCCCTGTTTATAGCTCCTTGTGAACGGTTTGTGATTTTGGTAGGCGCGCAGTTTCTGAAGCGCTTTCAGCACCCAAGCGCGCTTTTGCATGAACACTTCTTCGGGGCTTGCCTGCTTTGGTCCCAGCGGATAGACAATCTGGAATCCGCGCTCCACGTCAAATCGCAGGCTGATGCGCTTTGCGCGCTGGCTCTTGCGCACGCTGTATTCGATGGTTTGACCTTGCAGTTCAATCGTTGGCATCAGTTTCCCATTGCCTTTGCGGCCTGTTCCCATATCACGCGCCTGCCGCCATCGTCCGGTTGAAAAGGGAAGTAGTATCCAATGCGATCAAGCAAGCCATCGTAGCGTTCGCGCAGGCGATAAGGCAGTTCGTCGGGCGGCGCGATCACCGCGAAATGTTCAAGCATGTCGTCGCTGATTAAGGTATGCATTTCATTCCAGCGCTTGCGCCGCAATAAAGTGTTTAACTGCGGGACCAGGTCTTGCCAGCCGTGCAGCTCCAGGACGCGGCTATAGCTCGGCGTGCTGGCGTAAAAGGCGATCTGAGACTTGCTGAGCAGCTTGCTTTCTTCAATTTGAGCTTCTGTTTCGCCCGTGACGACGAACACGGCGCAAGACAGTAAGAGCTTGCCCGATTTTCCAGAGCGTTCACGCCCCGCTGCGAAGGCGGGTTTCAATACTTCCCGCAAGTATTGCGGCGTATGAAAAGAATGAATGTGGAAGCCATCGCATAGCTCGCCGGCCAGCCTCGCCAAGCCGGTATTGACCCCGGCGATGTAAATCGGAATATCATGTTCCGCCGTCTGGGCCGATGACCATTGCGGGGGAGCCCAATCATAGCTGTAATATGCGCCCTCGAAATTCAAAGGTTGGCAAGCGCGCGAGCTGCGCCATGCCAGGTTTAAGACCTTTATGTACTCGCGAATCTGTTGAAGCGGCTTGCCCCAAGTCGCGCTAAAGCGCTTGGTGATATGTGGTTTGATTTGCGTGCCCAAGCCAAGGATGAAGCGACCGCGCGACTGGGCTGCCAGGTCCAGCGCAGTCTGCGCCATCAGCAATGGATCGCGGGGAAAAGCGACCGCGATAGCGGTTCCCAGGGAGATTTGACGCGTCGCCAAGGCAGCATGGGCTAGGGGCAGGAAGGGATTATGCGCGGCTTCGGCGACCCATAAGCCGTCAAAACCATAATCTTCGACAGCTTCCGCAATTGACGCGGCGTTGTTCAAGTCATCGACGAAAACACTTACATCGAATTTCATGAATCAATCTCGATAGCCTGTGGACAGCCATTGTATCTCATAGCCAATGTCCTATGAAGTTTAGGATTTCAGCCTTCTGGCAGGCGCATTCGGGCCTTCATAACATAGTCGCTTGCGGTCGACAAAAGTGCTATAATCTCTTTCGCTTGGTATGCGCGTCTTGGGCGTTGCCTCGTGGTCGATAGATTTTATTTGCAAATCGATATCGCCAGGGAGGACCTATGAGTGTGCGGGATTCCCGCATTGTCAACGTCGGCTTGCGCAACATCGCCGCGACCATATTGATCGCGCTGGGTTTGTTGTTCGCCTGGGAGATCCGCGGCACATTGATGCTGACCTTCGCCGCGGTGATCTTGGTTGTGCTTTTCACAATGCCGGTGCGTTTGCTGGTAAAGCGCTTCGAGATGAATCGTTTAGTCGCCATCATCGTCAGCGTGGTCGGCTTTTTTGTCATACTTGGTTTAATCGGCATCCCGATTTTAAGAACAATCGGCAGCCAGTCTCAAGTTTTGGCGG
Organism: Phototrophicaceae bacterium; assembly: GCA_965232245.1. GTDB lineage: Bacteria > Chloroflexota > Anaerolineae > Aggregatilineales > Phototrophicaceae > UBA6055. The sequence goes on along the minus strand of CBDDPG010000002.1, from coordinate 2,624,629 downwards.
GCCAGATCCAGCTAGGTTTGGAAGAGGTGCGCGAATCAATCACCCGCGAGGCTCTCATCTCTCGGTATTCTTTCCTCGATGGCTTGATCCCTAGCGATATTAACGATTTGATCTCGATCGACTTGATTAACCAGACCGTCTCGCAGTTGACAGAAGCGGTTGGCACGCTCGGCGGGACGGTTCTGCCGGTCGTTGGCGGCGTCGCCAATACGATTCTAAGCGCGCTCATCATATTCTTCCTTAGTATGTACCTTTTGGCTGAGCCGGATCTCTATGTGAACGGGATCATCAAACTCACGCCGATCCGGTATCGCGGGCGCATGATGCACATCTTGCGGCGGCTTGATTCTACGTTACGAGCCTGGCTGAGCGTGACGGGCGTGTCGATGTTAGTGGTGGCTTTGCTGACGGGCTTGGGGCTGGCGCTGCTGGGTATTAATGAATGGCTGGCTTTAGGTGTTTTGGCGGGTGTCCTGTCTTTCATCCCTAATTTTGGTCCCGTTGTCGCGCTGGTGCCATCGGTGGCGGTGGCAATTGTGCAAGCGCCTGACAATGTGATTTGGGTCGTGGTCATCATATATGGCGTGTCGTTTTTCCAAAGTCAAGTTGTCAGCCCGATACTTGCAAGCGAACGAATGAATATGCCGGCGATTCTCGTTTTGCTGGGTCAGATCATATTTGGCTTTTTCTTTGGATTCCTGGGATTGATGCTGGCGGTGCCCTTGAGCGCGGTGGTGGCTGTGCTTGTGGACGAGATATACGTGCAGGATATTCTGGGAGATCGTCCTAAAGAAAGGGTCAATGAGGATGCGACGGAAGCGCTAGCGCCCGGCTGATGTTTCAGCCGCGCCGAATTTGTCGGCTTGATCTGGTGAATCGTGGCTCGGGAATGGTGTCGTCACGCGATTGCGAATGAATTTGTGAAAAAGGGAAAACCATCCTTGACATCGCGTAAACGTATTGCTAGTCTAGTGGCGCAATGATGAGGACACACGTCCTCGTCTTTTTTGTCCCCTAGTGGGCATGTGCAGATTAACAGCAGAATAGTGGGTTAAGACAGAAAAGACGAACCCTGATCGAATACGGAGAGTTTGATCCTGGCTCAGGATGAACGTTGGCGGCGTGCCTAACACATGCAAGTCGAACGGTAAGCGTCCTTCGGGGCGTGTAGAGTGGCGAACGGGTGAGTAACACGTAACTGATCTGCCCTGTAGAGCGGGATAACAATTGGAAACAGTTGCTAATACCGCATATCATCGCGGTAGTTAGAGAGTCGTGATGAAAGGTTGAGGCGCTATGGGATGAGGTTGCGTTCCATCAGCTAGTTGGTGCGGTAAAGGCGTACCAAGGCGATGACGGGTAGGGGACCTGAGAGGGTGGCCCCCCACACTGGGACTGAGACACGGCCCAGACTCCTACGGGAGGCAGCAGTGAGGGATATTGCACAATGGACGGAAGTCTGATGCAGCGACGCCGCGTGGATGAAGAAGGTTTTCGGATCGTAAAGTCCTTTTCTATGTGACGAGTTAGGACGGTAGCATAGGAATAAGTGTCGGCTAACTACGTGCCAGCAGCCGCGGTAAAACGTAGGACGCGAACGTTATCCGGAGTTACTGGGCGTAAAGCGCGCGCAGGCGGTTGTATAAGTCTTATATGAAAGTTATCGGCTAAACTGATAGAGCGTATGAGAGACTGTACAACTAGAGAGAAATAGAGGGAAGTAGAATTCCGGGTGTAGTGGTGAAATGCGTAGATATCCGGAGGAATACCGGTGGCGAAGGCGGCTTCCTGGATTTCATCTGACGCTGAGGCGCGAAAGCGTGGGTAGCGAACGGGATTAGAAACCCCGGTAGTCCACGCTGTAAACGATGTACATTAGGCGTTCGGTTGTCGTTAGGCAATTGAGTGTCGCAGCAAACGCGCTAAATGTACCGCCTGGGGAGTACGGTCGCAAGGCTAAAACTCAAAGGAATTGACGGGGGCCCGCACAAGCAGCGGAGCGTGTGGTTTAATTCGAGGCTACGCGAAGAACCTTACCTGGGAATGACATGATGGTAGTACGGAAGCGAAAGCGGAAGGACCCTTCGGGGAGCCGTCACAGGTGCTGCATGGTTGTCGTCAGCTCGTGCCGTGAGGTGTTCGGTTAAGTCCGCAAACGAGCGCAACCCTCGGAGCTAGTTACAAGTGTCTAGCTTGACTGCCCGTGACAAACGGGAGGAAGGTGGGGACGACGTCAAATCAGCATGGCCTTAATATCCAGGGCGACACACACGCTACAATGGTAGGTACAATGGGTAGCGAAGTAGCGATACGGAGCCAATCCTTTAAAGTCTATCTCAGTTCGGATTGCAGGCTGCAACTCGCCTGCATGAAGTCGGAGTTGCTAGTAACCGCAAATCAGCACGTTGCGGTGAATACGTTCCCGGGCCTTGTACACACCGCCCGTCACGTCATGGGAGTTGGTCGAGCCTGAAGTCGGGAAGCTAACCTTATGGGGGGCTACTGCCTAGGGCAGGATCGATGACTGGGACGAAGTCGTAACAAGGTAGCTGTAGCGGAAGCTGCGGCTGGATCACCTCCTTTCTAAGGGAGCGCGTTTCGGTAGAGATGCGCGAGAAACAGAGTAAGAGTGTGTAAAGCGGGGTGAAGCGCTTGGAAGTCTAACCTGCTATTGTGCTGTTAATATTAAGATTGTATGGGGATTGGATTTGGGGCTGTAGCTCAGTTGGTTAGAGCGCGCGCCTGATAAGCGCGAGGTCGCAAGTTCAAGTCTTGCCAGCCCCACCTCGGGGATATAGCTCAGTTGGGAGAGCGCCTCGTTTGCACCGAGGAGGTCAGGGGTTCGAGTCCCCTTGTCTCCATTCAATGTCTACTAAACTTTTCATCATTTCACCTCACGTGTAGCGTAAAAAAGCTTATCCAATGTGGCGCATTCCGAAAGCGATTTACGCTGAATAATGGTAATGATGCCTCGATTCGATACATTAAGATAGTGAGTATTGGAACCACAACAGCGGAATGTCCAAACTCTAGCTGAGATTGTTTGAATCTGGGAAAGGTATGCTCCTTTGTCGAATAAATCTCAGACAGTTTCACTCCTTCATCTAATATCTTTTCCCACTGTGGTTGTCATTGCCCTACTACTGCTTATCCTGCTGACCATTTTGCAGTCGCCGATGCGCGTAAACCCCGATGTCTCCTTACTCTTGGAATATGGTCGCCGCACCTTGGTTGGTGAACTGCCATATATCGACTTCTACCACCAGGGTTTGCTGACGATCAATTATCTCAATGCCGTACCTGTTGCTATTTCGGGGTTTTTCGGCGTGAACAGTCTGAGTGTTTGGCTGTTAATTTGTTGGTTTTTAACCATATCCAGCGTCTTTTGTACCTTTCGCTTGTCAGTTCATATTTTCGCAAGACACTGCTCTTCACACTTGAACTTAGTGATTCCGCTCTGCCTGGCGACTATGGCGTGGCTTGCCCTCTTTACCAGCGACATAGGACAGCGAGAGTATCTCTTCGTGCTTGCAGCAATACCGTGGTTGCTTTACCGCTATTGCAAATTGGAGGGTATGACATTTCACGCGCTCCCAGCTGTAATAATCGGCATCGCAGCAGGTTTGGTTGCGACCATAAAGCCACATTTTCTCTTTGTGATTGTCGCAGTTGAACTCTATTGGTTTGTTAGGGGTGTTGGGAAAATTCGCAGATCTGTGGACGCTAGTCTAATAGGCTTCGCAGTCGTTCCGCTTGCCAATTTAGCCTACTTAATTGCGTATCCGGACGCGCTGGAAGGACTACTTCGCTGGATGATTCCGTACTTCGCTCAAGGGCGTCCCAACCTGTCAGCCAGTCTCAGCGCTGTAAACGTAATGAGACTTCTTCTGCCATGTTCAGTAGCTGCAATAGGTCTTATCTTGGCGATTCGGCGCAATGGCGCACATTACCGTTTGCTGGCCGGGCTTGCGATTTTCACTGCAGCGAGTGGAGGCATTGTCGTATTGCAGTCCTTGCGACAATTTTACCGGCTTCTCCCACTCTATGCCGGTGCATTGACCTGCTGCGGATTGATAATATTGCTGCCTGCTGTGATCGATGAGCCACGTCGACGCTATACGCGTTTTACCGGAGACATCTTCTATGGATGCCTGTTGTTGATTGTCATCTTGACCACGCTATTTTCATGGCAAAGTCTCGCAACAATTTCCATCGCTACTCCGAAAGACTTGCGGGCGATGCTTCTGGAGGTTACAAAGCCGGGCGACGATATCTTGTTCATGACCCAGTGGCTCGGCATCAAGCATCCTTGGTTGCAGATTGTCGACAGGAATGAGGCGCACAGCATTCCTGCCGAATGGAAACCGCCGCTGGATCCCGAAGACGAGCTGACAGCTGAGAGCTTGAAATATCAGTTGGATATTACGCGCGCGGATATTGAAGAGTCGCCAGCTGCAATCGTGATAGATAGCGGCGCCGGAATCCGCAAGGTAATAGATGATTCTGGTTTGCTAGAATTGATAGAATCGCGCTATCGGCTTGTAGGTGAGGTTCGAACCTATACAGTGTATGCCTATGTTGGGCATCCGCCGCCTCAGGGGACGAGTTTCACTCTCGGCGACAAATTTGAACTATATTCTTGGCGCATCCAGCCAGCTGACATGGTCACGCTTCAGGCGTGCGATCAGTTGGAATTAATGACCTGGTGGCATCCACTGGGGCAGGACCTTGAGCGCTTCACTTTACATGTTGATCTTGTAAAGCCCGATGGCGGGGCGGTGTTAGAGCAGTATGGCCGGATTGGGAATGAGGAGGATTATACAGCCGTCTCGACTATAATCGATCAGCGCCAGCTAGATTTGCCCTGTGAGTTAGAATCGGGAACCTACTGGCTATTGCTGTCTTTAGAGGACATGAGCGTAGCGGGTGGCGATGTGCTTGCTGTGAGGGACAGTATGGGCGGTGAATACGGCAAGTATGTTTTCTTAGGCGAATTTGAGATTGGCGCTTGACGAGGTGATATTAGCGTAGCAGAATTTCGGTCTTGCGGCTTAGGATCTTGTCGCACCAACACCAGGGGATATAGCTCAGTTGGGAGAGCGCGTCAATCGCACTGACGAGGTCAGGGGTTCGAGTCCCCTTATCTCCATGCGTGGGATAGAGCGCGGCGAAATTAGCCGGCGTAAAATCATAGAACATTGATCAGGAAGCGAGCTCTTAGGCTCGTTTTTTTGGTTCTCCGGACAATAGATTCCTGCCAACTGCCACTGCCCAAGCCCGCTCAATCACGGTTAACTATGCTTGCGGATATTATTGTTTGTGGTTAAATTACCCTTGTCAGTGGCTAGAAGAAGCATTATACTGCAGTTAAAGAACTGGTAGATGGAGCGTGTAAAGCCATGAAAAACCGATTCCTTACCATATTTAACGTACTTATCTTTAACTTGTTGTCCTTGTCGCTTGTTTTCGGCATCGTTGTGAACCGAACCGACATTGTGATTGCTCAAGCCAACGCGGAGGATTCGGATAGTCCGATACTGACACCGCGCGAGACGCAAGTCGAAGCCGAGGCGGACGAGGATGACGACGATGGAGATGGGAATGATGGTCCGGTGGTCCTCAGCTACGTTGTGCAGCCGGGCGACAATTTGTGGGGCATCGCGCGGCAACTTGGCGTGCCTTATCAAGCGCTGGCTGCTCAAACAGATAATCCTCGGCGGATTTATGCGGGACAGGTTTTCACCTACAGCAGCCAGGACTTGCAAGTCGCGTCCTTGGAGTCCAGCAGTGGCGAAAGCGAAGCAGTCGTTTCCGTCAACTTGGGCGATGGCGACACCTATACCTTCACAGTGCGGCCGGGCGACACCTTGTCGCATATCGCGCTGTGGCTGGGGGTTCCGCTCGAGACGCTGGCGGAGCAGGTGGAGAATCCATCGCGAATTCTGGCGGGACAGAAAATCACCTATGTCAGCGATCAACGCATCGATACACCGCCCCTGCTAACCGACAACGATGGTACGGACAGCGATGGCATTGATACCACCGGTCAATTCACCGACAATGATGGCACGGACAGCGATGGCATTGATACCACCGGTCAATTCACCGACAATGATGGCATCGACACGGACAATCTGCAGCCGCAGGATAACCAGCAGCAGCAAATCCAGCGACAAGAACAGGTTCCCTATACCGACAATGATGGCACGGATAGCGATGGCATCGACACCACTGGCAACCTCACCGACAACGATGGTACGGATAGCGATGGCATCGACACCACTGGCAACCTCACCGACAATGATGGCACGGACAGCGACGGCATTGATACGACGGGCTTGCAAGATGATACTGACAACAGCGACAGCAACGATTCTGACGACAGCGACGACAGTGATTAATGACGATGACTTCGTCGCTTACGATCCCGCTCTTGGAGCCGCAGCTTGAGCCAACGGCGGATCCGCGTCTGCCGGAACTGGCTCAACTGTTTGATCGAGATTGGGTTTGGGCTGCTTATCAGGAGCAGAATAATGGCGATAGGCGCGATCCGCCGCAGGGATTTCGCGTGCGCCAGTTCGTCCACAGCCCGGGGCGTTCCGCATTCACGAGATATGAAGCGCAATGGTCTCCGGAGGCATATCTCGCGCCTCAGCAATTTGTCGCGAGGATGGACAGAGATCAACCCACAGAGTTTTTCTTTTACCCCGATGACCGGCGCTTGCCGGGGCTATGCGAAGTTGCGGATGCGCAGCGGGCGCTGGAGCTGGCGAATCGATACGTTCTGACTGTGCCGGGCCGGCGGTCGCGGGTTGAGCTGATAACTTATCGACCGGGGCATCGCGCCGTGCTGCGCCATCGCTTGGGGCGGGTCAAGCTCTACGCTCGCGTTGTCCGTCCTGGAGAGTTGCCACGCTTGTTGGATGCCTATGAGATCGTCAAGTCGTCGGGTTTCCTCATCCCGAATCTTGCGGGATATTGGTTGGATGGGGCTGTGATTTGGCTGTCGCAGGTATCAGGCGTGAATCTGCGCCAACTTATACGGAAAGGGGGAAGTCCCGCTCCCGAACTGCTCTTGGCTGGTCTCGATCAACTCTGGCGGAGGCCGATCGACGGTCGCAGCGGCCGTGCCTTTCGGCTGGACCGCGCCTTTCGCAGCGCCAGGCGCAGCTTCAAGCATCATCTGCGGGATTCGCAAGCCGGTATGTTGGTTCTAAATGAAGCGGTCCGTTCTCTGGATCCCTTTGTACGATCATGGGTTCCAAGCGCTACGGCTCACAACGATTTCTATGACGACCAATTGCTGGTTATGCCCGATGGCAGATTCGCCTTAGTGGATTTTGAAGAGGCTGGACCGGGCGACCCGCTGCTGGATGTGGGCAATTTTCTGGCGCATCTACGCTGGTCGACGAAGTTTAGCCGGGCGAAAACTGCCGAAGCAAGCCGGCGCTATTACGAGATTTTCCGTCCGGCGGCTCTGGCGCGCTTCGGCTGGGCGGATCGCAGCTTGTCGTTTCGAGAAGCGGTGTGTCTGTTCCGGGTCTGCACGAACTTTATCCGCCATCCACAAGCGAACTGGCGGGCTAAATTGGAAGTTGGCTTAGCCATGGTCAACGATATATTGGGCTGATTGCCCCAGGCAATCGGACAATTTTGTCGAAGAATTGGTCAAGGGTCTCTGTCGCAGTTGGCTTGCGAAATCGGTCAAATTGGCGCTTGACGATGTTGCGATGAGGTGGCAGAATTCACAGGCTAGCGGCTGGCGGATTGTCAGCTGGTGCGTCTTAACAGTCGAATAAACAACGCGAAGGTAATACCTAAGCGCGCATGCCAAGATTGCCGTGCATTCCGTATGATATGATACGGAAAGCGAATAAGGGTACACAGAGGATGCCTAGGTATCTCGTGCCGAGGAAGGACGTGTTATACTGCGAAAAGCTTCGATGAGGCGTATAAAGCCGTAAGAGTCGGAGGTATCCGAATGGGGAAACCCGATGCGGGTCAAACCGCGTCATGGTTGGTGAATAGCCAGCCAGGGGAACCGCTCGAACTGAAACATCTAAGTAGAGCGAGGAAAAGAGAAGATTCTGCGAGTAGTGGCGAGCGAAAGCGGAGTAGCCCAAACCATAGACTGCGGTTTATGGGGTTGCAGGACTCATGGAAGGTATGGAAGCCGAAGAGGAATGATCTGGGAAGGTCAGCCGTAGGGGGTGAGAGTCCCGTACTTACAGGCGGAAGTATTGATGAGTATCCTGAGTAGCACGATACACGCTAACATTGTGCGAAACTGGGGGGACCACCCTCCAAGGCTAAATACGCGAGATGACCGATAGCGCAGCAGTACCGTGAGGGAAAGGTGAAAAGAACCCCGGCGAGGGGAGTGAAAGAGAATCTGAAACTGTGTACTTACAACCGGTCGGAGGGTTTCGAGAGGGATCTGACGGCGTGCCTTTAGGAGAATGAGCCAGCGAGTTAATGTGCGTGGCGAGCTTAAGACATAGCCAGTCGTAGGCGCAGGGAAACCGAGTCTGAATAGGGCGAAAGAGTGGCGCATATTAGACACGAAACCATGCGAGCTAACCATGGCCAGGGCGAAGTTACGGTAATGCGTAATGGAGGTCCGGACCCACCGATGTTACAAAATCGGGGGATGAGTTGTGGTTAGAGGTGAAATGCCAAACGAGCTTGGAGATAGCTTGTTCTCCCCGAAATAGCTTTAGGGCTAGCGTTGCGTGATGGGTGCCGGAGGTAGAGCACTGTATGGGCTAGGGGGCGTCAAGCTTACTGAACCCAAACAAACTCCGAATGCCGGCATGCCGAGCGCAGCAGTTGGACTGCTTGAGATGAGTTAAGTAGTCGAGAGGGAAAGAACCCGGACCCTCGACTAAGGTCCCGGAGTGTATGCTAAGTGTAAAACGAGGTGAATGTGTTGAGACAGCTAGTAGGTTGGCTTAGAAGCAGCCATCCTTTAAAGAGTGCGTAACAGCTCCCTAGTCAAACGCATTTGCGCGGATAATGTATCGGGTCTAAAGCATACGACCGAAGTCAGGGATAACGAGAGTTATGGTAGGGGAGCGTTCTACAAGCGGCGAAGTTGAGCTGTGAGGTTCATTGGAGTTTGTAGGAGTGCGAATGCTGGCATGAGTAGCGAGAAATAGGTGAGAACCCTATTCGCCGAAAGTCTAAGGTTTCCGACGGAAGGTCAGTCCGCGTCGGGTTAGTCGGTCCTAAGCCGAGGCTGAGAAGCGTAGGCGATGGACAACGGGTTAATATTCCCGTACCGGTAAGTGGAGTGATAGCGATAGCTTGTGGGTATGTCAGCCTCTGAGTGGATTGAGGTTGCAAGCGGTGAGAAGCCGTGAAGCCGTGTCCTTAGGGCAGGAAGTGACGAGTACCATGGGACGAGAAGGGTCGCTGTGATGTAGAAGCTTGCCGTCCGTACCGCAAACCGACACAGGTAGACGAGTTGAGAATACGAAGGCGAACGGGAGAACCTCTGCTAAGGAACTAGGCAAAATGGATCCGTAACTTCGGGAGAAGGATCGCCTGGCTGTGGTGGTCAGGTTGCAGTGAAAAGGCTCTGCCGACTGTTTACCAAAAACACAGGTCTCTGCGAAAGCGCAAGCTGACGTATAGGGGCTGACGCCTGCCCAGTGCCGGAAGGTTAAGTGGAAGAGTGAGAGCTTGGAAATGAAGCCCCGGTGAACGGCGGCCGTAACTATAACGGTCCTAAGGTAGCGAAATTCCTTGTCGGGTAAGTTCCGACCCGCACGAAAGGCGTAACGAGTGGAGCACTGTCTCAGCAGGGGGCCCGGCGAAATTGAAGTATGCGTAAAAATGCGTATTACCCGCAGCAGGACAAAAAGACCCCGTGGAGCTTTACTGTAGCTTGCCATTGCGTTAGGTCGATATTTGTGCAGGATAGCTGGGAGGCATTGAAGCGTGCGCGTCAGCGTGTGTGGAGCCGTTGTTGAGATACCAGCCTGATGTTGTTTTGGCTCTAACCTAGGTATGTGAATATCAGGGACAGTGGCAGGTGGGCAGTTTGACTGGGGCGGTCGCCTCCGAAAGCGTAACGGAGGCGCCCAAAGGTTGGCTCAGATGGAATGGAAACCCATCGATGAGTGTAAAGGCAGAAGCCAGCTTGACTGCGAGACAGACAAGTCGAGCAGAGACGAAAGTCGGGCTTAGTGATCCTACGGTCCAGAGTGGAATGGCCGTAGCTTACCGGATAAAAGCTACCCCGGGGATAACAGGCTAGTCTTGCCCAAGAGTTCAAATCGACGGCAAGGCTCGGCACCTCGATGTCGGCTCATCGCATCCTGGGGCAGAATCGTGTCCCAAGGGTTGGGCTGTTCGCCCATTAAAGCGGTACGTGAGCTGGGTTCAGACCGTCGTGAGACAGGTCGGTCTCTATCCGCTGTGGGCGTTGGGAATTTGCGAGGAGTTGCCCCTAGTACGAGAGGACCGGGGTGGACGAAGCGCTCGTGCATCAGTTGTCGCGCCGGCGGCATAGCTGAGTAGCGACCTTCGGATCGGATAACCGCTGAAAGCATCTAAGTGGGAAGCCGGCCTCAAGACGAGATTCCCCATTGGTATAACCAAGTAAGACCGCTGGGAGACTACCAGTTAGATAGGCGGGGGGTGTAAGCGCAGTAATGCGTGCAGCTGACCCGTACTAATGGTCGAGGGCTTTCCGTATTATATGGTACGGGGTGTATGGCGCTATTGGAGCGCCTTGGGTATGCGCTTAGTGTTGTTTATTCGTTGCTGACGCAAGACTTAAAGAGCGGTTGGGTGTTGTGTTGGTGGCTAGAGCCGCGGGGGTCCACCCGGTCTCATCCCGAACCCGGAAGTTAAGCCCGCGAGCGCAGATGGTACTGCATTGGAGACGATGTGGGAGAGTATGCCGCCGCCAACGCTACACTCAACCGCTCTTTATTGCTCATCCCCAGCGGTTCTCGCTGACAATGAATCAACGAAGTTAAGTTCGCGAGCGCTGACGCTACCGCCTTGAGAATCCTACGCGAGAGTATGCCGTCGTCAACACTCTACACCTCTGTTTCACCCGCTTTATGCGTATGTATTTGTTCCCTGCCTGTTGGTAAAATGGCGAAGCGCAAACTTATCCGGATAGCCGCATTCGTGATTAACTTGATCAACAGACCCTTTATCAAACATGCGGTAATCTTGGTTCCTGTCCTGCTTTTGGCATTCTACTTGCGCCTAGATAATGTGGGCAACTGGCCCGTCCGCTGGGATGAAGCATATTCAGTGTGGTCCGCCAACATGGACATTAGAGTAAGTACCGAACGGACCGCGGGCGATGTTCATCCACCATTACATTATTGGTTTTTCCATGTTTGGGTACGGCTAGCTGGCATTAGCGAGTTTGCCATTCGCGTCCAGTCTGTTTTGTTCAGCCTGATTGCGATAACAATCGTCTATTGCTTAACTCTACGACTGAGCGGGCAAAAACTTGCCGCGTCACTTGCGTTGCTGCTTATCACGTTGTCTCCATTTCATATCGAATGGTCGCAAGACGCGCGGATGTACGCCCTCGTGACGATGTTCGCGGCATTGGCTCTCTATGCCTACTGGCGCGGCTGGCCTGGATTGCTGATAATCTCTGGCGTCGGCGCAGCGCTAAGTCATTATTTGGGCGTCTTCTCAATCTGCTTCATAGTGCTGCACAGACTTGTTCACTGGCGCGACAGTATCCGCGGTAGCCGCCAGTTTCTCCCTGCAATCGCTGTCATTGGCGCAGTCTGTTTGCTTTGGATTGTTTATGCCATTGGATCAATAAGACAGGATCCGGGGCACGCCACATTTGAGCCATTTTATGCCTACAAGTTAATGGCAACGTTATTCACCGTCAACAAGGAAGTCCATATCGGACTGTACTACCCGCTTGTGTTTCTCAACTCATCGCTTTACTTCTTGGGGCTGTTATTGGCTTGGCGGGACAATCGCCCCGCTATCTCGCTTATTGTCATCGGCTGTATCTTGCCTCCCTTCGTTATTTCGGCATTGGCTTTGCCATTTTTCCCTTTCCATGTGAATTTTCTGTCATCAAGATACTTCGTCATCTTTGCCCCTTTTGTATTCACCGGGTACGGTATTGGCTTGTCGGCGATAGTCCGCCGGCCGATGCTGAGAATCATTGGTATCGTGGTCTGCGTCGGGCTCTTAATCCTTTATGCGGGTTCGATGGCGGAGCAACGCGATTCGCGTTACTTCAAGGACAGGTACCGTAGTATGATGGCGGCTGTTGCTGCCTTAAATCCGAGTCGGGACAAGGTTTTCTTCGTCTCTGGCGGGCGGAAGCCGTTTGTCTATTACAATTTGGATCGAGTGGGCTACGATGCGCCAAAAGATAGTGGCGGCAACCCGCTGAATGTCACAGGCGTCCCCGACCGCTCCCCCGATGTGCCAGCTATGATGAAATGGGTATTTGCAGGTTTTCCCCGCTTCTGGCTGATCGAGGTTGAAGCGTATAAGGATTATCCGCTAGACGCGCGCATCAACTGGATAGACGCGCACTACCATCGCATTTATCACATCCCCATAGGTGAGAGCAATGGCATCAGCCTCTACAGCAGAGACGAAAAGGAACCCCTGCCAGACAGCGCAGCAATCATTCCACCGGTGGTTACTGAAGCGCGACCCAGAGATCAGGTGCGGATAGGTGTTCCTGCCGGTATGCGGGTTGATCTTGTTCACAGCGGGCAGATCGTTGATACGCGTCTTGCCGATACATGGATGCTGCATCAATTTGACATTTACCCCTATTATTTCAATGGTCTCTATGAGTTGCGGGTTGGGGACGAAAGTTATGCCTTTTCAATCACGCATAGTCGAGAGTTTCCGGGCGTCGCCTCTGACAGCGACAATTGATAGAGTTTCAAAACGCTGCGGGCTGAATGTAGTCGGATTGCTGAAGTTGTGGCGCGCAGTGACTGGACTTCTGGGAATGCTAGCGGATAGCGAGCAGGCGAGTCGAGTGTTGGTGGCTAGAGCCGCGGGGGTACACCCGGATCCATCCCGAACCCGGCAGTTACGGCCCGTGAGCGCAGATGGTACTGCATTGGAGACGATGTGGGAGCGTATGCCGCCGCCAACACGTACCCTGACCGCGCTTTGTGTTTCTAGTACAATCGCCCCATGCGATTCCACAAGGATTCCTCTTCCAGATAGCGATTATCCGTGACTAATGCGGCAAAACTGCGTTCTAAAACTCGCGGGATATTCATTATCTTGGCACTGCTGCTGGCATTCTACCTTCGCATAGATGACGTGGGCAACTGGCCCCTTCGTATGGATGAAGCCTTTTCCGTATGGCTAGCCCAAATGGGCTTTCTTGAAATGACCGAGGCCACGGCGCGCGATGTTCATCCACCTTTGTATTTTTGGATCTTGCATGTCTGGGTGCGCCTGGCGGGGATCAGCGAGTTTGCCATCCGCTCGCTGTCTGGTTTCTTAGGCGTGCTTTCAACAGTAACCATCTATTCCATCGCCCGGCAATTGAGCAAGCGAAGGGGCGCCGCTGTTTTGGCAATGTTGCTGGTCACAATCTCTCCATTTCACATTCATTGGTCTCAGGACACCCGCATGTATGCCCTTGCGACTATGTTTGCCGGTATTGCAGTCTACGCGCATTGGAGAGGCTGGAACAAAGCGTTCGTGATCGGTGGTATAGGCACGATGCTAAGTCATTACTTTGGCGCCTTCGTCGTCGTCATATTGGTGATACACCGCTTCTTGCATTTCCGAGATTTCCGCCGTGAGAACCGACAATGGTTTATTGCCATCGCAGGCATCCTGGCGGTTAGCGCGCTATGGGGAGCCTATGCTCTTGGCTTGATCAGGAAAGATCCCGGATTCGCCACATTCGACCCGCAATTCACGTTTCAACTCATGGCAACCTTGTTCACGTTTGGCGAACCTCAATACGTATATTCACATTTGCCCTTCATTCTGGCTATCACTGCAGTCTTCTTTCTGGGGCTTGCTCTGAACTGGCAGGGGCATCGCCGCGCGACATCCTTGGTTGTTTTCGGCGCTTTGCTGTCTCCCATATTCATTTCATTGTTGGCATTGCCCTTTTTCCCCATCCACGTCAATTCGCTGCAAGAGCGATACTTCCTGGTATTTTCACCTTTTGTTTTCGTCGGATACGGTCTGGGCTTGGCGGCAATTATGCGCCGGCGCCGTTTGCGCTGGATGGGCATTGTGCTATGCGCTGGGCTCGTCATATTGAGTACCGCCTTGGTTGCGGCAAGGCGCGACGAACATTATTTCAAGGATGACTACAGAACGATGATGGCGGCCGTCGCGGCGCTGACAAATGCGGACGACAAGGTGTACTTTATCTCTGGCGGACGGAAGCCAATTGTCTACTATCACTTGCGCCGGGTCGGCTATGATGTGCCCAAGGATGTATACGCGGCGCCGGCAAACGTAATAGGCATTCCCCGAAGCAGCGACAGCGACGTTTCGGACATGATGACCTGGATCTTTGCCGGAATAGATCGCTTTTGGCTGATCGAAATTGAGGCGCATTTGGACGAGCCATTGGATGCCCCGCTAGGATGGATCAACGACAATTACCACAGAATCTACCATATACCTGTTGGCTGGAACGGCTTGAGTTTCTATGGGACTAACGAAAACGAATCTGTCCCGGACATCGACGCCATCATTCCGCCGGTGGTTGCGGAGGCGCGGCCCGGCGACCAAGTGCGTATAGGTGTACCAGCAGGGACTCGGGTAGATCTGGTTCACAGTGGTCAGGTCATCGACTCACATGTCGCCGAAACATGGATGCTTCATCAATTTGATATTTATCCGTTTTACTTCAATGGTTATTATGAACTGCGCGTGGCGGATCAACATTATCCATTTGTGATAACACATAGCCAAGACTTTCCTGGCGGCAGCACCTAGGACGAGAATACATGGCGTCTCTGTTAGACATGCCTTGATGCCCCGCACCTGCAACGCGCTGCGCCAGCTATATGGCGCAGCTACCGTATCACTCCCGATCCAATTGCGCTATGACACATAAGACAGACGAGATTGCTCGCTACCGAATCTTAACTGCGCGCGCCGCCGCCAACACGACACCTGACTGCTCTATGTATATTTAGTACAATCGCCCCATGCGATTCCAGAACGGTTCCTCAACCAGGCGTCTCATCGGATCCTACCTTCATTTGCTCGCTGCGCTAGCCTGCTTGTTGTTTGCCTGGCATTTTGGCACAGAGGGTTTGACGCGCGTACCCTTGGCCAATCATGACGAACTGCGGACCCTTTCGCACATTTTTGGGCGCTCTGTTAGCACCCCACAGGCACTTCAAGAAACAGTCACGAACGTTGCGATGAATAGTGAACAACACGGTCCTTTGTATTTCATCCTCTTGAATGTTTGGTCCAGAGGCGCGGGGGGTGATTTATTTGTATTGCGATTGTTGTCGGCTTATTTCGCTTTGCTTTCCTTGGCAGCGATTTATCGCCTCGCGTGTATTTCCCGCCTGCGCGGCTTTGCGCTTGCCGCCGTGTTTGTTGTCTCGCTAAATTCCTTGTTCCTGTTTTATTCGCGCGAGTTAAGGATGTACACGTTACTGCCGTTCTTGGCAGCCTGGATCATCTGGTGCTATTGGCGCCTGCTCGACGCAACTGAACGAATGAACTGGCGGACCTGGCTATTGCTGGTCCTAGGTTGCGGGCTGATATTGTACCTGCATTATTTCGGAATCTTCATCTTGGCCGCCGTCGCCATGTATCATCTTCTCTTTGCGCGCAAGCATCGACACTGGATTCATATTACGCTTGCCTTGATAGGCGGCGGCTTGCTCTTTTTACCTTGGGCGCCTACTGTCCTCATGGGCTTGGAAGGTTTCTCCAACAAGTCATTCATTGGCATGAACGCGCTCGAATCGCTCCTCAGTCTCGCCAATGTTTATAGCAACGACTTCTGGATACTTCCCCTCGGCGCTCTGATCATCGTTGCTTGGAACCGCAAGCAACTGGACAAGCCGCAACGATTTCTCTTGATGCTCACTTTTCTCTTGATTGCCGTTTTGTTGTTGTCAAATGAAATCAAGCCTATACTCATACCGAGACGCCTGCGCTATATGCTTCTGCTGGCGCCACTGCTCGGCTGCGCCCTGGCTATCGCCTGGAGTTTTCTGCCCAAGCGAGCGCCAGTCCAGATCTTGCTGGCGGGTGTCTGGATAATCTCATTCGTAACGTATGCGCAAAACGAGAACTCTTATATTGCAACCAAACGCAAAAGCCTGGAGTTGCTGCACGCGCCACCCTATTACGCGCTGCTGTACAATCCCAACATTCAAGTTCAACCAACAGAATCGGTGCTCAGCTTACATCCGTCCCGTAAGATAACCTGGATCACTGGCGACTACTATCAGAAGCTCATCAAGCCAAGCAATCTGGTTCACATCTATTACGATGGCGGCGGCAGGCTCACCCTGCAAACGACTAGGCAACCCCTAAGCTCGCTCGAGGATTTCGTATCGAAATACGCGGCGTTCTGGCTGCTTTACGATCCACAAGAGACCGACGAGCGATCCATGGGCGATATCTTCTGGTGGGCGCGCAATTTTTATCGCTCCTGCGGCAGATACCTGGCAGAATCAGATGTTATCGTGGAGCGCTATGTCCGCGATTCCGATCCTTGCTAATGCTTCAGACGTCCTAGGAATCAGTATTAGCCGAGTCTATGAGGCAAACTATCCTCATCTATGCTTAGATGAGTTGCGCTTGAAATGCAAAGCTAGAAGCATTCGCGGTATATGCGCCTAAATCCAATTTCGATTGAGGTAGATTCAATCAGTCACAAGCCATGATAGAATAGTGGTGGATAAAGAATCGAGAGCGCCATGAGTCTTCGTAAACCCCACAACCATGCTGACGGTCCACAATGGATCGCGGTTTACATCACCAACAACTTGCAAGAAGCGCATGTTCTCGCCGGCAAACTCAAGGCGAACGAAATTCCCGCGCTTATCCACCAAGAGGCCGGCGCGACAGCGCTTGGCATTACCCTCGGCAATCTGGGCGAGGTCAAAATTCTCGTCATGCCAGCCGACTACGAGCGGGCAGAGCGCATCTTGTTCACGGGGGCGCGCCAGCAAATCGAAGCGAGCAATGACAAAATGCGGGTCATCTGGCAGGACGACGGCGACGGCGACGAATACTATGTCGAAGACGATGATTAACAACAATACGCTGACTCGCGTCGCGGGCATCAAGGTTGGGCACTATACAGACAAAAAAGCGGCAACCGGCTGCACAGTTGTGCTTTGCCCGCCCAAGACTGTAGGCGCAGTTGATGTGCGCGGAGGCGCGCCCGGCACGCGAGAGACCGATCTGCTTCAGGCGCATAATCTGGTGGCGGAGGTGACGGCTGTTCTGCTGTCCGGCGGCAGCGCTTTTGGTTTGTCATCCGCTGACGGCGTCATGCGCTGGCATAGCGAGCGCGGGCTGGGGTACCAGTCGCGCAGCGGCTTGACGGTGCCAATCGTTCCTGCCGCTATTCTCTTTGACTTGGGACTTGGACGACAAGATGTATACCCGGACGCCGCTGCGGGATACCAGGCTTGCCAGAACGCTGGAAGCGGCGTCCTTGAATTGGGCAGTGTAGGCGCCGGGACTGGCGCCAGGGTCGGCGCCATAGCGGGCAATGAACATGCCTCGAAAGGCGGCATTGGCTCTGCCGCAATCGCGCTAGACAACGGCTTGGTTATCGCGGCGCTAATGGCTGTCAATGCCGTAGGCAATGTCTATGACGAAGGCGGCGAGATCCTGGCAGGTTTGCGCAGCAGCGACGGCGCGGGTTTCGACTCGGTATTGGAGGCATTCGCCAAATTAAGCGGCGAAAGTCCCGCGATGGCAGCCAACGAAGCTACGGTCATCGGCGTCGTTGCGACCAATGGCGCGCTCAACAAAGCGGGCGCGCGCAAAGTCGCGCAGATGGCTCACGATGGCATTGCCCGAGCGGTCAATCCCGCGCATACGATGTACGACGGCGATACGATTTTCGCGCTGGCTACCGGTGAAGTCCCCGCGGACACCAGCCTTGTTGGCGCCTTTGCCGCGCAAGCGGTCGCGAGCGCTATCCGCGACGCCGTTAGGCGCGCGACATCCCTGGCCGGGGTCCGAGCTATCGCAGACGACTAGACGAGCGACGCATCGCCATCCTTGCTCCGCGCCGCATTGCGCGCAGATTCTCATTATCACATATCAAATCTAGCGGAATTAGCGCGAATCGCCGCGATATTGAGGTTATGTCCGATCACGCATTACATGGTGTCTTAACATGGATTTAGCAATATAATGTTAAGCTGTTTATGACTTTGCCAACGATTGAGCTAGGCGCATGACAAAGAAAATCTTGATAGTCGAAGACGAAGAAAAGCTGTCCTCCAACCTCGCCGACAAGCTGCGCGCCGAGGGTTACGATGTTTCTACCGCGCGCGATGGCGAGAGCGCTTGGGAACATGCGCAACGCGAAACTTATGACCTCTTTGTATTGGACATCATGTTGCCGGGTCTGGACGGTCTGAGCCTGTGTCGCATGATCCGCAACGACAGCAAATCAGCCGAAGTGCCCATTATCATGTTAACGGCCAGGGGCACGGAAGTTGATAAGATTGTCGGCTTGGAGAGCGGCGCGGACGATTACATTGTCAAGCCCTTCGGCTTGGGCGAGTTCCTGGCGCGCGTCAGGGTGCAAATGCGCCGCCCGTCGCCGGCGAGGCGGCAGGCTCAGGACGAGCTGATTGCCGGGCAGCTGCGGCTTGATTTGACCGGACGCAGAGTGTTCAAAGGTTCGAACGAAGTCAAGCTGAGCAACAAGGAATTTGATCTCTTGGCGGAACTGATGCGCAACAAAAACGCTGTTTTGTCGCGCGATCTGATCTTGACCAAAGTTTGGGGTTATGACTATTTTGTGGACAAGCGAACGGTTGATGTGCATATCCGTTGGCTGCGCGAAAAAATCGAAGACAATCCATCCAGCCCACGGCTGATAAGCACGGTTCGAGGTGTGGGCTACCGCTTCGAGGGTTAGATATGGAATCGCTACTGTTAATTTTCGCCGCTGCATTGATATTCCTGGCATTTTCCAGCTATCGGCGGCAGCGGCAGATCCAATCCTTGCAAGAGATGGTCAGTAGCCGGGAAAGCGAAATCGAAGCGCTGCGCCGACAGCGTATTTCAACCGACCATGAAAACAAGGAGACAAAGGCGCTGCACTCCGCGCTATCGGAAGTTGCTTTCGACCTGGCGCTTGTTTTGGATGAAGCGGCTGTGATCCTTAGTCACAATCAAGCAGCGGAGCGTTTGTTCGGCGATTCATGCGCCGTCGGCAAACAACTTGGCGAAATCCTCGACTCGGATGATCTTGCCAGTCTGGTGGACTACACCCTGAACGAGCACGACAGCCTTGAAGAACAGTTTGTGATTGATGATGTTTATTATCGCGCGCGCGCGCAAGTTGTGACGATCGCCGAGGACCGCCGTTTTGTGGCTGTTGCCATGCAAGACGTCACCAATCTTGTGAACCTGAATCGGGCTCGGCGCGATCTTGTCGCCAATATCTCCCACGAGTTGCGCACGCCTATCACGCGCATTCGCCTGATCATCGAGGGTCTGTTCCTCGATGCCGATCGGCCGAAACGGAAAGCAAGCATACAGTCGCTAAAAGAGATCGCCATGGAAACCGACGCCTTGCTCTGGCTGTCACAGGAATTGCTGGATCTTTCTATGATAGAGTCCGGCGAAGCCATTATGCGTCTGGTGCCGACGCCTCTGACTCAGGTTGTGGACGAAGCCATCGAGCGCTTGATGCCGCAGGCGGAGATGAAAGACCTGGCCATCGTCAGCCATGTTCCCCGCAGTGTTGCCGTATTGTGCGACGCCGATCAGCTAAAGCGCGCGCTGGGCAATTTGATCCATAACGCGATCAAATGGTCGCCTCCCGGTCAGGCGATCACGATTACAGCTGCCGATCTTGAAGATGAAGTTTCAGTGTCTATCTTCGACAAAGGTCCCGGCGTGCCCGAAGAACTGCGCGAGCGCGTTTTCGAGCGCTTTTATCAAGCCGATGTTTCGCGCTCTGGGGACGAAGGCACTGGCTTGGGCTTGGCTATCTGCAAACATATCATCGAGGCGCATGGCGGTCGTATCTGGGCGGAAGGCAACAGCCGCGGCGAAGGCGGTCTTTTCCTCTTCACTCTGCTCAAGGCTGAGGCGAATTTTGAAATCGACGCGCAGCCCGCGCTTGTGGAAGCGGCGTCCGTCCCGGCAGCCGACATCGCCAATGCCCTCCAGGGCAATCGCATCAAATTGGTTGAAGCAGATGGAGCAAGAAATCGTTATCCATCGCTGCGCGGAAGCGTTTTTGCCGTAAACTGCTTTTGCCTGTATCACGCTTGAGCAGATTCAAGGCTATAGCGCGTAAGGTTGCCATATTTTCGGAACTTTCGCCGTCTCGGATGCGAGAATGATCCTCGCCGAAGGTGACATCCAAGACCCAGTGGTAGCTGTTTTCGATTGTCCAGTGCCGCCGCGTTGCTTGCAAGATAAGCGCGGCAGAAGTGTCAAGGCTGCTGATATAATAGGCAGTCTGGTAGCGAATTTGCCCTTTATGACGGCACTCTCGCTGGACACGTATAAGGCTACGCAGGTCAGGCCATCCTTGATAATGGCGGATATATTCGAAAGCCTTGGGATCACTGAGCACCCAACATTTGCGTATTTCAATCCGTCCCCTTGACTTGTTAGTTGTTTCGTTGAAGTCACAGTCCATGTCTTCAAATCCATGTTTGTCGCCATAGCTGAACCAATCGGCTATATCCTGTTTTAGATTGCCCTGATTGCCCTTGACCTGCAGAATATAATCCGCTTTCTCGTTCCGAATCGCTTGCGCAATCTTGGTTTGACATCCCATCGCATCTATTGTCACAATGCAACCGGAAACATCCAGTAGACGCAACAACTCAGGAATGGCTGTTACTTCATTGGACTTATCAGCCACTTTGCGCTGTCCTAATACCAAGCCATTTTCACTTGCCCAAGCACTGACCAAATGGACCGCATCCTTACCCAGCATCTTGTCATGGCTACCGCGCAAGGTCTTGCCGTCAAGGGCAAGCACCTGTCCTTTACTGACTGCAAACACCGACTCTACCCAGCGCATAAAGCGCTGCTGGAACTCCTCATGATTGATCCTGGCAAATACATAACCGAAGGTATCATGCGATGGAATGCCATGCTCTAGCTTCAGAAACTGGCGAAACCAAGGCTCCTTCGCTTTTCCTACGGTTTCGATGCCAACCCAACTATCCGCGCCACAGAGCACAGCACAAACGGCGATGATAATGATATCGAGCAATTTGTGGTCACAGCGCCCCTCTATTCGGGGATCAGGCAGATCAGCAAAACATTCCTCTAAACTCAATCCTCTACCTTTTGACATGAGGCAACTCCTCTTTTTGCCTCAGTATCGCCCCAAAATGATTTTGATGCGATTGCCCTGCAATGCCCTCTAGCCAATGCTGGATAAGTAGCCTTTTCCTGCTATACTCAGCTCAAAACGAATCTGTACCAACCTTCGGGGCAGGGTGGAATTCCCTACCGGCGGTGATGCGCGAAGCTGCGCGCCCAGCCCGCGACCCTGTCGGCAACGCCCTAGCGTTGCCCAGCAGGTGGATCCCGGTGAGAAGCCGGAGCCGACGGTGACAGTCCGGATGAGAGAAGGTTTGGCAAGCCTAGCGCGCTGCAGCGGCTCCTTCGCTTTGATGCGTTGACCGAGCGAGTTGCCGCGATGCGCGCGCTAATACAGGATTTAGTTCCTGTCGCCTTGCTTCGAGTTGGTCGCTTCGGTTGAGGCGAAGAATGGGTGAAGCAGGCGAAAAGATCAATCCTAGACCAAACTCCTGGTCAAGTCGAAGTCCTCTATCTCATCTACGCCGAATGTCTCCGCTGCTCTTGGTCATTGGTCTGCTGCTGCTTTGGCACTTGATCACATCCGCCGAGCTATACCCCGCCTTTATCATTCCGCCGCCCGCTGCGGTTGGCGGCGCCTTCATCGAGGCGCTTCAAAGCGGCTTGTTGCTCAAACACCTCAGCGTCACCTTGGAAGAGATGTTCCTTGGCTTAATCCTGGGGCTTGGCGTGGGGTTGTCAATCGGCTACGCCATCGCCAAAGCGCCGATCTTGGAATACATCCTTTCGCCTGTTATTGTCGCCTTTCAATCGACGCCTATTGTGGCTTACGCGCCCTTGCTCGTGATCTGGTTCGGCAGCGGACCGACCAGCAAGATCGTCACGACAGCGGTCATCGTTTTTTTCCCGTGCCTGGTCAACACGATTGTCGCGGTCCGCGCCGTCCCGCCCAGCCTGCGAGACTTGATGACATCGCTAAACGCGACGCACTGGCAAATTTTCCGACATCTGGAATTGCCCTCCGCATTGCCGGTTGTATTGGCGGGCTTAAAAACCAGCGCGACTTTGGCGGTTATCGGCGCGGTTGTCGGCGAATTCGTGACGCAGGGCAGCGGTCTGGGTTTTCTGGTGACTTCAGCCAGGAACCAATACGATACGCCGCTTGTCATCGTCGCCGTTCTGACGATGACGGCGATCGCTTTGAGTTTGTACAGTTTTGTGGTCCTGCTGGAATGGCGCTGGCTGGCTTGGCGGCGTCGCTCCAAAGGTTGAATCGCCCGACATAAGGAGTGACACAAATATCATGCGCAAGATCTTGGGAACGGCGTTTATCAGTTGCTTTATCATCGTGTCTTCGCTTGGCGCGCAAGCGGATTTAATTCCGGAACGCATCTTGTTGACCTTCATACCCAATATCCAATTCGCCCCATTTTACCTGGGCATCGCGGACGGACATTTTGCCCGTCAAGGCTTTGAAGTGACGCTGGAACACCTGCAAGAACCCGATGTTTTGGACTTGGTCGCCGCGGGTCAAGCGGATTTCGGCATTGTAAGCGGCGAGCAGGTGATCTTGGCGCGCGCGAAGGACCGCGACGTGGTCTATGTCTATGAGTGGTTCCAAGAATACCCGGTCGGTATTGTCATGGTCAGCGACGCTGGTCAAGCAGACCTTGAAGAATTGACAGACATGACGGTCGGCATTCCGGGCCGCTTCGGCGCTAGCTATAGCGGACTAACTACCTTGCTGCAAAGCATCGGTTTGGACGAAGCGGATATTCAACTGAACGAGATTGGCTTTAACGCGCCCGATGTCTTTTGCCTCGGCGCCGTAGACGCGGCTGTGGTTTATGTGAACAACGAACCCCTGCAAATTACTAAGCGCATCGCTGCCGGCGACTGCGGCGATGTAAGCGGAATCGCGGTTGTATCGGTCGGGTCTCAGGTGGACTTGGTGTCGAATGGTCTGATTGTCAGCGCGGACCTTGCGGGCCGCGATCCGGACAAGGTTCAGCGCATGGTAAATGGCTTTGACAGCGCCCTAAAAGCGACCATCGACAATCCGGCTAAAGCATACCTGGCTAGCATGACCTTCGTCGAGACATTGCCGGGCAAGCCAGAATTGCTCGCGCTGCTTGAGGAGTTGGCGGGGGAGCAAGCCGACTTGCTCGCAACCGACCCAAGCCGCGAGCAGATCGCCGAAAGTCGTTCAGAAAACTATGCCCGGCTGGCTGATGCTCTGGGATCGGAGGATTTGACATCTTATGAAGTGCTGCTGCGCAGCATTGAGCTATGGGATGCTGATACGCTGGGTCATAGCGATTTGTCTTCTTGGCAAGCCATGAGCGATACGCTGCGTTTGATGGGTGTTTTGAGCGACGACGCGCCGGACCTGGGCGCGTCATTTTCCAATCGGTTTGTCGCGGGTATGCGCGAGTGAAGCTGAGCCTGCGCGAGCTTGTCGTTGATTTCCGGACACCGGACCAGCGGCGTCTGCCGGCCTTGGGACCAATTTCACTTGATGTGCTGCCGGGCGAATTCTTGTGCATCGTAGGTCCCAGCGGCTGTGGCAAAAGCACCTTGATCCGCGCGCTGGCGGGGCTGCAAGGCGCGACATCGGGCAGCGTCGCCGGCGACGACGCGCCGATAACCGCACCGCTCTCCAAGCTCGCCATCATGTTTCAAGACGCCAATCTGATGCCCTGGCGCACTGTGATTGACAACATTGCCCTGCCATTGGAGTTGGCGGGCGTCGACAAAGCGCGGCGGCGCGAAGCTGTTTATGAGTTGCTGCCGCAGCTGCATCTGCAAGACTTCGCCTTGTCCTATCCAGCCGAGTTGTCCGGTGGCATGGCACAGCGGGTTGCGCTGGGAAGGGTAATCGTGCAGGGACCCCGGGCGCTGCTCCTGGACGAGCCATTCGGGGCTTTGGACGCCATGACCAGAGAAAAGATCAGCTTGGAACTGCTGAATCTGTGGCGCAAGCACAGGCAGACAGTTGTCATGGTCACACATGATATCAACGAAGCCGTGCTCCTGGCGGATAGGGTCGTCGTGATGTCGAGCCGGCCCGGCAAACTGGTTGCGGACATCGCCATTGAGCTCGAGCGCCCGCGCGCGCTAGACATGATTTACCGCGAGACCTTCTTGCGCTTGGCGCGGAGGGTGAGAGCCGCCATTGATTCGCCCTGACGGTTGAAGCGCTGAGCGAAACAGCTATAGTACGGTTCTCGCGTTTCTGTGGAGAAGCAACATGACAAGGAAAAGTCCATGAGCTTTCACGCCAAAACCATCCGTGAATTATTCCCTTCATTGCAGCTGGCGGCGCCGGACGCGCGCCCAGCGATATTCTTGGACAATCCCGCCGGAACGCAGGCGCCGCAGAGCGTGATTGACGCCGTTTCCACATATTATCGCAGCATGAACGCGAATTCGGGCGGCTTCTTCCGCACCAGCCGCCGAAACGATGAGATGGTGGATCAGGTTCGCCAGAAAATGGCAGAGTTCCTCAACGCGGCTAGCGCTTCCGAAATCGTGATCGGACCCAATATGACCACCTTGAACTTCGCATTGAGCCGCGCCATTGCGGGGACGCTGAAGGCTGGCGACGAAATTGTCTTGACGCGCATGGATCACGATGCCAACGTATCGCCCTGGACATCAATAGCGGAAGAGCGCCAGTGCGCTGTCAAATGGGTTGACCTGAATACCGCCGATTGCACCTTGGATATGGACTCGCTTGAAGAGGCGCTGAGCGAAAAAACCAAGATCGTGGCGACCGTGCAAGCCTCGAACGCGGTTGGCACGATCAACCCGGTGCGACAGATCGCGGCCATGGCGCATGCTGTGGACGCATGGCATGTGGTCGATGCTGTTCAAAGCGCGCCGCATATCCCTATCGACGTGCAAGATATCGGCTGCGACTTTCTGCTTTGCTCCGCTTACAAGTTCTATGGTCCCCACGTCGGCGTTATGTGGGGGCGCGAAGAGCTGCTGAATGAGCTGCCGGTAGTCAAAGTGCGCCCGGCAAAAGATCTGGCGCCCTATCGCTGGGAGACCGGCACGCCCAGCTTTGAAACCTGGAACGGCCTGCTCGCTTGCCTGCGGCATTGGCAGATGATCGGCGAACGCTACGGCGATGCCGATCTGCCGCGCTATAGCGGCGGACGACTCAAAATGAAGCAGGGCATGATGGCTGTGCAGGAATACGAACGCGGCTTGGTTGCCGCGCTGATCGAAGGATTATCCGCGATTGCGGGTCTAGGCATCGCTGGCATTACCGATGCGGCGCGCTACGGCTGGCGCGTGCCGACGGTCGCATTTGAGCTGGACGGCAAGTCGCCCGATGAAGTCGCCGCTTACCTTGCTCAACACGAGGTCTATGTCTGGAGCGGAGATTATTACGCCTTGGAGATCATGCGGCGGCTGAATCGACCGCAGGGCATGGTGCGCGTCGGCATCGCTCAATACAATACGATTGAAGAGATCAATCGCCTGCTGGAACTGCTAGACCAAATCTGATCATCTGCCGCCATTCGCTGAATGGATTGCAGCCCCCGTAAATGCCATGAAAGCCATCAGCCTTGCAGCGGATGCGCGCTACCTGCGTTCGCGTAATATCGCGCGGATGCCAAGACCAGCGTGATCAACTGCTTGAGGCCGAAACGGATCGGCGCAACCTCAATATACTCGTCCAGGCGGTGGGCGTTTCCGCCGCGCGTGATGCCAATCGTGACCGCTGGACAGCCTTGCGAGAGTGGAACGTTGCCATCTGTGCTGGCTGTTTCCAAGCTACCATTGATGCCAATCTCGGCGAGCGCGGATAACGCGCCCCGCACCAGTACATGATCGTCGGCGATGGACCCCGCCGGGCGCTCCCCTACTGTCTCGACCTCGAATTGCAAGCCATCGCGCCAGCTTTGCTTCACCAGCCGACCGACGCCTTGGCGCAGCTCCGCGAGCGCGCGCGCGTCTACCGACCGCATGTCCAGCCAGAGGCTCGCTTCTGTCGCTATGGCGTTGATCGCATGCCCGCCGTCGATCATGCCAATGTTACAGGTTGTGCGTGGCGAGACCGGCAGTTCCAAACTGCCGATTTGATGACCCAGCTGCATGATGGCATGCGTCGCGCTGGGACGGCCGTAATGCAGCCAGCTGTGTCCCCCTTCTGTCTGGGCGCTTATTCGTAAACGATGCACCGCGATGCCGGCATTATAGACATGGCCCAGCGCCAAGCCTTCCAGGTTGATCACGGCGCGAACCTGTCCCTGCAATCTGGCATAAGCTGCTTTGGCGCCGCGCAAATCCCCCAGACCTTCTTCACAGCTGTCAGCCACGAACCATATATCACACTCCGGCGCGCGACCCGATTCTTGAATCGACTTGATCGCGCCCAGCATGCCGGCGACTCCGACGCTATTGTCACCGATTCCGGGACCGTAAATCAGATCTCCGCAGCGCCGAATGCTCAAGTCGGTATCAGCGGAAAACACGGTATCAGTATGCGCGAAGACCAAGAGCGCCGCGTCGGAACCCTTGCCCGGTATCCGCCCATAAACGTTATTCAAGTCGTCAATACTGATGTCATCCAGGAGCAACTCGCGAAACCGTTTTGCGACATAAAGCGCCCGCTCTTTTTCATGAAAAGTGGGCGCCGCGACCTGTTGGATGCGCAGTGCTTCGTCCACAACCCATTGGGCGAGACCCGCTAGGTTGCGCCAATTCCAGTTGGCGGAGATCGATTTGACATCCATAGGCATCGAGTCAAGACAAGGTTTATGCAGCAGGGCAGTTATGATAGATACCGGCTAAATCAGATTGGCTTAACTATGCTTCTCTATGCCAGCGCATCGCGAGCCAGCTTGATTCTCCGGATCGACTCCGCTTTGCCCAGGATCTCCATCGTTTCGAATGTCGGCGGCGAAACGCGCTGGCCGGTCACCGCGGCGCGCAGCGTGCCAAAAACTTGGCCATTCTTATAGCCGATTTCCTTGGCGAGCTGCTTGAAGGCGGCGTACTGACTTTCATGGCTGAAATCGGCCAGACCTTCGATGACGGGAATCGCCGCTTCCAGCACTTGCTTGGTCCCGCGACCATCCATCTTCTTTTGAAAAAGTATCTCGGCGTGGGGGGGCTGGAAGCGGTCCCAGTCCTCAAAGAAAAAACCAGCCATGGCGATCACATCATTGAGCGTCTTTAGCCGCACCTGCAAGATTGGCGCGACTTTGCGCAAACGCGCCTCATCCACTTTGTAGCCGGCGCCTTGCAGCGCGGGTTTGAGCGAACTAACCAGAAAATCGACATCCGCGGACTGAATATATTGGCTGTTTAGCCAATCCAGCTTCGCGATAGGATAGGCGCTGTTGGCGGGATTGACGTCCCTCAAGTCGAAGCGCGCGCGGGCTTCTGACATGGAAAAGATCTCGCGCTCCTCACCGAAGTTCCAACCGATATTGGTCAAGAAATTGAGGACGGCTGCCGGCAGATAACCAGCCTCGATAAACTCGTGAACGAGAACGGGCACGCTGGCGCCGTCGGCGGCGGCGAATCTACCCTTGCGTTTGCTCAACTTGCCTTTGCCATTGGGGTTTAGCAGCACCGGCAGGTGAGCGAACTGAGGCTTTTCCCAGCCCAGCGCCTCCCAGATTTTCAGGTGCAGCGGGAAAGACGGCAGCCACTCCACCGCGCGCGTGATATGCGAAATCTCCATGTGATGATCATCAACAATATGGGCGAGATGGTAGGTCGGGAAACCGTCCGATTTGAGCAGCACGGCGTCCTGCAATTGCTCGTTGTCAAAAGTTACTTCACCGCGAATCATGTCCTGTCCGCTGGTCTTGCCCTGCAGAGGCATCTTGAACCGGATAACGTATTCTTTGCCCGCGGCTTCCAAGCGCTTTACGTCAGCCGGGTCTAGATCCCGATAGCGGCGGTCGTAACCCTGGCCCGCTGCCCGCATTTGCGCCAGCTCTTCGGCCGTGGCAAAACATTTATAGGCGCGCCCCCGCTCGACCAGCCAATGCGCCCAGGTTTGATAGAGTTCCAATCGCTGCGACTGTATGTAGGGTCCAAAGGGTCCGCCTTGCTCTGGTCCCTCGTCGATATCCATGCCCAACCAATCAAAAGCGTCTTGAATCATTTCAATGGAGCCGGGCACAAAGCGTTTCTGGTCCGTATCTTCGATGCGCAAAATAAACTGACCACCGTGCCGCCGGGCGAAGAGCCAGCCGAAAAGGGCGGAGCGGATGCCGCCTATATGTTGAGGTCCTGTCGGGCTGGGCGCATAGCGGGTGCGCACGGCTTGCCGATCATCTGCAGTCAAAACTGTCTCCTTTATGAGTTAGGGCGAGGTAGCCAGCGGGAAGCGCGCGTCGGCGCCAATTAGACGATGATTCGTCTGCGCCGCGCGATAACGCTTTGCACCAGCCCGATACCGACCATGGTGAAGAGCAGCGACGTGCCCCCCGAGCTGACAAAAGGCAAGGTTAAACCCGTTACCGGCAGCAGAGCCAGGTTCATGCCGATGGAAACGACGGTCTGGAAGAATATCATGGCGGCCACGCCGTAACAGATCATACTGCCGAGCGGGTCGCTCGCTTCGCGCGCGCCTTTTAGAATGCGCAATAACACCAGGCTGATCAGTCCGATAAGCGCTATGCCACCGGCCATCCCGAATTCGTGGGCGATAACGCTGAAGATAAAGTCCGTGTGTCGCACGCGCAGGAAGCGCCCTGTGTTTTGCGGACCGACGGCATAACCTTTGCCCAAGACACCGCCCGACCCGATGCTGATCAAGGCTTGATCGATATTGTAGCCGGCGTCGCGATCGCTTTCCGGATTGAGAAAGAGTTCAATACGCGCTCGCTGATACGGCGCCAGCTGTGTGTATACAATCGGCAGCAGCACCAGTCCAACGGATATGAACATCGCAATGTGCCGCAGGCGGAAGCCCGCCGACCAAATTATCACAGCCCAGATGAAAAGAAATACGATTGTCGTACCGAGGTCAGGTTGATCAAATATCAGTGCGGAGGGAATCGCAACATGCGCCAGGGAGCGGAAGACGGCTGACAATTGGCTCAGATTCTGATAGCGGTCGGCCAGATGCTGCGACAGCGTGATGATCAAAATGATCTTGCCGATTTCCGAAGGCTGAATGCGGATGCCGATGTTTAACCAGCGCTGCGCGCCGCCCGCGCCCTCGACGCCGAAGACGCGGACCAAGAGCAGAAGAACGACCATGACTACGTAGAGCCAAACGCTGATGCCGCCTAAAAGTCGATAGTCGATGCTTGCCATCACGATTATGACGATGAAACCGATAATGGCGTAATTGATTTGATCTGGCACCCGACTAATGATGTCGTCGTCGATGGCGTCTTGCGTTGCGCTGGCGATCATCAATATGCCGAATACGACCAAAGCCAATGTCGTAAACAGTAGCACAGGATCGATGCGTCGAAGCGTTCCTCTGGCTTCCATGCCTAGATAGGTCCCAGCCTAACCGATAGCACGCTCATTATAGCCGAGGCTGCGTAAACAATACAGGTATGCTCCTTGCTCTGTCCTTGCGCTATCCGAGACCAACAGGTCGGTCGCTTGCGGGCTGTTTCAATTCGCTATAAATCACGGTCAAGCGTCGATTGAGTCAAGTCCTCACTTCTGGTTCTTATCCTTCTGATCGTCTCTGTCTTCAACATCATCTGGGGAAACGGCTTCGGCGGCGTTATCCGCTGGTTTTTCTTCATCAGCCGCGCCTTCTGTTTCCGCCACTGGCTTGCCCGAGTTATTGTCACGAGAATCCCTGACAGTTTCCGGGCTGGGGGCGGGGGTCTGTTTGACAACCGGAATCTCCGCCACCAATTTGCTGTGATTGCGGTCGCGCTGCTCCAATGCGATTTCCACGCGATCTTTGTCAATGACAACATATTTGACGATGACAGCCAGGATATCGCGCTTCATCTCTTCCAGGCGCTCCGGCGGCAAGTTGATGCGATCGTGCTGCAATACAAAACGCAATCTGTCTTTCGCCGTCTTGCCAGATCCTTTTTTGGGGCGGCCAAACAAGCGGTTCAGTAGACTTGTCATGAGAAGATCCTTTCCTGGTAAGGGCTGTCGCCGCAGCCCTTGGCATCCATGCTAGCGACCATCGAGAAAGCGCATGAGCCGCTTGAAGAAACCGGGGTTCTCTTCCAGGTTCATAAACGGGACGTCTTCACCGGTGATCCTGCGAGCGACATTCGTGAAAGCCATGCCGGCGCGGGAGCCCTCGTTTAGCGTAACGGGGACGCCGCTGTTGGACGCGGAAAGCACGAATTCATCCTCTGGGATGATGCCGATAATCTCCAGCGACAAGATATCGAAGACGTCGTCCGCGGATAGCATTTCGCCTTTGTTCACCATCTCGGTCTTGAGGCGGTTGATGATCAGTCGTCCCGGTCCCTTTTCCGCGGCTTCTATGAGTCCGATGATTCGGTCGGCGTCACGGACCGCGGAAACTTCCGGATTGGTGACGATTAGGACTTCGTCGGCTGGTTCCAGCGCGTTGCGGAAGCCACGTTCAATGCCGGCTGGCGAGTCGATGATCACATAATCGTGTTCTTCGCGCAATTTGTCCGCGAGTTCCACCATATCTTTTGGACTAACCGCCATTTTGTCGCGGGTTTGGGCGGCCGGGATGAGATAAAGCTGCTCGAATTTCTTGTGTTTGATCATCGCTTGCCGCAGCTTGGCGCGGCCCTCTACCAGGTCTACCAAATCGTAGACGATGCGGTTTTCCAAACCCATGATGACATCCAGGTTGCGCAAGCCGATATCCGCGTCAATGACGACAACCTTCTTGCCGAGATTTGCCAGCGAGATCCCAAGGTTGGCTGTGGCGGTGGTCTTGCCAACGCCGCCCTTACCGGATGTGATGGTGACTACCTTGCCTCCCATGCTATTTCCTTTCCCCGGACTTCCTTCTGGCTGCTACAACTATCTGATTGTCGCGGATCAACGCCACTTCCGGCTCAACACGTCTACGCTTGCCGTCCGGCGAAGTTGCGATATAGCCGGCGATGCGCAATTGGCTGGGGCTCATCTCCAGCGCGCAAACGATGGCGGATTCGTCGCCGTCGGCGCCGGCGTGCGCCGTGCCGCGCAACTTGCCCCAGACGATAATGTCGCCCGCCGCGATCACCTGGGCGCCGGGGTTGACATCACCCAGCACCACCACATGTCCTTCGCTATGGACTGTGCGCCCAGAGCGCAAGGTCCGCCGCACCAATACGCCCCATGTGCCTGTTTCTTCGGGGTCCACAGGCAGCGTCTCTTGCTTTTCCGTCGCCTTCAAGCGAAACTTCGAGTCGGTCTTCAGGTCGAGCGCGAGCGCCGATTCCCTCGTCGTGGCGCTGTCGCTCAATACCAGGGATAGCGATAGCCCCCGGCGTTCCAGTAAGGCTTTCAGCGAACTCAGCTCATACTTGGGCACAGGACGCGCGCCAAGCTCTACAGTGATGGCGGCGCCGGCAAAAAAATCCGCGCGGTCGTCAATGCGGGAAGCCAGCTGATCGGCGACGGATTGCCACTTCTCGGTAGGGCTGAGGCTGATCAGCAAGCCGTCCTTGTGGCCCTTGATCGCAATCAGTTCGTCTTGCATTCTTCTCACGTCCAGCTTGGTGATGGGTGGGCGACTATCTAGGAACAACTATACTCGCTTTTGACTTCCGCGCGAACGGCAGGCGGCGCATCAAGATTGTATGATGTTCAGAAGCAAAATGACAGGAACAACCAGGTAGAATGCCGAGACAAAATGCGTCCAGCGCGCTGTTTCGCTTCCCAAGGTTTTGTTGACCCATTGGCCAAAGGTATTGACCGCATAGGTCATCCACAAGATCTGAATCATCACCAGCGGCAAGAGCAGGACTTCGCGGTTATCCCCCAGATAAACCAAACCAAAGAAGGTATAAGCGGCGAAGGCGATCACGCTTACCGTGCCCAGAGGCGGGAACCAACGCGACAAGCGCGCTAGCCCCAGCACGGCGATTATGATGCCAACAATGCTGAATTGATCCGTCAGCAATTGACCGAGCCGGATCCAACTCGCCGCCTCGCGCCAATTCAACAGCGCGAGCAAAGGCGGTTGGGGCGCGAGGTAGCTTTGCGCCAGCAGCCCCAGGCCGATGCCAGCCGCGGCCAGCGCGCTTAGCCAATACCAGAGCGGCAGCTCGGCGTAGGAAAGAAAAAGAGCCAGCAATAGCGCAGGCGCGAATAGCGCGAACAAAGGATCGTTTATCGCGCCGATGGCGAACAGAAATAGCAAGCCATAAGTATGCAAGGGTCTCGGGGGCGACGGCGGCTTGGTCCCGGGCCGCGGGTTGCCGAGCAAGACCATATCCACCAATAGGTACATGAACCAGGCTGTCGCCAAGCCCGTGAGCCGCAGGCTCTGCGCCATGCCAATTTGGCTCCAGAAGATCAAAACGAATACGGCTATTCCTAAGCCGATGCCAAGATAGCTGCGTTTGACGATAACGCTGGCCAGCAGCGCCGCGACGCCTGCCAGGCCGATCGCCAACACGATTGTCGCGGGCTTCGTCACGCCGCCACCGGTCTGGGACCAGAAGATCGGACAAAGGGTCATGGTCAAGCCGCCGGCGATCGAGGCGACGAAGCCCATCCTGCGCATGCTGGCGGTGACGCCCATGACAGCCAAAGCCAAGCCAGAAGCGCGGAAAAGCGGCGTTTCCCCAAGGCTTAGCAGCAAGAGCCAGGCAAGCGCGGCGGTGATGGCTGCTGGCGCCCAATACCGGATCTTGCGAACTTGCTCTTCACTGAGCTCGGGCGGATTAACTTTCATTTGCGGCGGAGTCTCTATTGCCGAAATTACTCAAGGTTATGCCGCTGCGCTGGCTTTGCAAACGGAAATACTCATCCATCGTCTTCCGCACGATGGGCAAGGCGACCTGCGATCCTTCGCCGCCATTATAGACGAAGGCGATGATAATGACTTCGGGATTGTCGTAGGGCGCGTAGCCGGTATACCAAGCGTGGGCGGGCCACTGGCCCGGCACGCAGAGGTTAAGCGAATTGGCGATGTTGTCGCAATACTCGGCTGTGCCTGTTTTGCCAGCGACTTCTACATAGGGCAGGGCGGCGTCCTGCGCGGTGCCGCCTTCGACAGTGACCGCCTGCCGCATGCCCTCCTGCACAAGCCCCAAAGCCTGCTCCGAAAGGAAGGCAGGCGTGTAGGGACGCGTCGCCGGCGGGAAGCGAACAGGCTGACAGACCGACGCGTTGAAGCTGTAATTCAGCGGTATGTGTATGCGATATGGCTGCAAGTCCTCGTTTGCCAGATCGGGATCCAGATCCGCCATGTTGCGGTAACCGTCCGGGTCGCAACGGTTGGCATCGTACCATTGAGAATTAGGCTCGCAAGTACATGCCAAGCTTGAGGGTCCTTTCATCAGCATGTCTTCCAGCAAGAGCAGGGTCAGCTCTTCGCCGGGTTCCAGCAAGTTTCGATTGATGGTTCGCAGTATATGCGCTTCGTTCGTCTCGATAACTCGGCGTTCTTCGTCTAGGAAATCCTGGATAATCGTGGGTTGATACAAGACGCCGCCGTTGATGGTCGCCGCCACGGCCGATATCAGTTGCAGGGGCGTTACGTTCACATAACCCTGGCCGAAAGCCGCGTTGTACGTGTCGCCGGTGGACCAGCTTTCGCCTTCGTTGCGCCTTTTCCAGTCGCGGTCTGGCATGCGCACGGGATTTTCGAAGGGCAGCTCTATCCCGAGCTCGCTGCCGATACCAAAAGCCGTGCCATAGCGGAAGAGGTCTTCAATGCCCAGCCCACCGGGGCGAATCGTCTGCGCCGACAGATTGGGGTTGCCCCCGCCGATTTGATAAAAGTAAACATCACAGCTCCAGGCGATGCCTTGGATCAGATTCACCCGCCCATGCCCAGTGCGCAGCCAGCAGACAAAACGCTGCGATTGCGCCGGGTCGTTGGGGGCATAGCGATTTTCCAGAAACAACTGCCCCTCGTCGAGCAGCAGGGTATCGGGATTTATGACATTTTCTTCCACGACCGCGGCTGCCGTGATAATCTTCCATACCGAACCCGGCGGATAAATGCCCTTGATGGTATTGTTGACCAGCGGACGCAATGGATCGTTTATGATGTCCAAATAGTATTCGCCGTCGATGGCGCGCGCGAAACGCGAGTTGTCATAGCTGGGATAGCTGACCAGCGCCAGCACCTCGCCATTGCGCGGATCCATGGCGATGACGACGCCTTGCTGAGAGACGACCCGACCGGCTTGATTATTCAATATGCTGAGTTGGTCAATCAGCGCCTGCTGCGCGAATGCCTGCAAATCGGCATCAAGCGTGAGGCGCACGTTTTGACCCGGGACTGGATCAATCTGTTCAATGATATTAATTACCTCGCCGGCCACGTCCACTTCCCGCAAGACGCTGCCGCGGCTGCCGGCCAGCCTCGCTTCCAGGTAGCGCTCGACGCCTTCGTAACCGATGCGATCAAAGGCGGGATTGTAGCCCTGCGCCTGCAATTCCAGCGCCTCTTCGGCCGGGATCGGACCCATATATCCGATAACATGCGTCATGAGCGCGCCAGTTGGATACTCGCGCACTGCGACCGTATCCACATCCACGCCCTGCATGTAGATGCGCTCTTCGAGGATCTGCATAGCGACCTGCTGGGGGACATCCAGCGCGACGATCACAGGCCGGAAGGGCGCGATACCTTCGCCCTCTGCCACGATCTCTTCAATGCTCCTTACAAATTGACTCGCTTGTTCCGCCAATTCCCGCGTGGGCGGCACGCCAACCAAGGCTGACAGACGATTAAAGACCTCGAGTTCTGCGGTTTCGTCGGCTGGCAATTCGGCCGGGATGATCGTGACGTTAAAGGCGGGCACGTTAAATGCCAGACGCGCGTCGTTGCGGTCGAAAATGGCGCCGCGCCGAGAGGCGATCGGCAAGGCGCTGAAGCGGTTCTCGTCAGCGAAGCCCTCAAACTCGCCATGCCGCAGGACCTGCAATTCGTACATGCGTATGCCAAATATCAAGAAGACAGCGAAGATGACGGCTTGGAAGAAGGTCAAGCGCCAGGTCTGGAAGGGAATCAGGCGATTAGACTTCATCAGGCGCTCCCGGCATCTGCCTCGAGCGATAGATTCGTCGATGCGCTGGGCGCACTCGCGCGAATGCGCCGTTGCACCAGCCGGACAATCGCATAGATGGGCAGCGCGCCGGCCAGGTTGTATAGCAGCGTGGGCAAGTAAACCAGCCGAATCACCATCGGAATGTCATAGGACAAGCCCAGCAACAGAAGCGCGCAATAGGTATACACTTGAAAGAATAGCGTCGCCAGCAGGGTCATCGCCAGCAGCGTGACGATGCGCATCCGATACAACTGCCGCGCCGCGCCATTGGCCGCGTATACGATTATCATGAGCGCTGCTGACGATGCGCCAATGGGTGTCGCTGAATAAAGATCGAGCAGAATCCCGCCCACCAGGGCCCAAACAAACCCGCTCACGAGATCCGACCGGATCGACCAAGCCAGCACAAGGAGCATCACCAGGTTAAATTGCCCGCGCGTACTGTTCAGTATCGGACTGACATTGCCCAACAAGCCGACGCCGAAGCTGACCAACTGCGGCAGGATGCTGGCGGAAAGCGCCGTCGCAATCACTAATATCGGCAGGCTGAGGTAACGCCCCATGTCAGTTTTCTTCTGGCTGGTCGAATACGGTCAGATCAATCGGCTGAAAACTGGTGATGACCAGCACCAATTCCAGCGTTTGAAAATCGATCAGGCTGCGGACCTGCGCTTCCTGGAATAGTTCGAATTCAAATTGGCGAACGCTCGTTACCTGGCCCACAACGATATCGGGCGGGAAGTTGCCGCCCAAGCCGGAGGTGATAACCAAGTCGCCTTGACGGATCTCTGCGTCGAGATCAACAAATGTGAGGCGCAAGACCCCAGAAGCCTGGCCGACGATGCTGCCGTCGGCGCGCGTCTCTTGCAGCCGAGAACTGACAGCGCTGTTCTCGTCGGTGATCAACTGAACTTGCGACGCGTTGGCGCTGACGCCGCTGATGCGCCCCACCAAACCCAGGTCGGTCGTTACCGGCATGCCGACTGCGACGCCGTCGCGCGTGCCGCGGTTGATAATGACGCTGCGCACGATGCCGGTCTGGTCGACGCCGATGACATCGGCGCTAAGGAATTCCTGATTCTCGAGCGTTGATGTGTAGGACAGCAGGCTGACAAGCCGGTCGTAGTCGCTGGCCGCCTCCCGCAGTTGCAGGAGCTCGATTTGCCCACGGGCGAGCTGCTCTTCAAGCTCGGCAATGCGTTCGCGCAATTGTCCCAAATTGTTCAATTCATCAACCGCTTGGTTGAAGGACAGGGACACTCTATTCAACGCGCCGGACAAGCTGTTGAGCGGCGCGGCAACCACAGCTTCGACCGGGCTCAATACGCCGGCAAGCGCCAACATGACGAGCAAGCCACAGAGGCTCAGCATCATCATGAGCAAGGCGAATCGGTTGGGGCGTCCATTCAGTCTCACGCCAGAGCCCTATCACAAATCAGATAGCTATTATGTTATCACAATTCCGCGGAGGATTATGAGTTGCGGCTCAGTGTCTTGTACTGCCGCGTTCCGGTCCGGTCAGCAGCCGGCGCAAGTTGCTATAGTCTTCCAGGACACGCCCGGCGCCACGGGCGACGCAGGTCATCGCGTCATTGGCGAGCCAGGAGCGGATATTCACTTCTTCGCGCAGCCGATCGCCCAAGCCGTGCAATTGACCGCCGCCGCCGGCTATGGTGATGCCGCTCTCCATCAAATCCGCGACCAGCTCGGGCGGGGTGTCGTCGAGCGCGTCTTTCACCGTGTCGATGATAATATTGACCGATCCGCCGATTGCCTCTCGGATCTCGATTGAGCTGACCTCAACCGCGTCGGGCAGCCCGGTGTTCAGATTTCTGCCTTTGACAATATAGGTGCGCTCCTGCGGCAAAGGGTAGGCGCTGCCGATATCGATCTTCGCCTTTTCAGCCGTCGGCTCGCCGATGAGCAGGTTGTGCTTGTTGCGCAAGTGCCGCACGATGTCTTCGTCCATTTCGTCGCCCGCCACGCGAATCGACCGGCTGATGACGATGCCGCCCAATGAAAACAAAGCGACTTCCGTGGTGCCGCCGCCGATATCCACCACCATGCTGCCGCGGGTTTCGAGTACGGGCAGGTCGGCGCCGATGGCAGCGGCGACGGGTTCTTCAATCAGATGCGCCTCGCGCGCGCCCGCGTCGAGCGTCGCCTCGATGACTGCGCGCTTTTCGACTTCGGTGACGCCGCTGGGTATGCCAACAACGACGCGCGGTCTTGGCACCGGCACCCAACTCTGTTCATGCGCTTTGCGGATGAGATAGTCCAGCATGCGCGCGGTGATTTCATATTCGCTGATGACGCCATCGCGCAAGGGGCGGACGATCAAAATATCTTTGGGATTCTTGCTCCACATTTCCTTGGCGCGCGCGCCTACTTCGATTGGCACCCGTGTTTTGCGGTCGATGGCGACGAAGGACGGCTCGTTGATAACGATGCCTTTGCCGCGCACGTATACAAGCGTGTACGCGGTTCCCAGGTCGATGCCTATATCAAGCGAAAAAAGCCCGAACAGGAAATCCAGAGGACTTAACACAAAAGACTCCCCAAAGGAAAGCAGACGCGCCGAATTATAGCACAGATTAACATTAAGGAATACCAATAATTACAAACGACTTTTTTACTTAAAAGTTGTCTTAGACATAAGTCTCAATATAGCATTGAATTGCCTATCTTTCCCAAGCTAATCGCTATCAGTTATGATTATCACGAAAGCCTTACGAGTCTCTTGCTGGAACGGTTCTGGGTCATGCTCCCTGTTGTCGCAAGAAACATAAAAGACCATAACTTGATCGCGCCGGGTCAGACTGTTGTGGTCGCCGTCTCCGGCGGCGCCGATTCTGTCGCGCTGCTGCACGTTTTGCTGCGGCTTAGCCAAGGTATGGGCTTCAA
Organism: Phototrophicaceae bacterium; assembly: GCA_965232245.1. GTDB lineage: Bacteria > Chloroflexota > Anaerolineae > Aggregatilineales > Phototrophicaceae > UBA6055. Next base: position 2,586,089 of record CBDDPG010000002.1, on the reverse strand, counting down.
AATTCATGTCGCCACGTTGGATCACGGCATTCGCGGGGAAGCCGCGGAGCGAGATGTTCAGCATGTTCAAGAACTTGCGAATCGCTGGGCGCTGCCCTGCACAGCAGGCAGCGCCAATGCGCCGGCGCTTGCCAAACGGGCGGGCATCGGTCCCGAAGAAGCGGCGCGGCGAGTTCGCTATGATTTCTTGGCAAACGTCGCGATGCGGCAGGATGCCGCCTGTGTAGCTGTCGGTCATCACGCGCTTGATCAGATTGAGACAATCCTGATGCGCATCGTTCGCGGCTCTGGGACCAAGGGCTTGAGCGGCATGCGGATGTCAGCGCCCCTGCCTTACCACGAGGAATTGACGCTCATCCGGCCGCTGCTAAATGTCACGCGGGAGCAAATCGCAGCCTATTGCGCCGAAAACCGGCTGGCATACCGTCACGACAGCAGCAATGACGACAGGGCGCATTCGCGCAATTTTATCCGCCATCAAGTCGTTCTGCCGCTGCTGGACCGCTATGCTCATCTGCCAAAGTCTTTTGAGCGGCTGGCTGCCGTGACCGGCGCCGACCAGGATTATATGGAATCCCGCTTCAAGAGCGATGTCCTGCCGATGGTCGAAGCAGAAGCGGGCGCCTGGCGCATCGCCCGATTGGACTATCATGCCTGTCATGTTGCGATGCGCCGCATTTTGCTTCGCGCGGCCTTCCGCAGCTTGCAAGATGGAAATAGAGAATTGAGCTACGCTGCCACGCTAGAGGTCATCGACTGGATCACGGATGCCCAAACTGGCAAAGTGCGTGATTTGGGAGCGGGTATCCAGCTTCGTATCGGCTACGACAGCATCCATATTGAGCGCCGCGACGCGCGGCAGCGCTTTGAAGACTACCGCTTGATCGCGCCTGGGACGGAAGTGCCTTTGCAGGGGCGCGATGAAATCAGCGTAGGAAATCTGCGAATCAGACGCTTGCATGGCAAGGCGGCGGCGGCAGGCGCCACAGCGCTTCAGGTGCCTCTTGGGGCGGAAGTGCATCTGCGCACACGGCGTCAAGGCGAACGCTTTTGTCCTAAAGGCATGGCAGGTCAGTCGCGAAAAATAAAAGATTGGATGATCGACCGCAAGATCCCGCGACAGATCCGCGATAAAATACCCCTGGTCAGCCTCGATGGCGCTGTGATCGCCATCTGCGTCGGCGAGACCTGGCGCCTCGCGGACATGCCGAGACTGTCGATTGACCATGGTCCATTCTCTACCTTGATTCTCGAATAGTAGCGAATGTCTTCGGCTGGAATGCCGCAAAACTAAGCCTTACGGTATAATAAACACATGGATACCAAGTCCACGCACGTTGCCGAAGCAACGGTCAGTCGGCTAGTGCAGGTCTTGCTGGTTGATCACGACAGCGTCAATCGCTACACCGTGAGCAAATCTCTGCAACGGCTCGGCTATATCATTGTCGAAGCGTCCTTCGGCGACGAGGCTTTGGAACGCTTCAATAGTCAGCATTTTGATCTGGTCTTGAGCGAGATTGACCTGCCCGGCAGCGATGGGCTAGAGCTCTTGCGGCGCATCAAGGCGGGTTCGCCGGACGCAATGATGATATTAATGACGGAAAACCCCAGCGTCGAATCGGTCCTGCAAGCGTTGCGCTATGGCGCGCAGGATTACCTGATTAGACCCTGTTCCAGTCAAGTGATTAGAACGAGCGTGGACCGCGGCATTGAACGCGCGCGAAAACTGATGCGGCGGCGGCGAATGCTGGATGCGATTATGCGCAACGTGGGAGAGTTGGCGCGGGAAGAAGCCTTGGCGGCGGTCGCGTCTGACGATGGCAGCCTGGGACCGCTCGCGCCAGCAGCTCGTGATCGCGCGGTCTCCACTGATTCTATGATGGCATTGGCTGGGCTTTCGCTTGCCCCGGGCCGCTATCAGATCGGCAATGCAGACCAGTCCATCAGTTTGACGCCGACGGAGTTCGACCTGTTACTCTATCTGACGGCGCATCGCAGCCGCGTCATTTCCTGCCAAGAGCTGGTGCGAGAAGTACGAGGCTATAGCACTGATGAATCCGAAGCCCGCGAGGTCATCCGTCCGCATATCAGCAACTTGCGGCGCAAGTTAAGCTCGCTGGGCGAATACGCGAAGCTCGTTGTGAATGTGCGCGGGATTGGTTATCGACTGGGCGACCTCGCCGATTCAGAATAACATTCCCCTATATTGTCCTGGCTCCGCCCTTATCCAATGGTTAAGCCAAATCCATCGTCCGCAATTTTTTCGCCAGCGCTAGCATTGCTGGCGCTTATTCTCGCCGGGCTCGCGGCATTGCTCGCGCCTGCGACCCTGAGCGCCGCCGGCTGCGATGAAGCCGGCACCCTCAGTCGGGAAAGCTACCTTGGCGCCGCCCGCTCCCGCTACTTCACGCTTTATCTCCCGCCATGTTATGAGATTTCGACGCAATCATATCCGCTGCTCATGCTGCTGCATGGCTCCAATGCGGATGACAGCCAATGGCTACGCCTGGGGTTCATTGACGCGCTGGAAGCGGCCATAGGCTCCGGCGCTGCGCCGCCCATGATCCTTGCCTTGCCCTTTGGCGATGCCCTTGCCAACGAGAACGCCTTTGGCGGCGGGGGCTACGACTCGCTTCTCATTGACCTATTGGATCATCTGCAGCAGCGATATCGCAGCGACGGCAGAACAGCCATCGGCGGCATTTCGCGCGGCGGCTTCTGGGCATATCATCTGGGGCTGCGTTTCCCGGGGCGCTTTGCGGCCATCGGCGGGCATAGTCCGTTTTTCGACCCCAGTCACGTCGAGCCACGCTACAACCCGCTCGAATTGGCGCGGTCGCTGGCGCTTGACGCCGAAATGCGGCTGTGGCTGGATCGCGGTTCAAGGGATTTCGCGGCGGACGGTGTTGACCAGATGCATGTGATTTTGCGCGATCGCGATGTCAAGCATCAATATGTTGTTTACAGCGGCGCCGGGCACGATGAGGCTTCCTGGGGGCGCAATGTCGCGGACTATCTGGCATTTTACAGCGCGGCGCTTGCGGAAAAGCCGCCCTCAATCTCACAAGCTGAACGAACAATAGAAACAGGCAGGGAATTGTGGATCCCGGCCGCTGCTTTTTCGGCGCTGCAAACGTCGATCGGGCGGCAGCAACTGGATGCGATTTTGGCTGGCGACGTCGATCAGCGTTTGACCTTGAGCGAATCCGCAGCGGAGCGCTTGCGGGAACACGGCATTGAAGCGCATCGTGATACGCGAATCGCGGCGGACGATAACTTGGAGCGCCTACTTTGGCGCGACAAGCTCAGCTTCACTTTGCTGCCATTTGATGAATTGCGCCCCCGCCTGCGACCATTGTGGCTGGACGGCAAACCCGTCGTCGATCAACTCGGCGACTATCCCTTGATATTCGATAATGGCGCGTCCAGTTTTCAACCAGACAGATTAACGCGCATTACCCTGTCCGGCACAACCGCTCTCGCGCGGGGGACGAGGACGGCGCTGGATGAGATTGGCTTGGAGAGGTCCGCCAGCGGCATCCGCGATTATGTGTCTGCGTCGGATTATTTTCATCTGACCAATGAAGCGTCTTTGGCTGATACCTGCCCGCAGTTCACCGAGGCGGTCTTGGGCGGCGCGAACAGCCTGTGCATGAAAAGCCAACACGCCGGCCTGTTTGATCTCTTGAAGGTCGACGTGGTAGATGTGACGGGCAATCATATCAATGACTTTGGCTACGCCGCCTTTGAAGAGTCGCTGGCGTATTTTGAAGCGGCGGGAATGCACATTGTCGGCGGGGGGCGCAACCTGGACGCCGCGCGGGAAGCTCTGATACTCTCTCACAACGGCAATCAAGTCGCTTGGCTGGCCTGCAACGCGGTTGGTCCCTATTATGCCTTAGTGAATGAAGAGCCGAGCGCGCTCGGCGGTCCGAGACCAGGCGCCGCCTTTTGCGACCGCGCTTGGCTGGCTGACAGCTTGCCCGTGCTGGCGGCGCAAAACGATTTGGTCCTCTTGACCCTTCACTATCAGGAATACGAGTCCTATACGCCGACGCCGCAGCAGCAAGCCGATTTCCGCGCCTATGCTGAATGGGGCGCTGATCTTGTCATTGGCACTGCGGAGCATAAGCCGATGACCTTTGAATTCTACAGAACGCGCCGCGGCGAAACCGCCTTCATTCATTACGGACTGGGCAATCTCTATTTTGACCAGAGTTTTTGGGGAAATAAGCGCTTCTTCTTGGACACGCTTTACGTTTATGACAGTAAACTATTAGGGGTGGAACTGTTTCCGGGCCTCATCGACGACCAAGCGCGCCCACGCTTGCTTACAGGGGACGATCAGTTCAACTTCTTGCACTTTATGATGATTCAGCAGAACGGATTCTAGCCATCGTTGCTCCATATTATCGTCTGATTGCTTTGTTTGTCTGCCTGGCGCATCTGCTGTCCGTCGCTTCCCTTTCGGCGCAAGTTGGGGAAAATGTGGATATACTGCACAATCTCACGCTGGAGCAAAAAGTCGCGCAGATGTTCATGGTGAGCTTTTTTGGACCGCGACTGACAGAGACGGAATCCGCTTTCTTGCGCGAGGTACAGCCAGGCGCGGCGGTACTCTTTGGGCGCAACATTGAATCGCCCGAACAAGTGACGGCGCTGACAAACGCCTATCAGCATGAAGTCACGAGCCGCGGCGGCTTGCCGCTGCTGATCGCAGTCGATCAAGAGGGCGGACCTATCCAGCATCTGCAAGAGGGTTTCACGCGCTTTCCCGCCCCTATGCTGCTGGCTGCCACGCAAGATGAAGACCTGGCATACGACGTTGGCGTAGCCATGGCTGCCGAGATGCGCGCGGTTGGCGTCAACATGAATCTGGCGCCGGTCGGGGATTTGCTGACAAACGCGCTCAATCCCATCATCGACCGCCGATCATTCGGCAGCGATCCAAAAATGGTCGCTCCGATTCTGATGAGTTTCATACGCGGCTTGCAAGACAATGGAGTGGTAGCGACAGTCAAGCATTTTCCCGGTCATGGCGATACCAGCGAAGATTCGCACCTGGAGCTGCCAGCCATTCATCACGACCGACGTCGGCTGGATGCGGTTGAATTGCGCCCCTTCGTAGCGGCATTTGACGCCGGCGTCGGTACTGTGATGGTGGCGCATATCTGGTTCAGCGCCTTTGATGCCGAAGCGCTGCCGGCATCCTTGTCCGTCAACGTTGTAGAAGGTTTGCTGCGGGAAGAATTGGCATACGATGGCTTAATCATGACTGACGCGCTGGATATGGATGCCGTCGACACTGGATACGACGCCAGCGAAGCCTCGATCCGCGCGATCTTGGCCGGCAACGATTTGGTCGCTATCGGCGCGCATGTGGGCACGCGGCGGATACGCGCCGCGATCGACGATGTGGTTGCGGCTGTAAGCGCCGGGCGCATCGCGCGCGAGCGCATAGACGCCTCGGTGGAGCGCATCTTGCGGCTCAAACAGCAGTTTGGTTTATTGAATTGGCGTCCGCTAGATGCGGATGCGGCGAGCGAACGCTTGGACCTGTTGGCGCATGATCGCCTGGTGACGACTTTGTTTGAACGAGGCGTGACCGCGCTTGATCCGCAGGGCATGATACCGGTCCAGGGCGAGGCGCTCTTTGTTTATCCAGGCACGCGCCCGCGCATTCGCCGAGAATGCGATCGCCGCGTGGCGGGGCATGACTTCGTCGCTGTCTCTGGGTCGCCGACGGCAGAGGAGTTGACTTGGGCAAGCGCAGCCGCGCAGGCAGCCGACACAGTGGTCCTTTTCACCTTGAACAACATTGACGATCCTCGGCAGATTCAACTGATTGAGGCAATGCCGCCACATAAGACGATTCTTGTCACATTGTGGCATCCGATGGAAATATTCAGCTTTCCCGAGCTCGCGGCTTATGTGCAGGGATACAGTCCCATGACGCGCGCGACCAAGATCATCTGTGAAGTGCTGCTCGGCGAGCGACCGGCGCTCGGCAGCTTGCCGCTCGGCTTTGCGAGCTAGGCGACCGCGCTATTGATAGGCTATAATGAGGCGGCGCGAATCCACTCGCGTTTCGATTAAAACGAATTGTGAAATACGCAGGACACAGATAGTCAATGTCTACCCTTAACCCAGATCTAATCTCCAAAGACATGGACGCGGTGCTGAATGACGCCGTGCCGATGCTAGCCGAATATCGCAAATCGTCAATCATGCCGGAAATGGTTCTGCTGGCATTGCTGCGCCGAGAAAACACGGCGGCTTGGCGTATGCTCAAGATGTTCGAATCTTCGCGCGGCGTCGACCTGGAACGCTTGGAGCGTCAGGTGAAAGCCGCGATTCAAGCCCGCCGCGATCCCGACGGCAGCCTGGATTTCGTCGCAATTGGCAACCGGAAAATCTCACTGAGCCGCCAGTCAATCGTGCTCCTGGACGACGGATTATCGGTCGCCAACTCGATGAATGAGCAGAAAATCGATACCGATCATGCCCTAGCGGTACTTGCGGAAACATCGGTCAGCACGGGCGGGATACTGCGCCAGTTCAGCATCACGCCCAAGTCGATTCAAGACGCATACAGCGACGCCAGCAAGATCATCCCCAGCCGCGACGACAGCACCACTGTGGATTACGTCAAACGCGCCAAACGCGGCTTGCTGCGCGCGGTGCATTTTCGCGAAGATCTGCTGCGCAACATGATCAACGTGCTCACGCAGTCGGTCAACCGACACATCATATTGATTGGTCCAGACGGCGTCGGCAAGCGCACGCTGGCTTATAGCCTGGCATTGCTCATGGCGGAAGACAAGGGACCAAATGGCTTGTCCAACCTGGTGCAGATAAGCGAAACGGCGCTGCTGGACGGCGATCAGGAAGCCTTCCGCGCTGGCATGAGCGCGGCGCGGCGCGGGATCCTCTTCTTGCCGCTGATTCACCGTTTTTTCGGCGGACCCATCAAAGCCGATTTCAACAAGGCGACATCGCTGGTCCAAAAGGCTTTTTTGAGCGACGATCCCGTCGTCATCTGCACCACCAGTTTGCAGGAATTTGAAGCGCGCATACAGAACGTCAGCGCCATCATGGAAAACAGTCAGGTCATCCGCGTTGACGAACCTGCGCTGGACGAGACTGTGCAAATTTTGGAGACGATTGCGCCGCATCTGGAATCGGACTATGAAATCGCTGTCGAGCATGACGCGCTGAAAATGGCGGCGCGCATGGCGCAGCGTTATCTGACCATCAACCCTTTGCCGCAAAGCGCCGAGCAACTGCTGCATCGCACGGCGGCTATGGTCAATATGGGCAAGCAAGCGCATCTGGCATTCCGCCCGGACAATAACGACGCCAAGCTCGATGTGGAAGATGTGACCCTGGTGACCAGCCAGATGACCGGCATTCCGGTCACGAAACTTGGCGCCGACGAGCGGCTTCGCTATGCCAACATGGTCGAGCATCTGAGCCAGCGTCTCATCGGCCAGGAAGAGGCGGTTCAGTTGGTCAGCCGCGCCATCAAAACAGCCCGCGTTGGCTTGAAAGATCCGCGCAGGCCCATTGGCGCCTTCCTGTTCCTGGGTCCTACCGGCATCGGCAAGACCGAAATGGCGCGCGTGCTGGCCGATTTCATGTTCGGCAGCGAAGAGAATCTCTTCCCGCTGGACATGAGCGAATACAAGGACGAAAGCAGCATCAACCGCTTGATCGGCTCGGCGGTGGGTTATGTCGGCAGCGACGAGGGCGGGCAGTTGACCGAGCGCATTCGGCAGCAACCCTATACCATCGTGCTGCTCGATGAAATTGAAAAGTCGCATCCGCGCATAATGGATGTCTTGTTGCAGGTGATGGAAGAGGGCCGGCTGACCGATGGCCGCGGCAATATCGCGCGCTTCAGCGAAGCGGTGGTCATCATGACCAGCAACATCGGTTCCGAGCATTTGATGGTGCGGCAGATCACAGACGATCTGCGCGAGCGGATCATGGACCAGGTGCTGGAGTTCCTGCGTCCCGAGTTCGTCAACCGCTTGGACGAGGTCATTCTGTTCAACGCCTTGAGCGATGAGGACTTTGTGCCCATCCTCGACCTGCTGATCGAAAAAGAGAATAAGCTGGCGCGCGAGCGCGGCTTGACATTGAAGTTCAGCGGCGGCGCCAAGAAATGGCTCTTGGAGCAAAATGACGAGCCGGAATACGGCGCGCGACCGCTGCGGCGAATCCTGCGGCGCAATCTGCGGGAGCCCTTGGCCGACTTTCTCCTGCGCTCCAACCCGCCGGAAGGAACTGAAGTGCGCATCAGCGCCAGCCGCAAACGAGGCGGTGGTTTGAAGTTTTCAGCATATTTTGACGGCAAGGAACTCCTGGACGAGGCTGGATCATACGGGATCGCAGAGCCTTAAGCGCGCAGGCATGAATCAGAGGTGAGCATGAGAGCAATCGATCGTTCGATCTTTAGAAAATACGATATTCGCGGCACTGCCAACGGCGCGTCCCCGCAATTGACGCCCGGCGTAGCCTACTTGGTTGGCAAGGCTTTGGGCGCCTATCTGCCCCGAGAATTCGGCACGCGCAAGATCTTCGTCGGCTCCGACAATCGCCTGTCCTCCGGCCCGCTGAAAGCCGCGATGATCGAAGGGCTTGCCTCGACAGGCTTGGCGGTTGTCGATATTGGCGAAGTGCTCACGCCGACTGTCTACTTCGCTTCGGCTTCTTATGGCGCGGCCGGGGCTGGCGTGATGATCACGGGCAGCCACTTGGATACGCGCTACAACGGCATCAAGATGGCTTATGGCAAGCTGGCGCTGGCCGGCGAGCAGATCCAAGATATTCTGCGCCTCATTGATGAGGGAGTTTTCGCGGCTGGCGACAGCCAAGTCGAAGAAGATCCGACCATGATCAACCAACACATGACCGCGATACAGCGCAAGGTGCGTATGGAAAAACCGCTGAAAGTGGTGCTGGACGCCGGCAACGGTTTGTCGGGCGCATATTTGCCGCCGGTATTGCGCGCCCTGGGGCTGGAGCTTGAATGCCTCTACTGTGAACCGGATGGTACTTTTCCCAATCATTTACCAAATCCGGAAGATCCCGAAATGACGCGCGATCTGGAGGCGAAAGTTATCGAACTGGGCGCGGACCTGGGCTTGGCTTTCGACGGCGATAGCGATCGCTGCGGCTTCATCGACAATCAAGGTCGTCACATCGCCGCGGATCGACTGCTGGCGCTGCTGTCGCGGGATTTGCTGCGGCGTCATCCCAATACGCCGATCGTCTTTGACGTGAAATCGTCGCAGGCGCTGCCCGACGAAATCAAAAAATACGGCGGCATCCCGGTCATGTGGAAATCGGGCCACAGCCTGATGAAGCAGAAGATGAACGAGATTGGTTCCTTGCTCGGTGGCGAGGTAAGCGGACATCTTTTCATCGGCGAAGACTATTTTGGCTTTGACGACGCGCCGCTGGTGGCGCTCAAAACATTGGAAATCATAAGCAAATCCGGGCAAACTGTTGCCGAAATCTTTGACGAGATTCCCAAGCTGGTGGCTACGCCGGAGATTGTCTTGGGCGCGCCGGACGACCTGAAGTTCAAGATGATTGAGGAAATGACCGCGAGCCTGCAAAACGATTACGAAGTTGTGACGGTCGATGGCGCGCGCGTGATCTTCGAACGGGGTTGGGGTTTGGTGCGCGCGAGCAATACGCAGCCCGCGGTCACGCTGCGCTTCGAGGCATACACCCGTGAACAGATTGCCAGCTATATGCAGGTCTTCAAGGCTTTGCTGGCAAACTACCCGCAGATTGACATCAAGAATTTTGACAGACAGCTGCATGGCTTCAGCGCGCAGGCTCCCACGGCTGGCGGGCGGGTCTAAGGTTTCTGCCGACTGTGGACGACCCAATCCAAGGCTTCTACCGTCAGCACGCGGCGATCTATGAGCGCCTGGTCGCGCGGCAAGATCGGCATGGCAGGCTATTCGCCGCCTTGAACGAGATCTCCCCGCTGGATGGCTTGGCTGCGGTGGAGTTCGGGGCTGGCGCCGGCAACCTGACGAGGCTGCTTGCCGTCTTGGTCAAACAGGTCTATGCCTTTGATTTAGAACCGGCCATGCTAAAACTGGCGCAGCGCGCGCTGCGCACAAGCGGCATGACCAATTGGACGCTGGCCATCGGCGATAACGCGCGCATGCCAGTTGCCGCCGATTCGGCTGATTTGGCGATTGAAGGCTGGAGCTTCGCGCATGTTTTGGACAGGAATAGCGGATGCTGGCGCAGTCAGTCTGCCGCTATGCTGTCGGAAATGAAACGGATCCTAAAACCGGGCGGCACTGCCATTCTGATAGAAGACCTGGGCGTCGCTCGACTACAGCCGCACGCTCCGAGCGACGAGGCGGCGGCGCTCTATTCGTTTTGGCGCGAAGAATGGGGCTTCTCCCAGCGTTGGATCCGCACGGACTATCATTTCGCTTCGCCAGAAGAAGCTGTGGAATTATCTCGGTTTTTCTTTGGCGACGCCGTGGCGGGAAAATGGCTGGCGGAGGATTCAGTCATCTTGCCGGAGTGCACAGGCATCTGGTGGAGGACTTTTGCATGACTGGCGGCAACTTCAGCTTTTAACTTTTAACGGAGCGGTCGCGGTCGAAGATCAGGATCAGCCCCCAAATGATAAAGGGAGTTCCGAATAGGCCAGCAAAATCGAGCGCCGCAATCACGCATTGTCTCCCGCGTCCCCTAAGCCGCTTGCGAGTAGGGGATCGCATCATGCCGAGGAACTATTGCATGCTTGTCCATTTCGGTTATCATGGTTGCCGTAGCGGGAAATAGCGCGGACAAGCGCAAAACATGGCGAATGCGCTGATACCCGAATCTATCATAGTGCGGCGGTAGGCATCATGCGGAACTTGAACGCGCCAGACTTGGCGCCGACCATCGAGTTTGCGGTAGACAGCGAGCATTCCGGCGTTCGCATGCTAGGCTGCTTCACTTTTCTGTTTGGCGCTGTAATCAGCTTCCTGATCCTGAATACGCTAGTTCCGAACGGCGGCTTAATCACCATCGGCGCCGCCATCGCCATCGCCGTCGGCTTAACCTACGCGGCCGATTTCTTTTCCAAGAAATACTGGCCCAGCAATCGCGCTATCCAGTTCCTTGGCGATATCATTCAATTGACCCAGTCGAACAAGGTGCAAGGCGAAATTGATGCCGAGCGCAACGTCAACATTTTGATGTGGCACTTCGAAGCGAGGCGCCATCCGCGCGTCCCGAAAGGCTGGTACGTTGTCGCCAATGCCCTGGAGCAGGATGGGGAATACATTACGACCTATAGCATCGTATCGCCGGCCGACTTCGACTCTTTGCCTTTGTCGCGCCTGTCGGCCAGATACCAGCGCAAGAAAGGCAAGAAGGACGAAGTGCGCGATTTGCGCAAAGCCGGCAACATGCGCCGTATCGAACAGGCGGAATTCTACCGCGGCGAGTTTGGCGCCGAAATGTCGCCGGAAGATTATCGCAGCTATCTCGAATACCTTGCCGATACCTATACGTCTTGGATGCCTAAAGAGAAATGAACCATTTCGGCAGGCTGTCCGGTCTGCTGCTCTGCATCGCGCTATTTGCGCTGCCCGCCTTGGCGCAGGACCGGGCGCTGACGCTGGGCAGCCAGGTCGAAGACAGGCTCGCTCCCAACGAAACGCAACGCTATAGCTTGAACGCCCTGGAATGGACGCTGGCATCGTTTCGCCTAGAAGCGCTGTCAGATATGCTGGATCCGCAGCTGGCTATCTACGACAGTTCCGGCGAGCTGATAATCGCGAACGACGACTACGCCTATCCGGACTCGCGGGATGCGATCATCCAGGCTTTTGTCTTCCCCAAATCAGATCTTTATACCGTGGCTGTGAGCGGATTCGAGGGCGCGAGCGGCGCCTATCGATTGCGCCTGCTGCCCGGATATGACCTTCAAGTTCCGGCTGCGGACGCGCTGCGGTTGGAGGACTGGGAGGCGGTCAACCGCCTGGCTCTAGTCAGACAGGCTGGCAGCGGCCGGCTGGCTGTAGAAACCGACGGGATAGCGACAACGGCTGTGGTGTTGGGCAAGGGTTTTGCGCCGGAACGGGATTTTTACTTTGAAGTTCACTTTGAAAATGTCTCGTCGGCGGGCGACTGGCAGGTGGGCATCGCCTTTCGCTATGCGCGACCTGATTCGCATTCGCGCGTTCTCTTTAACAAACGCGGCTTCTGGCGCATGGAGCGAGTCGACGAGGGCGACATTGTGCTTGTGCGCAATTGGGGAACGCATCCCGCCATCGTGGCGGGCAAGAGCGAATTCCGCTTGGGCATATTGGCGAGCGGGGCGCATTTCGACATCGTTTATAACGGCCAAATCGTTGGCACGGTCGCTGATAAGGCGACCGAGGCGGCTGGCGGAGTGGGCGTCGCCATGCGCACCGCCGACGCGATTGACAGCCGTCTGTCTTTTGCGATTACCCAGGCGGCGATGACGATACCGACGCGGGTGGATGAAGCGCTGATCGTCCCGAGTCAACTTCTGACGAGGCGCTATCATGTCATGGACGATATATTGGCGCGCCAGCAATTGATCCCCGTTGACGGCGAAATCAAATTGCTTCTGCCCCAAAGCAGCGTTCGGCGGGGCTTGGCTGGCGTCACGCCATTTCTGCTGGGTTCTGGTTTGCGCTTCGCGGAATTTGTTATCGGCGCGCAAGTCTCTTACCAAATGAACAAAGAAGCCAACGGCGGCTGCGGCATTCTGTTCCACTTCCAAGACGAAGAACATTATCAGCTTGCCTATGCGACTGCGGCGGGCGACTACGGTTTATCGCAGCGCCAGGGCGCTGTCTTCAAGCCCGGCGTCTATATCAACAAGCCGACGCGCGAGCGGCAGGAACATGACCTGCTCTTGATTGTCCATGACGGCAGGATTCACTACTATGTCGATAATGAGCATATTGGACAGCTAGCCTACGAAACTTCGCTGGGAAGAGTCGGTATCGCGGTTGTCAACTATGCGGACGTCGAAACCAATTGCGTTTTTGAGGATTTTTGGGCCCTCAGTTTGGACGGCTGAGCGAGAGCCTGTTACTTCGGATTATCGGCAAAAAAGCCCCGCCATGTTGGCGAGGCTCTCCCCATTGTTGGATAAACTTGCCGTGTACTATACAATTAGGCGCTTTCGCTCATGGCCGCGCCGAGCGTGGCGCAGCCCGGGCAACTGCCGTCGGGGCGCAAGAGCGCGTAACCGCCCATGGGGTCAGTATCCCAGCGCGTAAAGTTAAGATTCCAAACGATCATGAGCGAAACGCGGCCCGATGCGCGCGAAAGGCGAGCGGCATCGGCGATCCATTCCGCCTGCTGCGCGACTGTTACATTGCTTGCCCAGGAGAAGCTGGTTGGTATCGGCGCTCCCATGCCCTCTCCACTCAGATAACCCAGTTCCGTCCAGCAGATCTTCGAGTTCGGGAAGAACTGCGCGCCGCGATTGAGCATAGAGCCAAAGTAGCGCGTCGGATAGGGGCTGCGCGGATCCCCTCTGCTGTTGCGCGGGCTGACGATGCCTTCGTTGTAGTGCAAGCCCAGGCAATCCATGTATTGCGCGGCGCCGGCTTGCGCCATCTGCCGCATGAAATTATCGTCGTTGACGACAGCGCCGGGGAAAGCGCCTTCGGCTCCGGTCGGCGCCGGCGCTCCGCTGATGACGAGCGTGGCTGAGTTGGCTGCTTTGATGGCAGTGTAAGCCGCTTTCAGCATGTCCACGTAGTTGGCGCCGTTGATCTGACCGTGGGGCCATTCGCGATCCAGATTCGGCTCGTTCCATATTTCGATCGCGTCCGCGCCGTTCCGGGCTAATTCCGCCACGAAAGCCGACAGTTGCGCCACATAAGCGTTGAAGTCAGTTGCCAGCGCTTCTTTGCTGCCAACGACGCCTAGCAAAATCTTGAAATTGTTCGCCTTGGCGCTCTGGATGAACTCAATTCCCTTGGCGATGCCAGCCTCGACCGGCAGCTGCTTTTTCACCCAAGTCATGCCGGCCGCGCGCATCAGTGCCGCCGCGCGGCTATCTAAGCCTTCAACGTGCCCGCCCAAGGCGAATCCTGCGGGACCCGCGGTCTGAACAGGGACCGCGTGCTGCTCGGGCGCCTCTGTCGCCTCCGCAACCGTGCTGGCGTAGGCGGGCGGCACTTGCGCTTCATCGCAAAGGATGGCGTCCTGGAAATCGTAACTGACGCGCGCTTGGTACTCTTTGCCGGACATGTCCAGGATGGTGAAAGTCCAGCCGAACAAAATGCCCTGGCGCTTCTGCCCGATGGGAACATCAGTCGAGCAGTTGTCGATGCCGAAGGAACCGTAAAGCTGATAGCTGCCGGGCGAACTCCAGTCATCTTCATAGTAGCGCCATCTGACCATGGTCAGCCGCGATTCACGTTCCTCTTCTATCAATTCGCGCGCGATCTGCAGCGAAGTCTGCACGTAATCACCTGCGACTGCGTTGTCGTCTTGTGATAGCGCCGTCATTGTCACTATCGTCGCCAGCGCGAGCGCCAGCCATGTTCTGGCCGCGTTCCCTAGCAAAATATCGAGTCGATTCTGTCGCATCTGTGCCTCTTCTTGCCTGATTCCCTTGTTCAAGATTGCACAAGCTTAACCAAATGTCTCGATATTGCTATGGTTCATTTGCAATTGCCGCCTAATCGTTGGCTGCATTTTCTAGACGGAGTTCCGGACGAAATGAGGTAGATTCCGGGCGCCTTGCTCTGCTCGTCTGATTGCCGGGCGCGCTGATTCTGGTACTCACTCGCGTGGAATGGTGAAGTAGAAGGTCGAGCCGCTCCCCAACTGGCTTTTCACGAAAATGTCGCCGTCATGCGCCTCGACGATGGCTTTGACCAGGTACAAGCCCAGTCCTGTGCCATGCGCGCGGCGGGTGAGCCTGTCGTCGATGCGATAGAAACGGTCGAATATCTTGTCGATTTGATCTTGAGGGATGCCGGCGCCTTCGTCCCGAACGAATATCGTCACGCTGCTGACAGTGAAGCGTCCGCCAACGGTGATGCTGGTATCGGCTGGCGAATACTTGATGGCGTTGGTTAACAAATTGTCGAAGACTTGCCGCAAGCGGGCTTCATCGCCTTGAATGACCGGGAAGTTGGGCGGAAAGCTGAGATGGAAGCTGTGCTTGCTTTGCGCCTCGAGCCGTTCGACAGATCGGGCGGCGAGCTGCTGAAGATCGGTATCGGCGACGTTGAGGCGCAGCTCCCGCGAGGCTTGGATCTTGCTGGCGGTCAACAGGTCTTCAACGAGATCGGTCAAGCGATCCGCTTCGTCTTCGATGATCGCCATGTTGTCGCGGATGACGCTGCTGTCCCACTCGACGTCCTCGCGCCCCAAGGTGCTGGCGTAACCTTTGATGATCGCGAGCGGCGTGCGCAATTCATGGTGAATTGTTGATATGAAGACCGATTGCATTTCTTGCGCTTTGCGGAAATTGGTGATGTCGCGGACATTGGCGATGATACTTTCCAGGCGCCCGTCTTCTTTTAGGAGCGGCGCATAGGTAATGCCCATGCTTGTTGTCATGCCATCGCGCCGGATCAAATCGCCTTCCACGTACAGCGTTACCGCGCCGCCGCCGTCTTCCGTTTGCCGGGGCCAGCCAGCATCAAGCGCCTTTTCCAGGTCGGGATAATCCAGCCGCTCCCACAGGATCACGTCGCGCTTGGCTAAACCGATGACCTCATCGGTCTTCCAGCCGGTCATGCGCTCGAAGGCGATGTTGGCTTGCTGGAACGTCAAGTCGGGGTTCAGTATGAATACCCCATCCCCGCTATTGTTGACGATCGCTTCCAGCCGCTGCCGCTCCTGATTGATATGGCCGTAGAGTTGCGCGTTGTTGACGGCGATGGCGGCTTGATCGGCGAAGCTTTGCAGCGTATTCAAGTCCTCGGGCGTAATGGCGGTCTGGTAGGATCGAAAGACAATGAGCAGCCCCAGGGGATTTTGCGCGAATACCAATGGCATAGCGATGGATTGCCCAAGTTGACTGTCTATCACGTTGGCCATTTCGCGCAGCTTGGCGTTTAGAAATTCTCGGCTGAATCCCTCGTCCGCGGCCGGGTTCATCAGTTCTTGCAGCTTGCGGTTGAGATCGGGGACGACTTCCGCGTCGATGCCGGAATAGGCGCGCACCAGATAAGTGCCGTCCTGCTCATCCCCAAGAGCGACGATTCCCACCCGTCCCGCTAACATCGCGACCGAAGCGCGCAATACCCGGCGCAGCACTTCGCCGAGGTCAAGCTGCGCGGTGATGGCGCGCGAGATTTCCAGCAAGAAGTCGCGCTGCCGGGTTCGCAGATCAGGTCGCGTTAACATGATTCGATTTTAGCACGCCCCCGAATTGACGGCATTTTGCCCCGCGCATAGCCGACTGCCCCGACGCTAGAAGAGCCTGTCAAGTTCGCTGATATCAAGGTTCCCGCCATTTGTAGCCACCAGCGCCGCCGCGCCCATCAAAGCGACGTCATCGCCCAGCGCCGCGGCTGTTATTTTGAGACCATCAATATAGGCGTCGTCAAGCACGTGTTGGCGAATGGCAGCGCGCATGGGAACGAATAAAAGTTCCCCGGCTTTGCTCACGCCGCCGCCAAGCACGACCACTTCCGGATTAAACAGGTGCAAGATGCTGACGATGCCCAAGCCGATGACGCGCCCAGCCTGGGCAAAGATTTCCCTTGCCAATTGATCCCCCGCGCGGGCAGCCGCTGCGACTGCTTTGGCGTCGATTGGACCCTTGCCTTCCGCGAGCATTTCGCTCAATGACGAGGGTCGGCCGGCGCGCAAAGCGGCTTGGGCGCGGCGCGCAATTGCGGGTCCGGCCGCCTCAAGCTCGACCGACGACACGTGGTCTTGCTCGACGATGATCGGGATATGACCAAACTCCGCAGCCAAGCCCTCGCGCCCCAGCAGCAGCCGCCCGTCGCAAATCATCCCGGCGCCAATCCCGGTACTGACAGTGATATAAACGACGTGGCGAAAACCTTGGGCGGCGCCCTTGGAAGCCTCTGCCAGGGCCGCGACATTGGCGTCGTTGCCGATGAAAACCGGCAAGTCAAACTCGGCGTGGATAATATCGCCCAGCGGCACATCATGCCAGCCGGGTAAATTGGCTGGGGCGACTATGACGCCGGTCATGGGGTTCAATGGTCCCGGGGACGAAAAGCCAATGCCCGCGATATCTTTGCTGGGGGAAGGCAGAACCTTCGCGATGTATTCCTTGATCCGGTCAATGGTAGGTCCAGGACCCTCGTCAGCCCGGGTCAGCGTGTTCTCGCGCTGCAGCAGGTTCAGCTTGCGGTCGAAGCGGGCGGCGCGGATCTGTGTGCCGCCCAAGTCTACGGCGATGATTTCTTCGCTCATCAGGGAGTATCCTCGCGTGTTTTTGCTTTGCGGATCGAAAAGGTCCCAGCTTGCCTAATCACAGCCAATCAGCCTTCGAGTCTCGTGATATTACTAAATGTAAGTTGCCGGGCTGCCTGACTTGTAGCCCATTAGCGACCTTGCTAGAATAGCATGGTTTCCCGCCAGCATTAAGTTCGACAGTCACAGCGATTGACGAGTTGTCATGGCACGTATCACCCCAATGCGCCGGCAGTATTTGGAAATCAAGAACCAGTATCCGGACTGCATCTTGATGTTTCGCATGGGCGACTTTTACGAAATGTTCGACGAAGACGCCGAAGTGGCGGCTCGCGAGCTGGAGATTACGCTGACCGCGCGCGCGCATAGCAAGGGCGGCGAGAAGATACCGATGGCGGGCGTGCCCTATCACTCGGTTGACGGTTATATCGCGAAGCTGATTGACAGGGGCTATCACGTCGCCGTCTGCGACCAGATCACCGAGCCGAGCGGCCGCGGCATCGTCGAGCGCGAGGTGACCCGGGTCATGACCCCGGGCACAGTGGTCGAGCCTGCGCTCTTGGACGATGCCAAAGCCAATTATCTGATGGCGATATTACCAGTTGGCGACGCGGAAAGCGGACAATGGACCCAGGCTGGAATCGCTTTTGCGGATGTGTCCACAGGCGAATTCTGCGCCACACAACTGGAAGGCGAAGCCGTGGGACTCGCTGTCTTTGAAGAATTGGCGCGCATCGACCCACGTGAAGTGATCCTGCCGGAAAGCTGGCAAAAGCGCGGCGTGACCCTGCCAGAAGGCATCCACCTGAGCGCGGCGCAAGACTGGACATTCGAATACGCTGGCGCGCGGCAGTTGTTATGCGAGCATTTTCGCGTGCGCACGCTCGACGGATTCGGCCTAAAAGGGCAAAAGATCGCGGTAGCGGCGGCCGGGGGCGTCCTGCAGTATCTACGATCAACGCAGAAGAGCTCGGTCGAACAGCTCGCAACTGTTCGCGCCTATTCGACATCGTCCTTCATGGTATTGGATCAATTCACCCGTCAGAACCTGGAACTGACGGAGTCCATCCGCGGGCGCAAAACCAAAGGCAGCCTGCTCGACATTTTGGATCGCACGGTGACGGCGATGGGCGCTCGTCTTTTGCGCTCCTGGCTGAATCAACCCTTGCTGGATATCAACCGTCTGAACGCCCGCCTTGACGCGGTGGAAGCTTTGTTCAGGGGCGACCCGCTGCGTGGCGATCTGGCTCTGGCATTGAAGCAAGTCGCCGATATTGAACGGCTGACAAACCGCATCGCTATCGGCAAAGCCGGACCCCGGGACTTGCTCGCGCTGAGTAAGACGCTGAGCGTGGTACCCCGGCTTTCCGAGCTCATCCTGGAAACAGGCGCGCTCGACGCGATCACCGAACGACTGGATCCCTGTGAAGCCGTCTTTGATGTAATCTCTTCCGCTATTGCTGAAGACCCGCCAGCGACACTCAACGCCACTGGCATTATTCGCGCGGGCTATTCGCAGCAGTTGGACCAGATTCTCGCTTCAAGCCAGCATGCGCGAGAATGGATCGCCAATCTCGAATCTCAAGAGCGGCGCAGGACCGGCATCGCCAGCATAAAAGTTGGATTCAACAAGGTCTTCGGCTATTTCATTGAGGTCACAAAAACGCACAGTGACAAAGTACCGGATGATTATGTGCGCAAACAGACCTTGGTCAATGCGGAGCGCTATATCACGCCGGAACTGAAGGAGTATGAAACAAAGGTCCTCAATGCCGAAGAGGAAATCCTCACCATAGAGCGCAAGTTGTTCGAGGATCTGTGCGCGCAGGTCGGCAATCAGCGGGAGCGCTTGCATAAGACCGCGCGCGCCATCGCGCATTTGGATGCCTTTTTGTCCTTGGCGGATGTGGCTGCCCGGGAAAACTATGTCCGCCCGCAGCTAAGCGAAGACAATATCCTGCATATCAAAGCGGGCCGGCACCCAGTCGTCGAGAAACTCATGGAGTCGTCGAGTCGATATGTGCCTAACGACAGCGGCTTCGATATGGCTTCGCGCATACATATCATCACCGGACCGAATATGTCCGGCAAATCGACCTATATTCGACAAGTGGCGATTATTACGCTGATGGCTCAAGTGGGCAGCTTTGTGCCGGCTGATTCGGCGCGGATCGGAATGGTGGACCGCATATTCGCTCGCATCGGCGCGCAGGACGAGATTCACGCCGGGCAAAGCACCTTTATGGTGGAAATGGTAGAAACCGCGCGCTTGCTTTCCGGCAGCAGCAAACACAGCCTGCTCATTCTGGACGAGATTGGCCGCGGAACGTCGACCTACGATGGATTAGCGATCGCGCGCTCGGTGATCGAATACATCCACAACAACCCGCGCCTCAACTGCCGCACGCTTTTCGCAAGTCATTATCACGAGTTGACCGAACTGCCGAATATCTTGCCACGCGCGGCTAACTTCAACATCGCCGTGGCCGAGCAGGGCGACGACATCGTATTCTTGCACAAGGTGCTGCCTGGCGCCGCCGACCAAAGCTATGGCGTGCACGTGGCGCAATTGGCTGGCATTCCGCCTTCCGTTGTGGACCGCGCGCGCCAACTGCTGGTGCAACTGGAAGAAGACAGTGGCGACTTTGCCCTGAAGAGGCAAGGCGACTCGCGTCAGCAGCTAAGTTTTTTCGATGCGCCAGAAAACCCGGCGCTTGGCGCGCTGCGCTCGCTGGAGATTGATAGCCTGAGCCCCATAGAAGCGCTCACCAAACTATACGAATTGCAGAGCATGGCGGCCGAGGACTAGATGAGCGCCTCCAAGACGATTATTGTCGCGACTCATCGGCGCTCGGGCACCCATTGGACGCTTGACGCCTTGCGCAACAACAGTCCCGATGTCAGCGAAACCTTCTTGACACTGGAACGGCTTTCCTCCGATCATGATTCGCCAATGCCGCTGGGGCAGTTTCGCCGGCAGCTGGAAACTCTGGAAGGACGCGTGCTCCTCAAGGCGCATGACTTGCCAGCGGCGACCTTCTGGAAGCGTGATGAAGAAAGGACCTTCGCGCTGTCGCTGCTGCGTGGCTCGCCAGTCATCTATGCGCATCGCGACGGCCGCGATGTCATGGTCTCGCTTTACTATTACATGCAGTCCTTTGACGCGGACGTGAAGAAACAGACGTTTTCGGATTTCATTCGTTCGGAATCCAAGCTGGACGGGGTTGACAGCGGCTTGAGCCGTCCCGCCTATTGGGCGCGTCATGCGCGGGATTGGCTGCGGCAACCCAATGTGCTGCGCGTATCATACGAGGGTCTGGAAACGACTTATGAGACCAGCCTGCGAGAAATGGCGGACTTCTTGGGCATAAGCTTGCAGCGCTCGCTTCGAACCATTGATTTGCCGGGCAAGTCGGGCAAGCCCTCGCTGCTGGGACGGGCGCTATGGAAGCTGGGACGTCGCCAGAAGCGGCTGTCTTCCGCTGTCCAGCCGCGGCGTGGCGGCAGCGGCGACTGGCGCAATCATTTTAACGATGAGGATCTCGCTTTTTTCATGGCGGAAGCTGGCGACCAGATGCGGCGATTGGGATATGTTTAGTAAATCAGCGTTCTTAGATGCTTCATTCTGGTTTGCCGTGTGTCTTTGAATAATTCAAACCTTCATTAGGCAGCAGAATATAGTCGCTATGTGTATGGTGTTGATGGAGAAAAAGTCTAACTGAAAGAATGAGAATAATCATAACGGCATTTGCGACGCTCGAAATCATTTTCCGCCGTACATGTATGCGGCCCGCCAGGTTAGGACTTGATATATCTCGAAGAATAGTGTGGCGCCAATAGACACCAATAATAGGTCAACGAGCTTGATTTGATACCTGAAAAAGCGAATTTTCAGATTTTGTATAACACGGCTATGAATAGTTAGTCCAAGTGTCCAAAAGAATGGAATGAGCAACACAAGAATAGTGCGCGGACCTTGTCCGCTAATAGGCTTGTACCAGAAGGCTCCTAAAGAATAGATGGTAAAGACCATCACCAAAAAACTATAAATATGCAGATGGTGATGGTCTCCACGGCGAAGCCTCCGAATCATCAATGGCAACATCGTGGAGAGAAAAACCAATCCCAGCGCAACTTGCGAGCAATACCCGAAGATAAATTTACTATTTTCTACATAACAGCTATAGCCGATCATTTCTTGG
This sequence comes from Phototrophicaceae bacterium, assembly GCA_965232245.1. GTDB lineage: Bacteria > Chloroflexota > Anaerolineae > Aggregatilineales > Phototrophicaceae > UBA6055. Next base: position 2,564,454 of record CBDDPG010000002.1, on the reverse strand, counting down.
ATTCCATCACGTAACCGGTTAATGATTTGGTCAAAAGAATGTTCGCGCAAATATTTCATTAAACCGGGAATTTCATCATCAGGTAATTGAAGGAATCCGCCATAACCACCGACCTCATGAGTTGCGGCTTTCGCTTCGTCCCAACTGTCAAACCAAATGTATATCCTTGTGTTCACATTGAAGAAAAAGTCTCCATAGTCTGTATTGCTTTCATGAAAATATGGGAATAGCAAGACCATAAAAACAATGATGGGTATAAGGGCGCGTAAGAAAATTAGAGATGCTATTCTACGGTTTAATTTGCTGTTTATAGCTTTGGCAAGCAACAGAACGATGTGACATGCTGATAATATGGCCAACGCAGGCAAAGCATTGGCTTTGACAAGGTGCGCCAAAGCGAAGAGTACGCCTATCCCAACGGACTTGTACCATTTCGGCACAATCAAAGTTTCTACGGAAAGAATAAATGCAAAGCCGAATAGAGTATATGAAAGAATTTCAGGTTGAAAGAATGGCGCTTTGAAAGCAAAAGCTAGGAAACCGATAGACAATATCGCGTAAAGGGAGTATAGGCGACTAAATTTCGCAAAGAATACGAATGCCAGAGAAGCTAGCGCTGCTACAGAAATCCAAACATTGATCTCTTTGCCTCGCTGAAAAAATGCTTCATCGTCAAGCTCCGGCGAATTCAGCGCTGCCTGTACGAAAGCGAACAATGGCATATAGTTACGACTACCCGTATAAGTAAATCCGCTTTCATACGCTTTGCGAGCAAACCTCATATGCGCAAGTTGGTCACTCATCGAGTATACGTCGTTCCGTCCGTTTTGGATCTGAACAGTATACAAGTACAGAAGCATTGTGCCGAAAATAAACAAGCTAGAGGCTGAATAGACAGAGAGACGGGTTAATGTCATGCAGGCATCGTCCTAATTCAACGCCCACCAGACGCTTGCGCCGCCTCCGGACGCGCGGACGGAACTGCCGCTTCTTCCTCTGGGATCAAACCTTCGGAGAACAATACACGCTTAAAGGACACGATCGCGACTTCGATCATGTCCAGGCTCGGTTCATTCGTCGTGAGATGCTGTAGCGCCAAATTAGGACCAATCATGAAACGTATCCAAGCTTTGTCCAAGTTGGAGGCGGTGTACTTCAAGAATTCGTAGGCGACCCCGGCGACAATCGGAATGAAGATAACGCGGGACAGGATCAACAGGGCAAAGGGCGGACGCCCGATCAAAGAAAACAGGAATACGCTTACAAACACGACCGTCAATAGAAATGCCGTGCCGCAGCGTGGATGCTCTATGGCATGACGGCGGACGACCTCGGGCCGCAATTCATCGCCGGCTTCGTAGGCGTTGATGGTCTTATGTTCCGCGCCGTGATAAGAAAAGATCCGTTTGCCGTCGTTGGTGCGTCCGACAAACCAGATGTAGACGACTAGAATCGCCAACTGCACCACCCCCTCGATCAGATTAATGAGGAAGGCGTCCAAGCCGATGGGCAGCGCCTCGTAAGCCAAGAAGTTCCCGCTGTCAGCGGCGACGGCGACTTCGTTGCCCGCCTCATCAACAAGGATCTCCGTCGCGGTCGTGCTGAGGCCCAGAAAGTTTCCGATGCCGGTTGCGGCTGTGGTCGGCAGAAGGAAGAAGATGCCGATGCCGATTAGCAAAGACAGCGCGATTGTCGCCCAGCCGATGGGTCCATTGAAGCTGATATTCTCCTCTTCGCCCAGCGCGACATCCGCCGACCACATGAGCGCGCGAATGCCGAGCCCGAGCGCGTCCCAAAGACCGATTAAGCCGCGCGCGAAAGGGGTTCGGGCGATACGTCCGCGATACAGGGTAGCGCTCAGGGGCTGCTCATGTATGACGATCTGTCCCTCGGGGTCGCGCACAGCCACCGCCATCGAGTGGGCGCCACGCATCATCACGCCTTCAATGACCGCTTGCCCCCCATAAGAGAACTTTATCTCGCCAGCCGCTCTTTTTGTTGTCGTCTTCAATATCGTCCTCCGTGAGGTCCTTAGCATTCGCTTCCGCTTGAAACCAGCGCCAGGCAACGCTGTTGCAAGCCGCTTTTGTCAAAAACAGATCATTGAGAAATATACGCCGCGCGGCGGTCTTGGTCAAGCTGCATCTAGCGCCGTCATGCGCGGGACTCGAGCTTGCGGATATTGTCATTCCCTGCCTTGCGCTGGGCGGATATCGATCAGATTCAATTGCAGGGAGCGCCTGCCGTTCCACTCGTTCATCTCTAAATGATAGGCAGCGTCAATCGCGCTGGGCTTCTGGCTTGACCATTCGCCCAAGCCGAAACCAATGGCGTCTAGCGGCGCCTTGTCCCTGCGCGCGATCTTCAACTTCAGGTGCCCGCCCTCATCGCCGACGCGCCGGCAAGAGACCAGGCTCAGGTTCCGGCTCATGAATGCGGCTGGCGGATTGGCCTGCCCAGTTGGCTCGAGCCGCGTCAACTCATCAGCCAGGTCTTCTCTCAAGTCGCGCTCATCAATCTCCATGTCTACCTGGACGCGCCGCCGCAATTCCTGCCCGCCCAGCGACTGCTTCGCTTTGCGCTCAAGCGCGCGCCGCAATGCGTCGAGATTGCTGTTATGCACCGTAAATCCGGCTGCCATTGCATGTCCGCCATGTCGGACTAATAGATCCGCGCACTCGTCCAAAGCGCGGGTGATATTGAACTCCGGGATGCTGCGGCAGGAGGCGCGGCTCTCTTCTTCACCGTATTCCAGGACGACCGCCGGTCGGTAAAATCGTTCTGTGAGCCGCCCCGCCACCAATCCTACAATGCCGGGCAAAAGGGTTTCATCGCCAGCGAAGATCAAATCGACGTCTTCCACCTCGTCGACCTGGTCGCCAATGGCTGTCTGAGCCTGGCGCGTGAGTTCTTGCCGCTGGGCGTTGAGATTTTGCAATGCCAAAGCGTAGGGTTCCGCAATTTTTTCAGTTGAAGCCGACAATAGATTGTATGCGCTCATTGCCGAGTCCAAGCGCCCGGCCGCGTTGATGCGCGGTCCGAGCTTGAAAGCGATGTCCGCGGCGCGGATCTGCCCGGGGCGAAGTCGCGCCACTCTAGCCAGCGCGGCCAAGCCCGGTCGCCGTTCTTCGTTGAGCGTCTTCAAGCCATGGCGGACAAGCCGGCGGTTCTGGCTGTCATTGAGCGCGACCAAGTCGGCAACTGTGCCGATCGCGACCAGGTCCAACAAGTCGGACTGTCGCAAATGATGCGGATAATTGTCGTGATCGTTCCGCCAGCGCTCCAGCAAGAGCGCTGTTGCCAGCATGAACGCGACGCCGACGCCAGCCAGGCTGGCATTGCCGCCACAATCCTCCTGCTGTGGATTGATAATCGCCAGCGCGCTTGGCAATTCCGGACCTATGGAGTGGTGATCGCTGATGATGATATCCAAGCCAATGCGCCGCCCGGCCGCTACTTCATTGACCGAGCGTATGCCACAGTCAACTGTGACGACCAGAGCGACCCCAGCAGCAGCCAGCGCTTCCAATGCCGGGCTATTGAGCCCGTAACCTTCTTCAACCCTGTCCGGGATATACGGGCGGACATCCGCGCCCAATGCCGCCAGTACCTCTACCAGCAAAGCTGTAGCGGTCACGCCGTCGGCATCGAAATCCCCATAGACCGCGATTGATTCTTGAGCCGCGATAGCCGCGCCGATTCGCCTCACGGCTTTCTGCATGTCCTTCATATCGAAGGGATCTTCTGTGAGATCGGATGCGGTGAGAAAGCGCCTGGCCTTCTCTGGATCTTCGAAGCCGCGATTGAAGAGGATTTGCGCCAGGGTCGGGCTGATATTTTTGTAGCGGCGCAGGTGCGCGTCCGCCGCGGGCCGAGCGACAATCCATTCCTTTTGAATCATAGACTGCATTTGAATAATCTCATAAAATGACTAAGCGATACTACCACTCGAAGATAGGGGGTACAAGCCAACTTATGGCAAGAATCGTGTTTATGGGGACGCCTGACTTCGCCCTGCCCAGCTTAGACGCTCTCCTTGCTTCTCACGAGGTCCTGGCTGTCGTAACGCAGCCGGACCGCCCATCGGGCCGCCGGCGCCGGCTGCGCTCCTCGCCGGTCAAAAGAGCGGCGCTTGCGGCGGGCATCCCCTTGCTGCAACCGGAGCGCATTCGCAGCGACGAGTCAATCGCGGCTTTGCGGGCACTGCGCGCGGACTTTTTTGTGGTGGTGGCATTCGGGCAAATTCTGCCGCAGGTCCTATTGGACTTGCCGCGAATCGCGTCAATCAACGTGCATGCGTCGCTCTTGCCGCGCTGGCGCGGCGCTGCGCCAATTCAAGCGGCGATACGCGCGGGCGACCGGGAGACAGGCGTTACGTTGATGATAATGGACGCGGGCTTGGATACCGGACCCGTGATTGCGCGGACTTCGCTCCCGATCTCGCATGACGAAACTGGCAAAAGCCTGCATGACAAGCTCTCGCAACTCGGCGCGGCGCTACTGGTCCGGGCGCTGCCCGATTTCTTGGACGGGAAAATATCGCCCGTGCCGCAAGATGAAAAATGCGCGACCTACGCGCCGACGCTTAAGAAAGAAGAGGGCAGGTTGGATTGGACGCGCGCGGCGGCTGAGCTCGAACGAACAGTACGCGCCTTTTCGCCCTGGCCCGGCAGCTTCACGACTTGGCATGGCGCCGCCTTAAAGATCCACGCCGGCTACGCAGAAGCGGGACGAGCCAGCCCGGGTTTGGTTTTCCAGCACAAAAAGGGCATCGCAATTGGCACGGGCGCGGGATTGTTTTTCCCCAGCGAAGTCCAACTGGCGGGCAAACAAGTCCTGTCAATCAAAGACTTCGTCAACGGGCACGCGGACTTCCTGGGCGCTTGTTTACGCTGAGGCTCCGGCAGCGCATATCCGCCGGGGCTGGTAGAAAGCTGAACAGGTATCCATGACGCGAACAAGCTCCCAGGCGCGAAACAGCCACTTCTTGGTTCAGCCTAATCGCACAATCTTGTATCTTTCGCTTCCCATCTTGCTGTCCTTGATCGCCGAGCCGGTAACTGGACTTGTGGACACGGGGTTCGTGGCGCAGCTAGGCACGACGCCGTTGGCCTCCCTGACGGTTGGCACTGGCGCGCTGACATCCTTGTTCTGGATTTTCGGGTTCTTGGGCATTGCCACGCAAACCGAAGTCGCGCAGGCTTTTGGCAAGCGCGATCTAGACGGAGCGGTCAAGTCCGTCAGCTTGACCTTAACCTTGGGCGCGGCTGTCGGCTTGGCGCTCAGCGCGCTCTTGCTGCCGGCCGCCAGCGTCGCTTCAAGCTTGTTGGGCGCCGAAGGCGAAGTCCTTGAACTGGCGAGCGAATACATACGGCTGCGGCTGATCGGCGCGCCGGCGGTGGTCATCACCATTGTTGGCTTTGGCGCGCTGCGCGGCGCGCAGGATATGAAGACACCCTTGTGGATCGCCCTAGGCATCAATTTTACCAATATCCTGCTGGACTATTGGCTGATATTTGGCTGGGCGTTCCTACCCGCGCTAGGCGTTGGCGGGGCCGCCTTGGCGAGTTCGCTCAGTCAATGGCTGGGCGCTTGCTGGATGCTCTGGGAAATCCGGCGCAAAATCGGCCTCACGCGGGATTTTCGACTGCGCGACGGCCTCAAGCTGATGCGGGTAGGGCGCGACCTGTTTATTCGCACAGGCTCGCTGACCTTGTTCACGCTCGTCGCGACACGGGTCGCCACGCAGATGGGCGCGGAGGCCGGCGCCGCTCATCAAGTCATTCGTCAATTCTGGTTCTTCACGGCGCTGGTGCTGGAAGCCTTCGCGACTACCGCGCAGAGTTTGATCGGCTATTTCTACGGTTCCGGGCAAATGCGCGCTGCCAAAAGCGTGGCGCTAGCCACGACGGTCTGGAGCCTGGCAACCGGCTTTCTCTTGATGGTCCTGATGCTGCTGGCGACGCCGCTTGTCGCCGATAGCATGCTTCCAGATGACACGGTCGCTGTTTTTACGGCGGCTTGGATCGTGGCTGCGCTTTCACAGCCGCTAAACGCGCTCGCCTTCATCACTGACGGCATCCATTGGGGCACGAGCGATTATGGCTTCTTGCGCAACGCCATGCTGATGGCGACAATCTGCGGTTTAGCGGCTTTGCAAGCCGTCGCCACTGCCGCGCCGGCGGATTTCACTGGCGTTTGGCTGGCGACGGTCCTGTGGATCGGCATTCGCGCCTTTTGGGGCGCCTTGCGGGTTTTTCCTGGTATCGGCAACAGCCCCTTCCGCCTGCGCGTATTGACGGAATAGCACCCGAATGCCCGCAACCGCTTCCCCGATCCCGCGTATATTGCAATAACAGCGGCAAGCATTTTTGGTCTTTGACATGGTGATCTGGCGGATGATGAGAAAAGGTGATGAGATAAGGACTGCTATGAACATCAGTATGAAAAAGCGACTCTATCGTTCCCGAGCCGACCGCCGCGTTGCCGGCGTCTGCGGCGGCATTGCCGATTACCTCGCGGTCGACCCCACGATCGTGCGAATCTTATGGGCGCTGTTTGCGTTCGCGGGCGGACCAGGCGTGCTGCTCTATATCATTCTGGCAGTGATAATCCCCGAGGAGCCTGAATATGTGCAGGCTTCGGCGGAGAAAATCAAGAATGATGAATTAAGCTAGAACCCCCGCGAGCCCGCGCGGCTTCGCCGCAATTCCAACTACAGTTGCGGTGTATGTCATCTAGAGCAAGTCGCTGATCGCCTCGCGCTCGCTCATTAATTCCGCTTCGCTCTCCCTGATTTTGCCGATAGCATACTCGCTCAAATCCAGCCCGGTTACGGTCTCGACATTGCCCATACCGTCGCTTTGCATGGGGAAAGAATAGATTAACCCGTCCGCAACGCCGTAAGGATTGCCTTCACTGGGAATGGCTGCGCTGAACCAGTCGCCTGGGGCTGTCGGCTTGATTAAGCCGCGAATCGTATCGAGCGCGGCGTTTGCGGCGCTGGCGGCGGAACTTTTGCCGCGCGCGCTGATAACCGCGGCGCCGCGCTTTTGCACGGTACTCATGAAGTCCTTTTCCAGCCACTCGCGGTCCGCGATGACCGCCTCGGCGGGTTGACCCTTGATCAAGGCATGTTCAAAATTGGGGAATTGCGTACTGCTGTGATTGCCCCAGATTGCCAGCCGGCTGACATCCGCCGACAGCGCGCCGGCTTTTTGCGCCAACTGCGATTTGGCGCGGTTTTCATCGAGGCGCGTCATGGCGAACCATCGGTCAGCCGGGATATCGAGCGCGTTGGCTTTGGCGACCAGGCAATTGGAATTGCAGGGATTCGCGACGACTAGCACGCGAATATCCTCAGCAGCCTGTTCGTTTATGGCTTTGCCTTGCGCGACGAAGATGGGTCCGTTGGCGGCGATGAGGTCGCCCCGTTCCATGCCCGGACCGCGGGGCCTGCCACCGACCAGAATCGCCCAATTGGCGTCCTTGAAAGCCACATTCGGGTCTTCAGAAATCTCGATGTCCTGCAGCAAAGGCTGCGCGCTGTCCTCCAGCTCCATGACCACGCCTTGCAGCGCGCCCATGGCCGGCGGGATCTCCAAGATTTGCAGGATAACGGGCTGCTCCGCGCCGAAGACTTCGCCGTTCCCGATGCGAAAAAGCAGGCTATACGCGATTTGACCGGCGCCGCCGGTCACCGCTACACGGATGGGTGTTGTCATGCCGTCGTGTCCTCCAAGAATCAGGATAATATCAAACGCGGCAATTGTAGCGGAAATGCGGCTCTATTTCAGCTATGATTCTTTGCGACCATTAATATGCGGTCTTTGCGCAAAGCCGAGGATTTCCCAGATATCGTCTCGACGTGCCAAGGTCGTGATGGATGTGTTCTTGATGGCTCTGTCCGGCAGTGTGGCGTACATGGCGCCAAGGAAGATGGCAATCGCCGTGCCATGTGTCACCAGGGCGATCGAGCTGTGCTGCGGATGCGCCGTCAGATCATGCCAGGCGGCGCGCATCCGCTGCTGGACATCCAGCCGGGATTCGCCTTGTGGGGCTTGATAAGCCATATAGCCCGCGCGCCATTTGTGATGCGCCGCCGGGAAGAGGCGCGCGACCTCCGCGAAAGTGAGTCCCTCGAATTGGCCAAATTCGATTTCTCGCAGGCGATCGTCGCTGCGGGGCGGCAAGCCGATCTGGTCGCCGATAATCTCCGCAGTCTCTTGCGCGCGCAGAATCGGGCTGGTGTAAAGCGCGTCAATTGAAAGACCCTGCAAATAGCGCGCGGCGGCGGCGGCTTGTTCGCGCCCACGTTGGTTCAGCGGTACCGCCATGAGGCCTTGCAGCCGATGTTCGCGATTGAAATCTGTTTCCCCATGACGAATCAGCAGGACTCTTTCGACGCTCATTCCGATCTCCCAGACTTGACGGATGCAAGGGCAAGGGGCAAAATGCAATTGAAGTTCCGAGTCTAGCATACATAAGGCGATATTCGAGTGAAAGAAGAACAAGGTAGCGATTTGACGCGGCAACCGAGCAAGTTCACCCTCTACTGTTTGGCGATGGTTGGCGGCTTGGGCATGACGATGATGATGGCGGCGGTCATGATTGGCGTCATCTATGGGGGCGAGCTCGCCGTTGAATCGACGCATACGCTGGGTTTGCTGTTGGTCAGCGGCTTGTTATTGCTGGTCATCGCAATCGGATTCTGGCTGGGCTGGGTGCGTCCCTTCGAGCGCTTCGACGATATCAACGTTCCCGCCGAACCCGAAGATCACTAACAAGCGAGATGCCCGTTAATCCGCTACCGCAGCGCGAAGCCATCAGTGATTTGCTAAGCGGAACCGTCTCGCGTTTCGGGCGATCTTTCTTCCTGTCATCGGCTGCCCCGCCGCAAGCGCAGCTCGTGCTCCAAGGCGAGATTACACTGCGCTACGCGATCCCCTATTTGTTCAAACCAGAATGGTCTATTGTGCCAGATCTAGTTGTTCTGGATTATGGCGAAACGATGACGGGCGAGCTGGCTTGGGACTTCTTGATGAAGAGCAGCCACCTCTTCCCGCGCTCGGACCTTCTGGGCTATCGCAATGACGGCGTTGACGAGATGGTCCCGCTCAAACAGTTGGATTTCGACAGTCCCTACGACGTTTTTGCCTACCGCATGCCCGGCGATCAAAAGCCCGCAGCGAAACTCTCGGCGCTAATCGCGAGCGAAAGCAGCGCTTTCCCGGAACGACTGCTGCGGCATTTGCCCCGCTTCCCCAGCTTGGAAGATTGGCTGAGCCGTGAATGAGCTGGACTCGATCTTCAGCGACGATTGGGGCGATGATCACCGTTCCGGCTTGGTGGCTGTCATCGGACGTCCCAATGTGGGCAAATCCACGCTAATCAACGCCATTCTGCGGCAAAAGATCGCCATTGTCACCAACAAGCCACAGACCACCCGCCAGCGGCAAATGGGCATCCACACCCGCGCTGACGCGCAGATCTTGTTCGTCGATACGCCGGGCATTCACGAAGCGCGAACGCGCTTGGGCGATTACATGGTCAAGGTCGCCCAGGACGCGCTAAAGGACGCCGATGTCATCCTGTGGATCCTTGATATTTCTCAGCCGCCACGCGAGCAAGACACAGTGCTCGCCGACGCCATCAAGCGCGCGGCGGCGAAGACGCCCAAAGCGCTGGTCCTCAACAAGATTGACTTGGTCGGCGACAAAGCCGATCGCCGCGATCATCTGGCATTGATCCCACATGATCTTGTATTCGAAACTTGCGCCAGGGACGGCACTGGAGCTGGCGACCTGATCGACGGCTTGATACCTTTGCTGCCCCTGGGACCGCGCTATTACCCCGCGGACCAGGTCAGCGAAAGCAATCTGCGCTTCCTGGCTGCCGAAATCATCCGCGAAAAAATTATCGAACTGACCAGCGAAGAGATACCCTACGCTGTCGCGGTGGAGATCACCCGCTTCCGTGAGAAAAACGATATCAATATCATAGAGGCTGTTGTCTATGTCGAAAGGGAGTCGCAGAAGGGCATCGTCATCGGCAAGCGCGGCAAGATGATCAAGCGCATTGGCATCGACGCGCGCGCCGAGCTCGAGCGCCTGCTGGAAGGGCGGGTTCATCTCGAGACGCGCGTGAAGGTGCTGAAGAATTGGCGCAGCAACGAGCAGTTTATGAAGCGCCTTGGGTACTTTCTGTCAAAAGGCAAGAAGGGTCAGCCGGGCTGAGCGCTTTCTAGCAAAGCCCGCGCTTGTTCTATATCCAGCTTGATTTGTCGCAGCAGCTCATCCAGACCATCGAACTTCACTTCCGGGCGCAGGCGCGCCTCAAAACTCAGTTCTATGGTCGCGCCATATATGTCTCGGTCGAAATCCAGCAAGTGCGCCTCGATTGACAGACTGTCTTCGCCAAATGTCGGACGCAGCCCGATATTGGTGGCGGCAATTCGCGTCTCCCCGCCGATTTTTGCCAGCCCCGCATAGACGCCATTGGCTGGCATAATCTGCTCTTCCCAGACATCCAGATTAGCTGTTGGTATCCCAAGCGCGCGGCCGCGCTGCTGTCCCTTTATCACGACGCCTTCAAGTGAATAGGCGCGGCCCAGCAAGCCCTTCGCTTGGCGCAGCTCTCCCTGCCGCACGAGAGTCCGCAGCTGGGAGCTATGAATGGAAGCGCCGCCGGCTTCGCTCATGATCAGTTCGATGGCTTTCACGCTGAAACCCTGGCTTTTCCCGCGCTGGCGCAGGAAGTCGACTGTTCCTTCCCGTGCATAACCCAAGGCGAAATCCGAGCCTACCCACAACTCTTTCAAGCGCAGATGCTTTAGCAGTTGATCGACGAATTGCTCAGCCCGAATATGTCTTATCTCATCGTCGAAAGGGTGGGTGATAACAAGGTCAACGCCGAGCGCTAGCAGCAGCTTCGCGCGCTGTTCCGGCGCGCTCAAATAGTAGCGCTTGTCGACTTCTTTTAATACCTTGTCCGGATGCGGGTGAAAGGTCAAGACCACCGCCAGTCGCTTGCTGGCGCGGGCCTCCTCGACCAGTCGCTTGATCAGTGTCTGGTGCCCGAGGTGTACGCCGTCAAAGACACCGATGGTCACGACGGATTCAGTTTCGATCTGAGCTTCGCCGAGATGGCGCAAATGGAGCATCGGCGACCCTGTGAGTCTGTCAAGCCTGGTTTGGCAATGCCGACCAAGGCGACCTAGTCTATCCGAGCGAATCGTTCAGCTACAGGTCAATCCGGTCCGGCATTCTCAGCCAATTGTATCAACTTTGGAGGGGAAATACTTTATGCGGTTTCCAAAGCTCGCCCCGGGGGAGCAGGACCGCAGCCAGTTGCTTGTCGCTCGTGAAGGCGAAAACGCGCTCGTCCTCCACAGAGGCGCGCCGCACTATCGCTCGGCCATGTTGGATGCTCGATAGTTCGTCATTTGACAGCGTGACGCAGCATTGGTCCGCCAGCGCGGTCCGCGGCGGGATGATGCGCTGCCACCAGTCTGCTTCGTTGAGCAGGGCGTCGAGAGCCACGCTGTCTTCAAGCCTAAACTGTCCGCTGGCGCGCCGTTGCAAGCCGGAAAGATATGCGCCGACCCCCAGCGCTTGACCCAAGTCCTGCGCCAAGCTGCGAATATAGGTTCCGGCGCCGCAGATCACCTCAAGTTCAAGAATCGGGTCATGCCAGCGCAAGATCTTGATGCTGTCAATGCGTACAGGTCTTGGCTCGCGTTCGATTGATTGGCCCCGGCGCGCCAGCTCATAGAGCTTGCGGCCCCTGACCTTGATCGCGCTGTACATGGGCGGTACTTGAAGAATATCGCCGATGAATGGACAGATTGCTTCTCGGATATCGGCAAGTTCTATGTCTCTGCTTACAGCCAGGCTCTCGGTGATTTCGCCGCCGCTGTCGTAGGTGGAGCTTGTCTGTCCGAGTGTCAGACTGGCGCGGTAAGATTTGCGCCCCGGCATGACGTATTCGCTCAAGCGAGTCGCCTTGCCCAGGCAGAGGATCAGCACGCCGCTAGCTAGGGGATCAAGCGTGCCGGCGTGACCGACCTTCTTCGCCCCGGTCAGCTCTCGGTAGCGCCGCCGCAGCAGCGCGACTATATCGTGACTGGTATAGTGAAGCGGCTTGTCAACATTGAGAAAACCTGAATGATCAATTTCACTCAAGTTTGGCGCCCCCTGCGCTGATGACCTGATGCGCCAGGGGCAACACAGTAGCGCGTACCTGCGCCAAGGTTCCATCCACAGTGCAGCCTGAAGCCAACGTATGCCCGCCGCCGCCGAGCTGCAGCGCCAGGCTCGCCACATCGTAACCCGGTTTGGATCGGAAGCCGACTTCCACTTGCTTGTCTGGCAGTTCCTTGAAAACGATCGATATTTTCGCCTGATCGACATTTACCAAATGGTTAACCAAGCCGCCGTCTGTCATGGCGTCTAAGCCGGCTTGAGCGATGTTTTCTTCTGTGATAGCGGCGTGGATTAAGCCAGCGCGCATTTCGACCGAAGGGAAAACCAGCTTCCACAAGTTTATTTCTTGGTAGGAGCGCCGGTTGAGCGTTTGCGCCATGATCTGTGAAAGAGGCGCGCCTTTTTGCATCAGCGCCTGCGCGATCTCCAAGGTGCGGTCATTTGTGGCGCTTATGCGAAAGCCTTGTGTGTCGGTGACCAATCCGGTCAGCAGGGCAGTGGCGGCCGCTTCAGTCAATTGGCAACCCATGGCTTTAATCAGATCAAAGACTATTTCCGTGGCCGCCACCGCATGCGCTACGACCAGATTGATGTCGCCGTAAAGCGTATTTGTGGGGTGATGATCCAGATTAATAACTATTTCGCTGTTTGCCATGCCATAAGCGCCGGCGACGCCGATTCTTTCCAGATCGCTCGAATCTAGCGCGATCATCAAGTCGAATTCGCCGCTGTCGATGCTGGGCAGAATGGTCTCGCTTCGCGGCAGAAATGCCAGGTCAGCCGGCGCGCCGTCGTCAATGACGGCTGTGACATGCTTGCCCATGGCGCGCAGCGCGTCGCTGATTCCCAATAGCGATCCGACGGCATCGCCGTCCGGGGCGATGTGCGAAATCGCCAGGATCGTCCGGGCGCTCTTGATGGCGGCGGCGGCAGCTTGCCAGGGAGGTGAATCAATCGTCCGCATCTAAATCGCTCTCGGGCTCGGGCGGGATATCGAGCTTGGAAATAAGCTGGTTGATACGTTCCGCTTGCGCCAGCGTGTGATCCCAGTGGAAATGCAGTTCCGGCGTGTTGCGCAGGCGGATGCGGTTGCCCACGGCGCGGCGCAGGAATCCATTGGCGCGGCGCAGCCCAGTCATCACAGCATCTTGCCGGCTTTCGTCGCCCATCGCGCTGACGTAGATCTTGGCAACCATCAGTTCGGGGTCCAGTTTTACCTCGGTTACGGTGACGCCTTGCAGGCGCGGATCCGCGATTTCCCGCAGGAGCAACTGGCTCAAGATTTGTTGGATGCGATCGCTCATGCGAGCTTGTTTGATTGACATGCGTTTCTTTCAGCTTAATTGACGCGAACGCGAACGAAGAACTCGATGATGTCCCCTTCTTTGAAGTCGCTGACGCCAGCCAAGCCAATCCCGCATTCAAAGCCGGAGCGGACTTCACGCACATCGTCTTGGAAGCGCTTTAAGGAGCTGACGTTCACGCCGTCGATGATGATTTTGTTGCCGCGCTTGAGCCGCGCCTTGGCATTACGCCTGGCTTCGCCTTCCTTTATCATGCTGCCGGCGATGACCCCGCCGCGCGGGATCTTAAAGGTCTGACGCACTTCGGCAAGACCCACGACTTGGTCGCCGAACTTGGGCTCGAGCATGCCGTGCAAAGCCAGTTCAATGTCTTCAAAGAGCTTGTAAATGACATCATACTTGCGGATCTCCACACCCTGCGCTTCGGCCGAAGATAGCGCGGGGTTATCTACGCCGACGTTGAAGCCCACAACGATGGCATTGGATGCGCTCGCCAACATGACATCGGATTCGGTAATGCGCCCGACTTCCTGGCGCAGCACGCGGACTTCTATGCTTTCTTCGTTGCGCTGCGATATGTTTTTGAGTTCGTCGGTGATGGGCTGGATTGAACCCTGGACATCGGTTTTCAAGACCATAGCCAATTCTTTGGCATCGCCGGATTGGTATTGCGCAAAGAGATCTTCAAGCGTCAGCGCGGCTTGAACGGGTCCGCTGACCTGACGCGTTCTTTCCTGCTGCCGCCGCTCTTCCGCTAAACCGCGCGCGATTTTGTCATTCGCCACAATCTCGAAAAACACGCCGGGCGCCGGCGGCTCGTCCAAACCTAAAACGGATACGGGCATAGATGGAACCGCTCGCTCGACCGGGTTGCCGGCGGAATCAAACATGGCTTTGACCCTGCCATAGGCTGTGCCGGCGACGATGACGTCTCCTCGGCGCATGGTGCCATTCATGACCAGCAGCGTTGCCATCGTGCCGCGACTGCGGTCCACTTCGGCTTCAATCACCGTGCCGCGCAAAGCGCCTTGTGGATTGCTGACGATGGAATTGTCGTCCGCCACCAAGACGAGCGCCTCTAGCAGATCTTCGATCCCCAGGCCATTGAGAGAATCTACCGGCACCATCATGGTGGAGCCATCCCAATCGTCGGGGATCAGGTCAAGCTCCGCCAGTTGTTGTTTGACCAGATCGGGATTGGCGTTGTTTCTGTCAATCTTGGTTATTGCGACCACCAGCGGCACGTTGGCCGCGCGCGCATGGTCTAGCGCTTCGCGCGTGGTGGGCATGACGCCATCATCAGCGGCCACTACCAGGATGGCGATATCGGCGCCCTGAGCGCCGCGCGCGCGCATAGCGGTAAAAGCTTCGTGGCCCGGTGTATCCAGAAATGTCAAGGTATGTCCATCGTGCTGCGCCTGATATGCGCCAATGTGTTGGGTGATGCCGCCCGCTTCGCCTTCCGCGACAGCGGTCTTGCGGATCGTGTCCAGCAGCGTGGTCTTGCCATGGTCGACATGGCCCAGAATCGTGATGATCGGCGGGCGCGCGATTAGCGTATCAGGCGTCTCGCCTAGATACATGGCGCTCCATTTTTCTTCACGTTCTTCGGCGCGTTTTTCTTCTTCTTCGGCAACGGCAACCGCGCTGGCGGAATGAGCGTTGAAGCCCATCTCTTCGATAACGATAGCCGCCGTATCAAAGTCGATTTGCTGGTTTATGGACGCCATGATGCCGTTGGTAATCAACAGCTTCATCACGTCAATGGGACTGGAATCGATCAGTTCGGCAAGTTCGCGTACTGTCAAGAAATCGGGAACAAGAATCTCGTTCGAAGTTTCTACCATACCTACCTCCTTCAGTTTTGGAGTGCTGTCTGGGGCAGGATATGCAGCCCTGCCGGTTCTATCGTGCTGGTTTCACGCGCCGCAAATAGCTGCGATCATCATCATGTAGTTCCCGGCGCAGCGCCGCATTCAAGACCTTGCCTGTCGCGGCGGCATCCCAGCAATTTGCTTTGCCGCATAAATATGCCCCGCGCCCGTTCATTTTGCCACTCTCGTCGATGCGCAGGTTCTTGTCGACGAATACAAGCCGTGTCAAGCTCCTCTTGTCCATCTTGTCACGACATGCCACGCAACTGCGTTGCGGGCGATGCTTGCTGCCCACTGCCCGCTCCTTTTGGACGGCGACGTCTGCGCTAATAGTCGTAGTCTTCCCAAGTTTCTTCGTCCCAAGTGCCTCGCCGCCCCTTGCGCCGCCGTTTGGCGATGACTTCGCCGCTCTTCTCGTCCAAGACCAGTTGACGGCGTTTTTGACGATCCGTGCGTCGCTGTTTCTTGCCCTTGCTGCGATCAAGTTCAAACCCGGCTTCGTCTTCTTCCACTTCGAATGGGGTCCCGGCGGGGCTGTCGGGGCTGGGAGCTTCTTTGGCAGGAACGGCAACGGGCGCTTCTACGACAGCGCCGGCTTCGGCAATCGCCAAGCCCGCGACAGCCGGTTCCATCGCCTCTTGCGGGATAGGCTGCCCAAAAGCGTCCAGCAAGACATCTTGCTCCGCGGGTTCTTCTTCCGCCGCGCCTTCGGCGCTTTGATCCTGCTGCGCTGCAACGGCGTCGCTTGCGGTCTCTTCGTCGTCAGGCTCAACAGCCTCTTCGTCATCCTCAATTGAAATCGCTTCCAGGAGCAGGGCGTCGATGTCCGCAGCCATGACGGAGTCGAGCGCCGCCTGAAGTTCAGCCATTGGTTCGCCCTCCAAGGCGCCGAGCTTGCGAGCCACGATCTCTTCATCAACCAGGCAAGACAGCATCGCCTCGCCAACGTTTTCATAAGGCTCGAGGATATCGAGAATCTCCTGCGAAACCGCCAGCACGTCCAAAGGCAGCTCGAATAATTGCGGGATCAGCGTGGCTTTGACCGCCGCGCGTTCGCGCAGGTAAATCTCACGAGCCTCGTTACGCTGCTCTTGCAGGAGCTGCTCGACAACTTCGGCAAAGCGGCCCAGTGCCTTGTACTCCTCCGGCATGACGGTCAGTTCCATGCTCTTCTTTTCCAAGATGCGCTGCGACTCGGCAACCATATCGGCATGTTTTTCCGTCAATACATCCAGGGGCGGGGCGTCGAGATTCTCCAGCGCGTCCTGGACCGTTTCTGTCACGCTCTTGATGTCGATGCGCCAGCCAGTCAGCTTGGCAGCCAAGCGCGCGTTTTGACCTTCGCGCCCAATTGCCAGGGACAATTGGTCGTCGGGGACAATGACGACGGCAGTCTTGCCGGCGAATGGGTCGTCATCCAGGAAGACGCCCGTCACCCGCGCCGGGCTCAAGGCTTTGGAAATGAAGGCGACGGCGTCGGTATTCCATTCAATGACGTCAATCTTTTCGTTGTGGAGTTCTTTTACGATATTTTGGATGCGGATCCCGCGCATGCCGACGCAGGCGCCAACCGGATCTATGCCATCTTGCAAGGCGGAGACCGCCACTTTCGATCGATGACCCGCTTCGCGCGCGATATTCTTGATCTCGACCTGGCCGTTGTATATCTCCGGCACTTCATATTCCAGCAGTCGGCGCAGCATATTGCGATGTCCGCGGCTCACCAGGATTTGCGGACCGCGATTACTCTTCTTGACTTCCATAATATAAACGCGGATCTTTTCGTGCGTGCGATACCGTTCGCCCGGGATCTGTTCCTTGCGGATCATATCAGCCTCCGCGCGGCCCAGGCTCAGCGTTACCTGTTTTGAATTGACGCTTTGCACGGTCCCCGTGATCAAGTCGCCCTCGCGGGTGATAAACTCATCGTACAAGGCGTTGCGTTCCGCTTCCCGGATTTTTTGCAAGATGACCTGTTTGGCGGTTTGGGCGGCGATACGCCCAAAGCTCTTGGTCGTATGCTCGACTTGGACCATCACGACATCGTGATATTCCGCTTCCGGATTGTAGAAGCGGGCATCCTCCAAGGTCACTTCGGTGGACATAGTCAATACATCATCGACCACCTCTTTTTCCACAAAGATCTTGGCGCGGCCAGTTGCGGGATCAATCTCAGCTTCAATCGCTTGAGCCAAGCTCGCGTCAGTGTCTTTGCGATATGCGGAAACCAGCGCGCTTTCCAAAGCTTCCAGCACGATATTTTCCGGCAGATCACGCAATTGGGAGATCTCGTTGAAGGCGATTTGCAATTCATTCGAGGGCATCGTATTTCACTCCGAAAGCCAAGTTGCCGCTTTCAATTGCCGCTTCTGTTCTCTCCCCGACCGCTGTCAAAGCATTTTGCGGATTTGCTTGCCTGTTTCGACGGTAGAGAGGAACAAAGGCGCAATATAAAACAAAAGTGGGGCTTGCCCACTTTTTTTGCGAAATCTTACTAATGCCAGTATTTTATCATGGTGGCGAAAAGCCGTCAAGACAGCTACTTGCTGGACCCAGAGCAATCGCACCACTCTTAATAATTCAGGTCATAAGGGTTCTTAACGGGCTATAAAAGGATTGTCGCAAAAACGCATGAACTTTTCTGACACCTTGTCGACTATAATGACCCTGAAATTGATTCTGGCGCGCTCGCTCTGAGCAATTCAGCCAGAGGCCTGGACTACGTGCAAGAAGGGTGGGAACTTCAGCACTTTGCCAGCCGTCGAATCGCTCACGTAAACGTAGCCCGCATCATCGACGGCGATTCCGCCAATCGCTTGGAACTGGCCATCGGCGGATATAGCGCCATTCTGCCCAAAGCTGCCAATGCACTCGCCGGCTAGACTATAGACCAGAATACGCGAGCCGTCGGGGTCGCTAACGTAGAGAAGATTGCGAGCCGTATCCAAGCCCAGGTAAGGCCGATTAAAGGTATTGTTATACCAGCCGCGCACGCGGAAATTGCTCAGATGATTGCCCTCCAAATCAAATACAGCGATCCGCCGGTTCCAGGTATCCGCAACAAAAAGTCGGCCGTCGGGATGCACTGCCAGCCCGCTCGGCTCGTCCAACTCGCCAGCACCGCTGCCGCCGTTGCCAATATCGCGCAGGTGTACCGCCTCGTTTTCAACTATCTCATAAACCCGAATACGCTTATTGCCAGTGTCCGCGACATAAACTTTGCCTGCGCTGTCTACAGCTACATCGCGGGGTCCCCAGAAGCCATCGTCCGGGTCAGTCGGCGCGTCAAAGCCAAATTCGCCTGCTTGTCCCCATCGGACAAGCAGGTTGCCAGCCGCATCAAATTGTTGGATCTGGTAATGCCATGTGTCCGCTGCCAAGACCCCGCCATTTGGCATTACCGCGATGCCGTTGGGCCGATTGAAGGAGAGCAAGCCGTCGGCGCCATAGGCTTGGGCGGGCAGACCCTCGCTGCTAAAGCTAAATACTTGATTCTGGTTCTCGTCCACGACATATATCAAGCCGTTGCCGGCGGCGACGCCCAGTGGTTGGATGAGCGGACGTTGATCGGTATCGAACTCGAGTAAGGGAGCGAGCTGATGCCAGTTGGCGGCGCACTGATTAACTTCAGTTGGCAGATTGCTAAGGACCTCGCCCTCGCCAAGTCCATATTCCCAGATCTGCGCCGCGAAGTCCTTGCGCACATAAACGTGCATGCGGTCGGATACGGGCCAGTTGTTAAGCGAGAAGTCTTTTCCGGTCGCTTCGCCATAGAGCTCGTAATCTCTATTCCACCAGATATCAAAGATGCCGCGGCGCAGCCGAGAGGCTTGATGATTATCCGGCGAAAAATCGAGCGTGTTGAGTATGCGCTCTGGAGTCAAGTTGAAGTACTCCTGCATGGGCCACCACATGCGCATGTGCTCAAAGCGGAGGTAGCTGTCTTCCAGGATAGGCTCCACATCGCCGCGATGGCCCGATCCAACAACGATATAGGCGCGGTCTTCCAGATTTTGTACGGTAGGGTTGGAGCCGACAAATGACGCGGATGTGTAGTCGCGGAAGTACCAGCTATAGGGCCAGGATACCTCGTCGTCATAAGCCAGTTTAAGGTCCTTGCTATCTGTCATGCGCAGGCTCATTTCTTCAATGTCTTGCAGCACCCATTTCACGGCCGGCGCGGCATGCGCGTAAACCAGATACTCGGTCGCCAGGTCATAGTTGATAAAAGACGCCATCCAGGCCGTGCGGAAGGTCAAAAGGCTGAGCAGACTGAAAACGACAACCGCAGTGAGGCGGCGGATGTGCAGCCAACTGCTAAGTCCCGCGATACGCGCCAGCATGTATCCGAGGCTAACTGCAAGCAACAGGGCTAGCAGCCACTCGTAAGTTCGCTCCAATTGAAACTGTTCCAGCCCGGCAAAGGGCGGATCGCCCACGATGAACGCGCCCAGCGCTTGCGCCAGGCATATCAAAAAGACCGGCATGATCAGCAGCGCCATCCAGCCGCGCGACAAGAACAAGCTCTTGTCGATACGCGCGAAAATGCCTCCGAAATACCAGGCGGTCAGCAGGATCATGGGTGTGGTCAAATGCGTGCCCAGCCAAGGCATCTTTTCGCCTGCCAGTGAATAGCCGACGAGGTTCAGCACCGCCCACCATGCGAGCAGCAGCAAGAAGGGCAGTCGCCGCAGATAGGACCGGCTCTGGTCGCCTTCTCCCGCGTCGATCGTTAGCGTCTTGTCGCGTGGCGCGATTTGCCGCTCGCTTGCGCTCGCATCGGCGTCGGCGGATTCGAGCACTGCGACTGAGCTTGCTTCTGCGACCGCCTCTAGTTTCGGCGCGCGCTCGGAGGCAGTCTCGGCGGTATCGGCAAAGAATTCTTGCAGGGTATCGCCAACTTCCTGTCTGCGCGCGTTTTCCTGGGCGATTATGTGGCTGCGCCGCCGCTTCCAGAATCTGCTCAGCCCGGCGAACATCGCGGCCACGCTGCCGACGATTGGCAGGTATTCGTAGACTGGCAAGATAATCAGCAAGTAGTAGTACTGCGGCTGGCTGCCTCTGCGCACACCCTGTTGCTCCAGCCAATAACCCAAGCTGTATACCATGCCGGAAGCCAAACCCGTGATGTTGGTGAAGACAGTCGTGAAGAAAAACGCGAAAAGAACATGGAATATGACGGCTGATGCCAGCCAGCGCTTCCAATTCCAGGTCAGCCCGACTACCACCATCAGAAGGAATAGCGGCAGGAAAGCATAGCCGCCGAGCATGAACCTGCCTACAGATTCGTAGGCTCCCAGACCAGGCAAGCTAAGCATGATATTGTAAACAGCGTCGGGCAGCGACTGCGCGAGCTGGGCATGCGCGTCGTTGCTGCCGCCCATCAAGCGAGGGAAAAGGGCAGTCGTCCAAGGCAAAATCAAAGTTGCCATTATCACAATCAGATCCACTTCGGGGAACTGATAAAGGAAGCCCCAAAAACCGGGGCTATCCTTGCTTTCTCCCGATTCGGCTCTGATGCGAGCAGCGCGCCGGGCGTCGCGTATCAGATACGCGGCCGCGGCCACGAAAATCAGCCACAGCGCAATCAGCGGCGCCCAATTGATCGGCTCGTCCGGCAGCGCGCTATCTTCCGGGACTTCCGCGACATCGGGAACAACGGGCACGGCGGTCTCTGTTTGGCTGGGGAAATGGGACAATTCCTCGATGAAAAGCAGGCCAAATGCCGTTGCCAGCGCGATCAGCAAGATTAAAGCCAGTTCGCGCCTGGGGAGGCGCTTCCAGCCGCCTCGGAAGGCATAAAGCGCTGTGCTGATGGGCGCGAACAGCGCCGCGAACACGGTTAGCAGCATCCACTTAGCCCAGCTCGAGCGCTGCAAGTCCGACAATTCGCCCCAAGGCTCGCCGCGCCCGGGGATGATTTGGGCTGGCACGATGTCAACGATGATGTACATGCCCAGCGTCATGACGCCGCCCACAAGGATCCCCAAGACAAGCATGTAGAAGAGCGGCTTGCCTTCCAGGTCATAGATATGCTGCGCCAGGCGCGCCAAGAAATAGATGCAGAGAAAACTGCCAAAAATTGCGATGTAAATGAATGCCGTCTCTTTGGAGCCGAGGTTTAGAATCATGGCGGCGGCAAAGATATACAGCCAATAGGCGCGCCTGCGGAATCGCGGCGAGCCGTTGATATACTGTAAAATGCAATAAGCCATGATTAAGCCGAAAAAGATCGACGGCGTATCATGGCGAATATAGCGATTGTAGTAGAGCAGCAGCGGCGATATCAAGAACATGAGCGACGCCAGGACCGCCCCCCACCGCCCCAGCCAGGGTCGTAATAGCATGGGGAACATCACCATCAAGACACCCAGAACAGCGGTGTAAATCCGGCCCGAAAAATCGCTATCGCCAAAAAGGAAATAAGCCAGCGCGGTCGCATGGAAAAGCACGGGCCCGTGCATCAGCGGCGTGTGCGCGAAGTTGCCTTCGTTGTATAAGTTGTAGGCGAACCGGGTATGCAGGCTTTCGTCGTGGCTCATCACGCGCTGGTCCAGGATGTAAAACCGCGTGAAGAGCGCCAAGAGCAGAATGACTAGATAGGCCGCGACTTCCCAGTTGAGCGGGACGCGGGTGGACAGCAGCTGGTATAAAGCGTTTTCATTCTGTCGGTTGGGCGTGGTCAACATGTCTGGCGGCGCCTCAGGATTCTCGAACGGTTATCGAAATCGCTATTGGAGGTATCTGGCTTCTGGCGTGTTTTGCAGCTGGGGAGCTTGGTTCGAGAAACTTGACTGGGTTGATAAAACGCCAACGGACGACGCATTCGACCGGGTGGCAGGCGTTCTCTCGAGCTCAAGCAGCTTGGGACGCGGCGGCAAGTTAATCGAAGCGCCTGATGGATGGAAGCCAATCGTTAGCGGCAGAAGCAAGATTGCCGCCAGCAATACCATGAACAAACTGTGCCCGATTTGCGTATTGCCCAGATAATTTGAACCGGGCAGCCCCCCGGTCGCTGCAGGGGCGAGCTCCTTTTGCAAGGACATCCAGATATTGTCCAGCTGCTGCGAATCCGGGCGGCCGAAACTTGGCAAGTTTCGCTGCAATTGATCCCTTATCTCTCGCTGGCGCAGATATTCCTCGTAACAGTCCGGGGATTCGTCAATGAAGCGCGCGATCCGCCTGCGCGCGACGTCCGAGAGCTCGCCGCTCAGGTATTTCGCCAGATGAACTTTGCAGTAGCGGTACTTAAATTTGATCATATATTCCGCCACGCCATGGGTCGCGCAATCCTCAATGTACTCTTAGCAATTCTTCCAGCAGCCCGCGCCCCTCGGGTTGCAAGGACTGCCGCAGCCGTTGATGCCCGAGACGCACGCGACTTTCCGCCGTCTTTTGCGGGCAGCCCATCACTTCGGAAATCTCGCGATAGGTCATCCCTTGTCCATAGCGCAATACGATCGCTTCTCGCAGCCGTGGCGACAAACCCGTGAGCGCCTTCTCTATGGTTTCCGCCGCGTCACGGCGGATCACAGCCGCTTCCGGCGCGTCGGCCGGCGGCGCTTTTAATTCGATGCCGAACCACTGCAAAATATCTACGGTCAGGAAGCGCTTGCGGCGATAGGTATTGCGGCAACGGCTGACGGCGATCGTATAGAGCCAGGTTTTGAGCGATGCCTTGCCAGAATCGAAGCGGTGCAGGTTTTTGAATGCGTAGAGGAATGATTCCTGCAGAATATCTTCGGCATCCTGCTCATTCATAAGCAAGCTATAGCATAGCCGATACAAGCTGGCTGCGAATCTTTCATAAAGTTCCGCATAGCCAACTTGATCGCCATTAAGGGCGCGCTCGACAATCCGATCTATTTCGGCGCGACCTTGCGGTCGGTTATCCCTCATGTCGTTGTCCTTGTGGTGAGCGAACAAGCACAATTTTCATTACACATTTTAGCGCCATCATCCTCACAAGTTTTGGCGTCAATTCGACTTGACATTATCATAGACGTCTTGTCGCAGCCACAGTATGACCGCTTCTTCCGCTTCAACGTTGTCTCTGCGCAGGCGGCGTTGCGACCACCAGGCGGGCAGTTGCCAAGGATCCAACCGCGCAATGGACGTGCGACGCCGCAAGAGGAACTTCTGTCCAACGTAATTCCCCTTTAGGTCCGCGAAGGCTTCTTCGCCTGCCGCCATGATGATGATTGGCTCGCCCGCCGCCATCGCCGCAGCGCCAACGAAGCGCGCGTTTGGGAAGTCGCGCAGGAGCCAGCCCATCAAACCCTTGTCGTCCACGACGCCGGCCTCCTTTACGATGACCACTTCCAAAACTGGAAATCCCTTGCTGTCTCGCTTTGCCAAATCAAAAAGCGTTTGGCGCAACAGGCGCGTATCTTCGCTAATTGCGGCGGGATGCCAATACTCTGCGGGATTGCTGCTGTCGGCGACGGCGATTTGCCAGGCGCCGCCAAGCCCAGACAATATCATAAACCAAAAGAAACCGATGCCAATCCCTTGCAGACAAGTGCCGCTGCCCCAAGTATTCGCCATGAGCAAATAGAGAATCACGGCGACCACGACTGTCATCACGAACAAGCCCAGCCCCTGCGACAAGCGCGTATAGGACGAAACGGAAAGGCGCTCCAACAGTTGATTCAGGCTTGTATCGGCGGGCACATCAAGCAGCGACCGTCCCACCTGCATGAATTGCACAGCGGCGGTCAGCAGCAAGAGCAATACGCCCAAGGAAATGAGCCATTTTACCCACCAATAGCGCGTCGTATAGAGCTCGTGGCTGTCGTCAAAATCGTCGTCGTTCTGGTCCGCCCACAGCACAACCATACGCCGATTGATCATCAGTTGCGTGATGCCGTAACTAGCCAGCAAACTCAAAGGCAAAACCACCCACATCGCGTCGACCGGGCGGGCGCCGGGATAAAGGAACAAACCCGCCGCCGCGACCGCTGCCCAAGCCGCCGCGAACCTGTCGATGTAGCTGACTGCGCCGTGCTTCCAGATCAGCCAGGCGCCCCCGAGCGCAAAAACAATGAGCAGGGGTTCATAGGTCAGCAGCGCGATGATGCCTAGACGCATGGCATCGGCGTTGCTCGCTTGGCTGAACCCAGTCAAAGCGACGTTGATGGACTCGGCGATTGTTTGTAAACCAGCGGGGTTTAGCATGAACAGGGCGCCGACTGTGAACACGATAGACAGCGGCACAAAGGCGACTTGCTTATAAGGGAAGTCTTGCAGTCGCTTAAGCGACAATTGCAGAATATCGTCGCCCGGCAGGTCCATCCGCTGCGGCGCGCTCAAGGCGGTGCGCCATACAGCCAGCCAGCCGGAAACGAGCAGGATCACAAAAAGCGGGATGCCGGAGGGGCCCGCAAGCGCCAGCATAAGCGTGACAAAGGCGACTGCCCCCATAGCATGTGGCAGCTCGCGCGAGTACCAGAAGCGCCGGATCATCCAGATTGCCAAGACTGTGAACAACATCATGAAGGTCGCGCCATCCGCGCTGCGCGCTGCGGCGACAGGCGTCGTCAATACCGTTAAGAGCAGCGACCAGATAAAAACGCGCGTCGCGCCGAGATTCTCGCGGAAGAGCAGCGGGCAAAGCGACAGCGCGACCCCAGCCAGCGCAACAGCAATGCGCGCGGAAAAAGCCGAAGCGCCCAGCGTCGAAAACGTCAGGAGTTGAAAGGAATAGGTCAAGGGATTGTGGCTGGCGACATAAGCGCCGGGCGCGTCTTCCTCGACAGTGTGCCAGGCATGAAGCGATTGCTGCGCTTCATAGTCGTTCAAGGGCACGCTGCCCAGCGCGGCTACACGTATGACAAGCGAAAGCAACATCAGCGCCGCGTATGCCAGCCACTCGGCGCGAACCGAGATCGCCGCGGGCTGCCGCGGCGCATGGGCGTGCGTTGATATGCCAGGGTGGATATTATTCGCGTCGGCCGCCGCCATTGTTCACCTTCGATTCGCGCAGCTAGACGTCAGAGAAAACAGATTGCATGTCGCCCGCAGGCGGCACAGCGTAGACGCGCGATTGATTTGATTCGCATGCGACCGGAAAATGATCGCGGAACTTTTCCTCGCCTGCGCCTCCATATTGCGACAGTTCGGTCAAGCCAAAAAGAATATAGCCGATGCGATAACGGTCTATGATGTGCCATACTTGCGAGAGATCCTCGGCTGTGTAAAGGGTCTGCATATCTTGGCGCCGGCTGCCGGCAATCTCGGCATAAGTCGCCCCGCGCCACTGGCTCTCGTGGTTCTCCCAACCCAATACAATCGGTATCCCGGTCAATGCGCCAACTCTGCCATAGCTTTCGCTGTAGGCCCGCAGAACCGCTTCCGCCACGACCGCGTCGTCGCGCCCGACAAGTTCGCTCAAACAGTTTATGACATTGAGATCGTCCCGATTGATAAAACCGTGCCAGCCGTCCAGCGACAAGGGCTTGACAACCTGAATCGACATCTCGTCAACCAAGACAATCCCCTCGTCCTTTGAACGCATGATAGTAGACTCGGTTGCGTCAAACAAGCCGCCGTCCGTGAACAAGACGCTTCCGGGATAGACAGTCTCGCCGGGCGAAACTTGCAGGACTGGCGTCGTCCAATTTTCAGGCGGCCTGTATTGTTGTAGACTGCTGCCGCGCCCGGTTTCGATCCAGGAGCGATGCGTAATCCCCAATACGCTGTAAACCAAGCCCCCCGCAAGCGCCAGCAGCGCTAGCAGCGCAAAAATGAATCGTAGGGCTTTGCTGGGCCGCCACAGGGCGTCGTCATCCAGGACACTGTAAAGCGCATAGGCTGTCGCGACGCTCCAAACCGTCCAGGCTTGGTAATAAAACTTGAAGATCGTGTTAATGCGGCTGCCAAAGTTGTCCTTGAGAAAGACAAACTCTGGAATGAGCGTTAGGCACAGTCCCATCCCGATCAAAAGCAATGCGCAAGCGGTCGCGCGTGAATAGGTGATATTGGGAGTGCGGGGCTCTTGAACCCGCAGTGGCGTCCAGCGCTTGGGAAACAAGCGCGCGAGCGCCAGGACAATGCCCGCCAGCAGCGCGAGCGTCGTCAAACTGTATTCGATTCGGCGTCCTATCAAAAGTGGAATAAGCTCGCCCCAGCCGCCGAATTGCTCGACTGACTGACCAAGGGCTGGCAGCGCCGAGGAAGATAGCGCGCCGACTAGGCTGGAAACGACTAGCAGCAGAAGCAGCCCGACAATGACGACTGCGCCGATCGCCCTGGCGAATTTCCAGTTCAGGCGCCCAAACCGCTTGCCTCGCCAAACTTCCACCAACAGGAAAGCAGGCAGGATGAGCAGAATCGGTCCGAACATGATGAAGAAGCGTCTGAACGCTGTCGGATTGACTAGATTCGGCAGCAATCCGCCGGCTTGAGAGCGAAACCCGAGAAAAAACGGCAAGTAGGCGATTAGGGCGATAGCCCCTAGCAGCAGCCCGAATAGCAGCGAAATCACAACATCGGCGACTGTCAGTCGGCCCCGGTCATTCAGCGTCAGTCGGCGCAGCGCTTCCGCGGCGACCAAGCCAAACAAATAGATTGGACCGTCCCAGGTATTCAAGAAAGCCAATCCGCCCAAGACGATGCCGTAAAAGATGACTTCTGGCAGCCGCGGCTGCCTGCGCAACAGGACGATGTTTATCATCAGCCCGATGGTCATCAAGGTAAATGGCAGCGCCAGGACATGCGGATGATTGTCCGCGAGCAAGAAGCTAAAGGCTGGAAACTCGTCGATCGGCTGGGTGAATTCAGTCGAATTGTCCAGGCTATAGTCTGTCAAGACGCGGCTGGCGCGGAACCACCACCAGTTGCTCCAGCCAGCGGGATCGGAAAAGAACGACGCCTGTGCATCGGGCGCGTAACTGTCTTCAGGGAAATTCGCGCGCTCTTGCGTACCCCAGAAGTCCAGGTAGCCTTCCGAAGCGTATCTGGACTGGAAAGGAATCTCGATGAGGACCGTCTGGAAATTGCCGACGAGTGTCATGAAGAGCAGCGCCAGCAATCCGACGGCGATGGCTTTCGCTCGCGATGCCCTGATATTTCGGAATTGCCTCGCTTGCTCGAATGCGCGGGATCGGACTAGATTGTAGGCGACGCCAAAGGCGCAGACGCCCGTCAAGGCGAACTGCGACGCAGCCGTCAAGTTGAAGCCGACCGTGCTGCCGATATTGCTGAAAAGCGACAGCATAGCGGACATCAAGTACCCCATGTAGTAGTAGCTAATCGCATAGCCCGACATCCAGGGATCGTCCGGCGGGAATGTCGTACTGCGTTGTACAGCGCTTAGGAAAGCCAGTTCCATGGGTTTTTCCGTATACAGTATGGCGTTCTGATGCGCCCTGTAAGCAGCCCAAACCAGAAACAAGACCAGAAACAATAGCTCGGTCGCCAGCGCCAGGGCGCGATTTTCTCGCCACCAGGCGCGTATGTCGCGCCAGTCGCCTTTCCGCGCATAAACGGCTAGCGATAGGAAAAGCACCAAGACCCAAGCCAGCGCGATGCCGCCGGCCGAGTTCTCCAGCAGGCCAAAGCTGGTCAAGAGCCAGTAGACGAATGTAAGCACCAGCATGCCGACGGCGCGCGACAAGCTGTAACCCTTGTCGGGCAAGCCGCCTAAGAGACGCAGGCACAAGGGAAAAGCCGCCATGCCCGCCAAGCTGATAGCCAGCCACCAGCTAAAGAGCAGATGTCCTTCGCGGGTCAACCATTCCTGGATAAGCGTCAACGAAATCGCTCCTCAAGATAGCGCAGCATAGCTTCTTCGTTTACTTGATAAATCGTGCCGCCTTCGATGGCGAAGGCTATCGACAGCAGACCTTCGTTGACCATGCGCTCGAACTTGGCAAGACCTTCCGCGGTCGAATGCAGCTCTTCCAATCCGCTCCGGACGATGTATTTCACGTCATAATGATAAAGGATGTCTACAGCGTCGTCGATGTTGCCGGTCTCATAAAAGGCGCGCGCATTTCTTTCGCGCTGTTCAACCCATGTCGGCAGCGGATTGATGGTGCGCTGCTGCCGTTGGTGCCAGTTCCAGCCGACAACTGAGGGCAGACCGGTCGCTATCGAGATGCGGCCGTTCCATTGATATTCGCTGGGGAAGCGCCGCCCCTCCATTATCACGGGCGAGCCGGCGATGTTTTCCTGCATCCAGCGAATCAAGGCATGGTCGACAGCCAGGTCCAGCGTCGCTGTTTCGTTCTTGTCCGGCGCGGTTTCCCAGTGCGTGGATTCTTTCATGTAGTCCAGGCCGTCGAGGGTCAAGGGCAAATGAGGCGCCATACGGTCCAAGGACCTGGCTCGCGTTGCCAAGATCGGATACGCGCCGGCGATCGCGAATAGCCCGATACAAGCTGCGAACCATAATCGGCGCAGGCGACCGGTCCAGCGCCGGGCGGATTGCAGCAGGCAGCTCATCGCGACGCCGCCAGCCACGCTCAGCAGCAGCCAAACCTGGATGTAAAACTTGAAAACTGTATTCTGGCGGCCGATATCCCCGCCGATGACGACGATCTCTACGCCCAGTGTCAGGGATAGCGCCAATCCGACCAGCACCAATAGGAAACGCAAGGCGCGTGTTTGCCCGGGGCGGAAGAACAGAATGCCGATCCAAACGAGCAGTGGCAGGACGATCAAGGCGACTTGATAATGCGCGACGAACATGGCAAGAGAAACCAACAGTGTCAGCAAAATGCCGATGCCGACATTCCGCAGCGGCGTCGCGCGTCCACGCAGCGCGGCGACGCGCGTGCTCCGCAGCCAATGCCCGGTCTCCCAGATCAAGAGCGACACAAGCAAAAACAGGAATAGACCGTGAATGTCGAGGTAAGCCCAAATCGGTGTTTTCCCGCCCTGCCACAGGCTCAGGCTGATGTAGTTGGAGACGTGCCAGGTGGTGTATGGCAATGCGAAGGCGACGTTGAGCGCCAAGAACCCGCCCACGCTGCCGATAAGGTCTATAGCCGACGCCCTGAGCAATAAATGTCGGAGCGCGATCCAGAGCGCAACCAGCGCGATACAGACCAGCAAGACGCGCCGGATGATGGCAAGCGCCTCCGCGAGGGCTGTCGCCGGCGCGCCGATGCCGGAGCTGTAATGAGAATGCAGAATTGTAAGTAAGCCGAAGCCGATCAGCAGCGCGCCAGTTAATATCGCGTAAAAGCGCAGGTCTATGCCCCCGCGAAAAGTGCCGCGCCAGCGCAGCCACCAGCAATAGCTCAAGCCGACTGTCGCAAATATGGTCATCGTGGGCCAGTCCCAGGTATTGCTCGCCTGCATCACGCCGACGACCATCGCTCCCAGCGCCAGCCCCATAAATCGTTCCCATTTGTTGCGCCGGTCCGCGCCGACTTGCATCAGTTCGTTGAAAACAAATGCTATGGTCATCAGGATTAGCGGCATGTTGATCATGTGCGGGTGCAAATCGCCATACAAGAAAGTGAAAAAAGGCATCTCTGTTATGGCGTTGCCGCGCACGCCGGGCGTTTCCGCTAATACGCGAGAGGGACCCCAATACCAGCGATCATGCCCCATGGGCAAGCTTTCACCGTCGATTGCCAAACCGAACCCTCGCGCAAGACCTGCCACGAGCGACAATGAACTGTGGATCTCGTAGCGAAGATTGTCGATCAAATTGGCGCGAGAGGCTCGCCCCCTCAACTCGGCGCGCATGTTTTCCTCAGGCGCTTGACCGTGAGCGTCGTGATATTCGTCTAACAGGAAGGATTCGAGGCCTTCCGGTTTTCGGTAGCCGCCTAATGCCGCGATGCCATTGCCGAGGACGCGCACTGTGTCCAGGTTGCCCAGCAGGATACACATCAGCAGCGCCAGGATGCCCGCTGTCCAAGGGTTCCCCAGTCGCCTGCGCGGGGCGCCGGGCGGCTTTTGATTGTTCTGTATTCTCAACTTCCAACGAGAAAGGATATTGTATGCGGCGGAAAAAGCCCCAGCGCCGGTCAGCGAAAATATCGTCGGGATCATCAAGTTGTAGGCGAAAGAAGGCACAATGCCCAGCAGCAGCGAGGGAACGCCAACCAAGACAAATCCAAAGTAATAGTAGTTGATGAATCCGCCGGCAAACCACGGGTCAATCGGCGGGAATGTCGTACTGCGCAAAACACCGTTCAGATAGGCGAAGTCCATGGGCTTTTCCCCGCCTTTGAAAGGGTGCCAGAGATCTGGGTTGCTTAGCCGAATGGCAACCATGACTGCGAAAGCCAGGATGGCCAGCAACTCCATGCAAGCCAGACGCCGCCAGTTCTCGCGCAGAAACCGCAGCAGGCTCAAGCGCCTATGATAGGCAAGCGCCAAACTAAGCAGCGCCAGCAGCGCCAGCAGCGCCAAAAGGCCAGCCTGGGACCATAGCGGGAATTTCAACGTCGAAGCCGCCCAGGCGAACCAGGCGACTAACAAGATTCCGCTTAGCTTGCTAAGCCCGTAGCCTCCATCCGCCAGGCTGGGGAATAGAGCGAAAACGATGGGAAAAGCGATGAAGCCGATAAGCAGGAGCGCGACATACCAGAACAGCGTTCCGAGCGCTTGATTGCTGTTGGCGATACTGTCGCTGAAAAAGCGCTGCGACCAGGTACCGCCCGCCGTTTGCGTCTCATAGTCGGCTCGCGGGAATGTCAGGGCGGTCGGGACCGGGTCCGCGTCCTTGGAGGTCCAATAGATGGCGCCCAGCCTGTCCGCGCTGCCGAGATCTCTTGACAATTCGTGGGGCTGCTTCAACGATACAGACGAGAGGATTGCCTTTACCTTCGCGCTCGCATAGTCCTCCGTTTTGCGGAAAACAAAGACGGCGGGGTGGTCGTAAACATGAAAAGCCTCGTCGCCTTCGATTTCGTTCAGCCAGGCGGGAGAATCGAAAATAGGCAGGTGCTGGTCGGAAACCCGCCAAGGTCCAAATTGGTATGGCTCGTCGAAAAGGGCGACCAGTTCAAAACCCAATTCGCCAGCGAAGAGCTTTTCGTAATAATGCGTCGTCAGGGGCCAGCGCATCCGGTTGCGCGCCTCTGTATCGTAAAAGCGGTTGCTGGCAATCGTAAGATAGTCGCCAACTTCCAGCGTGTGCAAGATATTGTCGTATTTGAGCTGATTGTCCACCGGGTAGGACATGATTTGATCATAAGAATTGACCAAGGCGCTAAAGGCGTATTTGCCGTAACAGTTCTCGCTGCGGAAGAGTCCCGAGGCGGGGCGGTCAACAAGCGCCAGGTCATCCGGCAATTGACAGGTCAAGGTCCCGGTCGCAATGTTGTCCCAACTGCCTTCCGTTAGAACGACCGAACCCGATCCGATGATGTCGCCGCTGCCTTCAGCCGCGACGGTTTCTAGGACATAGCGCGCGCCGGCTTCCGCTTGCCAGGGCTGGGTGAAGGGGATTTCATAGCTGTCGCCCAGCGGATGATCGGCGCGCGTGAAATTGGCTTCCAGGATCGCTTCCGCCAACAGCCGATCGTCGCCCGCGGGATAGACGCGTATCTCCAGCCTTTCCGGCTCTGGATCATCAAGTGGATCGCCCAGGTGCGGCGCGAATATGCTGGAAATCGGACCGCTGACAGGCGCGGTGAAGGCAGTGCTTCGTATGAGCTGCTCGCTGTAATGAGTGACGTTGTTGAACAATCTGTCGGTCAAGCTGGGTGATGAGTATCCGCTACTGCCCACGGCGACGTTAATCAAGGGCGTCGATTCGTCCGCCCCGTCGATGCGCATGGCGAAATCGCCGGGAACATGCTTGAACAAATAGCGCGAAGCCTGTACCAAGGTTGTCTGATGCCTGTAAACATTGCCGAACATTACCCCCCAGATCAGGGTGAAGCCGATGGCGAAGAGGGCGAGCGCGGCGGCTCGGCGTGATTGAGACAATCGAGACACCGGGAGCAAAGCCGCCAGCAGCAGTATCGTCCCGATTGCCGCCGCCGTGATCGCGGTCGTGTCTTGTGTTCCGTTGAAAAGCTGATATGCGCCAACTGCGCCAAATAAAATGCCCAGAATCGCAAGCAGGACGCGCGTCGCGACTGTATCGCGCTCTGCCTGCCGCGCATGACGGATCAATTGGATGATTGCCCATCCAGCCAATACCGCCAAGGCGCTGTAAAGGGGCAAATAATAGCGCATCGTCATGGGCCAAAGCTGGTTCATCCAGGCAAAATACGCGCCGACCCAAGCCACAAGCAACAGGTTGTTTAGCGCCGCCTTGCGCAGGCGCGCGATCCGATAGGCTGACCAGCCCCAGCCGAACCAAGCCAGCAGAGCCATCGGCGGTCCCATTGCCCAAAGCGCCATATCTTTGAGGGGGTAAAAATACGCCGCGCGTGACAGCCATTGCCAGTTGGGCGGCGAATCTTGTAAACCGGATACGCCCGCGCTGCCGGCGCGCACGTTTTCCAGCCAGCGGTCGTTGGGGAATATGCCCAGGAGACCAGGTCCCATGAAGGCATAGGGGTTGAGCAAGCGAAATGTTATGAAAGTAGCGGCGCCCGCCAGTATCAGCCCAAAGAAATGGTAAGCGAGGATCTGCAGCCGTTCTTGACGCGTCAAACTTGGGTCGAAGACGGGCGCCGCTTTGATGACGGCAGCCAAGACGACGATGCCCGCCAAAGGCGCCAGGTTCATGCGGCTGGCGACAGCCGCGCCACAGGCAAAGCCAAATAGCAAATAAGACGAGAGCTTGCCCCGTTGCTGCACGGCTACAGCAAAGTAAAGCGCGATGGCAACCAGGCAGGCGGCTATCGCGTTGGTCGTCGCGTAGTGAGATTTCTGAATGGCCAGCGGCGCCGCGGCGTAGAGCGCGGCCGCGATAAGACCGACCCATCTGCCATGAATGCGGCTGCCCAAAGCGTAGATCATAACAATCGTCAGCAGGTCGAAAAGCGCCGACAATCCACGCCAAACAAGATGGCCCCCTTGCCAGTCAAACAAGGGCAAACCGGCATTTGTAGCGTCTCGGACGATCTCGCCGGCAAAATGCGCGAGCAACAGAGGGAATGTGCCATAAACATAAAAGCCGTGACCCGCTTGATGTGGATTCAGCGGCGAACAGCGGGCGTCGAAGTAACTGCCTGCGCCGCCGCTTTCGGGATAAAAATAGCGACAGCGCAAGGATTGCAGTTGATGGGAATCCAAAGCGCCGGCCAGATTCAGGTCCGCGAAATCGGAAACCAGCCCCGCGTCAACGATTACCGCGTCCAATTGGCTCGCGCGCAGCGCTGCTAAAGCCTGGCTTGTCTCTTCGAAGGGGATGACCTGATTGTCGCGCCCTATCCAACTGGCGACCTGCGCCGAAAAAGTATCGCGCTCGGCGCCAATGCGCATGCCGACTGCGGAGG
This sequence comes from Phototrophicaceae bacterium, assembly GCA_965232245.1. Lineage (GTDB taxonomy): Bacteria > Chloroflexota > Anaerolineae > Aggregatilineales > Phototrophicaceae > UBA6055. Next base: position 2,530,714 of record CBDDPG010000002.1, on the reverse strand, counting down.
ATAGATCGCCCAGGTCTTGCTGAACTTGGCTGTCGCTGCGGGCAAGCATGCTCTGGCTGGGGAAATTGATTTCGTCATTGGTGTATTCGTTCCCGCCGCCTATGTTCGGCAGCAATAGGATAGACAGGAATCGCTCGTCAGGATGCGTATAGGAAAAGTCGTCCCAGTTTTGCCCGGTGATGCGCAGGATCCCAGCGAAGATTAATATGATCCCAAGCGACAGCGCTGTAATGGTCTTGGCTCTCATCGATTAGCGCCTCGTTTGTTGGTCCGCTGTTGGTCCGCGAACTTATGGCGGCGGCTGCTAAATGCAAAAGTTGCCATGTCCTGATCTTGGATCTGATTCCTGAATCTCAAGCGCGATTCCGCAGGTATATGTTTATTCATGCTTCTTGTTCGCGTCACGGTTCCTGGGTCTGGCTGTCAAGTGCAATCGCCCAATGGCTGTAGCGGCGCCATTCTAGGACAAAGGCATTTGCATATACACCGTCGCTATGGGCATTTCGTTGTAAGTCCGGTCCTAACTCGGAATACGTCGGCATACGATCTTATCCTTGGGCGCCGCCATCCCGCGCGAGCAAGGCCGCCCATTCCTCTACGCCCAGCCTCGGTACACGGTAGAGCACAAATCTGTCCTCGGGCTGATATGACTGGACAGTCATAGCGCGGCCTTGCGGGAACCACTCGCGAAAGCGCTGCCAAGCCTGTTCATGAGCAGGATTGAAAATGAACAGCAGGTCTCTGTTCAGGTCCAGACGGTCTTGTCCTGTTCGTTGCAGAGCCTCTTGAAGTTTTATAGGCAAGCTCTCGATCGGGTACATATCGTTGTGCCACAAGGGATAGCCGGCTTCAATTCCCAGCGCGCGGTAGTCCCACCAGTAAGGATAACCCAGGGACCAGACGTTCCCAATCGCGCCGTCGCTGGTCGCGAAGCCGTGAACGATTCTGCCAGCCTCGCTGTGCGGAAAGGACGGACCCAAATAGGCGGTCGCGTAACGATCGAAATAGGTCTCGCTGTTTTGATGGTTAGCCAGCAAAACGACTCCAACTCCAAAGGCAATTGCGACCATCTTTCCTTTGCCGCCTTTAATCATTCTTTTAAGGCGAACCGCCATCATTGCTACAGGTAAAGCCGCGAAGAGATAGACGATCGGTACAGATCCCAATGCGCGCGAGTTGCTGGGATTCGCCTCTGGATACGCGAGCGACAGGACAGTTGGCATCAGCATGACAAGAATGACGACGGGCATGAACCAAAAGACAGGGTCGCGCGATTTGATCATTCTTGCCAACCAGGCGGCGGCGCCTAATATCAAGAAGGCTCCGGTCACGGTGTCCAGGACCGGGCGCTCCGGCGCCCCGTTGAACCAGCCTATGTCGCCTTTCCAGTTGTACATGAGCAAGGCATTGCGGATATTGTGCATGAACACGGGCGCATTCTCGCGCAAAGTCTCTATCGCTTGGTCTACTGTTGGATGCGAGTGCTGATCCCCCAATATGCGTGTGGAGGTTCGCATCCAAAAAGCGTTCGGGTATTCCAGCCAGAAATGCAGCATGGGCAGGAAAACCATCAGCGATACAAAGACCAATATCGCCAGGTGGAACAAATAGCGCCAGCGCTGTCGCCAGCTGGAAGCCCGCAGCCAGAGGGCGAAAAATACGCCGATGACAATCAAAACCGGCAGCATGCGCACTGCCTGGTAAGTGTATAGCCCGAAACCGAGCACAAGCGCCGCTTTGACGTAATCGCTGCGTCTGTTGCGGCGCATCGCGCGGGAAAGATATATCAGCAGCAGCGCGGTGACCGCCGGCGTTAGTGGTATGCGCAAGCCCTGACGACTGATGATGACGTGCCAATAACTTGCCGCGACCAAGGCCATCAGCAAAAGCGCAACCACTGTATTGAACCGAGGTCGGTCGCCGCCTAGAAGCTCCCTGCCCATCCAAAACAGAAGCGGCAAGGTGAGTACGCTTTCCAGGACAGCGAGGAGCTTGAGCGTATAGAAGTCGAAGCCCAGCCCGGGCAATGTGGACAGCAGCGACAGCAGGTACATTTGCACCGGTTCGCGTCCGCCGTTGTTGGGGAAGAAGATTTGATAGTCGCCGGTGGAGACGCGATAGGCGTCCTGGATTTTCTCCACATGATCGCTGGTCATCTCGGGCGGGACGCTATCCAATCGCGTGAAACGGAAGCTTAGCCCGAGAAGCATGATCAAAGCGAAGGCGACGATGAGCCAGCGGTTTCCCCGCCAGTCAATGCGCCGCCAGCGGTCAATCCACCCCGTCATCCACTCAAAGGCGTTCCAGTTTGCCGGCGCGAAGACCATTGCCCAGCTAAATGAAGAAAAGATCCACAGCAGAATGAAAGGCGGTTCAATTCGATTGCCGCTGGTATTCATCCAGAGCGCGGCGCTTGCCAGCGCCGAGAAAATCGCCAGGCTGACGCGGCGCTTGCTGATACGCTCCCGCAGCGGAGGAGATATTGTCGGGCTGGGAGGAGCGCTGACTGACTGAGACGAGCCCGAACTTTCGCTTGTCGTTGCGGGACTTGCGGGCAAGCGGACTTTGATCCGCCAGGCGACAATATCCAATAGATACCAAAGGATCAAGCCAGCGATAAAGCGACCTGCGGCCATCAGCAAGAACTCGAAAGACTGCTCTTTTGCGACCACCATAGAGGCTGACAATGCTTGCACGGACGCCAGCCATAAAGCCACGGGGATTATGCGAGCCGACCAGCGCATACGGTCCAACCGGCTCAATTGTCGCCACCGGCTTCGCAGTTGGTCGTAGCTCCCGATTGCTTCGCCAACCAACCAGAAAAGAAATCCCATCCAGAGAAACGGCGCGCCGATCTCCAGCGTGTTTTCGGGGCTGCGACTGGATCCTCCTGGACCCAGCAACGCATTTGTGCCAATGACGGCGCTGGCCATTGCCAAGACAAAGAACAGCAGTTGCAGATTTTGCGCTTGGCGCAGCGCGCCAGCCAGTCGCGCAAGCAAGGGCGCCCCAGCGTTCCGCTGCCGGTATTCTACATGCGCTTGCTCGCCAGCCGCAACCTCGGGCGCGCGAATAGTCTCCGCGCCTGCAATCGTCATCCGCACGCGTCGCCATGTATCAAGCGGCGCTTGCGCAAACCGCACGAGCAGCTGCTCCAGCGTCAGCTCTTCAATGCGAGTTTCGGCGCCCGCCTCCGCCAGATCCGGGCTTTCTGGTTTGTCGTCGCCGGCGAGAGGCTGGCGGTCCGCCGAGTCGCTGGCTAGTTCAACTTTGTCATTTTCGTCGCGACGCCGATATTCTTTATCGTCTGAATCCATACAAACGTCCCTTTGCGCCGATCACATCTGTAAGCATAATATCAAGCGTAGGGCGCTGCAAACGGGTGAATGCGATATCACTTGCGAGCGTGTTGCAACAAAACTGATTCGAATTGGTCATAAGTGGTTTTCGAGGAAAAGCACTCGGCAATGAATGCTTTGGGTTTGATATATTTGTCGCGGTTGTCCAGCACTTCCAGCGTAGCCGCGCCAATAGATTGCCAGTTGCCAGATATCGCGAGTTTGCCCATGCCGGTAACTTGGACTGGCACGCGGCCGCCATAGACGTCCGTCATGACTACTGGCGTACCACAAAGCATCGCTTCGACTTGCGTCAAGCCAAAACATTCGTTATTGCTGGGCTGTACCAGTACATCACAGGCGGCGTAAAAATTAGCGATGTCTTGCCGGCGCCGTAACAAACCAAGGAAAAGCAGCTGCTTCTTGTATTGGTCAATCAATTCCTGCATGCGCCGCCATGTGTTCTCATAACTAACTTGATATTCGCCGGCGAAGACGATCCGGGCAAAGGGATACCTGGTATTGATTATTTCGAGCGCGCGTATGAGCAGATCCGGTCGTTTTTCATGCGCGAATCGACCGGCAAAGCCGATTACTGGTCCCCCTTCAAATTGCCATTGCGCTCGCAATTCCCTCACAGCATTTCGCTTTGGCTCTGGGATGGAAATCGGAGGATAAATCGTCTTCACTTTGCTTTTGTAAGGGCGAAGATAATACGAGTTTTCGGCGTAGTCATCGCTATAAGCGACGACGCAAGGCGCGCGCCACGCCATAAAACGGAACAAGGCGAACATGATTCTAACTATTATCCCATTCATCTTGCCGTCCGGCAAAAATAAATCCCCATGGTGAGTCGGCACAACTTTTATGCCGGTCAGACCAGCCAGGAAACTGACAAGCGCGGTCTCTAGCATCGGGGTATGGATGCTTACGATGTCATGCTGTCGCATCAACGTAAACAAGCGCCATGGATAGCTAGGCATGATCATGCCGCGGCTGAGGCGAATTGGCGCCCAAACCCGGACGACCCTCACGCCATTGTGAAGCTCATTTCGCGGCAATTCGCTGTCGTGCCTCGCGGCGAGCACGGTCACTTCATGTCCACGGCGCGCCATTTCTTCAGCCATAAGCTGCGCATGATAGGTAAGCCCGGTCGGATGCGGATAGTAATACAGGAGCGTGATCAGGATTTTCAATCTTCGGCTGCGTGTTTCGTTCTTGGCAGTCATGTATCAATCTTGCGCGCGCGGTTGATCCAAATGTTGCGCATGAGAACGCAACTGCGTCAGCGAGATACCCTCGAATATCAAGCCTAGGCCGCCGGTCGCCATATTGACCAGTATATTCTGGGCGTGTACGGTCAAGGCGAAGGCGGTAACCTTGTCCAGTTCACTGTACCCTAATAATGTGAACGCGACAACGATGGAGAGTTCATAGGCGCCCAGATTACCTGGAACTAAGGGAATCGCAATAGCAAATGATGCGGAAGCGATGGAAAGCATAATCGCCACCCAATCGCCCAAATCAAAAAAGGCTAGCATCAAAACATAATTCGTGATGACAGAAAGCAGCCAACTGATGGCTGTCCAGAGCAGCGCGCGGGCTAAAGGAGCGAATTCAAGCAAGGGCTGCAGCCCGTCCAGAAATTCGCGGGCGAGTTTGTCCGGCTTTAGCCCTTCGCGAAAAGGCAAGGCGCTGGAGATGCGTACAATCAGGGAATCGGTAAATCCGCGCCAACGCGCCAATGCCAGAAGCGCGGCAAATCCGCCTAGGGAGAAAACCGCACCCATGATAGCAAGACGCTGCAGCTCGGCGCTCACTGGCGCGATGGCTGTGGCGATCATCGCCAAGAGCGCGACGCTCAATACGTCCAGCAGCCGCTCGACCAAGATGGTGCTGCCGGTGTGCATGAAGGGAATGCCCTTGTTGGCGCGCGCAGTCAAGAACAGGCGCGCCACTTCGCCGATGCGCAGCGGGATGACGCCGTTCACCAAGTAGGCGACGTTCATGATGTTAAATGCGCGATGCAAAGGCAGTTGACCGCGAAGCAAGCCCCGCCAACGCAGCGCCCTGGTCAACAGCCCTAACATGAAAAACAAAAGGCTGCCCGCTAGAAAACGATAGTCCGCGCTCAACAGGGTCGCAATCATTTCGTCCAGATCGACGCGGCTGACCAGCAGAGCTGCAATAGCGAAACCCGCAACTGTGCCAGCCAGAGTCCTTCTATGTAATCGCAAATTCGTCTCCATTTACGCAGTCGCATAACTATATCACGCTGGCTTGACGCTTCGAGCATGATTATCTATAATGTTCACATCTCGCGGGTATAGCTCAGTTGGTAGAGCGCCTGCTTCCCAAGCAGAAGGTCACGGGTTCGAGTCCCGTTACCCGCTTGTTCTAATCCTGCCCGCCGCATGGTGGGTAGTTTTCTTGTCTCAAGCAGCATTGACCCTTGTGATTTGCGCATTTAGAATAGACGGGCTATTGATTCAAATAACGAGCGGCGAATCGACCGAAGAGCATCCCCCGGATTTTGGGAACCAAAGGAGAAATTATCATGGCGGAATTTGAGCTGGCTGCCGAAGTCCGGAATGGGCGCGGCAAGAAAAACCGTGAGTTGCGCAAACAGGGTTTTGTGCCGGGTATTGTTTACGGACCCAGCAATGATCCCATAAGCGTGCAGTTCCCCTATCGCGCGATTGAGGTGACCTTGATGGCTGCGGGCGGAACCAATCTGATCGATATCGTCGTCGATGGCAAGGCATATCCATCGCTAGCCCGCGAAGTGCAGCGGGATGTCGTCCGGGGCGACATCTTGCATGTGGATTTCCTGGCGGTCGACGCTTCCCAGCGCATCCGCGTGGAAGTTCCTATTATCATGGAAGGGCGCAGCCCGGTTGTTGCGGCGCGCGAGGGGATTCTGATCACGGGCAGGAGCTCGCTGACGATGGAAGTTTATCCGGACGACATCCGCGACCGCATTGTCATAGACCTGTCGCAATTGACTGAACTCGGCTCGGAAGTCCTGGTAGGCGACCTGGAATTCGGCGAAAAGGTGATTGTACACAGCGATCCCAATGAGATGCTGGCTAAGATAGTACAGCCGGCCGCGGCCCGCGCCGAAGAGGAACTCGATGAACTTGAGGGCGAAGAAGGCGAAGAAACGGACGAAGATTCCGCAGAAGAAGCCGCAGAAGAGTAGTCCCTTGCAGACTCCGCAAATCCAGCGTGAAGAGGCGGCGCCGCATTGGCCCCGCCTCTTTTCATTTTGCGATTGTGTTTTGTCCAGCGTGAAGGCCTGACCCGCGAGCCCGTCGTTTTTCGAAGCAGGCGCGACGCCCGACGAACTCAACTAATTGCTGGGGGCTGCGCTGCCGTTCTGTTGGGAGTGGTCCTCGTCGCCAGCGGACATCAGGGCATCGGGTTCGTCTTCATCATCGTCGCGCATGATGGCGATGCCGGCAACCGCGTCATTTTCAGCAAGTTTCATCAAAATCACGCCCTGCGTATTGCGGCCCGTTTCTCGAATCTCCGACAGTCGAGTCAGTAGAACGGTGCCGCGCTTCGATATCAGGACGATTTCATCTTCGGCGCGTATGCAGCGCATAGCCACGACCGGTCCGGTGCGTTTATTTCGCTTCAATGTCCGCACGCCCAGCCCAGATCTCCGCTGCGCTTTGTAGTGCACCCTGTCTTCAGCTCCTTCGTCCCGATCATCGGTGGAGATCACCGTGCGCTTGCCATAACCGTTGCCTGTGACGATGAGCAGATGGCTGTGTTCGCCTGTCAAGACATCCATGCCCGCGATCTCGTCGTCGCCCCGCAAACGCATGCCGATCACGCCGCGCGCTTGACGCCCCATGGCTCGCACTTCCTCTGCTTTGAAGCGAATGCACTGACCGTTTACCGACGCCATGACAATATCTTGATCGCCCCTGCCCCATTTTACCGAGCGCAAGCTGTCCCCGGCCTGAAACTGAATCGCCATCAAGCCGCTGGGGCGGATATCGCTGAATTCGCTGAATGCGACTTGTTTGACCCGACCCTTGCTGGTCGCCAGCACGAAGTACCCTTCTTCAAGCTCGAGGACATCGTCCGGGACGGCGAGTACGACGGCGATCTTCTCGTCCCCTTCCAGCGGCAGAACGCGTTGGATGAGCAGACCGCGCCTTTCTCGCAGCGTCTCCGGTATGTCGTAGGCTCTGCGAGAGTAGACCTTGCCCTTGTCGCTGAAGAACAGGATCATATCGTGGCTGTGCGCGAAGAAAACGTCCTTTAAGGTATCATTGTCTTTGATCGTCATGCCGCGCATGCCTTTGCCGCCGCGCTTTTGCGCACGATAATGCCGAGCCGCAACCCGCTTGATATAGCCATTTTCAGTCAGCGAGATCACCACATTTTCGCGGCGGAAGAGATCGCCTTCTTCAAGATCGACAATGCCACGCCTAACCGCGGATTTGCGTTCGTCGCCATATTTGTCGGCGATTTCGACCAGGTCTGCGCGTATCAGCCCCAAGATTTTCTGTGGCGAGCCAAGCAAATCTTCCAGATATTCGATACGCGCGCGAACCGTGTCGTACTCTTCTTGCAACTTCTGCCGTTCCAGCGCGGCCAGCCGCCGCAACTGCATGTCGAGGATGGCGTTGGCTTGTATCTCGTCTAGCTCGAAGTTCGCCATCAACTGCTGCCGGGCGCTGTTGACGTCGGGCGAATTGCGGATCGTTGCGATGACCTGGTCGATATTCGCCACCGCTTGTAATAAGCCGGCCAAAACATGGGCGCGGGCGCGCTGCCGCTTTAAGTCATATTCAGAGCGCCGCACGATAACATCGTAGCGATGCTCGATATAAATTCTCAGTGAGCGTTTGAGACTCAAAGTGCGAGGTTCGCCATTGACCAGCGAGAGCATCCGAATGCTATAGACAGTTTGCAATTGCGTGTATTTGTAAAGTTGATTGATGACCCGCTGCGCTTGCGCGTGGTTCTTCAATTCCACAACCAGGCGCATGCCTTGACGGTCCGATTCGTCGCGCAAGTCGCGAATGGCGTCAATGCGGTTATCGCGCACTAAAGAGACAATCCGCTCGATGATGGCTGACTTGTTCGCTTGGTAGGGAATTGACGTGAAGACGAGGTGCTGGCTTTCCCCGGGACCCTCTTCGATGTCGACGGTCGACCGCACAGCGACGCGCCCCTTGCCGGTGGCGTATGCCTCCCTCAGACCGTCGCCTATGACGATCTCGGCGCCGGTAGGGAAGTCCGGCCCCTTGATGAATTGCATGAGATCGTCGACCGACACATCGTCGATACGCTCATAGTTGTCTATCAAATACGTGATGGCATCCGCCAATTCGCGCAGATTATGCGGCGGTATATTGGTCGCCATGCCCACCGCGATGCCACTGGCGCCATTGAGCAGCAGGTTGGGCAAGCGCGCGGGAAGCACCAAGGGTTCTTCTTGCGTGCCGTCGTAATTCTCCGCGAATTCGACCGTGTCCATGTTGATGTCCGTCAACATTTCGCCGGCGATATTCGCCATGCGCGCCTCTGTATAACGCATGGCTGCGGGCTTGTCCCCATCCTGGCTGCCAAAGTTGCCTTGGCCGTCAACCAGCGGATACCGCAGCGAGAAATCCTGCGCCATCCGAGCCATGGCGTCGTAAACCGCCTGATCCCCGTGCGGGTGATACTTGCCCAAGACTTCGCCAACGAGTCGGGCGCTCTTTTTATATGCCGTACCGGGGCGCAGCCCCATATCGTACATGGCATAGAGTATGCGCCGATGCACGGGCTTGAGCCCGTCGCGGGCGTCCGGCAGCGCGCGCGCCACGATCACGCTCATGGCATAGTTGAGATAACTGCCGCGCATCTCTTCGTTTATCGTGATCCTGCGGATCTTCCCCGCCTGATCTTCTGGCAAATCTGAGTTAATAATGTCCATATAATGCGGCTAACCAGAAATCTGATTTGCCCATGGCTCCTTTCGCGGCTCACACAGGTTCCGCGCGCGACGGCTAAAGGACATCGCTCTTGGGCGGAACAGCGTCGGTCAAGCAAAATCAGCCGCAATCGCCGGTCGAAAAACCGGCTCGCCAAAGGCAATTGCGGCAACGTTGCGCCAACGCCATTATTGATATGATTATAGCACATTTGCGCGAGCTTACTACTTCCGCGCCTGACTAAAGTCGCGTTTCTCGCTGGCATCTTGTACATAAAGCCGGGCGACGCGGACGCAGGAAAATCGTCAAGAACGAGCGCGCTATTTCTTGTTCTCTCGAGCGCCTGTTTCCGGCGCTTTCTCGGCGGAAATAGCTGGACAAACCGAGGAGGCCGAGCGTTGACATGAATATGTTTTGAAAACCGTAACAATTCATGCTGCAGTTTGCTTGCATTGTAATAAGAAAAGGGCTAAAATGTTGTACAAAAGCAACAAATCCCCACAGAATTGTTGCTCGTTCCGCAAAGCGATCGCTTGCGGATGAAAGAAAAAAACCCTATAAGTTTTACGAGGAGGAAAAGTATGGATATGGACAAAATGAGAAGGGGAATTGTGCCGGGGGTGATCGCCGGTTACGTTTTCCTCGCCTATGTTGGGGCGGGCGCAGGTCCGGCTATGATGTCTGAAGATGGCGCCCTAAGCAATATGATGGCAAACGGCATGATTGATATGATCGGCGACATGATTGGCGCCGGCGCCCTTGTCGGCTTCATCCTGCATATCATCTTCAGCGCCGTTATTGGCGCCCTGTACACGGGGCTGTTCGCAGACCGCGTGGACTTGGGCAATCCCTTGGTAAACATTGTTGTCGGCGGCTTGATCTACGGGATTATCTGGTGGATCGTCGGCGGGAACATCATCATGCCGGCAGTGGCCGGGGGCGATATATTGCAACTGAATATCGACCCCAGCTTCTACGGACACATTATATTCGGCCATGTCTTGGCTTTCCTGGTTGTCTTGCGCGACCGCGCTATGGGCATGGACGACGAATAAGCGCTTGACACTGGTTCAACTCGCTTTGGCTGGTTGGGGACACCGCTAGAATCAGCATGAGGGCTGCGATTTTGTAATCGCAGCCCTTTTTGTATTCGGATACCGCCGCCAGCTTGAGCAGCGCTTCCCTCTGTTCCGCCTGTTAGCTAAAGGTTCTAGCGCTTCGCCAATACTTCGGCGACAAGTTCTTGTAATACGCTGTCAAATGGCTCGGCAATGGCTATGCGCCCGACCGCCAAAGGCGACAAGATTCGCAAGGTCCTCTCGGTCCCAGGCGACCAGGCGACCGGCGACGCCGCCTGGTTGACTATTTCGATGGATATGTTGGCTTCCGCTGCGCAGGTTGCGGTCGCGCATTCCTGGCGCAGCCATTCGCCGACAACTTCGCTAATCGCTTGGGCGAAGCGCTGGTCGAGATCATAATAGCGGATGCTTAGGGCAGCGGTTTCCAGCCTTCGTTCCTCACCCCAAAATAAGTAATCAGGCGCGACGTGACGCCAATCATTGCCCATATTTCGGTAGAACCACACTTGAGCGTAGCGCGCCCCGTTTATGATCTCCTCCACGACGACTCGACCGCGCTGCCCGTCAATCTCGAGGTCCAAGATCGCGCCGGTCAGCTCGACGTCATGACTCGCCTTTAGCTCGCTGTATTCCCGAAAGACAGCTTGCTGCCGCTGTCGCCAAGTCTCGCTTGCGCTGTCCTGCAGGGCGAGGAAGGTATTGATGTCGCCGATTCGCAAGGCGGCGGCTTCGGCATGAACCGTTTCCCGCAGCAATTGCTCAAGCTGCCCCTGCACATCCAGGAGGCGTTGTCTAACGACGAGAACGGCAAATATAAGCAGGGCGAGGACTGCGCCAATCAACATGATGAGCCGCAGCGTTCGTCGGCGGCGCGCTCGTTTTGCCGCCGGGTCTTCGCTATCGGACTTGTCGATTTTGCGCGATTCGACATTCCATTCCAGGCGAATGCGGCTCATGCGCGGGTTCCCCGCTCGTTGACAAGAAAAACATCGCCGGCCTGGATGTTTCGCAGCCCGCCATATTCATCGCGCAGCAGCAAACTGCCGTCCGCCAATACATCAACTGCCGTGCAGAGCGCATCGTCAACTTCTATGCGCTTGCCCAGCATGTTTAGCCGGCTCTTCCAGCTCGTGAACAAGCGCTGCTCGTGAATAAGCGCATACCAATGGTCAACATGGCGCAAAAGCGCCTCCAGCAAGTCCGCGCGGTCCAAGCGTCTATTGACGACGCTCTCCAGGCTGGTGGCATCGTCCGCTAATGCCGTTCCGCTGAAATCGACACGCACGTTGAGCCCTATGCCCAGCACGACGCCCAGCGCCCTAGCGCCTTCCCAGACGGCTTCCGGCAAGATGCCGGCGATCTTCTTGCCTTGTATTTGCACATCGTTGGGCCATTTGATGCCGATCATAGAACAGCCGACTTCGCTTGCCAGGTCACAGACTGCGAGCGCGCCCACATAATTGACCTGCGGCATGCGCTGCGTTTGCGGCTTTAGAATCACGGATACAGCCAGCGCGGCATCGGGCGGCGTCCGCCAAGCGCGGTCCTTGCGGCCCCGTCCGCGGCTCTGTTCGTTGGCGATGACAGCCGCGCGGTCAGGCGCGCCCGCCGCCAGCCAAGCCTTGGCGATGTCGTTTGTGCTGCCGATTGATTCGTAATACTTGCAGGCTCGCTTCAGGCGGCTTTCCACGATTGTTTCGGATAAGGTCATATAAGCATTTCTCGCGCTGACATTCTCTGCATTGTATCAGAATAAGACGGGGCGTTAGAATAGATTGGTCATAAGGTTCAGAGCAATCGCATCGAAATGAAGGCGGCTGAAATGACGAGCATCTCAATTGAAAATAAAACACAGAAAGCGCAGGGAAATACTAACGATGACTTGTTCCAGCTGTGATGTTGCTTGACAAATCACATTTCGCTAGCGACTCTTGCCTCTTCTTGGCCGCGCAATTCGTAGAATAGTCATCTTAAATTCCAATACTCTGTGTTCTCTGCGCTCTCTGTGTTGAACGAAAATATGATGCGAACGCTGCATTTGGTTCGTGTCGGATATAGCGGTCTGAACTGAGTTGACTGGAGGCAAGATTGAATAACCTCTGGACGCCGTGGCGCATGGAATACATCAAAGGCGCGCGTGAACATGACAGCGACTGTCTATTCTGCGCCATGGCGGCTGGGGCGAGGGGCGACGGGAGCGAACTTGTGGTCTCCCGTTCCAGCCATAGCTACGTCGCTTTGAACAAGTATCCCTACAGCTATGGACATGTCATGGTTGTTCCCTATTCACATGTCCCATCCCAGGAAGACCTGGGCATGGAGGCGCTGAGCGATCTGGTCGTCCAGACGAACCGGTCTTTGCGGGCGCTTAGGCAGCTCGCCAATCCATCCGGTTTCAACATTGGCGCCAATATCGGGGCGGCGGCCGGCGCGGGAATCGCCGCGCACTATCACTTCCACGTTGTGCCGCGCTGGGAAGGCGACGCCAATTTCATGAGCAGCGTGGCGAATACCCGCTTGATTCCCGACACGCTAGACAGTATCTGCCAAGACATGAAGCGGGTTTGGCAGGACTTGTTCGGGGGCGACTCAGCACAAAAATGACAGCATCGCGCCTTTGACAGTTCATTCATAAGATTTCCCTCACGGGGTAAGCGGCTTGCGAAATATGAGACAGTTGAGGTCCAGCGCTGCGCTGCAATTGCTGCTGATTCTATTGCTCGCCGCCGTAATGCGCTTCGGCCGGGGCGACATTGTCGAGTACTATCACGATGACGCCATGCTGGCGACGTTGGCTTTGCAATCGGCTGAGGGCATGGGCTTGCCGCTGACCGGAATACTTTCGTCGACCGGCATCCCCAATTCGCCAGTCAGCGTATATTTGCTGATAATTCCCTTCGCCATCAAAGCTGATCCGCGTTTTGCCATTCACTTCGTAATGCTCTTCAACGTGCTTGGCGTCGGTCTGCTGTGGCTGCTGGCGCGGATGATCGCGAACTCTCGCGTCGCCTTCTTGGCCGGTTTGGCTTATGCCATGAATCCCTGGGCGGCGCTCTACAGCCGCAAGCTCTGGGCGCAAGAATTGCATACGCCCCTGATCTTGTTGGCTTTGCTCATCCTGCTTTACGGCTTTTGGCGGGAAAGGCCGTCGGGCGCATCGCGCCGGGCGCAATGCTTGGCGCAGGCTCTGGCAGCGCCTTTGCTGATATTCGCCATGCAATTTCACTTCGCCGCCTGGTCTTTGCTGCCCGCGATCTTCCTGGCGCTGTGGGCGGGCCGCCGGCGACTGATACCGCCCGCTGCGCTGACGGCTGTGATTCTGTCGATTCTGGTTCTTTTGCCCTATGCCATGGGCTTATCCCAAACGCTGGAGCGCGATCCCAGCCGCCTGTCAGACGCCATCGGTCGTTCAGCTGTCGGGGACCTCGCCTTCGATTTCGCCCCGATCCGCGATATGGTCATGCTGGCTTCTGGGGCGGGCCTCGAGACTTGGCTAGCGCCGGACCAAGCTGAGCAGCTCGCGCGCCGCTATCCTCCGTTTTGGCAGGCTAATTTTGTTCTGGCAATCGCGGCGGTCGCGGGCTTGCTCGCCTGCTGCAAGCGCTGCCCAAAGCTGGCGTTCTTTCTTGCCCTTTGGGCTTTCGCGCCGGCGCTGTTATTGATGCTCGGCTGGACGCCGACCTATGCGCATTATCTGATCCCGTCAATCCCGGCGCTCGCGCTGATGATCGGTTACGGCGTCGATGCAGTTCTGCAGCAGCTCGACGCCAAGCCAATTGGCAAGTGGCTGATCTGGGCGGCTTTGACAGGCCTATTGGGACTGCAATTCCTGCAATGGCAGGCCGCCTTGGGCTATATGGCGGAGCGGCACGTCGATTATCCCGGTTTCACGACGCCTTTGCGGGCGCTGCTGCCGCTGCGAGAGCGCCTGCGGCAAGCCGACGATGTCCTGGTCATCAGCCAAGGCATGGCTTGGAATCTTCATCACGAGGTCGCCGTCTGGGATACCTTGCTATGGGATGAGGTCAGTTGCGCGCGCGCGCTCGTGCCACAAGGCTATGCCGTATTTCCCGCTCATGCTTTCACCGTGCTGATCGCGCCTGATGCCCCGCTAGCGCCAGGCGACAGCCTTTATGCGAAATCTGATGTGCAGATCTTTCCCACGCGCGCGGGCGACCGCGGCTATTATGTCTATGATTGGAAGGCGCCCCCCGCTTGGCGCGGACCAAGCATAAACAGCATCGAAGCCCTGTCGTTTTCCAATGGCGTTCAGCTGACGGGATTTGCGCTTCACGGCGGCGAGGCGCTGCTGGAATGGCGCTTGCCCGGACCCCGCGTTGGCAGGGACTATCAATACAGCGCGCAACTTTACGACGGGGCAGGGACGCGGCTGGGGCAATGGGACGGGCGCTTTTGGCATGGGCGGCACTGGTGCGCCGGCGACCGATTGCTGACCTGGGGTCCCCTCGCTATGGACGCTGCCGCGACCACGCTCAAGGTGGCGATGTACACCTTGGGCATCGGAAAAAACCAGGGACAGTATTTTAATGCGGACCTGTTGGACGAATTGGGCAATCCCGCCGGGCAGTCGGCTGATATTCCGCTGGTTGGGCGCGGCTAAGCGCCGCCATCGCTGGATTCCGTTGAAAGGGCGGCTGCCGGCTCGTCGGTCGACTGCTCAAGCCCGGCTTCTTCGGTGTCTCCGGCTGCAACTGTCGCTGCCGCTTCTTCGGTGAGGCGGATGCTCTCTAGCAAGATTTCCCAGGGAAGGACAAAGGAATCCAGGAAAACCTCTTCTGGCGGCTCCCCCTCGTTTTCGCTTTCAATTTCCTGGCGATACTCAATCTTCGGGTAACCGAGGCCGTCATTGATATACCAACCGACGCTGACTGTGTAGTCGAGCAGCGGCAGTTCTTCCGGCAGCTGATGGTAAGTCGAATATGTTTCCCCCCAACGCCAGTATTTTGTTGGCAGCCGCGGGGGCGCGTCCGCTTGCGCGATGATGTCGCCTGCTTCGTCCAGCATGTGGACAAACACCGTGTAGTTCTCGGCCGGCGCTGCCTCTGCCTTCCAATGCAGCACGAGCTCGTTCAGGTCGCTATCAACCAGGTAGCGCTGCAAGAGAATCGACTCGTCGAACTTCGGCTGCATGTCGCTGGGTATTTCGGTAAAGCCGCCGGTCGTATCCTGCAGCCTGGCGCTCACGACCGCGCCAATATCAAGCGAGACCGGGTGAATGTCTGCGCCCTCCGCGTTCGTCGCGATGATTGCGGCGTCGCTCTCGAGGTCCTCCCATTCTACCAGCAGGTCAAAGGGGTATCTGCCTGTGGCTGCGCTGTGGATTGAAATTAAGTACTCATCCGCGTAAATGGCGCCTGCTTGCCATTGGGAAGTGCGCAAGGCGCCAGCCCCGGGATAAGAAGCGTAGTGACCGATGTCCTGCTTGTTGTCATCGACAAAGGTCAGGAAGACGCTGTTGTCTTGCGCGGACTGCGCCAGGACCTGCCAGTACAGTTTGACCCGGACCTTGTCCCCTGGGCTGTAACGCCGGTCCAGGCGCTCGTAAGCTATCAACGCGACGTCGCCAAATTCGGCATAAACCGGACGCGCATTGTCGGGCACGGCGGTCATGGGTTCTGGCGCGGCGTATTGCCCGGCGATAACCGTGAACGGCGCCAACATGGCGGCTAGCCCCAGGATACGCAGCTGCCAGACCATCGTTTCGTTCAGCAACTCTTTTGGAACGGCGTCGCCAGCGCGGACGAATTCCAGATTGGGCGGCCGCAAAGAAAAAACGATCCACCAGATAATCTCGACGAAGCCCACCGCAAGCACGGGGCTAATGACTGCGATGAGGGGAAAAAGTACGCGACCGTCAGCTACGCGCGTCAAGGCGCTCCAATGAACCACGCCAATGCAAAGCAAGACGACCGTAATCATGAGCAGCGCCAGATGTGTCAGTTCATAGCGCGCGTAAGCAAAGTCGCTGATGGCAAGCAATTGCAGAATCAAAAATACGCAGCCGACAAAACTTAGCAGGGTCAGCAAATCCAGCAGCAGATAGAAAATGGCGGTGAGCTGGATATTGAGCGCGCCAAAGAGACCCCAATAGGACATGCGGAAATGCTGAAATTCGGAGAACAAGTTGACCAAACTGAAGGTGATGCCGCGCGGTCCGGCGATATTGGCCATGGTCATCATGCCGAATGGCTCGTTGTATAGCTGCATATTGCGCAGATACCACCAACCGGCAATCAGCAGCCAGCAAGCGACGATGCCAAAAAAGTAGATCGCGCCGCCGCGGCCATCGCGCGTTCGGTACAAAACCAGGCTGCCAACGAGCAGCAGCACTGGCAAGAAAACCAGCGATGTCACTTTGCTAATGCTAGTCAAGGCGAACAGCAGAGCAATGAAAAGGCTGTTGCGGGGGCGAAAGCCGTCGCGGACGCAGCGCAACATCAGGAGCAGGAGCGCGCCGTTTAAGATCATCGCCAGCGAGTCGTTGCTGACGGAGGCGCTGACAAAAATGAACATCGGGTTCAGCCCCGTGAGCGCGGCCGCGACAAATGCCACCGTCGGGCGCTGTGGGGCGACGAATTCGCTGATTCTGTATACCAGCGCGACGGTCCCCGCCCCCAGCGCGAGGCCGAATAGCCGCAGCAGCAGCGCCGCCAGCCCAGCCCCCCGCAACAAAGAAAGCGAATCGTCGTGGATAATCAGGTTCTTGTTGCCGTAGGCAGTCGGTTGCCTCGCTCTTACATGAGGATTAAGACGGCGATATTCATCGGCGTCATCAATGTCAAATGGCGCGGTGAGCAGCGCCGCTAGGGCATAATAAAGCGGCGGCTGGCTGCCGTGCTGGGCATATATGGTCTCCTTGCCATCAAACACTTGTATCGGCAGGCTGCCTGTTGCCCGCAGATGCTGCAAAAAACCAAAGTGCCATAGTTCATCATTCGCTTCGAATACCGGGGTAGCGGCTGTATAGCCAAAGCCGAAAACGATGTAAAAAAGCAGAATCCACTGCAAGGGACTGAGGGGTAGATCCAGACCGTCCAGCCACTTCCATGCCCGCAGCAATAATCTGATGAGCCGTTTCAAAACATCTTGAACGCGGTCAAGCAAAGGTGAGATAGGGCGGATTAGAGCCTGCAATTGCGCTCGCATGAACTCATTATACTCTGCTCGGCGAAAGACAAGGATTCGCGCGCCTAGCCCCCCGCTTGAGCGAACATCTCTCTGGCGCTCTCGACGTAGTCCAGGGATTGATGTCGAAAATAAGTGTTGTACAGATCCGCGTAATGTCCCCCAAGCTCAATCAGATCTTCATGATCTCCCGTTTCAATGATCTCGCCGTCGCGCAAGACGATGATCCGGTCGGCGCTGCGCACGGTGCTCAGGCGGTGCGCGATGAGAATCGATGTCGAGCGCGCAAGGATAAGGTCAATCGCATCCTGTATCTGCGACTCGGTGAACGGGTCGATGCTGGCTGTCGCTTCATCAAGGATGAAAATGGACGGTTTCTGCACCAGCACCCGTAACAGACTGACCAATTGACGCTGCCCCATGCTCAGGCGCGCGCCACGCTCGCCGACATCGCTTTGCAAGCCGTCGGGCATGCTGTCCAGCCATTCTCCGTTGCCTATGCTTTGGGCGATCGCGCTGATGTCTTCCAGCGTCGCCTTTGGATTGCTATAGCGGATGTTTTCCAGGACAGTTCCGCTGAAAAGAAAGGGCTGCTGTGGCACAATGCCTAGTTTTGCCCGGTACGATT
Organism: Phototrophicaceae bacterium; assembly: GCA_965232245.1. GTDB lineage: Bacteria > Chloroflexota > Anaerolineae > Aggregatilineales > Phototrophicaceae > UBA6055. Next base: position 2,512,584 of record CBDDPG010000002.1, on the reverse strand, counting down.
TGAGGTCAAGCGCGCGTATGTCCAGACCATCAATCCGTATCGCGCCCTTCTGGAACTCATAATAGCGGGTGATGAGCTTGGCAATGGAGCTTTTGCCAGCGCCGGTATGACCTACAAAAGCCACGTTTTCGCCCGGCTTGATTTCCAGGTCGAAATCTTTGAGAACCGGCTCGCCACGCTCATAAGCGAAACTTACATTGTCAAACTCGATGTTGCCGTCAAGTTCGCTAACTTCAAGATTGCCGACTTGCAGGACCGTATTTTCCGCGTCAATCAGCGCGAAGATGCGTTCGGCAGCGCTGAGCCCCTGCTGAAACTGGCTCCAGAAGGAGGCCAGGTTCATGAAGGGAAACCAAAAGCGGTCCACGCCTTGGATGAATAGGAACCAGGCGCCCGCGGTGATGGCGCCGCCGATGACGGAACCCGCGCCAACCCAGACGATGACCGACAGCGCAATGGCTGAAAGCACGCCCAAAGTCGGGAAAACCAAGGACATCACGAAGCCCTTGCGCAGGTTAATGCCATAACTCAAGTTGTTCACCAGAGTGAATTCGCTGTAGATCATCCGCTCTTGCCGGAAGTTTTTGGCAACGCTGATGCCCGTTACGCTTTCTTGGATATTGTCGTTAACGACTGCCATGGCGCGCGCGCCTTGCCGCGTAACAATCCGCGCCAGATGACGGAAGAGCAGGGAAGCGATGACCACCATTGGCATGGTCAGCAGCAATACGATGGTCAGCTCGACTGAGTAGGTAAGCAAAGCGAGAAACAAGATTATTACCGATAGAAACTGTGAAATGACCTCGCTTCCCAGCAGCATGACATCGCCGAATTCTTGCGTATCGCTGGTGATGCGGCTGACGACAGTTCCGGTTTTGTGCCGGTCGTAAAAAGCGAGATCGCGGTCGATGGCGGCCGCGAAGGCGTCCTTGCGCATTTCCGCCACGATCTTACCAATCACATCGACCGTGAATCTGCGCCGGCCATAGTTGCAGATATATTCGCTTACCGCGATAGCAGCCAGCATGACAAATAGAAAGCCTAAGACATCGCTGTAGCGGACCAGCTCGTCAACGGCGGCGCTGATGATGACGGGACGAACCGCCCGCGACGCGCCTACGACGAGGAATCCCAGCAAAGCCAAGATGATCAGCCGTTTATGCTGTGACAGGTAATCGCTTATGCGCTTAAACAGATAGACGTCGGAATACTGCCTGTCGTAGGAATCGCCTTGCAGACCACCAAATACCGCCGCCATGTCAGTCCCCCGCCCGCGCCAGATCCGCCGGCTGTTCATGATAGCGGTCGAAGATATGACGATATGACCGCGACGTCTTCAGCAGGCGCTCGTGGCTGCCTTGGGCGACAATTCGCCCCTTGCGCAGGACAACAATATGATCCGCCCAGCGAATCTGCGACAGGCGATGGGTGATGAGCAGGGTCGTGCGGTCCTTGGCCGCCGACCAGATCGCGCGCTGGATTTTGTCTTCGGTGGCGCTGTCGATGGCGCTTGTGCTGTCGTCCAGAATCAAAATCGGCGGATTCGTCTGAAAAGCTCTCGCCAGCGCCAGTCGCTGTCGCTGCCCCCCGCTCAGCGTCATCCCGCGCTGCCCGATCACGGTCTCGTAGCCGGCCGGGAAGGCCGAGATGAATTCGTGAGCCTGCGCAGCCTTTGCCGAATCGACAATGCGGATCATATCAACATCGTCCATGCCAAATGCGATATTCTCGGCAACAGAGCGGCTGAACAAAAATATGTCCTGCTCAATAATGCTGATCTGCGAGCGCAGGTCTTGCAAATTCCAATCCCGCAAGTCGACGCCATCTACCAGGATGCGCCCGCCGCTGACATCATAGATGCGATTGATCAGTTTGCTGAGCGTGCTCTTGCCGGAACCGGTTTGCCCGACGATCGCGACGGTTTGTCCCGGCTCGATCGAGAAGGAAATATCTTGCAGGATCTCTTCGCCGCCGTAGTTGAAATCGACATTCTCGAAGCGGATAGCGCCGCGAACGTTCCCGCTGTATCCAAGCGGATTTCGATCCAGCATGGTCCTGTAGTTGAGGACCTCCAATATGCGTTCCGCGCTGGCATAGCCGGAGGCGATACGGGATGTCGAAAACAGGGAGATGAACACCGGGAACATGAAGAGATTGATCAAGCCGAGAAAGGCGACCACTTCGCCTTCGGCAATGGCGCCGGCGCGAAACAGCGTGGTTGCGTGAATCAAAGCCGCCACGAATGTCAGCCCGAAGAGCAGAATGGACAAATAACGCGCTTCGAATTCGCCCTGGTCAATGAATCGGTCTCGAACGCGGTCCGCCAGGCTTTCAAATGTCTTGATCTCGCTTGTTTCCTGGGCTGCGCCTTTGACGACCTCCAGACCATCCAGAGCCTCCGCCAGGCGAGCGTTCATGCGGCCAAAACTGCTGCGAACATCTTGCGCGATCGGATGCAAGCGCTTGACAAAGTAGATCTGCACCAGGATGTGCGCCACGATGAAAAGCATCGGCGTCAGGATGAGTTGCGGGTGAATGCCCGGCGCATAGAGGGCGGGCATGATGAGAAACATATTGGCGCCAATCGTCATATTGATGCCCGGATTCATCATCAGATTCATTTCGCGCACGTCGTTGGTGACGCGCGCCATGGTCTCGCCCACCGGCTGCATGTCATGATAACTCATGCTCTTGCCCAGCAGGCTGGCGTATAGCTCGTCGCGCACGTCGCGCTCGAAGCGTTGCGCGAATACTTCGGCGGAGAAATTGCGCATGAATTGCAAGACTGAGCGCAGAGACTGCGACGCGATGATGAGCAAAACGCTGTTCAACACTAACGTCGGGCTTTCCGCGGTTATGTGCAGGATCGCGTCAAAAGCCTTGCCTACCAAGCCAGGCACGACGCCGGCGAGGAAAGCGTTGCTGAAAGCGCCGATCACCAGCAAGACCGCCGCAATTGGATGCCGCAATATATGCGAAACGATGAAGCGGAACGCGCTGGTGTGATTCGTCTTGATGGGAGTTTCTACGACGAATTCGGCTGACATGCAAACTCCTCAATTGCCGCCCTTGCCTGCGACTTTATAGCAAGTCTATACGAAGCCGCGCGATTGAAACATAGGAGATCGCGCGGCTGCGGCGAATGCTCGATGGCAAGAAGTCGCTCATTCCACAGTTATGACCGCAGGCAATCTGCCCACAGTATCGTCGTTTTCGGCGGGACTTCCCTGGACTCGCAGCCGCAGGATCTCCCCGCTTTCAGGCTCCTGCCGGTAGACGACGATCCAGATTTCATAATTGCCCGGCGGCATGTCTGGCGGCAGCCGCAGGGCGCGGTTGTCCCAAACAGGCGCGCCAGCGCGCCAAGCGGACGTGGGCGCGAAGCCGGCTTGCGGCGCGGAATCCTGCCCCTGGAGGAGGACCTGGCTCGTTCCCGGGTTGGCGACGAACCAGGCTATCGTATAGTCCTGACTGGCAGTTCGCTCGCTTTGCCAAAGCAGCGATAGCTCGAAACTGTCGCCGGCGCGATGCACATTGCCGCCGGGTATGACGAATCCGCGCAGGCGCAGCATATCGCCGAAGACCAGCTCCGTCAGCGCTTCCCCAGCGTAGATCGTCATTGGGTTGGGCGCAGCGAATCTTGTGCTGTATTCGAGCAAGCGCACAGTATTATCAGGGTGGGCTAAATCTATCTCCCCGAGAGGATAATAATGCGTGGCGAGATAGCGTTCATAAGGGCGAAAGCTCCAGCGCATGAAGGCGTTGGTGTTGGCGAGCAGGAAAAGGCGGTTCTGTTTTGCGGCAAGATGGTGCAGGGCGCGAACAGTGAAAATGTCAAACCAGTCATTGGGATTGTTCGAAACAATTTCCGCAGGCTGTTTGTCGCTGGCCGCCTGCGCCGGCGCATCCGGCAGAACGATCGGCCGCGGAAAGGGCGAATCCAGGTGATTCAAGATAAAGTCGCCGTATAGATTATTCGGCAGCAGCAAAACATCGCCGGCTCGAGCGTTGCCCGCGAGATAGTCCAGCGCCGCGTGCAGGGCGGGCTTCTGCGAACGAGTAAGCGGATCGCGATGGTAAATCGACTGCAAGTTCAAGATAGTCAGCGGGAGGACGCAGAATGCCAAGAGCGGGGCTAGGCGAGCGTGGCGTCCACCAGGCTGGCGCAGGACGCTTCTGCCGACAGTCAAAAGGAGCAGGCTGAACACAGCATAGCTGATAGCCCACCAAAACGCGCCAGCGCGAACCCAGACGAAGTCTATGCCTAAATCCGCCCAGCGCTGCGGCAGCAGCACCCAGCGAAAGTAACGAGGTTGCGTCAGCCCGGGCTCCCACTCCGAAACCCCGGCCGATTCAGGCGGCAGCGTCTCTGTATAATGCGCGAGGCTCAAAGAGACGGCGCTGAATTGGATCCAGATGCCGTAACATATCACGGCGGCGACAAGCAGCTTGAGCGCCTTGCTGCGGCGACCGGCGGCGATTTGCGCGATTGGGGCGGCTGCGAGCGCCAGAATTGGCAGGATCGGCGTCAGGAAGCGGGGGGGCCAGCTCAAGCCGCCAAACCAGTGCTCGCCGGCGGGCAGGGCATGCCCAAGAGCATAGCCGATGGTTAAGAGCCAGACTGTCCAAACCAGTCGGTGTTTCCCTTGGCGCAATAGCACGACGCAGCCCGCGACTGAAAGCAGGACTATTGGCGACGTTGCCCAGATGCTGCCGCCGGGGCTCAAGAGGAATATGCGCAAGGCGTAGGAGAAATAGCTGTCGGCGGGGTCCAGATCAGGATAGAAACTGTGTACGAGCTGTGAAACGGGCTGAAGAAACATCAGCGCCAGCAATAACACAACTTGAAGCGCGAGCAGCAGAACCGACAGACGCCGCGCCTTGGCTGTTTGCAAACGTTGGTGAGACGGCAGCGCGAAGACCATCAGCGCTGGCAATGCCGCCAGAGCCGAATTCTTGGTCGCTATCGCCAGGTAAAGCGCGAACAGCCCAGCAGCGATGCCGGCAAATCTGACAAGAATCGACCGGCGCATTGATAGCCGAAGCAAATACAGCGCCAGCAGCAGAAAAAAACCGACCAGTGGCTCGCGAAACATTGTCTGGCTGTATGCCCAAAGATTGCTTGATAAGCCCGCGGCCAAGGCGACGGCAATTGACAGGGCGTCGCTATAAGCCATGGCTCGCAAACACAGATATAGCAAGCCGACGGTCAAGGACGCGACGATGATGTTGAGCAGCCAGACCGTGTGGATATTGCCCAGCCGCGGCAGCCATTCAGCCAGCTTTAGCAAGGCAATGGCGAGATGAATGTTCAGCCGCTCCTCGACATCATAGCTGCCGAGCGGGAGCTTGACCCAGGCGCGTATGCGCAGCGGCGCTTTGAACCAGGCGGATTCGTCCAGCAGCCAGTCGCCATAGCGTGACTGACTGGTTGCCGCGTCGAGCGCGCGCAAGGTATCGCCGGATTCGATGCGAGCGCGATATGTCAAAAGATAGATGCTCGACATGAATGCGGCTATCAACAAGAAGAGCCGCAATTGATGAAACTTGACGCCTGTTGTTCTGGGCAAGGGCATTTTACGAACGGGCAGTGATTGCTGGGGACAGAATCCCGCGGGCGCGACTTGCGCTTTGCGCATCAAGCACCGTTGGAATCGGATTTCGCTCTGGAGATCGCGAGTATGGCATCGGCGATTTTATGCAGTTCTTCACTGGGGATTTGGCTAAAAGCCACCGCCAGCTTGATGATGCCTTGCGTCTTTTGCTCGACGGCGAATCGATGTTCTTCGTCGCTGTTGGCGGCCGATGCTGATGCCCCTTCTAGCGCCGCGTCTAAATCCTGCCCGCTCTCTAAAAAGTAGTCGAGCTTGCGGTCAAGGGAGTTCGCCAGCGCGAGCAGATGGTTCATCGGGATGACCTGCTCGCCGTATTCGTATGCTTGCAGCAGGTCCTTGTCAATCGCAGACAGTTCGCTCAACTGCTCAATGCTAATTCCCTCTAGATCTCGCGCGGCGCGCAACAGACCTCCCAGCAAGCGCTGTCGCAGAGCGACAAACTGGTCCTGTTCAGGGCTCTCATCCCCGAATTGGGTTGGCTCTTGATCTTGCCAGAAGGCGCTGACCGCCACATTCAAGTAGCTGGCCAAGAGTTCCAATTGCGGCAGGCTGGGCGCCTCGTCCCCGTATTCCCAGGCAGATACCAGTTCTGGCGGCGCCTGCAAATGATCGGCGCAGTCTTCAATTGAGCGCGAGGCAGCCATTCGGCGTTGCCGTATGAGGACGCCGAGGATCTTTGCGCGCAGGCGCATCGCCTCTGCTTCACGGCTGTCAAGCGGCGCATGGGATTGCGTATCGCGCGCGGGGGACGCTGCGAATTGCGACAGGTCTTCCATCTGCAATAACTGACTTAACTCTATCGTCATTCCATTATAGACATCTGGACAGCCGCAAGCAAGGCTGCCGCATAGTCCCGGCGGGCAATCGCATCAAATTATTTTTCAACACAGAGAGCGCAGAGGGGCGCGTAGACACAGCCCTCCGACACAGAGTTCGTAGGAGTTTAGACGACCATTCTTCTAAATCTGCGGCCCGGAATCGGCAACAGTCTCCAGCGGAACGCGATTTGTCACCAAAAACCACAGCTAAAATGAGATGTTTTTGTTTTTCTCTGCGTTCTCTGCGCACTCTGTTTTGATTTTCAGTTTAGAATCCCGCCATTTCAGTTGCCATCATTTTGAAGCGATTGCCCTGCATGCGTCGGCTAGTCGTCGGGAGGCGCATCGTCTTCTTCGTCTACTTCTAGTTCTTCTTCAGTGGCCTTATCTTCCGGTCCGTGTGTATGAATCCTTACTTCTCTTAAGTCGTTGCGCGCGTTCACAGAGATAACCGTGGTGATGTCGATCTCGTCGGGGATCAATCCCATCTCCTGCAAGGTCCAGACTGTTGTCAACCTGCCACTCAGGTTGGGCCATTGGTCTTTCGCCCAGGTGTAGCGCTGGCGGCAAAACTGCCAGATCGCTTCGGGTTGCTTTACCCAGGCGAACTTCTGATATTGCTGCCAGACGAGCTCATCGTCGGTCATGGGGAAGAGCAGGCTGATCATCGCCTTCTGCACCTCGGCAGCGTCCCGCCCATGCTCTTCGTTCACCCAATTCGCATAGTATTTGTCGATGAAGGTGAAGATGCCATAATGCGAATAGGACTCGATCTTATTTAGGATTTCATCGCGCGCGTTGAAGTATTTGTCATAGGTCGCTTCCAGTTCTTGGCTCGGCTCATGCGCGAATTTGTCATCGTACTGCGCCTCCTCAATTTGCTGGATGAAAGCATCGGGTTCCAGGTTGTACACATGCGTGATGAGCCGTTCAATCCGCTGATGATCGACATTGAATTTCACCAGAGCGCCTTCTTCCAACAAGGCATTGACGCGGTCGATGACGCCACGCGCGCGCGCCTTGTCATGGGCGCGCTGTATGCCGCTCTCATAGTCCGGCTTGGTATCGGGGACCGGCGAATATGCTTGCAGTTTGGCTGGGTCTTTCCTGGCGCCGCCATAGGCGCAAAACATCTGATAGAGCGTCAGCACAATCGCGACCACGACAATCACGCCAAGCGCCTCGGTCTTCTGCGTGATAAGCACAATGCCCATGATATAGCTGGCGATCATGCCCCGTAACCCGGCGAAGCGCAGCGAACGCGCCTCTGGCGAGCCTGGCTCTATGCCGCGGTCCTGCAAGGCGTCGTCGCGCGCGAAGAAAACGGTGGTGCTGGTGATGATGAATGCGCTGACGAAACCGAAGGCGTAATAGGCTTCGACAATGACAACTTCGCGTATCAGCGGGATACAGGCGGCTGCGAAGCCCCAGATGACGGCTATGCCGATGCGATCGTTGCTGAAGAAACCGGGCAGCCTGCCCAAGCGGGCCGCGTTGGCGGCAACAGCCGCGCCCCCCACATAGCCGCCTCCCTGCGCCAGCAGCAAAATTATCGCCAGCAGCAGCGCCGCGATGGATAAAATGCCTTGCCCGCCGCTTCCAGACAAGGCTTGCCCCAAAGCCCGCGCAACCGCCAGGTCGGACGCGATGGACTGGATCTCGCTCGCCCGGTTTATCGGCGTCATCACATCATGGCTTTTGCTTTGTCCGTCGAGCAGCGCTTCTTCCTGTGCCTCCCGCCGGCGCTGTTCATAGATCTGTTCCGCCTCTTCCAGATCTTGCAAGCGCGGCTGCGCGTCCGCGGGCTGCAGGCCGCGTCCAAAGGTTTGCGCGGCAACTATCTCGTATTCGATCAACAGCGTGCTGTAGCCTTCGGTCGAGGGGATGTTCCAGGACTTTGCGGCGGCGAGCTGCAGGACACCTGTCGCGATGAGAAAAATGGCGGCGAGCGTGAGCGCGGTGTTGATCACTTTCCACTTGGGTCGCGCGGCGTGTTTGCCGCTGGCGGGGATCACTTCGTAGCCGGAGAAGCCCAGCATCGCGCTGCTCATTGATCGGAAGAAAAACTGGAAGAAGAGCACGGAGCCGATGGCTGGCGCGTCGCCGACGGCGCGCACAACGTGCTCAACCACCTTCGCTTCTTCCAGCCGATGCACGATGCCACTGGTCAGGAAAGCCCATTCTGGATTGGCAAGCGCGCTATAGCCCACCAGCGTAAGGGCGAACATAGTAAAGATGGTGAATGCGCCGCCCCCCAGCAGGAACAGCGGCACAGCGCGTTTCGGTCCCAGCGCCACCAGTACAGCCATGATGAAGAAAGCGAAGATCTCGGCGATCAGGATGCGATAGGGCGCGAATTCGGGAAAGAGCAGCATCAGCACGTCGGCCGCGGAGATTGAAGAAATGATGATGGTTAGCACCGCGTCGAGAAAGAAGAGGCTGGTGCCGAGCCAGGACAACCAGCGCAGCCGCTGGGGACCAATTGCCTCTACCAGGGGACCGCTGCCCCCGGCTGTAGGCCGAATGTAGGCGCCGGCTTTATAAGCCGGGACGATCCCGAAGAACAGCATGACGGACAGGACGATAAAGGCGAGAATCGCGATGTCGTGGTAGCCGCTGGCGCCATGAATCGCCAGCAGCGTTTGGTAGGCGGCGACGCTAAAGGCGTCGGCGGCGATCTCGAAAATCAGGGCGAAGACGCCCAGCCCGCTGCCGCCGAGCAGCAAGCCTTCCACCATGAGGCGCGGCAGCTTTTGCGTCGCCTCGCGGTTTTCATCCGGATCAATATAGCTGCGGAAGAATGCGCTCATAGTCCCTCGCAACCGCGAGTCCATCATCGTGAAGATGCCATCCAGACAACATTATCATAACACTTTCGCCTAAGACAGAGAGTCTCGACAGGCGCCGCTGATGTCCGCCGGATTGAGCGACTTGCAAGCGCTACGCGGCGCAACTAGAATTGCTTGGCAATAAGCCCTGTGGAGAAAGCAAGATCATGCCGAACAAGTTCCACCACGAAATCAACCGTTTGTCCTGGAATGAAGCGACCAAGGCGCACAACAGCCACAAAGGCGACCAGGCTGCTTTCTTCCGGTCCGGGGGCAGCACGCTGTTTGAGGAAGAAAAACAACTGCTGGGCGACATCGCCGGGCAGACGCTGCTTCACCTGCAGTGCAATTGCGGTCAGGACAGCTTGAGCATCGCCAATCACCTGGGCGCAGCTGTCACGGGCGTCGACATCAGTGACGAAGCCATCGACTTCGCGCGGCGGCTTTCGCGCCAAAGCGGAATCCCGGCCGAATACATCCGCGCCGATATTTACGACTTCTTCAGGTCCAACCAAACTCAGTACGACCTGGTTTTTTCATCTTATGGCGCCTTGGTTTGGCTGTCGGATCTGACGGCTTGGGCAGAAGGCGTCCGCCGCTGCCTGAAGTCTGGCGGGACTTTTATCTTCATTGATTTCCATCCCGTATTTTGCATGTTAGACGAGAAGTGGCAGTTACAAGTTGATTATATGGGAGGCGCCTATGTCGAATTTGAGTCCGGCATTGGCGACTATGTCGCCCTGACCGGCCAGACAGGCGAGACGGATGAATTGCAGGAGGGTATTCAGGACTTTGTCAATCCACAGCCCGGCGTGGAATATCTCTGGGGCATGGCGGACGTGATCTCCGCCTTGCTCTCGGCTGGACTGTTGCTGGCGGATTTTCGCGAATACGCCCACTGTAATGGTTTCAAGCCCATGGCTGACATGCGCGATTTGGGCGGGCGGCGCTTCGGCATGCCAGATCATCTGCCACAACGCTTTCCCTTAATGTTCAGCTTAGTCGCGCAAAAGCCTTGAGCGCTATAGTCGTCGCGGTATGGACCTTATTCGAGGCAGCTTGTATCTTCGTCGATGCGCCGCATGAGCTTGATGGCGTCGGCTTTCAGCTCGTCGTTCAAGCGGAAGTCCGCGCTGAAATAGACTGATTCCGGGAAGCGGAAATTCCAGGCGCGATAAAAACCCGCCCGGTCAATATCACGACTCAAATTGCAGTCGAAGCGAACCAAGAAACTATTCGCCATGCGCCCATCATTCCGATGGTGGATATGCGACAGCCCCCAGGTAATGCCCCTGCCGTCGCCGCTGTCGGCGAAAGCGTCGGGCGCAAAGGGACCGGCCGCGACTGGCGGAACCGAGACCTTGCCGCGGACCTCGAAGTTCAAGCCGTCCGGGGCGAACTGAACACTGTTCTTTTCCGGTCCTTCGAGGCTGGTGATGGCGACGATGCCTTCGCGAAAAGGGTACAAAAAGGTCTCATGACCGCTGTTTGTCACTGGATTCAGAGGCGACTTGACAAAGGGACCGCGGGGATCGCCAGCCGTGGCCACTCCCCAGCCGATACCAAGATCGCGCCGATAGCTTCGTCCATATTGGACGCCCTTGTAATATAACCAGATCTTGCCGCGATAAACCAGAACGAAGGGGTCGTGCAGCTTGTGCGAATCCCACTCGCCGTAGCTGGCGATGGCGTCGGGGTCGTCCGCAGCCCCGACGAACTTTCCGCGGCGCCCGGGCTTCAAGACCGGCTGCTCGCATTTCGTCCAGGGTCCCTCGGGCGAATCGGACTGCGCCATGCCTATCTGGTGTAGCGATCGGCGCTTCCAGACGCCTTGAATGACTTGATAATAGAGATAGTATTTGTCGTCATGGACGAGGATGTCCGGTGTGAACACCGCGCGATCGTCGTAACTGCCTGTTGCGCCGCGCTGAACAGCAGGTCCGCGCTCCTCCCAATGGAGTCCGTCGCTCGAAGTGGCGTACCAAATATCCGCCAGGTCCCAATCCCAAGCGGGCTTGCTTTCAGTCGCGGCTTCAATCCCCATCCAGTCTTCGGCGGTCTGACGGCGCGTATACCAAACGTAATAGCGCTCGTCCGCCTTGATGACCTTGGACGGATCGCGCCTGCTGATGCCCCTTTCTTCCCCGATGCCCGTGACGCGCGAGTATTTGAAGGCTGTAAAGAATTCGCTGCGCTGGTCTTTATAAATGCCGTAGGTATCGTAAACTCGTCTTGTCGCCGCGCTCAGCGGCTTCGACGGTCGAGATTCGTCGGGGACTTGCGGTTCGTTTTTATAGGCGCGCGGACGCTTGTTCAGCTCATTGAACGCGATATCAGGCGAAAAGAAGACTTCTTCTGGATAACGCATATTTGTCCCGCGGAAGCCGGGACGTTCCAGGTCGCGGCGCAGGTTGCAATCAAAACGGACCAGGTAGGAATTGCCGGTCTTGAGTTCTTCGGTGGCGATATGAGCCAGACCCCAGGCGATGCCCTTGCCATCTTTGCTGTCGCTGTAGGAATCCGGCGCGAAAGGACCTGCCGCCAGGGGCGGCAGAATCACATGGGCGGCTACTTCAAAGTTGAGCCCGTCCGGGGCGTATTGAATCGTGTCCTTTTCTGGTCCGTCATGCCCGCAGATGGCCAAAACCCCTTCGCCGTAGGGGAAGAGACAGGTTTCGTGGCCGCTGTTGGTCACGGGATTCAAAGCTGATTTGACAAAAGGACCTGCGGGCGATCCCGCTATAGCCACTCCCCAGGCGATGCCCTGGGCGTATTGTGTTGTCCAGCCCATCGGCTGGCCCTTGTAATAGAGCCAATACTTGCCATCCCGCACTAATATGAAGGGATCATGCACTTTGTGGCTGTCCCAATCCCCATAGCGGGTCACGTCGTCGGAATCATCGTCGCCAAGCCATTCGCCCATTGTCCCAGGCTTCAGAACGGGCTCTTCCGCTCGATGCCAGGGACCATGCGGCGATTCCGCCCATGACATGCCGATTGCGTTTCGCGTCCGGTGCGTATAGGGGTAAGCAACCGCCTGATAATAGAGATAGAATCTATCTTTTGTCATCAGCACGTCGGGCGTGAACACGGAGCGGCCGTCGTAGGCTTCCCGCGGACCGCGCCTGACGGCGACGCCTTGTTCTTGCCAGTGGAAGCCATCGCGCGAGGTGGCGTACCAGATTTCAGCCAAGTCCCAGTCATAGACCGGACTATCCCAGCTTTGTTCTTGGAACGGCGGCAAGTTTTTGGGATTGCGATCCTGGTCGGTTTTGCGCCGCGTGTACCAGACGTAATAGGTGCCATCGATGCGCAGAACTGTTGTGGGATCGCGCCTGGTCACTCCCGCTTCTTTGCCGACGCCTGTAATGCGGCTGTATTTGAAGGTCGTATAAAATTCATTGCTCGAGTCTTGAAAGCGACCCCACTTGTCGTAGAGACGGCGCGTCGCCCGGCTCAGCGGGCGGTCGCTCGGCTTTTCTGGGCTTGGTTCGCCAAGCAGCAGGGGCTTTTCGCTGTCAGCCGCTTTCATCAGCCTTCCTTTCAGCTTCACTCGTTGAGAATGAGGTCAGCCGCCTTCTCGCCAATCATCATGCAGGGCGCGTTTGTGTTGGCGTTGATGATAAACGGCATGATGGAGGCGTCGGCTACCCGCAAGTTTTTTGTGCCATGCACCTGCAGGCGGTCGTTGACAACAGCCAAGGCATCGCTGCCCATCCTGCAGCTGCAAGCGGGATGATATATGGTGGTCGCGAAATCACGAATATAATGAATCAAAGCCTGGTCGGAAAGCACGTCCGCGCCCGGCAGAAACTCCTCGCCACGATAGCGGTCAAAGGCTTTGCTTGCGGCGAGCTTGCGCCCCAGCTTGAAGCCCCGGAGCAAAACTTCAACATCGTCGTCATGGCTCAAGCAGCCGAAGTCAATCGACGGCGGCGCGAAGGGATCGGCCGATTGCAGCGTGAGCGCGCCGCTGCTTTTCGTGGCGACCAATCCCGCCAGGATGGTGAAACCATGCCCCTTGGGGCTTTCGAAGCCGTGGCGGATGAACCAGTCCGGTCCAAAGTGAAATTGCAGTTCCGGCGAGCGCGATTCCGGTTTCAGCTTTACGAAGCCGCCGGATTCACCCAGATTCGACGTCAGCAAGCCCATTTTGTCTTTGATATAGCGCTTGACTTGAAGCGGGTCGTCCTTGGCAACCAGGCTGACCGGCTCTTTGCAATGATAGGCGATGGGTACCTGCATGTGATCCATCAGGTTTTGGCCGACTCCAGGCAGATCCATGACCAGCGGGATGCCCATTTGCGACAAATGCCCGGACCCGCCTATGCCAGAAAGCAGCAGCAACTGTGGGGAGTTCAGCGCGCCGCCGCATAAGATCACTTCTTTTTTCGCGGCGGCGGTTTTGACTTCTCCCCGATGTCTGTACTCCAGCCCGACGCAGCGACGCCCATCAAAGAGCAGCTTGCTTACCTGCGCGAAGGGCAAGGCGGTGAAGTTCTCCCGCTGCAGCGCTGGGTACAAGTAGCCGACAGCGGCGCTATGCCGTTTGCCCTGCTTTTGCGTGACTTGATAAAGGCCGAAGCCCTCTTGCTCGCCGTCATTGAAGTCTTCGTTATGCGCGAATCCCAATGCCAGCGCCGCCTCGACGAAAGCCAAGCTCAAGGGATTGGGATCCTGCGGATCGGCTACATGGATAGGTCCGTTTACGCCATGATGTGCTGAGGCGCCGCGCTCCTGATGCTGCATTCTGCGGAAGTAGTGCAGCAGGTCCGCATAGCTCCAGCCTTCGTTGCCCTGGGCTGCCCAGGCATCATAATCAGCAGGATGCCCCCGCTGGAAGACCATGGCATTCATCGAACTGGTGCCGCCGTAAACCTTGCCGCGCGGCACATATTCGCGGCGGTTGTTGAGGCCCGGCTGCGGCACAGTCTCATAGTCCCAATCCAGCTCTGTGTGAAAGAGATTGGAAAAGCGCGCCGGGATATGTATATCCGGCTCGCTGTCGGGTCCGCCAGCTTCCAGCAATAGCACCGAGCGCCTGCCGTCCGCGCTCAAACGGTAAGACAGCGCGCAGCCTGCCGACCCCGCGCCAACTACAATGTAGTCAGCCTCAATCATTCAACTCTACCGGCATGTCGACTCATAATCTTAACTAATTGCCCTGCAAGTGGCACTCTAGGATTTGACAGCCCAATGTTAATTGTCTACAATTTACATATTATAGCTTGGTCCTTTGCCAGCGCAAACTTGCAGCATTTTCGCGTACATTAATTGCAGGAGATCCCATGAACAGTGAAACTAAACCGAGATCCGCGTTCCCGGGCTTATTGCCAAAAGAGAAGCCGACCGACCGGCCGCTGAGCGCAGCTATGCACCGCTTATATGATATGTGGACGCCAGAGCAAGACATTGGCAACCCCTTTTATACCACCTTCAAGTACTCGCCGGTGACCGGCATCGGCAAAGACGAAACGGAACTTTCTGTATCGAGGCGCGATCCCTCCAAAGTGCTCAAAATTGGCGATACTTATTACGTCTGGTATACCCGGCGGCGAACGAAGTACATGCCGGTCGGGCGCTTTAACATCGACAAAGCCAATGACGAGATCCCGGTTGTGGATTGGGATCTCGCCGATATTTGCTACGCGACATCAAAGGACGGCTTTGACTGGGTGGAGCAGGGCGTCGCGGTGCCGCGCGCGCCCAAAGGCAATTATGGCGATCGCTCGCTTTCAACCCCGGATGTGCTGGTCTACGAAGGACGCTACTATCTCTATTACCAGACCTTTACCACCATGTGGCGGCAGAACGATTGCGTGAACGTAAGCGCCGCTTGGGCGGATTCCCCTGATGGACCCTGGACGCGGCTCGACCGACCTGTGATCCCGCAAGGCGAGCCCGGCGATTGGGACAGTTGCGCCATTCACGATCCCTATCCCTTGATCTACCAAAACCAGATCTGGCTCTACTACAAAGCTTCGCCCATTGACAAGTCGCCAGGCAATCTAAAACTTGCCCAAGGCGTCGCCATAGCGGATCATCCCGAGGGACCCTTCACAAAACCCGAGTTGAATCCGCTGACGAATTCGGGCCACGAGACGATGCTCTGGCCCTATGAAGGCGGCATCGCCGCCTTGCTCATCCAGGATGGACCGGAGAAAGACACCATTCAGTTCGCCCCCGACGGGCTGAACTTCGTGCCGAAGGCGCATGTGCAACTGTCGCCGCACGCGCCCGGTCCCTTCTGCGCCGACGCCTTTGCGGACAGCGGCGACGGCCGCGGCGTAACCTGGGGCTTAAGTCATATCATCCCGCAGACGCCGAATACGAATAAAGGTTTATACATCGTGCGCTTCGACTGCGCCTTGTCCCGCGATGCCGACAGACCCGAGTTCAAGCGCAGCAATCTGCACTGGCACGAGGCTTCTTGGTTCCAGCCAGAAGTGAAATTGTCGGACGAATGGCGGCAGCGCATCCTCGCCGAACAAGCGGATTTTGACAAAGCTACAGTGGGAACTTAGGTGGAACTTAGGCGATTGCCGAGGTTAGCGGCCCATCCAGCCGCCGTCGACAACCAGGATTTCGCCATTGACGAAATCGGAAGCCGAAGAGGCCAAGAATACCGCAGGTCCTTTGAAGTCCTCGATGTCGCCCCAGCGCCCGGCCGGGATCCGCTCCAAAATCGCTTGGTAACGCTGCGGGTTGTTTTGCAGCGCTTCGGTATTGTCCGTGCGCACATAGCCCGGCGCGATGGCGTTGACCTGCACGCCCTGGCTCGCCCATTCATTAGCCAGGGCTTTGGTCAATTGACCCAAGGCGCCCTTGCTGGCGGCATAACCGGGCACCGTGATCCCGCCCTGGAAGGTCAATAGCGACGCGGCGAAAATGATCTTGCCACTGCCGCGCGCCAGCATCTTTTTGCCAAATTCGCGGCTGAGCACGAACTGAGAGCTCAGATTGACTTCGATCGTGGTATCCCAATAGTCGTCGCTGTGTTGGGCTGCCGCGTCGCGCAGGATGGTACCGGCGTTGTTGACCAGAATATCGACGATATGTCCGTCGGCATGGACATTTTCGATGAGTTGATAGACGGCTTTGCGGTCGGCCAGGTCGCAGCGGTAGGCGGCGAATCCACGTCCCAACGCTTTTACGGCTTGCTCTATCGCGCTGCCGCTGGCTTCCATGTTGGCGCTGACGGCGATGATGTCCGCGCCCGCTTCCGCCAGCCCCAGCGCCATCGCCAGGCCGATGCCCCGGCGAGCGCCGGTGACGAGCGCCGTTTTCCCATCCAAGCGAAACTGATCGAGTACCTTCATTTATAGCTCCAGCAGGATCTTCATGACATCGCCCCCGCCTTGCATGTCTTCAAAGCCCGACTTCAAGGCGCTGAGCGGTCGAATATCGCTGATCAACTGATCAAGCGGCAGCTCGCCCGTGGCGGCCAGCGCGATCGCATCGGCGAAATCACGCGCTTCGTAGACGCGCACGCCCTGCAAACGAAGCTCGCGCCAGAAAAAGCGGAACAGGTCTAGCTCTGGCTTTTGGGCGAAGATCGCAACGACCACCGCCAGACCGCGCGTCCGCAGCAATTCGGTCATGATCGTAGCGCCGGCCTGCGAGCCCGAGACTTCGAATACGATGTCGGCGCCTGCGTCATTGGTTTCCGCCATGACCAGCTTGACCAGGTCGACTTCTTTTGGATTCACGGCTGCCAAACCCATATCCCGCGCCAGCGCCACGCGATAGGGATTGATTTCTGAAACGATGACTTCAGCGCCATATTGCTTCGCCACCAGCGCAACCAGCATGCCAATCGGTCCGCCGCCCACGACAACCACCTGATCGCCCGCTTTGACCTGCGCCAGGCGCACATCGTGACAGGCAACCGCCAGCGGCTCGATCAAGGCGCCGTGCTTCAGCGACAAATTTGCCGGCAAGGGCTGCAAGGTCGCGGCTGGCACAGTCCAAAATGACTGAAAGGCGCCTGGCGTATCAATGCCCAGGAAGTCCAGATTGTGGCAGATGTGGCTATGTCCCGCGGCGCAGGCTGGGCAGTCATGGCAGGGCGCCAAGGGCATTACCGCGACTCGATCGCCAACGGCAAAGTCGTCGACGCCGGCTCCGACTTGGTTGACCGTACCGGACATTTCGTGGCCCAGCACCGCGGGCATGGTCACGCGGCCGTCCATGGCGCCGTGGAATATATGCAAGTCGGTCCCGCAGATGCCGCAATGGGAAACGCTCAATTGGACTTCGCTCGCGCCAGCCGAGATCGGCTGGCATTCGCCCAGGCGAATCCTTCGCTTGCCTTCATAGAATGTCGCTTGCGCCATAGCGCTTGCCCTCGTTTATGCGCAGCCTGCGGCAAATAGCCGCGGATTGGCGGTTTTGCTCGCTTATGCGGGAGCGCGGTAAATCATACTGAGCCGACTACTGTATATTGTCTTCCAGCGCTTTAAGCGCGGCTTGTTTGTCAGCCGCGCGAATCGCGTCCAGAATGCGCTTATGCTCCCGGTAGCTCTCCATGATGTCGTCGAGGCGATTGTAGCGCATCATCATGCGCATGGCGATGGGCTGCCAGAGCGCGAACAGGTCTTTATCATCGTGGCTGCGGATGATTGCCTGGTGGAAGCGCAGGTCCTGTTCGGTCAAGGCGTCGACATCAGAGGTCTCGCAAGCCGCCTTGATGTCAGCCAGAATGGCCTCCCAGTCCGCCAGATCTCGCTTGGTGATGCGGTCGAAAATACTATCAAGTACAAAAACCTCGATCTTGCGGCGCAGCTCGACCACCAAAGGGCGCACTTCGACGCTGGGGTTTTGCGCCACGCGCACGCCCTTGTTCGGTTCCAGCACCAGCAGACCTTGCTGCGACAATTGACGAAAAGCCTCGCGCACGGGACCGCGACTGACGCCGAAACGTTCGGACAGATCAATCTCGCGCAAGGGATCGCCTGGCTTGAGCTTGCTCGACAGGACATCTTGGCGCAGGCGGGCTGCGATTTGTTCTGGCAAGGTGCGATAGATTTCAACCGCGGACATTTGCTCTGACCTCATAACTCGGAAAAAATAAAGTCGCTACTGCTTATATGGATCGGCGGCGTCGCGCAGGCCGTCGCCGAGGAAGTTAAAGCTCAATACGGTCGCGATCACAAAGAGGCCCGGTATCAAAAGCCAGGGACTTTGGCTGAGGCTGCGGATATTCTGGGCGTTTTGCAGCAAGACCCCCCAACTCACGGCGGGCGGTCGAATCCCAATTTCGAGGAAGCTCAAAGCCGTCTCTGCCAGGATCATGCCCGGCACGGACAAGCTAAGCACGACGATCAGAAAGCTGGCAAACGATGGCAGCAAGTGCTTGACAATGATCTCAAAGTCGCCCATGTTGGAGATGCGCGCCGCCATGACGAAATCCGCTTCGCGCAATTCCAGCAGTTTGCCGCGGACGGCGCGCGCCAGCGGGGGCCAGCTCAGCGCCGCTAATACGGTGCTGATGGCAAGGTAATTCTGGATTGACGACCATTGGGCCGGCAAAGCCGCGGAAAGCGCCATCCAGAGCGGGATCTGTGGAATGGAAACGATGAACTCGATGACGCGCTGTGTGACAATATCAACATTTCCGCCGAAATAGCCGGAAATGCCGCCAATAATACAGCCGAAAATGAAGCTGATCACGACGCCGATAAAGCCGATCGAGAGCGAAATTCTGGCGCCAATCATGGTGCGAGAGAACAAATCTCGTCCCAGTTCATCCGTGCCAAAGGGGAAATACAAGCCAGGCGCGTCAACGCCCAGCAGATGAATATTCGTATCAAAGAGGCCCAGGAGCTTGTAGGGCAAGCCCTCTACAAAGAACCTCAGGTGATAACGTTTGGAGGTATCTTCCGTATAATTGCGCCGCAAGGTTTCCATATCCAGCTCTTGCTTGAGCTGATAAATGAAGGGAACCAGGTGGAAATTGCCAGCCTCGTCGACGAAATGAAGCGTTTGCGGCGGCGCTTTGGCATAGGCGACGTGGCGCTTCTGATAATCGTTGATGGTGTAGAACTCCGCGAATATAGCCAGCGAATACAAAAAGATGATGACTATCAGCGAGGACATGGCCAGGCGATGCCGGCGGAACTTGCGCCAAACCAGTTGCCGCTGCGACGCCAGATAATAGGCCTCATCGAATTCGGCGGATTCTAATTTACCCTTTTGCCGCTTTATGCCAAACAAGCGCAACAAAATGTCTTCCTCTCAGCTCGCGGCGCGTTCCATGCGTATGCGCGGATCGACGATGACTAGCAGAATATCGGAAACAGCCGTGCCGATAACGGTCAAAATGGTGATGAACATCAATAAGGTCGCTGTCAAAAATGTATCTTGCGTGATTAAGGAGCGATAGAGCATGGGGCCCGCCGTCGGCAAACCCAGCACAATCGCGGTAATAGTGCCGCCCGATATCAGAGCCGGGAATAGCCAAGCCAGGCTGCTGACGATCGGGTTCAGCGCCACCCGCACCGGATACTTGAACAAGAGCCTCACTTCTCCCACGCCCTTGCTCCTGGCGGTGATGACGTACTGCTTGTTCAATTCGTCCAGCAAGGTGCCGCGCAAAACGCGAATCAGTCCAGCGGTACTGGCTGTGCCAATGACGATGACCGGGATGGGCAGATGCAGCATGAGATCAGCGATTTTCGCCATGCTCCAAGGCGCGTAAAGATAGTCCGGCGAAAACAAACCCGTGAGATTATACCCGTACTGCGCCCAAGCGACGTAGAGCATGATCAGCGCCAGCATGAAATTGGGTATCGCCAAGCCTATGAAACCGACGATAGATACCACATAATCGCCGAATGAATACTGGTGCGTGGCTGAATAGATCCCGATGGGAATGGCGACCGCATAAGTGAAGATCGCGCTTAAAATCGCGATCGTGAAAGTGAGGATCAACCGTTCGCCAATAATGTCGCGCACCGGCTGCTGATAATCGTAGGAAAAGCCGAACTCGCCATTCAGCACCTGGCCAAACCATCTCACGTAGCGCTGATACAGCGGCAAATCAAGACCATATTGACTGCGCAAAGCTTGGACAATTTCTTCATCCAGTTGTTGCCCCGTGTTCTGTTCAAGGCGCGATATATAGGTTGAAAGATAATCGCCAGGCGGCAACTGTATGACGATGAAGGTCACGATAGTTACCAGCCAGAGCAGGAAGATCATGTAGATAAAGCGTTGAAATACGTAGGTCTTCATTTTTTTCCGCATTCGAGATAGATATTGCAAGTGTAATGCCGAAATTGCAGATTGTCAACAATGTACACTTGACAATCCTGCGCGAATCGCATACTTTCTAAAGACAGTCCGGTACCTTAACGCTATTTTACTTTATTTCGTTCTCATCATTATGCCGCATTATTCCGCGGACAAGTTCGGCGAGGAGCGTTTGCGCGAAGTTTATGAAGACGGCTATTTCTTGTATTGAAGCGCGTCACTATAACTTGCCCTTGACCCATCCCATGACGGATGCCTCCCATGGTGTGATGACGCGCTTCGAGCTTGTCTTGGTCAGGCTGGAAACCGCAGCCGGGCTCTGTGGCTATGGCTATACCTATACCATCGGCGTCGGCGGCGCGGCCATTCGCGCGCTTATCGAACGCGACCTGAAACCCTTGCTTATGGGCAAGGACGCCGACCGCATCGAGCGGCTATGGGACTTGATGTGGCGTCATACCCACTACATCGGTCGCGGCGGCTTGGTCGCCTTCGCTATGTCCGCGCTAGATATCGCGCTATGGGACCTCAAAGGCAAGCGGGAAAACGCGCCGCTTTGGAAACTGTTGGGCGGCCATTCGGGCGAAGCCAATGCCTATGCCGGCGGGATTGACCTGCAATTGGGACCAGAGGAATTGCTCGAGCAGACGCGCTGCAATATCGACAAGGGCTTTCGAGCGATCAAAATCAAAGTTGGGCGCGACAAGCTTTCCGAAGACCTTGAGCGCGTCCGCGCTGTGCGCGATTTTATTGGTCCCGACATGCCGCTGATGGTCGACGCCAACATGCGCTGGACCGTGGAGAAGTCAATCAAAGCCGCCCGCAAATTCCGCGATTACGATGTTTATTGGCTGGAAGAACCGACGATTCCCGACGACTACAAAGGCATGGCGCGTATTGCCAGGGACGGGGGTTTGCCGGTCGCGGCGGGCGAAAACTTGCATACCGTCTATGAGTTTCGGCATACTATTGAGGACGGTTTGATCGCCTTCCCAGAGCCGGATGTCTCCAATATCGGCGGCATCACCAACTGGATGCGCGTAGCCAATCTGGCTTACGCGCATAACTTGGAAGTGACATCGCACGGCGTTCACGAAATCCACCTGCATTTGCTGGCCGCGATTCCAAACGCGTCCTATTTGGAGGTACACAGCTTCGGTCTGGAACGCTTCATGGCAGACCCGCCCGCGTTGCGCGATGGCGTCATGCGGGCGTCGAATCGGCCCGGGCATGGCGTGGCATTCGATCAAGACGCCTTGCGTCAGTTTGAAGTGAGCTGAGGAATCGCTTTGATGACAAGCACGGCGCGGAAGGATTGGCGATGCGATTGTCAACAATGCACAATATACAATCGGCGCTTAATGTATTTGGGCGATTTGTCCGAATGATGTCGGCAAAACTGAGATGCGAGGAGGTGAAGGGCGACTAGATATTCTCCAGCGCTTATCGCATTTGATAGTCCATTTCTTGAAAGGACAGTTGCCATGAAACGATTCACGTTTATTCTGGTATTGCTCGCAGCAATGCTGCTGATAGCGTCCGGCGCGCTCGCGCAGGACATGGCGGAGAGGATTTATCCCTCCCAGTACGCTGACCTCGACGCCTATATGGCGGGGGGGGGGGGGCAGCATTGACAGCTATGGCGAAGCGCCCATGCTGGCGGAACGCGTCGCGGCCGGCGAATTGCCGCCGGTTGAAGAACGGCTGCCGGCGCAGCCTGTGGTGGTGCAGCCGCTTGAAGGCATCGGCGAGTATGGCGGCGAATTGGCCGGTCCCTCCACCAACCCGACTTGCTGCGGTTGGGATGCGCTGGAAATGCGCTTGCAGAAGCTGCTGACCATCGATACCGATCTCACCAGCATCATCCCCAACATCGCCCAGTCTTACGAAGTATCCGATGACTTGACCACCTTCACCTTCACGATTCGCGAAGGACACCGCTGGTCGGACGGCGAGCCCTTCACCACTGAAGACTTCCGCTTCTACTTTGAAGACGTCTTGGGCAACTCGGACATCACGCCGAACATCGGCGGTCCTTGGGG
The DNA here is from genome assembly GCA_965232245.1 of Phototrophicaceae bacterium. Classification (GTDB taxonomy): domain Bacteria; phylum Chloroflexota; class Anaerolineae; order Aggregatilineales; family Phototrophicaceae; genus UBA6055. The sequence goes on along the minus strand of CBDDPG010000002.1, from coordinate 2,490,028 downwards.
CTTCGAGGGCGAGCTGCCGCAGGTTGAAATCCTGGACGAGACGAACATTCGCCTCACTTATCCAGAAGCCCGTCCGACGCTGACCATCGCGGCCGGCAGCGAAGTCGGCAACCGCGGTTTCCGCCCGGCGCACTATTTCAAGCAGTTCCATATCGACTACAACGAAGATGCGGCCGCGATGGCGGATGAGCTGGGCTTTGAAGACTGGGTTCAGATGTTCAATTCCAAGATGACGCCCTATAACTTCACTTGGAATCTCGGCGCCGAGACAGATCCCTACGCCCCGACGCTGAACACCTTTGTTTTCACCGGCGAAGATACCTTCGGCAACAAGTCCTACGAGCGCAATCCTTACTTCTTCAAGGTCGATACCGCCGGCAATCAACTGCCCTATACGGACAGTCTGCGCCGCATCCTGGTTGAGGACCTGCAAGTGCAGGATCTGAAGGCGATTGCGGGCGAATACAGCCACTATGGCTGGGGCACGCTCTTGAGCTTCCCGACCTATCGAGAGAACGAAGAAGCTGGCAACTACCGCACCGCCCTGGCCGAATACAGCCGCGGCAACGAATACTCGATCATGTTCAACTTCACCACCGAGAACTTGCCGCTACGCGAAATCTTCTGGGACAAGCGCTTCCGTCAAGCTATGTCTGTTGCCATCGACCGCAACGAGATCAATGAGCTGGTCTATTTCGGTCTGGCTAATCCGTCGCAGAACTCTCCCGTGCCGTCGTCGCTGTTCTTTGAGGATTGGATGCCCACGCATTTCGCGCAATACGACCCAGAGCTCGCCAACCAACTGCTTGACGAGATGGGGCTCGACCAGCGCGATGCCGATGGTTTCCGCCTGCGGCCCGATGGCGAAACGCTCTTCATCAACTTCCAGGTTTCTGTGCCGGAAGATTCCTGGCGCCAAATCGGCGAATTGATCACTTCGTACTGGAACGCGGTCGGGGTCAAGACCAGCTATAAGCTGATCGAAGTCGGCTTGTATACCGAACTGCGCAATGGCAATCAGGTAGATATGGCCGCCTGGGGCACCGATATGCTTGACATCGGCGAAGTAGCGAATGGTCTGGCGAATATGCGCCCGCATTGGGGCGCCCGCGCTTCCGGTCATCTCTGGAGTCAATGGCTGCAATCCGACGGCGAAGAAGGCGAAGAGCCGCCGCAAGAGATCAAAGATCTGTGGGCGGCCGGCGATGCCTTCCTCGAAGCGAGTTATGGCTCCAATGAATGGCTGGAGCGCGGCAAGGAATTCTATCGCTTGTCCATGGACGGGCTGTATCAAATCGGCACCATTCAGCGTCCGCCGCAGCCCTTGCTCTTCAAGAAGAACCTGAAAAACACGCCGCCGAACGACACCACGGGGCAATGGAGTTGGACCTATCGCCAGTGGGTACTGTTCCTGCCAGAGCAATGGTACTTCGAGGGCGGCAGCTAAGCCGCAGAATCGAAATCGCAGTATTGACGTGGCGCGGCAACTGTCGCGCCACGTCGCTTTTGACGCAAGTTCAGACGAATAGACGAATAGACGGTGAGACGATGACTTTAAGCGCCGCAATGCAACGGTTCGACGGTCCGGACAAAGCCAACCCCTGGTTCGCGAAATTCCGCTACCAGTTGGCGCCCGGCTTGGGTTATGAGAAAGGCATCGTCCGCCGCGACCCCAGTTGCATTATCCAGGTCGATGACCTTTACTACGTTTGGTATACGCGGGCTGCCCACCCATGCGTACCGGTCGGTCACGAAGGCGCGACAGACAGCTTGCCCGCCATGCCCTGGGATCTATGCGATCTTTGGTATGCCACTTCCCGCGACGGTTATACCTGGGCAGAGCAGGGACCCGCTGTCGAACGCGGAGCGGCCGGGAGTTACGACGAGCGCAGCGTTTTCACGCCCGATGTCCTGGCGCATGACGGCCGCTATTACCTGGTCTACCAGGTAACAGCCTCGCCTACATATCGCTGTACGCCGGAATCGATCGCCATCGCTTGGGCGGATTCGCCCGCCGGACCTTGGACCAAGAGCGCCGCGCCCGTCGTCGAGCCCGATCCCTCCGGCGAGGTTGATATTCGCGCTTATCCGGAACAAGCGACGGTCAAAGGAACTTTTGACAGTTTGCGCGTGCACGATCCGGCTCTGTTATTTCGCGAAAATAGTTATTGGCTTTATTACAAGGGCGAGGGCATCGGCCACAGCAATATGGAATCCAAATGGGGCGTCGCGATATCCGACGATCCCTTGGGTCCTTACACCAAGTCGCCGTTCAATCCCATAAGCAACAGCGGTCACGAGGTCATGGTCTGGAACACCATGGGCGGCGTTGGCGCCCTGATAACCCGCTGCGGACCCGAGAAAAATTCGATTCAATTCGCCGCGGACGGCATCAACTTCGAGCTCAAATCGACCATCATCGAACCGCCGCAAGCCGCGGGCGCCTTGCGTGTCAATGCGGAGCAAAACGAAGATCCGCTAGCCGGGCTGGCTTGGGGCTTGAGCCATGTCACCACTTATAGCGCGCATAGGACCTGGCAAGCGCGTGATCCCTTGGGTTTGGGCGACATTGAAGAACCCTGGGATTTCATCGTTCGTTGGCAGCGCGACGATCAGCCGCGCGGCTTTGTCTAAACCGGGTCTGCCGCGGGAGCCGGCGAATGCCCCTCAGACCCAACGTGATACTTGTTATCACCGATGACCAAGGTTATGGCGACATCGGCTGCCAGGGCAATCCGCTACTAAAGACGCCCAATCTGGACCAAATGGCGCGGGAAAGCGCGCAGCTGGACGATCATCATCACGACCCGCTCTGTTCCCCTTCCCGCGCGGCGCTCTTGACGGGCGCATACGCTTCAAGGAACGGCGTCTGGCACGTGATTCACGGCCGTCATCTGCTCGATCCAAAAGCCCTAACCATGGCGGATGTCTTTTCCGCCAATGGCTATCGCACCGGCATGTTCGGCAAATGGCACTTGGGCGACAATTATCCCTTCGCCCCGCGTTTTCGCGGTTTCGACCAGGTCCTCTGCCATCGCGGCGGTGGCGTCGGCGAGCTGCCTGACTATTGGGGCAACAATTACTTCGATGATACTTATTTTCGAGACGGCGAGCCGGTGCGCTGTCAGGGCTATTGCAGCGACGTCTTTTTCGACGAAGCGCTGCGATTTATCGAATCCGACCCTGAACAGCCCTTTTTCCTGTATCTGGCGACGAATGCCATGCACGCGCCGCACATCGTGCCCGAACAATACGCGGCGCCCTACAGGAGCTTGGGACTGCCCGAAGACCGCGCTAACTTCTACGGCATGATCGCTAACTTTGACGAAAACATGGGCAAATTATTCCGCCGACTGGGTGAGCTGCGGCTCGATGAAAACACGATTGTGATTTTCACTGCCGATCACGGTACGGCGGCCGGCTTCAACCCCGCGACTGGAGAAGGCTACAACGCGGGCTTGCGCGGGGTGAAAGGCTCCATGTACGAAGGGGGCCATCGCGTCAATTGCTTTTTCCGCTGGCGGGGCGAACTTCCCGCGGGCAGAGTTGTCGATTCGCTGAGCGCGCATATCGACATATTGCCGACCTTGCTAGAACTGTGCCAACTGGACTTGCAGGAAGAAGTCGCCTTCGACGGCCGAAGTCTCGCGGCGCAAATGCGTGGCGAAACCGACCAGTTGGCTGAACGTAGCTTGTTTATCCATTTGCAGCCCGACCAGCCGGAAAAATGGCGCGACTGCGTCGTGCTGCGCGACCGCTGGCGCTTGATCAACGGGACCGAGCTCTATGATCTTGTCAATGACAGGGGACAGCAGCAGGATGTTTCATCAGCGCATGCACAGATCGTGGCGGCATTGCGCGGCGAATACGAAACCTGGTGGGACAGCCTGCAAAAACCTTTATCAGAGTATGTTTATATTCCCATTGATGCCGCTTTTGAGCATCCTGTGCTCTTGTCTGCCCGGGATTGGCATCCGACCGCGGGTCGCGTGCCTTGGCGTCAAGACTGGATCGCCGACCCCGCCTACGATGCCAACGGCTTCTGGATGATTGACGTCCGGCAAGCTGGTCTGTACGAGGTCGAACTGCGCGCTTACCCGCGCGAAGCCGATCTCCCGGCAGGCGCCACCCGCGCTCGACTTCAAATTGCCGGCGCGGAATATGCGCGCGCCTGCCAAGAAGACGCGCCCAGCGTGAGTTTCCTTGCGCGACTGCCGGCCGGGCCGACCAAGCTGCAAACTTGGCTGAGCAATCAGGCGCAGGCAGGCCCGCGCGGCGCCTATTATGTCTACATAACTCTTTTAGAAAGTTAAGACAGAGGTATGAACTATGACGCTCAAGAGATCTGATGTGCTGATCACGAGACCTTGCGGCATGGACGTGTATCGCCACTATCGCGCGACCGGGTTGGGCTGGGGCTTCTTGCCCGAACCCGATCGACGGGGTCTGCCGCCGGAGGAAGAGATGATGCGCGATGTCGACGAGGCGCATCGCTGCGGCGTCAAATTCCAGGGTCGCGTGGAACTGGACGCGGACTGGATGGGCATGATCGACTTCGATTCTAATTTTATGCAATCGACCGTGCGCGATTTGAATGACAGACCCGCGATAACCTGGTGGGAGCATACCTACAAGGGGCACCCTGCGTATCACTATTGCACCAACGCGCCAGGTTACCGGCGTTATCTGATGTATCAACTGCGGCGGGTCATGCAAGCCGGCGCCGACTGGCTGATGATTGACTCTGCTATCCCCACAATCGGCGCCTTAAACGCCCGCTACGGCGGCTGCTTCTGCCGGCACTGTATGGCTGGTTTCCGCGCTTACCTGCGCGCCAACTTGAGCGAGGCGGATCTGCTGTCGCAGGGCGTCGATGACCTCGACGCCTTCGATTATGGAGATTACTTGCGGCAAGGCGGCTTCACGGACGAAACATATCGGGCGCGCATCCTGGCTTTCCCGCCCGTCATTCCGCTGGCAAAAGAATTCTTCGATTTCCAGTGGCGGGAGATAAACGCGCTTTTCCGCGAATTCAAGCGCTATGCGGGGGACTTTGGCGACAATGTGCCAATGAGTTCCAATTCGCCTTATTATTGGGCGGAATTCATGTATGCTGTTGACGCGCACGACTTCTACACCAACGAAATGGAGTATCAAGCGCCCGAAATTGAGATCCTGCCGACCGAGCCAATCTATACTTTCAAGCTCGCCGACGCGCTCCAGCGCATTGTCGCTATCACGGGTATTCCGCGCGCTTTCGAACCCTGTAGGATTAATGATCGTCCTGGGCATATTCGATTGTGGATCGCGCAAGCCTATGCCTATGGACAGGTCTTCATGGCGCCGCAGAAAATGTGGACGCTGCGGCGGCGCGGCCAACCGGATCGCTGGTATCACAGCAAGCCGGGCGACTATGAAGACCTCTATCATTTTGTGCGCGACTACCCGCAGCTATTCGACAGCTATGAATCGATGGCGGCGGTCGCGCTGGTTTTCAGCAACAAGGCGGTGCGACAATACTTGGGCGATCAACTTGGCAGCGGTCACCTGGGCGGGCAAAACCGCACCGCCCCAAAAACGGAGCTCGTGAAAGCCTGCATTGCGCTCAGCCAAGCCAATCTGTCATATCGCATCATTGTGGCGGGTGACGAATGGATCAAAGACGATTTGCTGGGGGCTGATCTGTCATCTTATCGCGCTGTTGTCCGCTTTGAGCCTTCGCACCTGAGCGCCGAGCAGGAAGCCAAGCTGCAAAGCGCGGGCGACCGTCTGCTGACCTGGCGCGGCGCGGCGCGGCTCTTGAAGAAAGCGGGTCAAGATGTCGTCGTCGACGGCGCGGAAAACATCAGCGTCCTGCCGCGGCATCAGCCGGACGCGCAGGGCTCGTCCCTGATCGTACATCTGCTCAACAGCAATTACGACCCGGCCACCGATCGCTTCCAGACCCAAGGCAATTTTCGTTTGACACTGGCGCAGTCCCTGCTAAAGCGGTCTTATGCAAGCGCCGCGCTTTACGCGCCGGGCAAGCAGCCGGTCGTTCTTGACTGCCACGGAACAGATGCAGGAACCTCGATTATGATTCCCGAATTGGACATGTGGGGCATGCTCAAATTGGAATGAGGCTCAAAGCTGCAGCTTGCTTTGCCAATCTTCTCGCTCGGCGCGCAATTGCAAGAGCAGTTCTTCGCGCGCGAATTCGTCTTCAAAAAAGCTGCACTGCTCGAAAAACTCGATGAGTTCATCAAGCCGCGCCATGACATCGCTCTTGCCGACGGGGCGGATTGATCGCGCCCTCAGCCAGCCGCCCGGCGCGGTCATGATCCATTCCGGCGGCGGACGATGGTGTTCGAGGATGAACTCGCTGGCTTTGAAGTAGCGGGTGATGGCATTATGCGATGCCCGATCTGTGGAGCGGAGGATCACAATCGCGACCAAGGCAGCGCCCCCCAGCGCAGCAATTATGAAGAAAAGCAATAAGTCCATCGGATGCGCTATTCCACACCGCGCAGATCCAACTCGTCGGCGAAGTGGCAGGCAGCGAAATGATCCCGCCCAACCTCGCTCCAAGCTGGCGCCTGTTCTCTGCAAATATCTTGCGCGTAACGGCAACGGGGATGGAAGTAGCAGCCGGAGGGCGGATCAGCCGGGTTCGCCACTTCGCCGGGCAGGATGATTCGGTCCATTTTGATCTCGGGGTCGGTCGTGGGCACGGCCGATAACAAGGCTTCTGTATAGGGGTGCTTGGGCTGCGCGAACAGCGCCTCGGTGTCCGCCATTTCCACCAGTTGCCCCACGTACATCACCCCGACGCGGTCCGAAATATGCTCTACTACGGAAAGGTCGTGCGCGATGAACAAAAAGGTCAGGTTGAATTCTTCTTGCAGGTCCTCGAGCAAGTTCAGGATCTGCGCCTGGATCGAGACATCAAGCGCGGATACCGCTTCGTCACAGACAATCAGGCGCGGGCTCGGCGCCAGCGAACGCGCGATGCCGATGCGTTGGCGCTGCCCGCCCGAAAAGGCATGGGGATAGCGGTTGAGATGACGGATGTCCAAGCCGACTCGGTCCATCAGCTCGCGCACGCGGTCTTGAATCTGGCGCTTGTCCGCCAGCAGCTTGTTGTTGCGGATTGGCTCGGCAATGATGTCCAATACGGTCATGCGCGGATCCAGCGAGGAGTAGGGGTCTTGAAAGATCATGTGAAAATGCTTGCGCACCTCGCGCAGCTCGTTCTTCTCCAAGCTGGCGATATCAACTTCTTCACCATCCGGCAAGCGGAAGATGATCTGACCTTCGGTGGGATTAATCGCCCGGACAATGCAGCGGCCAAGCGTCGTCTTGCCGCTGCCGGATTCGCCAACAAGCCCGAAAGTCTCGCCCTCGCGGATCTGAAAACTGACTCCATCGACTGCCCGGACATGACCATGCACGGCGCGCAGGAAACCTTTTTCGATCGGAAAGTGCTTTTTCAGGTCGCGGACTTCGAGCAGAACTTCCTCCTTCCGCTCCTCCGCGGGTTCTGTCATTGCCTCAAGCATAGACTGGCTCACTCTCTTCGCTATGAAGGTAGCAGCGCGCAAAATGTCGCTCGCCCATATCAACTAGAGCCGGTACGGCGGCATCGCATGTCCCAGCCATGAAATCGTCGCAGCGAGACGCGAAGCCGCATTCGGCCGGTGGATTCATGGGTACGGGCACGTTCCCGCGAATGGCGTCGAGGCGTCCGCGTCCGCGATTGCCCAGGCGCGGTATCGACTTCAGCAGGCGCCGTGTATAGGGGTGCAGGGGATTTTTGAACAACTCTTTTGTCGACGCGCGTTCGACCACGCGCCCCAGGTACATCACGTTTACTTCGTCAGCGATTTCGGCGATGACACCCAAATCGTGGGTGATATACATGATAGCCATGCCAAACTGTTCTTGGAGTTCCTTCATCAATTCCAGGATTTGCGCCTGAACAGTGACATCCAAAGCCGTTGTCGGCTCGTCGGCGATCAAGAGCGAAGGACTGCAAGACAGCGCCATCGCGATCATCGCGCGCTGGCGCATGCCGCCCGACAATTGATGCGGGTATTCGTCAAAGCGCTGGCTGGGGTTGGAAATGCCAACGCGGTTGATCATGTCCAGCGCGAGCTCTTTGGCTTCGCGCTTGTTTTTGGTGATGTGCAGCAGAATGGCTTCGATAATCTGTTTCCCGATCGTATGCACCGGGGACAAGCTGGTCATCGGTTCTTGAAAGACCATGGAGATCTCTTTGCCGCGTATGGCGCGTATCTCTCTGCTGCGGGGGTCTAGCCGCAGCATATCCACGACTTCGCCGTCGCTCTGCCGCAGCAGGATTTCGCCGGATTCGATCGCGCCCGGGGGCGGCACGATCTGTAGGATAGACTGTGCGGTGACGCTTTTGCCGGAGCCCGATTCGCCAATGATGCCGACAGTCTGATGAGCGGCGATATTGAAATCAACGCCGTCAACCGCCTTGAGCGTACCTTCTGGCAGCTCAAAGTAGGTGCGCAGGTTCCGCACTTCCAAGGTGCTGTCGCTTGACTTCATCGCCATCGCAGCTTCGTCTTTCCAGTTTGTCCTATTGTAGACAATTAACATAAAATTGACAAGCTGCGTGGACGCGCGCTTCCAACCTGTTCGTATGTCGCGGCGGCTTCCGGCTGACCGGGAAACAAAAAACAGGCTCGATTCGCGAACCTGTTCAGTCTTTACATGATGGGCGATATAAGACTCGAACTTATAACCTTCCGGGTGTAAACCGGACGCTCTATCCAATTGAGCTAATCGCCCCGCATATTCGATTCTATCCAAACAGAAGGGAAATCGTCAAGGTAGAATTCGCTTACATCCGCGGCGGGGTGACCCCCATCTGTCCCTGATATTTACCTTTTTTGTCGGCATAAGACTGCTCGCAGGTCTCGTCCGCCTCGAAGAACAAGACCTGCGCGAGCCCCTCGTTGGCGTAGACCTTGGCCGGCAAGGGGGTGGTATTGCTGATTTCCAGCGTGACAAAGCCTTCCCATTCCGGCTCAAAGGGCGTCACGTTGACGATCAAACCGCAGCGGGCATAGGTGGATTTGCCCAAGCAGATGGTCAAGACCTTGCGCGGGATGCGGAAGTACTCCACGGAACGCGACAAGACAAATGAATTAGGCGGGATGACGCAGACATCGCCGCGGAAGTCTAGGAAAGAGGCGCTGTCGAAATGTTTAGGATCGACAATCGCCGAATGTACATTGGTGAATATCTTGAATTCGTCCGATACCCGCAGGTCGTAGCCATACGACGATACGCCATAGCTGATGACGCCCTCGCGAACTTGCTCATCGACAAAGGGCTCGATCATGCGCTGTTCGCGCGCCATTTTCTTGATCCAGTGATCTGGTTTGAGACCCATGATTCTGTCCCCGTTGCCCAAGGCTACATGCGTTCGGGCGCTGACATGCCCATCAGACGCAAGACACGATAGAAAACAACGCCCGCCGCGCGATAGAAGCGCAAGCGCGCTTTGGCCAGGTCCGCTGGCACCTCGCTGTGCAAAACGCGCGCCTTGTCATAGATCGGATGAAATACCGCGGCCAGCTCCTGCGCGAAGAAGGCGATCTTGTGCGGCTCATAATTCCTCACCGCTTGTTCAATCACATTGCCGAGTTCCAAAGCTTTGCGAATGAACTTGAGTTCATCTTCTCCCAACAAGGTCAAGTCCGCGCCGTCATCGTTGAAGCCGCGTTCCCGCGCCGCCCGGAAGATGCCGGCGCAGCGCACGTAGGCGTTCTGAATGTAGTATACCGGGTTCTCGTTGGACTGCTTCACGACTTGGTCGACATCGAAATCCAGTTGCGAATTGGGGCTGCGCGCCAGCATGTGGTAACGCACGGCGTCGGCGCTGGTCATGGCGACCAGGTCATCGAGGGTATCGAAGGCGCCGGCGCGCTTGGACTGTTTGATTGCCTTATAAGCCCCGCGTTCCGCGTTCCAGCGCACCGCCCGCACCATCTGTATGAATATGACTTGAATGGGATCCGGATCCATCTCCATGGCGCGGATGCCATGCTTCACCACCTGCGCCTGGGAAAAATGATCGGTCCCCAGCACGTTGACCGCGATGTCAAAGCCGCGTTCCAGCTTGTCGCAGTGATAGGCGATGTCCGGCAGCGTATAGGTCGGTACGCCATCGCTCTTGACCATGACGCGGTCCTTTTCGTCGCCAAAGGCGCTGCTGCGCAACCAGATGGCCGGCTCGTAGCCCTTGGCTTTGACCTCGGCAATCTCAGCGGCGTCCGCACCTTCCCAATGCGTTGCCTCGTAGATGTGGCCGTTCGTGCGCATGGTTTCCAGAACCTGCCAAATGCGTTCCGACTCAAAGAGCGAGGTCTCGTTGAAATAACGATCATGATTGATATCTATCGCCGCCAGCGAGCGGTTGATCCACTGGAACATGCGCGCTTCGGCGATCTCTTTGAACTCTTGCCAGCCGGATTCTTTGAGGGCAGCGCCATGTTCTTCCGCTAGCTCGGCAGCGATTTCGACTAGGTATTCACCTTGATAGTAAGCGGACGGGAAGGCTATGTCTTCACCCAACTGCTGCAAGTAACGGGTCATCAGGCTCTTGCCCAGCACGATCATTTGGTTGCCAGCGTTGTTATAATAGTATTCGCGCTGCACTTCGTAGCCGGCCGCTTCCAATAGGCGCGCCATGGCATCGCCGATCACGGCGTTGCGCGTGTGCCCGATGGTAATCGGTCCGCTGGGATTGGCGCTGACGAACTCGACCTGCGCCTTTTTGCCCGCGCCGATGTCGAGCTGGAAGAAGTCTTGACCCTCCGCGAGGATGCGGTCAACCTGCTGTTTCAGGTAGGATTCGCTGAGGAAGCAATTGATGAATCCGGGCGGCGCGACTTCGATTCTGTCGATAAAGTCGGCCGCCGGCAGCCTTGCAGCCACCAGGTTGACAATCTCCATCGGGCTCTTGCGCGCCAGTTTCGCCAAGCTCATACCCGGGTACGAGAGATCGCCCTGTCCCGCGCGTTTAGGCGGACTGACGGGAATGGACGGGATCTCGAATTCTGGCAAGTCGCCGTCAGTCATGGCTCGCGCGAGCGCTTCTTCGATTAGCTGTTCCAGTGCTTTGTTGAGTTGTTTCAAGAGCGGCATCTCTCTGCGGGCAAGCGTATCAGGCGGCTTCGGATTCTATCAAACTAGCGTCTCTAAGTTAAGCGCGACTTCACAATCTGGCGCCTTAGGCTATCCGCGAAGCGATTCTGATGCGCACGCTTTGCGCGCCCAGACCTTGTCGTAATCTTCCTGCCAGACTTCAAATTCGATTGACCGCATTTCGCAGGCATAGAAAACATCAGTCAAGCGCGCGCGCTTGATAGTTCGGCCAGGCAGCCAGCGTGTAGCAATGCGGTTGCTCGTCAACAACAAGCCGCCTGGGCGCAGCACACGCGCCAATTCCGCTAGCGCCGCATCGTAATTGGGGAAGAACTCCAGGGATTCCAGGCAAGCGACGGCGTCGAAGGCGCCGTCCGGGAAGGGCAGGCGCATGGCATCGCCGCGAACCAGAGATATGAACTCGCCGAAGCGCTGCCGCTTGACTTTTGCTTCTGCAACTTCGAGCATTTTGCGGCTGTGATCCAGCCCAATCACATGACCCTGGAAGCGGCCGTTGCCCGCCATGAGCAGGGGCAAGCGCCCAGTGCCGGTCGCCACGTCCAGGATAAGCGGATCAACCTGGGGCTGGATGCGATCCAGAAGCGGCTGCGCGAGCAAGAGTTGATCCGCATATTCATCGAATTGTTTGGCTCGGTCGTAACGCCGGGCATAGAGATCGTAAAGCCAAATGACGACGCGCTTGCCGAGGTAGACGCCTTCCGTCTCGATAAACAGCCACCAGATGAAAAAACCTGCGACCGCGCCGCCAAGCAGGGGCAAGAGCGTGTTCATCGGACGCTAACCTGCATCTGCGTTCTCGGCCTAAGCAATAGAAAACAGATCCGCTTCGCGGAACTGCATCTCGTATAGCTTGGCGTAGAGCCCGCCCTGGGCTAGCAACTGCTCATGCGAGCCCAACTCAATGAGACACCCGGCATCGAGCACCGCGATCCGATGAGCGATGCGCACCGTGCTCAAGCGGTGGGCGATGATCAAGGTCGTGCGGTTTCGCATCAACTTGCCCAAGGCGTCTTGGACTAGGCTTTCGCTTTCGTTGTCCAGGCTAGAGGTCGCCTCGTCCAGGAGCAATATGGCCGGGTCCTTCAGCAAGGCGCGGGCAATGGCGACGCGCTGCCGTTGCCCGCCGCTTAATTTGACGCCGCGCTCGCCGACAATCGTGTCGTAGCCCTTGGGCAGCGCGCTGATAAAGTCGTGCGCGTTAGCGGATTGGGCGGCGGCGATCATCTGCTCTTCGTCCGCGTCCAGCTTGCCGTAGAGGATGTTCTCGCGGATGCTGCCGCCGAAGAGCATAGTTTCCTGCGGCACGACGCCGATATGCCCGCGCAGGCTGCGCTGTGTCAGGTCGCGAATATCATGTCCGTCAATCGCAATTGCGCCGGCATCCGGGTCGTAAAAGCGCGGAATCAGGTTGAACAGTGTGCTCTTTCCGGCCCCGCTGGGACCAACAAGCGCGATGATTTCGCCGGCTTTGATGTCGAGATTGACGCCAGACAGCACTTCGTTGCCGTCTTCATAGGAAAAGCTGAGCTCGCGCATTGAAATGCCGCCGGCAACCTGGGCGAGATCTTTTGCGGCTGCTGAATCTTGAATATCGGAGTCCGTATCGAGAATCTGGAAGACGCGCTTGGTCGCGCCAAGCGCTTCCTGGAATTGCGAATACAAGTTGATCAAGCCGGCGAAGCTGCCCGCCACGGTCAAGCCATAGATGAGGAAGGCGATGAGCTCGCCCGCGCTCAGCCGGCCATCCAGCACTTCTCGCCCGCCGAACCATAAGATCAGCGCCAACCCGCCAAAGGCGAAGAAGCCGATGATAGGACCAAAGATCGAGCGCACGGTGAGCAGCCGAACCGCGGCGCGAAAAGCCACCTCGATCGCCTGGTTGTAACGATTAATCTCATAGTTTTCCCGCACGAAACTCTTAACTTCGCGTATGTTTTGGAAGACTTCTTCGGCGACAACGGTGGCGCCGGCGATTTCGTCCTGAACCCGGGTGCTCATGCGGCGTATCGCCGAGCCCAAAACGAAGCCCAGGCTGACGATGATCGGCATCAGCGCAACGATAAACAGGGTGAGGCGCCAATTGAGCCAGAACATGATGACAATCGAGCCCAGCAAGGTCAGGGATTGCTGCAAGAGCGTGCTGATGTTGCCGGTCAAAACCGTGCGCACGACAGTGACGTCGGACGAGATTCTGCTGACCAATTCTCCCACGCGCCGATCGGTATAGAACCTGATTGAAAGAAACTGCAAATGGGCGTATAGCTCTTGCCGGATGTCCACGACAATTTTCTCGCCTACATAATTCAGGTGGTAATTCTGCACGAAAGCCGCAAAAGAGCGGACCAAGAATACCAGCAGCAGCAGCATTGTAATCTCATCAAGCAGGGCGAGATTCGCATTCTCAAAGACCGAATCGACCACGCTGCGAATGACGGCTGGGAAGACCAGGCTCAAGCCAGCGCTGAGCATCACCCCAATGATTGCTGCGAAGAGCCGCAACTTGTAAGGGGACAAATAAGCCAGCACCCGGCGCCATTGCACCGGCGCATCCGGGATTTCCCGCGAGTCGATAGCGGGCGCGCCGCGTCGAATCTGAATCATGGTCTCTTCTCGCTAGATGGCGCCCCAGCCCAAAGCAACCGCATCAAGTCCCTGCATTGCCATTTACTTGGCAGGCGGATCTGATTCCAGGCTGTCGGCGTCGGCTGTTGCGTCCGGCGGCAGGTCCGGCGCTCTTGCAAGGTCGCCGTCGTCCTCAGCTTCGATGTCAATTTGAATCGGCTCTTGGTCGCCGCTGTCGGCAAACAGAGCAATTTCAGGCGGGGTGGGCAGCTCGCTCCCTTCGTCAGTCGGCTCGGCCGCTGTTGGATCTTCCACGGCTTGCCATTCGACCTGAGCGGCTAATGACAAGCTGTAACCGGAAGGGAAGTCGATTTGAATGCCGTCGGCGCTTCTGCTGACGACGACGCCGTGCTGTTCTACTTTGAGCGCTTGCCCCCAGGTGAAGGGCCCGCCGACCCAAACTTTCCGCGGCGACAAGATCCGCAGGCCGATGACGTCAGAAACCAGCTTCAGCGGTACGATGCCGCCGATATGATGGTCTTCGCCAAAACCCTTGATCTCTTCCGCATGATAAAACTGGGACAAGCGCCCGGCGCGTTCCAGCGCCTGGCAAAGGCTGGCCAAGACGCGCTGGACCAGAACGGTTGCTTCTTGATGAAAACCGGATTTGACCAAGCCCTCGCCGATTAAAGACAAGAAATACATCCAGATGCCGCCGCCGCCGCGCGCATTAGCAGGATCGAAATTCGCATCGCCCCGGCTGACCATGGCAATCCCGTTGGCACAGAAAAACTGCGCTTCGTCCATTGCGAGTTCCGCCAGAGCCGCAGCCCGATCCCGCGCCAGCAATCCAGTCCAGAGCGGCAGCAGGTGATTGATGTCTAGGCGACTGCTGTCGATTGTCTTGGCGTAGACCTTGTAGACTCGGCTGAGCCCCTCAATTTTTATCCTATCGACGAATGAGAGCGCCTGACGGGTGGTATAGATGCCTTGGCGGTTTTGCCAATCAAATGCCTGATAATCGGCTTCAATCACACAATCTTCGCCGGCGCTGTCTTTGCCGGTGAGCCGCAGACGGATGCGCGGCACTTGACTGACGCCGCCAACCACTCGCACCATGACTCGATCAGGCGCCAGCAGCGCTCGCTCGATTACATGGCTTTCGTCGCCAGCCCCGCCGCGCAGCAACTCCAGCGAGTCGCTGGTCAGGTGAGAATCGCGATCGCGATAGGTATAGCGGCTGCCATCCCAGAATTCTTCCAGGCGATCTTGCAGATCGCTCAAGCTTTGGCCCAGCTCAATTTCGGCTTCTTCGTCTTCGAGTTCCCGCGCAATAGCGCAAAGGGCATCCGCTTCCGAGATCAAATAAGCCAGCAGATCCGGCGTCTCCATTTGCCGCGGATCCGCGCCTTGCGCCCAGCCCTGGCTCTTCCCGAAAGTAGGAAAAGCCACGTAGCCCATTTGCCGTTCCGAGCGCCATTCCGGTACGCCGTCGGCATCTTTGTCCTCTTGCAGCCAGCGCCCGAAGAATGCGGTCAATCTATGAAAGACTTCAGCCAGGAAGCCGCGGTCTTCGCTCAGTTGATAGACATCCCAAGCCATGCGCGCGAGCAGGGGCATCATCAAGAGCCCCTGCCTTTGCCCAGCCAAGCCCGGCTGCCGGTCCACAAAGCCACTATCGTCCTGCGTGGACAGGTAATTGAGAATCAGGCTCTGGGACCAATCGGGCGCGATGTTGGCGGCGGCAGTCGCGGCAAGGTAGGCGAGCGTCGGATCTTGGCCAGCCCAGGCGCGAATATGGTCTCTGCCATCGCCGCGCCGGCTCCAGCCGCGGTTGATCGCGCGCTTGGCCACCATGGACGCATGACTGAGCTGCTCAGTTGCATCCATGCGCGCTTGCAGCAGCAGACTGTAGGACAGATCCAAGAGCCGGTCCCAACTCTTATCGCCGGTCTGAATACGCGGGACGGCCGCGGCCAATGTGTCTATTTTCTCAAAATAGACCTGCCAGTTCCTGGCCAGCCAGTTCACGGCGACGCTGTGTGAATCGCGCATATCCGGCAAACCAGCCACCACAAAAGCCACAGTCCTGGTTTCGTCCGCGGCCAAAATCAGCCCCCGACCGAGTTTGGGGCTGGATATTCTGCCGCCATAAACATCCGCGCTGGCTTCTTCCAGCGCGAGCACCGGGTTTATGTCGCCAATCTGCCCCAGATGCAGCGCCAGGCTGTAATCACCCATCGTCAAGACGTTGAGCTTCTTATTGCGCCCATTGCTAATGACATGCCCGAATAGCTCAATCTGGAGTTCCAGCTCCTCGTTTCTGTGATTCGTGATAGAAAACTCGCCGCCAGCGGCATTGGATTCCATCACCCAATAGCGCGCCCGCAACTCTAGCTCGGGGGCGATTTCCGCTCGGATTTCCACATAATTAGGCGCGAAATGAGTTAGTACTGGCGGTTGATGATAACTCTGATATTGATAGACCTGAGGCCCGCCGGCCCGCCACATCGGCACGATGCTCACCAAACCGGCGCGGCCCCCGAACTGGCTTTGAAAAGCCAGCGCCGCGCGGTTATTCCCGCCCAGGTCCAGCTTCCAGGCTTGATCGTCAACATAGTTAGTGCGGCTCATGCGGGCATCGGCGGCCAGGTGGAACTCGAACATCGAGGCGGCGTCGATCTCGTAGCTACGCAGGTTGCGCATACAGGTCATCCCTCGGGAGGCTAGAATCGCGATTGACTGTCAACCCGATTACGGCAGAATGGCGCGGGAAGTTGCCCGCAATTGGCGCGCCTGCATATTGCCATCACTCGTCAATTTGCCAGGTCGAGTCAAGTTCATTGAATCTAAAGGTATCGCCGTATAGACTTTCGACCAGGTGATAGCCAGGTCCGGTGACGTATTGCATGTCCTCGCCCAGCGCGCCGCCGTGGTGATATTCGTATCTGGTGGTATGACCCTGTTCGTCTTCCAATGCCCAGCCTAGCGCGGCGCGGATTTCCGGCTGCTCGCGCCAGAGCTTGCCAAATCCTCGGATAGGCTGTTGTTTGCCTTCCGGCGCGACAATCTCGGCATCGGATTCGATATCGCCATCGACATAAATGTCATCGTAGACCGACCAAAGATGCTCATCGCTGTCGTTCACGGTCAGCAGCCATATCTGCTGATTGGGTTGCAGCCAGAACATCCAGCCCCGTTCAAAGCGCTGTTCGGCGACATAGATCGCCCCGATCACCGGGGCCGGGAATGGATCCGGCGTCGGACTCTGGGCTGGCGTCGCTGTTGGCGCGGCTTCGGTCGCGGCTATGGCGGCTTCGAATGTCGCCGTTAGCCCGCTGTCGGGGGTCGCTGTTACAATGATCACACGCTCTGTGACGACTTGCTCCTGACAAGCCGTCAGGCTCGCAAGCATAGTGATGAGGCAGAACAAGCGTGATATGATTGACATGCAGGCGGCTCCATTGCTTGAACGGCGAGATTGATAATGTTATTGTATCAAAGCTAGGCTCTAGGGCAAACAGGTTGGAAACGCGCTCTATTCCGGAGGCGCGTCTCTCGAAACGCTTGTATTTTCATGGTTTCAAGCCATAGTGCCGCGCCACGCGCCTTAATCTCACATTCTTTCTTAATCTGACATCCGCCTTGGGAGTTGAGTGCACAGCCAATGTCTTTTCGTCCAACAAACATCACCTTGAAGAAATCTGAAGAAATCCTTGAGATCCTGTGGGACGATGGCTTAAGCAGCCAGTATCCCTTGTCGCATTTGCGGGAGGCTTGCCCCTGCGTCGAATGCCGCGGGAGCCACGCCAATATGGGGCTGGCGAACGCGCCAGACGATCTGCTCAAATTGAGTCCGCGCCGCTCCTACACGATAACGAGCCTCAGCCCGGTGGGCGCTTATGCGCTGCAACCGACTTGGGACGATGGCCACCAGACGGGCATTTACACCTGGGAGTATCTGCGTTTGCTTTCCCCGCAGGCGCCGCAGACATAACGGAGCGCGCTGTAATGGCGCGCTCGCTAAGGTCGATTGTTGCTTTGCAAGCTGGCGGACCGACTGGGCAGGGCTATCGCAGCAGTTTTTCCGTAACTACCGAGGGGCGCGTAGACACAGACCTCTTTCGTTGGGCAGCTTGCGAGCCGCCCCTACATCTAGGTAGATTTATGTGACTATCGACGCATAACAGATTTAGTACGATTGCTCTGATGATGCGAATGACATATAGACGCGCTGCTATATTTCTCTGTAGCCCTCTGTGGTGAATAATCTTTACTTACTTGGTTTTACTATCAGATGCGAGGTCCCTGAGCAGTGACTGCGCAATTGCTAAACATTGTAAATCGCGCCATCGGCTTGGAGCTGCAGCCGCTCGTTTACAGCTATACAGAACGAGACGTGGCGCTTTACGCGCTGGGCATCGGCGCGCCGGCCGATCCCCAGGACCAAGAAGAATTGAAATTCGTCTACGAACGGAGCAGCAGGGGCTTCGCCGTTTTCCCGACTTTTGCCGTCAACTTCAGCAGAGATTTGATACACCGCTTCTTGTCCGGCAACATAGCGGGGATCGCTTTCAACCCGATGATGTTGGTGCATGGCGAGCAAGCTCTGGAGCTGCACTGCCCCTTGCCGCCGCGCGCGACTGTGAGGACCTCGCTGCGGATCGCGCGGATTTATGACAAGGGCAGCGGCATGCTGCTTATTATTGAGGGCGAAAGCGTCGATGAATCCGAGCAAAGGCTGGCATTCTCGCGCTCGTCGGTCTTCATTCGCGGCTTGGGCGCTTTCGGCGGCGACCGCGGTCCGAGTACGCGGATAGAGCCGCCAAGCGCCGCGCCAGATATCGCGCATGACGAGAAAACATCTGGTCGCCAGGCGCTTCTGTATCGACTGTCGGGCGACGTCAACCCCCTGCATGCCGATCCGCAGATGGCGGCGGTCGGCAATTATGCCAAGCCGATTTTGCAGGGTCTTTGCACTTATGGTTTCGCAGCCCGCGCCATTTTGAAACATTTCTGCGCCAACGAGCCGCGGCGACTGGCTTCGCTAGCGGCGCGTTTTTCCCACCATGTTTTCCCGGGCGAAACGCTGCAAACCGAGATCTGGTCGCTTGACGAGCGCGAGTTGCGTTTTCAGACCAGGGCGCTGGAGCGAAAGTCAGTTGTCTTGAATAATGGGCGGGCGCGGCTGCGGGAGTAGGGCATGGCTTTTGACGCGAGCGAGCATCCACATCGCAGGTATAATCCCTTGACGGGCGAATGGGTCCTCGTTTCGCCGCATCGCGCCAAGCGCCCCTGGCAAGGCGGACGGGAAAAACCGCCAGCGGAGGACCTCCCCCTGTACGACCCCGAATGTTACTTGTGCCCTGGCAACCTGCGCGCGAATGGCCAGCGCAACCCCGCTTACGCCGAGACCTTTGTCTTTGTGAACGACTTTGCCGCCGTATTGCCCGATAGCCCTGATTACTGCGGCGGCGATGAGCCCCTGCTGCGGATGCGACCGGTACGCGGCGAGGCGCGTGTGATCTGTTTTTCGCCGCGTCACGATCTAACCTTGGCGCGGATGTCCGATGCCGAAATCGCCCTTGTTGTCGATCTATGGGCGCGGCAAAGCGCGGAGTTGGGCGAGCGCTACAAATGGGTGCAGGTCTTCGAGAATCGCGGGGAATTGATGGGCGCTTCTAACCCCCATCCGCACGGACAAATCTGGGCGACAAGCGAACTCGGGGACATCCCCGCCGCGGAAGACCGGCGTCAGCGCGCCTATTATGAGCGACATGGGAGCGCGCTCTTGCTGGATTATGCCAGGCTGGAACTCGAAAAGCGCGAACGCCTGGTCTTGGAAAATGAAAATTGGCTTGTGGTGACGCCGTTTTGGGCGATTTGGCCCTACGAGACCATTTTGCTGCCACGGCGACATTGTCTGCGCCTGCCCGATTTGGATAGACAGCAGCGGCATGATTTAGCGGAAATCCTCAAGCGCTTGCTGATCCGCTACGACAATCTCTTTGAAGCGTCATTCCCTTACTCCATGGGTTGGCATGGCGCGCCTTATGCCGCCGGCGACCAATCTCACTGGCAACTGCACGCTCATTTCTATCCGCCGCTCTTGCGTTCGGCAACGGTGAAGAAGTTCATGGTGGGCTACGAGATGCTGGCGGAGGCGCAGCGCGATATTAGCGCCGAGCAAGCTGCGCAGCGGCTGCGAAACCTGCCAGACCTGCACTACAAGTCGCGCTAGCGAAAAACAATGTCGCTCTCCTAATCGTTCCACACCGGCTGCATGATGTCTATCACTAAGGGATCGCCGTTGTAATCGCAGCTGCCGGCTTCCGGAATATAGCCGTCGCGGATTTCGGGCTGGGGCTGCTCCGGGTTGAAGTAATTGTAGACGCGGCGGGAGACTTCGGCGATCAGCGGCAGCGATTCCTGGAAGTTCAGCCACTGCGGCTGATACAGCATCATGGCGATGACATAGTTGCCGCCTGGCGTGAAGAAAAGCGCCGCATTGCCATGCGTGTCGGCGATCCAGCCATGTTTATGCGCCACGCGGGTATCGGCGGGCGCGCCGGCTTTGAGCAGGGCATCCACCGTGTTGCTGCTCATGACATGCAGTATCTGCCGACATTCTCTTGGCTCGATGGCGCCGCCAAATGTCTCAATAAGCGGACCCTCTTCGCCATAGGCGCAGCGGTAAATGCCCCCCAGCAATGCGCCCGCCTCCGATACCGTCAATTGATTTGACAGATCCGGATTGGCTTTGACCTGATCGGCGCTGGTTTCCGGCAGCTTGATTGGTCCCGGCGGCGGCTCCGGCGTGCCGATGGTGGTGAATGGCGCCGTGATGAAAGAACGCGACCAGCCCAACTCTTCGTAAAAGCTGGACACAGCTTCAGCGCCATGATAACTGTTGCCGCCGCCGAGCATGCTCAGCAGGCGGTTGGTGGCGGCGTTTTCGCTGCAGATCATGGTATTGGCGATGTCGGTGGCCAACGAAATGGACGGCGGACCTTCCAAGCGGCTGTAGAGCGCTGTAAGGATGGCGATCTTGTTGATGCTGGTTCCGCTAAAGGCGATGTCCTCGCCGAAACTGAATGCTTGCCCGCTGGCCAAATCCAGCACAAACAAGGCGCCGAAGCGACTGGTTTGCGGGTCGAACCCGCTTTCCAATACCAGGTTCCACAGGTGATTGGCGAGAATCCGAAAGCCGGCGCTGAGGGGAGCCTGCTCGCCGCCGCTGCTGATGGCGGGCGGGGTTGCGCTAAGGGGCGGCAGATTCAGCCGCGTCTGGGAGATGGCTTGCGTACTGAACAGGTCGCCGCTGATGCGCAGCAGGTCGCGCGCGATCCAAGCTTGCTGGTTGGCGGCGCTCTCGAAATGAATGCGAACCCAAGGGAACTGCGTATGGTAACCCGTGATAGCAAAACTTTGCCCGGCCTGCGCCAGGCTCAGGCGCGGATAGTCGATGCCGGGACCGTAGCGGATATTCACCTCTCCAATGACTTCGCCACTGACGCCGAAGCGAGCTGGACTTGGAGTGACGCTTGGGTTGAGGCTCTGCGCCGCCTCTGGAGCAGCGCTTGGCGAGAGCTGCGCGGTCGCTGTGGCTGTGGCTGGCGCGCCATTCAATTCCAGTTGAGAAACAGGCAGCTGATTGATATTGCCGCTGACGGCGAGCAGGGTCTCGTAAACCCAGCCGATAGGCTGGGCTGTTCCTGGCGAGCCGAGCAAGAGCCAGGGATAAAACTGGCTGCGCCCAAGCACGGGATAGTCTGTGCCTGCGATGATTTCGCCGAGCAGCGCCGAGTTGATATTGTCGCCGGCGCGCAGGTTCGCCTGTCCCAGGGCCTGCGCCGTGATCTCAGTCTGCGCCTCCGCGAAAGCGAGGCTGGCAAGCATCAGCAATAACGAGAGAGAGCAGAGGATCGGCGCGCGCATGAAGAGCTTCCCGGAATGACGGACAGAAATCGCCGCGAATTATAGCAAAGGCGGATAGACGCGGAAAGCCATTGTCGACCGATTGCCGTATTGACATTGCCCGCCAAGCAGGTATACTACACGACGCTCGCCGGCCGAAGTGGCGGAATTGGCAGACGCGCTACGTTCAGGGCGTAGTTCTCTTCGGGGAGTGTGGGTTCGACTCCCACCTTCGGCACATCACAGAACTCGACCATCTGGTCGAGTTCTGTGTTTGTATCCGCGCAACTCATTTCCCGAATCGTCGGATGATTCAAAGCAAATTATTCGTTCTGTATTATCATGGTAGTTGATTCCGGCAGTGATGGTTTGCGCGCGCGATGGCTAAAGCGATCTCCGATATACTTACCGCGAAGGAAAGCGCCGAGAGACGATTCTTGGACCGACGTTTTTCCAGCGCGCAATTATTGATTGCCGTCATTTTGACGCTGGGACTGTTCTTGACGATTAATTTCAGCAGCCGCATTCAATTGGATCGTGAATTGCAGGGCATCCACGCGCAGGTCTTGGCAGAAATTGCGGATCTGCAAATCGAACAGCAATCCTTGGCGGAGGAGCTGAAATATGTCAAGAGCGACGCTTATGTGGAATACTGGGCGCGGGACGACGGCAAAATGATCCGCGAAGGCGAAATTTTGATCATTCCCCAAGCCCTTCAGAGCGATGAAGCCAGCCCCTCGCCAGCTGTGCAGTTGGTCGAATTCGTGACGACGGAACCGGAGCCCGAAAACTGGCAACTCTGGTGGGCCCTGTTTTTTGATGGGGACCCGCCCCAATTCAACTGATTTTTCCCATGAGCGAGGGCTTCTGCGGCGCCCGCTGCGGCTCTTCAACAGTCAATCCAAGACCGTACTGTTAGTGATGAAGTCCGGTTGCGCGCCGGCGAAGTCGCTGACGCGCGCCGACCTGCGGGCGGGCCCAACTTCGAGCGCTGTCCCGGGCTTGGCGCTGGCCGTCTTGATTACCGCCAGCGCAAAAATCTCGCCATCGGGGCTGGCGACGCTGCTGCTTAGCTTGCCACGTGCCGCGCCATCGGCATAGACAATGGCTGGCGCTTCCACCAGCTGCGCCATTTTCAACTTGACCATGACTTTGGCAAGGCGCTGCCGGCTCTCCATGCGCGCGATGATTTCCTGCCCCGTGTAACAGCCTTTCTCGAAGCTGACCTCGTCCCATAGTCCAATCTCGAGGGGAATGTATTCGGACGAAAGTTCCAGTCCGGCTGGCATGCCTTTGCGAATTCGCAGAACATTATATGCGAGCGAGCCGGCCGGCTGCAGCTCAAATGACTGACCGCTCTCCAGAATCTGCCGATACACAGCTGCCGCGCTCTCGGCGGGACAAATGATTGCCCAGTGCGGACCGGTGATGGACTTGCGCCGCGCCACCGTTGCGGTGGCGCTATCGAAGGCGATTTCATAAGCGAAGTAATCCGCTGGCGGCGGCAGCTCGACGCCGAGCCGGCGCATAATCGAGTCGGCTTTGGGACCATGCAGCGCGAATTGGGCTGTCCTCGGCTTTTGATCGCTTGCCTCGACATTGTCGCCGTAAAAGATATTGCGCCGCAAGAGCTCGGCAAGCGCTTGCCCCTGCCCGGGCTCGCCGATCAAGAGCAAGCCTGCGGGCAAGCTGACACACATCGCGCGGAACAGAATGCGCGCGGTGGCGCTGGTGAAGACTGTGGGACGACCCTCGTAAAGGGACATGCCGGATATGTCGTTCGTCGACATCCGATTGACAAGCTCAAAGCGGCTTTCCCCCTGCAAAAGCACGCGGGCTTCGTGAGAGCGATCCAGCAGTATCGCGCCAGCAAGCGCCGCGCGATACTCCGAACGAAGATCGCCATAATGCAAGGGAATGCCATCCGGCGCCAGCAGCGCGCCCATTTTCTGATGAAAGGCGGAAAGCTCATTCATTGCGGCATGCCCGCCAAGCCGCGGCGCGCCAGCTCTTTTTCAATGATCGCTCGTGTCGAAGCGATTGCGCCCGCGAGTCTGTCATTGACCACGACGTAGTCGCACTGGCTCTGATAAGGCAATTCCAGCGTCCTGGCGCGTTCCAGGCGCTGTTGGATATCGGTCGCGCCATCATCGCGCTGCCGCATGCGCTGTTCCAAAACTGCGCTTTGCTCAGCGATGGTCTCGCCCGGGACCGTGACAAAAACCTGTACAACATGATCCGAGTAGGCACGCGCCAGTTTTTCCGCGCCCAAGACTTCAATATCAGCGATCCGCGCTTGCGCGTTTTCCAAGCAGTCGGCAACGGTTTGTCTGGGAATGCCATAGAATTTACCGGGGGTCACCTCTTGATGTTCCAATAATTCGCCCTTGGCGATCATGGACTTAAATTCTTGCGGGCTGACGAAGAGATGTTCGCGCCCTTGCTTCTCGTCGGCGCGCATGTCGCGCGTGGTGGCTGTCGCCAACTGCTGAATAACAGCGTAATCTGCGATAATGGCTTTCATGATGGCGCTTTTGCCGGCCCCGCCAGGTCCGATCATCACCAAGATCAGCCCGCGCGGATTCTCGGATGAATTCACTCTATGCTATCCTTAAGGTCAGTTGACGCTTCGCCCAAGTTTAGCAGGACGGTGGCCTAAACTCCATATTCAGTGCAGCGCGTCTCGACATTGCGAGCGAGCGTTTGGATTATGCGGACCCGCATAATCCGCTTGACAAACAGATTTACGATGAAAGGGAGAGGCTATGGCAGCGCAAATCATCGACGGCCGCGCGATCGCCCAAAGAATTCAAGGCGAGATCAAAGCATCCGCTAGCGATTTTCTGGCGCAGTCTGGCCTCTCGCCCGGTCTGGGCGTCGTGTTGGTTGGGGACGATGCCGCGTCAGCCATGTATGTGCGCATGAAGCGGCGCGCTTGCGAGCGCGTTGGCATCATCTCCGAGGCGCGGATACTGCCCAGTTCGACAAGTCAGCGCGAAGTCGAGGACGCCGTGCGCGGCTTCAACGAAGATCCCGGCATCCACGGCATATTGCTGCAGTTGCCCCTGCCGGATCACCTTGATGAGGAGGCGGCGCTGAATGAAATCAGCTTGGAAAAAGACGTGGACGGCATCCATCCCATGAATCTGGGCAAGTTGGGCATGCGTGGCCGCGAACCCACGTTTACGCCGGCCACCCCGACCGGGGCGATGATCCTGATCGAAGAAACGGGTCAACCCATCGAAGGCGCCCGAGCAGTGGTGGTCGGGCGCAGCAACATTGTCGGCTTGCCCCTGGCGCTCATGCTCGCCAATGCCAACGCCACCGTGACCATCTGCCACAGCCGCACCCGGGATCTGGCTGCTCAGGTGGGCAGCGCTGATATCGTGGTCGCAGCCGTTGGCAGACCCGAATTTGTCAAAGGCGCTTGGCTGAAGCCGGGCGCGGTCGTGATTGATGTTGGCTCCAACTCGGTTGCGGACCCTGCAAGCGAGAAAGGCTATCGCTATGTGGGCGATGTCGAATTCGCCGCAGCCCGGGCAAGCGCCGCTTTTATCACCAAGGTGCCCGGCGGCGTCGGTCCCATGACTATCACCATGCTGCTGCAAAATACGCTCAAAGCGGCTTGGCGGAGCGTGCAAGCGTAAGCGCTCGCTGTTTCTAAGGGAAGGTCTCAAGATCCTGGTTGGGCGGAAGGGCTTTGCGCTGACAATTCAAAAAGACGCAACTTGATTGGACAAAGTGATTGTGATTGCAATATCAATGAACTCGGAGGGCTAATGGCGACATTGCTGCTCAAGAATATCAGATACCTGGCGACGATGGACGAGACGCGGCGGGAAATTCCCGACGCCGCTGTCTATGTCCGCGACAATATCATCGAGGCTGTGGGAAAGCTGGCAGAGATGCCGTCGGACAGCGCGGATCGGGTGATTGACCTCTCGCGTCATGTCGCGCTGCCGGGTTTGATCAATACGCATCATCACATGTTCCAAAGTTTGACGCGCGCCTTGGCGCAGGAAAATGAACTCTTTGACTGGCTCAAAGTCCTTTATCCCATCTGGAAAAACCTGCGTGGCGAACACATCTATGCCTCGGCAAAGCTGGCTATGGCGGAGCTGATGCTGTCAGGCTGTAGCGCCAGCAGCGACCATCTGTATATCTTCCCCAACGATGTCAAGCTGGAGGACGAGATCCGCGCCGCCCAGGAAATCGGCCTGCGCTTTCACGCGGCGCGCGGCGCCATGAGCTTGGGCGAGAGCGAAGGCGGCCTGCCGCCCGATGCCGTCGTCGAGAACGAAGAAGATATAATCGTCGATACCAGACGCGTGATTGAAACCTGGCATGATCCAGAGCCGCAATCCATGCTGCGCATCGTCGTGGCGCCCTGTTCGCCCTTCAGCGTTACCGTCGACTTGATGCGAGAAGCGGCCGACCTGGCGCGCGCCTACGGGGTCAATTTACATACGCACCTGGCTGAAAATGACAAAGATATTTCATTTAGTCTGGAAAGTTTCGGGCAGCGCCCCGGCGCTTATGCCGAAAGCGTCGGCTGGGTCGGCGCTGATGTTTGGCACGCGCATTGCGTCAAGCTCAATCCTGCCGAAATCAGCTTGTTCGGGCGGACGCGCACCGGCGTCTGCCATTGTCCCTCGTCGAATATGCGCCTGGCTTCGGGTATCGCGCCCTTGCGTCAAATGCTGGATGCGCGTGTCAAGGTCGGTCTGGGCGTAGATGGCTCAGCCTCGAACGATAGCGGCCACTTGCTGGGCGAAGCCCGGCAAGCGCTGCTGCTGCAGCGTGTGGGCGGCGATCCCGCGGCGCTGACCGCGCGGGAGGCGCTGGAAATGGCGACATTGGGCGGGGCGAGCCTGCTGGGTCGGCAAGACATTGGATGTATCGCAGTCGGCATGTCCGCGGATATTGCGGCTTTCCGCCTGGATACGCTGAGCCTGGCCGGCGCTTTGCAAGATCCACTGGCGGCGCTGGTCTTTTGTCAGCCCGCGCAAGTTGATCTGTCCATCATCAACGGCCGCGTCGTGGTGGAAGACAGCATGCTCAATACGGTCGACTTGCCGGCGCTGATTGAAAAGCATAATAACCTGTCCGCGCGGCTCATAAACGGCGAGGCTTGAAAGCCCGAAATGACGGAATGGAGGTCCCGGCATGTCCATTGTTGATCGTCTGATGGCCGCGCGCGGCGAGAGACCCGCCGACTTGGTGCTGCGCAACGCTTCTCTGGTCAATGTCATCAGCGGGGAGATCTACCAAAGCGACATCGTCGTGCACGACCGTCATGTGGTTGCGCTTGGCTCCCATTACGCTGGGGCGCAGGAGCTTGATCTGGCGGGCAAATACGTATGCCCCGGCTTGATTGACGCCCACGTGCATATCGAAAGCAGCCTGACAAGCCCGCCGGAATTCGCGCGCGCGGTGCTGCCTCACGGCGTCACCACCGTCATCACCGACCCGCACGAGATCGCCAATGTGCTTGGCTTGGAGGGCATGCGCTATATGCTGGAGCGCGCCAAATACGCTCCGCTCAGCATGTACGTGATGGCTTCCAGCTGTGTGCCGGCGACGGACATGGAAACCTCGGGCGCGCGCTTGGAGGCGGATGATTTGGGACAGTTGCTCGGTCAGCCCTGGGTCTTGGGCTTGGCGGAGTTGATGAACTATCCCGGCGTCGCGCTCGGCGACGAAGGCATGCTGGACAAGATTGACTTGTTCAGCCAGCTGGCGCTGGACGGCCACGCGCCGGATATGAGCGGACGGATGCTGAACGCCTATGTCGCGGCCGGCGTCCAAAGCGAGCACGAATGCACCACGGTCGCGGAAGCGCTGGAAAAACTGCGCCTCGGCTTGACGATCTTC
This sequence comes from Phototrophicaceae bacterium, assembly GCA_965232245.1. GTDB lineage: Bacteria > Chloroflexota > Anaerolineae > Aggregatilineales > Phototrophicaceae > UBA6055. Next base: position 2,462,494 of record CBDDPG010000002.1, on the reverse strand, counting down.
ATTCGCGAGGGCACAACCACGCGCAATTTGCTGCCGCTGCTGCCGCTGATTAAGCCCGAAAATCAAGCCGCCATCTGCTTTTGCAGCGACGATCGCATGCCCGCCGACTTGCTAGACGAAGGCTCGATCGATTATATGATTCGCCTGGCCATCGCCCAGGGAATTGATCCGATAACGGCGATTAGAATGGGCTCCTACAACAGCGCCAAACACTTCGGATTGAAAAAATATGGCGCGGTCGCGCCGGGCAAATACGCTGACCTGGTGGTCGTCTCCGATTTACAGAATTTCCAGCCGGAAATGGTATTCCGCGGCGGCATACTGGTCGCCCAAAACGGCGCCATGACCTTGCCCCGGCCAGCGCCGCGACAGATCAAGCTGCGCGCTTCATTGAACATCGCTTCCGCCGAGCTCGACTTTTCGATCAGAGCCAAAGGCGAAATGATTCATGTCATCGGGACGGTGCGCGATCAAGTCGTGACGGAAAAGCGGCTGGAACGGGCAAAAATCGTCGCGGGCATGGCTGTCAGCGATGTCGAACGCGACATCTTGAAATTCGCCATGGTGGAACGCCACCAAGCAAGCGGCAATATCGGCAAAGCCTTCATCCATGGTTTCGGCTTGAAAAGAGGGGCGATTGCCGGCACGGTCGCCCACGATCATCATAACCTGGCTGTCATCGGCGTCGACGACGAGAGCATGACGGCGGCGGTGAGAGCCATCGCCGCCATGGGCGGCGGTTTGGCCGCGGTTGACGGCGATCAAGTGCTGGCTGCTCTGCCGCTGCCGGTCGCGGGACTGCTTAGCGAATCGCCTATCGAGACGGTTCGCGAGCAATACGACAGCCTGATCGCCGCGGCGCGGGGCTTGGGAAGTCAACTGTCCGATCCTTTCATGGTCATGAGCTTTATGGGCTTGGAGGTGATCCCGAAGTTGAAACTGACGGACCGGGGCTTGGTCGATGTGGAACAGTTCAAAATAATCGAGCTATTTGCTCAGAATTGACCGTGTTTTTTGGCGATTTATTGCTAAAATACGGGCTATTTCTTGAACAAAGCGCACAATAACAGGGTAGAACATGGCAAATCAAGCAATTCTAAATCGCCTGCGGGACCGCGTCGAAGACGAGCGAGACAGCATCATCAGTTTCCTGCGAGAAATCTGCGCCATTCCCAGCACTGAGAACCAAATCCGAGCTTGTGGCGAGCGCATCGCCGAAGAAATGACCAAGCTGGGCTATGACGAGATCTTCTGGGACAAAATGGGCAACATCGTCGGCAAGATCGGCTCAGGCGACAAGATCTTGCTTTACGACAGCCATATCGATACGGTTGGCGTGGGCGACCCCGACGAATGGCAGTGGGATCCCTTTGAAGGCAAGGTCGAAGATGGCGTGCTATACGCGCGCGGCGCCTGTGACGAGAAGGGCAGCACGCCAGGCATGATTTACGGCTTGGCAATCGCCCGCGAGCTGGGCTTGCTGGACGGCTTCACCGCCTATTACTTCGGCAATATGGAAGAATGGAATGATGGCCAGGCGCCGCATGCCTTCGTACAAACCGAGGGCGTCAAGCCGGACTTCGTGGTGATCGGCGAGCCGACCAAAATGCAGATTTACCGGGGCCACAAGGGCCGGGTCGAGTTCAAGATCGTCGCCAAGGGCCGCAGCTCCCACGCCGCCAGCAATTATCTGGGCGACAACGCCATCTATAAATTGCTGCCCATCATCGAGCGCATCAGCCATATCGAGCCGCAATTGGGCGATCATGACTTTCTGGGCCAGGGGCGCATCACAGTCACGGACATGGAAGTCAAAACGCCCAGCATCAACGCCGTGCCGGACGAGGCGGTCATCTATGTCGACCGGCGCATCACCTTCGGCGAGGAGCCGCAAGCCGAGCTGGAACGCCTGCAAAAAATCATCGGCCAGCGCGACGATATTCACGCCGAAATCTTGCTCTATGACGAGCCCAGCTATACCGGCTTCGTCTTTCCGCTGGAAAAAGTCTATCCAGCCTGGGCATTTGAAGAAGACGAGCCGATTGTCGTGGCTGGCTTGCAGGCGGCAGAGACGCTTTATGGCGAAACCGACACCGGCAAATGGGACTTCTCCACCAATGGCATCTATTGGGCGGGCAAAGCGGGCATTCCCAGTATCGGCTTCGCGCCCGGCAACGAAATTCACGCCCATACAGTTTTGGACCAGGTGCCGCTGGAAGACGTCGTGCGCTCGACGGAATGGTATGCGCTTTTCCCGTCGATTCTCTTGAAGACGCTGCAAGGCTAAGGCTGGCATGCGACATTGCAAGCGCAGACGCTGAAGATAGGCGAATCCTGAGCAGGGCATGCCGCGGCCGGCTGTGCTGAAAGAAAAAACCGCCGGCCCGCAAATATCGATTTTGTTCGTTGGAACGGGGAGTTGGACATGCAAACGGACCTCAGAGGCCGCGACCTCATTAGCACCCAGGATTGGTCAAAAGAAGAAATAGAAACCCTGCTCGATGTGGCTTGGGACTTGAAGCGCAAACGAGCGCTGGGCGAGCCGCAGGCCCTGCTGCGCGACAAAGTATTAGCCATGCTCTTTTTCTTCACCAGCACGCGCACGCGCATCAGCTTCGAAGCCGGCATGGCGCAATTGGGCGGCCACGCCCAGTTTATCGACAGCACGACGACGCAAATCAGCCACGGCGATACCGCCAAGGAGATCGGCGAAATCGTCGGGCGCTACACCGACGGCATCGCCATCCGTCAGTGCGATTGGGGCATCGGCAACGCCTATATCAAGGCTGTGGCGGAAGCCAGCCGCGCGCCGGTGCTGAACATGCAGTGCGAGGTCTATCATCCTTTTCAGATCCTGGCGGATTTGATGACCATCCAGGAGAAATTCGGGCGCGATTTGCGCGGCAAGACCATCAATGTCAGCTGGGCTTACGCTTCCAGCTACCAGAAGCCGATTTCCGTGCCCCAGAGTTTGCTGCTGTTGATGACTCGTTTTGGCATGAATCTGCGTTTGACGCGCCCGCCCGAGTATCAGTTGATGCCCGATATCGTCGAGCAAGCGCGGGAAAACAGCCGCCGGCACGGCGGTTCTTTCGAGGTTCTTGAGGACTTTGACGCGGGTTTCGCCGGCGCCGATATTCTGTATCCCAAGAGTTGGGGCAGTTGGCTGACCACGGAAGACCAAGACGAGTCGGCCGAGATCGGCGCCAAGTACAGCGATTGGATCACCGACGACCGGCGGATGTCGCTGGCGAAGGATCATGCCATATACATGCACTGCTTGCCGGCTGACCGCAATATCGAGGTGACCGACAGCGTGCTCGATGGTCCGCAAAGCGTCGTCTACGATGAAGCGGAAAACAGATTGCACGTGCAGAAGGCGGCGATGGCGCTTACGATGCGTTGAGGCTGGCTTCGTCGCAGCCCATTCTTGCAGGACGAACCTGCCAGGATGAACCTGCCAGATGGAAGGCTTAGCGCGCGTTCATGCTTTTCCAGCGCGCTCTAGCCGCCTAGAGACAATCGAAAGAGACCGACGATGATCGATAAGCTGGTGGTGGTGGCGATTGGCGGCAATTCGTTGATTACCGATCCCAACAATCCAGGGATCGAGCAGCAATGGGAGGCTGTGCGCGAAACCTGTCGCCATATCGCCGACATGATCGCCGACGGCTGGCAGGTGGTCATCACCCACGGCAATGGACCGCAAGTCGGTTATATTCTTAACCGAGCTGAAATCGCCAAGCGCGAAGCGGATATCCACGATGTGCCTCTGGATCTCGTGGTGGCGGATACCCAGGGCAGTATCGGCTATATGCTGCAGCAGGCACTGGACAACTCCTTGCGGCGAGTTGGCATGAATCATACCGTCGCCACCATCATCACGCAGATGCGCGTTGACCCGGACGATCCCGCCTTTGACAATCCCGACAAGCCGATTGGCGGCTTCCTGACACGGGAAGAAGCCCTGGTCATGGAAGAACAACATGGTTGGCGTATGGCCGAAGACGCCGGGCGGGGCTGGCGGCGGGTGGTGGCTTCGCCAAAGCCACTGGTGGTCAACGAAATCAACGCGATTCAAGCCATGGTGCTGGCTGGTTACATCGTGATCGTCTGCGGCGGCGGCGGCGTGCCGGTGGTGCGCAACGAAGTGGGCAGCTTGCGCGGCATCGACGCCGTCATCGATAAAGACCGCGCCAGCAGCTTGCTGGCGCAGACTTTGCGCGCCGACTTATTATTGATTTCTACCGGGGTGGAGAAAGTTTACCTGCATTTTAATAGTCGGGACGAATACGCCCTGGATGTCATGACCTTGCAAGAGGCGCATCGCTATATGGACCAGGGACACTTCGCGCGGGGCAGCATGTTTCCGAAAATAGAAGCGGCGGTCGATTTTGTACACAACGGCGGACCCCGCGCCATCATAACCAATCCAGCCAATTTGACACGCGCCTTGCATCACGAAACCGGCACGCGCATCGTGCCGGGCGGTTGAAGCATAGATGAAAAGACAATGGCGGAAATAAAAGCGCTGCGCTGTGTTGTCGGGGGCTGTACCTATGCTGCCGACGAGCTGGCTTATACCTGCCCAGAGCATGGCGAACTGGGCACGCTGGATATCCTTTACGACTATGCGGCCTTGGGCGCGTCCTTGGATCGCGACGCGCTGCAGGAGAGCCAAGAAGCCAATTGCTGGCGCTATAAAGCGCTTCTGCCCATCGGGCCCGCAAGCGCGACCCCGCCCTTGGCGGTGGGCTGGACGCCCTTGTATCTCGCGCCGCGCGTCGCGCGGACCCTGGGCTTGGAGCGCGCTTGGATCAAAGATGACGGCGCCAATCCAACTGGCTCACTCAAGGATCGCGCCAGCGCGCTGGTCCTGGCCCGCGCGCTGGAATTAGGCATCCATACAGTCAGCACCGCCAGCACAGGCAATGCGGCTGCGGCGCTGGCGGGCTTGGGCGCGGCAGTGCCAGAGATAGACATCGTCATCTTCGTTCCAGCCAGCGCGCCGGAAGCGAAGGTGGCGCAACTGCTGGTCTATGGCGCGACTGTCTTGCTGGTTGAAGGCAGTTATGACGACGCTTTCGACTTGTGCATGGCTTACTGCGCCGAGGCCGGCTGGTATTCGCGCAATACGGGCGTCAATCCCTTCACCACCGAGGGCAAAAAGACGGTCGCGCTGGAAATCGCCGAACAACTGCGCTGGCAGGTCCCGGATGTCCTGGCGGTCAGCGTCGGCGACGGCAGCATAATCAGCGGCCTGCACAAGGGATTTAGCGACTTGCGCCGTCTGGGCTGGATTGATAAGCTGCCGCGTTTGCTCGGCGTCCAGGCGGCCGGCAGCGCCGTCCTGGCTCAGGCTTGGCAAGCAGGCTTGGACGCGCGGCGCATCAGCCGCGCTGCGGTTTCGACGATCGCCGACAGCATCGCGGCGGAATTGCCCCGCGATCGCGCCAAAGCGCTGCGAGCGGTCCGCGCTAGCGACGGCGCCTTCGTGACCGTATCCGATGCCGAGATCCTGGCCGCCATCCCGCAATTGGCGCAATTGAGCGGCGTCTTCGCGGAGCCGGCCGCGGCCGCGACCTTGGCTGGCGCGAGGCAGGCGGTCGCCACGGGCTTGATAGACAAAGCGGAGAGCCTGTGCTTGCTGGTCACGGGCAACGGTCTCAAAGATGTCGCGCGGGCGCGGGGCGCGGTAGCGGACGGAATACGAGTTGCGCCTAGCGTCGACGCGGTGCGTTCGGCATTGGCTCAAGCGAGCGCCCATGACTGAGCAGCCCCGCTACTCGATCGTGGCGCCGGTCTATAACGAGGCTGGCAATTTGCACCGGTTTTATGCGGAAGTTCAGACGGCGCTGGACGCCACCAACGAGAGCTGGGAGTTGCTGCTCGTCAACGACGGCAGCGTCGACGGTTCCCAGGAAATACTAGCGCAATTGGCTGCTGCCGATCGCCGAATCAAGGTCATCAACTTCGCGCGCAATTTCGGCCATCAGATCGCCGTGACGGCCGGCATGGATTACGCCATTGGCGCGGCTGTGGTGCTCATTGACGCCGACCTGCAAGATCCGCCGGCGGTTATTCCGCAGCTGATCGCCAAATGGAAAGAAGGTTATGATGTCGTCTATGCGGTGCGCAGCGATCGCAGGGGCGAGACCTGGCTCAAAAAGGCTAGCGCCAAATTGTTTTATCGCTTGATTCATCGCATCACGGATATCGGCATTCCGGTTGATACGGGCGATTTCCGGCTGATGGACGCCAAGGTGGCCGCCGTGCTGCGGACGATGCGCGAACATCATCGCTTCATCAGAGGCATGACCAGTTGGGTCGGCTACAGACAGACCGGCGTGCCTTATGTGCGGGAAGAACGAGTCTGGGGAGAAACCAAGTATCCCTGGCGCAAGATGATCGCCTTCGCCCTGGACGCCGTCACCAGTTTTTCCTTTTTCCCCTTGCAGATCATGCTGTATATTAGTTTTATACTGGGGATATTGTCGCTACTGGTTGGGATCGTGATTTCTGTTTTGCGCATCACAATGGGCGAAGAATTTTTTGGCGGGCAAGCGACCACCATCGTATTGCTGCTCTTGCTGAGTTCATTTCAGTTGTTCTTCTTGTTTATCCTGGGGCAATATGTCGCCCGCACCTACGACGAAACGCGGGCCCGTCCCCTTTATGTAGTGGCTTCTACGGCCGGCATCAGTGAGACAGAACTGCGCGAGCAGCGCGTCAAGCGAGCCGGAAATGCCGAGCCAAGCGTGGAGGCTGGTCCCCGCGAGCCCCCGAAAGGACCAGGATGAGCCAGTCGCAACAATCGCAGCAGCTCCCGCTGGTACAGCGCTATCGAGAGCTGGTCGGGCATTATGAATCCTTGGACAAACGGATTGACGAGCTGATCATGCGGCATGACGGCGGCACGGAGTCGATGTCGGCGGAAGATTTTGAAGCATATCGAGAATTGGCGCGCCGGCGCGCGGAAGTGCAAAACGAAATGCGCGTCCTCGAACAGCGCTTGGATATCGACGCCGGCTTAGACGAAAATTAGCGAAAATAACTGAAAAGCGGCGCAAGGAGACATGATGGTTACTGGACCGACCTTTGAAGAGATGTTGCATCCGCAGAAGATCGCTCCGGAAGTGCGAGCGGACGCGCTGGCTGCTTTGGACGCGGATCCATTAAATCCGCTTAATCTTTACAACATCACCTGGCGCGACCCGAATAACGAGATCTATCACTTGGTCTTGCCCAAAGCCCTAACAGGCGTAGAGGCTGAAATCGTTCTGATCTATGGCGGACGCTTTCCTTCCGGCAGCCACAAGGTCGGCGCGGCTTATTCAGTGCTGCTCGAGAAGCAGTTGCTGGGCGAGGTGGATCCCGCCCTGCATACGCTGGTTTGGCCCTCGACCGGGAATTACGGCATTGGCGGCGCCTTCATCGGCTGCCGGATGGAATACGACAGCATCGTGGTCTTGCCGGAGGAAATGAGCCAGGAGCGTTTTGAACGCATCAGGACCTATGGCGCGCGCATCATTCGCACGGCCGGCAGCGAAAGCAATGTCAAGGAAATTTATGACGAGGTCAAGCGACTGCGCGCGAGCGACCCAAATATCCGCATTCTCAATCAATTCGAGGTGATGGGCAATTATCGTTTTCATTATCATGTGACGGGCAATACCATCGTCGAGTTGGCGGCCGATTTGCAGCGCAAAGGCATTGGCAAGGGACGGATATCCGCCTATGTCTCGGCTATGGGCAGCGCCGGCACGATTGCGGCCGGCGATCGGCTAAAGCAGGTCTGGCCCCAGCACAAGATTGTCGGCTTGGAACCCATACAATGTCCCACCTTGTATAACAATGGCTATGGCGCCCACGAGATCCAGGGCATCGGCGACAAACACGTCACCTGGATCCATAACGTGCTCAATATGGACGCGCTGATGGCGATTGACGACAGGGACTGCCTCCAGGGCCTGCGCCTGCTGGCGGAAGAAAGGGCTCGTCAAACCTTGACGCGCCGCTATGACCTCGCCGAAGCGCAGGTGCATAAATTGGCTGAGACCCTGGGCATCAGCGGCGTCTGCAATATAATCGGCGCGATCAAAACAGCCAAATATTATGACATGAGCTCGGAGGACGTCGTGGTGACGGTGGCCACTGACGCCATGGAACGCTACGGATCGGTGCTGGCGAAGCTGCGGGATGTCCAGGGTCCGCTGGACGAGGCGGCCGCGACGGCGATTGTCGACGGCTGCTTTCACCGCGCCGGGCGCGACTGGGTGCAAGAGGGCAGCCGCGAAGCCCGCGAACGCTGGCACAACCTCAAATACTATACTTGGGTCGAACAGCAAGGCAAGCCAGTAGCGGCGCTCGACGCCCAGCGGGATCCGGCTTGGTGGATCGGCCACCAGGAACGTGTTGCTGAGATTGACAAACGCTTGCTGGCGCAGCGCGGGCAGGCGCAAGCGAATCATTAGATCATTGAGAAGAATCATGTATGCGGATGACCGTGTATTGGTCGCTGTTGTCAAACGCAAAAAAGACCTGGCAATCGCTCGGCAGCGGCATTGGTATCGCATCCCGCGGCGGCAAATGCCGCGGGGCGTCGACGCTGAATACATCGCGCTATTTCTCAGCGCCAAGATCTTCGGCGGGCAGGGCGGCGCCATCGCCGCCTTCGCGCGCATCACCGGGGTCGAGCTCGCGCGGCGGCGCGATCTGCTGCCGGAAGAAGGCGCCCGTTCCGAAGAGCTGTATTACAAGGTGCAATTCCGCCGCTTGATCGAAAAGGATCCGCCAATCGCTAACGAACCGGCGCGCTCGATCAGCTTCATACGCACCACCTGGGATCGTTTCATCAGCGCCGATGCGGTGCCCGATCTCTACAACGACGCCGGTTTTTATGTCGATCGGCTTTATTACGCGCTGGGCAGATGAGCGCGGCTCGCCTTGGCTGTCGCGATTTTGAAGGAGAGGGTAGGCAGATGCTAATCACGAACGCGCAGGTTATTAGCTTAGGCGCGGAAGCCAGCATAGTCGCGGACGGCGCTGTCTTAATCGAAGCGGATCGCATAGCGGCGGTTGGCGACAACCAAGAGCTGCAGCGCGCTTATCCGCATGCGCAGCGCTTGGACGCACGCGGTCAATACGTGATGCCGGGCAATATATGCGCGCATACGCATTTTTACGGAGCCTACGCGCGGGGCATGGCCATACCTGGCGCGCCCCCGCGCGATTTTCCCCAAATTCTGCAACGCCTGTGGTGGCCCCTGGACAAGGCGCTGGACCGCGAGAGCGTGCGCAGCAGCGCCTTGGTTTCTTTGCTGGACGCCATCAAACACGGGACCACCAGCTTGGTCGATCACCATGCCAGCCCCAACAGCATCGCTGGCAGCCTGGACACGATTGCCGAGGCTGTCGAGCAAGCGGGCTTGCGCGCTATCCTCTGTTACGAAGTCACTGACCGCGACGGCCGGGACAAGATGGAAGCGGGCATCAGCGAGAACTTGCGCTTTATGGAGTCTTCCGCAGAGCATCCGCGCGTCCGCGGCGCTTTTGGCTTGCACGCCAGTTTGACGCTTGACGAAGCCAGTCTGCGCGCTTGCGCGCAAGCGGCGCCAGCCGACTGCGGCTTCCATATTCACGTTGCCGAGCACGAAGCGGACGAGCAAGACAGCCTCAAGCGCGGCGGCCAGCGCGTTGTCCAGCGCCTGGATGCCTACGGCATCTGGCGCGAGAATACCATCGCCGCCCACTGCGTGCATATCGACCAAGGGGAACGCGATATCTTGCGCGAGCGGGAGGTGTGGATCAGCCATCAGCCGCGCTCCAACATGAATAACGGCGTGGGCGCCGCCGATATCGACGGCCTGCTCGCGCAGGGACACAAGCTCTGTTTGGGCAATGATGGCTTCAGCAACAATATGTGGGCGGAATGGAAAGCGGCTTATCTCTTGCACAAAGTGGTTCAGCGGGATCCACGCGCCGCCAACGGGTCGCATATCGCCAAAATGGCTTGGGAAAACAACGCCCGCCTGCTCGAACGTTATTTCCCTGGCAGCGTGATCGGGCAAATATCGCCCGGGGCGAAAGCGGACCTGATCTTCGTTGATTATCAGCCTTTCACGCCCCTGAACCCGGGCAACTTGCCTTGGCACCTGCTTTTTGGTTTCGAGTCCTCAATGGTGACAAGCACCATCTGCGACGGCAAGCTGCTGATGCGCGATCGCGAGATTCTGGTCCTGGACGAAGCGGAGATTGCCGCCGAGGCCCTGGCTCTGGCGCCCAAGGTTTGGGAGCGCTATACGCGAAATGCCGAACTTGCTTTACAATCCTAGCGTTATTGCCGATTGAAACAGCCGCTCGGCGCGTAATCGGCGATAAGGATTGCCGCGCTCACAGAAAATAATTAGCCTTCTCGTCGCATGAGCGACGTGGTGTATATAATAAGAGAGAGACAAGACATGTCAGACAAAACTGAAGCTCAGCCGACGCTTGCGATCCTGGGCGGCACTGGCAAGGAAGGCGCGGGACTGGCAATGCGTTGGGCGCGGAGCGGCTATCGCGTGATCATCGGCTCGCGCTCGCCAGAAAAGGCGCTTGGACGTTCGGCGGAAATGAACGCGGAAATGGGTCAGGACTTGCTGCGCGGCATGTCAAACGCCGCCGCCGCGGCCGCAGCCGACTTGATCGTGCTCAGCGTGCCTTATGCCGCCCACAAAGCTACTTTGCAAGGCATAAGCGCCAGCTGCCGCGGCAAGGTAGTTGTTGATCTTACGGTGCCCTTGCGGCCGCCGGAAATCACGGCTGTCAATCTGCCGGCTGGCGGGGCGGCGGCATTGGAAGCGCAGGAAATCCTGGGCAATGAAGTTACCGTGGTAGCGGCATTTCAAAATGTCAGCGCGGTCAAACTCAAGCAGTTGGATCAGCCCGTCGATTGCGATGTCTTGGTCTGCGGCGACGACGCCGGGGCAAAGGCGGCTGTCATGGCTTTGGCGGAAGCGGCCGGCATGCGCGGCATTGACGCCGGCGCGCTCAAGAACGCGGTGGCGGCGGAGGCGCTGACGCCCCTGCTCTTGCACATCAACAAGCGCTACAAGGTCAAAGGCGCTGGCATCCGCATCACCGGCTTGGAACCATGACAGTGCGCCAAGTTCCCGCTTTTTCCGCATTTGCGATACCCGATATTCCTCTGATCCAACCCGGCGACGACATTGCGGCCATCATAGCGGAGCGGGTTCGCGCCGCGGCTTTGTCATTGGCGGACGGCGATGTGCTGGTCATCTCTTCAAAAATCGTATCCAAGGCGGAAGGACGTCAATTGTCATTGGCTGCGGTATCCGTTTCGCCCGCGGCGGCCGCGCTGGCCGCCGAAACCGGCAAAGATCCGCGCCTGGTCGAGCTCGTCTTGCAAGAGGCGGACCTGGTTTCGCGCGTGCGCCGCGGCGTACTGATAACGCAGCATCGCTTGGGCTTCGTTTCCGCCAATTCGGGCTTGGATCAATCCAATATCGAGAGCGGCGACGACAGCGCGCTATTGCTTCCGCTGGCTCCCGACGCTTCGGCCGCGGCTCTGCGAGAGGCTCTGCGCGACAAGCTCAATGTCGAGCTAGCGATAGTCATCAGCGATTCGCACGGCCGCCCCTTTCGCGTCGGCAATGTTGGGGTGGCGATCGGCGTCGCGGGCATGGCAGCCCTAATTGATCTGCGCGGACGGACGGACCTGTATGGACGGGAGCTGGAAGTGACGCAGCGCGCTTATGCGGATTTGGTGGCTTCGGCGGCGCATTTGCTCTGCGGAGAAGCTGACGAGGGTTATCCCGCCATCGTCATCCGCGGGATTGATGTCTCGGCCCCGCATGGCACAGCCCGCGACTTGTATCGACTGCCGGAAAATGATTTGTATCGATAGATTCAGAAAAGATCCGTGGGCATTCATCCGCAGCAGCTCTTGAGTTTTTTTCGCGCGCGGCGCTCCCTGCGGCGCTATCAACGGCGCGCGATTCCCGACGGCTGCCTGGAGCAATTGCTGGAGGCGGCGATCTGGGCGCCGTCGGCGCATAACAGGCAGCCCTGGCGCTTCGTCATCGTTAGCGAGCAAGCGCGGAAAGAGCGGCTTGCCAGGACCATGGGCGCGAAGCTGCGCGCCGATTTGGTAGCGGACGGCGCGCCAGAGCCGATTATCGAGGCTGACGTCGGCCGCTCCTTCGAGCGGATTAGCGCCGCCCCCGTATTGATCTTGCTCTGTATGACCGTGTCGGATATGGATGCCTATCCCGATGAAAGGCGCAGCGCTTACGAACGCACCATGGCCATCCAAAGCACAGCCATGGCCGGGCAGAACATTTTGCTCATGGCCAGCAGCCTGGGCTTGGGCGCTTGCTGGATGTGCGCCCCGCTCTTCTGTCCCGATCTTGTCGGCGCCGCGCTCGACTTGCCGGCTGACTGGCAGGCGCAGGGCATGATCACAGTCGGCTACCCAGCGCAAGCGAGATCACGGGAACGGGAAAGCTGGGAAACGAGGGTCTTGTGGCGCTAGACAAGAACATCGTCGTCCTGCTCGGCGGTGTAGGCGGGGCGAAATTGGCTTCCGGGCTGGCGCAGATCGTACCGGCGCAGCGCCTGACCTTCGTCGTGAATACCGGCGACGATTTCTGGCATCTGGGATTAAAGATCTGCCCTGATCTGGATACCGTGATGTACACGCTGGCTGGCTTAGTCAACCCGCATACGGGCTGGGGCTTGCAGGGCGACAGCGGCGTCGCGCTGTGGACATTGAAGGACTTCTATGGCGTGGATACCTGGTTCCGACTGGGGGACAAAGATCTGGCTACCCATCTGCAGCGCAGCCGGCTCTTGACTTGCGGACTGTCATTGACGGAGACGACCCAGCGCTTGCGCAAGTCGCTGGGCCTGGACGCGGCTTTGCTGCCCATGTGCGATGACGAAGTGCCGACAATGATCGAAACGGTCGAACTGGGCGAATTGGCTTTCCAGGAATACTTTGTTAAACATCGCTGGCAGCCAAGGCTGAAGTCTATCCGCCATGCCGGCTGCGAGAGATCAAGCCTCAGCGCTCAGGTTCGCGCTGCTTTGCGCGCGGCGGACCTGGTCTTGATCGCGCCGTCGAATCCCTGGTTGTCGCTGGCGCCGATACTGGCTGTGCCGGGCATGCGCGACTTGCTGGCAAGTCTTGACGTACCCATAGTAGCGGTTACGCCTATCATAGGGAGCGCTGCGGTGAAGGGTCCCACCGCCAAAATCATGTCTGAACTGGGGCAGGAAGCGACTGCGGCAAATATCGCTCGCTTTTATACTGGAATCATCAAGGGTTTTGTGAATGACATCCGTAACGAGCCCATAAGGCGGCCCGACCTGCCATCCATACAAGTGGACACCCTGATGAAAACTGAAGGCGACAAAAAATCGCTGGCGCGGGCGACGCTCGCTTGGATAGAAAGTTGGGGCGCATGAGCCTCTGGGCGATCGTGCCGGTCAAACCATTGAAAAACGCCAAGAGCCGGCTATCCGCGGTACTGTCCCCCGAACAGCGCTTTGAACTGGCGCAGGCTATGTTTCGGCATGTGCTCTCGGTGCTCGCGACCGCGCCCGATGTCTCCGGCGTTTTGGTCATCTCGCGCGATACCAAAGCTTTGGCGATCGCGCGCGAAATGGGCGCCAAGACCATCCAGGAAAGCGCGATTTCCGATCTCAATCCGGCCCTGATGCGGGCCACGATGATCCTCAAGAGTTGGCGGGCAGACGCTGTTTTGGTCTTGCCGGCCGATCTGCCCTTCGTACAGGCTGATGATATTCAAGCGCTGATCGGCTTGGGCAAGGAGCAATCGATTGTGATTGCCACCGACCATAATGGCGATGGCACAAACGCTTTGCTGGCCCGCCCGCCGGGCTTGATTCAGTTTGACTATGGTCCGGGCAGTTATCAGCGGCATATCGCCAGCGCCGAGCGCGCCGGCATCGAAGTTTTGACTTATCATTCCGACAGTTTGGCTTCCGATATTGATGTGCCGGCCGACCTCGATCTATATCGGCGCATGCGCTCGGCGGGCAGTTTCGGGCATTTGCCGGATTTTTCCTATGTTGGCGGCGGCGGGATAGAAGCGCTGGAGTGAGGGTCTTAGCAGAGCGATGTATAATCAAACTGAAAATTACTTATGGAGGACACAAGAGCGCAGAGAAAATTTATGAATACTATTGCCCTATAACAACCTAAACTTTGTGTCCTTCGCGTCTTTGTGGTGAAAAACAAAAAGCGAAGCGATTGGACAGGCGACAGCGCGAAGACGCTTGATAGGTGTATGCGCTTCATTTATTTTGATAATATGACAAATACTGAACATCTACAGGGTCTGGAGTTGAAAGATGGCTGATCGAGTAGCGCTCTATTTGCAAGACGCGCATTCTTTGCAAGACGCGATAGAATATGTCAAATATGCCGAGCAAGCCGGCTTTGAAGCGGTTTGGCAGGCGGAAAGTCGGCTGGTGCGAGATGCGATTGTGCCGATGGCCGCCTTCGCCGCCGTGACCTCGCGCATCAAAATTGGCTCCGGCGTCATCAACAACTGGACGCGCAATGCGGCGGTGATTGCCGCCACGTTTTTGACCCTGGACGATCTGGCTCAGGATCGCATTTATTGCGGCATCGGCGCTTGGTGGGATCCGCTGGCATCGAAAGTCGGCATCGAACGCCGCAAAAATCTGCTGGCTATGCGCGAAGTTGTCACCGTTGTACGGCGTCTGCTGAAGCGCGAGCGCGTGAGCTTTCAGGGCGAGTTCGTGCAGTTGGATGATGTCGAACTTGATGTCGTGCATGGGCGCAAGGAGCCGCGTAATGTGCCTATCTACGTTGGCGCGACTGGTCCCAAAATGATGGCGCTCACCGGCGAAATCGCCGACGGCGTCGTGCTGAATTATCTCGTTTCGCCCCAGTATAACGAGTCGGCCATGGCGCAACTGGAAATCGGCGCGCGCAGGGCAGGCAAAAGCGTATACGACGTCGATCGTCCGCAGTTGGTCGTTTGCTCGGTCGATAACGATCGTCAGAAAGCGCTTGACGCCGCTCGCAAGTTGGTGACGCAATACCTGGGCCAACAGCCGCACATCATGAAAGCCAGCGGCGTCAGCCCGGATTTGCTGGAGGAGATCGGGCAGGTCTTGACCTGGCCCGCCACCGAAGAACAAATACTCGAGGCTATGAAACTGGTGCCGGATGACGTCGTTCAGATGATCACGGCTTCGGGCGCGCCCGCGGAGGTCAAAGCCAAGGTGCGCGAATACATCTCCGCCGGCGCGACCTGTCCCATTCTTTATCCCTTGGGCGAGGACGTGCGCCTGATGATCGACGCCTTCGCCAGCGGCTATTCCGACTAGCGAGCGCGCCGGCCGGCTAAATTGGTGGGCTATTTTGCTTTTTGAGACCGGACCGTGAAGATCCTGTGCGTCAGCGATATCGAAGCGCCACAGCTGCATAGCGCGGTCAATCTGCGGCGCCAATATAGCGATATTGATCTCATCGTGAGCTGCGGCGATATGCCGCCGGGTTATCTCGATTTCATCAGCACCATCATCAGTGTGCCGATGTTTTATGTGCGCGGCAATCATGACGAGATCTACCAGGAGGACCCGCCCGGCGGGATTGATTTGCATGGCAAGGTGGTTGAGTACAAAGGTTTGACGCTGGCTGGGCTGGAGGGTTCCATTCGCTATAATGCCGGGGCAATCCAGTATACTCAAATGCAAATGCACTGGAAGGTCCTGCAACTGGGCAGCAAGGTCCTCTGGAATCGCGTGATGAGAAGGCACGGCATTGATCTCTTTGTCACGCATTCGCCGGCGCGCGATATCCACGACGGCCGGGATGTCGCGCATCGCGGCTTCGACAGTTTCATCAATTTCTTGAACTGGCACCGGCCCCGCTATATGCTGCATGGTCATGTGCATACCTGGGATCGGCGCAAAGTCGTGCGAACGCAGTTCAAGTCCACCTGCGTCTTGAATATCAATCCGTTTACGGTATTGGAGTTGGAACCGCAATCGGCCTCATGAGCCGATGCCCGGGGGAGGCAGCGCCGCTATGTGGCAGGCATATCATTGCGTCAGCAAGGTCGAGGAAGCGCTCGCTTTGCTCGATCAGCACCGGGGGGCGGCGCGGATTGTCGCCGGCGGCACGGATCTGATCATTGAGATGGAGCGCGGACAGCATCCGCAACTGCAGGTCCTGGTCGATATCACGCGGGTCAAAGGACTGGATGAAATTAACTTGCGCGACGGCCAGATCAGTTTGGGACCTTTGGCAAGTCATAATCATGTCCTGGGCAGCGCGCTGATACGAGAGCGCGGGCTGCCGCTGGCTCAGGCTTCCTGGGAGGTCGGCGCGCCGCAGATACGCAACCGCGCGACGGTGGCCGGCAATCTCATTACCGCTTCGCCCGCCAACGACACCATCACGCCCTTGATCGCCCTGGGCGCCCGGGTAAAGCTTTCGTCGCTGGCGGGCGAACGCTCGCTCGCGCTGGAAGACTTTTACAGCGGCTTCCGCCAAACAGTTTTACGACCCAATGAGATGCTGAGCGAGATTTCATTTCCGGCGCTGAATAACAATCAGCGCGGCATATTCTTGAAGCTGGGTTTGCGGCGCGCCCAGGCGATATCCGTGGTAGATGCGGCGATCGTCCTTTCTTTCGAAGACGATGAGACAGTCTCCGCAGCGCGCATAACCTTGGGCAGCGTGGCCGCCGTCATCATTCGCGCGCGGGCTGCCGAGGAATTCTTGCTTGGAAAGCGCTTGAAGCCCGAAATCATCGCGGAGGCAGGGCGCCTGGCTCGTGAGGCCGCCACTCCCATTGACGACATCCGCGGCAGCGCCGAATATCGCAGCGAGATGGCGCAGGTGCTGGTGGCGCGGGCGCTGCGGCGCTTGGCGAGCGAGACCTTTGAAACGAGCTTGCCAAGCGCCCCGCCCATGCTTTGGGGCAAAGACCAAGCCAAGGTGAAAAACGCTTTGCCAGCGCAAATCAAGCATCTGCCAGATACTCCGATTGAAACTACCGTCAATGGCGAATCGCTGCTTGTCCGCACAGGCCAGCAGAAGTCGCTCCTGCACTGGCTGCGCGATGATGTCAAACTTCCGGGGACTAAGGAAGGTTGCGCCGAAGGCGAATGCGGCGCCTGTACCGTTTTCCTTGACGACGTCGCCGTCATGGCTTGCATGGTGCACGCGCCCCGGGCGCATGAGGCCGAGATTGTGACGGTAGAGGGTCTGGCGCAACAAGAAGAACTGCACCCGATCCAAAGCGCCTTCATCGACGAAGCGGCGGTGCAATGCGGTTATTGCACGCCGGGCTTCTTGATGGCGGGCGCGAAACTGCTTGAGGAGATTGACGAGCCTAGCCGGGAGCAGATCAATTACAGCATTAGCGGCAACCTCTGCCGCTGCACCGGCTATTACAAGATCGTCAATGCCTTTGAAGCAGCGAGCAAAGCGCGCAAGAGCGGGGTCGAAGGCTAGCGCATGGACAGACAAGTGCCGAGGACCGGCAGCGAAGAAATAGAACTGTATATGCGCACCTATTACTCTTTGCTGCGCTCGAGCGACGCCATCCAAATTGAGACCTTGGTCGAGAGCCACATCGCCATGCGCTCGTCCTTGCACGAGTTCGCTAGCGAACCGCAGCCCGATGTCTCCGCCTTGATGTACAGCGCCCTGCGCTTGCCCCCCTGCATCACCCAAGTCGAAGAAGTGCTGATCGGGCAGATGGATCGCGCTTTTGTGGCGGCCGGCTATAAAAATATCGCGAATTGGCCGCAAGTGTTCGCGCCGGGGCGCCGGCGTCGGACGCGCTTCAACGACGCCTATACCATGGCGGTCTACATCATCAGCCGCTCCGACATTGATGACCTGGTACCGATCTTGACCGCCTTTCAAATCGAATGGAACAAGCTGCATAACTTGCTGCAAAAACAAGACCTGCGCGACCTGCTCTTTGCCCATGCCGACGACAATGCTTTAGCCCCCGCCGACTTCGCTCAATTGGCGGAAGGTTTGTACATGGCGGTCAGTGATTTGCGCCGGCTGCACTTGTTGTGGAAGGACGATTTTGTCAATAATTTGCTGGAAATGAGCCAACAGCGCAAAAGCATGAGCTTGCGCCTGATATCCGGTTCGCTGGCGGATTATCGCCATGCCACCGCCTCCTGGTGGAATCACTTGAGCGAAGAGCTGTCTCATGTTGGCATAGCGCTGGATGAAAAACCCGTCTACTTCGTATCCAGCAATACGCATTCTTTGATCAATTTGTTGGCTGGCTTCGCCCGGCGTTATGAAGAAAGCCTGATAGGTTATATCGAGAAATTCCAAGAAAAGTCCCTGTTGACCGAATACGAGGACATCAAGCAGAGTTATCATAAAAGTATGGACAATTTTCTGTATTTTGTGCTGCGCCAGTATCTCTCCGAGCGAGGCAGCGAAGCCAAGCGCATATTGCAAGAGGAAGAGAATCGTCTGGGCATTCACCGGGTTCCCAGTCGCCATGGTTTCGAGATAGAGACCCAGGTGATCGAATTGGGCAAGCTGGAGGCGCGCTGGTTTGATCCGCGCCTGGGGCGGGCCGACGACCTCGAGCCGCTGCGCCAAAGCACAGCCCTCATCATCAATATCGACTATCCCCTGGGCATGGCTTCTTACGAATTGCTAAGCCGCATTTCCGAAGGCGTAGATCGCTTGGATGGCGTCTATGTCATGGGCAAGTCGGCCACGTTGAATGGACGCATCGGCGATATGATGATCCCCAATGTCATCCACGATGAGCATTCGCAGAATACCTATCTTTTCCGCAATTGCTTCACCGCGCGCCACGTCCGCTCCTATATGCGCCATGGCAATATCCTCGACAATCAGAAAGCGGTCACGGTTTTGGGCACTTTTTTGCAGAATCCTCACTATATGAGCGTTTTTTATAAAGAGGGTTATACCGATATTGAGATGGAAGGCGGACCCTACCTTTCCGCGGTCTTCGAAGCCTTCCGTCCGCAGCGGCATCCCATGAACGAGATTGTCAACCTGCATTCGGTCAAGTTTGATATTGGCTTCCTGCATTACGCCTCGGATAAACCGACCAAAGCGGGCCAGAATCTCGGCGCGGGCAGCCTGAGCTATGGCGGGGTTGAACCGACTTATGCCGCGGCCATCGCCATTTTGCGACGGATCTTTTATAACGAGACAGAGAAACTGATCGAAACGACATTCGAGGCGATGCCGGCCTTCTAGGCGCTTTCCGCTCGCCTTCCATTCGCCGCATGGCATTAGACAGGGCTTAGACAATTGTCCGCAGAAACCACCAGCGTCATCAAGCAGTCGGTCAAACGTATTGACGCCCGGGGCAAGGTCACCGGCGAGACTCGCTATCCCGGCGATATTGATATCGAAGGACAGTTGTGGATGCGCGTCAAGTTTAGCGAGCGCGCGCATGCCCGTGTGCTGCATGTAGAGACCAGCCGCGCGGAAGCGCTGCCCGGCGTTCTACGTGTATTCACCAGCCAGGACGTGCCGGTCAACGAATATGGCTTGGTCATCAAGGATCAGCCCGTGCTCTGTGGACCGGGCGGCGCGAAAGCGGGAAGCGATGTCGTGCGCTGTTACATGGACATGGTGGCGACCGTTGTCGCCGAAAGCGACGCCATCGCCCGCGCGGCGCTTGACCTGATCCAGGTCGCATACGAAGACTTGCCCGCCGTATTTGATCCAGAAGCGGCTATGGAGGACGGCGCGCCGCAACTGCATCCGGAAAGCCCGAACAATCTGCTGACGCAATATCGCATCCGCAGGGGGGACATGGCTGCTGGCTGGGCGCAGGCTGATGTCGTGGTCGAGGCGGAATACGAGACGACCTGGCAGGAACATGCCTATCTGCAACCGGAAGCCGGGCTTGCCTACATCGACGAAGAGGAGCGGGTGACCGTGGTCGTGGCTGGGCAATGGACGCATGAAGATCAAGAACAAATCTATCATGCGCTGGGTTTGCCAGCGGACCAGGTGCGCGTGATCTATCCCGCCATTGGCGGCGCCTTTGGCGGCAGAGAGGATATGACCATCCAGATCGTGCTGGCGCTGGCGGCATGGAAGCTGCGCCAGCCCGTCAAGATCCAATGGAATCGCGAAGAGTCGATCCTCTATCATCACAAGCGTCATCCGATTAAAGTTAGGGCGAAATGGGGCGCAACCAGCGCGGGTATGTTGACCGCGGCGGCCGCGGCCGTGATTGGCGACGCCGGCGCTTACAACTATACCTCCAACAAGGTGCTGGGCAACGCGCAACTCACTGTGACCGGACCTTACGAGATACCTAACGTGCATGTCGATACCTACACCGTCTACACCAATAACATCCCCTCGGGCGCATTCCGCGGTTTTGGCGCGCCCCAGGCTCTGCTGGCGGCCGAAGGGCAGATGAATCGGCTGGCGGCCGCGCTGAAGATGGACCCGCTCGAGCTGCGCATGAAGAACACTATTAAAGAGGGCAGCATCGGCTCGGTGGGCGCGCCATTCCCGGCCGGCGTGACCATGCCGCAGGTCTTCGCGGCTTGCGGGCAAGAGTCTTGGTGGCGGCGGCGAGACACTGGCTGGCGAATGAGAAAAGCCAGTCATCCCGATGACAGCAGCAAACGGCGCGGTCGGGGCATCGCCGGCGGCTTCAAGAACGTGGGTTTCAGTTTCGGCTTCCCCGAGCACTGCTGGGCGGGCATCGAGATCCAGGGCGAGGGCGCGATCGAGTCGGTGACGCTCTATCACGCTGGCGCCGATGTCGGCCAAGGCGCTCATACCGCGCTCAGCCAGATGGCGGCGGAGGCGGTCGGCGCGCCCTTCGACAAAGTGCGCATTGTCGCTTCGGACACGGCGACTTCGGGTTCATCGGGCAGCGCGTCGGCATCGCGGCTTTCTTTTATGTCCGGTAACGCCATCCGCGGCGCGGCTGAAATCGCCCTGCGAAAATGGCATGACGAAGAGCGACCGGCCAAGGGCGAGTACATGTACCACCCGCCGCCTACCACGCCTTTTGATCCCGAAACCGGGGAGTGCGACCCCAATTTCGCTTATGGTTATGTCGCCGAAGCGGTCGAGGTCGAGGTCGATATCGAAACGGGACAAGTGCAGCTGCTGGAAGTGGTCTGCGCCAACGATGTCGGCAAGGTCATCAATCCGCAGCAATTGCAGGGACAGATCGAAGGCGCCATCGTTCAAGCGCAGGGCTACGCTTTGATGGAGGAACTGGTTTCGCGCGAAGGCCGGGTCTTGAACCCGTTTTTGTCAACCTACCTCATTCCTACTTCCCTGGACGTGCCGCCCATTGTGAAATCGGTCGTTCTGGAGCATCCCGATCCCATCGGTCCCTGGGGCGCGCGCGGCATGGCGGAGATGCCTTTCCTGCCGCTGGCGCCCGCTATCGCCGCGGCCATCTATGACGCGACCGGCGCCTGGGTGGATTCTCAACCCTTTACCCCGCAGAAAGTCCTCAAGGCATTGCGGCGGCAGCAGGGTATTGGCGCTGTCTAATATAGTCGCACTGTCATTTTTCTCTGTGCTCTCAGTAAATCCAAGTTAGTCATGAAAAACTCGACGATAGGCCGCAATGTAGGGGCGACATACCATGTCGCCCGAAATCTATACACATCAAATTGGGCGACCTGATAGGTCGCCCCTACACTGCCCCTGTATAATTTGCATTACTTTGTTGGAATTACTTCTGCGTCTCTGTGGTGAAATATAACTTGACGCGATGAGCTTCCTGATGATTCGCAAGCGCAGGTGGCTGGTTTCGTGTTATGATACGCGGGAATCACGCTTGTTGGCGCATCCCGAGGCGCCATGAGGCCTCCGCGCTTGCGGCAAAGCGTGATTGGGAGACTGCATGAGATTAAGTCAGGCATTTGATATTTCGCGCGGGGACGTTGCGGCTTTTGTCGGCGCGGGCGGCAAGACCTCGCTGTTGGTCGGCCTTGGCTACGAGTTGGCCGAATCCGGCTGGCGGGTCCTGGCGACGGCGACAAGGGAGTTCCCGGCGGAACAGTTGAGTCTCTATCCACATGCCATGCGCTATGATAGCGGCGCGGAGGCGATATCTCAGGCGCTGAGCGAGTATAAGTTTGTCTTTCTCTATGACAATTCAACCTGGCAAAAGGGTGTCCTGAGCGGGCCCCGGCAAGATTGGGCGCGGGAGCTGCTGGACACTGTCGATTCCGATGTCTTGCTGGTGGAGGCGGACAGGGCGGATGGCTTGCCGCTCAAAGCGCCCTATGACGACGAACCGCGTATCCCCTCCGAAACATCCCTGGTCGTGCCTGTCGCTTCCCTAAGGGCTTTGGGCAAGCCGCTGGATGATGAGCATGTTTACAATCCACAGGCGCTGGTCGAACAATACGGGTTCCTGCGCAACAGTCCGGTCAAATCGCCTTGGCTGGCGCAAGCCCTGCGGGATGAGGCCATGGGCTTGAAAAACGTGCCGGAGCAGGCGCGTGTGGTGATCTTCTTGAACAGGGCGCCGGAAAACGCTTTTTTGCGCGGACGCGCGCGCATGATCGCGCGGCTGAGCTTGCTGAGCCCGCGCGTTCAAGCCGTGGCTATTGGCGCGGTGCGCGGCGCGGAGCCAGTCTACGAGGTGCAGCGCGCGGTCGGCGCGATTGTCCTCGCGGCCGGGGATTCCAACGGCAATCAGCCACCGAGCATGCTTTTGTCAACGGAGGGCGGAAAACCCATACTTGCCCATGTCACAGAGCAGTTGATTCGCTCGAGAATCGCTCCGATACGCGTGGCGGCGGCCCGCTGGGCCCGCGGCGCGCGAGCGGCTGTCAAACCGCTAGGCGTCAAAGTGGTTGCCAGCCGAGCCGGCAAGAGCGCTTCAACGGGCTTACAGGGCGCCAATAGCTCAAGCAATAGTCAAGACGATGGTCTGGGGCTGCCGGATCTGCTCCACCTGCAGGGCGAGGCGCTGTTCGCGCTTAAGGCTGGCCTGCGCTCAATGCCGGCTCATATCGCCGCTGTGCTGGTTGTACAGGGCGATCAGCCCCGTTTGCAGCCGAAGGTGATCTATCAGATTTTGGCCTCCTACGCGCGGAGTAGCGAGGATCTGCTCATTCCCAGTTTTCAAGCTGCGCTGGGGCAACCGGTGCTCATCGGCCGGCGCTATTGGTCCGATATCTTGTCATTGCCGCGCAAGGGAAACTTGCAAGATGTCTTTGCCGGCTCCCGCGACCATATCGTCCGAGTTGAAGTCGGCAGCGATACCATCCTTTGCGACAAGCAAATCAGGCGGACGCGCCGCCCGCCCAGACTGCCAGAGCAAGAGAAAAACGCTTCAACTTAGCTGTCGCCATGCTGATTGATCAATTCTCGGATCATATCGCGCGACCAGACGCCGCTGGAATGCAGATCGCTCTGAACCCTCAAAGTCGCGGGTCGTTTGTCCTTTGCGCCGGCCGCTTCCGCGCGCATTTCGTCGAAATACTCCATGGGCGTGATGACAATCAGCACCTCATTCGGCTGGATGACATGCGTCATTGGCGGCACATAGATAAATTCTGATCCGTTCGCTTGCCGAATGCCGATCACCCCAGCTTGAAATCTTAGCGCCAGGCTCAGCGAACCGATGCTCTGCCCGATCCAGGGAGAATCGTTCTCCATGTAGAGTTCAGCCGTTTCCAGCCCGGTAGCCTCGTTGTAAATCACGTGCTGCAAGAATTCGGTTATTTCCGGGCGTGTAGTCGAGAGCAGTACGAATTGTCCCGCGACGTGGAAAGGGCTGACAACGCGATCCGCGCCCGAGCGATGCAGCTTCTCGATCATATCATCGGTGGCAGCGGTCGCGGAGATAAGCAAGGATTTGCTAATGCTGCGCGCTGATATCACGGTCAATACCGCCGCTGCTTTGTCCGCGATCGATAGCATGAAGGCTTGGGCCCGATCGAGTCCGGCTTTTTTCAAGACCTCTTCTTGGGCGGGGTTGCCGTGAACGACGCGAAACCCCCTGTCCAGCCATTCCCGCGTCAGCCTGTCGTCATCGCTCAACAAGACAAAGGGCCGCGCTGGATTCAGGAAACGGGCGGCGGTTTCGATAATGTGATCATTGCCGCAGATGATAAAATGTTTCGACATCGTCTCTATCGCCGCTGCGGATTCGTCCAGGCTGAGCGTCTCGTGCAAGCGCTTAAGCGCGGGGGATATGACCAGCCGCTGGAAGGTCGCGAAGCGCGTATAATCTTGCCCGCTCGGGCGGGATTCAAGCTGCAGTTTTGGTATCATGGGACCGGGAGCGACGCCTAGCAAGATGTCGCCTTCGCTCAATACACGGCCGCTCCTCGGCGTATGCACGAAGTCAACGTCTTTGGTCCGAATGCCCAGAATGCTGGCGTCATAGCGCTCGCGCAATTGCAGATCGCTGATGCGTTTCCCGATCCAAGGCGAATTGTCCCCGAGCTCAAGCTGCGTCATCTGGTGTTTCGTTTCCTGATCGAAGAGGATACTGTTGAAATAATCATTGACCGCGGGCCTTAATGTGGCGCTGTTCAAGAATTGCGACGCCACCTCGTATGGGGCGAGCACGTAATTCGCGCCGGCGCGTATCATCTTGATCTTGAGCTCAATATTGATCGCGGCTGCGGTTATGTAAAGCGCGGGATTAAGATTGCGCGCGGTGAGGACCGTGAGCAGACCCTCGGTATCTTGATTGAGCATGACCATGATCGCCCGCGCCCGCGCGATGCCCGCGTCGAGCAGTGAATCGTCGTCGGTCGGCTCGCCCTCGACCACCAGGATGCCCGCGCTGCGCAAGCGCTCGGCGTAATCCATGTCTTCCGTCACCACGACCAGAAGATCAAGCAAAGTAATATGCTCTGAGAAATGGTTGAAGTAGAAAACGAATATGTCATGGACAAAACGGCGCAAGCCCAGGAAACGTCCGCGCTTGACAGGACCAAATAGGCGATCAAAGAAGCGCTTAATGGGTTGGTAAGCGGCATCTTGGTGCTGTTGGCGGCGGATCTGCGCGCTGTGCAAGACGTAGCCGATGGTCTTGTCCACCATTTCCCCGCTGCCGCAGATGATGTATTGGCCATTGAGCTTGGCGATTTTCTTCGCTGTCGCCACCCTGCGCCGGCGGGCGACGGCTTCTACGCTGAACAAGAGGGCGAAGGACGAAGACAGGAAAAAGGTCAATGAGCCCAGCCCCACCAGCACCAGGCAAATGATGAAAATTTTCCCCAGCTGTGTTTGGGGGACACTGTCGCCATATCCAATTGTCGTGAGCGTGATAATCAAGAGCCAGGCGGCATCAACAAAGGGGAGCTTTTCAATGAGCATGATACCGGCGATGCCGACTGGAAAGACGATTAGGAGCAAGTTCCGCGCCGAGCGAAACTGCCTGCGAATATCGTTCAAATGCCTCTCCTCATCGCGTCATACCACGCGATTTTCCTCAATTATATCGGAGATATGCAAGTTGTGATAAGATGTTTTAAGTCAGAAGTCCCTGTCAGACACGCTATTTTCTTGGTCTTGGGCGGCTATCAGCTTAGGGGCGAATTGATTTGAATTGTTGAAATACAGCGGGTGAAAAACGTGATTAAAGCCAGTTCGCGGCGCTCCGCAAGGGCGCGTCGACAGCGGCATTTTGTCAAAGGTATACACACCGGATTATCAAATACACTGGGAGCAAGCCCATGCGCAGCCAGAAAGATTTTGCCGCCGCCGCTGATGTCATTCGCGAACGCAGTTCTCATAAACCTGCCGTCGGTCTGGTCTTGGGCTCTGGTTTGGGTTCGCTGGCGGACAGCTTGGCTGATCGCGTCGTGATTCCCTACGCATCCATCCCCGGTTGGCCCAGCTCTACCGTATTTGGTCATCAGGGCAATCTTGTGATTGGCAATCTGGCTGGGCAGACGGTCGCCGCGCAGCAAGGCCGCGCCCACTTCTACGAAGGCTACACCATGCAGGAGCTTACGTTCCCGATCCGAGTGATGCAGGCATTGGGCATAGGCACAGTGATACTGACCAACGCGGCCGGCGGCATCAACCCAGCCTACGCCGTCGGCGACGTCATGCTGATCGAAGACCATATTAATTTCCCCGGCATGGTCGGCGCCAATCCTCTGATGGGTCCCAATGACGACTCGCTTGGAGAACGTTTTGTCGGCTTGGCGCAGGCTTATGATCGCGAGCTGAGGCAACTCGCGCTTGAGGTAGCGCGGGAAGCGGGCATCCCCCTGCATAGCGGCGTTTATTGCGCGCTATCGGGTCCGTCCTTCGAGACTCCGGCGGAAATCCGCATGCTAAGAATGCTCGGCGCCGATACGGTTGGCATGTCGACAGTGCACGAAGTTTTGGTGGCGCGCCACGGGGGCTTACGGGTTATGGCTTGTTCCGGCGTGACCAACGTCGCCATCGACGCTGTTGACAGCGCATTCGAAACCAACCATGAGGAGGTCCTGGAAGCTGGTAAAATAATCGTCCCGCGCTTGACCGCAATCCTGAAGGGTGTTCTCAAGCGTTTTCCGACATGACGATAATTGTTGCCTTTATTGATCAGGTGGCGGTGGGCGTTTATTTTCTGATTGCCGCGGGCATTCTCTTTGCGCTGCGCCGTTACTTTGTCTGGAGCGATGAGTATCGTTCTTCATATTTTGAACTGGAGCGCGATCTCTCGCGCTATCGACGGACGAATGCCATAACCGCGATCATCGTATTGCTAGAGTTCGCGCTGATTGTCGCCGGCGTTCAATTGATAGTCGCGCCGGAAGTGAGGCGCGATCGTCAGATCCAGGAGCTGGTGGCGGCGGCGCGGGTTGGCGATGGCGTATTTGAAACGCCTTTGCCCGCAACGCCTTCGGGCAATCTGGGCATAGACCCGGTCGCCTTGCCGCGAGCGCAAGACTTCGCTGGGCGGGTTCAGCCGACGCCGCTGCCAAGCCCGACGCCTGTTGGCACGCTGATACCGGCCGCGCCAGCCATAGGCTGCGACAGTCCCGAGGCGCAATTGATCATACCCGGGAACGGCATGCGGGTCTTCCAGCCGATTCCGGTGGTGGGTACGGCATTCACCGACCAGTTCGCTTTTGGCTCGATCGAGATCATGGGTCCCAGCACCTTTGGCAACTTCCAAGTCATCGAAGATCAAAACACGGAAGTGCGTGAAGCGGCTGAGTTCAGTCAATTCGTTCCCGCCGCCTATGAACCCGGCGAATATCAGTTCCGTCTTATGGTCTTCGATGTCACCAAAACTTTGCGGGCAAGTTGCCTCGTGCACATCTACATCTCGGAACCGCTGCCCACGCTAACGCCGCCAAGATAAAGCGCGCCAATGGCGGGGCGCGCAGGCTCAAGCGCGGAAATCCGCAATCCCGCGCTTGACGCGACGCCGCACACGGCGCGAGCGGGAGCGCCACCTGGCAATGCGATACTCCACTTTGCGGCGTTGCCGGTTGAAAACAGAACCCTGCTGCTCGCTCGGCTTGGGAATGCCCCATTGAATGATCATAGAAGCCCAGGTCAAGCCGCCGCCGAAGCCAACCAGCGCGATATGATCCTTTTCTTGAATGCGCTTCTGCTCGATGGCTTCACACAGGGCGATCGGAATGGACGCGGCTGAGGTATTGCCATAATACTCGACATTGCTCATGAACTTCTTGATGTCGATGCCAAGTTTGCGCGCCGCGGCTTGCAGGATGCGGTGGTTGGCTTGGTGCGGGATGACCAGATCGATATCCTCGACGCCTATGCCGGCCAGCGCGCTGGCTTGTTCTATGCTGTCGTTGACGACCCGCGTGGCGAAACGGAAGACTTCGCCGCCGGCCATGGTCATCTTGTATAGCTGGTTGCCGTTGACGCCGCCGCGCGATTCAGCCGCGTCTATGCTGCCCACGCTGGGAATGGCCAGCAGGTCGCTGCCGGCGCCATCGGAACGCAAGACGCTTGATTTTACGCCGCCTTCAATCTCGCTGGCTGCCAGAACAACAGCGCCAGCGCCGTCGCCAAAAAGGATGCAAGTGCTGCGATCTTGCCAATCCAGGATGCGGCTCATGGTTTCCGCGCCAATCACAAGCGCCGTCTGAATACTGCCCGCGCGGATCGAATCGGCGGCCATATTCAGCGCGTAGACAAAGCCGGAACAGGCGGCGCTCAAATCGAATGCGCCGGCGTGCTGCGCGTTCAGCCAATCTTGCACCAAGCTGGCTGAACTGGGGAAAATATTCTCCGGCGTCGAGGTCGCGACGACGATGAGATCCAGGTCGATGGGCAAGATGTCCGCCACTTCGAGCGCCTGCTGCGCGGCTGCATAGGCCAGGGTGGCTGTGGATTCGTCTTCGTTGGCGATATAGCGTTCCTTGATGCCGGTCCGCGCGTAAATCCACTCGTCGCTGGTTTCTACAAATGCCGAGATTTCTTCGTTGGTCATGACCTTGTCGGGAACAGCCATGCCCCAGCCGACAACATGGGCGAAGACCGGACCCGCAGGCGCGTCAATAGCTTGGTTTTGAGTACTGCTAGGCTTTGCCATTGTCTCGATATTCGCCAAATACTAGCACGGCATTGTGCCCGCCAAAGCCGAAGGCGTTTGACATGACATGGCTGACTTCGCGCGCGCAGCCCACATTGGGTACATAATTGAGATCGCAATCCGGGTCGGGCTCACGCAGGTGAATGGTGGGCGGCAGGAAATTGTCGCGCATTGCCATGATGCTGAACACCGCTTCAATCGCCGCGCCGCCGCCCAGAAGATGTCCGGTCATGGACTTGGTCGAGCTGACCGGGATGCCATAAGCGGCTTCCCCCAGCGCCAGTTTGATGGCATTGGTTTCGGCGGTGTCATTTAGGGGCGTGCTGGTGCCGTGGGCGTTGATGTAGTCAATGTCCTCGGCGCGCAGGCTGGCGTCTGCCAGCGCGATTTCGATGGCGCGGGCGGCGCCTTCGCCGGTTTCCATGGGCGCGGTGATGTGAAAAGCGTCCGACGTATGTCCGTAGCCGAGCAGTTCCGCATAGATCGGCGCGCCTCGTTCCAATGCGAAATTCAATTCCTCGAGTACCAGCATGCCGGCGCCTTCGCCGGGCACAAAGCCGTCGCGATTGCGGTCAAAGGGGCGCGACGCGCTGTCGGGGTCCGCATTGCGGCTGAGCGCGGTCATGTTATTGAATCCGGCCACGCAAAGCGGCACGATGGCTGCTTCCGCGGCGCCGGCCAACATGGCTTTGGCGTCGCCGCGGCGGATGATGTGCATCGCTTCGCCGATGGCGTTATTGCCCGAGGCGCAGGCGGTAACGATACAGTGATTGGGTCCGCGCAGGTTATAAGACAATGAGACAACGCCCGAGCAGGAGTCGCTGAGTATCTTGGGTATCGCCAAGGGCTTGATGCCGCGGTGGCCTTTGCTGTCGATCGCCTGCTGCGCCTCTACAAAGGAATTGATGCCGCCGACGCCAGAGCCCACCACGCAGCCAACATCGTACATATTGTTCTGGTCGACCTTCAAACCGCTGTCTGCCATGGCTTGCCGGCTCGCTTCCAAGGCAAACTGCGCGACGCGGTCTATGCGTCTGGCTTCTTTACGCCCAAAAATGATGTTCGGGTCGAAATTCTTGACTTCCCCAGCCAACTGATTCTGCGTCAATTTGCGGTCGTAGCGCGTGATGAAGTCGATACCGTTCACGCCGTCGGCAGTGTTCCGCCAAGCCTCGCTGACGCTGTTGCCGGTCGGGCAGACGATTCCCAAGCCCGTGATGACGATGCGCGTTCTTTCCAAGGAACCCTCCGACGGTCGCTCACATGACCCTATTAGGTTTGGCTGTCCGATGCCGCCTGCGCGCAGTTGGCGCCTAATCGCAGGCATCAGCTCAGCATGCGCGAGCCTGTGCCGACGCCCGCGCTTTGCCGCCGCCTCCAGCCTATACGCCTATAATAACACGGCGACTTGTTTCGCGTTGCTTTACAGTCTTTTCTTTGGCTTTTATAATAGCGCTTTCCTGCGGGGGTTCTAGGACGGCGACCGGCAGGCAATTCGTATTTACAGTTTTCGCGAGAGCTTATGATTCTGGTCACAGGAGCGACAGGTCTGATAGGCCGGCATCTGGTTCGGCGCTTGATGCAAGAAGGTCTGCCGACGCGTTGCCTGCTGCCGGAACGACTGCTGCGGGGATTGCCCTGGGACGGGAGTCATGCGCATGCGCCGGAACTGGTCAGCGGCAGCGTCCTGGAGGAAGAAGCGCTGTTTCGCGCGGTGACGGGCTGCCATGTCGTGATCCATCTTTCCAGCGCGCAGTGGTGGGGCCGCCGCGGGGACTTAAACCAGATAGAAATTGAAGGAACGCGCGTATTGGTCGCGGTGGCGCGCGCGGCGCGCGTCGGCCGCATCATTACCATCAGCCACATCGGCGCCGCCCAAGCCTCTGCCTACGCCTTGCATCGCGCCAAGGGCGAGGTCGAAGTCCTGCTGCGCGAAAGCGGCGTCGCCTATACCATCGTCCGCAGCGGACTGGTCTTTGCGCCCGATGACGCCTTTGTCAATCACATCGCCAGTATGCTGCGCGTCAATCCCTTGTTTTTCTTGATGCCCGGCTACGGCGAAGTGGCGCTGCACCCGATCTATATTGACGATCTGGTGGAAGCCCTATATCGTAGCCTGGATTTGGTGGATTTGGTCGACGCCACGGTGGAAATAGGCGGACCCGAGTATTTGAGTTTGCGAGACATGATCGCGACCGTGATGCGCGTTACCCGAATGCGTCGGGCAATCGTGCCTGTGCCGCCTTATCTGCTGCGCTGGATTACAGCCATCTACAGCCGGGTGTTGCCGCGGGCGATGATGACAAGTCAATGGTTGGATATCTTGGCCGCCAGCCGCACAGCCCCGCTTGGCGGCGCCTTCAATCACTTCGGTTTTCATCCGCGCCGTTTCGAAGACACCTTGTTAAGCTATTTGCCACAGCGTCGTCATTTCGCCGGTTTGCTCCGTGATACTTTCCGTCGGCGTCCGCGTCCTGTATAGCGGAGGCTGGCGATGTCCAATATAGAAATCAAGCGCCTCATGACAGCGCGGCAGTTTCAGCAGGCGGTCGAGCTGCAGAAGGATTATTGGGGGACAGATGCCAGCAATCTCGTGCCAGGTCACGTGCTGCATACGATTTGTCACCATGGGGGGCACTTGCTCGGCGCTTATGACGAGGAGCAGTTGATCGGCTTCGTCATGGGTTTTTTCGGCACAGCCACGGATCAAGAAGCGCCAGAAGCGCCGGAAGTCCCGGATACGGAGCGCGCCGCGTCAAACCTGCTGATTATGTCTAAACGCATGCTCGTCTTGCGGCAATACAGAGGCCGCAATATCGGCTTCAAGCTGAAGATGGCTCAACGTGATATCGCTCTTAAACAGGGGATAGACCTGGTAACCTGGACAGTTGATCCGCTGCTGGCGGCAAATGCGCATTTGAACTTTAGAAAACTGGGCGCGCTATCCAGCCGCTTCGCCGTCAATTATTTCGACTATCCCGAATCCGACAGCTTGTACTCGGATCGTTTGCTCGTGCATTGGCGGGTGAAGGGCAGGCGGGCGCAAGCCTGCGCAGCCGGCTGCAGGAGCGGTCGGACCTTGCGGCAATGCCTGGATGAAAATACGCCGATTGTGAATGCCAGCGAGGCAACGGGTCCAGCGTTGGCTCCAAGCGCCTTCGCGCAACACGCTAATTCAGACAGTCTGTTGGTCGAGATCCCGCCGGACATTCGGCATCTTGATGAACATGATCCGGTTGTCGCGCGCAGTTGGCGTAGGCACATACGCGAACTGTTGGGCAAGCTGATAGCATCGGGCTACGTCGTTGCCGACTTTGTAAGCGCTGTTGAAGGGCGGCGAAGGCGGGCGTATTATTATCTGAGCAGGGGCGAAGAGCGGCTTTAACCGTCAAAAGGTGAAGAAATGGCATTCAACGGCGAGACAATATCGTTCATTGGCGCGGGCGTGATGGGCGAGGCGATGATCAAGGGTTTGCTGCGCCAGCAATTGGTAGCGCCCGAAAACATCCTGGCAGCCGACCCGAACCAGTCGCGCCTGGACGAGATTTGCGCTCAATACGGGATCCGCTGCACAGCCGACAACCAGATTGCCGCCCGCGAGGCGAAGGTCCTGGTCCTGTCTGTCAAACCGCAGGTCATGGACAAGGTCTTGCCAGAACTACAAGGTCTGGTCGCTGACGTTTCTTTGATCGTGAGCATCGTTGCCGGCGTGCCCCTGGGCGCAATCGCAGATAGCTTGCGCAATGGACGCGTCGTGCGTTCCATGCCCAATACGCCGGGGCAGATTGGCAAAGGCATCACCGTTTGGACGGCCGCGCCAACTGTGGGGCGGGAGCAGCGGCGACAGACCGAGCTGCTATTGGGCGCCATGGGCGAGCAGATTTTCGCGGAAGACGAGCGCTTCCTCGACATGGCGACGGCGTTGAGCGGCTCGGGACCCGCCTATGTTTTTATGTTTATGGAATCCTTAATTGACGCCGGGGTGCACATGGGCTTCTCCCGCCGGGACGCCGAGCAACTGGTTACGCAGACGCTTGCGGGCTCTGTCGAATACGCGCGGCAATCGGGCTTGCATCCAGCCCAGTTGCGCAATCAAGTCACCAGCCCGGGCGGCACCACGGCCGCGGGTCTCTACGAGATGGACAAGGGCGGGCTGCGCACGGTCCTGTCCAAAGGCGTATGGGCGGCCTACCGGCGCTCTCAGGCTTTGGGCGCGAAAGATGACTAAATTACCAATATCCTGGAATCATATTCAGTTGCTGCGAGACCGAGGGAGCGTTTAGCAGCGCCCTTGTTAATTTGAAAGCGACGGCCAAGTCCTGGAAAACAGGAAAATCCATTTGTGAAAATATGGACAAATGCCAGGTCATGGATTACAATATCGGCATGTTGGCTTTTGCGTTCCTCTGCGCGCCGCGCGTGGCTTTATTGAGGACGCAAAAGCATAAGGCGAAGATCAAGGAGCCGCTTTGAATGGCAGACAACATTTATGATTCAATTCTTGAGCAGATCCAAGATTTCGAGCTGAGCGAGCTCGAATCTGTAGAAGTCGGATATGTCACGGAAGTCGGCGACGGCATCGCCCGTGTTTCCGGCTTGGAAAACGTTCGCTATAACGAGCTAGTCCAGTTCGATAACGGCATTGCCGGCATCGCCTTCAATCTGGAAAAAGACAATGTCGGCGTCATCATCATGGGCGCCTATGATGATATTCAGGAAGGCGACAGCGTAAGCGCCTTGGGTCGTATCGCTTCTGTGCCTGTGGGCATGGGCTTGGTGGGGCGGGTGGTCAACGCCTTGGGCGAGCCCATTGACGGTCGTGGTCCCGTTCAATTCGACGAGTATTACAACATCGAACGTATTGCCCCCGGCGTGATGCAACGCCGCAGCGTCGACCGCCCCGTGCAAACGGGCATCCTTTCAATAGACACCATGTTTCCCATCGGACGCGGGCAGCGCGAGTTGATCATCGGCGATCGCCAGACCGGCAAAACAGCCGTGGCATTGGATACCATCGTCAACCAAAAAGGCGAAGACATGTATTGCATTTATGTCGCGGTGGGCAAGCGCCGCGGCGAAGTCGCGCGCATTCGGGAAACGCTGGAACAAGAAGGCGCCATGGATTACACGACCATCGTCGTGGCGTCGGCGTCGGACGCGGCGGCATTGCAGTATCTGGCGCCTTATTCTGGCTGCGCCATCGGCGAATGGTTCATGGAAAACGGCAAGGACGCGCTGGTCATTTACGACGATCTTTCCAAACACGCCAATGCCTACCGCCAGGTCTCGCTCTTGATGCGCCGCCCGCCAGGGCGCGAAGCCTTCCCGGGCGATGTCTTCTACTTGCATAGCCGCTTGCTGGAGCGCGCCGCCCAACTCAGCGACGAACGCGGCGGCGGCAGTTTGACCGCCTTGCCCATCATCGAAACCTTGCTTGGCGATGTATCAGCCTTTATCCCCACCAATGTCATTTCTATCACCGATGGCCAGATCTATCTGGAATCCGAACTTTTCAACGCCGGTGTGCGTCCGGCGATAAATACCGGCATCAGCGTCAGCCGCGTCGGCAGCGCGGCCCAGACGCGGGCGATGAAGGATGTGGCTGGCGGGCTGAAACTGCAGATGGCGCAATTCCGCGACCTGGCGGCTTTTGCCCAGTTTGGTTCCAACCTGGACAAGGCGACGCAACTGCAGTTGGATCGCGGCATGCGCTTGACGGAATTGTTCAAGCAGGTTCAGTATCAGACCCTTTCGCTGGACGAACAGGTCGCCTTGACCTATGCCGGCACCAGTGGTTTAACCGATGATGTGCCGGTCGAGAGAATGATCGGCTGGAAGGAAGAATTCTTGCGCGCCTACCGGACGCAATTCGCCGATGTAGTCGAATTCATTCGGGAAAACAGCAATGCGAAGGTCAAAGAGCAAGTTCAGGAAAAACTGGAGCAAGCGATCAGCGCATTCAACGAGACCTGGGCTTAGTGTCGCCGATTGACGCCGAGAGGAGACACTAGATGGCAACACTGAGAGAAGTCAAGAACCGCATTCGCAGCGTCAAAAACATCGCGCAGATCACGCGGGCCCTGGAAGCGGTCTCGGCATCGCGCGTGCGGCGGGCGCAAGCCAGAGTACTGGCGAGCCGCGCCTTTGCCGAAAAAGCCTGGGAAATCTTGGTCAATGTTCAAGCGGCCAGCAAGAGCACCCCGCTGCATCCGCTGCTCACGTCGCGTGAAGAGATCAATCGCGTGATGGTCGTGGTCATCACGTCCGACCGCGGCTTGGCGGGCGCCTACAATACGAATATCCTGCGCGTCGCGCAACGCTTCGCTACCCGGCTCGGCAAGCCCGTCGATTACGTGGCGGTGGGGCGCAAAGGGCGCGACTCCCTCGCGCGCTCCGGCGCCAACATCGTGGCTTCTTTCAGCGACATGCCGGCCGAACCAAAGATTTCGGACATCAGGCCGATCGCGCGCATCGCCATGGACGCTTATCTCGACGGCGAAGCGGACGAGGTGCTGATCGCCTATACCGACTTCATCAACATGCTGGCGCAGCGGCCGGCCGTCTTGGGTTGGCTGCCCTTGACCACCGATACCATCGCCCAGCAAGTGGCGGCTGAATACGTCAAGGATGTGGCGAGCGTCAGCGGCGGCATCCAGAATTACGAATACGAGCCGAGCGCCACAGCCGTCGTGGACGAAATTGTGCCGCGCTTTACCGAATTGCAGCTTTATCAAGCCTTGCTGGAAGCGCAGGCCAGCGAACATGCCGCGCGCATGGCAGCCATGAAAAACGCCACCGACAACGCCACGCAACTGACTGCCGATCTCACCTTGCAATACAATAAAGCCCGACAGGCCGCTATCACCGCGGAGATTCTTGATATCGTCGGCGGCGCCAACGCCTTGCAGCAGGCGATTGATAAAGCAAGCACGGACATTGTGGACATTTTTGACAGCAGCAAACAATTGCAGGATGTTTAGCTAGATTCGACCGATCCTGCGAGCGAGTAAGGAGCAGATGATGGCAGAAATTCAAGGCGCCGTAACCCAAGTCTTGGGGAACGTGGTAGATGTCGAATTCCCGGCCGGGGAATTGCCGGATATTTTTGACGCCGTGCAAGTCCCGCGCGAAGGTGAAGACGATCTGGTGCTGGAAGTGGAATTGCACTTGGGCGAAAGCTCTGTGCGCACTGTCGCGATGGATTCGACCGATGGCTTGGCGCGCGGGGCGCCGGCGATTGCCACGGGCCAACCCATCGCTGTGCCGGTCGGCGCGCCCACTCTGGGACGGATCTTCAATGTCCTCGGTCGCCCCGTCGATATGGGCGAGGCAGTGCCGGATGACGTCGAAAGGCGGCCGATCCATGCCGACGCCCCGTCCTTCGAGGACCAGTCGCCCACGATTGAACTCTTCGAGACCGGCATGAAAGTCATTGATCTGGTCGCTCCCATGACGAAGGGCGGCAAGACAGGCATCTTTGGCGGCGCGGGCGTTGGCAAGACTGTCACTATTCAGGAGCTGATTAACTCCATCGCCACACAGCACGATGGTTTGTCGGTCTTTGCCGGCGTGGGAGAACGGACGCGCGAAGGCACGGACCTTTATCACGAGATGAAAGAAGCCAATGTGCTGGACAAGTTGGCGATGGTCTTCGGGCAGATGAACGAACCGCCCGGCGTGCGCCTGCGGGTGGGCTTGTCCGGTTTGACTATGGCGGAGTACTTCCGCGACCAGGGCCGCGATGTCTTGATCTTCATCGACAATATTTTCCGTTACTCGCTGGCAGGCGCGGAAGTATCGGCTTTGCTGGGTCGCATGCCCTCCGCGGTAGGCTATCAGCCCAACCTAGGCGAAGAGATGGGCATGCTGCAAGAGCGCATCACCTCGACCAAGAGCGGTTCGATCACCTCGATGCAGGCGGTCTATGTGCCTGCTGACGATTATTCCGACCCAGCGCCGGTGGCGGTCTTCACGCATCTGGACAGCACCATCGCGCTCGAGCGTTCCATCGCCGCACGCGGCTTGTTCCCCGCTGTGGATCCGCTGTCCAGCACGAGCAATATCCTGGCGCCGGAAATTGTCGGGGAAGACCACTACAGCACCGCCCGAGAGTCGCAGCAAGTGCTTCAGCGTTATAAGGACTTGCAAGATATCATCGCCATTCTCGGGGTCGAGGAATTGTCCGATGACGACAAGGTCTTGGTGGCGCGCGCGCGCAAGATGGAAAACTTCCTCAGCCAGCCCATGTTCGTGGCGGAGCAATTCACCGGGCAGGCTGGGCGCTATGTGCCCATCAAAGACACCGTGCGCGGCTTCCGCATGATATTGGACGGCGAAGTCGATCATATTCCCGAGCAAGACTTCTATATGGCTGGTCCCATCGAAGATGTGCAGGAGCGCTACGCCAGCCGCGAGAACTAAATTAGTGAGGGCGACAATGCCGATTCACATCGAACTGGTGACGCAAGAAGCGAAGATTTTCGACGAGCCCGAAGCCGACATCGTCATCGTGCCGGCTGTTGAAGGCGAGATGGGCGTGCTGCCTAATCACGCGCCTGTTTTGACAACGCTATCTTTTGGCGAACTTGTCGTGCGTAAAGGCGAGGCGGAAGAAAGCTTCGCCATCTATGGCGGCGTGGTTGACGTGCGCCCGGACAAAGTGGTGGTGCTCGCGGACCTGGCAGAGTCTTCCTATGCGCTTGATCTGGAGAAAGCGCAAGAGGCGCGGGAGCGCGCGCGTGTGATCCTGGAGGAAGGACCGCCGGGCTTGGATAATCGACAAGCGGAGTTGGAGCTGCGGCGAGCCAACCTGGCTGTGCGCATAAGCCAAAAGGTGCGCAACCGCGGTTCGATGCTGCGCATCGTCGAAGAGGACGCCGAAGAAATCTGAGCATTATCGCGCTGCAACAATCCTAGGATATGATAGACACCCGACGCCGTAATAGCGCTCGGGTGTCCTTGCTTTTGGGCGCTTGCGCCAACTGCGCGGACGCCGTTTGCGCTCCCGGAAGTGTCGCTCTTGCTTTGCGCAAGATCCGTCTTCTATGTAGAATTGATATAGAGAGGCCACGCTGAGCGAATAGTATCTTGGAGCTTCATTGTTAGGTAAACGCTTGGGTGTTGACTTGGGAACGGTCAACGTTCTCATTTACGACAGCGGACGAATCGTGCTGCAAGAACCCTCTCTCGTCGCCTTGCTGGCGGAAGAAGAGCGCATCGTTGATTTCGGTCAACCGGCGCGCGAAATGCTGGGCAGGGTGGACGATGAAGATATTCAAGTGATGCGGCCCCTGCAGAATGGCGTGATTGCCGACTACGAAGTCACGGAAGCCATGCTGGAATATTTCTTCGGCAAAATCGCCGGTCGCATGCGTCTCTTCCGACCAACGGTGATGGTTTCCGTCCCTTATGGCGCCACCAGTGTCGAGAAACGCGCGGTCCGGGAAGCAATCCTCACGGCCGGCGCGCGCGAGGTTCAACTGATGTGGGAACCGATGGCGTCGGCGCTGGGCGCGGGGTTGCCGGTAGGCACGCCAGCCGGCGGCATGGTTGTAAACATCGGCGGCGGCATTACCGAAGCCGCGGTATTGACGATGAACAACATCGTGCGGGCGGAAAGCGGGCGGGTTGGCGGTTTGCGGCTGGATGACGGCATCATCAGTTACATCCGGCGCAAATACAATTTGACCATCGGACAGCCGACGGCGGAATCGATCAAAATACAGATTGGCGCAGCGGTCGATCAACCGCAAGAGATGACAATGGAAATCCAAGGCCGCGACAACGTGACGGGGCTGCCGCGCACGGTGCGCGTCGCCACCGGCGAGGTGGTCGAGGCATTGGCGGAACCGCTGGGGCAGATTGCGGCGGTTGTCAAAGCGGTCCTGGCGACCACGCCGCCCGAGCTGTCATCCGATATCATCGATCGCGGCATTGTCCTGTCTGGCGGCGGCGCCTTGCTGCGCGGCGTTGATACATTTTTGACTCAAGAAACCGGCGTGCCGGTCTACCGCGCCGATAATCCACTGATTAACGTGGTTGTCGGCTGTGGACGCGCCTTGGAAGACCCCGCCATCCTCAGACGCTTGGCGCAAGCCAATTATTTTTGAGAACTGATAATTGAGGACGCTCGCGATTTCGACCCTATTGCCGCATGGGGCTCTCGGCACTGGCTTGCGGGCGACGCGCCTCAGTCTTGGCTGAGGTAGTAAGTCATGTGCTGCAAGTGCGTAACGGGATCAATGTATTGGATCTGCACATTTGCTGGCACGGTGATGTTGATGGGGGCGTAGTTCAGAATCGCCTGGACGCCCGCCGCGACCAGCTGATCAGCCACAGACTGCGCATGTTCGGCAGGCACCGCCAGCATGGCGATTTTGATGCCTTCTTCACGAATCGTCTCATGCAGAGACGCTATCGGCTTCACGACGAACTCGTCAATCGCCATTCCGATCTTTTGCGGACTGATGTCAAACAGGTGGGCGATACGAAAACCCCTGTCCTGAAAACCGCGATAGCGCGATAGCGCGATGCCCAGGTTGCCGGCGCCGACGACAACCACCATCCATTCTTGATTAACTTGCAAAACGTCTTGCAGCTTTTCGATCAGGTATTCGATTTGGTAGCCGGTGCCTTGTTTGCCAAATCCGCCAAAATGAGATAAATCCTTGCGTATCTGCGCCGAGCTGATATCCAGGCGCTTGCCCAGCTCATGCGAGGACGTGACGTCATTCCCCTCTTGCTGTAGACGGCGCAACGCCCGCAGGTAAAGCGGCAGACGTCCGATCACGATGTCGGGGATGCTGTCTGGCGGCTTAAGCAACATTTGCTTGACTATCCCAGCCGAAGCGTTTGTGAAACTTTCTACAATAAAATACTACCACCGAGCCATTTATCTCGCTAGACAACGGACTTGCGAGCTAGGTCTGGGCAAGCGTTTCAAAATGTGGCGACAATTGACCTTGCTTGCAGGCTCATGGCGCAAATGCTAAAATCCCAACATCGTTTACTTTGCAGCCCGTTATAAGCTTTCCCGTGGAAAGGCTTGAATTGCGCGGCGCGCCGCCTAGGTGGGGGAAAATGGACCTCGAGGGGACCAGCGATAACAAAAAGAGCAAGCCCTTGACAAATGACCTGCAGATCGTGCACGACAGCATGCTTGATGGCTTGGGGCAATTGGCGGATTATTTTGGCTTCAGCACAGTGATGGGGCAGTTGTTTGGCACCTTGCTCCTGAGCGCGGAACCCCTGTCGCTCGACGATATGACAGCCCGCTTGGGCATTTCCAAAGCCAGCGTGAGCACCAATATGCGCTCGCTGGAACGCATGGGCATGGTCAGGCAGGTTTGGGTGAGGGGCGGCAGCGGCAGACGCAAATACTATCAATCCGAGACGGATTTCTGGCAGATTTTCTCGAACATACTCAGCGGCCGCGAACTCCGCGACGTCGAGCGCGCCTTGGCAGTGATGGAAGAGAACAGGCAGCGCATATCGGGGACCATCAATGACTTGCCCTACGACGAACAGTTGCTGGCTCGTCTTTATCTTGATCGCATCGCCCAGATCCAAGCGCTCTTTCGCTTCGCGCAGTTGATCATCAACAGTGTTCTCAATCAAATCAAAAGCATTGACGTTTCGGACGTCTCTGGCGTAGAGCTGCAGTAGCTATCTGCCCTTGTCGGCTCGGCCGGGCTTCATTATAATTCCGCCGGGGTTCGGCTTATTCGGAGCTTCGCAGCCGCGCGCGGTTGCGGCGTCGAAAAACAGCTCGAGCGCGATGCATCGTGGCAGAGGCTTTTGGCTCCCAGGGGAAGTGGCGGAATTGGCAGACGCGCATGACTTAGGATCATGTCTCTTTTGAGGTGAGGGTTCGAGTCCCTCCTTCCTCAAAAAATGCAAGTAACATTTACGGGCGCGGTTCGCGCCTTTGCCTTTTCTGATATAAGCTTTACTTTGCGCGAAAAATTCGCGTGCTAGAATCCAACGGATATGATCGAGGATGGCGAATTGAACCTGCAAACCGAGAGAATCGAAAACCACCGAGCGCAACTGACTATCGAGATTGAAGAAGATCAGTTGGCAAGCGCCAAGCAGAAAGCCGCTCGGCAAATATCACAGCGTGTGAGGATTAAGGGCTTCCGCAAAGGCAAAGCGCCTTATCGCATTGTCGCGCAACATGTGGGCGAAGCGGCGATCCTGGAAGAGGCGATAGACTCGCTCGGCGAAGAACTGTACAAGCAGGCGCTTGAGGAGTCCGAAGTCAATTCCTACGGTCCGGGCGCTTTTGAGGATTTCAAGCTAGAACCCGCGCCTACATTTGTCTTCACCGTGCCCTTGCAGCCGGAAGTTGAATTGAACAACTACCAAGATGTCCGAATAGACTTTGAAGAGCCTGAAGTCCCCGATGAGCTTGTGGATGAAGCCTTGCAGCGATTGCGCCTGCTCGACCTCGAAGTTCTTGACGACCAGTGTGAAGTGGCGGAACTAGGCAATCGGGTTACCTTATCGGTGGACAGCGAGTTCTTGGATGGCGAAGAACCGGACGATGACGAGCCGGATTTTGTCGACGATGAGACAGATCAATCGGATGACAATGATGACGCTGATGGCGAGACTGACGAAGTGGATTGGAACGAAGACGACGACTTGCCCTATGTGCCGCGCAAGGGCGACACCTTTGTTCACGATGAAAACGCTATCGTGATTCTCGATCCCAGCGAAGATCCATTTCTCGACGGATTCGTTGAAGCGATTGTCGGCGCTGAATTGGGCTCGGATATAGAATTTGAATTGACCGTTCCCGACGATGATGCCGACAAGACGATAGCCAACCGCCAGGTATATTTTGTGGTGACGGTCAAAAAAATCGAATCTATCCGGATTCCGGATCTTGACGATGCCTTTGCGGAGAAATCCAGCAAGAATCGCGGCGCCGAATTGATGGACATAGCGGCTTTGCGGGAAAATGCTCGCGCGGATATGGAAAGAATGGCGCTTGATCAAGCCAAGTCAGACTATAGCGGGCAAGTCTTGGAACAAATTATCGCAGGCGCCGAGATTCACTATCCCGAGCTATTGCTCGAAGATCGAATAGACGCATTGGTCGAAGAATTCGCGGAAGAACTTAAGCGGAAAAACTTCCGCCTGGAGGACTATTACCGCTATTCTGGGGAAACGGTGGAATCCTTGAGGCTGCGTTTTCAAGAGCGGGCGACGCAGGCACTTGAAGAAAGCTTGGTGATAATGGAGTTGATAAAAGAAGAAGAAGTTGAAGTGGGTGATGAACACCTCGATCTGCGCATGGATTTGGCTGTAGCAGGTTTAGGGAATCGCGCCGAGGTCCGCAAAATCATTGACACCCCGGAAATGCGCGCCAATCACCACAGTGATCTAATCATGAGCCAGGTTAACGAAAGACTTTGGGCTATCGGCCGCGGCGAAGACCCGGACGAGGCTGTAGATTCGTATTTTGAGCAATTGCGCGACGACTTAATACTGGCGCGAGAAAGTTACGAAAGACTGCAAGGCTATATAGAACGCGGGGAACTGCCAGACGACGATGATTTTGACGAGGACGAGTCTGGCGACGATATAAGCGCAGCTGACCCGGACCCGGAAACTGCGCTGACAAGTGAAGACCAAGCGACAACGAGGGACGCGGGCGACGCCAGCGATGAGGAAGCGGGCGATCTTGACAAAAGTAAAGTTGGCGAATGAAGACAAATGAAGACGAATGACAGCGATTCTCAGCTGAAACAGAAAGGCAAATGACAGGGATGATGAACAGCATTCACAACGTAATCCCAATGGTGATCGAGCAGGGCAGCCGCGGCGAGCGCGCCTACGATATCTATTCTCTCTTGCTCAAGGAACGCATTATTTTCGTCGGCAGCGGCATCAATGACCAAATCGCTAACTTGATCGTCGCGCAGATGCTCTTCCTGGAACGCGAAGGTCCCGACCGCCGCATCCAGATGTACATCAATTCGCCTGGCGGCATCGTTTACGCTGGCATGGCCATTTACGATACCATGCAGCAAGTGATGGCTCCGGTAAGCACTGTCGCCGTCGGCATTACCGCCAGTTTCGGCACGGTATTGCTGGCATCTGGCGAAGGGGGCATGCGCATGGCTTTGCCCAACGCCACCATCCACATGCACCAGCCGCTGGGCGGGGCGCAAGGGCAGGCTTCCGACATTATCATTCAGGCGGAGGAGATTGTTCGTTTGAAGAAACGCTTAATCGAAATCTTCGTTCACCACACGGGGCGCACTGCTGAGG
Source organism: Phototrophicaceae bacterium (assembly GCA_965232245.1). Lineage (GTDB taxonomy): Bacteria > Chloroflexota > Anaerolineae > Aggregatilineales > Phototrophicaceae > UBA6055. The sequence continues at coordinate 2,419,658 of CBDDPG010000002.1, read as the reverse complement.
AGATCGAAAGAGTTACCGACCGTGATGTGTACATGACCGCGCAAGAAGCGACCGACTTCGGCCTGGTTGATGCGGTATTGCTTTCCGAAGAGCGGGAGGCTAAGGGGGTTCTCACGTGACCTATTCTACAGTTAGGCATCGCTGCACCTTCTGTGGGCGCTCGCACGACGAAGTTGATCGATTGATCGCCGGGTCCGACAACTTATTTATCTGCAATTTCTGCGTTGAACTCTGTTATAACTTGCTGGCAAATGAAGACAACGGCGAGGAACAAGCGATCGAGAGCAACCTCGAATTTGAGTTGCAGTTGTCCCCGCGCCAGATTTCCCAGCGACTTAACGAATATGTCATCGGGCAGCACGGTGCCAAGCGCGTCTTGAGCGTCGCAGTCTACAACCATTACAAGCGCATCCAATCGAATCTGGAACCCGAAGATCTGGAACTGGACAAGAGCAATATCCTTTTGCTAGGTCCCACAGGCTCGGGCAAGACACTCCTGGCGCAAACCTTGGCGCGGATTCTTGATGTGCCAATCTGTATCACCGACGCAACCGCGCTGACAGAGGCCGGCTATGTCGGAGAAGATGTGGAAAATATCTTGCTGCGGCTTATTCAAGCGGCTGATGGCGATATCGCCCGCGCGGAACGGGGCATCATTTATATTGACGAAATCGACAAGATCTCGCGCAAGTCCAATGCCAATCCATCAATCACGCGCGATGTCTCTGGCGAAGGCGTGCAGCAAGCTCTGCTCAAGATTATCGAAGGCACTGTCGCCAATGTGCCGCCGCAGGGCGGACGCAAGCATCCGCACCAGGAGTTTTTGCAGATCGACACGCGTAATATCCTGTTCATCGTAGCCGGAACATTCTCCGGCATCGAAGACGTTGTGCGACGGCGTGTTGGCATGAAGAGCAAAATGGGTTTTGGCGCGCAGCAAGAAGACCAAAAGGAAAGCAATGCGGATATCTTGAAGGAGCTATTGCCCGAAGACTTGATCCAGCACGGCATGATCCCGGAGATGGTCGGTCGCTTGCCGGTGCTGGTTTCTTTGGCGGCGCTGGAACTGGAAGATTTGGTCCGCATCTTGGTCGAGCCCAAGAACGCGCTTGTAAAACAGTTTGAGCATCTGCTGGCGCTGGACGAAGTGGAGCTCGTTTTCGAAGAGCCAGCCCTGCGCGCGGCGGCGGAACTGGCGATCAGCCGCGAAACCGGAGCGCGCGGCTTGCGCTCGATTATCGAGTCTTGCTTGCTGGATGTCATGTACGAGGCGCCCAGCCGCAATGACATCACCAAGGTGGTCATCAGCGAGAGCGTGGTGCGCGGAGAGGAAAAGCCGCAAATCGTCGCCAGCGACGGTTCAATCATCGCCTTGTCCGACATCATTGAACCAGCCGCCTGATTCTAAACTGTCGCGGCAATCTATAGCGCCCGGCGTCCAGGATCTAATGTCATTGGCTGATAGGCAGCAGCAAAACTTCTGAATGCTGCGCCGCTCTTACTTTGAAGCTCTGCGCGTCCAGCGCCGTCGCTTCTTCCCCGGCGCGACCCCAATTGTAGGGAATGGTCCAGCGCGGCTTCAGCATCGTTACCAGGCGCAGGCTCTCTTCCACCGACATGCGCCCATAGCCGTCAATTGGCAAGAGCAAGATGTCAGGCTGTAGCATGGACATCTCCGGCACGATGTTCGAATCGCCAACATAGTAGATGTCGTAGTAATCCAAAGAAATCAGGAATCCCAAACCCTTGTCTTCCCTTGGATGGCGCGGGTCGCTGGCTGAATAAGCCGGCACCCCTTTGACGCTCGCCTTGCCCAGATTGATGCTCTGCCAATCTCGGATTACTTTTGCGTCTTTAACGGCACGCGCCACCGCCTCGTTCCCAATGATCAAGGTATTGTCGCCGCGTATTTTCTCTATATCCGCGAGCGAACAATGGTCGTAATGATCATGCCCGACCAGGATGATATCCGGCGGTGAATCTTCTTGTATGACGCGCCAAGGGGCGATCTGTATGCGCGGCTCCGCGCCAATAAGAAAACTGCTGTGACCTTGCCACTTTATTTTTTCGATCAATCGACTGGCGTCCCCAAAGTGTCTGATGCCGCGACAATGAAGATCCGAAGCGGCATGCCTTTCCTACAATTATAGTTTGTATGTCTGGACTTGGAAATCGATTCGACTGTCGTCGGCGGTTTGCCGGCTACACATTGAGCAAGCGCATCGGAAGCAATTATGTGTGGCATGTCACATAAATCTACTGAGATGGTGGGGCGGCGCGCGAGGGCGGTGGTAAAAAACCGGCGCGATTGCTCTGGGGCTATACAGGATGCGTCTACACGCCGCTAGAAGACTCGTGTATGCTCTTGGGTTTAGGCAATTGGTGAGACGATACGGTTTGCGCGACTATGCTAATTGACGAGGCAAAGATTTTTGTCGCTAGCGGCAAGGGCGGCGATGGCATGGTATCGTTCCGGCGCGAGAAATATGTGCCGCGTGGCGGACCCTCCGGCGGCAGCGGCGGCCGCGGCGGCGATGTCGTCCTGCAAGCCGACAGCAATCTAAACACGCTATTTTTCTTCCACAGACGAGTGCATTACAAGGCGAAAGCAGGCGCAAGGGGTGGCTCCAGCAACAAGTCTGGCGCCGACGCCGACGCGCTCGTGGTTCAGGTGCCATTGGGGACGGTTGTCCGCGTAGCGAAAACAGGCGCGGTCCTGGCGGATTTGGTAACGGAGGGGGCGCAGGTCCTTGTCGCGCGCGGAGGTCGTGGCGGCAGAGGCAACGCTTTCTTCAAGACAGCCGCCAATCAAGCGCCGCGACTGGCGGAAAAGGGCGAGCCAGGCGAAGAACGCTGGCTGACGCTTGAACTCAAGATGATCGCCGATGTAGCGCTGGTGGGCTTGCCGAATGCCGGCAAGTCAACTCTGCTCTCGGTGGTCAGTAACGCCAAGCCGAAGATCGCGGACTATCCCTTTACGACATTGCAGCCGAACTTGGGCACGGTGATCTATGACAACAGCGATCTGGTGTTCGCCGATATTCCCGGGCTAATCGAAGGCGCGCATCTGGGGCTTGGCTTGGGGCACGCTTTCTTGCGGCATATCCAGAGAACGAGCATGATAATCCACGTTCTGGATGGCTCGTCAGATGATCCGGTCGCGGACTATAATCAAATCAAAGCCGAATTGGCGCTCTTTGACGATCGGCTGGCGGATCGCCCGGAAATAGTGGTGATTAACAAAGTCGATTTGCCCGACGTGCGCGAGTATTTGTCGCTGATGCAGGAACAATTGGCGGAACGCGATGTGGTGGATACGCTCGCGATTTCCGCATTGACGCGTGAAAACATTAGCAGATTGATCCAACGCGCCTTCGAGATGGCGCCGGAATCTCCCGACCTATTCCTCCATCCGGTGAGCGAATTGCCCGTTTACGAGCTAGAAGACAGTGATGTCTCTTTCGAGATCAAACGAGAAGATGGTCTCTTCTATGTTAGCGGCGCTGGCATTGAACGGGCGGCCGCCATGACTTATTGGGATTATGAAGAAGCGGTCGCGCGCTTCCAAAAGACGCTGGAAACGCTAGGCGTCGCCCAAGCATTGACGGATGCGGGCATACAAGAAGGCGATACGGTCTATATTGGCGAATACGAACTGGAGTGGTCCGAGTGAAACGCGAGCGCATTGGCATTTTGGGCGGAACTTTCGATCCGCCGCAAATGGGCCATCTAATCTTGGCGGAGTATAGCCGGGAAGCCTTGCGCATGGATCACATTCTCTTTGTGCCGGTGGCGGATCACCCGGTCAAGCTGGGCGAGACGCGCTTGCCTGTCAAGCATCGTCTGGCAATGCTAGAGTTGGCAATCAAAGGCAATCCGCACTTCAGCATTTCTCGCGTCGATATCGATCGCGCCGGTCCTCACTACTCGGCGGACACGGTCCGTATCATTCGCGAAGCATATCCGGATGCCGAACTTTACTTTGTCATGGGCGGGGACAATCTTCGCTCTTTGCCGACCTGGAAGCGCGCCCAAGACCTGTATCGTTGCTGCCGTCTGACGGTCATGAAACGGGCTGACGAAGATATCGCGCCGGCTATGCACGATCATCTGCTGCCGGGTTTGTCGCAGCAAGTTGATATCGTCGATGTGCCAATGCTCAGCATGTGGCTTTCTTCAACTTTTGTGACTGAACGGCTGCGCGCGGGTCTTAGCGTTCGCTATCTGGCGCCCGATGCGGTGCTAGATTATATTGACCGCTACAATCTCTATCGTTGAGCCGCGATGAAACGGATTCTTTCCCCGGTGATTCTACTCTTCGCTTTGCTTGCCGCCGCTCTAGGCGGAATGGCGCAAGATCACACGGCTGTCCCCAAGCTTAGCGTGCCGACGCTCGTGCCGACTTCGACGCCCCAAGCGCAGGAGCCCGCGCTGCATAGGACATCCGCTGTCGCGCGCATCGCGGAAAATGGCGTGCTGGTCGCCGGAGTGCTTTTCAACGAGCCGCCCTATAGCGAGTTGAGCTTGCAGGGCGAATTGCGCGGATTTGACGTGGAAGTCCTGCGCTTGCTGGCGCAGACTTGGGAAGTTGACTTGCAGCTCCTGCAAGTTACGCGCCAAAACGCAATTGAGCAACTTGAGAGCGGCGACGTACACGTGGTCGCTTCCGCGCTTGTGCATTATCGCGAACTCGGCGAGCAAGTTGAGTTCAGCCAAACATACTTGCTCGGCAAGCAAGGGCTGATGACGCGGGCTGACAGCGCCTACGCGGCGCCTGATTCTCTGGTTAATCAGAAGCTAGGCTTCGTTCTGGGAACACGCTCGGAAACCGCTCTGGGTTTATGGGAAGCGCGGCTCGAGGCTGCGCTGGACAAAGCGCGTTATCTAACGCTTGACAAGGCGCTGGCAGCCCTGTCCCGCGGAGATGTCGAAGCCATCATTGGCGAAGAGCAGGATTTGCTGCAAGTCTCGCGCGCATACGCCGACGAGTTTCGCATTCTTGAAGAGCCTGTCTTGGTCGAAGCGCATGCTCTGGCAATCAAGCGGCAAGACGCCAGCCTGCGCAACTTGCTAAATCGCAGCATTCAGTATTTGTTCGCGGAAGACCAACTTGAAGACCTGTTCCGGGAGTATTTTCCCGGGCAAGATTATCGCGCCGAGTTCGCGCGCCGCTGGGAAAACTTGGGCGAGCGACCGCAGCCCGGGCAATTCCCCAGGGAAATTACCTATCCAGCGCAATACACGCTGCCAAACCTTATGCGGTCTCGTGTCTTGAGAGTCGGCGGCTTGATTGACGTCGCCCAGCCGAATGCGCAGCCCGAAGATAAGCTCGCGCGACTGAATCGCGCTCTTGTCGAGGAGATCGCGCGCAGGTGGGCAGTGGACCTAGAATGGATCCCAAGTGAACCGGCGGCTGCATTCTCGCTCTTGCAGGATGGCGAGCTTGATCTTGTCGTCGGCGTGAAGCCCGACTGGCGCTGGGCGAATACAGTGGACTATGCCGCGCCTTATCTGCTGCATGGCGACCGCCTCATGGTGCCAGCCAACTCAAGCATCACCGGCTTCAACGACCTGCGGGGTCAATGGATCGGCATCATGATAGATGATGAAACGGCGCGCGATCGCGCGCAGGCTTGGGCTGACAGCATCAACGCTTCCGTGCAGTTCTACCAAAGCCGGGCGGCTGAGGCCGCGCTGAACCTGCTGGACTTTGACAACGCGGACGCCATCTATGCGGATAGCCTGGCGTTGATACCCCACCTTGAAGCCAGCCCAAATGCCTTGAAGCTGACGGAGCGCTGGTATAGCCGTTCGTATTACGCCTTTGCCGTCAGGCATAATGATCTGGATTTTCGTTTGCTGCTCGATTACACGCTGCAAGAACTAATCAGCGACGGCGCCTTGCGGCGGCTTTCCGCGCCATTGCTGCTTTCGGACGAGTCCCTCGAGTATTTCGTCGTTCCGGGCGCGTCCTCATTCGCCGGCCTTAACTTGACGGGGTCCTAAGGCGATGCTGCGCCCGCAATACGATGCCGACGCCGACTATTAGGACGATGCTGCCGCCAACCTGTGTCGTCGACGGGGTCTCGCTCAGAATAAGCAGCGCCCACAATACGCTAAGCGCCGGCACGGTCTGCGCCGTGACTGTCAATGTCGTTGGCGACAGGTATCGCAGTACGAAATTCAGCACCCCGTGCCCGATGATCTGCGCCAAAACCGCCAGCAGCAGAACCCAGAAATAACCCTGCCATTCGTAGCCGAAGACTGGCGTTCGGCTCGAGGCGATAATGAGCAAGGTTGTGACAGCCCCGCTGGTGTATACCAGCCAGATGTAAGGGACGAAGGACACGCTGCCGCGGACCTTGCGCCCGATGATGATATACAGGGAAGCGGAGCAGGCGCTGATCAGCGCCATGAGGATGCCCAGACTTGGATTGCCCCCCGGCAGCGGCGGCGCTTCGCCCGAGGTCGCCCAGGAAATCAGGATCGCGCCCAGCAGCGCTACAAAGACCCCCAGCCATACGGATCCCTTCAGTTTAACCTTTAGAATCGCCACCTCCTGTATGGCGACCCAAATGGGAATAGTGGCGATCAGCGCCTGTCCAATGATGACGCTGATATGCTCCAGAGACGCCGCGTTCAGTGTGATGTTGAAGCCGAACATGGCGCCCGCGAAGATGGCAAGCCAGCGGCTGCGAGCTGGCATTAAGCGGATGTCGGCGGCATATTTGAACCAAACATAGGGTGTGAAAAAGAGCGCGCCGACAATCATGCGTCCGCTAGAAATCAGCGCCGGCGGGACATCGTGCTGCAAGGCAAAACGGATGCAGATTGGACCAAAAGACCAAGACAAGGTGGAGAGAGCCACCAGGATCCAAAGCTGCGTCGCCCTTGACTGGACCAGTCTAAGGCGCATTGTCAGTTCCCGCCGCTGTCCTTTTATGCGCTTGCCGGATCTCGCCGCGGCTGGCCAGCACGACGCCGGCGATGATCGTCAGGCTGCCCAGGATTTGTTGGTTTGGCGGCAGTTCGCGGAACAGGACTAGCGCCAAGAGCGCGCTGCCGATCGGCTCCAGTTGCGAAAACATGCTGACCAAGGCCGCGGGAAAGTACTCGAGCAGGTAATTCAGAGAAGAATGTCCGATAAGCTGGGGAATCAATCCCATTGCCAGCAGGACGAGATAGCCTTCAATGCTGTAACCGAGAGCCGGCGTCGCCCTGGCTAGCATGACGGCCAGGGTGCAGGCGGCTGCGATGCTGTAAACCAGCCAGACGTAGGGGATGACCGGCAGCCTGGCGCGCAGCTTGCGCCCTATCAGCATATAGACCGATACGCTCAGCGCGCCCAGCCAAGCCAGACCGGCGCCAATCATGGTGGCGTTTTCCGCGCCCGACGCCGTCATCATTTCGAGTTGCGCTCCCCTTTGCGGCCAGCCGATCAAGGCGCCGCCGGCCAGGGCGACGATGAGCCCCAGAATGACCAGGCGCGAAAGCCGAATGTGCAGGAAGATGACCTCGAGAATCGCTACCCAGATCGGACCGGTCGAAACGATGACGACGCTCACCAGGACAGTTGTGTATTGCAAGGATGTCACCCAGGCGGTGAAATGGATCGCCAGGCAGACGCCCGCGATGGCGATCAACAGCGCTTCGGCGGAGGAAAGCTCGCTAAGAAAGGTTCTATGTCGCCGCAGCGCAATCGGGCTGAGCGCGAGCGAGGCGATCAGCAAGCGCGCCGCCACGATCAGCAAGGGCGGCATGTTTTGGTCGAGAGCGAAGCGGATCAGGATGGCGGCGGACGAGGTAGCGACGATGGCGATGACCACCACAACGTAGGCTTTGAACGGCGTAGATCGCGTTTGCCCGGACGTATCCTTGGTTTTCAAGCCGCGCTCCTGTAGACAGTGGAGCTAATCATCTTTGGATTCCTCCGAAATGCAAGTCGGAATCCCCGTTTGCGCATTCATTTGCCGCTGTGTCTGCTCGCAGGAAATGATTGCGATGGCTGCTGCGCCAACAGTAGTGAAAACAGGCTTACCTGTGCTAGAATAGCCTTGTCAATCTCGTAAAGGACAAGTTGTACAGGAGAAAGAATCATGGCTTTTGAATTACCGTCCCTTCCCTATGCGCAGGACGCCTTGGAACCGCATATTGATGGGCGCACGATGGGCATTCATCACGGCAAGCACCACGCAAGTTATACCAGCAATCTGAACGGCGCGATTGAGGGCACTGATCTTGCTGGCATGAGCATCGAAGAAATCCTCGCTGATTTGGACTCGGTGCCGGAAAACATCCGCACAGCTGTGCGCAACAATGGCGGGGGTTATGCCAACCATAATCTGTTCTGGCAGGTTATGAGCCCCGATGGCGGCGGCGAACCGAGCGGCGCATTGGCGGATGCCATCAACAGCGCCTGCGGCAGCTTCGATGAATTCAAAGCGGCCTTCTCGGCCGCGGCAGCCACCCGTTTCGGCTCGGGCTGGGCTTGGCTAGCGGTGGACGGCGGCGCTCTGCAGGTCTGTTCGACACCGAACCAGGACAGCCCCTTGATGGAAGGCAATACACCCATCCTGGGCTTAGATGTCTGGGAGCATGCCTACTACCTCAACTATCAGAATCGGCGTCCGGACTATATCGCGGCCTTCTTCAACGTGATTAACTGGGCGAAAGTGAGCGAGCTCTTCGCCGCCGCTAGTTAGCCCTAGGCTCTTGCGATATGAAGAAGATTCGGCCTGAACTGCCCAGCCGCCGCGACATGCTCAAAGCGGCGGCGGCTGGCTTTAGCGCGCTTGGGGGCGCTGTGTCTCCCGCGAGCGTTTTTGCCTCGGCGCCAGATACGGCAAATGATGGCGCGGGCAGGGCAGGCGGCCGCTTCGAATTGCCGCAACTGCCCTATGCCTATGACGCGCTGGAGCCGCATATTGATGCCTTTACCATGGAACTGCATCATGGCAAACATCATGCCGGATATACGAAGAAGCTGAACGCGGCGCTTGAAGGCACAGACTGGGCTGGCAAGCGTATTGAAGAGATTCTTGCCAACCTCAACGTGATGCCGGAGAAGATCCGCAGGGCTGTGCGCAACAATGGCGGCGGCTATGCCAACCATTGCTTGTTCTGGCAGATCATGAGCCCGGACGGCGGCGGAGAGCCAAGCGGCGCGCTGGCGGACGCGATCAACGGCGCCTTTGGCGGATTTGCGGATTTCAAGTCCGCGTATTCGGCGGCGGCCGCGAGCGTGTTCGGATCGGGCTGGGCTTGGCTGGTCGCTGATAGCGGCTCGCTGCGCATCGAGACCAGGCCGAATCAGGACAGTCCCTTGATGGAAGGCAATACGCCTATCCTGGGGCTCGACGTCTGGGAGCATGCTTATTATCTCAACTATCAGAATCGGCGCCCGGATTACATCGCCGCCTTCTTCAGCGTGATCAACTGGGCGCAAGTGGCGGAGAATTACGCCACGGCAACATAAATCCGCTTGTCGTTCTCAACCAAGTCAAAGGGCGCTACAATGGCAGCGCTCTTTTTGCTTTTGAACCGGAAGCCGCGAACAGTGGCGTTGATAGACAGGAGAAGGCATTGATGGCTGAGTTTCGCATAGAAAAGGATTCGATTGGCGAGGTGCGGGTTCCCAAGGGAGCGCTTTATGCGGCGCAGACGCAGCGCGCGCTGGAGAACTTCCCGATCACGGGCATGAAGCCGCTGCCGGCTTTCATCTGGAGCATGGCGCTGATCAAACGAGCGGCGGCTGAGGTCAACATGGAGCTGGGCTTGCTTGATGCAAAGCTGGCGCGGGCGATTATCACGGCGGGCGACGAAATCACCGGGGGGCTGCACCATGAACATTTCGTGGTCGATCCCTTCCAAGCTGGCGCGGGCACCAGCCACAACATGAACGCCAACGAAGTGCTGGCAAACCGCGCCAACCAGATTCTCGGCTACACTGTCGAGGCGAGCGACAAACCGGTCCATGCCAATGACCACGTGAATATGGCGCAATCGACCAATGACACGATTCCCACGGCGATCCGGCTGGGCGCGCTGTGGCGGCTGGACGATCTGCTGGATACGCTGGCGCGCTTCGTCGCGGTAACGCGGGGCAAGGCGGCTGAGTGGGACGATGTGGTCAAGACCGGGCGGACTCATCTGCAGGACGCGGTGCCGATACGGCTGGGGCAAGAAGTGGGCGCGTGGGCGACGGCGATCGAGCGTGGCAGCGACAAGGTCAGGTTCGCGGCGGCGGGGCTGCGGCGGCTGGGCATCGGCGGGACGGCGGCTGGCACCGGCTTGAACGCGCATCCGGAGTATCACGGACGCATGGTCGCCAAGCTGTCGGCGCTGAGCGGCATTGAACTCTACGAAAGCGATGACTTGTTCGAATCCATGCAGTCCATGGGGGACGCGGTCTTTTTCAGCGCGGCGCTGCGCAACCTGGCAATGGATTTCACGCGCATCGCCAATGATCTGCGTTTACTGAGCGCGGGACCGACCACCGGCATCGCCGAATTGACCTGCCCGACGGTGCAGCCGGGTTCGTCCATCATGCCGGGCAAGGTGAATCCCGTGCTGGCGGAGATGCTGAACCAAGCCATGTACCACGTGATGGGCAACGATACGACAGTCAACCTCTGTGGCGCGGCCGGGCAATTTGAACTGAATGTGATGATGCCCATCATCGCGCATAACTTGAACGAAATGATGACCGTGATGATCGGGGCGGTTGGCGCTTTCACGGAGAAGCTGATGGCCGGCTTGATACTCAATCGCGAGCGGACGGAGAGCTGGCTGGAGCGCAATCCGATTCTGGTGACGGCGCTGAATCCCATCATCGGTTACAACAACGGCGCGCAGGTGGCGAAGCAGGCGCTGGCGGAGGGCAAGAGCGTGCGCGAGGTCGTGCTGGAGCTGGGTTTGATGGAGTCGGATGAGCTGGACGCGGCGCTGGATGCGATGGCGATGACGGAGGGGGGATTGAGGGGGTAGGGTGGTTAGGCGAGGCGCTTTATGAGAGTCGATTCTCATGAGAATCCGAAACATTTTTTTTCCCATAAAGCTGGTTTTATGAGACAAGGCTCGGCGGATGCGGTTGGTAACGTGCACGCTGTTAGCAGGGTAGCATGGATAGGGGTGGGTGTGGGCGACTGGATGGTCGCGTCTTTGGTATTATGGGGCGGCCATGATGGATCTCAACCTTGCTTCATCGGAGATGAATGTTACAGTAGTTCGTCGAACCAACTACGCCCTTCAGTACAGGAAATCAAATGCCATCAGACAAACATGTAACGCCCGAAAACCTTGATCTGTTTGATCTTGTAAAGCATGCAAGTGAAGGAAGGCTCGCGTTGCCACAGTTTCAGCGCAAATTTGTATGGTCGCCTGAAGATGTTCGTGAGTTGCTGGTTTCAGTGTTCAATGGATACTTTATAGGTGCACTTTTATTGCTGGAAATCGACCGTCGCAAGCCGCCATTTAGTATCCGCGCTGTGGAGGGCTGCGACATTGATGAAAACGCACTTCTTGGATTGACTACACAAGTTCTCCTTGACGGGCAGCAGAGAATTACTTCACTCTATTACGCTTTCTACGAACCTGACATTCCACTGAAAGGCTATAAGAAAAACTCAACAGTATTTTTTGTGGATTTAGACAAGTTCTTTGCTGGAGACATTGACTCAGCAGTCACGAGCAAGCCGAGAAACAAGTGCTTACCTGATGAATTGAACAGAGGAAATTGGCAATATGATAACCGGAAAATTCCTCTGCGCGAGTTATTGCATTTGGTCAGGTTGGAGTGGAGCCTATTCTATTTGGCTAGCGCGACAGAGCGTTGACAAAATGGATGAATGGGCTACAAATGATAAGCAGGTCTGGGATAGAAAAGTAAATGAGGTTTTTAAGTACAATGCGTCCGTGCTAACGCTTGCAACAATCGAGCACGACAATCCAACGCAGCTGGAGGAGATCTGTACCATCTTTGAGAAGTTGAACAGTACTGGTGTGAATCTAAATGTCTTTGACTTATTGACCGCGAGACTGTATTCGAAGGGAGTACATATTCACCGGTTGTGGGAGAACGCGGTTGAGTCAAGCAACATTTTTTCGCAGTTTTCAAATATCGAACAGTCAGCATTTGGACTACTTCTATTGCGGTTTATTGCTCTGAAGAGACGTAAGGACGTAAAAAGTAAGGCACTCATCAATCTGTCTTATCAAGATTTCGAGAATCACTGGAATCTAGCTGTAACTTACTTTGATAAAGCCTATGCCAGGTTGATCGCGTTGAACTCTGATGGGTACGGAGTCTTTACCGAAAAATGGTTACCCAGCACAACGATGATTCCGGTTTTGGCTGCCTTGTTGGAAAAGAGGGACTCCTTAGAAGCCTCCAAGCAAGCTTCAGCATCTGACGCGATTCGTTGGTGGTACTGGGGATCTGTTTTCACGGTTCGGTATACAGGACCCGTCGAAACTATGAGTTCGAGAGACTATACAGATTTGTCGAGATTCTTTGACGACCCATCGACGTACCCTGAAGTCTTTCGAAGCGTATATAGCGACGTAGTTCGTGAGCAATCCAATTTCGCTTTGCTAGAGGTTGAGCGTACTACCAATACTCTTTACAAAGGTGTGATGTGCTTACTTGCTCGTAACGGTGCTCGCGATTTCCGACAAAACGATAGCATTGCATTTTCTCAGCTAGAAGATCACCACGTTTTTCCGCAAAGCTACATCAAGTCCCATCAATCAAAATCGATTCTAGGATTGTCTGGAACTGCACTGTACAACAACATTGTAAACCGTACATTGATTTCAGCTGAAACCAACCGTGCGATTGGTAAAACAGCACCGAGCAAGTATCTCGCAAAAGAAAACATTATTATTCAGGACGGAAAACGTGACCTGCTTCTTAAACACTTTATGGACGAATCCTGTGTAGCTGCATTGGAGGCTGATGACTACGAGCAGTTTCTCAATTCTAGACACAAAATTATGCTCAAGAATATACGAACTCTATTCGACGGTATGCCAAAGCCACCAACATCGGGCTGATCGTCGCAAATGAGCCGGTTCAAATCCTGTCCAAGACTTCCAACTTCCCGCGCAAGCACACCCGAATTCGCCAACCCAGCCCAAAGCCGCTATAATCACTGCTATCCATCCGCCCACATCCCATAAGGAGGCGCTTATTCCTTATCAATTTCCACATACACCCATTTCCATCCAATCCCATATACAGAAAGAGGAACATCATGAAAAAACTCACTCTTCTCACGCTTGCGCTATTGCTGGCGCTGCCCTTCGGCGCGCTCGCCCAGGACATGCCCCATGCCGGCGCGGAAGTCGTCACCACCTTCATGCAGTCCGGCACTTACGACATCGGCGCCGAGCAACTCGAGCCCGGCTTCGAGGAAATGACCGGCATCGAGCTCGAGATCGTCGCCTCGCCCTTCGTGGTGCTGGTACAGAACCACATCACCGACCTGAGCACGGGCACGGGCGAATTCGACGTGATTTCCGGCGACTTCTGGATCGGCAGCGTCTGGGATCAGATGCACCCGCTGGACGAGCTCATCGAGCGCGACATGTGGGACGGCAACATCATCGAGGGTCTGATGCAGCCGGGTCCTTCCGGTTTCTTTGACGGCAAGCGCATCGGCATCCCCTACAGCGCCGACGCCTACGGCCTGATTTATCGCACCGACATCTTCGAGGAAGCCGGCATCTCGGCTGACTGGGAGACCTGGGACGAGTTCTTCGAGGCGCTGGACGTGTTGGACGCGCATCTGGAAGGTACGGACATCGCGCCGAACGTCTTTGCATTTGGCGCTTACGAACAGACGCCCGCTATCTTCCTGGGCATGTACGATGGCTATCTGGTGGATGCCGAGGGCAACTACGCGCTGGATCACGATAAAGCTGTCGCCGCCTTGAACCAGATGAAAAGCCTGCTGGATTACAATCCTGAAGGCGCGACGGGCTTGAGCATCGACGAAGCCAATTCGGTCTTCCTGACGGGCAAAGCCGCGACCATGATCTGCTGGGTCAGCTTTGTACGGGCGGACGCGCAGAATCCGGATGCGTCGCTGGTGGTCGATAATTGGGCGACCGCGCCCTTCCCGGGACCGGGCTTCCCCTTCCTGTCGGCATGGAATCTCTTCATTTCGGGCTTCAGCGAGAACCCGGACGCGGCTTGGGAATGGATCAAGCACTATATCAACGAAGAAGAGGCAAAGCGGCGCTTTGTCGAGCTGGGCGTTGGCTCGCCCTTCTTGAGCACATACGAAGATCCCGAGCTGATCGAGCAGTACAGCCACGACTTCCCCAACATGGTCGCGAACTTGGATCGGGCGGAATCCGTGCCTTGGATCTTCGCTGCCTTCGAGATCTTCTTCCGCCACATGGGCGAATTTGTCATCGACGCGGTTGATGTGGAGACGATGCTGGCGAATACGCTGGCTGACTGGTCGGAGCTGGAGGTGCCGGAAGGTCTGGTGCAATCGGCTGCGGCGCAGGGTCAGATGCAAGAAGGTTAGCGCTATTGGGCGGGGGTTTTTGGCTCCCGCCTTTTCATTTCTCTTCTCACCATCAAAAGCGCTGTCCGCCTCAACAGCGCGCTAATTTCGTGGAACATTGAATATGTCCAGGTTATCCGCTAGGAAGCGTCCGAATTCGAGTTGGCATCGCCGGCACGATTTGCCTTGGATGGTCCTTTTTGTGATACCGGCTTTCATCATCGTGGTGGCGGTGCAATTCTATCCGCTTGTCTATTCGGCTTTCCTGTCCGTGCAGGATTGGGTGCTGACTGAATCGCAAGTCCCAAAGGGTTTTGTGGGCTTGGACAATTTCGCCAAGGAGCTTTCCGACGAAACATTCAGGCGCTCGGTGCGCAACAGCATTCTGATCACTGGCGGCGCGCTGGTGCTGGAGATGGTCCTGGGCGTTTGTCTGGCTTATTTGACCATGGGGACCAGTTGGCGCATGCGAGCGATTCGCACGCTGCTGATTATGCCGATGGTGATCGCGCCGGTGGCGGCCGGCACCTTGTGGCGCATTCTGTTGAATTCTCGGGCTGGCTTGGTCAATCACGTACTGGGCGCGATCGGCATCAAGGGACCGGAGTGGCTGGCGACGGCGGATGGGGCGATTGCGTCGGTCATCCTGCTGGATACCTGGCAATGGACCCCTTTCGTTTTGCTGGTCGTGGGGGCGGCGATCGCCAGCATCCCCGACGACTTGCTGGAAGTGGCGGCGATAGATGGCGCTTCCCGCCTGCGCACCTTCCTTCACATCGAGCTGCCGCTGCTGATGCCCTTGCTGCTGCTGACCTTGGTCTTCCGCATGCTGGAATCGCTGCTGTCGCTGGATTCCATCTATTCGCTGACATTTGGCGGTCCAGGCTACAGTACCTATACGCTTACTTATTACATTTACACCTTGGGGCTGCGCGCCTTTGATTTTGGCGCGGCCGCCGCCTCGTCCTGGATTTTCATGGTATTCGCCAGTTTTTCCATCGGCGTCGTCTTTTGGTTCCAGCGCAAGGATTGGTAGCGGGCAGAGGAGAATCGCAAGGCGAAGCCTATGGGACGGCAAAAAACAGCAAAACAACGCTTCTTGGCTTGGGCGCACAGTTTCATTTTGCTCATCGCTTGTCTCTCGGTTCTGATTCCGCTGGTGTATCTGGTGATCAACAGCGTGAAGCTGCCGCGCGAGTTCTTGTCCGTCCCGCCGACGATATTGCCGAGCGAGGTTACTTTCCAGCATTATCAGGAATTGTTTGAGGATAGTAAGACCTTCCGATATTTCCGCAACAGCTTCACAGTAACCATCTGGACGACCGGCATCACCATTGTCGCCGGCACGCTGGCGGCTTATGGCTTGGCGCGCATGCGGCTATCGGCGAAGATCCTGGCTGGCGTAACCTTTATCTTTTTATTCATCCGCTTTTATCCCCGCGTGACCACGGTCATCCCGTTTTTCTTGGTTATGCGAGAACTTGACTTGCTGGATACGGTTTGGGCGATCATCATCGGCCAGCTAGGCATCACGATTCCCTTTGTTACTTGGCTGATGCTGGTCGTTTTTCAAGATTTGCCGGCGGAAATCGAAGAAGCGGCCATCGTCGATGGCGCCAGCGTCTGGCAGCGATTCTGGCGGGTTGTGCTGCCGATTGCCATGCCCAGCGTGGCCGCGGCCGGTATCTTGACCGCCTTCCTATCTTGGAATGAATTCCTGATTGCTTCAAGCGTGGCTCGGCGCAAAGCCAGTGTTTTGTCGATCGCGGTGGCTGGCTTCGTGAGTGACAAGGGCATCCAGTGGGGTCCGATGGCGGCGATGAGCGTCGCCATGATCTTGCCGATGATCATCTTCGCCTTGTTCGCGCAGAAATACCTGATCCGCGGGATTACCTTCGGCGCCGTGAAAGGCTGATGAGGCCGGCGCAAGCGCTTTATGTTGCGGCCCATGAACACAGCCGCTGCACGCTTCGGTAGGTTATCAAATTCGCTTGAATTATAACAAGCAGACAACCGGCAGGGGCGATTCGCCGAATCGCCCGACGAATAGAAACTCAATGCGTATTGGGCGACTCACCGAGTCGCTCCTAGCAAATCCTTCATATTTTATGCTCAAGAGCTCTCAGGCCGAGAACTGAAAAAAGAATTCAACCGTAAAGGATAGACTAGCTGCGCAGAGCAATCGCACCAGAACCAATTATGTGCCGAATATCACAAAACCTACCGCGATGTAGGGGCGACATACCATGTCGCCCGAAATCAACGACGCAGCAACGTCGGGCGACCAATCTGGTCGCCCCTACACCGCCCCTGTAAAATTTGCATTATTTTCTTGGAACTACTTCTGTGTTCTCGGTGGTTAAAATAATCTGATGCGATTGCTCTGCTACTTGCGCTTCTTTTGTTGAATCATTTGCGGATATATGGTATCACGAAAAGATTCGTGATTGCCTACAGATGGAGGATTGAAGCTTTGAACAGAGAGATGGCTTGGGGCATCGTATGTGAATTCGTGGCTTCGGACGGCTTGCGCAAGCACATGCTGTCGGTTGAATTCGCCATGCGCGATTATGCCGAACACTATGGCGAAGATCCCGATTCCTGGGGATTGGTGGGTTTGCTGCACGATTTTGACTGGGAGCTGCATCCGTCGCTGGAGCAGCATCCGATGGACGGAGCGCCGATTCTGCGCGAGCGCGGCTTGGGCGAGGAAGACGTTCGGACTATCTTGAGTCACGGTCCCTTGGCGGTCGATGACCGCCGGACGCTGCGCGACAAGGCGCTTTACGCGGTGGACGAGCTCACCGGTTTGATCACGGCGGTGGCATTGGTGCGCCCGAGCAAAGATATCCGCGATGTCAAAATCAAGAGCATTCGTAAAAAGTGGAAGGACAAGGCGTTTGCCGCCGGCGTCAACAGACAAGACGTCATCGACGGCTGCGCGGCGCTGGGCGTGGATGTTTGGGATTTTCACGTGCCGCTGGTATTGGGGGCGATGCAAAAGCGCGCCGCCGCCCTGGGTTTGGACGGCGGCGGCTCGAGCGCATGAAGGTCTAAGAGCTTGAACTTGCTTCGCTCATGTTATCGTACATGCACAGGGGTGCCGATGCTGGCGAACTCATAGAACCATTGCGCATCGGTATTGGTCAAGTTGACGCAGCCATGGCTCATGGGCTGCCCAAAATTGGTATGCCACCAGGTGCCGTGGATGGCGTAGTCCCTGTAGAAATACATGACCCATTCGACATTGTCCAAGGAATAACCCGGTCCAGACATGGTTTGACTGCGCCGCTTCAGCCAGATCTTATGATCGCCTTTGACCGTTGGCGTCGCTTTCTTGCCCGTCGATACCCGCACCGCATTCTGCAATGCGCCGTTTTCGTAGGCATAAATCGCTTGGGCGTCCAGCAAGATCACGATTTCCCGCCCGACGCCGACCTGCGGTCCCGGCTGATGCGCGATGATATCAAACCATTTCCAGGCGGCGTATTCCGGGTCATACAACTCCACGTCCGCTCTTTCAGGCATCAACAACGTTGAGCCGACATGCAGGACGTATGGGGCTTCGAGATTGTTCAACCTAGCGAGGGCGATCCAGCTTGTATCCAGATCGATGCCCAGCTGGGTCAGGAAATCGCCTTTACGCACGACATACTGCTGCCGTGCGCCAGCGCTGACCGGCGCGCTCACTGGCTGTGGGGCTGGGGCGGCAGGGGCGACGACTTGCGCTTGCGGACCGGGTTGGACGGCGGGGGACGATGTTTGGGTGGCGGGCGGCGGCGCTGGGGCAGCGCTGGCAAATAACAGGTTCAGCTCCAATCCCGAATGGATGAAGCGTGGATCTTCGATGTTATTCGCGCTCATCAACTCTTCGGGCGATACGTTATAGCGCAGCGCGATGCGGTAAATCGTTTCGCCTCGCTGTACGATATGTGTCGATTGTTCCGCGCCCAACGCCAACATTGATGTAGTCGCTCCAATGATGGCGATAAGCAGCAGTCGCATCAATTTCTGATTCATGACATCCCTCACTTTTTGTACTTGAACCTGTCAGCAGATATATTTGTTGGAAATTATAAGGGCGGATTTCGCCAGCTCTGGCGCGCATTGAAGCTGCGGGAGTTTGCCTGTACAATCTGTCCGAAGCGCTGTATCGCCTGTATCCCTTATAAACACTAGCATTCCAGGCTGAGGGGATCGTCCGCGCGCGCTGACGTGCGTGGAATAGGCGTCAGGCAGCCGTAGGCAGTTTGTATGGCACGGATATTCTTAGTCGGCTAGACTTTTCACAGATGCCAGCCAGGCGGATACGGTCATTTGCTGACACGCGGAAAAAAGCAGACTAAACTTTGCGCAGTTACCGTGTAAACTAGAAGCCACCGTACCTGTCTCGCGTTTTTTGGAGGGGGGCAACTCGCATGTCTGAAGTGATGACTAAAATCCAAATTAGGCGCAAGCCGCCGCTAATTGCAGTTGTCATGGCGCTGCTTCTGGTCATAGCGCCTGTATCCGCGCAGGATGCGGCGCGCATTCTGGCGCCAGGTTCGACATTGAGCGACTCCTTGGGAGCAGGGGGGAGCGCAACCTCTTATGTATTTGACGCGGCGCTGGGCTCGGCCGCGACGATTACAGTGGAAAGCGCAAGCGGGCAGGCTTTGGCGCTCTTGCTGAGCGATGCCAATGGCAATGTCATCGCGCGCGCTATCGACGAGGCTGGCAGCGGCAGGGCCGCGATTGACGGCGCCGTTCTGGCGACGGGCGGCCGCTATTTTGTCGTCGTGTATATGGCGCCCGGCAGCGCGGCTGCGGACAGCAATTTTGATATCACTTTGGAAATCGGCGCCGCCGACGGCGTGGCAGCGCCGGAAGCATCGGAAGTACAGGCCGATGAAGCCGCCGGCGCAGCCGCGAGCCAGGTATTGATGCCTGCGGGCATCGAGGTGCGGCTGACATGGACGGGCGCGGCCGATATGAATCTTCAAGTACGCGATCCGTCGGGGCAGACTTTGTATTGGGAATCGCGCGTCACGAACAATGGCGGGGTATTTGGCTTCGACGCCAATGGCTTGTGCCAGGTGCTCAGCCCCAGCCCGGAAGAAACAGCCGTCTGGCAGCCCGGGTTCTTGCCGACGGGCAGCTATGAAGTGCTGATCTTTTATCGCGAAGCCTGTGATAGCAGCGTGGGCTCCATTCCCTTCGCCGCCGAGGTAACTGTGAACAATACGCTGGTCGACACGATCACCGGTGTCCTGGCGCCGCCGCTGCAAGGGCAGGACAGCGTCTATGTCGCTCGCTTCGAGGTCGACAGCGAGGGCGGCGCAACGGTGAGCGCTGGCGACGTCTACCCGGATGCCAGCTTAACCAGGCTGCCGACCGCATTTGACATCGCTACGAATATACCGGTAGCGATCAGTCGAGACATTCCCGTGACTGGCGCCATAAGCAATGAAGTCCCATTCCAGACTTATGCCTTCACAGGCACGGCCGGGGAGTTGATATCGGTCAGCATGCAAGCGCTGGGACCAAACCTCGATGCGCTGCTGCAAATCGTTGACCAGAACGGTTCTGTCGTCAGCGTCAACGATGATTCTGCCGGCACGACTGATTCGCTGATTAGCAACGCGCGTCTTTTGAGCAGTGGCAGTTTCACGATCATCGCGACGCGATATGGCAAGGAATTGGGCGGGACAGAGGGACCGTTCCAGTTGACCTTGAGCGGTCCTGCCAGCGAAGTTCCCGCCGAGCTCACGGCGCTGGAATTACCGCCGGGCGATATCGAAGTGACCTTGGTTTGGGGCACGAATGCCGACCTGCAATTGCTCGTGCGCGACCCGATCGGGGGAGCGGTATTTGACGATATTCCCTTCGGGAGCAGCGGCGGCGTCTTGCAAGAAGCCGGCAACGTCAATTGCATTCCAGCGGCATCGGGCGCGCCGGTGTCTTACATATATTGGCCCCCCGGCCGGATGCGGCCAGGCACATACGAGGTTGAAGTTTGGTATCAAAACGCCTGCTCGGCGCTGCCTCCAGCGGTCGATTTCACCTTGGCGGTAGCGGTTAGAGGGGAGACGATCTTGCTTGAAAGAAAGTTCCCACTGCCCAATCAGCGCTTTGTGACCAATTTCACTGTGCAACCGGACGGCAGCGCAGCGGCCGGCGACGGCGGCTTCATCGACGACGGCAGTTCTTTGATTCCATATCAGTCGGCGGCATTTGACGCGCCAGAGATAGCGGCGGGGGAAGTGGCGACGGGTACGATCTCGCCCTCCAACACCTTCGACGTTTATAACTTCCAAGGCGCGGCCGGCGAGACGGTTACGATCCGCATGAACGCGGCGGCGCAGGTGCTTGATACCAGCCTATTCTTGATAAGCCCGAGCGGGGTAGAAATCGCCGCCAATGATGATGGCGATCCAGCGCTGCTGGGCACGAGCGGCTTCGCAACGGATTCGATCATCAGCGGCTTGGAGCTGACGGAGAACGGTCCCTACACGATTGTCGCGACGCGTTATGCCGCTCAATTTGGCGGCACGATCGGCAATTATTCGCTGACCCTGGAAAAGGTTTGATTTCTCGCAGGCGGCTCTTTATAGGATGAGGACCACCTGCTTGACCTGTGTCAGAGTCTCTATCGGTTGAGGCTGTTCCAATACTGTACAATGCCATAAGACCCTGTTATCATCTGCGGCTATTGTCGCAAAGACCGGTCGAAAGCGGAACCGAATGAAACGTCTCCTTTACGCAGTATCCCTTCTTCTCACGGTCGTCATACTTGCAGGATGCGCGCAAGAAGTCAGACTGCTCGACGAAACCAAGCTCAAAGACCTCAGCCTATTGAGCGGAGAGCCCTGCGAAGCGCCCTGTTGGAACGGGATCGTACCGGGTGAAACCGTATATCGCGACGCCAAGCTAATGATCGAAGAAAATGCTTGCCCGCCAGATGATCAAGAGGCGGAGAGTCAAGCGGAGAGCGACGCCGGTCAAGTTTCGCGGCAAGATACCTGCTACACGGAGATCCAGGAAGCTGAACGAGAAGAGGGCAGCGACGCGCGCATCTTCGGCTTTGCGCCGGAAGAAGGCCAAGTCTGTTGCCAGGTCTTCAGCCGCGACGGTGAAACAATAACTTCCTTGCTGCTGCAATTCGCGCCCGTCATGAGCTTGGGACCGGTGATGGATCGCTATGGCGAACCGCTTTACCTGGGCGGAGAAGCGCCGGCGGCCGAACAAGCCTATATGGCGCTGGTCTATCCGGAAGTGCCGATGGTGGTTTACGCTTTTGTCGCCGGCGCCGAAACGGGCCGTCTGTCAACCAGCAGCGAGGTGCTTGGCGCCATGTACTTGGCGCCAGACGAGATGGACTTGCTATTGGCTTGTTCGCGCCTCTACGACTGGCAAGGTTTTGGGGGATTCCAGGATACCATCGACGACAACTTCGATTTCATCGGCGAAGATGTAGAGAACGAAGAAATATGTGGATCGGCATAGCGCGCGGTTCTCGAGAACAGATTTGGAGGAGCGGGATCAATATGGCTGAAGTAGCGCAGACCTTTGATGTCGGCACGGAGGTTGCTGGCCGGGTAAAACATGTGGGAATTTACGGGGCGCTGGTGGATATCGGCACGGGCCAGGATGCCTTGCTGCATATCTCGCAGCTTGCGGATGGCGAGCAACGCCGCTTTGATGAAGTCGTGCAGGCGGATTCGGATATCACAGCCTACGTCTATAAGACCAGGCGTGATGGCTATGTTGCGCTCACCATGGAGAAGCCGCCCATGGTCCCCTGGCAATCGATAAAGCAGGGCAATACCTATATGGGCGAAGTGATCCGCGTCGAGAAATTTGGCGTGTTCGTCGATTTTGGCGCGGAGCGCCCGGGTATGGTTCATGTGTCGGAAATGGCGGATGGCTATGTGAAATCGCCGAGCGATATCGCCGCGATAGGGCAAGAAGTGGAAGTGCGCGTTATCAAGAAAAGCGGGCGTCCGCGCCAGATTGACTTGTCCATGAAAAAGGACGAGGAAGCCATGGCGATGCTTGAAGAAGAAGCTGAGGACGAAGTTGAAGTGCCAACATCTATGGCGCAGGCTTTCCGGCGGGCGATGGGCAGCACAGACGAAAACCCGAATCGCAACCACAACAAGCGCCGGGCGCGAAAGGATCACCGCAGCCGCCAGGAAGAGATTCTCGCTCGCACATTGCGGGGGTCTTAAGCCAAGCCAAAGCAGGCTTGGAAAACCGACGGAAGATCGTGCTAGATCTTCCGTTTTTATTTGAGGCTGCGCTCCGCTTCACCTGACAATTCGCGGTATAGCCGCAGACAGATGAGCCCAAAGAGAATTGTGAAATTGAGCTCGTGCGACAGGCACCAGGGGCAAAGCGCTCCCAGCAGCGCGAATTGCACATAAACCAGCCACATCGAGAAGAGCCAGGCGAAGAGCGCGACGCCGAAGGCGGCGAGCCGACCGTAGAGCCTGAAGAGCTCGTGTCGGTCTTCGATTAGCAGGATGAAGGCGAGCATAAGATAAATTGCCAAGCCGAGCCAGGCGATCGGGATGCCCCCCAATTCCGAATACTTGGAATTCAGCACCAGGTCGCAGTTGAAGGGTCCGCCTTTGACGCAGACTGATGGCGTATCGACAATCTTCAAATAGCTCAGATAGCCGCTCACGAACAATCCAAAAATGACTGAGAGTGCTTGCAGACGCTTTGCGCTAATCAGTGTCATATCCCTTCCAATTGATGCTTACATTGAGCCCAACGCTACCAATTCGGCTGCCGCAGGAGTATCACGTTTAGCTCGCTGCCGGCCGGGACCTGGGTCATGCCTTCGGCTATGATCGCCAAGCCGTCAGCCTTGACCATGGACATGAGCGCGCCCGAACTTTGGATACCGGTACTTTGCGCCATGAGTTGTCCTTTTTCTCGTGACAAGATGACGCGGTTGTAGCTGCGCCGACCGTCCGACTTCATGGGCGCGGCGGTAATGGCTTTCACGGTTTCCCGTTTGAAGGGACGACCGGCGATTTTCGCCAGCGCGGGCTTAACCAGGACTTCGAAGGTGACCATGGTAGAAACGGGATTGCCGGGCAAACCAAAAAATGGCAAACCCTGGATGCTGCCATAAGCCAGCGGCTTGCCGGGCCGCATATTGATGCGCCAAAAATCGATATCCCCGAGCTCGTCCATGACCGTCCTGACCAGATCGGCGGCGCCGACGGATACGCCGGCCGTGCTGATCAGCAGGTCGGGCTTAATCTCCAGCGCGCGGCGATAGAGGGCGCGGATGGATTCCAGGCTGTCCTTGGCGATGGGCAGGCGGATGGGAATAGCGCCCGATTGCCGCACGAGGCTCGCGAGCGTATAGCCGTTAGTATCGCGGATCTTCCCGGGCGTCAGTTCGTCGTATATGTCGACGAGTTCATCGCCACTGCTGAGGATGGCGACCTTGGGGCGGCGAATGACGTCGACGCGTGAGCAGCCGATAGCCGCCAACATGCCGATTTCCGCTGGTCCGATGACCCTGCCAGCTGTCATGACCGTGGCGCCGGCGGCGATATTTTCGCCGGCGCGGCGGATATTCTCGCCACGGGCGAGCTGGCGGTAGAGACGCGCAACTGCGGGCAGGGGGCTGCTTTCGCCCTTTTGCCAGTCATCGTCGGTGTCTTCAACCGGGATGACCGCTGTCGCGCCTGTGGGGACGGGGGCGCCGGTCATGATGCGGGCGGCCTGTCCTGGTTCAAGTCGGCGCTCCGGCGCGCTGCCGGCCAATATGTCCATCGACACCGAGAGCGCGACCGGGTTGGCGCGGCTGGCGCCGGCGCTGTCTTCATGGTGGATTGCGTAGCCGTCCATTGCCGAGTTGTCGAAGGGCGGCAGGTCGATAGGGCAGATGAGGTCGCTGGCGATGACGCGGTTATGCGCTTCGGGCAGCGACAGAGCCTCTGCCCGCAAGGTCTTCATGTCGGCGAGGATCTTCGCAAGGGCGGTATCGACGTTGAGCAAGGGTGTCATTGCTTTGCTCCAGGGCTTTCATTTCGAGCGGGCATTATAGCACATTTTGGCTGGAGACTTGACAGCTTTTCATTAGGCGCGATTTCGTCGAAGACCCCGATATATTTCGGCGCTTTTGGGCGACTCACCGAGTCGCCCCTACCAAATCGTTCTTTTCGTTGCTTAAGGATCTCTTGTCGAGGATGTCAAAATATCTATCAACCGAATAGGATACACATTACTGACTTTTTTCAATTGTCTTGACAAGCGCATATAGGCAAGATACAATGCCTAGTGATGGAAACACGCAAATAAATCGCATTGCTTATGAGGCACAGGGGCTGCGCCTTCTGTTGTCTATTCGTGTTTGACGGTGATTGTGCAACAGTTTCATCAGGTCATCTACTTTCTATCTACAGCATTATAGCGCAAAGGAGGTTACGCCTTGGAGGCGAAAGACTTTAGCGCGTTACGTATTAGTCTGGCTTCTCCTGAACAGATTCGATCCTGGTCTTATGGAGAGGTGACGAAACCGGAAACGATCAATTATCGGCGGCTGCGTCCGGAAATGGACGGGCTGTTCTGCGAGCGGATTTTCGGTCCCACACGAGACTGGCAATGCTATTGTGGAAAGTACAAGAACATCCGTTATCGCGGCATCATCTGCGATAAATGCGGCGTCGAGGTGACGCGGTCGTCGGTGCGGCGCGAACGCATGGGGCATATCGAGCTGGCGGCGCCGGTCGCTCATGTATGGTATACACGGCGCGTGCCGAGCTATTTGGGTCTGCTATTGGACGTGAGCCGACGCAACCTGGACCGCGTGCTTTACTTCGCGCAGTTTGTCGTTACGCAAGTCGATCAAGACGCGCGCAGCAAAGCCATCACACGCATTGAGAAAGAACTGGAGCTGAAAGAGCAGGAACTCACTGGCGAGTTGGAAGACCAGTTCAGCGAGTTGCGGGAAAACCGCGATCAACTTGCGGAGGAATACGATAGCAAAGTCAAAGCGATCCGCAGTCATTTTGACGGGGAACTGGCGCGGCTGAGCGACGAGGTGATGAACGAAGCCCAAGTGGCGCAGACCCGCGTCGAAAGCATGCTGGGTCAAGCCGCCTCTGCGGAAATTAGCTTGCAAGCGACAGAGACAGTAGTCGTTGGAAAAGGCGAGGAAATCACCAACGACCACATCTCGCGCATCCAAACCCAGGTCAACGAATACCTCAGCAGATTACAGTCTGAAATTGAAGAGTTGAGCAAAGCCGAAATCGCTAAGATCGGCGGCGATATCGACGATGCCAATCTTGATGTGGATTCGTCCCTGGACGAACAAGTGGCTGAACTCGAGGATAAGTTAGCGAATCTGCGCAATAGCGCCGAGAAGCAAATCACTGAATTAGATGATCTGCATGTCTTGCAGTTCTTGTCGGAAAGCCGCTATCGCGAACTAAAGAGCCGCTTCGGCAATGTCTTCCAAGCCAATATGGGCGCGGAAGCCTTTTACGAGATCCTGGGCACGCTCAACTTGGCGAAGCTGGCGGAAGAACTTTGGATCGAGGTCCGCACCAGCAAGTCGAAGCAGCGCAGCCGCAAAGCCACCAAGCGCTTGCGCGTGGTCGAAAGCTTGCGCAACAGCCGCGCGACCGTTATGGACATCGATGAAACCAACCAGGAAAACGAGCCGAACGGCAATCGTCCGGAATGGATGATTCTGACCGTTCTGCCGGTGATTCCTCCCGATCTGCGGCCGATGGTGCAGTTGGATGGCGGTCGTTTCGCTACCAGCGACTTGAACGATTTGTATCGCCGCGTCATTAACCGCAATAACCGGCTGAAGCATCTGCTGGATCTCGGCGCGCCGGATGTCATCGTGCGCAACGAAAAGCGTATGCTGCAAGAAGCGGTTGACAGTTTGATCGACAATAGCCAGCGCGGCAAGGCTTTGAGCCGCCGCGGCCGGCGGGAACTAAAATCCTTAAGCGACATGCTCAAGGGCAAGAAGGGGCGCTTCCGCCGCAATCTGCTTGGCAAGCGCGTCGATTATTCGGGTCGTTCGGTCATCGTCATTGGTCCCAAGCTGAAACTGCATCAATGCGGCTTGCCCAAGACGATGGCGCTGGAGCTATACCGGCCATTTGTGATCAGCCGATTGGTGCAATACAACTATGCCAGCAATGTCAAAGGCGCCAAGCGCATCATCGAGCGCGAGCGCCCGGAAGTATGGGAGGTCCTGGAAGAAGTGATTGGCGAGCGACCAGTGCTCTTGAACCGCGCGCCGACCTTGCATCGCCTGGGCATTCAAGCTTTCGAGCCGCTGCTGGTTGAAGGCAAGGCGATCCAAATTCATCCCCTGGTTTGTTCCGCCTTTAACGCCGATTTCGATGGCGATCAAATGGCGGTTCATGTGCCGCTGAGCGAACAGGCTGTCAAAGAAGCGCGCGAACTGATGTTGAGTACGCGCAACTTGTTGAAGCCATCCGATGGCATGCCTATCGTCGGTCCCTCGAAGGACATGGTGCTGGGGAATTATTATTTGACCATGGATCCCACCGTTGAGATTGTGGCGCGGAAAGCGCGCGCGGACGAATTCCGTTCCGAGCAGGTCCTGTACAGTGGCGAGCATAAAGTTGGCATCGCCGTCAGATCCAATGGCTACTATTACGCGCAGTTCCGGCAAGTGCCCAATATCGAGCTTTATATGGACAAGACCGTGCCAGATGAAAACGGCCGCCCCAAAGTTTTGGAGACGGCTATTGATCGCACCGTGCAAGCGCTGCTTGACGGCGAGGTCGATTGCATCCTGGCCAACGCCTACGAGATGCGCAAATATATGTCTGCCAAGGGGCTTGAAGATCAGTTGGAGCTCACCAACCTGCACGAGCGCCGCGTCGTCGTCGACATGGACGAGGTCGAGTATCTATACCGCATCGGTTTGGTGGGGCTGCATACGCCGATTTTGCTGGGCAATGTATATGATACGCGCAGCCCCCAGGAAGAACCGGAAATCTGCACGGTAGGACGCGCGATCTTCAACCGCATCTTGCCTGACGAGATACGCTTCGTCCAGGAAACGATGGGCAAGAAAGGCTTGCAGCAGCTTGTCGCCCGCTGCTACCAAGTTATCGGCGCGGAGGTTACGCCCGAGGTGGTGGACGCCATCAAGAACTTCGGTTTCCACTATGCGACGATTTCCGGCACGACGATTGCGGTGAGCGATCTGACGATTCCGGACGAGCGCAAGGACATCCTGCAACAGGCGGACGAGGTAGTAACCCGCGCCGAGCGCGATTTCCGCCGTGGCTTGATGACCGAAGAAGAGCGCTATCAGATCACAATCGACGAGTGGAACCGCGCGAAAGATTATTTGCAGGAGCAGATCCAGGACACGCTGGATCCCTATGGACCCATCGCGATTATGACGCTGTCCGGGTCAACTAAAGGCGGCTTTGGTCCGATTACGCAATTGGCGGGCATGCGCGGATTGATGTCAGACCCTTCCGGGCGCATCATTGATTTGCCAATCCGCAGCCATTTCCGGGAGGGCTTGAATTCGCTGGAGTACTTCATTTCCACACATGGCGCGCGCAAGGGCTTGGCCGATACGGCGCTGCGCACGGCGGACGCGGGTTATTTGACGCGGCGTCTGGTCGATGTGGCGCAGGATATGATTGTCAATCGCTGGGATTGCAACACAACCGAGCAAGGCTTGATTATTCGCCGGTCGGACAATGTTGCCGGGCAATCTATCCCAGAGCGCATTGTTGGCCGCTGCGCCTCGCAAGACCTGTTTGATCCCGACAGCGATGAATTGATTGTCGGGCGCAACGAGATCATTGATGAAGAAATTGCGGACCAGATCGACCAATCGAGCGTCGAGGAGATAGCGGTTCGCAGTCCCTTGACCTGTAAACTGATACACGGCGTTTGCGCGCTCTGCTATGGACGCGATTTGGGCACCGGCGAAATGGTCAGTATCGGCTCTGCGGTGGGCATCATCGCGGCGCAGTCCATTGGCGAACCGGGCACACAGCTCACATTGCGCACTTTCCACAGTGGCGGTACAGCCGAAGTGCGTGACATTACCAGCGGCTTGCCGCGTGTTGAGGAGTTGTTTGAAGCCCGTCGTAAACCCAAGGGCGAATCGGTGATGACCGAGCTTGACGGCATTTTGCGCCTGCACGAGCGCGAAGATGGCGCGCGCATCGCAACGGTTATCAAGAGCGAAGTGGAGAATGAGACCCATGTTGTGCCGGAAGACTGGGAAATTTGCGTTGAGGACAGGAAGGAAGTCGCAGTCGGCGGCTTAGTCGCGCGCAACGGCGACGAAGAGTTGAAAGCGGGCTTGGCTGGAACAGTTCACATCGAGGACCATACGGTCTTCATCCGTTTTGAAACCAGCGAATCGGAAGATCATGAGATCCCCGCCAATGCGCGCTTGCGCAAGTCGATCCATGACGGCATGACGGTGGCGGCTGGCGAACAGTTGACCGAAGGCTCCAAGAATCCGCATCGCATCTTGCATGTTTTGGGCGCGAAAGAGACGCAAATGTACTTGTTGAGCGAGATTCAAGAAGTATATCGCAGCCAAGGCGTCAACATTGCTGACAAGCATTTCGAGACCGTCATCCGCAAGATGATGTGCAAGGTGCAGGTCACCAAGAGCGGAGACAGCGAATTGCTGCCCGGGGATTTTATCGACCGGCTGAAATTGCTGGAGATCAACGAGGCGCTAAAAGCCGAGGAGAGGGAGATCTGCCAAGCGACGCCCATCCTGCTCGGCATCACCAAAGCGGCGCTGGAAACGGACAGCTACTTGGCTGCCGCCAGCTTCCAGCATACGATCAAAGTGCTGGCCGGCGCAGCCATCGAGGGCAAGAAGGATACTTTGCACGGGCTAAAGGAAAACGTGATCATCGGCAAGCTGATTCCGGCCGGCACCGGCTTCCATGCCTATCAAGACCGGGAAGCGGTCGCGCCGTCGGTGACGCTGGAAGCCCAAGGCGCGCTGGACTTCGACGACCTGAGCGATCAAGACGACTTCGAGAATATCTTGAGCGAACTCTAGCAGCCGGGGCAATGCGCCAGTTAGCAAGAATAGCATGGGGCGAGATACCGCGAGTATCTCGCCCCTTTTTGCTATTTTTTTGCTGAACGCGAATCTCAGGGACGGTCGGCCAGAGCCCGATAGAGCGGTCGCTGCAACTGTAAATTACTGCCGTCAAGGCTGGGGTAGAGCAGGCTGTAACCTGCCAATTCGCTGCGGTTATTGATGGTCAGTTCCTCGGCGAAACTCAGGTTCCACAAGATCATTAGGCCGATATCACTGCGCGACTGCGCGATTTGGAAGGCGCGCATGGTATAGTCGCGTTGATCGAGCGCTGTGTTGTAATACATCCAGGGGTCGGGCGCCTCGGTCGGATAGCCTTCCCAAGTCGCCCAGCCGAACTCCGTCGCCCACATCTGGGCGCCATGTCCATTTGCCCGGATGATTTCGCTGTAATCGCGGATATTTTGCGCGAAGAAAAACTGCGGCTGGTCGTCCCAGCCCTGTCCATCCACATTGTTGCAGCAGACGAAATCTGGCGGATTGCCCCAGCTATAGGGATGAATGCCGATGAGCACATCCGGATAACTGGCTAAACCAGCCTGGTACATTTGGCGCAGGAAGCTGCGATCGTTGACCGAGATGTTCTGCGAGTTGCCGGTGGGCGCCAGCCCGGCCGTTATCACCGCGATATTTGGCGAATAGGCGCGCACGGCATCGTATCCAACGCGGAACAATTCCATATAACCCGCGCCATCGAAGGCATGGGGACCCGTCCATTCGCGCTTGAGATTGGGTTCGTTCCAGATTTCGATAGCGTCGATATAAGGACCGAGTTTTTCCAGCAGCAAGCCTATGAAGGCGGCGAGTTGATTGAGATCGTCGGGGGGACCGTCTTCGTTTTGATTGAATTGCCGCGCCCAATCCGGCGCTTTGGCGATACTGAGCAAGACTTTGTTGCCGCGCTTGTCCGCTTCTTGCACATGCAATTGGAAGAGGCGGAAATTCTCTTCGAATTGACCGGCGAAGTCGGGCTGCATCCACTCCCAGGACGCTTGCAGTTTGATCCAAGCCATGCGCAGCGCGGCGATCTGTTGCAAAGTTCGGTCCCAACCGGGGACATCAAAATTGTAATGAACCTGGATTCCCATCTGGCTCCCGTCCAGGCGCAGCTCGCCAACTGGCAATGGCGTCGTGATGTCAACCCGCGATTGCGGCGGCGGCAAATCTAACTGCGTGTCCGCTGTGAACGCTGTAGGACGGGCTGTGCTGGTTGGCGGGATTTGATAGTCCGCGTCAATAATCGCGCCTATCACCCGTCCGGTTGCCGCTCGCTGTTGGCTGGGGCTAGGTTCAGGCGAGGCGGGCGGGTGGTCGGTCGCATCGGCATCCAGCGTTGGCAGCTGGCGGAGCGCAACAGTTGGTAAATTGACAGGTTCTTGTGGGGCGGGCGTCTCGATGATCTCTGTGACATCCGCTACGAGCTTGACTTCCGGAGCGATAGCGACGGTCGGTTCAGGCGCTTGGCTGGCGCAACCGGCTAGCGCAAATCCACAGGCGACGGAGACGGCAAGGAGGCGACGCGCGATGCTTCTATGAAACATGCCAAAAGTCTACCATATCAATACGCCGCATACTATTCTCGAATGGATTAACTGGTGATGAGAATCACTGCGCGCGACAAAGCTGGTTGACGCATTGCATATAATCTGAAACGCGCCCAAGTCGCTTCTGCAATTTGACACGTTGTCAGATTGCATTCTACAATGGGCGGGAGATGCTCGTTGCGAAGACGGCGACTTGGCGCCAAGAGCCCCTATGCCGCAATTATCGCTGCCGCGCTTTGCGTATCTTCAATAAGCATGCGCCCCAGTTGGCAACATCAGCAAGCGATTGAGGACGGTTCATGACCGATCGATCCATTCATCAAGTGAATATTGAGCGGGAGATGCGCGACGCTTATTTGAGCTATGCGATGAGCGTCATTGTTTCCCGCGCCCTGCCCGACGCGCGCGATGGCTTGAAGCCGGTACATCGGCGGATCCTGTATGCGATGCACGACATGGGCATCAACCCGGGCGGCGCGCATAAAAAGAGCGCGCGCATCGTCGGCGAGGTATTGGGCAAATATCACCCGCATGGCGATGGCGCGGTATACGAAACGATGGTGCGCATGGCGCAGGACTTTTCCATGCGCTACATGCTGATTGACGGCCAAGGCAACTTCGGCAGCATCGATGGCGATGGCGCGGCAGCCATGCGTTATACCGAGGCCAGAATGGCGAGCTTTGGCAGCCAATTGCTGGTTGATATCAACAAGGAAACGGTTGATTTCGTCGAGAATTTTGACGGCACGCTGAACGAGCCGTCGGTATTGCCGTCGGTATTGCCGAACCTGCTGGTGAATGGCGCCTCGGGAATCGCGGTCGGCATGTCCACCAATATCCCGCCGCACAACCTGGGGGAGATCTGCGACGCCCTCGTTCATCTGCTAGACGACTGGGATCGCATCGAAGACATCGGCGTCGACGAACTCATGCAATTCGTTCGGGGACCGGATTTCCCCACGGGCGGCGTCATTTACAAGCTGCGCGGCGACGAGGATATGCTGCGCGCGGCTTTCGCGACCGGGCGCGGCAAGATTACCTTGCGGGCGAAGGTGCATATTGAAGATATGGGACGCGGCAAGTCTCGCATTATCGTCAGCGAATTGCCCTACCAAACGAATAAAACCACGTTGATCGAACGCATCGCAGCGCTGGTAAGCTCGGGCAAACTGGATGGTCTTGCCGATTTGCGGGACGAGTCTGACCGGCAGAATACGGTGCGCCTGGTGATAGAGTTGCAGCGCGGCGCCGATGTCAAAAAAGTATTGGCGGCGCTTTTCAAGTTGACGCCGCTGCAGTCAACATTTGGCATTATCATGCTGGCGCTGGTTGAGGGCCAGCCGCGCCTGCTTAACCTGAAGCAAGCGCTGCGCATCTATTTGGAACATCGCCTGGAGGTCGTTCAACGCCGCAGCCGCTTCGATCTGGCGCGCGCGCGGGAGCGGGCGCATGTGCTGGAAGGCTTGATCATCGCGCTGGACAACCTGGATGCGGTGATCCAGACCATTCGCAAATCGCGCAATGCCGAGACCGCCAGGAACAACCTGGTCAAGAACTTCAAAGTGACTGAGCTTCAGGCGGGGGCGATATTGGATATGCCTTTGCGGCGCTTGGCCTCGCTGGAAATAAGAAAGATCCGCCAAGAGCACCGGGAAACGATAAAGCTCATCGCGTCGCTGGAGGCGCTCTTGGCGAGCCCGCAGAAACAACGCAGGCGCATTGCCGCGGATCTGCAGGAAGCGAAAGAGAAGCATGGCGACCGCCGCCGCAGCGTCATTGTCGAAAGCGAGGCGACTGCCTTCCGGCTGGAAGATTTCTTGGTCCCGGAAGAGAAGACGGTGGTCATGTTCAGCACCCGGGGTCTGCTGGGTCGCACGCCGCTGGATGAAGCGCCCAGAGTGACGACGGCGACCAAAGTCCCGCCACGCTTGCTGCAGCACAGCACAACCGGGCAGATTCTGCATCTCTTTACAAACAAGGGCGGTTGCGCCACGGTGCCCGTGCAGCAGATACCGCAAGTCGAGCAGGCTGCCGACGGCATGCGCTTCAGTGATTTGTCCTCGCTATCGGCCAAGCGGAAGATCGTCATGTTCATGTGTTTGCCGATGAATTTCGAGGTGGGCTATCTGTGTTTTACGACAGCGCTGGGACAAGTGAAACGACTGCATGTGGGCGATTTGCCCGGCATGATGTCCCACGAATTTAGCGTGATGAACCTGGCGAAGAATGATCGACTTGTCAATGTGCTTTATTCCAGCGGCGCTGAGGACCTGCTGCTCTTGACAGCGCGCGGTTATGCGATCCGCTTCCGCGAGGGTGATATCCGCCCCACAGGTTTGGCATCAAGCGGTGTGCGCGGGATACAGCTAAAAGATAAGAGCGACCGCGTCGTTGGCGCTTGCCTGGCGCATGACAAAATGCAGGCTTGGATTGTCGCCGAAGACGGAATCGCCATGACAGCGCCCGTCAAGCAGTTGAGCGCCCAAGCGCGAGGTGGCGTTGGCAAAGCTATCACTGACCAGTTCTTCGGCGGGCGGCAAGTTGTCGCCGCCACCGTCGGTCGCCTGGACGATACGATTCTGGTCCTGACCAGCCGCAACAAAGCCAAATATATGTCGATTAGGCTGGCGAATCAGATGGCGCAGCGCTTGGACGGCTGCCAGCCGGTCATCGCCCTGCGCGAGAAAGAGACAGTGGTCGGCGTGGTCGAGTATCGCGAGCGCGTGGATCCCTTTATTGTTGAGCCTGGCTTGTCGGATGATGCGATTGCCGCGACAGATGAGGAAGACGCCCCCAAGGCGGATGCCGGTCATTCACAGCAGGAAGTCCAACCGCCCGCGCAACGTGGCTTGCCCCTGGAAGAAATTGAGTTGATCTTGGACGAGGCGGACAAGGCGGCAAATGATGATGCGCATTTCAAATCCAACGGCGCTGACTCGGGCGCAATCAATGACGTTTAGCCAGCGCTAGCAGTTCCGCATCATATCGCGGCGCCATGACGCGCCAGTCGTATTCGGCGATTTTCGCTCGCAGTGGGGCGATGTCGACCTGGATATCGCCGAGCAAATGACGGCGCAGCTGGGCAGTGAGTCGACCGCGCGTGTAGAGGCATTGCCCTCGTAGTTCCTCCGTCAACAAGTCTGGATAATTGAGGCGATCCGGCAAGATTGGGACGCAGTTGCAATAGATCGCTTCGCAGATTGAGACGCCGAAAAACTCCTGCCAAGCCGTGCTGACAACATAGTCGGCGCGCCACAAGAGCTCGGCATATTCGGCGAAGGAGTCCAGGTATCCCAACTGTTCAATCCGTAGAGACCGATCGGG
The DNA here is from genome assembly GCA_965232245.1 of Phototrophicaceae bacterium. Classification (GTDB taxonomy): domain Bacteria; phylum Chloroflexota; class Anaerolineae; order Aggregatilineales; family Phototrophicaceae; genus UBA6055. The sequence continues at coordinate 2,385,177 of CBDDPG010000002.1, read as the reverse complement.
ACGAACAGGCAGTTGCGCTTGCAATTTTTGAAAGGCCGCGGGCATCTCGCCAAAGCGCTGGCCGGTTATGGCGACGCGAAAGTCGAAGCCTTCGCGGGCAAGCTGCAGCAGGCTATGTACAAAAGCCTCGGGATCTTTGTCCGCTTCCCAGCGATGGTTCCAAAGGATGAGTGGCGCGCCGTCTCGCTGGGGCGGGAGCTTGAATTGATCGAGGCGGCGCAGCTCTATGCCCAGCGGCAAGACCTGCGATTTGGCGCGGATAGCTTCGATGCTGTGCAATTCGTTGAAGTCGGGAAAATGCTTGAGCAGGCGCGGCAACTGCTCCATAAAATCGCGCAGGTGAAAGGCGCTGTTGAAGTAGTTTCTATCGGCGGTCAGGGCGCTTGCGTAATTGATGAAACCATAACGCCAGCCATGACCCTGGCGTCGATTCTGGGGATAGGATAGTTGGTTTTCATGGAAGTAAAGCGCAATCGGCGTATCGCCCAGTTGGCGATAGGTGAGGGCGCGAAATATGGACAGGTCAATCATGCTCGAAGCCAGAATGAGATTGGGCTTGGAATCGAGCAGGCGGGCGAAACTGATGGCGGCGCCTTGCATGCGCCATTTCCAGAATTGCGCTGGCAGCGTGACCAGGTCAATGTCGTGGGCGGAGCATGTCTTGTAGCCATCAGCCCAGGCTTTGTGGCTGCCGCCGTAATAGGATTCCAGCAGTGCGATGCGCATAACGAGGATGGGACTAGCCGGTTTTGCGGCGGCGCGCCTCGACGACGCTGGGGACCATTTCCAATTTGCTTAGGATGCGCGTCAATTGCTGATTGCTAGCGATTTCCAACTGCAGATTAAGCGTGGCGATATGCTGGCGCGTGGCGACCTCGACCGAGGTGATATTCACCTTTTGGTCGGCGATGATGGTGCTTATTTCGCGCAATAAGCCTTCACGATCATAAGCCACGACTTCGACAGGCACGTCGTAGCGCTGTTCTTCTTCTTCGGATCCCCAAGAGACCTCAATCAAGCGCTCGACATCGCGCAGCGCCACGATATTGGGACAGTCGTCACCGTGGACTGTCACGCCGCGTCCGCGGGTGATATAACCCACAATTTCGTCGCCCGGCATAGGCGAACAGCAGCGCGCGAGATTCACCAGCAAGCCGCCGGCGCCCATTATGCTCACGCCCTTGGCGATGTTGGCGCCGCTAGATTTTGCCCGCGGTTTCAGCAGATCTTCTTCGCTGATGTTTTCCGCCGACTTACGTCGTTCGTCTTCCAAAACGCGGTTGGTGATTTGCGAACCGGTGACATCCCCGGAGCCGATGCCGGCCAGAAAATCGTCCAGTTTTTCAAATGAGAGCAGGCGCGCCACGGACTCGAACGTGACCTTGTCCAGAACGCCGAGTCGTTTCAATTCGCGCTCCAGGACTTCGCGTCCCATGATGATGTGCTTTTCGCGATTCTGCTTGCGCAGCCAATGACGGATCTTGCTGCGCGCGCGGCTTGTCACGGCATAGTCAAGATCGGGATTCAGCCAATCCATGCTGGGTCCGCCGCGCTTGGCGGTAAGGATTTCTACTTGATCGCCCATTTTGAGTTTGTAATTGAGCGGCGCCAGTCGACCGTTGATTTTGGCGCCGCGGCAGCGATTGCCGATGTCAGTATGGATATGATAGGCGAAATCGATGGCTGTAGCGCCAACTGGCAGATCGACGATGTCGCCATTTGGCGTTACGCTGTAGACACGATCCTGGAAGACCTCCGACTTGACGGTATCAACAAACTGCGAGGCGTCGTTGACATCGGGACCAAACTCCATCAAACGCCGCAGGAAAGCCAGGCGCTGCTCGAAGGCGTCATCATGTCCCTGGTTGTCCTCTTTGTAGCGCCAGTGCGCGGCAATGCCATATTCGGCGTCTTCGTGCATTTCCCAGGTGCGGATTTGCACCTCGACTGTTTTGCCTTCATCGTCGTGTACGGCTGTATGCAGGCTGCGGTAAAAATTGTCCTTTGGGTTGGCGATATAGTCGTCGAATTCGTTGGGTATCGGGCGCCATAAATTGTGAACGATGCCTAGCGCCAGGTAACATTCCGCTAGCGTGTCGACCAGCACTCTCATGCCGCGAATGTCATAGATTTGTTCGAGCGGCACTCCCTTATTGCTCATTTTGTTGTAGATGCTATAGATATGTTTGGGACGCGCGGAGATGGTTACTTTGCTGATCTTGTTCGCTTGCAGCTCGCGCACGAGAATGTCGCGAATGCGGTCCACATATTCTTCGCGCTCGTCGCGTCTTTCGTCGAGGGCTTTGGCGATCGAGCGATAGGCTGTGGGATTGAGATAGCGAAAAGCCAGGTCTTCCAGTTCCCATTTCATCTGCCAGATGCCGAGTCGATTGGCCAGGGGCGCAAATATATCCATCGTCTCTTGCGCGATCGACTTCTGCTTGTCCGGCGGCATATATCCGAGCGTGCGCATATTGTGCAAGCGATCCGCCAGCTTGACCAAAACGACGCGCACGTCATCGCCCATGGTCAGCAGCATTTTGCGAATGTATTCCATCTCGCGGTTGATCATGCTGCTGCGCCGCGAATCGCCGACCGGGGAAACATTTTTGATCGGCAGATTCTTCAGCTTGGTGACGCCGTCGACCAGAACGGCGATTGACGCGCCGAATTCGGCGCGCAGCGCGTCGATGGTCAGGTCGCTGTCTTCAACGACATCATGGAGCAAGCCCGCCGCGATAGTCTCGGCATCCATTTTCATTTCAGCCAATATGCTGGCGACGGCGACGCAATGCGTGAAGTAAGGCTCGCCCGATTTGCGCTTTTGACCGTCGTGGGCGGATTCCGCACGAAAATAAGCGGCGGCGATCAGGTCTTGTTCGTTCGGTTTGATGTCCGCCAGCGTCCGCAGCAGCGATTCCAAATCTCGAGAATAGGCGCTTGTCGAAGTCAACATGTGGCGTCCACTTTCGCATTAGGACTTGCGTCTAGCCTAACATATTCCGCTGGAAATGTCGCGTTATTTTTGGCGCCGGCGCTTTGCCGCTAGCCGCTGACCGTATGCCGCAGATAAGCCTCGATGAACTCGCCCAGCCGCCCGTCGAGCACAGCGGTTGTATTGCCGATTTCCAGGTTCGTGCGGTGATCTTTCACCATTTGGTAGGGGTGCAAAACGTATGAGCGAATCTGATTGCCCCAGCCGGCGTCGACGTTTTCGCCTTTGAGCTGTGCCATTTCCGCCTCTTGTTTGGCGCGTTCCATTTCGAAGAGGCGCGCGCGCAGTATTTGCATCGCGCGATCGCGATTCTGCGCCTGGCTGCGTTGGTTCTGGCACTGAACGACGATGGCGGTCGGCAGGTGGGTGATGCGCACGGCGGTGTCATTCTTTTGCACGTGCTGGCCCCCCGCGCCACTGGCGCGGTAGGTATCGATGCGGATGTCGCGGTCGGCTATTTCGATTTCGATGTCGGAATGGATGTCTGGCCACAGTTCAACCTTGGCGAAAGAGGTGTGACGACGCCTGGCGCTGTCAAAGGGGCTGAGGCGCACCAGCCGGTGCACGCCTTCTTCGCTCTGCAGATAACCGAAGGCTTTGTCGCCTTTAACGCTGATGGTGACGCTTTTGAGGCCCGCTTCTTCACCGCCGCTGCGCTCGAGGATCTCGGCTTTATAGCCATTCTGCTCCATCCAGCGCAGGTACATTCGTTCCAGCATTTCCGTCCAATCCTGGGCGTCTACGCCGCCCGCGCCGGCATGAATGGCGAAAATGGCGTCTTCGCTATCGTATTCGCCGGAAAACATCGCTTGCCAAGACATGGTTTCGACCAGCTCGGACAATTCGCCAGTCTCTTTCTCCATGTCCTCGAGCATGTCATCATCCGCGATTTCCGCCAGTTCGATGGCGTCGCTGATGCGTTGAGAGACGGACTGCCATTTGTCCACAGCCGCCTTCAGCCTCGACAATTGCCGCATGGTCTTTTGCGCGGCCTCTGGATCGTTCCAGAACGCGCTAGCGCTAGCGGCAGCCTCCAGTTCGTCGGCGAGCCGCGCCTTGCCGGGGACATCAATTCGCGTCATCAATTCGTCTATCTGCGCCTGGAGTTCGCGCAGCTTGCTAATCAGGTTTTCCATATTGCTCTCATGCTCTGGCTGAGCCTATGTTTCGCCGCTATATCATTCAGTTTGCCGCTGCCGCAATAGCTCGTACATGAAAATGGCGCCACAGACCGACAGGTTGAGCGAATCGGCCAGGCTGCCAACCATGGGTATGCGAACTCGTCGATCGCAGCTCTTCAGCCAGTTGGCGCCAAGCCCGGCCGCTTCCGTTCCCAAGACGATTGCGGTCTTAGGCCGGAGGTCAAGGCAAAATAAATTGCTTTCACCTCGGCCGTCCGCGGCGATCAATTGAAAACCACGGTCTTTGAAACAGGCGATCGCTTCTTCGCTGTTTAGCTGATAGATGTTGCTGCCGAAACAGGCGCCGACGCTGTTGCGGATGATATTGGGATTATAAATGTCCAGCGCGCAATCAACCAGTATCATCGCGTCGATGCCGGCCGCGTCGCCGCTGCGCAGCAGCGCGCCGATATTGCCCGGTTTGCGCGGGTCCACCAAAAGTATGGCTGTATCAAGTTTAGACTTTTGCAAATCCCGCAGGGTTTTGGTCCGCTTCGTCTTCATAACGGCGAGTAAGCCGCTGGGGTTCTCTCGATAGCTGAGACGCTTGAGTATCTGCGGACTGACCTCGATGGCGTCTCGCCCCGCCGCGAAGTCCCTCGCCTGGCTTTCCGCAAGCGCGGGGCAGGCAAGCAGAAAATCGAGCTCGTAACCTTGCAGCAGGGCGCGCTGAATGTCGCGCGGGTATTCGACCACGAAGCGCGCTTCGCTTTGCCGTCCGCGTTTGTTGCGCAGTCGCTGAATCAGCTTGACCTTGCTGTTGCCCAGGCTGGTGATCCGCCGCAAAACCGTTTAGCTCGCTTGGTCCGCGTCATCGTCGTCAAAGAGGCTGTCAACGAAAAACTCCGGCGTGAAGAGCACCAGATCGTGGATTCCTTCGCCGAGCCCCAGGTAGTGGACCGGCAACTGCAGATCGTTGAAGATGGAAAAGACCATGCCGCCCTTGGCGGTGCTGTCCAATTTAGTCACGATGACGCCGGTCACGCCGGCGGCTTCCTGGAAGCGTTTCGCCTGTTCAATGGCGTTCTGGCCCGTCGTGCCGTCAAGCACCAAAAGCACTTCGTGAGGCGCCTCCGCGACGACATTGCCGGACACTTCGCTGATCTTGGTCAGCTCGCGCATCAGATTGGTGTTGTTTTGCAGGCGGCCCGCGGTATCGACCAGCAAGATCTCGAAGCCGCGCGCTTTGGCGGCGGCGGTGGCGTCATAGACGACCGCGCCGGGATCGGAACCAGGCCGGTTGGCGATTACCGGCACATCAACGCGCTCGCCCCAGGTCTGCAATTGCTCGATGGCGGCGGCGCGAAAGGTGTCGCCGGCTGCGATCATCACCTTGCGCTTGGAGAGGTTCTTGAGCCGGTGCGCCAGCTTGGCGATTGACGTGGTCTTGCCCGAGCCATTGACGCCGACCACAAGAATGATCGACAAGTCGCGCCCGGAGATATCCATTACTGGCGGGAACTGCAAAAGAGCGCCCAGCGTCTCTTTCAGCGCAGCCTGCAATTGCTCGGTGCGGGTGAAGCCCTGCGCGCGCGCGCGGTCTTGCAAGCTGTCAATGACTTTTAGGGTCGTGTCGAATCCGCAATCGGCTTGGATCAGCAGCGTTTCGATCTCGTCCCAGGTGTCGTCGTCGATTTCGGTCTTGCCCAGAATCTGAGAAATGCGTCCAAAAAAGGACTGGCGTGTTTTGGACAAGCCGCGGCGAAAAATGCCCAAAGCTGATCTCCTGTGATTTGCGAATGCTAACGCAAGATTATACCTGTAGCGCGAAAATGGAGCAATGGATGGTCGTAGCTTCAGAAATAATATTGTATAATTTTGTTACGCAACAGATTGGGAATCTGCGGCTTGGCAAGCCGCGGAAAGGGAAGCGCAATCATGTCTCGGGACTCCGATGAATTCCCGGTCATTGTTTGGCTTGATGGTTCGCTTACAAACCAACATTGGATGCTAGACCGTGAAGTCATGACCTTGGGACGCGAGGATGTTTGTGATATCGTTATTCCTTCGCGCCAGGTTTCTCGCCAGCATCTAAAGTTTCGCATGCTGGGCGGTTCCTGCTTGATTGAGGATAATAATAGCAAAAACGGCACCTGGGTCAATGGCTATCGTCTGCTGGGGCTGCGCGAGCTGGAAGATGGCGACGAGATCCGCGTCGCCAAGGACATTCTGTTGCGCTTCGTTGGCTCGGGCGCGACAGCGCCAACCACGACGCGCTCCTTGCCCGAGGTAATCCCGACCGCGGCGAAGACCGGTACGCGCCTGCGGCTAGACCCCGAGTCGCGCCAAGTCGCCATAGGCGGGCTGGCGCTTAATCCGCCTTTGAGCCTGCCGCAATATCGCCTGCTGGAGATTCTCTTCGCCAACCAGGGCGGTGTCTGTACGCGAAACGATGTGGTTGAAGCGGTTTGGCCCGATGCCATGGGCGCCGGCGTCAGCGAGCAGGCGATTGACGCCTTGGTTCGCCGCTTGCGCGACCGCTTAGCCGAGATTGACGCGGACCACCAATACGTTGTAACTGTACGAGGACATGGCTTTCGCCTGGATAACCCGCAAATCGAAGACAGTGAATGAAATATCAAGATAAACTGGACAGTCAGGGGCTGGCGCGCTATGCGGCTTGGCTTAACGCGCGCGCTAGAAGCGCTGGCGCCGCGGGCAGGCTGGACGCCGCGCGCTTGCGGAATCGCATACTGGAATCGGCCGGGCGCTGCGAATGGTGCGATGTTGATCTGCTGGGCATCCCCTTCGAGCTGGATCATATCGTCAGCCTGAAGCGAGGCGGCAGCAACGAGCCCGGTAATTTAGGAGTCGCCTGCGCCGCCTGCAATCGACGCAAGGCGCAGAAACCTCCGGCTCAGTTCGCGGCGGAAGTTTATAGCGAATCGGGCAAGAAGACCAAGCTCGTCGCCTTGTTTTTGGAGACCTGCGGCGTCGCCGCCAGCCGACAGATCGCGCTCTTCGGCGAGACGCCGCGCCCTGCTGATAAAAACTCAATCGACGTAGAAGATGATCTATCCCCTGTTTCCCAGTACAACTGGACAAACTAGATAGCCCTTCGCCGATTTGACATCTGGGAATTCACGGAGATTCACATTGACAACTAGCATAGAACAGGTCCGGGAAGACGGACCGAGAACGACGGCGGACGAAGACGCGGCTTGGCAAAGTCTGCTCGGGTTATGCGGGAACGCGCTGCGCGATGCGCATGAACAGAGCCTCGGCAGCGCTGATACGGCGGAAGCGCAAGTTGCCGCGCGCAGCTACGCGCTCGACGAAGCGGCGCGACTGGTCGGCGTCCAACCCGCAACTTTGAAACTGGCGGCAAAAGAACTGGCGCTGGATAGCTTCCTCGATCCCAAAGGCGTCTTGCGCTTTCCAGTATTCACCTTGCGCCCGACCGCGCAGGATCTCGATTTGCGCGAGATGATCGCGGGTTATGAGAGCCTGCGCACGGGTGATTTGCAGTCGGCGCTGTCGATAGACGACAAAACATTAAAAGCCTGGCTGCAGCAAGCGGGCATACCGGTCAAGCGCATGATATGGCGCGATGTGCGTGGCTTGTGGACCTTGCCCGAGACCTATGCCGAATTCCGCGAGAGCCTGGACGCCGCCGCAGAAGCGCCAGCGCGCGGACGCCGCCGACGCCGCCGGCGCAAGGGTCCGCGCAGGCGCAAGAAGCGCGACGCGCAAAGCAAGCTGCGCAACCGCTTGATTGACGCCTTTCCCAAGTGGCGTTATCCCTATCGCGATCAGCAGCAAATCTATTTGCATATTGGCGCGCCCAACAGCGGGAAAACTCATGACGCGTTGGGGGCGCTCAAAGACGCGGGCTCTGGCTGGTACCTGGCGCCTTTGCGCTTGCTGGCTTATGAGATCTTTGACCGGCTCAACGCTGAAGGCGTGGCTTGCAGTCTGCTGACCGGCGAGGAGTACATCCCGGTCGAAGGCGCCAAGCTCACAGCCGCGACCATCGAAATGTTCAACCCCGCCAAGAGCGGCGATTGCGTCATCGTGGACGAAGCGCAGATGCTCGCGGACGCCGACCGCGGCTGGGCTTGGACGCGCGCGATGATGGAATCGGCCGCGCCGGAAATGCACATCATCGGTCCGCCGACAGCGCGCGGCTTGATAGAAGTCTTGGCGGCCGCGGCGGAAATCCCCTGCGAGGTCCTGGAGCATCAGCGCCTGGCGCCGATCGCCGTTTCCGAAACGCACCATACATTGGAGTCTTTGCCGCCTTATACGATATTGGTGGCTTTCTCCCGTCAAGCGGTTCTGGAATTGAAAATGAAGCTGGAGAAGCTGGGGCGGGCGGTCTCGGTGGTCTATGGCAGCTTGCCGCCCGAGGTCAGGCGGCGACAGGCGGATCGCTTTGCGGCAGGCGAAACCGAGATTTGCGTCGCGACTGACGCTGTTGGCATGGGCTTGAATCTGCCAGCCGATGTGGTCTGCTTTTATGACACCGAGAAATTTGACGGGAAGAATGACCGCGTCTTGTATCCGAGCGAGGTGCAGCAGATTGGCGGACGCGCGGGCCGCTTTGGCTTGTCCAAGATCGGGCTCATCAGCGCGACCAGCAAGCCGCAATTGCAGACTATACGCGAACTCTATGCGCAGGAGCCGCCGACGCTGACTTTCGCTCGCGTGGCGCCGACGGTGGACGATCTGCGGCTGATACCGGGCAACCTGGCGGAGCAGTTGGGACAATGGGCGGCTCTGGAGTCCATCCCGCAAGAGTTGCGCGCGGTCATCACCACGGCTGACTTGGTCGAGAGAATTGAATTGGCGAAGATGCTCGCCGACGATGAAATCGAAAGATTGGGCTTGGCAAACGCTTTACAGTTGGTCAATGCGCCGGCGCGCAAGACCACGCGCATCTACTGGCTGGATTGCGCCCACATGATCCTCGAAGGCTATCAAATCCCCTTGCCGCCAGTGGCGCCAGCGCCGATTGTCAACTCGGCGGATCTGGAAGCGACGGAAATGTCGATCGCTTGCGCCGATATCTATTTGTGGTTGTCGCGGCGTGGGGAATTCAGCCAATACTGCGAGGCGCATGCGCAAGTGCGCGAAGAGCGGCGCGAATGGTCGCTTTCGATTGACGAGGCGCTGCTTAGGAATCTGGACATGGCCAGGCGCTGCCGATCCTGTGGCGCGACCTTGCCATCGGGCCATCGCTATCGCATCTGCGAGAACTGCTTTCGCCGCCGCCGGCGGCGCTAAGCTATTCCAGCCGATCCGCTATTTCGTTTAACTCCGGCAGACCCACCGCTTCCAGTTGCTCCAGCGCGGCACGGGCCGCGTCTTGAGCCGCGGCGCGTTTGCTGGCGCCGCGGCCGCTGCCGATAATGCTTTCCCCGATAGAGACTTCAACGCGGAATTCGCGGGCGTGATCCGGACCCTGCTCGCCAGCCAGGCGATATATGGGCTCAATGCTCAGCTGCGCTTGAATCTGTTCCTGCAATTCGCTGCGGGCGTCAACATAGAGATTGTTTTCAATCACATAGTCGAGCAATTTCAGCAGGCTGGGCATGACGAAGTCCTTGACGGTCTCCATGCCGCTGTCGAGGTACATGGCGCCGATGACCGCTTCAAAGGCGCGGCACAAGATCGTGATTCGCTGTCGCCCGCCTGTGATTTCTTCGCCATGTCCGATGCGCAGGTACTGCCCAAGTTGGAATTGGCTCCCGATATGCGCCAGCGATTCGGTCCTCACCAGGGCAGCGCGCAATCGGGTCAGCTCGCCTTCGGTGACGTCGGGATACTTCTGAAAGAGCATGTCGGCGACCAGGATGTCGAGCACGGCGTCACCGAGAAACTCCAGCCTTTCGTTGTCGCGGACAGCGCTGTCGATTTGCCTGTATTCGTTGGCGAATGAACTGTGGGTCAAGGCTTGGGTCAGCAAAGCCTGATCACGGAATCGGACGCCAAGGATGGCCTGAAAATCGCTTATATTGTTCTTGGACTTTGACATGATCCTACATTGCTGTCGCAACTGTTCTAACGGGCGCATCCTGATTGACGCGCCTTTGCAGCATAGCATAACCAGTTCATGAACTTGTTTGATCCTCGACCTTTGGCTGATAGCTGCCTTCGACCCAGGCTTGACCGTCCGCGCCGATTTCCTTTTTCCAGACCGGGACGATCTCCTTCAAGCGGTCAATGCCGTAGCGCGCGGCTTCAAAGCAGCCGTCGTCGCGGTGCGGCGCGGAACAGGCGATGAGAACGGTATTTTCGCCGACAGCCAGTTTGCCGATTCGCTGGGCGATTGCGATGCCTTCAACTTTGTGCCATTTGCCGCGGATCTCTTGCGCGACCTGTTTCATCTTCGCCAGCGCCATCGGAGCGTATGCCTCGTATTCCAGCGACTCGGTTCGCGGCAGATGCCCCGCTTTTTCTGTGTGACCGCGCACCAAGCCCGTGAACAAACAGACCGCGCCGGCGCGCGGCGTGCTAATCGCCGCGATAATCTCGTCGTGGTCAATCGCTTCTTCGGGCAGCCGAAAAACTTCCGGGCGTTCCGACAGCTCGGCTGACCCGCCGCTGACGGGCGGGAAGAATGCCACCTCATCGCCATCTTGGATGGCGTCCTTGTCAAATGCGAATTCTTCGTTGATGGCGGCCAGCGCGATGCCCAGGTTGTCTTTCGCGGCTGGGTAAGTGGCGATCAAAGTTTGCCGGAGCTGCGCGACGCTGCTGCTCGCCCCGCTAATTTCAACCGTCAGTTGTCGCGCGCCAATTATATCGCGCAGGGTGGCAAAGAAGAGCACTCTTACTTGCATGGTCGTCCTTTATTGAATCGCTTTATAGTCGCCGCGTGTGCCGCCGCGCTTCTCCAGCAAGCGAATGTTGCTCAGGCGCATGCCGCGATCGACCGCTTTCGCCATATCGTATATCGTCAAAGCCGCGACGGAAACGGCGGTCAAGGCTTCCATTTCCACCCCGGTCACGCCGCTCGCTTTGACGGTTGCGACAATGTCAATCGCATTGTTATCGCTGTCAAATTGCAGGTCAAGCGAGATCTTGCTCAGGGCGATGGGATGGCAAAGCGGGATGAGCTCGGCTGTGCGCTTGGCGCCCATGATGCCGGCGATGCGGGCGGCGCCTAGCAGGTCGCCTTTCTTGAGATTGCCATCTCGAATCAGTACGAGGGTCTCGGCTTCCATCTCCACAGTGCCGGCGGCAATGGCGATGCGCTCGCTCACGGGTTTGGCGCCGACATCGACCATCGCGACCTGGCCATCCACGCCCAGATGTGTCAGTTTTTTTTCGCTAGACATCAGATTTCCTTTACTAGCAACGCGGGCTGTCCGCCTAGGCAAAAGCACGCAGGATTATGACGCGCTGGGCGCGATTTCAACTGATTCGGAGAAAAGGACCCCTTCGCTTAAAAAGTCGAGTCCCTGGTCGGCATATATGGAACGCGCTCCTTCGTCCCGCCTCTGATGTTCGCCGGCGACAGTCATTCTATAGTAGGCGCGGATCTTGCCGCCATTGTCTATCATATCTTGCGATGCGATCAGATCGAGCGCATGCGCGCAGCGCTGACGCGGTCCCAAGAGGCGAATATCCGCCTCTTCGTAACCGGCTGGATCGGGACCTTGCCGCCCACGCAAACCCGCGGCCGGCGCTGGCTCGACAATGAAGCCAAAGCCGTTGCCCCCGTCGTCGCTGGCGGCGACCGCGATATTGTCCGCTTGAAACACTATAGGCAGCGCGCCAAGCGACAGATTGGTCACAGTCAATCGGACAAGCAAGGCGCCGTTGGTGTCTGGCTTTGTAGGCGCGACCGCGAGCTGAAGCGGGTCTTCAACCGAGCGTCCGATAACGGACTGATGCGCCGCCAGGTCTCGAGCGGCCGGCAGCCGCGAACAGGGAATGCCGCCGAAGAAATAGGGCGATAAATCCGAGATGAATTGCGGCAGGCGCTCCGGCAAGACGAAGACCAGCAGGACGATCAACAAAATGACGCCAATGAAAGGATTGGGATTGGCGTCGGCGGGAACCATCTCTGTCACGGCTATTGTCCTATCCAGTCCATCACGATCTTTGCCAGGGTGTCGGCGTCAATATCTTCAACATTATGCCATAGAATCCCGTTGTCGTGCCCGCGGAACCAGACGTCCTGCCGCCGGATGAAATCATGCGTTCTGAATTTACTGCGCGCAATCGCCTCGTCCAGCGGCGCGTCATCCAGCAGATGCTCGGCGATCTCCCGGTAGCCGATGCCGCTCATGGCTGGGCTGCGCCGGTCGATGCCCAGCTCGAGCAAGTGCCGCACTTCGCGCACAAAGCCGGCTGCGATCATCCTGTCAAGGCGGGCATCGACGCGAGGGTAGAGAATAGCGCGATCCAGGCGCAAGCCTAGCGTGTGGATCCGATAGGGCGGCGGCTGCTTCTCTTGCAGCTTGCTAATGGCTTGCCCCGTGAGCCGATGCACCTCGAGAGCGCGTATGATACGTCGGCTGTTGTGGGGGTGGATGCGCGCGGCGGCGAGGGGGTCCGCTTGCCGCAGCTTTTCGTGCAAAGCACCTGCCGAATGCTGCGCCGCGAAAGCTTCCAGTTCGGCGCGCAAGTCGTGATCGGGCGCTACCCGCGGGATGGACCAACCTTCTTCGACAGCCGTGATGTATTGCCCCGTGCCGCCGACCAGCAGCGGCAGCTTGCCCTGGGTGTGGACATGGTCAATGCGGCGGTAGGCGAGATCCTGATACTCAGCGAGGGTCAAGTTGGCGTCCGGCGCGACAAAATCAATCAAGTGATGCGGTACTTGGGACTGTTGCTGCGGCGTCGGTTTGGCTGTGCCGATATCCAGGTAGCGATAGATCTGACGGCTGTCCGCGCCGACGATTTCTCCGTTCAAGCGCAGCGCCAAATCGATGGCAAATTCAGTTTTCCCGACCCCGGTGGGACCAAGCAGGATGAGCAGCGGTTGCGCTTTACCAGTCAAAGACATCTTCAATATGATCAATGATCGGCTGCCCGCGGCGCTGCAAGGCGATGCCAATCGCGTCTATGCGCCAGCGCGCCTCGTCCAGCTCGCGCTCGTGCAGGTATTGATAGGCTGCCTTGAGCAGCCTTTCGTGTTTGGCGCGGGTGATGCCGGCGAAAGCCGATTCAGTATCGCGGTCTTGGCGCGTCTTCACTTCAACAAAGACGATGACGCCATTGGCGCGCGCGATGATGTCGATTTCGCCATATCGCGTCGACCAGTTGCTGGCGACAATCTCATAGCCGCGATTGATCAGATATTGCCGGGCGAGGGATTCGCCCTGGGCGCCAAGCGCTTGAGCAGGATGCGTCATCTTGTATTCATGTTTTCGCTTCTTCTCATCATATCCTAGAAAATATCCTAGAAACAAGGCGCTACAAGCGCTATTCGCTGTTGAAAACAACGCCAATTGCGATAAGATTCGCAGGTTATATGTTGGCAGGTTTGCTGTGAGGGCGCATACAATTGATACGAAGCGCATAATTAAGTCCTTCGGCAAATCCGGCGTCGGGGCGCATCCGCGTGAAGAAGTCGCGCAAGTGGACAGAGGAGTCTGATAAATGATTGACATGAATACAGCCGTCTTGATTGCGGTCGTAGCTGGGGTGATTGGATTGCTCTTCTCGCTCTATCAGCGCAACTATGTTTTGGCGCAAGACGAAGGATCCGACCGCATGAAACAGATAGCCGCGGCCATCCAGCGCGGGGCGCAGGCTTTTCTCAGTCGGGAGTATCGCGCGGTGGCTGTCCTGGTTGTGATTGTGACAGTTGCGCTGGTCTTCTTGAGCGCGGCGCCCGGATCTGGCATGTCGCCGCTGACGGCGGTGGCATTTGTCCTGGGCGCTTTGGCTTCCGGGCTTTCCGGCTATATCGGCATGTACATTGCGGTGCGCGCCAATGTGCGCACGGCGCAGGCCGCGTCGCAGAGTTTGAACAAGGGCTTGCGCGTCGCCTTCGCCAGCGGCACGGTGATGAGCACCATGGTGGTATCGCTGGCGCTGCTCGGCATCAGCATCCTGTTCATCTTCTTCGTCAACGAGCTCGGCGATGCCGCGCAAGCCGCCTCGGCCTTGGCGGGATTTGGTTTCGGCGGCACGTCGATCGCCATCTTCGCGCGCGTCGGCGGCGGCATCTATACCAAAGCCGCTGATGTTGGCGCGGACCTGGTCGGCAAGACCGAAGCGGGCATCCCAGAAGACGACCCGCGCAACCCTGCCACAATCGCGGACAATGTCGGCGACAATGTCGGCGACGTGGCGGGCATGGGCTCCGACCTGTTCGAGAGCTACGCCAGCTCGATCATCGCCGCGATTTCGCTGGCGACAAGCGCCGGCGCCTTTGTTGGCGACGGCTTGGTAGCGGCGCAGGTTTTTCCGCTGCTGGTCGCGACTGCGGGCCTCATCATCAGCATCATCGCGACCTTCCTGGTGAAAACGGAAGAGGGCGCCGATCAAGAGAAACTTCTTGGCAGCATTCGCACCGGCATCTACAGCGCTTCGGCGATGATCGGCATCGTCGTGGTCATCCTGGGTTTTGCCCTGCCATTCGGGGATAAAAACCTGGGCATCGTCATCGCCACGCTTAGCGGACTGATTGGTGGCGTGCTGATCGGCTATTTTACCGAATACTTCACTGCCGATACCTATGGACCCACCAAGGCGCTTTCCGCCGCGGCTGAAGGCGGGGCGGGCATTGTGGTTATCCGCGGGCTGGCATTGGGCATGATGAGCACGCTGGCGCCGGTCGTCATTGTGGTCGTGGTTACATTGTTGGCGACATCGCAAGCGGGCTTGTACGGCGTGGCGGTGGCGGCTGTGGGCATGTTGTCGACCCTGGGCATTACCCTGGCGACGGACGCCTACGGTCCGGTGGCGGATAACGCCGGCGGCATTGCCGAAATGTCCGACCTGCCGGAAGAGGTCAGGGACCGCACCGACGCGCTGGACAGCCTGGGCAATACCACAGCCGCCACCGGCAAAGGCTTCGCCATCGGCTCGGCGGCTATGACGGCGCTGGCGCTGACCGCGGCTTTCATCACAGCGCTGACGGCGGGCGGCAGCACAGCGCTGGGCTCTGCAATCAATCCAGCGGACCTCTTGCTAAATCCACAATTTGTCACGGGACTTTTCATCGGCGGATTGCTGCCCTACATTTTCAGCGCTTTGACGATGGTCGCGGTCGGCGACGCGGCGCAGCAGATCGTAGAAGAAGTGCGCCGGCAGTTCCGCGAAATCAAAGGCATTATGGAAGGCGAAGCCGAACCCGACTATGAACGCTGCGTGGCAATCAGCACCGACAGCGCCATCCGACAGATGCTGCTGCCCGGCATCATCGCGGTGGGCGTGCCGGTGGGCGTGGCGCTGCTGGCGGTATTGGGCAGAGGAAACGCCTTGGGCGACTTTGTCGCGCCGATCACCTTGGTAGGCGTCTTGCTGGGTTCGCTGGTTTCCGCGTTCATGCTGGCGGTGATGATGGCGAACGCCGGCGGCGCCTGGGACAATGCCAAGAAGAACATCGAAGCTGGCAATTACGGCGGCAAGGGCTCTGACGCGCACAAGGCGGCGGTCGTGGGCGATACGGTTGGCGACCCCTTCAAGGATACCTCGGGACCGTCTTTGAACATCTTGTTGAAACTCTTGGCGATTGTGTCCCTGGTCATCGCGCCATTGCTCGGCAACGCTTTCCCGGCAAATGTCGATGCTGCGGGCGACCGTACTCCCGCAATTGAGCAGACTGCCGACGATGATGGCGCTCAAGCCAGTGACGCGGACAATGGTTCAGCGGGCGGATAACGCTTGGCGGAGAACTTGACGCAATATGAGATTAACTGCAACAGCGCCAGATAATTCTGGCGCTGTTTTGATTAGACGACTAATACGCGCTGCGGAGCGGAACTAAGCGGAACTAAGCGGAAAGAAGGCGGGCATGTTCAAAATGGAAGCCGATGGACCGCGTGGTCTGTACTTCGAGGAATTTGCAATTGGGCAGACTTTGCGCACCAGAGGCCGCACGATAACGGAAGCGGATCTGGTGCAGTTCGCCGCCTTGACCGGCGACTACAATCCCATGCACACGGACGCCGAATATAGCGGGGGCTCATTCATGGGCGCGCGGGTCGCCCATGGCATGCTGAGCTTGAGCTACGCCATCGGGCAAGCTTATCAGCTGGGCATTTTGGAGCGGACTGTATTGGGCTTCCGCGGCTTGGAAATGAAGTTTAGCCATCCGGTTTACATCGGCGATACCATCCATGCCGAGCTAAAAGTAACCGAGGCAAAAGCCGCGCGGCGACTGGGCGGGGGCTTGGTTACGCTGGACCTGCGCATCGTCAAGCAGGACGGGGTGGTCGCGCAGAAGGGCAGCATGTCTTTGCTGATGATGTCCAGACCTTGAAGCCAGGTCGTTCTTCGTGACGCGGTCTAACTGTCACGGGCGAAAACGGTTGATCTCGTCTCGCAAGGATTTTGCGGCGCCGGCCGGATCCTGCGCGAATATGACGCTGCGCGACGCGCTGATGATAAGTCCTTTGCCGCGCTTGTTTAGTCCCGCTCTCAGCACAGGACCGATGTCCCCGCCTTGCGCGCCAATCCCCGGCGCCAGTATGGTCATTTCGCCTGCGATAGAGCGAATGGCGGCCATCTCAGCCGGAAAGGTTGCCCCCGCGACCAGCATACAGTTGCCCTGCGCGTTCCAAGCATTTACGACAGTTTCAGCCACCGCTTGCCAGAGCGGTCGGTCGCCCGCGGACAAGTCCTGCAATTCGCCCGAGCCGGCGTTCGAGGTGCGGCACAGGATGATGCAGGCTTTGTCTTCGTAGTCCAGAAAAGGCTGCAAGGCGTCGCGGCCGAGGTAGGGATTCAATGTTACCGCGTCGAAGCCCAGTTCGTCGAAAATGGCCCGCGCGTAGGCGGCGCTGCTGTGGCCGATGTCGCCGCGCTTGGCATCGCTGATAGTCAGAACCCCGGGCTGATGTTGACGGAGATAATCCAGGGAGTCTTGCAATTGCCGCCAGCCGGCCGCGCCGGCCGCCTCGTAAAAAGCCATATTGAACTTGAAGGCGCTGACGTAGCTGGCGCATTGCTCAATGATGCGGCGGTTAAAAGCCAGTTGCGGGAACTGGGCGGATTTGAAGGACCCGGGCAATCGGTTGCTGTCGCTGTCGAGACCGACGCAAAGCAGGGAATCAACCGCGTCGACGCGGCGCTCGTATTTGTGCAAGGCGCTCATTCGCTTTTGGAATCCCAGTGATGTGGGTCGGCGAGCCACCTGCGTATGACAGCTTCGTCGCGCGCGTCAAGCAGTCCGCGTTGCGAAGCCTGTTCCAGCAGGACTGGGAAATCGGTCAGTGTATGCAGTTCGACCCCGGCGTCTTTCAAGGCTTCGCGCGCTTCCATGAAACCGTAACTTAAGATCGCGACCATATCAGTGACGAGCGCTCCCTGCGCGCGCAATGCAGCCAGCGCCGACAGACTGCTGCCAGCGGTCGTGACCAGGTCTTCGACGAGGAGGACGCGCTTGCCTGCGACCTCGCCGCCTTCAATGCGCTGCGCCTTGCCATGTCCTTTGCTTGCCTTGCGGATGAAAACCGAGGGTTTGTTCAGGCTATAAGCCAGGGCGGAGCTATGGGGGACGCCGCCGACGGCGACACCCGCGATCAGGTCGAATTCGAGCGCTAACTCCGCGATTAGAGACGCGAAGTCCTTGACGACCCTGTGCCAAGCATCAGGATGATAGATCAGAATGCGGTTGTCGACGTAGACCGGGGAAACAATGCCCGACTTGAATGTGATGGGCGACCCCGGCGCAAAACCGACCGCGCCGATATCAAGCAAGGCTTTTGCTATGCGCCGCTTCGTAGTTGTATTCATAAGCTGCCAGCTCGCTTTCGATGAGCGCTGCGGCTAGGGGACCGCGATACACCAGCGCCGACCAATACTGCGCCGCTTTGACGCCTAGTTCGCGGTATGCCTGAAAACTCGCGCCGTCCAGGATGCCGCCGCAAGCGACTATGTCGATCGCCGCGTTGCTGCGGATGATTTCCTCTCGCAAATGATGGACTGCGCGCAGCGTTGAGTCAAATAGATCCCCGCCGCCCAGCCCGGCGATTTGCTCTGGATCGTCGGGGCTGGGTTTGGGCAGCGTATTTGTCGCGACGACAGCTTTCACGCCGACCTCGCGGAAGATCCGCACCAGGGCATGGTACTGCTCAGGCTCCAGCCCGGGGCTGATCTTTACCCACAGGGGAATCGCCAAAGCGCGTTGCGCCAGGCAGTTGATGAAGGCGCCGCAGAAGCGTCGCGTCTCCGCTTCCAGTTGATAACCCAGCGGGTCGTCTTCGGTATTGGGACAGCTCAAGTTCAAGGTGAACCAGGTTGGCAAGACGCCGCAATCCAAGAAAAATTCCAGGGATTCGACGATTTCCCGCTCTCCCTGCTCAATATCGCGCAAGCCAGGCGAAGCAGCGATGTTAATGCCGAATTCACTTGGCAGGCGCTCTTTGCGCAGGCAGAGAAACTCTGCCGCCGCGCGCGCCCCCGGGTTCTTCAAACCAATGCGATTCTGCAAAGAGCGCGAATCGGACTTTCGCCAAACGACTGTGCCGGGATTACCCGCGCGGGGAAAGCGCGTGAAAGAACCGAACTCTGTCGGACCAACTAAAGCGGGCATGATGCGGTAGCCAGGTAGAATGTTGCGACCAGAAACTATGCCTTCATTCAGAGCTGTTTCTTCATCTGTGAAAGAATCGCCCTTTATCAAACCGGCGGCGAGCATGAGCGGATGCGAGAGTTCGACGCCTCCAACCATGACCTGGCGCTCTTGCCAAAACAAATTGTGCAGCGCATGAGCCAAAGGAAGGGCAATTGGCATGCGGTCCATGAGTCGCATTATTTCGATGATGGTATCGTGTGAGCCTTGCGCGGACGATTTGAATATGAGCGCCTTGTTTAGACCGGAATACATCCGGTCATATACGCGCAGCAACATTCTCCGTCATCCCTTCATGCGACTAAACCGAACAGGTTTCTGCCAAATCCGGGCGGGCTGAGGACCTTTTCACCATCGAAGACCAAGTGTCCGCGAATCCAGACTTCGTGGACCTGGCCATAGACACGCAAGCCTTCAAAGGGCGACCAGCCGCACTTGGTTCTTAATTTTTCGCGTTCAATGACATAACTGGCGTCAGTATCTATCAGGGTGTATGTTTTGGGTAGGGGATTTATTTTCCAGATCCGCTGCACATTGCGCGAAAGCATATTGATCGCCTGTTCCAGAGGAAGTCGGCCGTTCTTGACAGCGCGCAGCATCAGCGGCAACGTCGTATCCAGACCGGGCACGCCAAAGGGCGGGCAATCCGATTCTTTTTCGGCAAAGGTATGCGGCGCATGGTCAGACTCGATGATATCGACTATGCCCAGGCTGATGGCATCCCACAGCGCGCGTTGGTCGTCTATGGACTTTAAGGGCGGTTTCATCAGCCCATAAGGACCCAAGGTTCCCAGGTCGTCTTCAGTGAGAAACAGATGATGCGGGCAAACGCCGATCGTCACGGGCAGGCCGTCTTCTTTGGCTTGCCTTAACAGGTCAATTTCGCGGGCGCTGCTGATATGAAGAAAATGCGTCGGCTGCCGGTATTTCCGCACCAGCGCGAGGATGTCGCGGACGGTCTCTTCTTCGGCATGCACGGCAATCAGCTTGTTGGCGGACCAGGCGCGATAATGACGCTCGCGATCGCTTTGCCTGTTGATGAGCAGATCCCCGGTGGTGGAATTGTTGTAGATTTTCAAGCCGCAAACGCGCGCGGCGATCCGTTCATAGGCTTCGCTATTGTCGGCTTGCGATGCGCCAAAATAGGCGCCCCAATCGCAATGCGCCGCGCGATCCAACCGCTGCAATTTGTCCTTGAGCCGGTTTTCGTCAGTTGTGGAGGGGGCGGTATTGGGCATATCAAAGACAGCCCAATAACCAGCGGCGATGGCTGCTTCTGTTTCTGACGCGAAAGTTGCCTTGTTCGCCCAGTCGAGATCGCGCAGGTGGGTATGCGGATCGATCATGCCGGGAATTTGCACTAAGGGCATCAGACATAAACCCCGCGCAAGACCTTGACCAGCAGCGCCATGCGCACGAACATGCCGTTTTCCATCTGTTCAAAGTAAATCGAACGCGGGTCGTCATCGAGAATATCGTGATCGAGGCGCGTGCCCATCTCGTGTTTGCGCGGCAGGGGGTGCATCAAGATGGCGCTCGGGCGCGCTTTGGCGAAGACACGGGGCGTCATGATAAAACGGTCTTTGATCCTGTCGTAAATGCCGGGCTCCGCGAATCGCTCCTCTTGTATGCGCGTCCAATAGATGACGTCTGTCTGGGCGATCACGTCCATCAGATCGTCGGTTTCGATTACCGTGATGCCTCTGTCCTTTACCAAGCTGGTAACATCCCCGGGCATGGCAAGGCTTTCCGGCGCGACCAAACAGAGCCGGACATTTTTCGCATCGTAATAGGCTGCCAGCTTTGCCAGGGAGTGGACCGTGCGGCCGTGCTTAAGATCGCCCACCAGGGTAATGGTCAAATTGTCAAGCGAACCCTTGCGGTCGAAGATGGTGAAGATATCGAGCAGAGCCTGAGTGGGATGTTCGCCGATGCCATCGCCGCCGCTAATGGCGACTGTAGGATTGTCAATGCGGGTATTCAGTAGATCCAAGTAATAGCCGGCTTCGTAAGAAGAGCCGATCTCCGGATGGCGCAAGACAATGACGTCGGCGTAACAGCCGGTCGCGCGGATGGTGTCTGACAGATTTTCGCCCTTGTACATGGAAGAAAAACGCACCCCGTTGCTGACGGCGATGACATCGCCGCCCAGCCGCCGCATAGCCGATTGGAAGGACATATCGGTGCGGGTGCTGGCTTCAAAGAAGAGCGACGCCATCACTTTGCCCGCGCATAACTCGGTCAAGCCGCGGTCATGGCTGCGAATGCGCTTGCGAATGGAAGTGGCGGCGTCGAAGAGAATGTCGAGGTCTCTGCGCTGGAACTGATCGACAGAGATGATGTGCTTGCCCAGGAAGTCGCCGTTGATCGGCTGCGGCTGATAGGCAAATGCGTGTTTGCTTACTGTCGTATCGTTATTTTTTGCGGATGACAATGGCGCCTCCTTATTCGCGACGCATTATAACCAAAGCACAGCGTCTTTGCACTGAATGTTCCGCTGCTATGTTTTAGTTTACAAATTCACCACAAAGACACAAAGAACACAAAATATAGTGAATCTTTTCGCTTTTCTCGACGCTGCCGGTCAGTGTCTCCGCGACTTGCGACTTTAGATTTCGCGGTCTTAGAATTATCTTTAATCTTTGTATTCTTCGTGTCTTTGTGGTGAATGAAGATTTTGTAGTTATCGCCCGGCGCTAGAACAAGCCGACCACCTTGCCATCGGCGTCAATATCGACATTCATCGCGGCTGGGCTTCTGCCCAAGCCCGGCATGGTGCGGACATCGCCACAGAGCGGGTAGATGAAGCCGGCCCCGGCCGAGGCGCGTATATCGGTGATGGTGATGCGGAAGCCGTCGGGCGCGCCTTTGAGCTTGGGGTTGTCGCTCAGGCTGAGGTGCGTTTTCGCCATGCAAATCGGCAGTTGGCGCAAACCCTGGTCTTCGTATTGCCTAATCTTGCGCTGGGCGATCGGCGCGTAATCGACGCCATCAGCCCGGTAGATCTCGCTGGCGATGGTCTCGATCTTGTCCCTGATGGACATGTCGTCCGGGTAGAGCAAGCGGAAGTCGTTGGGCATGTCGCAGGCCGAGACGATCATTTCCGCCAGTTCGGCCGCGCCGGCCCCGCCTTGCGCCCAATGCCGCGCGACGGATACGCCGGTGGCGCCGGCCGCCAGCGCGATCTCTCGCACAGCCGCGATTTCCTTGTCAGTATCGTCGGCGAAGACGTTGATCGCGACCACGGGATTGACGCCGAATTTCATGAGATTTTCCAAATGGCGCACCATATTAGCCGCGCCATTTTGAACGTCGGCGACGTTTTCTTCTTTCAGCGCCGGGTCAATCTGCTTGCCCGGGATAATGGTGTACTTGCCGGTATGCGCTTTCAGCGCGCGAATGGTCGTAACCAGCACGACCGCATTGGGTTTCAAGCCAGAGACGCGCGATTTGATATTGAAGAATTTCTCCGCGCCGATATCCGCGCCGAAGCCCGATTCCGTAACGACATATTCGCCAGTTTTCATGGCGATCAAGTCGGCGATGATGGAGGAATTGCCATGGGCGATATTGGCGAAGGGACCGGCGTGCACCAGCGCCGGCGTATTTTCCAGCGATTGCATCAAGTTCGGTTTGATGGCTTCTTTCATTAAGACAGCAGCGGCGCCGGCTGCGCCTATGTCTTCCGCGCTGACCGGCATTTTGCCCTTGTCGTAAGCGACGACCATTCTGCCAATGCGCTCGCGCATGTCTTGCAGCGATGTGGTCAAAGCCAGGATCGCCATTATCTCGGAAGCGACGGTGATGTCGTAGCCAGTTTCGCGCGGGACGCCATCAAAGCGTTTGCCCAAGCCAATGACGATATTGCGCAAGGCGCGGTCGTTGAGATCGAGCACACGCCGCCAGGGGATGTTGTGGATGTCAATATCGCGCTTGTTGCCGTGGTAGATATGGGCGTCGAGCATAGCGGCGATCAGATTATGCGCGGCGCTGATGGCGTGGATATCGCCGGTTAAATGCAGGTTGAAGTTCTCCATCGGCACGATCTGGCTGTAGCCGCCCCCGGCCGCGCCGCCTTTGATGCCAAAGGTGGGACCCTGCGAGGGCTGGCGCACAGTGATGACGGCTTTTTTGCCGATATGTTTCATCGCCTGGCCGATGCCGACGGTCGTGGTCGATTTGCCTTCTCCTAGCGGGGTCGGGGTGATCGCCGTGACATCGACGTATTTGGCGTTGGGGCGATCTTGCAGCCGCTCCAAGGCTTCCAGGTTGATCTTGGCGACATATTTGCCGTAATGCTCCAGGTCGCGCTCGGGGTCCAATCCCATCCGCTCGGCGATCTCATTGATATGAAGGAGATTGGCATTTTGGGCGATTTCCAAATCTGACGGGATGACCATTGGAGTACCCCCTTTGTTTTTTAGGAGATGGTAAAGGAGCAACGTATTCGCAATCAATTCTAACATGATTTATTGCCCTGACTGTTAAATCCAAATCCGCCATTTATAATGTTCGGGTCCTAATCAGTTTTGGTTTGCGCGAAATACATACTTTTGGCGGACTAACGGTCTGCCAAGCCGCACCAAATGATTTATAGAATTGAGGCGAAATGACTGTAAAAGCGCCGGGCTACAGGTCGCTTGTGAGGACCATGCCAGTCTACTATGGCTGGGTGGTCTGGTTTGTGGCGCTTGTCGGCACGGTAGCCAGCTCGCCGGGCCAGAGTTACTCCGTTTCCTTGTTCATGGATTATTTCATCGCCGATTTTGGCTTGGATCGCACGACGGTTAGCAGCCTCTATGGGCTGGGCACCTTCATCGCGTCACTTGGCTTGACCTGGCTGGGCAGAAAACTGGATTTGGCCGGCAATCGACGAACCGGCGTGGCGATTGCTTTCCTGTTCAGTTTGGTCCTTTGCCTCTGCGCCTTCATCAGCGGTCCGCTCATGCTGCTCTTCGCCTTCATCGGCATTCGCGGTTTGGGGCAGGGCGCGCTTACCCTGGTCAGTTCGACAGCGGTGGCCAATTGGTTTCGCTCGCGCCGGGGCCGCATGATGGCTTATCTCGCGCTGGCTTACGCGCTTTTTCAAGGGTTATACGTCAATGG
Source organism: Phototrophicaceae bacterium (assembly GCA_965232245.1). Classification (GTDB taxonomy): domain Bacteria; phylum Chloroflexota; class Anaerolineae; order Aggregatilineales; family Phototrophicaceae; genus UBA6055. Next base: position 2,361,194 of record CBDDPG010000002.1, on the reverse strand, counting down.
GCTGCGAGCGCTTCTGGAAACCATGGATTGGCGGCAGGCTTTTGTCGTACTGGGAATTGGCGTTAGCGCTTTTGTCGTCCCGCTGTTTGGCCTCTTGATGCGCAACAGCCCCGAAGAGTATGGCATGTTGCCGGACAATGAAAGCGCGCAGCGCGCTTCCCAAGCGCAAGCTCATGCCAGCGCCGCGGATGTCAAAGAAGAGAACTGGACCCTGAAAGAGGCGATGCGCGCGCCGGCGCTTTGGCTCTATATGTTCGCGCGAATGCTGCCTTCGGCTTGGGGGACGGGGTTGATTTTGCATCAGGTGTCAATCTTCGCGCAAGTGGATCACAGCCCGCAAGTGGCGACCGAGACCTTCGCCTTGCTGTCAATCTTCGCGGCTGCTTCGGCGCTGCTGGCGGGTTATCTGATCGACCGCTACCCGCCCTCGGTTGTCGTCGTCCTGGCCATGCTGGGGCTTGCGGGCGCTTGCCTGTTGGCGATGATTATGCGGGATACCTGGCTGCTGATACTTTATGCTATGGCGAGCGGCTTGGGGCTGGGCATCGGTTATGTATTTGACGGCGCGGTCTGGACCAATATGTTCGGACGCAGATTTCAAGGCGAGATTCGCGGCTTCGTCTTCACTGCGGGCATCATCGGCAGCGCGATCGGACCGGCGCTATTTGGCTTGAGTTTCGATTATGCCGGCGGCTACCAGCCGGCGCTTGCGCTGGGCGCGCTGCTTGCGCTTGTGGTCATGCTTTTGGCTTTGCTGACGCCTCAACCCAAACGACGATAAGAACCGAGCCTTGCCGCAGCGCTTAATCTGGTCTGAGCTTGAGGATGAGAATCGCTAGCGGCGGCAGGCGCAAGCGAATGCTATGCGCTTGGCTGTGGCTGGCAGCTTCTTCGCTTGCGACGCCGCCGAGGTTGCCAATGTTCGCCCCGCCAAAAGCCGCGGCATCGCTATTGAGCAACTCTTGATAATAGCCCGCCTGCGGCACGCCGACGCGATAGTCCTCGTGGACAACTGGCGTACAGTTCAGAATCACGACCAAAAAATCGCTTTTGTCCCTGGCGTAACGGATATAGCTGTAGACGCTGTGATCGGCGTCATTGGCTTCAATCCAAGCAAAGCCAGCGCCGTCAAAGTCGACTTGCCATAAAGCCGGCTGCTCTCGGTAGAAATGGTTGAGCGCTTTCACCCAGGCATGCAATTGCGCGTGTTTGTCGTATTCCAGCAGATGCCAGTCGAGGCTGCGCTCTTCGCTCCATTCAGCGAATTGCCCGATTTCGTTGCCCATGAAGTTCAGGATTTTGCCGACTTGGGTGTATTGATAGCCGAAGAGCAGGCGCAGTTGCGCGAACTTCTGCCAGTAGTCGCCGGGCAGCTTGTTGATGAGCGAACCCTTCATGTGCACGACTTCGTCATGGGACAGCGGCAAGACGAAGTTCTCGCTGAAGGCGTAAAGCAGGGCGAAGGTGATGCGGTGATGATGAAAGCGCCGGTGTACCGGGTCGTGCTGCATATATGCCAGGGTGTCGTGCATCCAGCCCATGTTCCATTTCAGCGTGAAGCCCAGACCGCCGACATAAGTCGGGCGTGAAACCATGGGCCAGGCGGTTGATTCTTCGGCTATGGTGACCGCGCCGGGCGCTTCGGCATGCACAACGGTGTTGAATTCCCGCAAGAACTTGAGCGCGCCCAGGTTCTCGTTGCTGCCGTATTTGTTCGCGACCCAATCCCCGTCTTCACGTGAGAAATTCAGGTAAATCATCGACGACACGGCGTCGACGCGCAGGCCGTCGATATGATACTCCTTAAGCCAGAAAAGGGCGTTTGATATCAAGAAGTTGCGCACTTCGTTGCGCGCGTAGTTGAAAATCATGGTGCCCCATTCGGGGTGTTCGCCTTGGCGCGGATCCTCGTGGCTATAGAGATGGGTGCCGTCAAAATAGTTGAGCCCGTGGCCGTCCTTGGGGAAGTGCGCCGGCACCCAGTCGAGGATGACCGCGATACCGTTCTGGTGACAAGTATCGACCAGGCGCATGAAGTCGCTTGGCGTCCCATAGCGGCTGGTGGGCGCGAAGTATCCGGTGACCTGATAGCCCCAAGAGGCGTCTAGCGGGTGTTCGGCGACGGGCATAAGCTCCAGATGCGTATAACCCATGTCGACAAGATACGGCGCCAATTCCCGCGCCAGCTGACGATAGCTCAGGAAGTTCTGCGTTTGGTCGCGCCGCCAGGAACCCAGGTGCGCCTCGTAAATGTTCATCGCCTCTACAAGCGGTTCTCGTTGGGCTTGGGCGGTCATCCAGTTGTCGTCCTGCCACTGGTATTGCGTTATGTCGTAAACGACGGAAGCGGTTGAGGGCCGCGCTTCGGCGTAGAAAGCATAGGGATCGGCTTTTTCGGCGCGATAGCCGTCGTTGTGGGAGCGGATTTCGTATTTGTAGCTGCTGCCCGGCTCCAGGTCGGGCAGGAAAATCTCCCAGATGCCAGAATCGCCATTGGCTTGCAAACAGTGAACGCGGGCATCCCAACGGTTGAAATCGCCTATCACCGCGACCTTATAGCAGTTTGGCGCCCAAACAGCAAAATTGACGCCCGTTACGCCGCCAACCCGCCGTGGATGCGCCCCCAATTTTTTGTAGATATCGTAATTCCGGCCTTGAGCGAAGAGAAAGATATCGTAGTCCGTGAGCAGGGGCGGGTAGATGTAAGGCTCTGCGTAGGACTCGACGCTCCCGTCTTGCGCGGTCGCTTCGTAGTGGTAGCTGACGGAAGTCCATGACCTGTCGAGCTCCGCCACAAAGAATCCCTCGGCGTGCAGCTTTTGCATCGGCGCGCGCTTGTCGGTTTGCTCGTCGACGATGTCTATGCGTTCAGCCCAAGGTCTGAAAGTCCGGACCGATGCATTGTCGCCATGGCGATGTCTGCCCAAAATCGAACCAGGCGCGCCCATCTCGCCGCTGACCAAGGCGCGGATGGCGTCGGGATGAATGTCGATTGGCATTGTGTTTCCTGTCGCTTCGGACGATTTGCGCTGGCAGTATTATAGCCGCTTTGCCCCGAAATCGAAGGTCGGCGCGAGTCTGTGGCGCTTGATGCGTTTGCCCTGACCTAGAAGTCGAAAAACTTGATTTGCGCATCAAGACTTGATACAATAGAAAATATATTCTATAGCGCTTTGCAGAGCCGCGCGAAGATATCTTCTGAATGAGTTGAGCGCCAGAGCCATGCCAAAAACTCGGAAAATCCTTCATCTGGATTTGGACGCTTTTTTCTGCGCTGTCGAGGAGCAGTTTAATCCGGACTTGCGGGGCAAGCCGATTGCAGTAGGCGGTCAGCCGGGCGAGCGCGGCGTAGTCGCTTCGGCATCCTACCCGGCGCGCAAATACGGCGTGCGCTCAGCCATGCCCATGGCGCAGGCTTTGCGGCTCTGCCCAGAACTGATCATCGTTTCCCAGACGCGCGGCGCCTATTCGGAACGTTCGCGGCAGGTCATGGCTGTTTTGCGCGATACAGCGCCGGATGTGGAACCCTTGTCGATTGACGAAGCCTTTCTCGATGTGTCCATCCTGCCCAGCCCCATAGAAGAAATCGCGCGGGCTTTGCAGGCGCGCATCAACAAAGAGTTGGATCTGCCCTGTTCGCTTGGCGGAGCGACGAACAAACTGGTGGCGAAGACCGCCAATACGGTAGGCAAGGCGCGCCAAGCGAAGGACAAGCCGCCAAATACCATCACGATCGTGCCTGCTGGAGAAGAAAGTCAGTTCATGGCGGCGCTGCCGATACGCGCGCTCTGGGGCGTGGGACCAAAGACGGCGGATACCTTGGCTGCCTTGGGGCTGACGAGCATCGGGGACTTGTCGCATTGGTCGGAAGCGGCGCTGCAGCGGAGGCTTGGTAAACTGGGGAGCGAATTGTGGCGGCGCGCGCAAGGCATCGATCATCGTCCGGTCTTGTCGTCTGGAGAAGCGAAATCAATCAGCAAAGAAGTGACCTTTGCCCGCGACGTGAGCGACAGGACGCAGTTGGAGTTGACCCTGCGGCGCTTGTCGGATGGCGTTGGCAGGCAAGCGCGCAAGGCGGGCTTAGCCGGCGCGACAGTCCGGCTAAAGCTGCGCTGGAGCGACTTTAGTACCTTGACCAGGCAAGTCACCTTGGACAATCCCACCGCCCGCGACGATGAGATCTGCGCGCAGGCAAAAGCGCTCTTTGAAAAGCATTGGATCCAGAACCGGGCAGTGCGCTTGATTGGCGTGGCTTTGAGCGGCTTTGCTATGCCGAAGCGTCAAATCGGACTCTGGGCGGATCAATCCCTAGACCGTCAAGTTGATGACTTGCAGTCGGCGCTGGATAACTTGCGCGATCGCTATGGCGAGAAAATGATTCGCCGCGCGAGCGATCTCGACTTTCAGTTTTCAGACGATAACCGGCGCTGATGACAAGGCTCGATCCAGCCCTGATCAAACCAGCGTGAAGAGCTGATGATAAACGCCTTCCTTCGCCAGCAATTCTTGATGGCTGCCTTGCTCGATGATTTCGCCGTGGTCCATGACAACGATCATATCGGCTGATGTGATAGTGCTCAGCCGATGCGCGATGACAAAGCTGGTGCGGCCCTCCAACAGGCGCTCCAAAGCCTTTTGGATAATGCGCTCGGTTTGCGTATCGATATTGCTGGTGGCTTCGTCGAGGATTAGGACGCGCGGATCGGCCAGCAGGGCGCGGGCGAAAGCCAATAATTGGCGCTGCCCGGTCGACAGCACAGCGCCGCCTTCCATGATATCGGTGAGATAGCCGTCGGGCAGCCCGGTGATGAACTGGTGCGCGCCGACGGTCTTGGCCGCCTCGACGACCTCATCATCCGTCGCGTTCAAGCGGCCATAGCGTATATTGTCCATGACCGTGCCGGAAAACAGGTGCGTGTCTTGCGGCACCACGCTGATCTGCCGCCGCAAGCTGTTTTGCGTAACATCTTTCAGGTTATAGCCATCCACTGAGATCGCGCCGCTGTTGACGTCGTAGAAACGCATCAGGAGCTTGACCATAGTGGTCTTGCCGGCGCCGGTATGGCCGACGAAAGCCACTGTCGAGCCCGCGGCTACGTCCAGGTCGATTTGCTTCAGCACCCATTCGCCATCCTGGGTATAGCGGAAGGAGACATCATCGAAACGGATATCGCCCTGGATGCCGGGCAGATTGTCGGCGTTGACCTGGTCGCGGATGCTGGCTGGGTGATCCATCAATTTGAAGATGCGATAGGCGGAAGCGATGACAGCCTGCAAGAGGTTATAGCGCTGCGCCAGCAGTCGAATGGGAAAGAAGAACTGCTGGATATACAAGATAAAAGCGAGCAAGACGCCCACCGTGATCTTGTCTTCCAGCACCAGGCTGCCGCCGACAAAAATCAAGGTCCCGGTCGCCACGCCGCCAATCAATTCAACGGTGGGATAGAACAAGCCGGAAATGAGGGTTGCGCGCACGGTGGCTTGGCGGCTGGCCATGTTAATCTCGTTGACAAAACGGTCGTAGTTGTGCGCTTGGCGCGAAAAAGCTTGTGTGACGCGCACGCCATTGAAGGCTTCGGATAATTCCGCGTTGACCTTGGCGTTGGCGTCCGAGACGCGCAAGTAGGCGCTGCGCGCGTGAACGCGCCAAAAGTTGGCCAGCAACGCCAGAACGACCAAGACGGTAAAGGCGACCAAAGTAAGCTGGATATTGATCAGGATCATCGAGATGAGAATGCCGCCCAGCATCAAGACCTCGCGTATGCTGCCGACGGCGGCGAATGTCACCGCCTCGCGTATCACGTTCACATCGCTGATCACGCGGGCGATCAGGCGGCCGACTTCATATTCGGCGAAGAAATCTATAGACAGATACTGAATGTGATCAAAGAGTTGATCGCGCAGCGTTTGAATGATGGTCTGCCCGATGACCGCCATATTGCCGAGTTGCACGCGGAAGCCGATGAAGCCCAGGATTTGGATAAAGATGAAGACGATCACGCCCAAGACGACTACGGACATGTCTCGCCTGCGGATGCCTTCGTCGATTGCCCAGCCAATCAAGGGCGGGCTGATAACATTGGCGAAGACGCTCAAGAGCATGGTCGCGATGGCGATAGTCAACTTGTAACGGTGGGGCTTCAGGTAGCTGAAAAGGCGAGCCGTGACATCACGGTCGAAGCCTGGCTTGTGGTCGTCCTCGATTTCGAGAATGCTGAGCTCGTCCGCGATTGGCTTGCGCTTCGGCGGGCGTCGGTTCTGGGCTTTGTCTTTGCTGACGGTCATGCCTGTCTTTCTCAATTCTTGGTGATGCGCCCGGCGAGGCGATCGATCAAATTGCGGAACTGCTGTGTGGAGCGCCGTTCTTCCAGCGGGATCTTGATGATGCCGGCGATTATGGCTTCCCGACGAACGCGCTCTTGCTCTTCCAGTTGCAGCTTGTAAATCTCTTCATAGAGTCCGCCGTCGGCCAGCAGGGTCTCGTGCGTGCCCTGTTGAATGATCTCGCCATCTCGCAGAACGATGATCTGGTCGGCTTTCAAGATTGAGCTCATGCGCTGCGCGATGACAAAAGTCGTGCGCCCCTCCATTACGCGATCGAGCGCCTGTTGAATGAGATGCTCGGTCTGCGTATCCACGCTGCTGGTGGCGTCGTCCAATATCAGAATACGAGGATCAATCAAAAGCGCGCGGGCGATGGCGATCCGTTGCTTCTGACCGCCGGACAGGGTAATGCCGCGTTCGCCGACGTCAGTTTGGTAGCCGTCGGGGAAGTCCATGATGAAATCGTGGGCGTTCGCGGCTATGGCGGCTGCTTCAATCTGATCGCGGCTGGCGGCGGGGTTGCCATAAGCGATGTTTTCTTCAATCGTCGCCGAAAAGAGCAAGGACTGCTGCATGACGATGCCGATCTGGCTGCGCAGGTGATCCAGGTCAATATCGCGCACATCGACGCCGTCAAGCAGGACGCGCCCATCCGTGACATCATAAAAACGCGGTATCAGGTTGGCGATGGTTGTTTTGCCCGCGCCGGTCAGCCCGATGATGGCGACGATCTCGCCGGGGTGGGCTTCGAGATTAATGTTTTTCACGATGGCGTGGTCGGAACCGACGTATTGCGTGCTTACATTGTCGAAGCGCACATTTCCCCTAATGCGCGTCCGCGCCGCATCGGGCTTGTTTACGACCAATTCTTCATGATCGAGAATCTGAAAGACGCGTTCGCCGCTGGCGACCGCTTGCGTGGTCAGCAGAATGATAAAACCGACAAATCGCAGGGGCTGCGCCAGCAGCAGCACATAGGCGTTGAAGGTGACTACCAGTCCGACGGTGATATTGGCCATGCCGCGCGCTTCCAGATACCCGCCAAAGAGCAAAACCAGCGCGGTTGACATGGCGGCCAGGAATGCGCTGGCGGGTAGAAATGTGATCCATTGTCGAATGAAATCCAGCTGTTCGTCGTAGAGCCGTTTGTTCTCGGCGTGGAACCTTTCGATTTCGTAGCTTTCGCGGGCGAAGACCCGCACAACTTCGGCGCCCAGCGCGTTTTCCTGGATATGATTGCTCAGAGCCTGCATCCGGTCCATCACTTGTTTCCAGCGCGGGTGCACGCGCATCACAAAGCGATTGGAAAATAGCGCCAGCGGAACCAATGGCACAAATGACGCCACTGCCAGCGCCGGACTGGTCGCTAGCATGATGCTTACGACACCGATCATGAGCAGGAGCACGTTTAAGCCATCCATCAGACCGAAGTTGAAATAGCGCTGAATCTCGTTGACATCGCTTATGGCGCGGGTGATAATCGTGCCGACTTGCGCGCTGTCGTGGTAGGTGAAGGACTGACGCTGCACCTTGTCATAGATTTGATTGCGAATATCGTAGGCGACATAATGGGAAAGACGCTCGCCGAAGTACCGGCCGAAGAAGGCAGAGATCCCGCGCAGGACCCCCAATCCAACAACGAGCAAGCCGGCGCTGAGCATAAAGCCGCTGTCTCGCTCTTCTATGCCGATATCGACGACATCGCGCAAGATGTAGGGCACGGCGACAGCCAGCAGATTGCTGCCGATGATGCCACAGAGCGCGGTCAGAACCCAAAGGCGGTATTTCTTCAGGTATCCGATCAGGCGCGCCCACTTAGCCAATGCGCCCTGCTTATTTGATTCGCCTATAGTTTTTTGCGGTATATCGCTCGTAGCGGTTGCCATGAATTACTGATCCTGGGAGACGTGATTATTGGCGTGAATCCATTGTTGATCGTGGTCACGCGCTGCGGATGAGCCTAAGGAACAAATTATCCAACCTTACACTGTTGATCAAAACAAAACAGCGCGCGGAGAATTAGGGGAGCCTAAGTAAGCAATAAGCGCTTGATTGACTCTGGTATTCTCTTCCAGAAGCCTGAAAATAATTGTATAGCAATCGCACTTGGTGAAAAGGGAGATTCCATGTCAAATCTGAAACCCGTGGCATTACAATTGTACTCATTGCGCGCGGAGCTTGAGGACGACTTCGAGGGCATCGTCCGCAGCGTCGCCGCAATGGGTTATGTTGGCGTCGAACCCTATGGCGGGATGCCTGGCGGTTTGAACGATGCGGCGGCGCTCTTTCAAGAATTGAACCTCGAGGTCTGCAATAGCCACGTGGCTTTTCCCGACGAAGCGAACCTGGAATCTGTGCTGGCGGTAGCGGCGGCTTTTGATCTGTCGCGTGTGGCTGTGGCCTATTTGCCGGAGTCCGAATTCGCGACCTTGGATGCGGTCAAGCGCGTCTGCGAGCGCCTGAACCGCGCCAGCGAAAGCATGAGCGCCAGCGGAGTGCGCTTGGGTTATCACAATCACTGGTGGGAGTACAAGGAATTGGATGGCTGCGCCACCATGGATGTGATGCTCAATGAGCTCGATGATGATGTCTTCCTTGAAATTGATACCTACTGGGCGCAAGTTGGCGGCTTGGACGCGGTGGAAGCCGTTAAACAAGCGGGCGCGCGCGCGCCGCTAATTCATCTGAAGGACGGCTCGCTGCGCTTGGATGATAATATGACGGCGGTCGGCGCCGGGAAAATGGCTGTGCCGGATATCGTGAGGACCACTGCGGAGACGGCTGAATGGCATATCGTTGAGATTGACCGCTGCGACGGCGACATGCTGCAAGCGGTGCATGACAGCTACCGGTATTTGACAGCCAATAACTTGGTACGCGGCAAGGTCTAAGGGCGCGATTGCCGCCAAGCAAGGTGGAGCAAAGTTTATGAAGGTGGGAATCGAGAATTTGCGCGACGTCACGCGCCGCGCCATCGCCAAGCAGGGCTATGACGCGGCTGATACCGAGATCATTCTCGAGATCATCATGTACGCGCAGCTGCGCGGCAACAATCAGAATGTCATCAAACTGCTGGGTCCCGGCATGCCTGCCAATCCCGCAGCCGGGCGCATCCGCATTGCCAAGGAAACAAAGCTTTCGGCTTTGCTTGACGGCGGCTGGAACCAGGGCATGGTCGTCATGAGCAGCTCATGCCAGATCGCCATTGACAAAGCGCGGGAACATGGCTTTGGCATTGTGGGAACGCGCAGGACAAATTCCCCCACTGGCGCCATCGGCTATTACGCGCGCCGCATCGCGCATGCGGGTTTGCTGGGCTTTGTGTTTTCGGGTTCGCCGGAACTCATGGCTCCGTTTGGATCCTATGAAGCCTTCCTGGGAACGAACCCTCTGGCGATTGGCATCCCGACGTCTGGCAAACCGATCGTGCTCGACATGGCGACAGCTGCGATTGCCTGGTACGGCATCCACTTGGCAAATGCGGAGGGCAAGCCGATCCCAGAGGGCCTGGCTTACGATCAAGACGGCCAGTTCACGACCGATCCCGCCGGGGCGTTGGCTGGCGCAATCAAGGCTTTTGGCGGTTTCAAAGGCGCTGCCCTGGCATTGATTGTCGAGATTCTGACGAGGCCACTGGTTGGCGCAACGCGCAACGCCGCTGGCGCGAAATTGGACTGGGGCAATCTGATATTCGCGATTGATCCCGAGCTGCTGGCGGAGGACCTGGATAGCTTTCAATCCGGCGTCAGCGAATTGACAGGTCGCGTCAAAGCGCTGAAACGATTGCCTGGGGTGGCCGAGATTCCTGTGCCCGGCGAGCGCGGCGACAAGCATTACGAGCGTGTTGCGGCGGCTGGCGAGATCGAATTGGACGACAAGGTCTGGCAGGCGCTGCAGGCTGTGGCGAAGAGATAATTCCAGATATGGCTTTTGAGAAACGGGGCGGAGATGAATAGCGAACTATTGCGAAAGTACAATTATGACGAATTTGTGCCGGAGAAGTTCATGCCCTGGATGCGCTTTGATGAGAGCCCGGAATTGGCCGCCGCCGCCCCGGATTTCCCGCTCTGGCAATTGCGGGACCGGGCGCGGACTTCGCTCGGCGAATGGTGGTCGAGCAACCTCTATCTGGTGGTGGAATTCGGCAGCTTCACTTGACCGTATTGTGGGATGGCGGGTCCATCCATGAATGCGATCGCCGACAAGTACGCCGAGCATGGCGTGGCGTCGGTATTCCTTTACACCAATGAAGCCCACCCGGCGCAGCGCTATCCCCATTTAACTTCGCTGGAGCAAAAGTTTCGTCATGCCGCGGCGCTGCGCGACGAGCTTGGCGTCAGCCGGCCGATTCTCGTCGACGCCCTGGATGGCGCTTGCCACCGCGCCTATGGCAGCATGCCCAACATGACCTGGATTTTCAATCGCGCCGGTCAAGCGATTTACAAGTCCGACTGGACTGACGCGAACAGCGTCGATAACGCGCTGCAATACTATCTGGATATCAGCCGGCGGCGCAAAGATCGCGAGACCCTCGCCCCGTTCACGGTACAGCGATTGGACTATCGCAATGCCGATCGCCTGGCTTTCTTCAACGGCTTAACGCGCAATGGACGGCAGGCTGTGCATGACTTCATCAAGGCTTTTGGTCCGCCGCCGCGTGAATTTCGCTGGGACGGCGAAGGCTCAGCCGACGGCGCTGACGATTCCAATTGAAGCGAGCATCCGTTCGTAGACGACGCCTTTTTGCCCGCGCCGATCGGACGGTCGATTGGCCAACCCGCCTTGCACAAACAAATGCGAGGAGCCTTCTCCGCTCAAATTCAAAGCCTGGATCGCGCCTCTTGCTCGCAGCCAGTCCGCCAGTTCGTGGAGCGTCGCGCCCGCGCTATCCAATTCAGTTCTGGAGCCGGGGTCGCAACCGTCGACCACCAGCAGCAGCAGGTTTCCGTCTTCTTTGATGCCTAGCGCGCTGCGCGCTTTTCTTTCGCTGCGCGCGCCGGGGTCCATATAGACCGGTGTGATGCCGACAATATGTTCGCCGTCGATGCTGCGGCTGGACCAATACTCCTCGTTTATGTGCCTGGATTCGAGCGCGCTGCGGCCATCTTGCAGCAGGATGGGACCAGCTTGGACGCCGGCAACCAAGCCTCGCGACGGATCGGCAAATTCATATTCTATCCAGGCAGCCTCGGCGATGTTCTCAATAATGGATTGCGGGAGCGCGTCGGCTTGCAGGGACAAGACAAAGCCATTTTGGGGAATCTGCAGCTCCCCGCCGCGTTTCCAGCTAAGCACCTGGCGATTCACGATGACAAATTCATGGCGATGGTCTTCCGCCGGCGTGTGGTCGAGCGGACGACCGTTTTCGACCAAGCGCGCGGCACGGGTGTAGATGGCGATAGCCGAATCAGCGGCGGGATTCAGTTGGAACTGATAGTCGCCGCCCCCGTCAGCTCGCAGGCTGATATCATCCGGCAATATCAGGACAATGTCTTCGAGGCTCATGCTTTGCACTGTCCAGGCTTTGCCGTCATAAAGCAGGCATCCGCGTTTATAAAGCGGCGGGCGCAAGATGGTATGCTGCGACAGCATCAAGCCGATGGCGTCCCCGTAACCGGAATGATGACTGACGAGGTCGTCATGTTCGTGCAAGAAGTGCGATGTGTTGAATGCCGCCATGCGCTCGTGATTCTGCACGAAGTGGCGGACAAAGTCGCAGCGGCCGATGCGAACGAAATTGCGGGCCGCGTCAAATCCCTGGAACAGGCGCGGCTGGTAGCTGCCCCTTTCGATGTTGGGGTAGAGGTCGAGTTGAATCGATTCTTCCAGCCAGCGCGTCAAGGACTCCGCGCGCGCGCGCCAGTCATCGTTCCCGGGCGCTATTTCTGTATGCCATTCGTAAGTATCGCCGATGTATTCGTGCAATTGCAGCCAGCCCTGTGCCAGCAATTGGCGCAGGACGCGGGCGACGAAGGAATTGGCGCTGATGATATGCTCGCCCTCAAAACTATAGTCGAGCCCGGGAAACATTTGTTCCGCCCGACGGTCGGTCTGCATGGCGGTCCAAGTCAAGATATGCGGATTGTCCTGCCCGCGCGCTTTGGCGCGGGCGTAGTGCATGCGGGCGATGTCTTGTTGACGAACATAGCTGCTCATCGGGTGCAGGTCTTCGAATTTCAGTTCTTGCGGGGCGATCTCCAGGCTGTATACCAGGGACCATTGGTCTCCCTCGAGTTGAACCCGCTGTTTATCAAAGCGACCCATTGGCATAGCCGGCGCCTCCGCGAAAGTCATTAAAGGAACTATACCGCGTGAGCGCTTGCAGGAAAAGTCGCGCGGCGACAGGAAACAGGGCGGGACGGCAGAGTTGCCTGTCTAGCCGATCAAGTAGAAAGATTCTTGCCTGCCATCCAGCCAGCGCATGGCGCCGTCGCTTAGGACGGCATCTTCCTCCAGCATGATGCGCGCGTCTTGGCCATCCCATTCAGGCACGCTGTGGAGGACGTTCAATTCGATGGAATAGACCGTGTCGTCATAGAGCGGATAATCGCCCAAGCCGGGAACGCCGTCCTGCTGATCCCAGAGACCAATGAGTGGTCCAGCGGCATGGCCATGGAACCCGAGCGGATGCGAATAAATCTGGGACCGAATGCCCTCAGCCTTTGCCGCTTCGAGCGACTCCCGCAGCACCGCGTTCCCGCTAGCGCCGACTTGCATCAGTCCGAGATGGATGTCTTGCAGTCGATTGCCGTCGGCCAGCGCGGCGCGCAATCCGGCTGGCGCATCTGTTTCGCCGGGACGCAATACATAGGCATGCTGCTGCTGGTCGGTGGCAAAGCCCAGGTAATGGAAGCCCATATCGCAGTGCAGCAGGTCGCCGGGCAAAATCGTCTTGCGCCGGTCGTCGCTGGCATCATAGCTTTGGTCCGGCGCTTGAATATCGATAGTTGGCTGGAACCAGGCTTGTAAGCCCGCGTCCTGCATGGTCTGGCGCATCCACCAGACGACGTCATCCGTCGTCGTGATGCCCGGATGAATGACCTCGCTCGAGAAGGCGCGGGCGATGATTTGATGGCCCGTTTCGACCAGGCGCGGATAGGCGCGGATCTCTTCGGGCAGGCGCCGCTCCAACCAGCCCACGCAGAGATTTTCGGCGCTCACAATACGCGACCGGTATGGCTCGCCCAAAGCTTCGCAAATGAGCGAATGTTCAGTCAGCGTTATGCCATCGCCGAAGGAAAATGTTGCGGAGCTGTTGATGCCAATCGCCGCCGGATCGCGTTCCGCGACCAGGCGCGCCAGGCATTCATGCTGATCTTCTTCGTCGGGATCCCAGACTGTTTCATAGAGGTCCTCATAACCGTAGCGAGACAGCGTCAACCTGCGGACAGAGCCGTCTCGCTCCCGCGAGAAGACCAGCATGGTGCGACGCCGCGCGGACATGGACGTGGCGGGAAGCATCGACATCAGCACCGGGTCTTCGTTGTACTCCCGGCAAGCGATGATCCACATATCAATGTTGACGCGGTCCAGCAGCTCCGGGATTAACCTATCCAATCGCTTCTTCAACCAGTCGTCGCGAATCCCAGCTTGCTGCCGCAGGGGCAATATGTCGTTCATAAATGTCATGTTCGCAGCATCCTTTCGAGCCTTCGACAAAAGTCCACAGCGCATCAGCGACCAGGACCGGCATCGGAATTAGCCGCCGCGGGCCAGCGCCAGGGCCGACTGCCAGTGCAGCCGCAGCGCCGCGTCTTGGCGGCGATATATGAAATAAAGAAAACCCAGCTCGACGATTTGCCCGATGGTCAGCCCCAAGCCCGCGGCTAGAACCCCGTGCAGGCCGCGGTCTATGCCAGCCCATACGATGACCGTCGTGACCAGGAAACCCAAGATGATGGCTTGGTAGATGGCGGCGGTCTTGCGGCTTAGCATGAGCAGGGCGCGCAGGTAACTTTGCAGTGTCGTCAGCAGGGGGATGAGGCAGGCGGATTGCGTGCCCAGCAGCACAAGCTGATGCAGGTTTTGCGGCACATCCAAAATCCTCGTATTGTAAAAGTCGATCAAGGGCGTGAAGACAAATAGGATCATGATCAGACTCAGGCAGGTCCCGAGGCGCAGGGTGAACCCGCGCAGGATGCGGTGATTCTCTTCGCTGTCATCAAGCGAGATAACGACCTCTTGATATGCCATGCCGCCCGATCGCGTTACGAGCATGATCGAGAATATGACGGGCCATGCCGCCAGGCTCTGCGCGGCGTCCGGCATGCTGGCGAGCCCGCGTTCGATGACCGGATGAATCCCCAATGTGACAAAACTGGTGACAGCCAAAGGCAGATGGAAGCGCAGCGCGCCGCCGTAGCTTAAGGCTTGCAGTTTATGCGCGAGCGGCGTCTGCAGCAAGCTGCTGACATCATCGCGGGAGACGCGGTGGGTATAGAGGGCTTCCGCCGCCACAGCGCATACCAAAGCCAAGGCGCCGATGGCGGCGCCGGCGATCTGGGTGATGGCGCCCAGAGCAAAAGCCATGCCCCCCGAAACGAGCACCCGCAAAACCGTGCCATAACCCACATAGCGCGTTTTGCCAAAGCGGATCATGATGCCTTGGTGGAAGCGGCGATAGCCGATTAAGCCGCCCCAGATGATCATGACGCGCATGGCGGGGCGCGTCGCCTCGACGATGTGCGCAGGGACATGCAACAAGGTATTGAGATAAAAGTCGAGCAAGGGCGTGAAAGCCATTAGAACGGCGACCGCGGTTACCAGCAGGTTGACCGCCATCATAAAGCGCCACAAGACGCGAAAGGCTTGCTGGTTGCGCGCCAAGGCGCTGCCGGTCGCCAAAAGCATGATGACCGGCGTTTCGATCAAAATGGACAAGGAGAACATCAAGCCGAAGGCGGCCAATTGCGTTTCGGAATCCGGCTTGCGGCTGATGACGCCTTGGATAATAGGACCTTCAACGGTCATCAAGAGCCAAGCCATTGCCAAAGGCAGCCAGAATGCCAGCACTTTGCGGTAGGTCACGTCATTGTCATTTCCCGCGCGTAACAGACAGACCTGAATTGTATGCGAATCGCCTCGGCTTGTGAATGACGCCGTGGATCCAGATGCGGAGGATCGGTGGAGACAGAGCGAGCTATGTGATAGAATGCGGCGTGGCGCATAAGCGCGATAGGATGACCTTGCATTGCGAGCGTTTGTCCTGACCGAGCAAGAGTTACACATCTGAAGCGGGAGCGAAATAATGGGATTATGGGAGCGCTGGCGCATCCCAATCATGTTGGCGCCGACCATGGCCGTGATCTTGTTTCTGTTCATCGGCGGTTTGAGCTACGGCACGCTGGTCAGCCTCGGTTGGCAGCCGATTATCGGTCGCACCGAGATCTCGCTGCAAGCCTATCAGAACATTATATTTTCCGATCAGTATGCGGCTGTATTCTGGCAAGGTCTCTTGCTGACGCTCTGGGTCAGCTTCGGCAGCACATTTTTGTCGGCGGTGCTGGCGCTGGCCACCGCGCTCTTGCTGCGCCGCAGTTTCTTTGGCAAGCGCTTGGCAACTTTCCTTTATCAATTGAATTTGCCGGTTCCGCATGTGGTAGCGGCGATTGGCATCCTCTTTCTGTTTTCCCAGAGCGGGTTGATTTCACGCACCGGGGCGCAACTGGGCGTCTTTGGCGGACCTAGCGATTTTCCGGTCGTTGTCAAAGACAAATTTGGCATCGGCATCATCTTGTCCTTTGTCTGGAAAGAGGTGCCATTTGTCGGGGTGATCGTATTGGCGGTCTTGCAATCGCTAGGCGTCGATTACGAAGATTTGGCGCGCAGCCTGGGCGCCAACCGCTGGCAGCGCTTTCGGTATGTGATATTGCCCCTGGTTATGCCCGGTCTGCTTTCCGGCTCGATTCTGGTATTTGCCTTCTCCTTTGGTTCCTACGAGGTGCCGGCGATATTGGGCGTGCGCTTCCCGCGGACGCTGTCGGTAACGGCGGTGCGGTTTTTCCGTAATCCCGATTTGAACTCGCGTACCGAGGGCATGGCCATCAGCATTATCATATCGATTATCGTTTTCTTCCTGGTGCTCGGCTATATGTGGTTGAGCCGACGCGCGATCCGCCAAGATTGAGAGTGCCCGTGACAACATCGGCAGCCGTCTCGTCTCGTTTTCTCAGCAGCAAAGAACTGGCTCGCGTGCTGCACTATTGCGCTGTCGCGCTGCTGATATTTTTGCTCTTGACACCCCTCATTGCCTTCTTCTTCAACGCATTTTCCTTTCGCTGGTTTTATCCGCAACTGTTTCCCACGGAAATCAGCCTGCGCGCCTGGGAATCGATTGTCGCGTCCAATTCCAAAGTTCCTGAAGCATTGCTGAACAGCACGATCTTGGCGGTGGGCGTAACGCTCAGTTCCGTCATCATTGGCCTGCCCGCGGCTCGCGCAATGGGGCTGTATTCCTTCCGCGGCAAGCGGGTGATAGAGTTCCTGATCATATCGCCGACCATCGTGCCGGGCATCGCTGTGGCTATGGGGCTGAATATCAACTTCATTCGCTGGGGACTGTCCGGCAATCTGCTTGGCGTCGGCTTGGTTCATCTGGTGCCAGTGATGCCTTATGTGGTGCTTACCTTGTCCGGCGTTTTCTCCAATTACAACCCGGAATACGAGCAACAAGCGCGATCGCTGGGCGCTGGCGCGCTGGCGACTTTCTGGCATGTGACCCTGCCCGCGATTTTCCCCGGCATTGTCGTGGCGAGCCTCTTTGCCTACTTGATCTCCTGGAGCCAATATATCTTGACATTTCTGATTGGGGCAGGGCAGGTGATCACCATGCCCGTGCTGCTCTTCTCGACAGCCTCTGGCAGCAACAATGCGCTGACAGCTGCCATGTCCCTGGTCTTCGTGGCGCCGTCGATACTGATATTGATACTGACCGCCCGTTACTTGTCGGGCAAATCCAGCGCAATCGGCGGCTTTGGGCAATTGTAGCGACGAATAGCGATGGTCGCGTATAGCTGAGGGAACTCAACCGACCAGTCAAATTATACTTGACAGTATTTCAGGCAAATGATAACGTACTCTGAATAGCTGGGGGCGTGGTGTAGCGGTTAACATGCCGGCCTGTCAAGCCGGAGATCGCGGGTTCAAATCCCGTCGCTCCCGCAGCCAAGGGACATAGTGACTATGTCTCTTTTTTGTTATGCGCAAACTGCTAAAGAAATGTTGAAGGGGCAAGCCGGTCCAATGGTCTTCAACAGCTTGATACGCTTCGTCGATGACAGGCTGATGATCGACGATTTGCCGGTGGCTGCCATCGCGCGTGAACTCGAGACACCGGTGTACCTGTACAGTCTCAAGCGCATTCAAAAGAATTACCGTCGTTTGCGAGGCGCCTTCAAACCGGTCGGCGCGCGCATACATTACAGCGCAAAAGCCAATAGCAACGGGTCCATTCTGCGGACGTTGATTGACGATGGCGCCGGCATCGACGCCGTGAGCGCTGGCGAGATCGTCCGCGCGCTGCAGGCTGGGGCTGCTGCCCGAGACATCGTGTTCGCGGGGGTCGGCAAGACAGTCGCGGAAATTGAGTTGGCGGCGCAGCGCGGCATCGGCTGGTTTAATGTCGAGAATGAGCGCGAGCTACAGTACATTAATGAAGCAGCGGCTGCTATTGGCAGGCACAAGGCGCAAGTGGCGCTGCGTTTCAACCCCGAAGTGACTGCGGACACCCATCCGCACATATCGACCGGGCACGGCGGCGCGAAGTTCGGCTTGACTGCGGGGGCGATACGCAAAGCCTTGGCGCAGGCTGAACGCTATCCTTATCTCAATATCTGCGGCATTCACCTGCATATCGGCAGCCAGTTGGGCGATACCGCCGCGACAATTACAGCGCTGGCGAAGGCGACGCAATTGATTGCGCCCTATCCGCAAATCCATACGCTTAATCTGGGCGGTGGCTTGCCGGTTGCCTATAAGCGCGATCAGGCAAAGCCAACGCTTGAGAATCTCGTCAGCGAGATCGCGCCTCTTTTACGCGGGTATCAGGTCTTGCTGGAACCGGGCAGAGCAATCGTTGCGGATGCCGGCATTTTGCTCGCGACGCTGCTTTATGTGAAAGAACAGGCAGGCAAGGTCTTCTACATCGTCGACGCCAGCATGACTGAACTGATCCGCCCCGCGTTATATGGCGCGCATCACGAAATCGTTCCGCTTGTTCAGTCGGGCGATGAGCGCGTCTTGGCGCAGGTTGTGGGTCCCGTCTGCGAAACCGCGGATGCGCTGGCCACAGACCGGCAGATGGCGCGGCTCCAGGTTGGGGACAGAGTTGCGATTTTGACAGCCGGCGCCTATGGTATGGCTATGGCGAGCAACTACAATAGCCGGCTGCGCCCGGCGGAGGTGGTCGTCGCGGCCGAAGGGGATAGCTGGTCGGTTAGTCGGAGGCGGGAAACGATTGAGGATTTGCTGATGCAAGAAGCCTGATTTCGCCATGCTTGGGGATCTCAAATCATAGTAGTTTGAAGTGATGCAAATATTTGCAAGTTGCACAATTCTAGAAATTCTCTTGGCTAAACTCTAGTTCTCGCTGCTTATGTTAGGAATGAACGTATTCTGGTAATTCCGCAGCGCGGATTCCGCGGAGCGAATAGCTACATTGTGTTCTTCCAGGCTATAGTCGTCGAGAAAATCTGCTGCCCAATTGTCTTCTTGCTTCTTTAACACCGCGATTGTCGGCTTACCACCTATGCCAAGCCCGGCGTTAACTTTTATGACATGCTGGAGTGTCCACAAGACTCCAAAAATACCATCACCTAAAATCTTTGGCGCTGAATCCTTCCACATTACGCGCTTCACAAACGCAAGAAATGGTAATGCGATAGCTTGTCCGCTACCTAATGCGACAAAAGGTAAATCAGCTGTTATCAATTCCGATTGGGCTTGTTCGTCGAAACATATAAGTTCTGCTTGGTCATTTATGGGTAATGCAACAACAATACTACACAGAATATCGTCAAGCGCCTGTTCACCAAGAATCTGAGCCATCGCATGAGCCCTCTGAAGCGCGGGATCAATCTCAGACCACATGTGTCTCGATATCGCATGCCTTACAGGACCAACTTGCTGTTTTTTAATGTCGTTCCATTGCGAGCCGAGCCTGTCCTTAACAAGCTGACTCATGCCAACGGCACCAGAATAAGCAACGATTACGTCATTTTTTTCGATTGTTATTTTGGATGCAATTTCTTGCTCAATTGCGGAGTAAGTGAAGGGACTCCCATAAGTTATGGTCGTATCACCGCCGATGACAATTCCATCATTGCATTTGACGCCTATGATTAACGTCATAGTCCATCAAACTAATACTGAAAAACGCTGTTTTCTTGGTATTCGGGGAACTGGATATAAACTTCTCTCACGAGTTGCTGGAAGCTCAATCCGCGAGCCCAACTGACTTTGTCCTCTATAAAGGTTGTCATCTCAACCGGAATATCCATAAAGTCGATTCTACTCCCTCTCACCGTCGCCGCGTATTCTCTCCAGCCACCGCGCGGATGAACTGATATCGCAATCATTCCATCGCGCTCAAGCTGTTCGGCATCCCAATAAACATCAGCGCAAAATGGACCATAGTGATATTTCTCGAATACATAGTAGTCGTTTGGCATATTCTGCGGGAATTCCATGCCAACCAAGAACGCCACTTTCTGCAGCTGAGCAGGTGTGACTTTTTCGCCGTCGGCGGCTACGATTATTTTTAACAATAGGTCTAGGCGTTCCATTTGTCCTCTCCATGAATCAACCAAAATCGCGCGAATAGTATTCGCCCAACTAGAGAAAGTCTAGCTCATTTGTTTTATCGTGTCAATGAAATATGGCAACAAAAAAGACCCCGACGCGGGATCTCGATCCAGGTGCTGATGGGAAGACTTGAACTTCCGACCTCACGATTATGAGTCGTGCGCTCTAACCAGCTGAGCTACATCAGCAGAATAGCGGGGGCTGGATTCGAACCAACGACCTTCGGGTTATGAGCCCGATGAGCTACCACTGCTCCACCCCGCAACGTCAATGCAACAAAATCCGTTGCGATTCTGATAATATCATTGCCCAAGAAGCTTGTCAATAGCTATCGAGAAATTATTTTGATTTGCCATGTTTTGCCTTGAAATCAGCCCTGGAATCGGGCTATACTGAATGCCAGATCGAACGCCTGTTCTGAAAGAGCCTGGAGCAACGAATGCCCGAGTTTCAACTGGAATCGCCCTTCGAGCCAACCGGCGACCAGCCAAGCGCCATCGATGACCTTCTCGATGGCTTGCAGCGGGGTCACCGACATCAGACCTTGCTAGGCGCGACTGGCACCGGCAAGACATTTACCGTGGCGAATATCGTGCAGACAACCCAGCGCCCGACCTTGGTCATGGCGCATAACAAGACCTTGGCGGCGCAACTCTACGCCGAATTCAAGCGCTTGTTCCCCAACAACGCCATCGAATACTTCGTCAGCTATTATGACTACTATCAGCCGGAAGCTTATGTGCCGCGCCACGACCTGTATATCGAAAAGTCGACCGACATCAATGAACAGATAGAGCGCTTGCGCCTGTCGGCGACGGCGTCGCTGTTTACGCGGCGCGATGTGCTCATCGTAGCCTCGGTCTCCTGTATTTATGGCTTGGGCGATCCGGTGAATTGGCGCAAAATGTCGGTTGAATTGAAGGTCGGCGACGAGATTCGGCGCGAGCGAATTCTGCGAGATCTGGTGCGGATTCAGTATAACCGCAACGATATGGAGCTGCGGCGCGGCTCCTTTCGCGTGCGCGGCGACACATTGGAGATTGTGCCGGGCTACTCGGAAATGGCTTACCGCATCTATCTATGGGGCGATGAAATCGAAAGGATTATAGAATTTCATCCATTGACCATGGAAGTCATACATAAGCACGAGCGGGTGACCATCTTCCCGGCGCGCGAATACATCACCGACGAGGAGCATATCCGCGAGGCGCTTCACGATATCGAAATGGAATTGGAAGAGCAGATCAAGTATTTCAAAGGCGAAGACAAGCTGATCGAGGCGCAGAGAATCGAGCAGCGCACGCGCTATGACGTGGAAATGCTGCGCGAGGTGGGCTTCACGACCGGCATCGAGAACTATTCGCGGCATTTTGACCGGCGTCCGCCCGGCAGCGCGCCCTTCACCTTGATTGACTACCTGCCCGATGATCACCTGCTGATAATCGACGAAAGCCACATGACCGTGCCGCAGATCCGCGGCATGTACAACGGCGACCGCCAGCGCAAGCAAGTGCTGATTGATTACGGCTTCCGCTTGCCGAGCGCATTGGATAACCGACCGCTGAAGTTCGATGAGTTCGAACAAAGGGTGGGGCAGTCAATATACACCAGCGCGACGCCGGGTCCATACGAGCATGAACATGCGCAAAAGACCGCGGAGCAAATCATCCGGCCAACCGGCATTGTCGACCCCCAGATTGACGTGCGTCCGATTGACGGGCAGATCGACGACCTGCTGCAGGAGATTGCATTGCGCATAAAGAGAGGGCAGCGTGTTTTGGTCACGACCTTGACGCAGCGCATGTCCGAAGAGCTGTCGGGATACATAAACGAACTCGGCATCAAAGGGCAGTATTTACATGCGGAAGTTGATACGCTTGAGCGCGTTGAAATCCTGCGCGATCTGCGCATGGGCGTCTATGATGTCGTGGTAGGCATCAACCTCTTGCGGGAGGGCTTGGATCTGCCGGAAGTTTCGCTGGTGGCGATACTGGACGCGGACAAGGCGGGTTTCCTGCGCTCGGAGCCGGCGCTGATTCAAACAATTGGGCGCGCCGCGCGGCATCTCGAGGGTAAAGTTATCATGTACGCGGATAAGACGACGCCGGCCATGGCGGCCGCCATCGGCGAGACCGACCGACGCCGCGCCAAGCAAGAAGCGTTCAACCTGGAAAACGATATCGTTCCACAGCAAATTGTCAAAGATATTCAGGACATAACCGACCGCTTGCGTTCGATTCATAGCGAGGAAAAAGCAGAGCCCGCGGCGCTGAACGAGGGCTTGCTGGGGTTGCCCGCCGACGAACTTGAGGATATGATTGCAGAACTGGAAAAAGAAATGCAGAAAGCCGCTCAATGCCTGGAATTCGAAAAAGCGGCGGCATTGCGGGATCAGGTCTTCGAATTGCGCGGCAGCTTGCTAGTGGCGCAAGGCGCCGAGGGCGACCTGCTGCTGACCTAGAGGCCGTGAATTAGCCGAACGCGATCAATCAGCTTTTGAATATCGCGACTGTCGGCGCCTGCTGCTACAGTCCCGTAGGGATCGCTCATTCCCTCCGAACCCAGCAGCGCGCGCGCGATATTGCGCCAGCCATGAGCCAGCGCTAGCAAATCGTAACCGCCTTCCATCAGGAATACAATCTTCCCGCCGCAGACTCGCCGCGCCAGCTTCAGGCACTCCCGCGCCAGCCAGTCATACCCAGCCAGGCTCAAGCGCATGCCGGCCAGCGGATCCATCCAATGCGCGTCAAAGCCGACCGAGATCAGCATCAGGTCGGGCTGGAAGCGCTCTGTCGCCGGCGTCACGACCTGTTCGAACAAAAGCCGATACGCTTGGTCGCCGTGCCCGGCCGGTACCGGTATGTTTATGGTTGCGCCTTTTCCTGCAGCCGCTCCGACTTCGTCCAGGCTGCCAGTGCCTGGGTAATAGGGACTTTGGTGAATGGACAGAAACATGACCTCCGAATCGCTGTAAAAGATGTCTTGCGTGCCGTTGCCATGATGCACATCGTAGTCGAGAATCATGACCCGCCGCACTTGCTGCTTTGTCAGCGCATGGCGCGCGCCGATAGCGACATTGTTTAACAGGCAGAAACCCATCTGCCGCTCGGCTGTGGCGTGGTGGCCCGGCGGCCGCGCGATCGCCAACGCATTATCGGCCTCGCCAGCGCAAACGGCGTCGACCGCGCCGATCATGGCGCCGGCTGCCAAGCGACTGACTGCCAGCGAGCAGGGCAGGGCATAGGTATCCTGGTCGAGCATGACCATACGGTCCATCTGGCTGATTTCGACCAGTCTTTCGAGATGTTCGGCGGTGTGAACCGCCAATATCTGTTCCTCTGTGGCGGCAGCGGGCGCCAGCGCGAGCAGTTGCTCAGCCAATCCAGCCTCTGCCAAAGCCGACCACACCGCTTGAATGCGTCCGGCATGTTCAGGATGACGCGGGAAATCGTGTTCGCTAAAGCTCGCATGCGTCGCGTAAGCGCTTGTCATAGGTCGCTCCTGGCGGCTAGGTCTTCGGGCGCAGAATCAGATAGTCAAATCGATTCATGCGAATGGTCTGCCAATGCTCATAGGCGCGGCCGATCGCTTCCAGAACCGGCGTCGGATAGAACTGCGCGCGCAATATCACCAAGCCAAAATGACGCGCTTCGATCATTTCGATTAGCCGGTCACCCCGGAACGCGCGAGCCAGGTGCAGATTGCGCAATTGTGTTGGGTTGGACACAATGTCGCGTTGGGACCCGAAGGCGAAGCCCGCGTCTTCGCTCAAGACAGGACGGCCGCTTCCCTTGATCAGCTCCACGATGCGCCAGCCCGCTGCCTCATCCGCCTCAGTGACGAAGTAACCGATGTTGGCGTAACCCGGCGCCTCATAAGAGGCGGAATCATAAAATGCGTCGCGCGTATTTGCCTCGACGCGCAGCAAGCTGGCCAGAGGGGCGAAGGCGCCATCTGTGGGCATCTTCAGCGTCGCGCGGGCATATCCCAGATAGAGTAATGGCGCGAGCAGCGGAATCAGCCAGGCAGCGCCGTCGCCTGGTACAAATACGCTTTGCAGCCAAGACGGCGACCGCCAGGCTGCCTTCGCGCAGCGCGAGAGGCAAATGCCGCTGAGGATACATGCGGCGGCTAGCGAGGTGCTGAAATAACTGTCGCCCGCGCCCCATGTGCCGGAAGCGATGCCGCCCAATAGCGCGGCGAAGAAAAACCAAATCGAGTAGATCGACAGCCGATCAAAATAGGTCTCATAGACTAGCAGCAGTCCGGCGGGGACTAACAGGAATCCATGCAGTTGGAACCACAGGACAAACAATCCAAAGGCTTGGTATGGATGAAACTGGTTGACATTGGCGATGATCGTCTGCGTCCACCAGTGGCCGTCGGAAGCCAGATTCAGCCAGAGGAAGATCAAAGCGCCTAAGCCGCTGAAACCAATCGCCCAGCCCAGCGCGGCGCGCGGACCCCGCAAAAACATCCATGCGAAAGCCGCGACCGCTGTGATGGCAGCCAGCTGTTTGGTATATCCGGCGCAGATCAACAACAGCAGTCCCAAAGCGATGCCGCGCTTGTCGCGCCGCGGGAACGCGCCTGCCAGGATTACAATCCCGACTGTCTCGAGCGCGACCATCAGTATATGCTGGCGGAACAAGGGTCCGATGTGATAGACGAAGTTGGACGCGAGAAAAGCCAAGCCGGACAAGAGGGCGAGCCAAAGCTGTCGATGACCGTCGCGATACACGGCATAGCCGATGGCGCAGGCGGCTGCGAGCGATGCGATAAAGCTCAAGACCCGGCCGTACCAATAGGCCGGACCAAATACCCAGACAAAGGGGGCTGCCAACAGATGATAGAGCGGCGGATAATTGCTGGCGTAAAACGGGTAGACTTCGGTGTCGCGGTAGGGCAACTGCCCTTGGCTGAAGAGGACGCTGTCCTGTAATTCGAAGCCCTCGCCCTGGTCGTAATCGAATGGGAATGGAATCAAATTGATGGCATAAAGCAGGTATACCAGCAAAGAGAAGAGCAGAGCCAGCGTTGCCGCCAACATTAAGCCGCCCTGCAGACGCCGCCAGAATATGCTCATGCTGGCTAGGCGGGCGCGTCACCCAGTGGAAGGAGCGTCAAGCCGACAATCAACAAGACGACCAGGACAAAGAGGGCAAATGCCTGGGCGGGACCGATGCCGCCCTCTCGTCCCACCTGTAAAATATCAATCGCCAACACACCGGCGATGCCGGCGATGCCGATGGCGACAAAGGCAAGACCGAGCTGCCGCTTCGTGACCGTGTAGTCGCGTGAAAACATGAATATCAGTGTAGTCAATTCGGCGCCAACTGTAAAGCGCAGTCAACGCTTCCGGAAATTAAAGAAGGCTGTGGCAATCTGGAATAACACTAGGTTTGGCCGGCGCTTCATGATATCCTCCGCGTTTGGTTCATAGCTGAATCCGCGCAAGCCAAAGCGCAATTCGAGAGTTCTTAGAATCTTTACTGAGCTCTTCTGAACCAATGTTGACTGAAAAGGAGCGATAATCGCATGATGAAGACAGGCACCTGCGGCGAATTGAGAGAAAAGGACGCCGGAACACCGGTTTCATTGGCGGGTTGGGTCAATCGCCGGCGTGACCAGGGCGGTCTCATTTTCATTGATTTGCGCGATCGCTGGGGCATCACGCAGGTTGTTGTCGATTTAGAATTGGCGCCGGCCGCCCACGCCATAGCGGACAGCGTCCGCAATGAATATGTCTTGCAGGTTACCGGTACGGTGCGCATTAGACCCGAAGGGACAGCCAATCCGGAATTGCCCACGGGCGATATCGACATCGTAGCCGATGACATCCTCATCTTGAACAAATCGAAGACGCCGCCCTTTTACATCAACAAGGACGACGGCGAAGTGGATGAGGCGCTGCGCATGCGCCACCGGTATTTGGACCTGCGCCGCGAGCCAATGCAGCGGAACATGATCCTGCGCCACAAGACCGTCAAGTTCATCCGCGATTTTCTCGATGCGGAAGATTTCATAGAGGTCGAGACGCCGATACTCTTCAAGACGACGCCGGAAGGCGCGCGTGACTTCCTCGTCCCGAGCCGCTTGCAGCCCGGCAGGTTCTATGCGCTTCCACAGTCGCCGCAGCAGCTCAAACAGCTGCTCATGGTCGGCGGCATTGAGCGCTATTTTCAAATCGCGCGTTGTTTCCGCGATGAAGACCTGCGCGGCGATCGACAGCCGGAGTTCACTCAGCTTGATCTTGAGATGAGCTTCGTCGAGCGCGAAGACGTGATGAGCCTCATGGAAAAGCTGGCGAGCGAAATCGTCAAGACCTTGACGCCGGAAAAGCGCCTGATTGCCGAGCCCTTTCAAAGGATTTTCTACCAAGACGCATTAGAGCAGTACGGCACGGACCGGCCGGACATCCGCTTCGATTTACGCGCCATTGACATCAGCCATATCGCCGGGCGCTGCGCTTTCCCGGTCTTCGTGGAGAATGTCAAGGCGGGCAAGCCGGTCAAATGCCTGCGCGTGCCGGGGAAAGCCGCTGCATTAAGCGGCACGCAATTGCGCAAGGAAGCGCGCGATCTGGAGAATTTGGCGCGCCGCGCCGGCGCCAAAGGCTTGGCTTATATCACCGTTCCGACCGAACCGGAGGGTCAGCTCAAAGGACCCATCGGCAAATTCTTCGGCGTAGATCTCAAACTCGAATTGCTGGAAGCTGTGGGCGCCGAAGGCGGCGATTTGCTCTTGTTCATGTCGGACGAGCCGCAGATCGTTTACGCTGTGACCGATGCCTTGCGCAATCACTTCAAAGCCGAGCTGCAACTTGACGATAACTTGCTGGCTTTTTGCTGGGTGATCGATTTCCCGGAGTTCATCTGGGACGACGAACATCAACGCTGGGATCCCTCCCAGCACATGTTCACCATGCCCCTGCCCGAGGATCTGCATCTGCTGGAAAGCGATCCGGGCAAAGCGCGCGGATCTCAGTACGATTTGGTTTGCAATGGCTATGAAGTGGGCGGCGGCAGCATCCGCATTCACGATCGGCAGATACAAGAAAAGATCTTCCCGCTGATTGGCCAAACGATGGAACATGCCATGGCCGAATTCGGCCACATGCTGGAAGCCTTTGAATATGGCGCGCCACCGCACGGCGGCATGGCTTGGGGCATTGACCGCTTGGTCATGCTATTGGCGGGCTCGCCCAATATCCGCGAGGTGATCGCTTTCCCGAAGACCCAGGGCGGCGCTGATATTATGGCGCATGCGCCATCGACGGCGGAAAGCGAGCAGCTAAAGGAATTGCATATCCAACTGGATCTGCCCGAGGAGTCTGTGGATTAAGCGGCGATGTCGAATACAGTGAGCGGGGACAGGCATCTGCCCCCGCTGACAAGTCTACTCGTCCGAAGTCAAGATCATCCCGTGCAGCAGCCCGGCGACCGCGCCGCCGGCGAAAATGCCGATCAAATAGGGGATGAGATATGATGTATCGCCAGCCACAAGCGCTGGACCCAGCGTGCGCGCGGGATTCAAAGAAGCGCCAGTGGCAGGACCGCCTGCGAGGATGCTGGCCGCTAGCGTGAAGCCGATCGCCACCCCCATCAATTTGCCGGCATGACCATAGACTGCCGCCTGAAAAACTGCGCTAACCAGGAAGAAAGTCAGAATGGCTTCATAGATGGCCGCGGTCCAGACGCTGTCGGCTGTGAGGAATCCGGTGGTTTGCCCGAAATTGTATGCCGCCTCTCCCAAGAAGCCGACAACGGCTGCGTTGTCCTGCGGGAAGACTGCTGTCAGCACGACAGCGGCGATGATGCCGCCGATGAATTGCGCCAACATGTATGCCAGCGACTTGTTCAGCTCTTGCTTGCCGCCGATCAGCAAGCCCAGCGTGACGGCTGGATTGACCTGCGCCCCGGAGATATGCCCGTATGTATAGACCAGCGCGACCAGAATCAAGCCATGCGCCAGCGCCGGAACCAAGACGCCAAACACAGGCGCGACCAGCACAGCGGCGCCTCCCACAAATACCAATACAAAGGTCCCGATTAATTCGGCTAGACTTTCCTTAAAGAGATCGTCGCTCATTTTCTCCCCCGTCGCATCCCTCATATTTCGATTGCGTTTGAGATAAGCCTATTATAGACGCTACTTGAGACATTGAATACTTGGCTTCAACCGGACCTTGCCCAAAGCGCCACTTTTTACTTTACATGGCTGCGCGAATTTGTTATAAATGCCTAGACCTGCTGTATTCGTGATAGAACTATATGTGCCGAGCCAACATTCTTTCGACGGGAGTCTTCTTTGGTAGCTGATGTAATAGGCTTGAGCCAAAACAGAGGTTATCGAGCGATTCCCAGCCTGTAATTTTGCAGGTTCGCGACACTATGGCTACACGGTACAGTGGGCTCCAAATCATAGACAGCGCGCGGCATACGCGCGCTGTCTTCTTGCTTGCTACCGATTGTAGTTGTCGCCGAAGACATTGCGCATGAGGTAGCCAACTTGGCCCTGGCTGGGAATCAGCGCGAATAAGCCGTCTTCTGTGGTGTAGTCTTCAACATAATTGTAATTCATGACACCTGTCGTGATGTTGGCCAGGTCAATGTCTTTGACAAAAAGCGCCAGTTGAATGACCTGCCCGAGTTCCAAGCCAGTGTACAAGTTGTCGCTGAGCGTCGCCCAAAGTTGCGGCGCCTGCAGGATAAGGCGCGGGACCATGTCGAAGCTGAGAATGCGATCGCGAATCGCATAGAGCACCAATTGCTGCCGCTCGGCGCGGCGCATGTCGTTGTTGCCGTGCCTGGTGCGGGCGAAGCGCAGGGCGTCATAGCCATTCAGCTTGTGTGTGCCGGCTGGAATGAAAAGCGGGTCATAACCGTAGTTCATATCCGGATATTTCGGGTCGTCCAAGGTGTAATCGATGGTGATTTCGATGCCGTCAATGATGTCAACGATGTCGATAAGCGCCTGGAAATCCATCAAAACGTAGTTGTGCACGGGGATGCCAAAATTGTATTGCACGGTCTGCTGCAGCAGCGTCGGACCGAATCCATAGCGCTGGCTTTCGCCATTGGGCAGCACCGTGTTGATCTTCTGCCGCTTGGCATAACCGGGCACGCTAACCAGCAAGTCGCGCGGGATGCTCAAAATGCCGATGCTGTTGCTATTGGGATCGATGCTAAGGATCATCAGGCTGTCGGTGCGATGCGCCAGACCGGTTTCTTCGGGCCGCCTGTCCAGCCCGCCGACGACAACCGTGAAGCGCGATTCGCCGTCCCATGGTCGCAACTCAACCAAGCTGCCATCTTGCAAGGGCAGGACGTCTACGCCGACGATCCGGCCGTCGGCGATATAATCCGTGCGCGCATCCACGGGCGTTGGCAGTTGGCTGGAAATGTCCATAGTCGGCAAGACTTCTTGAGAGGACTGTGGCAGCCGGACCAGCACCAACATGCCGAGGATGACGACAGCGAATACGCTTATCATGCCTCCCGCAAGCAAGACCCAAGCCCAATCCCGGATTCGCCGTTTGCCGCCCCACCTGCGCGCGGGACGGCGTCGGCGAGCCGAGGGATCCGGCGGAGGGGGCGGTACGCGTATGGGTTCCTGAAATGAACTCGGCGGACGATAGTTAGGAGGGGATGCGCTGGCTCTGTCGGCTAGGTCAATCGAGACGCGCAGCGCCTTCGTATTTGACAAAGCGCTGTCTTTGTTGTCGAATGATTGGGGCATCCGGCGACAGTTCCGTTCAGTAGGTGAATCTGAATCAACTGACAGTATAGGCAAGGCGGAAAAATGCCGCAACTCCGTTTGATACGAGACTCGGACTTTGGAAATGGTTCGTTGAACATGGCGACGGATTGCGCCATATTCGAGGCGGTTTCCGCCGGGCGGCAGCCGCCGACCTTGCGGCTCTACGGTTGGGAGCCGATGTGTCTCTCTTTAGGTTACGGGCAACGATCGCGTGATGTCGATATGGCGCGTTTGCGCGCGCGCGGCTGGCAGCTTGTGCGCCGACCGACGGGCGGCAAGGCGATCCTGCACGGCGATGAATTGACTTACAGCCTGTGCCTGCCAATCAACCATCCCTTGGCGGTCGGCAAACTTGTCGACAGCTACCGGCGCATCGGCGCGGGCTTGGCAATTGGCTTGGAAAGCTTGGGAATGACAGTCGCTTCGGAAGTCAAGGATCAGCGGGACAGCAGCAGCGCGGGTCCCGTCTGTTTTGAAGTCGCGTCTCATTACGAGATTACTGTCGCTGGCCGCAAGCTGGTTGGCAGCGCGCAGCTGCGCCGCAAGGCTGGCATACTGCAGCATGGCACAATCCCGATCCGCGGCGATGTCGGGCGCATTTGCGATGTCTTGAGTTTCGAGCGGGAAGCCGAACGCGCAGCGCAGCGGCAGCGCCTTCGCAAACGCGCCGTGACGCTGGAAAAGGTACTGGGATCGTCCCCGAGCTGGGACGATGTCGCCGCCGCCATTGCCAGGGGAGCCGAGCGCGCATACGCTTCTGACATCCTATGCCAGGAGCTCAGCGCCGACGAGATTGAGCGAATAAAGAGTCTGATGGCTGAACAATTCGCCAATCCCGCTTGGACTGCCAAGCGCTAAGCGCGGCGGAGACGCGGGGGTTTTGCCAAAGTCTGCTGAACCTAGACAGGCGCTAATCGGCGATCAAGGCGCGCAGCTCATCTTCGCTGATAACCGACACATTGTTTTTCAAGGCTTTGTCGACCTTGCTGCCGGGCGAATCGCCGGCCACGACATAACTGGTTTTCTTGCTCACGCTACTGGTTACTTTGCCGCCATTGGCTTCGACCAAGGCTTTGATGTCAGCGCGTGGGACGCTCATCGCGCCCGTCAGCACAAAGGTCTGGCCTGCCAGGCTGGAACCAGCGATCGTTTTCTGCTCGGCGCGCATATTAACGCCGGCCTCTAACATCTTGCGCAACACTTTTTGGTGATGCGCGTCGGCGAACCAGTCCACGATGTTTTGAACCAGTATCGGTCCGAGTCCTTCCAGCGTATGCAGCGGACGAGCCAGCGCGATGAGTTCCGCCAGGCTTTTTTCGATTCTCTGCAGTTCGCTGGGCGACAGCGACAAGGGTTTGAGCAGACGCTCAAGGCGACTTGCCAGGTCCTCGGCATGCAAATAGCGCGGCGCCAGTTCGAGGTTGGGGCGCAGGAGACGATGGACAATCTTGTCAATCTCCGCGCCTGTTTCCTCTACTGCCGCTAGCAGCGGTCGAATAATTTCCGCGAATCGTTCCTCCGCAGCGCTGATGTTCTGCGCGGTCTCCAGCAGCTGCTGCATGGACTGGAAATTGTCGCTAATCAGCGCCGCGACCGTCCCGCCGACGCCATCTATCCCCAGCGAGGCCAGCACCTGAGAAAAGGCACGGGACTTTGCCGCCGAGATTGACGCGAGCAGGTTCTCCACCTTCTTTTCGGCGAAGCCTTCCAGCGCCAGCAGCGGCGGCGCTGTCAAGTAAAAGATATCGGCTTCATCTTGAATTAGCCCCTCTTTGATCAGCGTATCAATAGTCTGCGGACCCATGCCTTCGATATCCATGGCGCCGCGCGATACAAAGAAATCCAGCGTGCGCCTCACCCGTTCCGGGCAGGTGGGATTCTGACAGAACCAGTCGACCGCGCCAGCCGGCTGGATGAGCTTGGTAGCGCAAAAGGGGCAATCTGTCGGAGGCAGTATGGGCGAGCCCGCCCCATCACGCGCGGAAGTCACCGGTCCGATGACATAAGGAATCACATCACCCGAGCGCTTGATGACGACATGATCGCCAAATCGGATGTCCAAAGCGGCGATCTGGTCGTAGTTGTGCAGGCTGGCGTTGGAGACTGTCACGCCGCCGATGAAGACCGGGACAAGTTGAGCGGTGGGCGTGACTTTACCCGTGCGGCCGACATTAATGGCGACATCGAGCAGTTGGGTGATGGCTTCTTCAGCCGGGAATTTGTAGGCGACAGCGCCGCGCGGATCTTTGCCGACCACGCCCAGTTCACGAGCTTGCGCCAGGTTGTCCACTTTTAATACCATGCCATCAATCTCGAATGGCAAATCGTTGCGCCTTTCCAGCCAGCCGGGCAAGGTCGCGATGACCCCATCAAGATCATCAAAAACTTGGGCGTCGGCGATGATATTAAATCCCAGATCTTGGAGCCGCCGCAGCGTTTGCCACTCGCTGGTCAATTCGATGCCGCGACTGTCAACCACACTGTAGATATAGGCGGTGAGCTTGCGTTTGGCTGTTGCGCGGCTGTCCTTCTGCTTGAGCGACCCGGAAGCGGTGTTGCGCGCGTTCACATAGAGCGGCAAGCCCTGCGCTGCCTGCTCTTTATTCAATTCTGCAAAGCTGTCTTTATGAAAAAGCACCTCGCCGCGCACAACCAGACGCTGCGGCGGGCTGCCTAGGTCGGAATCTACCGGAATGCGCAGGGGAACCGAGCGGATCGTTTTTACGTTTGCAGTCACGTCATCGCCCAGGACGCCGTTGCCGCGCGTCGCCGCGCGGGTCAGCACGCCGTCTTCGTAAGTGATGACGATAGACAAGCCATCCAGCTTGGGCTGCAAGACATATTGCAGTTGCGCCCCGGCCGGCAAGAGCCGCCGATTCCGTTCTTCCCAGGCGCGCAGGTCATCCGCGTCAAAGGCGTTTGCCAGGCTGAGAATGGGCGCGGGATGAGGGACCTTGGGGAAATCCGCGCTTAGATCAGAGCCGACGCGTTGAGTCGGCGAATCCGGCAATGCAAAATCAGGGTACTGGGTCTCGAGTTCCTGTAATTCCTGGAAGAGTCGGTCGTACTCGGCATCGGAAATCGTCGGCGCGTTTAATACATAATATCGATAAACGTGCTGATGCAGCGCTTCGCACAGGTCGACGATGCGTTTCTGGATATTTTGGCTCAAGGTCTGTTCCTGTCGCTCACGAATTCACTTTTAAATAGTTCGCCACTGCCCAGCCTTCCACCTGGAATTGCCGGTCTCTCACTTTCCACCAACTGAAGCCGTCCGCTTCCTGGGGTCCGTCGGTGATGTCGAACAGCGAGCCTTCCGGCGCGCGGAAAAGGATTTGACTTTGGCTTATGCCGGGCAGGTTGCGGATGTTCAATTCTTGATCGCCGACGCCGGCAACGACGACGCCAACTCCGACGGTAATAGGCGCGGGACTAGCTGCGAAAGCGACCGTAGGCAATAGCGGTCCCTCCATCGCAAGATCGGTCCCAGCTTGCGGAGCGATGAGGACCTCGACGCCGTCGCTCGTCGCGCCACGATTGACTGCGGCGGCGGCGATCTGGGTTGATTCGCTGATCTTGTCAGGATCGGCGACGACGATCTGGATAACCGGCTCGGCTTGGGGCAGGGGATCCCCGCCGCGCAGGGAAAGCAGGGCCAGGACCGCGCCCCCAGCCAAGATAATCGCGGTCAAAAGCGTGAATCCCAAGGACCATAATGGAAAATAAAGCGGACTTGCAGCCCTCTTCCGGCGGCGGTCCGGTCGTCCCGGAGCCTGCCGCAATGGCAGCGATCGCTGTCCGTATGCGGGCTGCCCCCGTTGTGATTCGCTGGAGCTCCCGACCTCGGACAGACTGGGTTGCGGACTTTGTTCGACCATGGCGCTTGCAAGGCTACTGATTCTTATGCTTGAGCCAGGCGCTGAAGCGCTCGAAGGACCAGGTATTGACAACGTGACGCGCTTCAACCCAGCCGCGGCGGGCGTTGCGAATGCCATAATCCATCAGGTCCAGGTGCGCCACGCGGTGCGCGTCGGTATTGATGGCGAGCAATGCGCCCATTTCCTTCGCCAAGCGCGCCAACTCCGGCTTGAGATCGAGCCGCAGCGGATTGGCGTTGATCTCCAAGATGGTATTGCTTTCGCTTGCGGCGCGCAAGACGGCGTCCCAGTCAGCGTCTACCGCTTCTCGGTTCGGGAACTGCCGCGCCGACGGATGCCCGATCATATCCACATGAGGATTGTTGATGGCATTGAGCAAGCGCCTCGTGACTTGCTCGCGCTTCTGCTGTAAGCCAACATGCAAGGAGGCGATGACAAAATCCAATTGCGCCAGGATATCGTCCGGGAAGTCCAGGCTGCCGTCGGCGCGGATATCCACCTCACTGCCAGCCAAGACTTCGATTTTGTCACCCAGCGCGTCGTTGACACGCCGCACTTCTTGAATTTGTTCCAGCAGGCGCTCAATAGTGAGGCCGTTCGCGATGCCCAGGCTGCGCGAATGATCGGTGATGACGATGTACTTCAAGCCGCGCTGGATACAGGCTTCCGCCATTTCGACTATGCTGTTCTTGCCGTCGCTATACGTGCTGTGCATGTGCAGGTCGGCGACGATATCGTCTCTGGTGATCAAAGGCGGCAATTGATGATTCTGGGCGGCTTCAATCTCGCCCGTGTCTTCGCGCAGTTCCGGCGGCACGTATTGCATGCCCAAAGTCGCGTAGACTTTTTCTTCGCTGTCGCAGAGGATCTTGGGCGCGGATTCGACAATCGCTTTATTTTCGTCCACCGGGCTCAAGGCATGTTCGTTCAGGCTCAGCCCTTGGTCAAGCGCGATTTGCCGCATTTTGACGTTATGCGCCAGACTGCCCGTGAAATAGTTGAGCGCCGTGCCCCAACGCGCTTTTTCCAGGACGCGCACATCGACTTGCAAGCCGGAGAGCAATTCCACCGAGCTTTTTGTGGGACCGTGGCCGAGGATCCTGGCCACGTTTTCCATGCCGACAAAGCAGTCCATAATTGGCGCGGATTGGTCGCTGGCAACAAGAATATCGACATCGCCAATCGTTTCTCGTCCGCGGCGGATGCTGCCGGCCAAGGTCCCCGCTTGCGCCTCCGGCAATGCCAACAGCATATCGAGAATCTGCTGCGCGGCGGGCAGGGCGTCGCCGATTGACGCGCGGCCCGTTTGCCGGGACAGCGCCTCGATGCCGTCGAGAATCTTCTGCTGGCTCTTCACCCCCATGCCGGGCAGCCCAGCCAATTGACCGTCGGTCCCCGCCGCCCGCAACTCTTCGACGTCGGTGATGTCTAATTGTTCCCAGAACAGCTTCGCTTTCTTCGGTCCCACGCCATTGATGTGCATGATCTCGACCAAGCCCTCGGGGATCTCGGCTTTGAGGCGATTGTAAAAGTCCAGCTCTCCCGTCGCCAGCATTTCGTCGATTTTGGCGGCGATCGTCTTGCCGATATTGCTGAGATCGGTCAAAGCCCCTTCAGCCGCAATGACGCGTAAATCGCGCGGGACCGCGCGAATTGTCTCGGCTGCGCGCCGGTAGGACAATACGCGATGAATGTTGTCGCCGCGGATTTGCAGCATGTCGGCGCAACGCTCAAAAATGTCGGCAATCTCTCGGTTGCTCAGGCTCAATTCGGGCTCCTGTGATTAGAAAGTTGTAGAACGCATATTCGAGCTTAGTATAGCAAATCTTTGCTTAGGCACAAAGGCGATATATGCCGCGTCCAGAGCAATCGCACCAGAACCGATGTGTGTCGAATGTCACATAAATCTACCAAGATGTAGGGGCGGCTCGCGAGCCGCCCGCGAAAATAACCAATTATTTGTGGGCGTTTCAGCGGGTCGCGTAGGGCGCGTAGACACAGCCCTTCGACACTGACCGTCAAACGCCCCTACAATGTCTCCTTTTTTTGCAGATCAATGGATAAATCTTGGTGTGCTTGGTGGTGAAGAAAATGTGCTGCGATTGCTCTGCCGAGATTGCCCAGACGCTTGACACGACAGAAGTGATGCGCTAGCATGTCTGCAATTGAATAGTATGAAAGACTGTGAACCAGAGTAGTACGCATTATCGTGGTGTGCAGAGAATCGCTAGATGCTGTGAACGCGAGACATCCAGAGATGCGGAATGGACTGGGGAGTTGCGCAGGCGAAAGGGAGAACCGAGTAGCTTGCGACGGTGAGCGCTCCGTTATCTAGGCGCGGGATATCGATCGTGCGATCTGTATCCGCAAAGTGATCCGCCATAAGCGGATAATCAAGGTGGCACCGCGGGAAACCCTTCTCGTCCTTGAATGGATGATTCGGGTTTTTTTGATTTTAGGGAGCGACTGACAATGCTGAATGCGACCGACCGAGCGCGACAAGATATCCGACCGACGCGGGAGGAGATGCGCGCTCACTTTGAAAAGGGCGACCATGTGCCAGTTTACTGCACTCTGCTGGCTGATTTGGAAACACCGGTCTCCGTCTATATGCAGTTGAAGGAAGCGGGCAAACCAGCCTTCTTGCTAGAGAGCGTCGAAGGCGGCGAGCAAGCGGGACGTTATTCCTTCATCGGCGTGAACCCCAAGGGCGTATTGATTGTCAAAGACAATATGGTTCATTTCGAGCGCGACGGGCGCAGGACCAGCTATCCTATGCCCAAAAGCCAGGACCCGCTGCATGTCGTCAAAAGTCATTTTCAAGACGTGAATCCAGTGCCGCTGGAAGGCTTGCCGCGTTTTGTTGGCGGCGCGGTGGGTTATATGTCTTATGACATTGTACGCTATTTCGAGGACTTGCCGGCGACCGCCTCTGATGACTTGCACGTGCCAACCGTGGCTTTCATGCTGCCGGATACGCTGGTCATATTCGATCGCGTGAAACATCAATTGACCGTGCTGGCAAACGCCCACAATACGGACAATGATCCCGACGCCGCTTATGACCGCGCCATCGCGAGCATTGATCAAATCGTTGAGGCATTGGCGCGGCCGATGGAACATCAGGCTTACGTGGCGCCGGCGGGCATTCACCACGGCGACCTTGTCTCAAACGTTGGACAGCACGTCCACGAAGACCGCGTCCGCAAGGCAAAAGAGTACATACGCGATGGCGACGCCTTTCAGATCGTGCTGGCGCAGCGCTTCAGCCGGCAGACGACGGCGACTCCCCTGCAGATTTACCGCGCCTTGCGCGCGACCAATCCCTCGCCCTATATGTTCTTGCTGGAATTCGGCGACGACTTGAACCTAGTTGGCGCTTCGCCAGAGATGCTCGTGCGGCTGGAAGACGGCATCGCTTACAATCGGCCCCTGGCTGGGACGCGCCGGCGCGGGGTAAACGATCAAGAAGATTTGCAACTCGAAGCAGAACTGATAAACGACCCCAAAGAGCGGGCTGAACATGTGATGCTGGTCGACCTCGGACGCAATGACCTCGGGCGCGTCTGCGATTATGGCACCGTCAAAGTGACCAAGATGATGTATATCGAACGCTACTCGCATGTGATGCATATCGTGAGCCAGGTCGAGGGGGTCATCCGCCAGAACATGGACGCATTCGATTTGCTGCGCGCCACCTTCCCGGCCGGGACCCTCAGTGGCGCGCCCAAAGTGCGCGCTATGGAAATAATCGAAGAACTCGAGGAGACGCGGCGCGGTCCTTATGGCGGGGCGGTTGGTTACTTCAGCTTCGATGGCTCGATGGATATGTGCATCACGATACGCACCTTGCTGATGCAAAACGGCAGCATCAGCGTGCAGGCGGGCGGCGGCATCGTCGCCGACAGCGACCCCACAGCCGAATACTACGAGACCATCAACAAAGCCGAGGCGGTATTCGAAGCCGTCCGATATGCCGAAGAAGGCTTGAGGTGACGCCCGAGAGCCGCGACATGCGGGATAGGACATATTTTGAAGGGAAGCGAAGATGATCCTGGTGATCGACAATTACGACAGTTTCACTTATAACATCGTACAGGAATTAGGCGAGCTGGGCGCGGAGTTGACAGTGTATCGCAACGACAAAATCACCGTTGACGAGATACGCGCCCTAAAGCCGGAGCGTATCGTGATCTCCCCAGGTCCTGGCTACCCCATGAACGCGGGCGTCTCGCTGGAATTGATTCGCCAGCTGGGGGCGGAGTTGCCCTTGCTGGGCGTTTGCCTGGGGCATCAGGCGATCGGCGAAGCTTATGGCGGTGTGGTTGTGCGCGCGCCGGAATTGATGCACGGCAAGACCAGCATGATCTATCACCAAGGCGATACGATCTTCGGCGACATTCCCGATCCCTTCGAGGCGACGCGCTACCACAGCTTAATCGTGGAAGAAGCGAGCCTGCCCGACTGCCTGATGATCACGGCGCGGACAGCCAGCGGCGAAATCATGGGACTGCGGCACAAAGAGCATCCCGTCATCGGCTTGCAGTTTCATCCTGAAAGCATCTTGACGCGCTACGGCATGCAAATGCTGGGCAATTTCCTGCAATATCAGCCCTGCTGACGATCAATTTATAGACTGAAATGAGGAACTGATTATGGCGACAAGGACAATGATAAACATTCGGAACGCAATTGATGGTTTGAGTCGATTCGCGCATTTGAGTATCGACGAGGCGAAAATGGTCATGCTGCAAATCATGAACGGCGGCGCCAGCGATGCGCAGATCGGCGCCTATTTGATGGCGCTGCGCATGAAAGGCGAAACCATCGAAGAGATAATCGGCAGCGCCCGCGCCATGCGCGCGGCAGCCAGCACCGTCCCAACGAATGTCGACGGCGATCTGCTGGACACCTGCGGCACTGGCGGCGACAGGTCTGGCACCTTCAACATCAGCACCACGGTGGCTTTTGTAGCGGCCGCGGCCGGGATTCCCGTGGCAAAACACGGCAACCGCGCCGCCAGCAGCAAATGCGGCAGCGCCGATGTTTTGGCAGAGCTGGGCGTGAATCTGGACCTTAGCCCAGAGCAAGTTGGACAATGCGTCGATGAGATCGGCATCGGCTTCCTGTTTGCGATCAAGCTGCACCCCGCCATGCGCTACGCGATTGGACCGCGGCGGGAATTGGGCGTTCGCACGATCTTCAACATCCTCGGTCCATTGACCAACCCGGCCGGGGCGCAGCGACAACTGATGGGCGTCTTCGCGCCGGAACTGACCGATTTGCTGGCGAAAGCGCTGCGCGGCCTGGGGTCGAAGTCAGCCATGGTGGTGAATGGCTATGGCGGCTTGGACGAGCTGACAACCACAGGTCCCAATCGCGTCAGTTACTTGCAGGAAGATGGGGAGATCGTCCACATTGACGTCGACCCGACCGAGCTGGGCTTCCACACCGCCCACATCACCGATCTCAAAGGCGATGACGCGCCGACAAACGCCGCCATCCTCCGTTCGGTGCTAGCGGGCGACGATCGCGGCGCCAAGCGCGACGTGGTGCTGCTCAATGCCGGGGCGGCGATCATGGCTGCTGGCCGCAGCGCTTCGATTGCGGATGGCATCGAGCTGGCGCGGGCGGCAATTGACAGTGGCGCAGCCATCGCGAAGCTTGATCAGCTAATCGCTTTGAGCCAAAGCTTGGCTTCATGAATTCGCACTTTGTCAAGACTGACACGGTCTTGGACCGTATCCTCGCGCGAAAAGTTGAGGAAGTTGCCAAGCGCAAGTCCGCAATTTCGCTCGCCGCGCTGCGAGCCGAATCGGAGGCATTGCCTTTTCCGCCGCGCGACATGATTGCCGCCTTGCGCAAGAACGAGCTCGCCCTGATTGCCGAGGTCAAGCGCGCCTCGCCGAGCAAGGGTTTGCTGACGCATGACTTCGCGCCGGTGCTGATGGCGGCGACTTATGCCTGTAACGGCGCGGCGGCGATCTCTGTCTTGACCGACGAAGACTTCTTTCTAGGCAGCCTGGCTTATCTGCGCGCCGTGCGGGCAGCGGTAGACCTGCCGCTTTTGCGCAAGGACTTTGTCATCGATCCCTTTCAAGTCTATGAAGGCCGCGTGGCCGGCGCCGATGCGATCCTGCTGATTGTCGCAGCGCTTTCCGACTCGCAATTGCGCGAGCTTCATGCGCTGACGCTCGACTGCGGCATGTGCGCTTTGGTCGAGGCGCATAACGAAGAGGAGCTGGAACGCGCGTTGAAGCTCGACGCCAAATTGATCGGCATCAATAATCGCGATTTGAAGACCTTCAACGTCGACCTGGGTACGACCGCGCGACTGGCTCGCATGGTGGACGACGACGTGGTTTTGGTGGCGGAGAGCGGCATCCGCGATGCCGCCGATGTGCGCACCATGGCTTCTTTTGGCGCGGACGCTGTCTTGGTTGGCGAATCGCTAGTGAAAGCGCCCGACATGGTAAGTTCGCTGCGTGACTTAAGCGGGGGGCGTCGAGGCTCCCATGGCTAAAATCAAAGTTTGTGGTCTGCGGTCTTACCAAAACGCGCTGATGGTCGCCGAAGCTGGGGCGGACCTGCTCGGATTGAACTTCTATCCCGAATCCCCTCGATTCATCGAGACAGAAACCGCGGTCGAGCTTGTCAAGCGGCTGCGCGCGCGGCTCGGCGCTGATTGCCCGCTATTAGTCGGCGTATTTGTCAATGAATCGGCGGAAAGCGTGCGTGAGCTAGTTGCGGCGGTTGAGCTGGATTGCGCGCAGTTAAGCGGGGACGAAAGCCCAGAAACGCTGAAGGACTTGCGCGATATCGCCTTCAAGGGCATTCGACCCAAGACCGCGGACGCCGCGCTGGAAGACGCCGAACGCTACGGTAATGCCATAGCGGCGGATGAACGAATGCCGTCGCTCTTGCTGGACGCCTTTAATCCCAAGCTATACGGCGGCACTGGGGAAACAGCGGCTGTTGATGTGGCGCTGGCGCTACGAGGGGCGGCGCCGCGGCTGATGCTGGCCGGCGGACTGAACCCACAGAATGTCGCGGCGCGCTTGCGGGCGATCCGCCCCTGGGGAATAGACGTCGCCAGCGGCGTCGAGGCCGGGATACCGGGGCTCAAAGACAAAGACAAGCTGCGCGCCTTCATCACGCAAGTGAGGAATGCGGGTTGAGGATGTCCAATTGAACGAAGCGTTCGACATTTATGACGAATCCTTGCGCCATATCGGCGTCAAACCGCGCCAGGCTGTGCATCGCGATGGCGACTGGCATCAGGTCTTTCACTGCTGGGTGATTGGGCGCGAGGCTGATGGCGGCGAATATGTGATTTTACAGATACGCAAAGATGACAAGGATATGTATCCCGGCAAAATAGACATTAGCGCGGCGGGGCACCTGGAGGCGGGCGAAAGCGTCGCTGACGGTCGGCGCGAAATCGAAGAAGAGTTGGGCTTGCGCGTCAATTTCGAGAGTCTGGTTCCACTGGGACGCCGCCTGGGAATAGCGCGTTACCGCGATCTGATCGACTGTCAAATATGTCATGTTTTCTTATATGAATGCGATCTGGACTTGCCGGACTACCACTATGGAAAAGCGGAAATATCGGGCTTATTGAAGCTGCCGCTCGACGCCGGTGTTCGCTTGCTGGCGGGCGAGCTCGATTATGTGACGGTCGAAGCGGTCGGATTGGGAGCGAAACACATAAGGATTAGCGCCGACGACTTCATACCGAGCGTCGATCGCTATGTCTTGAAGGCGCTGATCCTGGCGCGGAGATACTTTGCCGGCGAAAAGCATTTGTACATTTGAATCAAGCGAGGATGCGCGAAAATGACAGAACACTATATACGCAGGGATCTCACTGACCTGCCGGATGCGCGCGGCTATTTCGGTGAATTCGGCGGGCGCTTCGTGCCGGAAACGATCATGCCCGCGCTTGACGAGCTAGAGACCGCCTACGCCGATGCGATTGCGGACCCCAACTTTCATGGGGAGCTTGCCCACTTGCAGCGCACCTATACGGGCAGGCCGACGCCGGTTAGTTATGCGCGACGATTGAGCGAGAGCCTCGGCGGCGCGCAGATCTATCTCAAGCGCGAGGACCTCGCCCATACTGGCGCGCACAAGATCAATAACGCTTTAGGTCAGGGTCTGCTAGCGAAACGCATGGGCAAGAAGCGCATCATTGCCGAAACCGGCGCCGGTCAACATGGCGTTGGCACAGCGACGGCGATGGCTTTGCTCGGTTTGGACTGTCATGTCTACATGGGCACGGTGGACATCAAGCGGCAGCAGCCAAACGTCTTCCGCATGAAATTGCTGGGCGCGGAAGTGATCCCCGTGACCAGCGGCAGCCGCACGCTCAAGGACGCCATCAACGAAGCGATGCGCGACTGGGTAACCAATGTAGAGACGACCTTCTATCTGCTGGGTTCGGCGCTGGGACCGCATCCCTATCCGATGATGGTTCGCGACTTTCAAAGCGTCATCGGCGTCGAAGCCCGCGAACAGATTCAGGATATGACCGGGCAACTTCCGGACGTTTGCATCGCTTGCGTCGGCGGCGGCAGCAACGCCATTGGTATGTTCCACGCCTTCCGTGATGACGGGGGCACGGAATTGATCGGCGTTGAAGCGGGCGGGCGCGGCATCGAAAGCCGCGAACATGCGGCGCGCTTTGCCGATCTCGATATCAGCCGCCCCGGCATCTTGCACGGGACCCGCTCTTACGTGATGCAAAACGGCGACGGACAAATCATGGAAACGCATAGCATCTCGGCCGGCCTGGATTATCCTTCTGTTGGGCCGGAGCACGCCCATCTGCGGCAGATGGAACGCGCCTTTTATACCTTGGCGACCGATGAAGAAGCGCTGGAAGCCTTTCAGGTCTTGAGCAAAACTGAGGGCATCATCCCGGCGTTGGAAAGTTCTCATGCGGTTGCCGAAGCGATCAAGCGCGCCCCGACTATGCCGCGGGATAGCGTATTGCTGGTCAATCTTTCCGGGCGGGGCGATAAAGACCTGGATACGGTCATCGGCGTCCTGGGCAGCTAAGCGGTCGACGCTGGGAGAGTGAACTAGAAATGACGGAAATGCCAGAAAAGACAAAGCTACGAGAGCTTCATGGACTAGCCGCGCTGGACAAGATGTTCGCGGCTGCGCGCGCGGATGGACGCGCGGCTTTTTTGCCCTATTTCCCCATCGGCTATCCGAGCTATCAAGAGTCGCTGGAGGCTGTCGAAGCCATGGCGCGGGCAGGCGCGGACGGCTTCGAAATCGGCATCCCCTTTAGCGATCCCATCGCCGATGGACCTACGATTCAGGCCGCGACTCAGGTCGCGCTGGAAAACGGCACGACGGTGCGCAAGTGCCTCGATGCCGTTCGCGCCTTGCGCGCAAAAGGCATTTGCCAGCCGATGCTGATGATGGGCTACGCCAACCCCCTGGTGGCTTATGGCGCCGATCAGTTCGTTCGCGACGCGCGCGCGGCCGGCGCCGACGGCTTGATCGTGCCGGATCTGCCGCCGGAGGAAGCAGCCATGTTCGCGGAAAGCTGCGCGCGCGAGGGGCTGGCGCTGGTATTCTTTTTAGCGCCGACCAGCAATGACCGGCGCAT
This sequence comes from Phototrophicaceae bacterium, assembly GCA_965232245.1. GTDB lineage: Bacteria > Chloroflexota > Anaerolineae > Aggregatilineales > Phototrophicaceae > UBA6055. Next base: position 2,317,808 of record CBDDPG010000002.1, on the reverse strand, counting down.
AGAGATGGCTGCGGCGCATGCGACCGGCTTCATCTATGTGGTTTCTTTGACGGGCATCACCGGCGCGCGCGCGCAACTGCCGACATACTTGGTGGATTTCATCGCGCGGCTGCGTTCGCGGACGGACAAGCCGCTGGTATTGGGCTTTGGCATCAGCAGGCCAGAGCACGCGCGTCAGGTGAGCGAGTTGGTGGACGGCTTCATCGTCGGCTCGGCGCTGGTCCGGGCAGGCGGCGAGGGCGTCTCTGCCCTGCGGGAGTTGGCGGGTTCGATGAGACAGGCGCTAGCATAACCATTGCGCCTAAGCTGTCAATGAAGAGGCAATTGCGACAAACAATAGCGAGTTTCGTGGTCTTGAAGAGGATCCATTGCCCGATGTGATCGGCGGAATATTGTTGTGCGGCTGCGTATTCCAGTCAAGATGTTGACAGACGGCAAATGGCAGTGTAAACTTCAAGCCACGTGCGAGTGAGAATGTCATATAACATGCGACATTTACAGTTTGCCAGTTTGCGTTATTATTGCTTCCCAAACTGCATAGACCGGGTTGGGGTGTTTCGCGCTGGCGACTGAAGATCATTTGATCGGAACAATAAATGAGGCGCAGAGTGAAATGCTCAGCGCCTTTTTTGTTTGCTAATACCAAGGAGATACCTGGAAAATGATACGGGGCATCCGCGGCGCGACCACAGTAGAGAGCAACTCCAACGACGACATCCTGGCGGCGACTCAGGAATTGCTGCAGATTATGATCGACCGCAATGGCATCGTCGAAGAAGATGTGGCGAGCGTATTGTTTTCCGCCACGCCGGAATTGGACGATACATTTCCCGCCAAGGCGGCGCGCATGATGGGCTGGACGCGCGCCGCGCTGATGGGCTTTCAAGAAGCTGATGTGAAACATGGCCTGCCGATGTGCATTCGCGTCCTGATTCACTGGAACACCGACAAATCCATCAACGACATTCAGCACGTCTTCTTGCGCGGGGCGGTCCAGCTGCGTCCCGACCTGGCGCGCGATCATGAAACGGAGATATAGACATGATCGCAAGCAGTTTTCGGGCGCGCCATCTGTCGATAGTCGGCATGGGCCTGATGGGCGGATCGCTGGCGCTGGCGCTGCGCGAGCACGCCGATCACATCACCGGCATTGATTCTTGCGGGTCCACGCGCGCATACGGGCTGCGGCAGGGATTCGTCGACCGCGCCACGGATGATCTCTTTGCGGGCGTCAATCACGCGGATGTTGTTTTACTCGCCGCGCCGGTGCGAGCCATCGTCGAGATGCTCAAGATGCGCATCGGCTCCTATTTGCGCTCGAACACCCTGGTCGTCGATATTGGCAGCACCAAGCAAGATATTGTCGATGCCATGGCGAGCCTGCCCGTCGGCGTCAACGCCATGGGCGGGCATCCTATGACCGGCAAGGAAAACGGCGGCATCGAACAATCCGATCGCGCCTTGTACGCGAATCGTCCCTTTGTGCTTTGCCCCTCCCGCCGCACCACGCCGGCGGCGCGCCTGCGCGCCATATCCTTGGTGGAAACGCTAGGCGCCGTCCCGATAGAAATGGAAGCGGAAAGGCACGACCAGATCGTGGCTGGCATCAGTCATTTGCCTTATTTGTTGAGCGCGACTTTGGTGGCGACGGTGGCCAATCAGGCGCGGCAGGACGCCGCTTACTGGGAATTGGCGGCTGGGGGATTCCGCGATACCAGCCGTCTGGCAGCCAGCGATGTGACGATGATGGGCGATATTTTGAGTACCAATACCAAGGCTGTCGCCACGCTGCTGGCGCAGTTCCGCATGCAGTTGGCGATGCTGGAGACGATGTTGATCGGCGGGGACGAGCAGCGCTTGAGCCAGTCCTTGCAACCGATAAGGCGCGCGCGGAAGGAATGGGCGGACAACTATGAGAACCACAGATAGACCTAGCCGGTTGCTGGCGGCTCCCGGCGGCAGGCTGCTCGGCAGCACGACGATACCAGGCGACAAATCGCTTTCGCACCGCGCTGTCATGTTGGGTTCGATTGCCGCGGGCAGCTCGCATATTCGCAATTGGCTGGCGGCTGGCGATACAGAAGCGACGCTCGGCGCGATGACTGACTTGGGGGCGCGGATCAAGCGCCAAGACGCGCATACCATGTTCATTCACGGCGATGAATTGCGCGAGGCGCATCAAGCGCTTGACTTGAAGAACGCCGGCACCGGCATTCGTTTATTGGCTGGTATCATGGCTGGGCAGCCTTTTCCCAGCATACTGGACGGCAGCGAGCAATTGCGGCGGCGTCCGATGAAGCGCATCACCAGTCCCTTGCAAAGCATGGGCGCGCAGATTGACTCGACGAACGGCTGCTGCCCGCTGAGGATTCAACCCTCTGAATTACGTGGCGCCACTTACCGCATGCCCATGGCCAGCGCCCAGGTGAAGAGCGCGGTCTTGCTGGCGGCGCTCTTCGCCGATGGTCCGACAACGGTGATTCAGCCGGGACCCACGCGCGATCACACGGAACGCATGCTGCGGTCTATGGGCGTCCGAATTGACTTCGCTGACGAGGATCCGAACCGGATGACATTGCACCCGCCGGAAAAACTTGAGCCGCTGGATATGACGATCCCGGGCGACTTTTCCTCGGCGGCTTTCCTTTTGGTGGCGGGCTTGATAAGTCCGGACAGCGATTTGACCGTCACTGGCGTCAACCTGAATCCGACGCGCACGGGTCTGCTGGATGTCTTGGAAGCGATGAATGCCGACATCCATACAACTGTTCGCAGCATCGAAGGCGGGGAGCCGATCGGCGATATTCGCGTCAGGACCAGCGAATTGCAAAGCATTGAAATCGCTGGGGAAACAGTGGTGAGGATGATTGACGAGTTCCCCATCTTTATGGTCGCCGCATTGCGCGCCACCGGCGAGACGATTGTGCGCGATGCGCGCGAGCTACGCGTGAAGGAGACCGATCGCATAGCGGTTATGGCGAGCGAATTGCGCAAAATGGGCGCGGAAATCGAAGAGCGCGAGGATGGCTTTCGCATCCTTGGCGCGCAACAATTGACGGGTGCCGATGTGGATGGGCACGACGATCATCGCATCGCGATGAGCATGACCATCGCTGGCACAGTCGCCTCCGGCGAAACTCTCGTCAGCGACGCCGCTTGCGTGGCGGATTCCTTCCCCGGTTTTGCGGGCGCGCTCATCAACTGCGGCGCGCATATCGAGCCGGTTGAGACAAATCATCGCTAGTATTGACATCAATGGAGCAGGAGACATGAGTCAAAACCGAGTTGGCGTCATCGGCTTTCCGATTGAGCACAGCTTGAGCCCGGTCATGCACAACGCGGCATTTGCCGCCTTGGGCATGTCCGATTGGCTCTACGACGCCATGTCGATACCGCCGGATATATTGCGCTACGGGCTGCGAGAACCCAAAAATCATGGTTACATCGGCATCAATGTTACTGTGCCGCACAAAGAAGCCATGCTGGAACTGGTGCGCCCGGATGAAATCGCGCGGGCAATCGGAGCGGTCAACACAGTCGATTTCAGGAACAATAGCGGTACGAATACCGATGCCGCTGGCTTGGTCGACGATTTGCGGGCGAACGGCGTGCCGATTGCGCAGCAGCAGGTTTTGGTATTGGGCGCGGGCGGCGCGGCGCGGGCGGCGGTTTACGGCTTGGCGCGGGAAGGCGCCCAAGTGGCGATTGTCAATCGTACCATGTCGAGAGCCGAACGCTTGGTCGCGGAGCTTCGAAGGGCGGCGGGCATAGACGGCATCGCGGTCATGACGCTGGATGAAGCCGCGGATTGGGGCATGTCGCTGATCATCAACTGCACGTCGGCGGGCTTGCACCCCCATGTCAATCAGTCGCCCTGGATACACGGTGTACCGTTCCCGCAGGGCGTGACGGTTTATGACACAGTCTACCGACCGGCGAAGACGGCGCTGATGCGGCAATGCAGCGCGCGCGGCGGCATAGCAATTGGCGGTTTGGGCATGCTGGCGCGGCAAGGGGCGCGTTCTTTCGAGATCTGGACGGGGATAAGTCCGCCGGTTGATGTGATGCTGGGCGCGGCGCAGGCGGCTTTGGAGCGTACGGACAAAGTCTAGAAGCCGGACATAAGTTGCGTTCTAACATTATGGAGCGCGTTTTGAGGGGCATGCCCGAAACATAAACTTTGTGACCTTCGTGTCTTTGTGGCGAATATTTTTTTGATGTGATTGCCCTGGGGCAAATCAAGGGCTGGAGACGGAAATCAGATCCGAGGACAAGGACGAAACCGATATGCCAATTCGCTTCTTCACCGCCGGCGAGAGCCACGGACCAGGCTTGACCGCCATTCTGGAAGGCATGCCAGCCGGCTTGCCGCTGACTGCCGAAGATATCAACCGCGATTTGCGCCGGCGACAGAAAGGCTACGGCTCCGGCGGGCGCATGCAAATCGAGAAAGACAAGATCGTCATCACCGCGGGCTTGATGAACGGCATGACGACCGGCGCTCCCATCGCGCTGCAGGTGCAGAACCGCGATTTCAAAAGCTGGAAGGAACGTGATATCACGCCGATAACGACGCCGCGCCCGGGCCACGCGGATTTGACCGGCGCCCTCAAATACGGCTATCGCGAATTGCGGCTGTCGCTGGAACGCGCCAGCGCGCGGGAGACGACCATGCGCGTTGCCATCGGCGGGATTTGCAAGCGCTTCCTGGACGAATTCGGCATCAAGGTTGATGGCTATGTGGCGCAGTTGGGCGACGTCAAGGCGGACTTGGCGGCCATGCCCTTGGCGGAACGCATTGCCCGCAACGAGGACAATGACGTGCGCTGCCCCGATGCCGCGGCCGCTGAACGCATGCACGCGGCAATCCGACAGGTGAAAATCGACAAGGACACGCTGGGGGGCGTCTTTGAAGTCGTCGCGCGGGGACTGCCGCCGGGGCTGGGATCGCATGTGCATTATGATCGCAAACTGGATGGCAAACTGGTGGCGGCTATGGTCAGCATTCAAGCGATGAAAGGCGCGGAAATCGGCAGCGCTTTTGAGAACGCTGGCAAGCGCGGCTCACAGGTGCACGACGAAATCACCGTTGACGCCGACGGCAATCTGTCCCGACAGACGAACCGCGCCGGCGGCTTGGAAGGGGGGATTTCCACCGGGCAGCCGCTTGTCGTGCGCGTGGCGATGAAGCCCATTTCCACTATGCTGCGCGGCGCCGGTTCGGTTGACCTGGCCAGCGGAGAACCCAACATGACGGTTTACGAACGCAGCGACTTCTGCGCTTTGCCGCGGGCGGTGCCAGTTGGCGAAGCCATGATGGCCATCGTGCTGACCGACGCGCTGCTGGAAAAACTGGGCGGGGACAGTATCGAAGAAATGCAGCCGCGCTTCGCGGCTTTGCGCCGCAACCGCGTGAGCGACTTGCCGATGGACAATAGCGAGTGGCGCTTTGGGTACGACGTATGAACAGCCAGAACATCATCATCACCGGCTTCATGGGGACGGGCAAGTCAACGGTCGGGCAGCGAGTCGCCGACCTGCTTGATCGACAGTTCGTCGATATGGATACGGTCATCGAAGAACGTTTTGGCTCGGCGATACCAGATATCTTCGAGCGGCACGGCGAAGCGCTATTCCGCACCATCGAGCGTGGCTTGACGCAGGAGCTTTCCACTCAATCCGGCTTGGTGATCGCGACTGGCGGCGGCGCGCTTGTGCCTGCGGAAATGCGCGCTTTGATGGGACGGGCGGGAATGCTGATATGCTTAAATGCCAGCAAAGCCGAGATAAGCGCCCGCTTATCCGAAACGGATAACCGGCCACTGGCGCTCCATTGGCAAGCGCTGTTGGAAAAGCGGCAATCAGCCTATGCGGCGATCCCCAATCAAATCGAGACCAGTGGCAAATCAATCGAAGCCGTCGCCGGCGAAATCGTCGCGCTCTGTGAGGGACGGATTCAGGTACGAACGCCGAGCGGGGTTTACGACATTTGCATTGACAGGGGCCTCCTCAGCGATATCAAGCGACACATCGACAGGCTTGGATTGGGCGGACACGTGGTCATCGCCACCAACGAGACGGTCGCTCCGCTGCATGCCGAGGCTCTGGCGAGGCGCTTGCCCAGCGCCGATATCATAACCGTGAGAGATGGCGAAGAATACAAGAACCTGGAGACAGTTTCAGAAATATACCAAGATCTGCTGGCGCTGGGCGCCGACCGCGGCACGACGCTGCTTGCGTTGGGCGGCGGCGTTCTGGGCGATATGGCGGGTTATGCCGCGGCCACTTATATGCGCGGCATCCGCTTGATCCAAGCGCCAACCACGCTGCTGGCTATGGTTGATTCCAGCGTGGGCGGCAAGGTCGGCGTCGATATGCCGCAGGGCAAAAACTTGATTGGCGCCTTCAAACAGCCAGACGCTGTGTTGATAGACCCTGTGGTATTGGAGACTTTGCCGCCGCTGCAATGGCGCTGTGGCATGGCGGAAGTGATTAAACACGGCTTGATTGCGCAGCCCGCGCTGCTCGATCCCGCAATATGGGAGCAGGAAAACCTGGTCGAATTGCTGCGGCATGCCATCCAAGTGAAAGTTGAAGTCGTGGAAGCAGACCCCTACGAACGGGGAATCCGCGCCCACCTCAACCTGGGGCATACTTTCGGGCACGCGATTGAGCGAGTGACGCAATACAGCGTCCCGCATGGCGAAGCGGTCGCCATTGGCATCTGCAAAGCCGCGCAGTTGTCGCGCGACAGAGGCATGATAGATGAGCGCTTGCTGCAGCGGATCCTTGATATTTTTGAGCGAATCGGCTTGCCGGTGGATATCGACTTGGATCCCGAAGCTTGGTACGCGGCGATGTCGACAGACAAGAAATGGCGGGACGGCCAGTCGCGCTTCGTATTGTTAAAGGGCTTGGGCGCAGCGACAATTGTCGAGGGCTTGCCAAAAGAAGAGGTCTTGTCGGTCTTGTAACCCTGTAACAAAGGACGAATAAGGATGTCAAAGCGGATTCTGATCTTGCACGGTCCCAATTTGAACCTGCTGGGTACGCGGCAGCCGGAGGTCTATGGCAGTATGACGCTGGACGAGATCAATCGCGCCATCCAGCAGCATGTCAGTCCATTTGAAGTCGAGTTGCGCGCGGAACAGTCGAACCACGAAGGCGAATTAATTGATCATTTGCACGCGGCGCGCGGCTGGGCGGACGGGGTTGTCTTCAATCCAGGCGCTTATACGCACACATCAATCGCATTGCGCGACGCCATCACGGCGGTCGCCTTGCCTGTCATTGAAGTCCATCTTTCAAATATTCACGGGCGCGAGCCATTTCGACACAAGTCGCTATTGTCGGGGGTATGCCTGGGCCAAATCGCCGGCTTTGGCTGGCACAGCTATATCCTGGCGGTGCATGCCCTGCTGCGCAGATGGCAAATCTTGGACGATTAACTGGCGAACTATAATGAATTCCGGCGCGGATATTTGGCTATCTCGTCGATATCCCAAGCGCGTCCATTGCGCCTATACTTGACTTCGCACAAGAATATCGGGATCAACAGGGTGGGATATGGCCACGGCAGTTGAAGTCTTGCAGACCGTTCAGGAAGAACGGGTGCGCTTTATTGCGCTCTGGTTCACCGATATCACAGGCTTGGTCAAGAGCGTCATGATACCGGCTGTGGAACTGGAAAATGTGCTGGACAACGGATCGCATTTTGACGGCTCCGCAATTGAAGGTTTCGCGCGGGTCGCGGAAAGCGACATGATCTTGGCGCCGGACTTGTCGAGCTTCGCTGTATTGCCTTGGACGGACGGCGACGACAAAACCGCCAGGCTGATCTGTTCAATCGCGACGCAAAACGGCGATCCTTTCATCGGCGATCCGCGCAATCTGTTGGCGAAGGTGCTGGAACAAGCCCGGGAAATGGGCTTTCTCTTCAAGATCGGCATGGAACTGGAGTTTTTCCTCTTTCCTTTTGATGAAAGGGGGCAACCGCAAATTGTCGCGAATCATGACATTGCCGGCTATTTCGATTTGACAGACGACCCGATTCAATCTATCGGGCGCTCCATACTCGCGGCACTGGACAAGCTGGGCATCCGCGTGGATTCGACGCATTCGGAGACGGGCGCGGGCCAACACGAAATCGATTTTCAATACGACGACGCGCTGCGTTCGGCGGACAATGTATTAACCGCGCGAATCGCGCTGAAGACGATTGCCAGGGAGCGCGATTACTACTGCACCTTCATGCCGCGTCCGCATGCCGATTTCCCGGGCTCGGGCATGCACACCCATCAAAGCCTGCACGATGTCGCGACCGGCGCGAATCTCTTCGCGGACAAAGAAGGCGAATATGGTTTGTCGGAAGTTGCCCAGTTCTTCCTAGCGGGACAGTTGGAACATGCGCGCGCCATGTGCGCGGTCTTGGCGCCGCTGGTCAATTCTTATAAACGGCTGGGCACCAGCTTTGAAGCGCCGGTAGACGTGACCTGGGCGCATGTGAATCGCAATGCCTTGATCCGCGTGCCGAGCACCGTCCCAGGCAAGGAATATCATACGCGTTTGGAATTGCGCTGCCCCGACCCGACTGCCAACCCCTATCTGGCGATGGCGGTCATGCTGCGGGCTGGGCTCGATGGCATCAGGCACAAGATGCCGCTGTCAGAACCGCTGGAAGAGACGCTCATGCGCCGCACCAGCGGTCGCATGCGTCATATAGAGGTGCTCCCGCAGTCCCTTGACGAAGCGCTTGACGCGCTCAGCGAAAACGATGTGATTCTTTCCGCGCTGGGACCTTATGTCAGCGATCGCTACATCGCCGCCAAACGCCACGAGTGCGCCGAATATAACAGGCAAGTCACATCTTGGGAGCTCGAGCGCTATCTCAGCCGCTTTTGACGGTCAGCTCGTGCATCCGCGCCAGCGCCGCGCGCGAATCCGCTTGCGATACGGCCGCGGTAACACTGCAATTCGAGGGACCGATTGCCAATCCCAAGAGGGGAATATCATCCAGTTTTGCCAGAACTTTCGCCAGCAGCCCGGGTGAAGAACTGATGTTATCCCCGATGGCGGTAACCAGCGAGACTGTTTCTATCGTCCAGGGCATCTTTTCCGGGTACTCCGCCATCTTCTCCCGCAGCGCCTGTTGCAGTCGATCCACGCCGTCAATGCCGATGCTGGTTGGTATCACCAAAGCGAGAAAGCTGCCGCTGGAGGATTGCGAGGCGATCATCACTTCAGTGCGCATGCCCAGGGTCTTGAAGAGCGTATTGCCCACCAGCCGCGTGATGCCCGCCATCGAACCGCTTGTGGGTCGCGTCAAAGCCAAGCCTTGGATGGATGTAACGGCTTTTATTGCGGGCTGGTCCTGAGCAGTTCTCCCGGAAATTGCCGTACCGGTCTTCTGGGGATGGTAGATATTCTTGATGCGCAAAGGAATCCCGCGTTTTGCCAAGGGCGCGATCATTTTGGCATGCAGGATCTTAGCGCCGAAATAAGCCAGTTCCGCCGCCTCGTTATAATCCAGCGCGCGAATCACCCGCGCGCTGGCGATTTCGCGCGGGTCGGCAGACATCAAGCCGTCGACATCGCTCCAGATCCACAGCGCCTCCGCCCCCAGCAGCGCGCTCAGAACAGAAGCGGTGAAATCCGTTCCGCCGCGACCGAGCGTTGTGGTTTCTCCCGCTTCAGTCGCGCCGATGTAGCCGGTCACCACCGGCACAATCTCACGTTCCAGCATGGGCAGGAGCAGGTCCTGGACGCGCTGAGCCGTGCGCTGCAAGAGTGGATTGGCATTGCCGTGCACGTCGTCCGTGACGATCAATTCGGTGCCATCGACAGTGACGCCGCGGATATCATTCTGGCGCAGCAAAGCGGCGATGATGCGGGCTGACAGGCGCTCGCCTACCGCGACCATGGCATCGCTCATGCTGGGCAACAGCTCGTCATTGAGGTTGTTGGCTACCTTCTGACATTGATCTAGCATGTCGGAAAGCAACTGGTCAATGTCCGCTTTGAGCGCGTTGCGAGCGGACGGGTCGAAGGGCAATTGATCGGCTAGCGCCATGTGCCGCGCGCGCAAGGTAGCGGCGATACGGCGATAGCCCCGCTGGTCGCCGACCCGGGCTTGAAAGGCCGCCTCGAGCAGCATATCTGTGACGCCCTCCAGCGCCGACGCCACGATCAAGATGCGTTCCCAGCGTTTAGACTCGTTGATGATGATGGCTAAAACTTGGGCGAGCGCCTTTGCCGTCCCCAGCGAGCCGCCACCGAATTTCATGGTTAAGATTGCCATGCAATGCTCGTTCGCCACAACTGAATGCGCTGGAATGAGATCATTTTCGCATTATCGGGAGATAGGCGCCTCTGCAGATATTCTAGCATTTTTTGCAATGAGGCAACAATCGCCGCCAGCGAATTTGAGTTTGTCGATGTTGCGTTTGCGGCTTTTTTCAAGTAAAGTGCAAAACATTCGCGTACCTGTATCTTTATTCTAATGAACCGCGTCTCTTAGGCGCCGACAAGGCTTATAATCTAGTGTGAGCGCGGCAGATGTATCGTCGCCGCCGAGCGCATTGGCGCGAAAACTAAATTGCTCGATGATTTGTCGGGGCAATTCTCTGTCCATACGGAAGGCGAACTTATATGGCAACAGTTCATGCAGAAGAAACGCGACTCGTCGCCGGTGTGCGATTTCAAAAGATCGGCAAGCTCTATCACTTTGATTATTCGACATCTCCCGAATTGAAAAAGGGCGATTTTGTCATCGTCGATACCTTGCGCGGCCGGCAGATGGGCCAGGTGATGGGCTTTACCGCGCCCGATTCCAATCGCACAGTACGGCAGATCCTGCGGCAAGCCACCCCCCGCGACCTGGTGTTGCGGCAGCATTGGGAATCGAAAGAAGCAGCTGCTCTCGCTACCTGTCAGGAAACTGCCGCCAACTTGCGCCGTCTTGCCGGCGTCAAGTTCGTCGCCGCGCAATACAACTATGACGGAAGCGTGATTACCTTCCTGTTCAGCGCCGAAGAAAAGATGGATACAGCTGTTTTGCAGAAGCGGCTGCAGCGCAAATTCGACGCGCGCATCGAAATGCGACAGATCGGACCTCGTGACGCCGCAAAACTCTTGGGCGGTTTTGGCGCCTGTGGCGAGACGCGCTGTTGCAGCACCTTCTTGACCGACTTCAGCCCGATCTCGATCAAAATGGCAAAGGCTCAAGGCGTCTCGTTGAACCCGTCGGAAATCACAGGCATGTGCGGACGGCTGCGTTGTTGCCTCGTTTACGAATACGAACAATATGTGGAGGCTCGGCGGAAACTGCCGCGCCGCAACAAGCGAGTTGGCACCCCGCATGGCGAAGCGCGGGTAATCGACCAGCTCCCTTTGCGCGACGCTGTCATGGTGGACCTGGGAGAGGGCGTCCGAAAAGTTGTTACAAGAGAGGAAATCATCCCGCTGGAAGAATTCCGCAAATTGGCTGAAAAGGCGCATTCCCCCTGCGACAAGCACGGCGACGGCAGTTGCGAGTGCGGCAAGCCAGTTGGCAAGCGCCAATCAGATCTGATCGCGTCGCGTCAAGCGCGTCCCGAGCGCTCGGATGCGCCAGCGAAAACTGAGGAAGACAGCGACCGCGAGCGCGCTCCGCGGCGACCGCGTGAAAAAACAGCCGAGCAAGGCAAGAGCTCGCGGCGGCGTCGCGGCAGACGCCGGCCCCGCCGGCGCGATAATTCCACACCTAAGCGGTCCAATAGCGGCGATTGAATCTGAAGCACGGAATGCCAATATGACAGAAAATGATAATGCGCGCGCGCAACGAATACTCGGTGTTTTCGCCCATCCCGATGATCCAGAGTTCTTCGCCGGCGCGACCTTCGCCAAATGGGCCGCTGACGGCGCGGAGATTACCTTTCTTGTCGCCACCAGTGGCGACAAGGGCAGCGCCGATCCAGACATGACCCATGAACGCCTCTCGCAGATTCGGGAGCAAGAAGAGCGCGAAGCCGCTGCCGTGCTGGGCGTCAAGGAAGTCATTTTTCTGCGCTACCGCGACGGCGAATTATTCCCGACGCTGGCGCTCCGACGCGATATCACCAGGGTGATACGCCTTGCCAAGCCGGACATCGTCGTCACGCTCGATCCGACGGTTTTTTGGCGTGGCACGCGCGGCATCAACCATCCCGACCATCGCGCCATAGGCGCGGCAACACTGGAGGCGGTCTTCCCGACAGCGCGCGACCGCCTGAATTTTCTGGAGCAGGAGCGCGACGAAGGCTTGGCCACGCACAAGGTGCCCACCGTTTACATTGCCGGCGCAGCGGAACCAACGCATACCGTCGATGTCTCCGATTCCATAGAGACCAAAATCCGCTCGCTCTACGCGCATAAGAGCCAGATTGCGGATATGGACAAAATGGCGGAGCGCATACGCGAGCGTACGCTGGACCCCGAAGCGCCTCCCGAATACCCGCGCCATATCGAAAAATTTCACGTCATAAACTTAGGATAGGCAAACATGACAATTGACTATATGGCAGAGGCGGAAACCCTGCGCGACGAGTTGATAGACAGACGGCGCGATTTTCATCGTCACCCGGAACTGGCTTATCAAGAACATCGCACCGCCGGCATTGTGGCTGAGGAGCTCAATAATCTGGGCTTGGAAGTGCAAACCGGCGTGGGCAAAACCGGCGTGATTGGCATATTGGAGGGCGAGAAGGACGGTCCCACAATCTTGTACCGCGCCGATATGGACGCCCTGCCGATACAAGAAGAAAACCAAGCTGAATACGCCTCGCAGGCGGCGGGGATAATGCACGCCTGCGGCCACGATGGACATACCGCCATCGCGCTGGGCATCGCCAAGCTGCTGAACAATCACCGCGAGCAACTGGGCGGCCGAGTCAAGTTTGTCTTTCAGCCGGCCGAAGAAGTCGGCAGCGGCGCGAGCGCCATGATTGACGATGGCGCGCTGGAAGCGCCGGCGCCGGATCGAACCCTGGGCATCCATCTCTGGAACGATCTTGAAGTTGGCAAAGTGAGCGTCGTGGACGGGCCCACGATGTCCGGCGCCGGGGTGTTCGAGATTACAGTTACCGGCAAGGGCGGTCACGGCGCCATGCCGCATCAAACCGCCGATCCCATCGTGTGCAGCGCCCAGATCATCGTCGCGCTGCAGTCGATTGTCAGCCGCAACATTGATCCGCTGGACACAGTTGTATTGACGATAGGAACATTGCATGGCGGCAGCGCCCGCAACATCATCCCGCAGACGGTGAGCTTTAGCGGATCCTACCGTCTTTTCCGCGAAGAGACGCGCGAGACCATCAAGTCGCGCATCTATGACATTGCAACGGGCTTGGCGCAGGGCATGGCTTGCAGCGCCGATGTCAATTTTGGCTTAGGCATCGGCGCGATTGTCAACGATGCCGAGGTGGCTGCTCATGCGCGCTCGGTCTTTGCCGGCTTGGGCGATGCAATTGACGTGGTGCGGCAGCCTTGGATGGCTTCGGAAGACGTCGGTTTGTTCATGCGGCGCAATCCCAGCGCCTATCTGCTGGTGGGTTCGGCAAATCACGAGCGTGAGCTGGACTTCCCTCATCATCATCCACGCTTCGATATTGACGAAGATGTTCTGCCGCTCAGCGTCGGCATGATGTCGGCGCTAATCGCGGACTATCTGGAAGCGGGCGTTTAGATGCTGGATGGGCTTCCGATTCGCTGGCTGGAAACGCATGGCTGGCTGGTGCTCTCTGGCAGCGCCGATCCGCATAGCGAGGTCCGCGCCCTGGCTTTGAGCAGATGCAATGCCTCCGGCGCGATCGCTTATATTTCACTCGCAGGGGATGCCGGCGACGCCCTGATGGACGACCTGGCGGAATTGGGCGCGCCTTCGGGTTATCTGGTTGATCTGGCCGACCAAGACAATAACGAAATACATGAACGCTTGAGCGGCGCCGGCATGATCGTCATTGAAGCGGGCGCCGACATTCACCGCTTGAAGCGACTTATGACCCAGACAGTTGCCCATGCCATAAAAGAGGCGCTGCAAGCTGGCGCGCTGGTTCTCTTTGAAGGCTTGGCGTCAACGCTAGCCGGCTCATATTATTTAGACCCGTCCGGCAATGTCGCAAAAGCGTTGAATTTCGTCGAAGACGTCTATGTGGCGGTGGATGTGAACAGCGCCCTCGCGACAGAAACGGCGCAGTTGGTCTTTCAAAAGCAACCGGATGCGGTGGGCCTCGCCATTGATAGGGGGTCCGCGCTGGTCCTGGGTCCAGATCAACACATCGAAACCTGGGGCGACAAGCAGATTACATTCAGCTTGGGCGATCCTTTGCGCCAAGCCGAGTTTTGACCGCATTAAGGGGACAGAAGACAAACTGATATGCCAATTACGATCTTGATAGGAGCGCAATGGGGGGACGAAGGCAAAGGTCGCGCGGTCGACTGGCTGGCTTCCTCAGCCGATATCGTGGCGCGCTACGCCGGTGGCGACAACGCCGGGCATACGGTGGCACTGGGCAGTGAAGTCTACAAGCTGCATCTGGTGCCCTCCGGCATCTTGCATGAGAATGTCGTTTCCGTCATGGGCAACGGGATGGTGATCAACCCAGTCAACCTCGTGCGAGAGATCCAATCGCTCAAGCAGCAAGGACTGGACATTAGCCCTCAGCGCCTGGTCATCAGTTCCCGCGCGCACATCATCACGCCCGCTCATATCGAGCTGGACAAAGCGAGAGAACGCTCCCTGGGCGCCGAGAAAATCGGCACAACGTTGCGCGGCATCGGTCCCGCCTATCTGGACAAGACCAACCGCGCCGGCATCAGGACAGGCGATATGCTGCTAGACATTGAAGTCTTTGCCGAGCGCCTGAGCGCCGCCGTTGCAGCCAGAAATGCCGAATTGCGCCAGCAAGGGTTGGATGCTTTGGATGCAACGGCGGCTGCCGAGAGCTACCTGCAAGCAGCCGATTTCCTGCGCCCGTATATCAAAGACGTGTCCATCTACCTGCACAAGGCTCTGCAAGCAGGCAAGCGAGTCCTGTGTGAAGGCGCGCAGGGAACCATGCTTGATATCGATCACGGCTCTTATCCCTTCGTCACCAGTTCATCGCCCACGGCCGGCGGCGCTCTGACCGGTCTGGGCGTCGGTCCGCTATTTGTCGAGCGCGTGATTGGCGTTGCCAAGGCTTTCAGCACCCGGGTTGGCGGCGGTCCCATGCCAACGGAACTGGACGGTGAAATCGCGCATCATTTGCGCGGCACTGGCGCTAACTTCTGGGATGAGTTCGGCACGACGACAGGTCGTCCGCGCCGCTGCGGCTGGCTCGATGTCGTTATGCTGCGCTATGCCGCCAGCGTCAATGGCTTGAGCGAATTGATGCTTACAAAAATGGATATCCTGTCGGGCATTGACGAACTGAAACTGGCGGTGGCATATCAAATCGATGGCGAACGGCACGAATATCCGCCGGTGACCAATGAGCAATTGGCATGCGCCGTGCCGATCTATGAAAGTCTGCCCGGGTGGCGAGAAGATATCAGCGGCTGTCGCGCGCTAGAGCAATTGCCAACAGCCGCCAGAAACTATGTCCAGCGCATCGCCGAGCTATGTGATGTGCCGATTCGCAGCGTCAGCGTCGGACCCGAACGCGAACAGCTGGTGACGGTCTTTTGATTTGCGCTGATTCCCATTTCAATGCGAGAATGTCACTTTGGCGCGGTCCCTGAAACAGGGCAATCGCGCCAAAACTGGTTAGATATCGAATATCACATAAATCTGCCGAGATGTCGGGGCAGCTAACGGCCAGTGTCGAAGGGCTGTGTCTACGCGACCCGCGAGCCGTCCGCGAAAATAACCTTTTATTTGTGGGCGTTTCAGCGAAACGCCCCTACAATGCCACCAATTTGGCAATCAAGAGGTTTTTCTCGGTGGTTAAGAAAAAATTGAAGCGATTGCCCAGGTGCAGAGCAATCGCACCAGATTATTTTAACCACCGAGGACATCGAGAACACCGAGATTTAACTCCTTTTGTGGCAAAAAGGAGGCAATGTAGGGGCGATTCTGTGGACTCTGTTGAAATACTTGATTTACCCCCACCCCAAATCCCTCCCCCATAAAGAGGGAGGGGCTTAACGGATCAATACAGGTCATAAGACTCCCCTTCCCTGATGCTTCGGGGAAGGGGCCGGGGGATGGGGTAGAATTTCAACGGAGTCCTGTGAATCGCCCACGATATTCTCACTGTTTTCATGGGCGATACACAGTGTCGCCCCTACATCGCGGTAGATTTATGTGACATTCGGCACATAATTGATTCTGGTGCGATTGCTCTGGCCCAGGTGCTTGATGCCTTGCCGCGCTTTGTGATAGATAGTACAATCACCTGCGTAAGCGTATCGGAGCGGATCTATGCAGCGACTGGGAGCCTTGGCTCTTATTTTCATCGTCTTGTTGGCCGGCGGCGCGATTTCATCGAACCTGCTTTCGTCGGATTTGGCGATACAGCAAACGACGGATCCAAGCGGAAACGCGCTGACCGCCACACCCGATCAAGCGATAGCCTTCATCTTGGTTGTTGGTTTCATTCTCGTCAATGTGCTTGGGGCAGGGCTGACCCTGGCGCTGGTCATTTGGCTCTTGAATCGTCAAGTGACCGTTGCGCGCCAAGAAGCGGAAGCCTGACGCGCGCCGTTGCATTTCCCTATATTCGCCCTTGTTCATGCTCGTTATGACCAGCCCGAAGCGACTTGTTCATCAGCTGAAGATGCCCGTGAAGGCGCTCGACAGCGAGACGCGGCAAGTCTGATGTTCAGTAGTGAGCTCAAGTCCCATGCCTGACGAGACCAAAGCAGTCCAGCGGACCAAGCCAAAAGTCGCGCTTGCGCTGCTTGCGGTCGTGTTGATTGCCTTCGTCCTGCTCATCGCGTATATCCTTATTGACAGTTCCTCAAGCGCGGCGACCGCGACTCTGTCTGAAGAGTCATACGCAGCCGAGGTCGCCGCGGCGCTGGATGGCGCTGACGCTTTTATCGGCGGGGGCTTGATCAACGAATACGAATGTTACACTTGCCATGTCTTGGGGGACGGCAGCCTGTCGCCCCTTTTCGACGACATTGGCAATTTCGCGGGGGAGCGCCGTCCGCCGCTTTCTGCTGAACAATACCTGTACGAGGCGATCGTTTTCCCGGGCGTATTTTTAGTCGAAGACTACAGCGATTCGATGCCGAACAACTACGACGAACGACTCAGTCAGCAAGAGCTGGGCCATATTATCGCCTACTTGCTGACGCTCACCGAAGAGCCGCCGGGCTTTTAGGCGCGCGGGCAGGTCCGCGCTTTAGCTGGCGCGCTACCGCCAGTTCATCAAACGAGAATCACTCTAAGTTAAACAGATCCAGGCAATAGCATGAGCTTTGACGTATTCACGATTTCGGCGCTGGTGGATGAATTCATGGATAGGCTGGTCGGCGGGCGCGTACAAGACGTGATCGATGTCGACGAGATGGGCATCGGTCTGGAAATCTACGCCAATCGAATGCGCCACTATCTCTATTTGAGCGCCGACGCCAACCAGCCTCGCGCATACATCGCTGGGGGGAAGCTGCGCCGCGGTCTGCTGAAACCGACGCAACTGGGGCTGCTCTGCCGGCGAACTGTCGAAGGCGGAATTATCGCGCATGTCAGCCAGCCGGATTGGGAAAGACTGCTGCGGATAGATATTGAAGGTCCAGAAGGGGACGTCTCGCTTGTCGCCGAACTGATGCCGCGGCGCGCCAACGTCCTGCTCCTGCGCGCCGGCTTGATACTGGACTGCCTCAAGCGCGTGGGTCCCGACGAGAACCGCTATCGGCTGAGCTTGCCCCGGCACGACTATGTGCCGCCGCCGCCACTCCAGGACCAATTGGCGCCGAGCGAGGTCACTGTTGAGAGCTTGCGGCGCATCATGGACGCGGTAAAGAAGCCGTCGATGCAAATGAGACGGGTCTTGCCGGGGCGCATCCTCGGCATGAGCCCGCTGCTAGCCAAAGAGATTGTCTTCCGCGCCAGCGGACGTCCCGACGCCAAAACGCGTGACAGCGACTGCCGCGCGTTGCTTGACGCCTACGAGTCGCTTGTCGCGCCGCTATTGCGTCGGCAATGGCAGCCGGGCCTCGGCTATGAGCTGGGCGTCGCCGCCGAATATGCCGCCTTTCCCCTGTCATACCTGGATTGGCAAGCCCGCCCAACAATGAGCGGCGCGATCAGTGAATTCTTTGGCTTGGTCCGCAGCGCCGACGCCTACGACGAAGCCAAAAAACCTGTGCGGGAAGCGATAGCTGAAGCGCGGGCGAGACTATCGGCGAAACTTGCTTCGCTGGAGCGGGGTCTCAAGGACGAAAGCGAAATGCGGCGCATAAAGCAGAGCGGAGAGCTCATCCTGGCTTATCAAACTGCCCTGCGTGAGGGACAGGAATTGCTGCGAGCGCAATATGAACCCGACGAGCCGGAATTGATCATTAAGCTCGACCCCAAGCTCAGCCCGGTCGAGAACGCGCAAAGCTATTTTCGCAGATACGAAAAGGCAAAAGGCGCGCGGAAAGCGTTGCCGGCCTTGGTCGCGGAAACAAAAACGGAATTAGCGTTCATGGCGCAGTTGGAATCCGACCTAGCCTCGGCGAGCAACTGGATCCAGATTGACGACGTTATGCAGCTCTTGCAGGAACGCGGACATTGGCAAGGCAAAAAACTCAAACGGATTGGCGGCGGGGGCAGGCAGGGTCCGCTGCGTGTTGTCAGCCGCGACGGCTATGTAGTTTGGATTGGCCGCAACAGCCGACAGAATGAAAAGCTCACCTTCAAGACCGCCAACAGACAGGATATTTGGCTGCACGCGCGTGGCGCGCCGGGCGCTCATGTCGTCATCCGCAACGATGGCAGGCGCATCGGCGACGACTTGATATTAGCGGCGGCGGCAGTCGCAGCCCATTACAGCCAAAAACGCGACGACAAGCATGTCCTGGTGGATTATACACGTGTCAAATTCGTCAAAGCGATCAAGGGCGCGGGACCAGGCATGGTCACATATCGCAATGAAAAGACGCTGTCAGTCGAACCTCGTGACGAGACAGCGCTTACGAGCTGAGTTGCAACAGGCTAGTTGTCGACGCCGCTCGCCGCTAATACGCGCTGAGTTGCTTCAAGGACCTGGCTCACGCCGATATCTCGCACACAAGGATGGTATTCCAGCGAGTCATCGCCCCAGTCGAGGATGCGGCAGGGGCGGCATGCGATCGGCGATGTGATGGTCGCGTGCTTTCGGGGATCGCCCCAGGGCGCGAATTCAATTGGGTCGGCAGGACCAAACAAAGTCACAGTGGGGGTATGGACGGCGGCGGCCAGGTGCATGGCGCCGCTGTCCGCACCCAGGACGGCGCTGGCGCGTCGATACAGCGCCGCCAACTGAGCCGCGTTTGTCTCCCCGGCCACGGAATACGACTTCGTCTTCATCATGCCGGCGATGTCGTCGATTAAGGCTGCTTCGCCCGAACTGCCGGTGAAGATGATCGCCGCTTTGCGCAGCTGCGCGATTTGATCCGCGGCTTCCGCCCATTTGTCCGGCTGCCAGAGTTTACTGGGCATCCCGGAGCCGGGGTGAATGCAGATGACGGGCTGCTCAATGTCGATTCCCCGATCGCCGAGAAGCTGGTCCACGGCGGCGGCGGCGGCTGGATCGACGGCTAGAGTCAATTCGATATCCCGACCGTGGGCAGCGCCAAGCCAGAACTCTATCAAGCGCAGGTTTTGCAGGACGGCGTGTTCCTGTTGCTGGGGCAAGCCTCCGCTTAGGAAAGGCGCGACATTGGCATTGTCGTAGCCGATGCGCTCGCGGATGCCCGCCAGAAATGCCAGCATTGCCCCCCACCAATGGTCTGGGCGCATGATTAGCGCGCTGTCATAGCCGATTCCGCGCAGCATACGCGCCGAATCCAGCGCGAGCAGATAAGCATTGCGCGTCGGCGAGCTGCGCTGGCGCTGGAAGCCGGGGAAATCGAGCGTCAGTACGACATCAACCTCGTCGAAATGAGCCAGTATTTCGGCCGCCCAGGCGCCGCAGATGACGTGTATTTCTGTTTCAGGGCGCATGCGCTTGATAAACTGAAGCGCAGGACCCATTAGCAGGGCGTCGCCGAGGTGGTCCGGGCGTATGACAAGCGCCCGGTTGGAGATGGCGCGTTGCGGCGGAATTGGCATCTTGGCGAGGCGGGATAGCAATAGGTCCCGTATTGAATGCAGCGCGGACGGCTGATGCAAGGTCCGCGCCTTGTTCAGGTTGCGGCGCGCCAAGCTCTCTTTATCCAAAGCCCAGATCCTCATAGGCGCTTAGGAGATGGCGCATGAGCGCCGACCAGTCGTAATGCGCCCGTACCTGCTCGCGCCCTGCTTCGCCCAGCGCTCGGCGGCAATCCGCATCGCTTAACAGCGTCGATATGGCAGCCGCGAAACTATCGGCGTCGTCCGCGATTTCTATCGCTTCTCGTAATGCCCCATGCAGGCCGGATGCGCCCAGCGGCGTCGAAACCACCGCGCAGCCCGCAGCCATCGCTTCGAGTATTTTGAGGCGAGTGCCGCTGCCCATGCGCATGGGCAAGACAAATAGCGTCGCTTCTTGCAAGTAAGGCAGCACAGCCTCGACCCAGCCGGTCACAGTCACATGTTCCCCATCAGCCAAGGCGCGGATGCGCGGATGCGGATTCCTGCCGACGATAATCAATTTCAACGCGGGATGCCGCTGCAACAGAACAGGCAGGATTGCATCACAGAACCATTCCGCCGCATCGACATTTGGCCGATAATCCATTTTCCCGGTGAAGACCAGCTGATTGCTTGCTCGCCCCCCGCCGGTGCGGGATCGGTAATCGTCGACAAAAATGCCGCTTGGCATGACAAAAATTGGCGCGCCCGCATAAGATTTCAGCAGGTTGCGGTCTTCTTCGCTGACGGCGATCACCGCGTCAACGGCCTGGCATAACTTGCGCTCGTAACGCTCGAGGCGGCGCGCCTGAACCGCCGAGTATAGCGCGGTGTGCAGGCGAGACGGTCGCTGCCTGTCCAGCTGAGATATCTGCCGCTGCAATTCTGCTTCCGCGTTGAGGGCATCGTAAACGACTTTCGCCTGCCCTTTTTTCTGTCGTATCAATGGCAGGTAGCTGCCCAGTTCGATGCCCGAAAATTGAATGATATCAAAGGCGCGCGCGTCCAAAATCGCGGCGAGCTTTCTAGCGAAGTCAGCGCTCATCAAGCGATCTTCCATATCCGCCTTTTGCGTGGCGAGCAGCGAGACTACGCGCTGCGATTTGCTGCGCTGTGGCATCGGGCAGCTGTGGATCTCGCGGCAATATTGAAAAAGCGGGTTCGTATCGGGGTCCAGCGCTGCCTCACTGAAACACAGCAGCGTCACCCGGTGACCAGAACCGTGCAGACCGCGAATGACGCCATAATTTCGTATCGCCGCTCCCGATTCGCTGGGAAAGGGCTTGTCTGGGCTAAGCAGCAAGATCTCCATCGCTGGTTCAGTTGAGAAGAGCTTGGTAAACGTCGCGTACTGTTTGCGCCGTGGCGTCCCAGCGAAATCGCTTCGCGCGTTCAATGCCCGCGGCCGACTGCGCCGCGCGCCAAGCGCTATCGCCGAGAAGGCGCTGCATAGCTTGCGCGATCGTGGCGGGATCCTGAGGATCAACCAAGATGCCGACATCCGCCACGATTTCCGGCAATGCGGCTACGTTGCTCACGATAGGAACTGTCCCGCAAGCCATCGCTTCCAGGACCGGCAAACCGAAGCCTTCGTAATAAGAGGGCAGGACCAGCAACAGCGCATGGTTGTATATCGCCGGCAGCTGCGCGTCAGAAATATCGTGACGAAAGATCAAACTGTCATTGACGCCGACTTGAGTTATGTCACGCATAAGCTGCTCAAAATGCCAGCCGGGCCTGCCCGCGATCACCAATTTTGGCAGATCGGGCAGCTCGTCTTTCAGGTCGCGATAGGCGCGCGCCAAGCCGACTAGATTCTTGCGCGGTTCGACGGTGCCGACAAACAGAAGATATGATGCCGGTAAATCCAAGTGCTTGATCACCGGCTTGGTGACCGAGCGGGGCAGGGGACAAAAATCATCTTCCACCCCCAAATGATGAACGGTTATTTTCTGCGGCGGCACGTCGAGGATATCTACAAAGTCCTGCTTGGTAGCGAAGCTATTGGCCAAGATATGGTCTGCCCGCCTGACCGAGGCTTGGATCTGGGCATTGTAATATCGGCGGCTGGCAGCGGTCATGTATTCGGGATAGTGGATGAAGCTCAAGTCGTGCACGGTGATGACGTGGCGGCGCGCGCCGCGCAAGGGCGCGATAAAATCGGGACTGTGCAACAAATCCAAGCGCCGCATCGAAAGTTCAACTGACAGCGCCATGCGCTCCCAGGGATGATGCGGGGGCGTCCATAAATTGGCGCTTGCGAAGCGGCGGGATAGCGCGCCTTTGGCTTTGCGGCTTTGGAAGACAGTTATTTTCTGGGCGGGCGGATTGGCTTCCAGGGCGGAAATGACGCCCGTAATATATCGGCTTATGCCGCCTACGCGGTAGTGAGTTAGACGAGCGTCTATTCCGATATGTGCCATGAAATGAGTATAGCGGTATCATTATGCTCATGCCAGACGGATCGCGGCGGCACGCAAAGACTGGTTGGAGATGGATCGACCGGCGCCGTGGAAAGGCAAGATCATGCCAAAATACGATGTGGTGACATTTGGCGAGACGATGATGCGCTTGACGCCGCCGGGCTATTTGCGCATTGAGCAGACTACTTCCTTCGACATTTGGGTTGGCGGGACAGAGTCCAATACAGCGATTGGATTGGCGCGCCTGGGCATGGACGTCGCCTGGTTCTCGCGCTTGCCCGCGTCGCCCATGGGACGCTATGTGAGCAACCGCATTCAGCAATACGGTGTGGATGTCAGTCATATCGTCTGGGCGGAGGATGAGCGGCTGGGCATATTTTTCCACGAGCAGTCGCAGGCGCCGCGCGCCAGCCGCATCATCTATGATCGAAAAGATTCAGCGGTCAGCCGCGTCCAGCCAACTGATCTGCCCGCGGATTTGTTCGTGGCTGATATGAGCCGCCTCTTTCATGTTACCGGGATAACGCTGGCCATCAGCGATTGCGCCAGGGCGACCGCGCTGGCAGCCATGCAGCGCGCGCGGGACGTCGGCTGGCAGCTTAGCTTCGATACGAATTATCGCAGCACTTTGTGGTCGGGCGAACAGGCTGCGGCAGGCTGTGACGAAGCCATGGCGCTAGCGGACATCGTGTTCTGCCCCTATGGAGATTACAAGGCTCTTTATGGCGACTCGACTGCCACAGACGCGCTAGCTGCCTTAGCCTCGCAATATCCCGAGACGCTTATCATCATGACCCTGGGCAAAGACGGCGCGCAGGCGATTTCCCCAAATGGCGAGCGCTTTCAGCAATCAGCCATCCTGGCCGGCGAAGTCGGACGCATAGGCGGTGGAGACGCCTTCGCCGCGGGCTTTCTTTATGCCTGGCTGACATACAAGGATCTTGCCCTGGCGCTAAAATGGGGCGTCGCCATGTCCTCGCACAAGTATACCATCCCGGGCGATCTGCCCTTGGTCGACTACGAAGAAGTGGCGGCGCTGGCGGCTGGATCAAGCGGGGGCGGTCTCATCCGCTAGCGCTTTTCAAGAGAAATGTCTGCACGCCGCGATGTGCCGAAAATAGTTCGCCATTGTCGCTAGCAGCCACGCGCCGTCTTACCTATAATCCTGGAATCCTTTTTCCTATTCGTCGGTTGACACTGCATAATGAGAAAGCCGAAAAAAAGCGGCCATCCCTTCCTTCGTTTATTGAACTACGCCTCGGTATACAAGCGGCGGGTGGCTTTTGCCACTGTCTATTCGGCGCTTGGCAAGATTTTTGACATCATGCCGCCGGTCTTGATCGGGGTGGCGGTCGATATCGTCGTACAAAGGCAGGACTCGCTTCTGGGACGGCTGGGCGTCGCCGACTTGACTCATCAACTGCTGATCCTGGGCTTCGTAACGCTGATCGTTTGGATTCTTGAATCCTTGTTCGAATACATACAGCGCGTTCACTGGCGCAATCTGGCGCAGTCCATGCAGCACGATTTGCGCGTCGACGCTTATGACCATGTGCAGCGCCTGGAACTGGCTTATTTCGAAGATCAAAGCACGGGCGGATTGATGGCGGTGCTGAATGACGACATCAATCAGTTGGAGCGCTTTCTGGATATCGGCGCAAGCGACGTAGTGCAGATCGTCACCACCGTGGTGGTGATTGGCGGCATCTTCTTCTTGGTCGCGCCCAGCATCGCCTGGATGGCGGTGCTGCCTATTCCCTTCATCATCTGGGGTTCAATGCGTTTTCAGCGCTTGCTTGCCCCGCGTTACATCTCAGTGCGCGAACAAGTCAGCATGATCAACCACCACTTGTCCAATAGCCTAAGCGGCATCGCAACCATCAAGAGCTTCACCGCCGAGGATTACGAAGCGGAGCGCCTGCGCGTCGAAAGCAACGAATATGTCGAGCGCAATCGCCGCGCCATCCGACTGAGCTCCGCTTTTTCCCCCTTGATACGGATGGTAATCGTGACGGGATTCATCGCCATCACCGTTGCCGGGGGACAATTGGCGCTCAGCGGCGTCTTGGATGTCGGCGCCTTCAGTGTGCTGGTATTCATGACTCAGCGCCTGCTATGGCCCCTGACCAAGCTGGGGGAGACATTTGATCTGTACCAAAGGGCGATGGCGTCAACCATACGTATCCTGGATTTACTGGGCATCAAGCGCAAAATCAACGATGGCGACATTGCCCTGCCGATAGCCTCAATCCGCGGCGATATGCGCCTGGATGACGTGAGTTTCGCCTACAGCGACGGGCGTGCAATCATAGAGCGCTTGAGCTTGGACTTCCCGGCCGGCGAAACGGTGGCCATCGTCGGCGCGACCGGCGCGGGCAAAAGCACCGTCATCAAGCTGCTGCTGCGCTATTACGACGTGACACGCGGGCGCGTTCTGCTTGACGGCTACGATCTGCGGGAGTTGAAGCAGGCGGATATTCGCAATGCCATCGGCTTGGTCAGCCAGGACGTCTTTCTCTTCCACGGGACCGTGCGCGAAAATATCGCTTATGGCGCCCAAGATCTGCCGGAGCATCTCATTGTAGAAGCGGCCAAGATCGCCGAGGCGCACCAATTCATCACTGAGCTGCCGCAAGGATACGACACAGTCGTCGGGGAGCGCGGGCAGAAACTTTCCGGCGGACAGCGACAGCGCCTGTCCATCGCCCGGGCGGTGCTGACGGATCCGCCAATACTGATACTCGACGAGGCTACTTCTTCAGTCGACAACGAGACCGAAGCCGCCATACAGCGTTCGCTGGAACGCATCGCTGTCGGACGCACCACGATCGTTATCGCCCATCGCCTGTCCACCATTCGCAACGCCGACATGATCTATGTCTTGCAAGGGGGCCAATTGCGGGAAAGCGGCGGGCACGAAGCCCTGGTGCATTTCAATGGCTTGTACGCGACGCTATGGCGCGTGCAAACGGGCGAACGGATGCTGGCGCAAGCCGGCGACTAGCCTAGCTGCCCAAGCATCTTGTCGATCACTTCCATATTACGAACGGCGTCGCTCGGCGGAAAGCGCGGGGCGCGCCCCGCGAGCAGGGCGTCGGCAAAATCTTCGACCATCAATTGATAGTGGTCAACCGCCGGGATGATATGTTCGGTCAATTGATCGCCCCGCCAATGTTGGACGATCGCCTCCTTATGCTTGTCCGGCGTGAAACTTGACCTGACGACAAGCGACCCTTCTGTCCCCTTGAGTCGGTAGCTTTGCTGGCGATCGGCGCGCAAGCCGCAGTCGAAGTGCCCAATGACGCCCGAGGGGAACTTCAGCGCGCCAGCCAGAATCTCGTCGACGCCTGTTTTGGCACCGATATTCCCAACTGCGCGGACCGCCTGCGGTTCTTCGCCTGTGATGAAGCGCATCAAATTGACGCAATAACAGCCCACGTCCATCAAGCCGCCGCCGGCCAGCGCCTTGCTCAAACGGATATTGGCCACGTCGCTGATATAGAAGGTGAAGCTGCTGTTGATGATTTTCAAGTCGCCGATGCCGCCTTCCGCCAGGATGGATTTGACCTTGGCGTGCTGGGGATGAAAGCGGTACATAAAAGCCTCCGCCAGCACGACGTCATGTTCTGCAAAGGCGTCGACTATCGTCTGCGCTTCCGCCGCGTCGCTGGCGAAGGGTTTCTCGCAGAGCGTGGCTTTGCCCGCTTGGGCGCATTTGATGCTCCACTCGGCGTGCATGCTATTTGGCAATGGATTGTAGATGGCGTCGATTTCGCCGCTTGCGATCAAGGCTTCATAACTGCCATAAGCGATTGGGATGTTCTGCTCGGCGGCGAATTCCCGCGCGCGTTCCAGCGACCGGCTGCCGACGGCTGCCACGACGCCGTTGCTCGAGGCATGGATAGCCGGGATGACTTTGCGGCCGATATTAGCTGTGCTCAAGATTCCCCAGCGGATTTTCTCGGGCATAAGGCGCTCTCCTTATTAGATCTCATAACCACCTGGCGATAATTCTAGCGAGTTCTCCGCTTTCTTTCAAAGCGGCCAAAGCCTCATCGACAAGTCGCCAAGCCTCTAGGTTGTGGTAGCGCACAGCGATCGCGTAATGATCATGACTGAGGTATGTACTCGCGGCTTTCCAATCAGGATGCTGTCTCTGGTACAAGCCAAAGGCGGTCGCGTCCACAATGGCGGCATCGGCATATTCAAGGCGCAGGGAATCCAGCGCATATCTCGGCAGTTCATAGGGCAGAGCTGTTACTGTCTCATTATCGTCTTCCAGCTTGCGCAACACAGTGTCCGCGCCGCTGCCAAACTCGTAGGCGACCTCTTGCCGAGCCAGCCCCGCAAGCGACGCGATGGGTTTGTCGACCGGCGAAATCAGAAGTTGTCCATTGTCGAAATAATGCCGGGTATAGCGGACATCGCGCATGCGCGCCGCTTCAACACGCAAGGCTGAGATCAGTATATCAACCTCGCCGCTGATCAAGGCGTCGTACAAGCCGTAATAGCTGATGTTGACAAATCGCAGCGGCAGATCAATTTGGCGGGCGATGGCATTCGCCAGATCAATGTCCAGCCCAGTGACCGTCTGGCCGTCGTCCTTGGCAAAGGGCGGCACACTGGCGTCGACGCCGACGGCGATGACTCCGCGGGGAAAGGCTTTGGCTTTGTCGGCCGGGCGCTCTATAAATGAAGCGAAAAGAAACAGCATATAGGCAGAGATGAACAGTAGCCCTAGGGACAGCGCCAGACGCTTCCGCATCTTCATGCCCCTGCCGGCGGCGGCAGCCACTGGGTGGCGCGGCCTTCCCAGCCACGGGCATAAGCTTGCAGCGCATAATAGATAGGCTTCAGCTCGAATTCCGGACTGACGAGCGTGAAGTTGTCCGGGTAGCCATACAGGGGCGCGGGATAACGAAATGCCCAAATGCAAAGTTGCTCCACCCAGTCCCAATGCGTCTCCACATATTCAAAAGCATTTAGCGTATATTGCAGCCGCTGCGACGGGCGGACCGCGCCGGTCCAGCGCGGATGGTCATTCCAACCGCCCTCGGTGATGAAAACAGGTTTTGCCGCGTCGCCGGACTCCAGCATGATTCGACGCAGGGCTTCCAGACGGCGGAAGTTAATCCGGTCGGCGCTAGGCTCGGCAGCGGCCGGTTCGGTGGAGCCATAGCTGTGTATCGCCAAAGCGTCAAAATATGGCGCCGCGCCGCTGCGATACATCTCGCGCAGATAGATGGTCTCGTTGAGCCCGGCTGAGCTGCCGGGGGGTTCGTTTGTCGGCGCCAGCGCGCCAGCCAAAACAAGCGCTTTTGCATTGGCCTCTTTGATCGCTCGGTAACTCAATTGCAGCAAGCGCGTGTAAGCGGCTGGGTCGACCGGTCGATAACCCCACTCGAAGCTGAGATTCGGTTCGTTCCAAACGATAAAATGCTGGATTTCTTCTGTGTAGCGCGCCGCTAGCCGCGAGGCGTATTCGGCGAAATCGTCGAAGGAGTCTTCCGGCAAGAAATTGAGCGTGGTGGCGCGGTCGTCGTACACTGGAGGGCGCGCCCAGTCGGGCGTCAGACCCAGCCGGGCGATGACGCGCAGGCCCTGGTTCAGCGCGTGACGGACGATGAGATCCGCTTGCCGCCAGTTGTACTGATCGTCAACAGGCTCAAAGTATGCCCAGGGGAAGAACTGCACGATGCTCGTCGCGCCCATCTCTCGCGCCAGTTCCAGCGAGCGCTTGATCTTCCACTCCCGCACTTCGTTTTCCAATAAAGTATGAACGCAGACTAATGGCTTAGTTGTCTGGACGATCTGCGCTTCCCCCAACTCAACATAATCAAGCGGGGACCAGTTGGTTGCAAAGGCAATGTAGACAGCAGTCAGCAGCAGCCAGCCCGGTCGAACTAGCGGCTTGACGGCACGGCGCGATTTTTGCCTGAAGGTCTTGAGCATCCGCTACACGGTATGTGACATAAGTTATGTGATAAGGTACAATGGCGATTGTTCGTTCGCGGCAATTGCAATAGCACTTTAGAGTTTTTGCGCGGCGACCGACCAGGCGTATTGTAGTGGCTGATGTTTGTGCGGGGATAGGTCAATTTGTCGCAGCGTGTTATCGCCATGTGGTCTGGACCACGGAATATCTCGACAGCCTTGATGCGCTCTTGGGCGAGCCGAAGCGATACGACGGTGATCGA
Organism: Phototrophicaceae bacterium; assembly: GCA_965232245.1. Classification (GTDB taxonomy): domain Bacteria; phylum Chloroflexota; class Anaerolineae; order Aggregatilineales; family Phototrophicaceae; genus UBA6055. The sequence continues at coordinate 2,288,949 of CBDDPG010000002.1, read as the reverse complement.
CGAGCCATTTTATGCGCATTATCTCAAATTCACCGGTTACGATCACCCTGGCGCAGAGGAGATCATCGCGACATACGAGACGGACTGGCGCCGCGTGATTGATGGATTGGTCCCAGATGGCTCCAGCGCTGGCAAGATCGTCTATCAAAAACACATGACCCAGCACATGCTCGCGCACATCGACCGCTCCTGGATCGCTCAAGTTTCCAATTGCTTCCTGATAAGGGATCCGCGCCGAATGCTATTGTCCTTCTCAAAAGTAATCCCTAACCCGCGTCTCGATCAGTTGGGGCTGGCGCAGCAAGTGGAGATTTTCCAATATGTGCGCAAGGTTACGGGCGCTGTGCCGCCGGTAATCTCATCGCGCGGCGTTTTGACCGACCCGGAAGGCTCGCTGCGGGGGCTCTGCGCGCTGCTCGATCTGCCCTTTGAGAGCGCGATGCTCAGATGGCAGGCAGGCGCGCATGAAAGCGATGGCATCTGGGCGAAGCATTGGTATGCCAGTGTGGAAAAGTCAACCGGATTCGCGCCCTACGCGCATGATGACAGTCCTCTGCCGCAACATCTGCGCGGCTTGCTCGACAAATGCCAAGGGCTTTACGAGCAGATGGCAGCGCATTGCATAAACTAAGGCGAGACATGAAACAAGCATTCAATCCCCAGAACAAAGATTTGCTCATCAATATCAACGGCGAACTCTATCACCGCGACCTGGCCGGCATCAGCCCCTTCGATTCGGCGGTGCAAGGCGGCGATGCCGTTTGGGAAGGCTTGCGACTGTATGAGGGCAGGATTTTCAAATTGATCCCCCATCTCGACCGCTTGCGCGCCTCGGCGCAGGCGCTGGCATTTGCCGAGATTCCCAGCCACGAAGCGATCATCAAGGAGATAAGCAAGACTTTGCGCGCCAATGAAATGACGGATGGGGTTCACATCCGTTTGACCTTGACCCGCGGCGTCAAATATACTAGCGGCATGGATACCCGGCTCAACAATCAAGGACCGACATTGATCGTGCTCGCCGAGCGCAAAGCGCCGGTATATGACAAGAGCGGCATTCGCTTGATTACCTCAGGCATTCGGCGCATTCCGCCGGATTGCGTCGATCAGAACATCCACTCCTGCAATCTGATAAACTCGATTCTGGCGAAAATCCAGGCGAACGCGGCCGGCGTCGACGACGCCTTGATGCTCGACTATCGCGGTTTCCTCGCCGAGACAAATGCAACCCATGTATTCATTGTCGCCGACGGAATTGTCATGACATCGGATACGGGCTCTTGCCCGGAAGGCATCACGCGGGCGACGGTTTTGGAGATCTGTCAGGATAAGGACATCCCATACCTGGTCAAAGACATCTCGCTGTCCGAAGTTTACCGAGCCGATGAAATGTTTTGCACCGGCACAATGGGGGAATTGGCGCCGGTGGTCGAGCTGGATGGCAGGACTATTGGCGCCGGTCAAACTGGCGCCATGACCATGCGCCTAAGCAACTTGTTCCGCGAACGGACGAAGAACGAGGGTTATCCAATCCTGGAGCCTGTGACGAGCTAAGCGGCAGTTCTTCCATTTGAAGCATAAACGTGAATCCTAAAGGAGGGTAATACAGATGTCAGATTTCTCATTTGTTGGACAACCGACCCCGATGATCGACGGCGGCGCCAAGGTCACGGGCAATCTCAAGTATACGGGCGATCTGAAGCTGGCGGGTATGCTGCATGCCAGGTTCGTCCTCAGCAGTTACGCGCATGCCAATATCAAGGGGATTGATGTCGCGGCCGCTATGGCGCTGCCGGGCGTGCAGCGTGTTTTGACCGCCGCGGATCTTCCCGCTATGGCGCCATCATCCCGCGCCAGGCTGATGTTGGCGCGCGACCGCGTCATCTTTGTCGGTCAGCCAGTGGCGGTTGTGCTGGCTGATGACCAAGCCGCGGCCGCCGATGGCGCCGAATTGGTGGATGTGCATTACGAGCCGCTGGACGCTGCCACAACGATGGATGCGGCAATGGCGGAAGGCGCGCCGTTGGTTTGGCCCCACGGCATCCCCACCGGCGCGGAAGACGAAGCCGCGCATGGCGCAGACGCCGGCGGCGACGCCGAGGAAGAAGAGGAAGAAGCGTCCAACATCGCTGGACGAACCAAGATTGAACGCGGCGATGTCGCGGCGGCTTTTGCCGCGGCCGATCTCATTGTGGAACGCGCCTTCGAAACGCCGATGGTGCACCAAAGTTCAATCGAGACCCAGGGTTGGGTTGCGCAGCCAAACCCGGTCAACGGCGGGCTTACCATGTGGGGCAGCATGCAGTCGCCCTTCGGCGTAAGGTTGGATGTGGCGGACACGCTGGGCATCCCGGAATCTGACGTCACCGTCTATGCCATGCCGGTCGGCGGCGCATTCGGCGCGAAGTTCGGCTTGTACGAGCCTATGGTGGCGCTGATCGCGGCAACAGTGGGACGCCCGGTGAGTTTGATTCTCACGCGGGGCGAGGAACTCCTGAGCACAAATCCGGCGCCGGCCCTGCGCCTTTCCGCTAAGCTCGGTTTCAAGAAAGACGGTACTTTGCTCGCTATGCAAGCGCTGGCCACGGCTGATACCGGGATCTATCCAAGCGGATTAGGCGGTTTTGCTTCTTTCCAATTCGCTAACTTTTATCCCTGCGACAATGTTCTGCTGGAATCAATCAATGTCGTGACCTTTAAGCAATCCGTCGGCGCCTATCGCGCGCCGACCTCCCCCACAGCTTTTATGGCTGCGGAAACGCTCTTTGATGAAGCGGCCGCGCAACTGGGCATGGATCCGATCGAATTACGGCTTATGAACGCAGCGCAAGCCGGCGACCTCATGCCCGATGAAAGCGCCTTCCCGAACATCGGCATGGTCCAGACTTTGCAAGCCGTGCGCGAGCATCCACTGTGGAAAAACCGGAAGGAATCACGCGCGGCCGGTCGCGGCGTCGGCGTGGCGATCGGCGGCTGGATGGGCGGTCTGGAGCCGGGGGCGGCCGCTTGCAAGCTCAACCGAGATGGCGTTTTGCAGGTGCAGATCGGTACAGCCGACCTGTCGGGCACGCCGACCAGCTTCGCGCTGCTCGCGGCGGAGGCTTATGGAATTGATCCCGAGCAAGTGCGCTTCGTCTACAGCGATACCGACAGCGCGCCTTATGGCGGGGGCGTCGGCGGCAGCAAGACCATGTACACCTTGGGCAACGCCGTTATCCGCGCCGCCGAAGACGCTCGGCGGCAAACCCTGGCGATTGCCGCCGAGGAATTTGAAGTCGCCAGCGAAGACCTTGAGATTATCGACGGTCGCGTGCAGGTGCGCGGTTTCCCCGATCGATCCATCGGCTTGGGCGAGCTGGCCGGCAAGACGATGACATTTGGCGGCGCCTACGAACCTGTCTACGGCAATGGCAGACAAGCCGTGACCGACCGCGCGCCGTCCTTCTCGGCGCAGGTCGCCGAAGTTGAGGTGGATGAGGAGACCGGCGAAGTCAATCTGGTGAATCTGGCTGTGGTGCAAGACGTCGGGCGCGCCATCAATCCGCTGGCGGTTGAAGGCCAGATGCAGGGCGGCGCCGTGCAAGGCGTCGGCTGGGCGCTCTACGAAGAGATGCGCTATGATGAGAACGGTCAACTGCTGACTGGCTCCTGGATGGACTATGCCATGCCGGACGCCATGCAGGCTGCGCCGATACAGACGCAAATCATCGAAGTTCCGTCGGAGAGCGGACCCTTTGGCGCGCGCGGCGTGGGCGAACCGCCGGTGATACCGACGGTGGCCGCGATTGCCAATGCCGTGGCTGACGCGACTGGGGTGCGGCTTTCGCAGACGCCGATGACCGCGCCGCGCGTACTAAAAGCGCTGGCGCAGCGCTAGCAGTTGCCGAACCCAGGACAAAAAGAGCCAACCACCGGTCGGCTCTTTTTGCTTCTCAAGCGATTAATGTTATTCCCGGATGCGGCATCCTGACAGTCTCAGCGTCCGCCGTCTATCGAAAGCACCTGACCCGTGATCCAGTTGGCATAATCCGACGCGAAGAAGAGAACGCCATACGCGATGTCTTCGGCATTGCCGAGCCGCTTCAACGCGAAACGCTCCAGCAGCGCCTTTTGCCCTGCGGCGCCATAAGATTCGTACTGTCTGATAGAGGTGGGATTGGACAAAACGAAGCCGGGCGCGATATTGTTCACCGTGATCTGCCATTTGCCCAGTTCCTGAGCCAGTTGTCGCGTGAGATTGATTTGGCCCGCTTTGGCGGCGGCGTAAGCTTGAATGCCTGTCAAGCTGGGACCCAATCCCGCGCCGCTGGAGATGTTGATAATCCGGCCGTATGCCTGCGCTTTCATTGATGGCGCAACCGCTTGCGCAAAGAAAAACGCCGCCCGTGTATTGACCTCAAGGATGCTGTCCCATTCCGCTTCTGTGACCTGTTCCAGCGGCTTGCCAACCTGGCCCTGCACGCCGCCGGCGTTGTTCACCAAGATCTGCGCTGCGCCTTCGGTGGCCAGCGCGCGCTCAACGAAGGCGAAGACCGCCGCCCGATCGCGCACATCGACGCGCGCGATTTCGCACGCGCCGCCGGCTTCCCGACAAAGTTGCTGGGTTTCCGCGAGTTCGTCTTCGATCACGTCGCAAGCCCAGACTGACGCGCCGCGGGACGCGAATGCCAGGCTGATGGCGCGGCCGAAGCCGTGAGCGGCCCCGGTGACGATGGCCGTTTTGCCGTCAAAGTTAATGTTCATGGCAATTCCGCCTTTAACTCGTCGAGATTGGCAAGGGCCTGTGGCCGGATTCCGTCTTCGATTTCGTGAATCATCTCGATCCAGCGCCGCGTAAGGGGCAGGTCCATTCCGACCTTCTCGCCTTGCGCTAGGATCGGTTCGTACATGATGACTTCAGTTTTGCGCCTGCGGACCGCCAGGTCGCGCCAGATGCCGCTATGCGTCTTGGCGGATTCGCGGTTGAAGGCGACCAGCGTGTCCAGCGATTTCTTAATGCCAGCTTGGTCATTTGTCACGAATGCCGCGGGATCAAAGCCGTTGAAACCGCGTGCTTCCACGCCGATTTGCGCCGCCACTTCCAGGATCTCCTGCGCGGCGCGAATGTACAGATCTCGATAGCCTGGGTCAGCCAGCGCCGCCGCGATAGATTCGTTTGTCAAGGCGGATACAAAAAGCATGGCGCCATAAGCTTCCTTGCCCCAGAGGTAGCCCCAGAGATTGTCGCTGATAATCGTGTTGGGGTCGAAGTCGCGGAAAGCGGCGCCAATCTGTTCTAGGCGGCTTGTAATCGCGCCATTCAACTCGCCGAGCACCACCGCGCCGCGCCCGCCAAAGAGGATCTTGCCCGGCTCGTGATAGTCGGCGCTGAAATTGATAAATGCGCCCAAGGTGCGGTCGCTGCCAACAATCTCGCGAATGAGCAACTCGTTTAGCCCGTTCTGCACCGACATGACATAGCCGTCGTGCGCAAGGTGCTCGACGAGCGTCTCGGTGGCCGCGCCTGTGTGTTGCGCTTTGGTGCAAAGCAGGATGATCGGGTGCTTCCCCCGCAATTGATGCGGCAAAAGCGCTGCCGCGTCTACAGTGAATTCATCGACGGGACCGGTGATCGCTAGTCCCGCTTGCTTGATTTTCGCCACATGTTCTTCGACGACATCGACAAAAATGATTTCGTGGCCCGCGCGCAGCAGATAAGCGCCCAGCGTGCCGCCGATAGCGCCAGCGCCCCAGATTACAATTCGCATTAGTCCCAGCCTTCCTCGAGCAATTCGAGCGTTTCCTCAACCGCCACCTGCCAGATCGCCAGCATTTCTTCGTCGGAGCGTTGATAGAAGCCACCCATATTGCCGTCCAGCACATGTTTACGAATCGCCGCGGGATTCAAGCGCTCCAAGAGCGATACATCAATGAGCGGTCTTTGCTCGCCTGGCATTTCGATGCCTTCAAGTCGCGTCCAAGGGTAATTCTCCATCCAGGAAGCGTGCGAGCCGACCGGGTCTGTTTCTAGCACTTTTTTCCAGGTCTTGGGCGCGTTATACCAGTTATGCCATTTGACCTGGCTATCGCTATTGTCCATCATCCACTCTTTGAGCATGCCAATGGCGGGCGCATTGCCGCCGTGGCCGTTGACGAGCAGGATGCGGCGGAAGCCCGCGCGGCGGATGCTATCGAGCACATCGCGGATTAGCGCCAGGTAGGTGCGGACGCGCAGGCTGACTGTGCCCGGGAAGGCTGTCCACTGCTGCGCCAGCCCATAAGGCAGAACCGGATAAACCGGCGCCCCGGCCAGGTCGCCCACGTCCTTTGACAGGCGCGCTGCCAGAATCGTATCCACGCTGAGGCTCATATAGGCGTGCTGCTCGGTGCTGCCCGTCGGCAGAATGCAGCGGTCGTCGCCTTTGAGGTAGTCCTCGACTTGCATCCAGTTCATTTCAGAAATCAGCATTAAGCACCTTGCTTCCTAATAATTGTCAGATACGCCGCGAACGCGCGTATAGTCGCTCATAAGCCCCATTCCGCGCGCGCTGCTTTCATGTCGCGACGAATCGACCCATAGTGGCCCCCGCCGCCTTTCTTCCAGCGCTCATCGACGGGTTCGCTAGCGGGCTGATAGCGCACATCGCAACTCAAACGATATTTCTTCGTGAGATTGGTGGTCGAGGCGTGCATGGTGTGCATGCCAAAGATGATAACATCGCCGGCGCGATAGTCTGAACCCAGCCATTGCCCGCCAAACTTCGCGACGATCTCCAGCGGATCGCGCTCGAACCAGCCCTCGATGCCGTCGCGATCAACATCCGAACGGCCGTAAGTATCTCGAATGCGGGCGAAGCTGTCTAGGTTATGCGAACCGCGGCAAATCGCCAGTGTCCCCTGCTCGATAGGGATATCGCCGAAAGGAATCCAGACGGTGTACAGATTGCGCGAGCCGCGTCCCATGTAAACAAAATCGTAGTGAGCGCCAGTATATTGTTCCTTGCCTATGGCGCGCATCCATTTGTATGTGAACGTCAGCGCCGCCTCGCCGAAAAGCGCCTCGAACAAAGCGAAGAGAGCGCTGTTTTCCAATATGGCAAGTACAGCAGGGTGATGCACAAGATTTGCGTTTCTAAGGCGCGCCGTGCGACCGCCACGCGGCATGACGCCTTCCAGAATCGGCGTATTAGGCGCCAGCGCCTGCTGCGCATGCAACTCTTCCATGATGAGGCGCCGGCCAGCCAGTACAGTCTCTCTTGCTATGAGGCCCCGTAGCAGAAGATAGCCGTCAGAATTCAGACGCTGCCATGTCGCCGGCGCATCGCCTAGCAAATCTTGGCTGTCGCGTAGCTGACCTAGTTGTCGGCTTGGGAACTCAATGTCTCTATATCCGAATTTGATTTTCATGAAGCGCATTCCGAAGGTGCGGTCAATGGCATGATGTTATATGATATGCTGGAAATCGCCAAGTTTTTGCCAGGCAAGGTTCTACCAAGCGAGCGGACTTGCCAAAGTCGCTCCCAGCGCGACCTTCGCCGCCATTAAGCGAATTTGAATTACGAATGAATAAGGAACTGCAATGGACTCTGAATTGTTGCGTTACAGCCAGCTTAGCGGCAAGGAGATCAGCTTCTATAACATCTATGGATATTTGTGTCTGCCGGGCTTGATCGCGCAGGGAGCGGCGGCGGCTCTGGCTGAAGAAACGCTGCAGGTGATGGCAGGCTTGGGCATTGCCAGGGACGATCTGCGCAAAGCCAGGACCAGCAAAGACAAATTGCGCCAGAGCCGACAGTATTTGGCGGGTTCCAGTCTGGAACGCCTCATCCACAGCGAGGCATTGAACGCGCTGGCTCGGCAATTGATGGGCGGTCCTGCAACGCTCTATCTGCCTTTCACAGCGGTCAAGAGCGGTGGCGGCGGCGGACGCTTCCATTTTCACCAGGACAATCAATATACGCGTTTCGATGGTCCCGGCATCAACATTTGGTTCGCGCTTATGGAAATGACGCCCGACAACGGCTGTCTACAGATTGCCCCCGGCACCCACCTGCAGGGCACCTTCGACCCAGTTGAAAGCGAAGACAAAGATGGACATCGCACGGTGGCTGTAGAACCGGGGACCTTTTTGCCGCTGCGCATGATGCCCGGCGACGCCGTGGCTTTCTCGCGCTTGACATTGCATGGCTCGGGAGCCAATATCACGGACCAGCCGCGGCTGGCTTATGCCGTGCAGTTTCATCGAGACGACGTGCGCGCGACGCGCGATGGCGAAGATCTTGGGTTGCTCAAGGAGAATCCACGCTTTGACCTGGGTCCTGTTCAAGCTTTTTCGCCAGACGGCGATTGACGCTGACTTTTGAAAACTGGAAGATTGAGTTATAGAGCCTAGCGAGAGAAGGTAATGGAATTGAATATCAACCCAATTGAGATGATAAGACCCAAACGCCAGATCGCCGGCATCAGCGCCATCCTCTTGCCTTTCCATGACAACAGCGAGATTGACTGGCTTGGTTTGGCGAATCATGTGCGGCGCACGGCGGAAGCCGGCTTGACACCGGCTGTCAATATGGATACCGGCTACGCCAACCTGATCAGCGAAGCCCAACGTCAGCAGGTCTTGGAAGTCACGCGCGAAGTTCTGGCAGGCGGCGATTTCGTGGCGGGCGCCTTTGTATCGGACAAGGCGGGAGATGCCTTTGACGGCGACGCTTATCTGCGCCAGATCGAGTCGATACAGGCACAGGGCGGCCAGCCGATTATCTTCCAGTCCTATGGCTTGACCGGGCAAACGGGCGAGGAGATCGTCGCCGCCTACGAGCGATTAGGCAGGTCCACCGACGGTTTCATCGCCTTTGAGCTGGGTACTATGTTCGCGCCATTTGGCGCCATCTACGATATGCAGACTTATGAAGGTTTGTTGGGGCTAAAGCGCTGCCTGGGCGCCAAGCATTCTTCGCTGAGCCGCCAGTTGGAATGGCAGCGCTTGATTCTCCGCGACCGCGTGCGACCGGATTTCAAGGTTTACACCGGCAACGACCTGGCAATTGATATGGTAATCTACGGCAGTGATTATCTGCTGGGCTTGAGCACCTTCGCGCCCGATCTCTTCGCCAAACGCGATGCCATGTGGCTGGCGGGGGATGCTGGTTTCTATCAATTGAACGATCTGCTCCAGTATTTGGGATTCCTAGTATTTCGTCCGCCGGTGCCCGCCTACAAACATTCCGCGGCGCAGTTTTTGAAGCTGCGCGGCTGGATCGAATCCGAGCAAACACATCCCGATTCGCCACGGCGGCCAGCTAGCGATATTCCCATCCTGAGGGATATTGCCCAGAGCCTGAATGTTTTGAAAGCGAGCTAGGCGATGCGCTACCGAAGAGTCGCGCAATTGCGCAACTATGAGCAATTCAGGAGTTATTGCGAAGCCGTCGGCGCCGACCTGCCGCTTGACGCGCGAGCGGAACGCGGGAGCGAATCTCCGCTAGCGCGACCTTATGCCTACCGTCAGCATAATTTCTCGAACCGTTTCGCCATTCTGCCCATGGAAGGCTGGGATGGCGGGCCTGACGGCGGAGCGACCGACTTGACCCTTCGGCGCTGGCGGCGCTTTGGCGAGAGCGGCGCCAAGTTGATATGGGGCGGCGAAGCGGTGGCGGTGCGACATGACGGCCGCGCAAATGCGCGTCAGTTGGTCATCAATGACCAAACTGTGGCGAGCATTGCAGGCTTGCGGCAGACCTTGCAGGAAGCGCATGAAGCGCGTTTTGGGGCGGCAGACCTGCCCCTAATCGGTTTGCAGTTGACGCATTCGGGGCGCTTCTGCCGTCCCAATGGTCCCGAGCTGGAACCGATGACGCTATACCGGCATCCCTTGCTGGACAAGAAATTCCAACTAACAGATGACAACTGCCTGATGAGCGACAGCGAGATCAGCGCCTTGATTGAAGACTTCGGCCGGGCGGCGGTCTTGGCGCAGCGCGCTGGCTTCGACTTTGTTGACATCAAACATTGCCACGGCTACCTGGGCCACGAGTTCCTCAGCGCGGTCAATCGCGCAGGGAAATATGGCGGCAGCTTCGAGCAGCGCACGCGCTTCCTGCGGGAAACGGTTGAGCTGGTTCGCGCCTTGGCGCCGGGCTTGGATATCGGCGTCCGCTTGAGCGCGATTGACTGGGCGCCCTTTCAGGCTGGCAAAGATCGCATCGGCGAGCCGATGCCTTTTGCCGCTGAAAGCTATTCATCCTATCCATTCGCATTCGGCGGGGACGGCAGCGGCAGCGGCTATGATCTGAGCGAGCCTAAGCGTTTCCTGGGGCTGCTGCGGGAGTTGGACATCGGCTTGGTTTGCGTCACGGCCGGCAGTCCCTATTACAATTTTCATATTCAGCGCCCAGCCATCTTCCCGCCCTCCGATGGATATTTGCTGCCCGAAGATCCGCTGGTGGGCGTCGCGCGCCAGATCCAGGTGACGGCGGAACTGAAAGCGGCATTTCCTGACTTGACGATGGTTGGATCGGGTTATTCTTATCTGCAGGATTGGCTGCCCAATGTCGCGCAGGCGGTGATCAAGCGCGGCATGGCTGATTTCATTGGATTGGGACGTATGGCGCTGAGCTATCCGCACCTGCCGGCTGATTTGCTGGCGGGGGAGCCTTTGCAGCGCAAACGAATCTGCCGCACCTTTAGCGACTGCACAACCGCCCCGCGCAATGGCATGGTGTCTGGCTGTTTCCCGCTAGACGAATTCTACAAATCACGCGACGAATATGACCGCCTGGCGGTTTTGAAAAAAGAACAGAGCTCGCCGGAGGCATGACCCGCTTTTGCGGGTCTAGTTCCAGCCGTAATCCGACGGTTTGAAATCGATCATGCTGCCGTGATAGTAAGGCACAGTCGCCAATTCGGGTTCTGCCGCCAGGTCAAGCTGGGCATGATCGGTCTCGCTCAATGTCACGTCGAGAGCGCCGATATTGTCTATCAGGTGCTCCATCGTGCGCGGACCGATGATGACGCTGGTCACGCCGGGCTTGCTGAGGACCCAAGCCAAGGCGATCTGACTGGGGCTGCAATCTTTTCCCCGCGCCAGTTCTGTGACCGCGTCCAGCAGATCGTAGGCGCGCTCGCTGAAGTGCTGCTGCGCGCGGCGCTCGATCGCGGGTCCGCGGCCGGCATCGCTGCCGAAGCGGCTGTCGCCCGGGATCGGCTGCCCGCGCTTGTATTTGCCGCTCAAAAAACCGCGAGCCAGCGGCGACCAAGGCAAAATCGCCATGCCATAACTCTGCGCCATAGGGATCAATTCGCGTTCGATGCTGCGGTCTAGCAGGTGATAGGGCGGCTGCTCGCTGACGAAGCGATTGAGCCCCAGTTCTTTTGCCACCCAGAAAGATTCCAGGATACGCCAGGCTGGGAAGGTGCTGGCGCCGATATAGCGTACTTTGCCCGCGCGAATCAAGTCGTCGAGCGCGCGCAGAGTTTCGTCGATGGGAATGTTGGAGTTGGGACGATGCAGCTGATAGAGGTCGATATAGTCGGTACCCAAGCGCTTCAGGGACGCTTCGCAAGCCTGGATGATGTGTCGCCGGTTGTTGCCGGCCGCCAAGATGTCATCGTCATCCATGCGACCCTGCACCTTGGTGGCGAGGACGATGCGCTCCCGCTTGCCATTGCGTTTTAGAGCCTTGCCTACCGCGATTTCGCTGCCGCCGCGCGCATACACATTCGCGGTATCGAGAAAATTGATGCCTTCATCTATGGCGCGGTCGATAATGTGCATGCCGTCAGCGTCGCTTGTTACGAGGCCGAAGTTCATGCAGCCGAGACAGAATTCGCTGACCATCACGCCCGTGCGTCCGAGAGAACGATATTCCATTTTGCGCTCCAGTTTCTAACAATCCAGGCTAAGTATTGTAGCGCAAATTACTCTCAAAGCTTAGTGCCAGCGATTGCCCTGGATTACCTCGCCTCTAAGGCGGAAATGGCAAAATATTGCCAGAAATGCGGTATATTTCTTTGAAACTGATTCTGTGCTCAGGAGAGAGCTAGGCATGGCGATATACGGGAAAACGACAGCCGGAGAAACGGTAGAGCAATTCGCGCTGCGGAACAGCGCTGGCATGGAAGTGAGCGTCATCACCTACGGCGGCATCATCAGGTCCATCCGCGCGCCCGACCGCCAGGACCGCTTCGCCAATGTCACGCTGGGATTCGAGAGCCTGGAACAATACGAAGCCGGGCATCCTTATTTTGGCGCCATCACCGGGCGCTACGCCAATCGTATCGCCGGGGGGCGCTTCACACTGGATGGAAAGGAATACAGGCTATCCATAAACGACGGTTCATACAGCTTGCATGGCGGAGAGAAGGGCTTCGACAAGCGAGTCTGGCAAGCGCGCGAATTGACAGAGGGTTTGCAACCAGGTCTGGAATTAACTTACCGCAGCGCGGATGGCGAAGAAGGTTATCCGGGCAACCTGGACGTTGCCGTGAGCTACACGCTGAGCGACGATAACGCGCTGCGCATTGATTATTCAGCGACAACAGACGCGCCGACGATCGTCAATTTGACCAATCATAGCTATTTCAACTTGATGGGTGAAGGCGAGGGCACGATTTACGATCATATCCTGACCATAAACGCCGACCGCTACACGCCCATTGACAGCAATTTGATCCCGACCGGCGAATTAGCGGCGGTTGCGGGTACGCCCTTGGACTTTCGCAATGCCAAAGCAATCGCGGCCGGGCTGCGGTCTTCGCAGGCGCAGATCGCGCTGGCGCAGGGCTACGACCATAATTTCGCGCTCAATCGGGAGAGCCTGTCCGAGGGCGAACTGGGTTTCGCAGCGGGGGTCTACGAACCGCGCAGCGGCCGGCGCATGGAAGTTTGGACGACGGAACCGGGCATGCAATTCTACTCGGGCAATTTCCTCGATAGCACATTGGTCGGGTCGAGCGGGCGCATGTATCGCCAGGGCGACGGGCTGGCTTTGGAGACGCAGCACTTCCCTAATTCGCCCAATCAGCCGCAATTCCCGTCTACGGTCTTGCGTCCCGGCGGACGCTATGAATCGACTACGATATACAAGTTTGGGACGGATTAGCGTTTAGTCGATAATGGTGGGGTCGAAGGCGTCGCGCAGTCCATCGCCGAGTACATATAAGCAGAGCACAACAACCGTAATGAGCAAGCCGGGGAAAATCATCAGATGAGGCGCCTTTGTGATGAATTCGCGCGATTTGCTAAGCATATTGCCCCAGGTGGCGGTGGGCGGCTGTACGCCCAAGCCCAAGAAGCTCAATGCAGCTTCAATTAGCATGACGATGCCGATGTTGCGGGCGAGCGTGACGATGGTCAGCGAGAAGACATTGGGCAAGATGTGCTGGCGCATAATGCGGAAGCTGGACGCGCCGATGGCTTGTGCGCTTACGATGTATTCCCGCGACTTAATGGATAGGGTCTCCCCGCGGACCAGGCGGGTGGTCGGCGTCCAGGTGATGAGCACGATGATGAAGATAAGCGCCTCGGCTGTTGGTTTGAAGACGGCGGATATCACAATCAGCAGGACGAGAACGGGGATGGAATTGAGCGTGGTGATGATCCAGGTAACTAGATCGTCGATAAAGCCGCCGAAATAACCGGTGAGGATGCCCAGGGTCACGCCGATGACAAGCGCGAGGAAGGCGGACATGAAGCCGATGAATAGCGAGACTTGCCCGGCATAAAGCAGCCTTGCCAGATGATCCCGCCCAAGGTTGTCTGTGCCTAGCAGATGCCCCTCGCTAAACAGCGCTAGGTATTTTGAGGCAGAAGCGTCGGTGGTATTAGGATCGACGCCGAGGATGCCGGTGATTAGTGGGGCGGCAATTGATGATGCGGTCAAGAAGAGCAGGATGCCGATAGCGACCATAGACAGGCGGTCGCGCAGTAGCCGAGCGATGGCGAGATCACTCAGCGATTTGCTTTGCAGCGTTGCTGCGGTTTTCTCCATGTCCGTTGACACCACTGGCTCCTAGAGAATGCGAATACGAGGATCGATGAAGACATAGAGGATATCGGACAAAAGAAAGCCGAGAATGGTTGCGATGGAAGCGAAGATGACGATGCCCATGACGACGGGATAATCTTGTTGGATGGCGGAAGTGTAAGCGATGCGTCCGATGCCGGGCCAAGCGAATACTGTCTCGATAATGATTGCGCCAGCCCAGACATTCGTGATGATTGGACCGAGGAGCGTGGCGACGGGTATCAAGGCATTGCGCATCGCATGGCGGAAGTTGACGACGTTTGGCGCCAAGCCCTTTGCGCGCGCGGTGCGGATATAATCTTGGCTGAGCACTTCCAGGGTGGAGGTGCGGATGTAACGGGAGAAGAGCGCGATGAAACCAGCGGCGAAGACGAATGTCGGCAGGAAGAGATAGTCAAAGCGAGCGAATAGGGCTTGGCATTCGCCAGTGAGCGTGACGGCGCAGCGCCCGCCGATTGGCAGAATCTTCAACAATCTGCCGAATAGAAAGAGCAGCATATAGCCCAGCCAGAAGTTAGGCACGGCGTCGAAGATTACCGCCAAAATTCGCGCGACATTATCAAAGAAGCGGCCGCGCGTGACAGCGGAAACAACGCCGACGGGTATGCCAATGACCAGGGAAGTCAAAATAGCGGCGATGCCCAATTCTAAAGTGGCTGGCAAGTTTGCCAGGATGACGTCCAGGACGGGTTGTTTCTTGATGAATGAATCGCCGAAGTCGCCACGCAAGATGCCATAGTTGTCACCCGGCGGCTCCGGAATGCCGTCGCCATCTTCGTCGACTAATGCGAGTGGCGTGAAGGAACTATCTGCCATACCATCGCCGTCGCTGTCCCAGCGCAGCCAGTCATCGCCGGCCAGCCAGCGCAGATACTGGATGTGGAATGGGTCGTCTATGCCCAGCTGGGCAGCCAGCCGCTCACGTGTCTCCGCCTTGATGTTGGGCGCGAAATACAAGCGCTCTACTACGCTGCCCGGCGCCAGCCATAGCAGCAGGTAAGAAAGCAGCGTGATGCCGAAGAATATCGGTATCGACTGTACCAGGCGGCGGATGATGTATTTGAGCATGAATAAGCCAGTTTCAGAAAAATTGCGCTTGCTTCAGCAAAGGGTAGAACGCGCTGGCAAGTAAACCAGCGCGTTCTTCTAATATCGTCTAGCGCGCTTTAGGGGCTGATGGCGATATCAGCCATGTTGGCGTAGCGAGTCTCCGCGTATGGCATCCAATTCTGGACGGAATTGGCTTCGGCATACATGCTGAAGGGCGCGAAGAGCCACCACCAGGGCAGGTCTTCGTGCAAGATGCGGCTGATCTCGTGGTAGAGCGCCTGGCGGCCCTCGAAAGAGCAGCCCGGCAGCGCCAGCGCCTCGTCATAGAGTTCGGTAACGCGGTCGTTGCGGTAGGAGACGAAGTTGAATCCGCCGCCAACCAAGTCGCCAACCGGCGTGAATACGTTGCGGGCGTCGGTGTCTTGGTCAAGATTGGTGAATCCGATCATGATGGCGTCAAAGTCTTGACCCAGCAGGAACTGAACCAGGGCGCCAAATTCCTGCGTCTGGAAATCGACTTCGATGCCGATCTGCCCCAGTTGATCTTGGATGACCGTGCCGGCCGCTTCCCGAACGAGATTGCCGGAATTGGTCAGCAATTCAAAAGCGAAGGGCGTGCCGGGTTCGGCGTATAGGGCGTCTTCGGTAGCGACCAGCGGCGTGCTCGGGTCGTCATCGTCATCGACGAAGCCAGCTTCCGCCAGCAGAGCCAATGCCGCTTCTGGATTGTATTGCCAAGGCTCGATGCTGGAATCGTATCCCCAAAGGGCGGGCGTTCCAAAGCTGTTGACCTGTACCGCCTCGCCTTCGGCCGCGCCTTCAATGATGTCGGTATAGTTCACCGCCTGCGCCACAGCCTGCCGCACGCGCGCATCGCCAAAGAGCGGGTGCTTGCCCTGGTCAATCGGGTTGCCGTCGTCATCATTACCGTTGACCGGGTTGCCGCGATCAGCCAAGTTGAAACCGACGAAGGTCAATCCGTCATCGACATATTCGTAGATCTGGAATTCGCCGGCTTCGGCGCGATCGCGGAAGTCTTGCATTTGCACGGCCGGCACGGATGCCGAGCCGGCTGTGCCAACCGAGTTGACCTCGCCCGCCAGAAATTGCTCGATGCCGACGATTTGGTCGGGCACGTTGCGGATGATGTAACCTTCGGGGGAAACGTCCCTCCAGTGATTCTCGTTGCGAATCAGGCTGGTCTGCTGGTCTGGCACCAGCGCGCCAAAGTTGAAGACGCCCGCGGTGACATTGGGATTCTTGTTGTACTCTAGATTGTCGATCTCGGCGTAATTGCCATCAAGCATGGGCTCGATTATGTGCTGGGGCAAGATGCCGAAGTCATCGAGTTCTTCAATCACGCGGCAGGAAGCCAGTTTCAACGAGACGACCAGGGTTGTGGCGTCGACCGCTTCCACGCTCTCGACGCTTTGCAGCACGTCGGTGCGCGGCGATGAGGTTTCTCCGCTGGCTAAGGCGTCAAAGGTGAACTTGTAGTCGAAGGCGGTAACGGGCGCGCCATCGTTCCATGTGACGTCGTCGCGCAGGGTGAAGGTGTAGACCAAGCCATCGTCAGAGATCGACCAATCCAGCGCCAAGCCGTTGTCTTGATCGTTGCGCCCGGCTTTCATGGGCGCCCGCGTTTCTGGATCGATATTGAATAGGCTGGGGAATAGGAATTCGTTGAGAGCCAACTCAACCGTGTTGTTGGAAATAAGCGGATTCATATTTGTCGGGTCGCCACCGAAGTTGGTCCCAATCAAAATGCCGCCCTCTTGCGCGCTTGCGGCGAAGCCGAAGCTCGCCACAAACAGAACGAGAAAGATAATCCTCATAAGCTTGTGCATCGCAATCTCCTGTTGCTAATTTGTACTGTGGGTATAGTCATGCCTTCTAAAGTATAGCAGAGCTAAGGCGCGCTTGACCATATAGCAGTTCACCCGAGTCAGTTTTGCGGCGTCAAGCATAGGGCGATATCGTGATACACTTAAGGAGGTCGCATCGCTCCGGGCGGGACTGCGCCCCGAGCTGTCGTCTCGCTGCGAAGACCTACAGCGCGTGTCCACCTGCAATCGCGACCTAGGAAGTATCAGGGCAATGCAACCCGGAGCAACAGGTGAAACATTGTCAGCCGTGCCTTATGTTCAGGAGCTGCCAGTATGACAGCAATAGATACCATCATTGTGGGAGCGGGCGGGAGAGGCAAAGCCTACAGCAAGTTCGCGCTGGAGTACCCGCGGGAATTGCGCGTCGTCGGCGTTGCGGAGCCGGACCCGCAAAAGCGGCAGCGCCTCGTGCGCGACCACGACATCCCGCCGCAGATGGCTTTTGAAGACTGGCAATCTTTGCTGAGCGCGCCCGGGAAAAAAGCGGAAACGATCATCAACTGCACCATGGACCGCGACCATTTCGACTCGACGATGCGCATGCTGGATGAGGGATATGACGTGCTATTGGAAAAACCCATGACTCCGGTTTTGCGCGAGAACTTGCAACTGGTGCAAAAGGCGGAAGCGGCCGGGCGCTTGCTGCAGGTCTGCCACGTCCTGCGCTACACGCCCTTTTGGCAAGCCATGCGCTCGGTTCTGCAGTCTGGAAAACTCGGGCGGGTCGTCAGCGTCACACACCGAGAGAACCTGATTTACTACCACATGGCGCATAGTTTCGTGCGCGGGAATTGGCGGCGGGAATCGACATCGGGACCGATGATCCTTAGCAAGTGCTGTCACGACTTTGATATCCTGCTGTGGCTCTTGCAGACGAAGGTGAAGTATCTGAATTCCTTCGGCTCGCTTTCGCATTTTACGCCGGAAAACGCCCCGCCCGGCGCGACGGAACGCTGTACCGATGGCTGCCCGGCGGCTGAAACCTGCAAGTACGAGGCGACCAGGCGTTATGCCCGTGACGGCGCTGGCTGGCCCCTAGATGTCGTATCTGCCGAGCCGACGGTCAGCGCCCGTTTGCAGAAACTGAAGAGCGACTGGTACGGGCGCTGTGTCTATTTTTGCGACAACGACGTGGTGGATCATCAAACGGTGAATATGGAAATGGAAGACGGCGCGACGGTGACGCTAGTCATGAACGGGCAGGGCGACGAAGAATGCCGCACGATGCGTTGGGACGGGACCAAAGCCACGCTTTATGGCAAATTCTCGTCCAAGGGGCATGTCATCCGCGTACATCATCACCTGAGCGGCGAAGTAGAGGAGGCGCCTGTGATCGCGCGGGACAGCAGCGGCCACGGCGGCGGGGATTTTGGCATCGTCCGCAGCTTCTTGAATAGCATCAAGGGCAACCCTGATGACAGCGTAACAACAGCGCGGGAGTCGCTCGAAAGTCATCTCTTGGCTTTTGCGGCAGAAGAAGCGCGGATGAAGCGCACGGTTGTCAACATGGACGAATACCGAGCGCGCGTGGCAGCAGTCTGAAGCGGCGGATTTACCTGCGGGAAGAACTAGAAAAAGACAGCTTGATATGCACCCCCGACAGGATTCGAACCTGTGCGCCTGGTTCCGGAAACCAGCGCTCTATCCCCTGAGCTACGGGGGCATACTGCGCCAATCCTAGCAGATGCACCAACAGCGGGCAAGTGCTGTGCTGGGGTTGCTCTGATGGATTGCGTCATGGCTCGATGATGTTTTTGCCAAGTAAAGACGATGCCCCAACCTAAGGCTGATCTTGATATAATGAGACCTAGAACTTTTGCGTCAGCGATGCGGAACTGCCTCTGCCTTGGATTCCGCTAGCCAGGCGACGATTGTTGCGATTGTGGAACAAGCCTTGAGATACGCTGCATTTTCAAGTTCCAATATCCAAAAGAGATTCGGCGCGCGGATCTTCTACCTGAGTTGGCTGCTTCTTGCGCTGGTTCCGGCTGGCTGTCAAGCGCTGGCAAATGAAAACGCTCAGATGCCTATTGACGCGAATGCCACGATATTTGTCTTGGAAATGACCGCCCTGCAGCGAGCAGCCGACTTGGATCAGGCGCGGGCGGCCGCGACGGTGTCGGCCGGGGGAACAAGAGTCGCGGCTTTGTCTCAAGTGAATGCGGCTTTAGGCGCGACCTTGCAAGCGGCATTGACGCCGACGACTGAGATCCGGGCAATGATAGTAAACGCCGCAGACATGGGCAGCTCCTTGGAGCAAGACATCATGGACGATATGCCCGCCAATGAAAGCGACCTATCAACCATGCGCATTGTGGATCTGGCGACTGCGCAGGCTGTCAATGCCAGCAGCGGCTGCTCCACAGGGGCGGTTAGCCGCTTCGATTCGGGCAATGAACGCATCTATGTCACAGCCCGCGTCGAGGGACTGCGCCCGGATACCTATTTTGAAGTTGACTGGCGATCGGGCGAACGCGTCTTATATCGGGTGTCATGGCGGGCGACCTATGCGGCGGCGGCCGAGTGTATCTGGTTTTTTGCCACGCCGGTGGATTTTCCCTTTCTGCCGGGCAATTACCGCGCGACGCTTTTCGTCGATGGTCAAGCGCATGCGTCCACTGATTTTAGCATTTCCGCGTGAAGACAAATTCGCAGCGAAGCGCAGGCGGCGTTCACTGCTTTCGCTTGCAATTCGATCGACTTTCGGCAAATCAGGCTCAAGTTGGCATTGCTGTTGGCTGCAATGGAATGGGCGCTCGTGGTAAACTCGAAGCGACTTTTGCACCCGTCACATTTGCCAGACCGTGCGACGAATCGTCTCGCAAAGGAGCGCTACGCGGCGCAACCCAACCATGAATAAGACCTTACTCGCGTACACGTCATTAGCGGCGCTTGCCATTTTCTGCTTGGCGGGGCTGTCATTATCCGCTGCGCAAAGTGCGACGCCCCCAGCAACTGAAACCATTCAGCCGAGCGCGAACAGCGGGCTAGCCGGGTCGGACGCGACAGCGACGGCAATCGCCCTGATTGAGCCGGAAGAACATCACTTGCTGCGGCGGCCGATCCAATTGGACGAGGACTTGGCGCATTGGCCCGACCGCAGCTATCCCTATGGCAGCACGCAATTGGGCGCCAGGCCCGTGCATCTTGGCGTCGAGTTTGTGAATCCGCGGGGAACGTTGGTCTACGCTTCTGGCGCGGGCAAAGTCGTTTTCGCCGGTTCCGACAGCGAGACAGTTGTGGGTCCGCAAGCGGATTATTACGGCAATGTCGTGATTCTCGTGCATGACCTGCATTCGCTCGATGGCCAGCCCGTGTTTACTTTATATGGTCATCTTGACAGAATCAAAGTGAGCGCGGGGCAGGCGGTTGAAGATGGCGCGCTATTGGGCGCTGTCGGCTCAACTGGCGTGGCTCTCGGCGCGCACTTGCACTATGAAGTGCGCGTAGCGAGCCCTTTCGACTATCGCCAAACGCGCAATCCAGAATTGTGGCTGCAATACTATGTCAACAATGGCATGATCGCCGGCTTCATACACGATGAATCCGGTGAAGCAATCGCGGAAAAGCGCTTGGTCGCGCGGTCGGATAAAGTGAGCCGAGAAGTCTATACCTATGGCAGCGAGCTGGTCAACAGCGATCCGGTCTGGGGAGAAAACTTTACTGTTGGCGACCTGCCGGCCGGCGAGTACGAGATAATTGTGCTGAAGGAGAGCGGCGCGATTGCCTATCGCGAGAAAATCCAGGTAGAAGCCTATACCACGGCATTCGTCGATATCGAGATCAACGAGTGAATATCGTGGGCAGCGGCGCCGCTGGCAAGGCAGCAACAGTCATTCGCTATGCCAAGCTCGGCGACCCATCGCCGTCTAATTCCTGGCTCCGCAAAATGCCCGCGGCGGCTAACTTGATGAAGCGGCGTCAGCGCTTGCTGGCGGTGTCGGGCTTGGCGGCGGCAAAATGATCGGCACTTGGTTTCGATTGCCGACCGCATCCACCAGATCAGCGGATAGCCAGCCCCATTGTCCGCGGAAATCGATTAAGAGCCAGGCGAAGTCTTCAGTGGCGCCGATGACTTCCGCCTGCGTACCGCCCGAGAGCTGCCCGATGACAGCAAAGTTGAGGCTGGGTCCGCTGCGAACATTTTGCAAGGCGCTGAGAATCGTCAGTTGGTATCCCGCAGGGGTGGGCGAGGACCGCGCGGTGGGCGTGGCGGTCGCTAGGCTGGGTCGAACAGCTGCGCTTAGCGCGCCGCCGCGATAACTGGCTACGGCATTTGCCGTTCCATACTCATTGAACTCAGCGATCATGACGTTTGCGCTGGTCTCGCCACGCAGCAGGTCCGCGGGGCTTAGCGGACCCTGCACGCCGTCAAAACGCCGCAGGGCTGCTATGTTGTCGGCGAGGCTGCCAGGGCGCCGGTAGGCTTCCGCCAGCAGGCCGACGGCATCATAACTGGCCGCGCTGACAGCGTCCGGCAGCCTGCCATAGGCGTTTGCGTATTCCAATACGAATCGCTGGCTGGACCCAGCGCTTGATGTGAAAGACCAAGGGCTTGCGACTATGATGCCGGTCCGGCTGTCGCTTGGCACAAGACTGACAAAATTCGGGTCCAAAGCCTGGCTGTAACTGACGGGACCAGCGAATCCGGCTGCGCGCAACTGCAGGTAGGTTTGCGCCGCCAAGAGCGGCGGTCCATAAATGACTAGGGCATCCGGTTGCCGCGCTGCGATCTCATTCGTGATGGAGACAATGTCATTGTCGGTTTCGTCGTACAAGAGATTGGACAGGCTCAAGCCGGCTTCCGACAATGCGGAAGCGAATCCGATCAAGCTCGAGGTGCTTGCGGCGTCAAGCTGAATTGACGTGATCCGACGAGCTCCGAGCGACTGGAGCAAATAGGTCGCCAGCGCGCGGCTTTGCAGCATTTCTTGGGCGACGCTGCGGAAGATGAGGCCGCTGGTATCTTGCAAAAGTAAAGTATCGCTGGATATTGTGGTAAAAACCGGAACTCCGAGAGCTTGCAGCTGTGGCAAAGTCGCAAGCAAAGCCTCCGGCGAGCGTGGACCCAAGACAGCGATGACATCCGCCTGTCGCATGTTCGCTGTGGCGATGTCCATATAGTCTGGTGATGTCACAGCGACGGCGAGCTCGAATCTTACGCCGTTGGCGCCTAGCAATCCGCCGCTTTCGTTGATGTGTTTTGCCGCGAGCTGAGCGGACCGGGCGATAGCCCCATCCATGCTGTCGATAACGCCGATGCGGGCAATCGACTGGGCTTGCGCGGGCGCGCCTGCCATAAACAGCAGCGCGAAAACAATTAGCGTATATCGGACGGCTGCACAGCCGACAGCCGCTCGGCGGCGGCGAAACGCCCGGCCGCGCTGATAGAATATAACAAACCCGCTCCTTGCGTGGGCAAGGGGAGATAATGTAAATGAGGACATCGGATGAAGCTCTCGCTTTCTGGCTAGGCAATACGGTCAGTATACAGGAAAGGCTAGCGCGGGCAAGCGGCGCAGCCTATCCCTGTCTTGATTTTGAACAAGCCGCAAACTATACTTCTTCTGTCTTAACATTGCCTGCTATTTTCGATTGCCGTTTGCCGAATGCAACGTGAACGAATCACCGACAATATCCTCGTTTTTCGCAGTGACCAGTATGCGCAGGTGACGGCCGGCGTCGTCTTGACTTCGGAGGGCGCCGTATTGATTGATACGCTGCTTTACCCGGAAGAAAGCCAGCGCATCCGTCGCTTCGTCGAGTCCGGTCTGGGCTATGAATTTGCTTTTGTCATCAATACGCATTTTCATGCCGATCATACAACCGGCACTTGCTTTTTCCCTGGGGCGCAAGTGATCAGTCATCGGCTGTGCCGCGATCTGCTGGATACCCGCGGACGCGACAGTTTGCAGCACTTGAAAGAGTCGTCGCCAGAGTTCGAGTCGGTCAAGCTCGCGCTGCCAAATATCGTCTTTGACGATGAACTTAGCTTATGTTTGGGCGACACGACGATTAGGATGTGGTCCAGCCCCGGTCACAGCCCAGATTCGATCGTGTGCGTGGTGGAAGAAGCGGATATTCTGTTCGCGGCGGATACCATCATGCCGATACCCTATTTTGTGGACGGCGATTTCGAGGATTTTAAGCGCTCGCTGCGGCGGCTGCGCAACGCCGCCTTTGAAAATATCGTGCAAGGTCATGGCGATATCATCCTGCGGGGTGAAGCAGAGGAAAAAATTGACAGCGATCTGGCTTACCTGGACTTGCTTGACAGGGCAGTTGCGGAGTGCGTCGGGATGTCCGCAACTGAAGCCGAGGAATGGATCACGGCGGAGGGCTGTGGCAAGAGCCAAGCGCTGCTCAATGGCTTGGTGCGGGATTTGCATCGGCAGAACGTTCGGTCGCTGATAGCGCGGCAGCGACGCTTGAAGAAGGGCGTGGGCGCTTTACTATGAGGCGCCACTAACCTTCAAGGCAGAGCGTGCTGAAGACTATGGCAAGCAACTGACAGGGAAGTCGCATTGCGAGGAAGCAACGATGTCAACTGACGAAATCTATTTGACCAAAGAGGGCGAAGCCGAGCTGCGCAAGAAATTACTGGAGCTTACCGAACATCGGCGGCCCGAGCTCGCGCGCAAGCTCAAGGAAGCTAGGGCGCAGGGAGACTTGAAAGAAAACGCGGATTATCACGATGCCAAGGAGCAGCTTGGCATCGTAGAAGGGCGCGTGCAGCAAATCGAGGCGACATTAAACAGCGCCATCATCGTTGACAACACGGGACCTAGCGACGAAGTGCGAGTCGGCTCAGTTGTGGTCATCCGCGAAGACGGATACGACGAAGACGAAGAATATCGCATCGTGGGCAGTGCCGAAGCCAATCCGCGCGAACGAAAGATCTCGCAAAAGAGTCCCATCGGCTCGGCTTTATTAGGCAAAGCACGGGGCCGAAAAGTCAAAGTTCAGACGCCTGACGGTCCTGTCAAATTCAAGATTGTGGACATCCGCTAGCTGGGGGCTGCGGAGGCATAGAGCGCGCTCGCTGGGCATCGCTCTTCGCGCCGCCGACAGTCGGCGAAAAGTGACGCATCAAAACCCCGCTTATAGCCAAGCATCACGAATAGGGCATGAAGTTGCCGGTGCCGCCGAAGGGATCTTCCTCTTCGTCTTCCGGTCGTTGCCCTTGCGGGACCTGTCTCGAACTTGGCTTGGGCGGGTCAAATTGCCCGGCCGCCGGCGGGGGCGGAACTGTCGATGGCATCTGCTCGGACGACGCGTATTCCATATTGGAATAATCCATGAAAGGATTCTCGGCGACCGGGGGCGCGCTGGTCCCGGGCGCGCCGACTTGCTGTCCTTGCTTCTGCCAAGCCAGGATTTCGATCTGCAAAGTTTCGATGCCGCTATTGGGCGCGCCGCCGCCATAGTTGCAGATGACGCTTTTTATCTCCGCCTGCAATTGTATCGAATAGGTATCGACGACGAGAATGGCGCCCGAAGTCGCCGCTACAATGTCGGCGGTCGGGTCTTTGACGCGATTGCCAACGGCAGCGATCAAAGCGGGATCGCTGATGGCGGCGGGCGCGGCGAATACCTTGGTGCGCGTCTCCTGCGAAGCCATATCGAATCCCCAGAATTCGATTGCCTGCAATTCATTGCCGACCATGGTCGCTGTCGAGATTCCGCATTCGCCCAGGAATTGATTGCCCTGCTTCGGACCGAGTTCTATGGCGAAGGATTCATCGTAGTTCTGCCCCTTAACATAGGAGGAAACGGTTTGCAAAACGGGCACGCCATATTGTGGATGAAGAACACCGCTTTTTTCTGTTTCTTCCTCTGGCCACTGCGTAGAGGGGACCGCGGATGGCGAAGCTTGGGGCATATTACGAGCGCGCGGGGCAACCTGGGAGCCTGCCCCGGCCGAGCTGCGCGCGGCGCGGCGCTCGCTTGACGAAACAGCCGAAGCGCCGGGCGCGACGCTGCGCCAGGCAATCACGAGTACTGGCGCGGCAATAGCGACAATTGCCAATGCCAGGACAATCTGCAGGCTGCTGGCAATCAAGCCTGGGTCCGCTGGCGCTATGGCGCCGCTTAGATTGTCGAAGCCGGCGATATTCTGCAAAGCGGATATCGCTTCGCGTTCACTCACGCCTATATTCCCGTTGCGCTCCAGGCGCGCGACAACCGCTTGCGGGTTCGGCACTTTTTCCAGCGCGATAAGCGCATTGGCGTCATCGTAATGGATTTCTTCGGAATGCCCGACTGCCACCATCCGCACCCATTGGTCGATCGCGCCTTGGCTCATGTGCCGGGGCGCGGCGCCCGTAAACTCTGTCGGCAGCACGACATAGGCGGCGAACATGCCCAGCAGCATGCCAATCAAGATGGTCGCGATGGTGGCGCGTTTGGGCGCAGACTCGCTGAACCTGCTATTGTCAAAAACGCCGGACACATTGCCCGCCAGGCTTCCCAAGAAGCCTCCATTGTCACTAGCCGAAGGCGATTCCGTGGAAATGTCTTCGCCCTCTACTGTTTGATTCGAATTACGATCTTGAAAACTCATAATATCCGACCCTTCAAGTCGACACTGGGCAAACTAGGCTACGCTCAAAATACAAGACGAAATTGCCAAGACTCGCTTCGCTCACTATTTGTTATTGAGTATACAGAGGGTTGAGATTTAATGCAAAGCGGGCAGCGCCTTTATTTTCAAGCGCTGCGTTCTCGTTGGCTCGCTTCCGCGGCGGCCGCTGGTACCTTGTCCAGGTTCTTGGGCAGATTCCAGGTCGAATACTCGCAATCGGGAAAGCGGCTGCATCCATAGAACAGGCGTCGCCTGCCCTTTTTGGCTCGTCTTTCGACCAGTTCTCCGCCGTGCGCAAGACCGCATTCAGGACAGAGCAAGCCAGTACGCTCCAGGAATTGTTCGGTATGGCGGCACTCTGGATAATTGGAACATCCGATGAACTTGCCCCAGCGCCCGTACTTGATCACCAGGTCGCCGCTTTCGCAATGGGGGCAATTGCGCCCGACAAACTCTTGTTGGATCTGCTTGGGCATATTGGCGCGGGCATTAACCAGCCGCTGTTCGAAGGGAAGATAAAAGTCCCCAAGCATGGGACGCCAGTCGGACTTGCCTTCCGAAATGTCATCGAGCTGATCTTCCATTTTGGCTGTGAAAGAATAGTCCATTTCTTCGCTGAAGTATTCGGACAAGAGATCGCTGACGACACAGCCCGTCTCTGTGGGCACGAGGCGCTTTTCTTCTTTGTTGACATAATCTCGACTTTGGATGACGTTCACGGTTGGCGCGTAGGTGCTCGGTCGACCAATGCCGTGCTCTTCCAGCTTTTGAATCAATGTCGCTTCCGTATAGCGTGGGGGCGGCTGGGTAAAATGCTGTTCGGGGGAGAGGCTTTGCAAGTCCAGCCATTCGTTCTTGCGCAACTCCGGGAACAGTTGCCGCTCGGAGCCCGCGGCTCGGCTTTCTTCAGCGCGGCTATCTTCGGACAGCGCGAGAAAACCAGCGAATTTCAAAGTGCGGCCCGAGGCGCGGAAAAGGTAGGGCAGGTTATCTTCGCTCAGCCCCGCTTTGATATCGAGCCGGATGGTGTTATAAACCGCATTCGACATTTGGCTGGCGACGAAGCGCTCCCAAATCAGTTTGTACATGCGAAACTGGTCTTTGTTGAGATGCGGCTGCATCTCGGCTGGGCTGCGCATGACGCTGGTAGGGCGCACAGCCTCGTGAGCCTCCTGCGCCCCGCGCGACCTTGTTTTGTATTTGGGGGCTTGCTTGGGCGTATAGCTTTTGCCGAACCGATTGTGAATGTAACTGCGGGCTTCGCTTTGCGCCTGTTGCGAGACTTGTAAGCTGTCCGTGCGCATATAGGTTATCAATCCTACGGGGCTGCCTTTGCCAATCGCGATGCCCTCGTATAGCTGTTGGGCGAGCTGCATTGTCCGCCGGGCGCTGTAATTCAACCGGCGCGAAGCGTCTTGTTGCAAGGTGCTTGTTGTGAATGGCGCGGAGGGCTTGCGCTGGCGGGTCCCGCGTTTGACGTCATCAACTCTGTAGAGGCTTTTTTCCAGCACGTCCAGGTGGGGGCGGACCGCGGCTTCGCTATCTAATACCGGGTCTTCGCCAGCGACTTTCAGCAAGCGCGCCTGGAACCCGTCCTGCTTGCCATTGGGATTCCGCTTGGACAACAAAGCGTCGACCGTCCAGTATTCAGTCGCGACAAAGGCTTGTATCTCCTTTTCGCGCTCAACCACCAGGCGCAGCGCGATACTTTGCACGCGGCCCGCCGACAAGCGATTGCGCACTTTGTCCCATAGCAACTCGGTGATGTTATAGCCAACCAGCCGATCCAAGATGCGGCGCGCTTGCTGGGCATTGACCAAGTCCATATTGATATCGCGCGGCTGGGCGAAGGCGTCGGCAACGGCGCTGTCGGTAATCTCGTGGAAGACGACTCGTTTTACCCCGGCGCTTGGCATATCGGCCGCGGCGACCAAATGCCAGGCGATGGCTTCGCCTTCACGGTCGGGGTCTGTGGCTAAAAAGATCTCTTCCGCGTTCTGGGCGGCTTGTTTCAACTCTTTTACGATGTCGCGCTTGTCGTTGGGCACGCGGTATTTCGGCTCGAATTCCTTCTCGATCTCCACGGATAGCTGGGATTTGAGCAGATCCCGAACATGACCCTTGGAAGACATGACCGTGTAACCCTTGCCAAGAAAGCCGCCTATGCTGCGGGCTTTTGCGGGGGACTCTACAATGACCAATTTGCCAATACGATTGCGAGATGATTTCTTGCGGGCTTTGGCGGTTTTTCTGGACTTCGGCTTTGCCTTCCTGGCCGGCTTAGCAAGTTTTTCCGGCTTGGGAACCTGGTCATGAGCCTCCGTTATGCCCATGCGAAAGAGATTGGTGGCGCATATCGGGCAAGTACCTTTGCTGCCGGGTGTACCCGTTTTGGTATAGACAGCTTCCGGATCCCGCATGTCGCGCTTGGTCCTGCATTTGACGCAGTATGCCTGTAAACTTTGAACCATGTCCTCGCTCATATCGCTTCCTTCAATGATGGCACAAATCTTCGACTACGTTAAAGGTATATTTCAAAGATACTCATCGTTGCCGTTTTCTTTCAGATAGTCCACAACTTGCTTCACGTCCTGCGTGCGCTCCTTATGACAGATCAACAGCACATCGTCCGTATCGACAATGACCATATCTTCGACGCCGATTGCCACCGTCAGCCGATCGCTGTAAACCAAAGTATCGCGCGTATCCAGTATCACGCGGTTGTCGGCCGCCTCGCCCTTGATACAGTTGCCAAAGCTGTCTTGCGGCAAGATATGGTACAAGGAGGACCAACTGCCAATATCGCTCCAGCCAATGTCGATGGGAATCACGGCGATGTTCTCGGATTTTTCCATGATCGCCACATCAATGGACAGCTTGGGCATGGTATCCCAAATATCTTCCAGCTTTTGCTGATAGTCCGGCGCGTTGATGGCGGACTGAAGATAAGCGCACATCGCGTAAATGGCTGGCTGGAACTGTTCGAAAGCGCTCATGGCGCTGCTGACCTTCCAGATGAACATGCCGGAATTCCAACTGTATTGCCCCGAAGCGAGAAACTGCGTCGCGCGCACGATATCCGGCTTTTCGGTGAAGCGCTTCGACTGATAGACCGTGAAGTCGTCAACTTCTGTGATAGGCGGACCTTGCTGTATGTAGCCGTAGCCGGTGGCTGGATGCAAGGGTCTGATGCCCAATGTAACAATTCTGTCTTCTTGGGCGATCTGCCAAGCCACCCCCAAGACACGGCGGAACTTGTCGGGATCGGCAATGTGATGATCGGCTGTCAAGATCGCGACAACCGCCTCTGGATCCCGCGCTTGGATGGTTGATAAAGCCAAGGCAAGCGCAGGCGCGGTGTTCTTGGCATAAGGCTCGACGACGAAATTCTCAGCCGGAATATGGGGAACTTCCCGGCGCAATTCCTCGGCGTAATCCTGGCCCGTAACCACAAATATGTCTTCAAGCGCAAAGAGACCGGAGATCCGCTCGACACTGGTCCGGAACATAGAGTGATCATCGATGAGCGGCAGCATCTGCTTCGGCAGCTTCGCGCGGCTCATGGGCCAAAGGCGCGTGCCATGCCCGCCGGCGGCGATTAGCGCGTAGAAATGTTCCACTAGGACCTGCTTTCCCGTAGCTCTCGGCTAGCGCGCACGGCAGTATTGCATAGGACCTGCTGTCTCGGCAAGTCCTTTTAGCTCCAGCAGTGTAAGGGAGCTGGAAACCGCCGCGGTTGACAAATTGGTCTGGCGCACGATGACATCGATATGTATTGGATCAGCGCTAAGCTGTCGCATAATCAAAGATTCGGTATCGTTTTCCGGCTGAATATTCTCGGTCTCAACCCGCGCCTGCATGTGCAAGTGGGTCATATTCAGCTCTTCAAGCATGTCATTCTCGCGCATCACCAGTTTGGCGCCGTCTTGAATCAAGGCATTTGTGCCCTGACCCGTTTTGCTGAAGATGTTGTGCGGAAGCGCAAAGACATCTCTTCCCTGGTCAATGGCATGGCTGACCGTATTCATCGCGCCGCTCTTTTCCGGCGCCTCCGCCACCAGGACGCCGAGAGACATGCCGCTGATGATGCGGTTGCGCCGGGGGAAATTCTTGCCCAGCGGGGCGGCGCCGATTGGCATCTCGGTGATGAGAGCGCCCTTCGCCGCGATTTGCTCCGCCAAATCTGTATTCTCGGCCGGATAAACTCGATCAATGCCCGTCGCCATCACAGCGATGGTGCGCCCGCCGTCTAGCGCGCCACGGTGCGCGGCAGTGTCAATGCCATGAGCCAAACCGGATACAATCGTAACATCATGCCGCGCCAAGTTGCGCGCCAGCGTTCGCGCCGCGTCCCAGCCGTATTTGCTCGGCTTCCGCGTGCCGACAACCGCGATGGTTTTGTCATCCGCCGCTGCCAGCTTTCCCCGGACGTAGAGAAGGAGCGGACGATCGACGATCTCCCGCAAGAGCCGCGGATATGCTGGATCGGCTAATGTGACGAGTTGCGCGCCGCATTGCCGTACTTTGTCCATTTCCCGCTGCAGGTCGATAGATTGACGCCCGGCGATAAACTGCCGCAATAATTTGCGCGGCAAGTCCAAGCGCAGCAGACGGTCGTCAGATTCCCGCCAAAGCTCGGTCACAGAGGGAATGCGAGCCAGCAGCAGCGCGAGCTTGGCGCTGCCAAGCTGCGGAATCAGGTGCAAACCCAGCCAATACTGCTGTTCTTCGCTTCTTTGCATGAGGGACCGTTGCTGATTCGTCGGCGTCAACAGCATATCAGCAAGCGATTTTTTTTGTCAAGTTAGGAATGGCAAGCCAACAATCCATCCGGCAAGACCATGGTGATGACCTCGTTTTCGAAATCGATAGATTGGATTGTTTCCTGATGCGCCGGCAAAAGCACGTCGCCGTGCGCTTCGCTATGCACCACGTAGACGTCATTGGCGCCGGTCTGCAAGACTTCTTTTACGACGCCTATCGTTCGTTCGCCATCCCTCACCCGCATGCCAACAAGTTGAAAAAGATAATACTCGCCGGGCTGCAGCGGAATCGCGTCGCGCATGGGAATCAGCACCAGCTTGCCCCGTAGCCGATCTGCCTCTTCACGACTGCGGCATCCAGCAAGCGTAAGCAGGGCATAGGCTTTGTGAAAGCGGATCTTTTGCAGCTCGACTTCAATGAGCTCGCTGTCGTCGGCGGATTTGCCGAGGTATAGCGATTTTAATGTCGTCAAATGCTCGGGATAGTCGGTGATGACGCGCATGCGCGCTTCGCCCCGCGTGCCATGGGGACGAAGAATCTCGCCCACGACAAGATGTTGCGGGAGCGGGGAGCCGATACTTTGCGGCGGCTTATTCGATTTCAAGGATGACCCGGCGTCTGCGGCGGTCGCGGCCTTCTTCGTGGCTCGGCACGGCGCGCAACAGCGAGCGTATCGCATTGGCGACACGTCCGCTGCGCCCAATCACACGGCCCATATCGTCCGAAGCGACGGACAGTTCCAGGACGACAGTTCGTCCGCTGTCCCGCCGCGACAATTGGACTTGATCCGGATTGTTGACCAGGTTTTCCGCGATGTATTGCACAAGTTCTTCTTCGGCAATTCGGGGGCGTTCCATTGCCATTAGCTGTCGCCGCCCGCAGCTTCTTCGCTGGCAAGTCGAGCGGCTTCGCGCGCCTTGATTTTGCTTTCGCCATCGCCCGGCGCCGGATAATTCGTTTTCGGGCTGGGCAGCTCGGCCTGGTTGTTTTCCGCTTCTTGCACCAGATCTTCCAAGGTCTCGCCCGCCCGCAAGCGCTGGAAGCGCTCCCAGGTGCCGGTGTGATCCATCAAGCGGCGCACGGCATCGCTCGGCTGCGCGCCGACGCTGAGCCAATAAAGGGCCCGATCTTCGGCGATAACCTCGGTGGCTGGGCGTGTACGCGGGTTATAGTAGCCGATGTTTTCCAGATAGCTGCCGTTGCGCGCCTTCCGCTGATCTGTCACGACGATGCGATAGGTGGGTTGCCGTTTCAAGCCTTGTCGGCGCAAGCGAATTCTTACCATTTGCTGTTCTCCTGTTGACCGGCTTTACAAGTTTAAGCCGGGTATATGAGGTACTTTGCCTCGGCTGAGTTGATTCATAAGTCTGCTCATTTGTTGAAACTGTTTCAGCAATTCGTTCACATCCCGCACCTCGACGCCGCTGCCGCTGGCGATCCTGCGCTTGCGGCTGGCTTTGAGAATG
Source organism: Phototrophicaceae bacterium (assembly GCA_965232245.1). Classification (GTDB taxonomy): domain Bacteria; phylum Chloroflexota; class Anaerolineae; order Aggregatilineales; family Phototrophicaceae; genus UBA6055. Next base: position 2,257,193 of record CBDDPG010000002.1, on the reverse strand, counting down.
CGCGGATGCTGGCGCTCCTTGGGCGTCATGGAATTGATGATCGCTTCAACTTTTTTGATGCGCTTTTCGATGTCCTGGTCGTCAAAATCCGCCTGCATTTGCAGTTTGGACATGCCAGGTATCATGCCCATCACCTTGCCCAGCGGACCCATGCGCCGGATCTTCTGCAATTGATCGAGGAAGTCCTGCAATGTGAACTCATTCCTCATGATCTTGTTTTGCAGGCGCAGCGCTTCTTCTTCTTCGTAAACAGATTCGGTCTTCTCGATCAAGGACATGATGTCGCCCATGCCAAGGATGCGCTGGGCGATGCGGTCGGGATGAAACAGCTCAAGCGTGTCCGCGCTTACTTTTTCGCCCGTTCCCATGTACTTGATAGGCACGCCGGTCACCGCGCGCATAGAAAGCGCCGCGCCACCGCGGGCGTCGCCGTCAATCTTGGTCAATACCAGACCGGTGATGCCGAGGCGCTCGTTAAAGCCCCGCGCGATATTAACCGCTTCCTGGCCGGTCATGGCGTCCGCGACCAACAAGATTTCCGCAGGCTGCGCGATGCGCTTGATATCTTCAAGCTCAGCCATCAAAGCCTCGTCGATCTGCAGGCGGCCCGCGGTGTCGATGATGACGATGTCGGCGCTGGCCTCTTTTGCGGCTTTGATGCCGCGCTTGACAATGGCCGGCGGCTTGTCGCTGGTCCCTTCTTCATAATAAGGAACGCTAATCTGTTTAGCGAGCGTCACCAATTGATCCACCGCGGCTGGACGGTAGGTGTCCGCGGCGATCATGAGTGGCTTGCGCCCTTCCCCGCGCAAGTGCAGCGCCAGTTTTGCGCCGTTAGTCGTCTTGCCGGAACCTTGCAGGCCCACCAGCATAATGACATGGGGTTTGGCGCTGCCGCTATAGTTCAAACGGCCCGCATCGCCAAGCATTTCGACGAGTTCTTCGTGGATGATCTTGACGACTTGCTCGCTGGGCTTGAGCGCTTTGTGGACTTCTTCGCCGATAGCGCGCTCGCGCACCGACTTGATGAAGTCCTTCACGATCGGCAAGGCGACGTCCGCCTCTAGCAGAGCCATGCGAACTTCGCGCATAGCGGCTTTGACGTCAGCTTCCTTGACGGTGCCGCCCTTGCGCAAGCCCTCGAAGGCGGTATCCAGTCTCTGTGATAGTGATTCGAACATCAAATATCCTGATAGATTTTCGCTAGAGGATTTTAGTGTAGCGGCAATCGTTAGTCAAGTCGAAACCTCGCTTACTGTTCCAAACGCTGTGCCTAGTCCTGGCGCGGCACCAGCCGCCACATGATGAAATAGGCGATCAGTCCCAATCCGCCGGCGATCAGACCGACCAGTGTGAAGTTGCCGCCCGATTGGGCGTATACCAATGCGCCCAGCGCCGCGCCGACCACGCGCCCGAGGGAGTGCGCGCCCATGTTGGCGCTCATCATCACGGCGCGCGACTTCGGCAGAATCTCGGTAAACAGCGGCAGCGCCGAAACAATCGCCGTCTCGATGGCGATGAACATGATGAAAATGGCGAACATGGCAAAAGGCAAACTGAAAGACAGATAGGGGATGATGAAAAAGCATATCGCTGCGATCAACATGCCGGTCATCGAGGTAGCTTTGGTGCCGAAGCGGTCCGCGACGGCGATAACGATGAACTCGCCAAAAACCTCGGCGACGGCAATCACAATCGTTACTGTGCCCAGCGCCGTGAGGACCAGACCGAAGGAGTCCTCCATCCAAAGACCATAATTGATGAAAAAGATCTCGTGGGAGAGCGTCAGGCACATGGAATACAAAAGCGCGAAGACCGCCGGCGGGTGCGCGCTGACCGTGCGTATGGCGGTTAATGGGTTGATGATGCGTATCCGTTCGTGACTGTGATCGGGCTGCTCATCGGACTCAACAAAAATCCATAGCGCCACTGCGCCCAGCGCCAGCGAGACAGCCAGAAAAACGAAAACGGACTGTAGATTGCTGTTGTCCAACAAATAACCGGCAACGGGCGCGGCGACAACCAAAGACAGCGCCCAGCTCAGTTCGGAGATGCCCATCACGCGGGCGCGCCGGCCGAAGGGCACCAAGTCGCCCAAATAGGCTTGGAAGGTGGGGTCGTAGATGGTCTTGCCGATGCCGAAGGCAAACATCACCACCACAAAGACGCCATAGTCGGCGAATAGCGCGCCCAGCATACTCATAAGCGCCATCATAGCGATCATGCCAACCATCACGACTTTGCGTCCGTAATGTTCGGAAATAATACCCAGTACCGGGCTGAGCAAACCAGCGCCATTCGTCAGAGCGATCACGTTCTGGATGCTGTCAGCCCGCACGCTGAAGGTATCGGCAATAGCGGAAACGAAGGGGTAGGGGAAGCGCCTGGAAACGTTGATGACCAGGCGACCAAAGACGATTGCCAGAATCGACTTGATAACCTGGTTGTTGAAGAATGGCTCGCGGCCGCGCTGGTTATTCATCAGGAATCGAAGAGGATTCTATCACAAGCCGGCACAAAATCCGTCAGTGACTGGTAACCATCGGCGAATTCTTGGGCGCGCTCGCCGACGACTAGCGTCGGCACCAAGTTGAGCGTATGGCGTCGGGTGCTTAAGTCCTCCAGGTTGCCGTGATCGCTGACCACGATAATCAGACCTTCGTCGGCGCGCCATTCAGCCAACGCCCCGGCCAATACTTCGTCGAATGTCTCCAATAGGCTTAGTCCGCGCGCGAAGGGACCGCGATGCCCGATGCGATCTGTCAGCCAGTGCGAGTGGAAAGCAAAGTCGTAGCCGCGCGAGAGCTGCGCCAGCAACTGTCCGGCTTGCCTCGGCGAATAGTCCGGCAAGCGCGAAATGCCCAAGTGGCGCCGCCAACTGGCAGTGGTCCATTCTGCGGTCAAGGCGCGCTTTTCGACGACGTCGCTCACCGTGAAGTGCTCTATTCCGGATTCGTAAGCCGCCTGCTGGATGCTGGAGCGAAGCGTCTTGCCACGGGCGAAGTCCTGCAGAAGGCGCGGCGGATAAGCGGTTAGCAAGCGGGCTGTCTTGCCGCGTTCGCCCAGTGATTTGAAATAGCTATGCTGGGCGATGAGATTGCGCGTCGCTTGATCGGGTTTTGGTCCATAATGCTTTCCAATCAACTTGGGCGCGTTCAAACCGGTGAGCAGGCTGGCTTGGCTCGTGCCGCTTTGCGGGCGACCGGGCACACCCAGGCAGGCGTCGGTTGGTACAAAAACAGCGTTGCGACCCGCGACTCGCCCAGTGTTCGCCAGCCAGCGCTTGCCATTGGCGAGACCATGAAGCGTGGGTAAATCGGCGGCCGCGAAAGGGTTTACTGTTGGATCATCCGCGCCCAGCCCAATGCCATCCAGGAAGAGCGCCAGGATATGTGAACCCGACGGATTCATCGCGCGTTCTCGTCGAATGAGAGCAGGAAAGGATTGCCGCGTCGCTCGCGGCCGATGGTGGTCGCGCCCATGTGGCCCGGCAAGACGCGGATCTCGTCGTGCAGCGGCATGAGCTTCTCGAAGATAGAGCGCATCAGCAGCTGATAGTCGCCGCCGGGCAGGTCCGTGCGGCCGATGCTGCCGGCGAAAAGCGTATCCCCGCTGAAGAGGATGGCTTGGTCTTCCATCAGCAGGCTCAAGTGGCCCGGCGCATGACCGGGCGTATAAAGCGTTTTCAGGCGGATGGCATCCAGCTCGATGATTTCGCTCGCGCTGGTCAAAAGGCGATCCGGCTGGGCAGCTGCCGGGGCGTCGCCCAAGCCGAACAGTTTGGCTTGCGCGGGCAGATCCGCCAGCCAGGGCAGGCACTGCTCGTGGATGTAAAACGGAATTCCCAAGTCCTCCTTTATCGCTTTGCTGGCCAGGACATGGTCGAGGTGGGCGTGCGTCGCGATCATCAGCTGAAGGCGCCATCCGCGCTCGGATGCCGCCTTCAATATCACCGGCGCGCTATCAACCGGATCGATGAGAATCGCGTTCTTAGTTTCACTGTCGGCCACCAGATAAGCATTGGCGGCAAAAGCGCCCAAGGTCAAGGACAGGACTTCAATCGTCATGCGCGCTCCTTTTCTGTCAGGCTGTTGACCGTCCACGAACCATGTTCATCAGTTCGGATAGCTCCCGCATTTTCATCAGGGCGGCGGCGACAAGGAAAACCAGCAAACCCGCAAGCCCTTGCACGAGCAGGCGCATGATCGTCAGCGGGAGGTCCTTTCCCGGTAGCCCAGCCTGCCACAGCATGTCCAGCAGGACAATGGCCGCGGCCATGACCAGCGACGCAATCAGCGACTTGACGAGACTGCTTGCCAGCGACCCTTCCCGGATGCCGCGCCAGCGTTTGCGCAAAATAACCAGCAGGCAAAGGACCTCGAACATCACGCCCAGGGAATTAGCCAGCGCCAGTCCGCTGACATTGCCGATATAGGGCGCAAAGCCCAGGACGGGAAATGCGCGCGCAAGCGAGTTGGCGAAGAAACGCGAATCAACTGTCGCGACGTCGCTGAGCAGGATAGCGAAGACCAAGTTGATCGCCGCGCCGCCCAGCGCCGCGTACAGCGGAGTCAAGGTGTCTTTGTCCGCGTAAAAGCTGCGGGCGATGACTTCTAGGGCCGAATGCGCGATAAGCCCCAGCGTGAACATGCTCAGGCAGCTATAGACCAGCGCCGACGCCGCCGCGTCGAATGCCCCGCGTTCCAGCAGTCCGATAAGGGGCCTGCCTAGAACGATCAAACCCAGCGCGGACGGGATGCTGGCAACAAGGACAAAGCGCAGCGCGCCGGACATCGCGTCGCGCTTGCCGTCGAGGTCTCTCACTTCGCTTAGCGCAGCCAGAGTCGGGAAGATCACGATTCCCATCGCCGTGCCAAGCAAGGTCTGCGGGATTTGCATCAAGCGCCAGCCCCAGTCGAGCGCGCTCACCGAGCCGACGCTCAGCCGCGAAGCGATATTGTTCATCACCAAGAAGTTCAGCGCGAAGACGCCCAACCCGCCAATGCGCGGCAGCATCAAGCGAATCACGCGCCACAGGTCCGGGTTTGTCAAGCCGAGGCTGAGGTTCCAAGTCATCTTGTATCGGATAAGACCAGGAACTTGGATGCTGAAATGCAGGGCGGAGCCGATCACGGCGCCAATCGCGATGCCATGTACGCCAAAGCCGGGCAGCAGAAACAAGACCCCGAAGAGAATGCCGAGATCAAACATGATCGGCGCCAGCGCCGGCAAAAGAAAATGCTGATGAGAATTGAGAATGCCGCTGAAGATGCCGCTGATCGAAAAGATAATCGTGCTCAAAAGGAGGATGCGCATCATTTCAATTGTGCTTTGCGCCGTGACAGCGTCAAAACCGGGCGCGACCACCTGGCGCGCGAACCATGGCGCCATAAAGAAGACCAGCCCGCTCAAGATCAGCGCGAGCGTGAAAATCGTATTGATGAGATTGCTGGACAATCGCCAGGCGGCGTCGACGTCCCCCCGCGCCAAATAGCCGCTGAATACGGGAATAAAGGCGTGCGTCAAGGCGCCGCCAGAGATCAAAACGACGATTAGTTCGGGGATGCGATTAGCCGCTACATAAGCGTCCAATTCGCTGCCAACGCCAAATGCCCGCGCGATGATCAAAGTTTGCAGCAGACTGATCAGCTTGGCGGCCCCGAAGGCGATCATCACCGTCAAGGTCGAGCGCGCGATTTTGCGATTGCGCTGCAGCAGGCGCTTGCCAGGCGACGAATGCTCGGATGTCATGCGGTTCCTTAGTTGAGCTGGGCGAGCGCGGCGCGCGCTTCGTCATAGTTGGGGTTATAAGCCAGCGCCCGCCGGAACGACGACGCGGCTTGCTCGGGTTTGTCTTGGGCTTGCAAGACCAGCCCTTGCCAATAGTAGGTCTCCTCGATTTCTTCGGCGTTGTTCAGGTTGACCTTCACCAGGCTCAAGACATCATCGTACCTGCCCAGCTGATAATAAGCCTCGAAGGCGCCAAACTGATACCACATCATCCGCCAGGGCGGTCCCAGCCGGCGCGACTGATCAAAAGCGGCGGCGGCTTCTTGATAGCGTTGCAAGGCGACCAGAGACGTACCCATATTGAACCAGGCAAAAGCATCGCTGGGGTCCTGGCGCGCTTCCGCCTGCGCCACATCAAAGGCAAGCTGCGCCGCGTCCTGCGCGTCCCAATGGCTGTCCATGATGCTGCGCAGAAGCCCTTCGCGCTGCGGCTCGTAGACAACGATGAAAGCGCGGTTGAAAGCCTGCCAGTCCTTGTCAACTTCGGCGTAACTTGTCGCCACGCCCTGCGCGCCTTCGCCGACGCCGAGAAAGCTGTCAAAGAAATAGAAGCGCTGATAGGCGTCATCGTAGGCGACCAAGGCGCGATAATGACCGATCCAGTCATAAGCTTCGAACATGGCGCCGGTCTCTATGACGACCGGAAAGCCATTAGCCACCAAGCGCTTTAGCAGGTCCAGCGTGCCGCCCATGCGCGAGATCGCCTTAAGATCGCTGGCTTCTTCCACATAAGCCGCCAGCTCGTGCGGGCTGACATTTTTGTCTTCGCGATTCGGTTTGAGGGCGCTGCCGGCGGCGGACTGGTCGGCCTGCCAGCCGTAATAGCTCATCGCCATCGTAATGGTTGCGGGACCGCAGTTGTTCCAAGTTTGCTGCTGATGAAGAATGCCGTAAATTCTGGCTGATGAGGGCAGTTCGCCGCCAGACAGGTTGACCGCGGGGACAGCGGTCTCTTTTGCCATGGTCGCCGGCGGCGGGGTAGGCGAGGGCAAGGCGGTTGCGGTTTGGACGACTATGCTATCTGTTACCGTTGCAGCGGCCTGCGTAGACGCCGGGGCGCTCGTCGCTACAACGACAGTCTCTACCATGACTGGGTTGGACGTCGCCGAGGAGCCGCTGGCTCGGGGCGTGGAACTGGCGATTTCCAGGGGCAGATCCAGCAGCGCCAGCGCCTCGCTTTCGCCAGAGCGCGAAGCCAGCGTTGGAAAAAGCCCGCCCACGGGCGTTGGCTCTTTGAACATGCGCATGAAGGGCAGCTGATCAATCACGCGCTGTTGCTGCGCCGGCTGCAGTAGCTCGCGAAAACCGATAACAGCGCCGGCGACGCCGGCGGCTATGAGCAGCGTGAATAGAATGAGACCCCACAAGAGCGGCTTGGGCGGTCCCTTTAGGTCCGCATTATGGTTGTGCAAATAGAAGCTGCGGCTCGGCCGTGTATCGTCCAGATCGCGCACAGATGATTCCTAGCGATAATCGAAGGTCAAGACATCACAGCAGCAGTTGCCGTTTGTAGCGCTTGGCGATGCCTTGCCCCAGTATAGTGCTTTTTCGCTCTTCATGCGGGCGGGCGTTTGCCGTGTTGCCTAAGCGTAGCTTTGCTCATCAAGATACGCTTGCAGGATGACCCTGGCCGCCAGATCGTCGATGGGCTGCTCTGGTTTGCGATTCAGTTGACGCGCCAACTCCCTGGCTTCCGCGCTAGTTAGATATTCGCTGACTTCATATATCGGCAGATTGGTACGGTCGCGCAGCCCCTTGATCCAGCGCTTTACTTTATCAGCTTGCAGCTCGACGCCCTCTGGCGCGTTGGGATTGTGGGGTAGTCCCACGACGAAACCGCGGGCTCCCTCACGCCGGGCGATCGCGAGGATCTGCTCGAAATCTCTGTCGCGGCTGGTGCTTTGCACGATGCCTAACTCGCGCGCGCCGATGCCCAGGGCATCGCTAAGGGCAAGGCCGATGCGCTTGCTCCCGTGGTCAATTCCTATCAAGCGTCCAGTCATGCGGGCAGCCGCGCTTGGAGATCAATCCTTACCGGCAATAGCGGCATCCGCTTGAAGCCCGCTGGAAAAACTGCGATCGAAGATTCAGTCGGCGGGACCAGCTCGGGCTGGGAGCGCAGGACCTGCAAGGCATCCGCTATCGTGATGCCCGCGAGCTTATCAAGCAGGCTTGCCGTATCAAGCTGCGCAACAAGCGCGCCGCTGGTTTCGGCGACGAAGGAAACGCGCTCGCCCGAAATCGGCTGCGTCAGCGGACCGCGCGCATAGTGCAGCGCCTCCTCGAGCAAGGTCTTGTCGCGCGGCACGCGGTCGCGCAGCCGCGCCAATGCGACCTGACGCCCCAAGCGATCGTCAATCACCAGCGCCGATACAACCGCGCGCATGGTCAAAGTCAATTCCGCCGCCATCAGACCGATATCCGAGGAGAAGTTCGTCCAATCTTTCCGCTCTTCTTCTATCGCAATTGACTCGATTATGATGACCTGCGACTCGGTCAGAGTGGATTGGATTTCTTCATAACCGAGCGACTGCAACTGTCCGCGGACGATATCAAGCAGCATGTCTTTGTCAACAGCGGAAACGACATTGACCGCGCGCAACATGCCGCCGCTAGCCCCCGCTGGATTTGTCACGGTTACGCTTCCCGCCAAGGGTCCGACGATCAGGTTGATCTGCCCAGCCGCGATATTGCCTTGCTCTCCGCTGTACTGTTGCATCGCCTCAAATGGCGCATTGGCTGTCTGGTCCCTCCCGGCCGGCAAGAATACATCCAGGACGGTGCGGAACAGCAAGGGCGCGGCGCCGTCCATGCTCAGAATCGTGTTTGCGGGAATGGTCACTGGCGCCTCGGTCAAATTAGTGAAACGCGCCATGCCGCGGGCAGGCACTTCATCCAGGTTGCGAATGCCCGTGGTTGGCAGGGTGGCAGTGGTCTCGACGGTGGCGCGGACGATTTGCGCGGGGATAATGCCTTTGTCCAGGTCAAGCCCGTCGGCGGAGGCGTCGGCGATGATGGTCATCGCGACGGCGATGGGTTCCACCCGCAAACTGACTTCCACGCTCGCGCCGGGAACAACCACATAGAGCGCCGCAAACGTTGCAAAGGCGAGCAGCGCCAGGACAATCAGGCGTTCCAAAACGGTCCGCAGCCGGGAAGGGCGGCGATCCCGGCGCAAGACGCGGCTGGCAATCGAGCGTAGTTCTGCGGGCGGCTGCGACTTGCTCGGCTGGTGGTGGCGCGGCAAAAAGACTTTCTGGCGTCCGCGCTTCCACCTGTTTTTTTCGCTGGTCGCGACAGAATCAAAGCAACTGATATTGAGTTCCTTGGCATGTTTGATTATGTCGGGCTCGCGGCTGACCAAGGCGAGTTGAATCGCGCGCCGGTGCGCTTCTCGCTGCAAAAGGATCAAGTCCAGTTTACGTTTGCAGAGCGTTCCGGACGGGGAAAGAACCAGCAAGACGCGCTTGCCGCGCAGCCCCGACAGGCGTGGCTTCACTGACACGAAGCTGTCCCTGGGATCGAGTTTTACCTGTATGGTCTCTGGAGCCATGTCCTGAATGCCTTCACCTGACTGCTGGAATTGGCTTGGTCCGGTTTAGGCTTGAGCGATCAATTCGCGCGCGCGCAGAAGAGCCTCATTGATTTTCCCGCTGTCTTTGCCGCCAGCCTGCGCCATCTGCGGACGGCCCCCGCCGCCGCCGCCCACAACTTGGGCGATGGGTTTGATGAGATCTCCCGCGCGCAAGCCATCTTTGACCAGCGCGTCTGTCACCGCCACGACGATTTGCGGGCGACCGTTTATGTCGCTGGCGAGTACCATGACGCCTTTTTCCACGCGATTGCGGAACCAATCGGTCATTTCGCGCATGGTTTCCATGGGAACGGCGTCCAAGCGAACCAGCAAGCCTTGCTTGCCGTTGATGCTTTCCAAGCGCTTGTCAAGCATCTCATCAAAACTGGTCTTCGCCAATTTCCGCCGCAAGGCGTCAATTTCCCGCCGCGCGCCGCCAAGTTCCCGCTGCAAGCCGCTGAGCTTGGCCGAGGCAGAATCGGGAGAAGCGCCCAGTTGCTGGGCGATTTCCTCAAGCAGCGCCAATCTACCTTGCGCATAGACGGCGGCAGGCAAGCCGGTCAGAGCCTCGACCCGGCGAATGCCGGCGCTGACGCTGCCTTCGCTGGTGAAAACGAAACTGCCGATTTCCGCCGTGCGCTGGACATGCGCGCCGCCACATAACTCATAGCTATAGCGCTCGCCGTCGGCTTCGATGACAACTGTGCGCACGACGTCGCCGTATTTCTCGCCAAAAAGCGCCATCGCGCCTTCATTGCGCGCATCTTCCAGAGATTTCTTTGAGGCATGGACCGCGTAGTTGGAAAGTACCGCCCGGTTGATTTCCTGGGCTATGCGGGTAAGCTCGCTAGCGCTCAGTTTTTCCGGATGAGAAAAGTCGAAACGCAGGCGATCAGGCGCAACCAGCGAGCCCTTCTGTTGGACATGACTGCCCAACTGCTTGCGCAGCGCCGCATGCAGCAAATGCGTCGCCGTGTGGTTGCGGGTGATATTGCCACGTCGGTCGCGGTCAACTTGCGCTAGAACCGCATCGCCTGTCCCGGGATTGCCCTCGACAACTTCGCCGGCGTGTACGACCAGACCCGCCAGCGGCTGCTTCATGGATTCGACTTCGATTAGCCAATCGTCGGCGGCGATCAAGCCGGTATCGCTCACCTGGCCGCCGGCTTCTACATAAAAGTTTGTCGCGCCCAAAACGACTTCGACTTTTTCGCCCAGCAATGCCTTGTCCACTAAGCGATTGTCTTGAATCAGCGCCAGAACGCGGGTCTCGCAGGGCGCGTCGTCATAAGGATTGTAGCTGAGCCCGTCATCGCTCGCGCCGCCCGCTTCTCGCAGCCTCCCGAGCAAGTCTTTATAGAAGTCGACGGATTGCATTTCGCCCAGCGCTTGCCCGCCGCCGCTGATACGAGCATGCTCGGCTTCCGCGGACCTGAAACCGGCTTCGTCAACGCTGAAGCCCCGCTCTTCGGCGACGTCTTTTGTGACTTGGAAGGGCAGCCCCAGCGTCGCCTTGAGGTAAAATGCGCTCGCGCCTTTCAGGGCGCCAGACGGCGCCAGTTTCGCCAGCATGTCGTCCAACTCGACCAGCCCTCGCTCCATGGTCAGACGGAAACGTTCTTCTTCTTGCGTGATGACGCGCTTGATGCTGTCGGCTTGCGCGACGAGTTCACCGTAATGGTCGCCCATAATCTCGATGGCAGTATCGGCAACCTGCGCGAGGAAGGGACCGTCAAAGCCGATCATCGCGCCGAAGCGAACTGCCCGCCGGATGACGATGCGGGGTATGGCGGCGCGTCCTTTGGCGCCGGGGAAAACGCCGTCGCTAATGAGAAAAATAGCCGCGCGAATATGATCGGCTATAACGCGATATGGCACGATGTTGGCATCGCGCTCTTCATCGTTATGCCCGGTCAGTTCCTGCGTCCGTTTGATGATCGGCATGAAAATATCTGTCTCGTAGGTGGCGTCGACGCCCTGCAAGATGGATGTGATGCGCTCGAAGCCCATGCCGGTGTCGACGCCCGGCGCGGGCAGCGCTTCATCCCAGATTCCGCTGTGTTGGGGGTCGGCTTGCTGGCGATTGAACTGCATAAAGACCAGATTCCATATTTCAAGGAAGCGATCGTCTTCCGCCTGCAGCATGGCTATAATGTCGTCTTCTCCCGCTGAGGGCTGCTTGTCCCAATGGATCTCTGACGTCGGACCGCAGGGACCGGTATCAGCCATCTGCCAGAAGTTGGTGGCGGGACCCATGCGCGCGACCCGTTTCGGGCTGACGCCGACGTCCTTGACCCAGCAAGCATAGGCTTCGTCATCATTTTCATAGACCGTGAAGACCAGGCGGTCGGCCGGCAGCTTATAAACCTCGGTCAACAGTTGAAAGGCGTATTTGATAGCGTCGCGCTTGAAATAATCGCCAAAGCTGAAATTGCCCAGCATCTCGAAGAAGGTGTGGTGACGGGGCGACGGTCCGACATTTTCCAGGTCATTGTGTTTGCCGCTGACGCGCATGCACTTTTGCGAGGTGGTCGCGCGGCTGTAGTTTCGCTTGTCCAAGCCCAGGAAAACATCTTTGAATTGCACCATGCCCGCATTGACAAAGAGAAGCGTGGGATCCTTGGCTGGCACTAGAGAAGAGGAGGCCACCCGCTTGTGACCCATCTCCTCGAAATAGTCGAGGAAGGTCTGCCTAACTTCCGCGCTGCTCATACTTTGCATGCTCTGTTTCCTTGTCATTGACTTGAAGACCTTTACCGGTTTTCTTTCATTTGGAGACAAGAATAATGATAATCCCAAGCGCTTGGCAAGACTATAGCTAGAACCAGCGCAATCGCAGCGGATTTTAACCACCGAGAACACCGAGAAAAGAAAAAAATAGGTTGCGATTGCGCTGGCCATGGCACTACCCAACCTGAACATTATGCGGCTGATATGGTATACTGCCCGTTCTAAGGTGAACTGATGCAACGAGAAAATGGATATGACGACAATCGAAGAACAAGTCGAAGTATTGATGTCTGGGGCGGCATACGGCGATCCAGAGATTCGTGAAAATATGGCGAAGGATCTGCGGAAACGCTTACAGCAGTGCGAAGCCGAAGGGCGTCCGCTGCGCGTCTACTGCGGCTACGATCCGCGCACCTCCGATTTGCACCTGGGCCACACCATCACCATGCGCAAGCTGCGGCAATTCCAGGACTTCGGGCACGACGTTACCTTCCTAATCGGCACATTTACCAGTTTGATCGGCGATCCCTCGGACAAAGACAGCGCGCGGGATCAATTAACTATGCAGAATGTTGAAGACAACGCCCGCACTTACGCGGAGCAAGCCTTCAAGATTCTCGATCGTGATCTGACGCGGGTCCGCCGCAACGATGAATGGCTGGCAACCCTGGATTTCGCCGACATCATTCGGCTGGCGAGTCATTTCACGGTTCAGCAATTCCTGGTCAGAGAGAACTTCGCCAAGCGCATCGACGACGGCAAGGCGATCTTCTTGCACGAATTCTTCTATGCGTTGATGCAAGCCTACGACGCCGTCGCGCAGGAAGCCGATGTTCAAGTCGGCGGACAAGATCAATTGTTTAACATCCTGGTAGCTGGCCGCAAGCTGCAGACCGGATTGGGCCAGAAGCCGCAGATCGCGCTTATCATGGGCGAGAGCCTGCCCGGCACCGATGGCGATGTCAAGATGTCGAAGAGCTTGGGCAACCATATTCCGCTTTTGTCCGAGCCTTGGGACATGTACGGCAAGGTCATGAGTTTGCCCGACAAAGCTATGGGCATCTATCACAAGTTGATATTGGGCTGGACACAGGCGCAGGTGGAGAAGCTGGAGCGGAAGCTGCGATCCGGCGAGCTGCATCCCAATGAAACCAAGATGAATCTCGCGGATGATATCGTGGGCATCTTCCATGGCAAAGCCGAGGCGGAAGCGGCGCAAAAGCGCTGGAACGAGGTGTTCCGGGGCGGCGGCGGCATCCCGGACGATATTGATGAAGCGGCGCTGCCGGCGACCGAAGAAATCCGCGATATTCTGGTTCGTCTGCGCATGGTTGGCAGCCGCGGCGAAGCCAAACGGCTTATTCAGCAGAATGGCGTGCGGCTAAACGAAGAAAAAGTAGACAACTTGCAAGCGGCTGTTTCGCCGGAAATGCTCCCGGTAATTTTGCAGGTGGGCAAGCGGCAGTTCGTTCGTTTGGTCAAAGCCGAGTAGAACGTTCTAGGGAATCTCGTTGGCAGACAATCCTCAATATACCGTTGACGAGCAGATCTGCGTCTGTATATCGAAGCAAGTCAAGGACGGCGATGTCTGGGCGCAGGGGATAAACACTCCGCTGGTATCGGCTGGCTTAATCCTGGGCAAGATTCGTTATGCGCCGCGCGCCCGCTTCACCTCGGCGATAGGGCAGGCTTTGGTGCAGGACTGGGGTCCTTTGGGCATCACGGACATCGAGAGCCTGTGGGTGGGCAAGGGACTGGTGCATCTCGGTTTCGCCACGGGCGCCGCGGATATTCTGCCCAAGTATCGTCCTAAAGAGTTTTTCCGCCCAGCCCAGGTCGACAGCCGCGGCAACTTCAACAATATCGCCTTTGGCAAGGACTATGACAGACCGCGCATGCGGCTGCCGGGCAGCGGCGGCATACCGGACGTGACGCCGCTCTATGATCACACCTTTCTTTACGTGCCGCGTCATTCGCGTTTGACATTCGCCGCGAAGATCGATTTCCTCAGCGGCCTGGGGCACGCGCCACAACGGAAGCAGGGGGGCGGTCCCCGCTACCTGGTTTCTGACTTGGGTCAGTTTGACTGGCGGGAAGGGCGCATGCGCGTCATTTCGGCGCATGCCCATAGCGATATCGAAAAGATCAAGCGCAAGACCGGCTTCGACTTGGAGCTTGCGCCGGATCTCTACAGGACCCCGCCGCCGGATGCTGAGGATCTCAGGCTCTTGCGCGAAGAGATCGATCCACTGGCGACGCGCAAATTGGAAACCTTGGGCGGGGCTGCGCGCAAAGACCTGCTGCGCGCGATCTTGCGCCAAGAAGGCGCGCTTTAGCGACTCTTAGTTAGACCTGGCGGCGAATCTCCAGGAACTTATGCCGCGGAAGCGGTCGGCGGCGCTGCCGAGAAAACCCAGCCGCACTCCTTCAATTGAATCGCGGACGATCATGGAATAGAGCGGGTAATACAGGGGAATGGCGATCGTCTTTTCGGCAAATATGTCCTGAAACTGTTGATACATTTGGTGGCGGGCTATGCCATTGCTCGCCCGACGCGCGGCGTCGAGCAACTCCGCGATCTCGTGTTGCGCTACGCTGCCGTAGTTCTGACCAGCGTTGGCTTGCGCGGGATGCCAAAAGCGATAAACGTCGGGTTCCGCGCCAATGCGCTGCGCGACGATCGCCGCGGCGAAATCGCCGGCGCGCAGCCGCTCCAGCAACTCATCAGGCATGACTGGGACCACATCGACTGCCAGCCCTAGCCCCTGCCATTGGGCGGCGATGTCGAGTGCAAGCGCGGTCAAGGGGTCGGTATTCTCCACGAGCAAGGTAAGCACATCCGTGGCAGCGCCTTCTGTTTCGCCGCTGGCTTCCGCATCCGACTGCGCGCCGGCAACGGTTTCCAGCAGCGAGAGCGCAAGCGCGGGATCATGCGCGCTCCAAAATTCCTTGGGCTGATAAACTGACATGCCCGGGATCAGGGGGCTGTCGGCGGATGTGGCTTGGTTCGCCAGGCGCGCGGCGACCAGCTCTACCTGGTTGAGGCTCAAAGCCAGCGCGCGGCGCAGGCGTCGATCGGCAAGCGCCGGCTGCTGCCAGTTGAATATTAGGATTTGCAGGGTCGAATCGATGCTGGTGTGCAGACGCGCCTGGGGCAAACTTAGCAGCTCGTCGCGAGATCCAAGGTTCGCCAACACATCGACTTCGCCGCGGCGATAGGCTTGAATCGCCTCATGCGCAGTCGCATAAAGATTGAAGAGCAGTTCCCGCAATTGATAGCCGTTTTGCGTATCGTATTCGGGCGCGAGATGCAGCAGAATGGCGCCGATCTTGCCCGATGGATCAAGGCGCAATTCGCCGAGTTGGTAAGAACCCGCGCCAATTGGCGACAAGTTAAAGGGGTGGTTTGCCAGGTCCGAAACTGTCGTCCCGCGCAGGGCATGTTCCGGGAGGATGCCGATTGTCAAAAGACGGGTGAAGCTCGCCAGCGGCTGCGCCAGGCGAAAACGCAGCAGGTGATCCCCCAGCTTTTGCGTTTCGACCGTGCGCCAAAACTTAGCGCTGGGCGAATAAGCCGCGTAATCCGGATCGCTGAGCAAGGACATGGTATAAACGACGTCGTCGGCGCTGAAGACGACGCCGTCCTGCCAATTGGCATCCTGGCGCAATTCCAGCACATATTCGAGCTTGTCGCCCGATATGGTCAGGTTTTCCGCCAGATCAAGCACGGGCGCGCCATAGTTGTCAGTCGCGAAGAGACCCCGGAAGATCAGGCTCGTTATGTCTCGGTCGACAGGATTGAGCTGCGCGAAGAGCGGATTCAGCCGTTGGACCGATCCCAGCAATCCTTCACGATATATTGCCCGGTCTGTCGGCTGGGTTTGAGGGACTGAGGTCGCGGGGGCTTGTTCTTCGACGGGCGATGAAGCTGGCGCGGGCGTGGAGTCGCCTCCGCTGGAGGCGGGGAGCGACGGCCTTTGCGGCTGAGCTTGCGGCGCGCGCCCCACGCGCAAGACGGCGGCAAAGGCAAAAATAGTCGCGGCCAGTATCAGCGCCAGAAACTGCAAACGGAATCCGCGAAACATGACCCGCCTTTTACGCCTTGATCACGAATAGCTGATATCCTGCTGGCAGATTGTCGATGACGGAGCGTCGTCGCCTGTTTGATGTCGAATGAAGCTAGCTGAGACTCAGCCGGTCGTAGCCACAGAAAACAGCGCTATGCCAAGAAAGGCGATGCACAAGAAAATCGTGATGCGGAAAAGCGTTTTCTCCAGCCCGCGCCGGGTACGGGCGATGCCGCCGCCAGCGTCGCCGCCCAGCAAGCTGCCCAAGGCGCCGCCTTTGACTTGCAGCAAGATGAGAATGATCATCGCGATGGAAATAACGATTGAAGAAATCTGCAAGGCGACAGCCATGCTATAGCTCCTTGGGTTCAACCCTAGTGCGAAACACCGACAGTATAGCACCGCTTCCAGCTTGTGACTAGCCTGGAATGGAGCGCGGACTGCCACAGAGTAATATACGTCAGTTGCCAGGTTTAGTCGCGCCTTAGTCGCGCAAGCCCTGCAGAAATTCGATTGCCGCTTCGAGCTGCAAGTCATGTTCGCGCTCTTCGTTGGTTTGCGGGTCCCATTCGACGATGATATCCGGCGTGATGCCCTGCGCGTGAATCCAGGCGCCATTGGGTCTTAGCCAGCGCTTCACCGTAATGCGCAGGCAGCCGCCATTTGCCAGGTCGGGGACGATATTCTGTACTGTGCCCTTGCCGAAGGTGGGTTCGCCCATGATTGTGGCGACGCCATAGTCCTGCATGGCGCCGGCGATCACTTCCGCCGCGCTGGCGCTTGTTTCATTGACCAATACGACTATCGGCACATTGATATCGACATAATCGCCGCGCGCGCGGGTGACTGCTTCGCTCTGATCCCGCGAGACTTGCCGCAAGAGCGCGCCGTCTTTGATGAAGGCGCTGCCGATTTCGATCGCGCTGGCCAGCGTCCCGCCGGGGTTGTCGCGAATATCAAAGATCAAGCCGTTGGTCTTATTGATGTCGATGTCTTTTAGCGCCTCGTCCAGTTGCGCGCGCGAGAGGTCATTGAAGTCCAGCATTTTCACGTGCGCGATCTTGTCGCCAAGCACCTGGAAGGTGACGTTGGGCAATGTAAAGACTTCGCGCGTGATATCGAAGGTGAGCAGTTCTTCGCCGCGCTTGAAGGTGATAGTAATCGCTGTGCCGCGCGGTCCAGGAACAAGCGCCGTTAATTCCGCTTGCGTCTTGCCGGCGACCAGCTGACCCTCAACTTCGTAAAAGACATCGCCGGGCAAGAGGCCCGCGCCTGCGGCCGGCGAGCCGGGAATCACCGTGACAACCTCGATTTCTCCGGTGTCTTCGATCGTGCGAATCGTAACGCCGATGCCGGAGAATTCGCCCGAGAAGTCGCTGGCTCGGGCACACAAATCGGGCTGCTGGATGTAGCCGCTGTGTTCATCTTCCAGCGCGCCGATCATGCCGTCGATGGCGCCATTGACCAGGATGTTAATATCAATGGGATCGACATAGCGAGATTCAACAATCGCAAAAGCATCCCAGAAGGGCTCGAAAGCTTGGTCGGTTGCGCTTAGCGCCCTTCGCTCTTGCGCGTCGCTGCGGTTGGACAATGCCATGCTGCCCGCGATAAAGCCGACAATGAAAACAACTGCGCTTATCAAAAGCGGTTTCAAAACCTGGGCATGGCGCCGATGGAGCGGCGACTGTGAAAGCATGATGGTTCTCCGTCAATGGGCCGTCAATGAAGCAGCTTCAATACCTGTACAGTATACGTTATCATGGCGAAATTGCGGCGTCGCAAAGCGCGTCCGCGGACCTTGCAACAGGCGTCGGCGCTTTTATTCAGCATATTTGACAGGGAAATCTCGCAAAGATGGGCGAGCATTTCGTTTCATTCATATCCATTGAAGAAGCGGCGAATGTCGTCCGCGATGGTCAAACTCTGGCGCTCGGCGGTATGACGCTGTATCGGCGGCCCATGGGATTTGTTAGGGCTTTGCTGCGCCGATCGCCGCGACCGCGCAACCTGACGCTGCTCAGTTTCACTGGCGGCATGGAATCCGACTTGTTAATCGGCGCTGGATGTGTCCGGCAGGTTCGCTCGGCTTATTTTGGCTTGGAATCCTTTGGCTTGGCGCCGATGTTCACACAGTTTGCGCAGTCACAGCGCGTCAAGGTGATCGAAGAGACCGAAGCGAGCATCGTGATGGGCATTCGCGCGGCCATCGCCGGTGTGGGCTTCATGCCGTCGCGCGCCTGGCTTGGCACGGATCTGCCTTCCTTGCGGCCCGATGTCAAAACGGTGACCGATCCATACAATGGCGACGAACTCTTGGCTTTCCCGGCGATTCCCTGCGATGTCGCCGTCATCCATGGTTTGGCGGGCGATAGACAGGGCAACGTGCTTATCAACAATAATTTGGGCATTGATATGGAATTGGTCTATTTGGCTGATACAGTCGTGGCGACTGTCGAAACGATTGTCGACGATCTGCGGCCTAGCGCGCAGGGCGTCATAATCCCATACCCCGGCTGTGACATGCTCGTACATAATGCGGAGGGCGCGGCGCCGACGAGTTGTTATCCGCGCTATCCCGTCGCCGGCGGCGCCATCTTGAAGTATGTCGAAGCCTGCAATTCGAGCCGCTTCGCGGAATTCCTGGAGGGTTTCTTGCAAGAATAGCGGCGGAACTGTTGCCAGCAGACCGCGCTGCCAGTATAATCGAAATACAGTTGAATATGTCGAGACTTGGGGAGCTTGCTTTTGCAAGCTGAGAGGGCGAGAAAAGTCGCGCCGACCCATGTACCTGATCCAGATAATACTGGCGTAGGGATGTCCACCGTGAAAGAAACCGAGCCACCCTTGTAGACAGCCTTACAAGGGTGGTTTTCATTTCACTCGCATAGGGCGCTCCGAATCGCCGCGACAGAAGCCAAGAGTATCCTAATGAAGGGAGCCTTTCTCATGTACGCGAGGTCAGTTGTATTAATCTTGCTATTTGTCCAGATGGTGGTTGCGGTTTCGTCCCAGGATAATGACAGGGTTGTTGTGGTGACCCACGACAGCTTTGCCGCCTCGGAATCGGTCTTGGAGGCATTTGAAGCGCAGACCGGGCTGACGGTTGAAATACTGCGCGCGGGCGATGCCGGCGCCATGGTGAATCAATCGATTCTGAGCGTGAACAACCCCTTGGGCGATGTCTTGTACGGCATTGACAACACTTTTCTCAGTCGCGCGTTGGGCGCCGGGATATTCTTGCCTTATGACTCCCCCCAGCTGCAATTCGTCGCCGAAGCCTTTATCCCGGATGTCAATCACGCCGTTACGCCGATTAACTACGGCGATGTCTGCGTCAATTACGATATCACGTATTTTGAGGAGAAGGAAATTGCGCTGCCGGCGAGCCTCTCCGATCTGACCTTGAGCGAGTACAAGGGCTTGCTCGTCGTGCAAAATCCGGCCACGTCTTCCCCGGGGCTGGCATTCCTGCTGGCGACAATCGCGGTATTCGGCACGGAAGGTGATTACACATTTCTCGATTATTGGGCGGATCTGCGCAGCAACGACGTGCTGGTCGTTGACGGCTGGACAGAAGCCTACTTCGGCGAATTCAGCGCGCCCGGGCGCGACATGGGAACCCGTCCGCTGGTGGTGAGTTACGCCAGCAGTCCGCCGGCCGAGGTCATATTCAGCGAAAACCCCGAAGAGGGTCCTTTCACCGGCGCCCTGGTTGGCGACGATATGTGTTTTCGCCAGGTTGAATACGCGGGAATCCTTGTGAACGCGCGCAATGCCCAAGGCGCGCGGCAGTTTGTCGACTTCATGCTGAGCCAAGCCTTCCAAGCCGACCTGCCGCTGAACATGTTTGTATTCCCGGTGCGCGACAACATCCCGCTGCCGGGGATCTTTGCCGAGCTGGCGGCGATTCCTGAACAACCGGCCGCGCTTGATCCAGCCGATATTGAAGCGAAGCGCGAAGATTGGATACAGGCTTGGTCGGAGGTCATGCTGCGTTGACGCGCTTGCGGTGGAATCACTGGCGCCTAGTCTATCTCTTGCCTGTAACCTTTCTGGCGCTATTTTATTTCTATCCGCTGTTGGCGATACTGGACATCGGCTTGCGTCCCGAGGGCGGGTTGGATCTGTCCGCTTTCCTTCGCTTGCTCTCGTCGGATTACTACGTCGGCGTGTTTCTCTTCACCGTGTATCAAGCGACGCTCTCCACGGTTTTGACCTTGTTATTGGCTTTGCCCTGCGCCTTCGTGTTTTCGCGCTATCGTTTCGCCGGCAAATCGCTATTGCTGGCATTGGCAACGCTGCCTTTTGTGCTGCCCACGGTTGTGGTCGCCATGGCTTTCATGTCTTTGATTGGCAGGCGCGGTTTGCTGAACGATCTTTTGACGACCTTGTTCTCCCTGGATTACAGTCCGATTCAACTGGAACGCACGCTGGCGATCGTCATCATCGCGCATGTCTTTTACAACTTCGCCATCGCCTTGAGGATCATGACCAGTTATTGGTCCGCCCAGGGTATCGCGGCGGAAGAGGCCGCTCGCGTACTGGGCGCGGACGAGTGGGCGCTTTGGCGCGATATCAGATTGCCGCTCGTTCAGCCCGCGCTGCTATCGGCTGGCGCTCTTGTCTTCATGTTCGCCTTCACCAGTTTTGGTGTTGTCTTGATCTTGGGCGGCATCCGCTTCGCAACGTTGGAAGTGCAAATCTACTATCAGACGATTAACCTCTTCAACCTGCCACTGGCTGCGGCGCTTTCGCTGCTGCAAATTGGCGCGATGTTCGCCTTGATGATCCTGTATACGCATTTGCAGCGCAGCGCGCAATCTGCGATTGGCAGTGGCATGTCGGCAGCGAAGCCCGCCAAGAACGCGCGCGAAAGAGCCCTGGTCTGGGGCGTTGTGATCTTCATCTTCGCCTTGCTATTCACGCCGCTTTTGGCGCTGGTGGCGCGTTCGGCGCTGCAGGATGGCGCCTTGGACCTGAGCAATTACTTGGCGCTTGCTGAATCGTCGCGTGGGTCGCTGCTGTTTATCGCGCCTATCGAATCCGTCGCCAATTCGCTGCGCTTCGCGCTGATGACAACGGGCTTGGCGCTGGTCATCGGCTTGATCGCTTCTTTCATGATTGCCGGGCGCGGACCGCTCGCGCGTTTTGTGGATCCTTTGCTGATGCTGCCGCTGGCGACCAGCGCGGTAACGCTCGGCTTCGGCTTTATCGTCGCGCTGGACGAGCCGCCGCTTAATCTGCGATCATCCTGGCTCATTATCCCCATCTCGCACACTCTGGTGGCATTCCCCTTTGTCGTTCGCAGCGTATTGCCGAGTTTGCGCGCGATCCCGCCCTCAACGCGCGAGGCGGCGCAGGTTTTAGGCGCGGGACCCATCGACTTGCTGAGAACCATTGACCTGCCGCTGGTCAGCCGGGGCATCGCGGTGGGGGCGACCTTCGCCTTTACGGTGAGCATGGGCGAGTTCGGGGCTTCGCTCTTTGTCGCGCAGCGCGAATCGGTGACGATTCCGGTCGTGATTTACCGGCTCATTGGCGATCCCGGTCTGGCATCCTATCGCCAGGCATTGGCGATGAGCGTCATCCTGCTGTTGGTATGCGCCCTGGGTTTTGTCATGATTGAACGCCTGCGCGTCGCCGGGGTGGGCGAATTCTGATGCCTGATCCGATGCCTGATCCAATGCTGCGTTTGAAGAACCTGTCTTATGTCTATGACGAGGCTGTTGCGCTAGAAAATGTCAACTTGACGGTCGCGCAAGATGAGATCGTCTGTCTGCTGGGAGCGAGCGGCTGTGGCAAGACCACGCTCTTGCGCATCGTCGCCGGCTTGATTTCCGACTATGCAGGTGACCTGCTGCTCGACGGGCGCGATCTGCGGGGCTTGCCGGCGCATGAGCGCGGCTTCGGACTGATGTTCCAAGATTTCGCGCTCTTCCCGCACATGTCGGTATCGGACAACATCGCTTATGGACTGCGGCGCCGACGCATGGCTGCGAGCGATATAGCACGGCGAGTGGCAGAAATGCTGGCTCAAGTTGGATTGGCGGGTTATGGCGGACGCAAGATCGGGACTTTGTCGGGCGGGGAACAGCAGCGCGTCGCCTTGGCGCGCAGCCTGGCGCCCGAACCGCGCCTGCTGATGCTGGACGAGCCGCTTGGTTCGCTGGATGCGCTATTGAGAGACAAGCTGGCGCTCGAATTGAGAGAGATTATCCATAGCGCGGGTTTGAGCGCGCTGTATGTCACGCACGACCACCGCGAAGCCTACGCGATTGCCGATCGGATTGCGCTGATGGACAAAGGCAGGATCCGACAGTTCGCTAGACCCTTTGATTTATATCACCACCCGCAGGACGAACATGTTGCGAGATTCCTGGGTTTTTCTAATATATTTCGATTTGGAGACAATCGCTTCACGCGCGGGCTGCGACATAAATTTGCGCCGGATGCCGCCGAAAGCGACGCCTTCTTGATCCATCCGGACGGGATTGAACTCGGCGACGGTGGCGACAGTACAGCGATAGCGCGGCGGGGCCAGATCGAGTCCGCTGTGTTCCGCGGTGAATACAGTGAAGTCCGTATTCGCCTGCCGCAGGACGGTTTGAGCTTGAGCTGCAAGTCGCGCGATGGCAGCCCGGCTGTCGGAGGTTCGCTCACAGTTAATGTGAAACGTGAAGCCATAAGGCGATTGAATTAACTTCGACGACGGACCAATAGACTATGCGCCGAGCGGCAATTGCGACTATAATCCGATGTTCAAATTCACTGTAGGGATCGGCGGAAAACAAGATGCCTCGCGCTTTATTCAGTGTTTCGAACAAGATCGGAATCACCGAGTTCGCCCATTCATTGCTGACCTACGGCTGGGAAATTGTCGCCAGCGGCGGAACTCGCAAGATCCTAGAAGAGTCGGGCGTGCCGGTCACAAGCCTGGAACAGCTTACTGGCATACCCGAGATGCTTGGCGGACGTGTCAAGACCCTGCATCCAGCCATCCACAGCGGCATCCTGGCGCGCGATAACGAGGCTGACTTGCGGGAGATCGAGAGTTTTGGTTTCGCGCCCATCTCGATGATCGTCTGCAACCTCTATCCATTCATCGAAACAGCGCTGGCTGAGGACGAAAACTTGAGCGACGTCATTGAACAGATTGATATCGGTGGCGTGACAATGTTGCGTGGGGCAGCCAAGAACTTTGAACGCGTGATAACCATTTGCGATCCGGAAGACTATCAGTCTATCATGCAGGCTTTGCACGAAGGGGGGCGGATTGACCTGGCGCGCCGGCGCGAGCTCGCGGTGAAAGCCTTTGCGCATACCCGGGATTATGACATGGCAATCCACGCCTATCTGTGCGAATCGGGCTTGCCCGCTCCAGCATCCGCGGAGATGCCCGAAAGCATTTCCATTAGCATGCTGCGCAGCAATGAACTGCGTTATGGAGAAAACCCCCATCAAAGCGCCGCCTATTATTCGCCGCGTATATCTGACTTGCCCTTGGGCGCCGCGCAATTGGGCGGAAAGCAACTGTCCTACAACAATATCCTCGATGTCGATGCCGCCTGGCGCGCTGTCAGCAGCTTTAGCGAAGCAACGGTTGTGATCGTCAAGCATCTCAATCCGACCGGCATCGCCTCGGCCGGCTCCATCGCCCAAGCCTATCCGCAAGCCTTGGCTTCCGATCCGGTTTCAGCCTTCGGTGGCATCATCGCCGTCAATCGCGAGGTCGACGAGGCTTTTGTAGCCGCTTTGGAAGCCTTGTTTGTGGAAGCCATCGTCGCGCCTGCCTTTTCGGAGGGAGCGCTGACACAACTGCGCGAGCGG
Source organism: Phototrophicaceae bacterium (assembly GCA_965232245.1). Taxonomy (GTDB): domain Bacteria; phylum Chloroflexota; class Anaerolineae; order Aggregatilineales; family Phototrophicaceae; genus UBA6055. The sequence goes on along the minus strand of CBDDPG010000002.1, from coordinate 2,233,202 downwards.
CGCAAGAACTGCAGAATCTTGCAAGTTCCGCAGCCTTATGGCTCTGGGACCCTGGAGGTTCGCTCGGTCATGGGCGGCGTGCTCGCGCAGACAATTGACCTGGGCGACCCGCCCGAGGCGGTCATGCGGACGGTTAGCGCTCGCGTGGCGCTTGATAGAGAATTGGAATCTCTGCGATTCGCCTGGAAAGCGGTGCAGCATGTCAAGTCCAATGCGATTGTGCTTGCGCAAGGCAGGCGAACAATCGGCATCGGAGGCGGTTTGCCGAGCAGGGTAGACGCGGTAGAACTCGCGATCAAGAAAGCGGGGGACGAGGCGACGAGCGCGGTCTTGGCTTCGGATGCTTTCTTTCCTTTCCCCGATGGCATTGAAATCGCGGCGCGGGCGGGCGTCACCTGCGTCATACAGCCGGGCGGCTCCATCCGCGATGCCCAAGTGATTGAAACGGCTGACTATTACGACATGGCGATGATCTTCACAGGTGGGCGGCACTTCCGCCATTAACTGGAACTGGCTGGAGCCAAGTCGGTTTCTTCAAGATCGCCGTTCTTCGGCTTCTTGCCGGTGAAGGGCAGTTCGCCTTTTTCCCAAGCGACCAGAAGCGGAACCGCCGTGAAGATCGACGAATAGGTGCCCGACAGCAAACCGATGAACAGAATCGCGATGAACTGCTTGACGGTTTCCCCGCCAAACAGCAAGATGGCAATCATGATAAAAAAGGCGTTCAGTTGCGTGGCGAGTGAACGATGAATGGTCTCCCATATACTGCGATTGACGATCGTCTCGTAAGGCTCGCCGAGATGTTTCGGGATATTTTCGCGAATGCGGTCGAAGACGACGATCGAGTCTTGCACAGAGAAACCCACAACGGTCAAGACCGCTGTCAAGAACAAGGCGTCGATTTCCCAACCGAGCAATAGCCCGAAGAGCGACATGAGGCCCATCACCAGTAGGATGTCGTGGATCATGGCAGCGATGGCGCAGACGCCGTAGCGTATGGACTTGGGCACCTGCCGAAAGGCGATCACGATGAAGCCGGTGATCACCAATGCGCCGACCGCCACCGCAGCCAGCGCGGAACGCGTGACCTCTTGACCGATGGTGGCGGAGACGGTTTCCACGCGGAAGCTGTCGCGGTCAATCGGCGTAATCTCGCCCAACCGCAGCAGGATATCGTTCGTCACTTCTACGTCGTGGAAACCGGCGCGCACCGACCAGCGATAGTCGCTTGCCTGGCCGATGCGCTGGATGATGATATTGTCGTCGCCGACCGCGCTGAAAACTTGACGGATGCCGTCTTCGGTCGCGCCCGCGTCCTGGAACTTCAATTCGTATATGCTGCCGCCGACAAAGTCGATGCTCAAGCGGAAGGGCGAGCCGGTCGAAAGCGTCGACAAGAGCATGATCAACAGTCCCGGCACAATGACCGCGGCCGAAAGCAAGAAGAACCAGCGGCGTTTCTCTACAATCTTGAACATAAAGGCTCTCCTCTATACGCCTAGCAGCGCGCGATTGCGGTCGACTGTGTTGCGGAACAAGCCCACGAGAACGTACAGGAAGGTACGCGTAACGATCACCGCGGTGAACAGATTCAAGACCAAGCCTATCGCCAGAGTCACGGCGAAGCCCGCGACAATGCTGGCGCCGGGCGTCTGCCCGAACATGAAGAGAATCCCGCAGATGATGATCGTCGAGAGATTGGAATCGCGAATGGATGTCCAGGCGCGGTCGAAGCCGGCCTTCAAAGCATCTTCCAGCGCGAGGCCCGCGCGCAATTCTTCTTTGATCCGTTCGAAAATCAGGATGTTGCCATCGACAGCCGTTCCGATAGATATCAGAAAACCAGTGATAGCCGGCAAGGTTAATGTCACGGGCAAGAGTTTGAAGACGGCGATATTCAAGAAAATGAATACGATCAGCGCCAGATCCGCCGCCAAGCCCGGCAGGCGATAGTAAATGAGCATGAAAGCCAGCACGACCAGGACGCCGACGACGCCGGCTTGTACGCTAAGCCTGACTGATTCTTGTCCCAGGGTCGCGCCGACTTCCTGGGCGCTCTCAATCCGGAGCGGTATGGGCAAGGCGCCCGAGCGCAATTGCAGCGCCAGGGTGTTCGCTTCCTGTTCGGTGAATTGGCCCGAAATGACGCCGCCGGTCGACAGTTGCGCTTGAATGGTGGGCGCGGACAGCACTTCGCCGTCCAGCACAATCGCCATCGGCTGCCCGATGCGCTCGCCAGTGAAACTCCCAAATACATTCTGGAAGTCTTCCTTAATTTCGAAATTGATCAGCCATTGGGGGTTGCCCGTGCCTTGCGCGGGCGCCAAGACCGCGCTCGCCGCCTGCAAGCCGGCGCCGGTCATCACCGTGCGGAAGGGCAAACCGTTGACCGGATGCGCCAGCCGCCCAGCCAGTGAATCTTCCTCACCTTCTGCGCCGCTTCGTTCGCCGCGCAGCGCGATCTGTTCGCTGGTGACGATTTCCCGGCCGATCAGGTCCAGCACCTGGTTGGACAAGCCGCCAAAGTCAACAAACTCCAATAGCGCAGTTTGCTGGATGGTGGCGACCGCCTGTTCAGGATCGCGCACGCCGGGCAATTCAACCAAAATGCGATCGCGGCCTTGCACTTGCACGGTTGCTTCGGTCAAGCCCAGCGCATTCACGCGGCGCGAGACATTGTTGGCGGTTTCCGACAGTTCTTCCCGGGTGAAATTCTGCGTTGGGATATCCGCCTGCAAAAGCACCCGCAGGCCCCCGACGAGATCCAAGCCCAGGCTCTGCGTGATATTCAGCGTGAATTCATTCTCGCCATCGCCGTCAGCGTCAATTTCGAGGTTTTCGCTGCAGCGGAGCGACTCCAGTTGCTCCGCTGTCGCCTTTGCGCAGGCTTCGGTCTCTACGCCCTTGAATTCGGGTGGCGTGGCAACCCAAATGCAGAAAAGGCTTAAAGCAATGATAAGGATCAGCCATCGAACATGACTGCTCATAGGTGGGACCTTTCGTGTATAGGGTCGGTTGTCAGCTTGTTCCGCGCTCTGCTCGCTGGTCGCCCAATCCTATATTGGCGTTTCGGGCGATTTCCTGTGAATCATAGACCTGTTGCAAGGCTGCTGTCAGCAGCTTGATGGTCACGCCGTCGGCGATCTCTACATAAGAGAGGCCGGAATCCACGTCTATGTCGACGATTTTGCCGACGATGCCGCCATAAGTAACGATTTCATCGCCGACGTGTAAAGAACGCACGACTTTCTGTTTGTGCTTGAAAGCGCGCTGCTTTGGGAAAATGAACATAGCCCAATAGGCGCCCAAAGCGAGCGACAGAATGGCGAATACCAGCACGAACTCTAACATGGACAAGATCCTGATACGGTATGAACCGCGCAATTATATCGGCGCATGCGGTCATAAGCTAGTGTTATCGATAGGTCTACAGGGCAATCGCATCAAATTGGTTGAAGCAGATGGAGCAAGAAATCGTTATCCATCGCTGCGCGGAAGCGTTTTTGCCGTAAACTGCTTTTGCCTGTATCACGCTTGAGCAGATTCAAGGCTATAGCGCGTAAGGTTGCCATATTTTCGGAACTTTCGCCGTCTCGGATGCGAGAATGATCCTCGCCGAAGGTGACATCCAAGACCCAGTGGTAGCTGTTTTCGATTGCCCAGTGCCGCCGCGTTGCTTGCAAGATAAGCGCGGCAGAAGTGTCAAGGCTGCTGATATAATAGGCAGTCTGGTAGCGAATTTGCCCTTTATGACGGCACTCTCGCTGGACACGTATAAGACTACGCAGGTCAGGCCATCCTTGATAATGGCGGATATATTCGAAAGCCTTGGGATCACTGAGCACCCAACATTTGCGTATTTCAATCCGTCCCCTTGACTTGTTAGTTGTTTCGTTGAAGTCACAGTCCATGTCTTCAAATCCATGTTTGTCGCCATAGCTGAACCAATCGGCTATATCCTGTTTTAGATTGCCCTGATTGCCCTTGACCTGCAGAATATAATCCGCTTTCTCGTTCCGAATCGCTTGCGCAATCTTGGTTTGACATCCCATCGCATCTATTGTCACAATGCAACCGGAAACATCCAGTAGACGCAACAACTCAGGAATGGCTGTTACTTCATTGGACTTATCAGCCACTTTGCGCTGTCCTAATACCAAGCCATTTTCACTTGCCCAAGCACTGACCAAATGGACCGCATCCTTACCCAGCATCTTGTCATGGCTACCGCGCAAGGTCTTGCCGTCAAGGGCAAGCACCTGTCCTTTACTGACTGCAAACACCGACTCTACCCAGCGCATAAAGCGCTGCTGGAACTCCTCATGATTGATCCTGGCAAATACATAACCGAAGGTATCATGCGATGGAATGCCATGCTCTAGCTTCAGAAACTGGCGAAACCAAGGCTCCTTCGCTTTTCCTACGGTTTCGATGCCAACCCAACTATCCGCGCCACAGAGCACAGCACAAACGGCGATGATAATGATATCGAGCAATTTGTGGTCACAGCGCCCCTCTATTCGGGGATCAGGCAGATCAGCAAAACATTCCTCTAAACTCAATCCTCTACCTTTTGACATGAGGCAACTCCTCTTTTTGCCTCAGTATCGCCCCAAAATGATTTTGATGCGATTGCCCTGGATAGGTCTATAGCTTGCTTGACCAATTCTCAAAAGGAATCTACAATACGCAAGTGTTGGCCTTGTCGATTTGTTAGGGAAGCTATCATGCTAAGACGATTGAAGAATGCGCGTTACGGCATCTTTTTTCTGGCGCTTTTCCTGGTGTTGGCATCCCAGCGGACCACAGCCGGAGACACGATCATCAGCAACAACTCCGGCGCCGAGAATCAAGTTTTTGTCATTGAAGGCGAAGCTTCGTTGGTGATAAATGGTTTTGATCTCGCTCCTCTAGGTCTAAGCCTGCCCACTGCGCTTGACGCGGTCACCATATTCGTAGACCGCGCTGTACCAGGCGTCGCAGTGGATTTGGTCATCTATCAAGACGCAAATGGCGGCTCGCCCGTTGACGCGACGCTGATTCATCGGCAGCAGGTAGCAATCAATGCCTCCGGCGCCAATCGGATTCGGCTAGAACATGCGGCGATTGTAACGGAGCCGGTCGTCTGGGTCGGGTTCTACTTGCCAGTCGGGTTCCAATTTAACGCCGATGCCTCCGGTTCATCCGTGCTGACCTATTGGGCTTGGACGCCGGGCGGCGCTTTTGACATCAACGCCTTGTCCAGCGCGCAAGTCATGGGACCGGGCGACGGCAGCGAGCCGGTTGGCATCGACATGGGCGGCATCGCGCGCATCACTGCTGAACTGCGGACGCCGTTTTTTGAAGAGACGGGAAACACTGTTCTAGTAGGCAAGCAATTTGTAGACGACAGCGACCAAGACACCTCCATCCTGGAAACTTATCCTTACTGCGGTGATTTGCTTTATGATCCCGAAGACATCAATATCTCCGGCGAGGGCGCGTTCAGAATTGAGTGCGGCGTCAACAGAGAGTTCGACGCGCCGACAAGCGTCGCGCAGCCCTCCGGTGTCTTGCTCGATGTCCAGCGCGCGGGACATCTATACAAGTTGGTGTCAATTATACCGGAAGAGCTTCATGTTGAAGGCGCCATCGGCACGTTACCGGTGCCGGTAACGCATTGCATGCGCGTCCAGCCGGGCGACTTGGAACAGGCGATCATCGCCGAAGCGCGCGATATACCGGAGCGTTGGTATGTCTTGCCTTCTGTGCGCTTTGGCGATTTGGTCTGCGTCGAAGTCACACATGCCAGCTACTTGTCCTATTTCTTGCCGCGTTCGGACGATTCGCCGCAAAATGTGAATCTGGTACTGGGTTGGTCGCGCATTGATCCACATCCGCTTGAATGCGGACTCTTGACCGGGTTTGAGGTACCGGTGGTCAATACGGGCAATAGTTGGTTCGATACGCCTTCATCGGACGTGAAGGTGATCGTGGAAAATATCCATGTTCAAACAGGAAACGTGACGGAAGCGCGGGAGCTAAAGGTGCCAACGTCGCAGCTGGGACCGGGCAACCGGAACGTGCTCAAGATTGGTCCAATGATTGTGGACACCCATGTTCATGAGCTTCACCGTATACAAATCAGGCTTGATTTCGACGAAAAAGTGGAAGAGACCAACGAATTCGACAATATCTGGTTCAGTGAATATGTCTTGCAATGGGCTGGCGGCAGCCAGCGCTGCTACGACAGAGCTTGGCATACCAGCACACCCTATCCGAGCGCCTCTTTAGATTACTGCTTTATTGGCAGACCCTATAAGAGTAGCGGAGACAAAATTTTGATTCCCTATTCGCCAGCCTGCGATATTGAGTTTCGCGCTGGCTTTGTCGAGTATCATCATGGCGCCGAGGAGCCAAGGCAGTTCAAGCGAGGCGATTGCACCATCGCGATTAGCATCGACGTGGTCGACCAAAGCGCGAAGATCCTCTATCGCAAAGTTGACGTGCCGGGTTCGGATCCGCCCTGCCCGAGCAGCAGCAGGGTACGGAGCCACATCGACAATGAAGAATTTGTTCTGGTCATAGACGTCGACGGCGCCTGAGCGGGCTATGTCGCCAAAACTGTTGCTAAGTAACCGCGCAAACTGGATATTGAGGTAGCGTCATGCGGGTTGTCACGAACAAGAAACTGGCTCGCCGCAATCGCAAGCTAACCAACTACCTTTTCTTCGGCACATTCGGCGCTTTGATTCTGAGCTTTTTCGTGATTAACGCATCCCTGCTCACGGGCGATATTCCGGATTCAATCGGCGTGATCGCGCAGTCCGCCATGTTGCCTATCGCCTTCATTTTGACTGTGCTTTCCGTGCGCATGACAAATCTCTGGGCGCGCGCGCCACGCCCGGAGAAGGCGATCGCGGACGGCTTGAAAGGCTTGAGCAATAAGAGCGTCTTGTACAACTATTATCATTTTCCGGCGCGCCACGTTCTGGTTTGCCCGCAAGGCGTATATGCGATTGTCACCCGCTGGCACGATCAAGAATTCACTTTCCGCGACGGCAAGTTCCGCAGCCACCGCAATATCATCAGCAAGTTCTTTTCATTGTTTCGGCTGGACGGCATTGGCAAGCCCCTGCGCGATGCCGAGCTTGCTCGTCAGGAGCTGCAACGGTCTATTGATGAGATTGCCCCTGATGTAGAGGTGCAAGCGCTCGTCGTTTTTGTCGACCCGTCGGCAAAGATAAACTTTGAAGACGAGTTGGATACGCCCGTTCTTTTCGCCGATACGAGTTTGTCCCCGAACCTGAAGGACTTCATGCGCGATGCCAAACGTCGGCTTGCGGACGAAGCGGGCGCCGCAAAAAACGCCAGCCTGATGCCGCTTTCTGACGAACAGATTGAAGCTTTCGAAAAAGCGACAATCTGAGCCCGCATGGCGCGACCCAGAAATCTGGCAATTCTTATACTGATTATCTGGCTTGGTTTCGCTTTGCGCTTGCACGAACTCGCCGCAGTGCCACTGCGCGGCGACGAAGCCTTTAGCGCGCTGAACTGGGCTGGCATTCCCTTGCGTCAGTCCTTGACCGAGATCGCGACGCTAGAGCCGCATCCACCGCTAGCATACGCCGTGTTTCGGTTTTGGGGTCTGCTCATCGGCGGCATCGACAGCCCCTTTAGCCTGCGTATGCTACCGGTCCTAGGCAATTTGATCGGCGTCGCGGCGGCATACGCCTTGGCTTTGCGCCTTTCTGGCAGGCGAATAAGCGGCATGGCCGCCGCGCTGATATGGGCGGTTCATCCCTACGAAATCTGGCATAGCCAGGACTTTCGCAATTATGCCATCTGGGCTGGCTTGAGCGTGACGAGCTTATGGCTGGGTCTGCGCCTGATTGATCGCCCGCTGATGAGAAACTGGCTGCTGTATGCGGGGATGGCTGTCAGCGGCGCGCTGATGTTTTACAGCGAAGTATTCATGTCGATTGCCCTGGCCGTCATCGCTATATGCTATAAAAAAAGCGATCGGCGTTTCTTGTTGCGATTCTTGTCCTTGCAGGGCATGGTCCTGTTGATCGCGCTGACGGCTTTGCTCTTGCTGCAAGCCAAGCTATTAGCGCCGGGCGCGTATCCCGGCAACGTCGAGCCGCTCTATCTTCCCGATTTCTTGTTCCGCTTCTTGCCGGTCTTGACCCTGGGGGAGACCGCGCTAGGAAACTCGAACTGGGTCTGGCTCGCCCTCGCGCTGGGTTTTTTCGCGATCATTGTCGCGCGGGGCTCGAGAGGCCAGATTCAATTCACCGCAGCTATGGTCGTCATGCCATTCTTGCTGCTTGCGCTCGTTTCGACACGCGTGAACATCTTCCATCCGCGCTACGTCCTGGGGACTGTGCCAGCCTTTATACTGCTAATAGCCTTGGGCAGCGCTCGGTTGGCAGATTTGATCGCCAAAGCCACGGGAGCGCGAAGTGGATACGTCATGCCGCTGATATTAGCGCCTTGGCTTATACTTTCAGCTTTGTCGCTTCACAGCTACTTCTACGACGAGACATTCCGCAAATCACCCGCCTGGCAAGAGCTAGGCGACTTTCTCATGTCCAGCGCGACCCAGGACGATCTTGTCATTCAGTTAAGCGCGGACGCGGCTTTTGGCTACTATTACCGCGGTCCCGCCGAAGATCGCGCAATACCAGCCGGACCATCGCAATCCGCAGAGAGCATCAGCAACGAATTGGAAGCGGCGCGGGGGAACTACGACAGCATTTACGTCGTATCAAATGCGAACCCAGCCTGGCAGAACGCGCGCGCCGTCGAGCATTGGATGCGGGACAATATGCAGCCGGTCCTGCTCAGCGATGCTTCGGGGTTGGCTATTCGTCAATACAAAGAATGGACCGTATTGGACGCAGGCGCTATGCCGCTGACAAGTTTTGGCGGGACGGTTGAATTGCTTGGCTACCGCTTCTTTGACGACCCGCTGCCGACAGGCGAGTTGCTGCTGCACGTGTATTGGCGTTCCATTGAAAGCTCCAGCGAAAGCTCCAGCAAGTCGCTGAAGTCATTTGCGCATGTCTATGGCGAAAGAAATCCGCAAACGGGCAGCAGCCTTTGGGCGCAAGACGACCAATTCCCGCAATCCGGTCGCAGCGACAGCAGATCCTGGTCTACGGGCGAGATTTTCCGAGATGTCTATTATTTGCCAGCCGAGACCTTGCCAGTTGGCAGCTATGAATTGCGCCTCGGCTGGTACGAACCTGTCAGCGGCGAGCGCCTGCTGACAGAGGCCGGAGCGGACAGTTATTTGCTGCAAAACTTCGACTATCCTCCGAAGACTTGACGCTAGTCCTACTATGCCCCGCGGTTTGTAGATTTGCTCCATCGCACCATGTAACATGCCAATAGAAGAATTGTAGTCGACCTGTGGGCTGGATGACGCGCGTCAATGCCCGGCTTGCAACAGGCTCGGCCGCAAACGGATTATGGCATGCGCTTACAGAATTTGATCACCCGTAGCTTTCTGGGCATGGCGATTGCCGTGATATTCGGCTTGGCTTCGGATGCCTATGCCCGCGCGGAAGATACCGATTCAGGCTTCGGGGAACTGGCTTTGGCTGCTGACATCGAGCGCTATATCGTCCGCCCGAACGACAGCTTGTACACGATTGCGAAACGCTTCAACACCAGCATCGAGGCTCTCCAGTCGCTGAACAGCCTGGGAGAATCTCGCTTGCTTTTCGTCGGCGACGAGCTGCTCGTGCCGCGGCTGGATTTGAGCAAGGTAGCTGCTTATGAGATAGAACCCGGCGATTCCTTATTCGAAATCGCCTTGCGCGCCGATACGACGGTCGAGGACCTGCTTAGGCTAAACGGAATCGGCAACCGCAACCATATCGTATCGGGTCAAACGATTCTCTTGCCCCAAGCTGCTGGGAGCGCGCTGCGGGGCGAATTCGCTCGCGGCATCACGTTGTTCCCGGATCTCGAAAACACGCCGGAGATCTTGCGCCGGGTCAAAGTTCTCGGCGTCAATTGGGCAAAGATCGAAGTCAGCTGGGCAACGCTGGAGCCGGCCGAAAACAGCTACGCCTTTGGCGCTTTGGACGCGCTAATCGCGGGCTTGGACCAACTCGGGATACAAATTCTGCTTAATGTATACGCAGCGCCGGAATGGTCGCGCGGGGCATATAGCCAGCAACTGAACAGTTTGCTGCGCGCTAATTCGGGACCACCGGAGAATCTGGAAGACTTCGGTGATTTCATAAGCCTATTGGCGCGGCGCTACGCGGATATTGTCGATGCTTACGAGATCTGGAAATCGCCCAATCTGCTGAAATACTGGAGCGCGCCGGTCTATGAATATCCCGTAACAAGGGGAGACTCGGGCGATTACGGGCTCCCGGACAAGATCAATATCGGGGCGGTCTACTACGTGGAGCTGCTGAAAACCGCCTATTGGTCAATCAAGTCGGCGGACAGCGACGCGCTGGTGATCAGCGCTGGTCTTGCGCCAGTCGGGTTTACTGACAATTACAATTCCGTGGAAACCGGTCTGTTCTTAGAGAACATGCTCCGTGAAGGCGCTGCCGATTACAGCGATGGCATTGGCGCGCTATTTGGGGCGTCGGCGGTACCGCCCACGCTCTTCTGCTGCGAACAGCCGCCGGGCGTGGACACGCACTACGAATCGCATTTGCACTATTTCCGAGAGATTCTCACTCTTTATCAGGATGTTCTCCGCCGCAATGAATCGGCTGAACTCCCGATCTATATTACGCAGGTGGGTTGGGGGACAATCGAGGGGGCGAATCTGGCGATTCCGGCGAGCGGTCTCGAGTGGCTCCGCTACACGGACCAGGCTGAACAGGCGCGTTACGCCGCGCAAGCTTACGACATCGCCACTGGGCTGGACACTATTGCGGGCATGTTCTTGTACAACCTGAATGGCTGCGCGGTGGGCGACAGCGAAGCCTGCTTCTTCAGCCTTGTTGATGCCGACGCGATCGACCGGCCCGCCTTCAAAGCGTTCGCGGAAATAGAGAAGCGGGCGTCCGAACGGGGATGAAGTAGAATCACGGCAGTTGCCTGGCTACTGGCGCGCCCACTCAAATGTGCGCCAGACGCCCGGCGCGCCGACGATGGCGTAGACGCCTTGGTCGTCTCTGCGCGCGACGCTCACTCGCCATTGCATGAGGTGAGAGCGTCCATCAGTGGGCGCGGCGGCTTGGGGTATGATCAGATCATTCGCTTGGCTAACCATGGGCAAAGATTTGCTGGCTGTCTGATCGATCAGTTCGATGAGGTACTCATTCTCGTCATTTATTCCGCTGATGCCGACCCATTGCAGCCGCAGTTCATTCGCCCGGACCAATGCGCCGTCGGCCGGGAAAATCAGACGCGGCGCAAGATGGGTGGCGGTCGGCGTCGCGGTTTCGTCGCCGGTCGGCGTTGGCGTTTTGCTTGGCAGCGGTGATGGCAAAGGAACGAAGACGCACTGGCCGATTTGAATATTCGGTCGGCAGTCGGGTCCGCCGCTGGGTTCGGTGAAGGCGCAGCCAAAAAACTGAATTTCTGGGTTCAACTGGCTCAGGACTTCCAGAGTAGTGCTGTATTGCTCGGCGATAGCCACGATTGAGTCGCCCGATTCAACTTCGTAGCAGCCGACGCTGGAACCAGATTGCAGTGGCGCGCCATTGTCCTGAATAAGGCCGATCGTCGCCAAGACCTCTTCCGTGGCGCTCGCGCCTACAGCAGTAGCAGTTGAAGTTGGTCGGGGTATGAAGATCGTATTGCCGACCGGCGGCAGCAGGTCGATGTGAATGATGTTGTCGTTGAGCGCAACCACGGTCGCGGCAACGCCCGGGTCGTAGCCGAAGCCGTGTTGCGGCAGTTGAATGATATAAAACAGCGTGTCATCTTCTTGGACCAGGTATTCAAAGAAGGCGGATGTCGCCGTTGGTATCGTGGTCGGCGTCGGCGGCGCCGCTGTGTCTGTGGCGGTCGCCGTTGCGATTTCCAAAGTAGGCTCGCGCCTGTCTGTCGCGGAGGGCAGCGGTATAGCCGTGGCTGCCGGCGGCGGCTCGGCTGTTGCGATTTCTTCCTGCTCTAGTATCGGCGTTCTGGTAGCGGCGGGATTGCCTATGTTGCAAGCGGACATGGCGAAGAGAAACACAATCAACAGCGCGCACAGGGAGCGACAGCAAATCATGAGGCGCCGCCTCGCGCGCCTTCCCAAACCAATGTCCGCATCTCCGTTGCGTGAGGCGAGGCGTCGGTAGTCAGGTTGACAATGGACACTTGCCAGGTATAGCTGTGGGCTTGGTCATCGTCCGCCTGCCATTGCCGCGGCAATATGAAAAAAAGATCGCGCGTTTCGGCATAGAAGCGATTGGCTGTGTCGAACTCGGACAGGACAACACGGAAAGTTTCATTCGCTGTCAAGGTGCCCGGAGCTACCCAACGCAGCGTGATCTGGTCGCTCGCGCCGAAAAACGCTTGATCGGGCGGTCCAACAGCGAAAGGCGCGTTGACCGTGGCTGTGGCGGATGGGACAGGCGTTTCGCTGCCGGACAGAGTCGGCACGGGTGTTATAGTCGCGGTGGGCGCGGGCACGCGCAAGGTCTGTCCTTCGAACAATTCGACTATGCACTCGCCGCCGCCGAAGGGCAAGCCAAACTCGCACAAGGCGAATTCCACTTCCGGGTTTAAGTCGGAAAGTTGCTTGGCGTTGGTAGCGTAGCGCAGGGCGATTTCGATCATGTTTTCTCCCGCAGCAACCCTATGCCACATCAGCCCCGGTAATAACGTAGGCGTGAGTGTGGGCGCGAAAGGATCGAAGGAAAGCAGCGCGAATCCGTCTGTGGCTGAATTATCTTCCAGGCTGGCGGAAACGTTCGATTGCGGAACTGCAGTTGAAAGCGGGTCCAGCGTGGCGCTCGGCAAGGGGACGACGATATCCTGACCGATCTGAATGCGCGATTCATCAACGATGCCGTTAATGGCTTGCACGGTTGGCAAGATATCCAAGCTGCGGTATCCGCAACGCGCGATAATGCTGATGAGCGAGTCCCCCGCGGCGACGCGATGGATGCAGGGCGACGGAGTCGAGGTTTCGGTCGGGACCAGCGTCGGCCGAGGCGTGGGCGTGGGAACTGCAGTTGGAATACCCGGCGTCACTGTCGCAAAGTTCGGTCGCGCGGGGGGCGCTGTCGCCGACAAATCGCTGAGCGGGGCATTTAGGCGCTCTGATAGCATGCTGACAATCGCCAGGGCAATGACGGCGAGCAGCGCCATGCCAACGACGGCAATGCCCGCAGAGAGCCTGCGCGCGGCGTCGTGCAGCGCTCCTTCATACAGGTCAGCCTCGCCATGACGATAGTCGTAGTCGCGCCAGGCCGGATGGCTTTCATCCGAGAGCGCTTGCGCCTCGACATCGTCTATTGCCGTCCCGCAATTTGAACAGGCGCTGGCGTCGCGCGGGTTGCGCGCTTCGCAGATCGGGCAGCGTTTGAAAGATTGAGACAAGCGAAATCCTCCCTTGCAAACCTATTATAACGGATTGCAAGGGCGGTATTCGAGGCTTGCGGGGACCATCCCGTGGCATCGGCCGATGGAGCCGGTAAGGTCGAACTAGCGCGACAGGCTGGACAAGCGCTCCGTCACTTGCGCGTAGGCCGATTCCAAATCAGCCAGTCGATCGCGTTCCCGCTGGACGATCGCGGCCGGCGCCTTGCGCAGGAAATTGTCGTTGCTCAGCATCACACGCGTTTTGTCGATCTGCCGCGTCAAACGGATGCCTTCGTTCTCAAGTCGCTGGCTTTCGGCTTCCAGATCGAGCATGCCTGCCAAGGGCAGATAGAGCGTGACATCGCTGACGACGATACTGACGGAATTCGCCGGCTCCGGATCCACCGCGGACAGCAGTTGCAATTCCGCCACGTTGCAAAGCCGACTGAAGACGAAGCCATACTTTTCAAGATCTTTTGCGGCGGCGGGGCGGGCTTTTGCCAGCGCCGTGATGCGCTGGCCGGGATCGACCTTGTATTCGCCGCGGACATTGCGCAGCTCTCGCACCAACTCGAGCAAGAGATTCATGCGAGATTCGCTCGCGGCGTCGATAAGCGCCTCATCCGCCTGGGGCCAAGCGGCGATGATAAGCGCTTCGCCAGCGTGCGGGATATAGCGCCAGGCTTCTTCCGTCATGAAAGGCATGAATGGATGCAGCAGTCGCAAACATGTGTCTTGCACCGCGACCAGCACGCGCTGCGCCGCGATTTTCTGGTTTTCGTCCCCGGCATACATGGCGTGTTTGCTGATTTCGAGGTAGTTGGGCGCGAACTCATCCCACATGAAGGCTAGGATCTGGCTGCCGGCTTCGCCATATTGATAAATGTCGAAGAGGTGCTGCACGTTGGCGATCAGGCGCTGCAGTTTGCTGAGAATCCAACGCGCGGGCAGATCGAGTTCATTGACAGCTGGCAAACCCAGCTCGAGATCGCCTTGCAGATTCATGTTGATAAAGGACGTGATTTGCCACACTTTGTTGATGAAACGGAAGGTGTGGTCGACGCGCGTTTCGTCCAGATTGACATCGTTGCCCGGCGATCCGCTGGTGACAAGCGTGAAGCGCAAGGGATCCGCCCCCAGCTTGTCGACAATGGTCAGCGGGTCGATGACGTTGCCCAGGGACTTGCTGAACTTTTTGCCATGCTTGTCGCGGACTAAGCCGTGCAGGTAGACCGTGTGGAAGGGCGGCTTGTCTGTGAACCACAGCCCCATCATGATCATGCGCGCCACCCAGAAAAATAGTATGTCGTGACCAGTCTCCATGACCTGCGTCGGATAATAGCGCTGGAGATCGGCGCTTGTGGCGGGCCAGCCCAGGGTGCTGAAGGGCCATAAGCCGCTGCTGAACCAGGTATCCAGGACATCTTCTTCCATCACCCAGCCGTCTCCGGGCGGGGCGGCGCTGCCGACATAGATTTCGCCCTGCGGGTCGCCGTCTTTTTCGCGATACCAGGCCGGGATGCGATGTCCCCACCAGAGCTGGCGGCTGATGCACCAATCTTGAATGTTCTCCAGCCAGTGAAAATATACTTTTTCGTAGTGTTCCGGCACGATTTTGATCTCGCCCTTGCGGACGGCCGCCAGCGCTTTTTCCGCCAAGGGCTGGATGCGAACGTACCACTGCACGCTCATCAGCGGCTCGACGACTTCTCCGCCGCGCTGGCTGCGCGGGATGCGCGTGGTATAGGGCGCTGTCTTGATGGTCAAGCCCGCCGCTGCCATATCGCGCCACAGGCGCTCGCGACAATCGTAACGATCGGCGTCCGCGTATTTGCCGGCGTTAGCGTTCATGCTGGCGTCCTTGTTGAGGACGTTTATCAGCGCGAGCTGATGGCGCTGCGCGATTTCGTAGTCGTTGAAGTCATGGGCGGGCGTCACTTTGAGCGCGCCTGTGCCAAATTCCATGTCCACCGCGTCGTCGCCGATAACCGGGATCTCCCGCCCCAGGATAGGCACCGTGGCGCTCTTGCCAATGTAAGCCGCGTAACGCGCGTCGGCGGGATTCACCGCAAGCGCTGTATCGCCCAGGATGGTTTCGGGGCGGGTCGTGGCCACGGGAATATGTCCGCCGTCTTTAAGCGGATATTTGAAGTAATAGAGCGTGACCTGTTCTTCCCGGGTTTCGACTTCCAAGTCGGAAACAGCTGTCCGCAAACCCGGGCTCCAGTTGACCAGGCGCGGTCCACGGTAGATCAAGCCTTGTTCCCACAGGGTCAAAAAAGCCTGCCTGACCGCTGTTGACAAGCCGTCGTCGAGCGTGAAGCGTTCCCGATCCCAGTCGCAGCTGGCGCCGAGCCGGCGCAACTGCCGCGTGATCGCGCCGCCCTGTTCTTCTTTCCATTGCCAGGTCCGCTGCAAGAATTCTTCATAGCCCACTTGCTCGCGGCTGGCGCCTTCTTCGCGCAGCATGTTCTCGACTTGCAATTGCGTGGCGATGCCGGCGTGATCGGTCCCCGGCAGCCAAAGCGCCGCTTTCCCGCGCATGCGCTCGTAGCGAATCATCAAGTCTTCAAGCGCGCCAAAAAGGGCGTGCCCAAGATGTAGATTGCCGGTCACATTTGGCGGCGGCATGCTGACGACAAAGGGTTCGGCGTCGGGTCCGGCGACCTCGGGTTTGAACCAGCCATTGCGCTCCCACCAGTCATACAGACGATGCTCCGCATCGGCAAAGTTGAAATTGCGCGGCATATTGCTTTCGGCGCTCGCTCTCATGGTTCTTTCCTTTTCTTATGCAATCAAAAAGCCTTCCGCCCCAGACAAGGACGAAAGGCTCAGTTTCGCGGTACCACCTTGTTTCAGCGGACAAGCGTCCGCTGCGCTCGAGACGCGATAACGGGCGTGAACCGTCCCGACTCTACTAGCGGCTGCGTTCTTTCGGGCAACTCCCGGGCGACTTTCGACAAGGTCTCGCAGGCGGGCTTCCAGACAAGGACCCGCGTCTCTGGTTACGATAAACTTGTCTACTCCTCCCGATCATCGTTTTATGATATTCGGTTGTTAAGGCTAACGACGCTTGGATTCATTGATAGCCACCCATGGGACTTGAACCCATAACCTATCGCTTACGAAGCGATCGCTCTGCCAATTGAGCTAGGGTGGCGCTGGCTAATCGTATTGTAGCAGCGCGCCGCCGGGCAATCAAGGCAGGTCTGTCGCCGGGGCAGGGCAATCGCATCAAATTATTTTTCAACACAGAGAGCGCAGAGGGGCGCGTAGACACAGCCCTCCGACACAGAGTTCGTAGGAGTTTAGACGACCATTCTTCTAAATCTGCGGCCCGGAATCGGCAACAGTCACCAGCGGAACGCGATTTGTCACCAAAAATCACAGCTAAAATGAGATGTTTTTGTTTTTCTCTGCGTTCTCTGTGTTGATTTTCAGTTTAGATTCCCGCCTTTTCAGCCGCTATCATTTTGATGCGATTGCCCTGGTCTGTCGCCGGGGCAGAGCAATCGCAGCAAATTATTTTTCAACACAGAGAGCGTAGAAGTAAAACCAAGTAAGAAATGTAAAAAATTAGGACGCTGTAGGGGCGACTGACGGTATGTGTCTACGCGACTCAGTAAATCCAACAAAATAATGCGAAAACATCAGGACGCTGTAGAGGCGACCAATCTGACTCTGTTGAAATACTCAATTTACCCCCCACCCCAAACCCCTCCCCCATAAAGAGGGAGGGGCTTAACGGCTCACTACAAGTCATAAGACTCCCATTGCCGCATTATTGGCAAGGGACCGGGTGATGGAGGCTGTTTCTCAACAGAGTCAATCTGGTCGCCCGACGTTGCTGCGTCGTTGATTTCGGGCGACATGGTATGTCGCCCCTACATTGCGATCTATCGCAGAGTTTTTCATGACTTACTTGGTTTTACTTCTGTGAGTCGCCCATTGGCAATAGCCCCGCATTTTGCGCAAATACATCACTATCAGACGAGCCCTACAAGATCCACAATTATATCGGATTTGCATTTCATTCTTGGTTTTTCTTCCGCATCATTGAGGTGAAACCAATTTGAAGCGAATAGACTGCTCGACAAGTCTAATGATAGGTCTTTACTTTCTGTTATACTCGCTGGGATTTGCTGGCGCCGAGAAACAGAAAACGAAATGGCGATAATTGTTTTGCCCGAAGAGGTTGTCGCGCGCATCGCGGCTGGCGAGGCTGTCGAACGCCCAGCCTCCGCGGTGAAAGAGTTGATCGAAAACTCGATCGACGCTGGCGCCTCTTCGGTGCATGTGGAGTCTATAGCCGGCGGTAAACAGCTAATCCGCGTGTCGGACAATGGCGCGGGCATTCCCGGTAGGGAGATTGAGCTGGCTTTCAAGCGGCACGCCACCAGCAAGTTGCGCGCCACAGAAGATCTGGAAGACTTGTCGACCCTGGGCTTCCGCGGGGAGGCGCTCGCCAGCATCGCGGCCGTCAGCCAAACCACAATCATCACCCGGCATCGCGCCGATCCGATGGGCATATCCCTGCGCTTGAATGGAGGCTTGGTTCGCCATCAAGTCCCGATTGGCGCCCCGGCCGGCACGGTTGTCGCGGTGGAGAATCTGTTCTTCAATACGCCCGCCCGCCTGAAGTTTTTGAAGGCGGACCGAACGGAGAAGCGCAATATCCAGCAGGTTGTCACGCGCTACGCCATGGCCTATCCGCAGATTGCCTTCACGCTGAAACAAGACGAACGCGAGCAGTTTCGTTCCTCCGGGCGCGGTGATCTGGCGGACGTCGTGGCTGCGGTCTTCGGACCTAATCATTTCAAGCGCATGATTGTCATTGATAGCGCGGGCCCCGCGCGCATAGGCAAAGCGACAATCGCCGTGCGCGGCTACGCATCCTTGCCCGATCTCACGCGGAGCGATCGTTCGCGCATCGTACTTTTTGTCAACGGCCGAGCCATACAAGACAATGCGCTCAGCCACGCCGTCACCCAAGCTTATGAAGGCTTAATCAAAGCCGGGACCTTCCCTTTTGCCGTACTGCTGATTTCCCTGCCGTCCGAGTCCGTCGATGTCAACGTGCATCCGACAAAAGCGCAGGTGCGTTTTCGTGAACCGAGCCAGGTATTTTCGACGGTGCAACGAGCGGTGCGCCAAGCGCTTTTGGCGGCGGATGTTGATGAATCCCATGCCGATCAGTGGGCAGCGGCCGGCTTCACAAATGAACGCATAGACTACCTGCGTCCCAGGTCGCCGTTTGTCGGAACTGCTGAAGAAGATTTCTTTCATGATGCCGACCTGGGAAGCATACCAGAAAGGGCGGAGGCGCCTGTCAAACCCCGCACCCTGCCGATTCTGCGCGTCGTTGGGCAAATTGGCGCTATGTATATCGTGGCTGAAGGACCGGCCGGACTCTACTTGATAGACCAACAGGCTGCTCACGAGCGCATTCTGTACGAAGAACTGCGCGAAGAATGGCGCGCCGGCGGTCTGAGCGCCGAGCCAGCTATCGACAGCCAGACGGTCTTGCTGTCGCCAGAGCATGACAGCCTGCTGGGCGAATGCGCCGATGTTCTGTCCGAATTGGGCTTCGAGATCGAGCCCTTCGGACCGCATACTTATGTCTTTCGGGCGCTGCCAAGGGTCATCGCGTCAGCGCGCCTCGCCGACAGCTTCCCCGGCTTACTGGAGAATTTGTCGCGCCAGGGCAAGGGCGCCGAAGCAGCGCTGGCCGTCCTGGCTGCGGTGGCGGCGGTCAAAAGCGGGCAGATTCTGGCGACTGAAGAGATGCAAACGCTGGTAGCGCAGTTGGAACGCTGCCCGTCGCCCTTCGAGTCGCCTAGCGGCAACAGCACTCTGATTCACTTGACGCGCGAGCAATTGGCGGTCGAATTTCGACGCGCCTAATTCCGCGTATCAGTTCAGGATTGGAAATACGCCGAATAGATACAGAGGCGCCAGACCGGCCACCGCGCAGATTGCCAAGGCGATCAGGATGAGCGTCACGAAGTCCAAGCCATTTCTTTTTTCTTGTCTTTGCGGGGGCAAGGGTCCGGTGAAGCTGCCGGTGGCGCCAAGCTTGCGCGCGCCATCCGGGTTGAATTGAGCGGGTAGCGATGACGCCGCTTGTCCCGGTGCGGGAAGGGGCGGCTGTGACGGGGCAACCGGAACCTGTGGACGCGGAGGCGAGGGAGCCAAGGGTGTCGCTAGGGCGCCCGCATTCGGCGTGAAGCTTGGCGCTTGCGGCGGCGGATTTGGCGCGGCCGCCGAGACAGGCGGATTAGCTGTGGCGGATGGCAGCGCCATGCGCTCTTGCTCGGATTGCATTTGGGCGAACTTGGCGCGTTCGCGCGCCCGCTGCAGAATCTGACCCAACTGATCGGCATGTTTGTAACGGTCATTCGGCCGCTTGCTCATCACCTTGGCGATAATGTGGCTGATTTCTTCGGGCAGGTTCGGATTGATGTCGAGCGCTTGGGGAATCTCGGACTGGATATGCGCCAGCGCGAGCTCCCTTTGGGACGCGCCAATGTAGGGCAGACGGCCCGTGAACATCTCGAACATGACGACGCCGATGGAATAAACGTCGGACGCGGGCGAGGGTTTCTCTCCGCGGGCTTGTTCCGGCGCGAAGTAATGCGGACTGCCCCAGACGATTTCGCTGCGCGTTTGCGGCATGGTGTCCGTATAAGCCTGGGCGATGCCGAAATCCGTTACTTTGATCACGCCGTCGCGGTTGATCAATATATTCTGCGGCTTCACGTCGGCGTGAACCAATTGCGAGCGATGCGCGAAGCCAAGCCCGGCGCAGATTTGGATTCCGTAATCGAGCGCGCGCTCCAAGGGCAAAGCGCCGCGGGCTCGGATGGCTTTCTTCAGGTCATGGCCCTCAATCATCTCCATCACGATATAGTGAGTATGACCGTCGCTGCCCACATCGTGTACGGTTACGATATTGGGGTGCGACATCATAGCGACGCTGCGCGCTTCTAGTTGGAACTTCTCCAAAAAAGCCGGGTCTTCGGTCAAGCTGGGTCGAAGGATTTTGATAGCCACCGTGCGACCAAGCATGCGGTCGAGCGACTTGTAGATGACCGACATCCCGCCGGAGCCCTGTTGGGCAAGCAGCTCATAGCGTTGGTTGAGCAGCGTTTCTCCCGGCATGGCTATTTTCCGCTCTCGTTCAAGATTTTGGGTCAAAGAACTGTTGGTATTCCAAAAAGGCGCTGCGATCGGTCAGGCTCGCGATATAATCCGCCACGACGCGCTCGGTGGCTTCCTCGGTCAGCCTGGCGTGGAAGTCATCCGGCAATTGTCGAGGTTCTTTCACATACCCGGCAAACAAAGCCTGCAGGATGTGTTCGGCGCGGGTCTGCATGCGCACGATTCTATAATGGCGGTACATGTTCGCATAGAGAAAGTCCTTAAGATATCGGTTCTGCCTTTGCTGGACCTGGCTATGGCAAACCAGCGGCTGAGACATCCGCTGCACATCCAAGGACGATTTGGGCTGCGCCATTTCAATGTTGCCGGCGCTGTTTTCCAGGACATCGTCGACTTGCAAGCCAAGCAATTCTCTGATGACATGATGACGGTCTACCTCGCCCAACCGTCCGCCGCTCCATTGCAGTCGGTCGGTCACAATTCTCCAGATATCCAGGCGCTGCAATTGCTCGACGCGGATGAGCCCGGCTTGCAGACCGTCGTCGAGATCGTGCGCGTTGTAAGCCAATTCGTCGGCTATGTTGGCGATCTGCGCCTCCAAGCTCGCGCCTGTCTTGGTCTCAATACCGGCCAGGTGGCTGATGTCATACTCGGTTTCGTGCTTGGCGACGCCTTCCAGGGTCTCGGCGCTCAGGTTCAAGCCATTCCATTTGGGATAGCGCCGTTCCAGTTTTGTCAGGACACGAAAACTTTGGTGATTGTGGTTAAAGCCGCCCCAGTCGGCCATGAGCTGGTTCAAAATGTCTTCGCCAGCATGCCCAAAAGGCGGATGTCCGAGGTCATGCGCCAGGCAGATTGCTTCGACCAAGTCTTCATTAACGCCCAGGGCGCGGGCCAGCGTACGGCCGATTTGCGCGACTTCTAGCGTATGCGTCAGCCGGGTGCGGAAATAGTCGCCCGCGTCATTGACAAATACTTGCGTTTTGTATTCGAGCAGTCGAAAGGCTTCGCAATGCACGATACGATCTCTATCGCGTTGAAAAGCGGTTCGATAACGCGGCTCGGCTTCGTGGTGCAGACGTCCGCGCGAATGCCGACTGAACAGCGCGTAAGGCGCGAGCGTGTCCAATTCTTGCTGCTCTAGCTGCGAACGGCTGCGGCGCATCTTGTTCCCCTCTTTGATGCACTCATTGTAGCGGCGGGCAGCGGATTGCGCATCCTGGACGCTTCCATCTTCTTGCGGCAATGGTATAAGCTACAATTACGCTTTGTGAGCCGCCCGCGGGGAAAGTGCGCTTTATGACAAAAGTCGCAGCGATCCTGACCGATTTCGGTACTAAAGACAGCTACGTGGGAACAATGAAAGCGGTCATGCTTGCTATTGCGCCAGATCTGCAAATTGTGGATATCACGCATGCCATCCAGCCGCAGAATATTCGGGAAGGCGCATTCGCGCTGATGAACAGTTTCCGCTATTTCCCAGAAGGCACAGTCTTCTGCGTGGTGGTGGATCCAGGCGTCGGCAGCGCGCGCAAGCCAATCGCGGTAAGATGCGCCGGTTATCATTTTGTCGCGCCGGACAACGGAGCGCTTAGCTACAGCTTGGATAAGCTCGCTGCGGCATATCAGGCGGTCTCGCTGGACAATCCCGCATATCACTTGCCCGGAGCCAGTCATACTTTCCATGGACGTGATATTTTCGCGCCAGCCGCCGCGCGCTTGGCGGTAGATCCCGCCTGTCTAATGGATATGGGACAAAAGTTGGAGCGGATCCTCAGCTTGCCTGTACCGCAGCTAAGTTATACGCGACAGAGTGTGATTGGCGAGGTGATGCGCATTGATCATTTCGGCAATATCATCACCAGTATTGGCCTCTTGCGCTGGCTGGACGAAGATGAGCTGAGCCTTGACGCGCTCTGGCATGATGGCAGCCCGGCGCTGCGGCTGTCCGCCGCCAGCGCCATCGTTACGATTCACAGTCATAGCATTCATGGCGTCTGCCGCGCGTATCACGAGGCGCAGCTTGGGGCTGCCCTGGCGTTAATTGACAGCAACGGCTTCCTAGAGATCGGCGCGAACCAGGGGAATGCGGCAGATCTGCTGGATGTACAGCTTGGCGACAAGGTCATGCTGCGATTGACAGCATGAGAATTGGCGGTAGGAGATCTAAGCGCCACGGCCAGAGGCGCTCACATATTGCGGCCCCGTTTGCGGACATCGCCCACGCGCTGGGTGATGCCGAGGGAATCGAGATGTTCCAGCAGCGCGATGGCGTACTTGCGCGATGTGCCAAATTGATCGCGCAAGGTCTTGGCGTCAATCTCGCCATGCTCGTGAATCTTTTGTCGAATCTCGCTGACCATAAAATCATAATCGGCGCTGGCAAAGGCGATGCGCTCGTTGACCTTGACCAAGGCGCGCAAATCGAGCAGCGCTCGCAGGACATCTTCTCCGGCGATGTCGTTCAGCTCGCTTATCGAAGGCGGCGCATAAGGGCTGCTTTGAATAAGCCGCATGAGATGGTCGATCTTGGCGCTTTGCTCGGCGTCAAATTCCACTTTGTGATTGTGAAGCCGCAAGAGATTTCCTTCGGCGGCGATGCGTTCTTCCCCGTCAAGGATTTGATCAAGCAGGCTGAGCTTGACATCAAGCCGGCTGCGCAATTGCGCGCGCGGCATGCCCAGCCGCAGCGGATGCTCGCTGTGGAAAGCGCCTAACTGCGCCAGCGCCCGATTGACCAGCTTATGCCAGGAAACGCTTGACCAGAAACGTTCTTTGTCGAGCTGCTTCACCAAGCCAAGGTCAAGCGCCTCCCGCAATGCCGCTTGGATAGCTTCATCGCTATAACCCAGGCTGGACTGCAACGCTTTGAGCGTAACGGGATTTCCCCCTGTTGCGGACATCGCCAGTCTTTCCGCCGGCGTCCCGCGCAGACGCAGTTCCAAGTCTTGGATAATGCCTTGCTGGAATCGCTTTAAGCGGCGACGTGGGCGCGCATCGACGATCAAGCCCCCGCCGATAGTCTGCGCCGGCGAGGGGAAGCGCAAGATGTAGCGGTCGCCGCGAGCGAGCGGAAGCGCGTCGCGCAGGCGGATTTGCAGCCAGCCTTCGTCGCCGGGATAAAGTTGCTCGGCATCGAGCAGCCGCACTTTGGCAATCGATTCGGACGCGCCACAGAAAAACTTGACTTCCGCGTTGTGTTCCAGTGGACGGTCAAGATCCGCAAGCTGAGAAAACTGCGCGTCGACCATGGCGCTGGGGCGGAGCTGCCCAGGGGACGTTAACATGTCGCCGCGCTTGACTTGATCGCTGCTGATCCCGGCGATGTTCACAGCCACGCGGCTGCCCGGCGCCACAGTGTCAACAGCTTGATTGTAGCTTTGCAAACCACGGATGCGCCCAGCCAGCCCCGTCGGCTGCAACTCGACGCTGGCGCCTGTCGACAGGCTGCCGCCCACGAGCGTGCCAGTGACAACGGTGCCAAAGCCGCCGACAACAAATACGCGATCAATCGGCAAACGCGGCTGGCCGTAATCGACGCGTTGCGGCGCGCCTTGCAGAACACCTTGCAGGGTCTCGATCAACTGGCGCAAGCCTTGCCCGCTGTGGGCGGAGACTTCGACCATTGGCGGCGCCGGCAGCTGATGCTGCGCGAAGAGCTCTTCGATATCCAGGCGGATCAATTCGATCCAGTCCGTGTCCTCAATCAAATCGACTTTGCTGATGACCACGATGATGTCTTTTACGTCCAATAGCCGCAGGATCGCCAGGTGCTCGCGGGTCTGTGGCATGATGCCTTCGTCAGCGGCAATGACCAGCAGCGCCGCGTCAATGCCGCCAACACCCGCCAGCATATTTTCGATGAAATCGCGATGGCCCGGCACATCGACGATGCCAACTGTCTCGCCATTGGCCAGGCTCATCCAGGCAAAACCCAGATCAATCGTCATTTGACGGCTCTGCTCTTCAGCGAGCCGATCCGGGTTAATGCCGCTCAGTTTTTCGACTAATGTGGACTTGCCGTGATCGACGTGGCCAGAGGTGCCGATGACCCGCATCGCTTATCCGCTGCCAACCGCGTTGCCGTCGAGGAGACTTTCGGCGCTTGGGATGCCGCTGGTCTCTTCGCTGAACGCGCTGCTGTCGTATTGGTGGAGCAGAGCCTGATAGCGCTCTCGATACAGTTCGGCGCGGGCCCGTTCCAATTGCCAGAGCCTTTCGATATTGGCGCGAACGTCGGGGATTTGCGCTTCGACGTCGCCAATCCGATGCACGAAGCTATCGAATTCCCGGTCATGGTTGCGCCAGACTTCATCGCTGGACAGGGTCAACTGTTTCCAGCGCTTCTGATCTTCGTCGCGCCAGTCGTTCCATTCCTGGCGGAAGCGTTCTTCGCTAAGCCGCTGCATTTCCGCTACTTCGTTGATGCGCCGTTCCAATCGGTCGCCGATGCGGTTGAAATCGTCGATGATGCGTTTCATCTCTCGGTAGGCTTGCGCCCAGATTTCGAAGCGCTCTATGTTTTTCTGCAATTCGGCATCGTGCACGCCAAAGCGCTTGGTCAGATCCGCCATTTGCTGGTCGCGCTGCTGCGTCATCAATTGCTGCTGGTCGATGAATTGCTGCAACTGTTCTCTGCGCTCTCGGTCGACAGCGCTGTAATCTTGGATGCGGCGCTCGTTGCGCACAGCCAAGTCTTCAATGAGTCCCAGTTTCGGTAAAATGCCATCGACCGATTTTTTGTACTCCGGCATTTCAGTTTCGATCTCCGCCAGGCGCCGCGCGTCGGTCCGCCGCTGCTCTTCGAGGAAGGTGAGGCGGCGGTCCGGTCCTTCGAGCTGCTTGGTCAGGTCGTCCATTTCTTGGTTCAGCACGCGCATCGCGTTGGTCAGGCGATCGCCTTCGCTTTGCAGCCCGCTGATATTCGCCAACTGCCTTTCGATGCGGTCGGTTTTTTCACCGAGTTCGCGGACGCTGCGCTGGACCGTGTCCCGCTGCAAATCGACGCGGCGTTCGGCTTCGCGTTCCGCGGTCAGGCGGCGCGCCTCGGCATTTTCCAGCATTTGCGCCATTTCGCCCCGCAGTTTATCGATGATGTCATGTTCTTTTTGGGCGGGCAGCGTTTCTTGCTTGATGACGCTATGGTCGGATTCGACGCCCTTGACTCGCCGCTGCATCTGTGTGATGAACTCGACTTGCTGCTCGACGCGCTCTTCCAGCGCCGCGATAATGGCTTTGTCGCGGCGGCGCTCTTCATCCAGCCATTCGATCATGCTGGCGATTTGATTGATTTGCATGGAGCCTGCTCCTGCCGTCAAATTGACTGGCGCGGAATGATGGTATGCTTGATTATAACATTTGCAGCGCCTATAGACAATCATCGGAGAATCCCTGTGTGTTCTACATTGACAGCTAGCGTCATGTCCCCTATAATCCGCCACGAGAGTTGATTGGAAACAGCCGTGAAGAAAACACTGCGCCATCATCACCATCATTTTTCCACAACCGGAACAGGAGCGTTCTAGGGCTATTTGCTTCATGCCATTTGATTTGTCATTGAGGTCCCGCTCCCTAGCGGGGCTTTTTCTTTGGATTAGGAGAGACGAATGCTGGCGGTTATCGATTATGGAGCGGGAAATCTCAGGAGCGTTATGCACGCGCTGAAGCATCTTCAGGCGCCTGATTTGCGGCTGGCGCGGCATGGTTCGGAGTTAGCCGGCGCGACCAAGATCATCTTGCCGGGCGTGGGCGCTTTTGGGGCGAGCATGGAGCAGATGCGCCGGCGCGATCTGGTCGCGCCTCTGCTGGACGCGCTTGCCAGCGGCGTTCCTTATCTTGGCATCTGCGTCGGCATGCAAATGCTCTTTGATGTCGGCGAGGAGATGGGCGAGCACAGGGGCTTGGGAATCGTGCCGGGGCGGGTGCTGCGCTTTCCGGCTTTTTTGGATCGCAAGGTGCCGCACATGGGCTGGAATCAACTCGATTTGAAAAAACGCTCGCCATTGTTTTGCCAGCTCGCCGATCGCAGCCATGTATACTTTGTGCACAGTTATTGTTGCGCGCCGCAGGATACAAACGCGATTATCGCCTCGGTCCATTACGGGCTTGAATTCGCCGCCGCAGTACAATCGGGCAACATATACGGCGTACAGTTTCATCCTGAGAAGAGCCAAATCAATGGCTTGCGGATATTGAAGAACTTTTTGAGAATCGAGGAGCTGAGCGATGATAATCTACCCGGCGATTGACCTGCGCGGCGGGAAAGTCGTGCGACTGCGCGAAGGGGATTTGAGCCAGGAAACAGTCTTCAGCAGCGACCCGGTAGCGACAGCGCAATTGTGGATTGACCAGGGGACCGAATGGATTCACATGGTCAATTTGGATGGCGCCTTTGACGCAGCCAACGAGAACATAAGCGTCTTGGAGGCTGTCGCCAAACTGGATGTTAAGCTGCAATTTGGCGGCGGCTTGCGAGATTTGCATGCTGTGGGCGACGCGCTGGCGGCGGGCGCTTCTCGGGTGGTCCTGGGGACGCTGGCGGTCAAGGAACCGGACAAGGTTGGCGAAGCGCTGGACCGCTTTGGCCTTGACGCGATTTGCGTCGCCCTGGACGCCAGAGACGGCAAGGTCGTCACGCATGGTTGGACGGAATTGTCAAGTCAGTCCCCGCTTGAGTTTGGCAGGCGCTTATTCGCCAAGGGCGCCAGGCATGCCCTGTATACCGATGTCAAACGGGACGGCATGTTAAGCGGCGCGAACATTGACAGCACGATCGCATTGGCGCGCGAAACCGGGCTGTGGGCGATCGCGTCCGGGGGCATCGGCAGCATAGGAGAAATCGAGCAGATGGCGGCCAGCGGCGTCGTGGCGGGCGCGATTATCGGCATGGCGCTGTATCAGAAAAAGATCTCGCTGGGCGCTGCCCTGCGAGCAGCGAAAGGCGGTGAATGATGTTGGCTAAGCGGATCATACCTTGCCTCGATGTGAAGGACGGGCGCGTCGTCAAAGGCGTGAATTTCATTGACCTGCGCGACGCCGGCGACCCCGTCGAGCAGGCGGTCGTTTATGACCGGGAAGGCGCTGACGAACTGGTTTTCCTTGATATCACCGCATCGCACGAGGCGCGCAAGACCAGGTTGGAAATGGTCAAACAAGTGGCGGATAGCATCTTCATTCCATATTGTGTTGGCGGGGGCATTCGCAGCATCGACGATATACGCGAGACCCTGTTGGCAGGCGCCGATAAAGTCTCGATCAATAGCGCCGCGGTCCGCAACCCGGATTTGATCTCGGCAGGCGCTTGGGGCTTTGGCAGCCAGTGCATCGTCGTGGCGATTGACCCGCGCAGAGTCGAGGGCAAATGGCTTGTTCACATCAACGGCGGGCGCATCCCGACTGATAAAGAAGCTGTGCCCTGGGCGAAAGAAGTCGAGGAACGCGGAGCCGGGGAGATATTGCTGACGAGTATGGATAAGGACGGCACCAAGTCCGGCTATGATATCGAAATGACGCAGGCGGTAGCGGATGCGGTATCCATTCCGGTGATCGCATCGGGCGGCGCGGGAACAAAAGAGCATTTCCGCGAAGCGCTAGAAGAAGGCGGCGCGGACGCGGCTTTGGCGGCAACGCTCTTTCACTTCAATGAAATGCGTATCGTGGATCTCAAGCGCTATTTGCATGACAATGGCGTTCCGACGCGGCTCTCTGGCTGGGAGGGATCCGATGCCTCTTGATAAGAGCGTTCTGGAGGCGATCCAATGGAACGATCAGGGTCTGATACCGGCCATCGTGCAAGACGCGGCGACGCTTGAGGTTTTGATGCTGGCTTATATGAACGCGCAATCTTTACAAGCCACGCTGGATAGCGGGAAGACGACCTTCTGGAGCCGCAGCCGGCAATCCCTGTGGCAAAAAGGCGAGACTTCCGGCAATACACAGACGGTGATTGACATTCGCATCGATTGCGATGGCGACACGCTGCTTCTCCTGGTCCAACCCGCTGGACCAGCCTGCCACACCAATGCCCGAAGCTGCTTCTATCGCAGCTTTGATCAGTTCAGTCGCAAGCCGCAGCGAGATTAGACAGGGAACCGACGATGAGCGATATGCTCAAGAAACTAGAAGCGATCATCCACGATCGCAAGTTGAACCCAACTGAAGGCAGCTATACCAATCATCTTTTCGGCGAGGGGCGCGACAAAATCGCCCAGAAAGTGGGCGAAGAAGCGGTAGAGACCGTCATCGCCGCTTTAGTCCAGAGCCGACAGGAACAAGTGAACGAACTGGCCGACCTGTTTTACCACGTCTTGGTTTTGAT
The DNA here is from genome assembly GCA_965232245.1 of Phototrophicaceae bacterium. Lineage (GTDB taxonomy): Bacteria > Chloroflexota > Anaerolineae > Aggregatilineales > Phototrophicaceae > UBA6055. The sequence goes on along the minus strand of CBDDPG010000002.1, from coordinate 2,204,245 downwards.
GGCGGAGCTGGACATTTCCCTCCAGGATGTGGAGCTGGCGCTGCAAAACCGTCATCAACCCAAAGATTAGCCGCTAGCTGCTAGGGGTGATTATCGAATTCTCCGTCCATGTACGCGCCGTAACTCAGATAGCCTTTCCAATTGTCTAGCGGCGTCGTGCTGAGCACTTGGTTCATTTGTAGGTCTGAAGCGTATATCGCCGAAACAACCGGCGAAAGCTCGTCCAAAACGCCGTCGACGCCTGCCACCATGGCGTAGAGAAAACTTGTCTTTTCCGGGTAAACGAGCACGAGCAGATACTCTTCGTCGTTAAAGGGCATGCCCGTCACGTATTGCGGTTCGCCTAAAAATTGAATCGCCTCGCCGACGAGCGCCTGCGGCGCCAGTTGCAGCACGATCGCGGTCACCAATCCCTGGTCGTCGCTGACGATTTGACAGCAAGGGGGGCCGGAGGCGTAGCCGAATACGATCTCCGCATCTGTCGCTTGCGCGATTGTGATCGATTCCAGTTGACTCAGGATCTGCAATGCGTCCCGCATGTCCGTTTTACCGGGACTGATATTTTGCCAGCAGGGCGGTCCACAGGGCTCTCCCGTAAGCAAGCTGAGATCTGGCAACATGGTGGCGTCCAAAACGCTCGGTTCGGGCGGACCGACAGTGACTCCTGCGGTTCCATCGGCCAGGGCGACTAGCACATCCAAGGGCGTTCCGCCCCGATCCAGAGCCTGCCCCCCAGCGTAGATGACATCAGCTTGGCCGCCAGCGCGCCGCGCGCGAATCGCGGGCGTGCCGGTTACGCCGAGGGCCTGTCCCAGGCGCGTATCAATAAGAAATTGAATCGAACGATCCATACAGCTTGCCAGGGCTGCGGCGTCCAGATCGAGCGCTTCTGCGACATCATCCCCGCTGTCGGCATCGAGCGCCCGTTCCGTCGCCAGCTCGAAAAGCAGATCATGCGCGTCCCAGAACTTACTCATCTCCAGGTGCCCCACGCATTCCGCAATGCGAGCGCCCTGTACAGAAACTTGGGGATCGATCAAGGGGAAAAAACGGAACTCGAATTGCGCCATACCGGCGCGCACCTGAGCATCTATGAAACTGTGTACAGTCTCAAGATATGCTTGACAATGCGCGCAGAGAAAATCTTCGAAGGCGACGATGGTCAGCGGCGCGTCAGGCTCGCCCAAGACAAATCCGCCGTCCGCGCTACGAAAGGCGCTGATGCCCGCGTATGGTCCCGCTTTGATCTTGACAGCCTCGCTAGTCTCCGGACGAATAGCCTCAACCAGCGCGGCGAAATGTTCTGGCAGGGGAGCCGCGATCGCTACTGGCGGCGCGTTGTCATATTGAACAAAGAGAGACGGCGTTCCCTGCAGGCCCAATTCCAGCCCGTATATTTGATCGGCTTGATACTGGCGCGCCTCTGACGCGCAATCGGCCAGCTCGGCATGGTCGAGCTCAAGCGCTTCGGCGACGTGAACCGCCGACTCGGCGCTGAATCCAGCGTTGCTAGCGATATCGAACAAGAGGTCATGCGCCAGCCAAAATGCGCCTGGCGACAAGGTATCGGCGCATTCCGCCACAGCCGCGCTAAGCGGAGATAACTCTGGGTCAACGACCGGGAACATCCGGTATTCGAATTGCGCCTGCCCGCTCAAAACATATTTCTGGATGAATTCGGCGGCAATCGGCTCGTAGCTTTGGCAGTAGCCACAGAGAAAATCGGAAAACTCTATGAATCGCATGCGCGCGCTGGCATTGCCCAGGACAAAAGCGCCATCCTCCGCGCGCGATTTTGGCGTCTCTGCGTAAGGATCTTCCAGCTTTTGCGCCGAAGTTGTCAAGCCGATGGCAACAGAGAGCAGCACCGCCAATACAATCGTCGTCAGTCGTCTCATCACAGTCTCCCTTGTTTAGCCAAGCGCCTTGCTCATGCCAGAAGCAGGCTTGTTATTATGTGCAGCGCGGCATTTTCGCTGGATTCTTCAAGTGTCGCAGAAATACGCCAGCATTCAATCCTTGTATGTCGCGGGCATCCGCCATTAGACTATGCGCTTTGAACAAACTGTACAGGGGTATTGATGTCGTCCGCCGATCCTTATGTAAGCGAGATTACCTTCCACGTCCGTTACGCCGAAACGGACAAGATGGGCGTCGTTCATCATGCCGCCTATTTAGTCTGGTTTGAAGAGGGCCGCAGCGCCTATATCCGCGATCACGGCTTAAGCTATGCCGACATTGAGCGTGCCGGTTACTTCCTGGCGGCCGGCGAACTAGAAGCGAAATATCTATTGGCGGCGCGCTATGATCAAGAAGTAAGCGCGCGCACCTGGATAGCCGACCACCGCAGCCGCACTGTCACCTTCGCCTGCGAGATCCTTGACGCGCCGAGCGGGCGGCGCCTGTTCAAGGCGAAACTGAAGCTGGTCTGCCTGGACAGCGCTGGGCGGATCGCCCGGCTGCCGGCGAGTTGGTCAGCCTGGCTAGACCCTTCGCGGCAATAGTCATCACAGACGCTCCACGGAATGCAGTTTCGCCTGCGCCGCGTAAAACGAGTCCGCAAATCGACATGCCTGCCCAATCGCCGATTGTCACTTATGTGCGGCGCTTTACCTTTTGTTTCTCGGCTATGTTATACTATGGTGATAAATACTGAGAAATAAAATCGGAGCAAGTTCTGATGGTCACTTATGCGGAGCGTCCCTGGACCGAGAACTATGATGTGGGCATGCCCACAGCGCTTGAATTCCCCGAAGTGCCATTACATCAATTCTTGAAGGATACGAGCGCGAGAATCCCGCAGAACACGGCTTTGATCACGCCGGCCGCCTTGCCCCTGATCGGACGCGTGAGCAGAAACTTTAGCTATGCGGAACTTGACCGCGCCTCGGACGCTTTGGCGGCCGCCTTGGTCGATCGGGGACTCAAAAAGAGCGACCGCGTCGCTATCGTGATGCCGAACTCGGTGGCTTTTGTGATTAGTTTTTTTGCCATTCTCAAGGCAGGCGGCGTAGTCGCCGCGACCAATCCAACCTATCCCGCGGATAAAATGGCGCGCCAGATCAATGACTGCGACGCCGAATTTATACTGACGATGACGCTCTTTTATGGACTTGTCAAACAGGTGCAGCCACGGACAAAAGTCAAGACAGTCATCGTCGCCAATATCAAGGAATATCTGCCGCCTTTGGCGAAGTTATTGTTCACCATTGCCAGGGAAAAAAAGGATGGTCATTTTCTAGCCAAGCTGGAAAGTGGCGACTTTTGGTTCCAGGAGCTCTTAAAAGAATATGATGGCAAGCGGGCGAACGTCGAGGTGGGACCTGAAGACCTGGCGATTTTCCAATACACCGGCGGGACCACCGGCGTAGCCAAAGCCGCCATGTCCAAGCATCGCGCGTTGGTGGCGAATATGCTGCAAACGGAAGGCATATTGGATCTCTTTGATACCCCAACCGAAGATGAGATTTTTCTCGGCGCCATTCCGTTTTTTCACGTCTATGGATTGGTCGTGGTAGTCAGCACAAGCGTTTACCGGGGCTGCAAGATCGTGCTTGTGCCGAATCCCCGTGATATCGACGATGTGCTGGGCAATATCGAGACATTTCGCACGACGCTGTTTCCTGGCGTTCCGGCTCTGTACAATGCCATCAACAACCATGCCCGGGTCAAGAACGGGGAAGTCGACCTGAGCTCCCTGCACTTGTGTTTGAGCGGTTCCGCGCCCTTGCCGCTGGCGACGAAAGAGGAATTCGAGCGGCTTTCGGGCGGTTCGGTGCGGGAAGGTTTTGGGATGAGTGAAGCGCCGACCGCCACGCACGTCAACCCGATCTATAAAGAAAACCGACCCGGATCAATCGGCTTGCCGCTGCCGGAAATGGACATGCGCATTGTCAGCCTGGAGGACGGCGAGACGGATGTGCCGGTTGGGGAGATAGGCGAGCTGCTGATGGCGGGACCGAATGTGATGGTTGGCTATCATGGCATGCTGGAAGAGACGCAAAACGCGCTGCGAGAGAAGGATGGCAAGCGCTGGCTGTATACGGGCGATATCGCCCGCATGGACGAAGACGGCTATTTCTATATCGTCGATCGCAAAAAAGATATGGCGCTGATAGGCGGCTTCAACGTCTATCCAACAACGGTGGAAAACGCCATAAGCGCTCATCCTGCAGTCTTGGAAGTTGGTGTTGCCGGCATCCCGCATCCGCAGCGAACGGGAGAAGAAGCGCTGAAAGCCTGGATCGTTTTGAAACCGGATCAGACTGCCACAGCAGAGGATATCATCGGATTCCTTGAGGATAAATTAGCCCCTTACGAGATTCCCCGGCGCATCGACTTCATCGACGATTTGCCCAAGACGGCGGTTGGAAAAACTTTGAGGCGCGAACTGGTAGAACTGGACGCGGAAGCGAAGAGATAGATCTTTCATACGCCCCGCGCTCAAGGTCCTGGGAGGCGACATGCTGACGCGCGAAGCTGCGTCAATACCGCCTAAAACGATTTTGCCGCTTTCATGGCGCCCCTGGCAGGACTCGAACCTGCGACCATCGGTTTAGAAGACCGGTGCTCTGTCCACTGAGCTACAGAGGCAACTGGCAAAATTGTAGGAGTCGCGCCGCAAGCTGTCAATGCTGTAGGGCTCAAATTGCTAGCCTCATCCGTTGTATCTACGTCTACAGTCTAGTATAATTAATGAAGAGAACCTCCCTTCATCATTCGGAGAAACTGTCACTATTCTTGCAGGCAGTTTTCGATGAGAACCGGGGCTTAAATAAGAGCTTCGTCGGTTATTGTTTGGCTGGCAGGAGACACCATGGCGAAAGACAAGGAAATAGTTGAACAGCAGCAGAATGGCTATACCGCGAAGAATATCCAGCAGCTGAGCCCGCGCGAGCATGTTCGCAGGCGCCCAGGCATGTATGTTGGGGGCACCGACGCCAGCGCGCTGCATCACCTGATCTATGAGGTCGTCGACAACTCGATTGACGAAGCTTTGGCTGGGCGCTGCGATCGCATTGAAGTGACATTGCACGAGAACGGCGGCGCGACCATCCTGGACAACGGCGTCGGCATTCCAGTCGATATGCACGAGAGCGGCAAACCCGCGCTCGAGGTCGTCATGACGGTGATTGGCGCGGGCGGCAAGTTCGATAACGAGGTCTACACCGTTAGCGGTGGTTTGCATGGCGTCGGCGTGTCGGCCGTGAACGCCTTGTCGGCGGAATTGACCGCCACCATCTTTCGAGACGGTCATGTCTGGCGGCAGACCTATGAAGAAGGCTTAATCACAAGCCGTGTGAAAAAGATTCGCAAGCTGCGCAATGGAGAAGAAACGGGCACGGAGATTTCCTTTGTACCGGACTTCACCGTCATGGAAGAGAACGCCTTCAACTTCAATACCTTGATGACGCGATTTCGGGAAATGGCTTTTGTGACGCGGCAAGTGACGATCATGCTGCGCGACGAGCGAGCCGAGCCGATTCCGCGCGAGGTCACCTTCTATTTTGACGGCGGCTTACGTTCTTTTGTGCGTTATTTGAATCGCAGCCGGCGCGCCGTCCACAGCATCATTCATGCCGAGCGGGACATTGAATACGTGGATCGCAACGATGCGCCCTACAAGATCGGCGTTGAAGTCGCGATGCAATACTCGGACGTCGCCATCACGACAGAACTCGCTTTTACCAACACCATCAATACGCCGGACGGCGGTACGCATGTCACCGGCTTGCGCGCGGCGGTAACGGGGGTGATCAACCGCTACGCCAGGCGAGCGGGGCTGTTGAAAGAAAAGGAGGGGAACTTTTCCGGCAATGACACGCTGGAAGGGCTGACCGCGGTAGTCAGCGTCAAACATCCGGATCCGCAATTCGAAAGCCAGACAAAAGTCAAGCTGCTGAACCCAGAGGTGCAAGGCGCGGTTTCGCAAGTCGTAACCGAATCCTTAAACGAATTCTTGGAAACCAATAGCCGCGAGGCGCGGCGAATCGTCGATAAGTGTATGACCAGCAAGCGCGCGCGCGAGGCGGCGAAGAAAGCGCGAGATTTGGTCCGCAGCGGGCCAAGCCTGCTGGAGAGCAGCACCCTGCCGGGCAAATTGGCTGATTGCTCGCAGCGTGGCGAAAACGCCGAAATCTACATTGTCGAGGGCGACTCGGCCGGCGGCAGCGCCAAGCAAGGCAGAGACCGCCATTTTCAAGCCATTCTGCCGCTGCGGGGCAAGATACTCAATACCGAGCGGGCGCGCATAGACAAGATACTCGACAACAACGAGATCAAGTCTTTGATTTCGGCTTTGGGCACCGGCATCCATGACGAGATGACGATCGACAAGCTGCGCTATGGACGCGTGATCATTATGACGGACGCTGATGTCGATGGCAGCCATATCCGCACCCTGCTATTGACTTTCTTCTTTCGGCACATGCCGCAGATTATCCAGCAGGGGCACCTGTATATTGCCCAACCGCCGATTTATCTACTGAAAAATGGCCGCAAAATGCAATATGTTTACCCGCAAGCCGGTTTGGACGACGGGCAACTGTTGGAGCGATCCATAAAGGCTTTCAAGAATAAGGACAAAGTCAGCGTTCAGCGCTATAAGGGTCTGGGCGAAATGAACCCGGATCAGCTGTGGGAGACCACCATGGATCCTGACACGCGGACGCTGTTGCAGGTAACGATTGAGGACGCGGCCGACGCGGACAAGGTATTTGATATGCTGATGGGCGCTAGCGTACCGCCGCGCAGGCGCTTCATCCAGACGCATGCCCGGCAGGTGCGCAACCTGGATATCTAATCAGTCGCCGGCTACAAGCCAGAAGACTTGGCATCCTGCTCAGTCCAGCCCTGCGCAGCGCGCAAGGCTAGTTGCTGTTGCTCTCTCTCCGATGGTCCGCGCTCGAAGAGGGCGAACAGGATCGAGAAGAGCAGGCTCAGGAGCGCCAGGCCGACGAGGATCACGATGATCGGGCTGAGTGTTAGGCCCGCGACTTCCAGCATTTCCGGATGCAAGACCAGGACCGATGCGCAGACCGTGGGCAAGATCGCCGCAAAGCACAGCCCCGAAAGAAAGTTGCAGAGGGCGGCGGGGGCGCCGCCATAGATTTGTCGCTGGCTGACCGAGCGGCGATGGACTTGCCAAGCGAGCCAGGCGACCAGCGCTACTAGCGCAATCAATATCACCGTCTTTACATCCACAGCATCATCTCGCTCCTGATGAACTCACAGGCTGGCAAAGCGACCATCCTAAAAGAGCGAGTAAATGAAGACGCCAGCGGGACTCGCGCTGCCCAACATGATCACAAGAGCGAAGACCAAGAGCGTGATCACCAGCGGCAACATCCAGTACAATTTGCGTTTCCACAAAAAAGCCAGCAGCTCGCCAAGTACGCCCAGACGCATGAAAAAATCCTGAAGCGCGCTTGGACTGTTCTTGCTTGTTTTTACTTTGGAACTCATTTTGGCTCCTCGTCGTTTCCTAGTCGAATCAAAGCGGCTTCCGCACCACGTGCGACCCTAGGACCAACATATCAATATCGCTATTGCGGAAAGTGTTAAAAGCTTCTTGCGGCGTGTTGACGATTGGCTCGCCCCGCAGGTTAAAGGACGTATTGAGGACAACGGGCACGCCAGTCGCGTCCCCAAACTGCTTGACGACATCATAGTAGCGCGGGTTGGTAGCGCGGTCAATGGATTGCAGCCGTCCCGTGCCCTCGTGGTTGACGGCATGGATTTCCGACTGTTTGTCCGACTTTATCGGGGCGACCATCAACATATAACGCGGACTGTCGTGTTCCGCGACTTGCGGATAGTCAAAATACTCCGGCGACCGCTCGCGGAGGATGACCGGGGCGAAGGGTCGAAAAGGTTCGCGGAACTTGATTTTGGTATTCACGACTTCTTTCATTTCTTCGCCGCGGGGATCGGCCAGGATACTGCGATTCCCCAGCGCGCGCGGACCCCATTCGAAGCGTCCCTGGTGAAATCCAATCACCTGCTGCCGCGTCATGGCGTCTACGATGGTTTCTGTCAATTTGCATTCGTCGTCGAAGGATTCATAGCGCAAGCCAGCCGCCTCGAGGAATGACCGGCAATCAGCGTCGTCATAACCCTTGCCGAAATAGGCATGTGTCTGCACCCAGCGGCGCGGTTTGCCCAGGACAATATGCCATGCCCACAGCGCGGCGCCCAAGGCGCCGCCATCGTCGCCCGCCGCCGGTTGAATCCAAAGCTCATCAAAGGGCGTCTCGTTCAAAACCCGCCAATTGGCTTTGGTATTAAGCGCGACCCCGCCAGCCATCACCAGCTTCTTCATGCCAGTTTTCTTGTGCAGATAGGTGGCGATGTTAATGAGCGTATCTTCGGTGACTTGCTGCACGCTGGCGGCGACATCGGCATAATATTGGTTGGCTGCCATCGCTCGTTTTTCGTCCTGGCGCTGCGGCTGCGTATGCGCGGTGAAGAAGTCGCTGTCAGGGTCGCGCTTTTCCCCAAATAGATCGAGAAACTTATTGCTGTAGCTGCGCGTCGTGGAGCGGTGGAAGTCAAAATAGGACATATCAAGGCGAAAGGCGCCCGTGGCGCGGTCTTGCGCGACGACCTGATAAACTTTGTCCAAATAACGCGCCTCACCGTAAGGGCTCATACCCATGACTTTGTATTCGCCGTTATTGACGCGGAAGCCGAGCCAAGCCGTAAATGTCGAATAGAGCAAACCTAAAGAATGCGGGAAGCGCTGCTCTTCAAATAAGTCAATGGTCGGGGTTGTGGCGTCGCTGTCGCCGAGCGAGCTTTTGCCAACGCCTAAGGTGGTCGTCGTCCATTCGCCCACGCCATCCACGGTCAGAATCGCGGCTTCTTTGTAGGGGCAGGCGAAAAATGCGCTGGCGGCGTGGCTCATGTGGTGATCGCAGAAGAGAATTTTCTCTTGGGGAACGCCGATTACTCGCGCGACGTGGCTGCGCACCCAGAGTTTGTCCGTCAACCAGGTCAGCATAGACTCCCGCCACAGGCTCGATGAACGAGGAAAGCTGTTCAAGGCTGTCTGCAATATGCGTTCAAATTTCACCAGCGGCTTTTCGTAAAAGACCACGTAGTCAAGCTCTTGTGGGGCAATCCCAGCCTGTTCGAGGCAGAATTCCGCGGCAAGTTGGGGAAAGCTGTTATCGTGCTTCAGCCGCGTAAAGCGTTCTTCCATGGCGGCCGCCACCACTTCGCCATTCTTGATGAGCGCGGCGGCGGAATCGTGATAAAAGGCTGATATGCCCAGAATATACATACTCAACTCTGCTCTCTGGCCGAATCAAGATCGGACGGGACCGCCTCGCGCGATTGCCACGCTACTTCATCTTTGCGGATGCGCAGGGGATCCATGAACAGGGAAGACAATAACCCAAACGGAACCAGAATCGTGAAATAGAATAGCGTCGCGATGAATCGTCCATTGCCGTCAGCCACGATGCTCGAATTGAGACTGAAGCGCTCCCAGGCAATTTTCCAGTATTGCTTCAAGTGTTTACTTCTCCTCTTCGCCGAACATGTGCAGGCTTAGGAACATTTTGCGCATGTTGAAATCATAGACAAGCCTACACTAATTCAGGATTTTCTGCAGTTCCTGACGGGCGAGATCGTGCCCCAATTGATTCCAGTGGGTATCGGCAAAGAAATAAGGCGAGCGCCCGTTTTCTAGCGCTAATCGCAAAGCCGGGGTCATATCCAGGAATTCGATCTGCTGTTCCAGCGCGACTTCTGACCATAGATCGCGCTGCGCGGAGATATTTTTGTCGATGCTCTCTGGCGCGATCGGCGCGATGCGTTCCGTAAGGTATTCCGCGATTGCGCCTTTGCTTTCGTCGTCAAGATACTGCCAGAACAACTCCGCCTTCTGCGGGATATACATCATCACAAAGCGGATTCCGCGCCCGGCCAGCTCTTGCGACAATTCAACGATTGCGGACTGCGTAACTTGGAACATGTCGCTGGCGCGCAAGGTCTCGGCGTCCCAGGCGAGTATCGGCAGCAGCTTGTCAAAAAATGCAACGGGCATCGCTGGGTCTGTATGCGCGATTTGCGGATAGTGGCAGTCGCTTAGGCCGGCTCGATGGATCATATCGCGCAGATATAATGCCAGATGAACGGTCGCCAAATACTCCAATGGAGAGCGATTCTGGCGCGCTTGGTCGGCTATTGTCTGGCCGGCGCGCCGCAGGTCCTGGAAGATTTGATTGTCGGACAAGTCGTTGCCGGCGAAGTAAGCCAGGACGACCGTATCCGGTTGCAGCGGCAAGCCGTAGGCGTCCAGCAAGAGACTTTGTTCGATGGCGCCGCTGCCGGGAAAAGCCAATGACAGCGTCGATTCGGCAAGCCCGGTCCAGAAAGGATGCTGTATTGTTTCCGCCGCCGTGAATGAATCCCCAATTACGAGCAAATCAAGATAGTCGCGCCATGGTTCTGGATTGCGGAAGCCGTGCTGGTCGCGCGTGAATCTCACTGTGTATGGCTCGAAGAATTGCGCCTGAGCTGTCGAAAGGCATGTCAAGCGGAACAGGTCGCCGGAATACTGGTCGACATCTATGTGGACAACTTCGCCGGCAGGCGATTCCCGCGCCCCGTGTTCCGTATCTAAGCGAAATCCCGTTCGCTCTCGATATTGCGGCATGCGTTGTATCAGTTCCCGCGGCAGATGGAGAAAGGCAAGCTGGAACGCGACCTCCAGCAGGATGAGGGTGGCAGACAGTACAAAGCAAAACCGCAACAAGAATTTGAGCATGCTTGTCAAGCGCCTACCTCAGGCTTTGTATTGATGATCGGCGGTGGACTTCAAGCGATCGCCTTGGTATTCAACATTAGTTGCTGGAAAAGGGTCCAATGTTGAAGTCTTCTCCGGGCGGGTTCAGGCGCATGCCCAGCAGCATTGTCTCCAGGCGATAGGTCTCGACCAGCAAGTCCAAGAGTTGCGCCATATTGTCCTGGCGCAGCAGCTCCTGCTTCTGAGCATTGTCCGCCTGCAAAAGGATAGCAGCGATTTGGGCAAGCGACTTGGGCGAACGGGGGATTTGCTCCGGATCGAATTCCACTGCTTCCGCCGCGGTGAGAATTTCCAGATAGCGAATGATAAGCGGCCGCAGCCTGCCGGCGAAATGGCGCATGGCGGCTTTGTCATCTTCTCGCGGTACAAAGTACTCGACATCGCCAAGCAGATAAGGCTCGCTGTGGTCCAGGCCATGAAGGCGAAAGCGCCTTTGCCCCAGAGCGAGGATATTCATTCGATCAAAGGGCAGCTTCTGCACCTCGATTATCTGCGCCGCGCAGCCGACCTCATGGGTTATTGCGACTGGTCCCTGCGCTTCCCGTCCGCTCTTGATCAAGATCACGCCAAATGGACTCTCGTCATGTATACAGCGGCGGATCATCAACTTGTAGCGTTCCTCGAAGATATGCAGTTTAAGCTGCATGCCGGGGAACAAAACGGTGTTGAGCGGAAACAGCGGCAGATCAGGCATAGCGAGGGTCTATTTTCCCATCTCCTCTTCAAAAAGCATGCGCCGCAGCACCTTGCCGATAAACGAGCGCGGCAACTCTTGCCGAAACTCGATCTCCCATGGCACGGCATATTCTTCCAGTCGCCGCCTGCACAAGGCAACCAGCTCTTCCTCGGACAAAGCGGCATTGGGTCTCGGCACAACATAAGCCTTGATCTTTTGCTGGTCCTTTTCTCGTCCGACGCCGACGACGGCAGCTTCCAGAACCTTATTGTTCTCGTAGAGCACTTCTTCGACATCGCGCGGGTAGACGCTGAAATCGCCCGTGAAGATGGTGTCGCGCTTGCGGCTGATGATCTTGAAATAACCTTCGTCGTCCATCACCGCGACATCGCCGGTATGCAGCCAATCTTGACGCAAGGCGGTCTCGTTTTCTTCGGGACAGCGCCAATACCCTTGCATAATTTGCGGACCGCGGATGAGCAGCTCGCCGATTTCACCTGGGGGCAGCTCCTTTCCATTCAGCAGATCGACGATTTTGGCATCGGTATTCGGCAGCGGCACGCCAATCGAACCGACCTTGCGCAGCCCATATAGCGGATTGGAGTGCGTTACGGGAGCGGCTTCGGTGAGGCCATAGCCCTCAACCAGGCGCCCTCGCGTCAATTTTTCGAAAGCTTCCTGCACTTCCACTGGCAAGGGGGCTGCGCCGCTCATACAGGCTTTTATGGACGAAAGCCCATAGCTCCTGACCTTGGGCGCTTGATTGATAAGCGTGAACATTGAGGGCACGCCCGGGAACAAGGTCGGCTTGTGCCGCTTTATCTGTTCAAGCACCTGGCGCAATTCAAAGACCGAAACGATCACGATCTTCGCCGCTATCAAAATCGGCAGATTCATCGCCGCGGTCATGCCATAGCTGTGTTCGAAGGGCACAACCGCCATGACAGTTTCTTCGCCATATTCGATTTCCGGCATCCAATGTCGTGTTTGCAGGGCATTCGCGACCAGATTCCTGTGCGACAGGCAGACGCCTCTGGGTTTGCCGGCGGTGCCGCTGGTGAAGGAAATCACGGCGAGATCGCTTGGATTCACATCAACTTGCGGCGGGGTCGGCGGCTCGTCAGCCATCACATGCGACATGAACAGACCGATGCGTTCGGCGATGGCTTCGTCCGATTGCGTTGGGTGTTTGTGCCGGCCAAATGCCTTGCTCTGGCTGGTCGTGACCTGCTTGCCAATCCGCGTGAAGATGACAGTTTGGGCTCTTGTCCTGCGCTGAATCAGATCCGCCAGTTCGCTAAAGGCGCTTAGCGTGATGAGCGCTTTGGCTTCGGTTTCTTGCGCTTGCGAAATGATCAATTGCTCATTCGCGTCGGGGTTCGACAGCACGACCACCGCCTTTAGTTTGAGAATCGCGTAGTAGGCGATGATGAATTGCGGCGTGTTGGGCAAGACGATCATCACACGCTCGCCTGGTCCAATTCCAATCTCGCTCAAGCCGCGCGCGAACTGATTGACTCGCTCCTCAAGTTCACGATAGGTCATGGTCTTGCCATAAAACACTGTCGCGATGCCTTTGGGCCGCCAGTCGGCCGCGCTCTCTAAAAAGCGAAAAAGCGGCTGATTGGGAATCGGAATCTCGTGCGGGGTATCGAGGTGATAGTGGCTCAACCAGGGTCGGCCGCGGTTGAGCCGGTCGAGCGCGGATTCGCTGCGCCAGCTGCTGTGTTGGGCAGCCAAAATGAAGCGTTCGATGGCGCGGTTCACCGCCTCGTGACGCTCTAGCTGAACTTTGTGTTTCGCCGAGCCGATGTCATAGACCTCGGCATTGGGCATCATCTTGGCAACATCATCATAAATGTAGCGCGGGAAATAGGTGTCTCGTTCGCCCGTGATAACAAGCGCCTCCGCCGTGATATTTTGCAAGAGCGACCAACCTTGCCACTGATGAAGCGCGTTGAGGAAGATCTGCTTGAGCGCGTGAAACTCCGCGTCCCATTTGCGCCGATAGCGCCAAAACGGCAGGGCGACCTTACTGGGAATATGAAACAGCAAGGACGCCGCCCGCGGCAGGGGATATTCCCCGGCGGTGGCAACCAGCACGAGTTTGGCGATGCGTTCCGGATAGGCATTGGCGTATTCAACACATATCGCGCCGCCAAAGGAGTGGCCCACCAAGACAAATTGCTGCGGAAGATCCAGCGACGTAACGACACGGTGCAAATCTTCAACCAGCTCCGGCATATCGTAGTTGCTGTGCGGGGCGTCGCTCTGCCCATGCCCGCGCAGCTCCGGCGCAATCACGCGAAACTGATGGGCGAAATGCGTAAGCTGGTATTCCCAGGATTCGGCGACGCCGGCGAAACCGTGCTGGAAAACGATTGTTTGCTCGATGTCTTGCGGGGAAAGATCAATGACGCTGAGATGCGAAGCAATATAGCCAGGTATTGGCACCTGGACCCGATACAGATCGAAATCCAATTGAAAAATGGCGCGTTTTAAGCCACGGATGCGCTTTTTCATCGGCAAACTCGGTCAACTTTGGATATATTATATCGGAGAGAAGCCTCTCGATGATACATTGAGCTGTAGGCGGATTTTGCAAGACAGCAAGTCTATGTTGCGGAAAGATGATCCTGGAGGAGCTTATGCCTGCGCAATTGGCAAGTACTGCTTGGCTGCAAGCGCACCTGAATGACAGTGATTTGCGCCTTATCGACATGCGCGGCAAGGTGCTGCCGCCGACAGCGCCGCCGCCCCATTATATTAGCGATCGCGCCGCTTATGAAGCCGCGCATATTCCCGGCGCGGTTTTCGTCGATTGGCAGTCCGATATTGTCGAGCCGGGTTCGCCATCAAACGATATTGCTTCGCCGGAGCGCTTTGCCGCTTTGATGAGCCGGCTGGGAATCGGCAATGACAGTCGCGTAGTCGTATATGACGATGCCGCGAGCATGTTCGCGGCGCGCCTGCGTTGGTGCCTGCTGTATTATGGCCACGAAAACGTTCAGATCCTCGATGGGGGTTGGGGGAAGTGGACAGCCGAACAGCGGACCACAGAAGTCACTCCGCCCACAGTGCGACCGGGCGCCTTCGTACCAGCAAGGAATTCCCGTTTGAAAGCGGTGGCTGGCGATATTCTGCGCGGGATCGACGCCGATAGCATGCAACTTTTAGATGTGCGATCGCCGGCCGAGTACGCGGGAAAGGCATCGCGGGCCCAATTCGCGGGGCATATCCCGACAGCAATCAACCTGCCCAGCAAGACCATGCTCGCCGATGATCTGACACTGAAGCCGTTCGCCGATCTGCAAGCGCAGTTTTCCGAATTGGGCATCCGTCTGGATGCCGAAGATACGGTGATTTACTGTAACTCAGGCGTTTCCGCCAGCTTGGTCATGCTCGCGCTTGAAGTGGCGGGAGCGACTAATTTGCGGGTTTACGACGGCTCGTGGAAAGAGTGGGGCAACGATCCGGCGACGCCAAAAGTTCCGGCTAGCTAAATGAAGCCAAGTGGCATGCGCTTCGTAAGAATGGACAGCTCAGCTATGTCACAAGTATTGAGTTCGCTCCTTTACCCGCGACGCGAATCCGACCAAGGACAGAGGCAAAAGTGAAACTAACCGTTCACCGTGAAGCGACGGTATTTGATAGCCTGCAGGCGGAATGGAAGGATCTGCTGGGGCGCGCTCAATCCGACTGTATTTTTTACACCTGGGAATGGCACTCGACTTGGTGGGCCGCCTATCAGCCCGGCGAGTTGTTGGTATTGACTTGTCGCGAGCGGGGAAGGCTTGTCGGCATAGCGCCATTATTCCTGACAGAATCCGAGCGTGGGACAACAGCCCAGATAATCGGCTGCGTGGACGTGACGGATTATCTCGATTTCATCATAGACGCGAACTATTTAGGACCCGTCTTCACAGCTTTTGCCGATTACTTCGCGGCAGAGCGCGCTCATATCGATTGCTTCGACCTCTGCAACATCCCGCAAGAGTCCCCGACGCGCGAGATCCTTCCCGATTTGTTGCGGGAACGGGAATTCACAACTGTGGTAGAGCCGCAGGAAGTCTGCCCGGTGATTGATCTTCCCAGCGACTGGCGCGGATATATGCTGCTGCTGGACAAGAAACAACGTCACGAGGTGCGGCGCAAACTGCGGCGTATTCAAGGCTCGGACAGCGCGATTGATTGGTACATTGTGAACGGCACGGATGACCTGGAGCAAGAAATCGGCCATTTCGCGCGTTTGATGGCAGCCAGCGACCCGGAAAAAGAGCGCTTCTTGCAGGATGACGGCAATATGCGCTTTTTCAAAAGGATCGTGCCATTGGCGCAAGACAAGGGCTGGCTGCAACTGAGCTTCTTGACCATTGGCGAAGCGCGCGTCGCCGCCTACATGAACTTCGTCTATGGCAACCGCGTGATGGTCTATAACTCAGGGCACGACCATCAGGGTTACAGTCAGCTGAGTCCCGGCATCGTTCTGTTGGCTTATAACATCCAACATGCCATTAAAAGCGGCTACAAATTTTACGATTTTCTACGCGGCGACGAGAACTACAAGTACCGCATGGGCGGACGCGATACCACCGTTTTGAATATCCGGGCAACTTGACTTTGCGAATCAATTGATGTCGATTCAACGCATTGCCCTGCTGAGTGTGCATACGAGTCCGCTGGCGCCAATGGGGGGGATGAAGACGGGCGGGATGAACGTCTACATCCGCGAGCTGGCGCAAGAATTAGGCAAACTTGGCTACCACATCGACATATTCACCCGAAAATCTTCGCCCACTGAACCGGATGTAGACCATGCCATTGGCGCCAATGTGCGCCTGATCTATCTCGAGGCTGGTCCGGCGACGCCGTTGCCCCCCGACGAACAGTACCCTCATCTATCCGAATTCACCGCCAACCTGATGGCTTTCGCCACCCTGGGCAATCTGCGCTACGACATCGTTTACAGCCATTACTGGCTAAGCGGCTGGGTCGCCGCCAAGCTGAAAGAGGCTTGGGGCATTTGTTTTGTACAGATGTTTCATACGCTGGGCCACATGAAGAAGCGCATCCAAGCCAATGAATTCTATCAACCTGACCGCCGCATATTAACGGAAGCGCAGGTTTTGAACTGGGCGGACCGGGTCATCGCGGCCACGCCGGCTGAATTGGCGCAGTTGCGCTGGCTCTATCGCGCCAGGCGCAGGCAATTGGTTGTCATCCCCCCCGGCGTCAATCTTGAACAATTTAATAGCAATTTGCCGGGGACCGAGGCGCGGAAAAGCCTCGGGCTTAATCCTGATCGTCACGTATTGCTTTTTGTCGGGCGCATTGAGCCGCTGAAAGCGGTTGACACCATTCTGGAGGCGCTGCATGTCTTGCGAGAGCGACGATCGTCGCTGCTCAAGCGACTTCATTTCATGATCGTAGGCGGCGATCCGGAATCGCGCCGCGATCGGGAACTGCAGCGCCTCCAAGACCTAAGCCGCAGATTGGGCATCAACCCGATCGTGAGCTTCGTTGGCGCAAAAGAACAAGCGCACTTGCCAGTTTACTATTCCGCCGCGACGGCTGTCATCGTGCCATCGGATTATGAATCCTTTGGCATGGTGGCGCTGGAAGCGATGGCTTGTGGCACACCCGTCATCGCATCGCAGGTGGGGGGGCTGCAATTCCTGGTGCGGGATAGGGAGACAGGATTCCATGTGCCCGCGCGCGAGCCGATCTCGCTGACAGAAGCCATCATCGCATTGGTGAGCGACCCTGCGAAATCCGCCTCTATGGGCGCCAGCGCGGCGCGCGCGGCGCAGGACTACGCCTGGTCAGCCATCGCCGAGCGCTTAATCGAGCTCTTCAAAACGGTCGCCTGTCAAAAACTGCCAAAGACCTAGCCACCGTAAGCGTTGGGGATGTCGGCGACCCCCGCTTCGATATAGGGGGCGTCGTCCATGAGCTCCAGCGCAGCGTCTTCGCTTAGCGTGGTTTGCCCCTTGTGATAAAGCGTATCGTTGAAGCCATCATAACGATAGCGGCGGTTCACCCAGCCATGCAAGTGATGTTGAAAAAGCACATGAAACTGGATCGCTTCGTCAGATTCAAAATTTTCTTCGCTGATGATCCAAACCGGCGCATATTGTTCCAGGTGAGGCAAAGCCTTTTCATCGCGCATTTTCCGCAGATCGTCCACAGTCGTCATCTGGGGCTCCATTTCAAGAAGACGGCAAAACTCATCATATATTTTAGCTAGGCGAGCGGCTCTAGGCAAGCGTGATTCGTCGTCGCGGCGCCAATGACCTACGGCAATACCGCCTAGCAACCACTTCCAAATGCGGCAAGATTGATTACACTTGACGGCATTGACGAACCTTCAGATGGAGTTGGCAAATGGCAGCGTCCGGTATTTCAAAAGTAGTGCTTGCCTATAGCGGCGGCTTGGACACGTCGGTGATCGTACCTTGGCTGAAGAACAATTACGGTTGTGAAGTCGTCTGTTTCTGCGCGGATCTGGGGCAGGAGGAGGAACTTGAGGGCTTGGACGCGAAAGCGATCGCCTCGGGCGCGTCGAAGCTCTATATCCGGGATCTGCGCGAAGAGTTTCTGACAGATTTTGTCTTCCCGACAATGCGAGCCGGCGCGATATACGAACGCGAGTACCTGCTCGGCACGTCGTTCGCCCGCCCCTTGATCGCCAAGCACATGGTCGAGATCGCCGAATTGGAAAAAGCCGACGCTGTCGCGCACGGCTGTACCGGCAAGGGGAACGATCAGGTGCGCTTTGAAGTATCGACGATGGCGCTCAACCCCAAGCTGAAGACCATCGCTCCCTGGCGCGAATGGGATATCCGCAGCCGGGAAGACGCGCTGGCATACGCGGAAGAATTCAAGGTGCCGGTTTCACATACCGAGAAAGACATCTACAGCCGCGACCGCAATATCTTCCACCTGTCGCATGAAGGCGGCTTGTTGGAAAACCCTTGGAACGAGCCGGAAGACGGCATGTATCAGCTTTCTAACAGTCCCGAGCAAGCGCCTGACCAAGCCGAATACATCGAGATTGAGTTTGAGGCTGGCAATCCCGTCCGCTTGAACGGCGAAAACATGAACGCTGTCGATCTATTCTTGAAGCTGAACAAAATCGGCGGCGCGCATGGCATTGGCAGAATCGATCTTGTAGAAAACCGACTTGTCGGCATGAAGAGCCGCGGCGTATACGAGACGCCGGCCGGCACAATCGTGAATCGCGCTCATCAATTGCTGGAAAGCATCTGCTTGGACAAACACACGATGCAGTACAAAGACATCCTGGCGGCAAAATACGCCGAGCTGGTTTACAATGGCCTGTGGTACAGCAAGCTGCGCGAAGCCTTGGACGCCTTCGTGGATGTCACGCAGCGCACTGTGTCGGGCCTCGTGCGCTTGAAGCTCTACAAAGGCAATGTCGCGGTGGCAGGGCGCAGAAGCCCCTATAGCTTGTACCGCGAAGATTATGCCTCCTTCGGCGAAGAAGACGTTTATAACCAGCAGGATGCCCAGGGCTTCATTCAACTCTTCGGTTTGCCGATAAAAGTGGAAGCCATGTTGCAAACCGAGGGCGGCGGCAAGACCAGTTATCGGCAGCCGGACTACAGCAAGTTCAAGCGGGACTAGCTCATGAATCACGCAAGGACGACAGTATGAGCCTTTGGGGCGGACGGTTCACTGAACCAAGCGACCAAGATCTGCGGGCGCTAAACGACAGCATAGGCTTTGACATTCGCTTTTACCGCGAAGACATCGAAGGCAGCATCGTCTATGCTCTGGCGCTTGCCGATGCCAAAGTCATTAGCGCTGATGAAGCGCAGACCATCGTTGCGGGATTGCGCGAAGTCCTGCAGGAATTCGAGACCGGCGACTTCGAGCTGCAGGAAGCCGATGAAGATGTGCATACCGCTGTCGAACGACGTCTGATCGAGATCATCGGCGCTGTCGGCGGCAAGCTGCACACGGGCCGCAGCCGAAATGATCAAGTGGCGACGGATTTCCGTCTGTGGAGCATGCGCGCTGCCGAGCGCCTGATGAGCGAATTGCGGGCTCTGCAAGCCGCGCTCGTCGCGACCAGCGAAAAGCACGTCGACACTTTGCTGCCGGGCTACACGCATCTGCAACCGGCGCAGCCAATCACGGTCGCGCACTGGTTGATGAGCTTTTTCTGGATGCTGGAGCGCGACCAGGATCGCTTGGGCTCGGCTCTCCAGCGCATGTCGATTTGCCCGCTCGGGTCGGGCGCGCTGGCCGGCAACCCCTTTGCGCTGGATCGTCAGCAAATCGCCGCTGACTTGGGCTTTGACGCGCCGAGCCAGAACAGCCTGGATGCCGTCAGCGACAGGGATTTCGTCGCCGATCTTTTATACGCGACCGCGCTATGCGCGAGCCACCTGAGTCGATTGGCGGAGGACATTCTTTTATACTCCAATCCTGCCTTCGGCTTCATCACCCTGGATGATCGCTATAGCACCGGTTCCAGTTTGATGCCGCAAAAGCGCAACGCCGATCCGATGGAGTTGATGCGCGGCAAGGCGGGCCGGCTCGTCGGCAACCTGACCGGCTTCTTGACGACCTTAAAGGGCTTGCCCAGCGGCTACAACAAAGACTTGCAAGAGGACAAAGAATCGCTATTCGATTCATGCGATACCATGCGCCAGTTGCTGCCGGTGATGACAGCGATTGTCGCCAGCCTCCAGGTGAATGCCGAAGCCATGTCCGCTTCTTTGGAAGAGGATCTGCTGGCGACAGATTTGGCAGATTACCTGGTGCGCAAGGGGCTGCCTTTCCGTCAGGCGCATCATATCGTCGGCGAAGTCGTGCGTCTCGCTGGCGCGGACCAGACGGAGTTGTCGGCACTGCCACTGCCCAGCCTGCAAGCCATTTCCCCGCTATTCGGCGACGATGTCGCAGACGTCTTTGATTTCGCCCGGTCGGTGGCGCAGCGCAATACCTACGGCGGGACCGCGCCCGATGAAGTTCGCAAGCAGATTGCCCTGGCGAAGACGCGATTGACCAGCTAGTTGGGTAGTCTGTACGAGGTATCCCTGTGAATGTCTATGAAATACCTGGCATTGCGGCAGAGGCAATCGGCCAATTCCTTGACAGATATGAGAAAGTTCGCTATTTTACGCCTATCCTTAACTAGGAGACCGCGTCAGAGATGCAAACCAGTTCCGCGATTCATCAGCTAAGCCTTGTCATTCTTGTCATCGTCCTTTTGATTATCATTGGACTCTAAAGGCTTGGGCAGGAAGCGCGGCAGCAACCAGAAGAAAACAGCCTCCCAAGCCAAGGGGGGCTTTTTAGTTTATTGAGCGGATGATGGTTGGATATAAGCTGGCATGGGACAGGAAAGCTTGAGGGGAAAGTAGATGACTGCTGAATGGATTTGGCGCGACGGCGAATTTGTAAAATGGGATGATGCGACGGTACATGTCAGCGCCCATGCCCTGCATTATGGTTCCAGCGTCTTTGAAGGCATCCGCGCTTATGACACGCCCAAGGGTCCAGCGGTTTTTCGCCTGCGCGAGCACACGGAGCGCCTGATGCAAGGCGCTCGCGTCATGCGCATCGACCACGAATACGATCCCGATTCACTCGACAGCGCAATCATCGAAACCGTGCGCAGGAATGGCCATGAATCTTGCTACATCCGTCCGATAATTTTCCGCGGCAGCGGCGCCCTCGGCTTGGAAGGGCGGGGACGCACCAAGACCGAAACCGTCATCTTCACTATGGAATGGGGACGCTACCTGGGCGCGGAAGCCATTGAACAAGGCGTTGACGTGCAGATCAGTTCCTTCCGCCGCATGGCGCCCGACACGCACATGGCGCTCGTCAAAGCCGGCGGGAATTACGTCAACAGCCAGTTCGTCAGCATGGAAGCCCACGACAACGGATTCCAAGAGGGCATCGCCCTGGACATCAGCGGATACGTCAGTGAAGGCGCGGGGGAGAATATCTTCGTCATCCTGGATGGCGTTGTCTACACGCCTGGCGCTTGGTCGTCGATATTGATGGGCATCACGCGCGACAGCGCCTTGCAGATCTTGCAAGCGCAAGGCTTTGAGATCCGCTTTCAGCCGGTTGCCCGCGAGATGCTCTATATGGCAGACGAGATCTTCTTCACGGGCACCGCCGCCGAGGTGACGCCAGTGAAGTCGGTTGACAGAATTCAGATTGGCTGTGGCGCGCGAGGTCCCATCACCGAATCCGTTCAAAACGAGTTTTTCGCGATTACATCCGGGGAAGCGCCGGACAAATATAACTGGCTGACATTCGTCCAGGCATGATGCGGTCACTATTTTGGAGCGAGGCAAGCGCGCCAAGGAGGCGATGATGAAACTCACAGGTTCGGAAATCATCATGGAGTGCCTGCTGCAAGAGGGTGTTCACGTCATGTTTGGCTATCCCGGCGGCGCGATATTGCCAACCTACGACGCCATGACCAAATATGAAGACCGCCTGCATCACGTCTTGGTGCGGCACGAGCAGGGCGCGTCGCACATGGCTGATGGCTATGCGCGCGCTACCGGCGAGGTCGGCGTTTGCATCGCCACCAGCGGACCGGGCGCGACCAACCTGGTGACCGGCTTGGCAACAGCGATGATGGACTCATCTCCGATCTTGGCGATAACGGGCCAGGTGCCCATCCCAGCCATCGGCTCCGACGCCTTTCAAGAGACGGATGTCACGGGCGTGACGCTGCCTATCACCAAGCATAATTATCTGGTTACCGATGTGCGAGATCTCGCTTATACGATGAAAGAAGCCTTTCATATTGCGCGCACGGGGCGTCCAGGTCCGGTGCTGGTTGACGTTCCCAAAGACGTGCAACTGGCTGTGACCGAATTCGAATACCCGCAAGGCGAGATCGTGCTGCCGGGCTATCATCCGCCCTCATCCGCCTCCGAATCCGAGCTCGGCGCGGCATTGCAATTGATTGATGAAGCGGAGCGTCCGGTGATTCTTGCGGGCCATGGCGTCATGATGTCCGGCGCTATGGGGGAACTGCGCGAACTGTCCGAACGGGCGCAGATTCCGGTGGCGCTGACCTTGCTGGGCAAGGGCGGCATGCCAGAAGATCACCCGTTGGTGATCGGCATGATGGGCATGCACGGCGAAGCATCCGCGAACTTGGCCATTCAAGAAGCCGATTTGCTCATCGCCTTGGGCATGCGCTTTGATGATCGCGTTACCGGCAACCTGAAGACCTATGCCTTGAACGCGCGCAAGATTCATGTCGATATCGATCGCTCGGAAATCAACAAAAATGTGCGCGCCGACGTCGGCATCGCCGGCGACTTGAAGACAGTGCTCTCGCAGATGCTAGGCGCGTTAGAGCCGAAATCGCATCCGCAGTGGGTCGGACGAATCCGCGACTGGCTGGAAGACTCCAGCGAGCGCGACATTCTCAATTACGAAACGCCCGGTCGGCTTTTGACGGCGCAGGTTATCAACGATATCTGGCGGCACACCCAGGGCGAAGCCATCACCGTCACCGATGTAGGGCAGCATCAGATGCTGGAGGCGCAGTATTATCCGCATCAACGTCCTTCGACTTTGCTGACCAGTGGCGGGCTGGGGACGATGGGTTTCGGATTCCCGGCGGCAATCGGCGCCAAATTCGGCCAGCCCGATGAAGAAGTCTGGGCGATCGTCGGCGACGGCGGTTTCCAGATGACGCTCTGCGAGTTGGCAACAGCCGCGCAGGAAAACGTCAATGTCAATATCGCCATCATCAACAATTTTTTCCTGGGCATGGTGCGGCAGTGGCAAGAATTATTCTATGAAAAGCGCTATGAAGCGACGCCGCTGTTTAATCCTGACTTTTGCAAGCTGGCGGATGCTTATCGCATCCCCAACCGCCGGGTGACAAAACGAGATGAGATTGAGGATGCCGTTGAATTCGCCCGCGGCATAGACGGTCCCACGTTGATCGAGTTCGTGGTTGAAAAAGAAGAGATGGTTTATCCGATGGTGCCGGCCGGCGCGGACTTGCATGACATGAAGCGCCGTCCCAAGCCCGGGGAGGCATAATGACCAGCCAAGTAGACATCAACAAGGTGACCGTTGTCGCTTTGGTGGAAAATGAACCCGGCGTCTTGAACAGGATTGCCAGTCTCTTCCGCCGGCGCGCCTTCAATATCGACAGTTTAACCGTCGGACGTACGCACAAGCCGCATATTTCGCGCATGACCATTCGCGTCGTCGCGGGTCCCGAATACGCCAGGAAGATCGCGAATAACTTGCAGAAGCTCGTGAACGTCATCGACGTGCGCGTGCTGGACAACGAACCGCATGTCGAGCGCGACCTGGCGCTCATCAAGGTGCGGAATGACGATGCCGACTCGCGCAATACCATAACCGAGATCTGCGACCGCTACCCGGCGCGCATTGTCGATGTCGGTCCCAAAGTCGCCATCATCGAGATGGTCGCCACCGAAGAAATCCTCGAAGAGTTCATTGATGAAGTCCGGCCAATCGGCATCGTTGAAATGATTCGCACGGGCGTGGTGTCGATGGGGCGCGGCACCCGCATTCACGACACCAACTTCACGCGTCGCGATCTGTCCAAGATCCAGGGCGAAATATCCGCCCGCGGCAACGGAAATATGATTTGACGTTTTGCGCCGCGGCCTCTTGCTTAACGATCATTTGAACAGGGAGAAAATCCATCAATGGCGAAACTTTACTATGACCAAGACGCGGATCTGAAACTGCTGGATGGCAAGACCATCGCGGTGATTGGCTATGGCAGCCAGGGCCACGCCCACGCTCTCAATGCGCGCGACCAGGACCAGGATGTGATTGTCGGCTTGCACGCGGGCAGCCAGAGCAAAGCAAAAGCCGAGGCGGACGGGCTGCAAGTTTTCACGGTTGCGGAAGCGACCAAACGCGCCGATGTGGTCATGATCTTGATTCCGGATACCCGGCAAGCGGCTGTCTATGAAGAACATATCGCGCCCAATTTGAAAGAGGGCGCCATGTTGATGTTCGCGCACGGCTTCAATATCCATTTCAAAGAGATCGTCCCGCCGGCAAGCGCCGACGTGGCGATGGTCGCGCCCAAGGCGCCGGGACATCGCGTGCGGGAAGTCTTCACGGAGGGCGCGGGAACGCCCGGGCTGGTCGCGGTTGAACAAGACGCCAGCGGCAATGCGACCGCGCTGGCGCTGGCTTATGCGAAAGCCATCGGCTGTACGCGCGCGGGCGTTATCGAAACGACCTTCAAAGAAGAAACCGAGACCGATCTTTTTGGCGAGCAAGTTGTCTTATGCGGCGGCGTAACCGCTCTGATTCGCGCCAGCTTCGAGATCCTGGTAAAAGCGGGCTATCAGCCGGAGGTGGCCTATTTTGAGTGCCTGCACGAGCTGAAGCTCATTGTGGACTTGCTCTATGAAGGCGGCTTAAGCTACATGTGGTACAGCGTCAGCAATACGGCCGAACAAGGCGGCTATGTCATCGGCGACCAATTTGAAGAGACGGTCAAGGAAGAAATGGCCGGCGTCTTGCAGCGGATCCAAAATGGCGAATTCGCGCGTGATTGGATCGACGAAAACCGCCAGGGGCGGCCCAATTTCAATGCCCGCCGCCAACGCGAACATGATCTGTTAATCGAGAAAGTCGGCGCTGATCTTCGCCAGATGATGCCCTTCCTCGACGCCAAGAATATCAAGCAAAGCGACTAGGGGGGACAGCCAAGCCGCTGTCCCGGGAACACAGACGGAAAGGAGGTGTTGACATGTCAGAAGATGGTCTCGTTGACCTTAGACGGCGAATGATTGATGAACTTGACCGGAATCGAATGACGAAAGGAACACCTCTTCATGGTAAAGCGATCTTACGACGAAAACACTGTCATCGTCTTTGACACGACGCTGCGGGACGGGGAGCAAAGCCCGGGCGCGACCTTGTCCAGCGCCGAAAAACTGGAAATCGCGCGACAATTGTCGCGCCTCGGCGTCGATGTGATAGAAGCCGGATTTCCAGCCGCCTCCCCAGACGATCTCAAAGCTGTGCAGCGGATTGCCCGCGAAGTTGGCACGCCAGACGGGCCGACGATCGCGGGCTTGTCGCGCGCGCTGGAAGGCGATATTTTGACCGCCTGGGAAGGCGTGCGCGAAGCAGCCAAACCGCGCATCCATACCTTCCTCGGAACTTCGCCGAGCCACCTGGCGATGCTGCGCATTGACAAAGAGCAAGGCTTGCGGCGCATTCGCGAGGCCGTCAGCCTGGCGAAGAGCCTCTGTGAAGATGTCGAATTCAGTCCAATGGACGCCGGACGCACCGACACGGAATACTTAATCCAAGCCTGCGCTGTAGCTGTCGAAGCCGGCGCCACTACCTTGAACATCCCGGATACGGTTGGCTATGTGATGCCGACTGAATGGGCGGAAACGCTGGAAATGCTGATCAACGAGACGCCCGGCGCCGGTCCTGGCAGCGGGGTGATCTGGTCTGTGCATTGCCATAACGATCTGGGGCTGGCGACCGCCAATACCCTGGCGGGCTTGAAGAAAGGCGTGCGTCAGGTCGAAGTCACCATCAACGGCATTGGCGAGCGCGCGGGCAATACCAGCATGGAAGAAGTCGTGATGGCGATCCAGACGCGCAAAGCCTATTACGGCCTGCGCACCAATATCGACTCGACGCAAATTATGAAAACCAGCCGCATGGTCCGCAACTATATGGGCATGCCGGTGCAGCCCAACAAGGCGATCGTCGGCGCCAACGCCTTCGCGCATGAATCCGGCATACATCAAGACGGCGTACTCAAAAACGCCGAAACCTTCGAGATCATGATGCCGGAAGACGTCGGCTTGACCCAGAGCAAGCTGGTATTGGGCAAGCTCAGCGGACGACATGCGCTGCGGGTTCGCCTGCGCGAGCTGGGGTATGAGCTTGAGGGCGAAGGGCTAGTCGAAATTTTCAAGCGCTTCAAGGATCTGGCGGACCTGAAAAAGACCGTTACCGACGCCGACCTGGAAGCCTTGGTCGCGGATGAAGCCGCTCAAAAACCAGAAGATCATTATCGCTTGATCGATATTCAAGTCGCCTGCGGCACGATGGGTTTGCCAACCGCGACAGTCAAGATGGTCAATCAGGAAGGCGAGGAATTCGTGGTCGCGTCGGTTGGCACCGGTCCGGTGGACGCCTCTTACCGCGCCATCGACGAGATCATCCAAGCGCCCAATGTCTTGCTGGAATTCAACGTGCACAGCGTGACCGAAGGCATCGACGCGCTGGGGGAAGTGACCGTGCGCATCTCGCCGGAAAACAGCAGTCATACCTTTGGCGGATATGGCGCTGACAGCGATATTATCGTTTCCAGCGTAAAAGCCTATGTCGCGGCTTTGAACCGCATGATATCCCGATTGGGTATCGGGGACATCGCGCCGGAGGGCGAAGCGGCAACGGTAGGATTAACATCAGCTTCCTAAGCGCGAAAGACAGCATTCAGCCCGTGTGATTGGGCGAGAGGAAATGACATGACAAATAATGGCAGACCCCGCACCCTTTTTGAGAAGGTATGGGATTCACATACAGTTAGAGATCAGAGCGAAGATACGCCGGCGGTACTCTATATTGACTTGCATCTGGTACACGAAGTGACGTCGCCGCAAGCCTTTTCGATGCTGCGCGAACGCGGACTCGCGGTACGGCGTCCCGACCTCACCATTGGCACCATGGATCATAGCACGCCGACCACACCCCGCAACGAGCTGGGCATCATCCCGGTCGCGGACGCGATGGCAGCCAAGCAGCTCGATACCTTCACGCGCAATTGCCGCGATTTCGCTATTCCCATCTACGCCTTGGGCGACGAACACCAAGGTATCGTACACGTCATTGGGCCGGAAAAGGGGCTCACGCAGCCTGGCATGACCATTGTCTGCGGCGACAGCCACACCAGCACCCATGGCGCTTTCGGGGCATTGGCTTTTGGCATTGGCACCAGCGAAGTCGGTCATGTCCTGGCGACGCAGACGCTTTTGCAGAACAAACCCAAAACCATGGCTGTCAACGTCGAAGGCGCGCTGGACGAGGGCGTCACCGCAAAGGATATTATCCTCGCGATAATCGCGCGCATCGGCATCGGCGGGGGAACGGGCTATGTCTTCGAATATCGCGGAGAGGCGATACGCAATCTGGGCATGGAAGGGCGGATGACCGTTTGCAATATGTCAATTGAAGGTGGCGCGCGCGCCGGCATGGTCGCCCCTGACGATACTACATTTGAGTACATTGCTGGGCGCAAACACGCGCCGTCGGGCGCTGACTGGGAGGCCGCGCTGGTCCATTGGCGGCAACTGCCGACTGACGATGGCGCGGCATACGACCAAGAAATCACATTGCGGGCTGAGGACCTGATCCCGATGATCACCTACGGGACGAATCCCGGAATGGGCATGCCCATCACCGCCGCGGTGCCCGCCCCCGATGACGAAAGGGACGTCAACAAGAAAATCGCTCTCGACAAAGCGCTCGCCTACATGGATCTGCAACCTGGTCAACCGTTGCTGGGAAAGCCGATTGACGTGGTCTTTATCGGCAGTTGCACAAATTCGCGCATAAGCGATTTGCGGCAGGCAGCCAAGTTCATTGAGGGCCGTCAAGTGGCGGAAAACGTGCGCATGATGGTTGTGCCGGGCTCTCAGCAGGTCAAGCGACAAGCCGAAAGCGAAGGGCTGCACGAGGTCTTCCGCGCGGCTGGCGCGGAATGGCGGGAAGCGGGTTGTTCCATGTGCATCGCGATGAACGGCGACCAACTGCAGCCAGGTCAATACGCGGTTTCGACCAGCAACCGCAACTTCGAAGGCCGGCAGGGCAAAGGCGGGCGAACCTTCCTAGCCAGTCCCTTGACCGCGGCCGCTTCCGCTGTCGCCGGCGCCGTTAGCGATCCACGCGCCCTGCTTTAGCCCAATAGCTGCCCGAAGCATACAAGTGAGATTACGATGGAAAAACTGAAACATATCCAAGGGACTATCGTCGCCATTCCGGTGAACGACATTGATACCGACCAGATCATTCCCGCGCGCTTCCTCAAAGTGACGGACAAGGACGGCTTGGGCAAGGCTGCGTTCTGCGACTGGCGCTATCAAGAAGACGGCGTAACGCCAAACCCGGACTTCATTTTGAACAATCCCGCCTATGCCGGCGCCTCGGTCTTGATCGCCGGCAATAACTTCGGCTGTGGCAGCTCCCGCGAGCACGCGCCCTGGGCGCTGATTGGCGCTGGTTTCAAAGCCGTCATCAGCACGGAGTTCGCCGATATCTTCCGCAACAACGCGCTGAAGAATGGCTTGCTGCCCATCATCGTTGATGAAGAAACGCAGGGGCAATTGTTCAGCTTGGCGGAGGAAGACCCCAGTACCAGCCTAAGCGTGGACGTGGAAGCGCAAAGCTTGACGCTGCCGGATGGCCGCCAGATCCAGTTCCCGCTGGATGGCTTTTCCAAGTATTGCCTGTTGAACGGTGTGGATCAGTTGGGATACCTGCTCGACTTGAATAACGAGGTAGGTGATTTTGAAGCGCGCAATCCGCAGCGTGTGGAGACCACCGCTTGATCGATTTGCGATTGGCGGGGGAGGTTTGACTTGAAGCGAAGTGTGGCAATCTACGATACGACCTTGCGCGACGGCAGCCAGCGAGAAGGCATCTCCTTTTCGGTGGCGGACAAGATTCACATCACCAGGCTGCTCGACGAATTGGGCGTCAGATATATCGAAGGCGGTTGGCCCGGCTCCAACCCCAAAGACGCCGCCTACTTTGAACAGGCGCGGGAGATGGATCTGCGGCATTCGCGGATCGCCGCCTTTGGTTCCACGCGGCGCAAAGGCGTGAAGCCAGAAGAGGATGTGAATATACGCGCTCTGGTCGCTGCCAATACGCCTGTGGTCACGGTCGTCGGCAAAACGTCCATGTTGCACGTCACCGATGTCTTGCAGACCACTGCCGAAGAAAACCTGAACATGATCGCCGACAGCCTCGCCTTTCTCAAGAGCCTGGGCAGAGAAGTGATTTATGACGCCGAACACTTCTTTGATGGCGCCAAGCTGGACATGGAATACGGTTTCGATACCTTGGCCGCAGCCTGCGAAGGCGGCGCCGACGTCATCGTGCTCTGTGATACCAACGGCGGTTCGACGCCTTGGGAAGTGGCGGAATTCATGCACAAGGCGCGCGAGCTGTTTCCCGAGATGGATTTCGGCATCCACACGCACAACGACAGCGAACTTGCGGTCGCCAATTCACTGGCGGCGGTGCGCGCGGGCGCTAGCCATGTACAAGGCACGATCAACGGTTATGGCGAACGCTGTGGCAATGCCAATCTTTGCAGCATCATACCGGATCTGATTCTCAAGATGGACATGCCTTGTTTGGCGCGCGATGGCAATCTCGCTACCCTGACGCGCCTGTCGCGCGCGGTCGCCGAGATCGCCAATTTGGCGCCGGACAGGCATTTGCCTTACGTCGGCAAGAGCGCCTTCGCGCACAAAGGCGGCATCCACGTGGCGGCTATGCGGCGCAACGTGGACAGCTACCAGCATATCGAACCGACGCAGGTTGGCAACGAAACTCGGGTCTTGGTGTCCGATCTGTCGGGCCGTGGCAATCTGCTAAGCAAGGCGGAAGAACTCGGACTTGATGTTTCTAAGGACGAGGCGGTCCAGGTCTTGAATGACATCAAGCGCCTGGAGAACGCTGGATTTGTATTTGAAGGCGCGGAGGCGTCGGTCGCGGTACGGCTGCGGCGCGCTCGCACGGACTACGAACCGCTCTTCAACTTGATTGATTTCACCGTGATTGTTGAAGACCGTCAGGGCCGCGGGCAGTTGGCGGAGGCAATGGTCAAGCTCGATGTGGATGGCGATGTCGTGCATACGGCTGCCGAAGGCAATGGACCCGTAAACGCGCTCGATCTGGCGCTGAGGAAGGCTTTGCTGCCGAATTATCCGGCGCTGCGGGACATTCAGTTGGTGGATTACAAAGTGCGTATCCTGGATAGCCAGAACGCCACCGGCGCGATGACGCGCGTCTTGATCGATTCCTATAACGGCAAGCAGCGCTGGAGTACAGTGGGCGCGGGGACCGACATCATCTGCGCGAGTTGGCTGGCGCTGGTCGACAGCGTCGAATATGGCTTGTCGGTCGCCGATGAAATGTCCGACGAGAAGCTCGACGAAAAGAATGAAGAGCCGACCTTGCTGGCGAGCAACTAAGACGGATTTTATTCACCCGCGGCGTGGGCTTTCAGACAGCGCCGCCTTATGCTTACTGGAGAGAATGCGATATGAAGGCGACAATTGCCGTATTGCCGGGCGATGGCATCGGGCCAGAAGTCCTGGGACATGCGACCCGCCTATTGACTGTCATAGCCGAGAAACACGGGCATGTTTTCACCTTTGTTGAAGGGCAGATCGGCGGCATCGCCATCGATGAAACCGGCGACCCGCTGCCTGAAGCGACGATCAAAATCTGCGAGGATGCCGATGCGATATTGCTTGGGGCGGTTGGCGGACCAAAATGGTCGGATCCGACAGCGAGCGTGCAACCGGAACGCGGACTGCTCGGGCTGCGCCAGCACTTTGGCTTGTTTGCGAATCTGCGCCCGGTGAAGACATATCCGGCTTTGCTGGAACATGCGCCGCTGCGCGCCGAACTCCTGCAAGACGTCGACATTCTATTTGTGCGCGAGCTGGTCAGCGGCATTTATTTTGGCGACAGGCAAGAACAGGGCAGCGGCGAAGAATCTCACGATACCATGCGCTACACGCGCGCCGAGGTTGAACAGGTGGCGAATGTCGCTTTTCGCGCCGCGCAGGGTCGCCGCAAAAGACTGTGTTCGGTCGACAAAGCCAATGTCTTGGCTTCCATGCGTCTCTGGCGGCGAACGGTCGTCGATGTTTCTGAAGATTATGCGGATGTGGAACTGGAGCATCTGCTGGTAGACGCCGCGACCATGCACTTGCTCACGCGGCCGGGCAGCTTTGATGTTATCGTCGCAGGCAATATGTTTGGCGACATCCTCAGCGATGAAGCCTCTGTCTTGGCTGGCAGCCTGGGCATGTTGCCCTCGGCTTCATTGCGGTCGGATCAATTTGGCTTGTACGAACCCGTGCACGGCTCCGCGCCGGATATCGCCGGTCAAGGCATAGCCAATCCCATTGGCATGTTCTTGAGCGCCGCCATGCTGCTGCGTTACAGCCTGGGCTTGGAAGCGGAAGCCGCGTCTATTGAAGCGGCCATCGACGCCGCGCTCGCCGCTGGGCTGCGCACTGCTGATATCGCCGGGAAAGACGGGGGGGCGGTCTCCACAGAGGAATTCGCGGAAGCGGTCATCGCCGGGTTGTAGGCTGCGCTAGACTGGATTATTCACTTGAAACCGGGCATCTGGAATCACCAGGCGAGCGCCGGAGTCGGCTGCGTCTGCGTTTCAATGCGAGTGATGTCGGCGCCGAGCTGGTTGAGCAGGCATTCAATATCTTCGTAACCGCGGTCGATTTGGTAGACATTCTCGATGACGCTTTCGCCAGCAGTCGCCAGGGCAGCCAGCAGGACTGTGGCGCCTGCGCGGATGCTTTCCGCCCTTATGCGCGCTGGCTTCAGCTTTTTGACACCCTTGATAATGCAGACATTGTTCTGACTGATAATAATATCCGCCCCCATTTGCAGCAGCGCGTCGACGTAATCGTAACGGTCGTCGAAGATGCGTTCGCGGATATAGCTAGCGCCACTTGCCACGCTGGATAAAGCCGCAAAACAGGGTTGCAGATCCGTCGGGAAACCGGGGTAGAAGTCCGTCTGGATATTGATCGGATTAAGAGGCCGATGCCGTGGGCGAAAAACACGGATCGCCTTGCCGTCAACTTCGATGCCGACACCCATCTGTTCCAGCTTCGCGATGACGATACGCAGGTGATCCGGTTCGACAGCGCGAATCGTGACATCACCACCGGTTATTGCGGTGGCCACCATGACTGTGCCTGTCACCAGGCGATCGGGCATCGGCGTATATTCTATGGCGCGGAGTTTCTCAACGCCATTGATCAGGAGCGTATGCGTGCCTAGACCGCGTATGTCGGCGCCCATCGCGATCAGAAAATTGCCAAAGTCGAGCACCTCGGGTTCGACCGACGCGTTCTCCAAAATGGTCTGCCCCTCAGCCATCGCCGCGGCGAGCATCAGATTCTCGGTGCCGGTGTGGCTCGGCAAGTCAAGATAGAGCGACGTGCCGGTGAAGCGGCGACGCTCGAGGTCAATCACCGTGCGGCCGTCCTCGTAGTATTGCACCCTTGCGCCAAGGCGCGCAAATCCGCGATGATGAAAGTCGATCTTGCGCGTGCCGATGTCGCATCCGCCGCTGCCCGGCAATTCGACATAGCCGAGGCGAATCTGCAGCGGCGCCAAAAAAAGCACAGAGCCGCGAAACTTGGAGGCAATTTCGTCCGGCAGGATGCCGGTATTCACGCCGGAAGCGTCAATCCGGACGGTCCCGTTCAGCTCGTCGTGGTCGACCGCCGCGCCGATCGTGCGCAAAAGCTCGAACGCGCGCTGCACGTCTTCAATGTTGGGGACGCCATGCAGTACCGTTTCGCCCGCTTCGACGACGATGGAAGCCGCGATCATCCCGAGGATGGCGTTCTTCGCTCTTTGCACTTGAACCTCGCCATGTAGGGCATTTCCACCCCTGACGCGGAAAGCTGAAGTGTTCATGATCTGGAGGACCTTCCGATCTCGGCGCTCATTCTTGAATAAGCATAGCACAATTGTTGTGAATAGATAACGAAAGTGGGAGTTGTTCCAGAGCAATCTCACCAGATTTTTTTGAACGCAGAGAGCGCAGAAGTAATTCCAAGAAAGTAATGAAAAAATTAGGATGCTGTAGGGGCGACCAATCTGACTCTGTTGAGAAACAGCCTCCATCACCCAGCTCCTTGCCCAAAAATGAGGCAATGGGAGTCTTATGACCTGTAGTCAGCCGTTAAGCCCCTCCCTCTTTATGGGGGAGGGGTTTGGGGTGGGGGTAAATTGAGTATTTCAACAGAGTCAATCTGGTTGCCCGCATTGTTACATATTGATTTCGGGCGACATGGTATGTCGCCCCTACAAATCCATACATATTCTGGAATTGCATCTCTTTGTTGGAATCCAGAGCAATCGCACCACATTTTCTTCACCACCAAGCACACCAAGATTTATCCATTGATCTGCAAAAAAGGAGATATTGTAGGGGCGTTTGACGGTTAGTGTCTACGCGACCCGTTGAAACGTCCACAAATAATTGGTTATTTTCGCGGGCGGCTCGCGAGCCGCCCCTACATCTTGGTAGATTTATGTGAAATTCGGCACATAATTGGTTCTGGTGCGATTGCTCTGGCGACTGCGCTCAAGCTGTTGCAGCCACAGCTTATCTGTGTTATGATACGCGCCATTAACAATTGAAGATGAAGTTTTACGCTTATCCAGAGGTGGTGGAGAGACCGACTCTACGAAGCCACAGCAACCCCCAGATGGCAATGGGAAGGTGCTAAATTCGGCAGGTATTCTGGAAGATGAGGGTAAACGCCTGAGAAACATGCAGGTTATTCCGTGGGCTGTGCCGCAGTCACTGTTTGTGTCAAATTACGGAAGCCCAAACTGGCGTAAGCGCAGCCGCCGTTTGGGCTTTTTTGTTTGGATGAGGCGAGACGATGAAATCATCGAAAGAACAGCGTATAGCGAGTTTTACGGGCGCCAGCACGCAATCCGTGCATGGCGGCGCGCCGCGCAAGAAGGGCTTCCATTCCATTACGACGCCCATTGTGCAATCCGCCACCTATACATTTGAGAACACGGCTAAGCTAATCGAATTTCTCGAGGCGAAGGTCTATGGCGGCGAACTGGACCGCGAAGAATACGGGCGTTACGGCAATCCCTCCGTCTGGTCGGTGGAGGATCGCATTGCCGAATTGGAAGGCGCTGAAGACGCGGTCATCTACCCCTCGGGCATGTCGGCTGTCACATCGCTCTTCCTGACGGTGCTGCGTCCGGATACCCATATCGTCATGACCGATGATTGTTATCGAAGAACGCGGCAGTTTTGCGATACTACCTTGAAGAAATTCGGCGTCGCCACCACTGTCGTGCCTATGGGGGATTATGAAGCGCTGGAAGCCGCCATCGTGCCGCGCAAAACGCGCTTCATCTTCACTGAAACGCCGACCAACCCGTATTTGCGCGTGGCGGACCTGGAGCGGCTAGTGGCGATTGGCAAGCAATACCGGGCGATGACGCTTTTGGATACCACTTTTGCCACGCCAGTCAACTTGAAACCGCTGGCATACGGCGTCGATTTTGTCCTGCATAGCGCGACCAAGTATTTCGGCGGTCACAACGATGTCTTGGCCGGCGTTATCGCAGGGGGCGCGGCGCGCATCAAGGCGCTGAAGGACGCCCGCGGCATGCTCGGCAACGTGATTGATCCGCATCAAGCCTTTCTGATAGAGCGCGGCTTGAAGACGCTGGCGGTGCGCGTGCGGCATCAAAATGAAACTGCGCTCGAGGTAGCGCGCTTTCTGGAGCGGCAACCGCAGATCGCGCGCGTCTTCTACCCCGGCTTGGCGTCCCATCCCGATCATGCGATTGCCAAAAAGCAAATGAACGGATTTGGCGGCGTGGTAAGTTTCCAGGTGGCGGGAAGCTTGGACGACACCAGCGACTTCATTGATCGCCTGCGCATACCGTATATCGCGCCGAGCCTGGGCGGTACGGAAAGCCTCATCGAGCAGCCCGCCTATGTGAGTTATTACGACCTGAGCGCCGAGGAACGGCGAGCGATTGGCATTGAGGACAATCTCGTTCGTCTGGCGCTGGGTATCGAAGACGCCGAAGATATCATCGCCGACCTCGATCAGTCCCTGTGCAAAGTTCCCGTTTCGTAAGCACTGAAAATCCGTGGCAAGCAGCGTCTTCGCTATGACGGCAAATCTGTTCGAGACCGGTCTTCGAGCAATTCGACAATTCGCCGCAGGTCATCATCAGTTTGCCTCACCTCATTTTGGTAAGCGGGATCAATCGCGGGCAGATTGTTCGCGTGGTAGCCCATGGTCGCTTCCGGGTCTTTCAGCACATGACCGGTCAAGATGCCGACCACGGTGTCTCCGCGCGAGATGACGCCTCTCTCAATCAGCTTTTTGGCGCCGGCGACCGAGCAGGCGGAGGCAGGTTCGCAGCCGATGCCGACGCCGTCGACGATGGCTTTGGCATCCATGATTTGCTGATCGCTTACTTGCTCCACGACGCCGCCCGTCCATTCCAGCATGCGGATCGCTTTTTGCAGGTTGACGGGATTGCCTATCTTTATCGCGGTCGCGATCGTCCGCGCCTTCACCGCCTGGAAATCCTTGAATCCATTGGCGAAATGCCGATACAGCGGATTCGCCCCTTCCGCTTGAATGATTGCCAGGCGCGGCATGCGGTCGATCAAGCCGAGATCCAGCATTTCCAGCAGTCCTTTGCCGAAGGCGGAACTGTTGCCCAAATTGCCGCCGGGCACGACAATCCAGTCGGGAACTTGCCAACGCAACTGTTGCAATGCCTCAAACATGATGGTCTTTTGACCCTCGAGCCGAAAGGGATTGACAGAGTTCAAAATATAGATTCGCAGTCGCTGCGCGACTTCGCGCACCAGCGCCATGTTGCGGTCGAAATCGGCATTGATTTGTAAACATGTCGCGCCATAGGCGATGCCTTGCGCCAGCTTGCCCAGGGCAATCTCTTGATTCTGCAGAAATACGATGCCTTGCATGCCCGCGCGCGCGGCATAAGAGGCCATGGATGCCGAGGTGTTGCCGGTCGAAGCGCAAGCCACGCGATCCATGCCGAGAATCTTGGCTTGCGTAACGCCGGTTGTCATGCCGCGGTCCTTAAAGGACCCCGTTGGATTCTCGCCTTCGTGCTTGAGATATAGCGTATCGACGCCGATATACGCGGCGACGCGCGGCAGGTGGTATAGGTTGGTGTTGCCTTCCGCCCGGCTGACGATGCGCTCGTCGTCGAGGCTGGGATAGATCAATTCCTTGAATCGCCATACGCCGCTGTTGTAAGGCGGCGCGAGCGTTCCTAGTCGTCTGTCAAAGAAATCTCGCGTCAGTGCGGCGGCGGATTCACGGAAATCATGCCGAACATCGAGCAAGCCGCCGCAACCCTCGCAGCCGTAAATGACTCGGTCGATTGGGTATTGTTGCCCGCAATCGATACATTGTAGTATGCTTGGCATTTGCTCGACCTCTCGTCACAAAATCGCAGCCGCTCGGCGGCAGCGAAAAGGTCTGCCGCGCTCGCATGTAATAACATCTCACCTCCTTGCACGAGCAAGGAGGTTTGTAAAAAGATAAGGATAGCGATCCTTCATGTCATTTTCCAGTGTCGAAGCCTTTGCGCCGGCGACCGTTGCGAACCTCGGCGTCGGTTTTGATATCCTGGGGCTGGCTTTAGCGGGCATGGGCGACCGCGCCAGCGTCGCCTTTCAAGACTCGTCCGAGATTGTCATTAGCAAGATCGAAGGCGACGCCGGCAAGCTGCCGCGCGAGCCCGACAAGAATGTCGCATCCGTTTCCGCCAGCGCTTTCCTGGAATATATTGGCGAAAAACGGGGCTTGCGCATCGAGCTCTTTAAGGGCTTGCCGCTAGCCAGCGGCCTTGGCAGCAGCGCCGCAAGCGCCGTGGTTACCGTTGTCGCCTTAAACAAGTTATATGGCGAACCATTTAGCCGCGAGCAACTGCTGCCATTCTGTTTGGAAGGCGAAGCGCTGGTTAGCGGTTATCATGCGGACAACGTTGCGCCCTGTCTGCTGGGGGGCGTCACGCTGGTGGCTGGGATTACAGTCGAAGCCATCCAGCCCTTGCCGATTCCCGAAAACTTGCATCTGGCTTTGGTCACGCCAGCGGTCGCGGTTCCCACTGCCGAAGCCCGGGCGGTGATGCCCTCGCATGTCAGCTTGCCCACGCTAATCCATCAGACCGGCAAAGTCGCCCTTTTGATTGACGCCTTGCATCGCGGCGACCTGCAGGCTTTGGCAACGGCGATGGAAAACGATCTCGTTGCTGAACCAGCCCGCGCCAGCTTGATGCCGCATTTGCCGGAGGTTCGTAAAGCAGCCAAAGCCAAGGGCGCCTTGGCTGTCTTTATCGGCGGCGCTGGACCGACGCTCTGCGCGCTATGCGCTGCGAAGTCGGTGGCTGCAAAGGTTGCCGGCGCCATGCGGAAAGTTTATAGCGACCGGGGACTTGAAGCCCGGGCGCTTGCCACCCGGGTCGACCGCCGTGGTTCCATTGTGGTCCGCGCCGAATGACTTGGCATGAAGGCGATTGTGAAATTCTTGACAATCTCGGCTGCGCTCTATATACTTGCAGCACGATTCGGCAATTCAGCATGAAAATTGTTGCTGGGCAAGGGGCTTCCCATAGACACGGGTATTGCGCGGCGGTTTTTTCAGTTGGCGCTTCTTTCAGCAAGCGCAAGCGCGCTGCCGTGTTAGAATAGGTTGGTCATGAGTGGCCAGCGCCTGGATTGGGATTCGACCTACGAAATCGTTTTGGCATTGAGGGATCATTATCCAGATATCGTTTTGGAAGACCTGTCCTTGGATGACTTAAACGCGCGCATTGTTGCGCTGCCCGGTTTTTCTGATGATCCCGACTTGGTCAATGACGCGATTTTGCGAGCGATTCTGCGTGAATGGTACGAGGAGATCGGCGACTAGATGGACTTGAACCTGCAAGAGTTACAGAAAACCGAGTTTCCCGTTCCCGCTGAATTGGAAAACAATATCGCGATCACCAGTCTGAGCCAACTTTACAATTGGGGACGGCGCAATTCCATGTGGCCCATGCTCTTTGGCTTGGCTTGCTGCGCCATCGAAATGATCGCCACGGCTTCTTCTCGCTTCGATTTCTCTCGCTTCGGTTTCGAGGTGATGCGCGCGACTCCCCGTCAAGCTGATCTGATGATCGTTTCCGGCACCGTGACCAAAAAGATGGTCGTGCCGATTGTGCGCTTGTATAACCAGATGCCGGAACCGAAATATGTTTTGGCGATGGGCGCCTGCGCCAGCGGGGGCGGTCCCTTCAAGGAAGGTTACAACGTTGTTTCCGGCATTGACAAATACCTGCCAGTCGATGTCTATGTGCCCGGCTGCCCGCCGACGCCGCAAGCGCTGCTCTATGGCATGATCGCGCTGCAGCGGAAAATCGACGGGCAGAGCATCGCCAACGGCGATGACGTGCCATGGTATGGCATCGGACCTGCCGAACCGACACCTGTGCCGGTATTGGGACCCGACATCATTGATCCGCGTCAGATGGATATGATTCGGCGTCAAGCCGAAGCCGCTGCCGAAGATATGACCGTAGGGCAACGTGAGTTGCCTAGCATAAGTCAAATGGTGGCGGTTAAGACGGAGACTGCGGAGGCCGCAAGCGTCGCTAGCGCCGCGATTTCCGATGACGCCCTGAGTTTTGTCTTGCCGACTGGCGGGAATCCCTGGACAGAGGCCGAAGAGATCCGCGAAAAACGCCGCCTGCGCGCTCTCGCCAGAAAAGCGGCGCGCGCCTCGCGCAGGGCGACGGAAGCAGAAGAGGAATAGCGTAAGATGGCGAGTCCCGCTTTAGCCCTTGATGATGTTGTCACTGCTGTTTCGATTGAAGATTCAATTGCCTATCTGAAGTCAAAGCATCCCGGCGCGGTCTCTGACGATGAGCGCGAAGGATATTCGGGCTTCATTGTACAGGCGAATAAGCTGGTTGAGGTTGCCCGCTCAATTCGTGATGAACTTGGTTTCGACTATCTTTCCAGCGCGACCGCGGTCGATTACCTCGGCGCGGGCGATCACATGGAGATGGTTTACCACGCTTACCGCACGAGCGGCGGGGGCGCATTGGTCTTCAAGGCGCAGACCGAACGCGACAATCCTGAGATTCCTTCGCTCACGCCGCTG
The DNA here is from genome assembly GCA_965232245.1 of Phototrophicaceae bacterium. GTDB lineage: Bacteria > Chloroflexota > Anaerolineae > Aggregatilineales > Phototrophicaceae > UBA6055. The sequence goes on along the minus strand of CBDDPG010000002.1, from coordinate 2,164,749 downwards.
TGGCGCGGCGCCGATTTTCAAGAGCGCGAGGCATGGGATCTATACGGCATCAAGTTCCCGGGTCACCCGAACCTGCGCCGGATCCTCATGTGGGACGGTTTCCACGGTCATCCGATGCGCAAAGACTGGCGCGAAGCCTATTATGAAGAAGAACAGAAGCCATTTGACAACCGCTGGCCCGGCGGTCACGTTCACCGTTCCGAAGAAAAGAATGTCTTCGGCAAGAATGTGACCTATCCGCCGGATATCGATCTCAACCGCTTGATGGACACCTCCGAAAGCGAGGTTTACGCTTCGCTCGGCTTGGGCGTCGATGTCGAGCGAATTCTGGACAAAGACGGCTTCGAGACAAACGAACTCATCGTTAACATGGGTCCGCATCATCCCAGTACGCATGGGGTCTTCCGCATGTTGCTGACGGTCGATGGCGAAACCGTGACCTCCTTGGAACCGGTCATGGGTTACTTGCATCGCAATCACGAAAAGATTGGCGAGCGCAATACCTATCTGCACAATATCCCTTTTACAGATCGACTTGATTACATCTCGAGCATGGGCAATAACCACGGTTATGTGCTCGCTGTCGAACAGCTGATGAGCCTGGGCAGGAAATACAATCCGCCGACTTATCGCTGCGAGGCGATTCGCGTGATGATGGTGGAGCTAAGCCGCATCGTGAATCATCTGTGGGCCATCGGCTTCTGGTTGAATGATATTGGCGCATTCTTCACGCCTGTCTTGTATTTTATCCAGGAACGCGAACGAATTCTTGATTTCTTCGAAGCGGTAGCGGGCAGCCGCATGATGTGCAATTATATGCGCTTCGGCGGTCTTTTTGCTGATTTGCCCGAGCGCATAAAGAGCGTCAGCAACCTGACGAACGATCGCGTTCGCGATTACAACACCATGCAGTTCCTGACCGAAATGGTCAATGAACGCATCCCGCGCACCATTGATGAATTGGAACAGCTCTTGACGCAGAACGAGATTCTGCTGGAACGCTCTATTGGCGTGGGTGTCCTGAAGGCGGATGACGCCATCAATTACAGCGCGGCGGGTCCATTGCTGCGCGGCAGCGGCGTCGCCTACGATATTCGCCGCGCCGATGCCTATAGCATCTACCCGGAATTGGATTTCGATGTGGCGGTGGAACAAGAGGGCGACATGTACGCCCGCTACCGCGTTCGGGTCACAGAATTGCGGGAAAGCGTGCGCATTCTCAAGCAGATATTGCCGCGCCTGGAAGCAACACAGGGCGAATCAATCTGGGCTGACGGAAAGCCGGGCGCTTATGCGCCGCGCGTTCCCTTCGGCGAGGCTTACGGCCGCGTCGAGAACGGCAAAGGCGAGTTGGGCTATTACATCGTCTCGGCCGGCGGCAGGGGCGGCTCGTCCAATCCCTGGCGCTATCATGTGCGCGCGCCCAGTTTCATCAATTTGACGCCGATGGGATTGATGAGCGCCGGGTACAAGGTGGCTGATATCGTCGGTATTCTGGGCAGCATTGACATTGTACTTGGGGAAACAGATCGCTAGGGCGCGGATGCCATAAGGAGCCTGCGGCTGCGTAATGCGGCGTATAAGGCAAGCCTAGGAGACAACATGTACGGAACGGGTTTGGCAAAAGGACTGCTGCTGACTTTGCGACATTTCATCGACTCATTTGTCGATGACCTTCGCTATGGCTTGCGCAAGTATTCGCACGCGACCGATAATTTCGGCCTGCGGCAAGGCACCAAAGCCAAGGGCGTCATCACGGTCCAGTATCCCGATGAGAAAGTGGCGGTGCCGGAACGCTTCCGCTTTGTGCCTTTTCTGATTGTTGAGGACGAAGACCACCCAACCCGCAGCGGCAAAGACTGGTGCACCAGTTGCGGCATTTGCGCCAAAGTTTGCCCGCCGCAGTGCATTTGGATCGTGCGCGGCAATGACCCCAACACTGGGCGGCCCGTGCCGGAACCCGAGGCTTTTTTCATTGATATCGACATTTGCATGAACTGTGGCTATTGCGCCGAATACTGTCCTTTTGACGCCATCAAGATGGACCACGACTACGAATTGGCCAGTTACGACCGTACCAGCAACCACATTCACGACAAGGAAAAGCTGTCCAAGCCCGCTTCATATTGGCGCGGCATCGCTCCCACGCGCGCCTATGACGAGATGATGGTCCGTGGCACTTGGGAACATAAAGACGCGGCCAAAGAGGCGCGACGCGGCAGTACCAGCGCCCGCCCTAGTTCTCGGGCGCAGACAGCACAAGCTGAGGCTGCTGCGGTCCCAGCTGCGACAGCCGCCGTGGCAGCGGACCCGTCCCCCGCAGCCGCGCCGGCAGAAGGCGCGACGCCTTGGAGCGAGGACGACGCCAAGCGCGAAGAGCGCCGGCGGAAAGCCCTCGAACGCAAAGCGAAACGCGCCGCCAGGAGCGGCGGGTGAAGCATTCCCCCATTTCAATCACAGCTTTAACCTGAGTTCGCGGGGCTTTCCTACTATTTCACATATCCCGCGCCACCGCGGCTTGCCTTCGTCAAGGGACAGAAGGATGGTATAGTACGTCGAAGTCGCAATCAGATTCCCGAGGTACGAGCATGACATCAATCGAAGATCGCGTAATGAGCGCTTTGCGTACGGTCATTGAGCCCGAATTAAACCAGGACATCGTATCGCTCGACATGGTGCGGGACCTCCGCGTAGAGAACGGCGTCGCGGAGTTCACCATCGTCCTGACAACGCCCGCCTGTCCGCTGAAAGACGTGTTTGTCGAACGCTGCGAGGCCGCGCTGCTCGGCGCGGTCGCGGGCATCAGCAAGCTGCGCATTAACTGGGATGCGCAGGTGCCGACGGATCGCCGCATACATGGACGGTTGGATGTGCCGATGAATTCGATTGTTGCCATTGCCAGCGGCAAGGGCGGCGTTGGGAAAAGCACCATGGCCACGAACCTGGCTGTGTCCCTGGCGGAAGCCGGAGCGAGCGTGGGCTTAATCGACGCCGATATTCTCAACCCCAACATCCCGCAGATGTTCGGCTTGGGCAGCGGCCGACCAAAGGTCAGCAAGAACAAGATGCAGCCGCTGGAGGTCTATGGCGTCAAGCTCATCAGCACCGGTTTTTTGACCACGCCGGACAAGCCGATGATCATGCGCGGACCGATGCTGCATAGCGCCATTCGTCAGTTTTTCACTGATGTGGACTGGGGCAGGGTGGACTACATGATCGTAGACCTGCCGCCAGGCACGGGCGACGCGCCGCTCTCGCTGGCGCAGTCATTCCCGCTGACCGGCGGCATCATTGTGACCCAGCCGCAAGCGGTTGCGGTTGCGGATGCTGTGCGGGCGGCCGCGATGTTTGAGCAACTTAATGTGCCAGTTTTGGGTGTCGTTGAGAATATGTCCGGCGACTTCTTTGGCAGCGGTGGCGGAGAGACATTCGCCAATCAGCGCGGGATACCGTTTTTGGGGCGTGTTCCGCTGGCGCCTGAAGTTCGCGTGGGCGGGGATCTTGGACGCCCGGTAGCGATTCACAACCTTGATATGGAATCGGGCAGAGCCTTTCGTCAGCTTTCCGAGCGCGTTGCCGCGCGCATCAGCCTGGCGATGTTGCAGGGCGCCGATGTTGTGCCAATCAACATTATCGATTGAACTGGCTCAAGGAACCTAGTCGTCCATGCCGATGACGCGGATTTCGTCGCTGTTGCCCGGCGGGTTGTACTTGCCGACAAGCAGCCAGAACAGGGCGCTTAGCATGAGGCTCAAGACAAAAGCCAGCAGCGTCTCGTCATGCAGGTCGCCCTTGAGGAAGGCATTGTGGCGGATAATCAGCAGGCAGATAAGCACAAAACCAGTCACCAGCCACCGCCGCGCTGGTTCCGCGCGCTGGATCATGACCAGAAGCAGCGTGACCACGCCGGATATCAAAGCCACGTAATTCAGATCCATGTCAGTCAGTCGACTCCGTCATAATACCCTGGTTTGATTGATTGCAAATGTCATATCCTGACGCAAGGAAAGCCATGAAATATCATTGTAGCACGAGCGGATGAACGGTGGAAACAGCTTGATTAGCGTCAATTTGACCAGTTACGGCAAAGTCGGCTTTATCGAAATCGCCGGAGAGCTGGATTCCACAAGCGTCTCGGCGCTCGCTCAAGTGATCGCAGAGGCGCTGGCGGCGGAGCTGCGCGCTTTGGTGATCGACTTGTCCGATATAAGTCTGCTGGATATTGCGGGCTTGCGCGGATTATACGCGGGGCTGAAGCAAGTCCGGCGCGCTGGCGGCGAAATTCGCCTGGCGGAGCCGTCCACCCCGGCGCTTGAGTCATTGCAGGCTTCAAAGCTGGATGAGATCTTCACAATCTACGAGTCGTCGCAAGCGGCAATCGCCAGCTTCTAGCGCGGGCGGTTGGGTTCGGGTGAATTTCGGACCACGCTGGCGAGCAGGCGATATTGCTTACCTGCGCCGCCAACTATTGATGTCATTGAGATTGACGAATTCCGGACCCGGCGGCAGATAGTTTCCTTCACACTCTTGCGCGGTGACGGGCAGGTTGGCGCGCGGCACGAGCAAGACGTTTTCCGGATTGAAGAAATTCCAGGCCGCGCGTGAAATCTCTTCAACGAGGGGCCAAAGTTTTTCATAGTCCTGGAATTCTGTTTCTTCCCACAAAAAAACTGAAATGACATAGTGATGGCCATTCGGCGAATAAACGATGCCGGCGTCGCCAACGGTGTCGAAGATCCAGCCGTTTTTATGCGAGATGCGCGCGCTTTGCGGTATGCCGCCTTGCAACAAGCGTTCGAGGTCATTCGCGCTGGTTAGCTCCAGCATTTGGCGGCATTCTTGCTGAGTGATCTGCCCCCCTGGAAACGCTGCAAGCAAGCCCGAGCCAAACTCCGCGCAGTCGTAAAGCAGATTGAAGAGCGTGCCCATGTCTTCGGCAGTCGTCTGATTAAATGGATCCGCGCCGGTAACATAGGTCTGGTTTGGCGCTGTCTCTGGACCTTGAATTGAACCCAAGCGTTGACCTTGCACGCCGAGGAAAAAGGGCGCGGTAATGAAGGAATTAAGGGCGCCCGCGTTTTGCAGCGTGTCATTGACGCTTTGAATGCCGGCAAATATGTCCCCGCCGCCGATGATTTCCATCAACAGATTGGACGACGCGTTGTTGCTGCACAAGAGCGAATTCGCTAGCAGCCAAGCTTCATCCTGTGAGGGGCTGACTGGCCGCGCGCGGAAGTAATCAAGCATGATCGGCAGCTTGATGGTGCTGGCTGCGGAATAGGCGACGTCGCCGAGTATGTTCAGCTCTTCGCCGCTGATCAAGTCAAGTATAAAGATCGAAGCGACAGTGCTTTGGCCATCGTAGATGAAGCCAACCTGATCCAGGTAATCAACGATCAATTCACGCAAGGTGTCCATTGACGGCAGCTCGTTGTCTATTGGGCTGACAGGCAAAGCGACTGTGCGTGACTCTGAGGAACGCAAAGCGCTGTCTATGACATCCATCGCGGCGGCGATATCGAGGGTGTAGCCGCTTTCGCCCGGATAGACGGTCAAAGTTTGCAAGTCGTATCCCGCTAAGCCGGGTTGGCTGCCATATCGCAGCGCGAGGTCCTGCAAGAAGGCTTCCAGGGCGTAACTCTGATAGTCGGCCAGGAGGCTAATCTCTCTGGAAACGATTAGTTCGTTGCCCAGCAGGAAGTCCAGAAAGCGCCGCCAGAAGCCCCCGCCGGTCTCGCCCGATGCCAAAGCGTCAGCGAGCATCGGATCGCTGCTTATTCTCCAGCCGATTTGATCGGGGTGCAAGCGAATCGGATGCGGCTGCCCCCCAAGGGAATCGGGATAAAGCAATACCAGCGGCTCGGCGTAAATGCTTTCCCAACGGGAGACCGCATCTCGGCCGCTCAAACCGCTGGCGTTGACCCCGGCAACCGTGATGCCGGATGGCAATAGCTCTTCGCGCCGGCTGAATGCCACAAGTTCGTAAACAAGTATGGCGCTGGCGGCGAGCAGCAGGAGCAGAGAAAAAGAAAACAGCAGCGAGAATCCACCTTGGCGACGGCGGGAGGTCAGTTGCGCTCCCATTTGCCTCCTCGCGCGCCGCAAGCAAGGGCAATCTTGATCGATTGACGGTGAAACTCGTGCAGATCGGGCAAATTGTCAGGATCGACCCAGCGAAAGTCGAGCAATTCCATGTTTAGCTCGCCGACGGGGCTGAGCGAATTACATAGGAAAGACAGGTCAATATGGTTTCTGAATGGCTTCGCGGTATGTAAAACAGTGCTAACTTCGGCGACCAGTTGGAGTTCTTCGCGGAGTTCGCGCAAGATCGCGTCTGCGGGCGCTTCGTCTTCACCAATCCAGCCGCCCGGCAGTCCCCAGGGATAGCGAGGGTGGTAGGCATGCTCCACAATCAGCACGCGTCCCCGCTCATCCAGGACGACTCCGGCTACCCCAACCGTGTACCGAGATTGCAATCTGCGAAATATAAGAAAAGGAAAGCGCAGCAATGCGGGGAAGCGGCGGATCAAGGTCGCGAATTGACGGGACACGGAAGCAAATCTCGTAGGGCTGGATTCTATGCGAGTCTAGCGGCGCGCAGGTCAGTCGTCAACAGCAAAGTCGCAGATAACGCGAGCATACGCAGATTTTGAAGCGCAGTAGACCCCAGCGCATGGGCTTTCAAGCGCGCCATCCTATAGCGTTTTTGACGGCGCCAAGTTCATGCCGCTTATACGCCTTGTGCTATACTTGTTAGTCGAATGGATTGTCGCCAAGCGCATGCAAATGGGGGTATTGTGCGCGCGATTTTCTGTATTCCTCTGCCGAAAAAACTTGTGGCTTTGTCGCGAAAATCATAGCGCGTATGGAAGGTGCCAGTTGCCGCAGATTCCGCTCGATTTCCTTGACCTATTAATTGAATCGCCCGGCGATCTGATTTTTTTTCTGCTGGTATTGGGATTGAGTCAAGCCACGCTATTCCTTGCTATTAGTTCGCGTTCTCGCCTCGATGACCAACAAGCGACATATCGGTTTACTGTGACAGCGATTGCTTTGCTAGGCATCTGGCTAAGCCTGATGACGGCTGCGCTGTTTTCGCTGCTGTCATCCGTTGAAGCAAGCAATGTGACATCCATCGAAGCATCCATCGAAGCATCCATTGAAGCCTCGATGATCATGCCTGCGCTGGAGAGGCTGGGCATGTCGCTGTCGCTGGCGTTCATCAGCTGGGCTTTCTTGAGCGCGGACAACAGGCGGCGAGGGAGACTTGCGAGCCTGTGGTTGGGCGGGACAATCGTCCTGAGCCTGATCCTATTCTTCTACACTGCCAGCGACTGGTTCGAAAAGTTTGAAACAGGCGCCATGTTCAATACGAGCGAATTGGCGCCATTCTGGTCCATTTTGCCCCTCGCCATCGGGCTAATGGGTTTCGTCACTGTTGCATTCAACTTCAATCGGATCTTCGACGCGCCCTTGAAATGCCTCTTTTTCCTTCTAATTGTCCTGGGGAACGGCTGGGATAGCTGGCAGTTTGCAAATGCCGAGTTGACAGGCAGCTATCTGGGCGGCGCCCGCTGGGCGTATCTGGCTGGGCTTGCACTGGCGCCAGTCGTCATCCATCGGCTGATTGTCGCGTCGCTGGATCGTCGCCTGGCTGAAAGTGAAGCGGCGAGTAGTGAATTGCAGATAGAAGCTGAGAGCCTTGCCGCGCGCGAGCATGAAATAGCGGCGAGCGCGGAAGAAGAGCCTGTCATGCGGACGCGCCAAGGCGAATCAATAGCAGCCCAAGATAATCGCCAACTGCTGCGGGTTTTAGGCATGATGATGGACAAGCGCGAAGAAGCTGGCATGCCAGAGCAAGTTCTGACAACCGCGCTCGAATTGCTAGAGGCGGAAGTTTGTCTGTTGCTGCGCATAGAAGACGAAACCTACGCTAATGTCATCGCGAGCCGAGACAATCTGAACAATCAAAACTTGGAGAGCCTGTCATTGAGCTTGGAAAATCAGCCGACAATAATTGCTGCGATGCAGCGCCGCGAACAGCGAATCTTAAGGGCTGATCAAGAGAAACAGGAAGTTGAAGATTTGTTCCGCGCTCTAAAGATCGACGCTGCTGGGACAGCCTATATTCAGCCGATATTCTCAGAATCCAATGAAGCCGAGGTCCTGGCAGTGTTGCTGGTCGCCAGGCACGATCAACCTGGCGAACTTTCTGCTGACCAGCGAGCGCTTTTGGGCGATATAGGCGAAATGGCGGGATATATCCTGGCATGGCGTTTTGACGCGGAAGCCGCTGCGCTCCGGCATCTTGCGCGGGAAGGGGCAAAGCATGTCGATAACGATGGCGGCAAAATAACTGAACTGCGGAATCAACTCAAACAGTTGAGCGCTGACCATGAAGCGCTGCTGAACCTGCGTGAAGAGATGCGGCGAGATTACCAAGCGCTCTTGCAGCGCTATGAAACGCGCGAAAAGGACAAGCGCGCGCTGCAGGGGCGTATTGAGGATTTGCAGCGTCAATTAGAGACCGGCGGGCAGAGGCGAACCGATTTAGAGCGTCAAATCGCCGACCTGTCCAGCGAGAGAGACAATCTCTTGCGCATCCGCGATCAATTGACCGCGCGGCTGGCTGACAGTTTGCCCGTCTCTGCCGACGCGTCGGGCGAGCCAACGCTGCGGGCGCGGCTGCAAGAATTGCAGGACACCGTTTCCACCCTGAAGGAAGAGCGGGAGAAGCTAGCGCTGGAGCTTGGCGAGGCGAAAACCGCGCTGGGGTCCGTTAGCCTGGAGCAAGCGGGGCAGGCGGAATCACGCGAAGCGGCTACAAAGGCTAGCCAACTTGTCGAAGTGGAGCGGACGATTGAGCTGGTGCGCGAGATGGGGACGCCCGTTAGCGCCATATCGGACTGCGCGGATATTCTCTTGCAGGAATCGATAGGCATTCTGGGCGCGGCTCAGCTCGAGGTCCTGCAACGCGTAACCGCTAATCTGGGGCGGCTCGCGTCATTGCTGGAAGACCTGATGCAGCCCGGCGCCGATGAACAAGTCTTGTCCTATGCGGAAACTGACATTGTAGACCTGCTGGACGAGACAATCACTTCGCTTGCCGCAGATATTCATCAGAAGCGATTAGCGCTAGACATGTCTGTTGACGATGAACTGCCGAAGATCGCGGTTGATGCCGATTGTATCAGGCAGGTCTTGCGCCATCTGCTGCAGAACGCTTGTGATGTGTCCGAGCAAGGCGCGCCTATATTCCTTACCGCGACAATCGCGTCGGCGGGCTCCCCCGCCGGTGAAGAGCCTGTTGAAGCGCTTCGCATTAGCGTTGCAGACAAAGGCGGCGGGATCCCGGCAAAGGATCTTCCGCGTGTCTTCGCCCGCAAGTATCTGCGCGAAAACCCCAAGATTGAAGGACTCAGTGATACCGGCGTTGGTATGACAGTTGCCAGAGCCTTTGCCCGCGCCCATGCTGGCGATTTGTGGATCGACAGCAAACCCGGCGAAGGCAGCGTCTTTCACCTGGATTTGCCGACGCGGCCGATGCCATCAGTCGGGAAATAGCCATGCAGCGCAACTTGGGCAAAGAGCTTGCTGTCGCGCTTGTTGTATTGGCGGCTCTCCTATTCGCATTGTTTTTCGCCATCGTACTTTCGACTGCTACCCGCGGCCTACCCTCGCCACCTCCAACGCATGTCCCAAGCGCGCTCCCCAGCGAGACAGCCCTCGCCCTTGCCAGCGCCACCATCTCGCCCGAAGCGACAGTTCCCGTAAGCGCAGCTACCTTCACACTGACGCCGAGCGCGACTGATTTTCCATCTGCCACAGAAGCCACTACCGCGACCGATTTCGCCAGCCCGAGTCCCCTGCCTGTCACGACAGAAGCGGCAAGGCAAGAAACCCCAGCAGACTTGCCTGCTGCCACTAGCATTGGATTGACGGCAGAAAATCTGGGCGTCGAACTGCCGCCGCTTGAAACCCCAACTGTGATCACTGAAACTGCGTCGCCTATCCGACGGACGCCAGTTGTAATACAAAAGACGCCGGAGATTGGCACTGTTGCGGCGCCCGCCGCGGCGCGGACGCAAGCGACTGACAGCGCAGCGGTTCCAGAAACGCCCAGTCAAATAGCGCCGCTTGCCAGCATAACAGCGCTGGAAAAGAAAACGGTGACGGCGACTGTTGCTGGCGCGGCAAGCTTGACAGACTTCGCTAGCCCGACGACGACTTTCGAGATCGTGCAGACCGCGACAAGCGCAGCCAGCGATATCCGCGCCAGCCGCACGGCTTTGGTGGAGCGGACGGCAACATCAACCGCAACGGTCGTTTCAAGCCAGACCGCGACTGACGAGATTGTGGAAACAGCAACGCGCGTTCAGCGTGACATCCCTGCCACCCGAACGGATTTGGTTGAGCGGACGGTTACTGCAACCGACACATCAACCGCAGCGGACATTTCAAGCCCGACCGCGACTAGCGAGATTGTGGCGACGGTGACAAGCGTAGCACGTGATTTCCGCGCGAGCCGAACAGCCTTGGTGAATCGGACTGCGACGGCAACCGCCACGCCTACAACTGCGGACCTTCCAAGCCCGACCGCGACTAGCGAGATCGTGGAGACTGAAACGCGCGTTCAGCTTGACATCCCTGCCAGCCGCACGGCTATTGTAAAGCGGACGGCAACATCAACCGCCACGCCTACAACTGCGGACGTTCCTAGCCCAACCGCGACCGCCGAAATTGTAGAGACCAAGGCTAGCGTTGAGCGAGATTTCCGCGCCAGCCGCACGGATTTAGTGAAGCGGACGGCTACATCAACCGCAACGGTCGTTTCAAGCCAGACCGCGACTGACGAGATTGTGGAAACAGCAACGCGCGTTCAGCGTGACATCCCTGCCACCCGAACGGATTTGGTTGAGCGGACGGTTACTGCAACCGACACATCAACCGCAGCGGACATTTCAAGCCCGACCGCGACTAGCGAGATTGTGGCGACGGCGACAAGCGTAGCACGTGATTTCCGCGCGAGCCGAACAGCCTTGATAAAGCGGACTGCGACGGCAACCGCCACAGCTAGGACTGCGGACCTTTCAAGCCCGGCCGCGATTGACGAGATCGTGGAGACCAAGACAAGCGTTGAGCGAGATTTCCGCGCCAGTCGCACGGCTATTGTGAAGCGGACGGCAACATCAACCGCAACGGTCGTTTCAAGCCAGACCGCGACTGACGAGATTGTGGAAACAGCAACGCGCGTTCAGCGTGACATCCCTGCCACCCGAACGGATTTGGTTGAGCGGACGGTTACTGCAACCGACACATCAACCGCAGCGGACATTTCAAGCCCGACCGCGACTAGCGAGATTGTGGCGACGGTGACAAGCGTAGCACGTGATTTCCGCGCGAGCCGAACAGCCTTGGTGAATCGGACTGCGACGGCAACCGCCACAGCTAGGACTGCGGACGTTCAAAGCCCGACCGCGACTGACGAAATTGTGGCGACGGCGACAAGCGTAGCACGTGATTTCCGCGCGAGCCGAACAGCCTTGGTGAATCGGACTGCGACGGCAACCGCCACGCCTACAACTGCGGACCTTCCAAGCCCGACCGCGACTGAGGAAATTGTGGCGACGGTGACAAGCGTAGCACGTGATTTCCGCGCCAGCCGCACAGCTTCGGTGAGACGGACTGCGACGGCTACATCAACCGCAACGGTCGTTTCAAGCCAGACCGCGACCACCGAAATTGTAGAGACGAAGGCTAGCGTTCAGCGAGATTTCCGTCCAAGTCGCACGACAATATCGAAGCGGACAACTACTGCAAGCCCGGAAAAATCTGTAGCGACCAGAATCCCAGAAAGCGAAACCAGAGTTTCTGTAACTGCAACGAAAGATGTATCAACGAGCCAAGCACAGACACCGACGGCAGCTGAACGCGCAGCTGAAAGCGTGACATTGACGAAGGCTGTATCAGAAGAGGATGCGGCAAGACCTTCGCAGACTGCCCTGGCTGCCGCGACAGAATATGAAGTCAGCGTTACGCCGACAGTACATGCCAGCGCCAGCGCTACGATGCTGCCCTTGGTCTATTCGAGATTGGTGCCAACGCCTACCGCGCTTGGATTCGTCCCAGCCACGCCAGCGGAAATCTGCGAAGTAGCGCATGATTGGGAGCCCTATCGGGTTGCGGAAGGCGACAACCTGCTTGCCATCGCGCAAAGCATAGGCGCGAGTATTATCGAGATTCAGACAGGCAATTGCTTCGAGCCGATCCGAGGTGTGCTGGCAGGGGAGACCCTGCTGCTGCCAGCCATGCCTAGCTCGCCGCCAGCAACAACTGCGCCGGTTTTCCCGGATACCGCGCTTCCGCCAAAGACGCTCGGTTGCGAATCGGAATCGTCGCGCATCGCGTCGCCAGCCGCCATGCAAGAGATACGCGGGATATTTGAGGTCATCGGCTCGGTTAATTTGCCCGAAGATTCTGAATTCCGGCTTGAGGTCCGCCCAGCTTGGTCGGACAAATACTTCCCGTATATTGAGGGATATGATTCCGTGGCAAATGATGTCATCTCGTTAATAAATAGCGAAGTATTTGGTATTGGATTGCATAGGCTGCGCTTGGGCATCGTGGATGAACAGGGCGCGCTGTCGAAAGACACAATTTGCGACATACCTGTCCTTTTTGTATTGCCGTGAAGCGAAAAACTCGTCAATGTAAGTGATAATAAGAATCGCGCTCGCATACTTTTCTCAACGCAATGGAGTCATCGTGACTACACTTCGAACAATCTTGCGCTTATCGCTCAAGCTCCTTGTCTATCTGACGGCGACATTTCTGCTGCTGGCGACCCTGTGGACGGTTGCGCAAGTACTGAGTCTCTGGAGCGCCCAAGTGCAATACAGCGCGACTAGCGATGCCCGTCAACAGGACTATCGCGCCACAGGCACAGCTTTGGCAAGAGAAGCTCCCGAGCTCGGCTTGCGCGACGAAGCGCAGATTGTATTGATGCAGCAAGTGTTCGAGACCAGTACCCCAAGCCCACAGACGACTTCACCCAAGGCAACCGCGCCCGCGTTTGTCGGTACGCCGCAACCTGTCAATCTGCCGCGGCTCATCCTGCCCGCGGATCCACAAGCGGGGCTCGAGCTTGCCGGCACTGCAGTGCCCACGCGGGTTCCCTTCATTGCCCGCGACTACGATTTGATCAATATCATACTGTTGGGCGGCGACGACGAACTGACGGAAGACCGGTCGGTACGAACTGATACTATGATCCTCGTATCGCTGAACACGGAAACTGGTACGGTTTCCATGATGAATCTGCCGCGCGATCTTTTTGTTTACATCCCCAGCGGCAAGATGGGGCGGCTCAACACAGCCTTCGGAATCGGCAGAAATATCGGCTGGGAACCCGGTGGTGGATTCGGTCTTTTGCGGCAGACCATCTTTTACAATTTCGGGATTAACGCGCACTACTACGCGCGCGTCAATTTTTCCGGCTTCAAGACCATCATCGACCGGCTCGGGGGCGTCGATATCGCGGTCGATTGCACTTACCGAGACTTGTACCCGGTCACGCGCACGGCGACCGGTGTTGCCGAAGGCAGCGAATACGACTGGCGGACACTGGATGTCGGTTATTATACATTCGATGGTTTTGACGCTTTGTGGTATGCGCGTACCCGCCGCTATACAGATGACTTGGATCGGGGCCGCCGCCAACAGCTGCTGCTGCGCGGCATGTGGCGCAAAGCGCGCGGCAATGGCTTGATCAGCACTGTGCCAGCGATATGGGGCGAGCTGGAAGAGATAGTCGATACGAACCTGCCGTTTGACGCCATGCTTAGCCTGCTGCCGCATTTGCTCGAGCTTGATCTCGACCGCGTGCAAAACTTCACCTTTCGGCGTTTGTACCATACCAAGAATTGGCAGACCCCGAGCGATGAATCTGTGCTTTTGCCGGTTTATGAAACTGTTGCGGAGCTCATGCGAGACTTCTATACGCCGCCGTCAGCCAATCAAGTAGGTTTGTCGGGTCCTTCAATCGCTGTTTACAACGGCTCTGGCAACGCAGACTGGGACATCGTCGCCAGCGAACGCTTGCGCTGGGACGGCTACAACTCCGTGGCGCTTGGTCCTTTGACAAACGGGGAGATTGTCGAATCGAGCAAATTGATTGACTATGCAGCCGCGAGCAAAGGGAGTTTGACCCTGGGTATCAGCAAAGCCCTAAACATGAATAAGAAGCAGGTAGAAACTCAAGCCGATGCAGCGCGCGAATATGATTATGCGGTCATTGTCGGTCAAGATTATGACTCCTGCACCTACGGCGTTTTGCCGGTCGATGGCTAGCGGTCAGCCGGGGGTCTTCAATCGACAGAGCAAGCGACAGAGCAATCGATTCGCGGGCTGGCAGATTCTCCTAAATGTGTTATCATAAAGCTATGTTCGGGGTATGGCGCAGTCCGGCTAGCGCGCTTGCATGGGGTGTAAGAGGTCCCCGGTTCGAATCCGGGTACCCCGACCAACGGCATGATAGGCTCACTTAGCTGTGAGCCTTTTTCTTGGAAGGACTTCGTAAATGAGCGATTTTGAAATCAAGCTAACGAGCTTGGCTGCCTGCGCCGGTTGAGCGTCCAAGCTCAACCCGGGCGATTTGGCGCAAGTTTTGCAGCCACTAAGCGACAATTTTAAGTCTGAAGAATTTCCCCAGGTGCTGGTGGGCTTATCCGAGCCGGATGACGCGGCGGTTTATCAAATAGATGAGAGCCGCGCGATCATAAGCACAACGGATTTCTTCCCGCCTGTCGTCGATACCCCCTATGAATTTGGCGCGATCGCCGCGGCAAACGCGCTCAGCGATGTTTATGCCATGGGCGGCGAGCCACTGCTGGCGATAAACCTGGTGGCCTATCCGGAAGGGCTCGGGCTCGATATCCTGCAAGAGATTCTGCGGGGCGGGGCGGAAAAAGTGCGCGAGGCTGGCGCGGTCATTGCAGGCGGACATTCCATAAGCGACGAAGAGCCGAAATACGGTCTATCGGTGACAGGGCAGGTCTCGGTGGCGAATATCATTCGCAAAGCCGGCGCGCGCCCAGGCGACAAACTCGTTTTGAGCAAGCCGCTGGGCACGGGCGTAATTACGACAGCCTTGAAGCGCGGGCTGGCTTCCCCGGCGCATGTCGAGAGCGCCGTCAAGGTCATGTCGCGGCTCAATCGCAATGCGGCGCAATGCGCGCAACGGCATAAAGTAGGCGCGATGACGGACATTACGGGATTCGGCTTGGCCGGGCATGGACACGAGATGGCTCGCTTAAGCCAAGTCGATTTCCGCCTGAACTTCGCTGACCTCGCCTGGCTGCCCGGGACAATGACCTACGCGGAATGCGGCGTATTTCCGGGTGGCATGGAACGCAATCGTGAATACTTTTCGCGCTGGCTGTCGTTTTGCGACGGCGCCGGCGATATTCACAAGGCGCTGCTTTTCGATCCGCAGACATCGGGCGGCTTGCTGATGTCCGTGGCGGCGGATAGAGCGGCGGACTTGCTTGATGATTTGCGGCAAAACGGCGACGATGCCGCCATCATCGGCGACGTCATAGAGGGCGCAGGCAGGCTAATCGTGACCGACGCCTAGCTGGCAGCAATAACTCCGAGATAACCGCGGGGTTTTCAGCTTAGACGGGCTGGCGCGACGGGATCAAATCGAGGTTTTTGCCTACTCGCTCGAAGGCGACCAAGGCGCGGTCTAGGTGTTTCTGGCGATGCGTCGCGATGTAGCTCGTGCGCAACAGGGCTTGATTGGGCGGCGTTGCTGGCGGGACGACCGGGTTGGTATAGACGCCTTCTTCGATCAATGCCATCCAGGTCAGACCAGTGCGAAACTGCTCGCCAATCTTGACTGGGATGATGGGCGTCTGACTATTGAAGGTGTCATATCCGAGTTCGATCAAACCTTTGCGCATGTACTCCGCGTTTTTCCAGACCTGCTGGACATGTTCCGGTTCGTTTTCGATGATGTCCAGCGCCGCCAGCACCGCCGCCAAATTCGGTGCGGGCAATGCGGCGGAAAAAATCAGCGAGCGGGCGTGATGCTGGATGTAGTGGATCACGTCGGCCGACCCGGCGATGAATCCTCCGATAGATGCGAAGCTCTTGCTGAATGTGCCCATGATGAGGTCGACTTGATCGCTTAGACCAAAGTGCGCCGCCGTCCCACGGCCGCCCCCAGCGACGCCAATGCCGTGCGCGTCGTCAACGAGAATGCGCGCCGCGTATTTTTTGCAGACTTCTACGATCTGTGGCAATTGGGCGAAATCCCCGCCCATGCTATAGACCCCGTCGACCATGACAATTTTGCCTTGTTCCTTCGGTATCTTGCTCAAGATACGTTCGAGGTCGACAACATCATTGTGTTTGAAGCGTTTCATCGTGCCGCGCGACATGGAAACCCCGTCGACAACAGAGGCATGCACGTCCTTGTCGAGGATTGCCACATCGTTCTTCCCGATTAAGGCGGAGACAGTCCCCAGGTTGGTCTGGTAGCCGGTGGAAAAAACCAGCGCCGCTTCCTTGCCCACAAATTGAGCCAAACGTCGGTCCGCCTCGAGGTGCAATTCAAGCGTGCCATTGAGAAAGCGCGATCCCGTGACACTGGTGCCGTAGCGCCTTGTGGCTTCAATCGCCGCCTCTTTTACGCGGCTGTCGGTTGTCAAGCCCAGGTAATTGTTGGACCCCAGCATGACGACGTCTTTGTCTTCGAAAGTCGCTGTCGTTCCTTCGGACTCGCTTAAAGCGCGGAAGAAGGGGTAAATGCCCATTTCCATGGCTTCCTTGGCGACCGTAAACTCCGCTAACTTGTCGTAAATATCAGCCACAGCATTCTCCCGATCATGTGACACAGGCGTGGAAACGAAGGCGCGAACGTCTGGGAGCAAGTTCGAACTTTCCAGAGTGTAGCAGGGCGAATAGCGATTAACAACATTCAATCGACATGCGATTGCCATGACTTGCGCATTCCTTCACTTGCGCATGACGGGCAATTCGTCGTACAATAGCGGTCGTTCAGCTAGCGCATATACGGAGCGAGTTATGTCAAGTCTTACGATCCGCCGAATCGTTGTTTGGGTGATTTCGATGGCGTTGGGTCTGCTAGTCGGTTACGGGATCATAACAATCGGCTTCGATATGCTGCCGCTCTTTAGCGCAGTGCAAACGCCACAGGGCGTTAGCATTGAAGAATACGGCATGATCTATTATCTCTTCACGTCGATTCCGATCGGCCTGGTCTTTGTCATCTGGTTGGACGCCTTTATGGGCACGCGCATTTTGCCAGACTAGAGCGTCCAATTTTCTCAACGACAAAGTCCACTTATTGTGGACTTTTTGTTTTGGTGGCAGGTAGCCCTTCCACAACGGTGGCTGCGGCGCTGCCCTTGCGCAAGTTGATAGCTATCGCGACTGCGGTGATAGATTCTGCGAGCCGCCGAGGGCTATGATGAGCCTCATGATACGAGAACGCCCATCGACCCTATCCGGCTTGTACAAGCGCTCCCTTGCCGAGAGGCAAGCGATCATCCGCGCTTGGGCTGATCTTGGGACTGACGACTTGCAAGCTCTGGAATCAGGCGGCTTGGCTATGCCTGAGGCTGATCTGATGATTGAAAACGTCATCGGACGCTATTGCTTGCCTTTTGGCGTCGCCACGAATTTCCTGATTAATGACGTCGACTACCTGGTTCCAATGGTCATTGAAGAGCCATCAGTGCTTGCCGCTTGCAGCTTTGCCGCCAAGCTCTTTCGCGCTGGCGGGGGCTTCCGGGCAGCGAGCGACGACCCACTGATGATCGGACAAATTCAACTGCTTGATGTCCAGGATAGGGAGCGCGCTGTCCAGGCTATTGCGCGGCATAAGGCGGAGATACTAGAGAAAGCAAACGAAACAGCCGGCAGCATCAAGCGCCGCGGCGGCGGCGCCGTCGAACTGCGGACGCGCGTTTTCCAGAATACAAGCATAGGGCAAATGATCGTGCTTCATCTGCTCTACGATACGCGTGACGCCATGGGCGCGAACGCAGTGAATACAGCGCTGGAAGAGATCTCGCCACTTATCGAAAAGATCACCGGCTGTCGGGCGAATCTGCGCATCCTCAGCAATCTGTCCGACGAGAGAAAGGCTTGGGCGGAAGGTCGAATTCCCGCTTCGGCGCTCGGCAATGAATACGCGAGCGGGGCGGAAGTCATCGACGGCATACTGGAGGCTGCCGTATTCGCGGAATTGGATCCCTACCGCGCGGCCACGCATAACAAGGGCATCATGAACGGCATTGACGCGCTGCTTATCGCCACTGGGAATGACTGGCGGGCGGTCGAGGCGGGCGCGCATGCCTATGCGGCGCGCGGGGGGCGCTATTCAAGCCTTACTCGCTGGTGGAAAGACGACCGTGGCGACTTGCGGGGGCGCATTGAATTGCCCCTGGCGGTTGGCATTGTCGGGGGGGCAACCCGCGTCCAGCGCCTGGCGGGGACCGCGCTCAAGATTCTCGGGGCGCGCTCGGCGCGGCAGCTGGCGGAAGTGGCCGCGGCGGTAGGGCTGGCGCAAAACCTGGCGGCAATGCGCGCGCTGGCCACCGATGGCATTCAGCGCGGGCACATGCGTATGCACGCCCGTCAGCTGGCGATTGCAGCCGGCGCCGCTGCCGAAGACGTCGTGTTGATAGCGCAGCAAATGCGCGAAGAAGGCGAGATTCGCTTGGAACGCGCGAGGGACCTGGTCAATCAACGAAAGTCAAGAGCATGAAGAAAGAATCACGCTGGCTGATGCAGCCGGATCGAAGCGTCGGCATCGTCGGCTATGGCGCTTACCTGCCGCGTTACCGTCTGCCAGGGACCGAGATAGCGCGTATTTGGACGCAAGGACAGGCTGCGTCGCCGGTGCGGGAAAAGGCTGTGGCGGGCATAGACGAAGATGTGATTACGATGTCAATTGAGGCGGCGCGCAACGCTATCTTATGCGCAGGGATTGACGCCGAAGATATCCGCGCGGTTTGGGTCGGCAGCGAGAGCCACCCCTACGCGGTAAAACCTTCCAGTACGATAGTCGCCGAAAGCATTGGCGCCTCGCCTAATATCCAAGCCGCGGATTGGGAGTTCGCCTGCAAAGCCGGGACCGAAGCCGTGCAAGCGTCGATTGGGATCGTCGGCAGCGGAATGGCGCGCTATACGCTAAGCGTCGGCATGGATACAGCCCAAGGCAGGCCCGGCGACGCTCTGGAATTCACGGCTGGTTCTGGCGGCGCCGCACTCATATTGGGACCGGCTGAGGAAAGTTACGCCGTCTATCAAGGCAGTTACAGTTACGTCACGGATACGCCCGATTTCTGGCGCAGATCCGGGGAAACCTATCCCAGCCATGGGGATCGCTTCACCGGTGAACCAGCCTACTTCGCCCATACCATGGCAGCGGCATCGGCTTTGATGGATATGATGGGCACTCACGCGGCTGACTATCAACACGCCGTTTTTCATCAGCCCAATGTTAAGTTCCCCGCGCGCGCCGCCAAGTCGCTTGGTTTCACGTCAGAGCAAATCGCGGCAGGCTTGCTCGCCAACGACATCGGCAATGTTTACTCTGGCTCTTGCATGATCGGATTGACCGCAATCCTCGATCAGGCTCGCCCTGGCGATCGGATATTGATGGTGAGCTATGGCAGCGGCGCCGGTTCGGACGCTTTTGATTTGCTCGTCACCGAGAGGATCGACGAAAAACCGCAAAACCACCCTGGCGCGCGCGATTACATCAAGCGCCGCACAGAAATCGACTATGGCGCATACACGCGCTTTCGCGGAAAACTGAAGGATTAGAGACCTATGAACGTATCCATCATCGGCGCGGGCATGATCCCGGTGCGCGAACACTGGTCTAAAAGCATTCGCGAGCTAGCCGCGGAAGCTGCCCGGTTAGCCCTCGACGATGCGGGGAGGGCCCAGGTCGACGCCTTATATGTCGGCAATGCCTATGGCGCGAGTTTCAATCAACAGACCCAGTTGGGCAGCTTGATCGCTGCTGAATCGGGCATGCCTGGCATAGAGGCATTCACCTGCGAAGCGGGCGACGCCTCGGGCGGCGTCGCGCTGCGGACCGCTTGTCTGGCAGTGGCCTCCGGAGCCGTGAGAGCGGCGCTGGTCGTCGGCGTAGAGAAGGCGACTGACATCGTTGGCGCCGCCCGGGTAGGTGCGCGCAATGTCAGTCTGGACGCCGACCTGGAAGCGGTCAATGGCGTGACTATGACAGCCTTGGCCGCGTTATTGATGCGGCGCTATATGTTTGAGTACGATCTATCGCTTGCGCAGTTTGCCGGCTTTAGCGTCAACGCGCATAGAAATGGCGCTGTCAATCCCTGCGCCATGTACCGCAACAAGTTGCGTGACGGGGCATTTGCCAATGCGCCTATGCTCGCCGACCCGGTCAGCCTCTTTGATTGCGCGCCGGACGGGGACGGAGCCGCGGCTCTGGTATTGGTTGGGTCAGAGCTTGCGGCAGACATGGCGCCGCAGCCAGTGCAGATCTGCGCGAGCGCGGTCGCGACGGATCGTTTTATGCTGCAGGATCGCGACGATCCACTGCAGCTAGAAGCTGTTGGAAAATCGTTTTTTGACGCGCTGGAACAAGCCCAACTTAGGCGCGAGGATCTCGACCTGCTGGAATTGCATGACGCCTATACTATTTTGACGGCGCTGGCGCTTGAAGCGATGGGCTATTGTCAGCCGGGCGCTGCCTGGGCGCTGGCTTCGAACATGGGGGCGGGCATCGCCCTGGATAGCGATCTTCCTATAAGCACTTTCGGAGGCTTAAAAAGCCGGGGCAATCCCGGCGGCGCCACCGGCATCTACCAAGCGGTCGAGGCGACGCTGCAATTGCGCCAGTCCGCGGGTTTGAATCAAGTCCCGGACGCGCGCCGCGCGCTCATCCAAAATATCGCCGGTCCCGGCAGCACCGTGGTAACGCACATCTTGCAGAGACAGCCGGACGCAGCCCGATAGGCTATGACAGTGTCAATTGCTATCACGATAGCTTTTGATAGGCCGCTGTTCTTAAAGTGAGGGCGAAGGTCAAACCTTGGGGGGAGCGACATCATGCGAGTAGCCAAATACTGGCGAAATAACAAACTTCGCTATCGCCTGATCAAAAGCGCTGCATGCGCGGGGCGGCGAGCGGAGCTCAAGCCACAGTCCACAGCAAAGCGCCCAATGCCGCTGCGCCGCGCCGCCGTTTTAGAAGCAGAGAAAGTCTAATGCTAGACCAAGAGTCAGCGGAGCCCGCAACACGGTATGCGCGCCAGCATTCTGCCATGGCAGGCGCGGTTTACAGTTATACGCTATTGCGGGAGCCGCCTCTGGGTTATGAATCCCAGGCGCCTTACTATGTGGCTTTGGTAGAACTGGATGACGGCGGGCTGGTCACAGCGCAATTGACAGACATTGACGGAGCGGTGCGGATTGGCGACCGGGTAGAGATGGTGACCCGCAAACTCACGACTGATGGGGCGCAAGGCATGATTGTTTACGGATACAAGTTCCGCCCGGCGCTATAGCGAAGACGCCGTATCATCACAAGACAAGACAAAAGCCGCTCGTAGGAGCGGCTTTTGTAGTTTGCAGAGATGTGGTGAAAAGCCCGGGCTAGGCTTTGAGAGCAACCTTGCGCTTCTCATCATAAGCCAGCGAGATCTCGCTGTTGGAATCGAAGAGGTGGATGTTGTCCAGATTGAATGTCACGTTCATACCGTGCCCCACGCTCGCATCCGTCCGCGGGTCGGTGCGCGCGATGAAGTTCTTGCCGCCGCTTTCGAGGTAGATAATCACCTCGTTGCCCATCTGCTCTACGACCTCTACATTGGACACGAGATCGGCGGGAATGATGCCCTGGGGCAGGTAATTTGAGTCATGGATGTCTTCCGGGCGAATGCCGCAGACGACATCCGCGCCGATATGATCGCTGTAAGTTGCGGTCTTGTCCACGGGCAAGGGCAGCGAGAACGCGCCCAAGTCGACGACAATGTGATCGCCATCCGGTTTGAGCGTCGCGTCAAAGAAGTTCATCGAAGGGCTGCCAATGAAACCCGCCACGAAGACGTTGCGTGGATTGTGATAGAGATTGTAGGGGGAATCGATCTGCTGCAATTTGCCTTCGTTGAGTACGCAGATGCGCGTGCCCATGGTCATGGCTTCGACCTGATCGTGCGTAACATAGATGAAGGTCGTTTCCAGGCGCTGGTGCAACCGGCTGATGAAAGAACGCGCTTCGACGCGCAGCTTGGCATCGAGGTTCGACAGGGGCTCGTCCATCAAGAAGACGGCTGGCTCGCGCACAATCGCGCGGCCGACGGCGACGCGTTGACGCTGACCGCCGGAAAGCTGACGCGGACGCCGATCCAGCAAGTGTCCGATACCCAATTCATTGGCGGCTTCGCGCACGCGCTCGTCAATGATTTTCTTGGGAGTTTTGCGCAGCTTTAGACCAAAAGCCATGTTATCATAGACGGTCATGTGCGGATAAAGCGCGTAACTCTGGAAGACCATCGCCACATCGCGGTCCTTGGGCGCGACATTGTTGACAACGCGGTCGCCAATCAAAATCTCGCCTTCGGTGATTTCTTCCAGACCAGCAAGCATACGCAAGCTCGTCGATTTACCGCAACCGGATGGTCCGACGAAAACCAGAAATTCCTTGTCGGCGACCTCAATGTTCAAGTCCGACACGACACGTAGATCGCCAAAATCCTTTGAAACATGATTGAATGTTACACCAGCCATGACTGCCTCCGATCAATAGCTTAGATAGACGAAAATATTGTTAAAACTGCACAAAGACCTTACTTGACAGTGAAATGCTTTTATAGTGGATATTATAGCGGTTTTTTCTGTTTCTGCAACTATTTTGGCAAATTGATGTAAAATTCCCGTAAATTCCCATCGGAGTCTTACAGAAAACTCACAGAGAACTCAGCGGAGAACAAAGAAGCCATGGCAGACAACCCAAACGCGGAGATCATTGCAATCGGAACGGAATTGCTCCTGGGCGAGATCACAGATACAAATTCGGTTTTCATGGCGCGGCAGTTGCGCAACGTCGGGGTCAACATTTTCTTCATGACGACGGTGGGCGACAACCTGGGCCGGATCGCCGAATCGATACGGGCGGCGCTAAGCCGCGCGGAGATTGTTATCACCTGTGGCGGGCTAGGACCAACTGTGGACGACATGACGCGGCAAGCCGTTGCCGACGCCACAGAAAGACCGCTCGAGTTTCATCAACCCTTATATGACGAAATCGCCGAGAGATTCCGCGGCTTTGGCGTCCCCATGACCGTAAACAATCGACAACAAGCCTACTTGCCGCAAGCGGCGCTATTGATCGAGAATCCGGTCGGCACAGCGCCTGCCTTCATTGTCGAGTCGGAGCGGGGCATCGTCATCAGCCTGCCCGGGGTGCCGCGAGAAATGAAATACCTGCTGACCGAATCCGTCCTGCCGTATCTGCTGCGCAAGTTTGACCTTGGCGTCATCGTTGCCCGGACATTGAGGACGGCCGGCATCGGCGAAAGTTCGCTCGATGACATGATCGGCGCGGATATTCTCAATGAGCGCAACCCAAGCGTCGGTCTGGCGGCGCATCATGGCTGCGTCGATATCCGTATGACCGCCAAGGCGAAGCGCAAAGACGCAGCGGAGTCGCTGCTGGACGCCATGCAGCAGCGGCTTATTGACCGGGTAGGGCAGCATATCTTCGGCAGCGACGAAGCGACATTGGAGAGCGTCGTTTCCCAGCTGCTGGCGGCGCGCCAGCTCTCGCTTCACATATTGGAAGCTGGCTTGCCCGGGGTCATTAGCGCACGACTGGATGCGGGTTTGCCCTTGGTTTCTTCCGAGATACTTGCGCATCCTGATGAGCTGTTCAACAAGCTAGGGCGGGATGCGCGGAATACGACCCTGAGAGAGTTGGCGGTGGATGCGGTTCAGCATTTTCGCCGAGAAAAGGGGGCAGATGCCTGCGTCGTATCGCTTAGTTACCCCGATCTGGACGAGAACGCGGATCTTGAGCAGGGCAGCGCCATCGCCATCGCAAGCGCCGATGGCGTCGCGTTCCGAGCCTATGGCTTCGGCGCTCGCTCCAGTCTGGCGCGGGACTGGCTGTCTCGCTGGGGTCTGGCCAATTTGTGGCGGTTGCTCAAGGATGGGGATTGAGCGCAGGGCTGCTAGAGTGACAATACGAGTTCATTCGTCCAGGCTCAAAAGCGCCATGAAGGCTTCTTGCGGCAACTCTACCGACCCGATCATCTTCATGCGCTTTTTGCCCTTTTTTTGTTTTTCTAGCAATTTCTTTTTCCGCGTGACGTCCCCGCCGTAACACTTGGCAAGCACGTCTTTCCGCAGCGCTTTGACATTCGCGCGCGAGATCACCCGTTTGCCGACAGCGGCTTGCACCGGCACCGTGAACATCTGCCGCGGGATTAGTTTCTTGAGCCGGGTGATCAAACGCTGGCCGCGGTGATAGGCATGGTCGCGATGGCAAATCATCGCCAAGGCATCAACTGGCTCGGCATTCACCAAGACATCAATCTTGACCAAGTCGCCAGCGCGATATTCTTCAAACTGATAGTCGAGACTGGCATAACCCTGGGTGACGCTTTTGAGCTTGTCATAAAAGTCGATGATTATTTCCGACAGTGGAATTGAAAAATGCAAGATGACCCGCGTCGCGTCTAGGTATTCGGTCGTGTCGTATAAGCCGCGCTTGTTGATGACCAGATCCATGACCGCCCCGATATATTTTTGCGGGGCGTAAATCTGGATCTTCATCCAGGGCTCTTGGATCTCGACTATCGCGTTTTCCTCAGGCAGCAGAGCCGGGCTGTCTATCAGAGCGGTCTCGCCATTCTTTTGCTGCACACGGTATTCGACGCTCGGCGCCGTGGCCAAGATGTCCAGGTCGTATTCACGCTCCAGCCGCTCCTGTACGATCTCCATGTGGAACAACCCCAGGAAGCCCACGCGGAAACCGAAATTCAGCGCCTGCGATGTTTCCGGCTGAAAGACCAGGGAAGCGTCGTTGAGCTGCAGCTTGTCCAGCGCGTCACGCAAATCGGCGTAGTCTTCGTTGTTCGTCGGGTAGATGCCGGCAAAGACCATCGGCTTGACTGTCTCGTAGCCGGGCAAGGGCGCCTGGCTGCCGTTCTTCGCCCAAGTGACGGTATCGCCCACGCGGCATTCGCGCACGGTTTTCAGACCCGTCGCGATATAACCGACTTCTCCGGCGCGCAAGCCCTCAACGCCGCGCATGATGGGGTCGAAGACGCCGATTTCCACGGGCTCGAAGCGGGCGTTCGTCGCGACGAGTTGCAGCATTTGACGCCGATTGATCGCGCCATCAACCACGCGCACATAGGCGATGACGCCTTTGTAGGCGTCGTAGTGCGAATCGAAGACCAGAGCGCGGAATGGCTGCCCGGCCGCGGTTGAGGGCGCTGGCACCTCGCTGAGCACTTTTTCCAGCAAGTCGCGCACGCCGATGCCATTCTTGGCGGAAATGCGGCACATTTCCCCCGCTGGCGTGCCCAACAAGTCTTCAACATCACGCGCCACATCGCTCGGCTGCGCCGCAGGCAGATCGATCTTGTTGATGACTGGAATGATCTCCAGGTCTTGTTCCAGCGCCAGATAGACATTGGAGAGCGTCTGCGCTTCGATTCCCTGGCTGGCGTCGACGACCAGAATCGCCCCCTCGCAGGCTTGCAAGGCTCGGCTGACCTCGTATGTGAAATCGACGTGGCCCGGGGTGTCTATCAGGTTGATCGTATATTGATTGCCGTCGTCGGCGTCGTAAAGCATTCTCACCGCAGAGGCTTTGATCGTCACGCCGCGTTCGCGTTCCAGCGCCATGCTATCCAGCAATTGTTCTTGCATCTCGCGCGCGGCGACGGTCTTGGTCAATTCCAGCAAACGATCGGCCAAGGTGCTCTTGCCATGATCGACATGGGCTATGATGCAGAAGTTGCGGATTTGATCGATTTCCATCTTCGTCTTTGTTCCAGATCTTTGAGCATGATTATCATCGATAATCGATTGCTGGAGTAGGGCTAGCTAAACGTCGAATCAATCAGGCGTTGAACGGCAGCGAGATTGTCGCCTTCCGCGTCGCTAGACTCGGCGTCCCGCAGCCACATCAAGAATTCGACGTTGCCCTTTTGCCCGGTTATGGGCGAGCGCATCAGGTCCAGGACTGCGAAGTCCTGCGTCAGGGCATGCTGCGCGGTCTCTAGCAAAACACGCCGATGCACCGCTGGATCTCTGACGATGCCGCCCTTGCCGACATCCGACTTGCCGGCTTCGAACTGGGGTTTGACCAGGACAACCAGGTCGGCATTGGGCAAGAGCCAGCCCTTGACCCGGGGCAAGATATGCCGCAGAGAGATAAAGGAAACATCGACAACGACCAAGCCGACGAGCTCGCCCAGCGAATCCAGATAGCGCGCGTTCGTCCGTTCCAGCAGGCGGACGCGCTCATCCTGTCGCAACTTATAGTCGAGAATGCCGCTGCCAACATCAATAGCATGAACGCGCGCCGCGCCCGCCCGCAGCAGGCAATCCGTGAAGCCGCCCGTGCTCGCGCCGACATCCGCGCAAACTTTGTCTGTGACATCGATTTTGAATTCGCGCAGAGCCGCTTCCAGCTTGAGCCCAGCGCGACTGACATAGCGCCGTTTCTGCTTGAGCCGAATGCGCGCGTTGCTGGCGACCATCGTGCCCGGTTTGTCCACGAGTTTGCCATCAACGCTGACCTCGGCCGCCATGATCATGGCGGCTGCTTTATTGCGGCTATCGGCGAGTTTTCGGTTGACCAGCAGCACATCCAGTCTTCGCTTGTCAGTCATTCAAGTAACCGCGGACCAATTCCATCGTGATATCAACTTGTCGCTGGTCGGCGGTGAACTGAAAGCTATCCGCGGCGAGCGGCAAATACCCGTCCGCGGCGACAATGACGCTATAGGGCGTATCCGCCGCCAGGGGTCGGGCAAATTGAAAATCGCCGTTGCGGTCCGTCATGGCGGTGGCGAAAACTTGTTCTTCTTTCCATTCGAACTCACTGGCTGAATAATCTTCACTTATCAGCACGATGGTCACGCTGGCGATGCCGGTCAAAGTCGCGGCATCCAGCACTCGTCCGCGCAGCAACGCGCCTTCATACTCAGCCAGGCGATCAAGCGGCAATTGTCCGATGCCGACGCTGTCTTCGATTGCCAAAATCTGCAAGTTGTTCACCAGCAATTGCAATTGATACTTGCCGTCTGGGGGCGAATTAACGGATAGCATAAAGTCGGAGCCGCTTTCTAGCGTGACCCAAGCATAAGTCGATTCGAAAAACGGCAAATCGTCAACCAGCCAGCGGATCGTCCATTCTGTGCCAGCTGCGATGTCCTGCCAATCGAATAGCGCGAAAATCGCGGGAACCGTTTCTGTCAGCGCTGATGAGGCAGTTGTGTTCCTCGCTTCGAATGCGCTTGAGGCGGAAACATAACGTCCATTGAAAAACACAGCGGGCAGGGGACCGCCCGTCCCCCCGGCGACGACAAAATCCGAAGTGGCGGAAAGAACGCGGTCGAGGTAAAGCTCGAGCCGATACTTTCCCGGTATCAGTCCACCAAGAGGGCGGAGCTGAACGACGTCCGAGCCATTCGCGCCGCGCGACCAGATATCGTTCGTGCGGCCGACCTCCGCGCCACCGTAGTACCAGATCGTGCTCCAGGGGGTTCCGGCTGTCAAATTGGCATAAAGAAAGCGAGCGTAGGCAGTTATACCGGTGGGCAAGATATATCCGTTGCCGATGAGATTGCCTTGGCCATCCAGCAAACCAAAGACGATATTGCTGAAGCGAGCCGAATTGTCCGCTCCGCCGCCGACGACGATTTGCTGGCTGGCCGCGGCCAGCCCGTTGAGCAGCAAGGTAAACTGATAGGCGCCGTTGGGCCAGGGCTGGTCTCGACTGCCGATATACCACATGCCGTTTTGTCCGCCGCTCCAATGTACGGGCGGCAAGCTGAACGTGGCGTCCGGGATGCCGTCGCGGGTGACGCGCAGCTCGTATACCGTTTCGGGACTCATGTTGTGATAGTCAAAAAAAAGATAGAGGCTGTTGGTGTTGGCGGGCATGGCGCCAACAACTGTCGAAGGCAAACCGTCCACCACGGATGGGGAAAAAATAAGCCGAGAAACAGCGGGAGCTGCGGTTGCCAACTGCAGCTCCGTTGGCACTGTATGGATTTGCACGCGCAGACCAAGAGCGGCGCCTCTGATCAGGCTTTGCGCCAGACGAATGGGCCTTATCGTACTGATGAAGTCGCCAGTGGGAACACAGTGATCGCTGCTGTTGATTAGCCCATCGCCGGTCGTGTCTTCAATGAAGCGACAGTTGGCTTCCGTCGCGGGGCGGCCATATTTCGCGCTGGTAGGGATGCCGATCAATTGCCCTAGGCTGTCGAATGCGCCGCCACCTGCCATCGTGCCCGGCAGTTCTGCCCTGGTTTTGAACCAGGCGCGGGCGCCGCCGCGTGGTTCCGAGATGAAAGCTGTGATTGTTCCACGCGCGACCGTCACAGCTTGATTGCCGATGTCTTGATAGCCGGCAACGAGTATGTTGTCATCAATGTCAACATTCGCCGAGGCGCCGATGCCGACAAATGGCAAGACGGGAAGCGCGCCCGCCGCAATCAGACGACCATCCAGTTCGCGCGTGATGCGCAAAACCGCGATGTCCAGCCCTTGGTCGGCGTTGGCGATCTCGGCGCGATATTTTGGGGCTGGCGGCTCATTGAGATCGACATTCATGGAAACGATAAGCGTTTCGCCATCGCAGGTTTGGCTTGGCAGCACGCTGTGCGCATTTGTTAGGATCAAACCGTCCGCGCTGACGATTGTGCCCGTGCTGACGCATTTCACGATCAGGTCGTTTGCCAGGCTTTGCACTTGATAGATGAAGACTGTCGCCCGTTTGATGGCATCCAGATCACTCTGGGCGACGCCTATCGAATGCGAGAGCGAAAAAAGCCAGAGCAGAAATCCGACAATCATGTATATCAAAAGCTTTTTCATCATCACAATCAAAACACCATCAAAACTCCAGGCTTTGGATGAAGCGATCCAGAATTGCTCGTTCACGCTGAAAGATGCTGGCGTCGGCGCGGAAGGAAACGATGACCGCTTGGCCGCGGCTGATCATGAGCAGGTCCAAGCCCGCGACAATTGCCGAAACGCCTTCCAGGAATGGGCTGGTATCTCTGGAGACATAAGAATAGGACATTGTCACCGCGGCAGTGTCGTCCGGCAGGACATAGATATCATAACCGAGCACCGTGTAGTCAATCAGCGTCTGAGACCGTCGCAGCGTCAAACGATCCAAAAGATTGCGCTCGCTCGTATCGGGTCCGACGGGCAAGGTGCGCAGCTCTATTTGCGTATTGAAACCCAGTTGCGCTGTGTCCTCCACGCGAAATACATAGTCCGCAGCCTCGCTTAATAGCCAGCGATGCGGATAGCGCGCTGTGATGCCGGCTTCGACATTGCTGTATATCAGGGATTGGTTGAGGCTGCTGTCGCGCAGGTTGGCGCCGGCGACCAGACCAAGCCCAATCAATACGAAGCTGAAGACCATCGACCAACGCTGCCGAGGCGTCAAGCTGACAGCCGGAGCGGGTCCCGCATCAAATGCCATCACTGTCTCTGCTGCTTACAAACGCTTCGCGTTCTCGTCTTTCGGATGCGTTGTACAAGAAAAACGTCACTCCTGCAGATAAGCAGATCGCAGCGATTAGAAATAGCATCCCGAACAGGGGACGATCATCATTGCCCGCGGTGCCTAAGGGTCCGCTCATTATACTCGTAAAGACAGGGGCGATGAGACCAGTAGTCGCGGCTGCGGCGATGATGTTTGCTGGCAGCACCAGTGGAAAGGCGTTGCCGAAATAAGATTCCCCCAGTCCCAAGGCGATGAACATGGACGATGCAAACTGAATCGCGAGGTTGGCCAGCACATAGTTGGCTGCAATTGCCAGCGAAGGCTGAAGCTGCCAGACGATTGCTATGTTGAGATAGAAGCTGTAACCAACCGCGCTCGCCAAGCAATAAGCCACGGCGTCGCTGCGCATGCGCAGTTCATCAGGATAGATGGTGAACCTAAGAACCAGGAGCTTGAGGCCCCCATCGACGAAGCCAGCCGTCAAGGCGAAGCCCAGAATCCGGCGGAAGACCGTCTCCAAAGGCAGCCAGTCTTCCAAACGGAAGAAGTCCTGTATCAGCGGCAGGCCGATCGCCGCGGCCGACAAAGCGGAAAGGACGGCGACGCCAATCAGGCGGCGTCTCGGCGAAGGGCTTTGCGCTTCCGGCGCTACCGCGACCGCCAGCCAAACAGCGGGCGGGAATAGCAGCAATACCGCCGTGAGAATGCGGCTGACGTCGTCTTGCGGTTTTAGCGCCAATGCTTCTGACAAGACAAGCAATAGCAGACACAGCGCGATTATCAGTGCCAGTTGAATCACTATGTTGCGCCAGACCGGCACAGAAGCAGGGCGCTCGCCAGCGCCGGAAGAAACCAGTCCTTGAAAAGGCTCGTTCATAGATTCGCCGCAGATCGCGCGCAAGGCGGATGTTCAATCATACATAAAAATTACGCAACTTTGTTATTCTTGTAAATGCTATTCTTGTAATGTAGAAGGGCATGTCACCTTTTGTCTAAGCGAGTATCAAGGTAGGGAGACCTTTTCAGCGCATGTGCTATGCTCGTGCCGAGCAAAGGCAAGGCAAAATGCAGCGATTATATACTGTCGTCCTGGCAGTCGGCATCGTTCTTTTTCTCGGCGGCTGCGCCGGCGACAGAAACCGCGCGCCCTGCCAGCAGGATAACCGCTGCGTGCGATATGCCTTGACCGCGGATTTCCCGATCCTGGATCCCCATATCGCCGAGCTGCCCGAAGCCGGTATGATCTTCCGGCAGATTTATGACACGCTCGTATACCGCGATAGCCGAACAAAAGCGTTTCTGCCCGGCTTGGCGCGGTCCTGGGACAGATCGTCGGATGGGCTGGTCTATACCTTTCATTTGCGCGACGATGTTCACTTCCATGACGGGTTGGCCTTTTCCGCGGCTTCTGTGGCTGCCAATTTGGATCGGATTATAGATCCGTCCATCGTCTCTCGCCGCGCGCGCAGCCTGCTTGGTCCCTTCAGCCACTATGAAATCCTTGACGCGCGAACGATTCGACTCTATATGCACTCGCCGTTTGCGCCCTTGCTCGACAGCCTGGCTCAGCCATTCCTCGGCATCGCCAGCGAAGAGGCGCTTGCCGCCTATGATAACTTGCGCTATCAGTTTCATCAGGTCGGCAGCGGACCATTCGTCCTGGAAAAATACTTGCCCGGGGATCGCATTGTCTTGCGGCGCTTCGAGCTCTACGCAACTAATGTGGGCATCTATTCGCCTTTAAGCGGCGGCGAGGCGCAAGTCATTGAATTTTACATAGCGGGAGAACAGAGCGCGACTTCACAACAGATTTTGAGCGAACCCTTTGATATTCTCGACGAAGTTGCGCCGGAGGCTGTCACAAACCTGGCTGGCAACAGTCAAATCCAGGTAATGCCGATTGAGATCCCCGGGCAGACGGTTCAGTTTTTGTTTAATACCCGACGCGAGCATGTCAATGACCCGGAGGTGCGGCGGGCATTGCTGCTCGCTACCAATCGCGTCGCGATTGCGAACAAGATCTATGCCAATTTCTCGCCTGTGGCTTGGGCGCCCTTATCAGTCGCTAGCGGATATGCACACACCGGGTTTGTCAACGAGCTGAGCTTTGATCTGGGACTTGCTCAAGAGCTGCTCGCGCAGGCTGGTTATCAAGATTTGGATAGGGACGGGGTTCTGGAACGCGCTGGCGCGCCGCTGCGGCTGTCAGTTCTTATCCCGCCTTGGGGACAGTTGCCCGAAGTTGCCGAATTCATCCGTGAACAGTGGCGGCAGATCGGCGTGCAGCTTGAGGTCGATTCCGTGCCAGGTTTCGCAAGGCTGGCCGAAAAAATCCAAGAAGGTGAAAATGACTTGGTCGCAATTGAGGCTTACGGGCTGGATCCCGCGATTCTGGGCAACATATTCTCGGACCAGTCGCTGTATTCACGTTCCAGAATGGCAGACGAAGCGCTTAACGGTCTGTTGCTGAACGCAGCGGAAACACAGGATCCGTCTGCCCGGCGCAGCCAATACTATGATATACAAGCCTATCTGATGACTAACGCGCTCGTCCTGCCAATCCGCGAGAATGTACGGCTGCGTCTGGCGAGAGCAAACGCGCGCGACCTGCGCTTTGACGCCTACGGTTTCTATCCCTTGTTATACAACTTGCGGCTGGATGGCAACTGAGTCACTGTCGCAGGGTGATTCTGGTGCCCCTTCGCTGGCCATCACAGATCAGATCAGTCAACACATTAGGCTGGCGGCCGTTGACGATGAAAACTTCCAAGTTGGGAACGGCATCAAGCAATGCCAACATCTCTTCAACCTTTTGCAGCATGCCGCCTGTCACATCAATGCCAGACGAGGGACCCAGGGTAGATCTGATCGAATCGAAACTCGAGGCTGTGATCGACGGGATGACGCGCCCGGCGTCGTCCAGGACGCCATCAACTTCGCCTAGCAAGATGATGCGCTTAACCGGCAAAGACTTTGCCAGATGCGCGAAAATCCGCTCTGTGGAAATGATTGCGCCGCCCATTTGGCTGTCAAGCGCGACATCGCCATGAACAAGCGGGATGACGCCGGATTCCAACGCTTGAGCGATCAGGCTCGTTGGCATTTCGACGATTTGCCCGTGGGCGGATTCTGTGAATGACGAGGGTTGGAAGCGCAGCGCCGGCAAGCCTTGCGCCAACAGTTCAAGCAAAACGAGCTGGCTTAGCGCCACGGCCGCCTCGGCTACTTTGCTGAATGCGAGCCACTGTTGGGCCGAGTAGACGCCGGCTGCTGATTGATAATTCTTCGCCGCAAAATGTCCGAATGAACCGCTGCCGTGCCCAATGACCAAGCGCAAGCCGGGTTCCGCTTGCCATACTGCTTTTATCTGGCTCGCGATTGTTCTTGTTGCCTCAGGGCGAAATGTCCGCGCTTTGCGTTTGTCGGTGATTAGGGAGCCGCCCAGTTTGATGAAGGTCGTCATGAGAAATCGATCTTAATCCAATACGAAGTCGATGACGCTCACAGCCCCCGCCAGGCTCAGGGCTCGCCTTAGCGCTGTCAGGGTTGAGCTGTCTGCCAAGGCGATCATATTGCCCCCCATGCCCCCGCCGGAGAGTTTGGCGCCCAGTGCGCCTGCGGCGATGCTGGCCTCAACCAGGTTATCCAATGCCGGCGACGATATGCCAAGCTGCCGCAGCATTTCATGGTTCTCGCTCATTAAGGCGCCCAATTGCGGCTGCGCGCCGCTCTCAAGCGCGCGTCGAGCGCTGCCCACAACTTGGCTGATTCTCCGAAATATTTCCTCAGTCTCTGATTGCCGTTCAGCGTAGCGCTGGCGCACGCGGTCCACCGCCTCGCGCGTCTTCGTGGCGCGTCCGGTATCGGCAATCACAATGTGGCAGGGGGCTTCGACAGTCAGCAGCTCAAGGGTTTTGCCGCGTTCGAAGTAGACTGGCCGCTCGTATACCACGACGGTATTGTCTATTCCGCTTGGTGTGCCGTGATGAATCTTTTCCATTTCGAATACCAACTGATTCAGGTCTTCAGCGGGCATTTCCCGCCCGAACAGCGCCGCCAAAGCGCGTATGACAGCGGCGGATACAGCAGCGCCGCTTCCCAAGCCTCCCGCGAAAGGAATATCTGATTTAATGACGAGCTCCCCGGTTGCTTTGCTGATGCCAAAATAATTAGCAGCCATCCGCAGCAACTGCCGCATTGGTCGCGCGGCATCATCGGATAAAGGCGCATCAATTGAGACGCGCGTTTCGAGCTCGCTTGACCAGATGTTTAGCGCCGTATCAGAGGGCTGGGCGCTGGCATAAGCGCGCAAGGATCGTATCGGCGCGGCAATCGCCGGCATGCCATAAACAACGGCATGTTCGCCCAAGAGGATGATCTTGGCCGGCGCGCTGGACTTGAACGGGGCACTGTTACAAGACATAGAGAATGATGAAATAGGCAATGCCAGCCAACATGAGCGCAAGCTGTATCGGACGGTCGGCGAGCAAAATTTCTTCCGGCGCGCTGGAAGTTTCTTCCACATGCAGCAAGTATAAGTAGCGCAACAAGCCATAAAGTACAAATGGCACCGTGATCAGTCCCAAGTTCGCGCCGTGCTTGGTCATCGTTTCCACTTCTATCGTATACAAAATATAAGTAATGAGCGTGGAAGTGGTGACGATGCGCAGCATGTCATCGAGCAGGGGAAGATTATACTGTCGGAAAGTTTGGCGTGTGTTCGCGGCTTGATCGCCTAACATAACAAGTTCTTGCCGACGCTTGCCGACCACCAGGAACAGGGCGAGCAAACCGGTAAAGGCATATAACCAGGGCGAAACTTCAACGTCGATGACGACGCCGCCGACCATAACGCGAATGACAAAGCCCGCCGCTACGATGAGCACATCAAGCAAGGCGATGTGCTTCAGGCGAAGCGAATAGACGAGCTGCGTTAGCAGATATAAGGCGAGCAGAAGAAATAGCTCGAAGTCCAAGCGATAGGCGAGCCCCAAGCTGACAGCAGCGAGTATGGCTGCGGCCAGCTTCGCGACCGTCACAGACAGCATGCCAGAGGCAATGGGACGATGACGTTTGCTTGGGTGCGCCCGGTCCTGTTCCCGGTCCATCAGGTCGTTGACAATGTACACGCTGCCCGAAACAAGCACGAGCAAGCCAGCCGCGGCAATCACCCGAATCAACAAATCGAGTTCCAGAATTTTTGCGTCGAAGAGAATCGCGGGGAAAACGAAGAGAATGTTCTTTGTCCATTGCTGAGGGCGCATGGATCGGATTAAGGCGCGGAAGGTACTCAAGCTGTGCCTCGCTGCTTAAGACAGTAGACAACTCTATTAGTTTAGTGCTATCGTGCGGCTTTGCTAGATGCATTTAACTTTGCAAGAGCGCGGTCCGCGAATGGGAACGATGGTCACCGAATATACCGCAAGCGCCAGGGCGCATTCGAATATCGCCTTTATCAAGTATTGGGGCAATCGGGATCATGGGATTCGGCTGCCGGCGAATTCGTCGCTCAGCATGAATCTTGCGGCATTGCATTCCACAACCAGGGTAACCTGGTCTGACGCGCTGGAAACAGACCGCTTGATGATTAACCGGAAGCCCGCGGTCCCGGCCGCGCTGCATAGAGTCAGCGCGCATCTCGATACACTGCGCGAAGAACTGCGGACAACCTTGCGCGCCGATGTATCTTCGCACAACAATTTTCCCATGGGGGCGGGAATCGCTTCATCCGCGTCGGCTTTCGCTGCGCTGACCTTGGCGGCGACAGCCGCGCTCGGCAGGCGGTATTCCGAGCGCGAATTGAGTGTGCTGGCGCGGCGCGGATCCGGCTCGGCCGCGCGCTCGATCCCCGCGGGATTCGTCGAATGGCGCGCTGGCGGCGCCGACAAGGAATCTTATGCGGAGTCCATCGCAAGTCCTGATTATTGGTCCCTCGAAGACGTGATCGCGGTTATCAGCCGGGCTCATAAACAGGTCGGTTCAACAGCCGGTCATGCGACGGCTAATAGCAGTGTCTTGCAAAAGGCGAGGGTTGCAAACGCCGCCGCTCGTCTCGAAAGCGCGAAACATGCCATTCTAGCGCGCGACTTTGAGCGTTTGGCAGCCGTAGTAGAAGAGGACAGCAATTTGATGCACGCTGTCATGATGACCAGCAGGCCCGCGCTATTCTATTGGCTGCCGAAATCCTTGGGCATCATGCTCGCTGTTCGAGAATGGCGGGCTCAAGGCATTCAAGTGGCTTATACACTGGACGCCGGTCCCAATGTGCATTGCATTTGCGGCGCCGAGGACGCAGCCGCGGTCGCGCAGCGCCTCGCAGAACTTGATCCGCATATCGAAGTCATTCGTTCATCAGTTGGCGGGGGCGCGCGGTTGTTGAAAGCGGGGCAGCGGACAGATTAGAATGGCTTGCGCGATTTTGCGCCTAAGCCCTATAATGTAGGTAATTGAAGCCAGAGCAAGGTGATAATTCATGACCTTCCACGCAGCGGGCAATGACATCCTATTGGCGATAATGGCTTTTGGAATCATCTTGATCCCCGCCATCATCATTCATGAATTGGGGCACTTCTTCGCCGCCAAGCTGGTCGGCATCAATGTCTTGGAATTCGGCATTGGATTCCCGCCGCGCTTGGCAAGGCTGTTTAGGTGGGGCGAAACCGAATTCACGCTCAACGCGCTACCGATCGGCGGGTTTGTGCGTCCGCTGGGCGAGGATATGATCGGTCCAGCCGGCGACGACAAAGTGAAGCGGGACCGTGAAACTCTGGAAGAGCGATATGGCGAACATGGCAGTGGCTTGACCGAGCGCGAACAATTGCGTTTGCGCGGCGTGCAAGAGCAGCGCATGATGTCGGTGAACGAGGCGCCGCCACTGGGCCGCTTATTCTTTATGGCAGCGGGCGCGCTGGCCAATTTCGCCACTGCCATGATCCTATTCTTCATAGTCGCGTTGATTGGTTTGCCGACTCAAGTTGGCGGGTTGGCGCAATTGGCGGCAATTCCGGATGGCTCGCTATTTGCTGACAGTCCCGCAAGCGTCGGCGACGCCATCGAAATGGTCAATGGCGAGCGCTTTGAAGATTTCGCGGCATTTTACGAGATCCTCGCGTCTTACAGCCAGGAATCGATAACGTTTTCACTTCTGCGACAGGAGACAGGCGAACCGTATACGCTTACGCTGAAACCGGGTTTTGAAGAGCGACAGGCTTTTATACAGGTGGTAGGGGTACAAGAGGAATCGCCGGCCTTCCAAGCGGGCATCCAAGCAGGCGACCTGCTTACCCACATCAATTCGGCGCGCCTGCCGGCGACTGGGGACGCGGTAGCAGTCCTGCGCGACCTAAGTCGGGAATACGAAGGCCGCGTGATGAGTTTGACGTTCTTGCGCGACCTGGACGATGGAAGACAACTGCCAGTGGAAATACGAGTCGTACCCCGCGTCAATCCGCCGGAAGGCGAAGGCCGGCTCGGCGTCGCCATACGATCTCAGTTTGGTTTGCAAGACCGGACCCGTTTCGCGAACGCCGGTTACAAAACGGAGATGATTGCTCAAAGCATTTCGGCGGCTATTTCGCATAGCCTGCGGACGACCCGCAATACCTTCGAGCTCATCGCTTCGATTCCGGGGCGCCTGCTTGATGGATCATTGAGCGGCCGGGACGCGCGTCCCATTAGCATCATTGGCATTAGCAAGATCGGCGGCGAATTCCTCCAGCGCAGCTTGCAAGAAGGTCCTGGATTAATGCTCAATTTCATCGCGCTCATCAGTATATTCCTGGGCATCAGCAATCTGCTGCCGATACCAGCCCTCGATGGCGGCCGAATCGTATTTGTCTTGTTAGAGATATTGCGTGGCAAGCCAATCAACCCGAGGATTGAAGCGCGTATTCATCAGATCGGAATCTTGATTTTGCTGGTGCTGGGAGTGATCATCATGGTCATCGATCTGCTGGATCCGCCCAGCATCACCTAGCGCCGCGGGGCAGAGCCATGACAGAGCCGGAGATCGCCTTGGAAGAAGCGGGCTTGAGAAAGCCCGAACTGACTGACGTTATCAAGGCGTTAAAAGGCGAAGCCCATACGGATTCAGCAAGTCATTCGTCTACCGTGGTCTACGGATTATCCGATTTGTCCGAACTTGAATTGGAGCGCTTGGCATCAGATTGGGCTGGCTTTCCCGCGACCTACAAACATCAAATTCTCAAGCAATTGCTCGAGACAAGCGAAACCGTATTCGAATTGGATTACGCCGCCTTTGCTCGCATGAACCTGACAGACAAAAGCAGTCTGGTTCGGTCGGCAGCCATTGAATTGCTTTGGTCTGACGAGTCCCTGGCGACGATGCGGCAGTTGCTGGAGCTGGCTCGCAGCGACAAGTCTCATGATGTGCGCGCCCAAGCGTTTTCGGCTTTGGCTCGATTTATTCTCTTGGGAGAATACGGGGACATCCCCGCGAATATCGCGCGCGAGGCGCAGGAGCTGGCGCTTGATTCCGCCAAGGATCGACACGCGTCAGTAGAGGTGCGCCGTCGGGCCTTGGAAGCGCTTGCCAATTCAAGTCATGCGGAAGTGCCGGCTGTGATCCGGGCAGCTTATGCTGATGGCAATCACTTGCTGAAGGTCAGCGCGATTTATGCCATGGGCAGAACCTGCGACAAGATCTGGCGCGATACCGTGCTCGAAGAATTGGAGAACAGCGATAGCCAGATCCTATACGAAGCGGTTCAAGCCTGCGGCGCGCTGCAACTGGAAGAAAGCCTTCGAGTGATCGAAGCCTTAAGCGCCGGCGACGACCAAGAGATTCAGCTAATGGCTATATGGGCTCTGGGTGAGATCGGTGGCAAACGGGCTTTCGAAATCCTCTGTGAGCTGGAAGAGAGCCAGGAAGACCGGGAAGTCCTGGATGCCGTTGAAGAAGCCATCGACGCCGCAAGTTTCAGCTTGAGCATGCCATCGCTTGATATGGAGTTCGACGATTACTAGGACGATGCCGATCTAAAACTCGCGGCCGCGCTTATCAAGCGAGATGGCTCGCTGAGGCGCCTCGCGACAACTCGACGCTAAGGGGCGGAGCGACGGCAGGTCATAAAGCAAACATCGTTTGCAATTTCATCGCCAGGCTCATTTCGCCAAGAATCTTTAGCTTACCGGTCATAAATGCCTGCATGGCATTCATATTGCCAGTGGAAACTGCGTGCCAGTCGTCGGCGCTGGCTTTCAAGGTCATCGCCGGGTCGTTGATTTCGCCTGCGCCATGTTCGATCGCTCCGCCGCTAATCTTGATCCAATACAGGCCGCCATTGTCTCCGCTAAGATCAAAGAGGATCCTTGCATCTATGCCGTCAGCTTTTTCCGGCAGGAAGCGTTCCGCCAGGTTTGGGAATATGTTCTTGACTTCGTCGGCAGAAGCCATAAGAAACTCCTTGTACTCGTTTCGCGTATTGCAATCCTGGATTAGTATACATTTGTTGACGCAAGCGCCCAAGAGCAGCTTAGGTTAAGCGTAGCAGACGAAGAAATAAATGCGACTGTCCATCATATCAAGTTGGCTATTCCTCTTTTTTGCCGCAGGATGCACCTTTCCTGGCTCGGCGGAAAATATCAACCAAGCCCAAGCCGTGACAGCCATTCTTGAGGCAAGGGTCACAGCGACGAGCGCTACATTAGCATCCGCAGTATCCGCAACGGCAGAAACAACACAGGTTCAGTTGGCGCCGAGCGAGGAAGCTATCCAAACGGAAGTCCCAAACATCGTTCTTGCTACCGCGACGCTTCCCGCGCAAGTCGCGGCGCGTTTCGCCGAAGCAACCAACAACGCTGGCAACGCGGCAGTCAACTCGCAACCGCCGAACAATCTCACAGAGTATGTCGTGGCTTGGGGCGATACCTTATCCAGGATCGCCTCGATTCACGGGCTGTCCATAGAAACGCTGATGGCGACAAATGACTTGCGCAACCCCGACTTGCTGTCGGTGGGACAAATCATCAAGCTGCCAGCGCCGCCCGACGCCAATGGACCGGCTTTTCATATCCTGCCGGATACGAGGCTAGTGCGTTCGGATAGCGCGCAGTCCTTTGACGTCCAAGGTTTTATTGAAAATCAGCCAGGCGTATTGCGCACAATGGTCGCTACCGCCGCGTCGCGCCGAGCAGACGGCAGTTCAGTCAATATCGAGCTGTCGGCTAGCGAAATCGTGCAACGGGTATCGTTGGAGTTCAGCGTCGATCCGCGTGTCTTGTTGGCTTTCTTGGAGTACCGGGCTGGGCTGCTTTCAAAACTTGATGTTAGTCAGGAGCAGATGCTTTATCCGTTGTTCTCGCCTGATACGTCAGACGGAATTGGCCGCCCCGGGTTATATGCCCAGTTGGTCTGGTTAGCCGACCAACTCAATTATGGCTACTACGGGAAAAAGTATCGCGGCGACGTTATTGTTGATTTCGCCGATGGCAGCCGCCTGCTTTATCACCCGGATCTAAACGCCGGCAGCGCCGCGATTCAGCATGTATTCGCCAGAATGACATCCGGAGCGGGTTGGGAGCGCGATGTTGGCGACAGTGGCTTCTATCATTTATATCAGGACCAGTTTGGCGATCCCTTTGCAGACAACGAGCAAGAGGATAGCGCCCCCTTGCAACAGCCCGAGCTGAGCCTGCCGTTTCGTCCGGGCGAGGTTTGGCGCTTTACGGGGGGATTTCACGGCGGCTGGGGCAATGGCAGCGCTTGGGCATCGGTCGATTTCGCTCCGCCCGAAGAAGCAGGTCCGGTACATTATTGTTATACCAGCACTTTTCCGGTTACCGCGGTCGCCCGCGGCAAAATCGCCCGGCTGTCTGAAGGCGCCGTCATTCTAGATCTCGACCTGGACGGCAATGAGGGAAGCGGCTGGACAATCTTGTATCTGCATGTCACTCATGCGGAATCCCGGGAAGACGGGCAGATTGTGGAAACGGGGGAGATCTTGGGATACCCATCCTGCGAAGGCGGCTATTCAACAGCGACTCATCTACATATTGCCCGCCGCTACAATGGGGAATGGATACCCGCCGACTGCGTACATTGTTCATCGGCGCTGCAAGTACCGCCTTTCACGATGAGCGGGTGGCGAGTGGTCGGATTGAAAAATCAAGCCTATCAGGGTTATATGGTCAATTCGGCGGACAATCGCAGCGTGATTGCCGAGCAGGGTAGAAGCACAACTGTAAATCAAATATCATGGCAACATGCTATTCAAGATGTATGAATTGCTGTGGTTCCTGGGTTCGACTGTGGCGATCTGGCTGCTAGCGGGGCCAATATTTGAAGTGGGCGCGCAAGTACAACGAACCGCCACGCCCGTCGTCGTCAGGCTTGTGACTGCAACGGCGCCAGAGTCCCAAGCATTCTCTCCCACAGTAACTAGCCTGCCGACAGCGACTTTGCCGGGGCCGACCTTTCTTCAGGCGCCCGAGACGGCCGGCAACATCAACGTTCGCGCCGCGCCTGACCTGGAAAGCGAAGTCCTGGGGACGATCTCCTTTGGCGCCCTCTATCCGGCACTGCGCCGTTACTTTCAGTGGTACGAATTGCGCTACGAGCCTTCTCCCAACGGCCGAGCCTGGGTTTATGGGGAGCTGGTAGAAGTAACAGGCGATCTAAGCAACATTCAAGTTGTGGATAATTTTGCGGAGATCAGCGTCATTCCAGTTGAGGATAACAGCCTTGAAGCGGGGAGCGGAGAGGCAGCAGAGGACGGCGAGGCGCGCGTTTTAGTCATATCCACGGAAGCTGGCGCGGGGAGGCGCGCAGAAGCTGGGAGAAGAGCCGCCCCCTTGCCAACCTTTACGCGCCCGCCAGATTTGCCAGCTATCATCCCGACAAGCGGCCTTGGTCAGTCGGCGGAAGACGACGCCCGTGCCGACCCCGGAGGTCGCTCGGGCATCCCGCCATTGTTACCGATTCTGATGCTGGCTGGCTTCGGGGCGGTCGGTCTGCTTATCAATATGATCCGTCAATGAAATTCGGCGGCAAGCGACCGGTATGCGCAACACTGCCGCCCAACGGGGGGCGGCTTTAGCGCAGAAATGTCAAACAAATGGCAAAATGGCGATTAATCTAGTAGCTGCTGCAAGTGCCGCAACCATCGGTGGCTTCACCGTTTTGCTCATCAGAGGACTTGAAAGAGTGTCCACAGCCGCAACTGGAAAGGGCGTTGGGATTGTCGATGCGAAAGCCCCCGCCGATTAGCGTATCGACATAGTCGATGGTCGCCCCGCGCAGATACATCATACTGCTGGGGTCTACCAGCAGGCGTACTCCTTCGGCGGATACCACAGTATCGCCAGCTTCCGCAGCTTCTTGAAAAGCCATGCCATATTGCATGCCCGAACAACCGCCGCCAGTCACGAATACGCGCAGGGCGTGTTCGGGGATGGCGCGCTGTTGCAGCAAATCCTTAATGATGGCGACGGCTGAAGGTGTTACCGTCAGTACGGAACTGTCCACTTGAATTCCAGTCTGCATTTGCTGAGCGAGCGCCATGGTTATTCCTCTCCCTTTTCCAGATCCATCGTCAGTTTAGCATAAGACATAGAAAGTGTCAATTTTGCGAAACAGCGAAACTGTCTATCTTCTTGGATATTTTCGGTTTACAGGC
The DNA here is from genome assembly GCA_965232245.1 of Phototrophicaceae bacterium. GTDB lineage: Bacteria > Chloroflexota > Anaerolineae > Aggregatilineales > Phototrophicaceae > UBA6055. Next base: position 2,122,326 of record CBDDPG010000002.1, on the reverse strand, counting down.
CCATCTCGGCGGCTTTCTGTTCAAAACAGTCGGCGTGGCGTTCCAAGACGGACTTGTCAGTCCGTCGGTCTGCTTTAATCCGCGTGATTCGACGCTCCCAAGTCCAATAATTGTCGCGCATGATAAATTGCCTATTTATTTCGCGTTAATTCGTTTGCGTGATAACAAGCGCGAAATTATACTGAAATCGTTCAAGAGACTGAAATAGTTCGCTGTACTTGTCCCAGCGAAACATAATACTTGGGGGGTGTTATGAAATTGCGCAAAAGCTGTCGCTTTAGTTTCATCTTTTTGGTCGTTTTGGCCTTGTTAGCGTCCTTTCCGATAGCGAGCGCCGCGCAAGCGAGTTCGGCGCATTTGGTGGTCAACACGCACCGTCTGAATATACGCAGCGGTCCGGGGGTCGGCTATGACGTCATTACTTCTGTTCCAGGCGGCACAGAGCTGCCTGTGACGGCTATTGACAGCGGTCGGCTTTGGTTCCAAGTAACCAGCTTGGCAGGAAGCGGCTGGGTCAATTCGCACTACACGATTGACCGGGGGAATTTCTCTGGAATTCCAATCCTTGATATGAGCGCGGCCGACGAACCAGCGCTGGCGCCGAGCCAAGCGCATTTGGTCGTGAACACCGGCTACTTAAATGTCCGAAATGGTCCCGGCATTGGCTATCATTCTATGGGCAATGTGCCTGGCGGTACCAAGCTGCCGGTCGTCGCAATTGATAGCGGGGGTCTGTGGTATCAAGTTGAAAGCGCGCTGGGAACAGGCTGGGTCAACTCCTATTACACCATCCCGCGCGGCGTATTTTCTGGCATACCGAAGATCAGCCAAGAAACCGACACGCCGACAATCGCTCCGGGTACGCCGCACTTGGTCGTGAACACCGGCAACCTCAATGTCAGGAGCGGTCCGAGCGCAAGCCACAGCATCATTACGACAGTGCCCGGGGGAACCGAGCTGCCAGTGGTTTCAATCGGCAGCGACAATTTGTGGTACGAAGTGAATTCGCCCGCCGGCGTCGGCTGGGTCAATTCCTATTACGCGGTGACCCGTGGCAATTTCACGCAATTGCGTAACGTTCCATTGCCCGACCCGCCATCAGCCGCGCTATCGGGACCGACTCCCCGCGCTGTGGTGAACACGCATCGTCTGAACATTCGGACTGGTCCAGGCGCCGGCTATGATATCATCACCAGTGTTCGCGGCGGATCGCAACTGGCGGTCCTGGGACTTTCTAGGAATCGGGGCTGGTACTTGGTCGAGGGCCATTTCGGTCAAGGTTGGCTGAATAACGATTTCGTCGTATTCCGCGGCGACTTCAGCCGGGTGCCAGTGATCGAGTAAGCGCTGATTCTGGTCGAACGATAGGAAAAAAGCTAAACTTACACCCCATCATTCGGTGGGGTGTATTTCTTTGGGCATAAACTTATGTTGAACGCAGCGGAAAAAATGAAGTCAATCGACCGGCGCGCCGGACCCGGTCAGGCGGCCTCCTCGATATTTGGCAGCACCGCCATTCTGGCGGATACCCTCAATAGCGAAGAGCCTTTCCGAATCGCTGTTTATCCAATTATCAGCGCTACCAAGCCCGATCTTGCCATGGGCATCGCGTCTTGCCTCTGTTATCTGCTGGAGCAGTGGTCCGGCGTTAAGGTCTACCGTTGCTTTGTCAAGATTGAAGCGGATGATGACGACAGCGACATCACGAGCGACGATTACCAGTTCTCACCGGCTGACTGGGAACTGGAAGGGCTGGACGCCAATTTGGCGCTGTATGGATCCGCTACTTTTCACGAGGCGACAGCGGAATTGCAGCTCCAATTCGACATTAGCCTGGTCAACACGGAAGTTAATTCGCCTCTGACATTCGCTTATCCGAGCGTGCCGGAACTGATTGGGGCTTTGCCGTCAATTGCAGCGGAACTTGTAGAAAATCTGTTTGAGCAAGAGCCGCTTCATCTGGTGATTGATTATCCCAAACTCGAGCAGGATTCCCCAGCGCTGCATAGTCTGCTGGAAGAACTCTTCGGTTGGAATCTCGACCTTTATCTGAGCCATTGGGGAGTTGAGTGGACTGAGGACGAAATCGAGTCGCAATTCTTGTCCTTCGCTCAAGCCTGTCGCCAGATTGGCAGCGAATTCGCATTTTGGTGCCTGGGAATGATCTGCCAACAAGTGATGCGATTGGGACACGAGAATCTAGGTGAAGTTGTCGCAGCGCATGTTGAGCGGGCATTCGCAAGTGTGGACGAGTCCGCCCAGGGCCGGGCGCTCGCGGCGCTGGGCTTGAGCAGGTTAGGCTACGTTGACCGCGCGCTGGCAATGCTCGACAACCTGGTCGCAGAGGGCGCGGGAGCGAGCGTCTGGTACACGATGATAGCGGTCAGCCTCGACGCGGGGCGGGCTTTGGAAGCGATCGATACCTGTCAACGGGCGCTGGAAACGGGCATTGAGCATCCTGCGCTGTACTGGAAATATGCCGAGCTCTTGATTATGTCCGAGGCGAATAACTGGCAGATTGAAGATGTGTTGCTGATTGAGCCCGACGACATCGACGAAAGCGAAGAGATTCCCTGTGAAATTATTGGCGCTTTAAAGGCTTTATTGGAAACGCAGCCACACAATCTACAGGCATTGCAGCTGGCGTTGATGTACATGATTGATGTCGACGACGATGAATTGTGGGACTATTTCGCGCAATTGGTCAAAGACGATGAGAACTCCGCATACCTGGGCGAGATCATCGAAAGATTGGCTGATAGCGACTCCTTGACGCCAGCCTATCAGATCCTGCAGAACGCGATGGTCGAGCCAATTAGAAACCCATACCTGTATGCGAATTTGGCTCAGCTAGCTATCGTCGACGGCAAGCCGCAATTGGCAACGCAAACATTGCAAGAATGCCGGCGCGTTATGGGAACTGTTGATGACGAACTGGAACTGGAATTGCAGCGGCTGGAACTTTCCGCCGATCGACCCGATTTTGAACAGAGTTTCGCCGAGATCAAAGTATTATTAAACGCCAAGCGGGCCATCCGCGAGAGCGATGTTCAATTGCTGGAAGCAGCCATTGAAATCGCGCCGAAATTGATCGACCTTTATGTCACATTGTCGCGCTGTTACATGCACTGGCGAGATAATGAAAGCGCCATTGAAGTATTAAACGAAGCGAAGGAACGAGCCGGGAACCATGCTCGTATCGTTTTGGGCATTGCCCAGATCCAGTGGAGTCGCATGTCCCGCGGCGAAGCCATCTCAACGCTGAACGCCGGCATCGGCGAATTCCCAAACGATGTTTCCTTGCTGGCGCAGACAGCCAGCTACCTGATAGAAAATGGTCAGCTAGACGATGCAAAACAGTTTGTCGAGCGGGCGGAAAGTATCGCGCCATCGCATGGCGCGCTGCAGCAATTGCGGCGCTTCATCGCAACGAGCGTCTCAAGCTAAAGCCGCTATAAGTCAAGTACCGCAACCTGAGCCGAAGTGCGCTCTTGCAGATCTACTGAAAACGCTGCCAAATCATCCACGGCGAATCGAACGATAACCATAACCTGAGCCGTGAATTCTTCTTTTTGGATCTCGCCGCGGTGGGCCGCGATGAGCCTTTTGACGATATTGTAAAGCGAGTAGGGCAGCTCCAAGCCAAGCAATCGTTTCTCGACCTTTAGTTCCGTTTTCAACATGGAAAGCGCTTCTTGCGCGGACTCGGTATAAGCGCGGACCAATCCGCCAGTCCCGAGTTTGGTACCGCCAAAGTAGCGGGTGGTCACCAGAGCGATGTCGCCAATGCCAGAGCCGCGCAGCACTGCCAAAGTGGGGGGACCTGATGTGCCCGTCGGCTCGCCACCGTCGCTCATGCCTTCCGTCACCGTCTTGCCGAAGCCGACGCGAAATGCGTAAACATGATGATTCGCAGCCGGCATTTCCGCGCGCGCGCCGGCGATGACACCGCGAGCCTCTGGCACCGAAGTTGCAAGTTGCGCGGTCGTAATGAAGCGCGATTTCTTGATGACGATTTCGGTTTGGACCCGTTCGGCCGGGATCAAGTAGCTAGCGGTCATACTCGCTGGTCTCTCGTTGTCGATTCAAGAAAGCGAAAGGCATGGTGAATCAAACTGGGGTCGGAATTGGGATCTGCAATTAACTCTTTATACATCTGTTTCTATAGGGTTATTCTAAGAGTGCAGCTTCTGCTCGCGTCTATCGGCGCGCGCATGAAATCGGCGCTTGAATCTGGAAGGCGTTTCGGCAAATACGAGAGGCAACCATACGCAATTGAAATCGCTAGACGGAGAACGTTCGCAACGCTCCACAGTCGCGAGCGGGCTGCGCGCGGAACATGACGACTGTGGACAGAAATAAATATGCCCCATAGGAGACTCGAACTCCTGTTTTGGCCTTGAGAGGGCCACGTCCTAGGCCACTAGACGAATGGGGCTTGGGCAACGATTCTATATCAGCCTGCGGTCATGGTCAAGACGGCGCCAGGAATCCCATGCGATCCTGCGCGAGCTTCAGTGTGCGCTCGGCAACCGCGCCCGCCTTCTCTCGACCCAGCTTAAGCACGGAATCCAGGTAGCCGGCTTCGTTCATGAGTTCGTTGTAACGCGCTTGCAGGGGCTCCAGAGTGGATAGGACAGCCTCCGCGACCGCCTTTTTCAGATCGCCATATCCCTTGCCGGCAAAACCCGCTTCAATTGCTTCTTGCGATTCCTTGCTGATCGCCTGATAAATGGTCAGCAGATTATTGACGCCGGCGCGTTCCGGCTCGCCGCTAAAGCGGATGTCGCGATGCGAATCGGTAACCGCGCGCATGACTTTCTTGCGGGCGCGCGGCAAGTCATCGAGCAGGAAGACGGCATGATTTTCCGAGGCTTCGCTTTTGGACATTTTGGCGGTCGGGTTGTCCAGCCCCATGATGCGAGCGCCCGCTTGCGGGTTCATCACCGAGGGCAAGGTGAAAGTCTCGCCATAGAGATGATTAAAGCGCTGCGCCAGGTCGCGCGTGAATTCCAGGTGCTGGTTTTGATCATCGCCGACCGGCACCAAGTCCGCGTGATAAAGCAGGATGTCCGCGGCCATCAGCGCGGGATAATTGAGCAGCCCGGCGCCGATCGACTCCTGGTTTTGTTTGCCGGCCTTGTCCTTGAACTGCGTCATCCGCTGCAGCCAGCCCAGGGGCGCCATGCAGGTCAGCATCCAAGCCAATTCGGAGTGCGCGGCTATGTGCGACTGTACGAAGATCGTGGAAACCTCCGGGTCAATCCCGGCCGCGATATACATGGCTGCGCTTTCGCGGGTTTTCTGCCGCAGCTCGGCGGGGTCCTGCGGGACGGTCACGGCGTGCAGATCGACCACGCAGTAAAAACAGTCATAGTCCCACTGCACTTCGACCCATTGCTTCAATGCGCCAAGGTAGTTGCCGATGGTCAAGTTGCCTGATGGCTGAATCCCGGACAATACGCGGGGTTTCTTGTTCTTGGTGTTTGTCATTACGTGGGTCTGGTCTCTGGAAATTTCATTCAAGTGCGGCGATTCTAACATGCTCCAGGAAGCCAATCAACCGTCGTGTCAGTCCCTAGGTCAATAGCGCTCCTTTAGCGCCCTGGCGATTTGACGATTGGCGTCGCGCTTTGCCAAATCAGCGCGCTTGTCATACTGCCTCTTGCCTTTTGCAATGCCTATTTCGACCTTTGCCCGGCCCCGCTCCAGATAAACTTGCAGCGGAATCGCGGTCATGCCGTTCTCTCGAATGCGGCTAATGATGCGGTTGATCTCGCGCCGATGCAGCAGGAGCTTGCGCGGCCGCCGCGGATCGGTATGGCCGAAATGCCGCGCCTGTTTATAGGGCGCGATATGCGTGTTCATCAGCCAAAGTTCGCGCTCCCGCTCTTGCACAAATCCATCGCCGATGCTGATGCGATGCGCGCGGATCGATTTGATCTCCGACCCCAGCAACACCAAACCAGCCTCGTAGCGGTCCTTGATCAAGTAATCGCGCTGCGCCTTGCGATTCTTGCTGATGACTTTCTGTCCATCGCTCATGAAGCTGCTCTGAGTTCTTTAATGAGAAAGGTCAAACAGGCATAGTCCACGTTGTCAATGTGACGAGACAAAGCTGAAAGCCCAGGATATTGTAATCACTCGCGGCCAAGAAAACAGTCGCGAAATAAGATGTTCTGATGCGGATAGGCGCTGAAAACGCGCTTATTCCAAGAGACGCCAAGCTTGCTGGAAGGCTTCGGCTTCTATCTCGCCGGTGGCGAAGTCATCAAGGATGCTGCGATCCACGCCAATTGTCCGCGCGTTATCGTCTGGATCGGCGCAATTGAGCAGGCTGACGGCGAAAGCCTCTACTTGCGTGGGCATGCTTTCGTGCAGGTTCGCCGCCGCATCCATGACGGCGCCAAGCCGGGTATTGAATTCTGGACCCGGCGCCGAACAGATGAAAATATCAATCGTCATACCGAGTTGCGTCTCTCTCGCCGCGCTGCGAGACGCGTCTATCGTTAAATCACCGATCTGCTCGACGACAAGTTCGATGAAACTTTCTACATTGGACGGAGACAGTGTAGCAGTAGCGGTTACAGTGGGCGTCATCGCCTCTTCCGCTGCGACTGTCGGCTCAGATGTGGATTCCGGCGTGGGTTCGCCGGTCGCAGCCAATGAGTCCGCGGAAGCCGCATCCGTGGGTTCGTCGGTCGCGCTTAGCGAGTCCGCGGCGGCGGCATTCGTCGCTTCGTCGGTCGCGGTTAATGGAATCGCGGAAGCCGTAGCGGTCGCTTCATTGGTCGCTTCATTGGTCACTTCATTGCTCGATTCATTGGTCGATTCAGGCGTGACAGGCGAATCAGTTGCGCTTGCTTCCTGGCTAGGCTCGACCACGACAATGACGGGCTCGTCCGTCGCTTGGCTAAACAGCGACAGGATTTCATCAATTTCAATTGCGCCAGAAAGAACAAGCACGGCGCTAGAAGCCAATATCAGCAGCGCCACGATAATCAGCACGAATCCACGACCCGCGCGAGCATTGGCGGAGGTTTCTTCTATCCCGGGTTTTATCGCTTCCCAGTCGTCAATATTGCTGTCATCAACTTGTTCCGACTGCGCGCTGGCGAAATGCAGTCCAGAATCCAGACCGCTGACCAGCCCGCCTTGGGCAGAAACAAGCTCCGCTTTCAGTTCACGCGCCCCGGGATAAGTCGGATCGAGCTGCAGCGCGCGATCGAGTGCGGCCGCCCCGATGGCGCTCTCCGTAACGGCATGAGCATAGACCCACCAGAGCGCCGGATTATTGCTCTCTGCCTCCAGCAACGGCGCCAAGGCCGCTTGCGCTTGCTCAAGCTGATCGTCTTCGATCAACTCGTGCGCGCGGCGCAATAACGCATCAGTGGATTCACTCATGCAAGCGTCCTTCGTCAAGTGCCAGCTTCGTCAATGGCAGTTTACATCTGCTTCATATCAAGCGCAAGAAAAAGCTTGGCAGCATAAGCAAGCTCTATGGAATGCCCTGAAGAGGACTCGAACCTCCACCCCGTTAAGGACACGGCCCTCAACCGTGCGCGTCTGCCAGTTCCGCCATCAGGGCATTTCTAGCGAATAGTATATGGTTTTCGCATTTAATGTCAATCCTCTGCGTGGTTCCCCCAGAGCAATCGCACCAGATTTTTGCAACCATCGAGGACACCGAGTTCACAGAGAAAAGCCTGCTATTCCGGGCAACTGTACCAGAAATGCAGATACTAGAAAGGAGTTGATAAAGACCAAAGGATAAATCGAGATGCAACCGAGTGGGCTCCAAGAAGCATTTGCTGATTTGCAGGATCCGCGACGCGAACAAGGTCGATTGCACAAACTGATCGACATCATTGCTATGTCGATCTGCGCCGTGGTCAGTGGCGCAGAGACCTGGGTGGACATCGTTGATTTTGCTAAGAACAGGGAAACCTGGTTAAGACAATTTTTGGAGTTACCCAATGGGATCCCATCGCATGATACCGTTGCCCGTGTCTTCCAGTTACTCGACCCCCAAGAGTTACAACTGGGCTATCAGAATTGGATTCGCAGCATTAGACCCGTCTTGGCGGATGGAGACATTGTACCCATTGACGGAAAGACGATGCGAAGAAGCCATGACCGCTTTCAGGGAAAGAGCGCGGTGCATCTGTTGCACGCCTGGTCAGTTGAAGCCGGATTGGTCTTGGGGCAACGGGTCGTGGATAGTAAGCGCAATGAGATACCTGAAATCCCGGAACTGCTCAAACTACTGTCTTTGAAAGGCTGCATTGTGACTTTAGACGCGATGGGCTGCCAGAAAGACATCGTGAAGTCTATTGTCAGCGAGCACGGGGCAGATTATGTCATCGCCCTCAAGGAAAACCAGGGGGATTTGCGCAGCGCGGTCAAGAGCTTGTTTGATTATGCGGACGCGCATCACCCGCGCTTGATTGGACAGTATAGCTGGGCTGAAGCAATCGGCAAGCCGCGCGGACGCGTTGAACGCCGCATTTGCAAGGTCTTGCATGATGCCGATGTACTGACACTATTCCGTGAGCAAAAAGGCTGGACGGGGTTGCGCACCGTGGCGCGACTTGAGTATGATCAACAGGTTGATGGGAAATGGCAAAATAAGATGACCCGCTATTTTATCTCATCAGTAAAGCAGGATGCCCAACAGCTTCTACGCACAATCCGCGCCCATTGGCATATTGAAAATAAGCTGCATCGTGTCTTGGATGTCACGTTTCGACAAGATGACAGCCGCATTCGGGTGGGACACAGCCCGGAAAACTTCGCTGTCCTTCAGCACATCGCCTTGGCCTTACTCAAAAAACACCCCCAAAAAATTAGCCTCCGGCGAAAACGGCGGCAAGCTGCGCACAATGATCAACTCCGCTGGCAAATCCTAAATGCCTTTTCATAAAATCTGGTGCGATTGCTCTGGTGGTTCCCCAGGGTAATCGCGCCAGATTTTCTAAACACAGAGGGCACAGAGGACAAGGAGTTTAGGCAATTATTTTCACCACTGAGAACACCGAGGGTTTAATTTCAGTTCGAGTTAAACAGGTTTTGAGGTTGCGCTTCTGATACGATTGCTCTGTAGTTCCGGCACTGTCCTTAATTCATCTTGAGCGAGCGCCCATCCTGCCTTATTATTAGCATTGATTGTATTTGGTTGATTCCTTAAAGAAGGTCTTGGGTACATGCGCATTGCTGTGGATGCGATGGGTACGGACACTCGTCCAATTGCGGACGTGGCCGGGGGTGTTATGGCCGCCAACGAGTTTGGCGATACGATTGTCCTCGTGGGCGACCAAGCCACAGTCGAAGCCCAGCTAAAAAAGCACGATGTCAGCGCCGGCAATATAGAGATCTTGCACGCGCCGACGGACATCGCCATGGACGAGCGGCCCGCGGATGTGCTCAAGTCCAAAGCCAGGTCTTCGATTCACGTTGCCCTTGACGCCGTCAAGACAGGCGATGCCGATGCCTTTGTCACAATGGGCAATACCGGCGCGGTGCACGCGATCGCGACTTTGAAAACCTTGCGCCGCATCCCCGGCGTAAAAAGACCGGTGCTGTCGGCTCTGTTCCCTATCAGCGATCATCGGATGATTTTTCTTGATGTCGGAGCCAACACGGATGTTAAGCCCGAATGGGTTACGCAGTTCGCCATGATGGGCAGCATTTACGCCCAGCGCGTGCTCGAATACCCGCAACCGCGCATCGCCTTGTTATCCAACGGAGCGGAAGATACCAAGGGCAACCAGCTCATTCGCGACGCCTCGGATATCCTGACGCGCGGCCAACTGAACTTCGTTGGCAACGTCGAACCGGTTCAGCTCATGGGCGCCGTCGCCGATGTCATCGTGATGGACGGATTTGTCGGCAACATCGTGCTGAAGATGTTCGAAGCGACGACCCACTATGTCGCGACATTAATTCGCCAGGAGCTTCGCGGCGACGTGATATCCTTGCTTGGGGGCGCATTGGCGCGGCCAGCCTTCAATCGCATCCAGCGCCGGGTCGATACTTCCGAAATCGGCGGGGCGCCCCTTTTGGGTGTCAATGGCGTTGTCATCATTGGCCACGGGCAGAACTCCGCGACCGGCATCAAAAACGCGATCAAGCAAGCGCGTACTGCTGTGCAAGAAAACGTCATTGGCGCGATCCACACTGGAATAGCGCAGCAATCGTCCTCTAGCGGAGTCGCGCATAATGCAATTGACTCGACATGATCGCAAGCGGGTCGTCATCACTGGGCTGGGCCTGGTTTCCCCCCTGGGCGCAAAATACGAGTTCTGGGAAGCGATAGCGCAGGGGCAATCTGGCGTGCGCCGCCTGCAAAACGTAGAGACAGAACACCTAAATGTCAAGATCGGCGCCGAAGTCCTCAACTTCGATTCGTCGCGGTATATTCCGCCCAAGCAAGCGCGCCGAATGGGCCGGGCGTCGCAGTTCGCCATCGTGGCCGCTGCCCAAGCGGTGAAAGACGCTGGATTCCAGGTAGACGATATTGCCGAGATAGGCAACCGGGTCGCGACCATACTCGGCACAACGCTTGGCAGCTACGAAATCGGCGAATCGGGCATCCGCGACTGGCGAAAATCCGATCACAAGCGCGCCAACCCGATGAGCATCATCAACGCGCTGCCCAATATGCCCTCTCATTATGTCAGCCGCATGATGGGCGCTGTCGGTCCTCTGGTAACGCCGTCGGTCGCCTGCGCCACAGGCGTTCAAGCCGTTGGCACCGCGACGGATCTGATTCAATTTGGCCGCTGCGATGTCGCAATTGCCGGCGCGGTTGACGCCGTTATGTTTGATTACATTCTTGCCGGATTCAGCGCCACGCGCGCCCTGACCCGGGAGTATAATGATGAGCCGGCGGCCGCCAGCCGGCCTTTCGACGCCGATCGCTCCGGCTTTGTGCTGGGGGAAGGCGGCGCCGTCTTTCTTGTCGAAAGCCTGGAACATGCGCGGGGGCGCGACGCGCCGATTTATGCCGAGGTCCTGGGCTATTCGTCCTCCTCCGACGCCTATCATGTCGCCGCGCCCAATCCAGAAGGCGCCGGCGCCCAGCGCGCCATGCAATGGGCTTTGCACGACGCTCGGGTCGATCCGACGGAAATCGAATACATCAATGCGCATGGCTCATCCACAGCTGCCAACGATTTGATCGAAACGAAGGCGATAAAGCGCGTCTTTGGCGAAGCCGCCTATGGCATCCCTGTCAGCTCGACCAAAAGCATGATCGGCCATGCCATGGCCGGCTGCGGTTCCCTGGAATTGGCCGCCTGCTTGATGACCCTGGAGCGCGAACTCTTGCACCCGACCATTAACTACGATAAGCCCGATCCCGACTGTGACCTGGACTATGTGCCGAATCAGGCGCGTGAAGCGCCGGGCATCCATACCCTTATGTCCAACAGCTTCGGCTTGGGCGGGCAAAACGCCTCAATTATCATCCGCCGACTCTAAAGGACAGGAGCCTCAATGGACCAGCGCGTGACAGTGATCGGCGGCGGATTGGCGGGCTGCGAAGCCGCTTGGCAATTGGCGGAGCGCGGGCATCGCGTTCTGTTGTACGAAATGCGCCCCCAGCGTTCGACCGGCGCTCACGTGAGCGACCGCTTGGCGGAATTGGTCTGCAGCAATTCCCTGGGTTCCAAGTTGCCAGATCGCGCCACTGGAATCTTACAGGCGGAAATGAAAATGCTGGGCTCGCTGCTCATGCGCTGTGCCGAAGCCGCTGCCGTGCCGGCCGGGGGCGCTTTGGCGGTAGACCGGCTGCGCTTCGCCGAGAGCGTCACCGACACCTTAAATCGCCACCCCAACATCGAGCTGATACGAGAGGAAGTGACCGAATTGCCCGGGGACGCGCCCACGATTGTGGCGACAGGTCCCTTGACGTCGCCGGCGATGGCAAAAGAGATCGCGCGCTATACCGGTGAAGATTACCTTTACTTTTACGACGCCATCTCCCCCATTGTAGAAGCCCGCAGCATCAACATGGCGCGCGCTTTCACCGGCAACCGCTACGGCAGAGGCGACGATAACAACAACAAAAATGGAGATTACATTAACTGTCCAATGGACCGCGAACAATATCTGCGCTTCGTTCGCGCCCTGCAAAATGCCGAGACCATCGAGCTGCGCGACTTCGAGCGGGAAGACCCTAACTTTTTCGAGGGCTGTGTTCCCATTGAACAATTGGCGAAGCGCGGCGATGATACGCTGGCTTTTGGTCCCATGCGTCCGGTCGGTTTGACCGATCCGCACAGGGACCGCCGTGCCTATGCAGTTGTGCAGTTGCGGCAAGACAACCTCGCTGGCAGCCTGTATAATCTCGTTGGCTTCCAAACCAACATCCGCTGGAAACAGCAGAAAGAGATACTGCGGCTCATCCCTGGCTTGGAAGAGGCTGAGTTTATTCGTATGGGGCAAATGCACCGTAATACTTTTTTGAACGCGCCGGCGCTCTTGCAGGCGACGATGCAGTTTCGTCAGAATCCAAATTTGTATTTCGCCGGTCAAATAACCGGCGTCGAAGGTTATGTCGGCAATACAGCCACCGGCTACATCGCCGCGCTCAATCTGTCGCGACAACTGAATGGCGCGCCCAAATGGACGCCGCCGCAAGAGACGATGTTGGGCGCTCTGTGTCACTATGTGACAAGTTGCCCGCCAAAAGACTTCCAACCCATGAAAGCGAACTTGGGCATATTGCCGCCATTGGCGCTAAGAATCAAAAACAAGAGGGAACGCAGGCAAGCTTATGCCGAGCGCGCGCGCAATGCAATGTGGACCGCGCTGACGGAACTGGATGATCCGGTGATTCGATCAAACCGCGAAAACAACGAGCTGGAGCAACATGCCAAAAACCGAGCTAATTAAAAACGAACAGGCTGAACGCGCCTATCTTGTTGGTATCGAGCTGCAGCAGGCGGCCGCGCCTTTTTCGGTAGCGGATTCCTTGAGCGAGCTTGCGCTCCTGGCCGAAACCGCGGGTCTGGAGGTCGTCGGACAATGCTTTCAGCGCTTGCGCAGGATCAATGCCAAGACCTTCATCGGCTCCGGCAAGCTGGAGCAAATCTTGGATGAGATAGCTTTACTCGACGTCAACGTCATCGTATTCGACGAAGAACTCTCTCCCCGCCACCAGCGCGAACTGGAAAAACAGCTTGGCGAGACGATCAGGCTGCTCGATCGTTCGGCGCTGATTCTGGATATATTCGCGCAGCACGCGCGCACCAGCGAAGGCGCCCTGCAAGTTGAATTGGCGCAATATGAGTATCGTTTGCCGCGATTGACGCGGCAATGGACGCACCTGGCGAGACAGGCTGGTGGCGGGGGCGCGCGCGGAGGCTCAGGCGGTGTTGGCTTACGCGGTCCAGGCGAAACCCAACTCGAAGTCGACCGGCGCGAGATCACCCGCAAGATCACCAAGCTAAAAGCGTCGATCGAACAAGTACGCGCGCACCGCAGCCTGCATCGACGTCGGCGTCAGAGCTCTGGCATGCCTTTGGCTGCGCTTGTGGGCTATACCAACGCCGGCAAATCGAGCTTGTTGAACGCGCTGGCGGATTCCGACGTCTATGCCGCTGATCAGCTTTTTGCGACGCTTGATCCCACGACGAGGCGTATTTCTTTGCCCAATCATTCGGATGTCCTGCTAACCGACACCGTCGGCTTTATCCAGAAGCTGCCGACCACCTTGATCGCCGCCTTCCGCGCGACACTTGAAGAGGTCGTAGAAGCCGATCTGCTCTTGCATGTTGTCGATATTAGTCATCCCAACGCCTGGCAGCATATCGACGCGGTGGAAGATACGTTGGCGGAAATTGACGCCGCCGGCATGCCCCGGCTGCTGATATTAAACAAGATTGACCTGCTAGACGGTCCGCTGCCACAGCTGCCGCTGGTCGACAATTACCACGGACTTGTCGCCGCCTCCGCCCTAGACGGCAGGGGCATCGCCGACTTGCTGTCCACCATGCGCGACGTCTTGGCGGAACGGGAAACAACGCTTGAGGTCCTGCTTCCCTATCAGGCCGGCCGCGAGTATTCAAAACTGTACGAGCGCGGATATATCCGCCGAGAGACCTCGGACGAGAATGGCTGGCACTTGACCCTGTCCCTGCCCAGGCAAGTCAGCGACTACTATTTGAAGTTCGCTGTCGACAGCGCGGAGTCAACATAAACAAGCGTTCTTGCGCATGTCAGGTCGGCAACTGCGCCCAGTAGACCTCCGGGCGGAAGCGGCTGTGCAAGTACAGCCGCAGGTCAGACGAGAGCGCCATAGATGCGGGCGCCGGTAAATCCGAGAAGACAAGCATTTCCGTCTCGTCCCCGCTACAGCCGTCCTCCAGGCAATCATCGGGATTGACGCGGCCGATGACCGCGCGCGTGCCCAAGGCATAAGCGAAGTACAGCAAACCGTCAGCGCCGACGATGATATTGCTGGTGTTTTGCAAGCCCTTTATCAGGGGTCTCGGCTGAGAGATGGCGCCGTTTTCCTCTACCTGCATCCATTCGATGCCACGGCGCGCGCTGCCGCCGTTGGCGAAATAGATCCGGCTTTCGTCGACGGCGATGCCGGTTGGCGAGCGCAATTCCGAGGCGATAGTATTGGCTTTGCCAGCTTCTGTTATTTGCACGATGGCGTTGGCTTTGGTGTCCGACAGCAGCAGCGAGTTCTCGTCAAAACGGGCTATGCCCCAGGGCGCTTCCAGTTGACTGAAGACGTTTTCAGGCGCGAGCCGGTCCTGGTTGACTTTCCAAAGTATCTGGCTATCGGGGTCGGGAACCCACAGGTCGAAGCCCGCAGCCGTGCTCTCCATGAGCATGCTGTGGCCATTCTTGATGCCAAAGACATAAGTAATGGTGTCGCCGCTCTGATCATCAATCTGGTAAATCGTCCAGTCGCCGTTGCAGACGGTGTAGAGGTGATCCTCGAACCAGACCATGGCATTGGGCCGCTGCACGTTGCCCACCAGCAGTTGCAGATCATCCTGCAAAAGCGGCGTATCAAGGGCGGCAACACTGCTGCCACCGACATCATCCATGCCCGGCGCAGACGTTTCGGCGGCTGAGATCTCTGCGCCGTTTGAATCCGCAGGCGCGCTGTCTTGGGCAGTTGCGACAGCGGCAAGTGATATCAGAAAAGCGAGTAAAGCGATCTTCATAGATTCTCCAGCGGATATTATCTACAAACCGTGATGTCAGAACGATTGCGCGTTTGATCCCGCTCGGATGACTGGCCTGCCATTCTACTACACAGGTCGTCCATCAACTAGCTCGCAGCCCTATCCTGGAAATATGACAGCGCCGCGCGTCCGGCGTCAATCGAGAACTGCGCTATAATTCTGGCGCGAGCCAGATGTCGATGTCGATCTGGGCGGGCTCGCCGTCAAGAGTAATAAAGTCAAAAGCGGGTTGTCCAAAACCTTGAAGCGGGGAAGCCAGCGCAGATGCGCAAGGGGGCAAGTATCGCCAAGGAATACGAGCTGGAATGTATTGCGGGTTTAGAGGCTTTCGCAATGGAAGAACTCAATTCCTATGACGGCGTCATGCCGCATAGTTTAGCGCTGCTTAGACCGGGATTCTTCCGCTTTCGCTTTGCTGGCGACGCTGGGCTGCTCTGTACGCTTCGCTCGGCAATTGCGGTCTATGGCGTACATCGCTTCGAGGTTCCGCGCCCCAAAGCATTGTTGGGTCATCAGCATCTCGCGCGATTAATCGGAATCCTGCGGGCGGCCATGCGCGGCTGGACAACAGAAAATCCCAAACTAGGTATCGGCGCTGCGGGAGCGAACACGCAGGTGATACTGCGATTGAAACGTGAATTGGCGAGCGCGCTAAGTCTCGAATTGGCGGAGGACAAGAAAGGCGAACTTTATCTGCGCCTGGTGCGGCCAATTGATCGGGCGGGCTGGGAAGTTCTGGTTCGCCTGGGACCGCGCCCGCTGTCGAAGCGCGAATGGCGAGCCGTCAATCTGCCCGGCGCGCTGAACGCCACAGTCGCTTACGCCATGACAAATATCCGTCCGGGAGACGCGCGGGAAAGGGTCCTTAACCTGTGCTGTGGCAGCGGAACCATTCTGGTGGAACATGCCCTTGGAAGCAACTCGGATCAAATGCTCGCGGTCGACATCAGCGCCGAAACGCTAGGCGCGGCTGAGCAGAATCTTCGCGCCGCCGGCACGTCGCATCGCGTTATTCTAGTGAACGCTGACGCGGGGCGCATCCCGCTGCCTGCGCGCGCGATTGACCGAATCTACGCGGATTTGCCTTTTGGCGGGCGTGTCGGTTCACATGCCGACAATCTCCAGCTATATCCAGCCTTGCTGCGCGAAGCCCACCGGGTTGCCAAGCCAGGCGCGCTAATGATTCTATTGACGCATGAAGTCAATTTGCTGCGAAGATGCATCGCGCAATCCAACTGGCGCGGGATTTCGGAAACTAAGATAAGTCTCAGCGGCTTGCACCCGCGCTTATTTGTCCTCGCGGGAAAATCGACTACGATATAAGTAATTATCAAGGGGCTCCAAGAGGACCAGCATATTGATCCGCTCCTGCGCTTTGACCTGCATATTGCTTGTCCTGGTCGCCTGCCGCGCGCCGGTTGAAGAACTTTCCTTTAATGTCTCCTTATTCGCCGATGGCAAAACGCAGTCCTTCACTTACGCTTCGCGGGTATCTGTCGAAGAATTGCTGGCGAACGCCAAAATTGTTCTGGGTGAACTGGATCGAATCAGTCACCCGCTGAACCTGCAACTGGCCGACGGCATGCTTGTCACGGTGCGCCGAGTGCGAGAAGAGCAAGACTGTCTGCGCGAAAGCCTGCCCTTCCAGCATCAGCGGATTCCATACGAGGGTATCGCGCCCGGGCAAGAAAGATTGAGCCAGGCCGGGCAGAGCGGCTTGCAGGAAGCCTGTTACCGCGTCCTTGTTGAAGACGATGTGGAATCCGGGCGCAGCCTCATTGGACAGCCGACTATCATCACCGAGCCAAGGGACGAAATCGTCTTGGTGGGTCCCGCGCGTTCGGTCGAAGCGCTAGAGCTGCCGGGAACGCTAAGTTATATCAACAACGGGACGGCTTGGAGCATCCGTGACAACGCCGTCAATAAGCGCGCCCTGCGCAATAGCCAGAATCTTGACTCCCTGGTATTTGCAGCCAGCCCCGACGGATCGCTGCTGCTTTATACCGTGAAAAGCGGCGAAACAGAAAAGTTCTTCAATGAACTTTGGATGGTATCTCTTGATGCCGACGACGCGCCTGTCAAATTGGCGCCAACCGATGCGCTCTTTGCGGAATGGCGACCCGGATCCAGCAATACAATCGCCTATTCGACCGGCGAGCGGGGCCAGGGACGGGCGCTGTGGAAGTCCCTTAACAACCTTTGGCTGATGCAGATCGACCGCCATACGGGCCGCGCGCTTTCCATCCAGGAAATCATTGGGGAAGACGCGGGAGGACCGCTTGGATGGTGGGGGACCAACTACGCTTGGTCGCCGCGCGGGGACCGGCTGGCATGGGTGAATGCCAACAGTGTGGGCGTGGTTGAGCTCGAAGGCAAGCAAGTTAAGACATTGCTTGAGTATCCGGAGTTTAACACCTCAGGCTCTTGGGTCTGGCTTTCACAGCTGTCTTGGTCCGCCGACGGCAACTTTATATCCGCCACCGCGCATGGCGAGCCGCTTGCTAGCGAACCGCCCACAACCAGCCCCGTATTTGATCTCGCGATTCTTGAGGCAAATGGCGGATTCCAGGCGACAATGCGACGCGCGGTCGGTATGTGGGCGGCTTCGGTTTTTTCACCGAGCGGCGCCATACCGGGCTCCGAAAACAATGAAGGCTATTTGGCCTGGTTGCAGGCGCGCGAACCCTACAATAGCATCTACAGCGAGTACGACCTCGTCCTCGCGGATCGCGACGGCAGCAATCAGCAAGCGATCTTTCCGGGCGCCGATCAACCTGGCATCAGCAAGAGCGACTTTGGTCTAAGCGCCACCGACATGGCTTGGAGTCCGGATGCGCAATACATCGCTGTTGTATATTTGGGTGATATTTGGGTGATCGACATACAATCCGGCGCAAGCCAGCAGATCACATTTGACGGCGGCGCGAGCAATCCGGTTTGGACAGGATAATGCGACAGCCGATTTTGGTCCTCATCAGTTTGCTGCTGATTGCGGGCAGCTTGACAGCCACCCTGGGTACGGTTCACTTTCGTGATTTCGAGCTGCGCGGCTATGTTGACGCCACGGTGGATCAGAATCTCCCTTTTCTGGCGCCTAGACCCGGCGTGAATGTTGACCTGCGTCAGTATGAGCTTGACAGCCTGCATGAGAATCTTGCCCTTATCAGTGAAACCGGATTTGTATGGCTGCGGCAATTCGTCTATTGGGATGAAATCGAGCTTAGCAAGGACCAATACGATTGGGCGCAGTGGGACGAGATCTTTGCCGTTCTGCGCGAATATCCACGTTTGCAGCCGGTTGTCACGCTCGTGCATTCGCCGGAATGGGCGCGCGTTTCGCCACCAGGAAGCGCGGCGACGGAGACGGCTCCGCCACAGTCGCTCAATGACTTTGCGCGTTTCGCGGGCAAGTTCGCGCGGCGCTATGGCGATGTCGTGGATTATTATCAGATCTGGGACGAGCCCAACCTCGCCGACGCGTGGGGCTCGCTGCACCCACGTCCGGCTGATTACCTGGCTCTGCTTGCCGCTGGACGAAGGGGCATTCTGGCTGAGGATGCAAATGCAAAGATTATCGCGGCAGCCTTAGCCCCCACCACCGAGACTGGTCCCCAGAATATCAGCGACCTGCTTTATCTCGACGCGCTGTATCAACTTGGCGGGTCCGAGCTAATGGACATCGTGGCTGGCAAGCCTTATGGATTCTCAAGCTCGCCACTGGATCGACGGGTTGATGATGGCATCCTGAACTTTTCCCGCATTGTCGCCTTGCGCGAAGTGATGCTGGCGCACAATGACGGGCGGACGCCGCTATGGGCGAGCCACTGGGGCTGGAATAGTTTGCCGCCTGATTGGACGGGCGAGCCATCTATTTGGGGCGGCGTCAGCCCAAACGAGCGCATTATGTATACGCTGCAAGCATTCGACCGCGCGCAGCGCGAGTTGCCCTGGCTTGGCGCGATGTTCTTGCACCATTGGCAGCCCAATGTAGAAAGCGTCAGCGCGCAGTGGGGTTTCGCGCTGATTGGAGCGGATAATCAGCCTTCCGAATTGTTGACCGCCCTGCAAAGCTATAAATTTCCCGCGCTGGCGCAGAACGGCCTCTTCCATGCGCGCAGCGAACACGCGCGTTACAGCGGACTCTGGCAATTCAGCGAATTGGGTGCGGATATCGGCTGGCTAGAGACGAGCGACAGTCAGCTCGAGTTCGACTTCTACGGTACTGATCTCGCCATGCTCTTGCGCGAGGATGACTATATTGCCTTTCTGTATCCGACCGTGGACGGCCGCCCAGCAAACGCGACAGCCCAGGACTCGGATGGCAACAGCTATATCTTTCTGCGCAGCAACTCGCATGGTCCGGAACAGAATTTGCTCCCCGTCGCGCGCAACTTGCCCCTCGCTCCGCATACGTTGCGGGTTGTGGCCGATCGCGGCTGGGACCGCTGGGCAATCGCCGGCTACGCCGTGAGCTCCGGGGATCTGTCAGCCGCCTTCGACCGGCAGATCGCGCTCGGCATTTTCGCGACGCTCTTGTCGCTGGCTTTTGGATTCTTGACCTTCGCGACATCGCCCTGGCGCCGCTGGATTCCGCCTATCGGGCTTGTCTTTGCGGGACTGTCGGCGGCAGCGCAGCTGGCGATAAGCGGCCTGGCGTCTTTGGCGCTGCTATTTGCCATGTTCTGGACCTGGACAAGTCACAAGCCCGCCCTCTTCGCGCGCGACGAGATCAATATCCTGATCGCGCTGGCAACTGGCGGAATCCTGTACCTGTCACCTTGGTTTCTCTTGACTATTGTTGCTAGCCTGGTCTTGTTCGTATTGATCTTCCAGCGCCTGGAAACGGGCTTGATCTTGACCTTGTTCTGGGCGCCCTTCTTTCTAAGCCCAGTCGAGTTGTACCGCTACGCCTTCCCGATGGTGGAAATCATGATATTGATCACGTCCATCGCGGCTCTGTTTAGATTTTTCGTTTGGCTGGGCGAGCGGCAGCAAATGGCGAACAGCCGCTATCCGCTACAAGTAAAGTCGCTGCTCCCGCGCATTAACATGATCGACATGGCAGTAGCTGGCATCGCGCTTGTCGCCATCCTGTCCTTAAGCTGGGCGCGGCATACCGATGTGGCGGCGAGAGAACTGCGGACACTGGTTCTGGAGCCGCTGCTTTTCTATGTGATATTCAGAGCCGCGCGCCCATCTACACGAACTATTACACACTGCGTCTTCGGGCTGGTCTTTGCTTCGCTCGCGGTCTGCGTCATCGGATTGTTGCGATACTTTGCCGGCAACGATGTCATAGTCGCGGAAGAGGGCGCGCGCCGCCTCATTTCCGTCTATGGCTCGCCCAATAATGTCGGCTTGCTGCTTGGGCGGACGATACCCTTTGCGCTGGCGCTGCTGCTAGCCCGACAAAGCGAGCGCGCACGTATTTTCTGGGCGGCAGCGCTGCTTGTCATGGGCATAACGGCGCTTTTGACGCAGAGCGCGGGCGCGATACTTCTCGGAATCCCCATCGGGATCGCGCTCCTGCTGATCGCTTTCGCGCGACGAAGGGCAGTGGTCCCGATCTTGGGCATCGCGGCTGCGCTAGCAGTTGGATTGGCTGTGCTGACGCAGGTTTCGGCGCGCTTCGCCAATATACTTGACTTCACTACTGGCACCAGTTTTCTTCGCCTGCGACTGTGGGAGAGCGCCATCGAAATCATTCGCGATCATCCCATTACCGGAATCGGATTGGATCAGTTCCTCTATTATTTCAGCGGGGAATATGTCCGACCCGATGCCATCTGGGACCTGAATCTGTCGCACCCGCATAATTTTTTGCTGGATTTTTGGACAAGGCTGGGTATTTTGGGGCTGATTCTCTTTCTGCTCTTGCAGTTTGCATTCTGGCGATATGCCCTTAGCGTTTTGAGCAAGTGGAGAAATTCAGACAGAACTGGTTTCGCGCTCATGCTGGGTCTGATAGGCAGCATGGCGGCGCTATTGGGACATGGCTTAATTGACAACAGCGTCTTTGTCATCGACTTGGCTTTCATTTTCATGTTTCAGTTGGCTGCGGTCGCGCGTCTGCGTGAACTGGCGCCGGCGATAGCATCCGTATCCGATTCCAATCACGCGCGGAGCCAAGCAGTGATATGACGAACTGTGGTACACTTTGCCCAGCCAATCATAACGAGGATAAGAAGACTTGCGTGTACTAATCACAGGCGGGGCTGGCTTCATCGGCTCGCATTTATGCGATCGCTTCTTGCGCGATGGACATCGGGTGGTGGCGGTAGACAACCTCATCACGGGCACCCAGGACAACATCTCGCACCTGGCCGGCAATCGTCATTTTGAATTCGTTTATCACGATGTCAGCAACTTCATCCACCTTTCGGGCCAAATCGACGCCGTTCTGCATTTCGCCTCCCCCGCCAGCCCGATCGACTATCTCAAATATCCAATCCAGACCTTGAAAGTCGGCGCGCTCGGCACGCACAACGCGCTGGGTTTGGCGCGGGCGAAGCGCGCGCGTTTTTTGCTGGCGTCCACATCCGAGGTCTACGGCGATCCGCAGGTGCATCCGCAGAGCGAGGACTATGCCGGCAATGTAGACCCCGTTGGACCACGCGGCGTATACGACGAAGCGAAACGGTATGCGGAAGCGCTGGTGATGGCTTATCATCGTCAACACGGTATGGATACCCGCATCGTGCGCATCTTCAACACCTACGGTCCCCGGATGCGCCTGGACGATGGCCGCGTCGTGCCCAATTTTGTGGGACAAGCCATCCGCGGCGAAGCGCTGACCGTCTATGGCGACGGCAGTCAAACGCGCTGCTTCCAATACATTGACGACCTGGTGGAGGGCGTCGTGCGTTTGCTTGACAGCGGTTTTGTAGAGCCGGTCAATATCGGGACCACGCGCGAAGTGAGCATTCTTGATTTCGCAAATATAGTCAACCGCGTGTCAGCCAATCCCGCCGGCATCATATTCGACGACGGACTGCGCATCGATGGCGACCCGCAAACGCGCAAACCGGACGCCAGCCGCGCGCATGATCTGCTCGATTGGCGGCCGCAAGTGGCGCTGGAAGAGGGCCTCGCGCGCGCAATCGCCTATTTTCGCCAAGTAATCACCGCCGCCACTTGAGATGCCTGGGTTGCAGAACCTATTGCGCGGGCGGCTCTTCTGGCTGGTCATGGCGCTCGCCGCCGCGCTCGCGAATGTCTTCATTGCGACGCCTGTATTCCTTGGTCTGACTCTCGCAGGCTTGGGTTTGATCGCAGCGCTGGCTTCTCCAGTGGCGATGCTGCTTGTGCTGTTGGTTCTCGCGCCTTTGCGGACGCTCATCGCGACGGAATCCGCGATTGATCTCCCGCTGGATATCGGTCAGATACTGTTCATTGTGTATTTTGGCTTGTGGCTGGCGCATCGAATTGCCCTGCGCAAACCCGTGCTCACCCACCAGCGCAACATCGTATTGTCGGCGATCTTGTGTCTTTGCGCCGTATTCGCGCTGGGCTCCTGGACGAGCGCCTCGCAGTCCGCCTGGCTGCGCGAGTGGCTCAAATGGGTCTTGATGGCGCTTTTTGTCTGGCAAATAACGATTTCGGAACAGTTTCACTGGACCTGGCTGGTATTCGCGCTGCTGGTCGCCGCTACAGCTAATGCGCTGGTCGGGCTCTACATATTTTTTGGCGGCAGCGGCGCAGACCATCTTGCCATCTTAGGACGGTTTTTCCGCGCCTTTGGCAGCTTTGGGCAGCCGAATCCCTTTGCCGGCTTCATGGGGCTTATGCTCCCGCTGGCTTTGATGGGCGCTTATGTTCAGTTTGCGGCAATGCTTTCTCAATACCAAAAGCAGCAGCGGATTCACTGGCATTCCCTGCGACTGCTGCTCTGCTTCGGGCTGTGCGCGGGCTTGCTAGGGGCCGCCCTGCTCGCTTCCTGGAGCCGCGGCGCTTGGCTCGGCACAGCAGTTTCGGCGGCGGTTATGCTCTTCGCGCTGCCGAAACGCGCGGCAACAGGATTAGCCGCCGCCCTTGGTCTAGCGCTGCTGACTGCCGGACTATGGCTGGGCGGGTTGCTGCCGCAATCCCTTGTCAATCGCTTGACGGCTTCCGCTGACGATTTTCTGCGGATGGAAGATATTCGCGGTGTAGATATCAGCCCGACAAACTACGCGGTGGTGGAGAGAGTCGCTCATTGGCAGGCGGCGCTCAATATGGCGCAATCCAAGCCAATTCTGGGGGTCGGGCTGGGAAACTACGAGGTCGTCTATGACAAGTATCGACTGATAAACTGGCAGGCGCCTTTGGGCCACGCCCATAATTTTTATCTCAATACCCTGGCGGAAACAGGCATAGTCGGTTTGGCCGCCTATCTATGTTTCTGGCTGGCAGTTTTTCTGGTCACCTGGCGCGCGCGCGCCCATCCGGATTCTTTCGCTCGAGCGACTGCCATCGGCCTGCTGGGCAGTTGGACATACCTGGCGGTGCATAGCATTTTTGATAACCTCTTTGTGAACAATCTCTTTTTACATATTGGTGTATTATTAGGTATGCTCGCGGTTTTTCATCAGCAGCTTAACTACAAACTGGTTTTGGATTAGCTATGTCTCAAGCGATTACGCCGGATGTCACTCCTAAAGGCGGGGCTTATCAAGGGTTATCAACGCCGATTGATCGTTTCATCATTGCCCTTTCCAGCCGAATCGGCGGCAGCCGAGCCAAAGAAGTCGAGCGATTCATCAAGTTCGCATTTATTGGTTTACTGGGCTTTGTCATCGACTTTGGCATACTATTCATTTTGCAGTCGACTGTCTTGCCGGCGGCCGATGAGCAAAACATGGAGTTGCCGCTCAACGTGGCGCTCGCCACGACCATCAGCTTTACATTGGCGGTTAGCAGCAATTTCATCTGGAATCGCCTCTGGACCTACCCGGACTCAAGATCCTATTCAGTTCGCCGCCAGTTGACTCAATTTTCCATAGTCAGCGTGATTGGGTGGATCGGCCGGACAATTTGGATTACAAGTTCATTTGCTTTCTTTGGCGCATGGTCGACCGCTGCGATTCAAAACATGGTTTCGGCTTACAACCCCGTTCTATTAGACGAACTGAAACTAGGCACGATGATCTCGCAGTTCATCGGCGTCATTGTGGTGATGATATGGAACTTCCTCGCAAACCGCTACTGGACTTTTAACGACGTCGAATAACGTGTCCCGTATTGCCATCGACTACACAGCCGCCTATGAACAGGGTGGCGGCATCGGGCGCTACGTGCGCGAGTTGACGGCAGCGCTCGCCGTGGAAGATGCTGTGACGGACTATCGCCTCTTCGTCGCCGGCGCAAAACGCGCGCAGCTCCCGCGCCCACCCGGCGTCAATTTTAACTGGCGTCCGACAATCTTGACGCCACGATGGCTGGCGCGGATCTGGCAGCGCGCTCAGCTGCCGCTGCCTGTCGAAACGTTCACCGGGGCTGTGGATTTGTTCCACGCCACCGACTTCGTCTTGCCGCCGACCCTGCCCCGGACGCGCAGCTTGCTGACTGTGCATGACCTTTCCTTCTTGCGCGTGCCAGACGCTGCCAGCGCGTCTCTAAGACGATATTTGGAAGCCGTGGTACCGCGTTCTGTTGCGCGGGCAGACCAGGTCCTGGCGGATTCCCAAGCCACGAAAGACGATCTCATTGAAATCTACCGGACGCCCGCCGACAAGATTAGCGTTTTGTATTCCGCAGTGGATGGTCGTTTCGGTCGGGTGACGGACGAGATAGCATTGCGAGCAGTCTTGGATAGGCACGGTTTGAATGACAAAACTTTTGTCCTGTCGGTCGGCACAGTCCAGCCGCGCAAAAACTATAGCAGAGCGATCCGGGCGTTATCGAAAATCCGGGATCAAGGCATAGACTTGCATTATGCCATTGCCGGCGGCAGCGGCTGGCTCGAAGACGAGATGTACCGCAGCATCAGGGAAAGCGCGCTGGAGGACCGTGTCCATATTCTCGGTTTCGTGCCGGATGAGGATCTGCCCGCGCTATATTCGGGCGCGCGCGCGCTTCTTGCTGTCTCTTTGTACGAGGGTTTCGGCCTACCGGTCTTGGAAGCTATGGCATGCGGAACAGCGGTGATCACAAGCGACCTGTCGTCGTTGCCAGAAGTCGCCGGCGACGCGGGCATTCTGGTTAATCCGCTGGATACCGACGCCATCAGCGCCGCCATGATGCGGCTGTTGACCGACTCAACCTTGCGGCAGCGGTTAGCCGCCGCGGGCATTGAGCATGTTAAGCGCTTCTCTTGGGCGAAATCCGCGCGCCAGCTAAAGTCCATCTATGATGATATGCTTGGGCTGTGAGTTAAGATCATAGACCGGTGTAGAAGCGAGACCGTAAAGACCGATGAACATGGCGAATAGCGAATTGAACTCCCGTGGGAATGCAGCGCCTATGCTATTGCTGCTGGCATTGGCGGGCTATCTCTTGCCTTGGGTAATAGCCCCGAATGCAGCTATGACCCTCAACGCATTCGATTTGGCCGAGTGGACGAGCTTGCATCCCATGCAACAACAGGCAATGCCGCCATTGATCACGCCACTGCTGCTGCGCGCGCAATTGCCGATTCTAGCGGCGATAATCACGCTTTGGTCCGTCAGACGCAAGGCGCGTTTTCTCGTATTGCTTTTCGTCGTCTTGCTCGCGGTCGCACAGGTCCCGCCCCTGGAATTCCTGCAGAACAGCGCCGATCCAAACTATCGGCAACAGTCGGCTCTCGCCATCGCTACAATCATTTTGCCACTAGGACCGCGCCTTATGTCGTCGGCGCAGTTTAGATCTTTCGTCACTATCATCATTGCGGCAGCGGGAATCGTCACATCACTCCTGGGACAATCGCAAGCGCTTGAGTTATATCATGTTACACTGGAACAGGGCGAGGCAGGCGGCGGCTTATTTCTAATCTTAGTGGCTTATGCCGCTTTCGCTTTCGATGCGCTGCGTAGCTTCCTAAGACGGCGATGACGCGAGACGCGGACAAGGTTGTCTCCATTTATTTATATCTGCGCGCAATAGAAAAAGAGACAGCGGTCGCTGCCTCTTTCGTCACAGTAATTGTCCGTTATGTAACGGATTATTCCATATTGGATTGAATGTACTCCACGGCTTGACCAACAGTTTCGATGCGCTGCGCGTCTTCGTCGCTGATTTCGCCGCCGAATTCTTCCTCAAATGCCATGATCAATTCTACGAGGTCGAGCGAGTCGGCTTCCAGATCTTCGCGGAAACTCGCAGTACTCACGACGCGTTCATCTTCCACACCAAGCAACTCAACCACGATTCCTTTGACCCGATCTTCAATAGACGCCATCTTGGTCACTCCTCCCCCAACGGAATCTTCAGCACTCACATAAGCGCCAATTATACCGTTTATCATTTTCCCTGCCAGTCTCTATGCTAGCGACGCGTATAATTGACAGGCAAATATTTCGACAGTACGATGTTCGGCGGCGACTTGGATTCTGCAAGCGCCTCAATATAGGGAACACTTCCTTATGCCAAAAGTCACGGAAACACCCTCAACAGAAAGCCGCAAGCTGGACCACATCCGGATCAACCTGCAAGAGGACGTGCAGTTTCCCCGCATCAGCACCGGGCTTGAACGGTATCGTTTGACTCATCAGGCGGTTCCCGAGTTGTGTTTGCATGATGTCGATACTTCGCTGCGAGTATTTGGCAAGCGACTGGGGTCGCCGATACTGATATCATCAATGACCGGCGGTACCGAAACTGCGCGGCGCATCAATAGACATCTCGCGGCGGCGGCGCAAAAACATGGCATAGCGATGGCTTTGGGTTCACAGCGAGCCGCGATAGAAGATGAATCCTTGGCAAGCACCTTTCAGATTCGTCAGGTCGCGCCGGACATACTGCTTTTCGCCAACCTCGGCGCCGTGCAGCTCAACTATGGCTACGGCATTGAAGAGTGTCAAAAGGCGATCGACATGGTGGCTGCCGATGCCTTGATTCTTCATTTCAATGTATTGCAGGAAGCGGTGCAAGCCGAAGGCGATGTCGATTTTTCCGGTCTATTGCGAAAAGTAGAGTCGATATGCAGGCATCTCTCCGTGCCGGTCATTGCCAAAGAAGTTGGCTGGGGCTTCTCCCACAGAAACGTAGTCGATTTGGCCAACGCCGGCGTTGCCGCAATTGACGTGGCTGGCTCTGGCGGCACTTCCTGGAGCGAAGTGGAATATCACCGCGCGCCTACGCCCACCCACGCGCGCGTGGCACGCAGTTTCGCCGATTGGGGCATCCCCACTGCCGAGGCGCTTTCTAACGCCCGGGCGGCGGCGCCAAACTTGCCGGTTTTCGCCAGCGGCGGCTTGCGCGATGGCGTCGATATCGCCAAAAGTATCGCATTGGGCGCTAGTCTGGCCGGGCTAGCCAGCCCCTTCTTACGCGCGGCGCAGGAATCAGCCGCAGCGGTTGATCAACTGATTGCCGAATTGAAGGCGCAATTGCGCATCGCCATGTTATGCAGCGCTTCCCAAGATATTGACCAGCTTCGGGAGGCGGAGATCAAATTAATAGATTGACTCGTTTATACCAGCTCTCGGATTACCGCGTTGCTAAGCAGCCGTCCCCGCTCGCTCAAGCGGAGGCGGTCGCTTTCCACGTGAATCAAGCCCAATGTCTCCATTTTCTCAATACCGACGGGGAACTTGTCGGCGATGTCCAGGCCGAAACGCCTTTGGAATGTCGGACGATGCAAGCCCTCGCGGGTTAGCCTGATGCCCATCATGACCGTCTCATACAGGTCAGCGTTCTCGTCGACGACTGTCGATTTGGCGACAGCCGGCGTGAGGGGAAAATCATATTTCGCGCCTGCGCCAGTCTTGAGCGCCTCGACATAACGTATGGGATTGGCGATGTTGGAATATCGAATACCGTCCGCGAATCCATGCGCGCCCGCGCCAAAGCCAAAATAGGGCAAGTTGCGCCAATACTGCAAGTTATGGCGACATTCGTATTGCAGCCGCGCCCAATTGCTAATCTCGTATTGCGCGTAGCCGGCCCGCGCCAGGCTGCTTGAGGCATATTCGTACATATCCGCGAATACATCGTCTTCGGGCTGCGGCAATGCGCCGGCGTCGACTTGCGCGCGTAAAGCCGTCCCGCCTTTTAGTTCCAGGCCGTACATCGAGACATGCTCCGGCGCATAACCCAGAATCGCGTCGACCGTCGGTTTCCATTCGGCGAGGCTCTCGCCCGGCGAGCCAAATATGACATCCAGGTTGACATTATCGAAGCCGGCTTGTCGCGCGCAATACATGGCTTCGGCGACGGCAGCGAGGTCATGGCGGCGCTCAAATAGACGCAGCACTCTTTCCGATGCCGACTGCATGCCAATGCTCAAGCGGTTGATGCCGAGCTCGCGCAATTCGCTCAAATACGAAGTTGATATATCATTGGGATTGGTCTCCATGGAGACTTCAAGATCGCCAGCCAGGGAGAAGCGCTCCGCCAAGCAACGCAGGATGTCCCGATAGTAAGGCGCTGCGAGCAGGGACGGGGTTCCGCCCCCGAAGTAGACGGTATGAATCTGCCGATCTGGATTCATCGCCGAGGCGCATTCGATCTCTTGCAGTAGCGCGCGGATATACGCCGGCGCCAGCGACAAAAGATCGGTGTAGATGTTGAAGGCGCAATAACTGCAGCGCGTCTCGCAAAATGGTATGTGGATGTAGGCGGCAAACGGCGCTTCTGGGCTCATCATCAGGGCTGGTTTCATTGAAAGCCAGAGATTGCGCCAATGGTATTGCTAAAATATAATTATGCAAGTCAAGGTTCGCGGACATCTCCGCTACAGTCGCGTGGCGCGCAAGCTAGCAGGCAGGATGTTGCGCAAGCCTCGAAGCAATTGAATCCAAACAGAGCGCTTGATCGAACCCATTTCTAGGGATGCGATACTTGTTTATATTGTCGAGTAGCTTGCGTGGAAATTAGGACAATACGGTGAACTTGTTGCGGCGTCTTTTTGGCAGGTCCCCCGACGATATGGCAAGGGACAGGTCCTCCCGCCGTGTAGCCCATGTTACACGCAGCAGCAGCGCGCCGCCAATGCCTGTGCCAAGCGCGGCGGAGGCTGAAGCCCAGCAAGTCGCCGACGAAGTTGATGTAGTAGAACAATTGCCGCCGCGGCAGCCGTCATCCGAGAGCGATACCATAGCGGATGCGGAATCCGACGCCGACAAAGAAGCGCAAGCTCAGCCGCAAGAAAGGCCGGGCATAACACAGCGGCGGTCGCGCGCGCAACCCGCCGCGCCACGCCGCGAACCGGCTCGCGAATATAAGCCCAAGCGCGCCTTGAGCTATGGCATCGCGAGCGATGTTGGCAAGCTGCGCGGCAATAACGAAGACGCTTGTTTCGCCATGCAGTGGCATACGATGACCGTGGAAAACCGCCCGGACTTTGGTTTCTTTGTGGTCGCGGATGGTATGGGCGGGCATCTCGACGGCGAAAGAGCCGCGGGCATCGCCGTGCAGACGCTGGCTGCCGAGATGCTGCAAAGCGTTTATATGCCCTTGCTGCGGAATTTCCGCGCCGCGGAAAAAACGATGATCCTCGAAGCCTTGGTCGCCGCGACAGAAAAGGCGAATTTGGCGGTCATTGACGCGGTGCCGGGCGGCGGCACGACCTTGTCCACTGTGGCGATTGTCGGCAACCTGGCTTATCTTGCGCATGTGGGCGACAGCCGCGCCTATCTGGTCCACCATGATGAAATCGAGCAGTTGACGACTGACCACACTTTGGTGCAGCGGCTGATCGAGATGAAAGAACTCACGCCCGAAGAAGCCGAGTACTACCCGCAGAAGAATGTGCTGTACCGAGCGATCGGACAGCATGAGAGCCTGAAAGTGGAAAGGTTGATCCGCACCTTGCCCGCAGCGGCTCAAATGATAATCTGCAGCGATGGTTTGTGGGACCAGGTAGACGACGAAACGTTGAAGCGCGTGACGCTCGAATCATCAAGCCCGCAAGCAGCCTGTGATCGGCTGGTCAGCCTTGCCAATGACCATGGGGGGACAGACAATATATCCGTCATCATATTGAAAGTCCCGGGCGACGACGACGCCATCTAGGTCCTGTGGAAACGCGTCGCGACAAAATCATTATACGTATCATAATCAGTTGCGGCGTGATGACGCTCTGCCCAAGAAATTGAAGGAATAGACGACAAAAATGAATTCAGCCCCAGCATTCATCAATCGGGTTCGCAAGCGCAAGACTATTTTGGTAGTTGACGACGAACCGCGCATGATTGGCTTCATTCGCATGAACCTCGAATTGGAAGACCATCAAGTAATCGAGGCGCACAGCGGTTTGGAAGCGCTGGACGCGCTGCGCAAGCAATTGCCGGATCTGCTTATCCTCGACGTCATGATGCCGGATCTGGACGGCTTCGAGACTTTGCGCATGCTGCGCGAGTTTTCCGATATTCCGGTCATTATGCTGACCGCCAAAGGCGAGGAAAACGACAAAGTGCTGGGTTTGGAACTGGGCGCCGATGATTACATCACCAAGCCCTTTGGACCGCGGGAGCTGTCAAGCCGCATCAAAGCGCTGTTTCGGCGGCTGGAAAAACCATCAACCGCAGAAGCCATCTTGCGCGTTGATGACCGGCTTAGCGTGGATTTCAACCAGCGTCAGGTTATTGTAGATGGCGCGGCAGTGAAGTTGCGCCCGACGGAGTATCGCCTCTTGTATCATCTGATTCGCAACGCGGGCTGGACGGTGCCGCACGATCAGATCTTGCAAAAAGTCTGGGGCTATGAATACCGGGACGAGGCGCATTACGTGCGGCTGTATGTCAACTATCTGCGCGAAAAGATAGAAGAAGATCCTGCAAACCCGCGTTATATCATAACCGAGCGCGGCGTCGGCTATCGTTTCATCAACTTCAAGCAAGATCAAGAGCCCTAGACTTAGGCGAGCAGAAAGCCGAAGTCTAGGTATAAACAGGCTTGATCCTGCCCAAGCGCCGCGTATTGCGAACATGTTACCGATCCGTAATCACGAAATACAAATACCCTGCGGTTGCGCCGCTTGAGTTTTTTCTTGAGCGTGTTCCACTGCGATTTACTGGGCATTGCCGCGCTTTCGCGCAGTTCGAAATAGCTCTTGCGGAAAACCGCGCGAAAGTGATGGTCGTCGTATTCAATCAGCTTTATCAGACAGGCGCCCCGCGGGCCAGACAAAGCGTCATTGATAAAGTCGGCCGCGAATCGACGGCGTACTTTTTGGAACTCTGGCAGCTCGTTGCGCATTTCCTGACCGCCTTGTGCTAGACTGATTGGCAATAACGATCGTAGAGCGCCGCTTCATCTTTGGAATTCATAGATTGCCTGAATCCGTAAACGCTATGCAGCGCATCCTTAATTTCCTATTGATTATGCTGCTCTGTCTGCTGCTTGTACATGCCCTTGTCTACCTGGCATTCGGCGTCGCCCTCATCCCATTTCCATTTGACTACGATCAAGCGGAGGGCTTTGAACTCAATAACGCGGTCTTGCTGGCGGCGGGCGGTTGCCCCTATTGCGACAACGATGTCTTTCCCTTCTACGGCAGTGGCTATCCCCCCTTATTTCATCTGTTGATGGTCCCTTTTGTGAAACTGTTTGGCGCCCAGTTTTGGTATGGGCGCCTGATCATTTTCGGCGCGACGCTAGTCACCGCCTTGGCTATCGCATGGGGGACCTTTCGCGATTCGGGACATCGCACGATCGCCGCCATCGCCGGCCTGGCTTTCTTGTCGTCCAATTATGTCTATCACATCGGTCCGCTGCTGCGTCAGCATTTGCTCATGGTGATGTTCGAAACCTTGGCTGTCGTAATCATTGCGCGAGCCTTCGACCCCGGCGCGAAAACAAAACGACGACTATTTGTCGCCTTTGCCTTGCTGCTTTGCGCCGGCTATACCAAGCAGCTCGCCTACAGCAGCTGTATCGCCGTATCCTTATGGCTGTTCCTGCGCAATCCGCGCGCCGCCATTCAATACAGCTTGGGTCTTGGGCTTGCAGCCGGCGCCATATTCGCGCTGCTGATGCTCGCGACCGACGGGCACTGGTGGATCAACATAATCGCCGCCAATCAGAATCCCTATCGAATGGACCAGTTTCTGGGTTTGCTGCAGCAATTCCTAAGACTCCACGGCTGGTTGATCGCGCTGGCAATTGCCATGGTCCTTTACGAGCTTTACTTCGATAGATTGTCAGTCTACTCAATCTGGTTCCTTGCCGCCTTCATCAACACCAGCGCAGCCGGTAAATGGGGCGCTGGCGACAGTTATTTTGTTACTGCGCTGGCCGCCATCTGTATCTTGAGCGGGATTTTCCTCGCCCGCTCGCTAAACAGATCTTGGCATTTGCCGGGCAATTATCTATCGCGCTTTTTGAAGCCCATCGCGGGGCATGCAAATGGCGGATTGCTGGCGCTGCTCGCCACGATTCTTTTCCTGGCATACGGCATCACTGTTTTCAAATTACCGACATCGGGGCAGCTCTTCGCGCCTATCGCCTCGGCGCTGAACATTCAACCACTGCCAGCCTGGCGTTACCCGCTGTACGACCCCGCCGGTTGGACGGTCGGCTACGCTGTCACCGGTCACCTGCCCTCTCAAGCCGATTATGAAGGCGGCTGGCAGATCGTCGACGCCATCAAACAGGCCGACGGACTGCTGCTCTCCGAAGATGCTGGCTTCAATCTGCGCAGCGGCCGTGAAGTCATCGCTAATGCCATACAATTGAAAAATTTGTGGGAGAACGGTTTGTTCGACCCGACAGAGTTAATGCAAATGATCAGGTTTCACAAATTTGCTTTGGCGATCATACGCGCGGGCTTGTTCCCCCCGCCGGTGATGAGCGCGATTCATTCCAGCTATCAGCTTGATCAAATCATTGCGATGAATGGCTTCGATTACCAATTGTGGCGTCCCCGGCGCAGTTCAAGCGTCGGCGATGCCGACGATGCCGATGATGCCGATGATGATTGAGGGACAGGCTCGGTTTTCGCGGGTGATATTTCGTACAAGTCCAATTAGAATACGTTCGGCGCGTAGCCGGCGAAAAGACCCAAGCACGCGCGCATAGGTCAGAATTACAAGCCTTCCCATGGAAAGCGCAAGGTTACGCCAAAAAGAGGAAGATTTCATGAGCGAAGTCGACGGTCAAGCATTCAAGAACATGCTAGCCTGCTGGACGGCTGGCATCACAGTAGTATCGGTAGCCTCCGAGGACGATTGGCAGGCGATCACAGTCAACTCCTTTGCCAGCGTGAGCATGACCCCGCCCCTGGTTTGCCTGAACATCGCCAATCGGCTTGATATACGCGCCTACATGGCGCGCGAGGGGCATTTCTCGGTGAGCATTCTTTCCGACCAGCAATTAGAGCTAGGCAAGCGCTTTGCCGGCTACTACGATGATCAACTTGATAACCGCTTCGACGGGCTGGACTGCGAAAAGACCTCGTTGGGCGATCCGATCATCCCCGATGCCATGGCTTGGCTTGGCTGCACAGTCGAGCACATGATCAATGTCGGAGAGAATTCCATGTTTGTTGGCTTAGTTCAGTCAGGCGGCTGGACAAGCGACAAATTGCCGCTCTTGTATCACAACCGCCTGTGGGGAACTTTTGCGGCTACCGAAGAAAAATAGCCGCCATTTCTTCGCTGTAACATTAGATTGATTCAAGCCAGATCGCGGGCGGCAATTGCCGCGCCAATAATGCCAGCCCGGTTGCGCAATTGCGCTGGCACGATTTTTGTAGCGCAGGAAATATGCGGGAAGAACTTGTCATATTTCTTGCTGACGCCGCCCCCGATGATGAAAAGGTCCGGCGTAAACAGCGCCTCCATATAACGCAGGTGCTCGCTAAGGCGCTTGCCCCACTTGCGCCAGCTGTAGCCGTTTTCCTGGCGGCCGCGGTCGGAAGTGCGGTCTTCGGCGCTTTTGCCTCGAATAATGAGATGACCAAATTCTGT
Organism: Phototrophicaceae bacterium; assembly: GCA_965232245.1. Classification (GTDB taxonomy): domain Bacteria; phylum Chloroflexota; class Anaerolineae; order Aggregatilineales; family Phototrophicaceae; genus UBA6055. The sequence continues at coordinate 2,088,089 of CBDDPG010000002.1, read as the reverse complement.
GTTTGGTATCAAAAGCCCGTCAATGAAAAAAGCGCTGCCGACGCCGGTGCCCAAGGTCAGGATGACGACCAAGCCGCCTTGGTCTTTGCCGGCGCCAAACTGCAATTCCGCGATGCCGGCAGCGTCAGCGTCGTTGAGCGCCAGCACCGCATTGCCAGTAGCCGCGCGAAAGAGCGCCTGGGCATCGGTCCCAATCCACTCGTCGTCGACGTTCGCCGCGGTCCGGGTTATGCCATGCTGTACAACAGCGGGAAAAGTGCAGCCGATCGGACCGTCCCAGCCAAAGCTACGAGCAATCTCGCCGACGACAGCCGCAACGGGTTCAGGTTTGGCAGGTTGCGGCGTGGCTATGCGCAGGCGCTCGGTAAGAAATTCGCCCTTGGATGTATCGACGATTGCGCCTTTGATGCCCGACCCGCCTATGTCTATGCCCAAGACTTCCATGTGCCTGTCCTCCCGCCCTTCTCGAATGGAAACTGCACAATCATACCAAATTCGCAAATTATGTCATAATGGAGGCGGAGCCTAAGGCAGAGCAATCGCAGCGCATTTTCTTCACCACCAAGGACACCGAGGTTCATCTATTGATCTGCAAAAAAGGAGACATTGTAGGGGCGGCTCGCGAGACTCTGTTGAGAAACAGCCTCCATCACCCGGTCCCTTGCCAATAATGCGGCAATGGGAGTCTTATGACCTGTAGTCAGCCGTTAAGCCCCTCCCTCTTTATGGGGGAAGGGTTTGGGGTGGGGGTAAATTGAGTATTTCAACAGAGTCCGCGAGCCGCCCCTACATCTTGGTAGATTTATGTGACATTCGACACACATTGGTTCTGCTGCGATTGCTCTGAGCCCAAGGAGGCGAGGATAGGTTTCGCTGTGCTATCGGTGGCTTCTATGTCGGGGCAACTCGACACAGAAACCTACGATTTATCGGCGTGACGGCATGCGAGCTTGAAATCCCAAGCCTTTGACCATTATAGTGATAGTGAAGAGGGCTTGTCTAACTCTAATGGGATAGCAAATGCTTCGGTCTACCCTTTGCGTACTTGTATTTGTTCTTAGCCTGACTGTATCTGGCTTTGCCAGCGCGCAGAGTAGCTGCGCGGCTGGCAGCTGTGGTCTGGAACAGAGCGCTATCGCTTCGTACCCCCGCCCTCAGGTGGTTCCGCTGCTGGTCGATGAAGCGCTGCTCCATGACCGCGAGTACCGACAGGTCAACGCCGAATTGAAGATCTATGATCAACCGGCTGGCGAGCTCCTAGAAACACTCGGCGCAGGTTACAGCTTCGTCACCGTGCAGGGAGAATTGGACGGCTGGGCGCATGTTGGCGACGGCAAATGGGTCTTGTCCGATAGCCTGGGCGAGCCCTGGACGCCATCAAGGTTCGCGGGCGTGCTCTTGCCAAAGCAAGGACTGCCCTACACGATGGCTTGGACCTTGCGGCACTTGAATGGCGCGACCAGCCCAGGCGGACCCGAAGCCGCGAGCAACCCGTTTCTCTATCGCTATTCCCGGGTCAACATCTATTCAACTGTCGAAGTTGATGGCTATAACTGGTACCAGATCGGCGCTGATCAATGGGTGCATCAGTTCAAGGTCGCCAAGCTCCTGCCAGTGGAAAAACCGCTAGAAGTCGATACTCACAAATGGGTCAGCGTTGACCTTTACGAACAAGTGGCAATCGCCTACGAAGGCGACAAGCCTGTATTCGCCACCTTGATATCCTCGGGTTTGGAAGAATGGCCCACCAATGAGGGCATATTCCATGTCTATGTGCGTTTCCCGCGAACGCTCATGAGCGGCGCTTATAATCAGCCTGATTTTTATTATCTGCAAGAAGTGCCCTGGACGATGTATTTCGACGGCGATATCGCCTTACACGGCGCTTACTGGCACGACGGATTCGGCTATCGCAAGAGCCATGGTTGTGTCAACATGACCATCACCGACGCCCACTGGTTATTCCAATGGGCGGAAGATGAATATGACTTTGCCAACGGGGACTATACAGGTCCAGCAGTTTATGTCTATTCAAGCGGGGACTACAATTGAGCTTCGTTTGAGCGTCATTTAAGCGTCATTCCACCAAGCATCACTTCGCCATAGCGCGTTCCGCCACCGGCGAACCTTGGATGTAACCCTTCACCGCCAGCAGTTCCGCGTTCAAGATGCTGCAGCCCGCCGCGCCCCGCACCGTGTTATGCGAAAGTGCCGCAAACTTGTAGCCCAATATGGGGCAATGGCGCAGGCGGCCGATGCTCGTCACCATGCCCCGACCGGCGTCGCGGTCGCGCCGGGGTTGCGGACGGTCGATTTGCTGCAGATACTGCAGCGGACTGCTGGGCGCGCTCGGCAGCGCGGGCACAGGGTCCGGTCCGCGAAAAGAACTCCAGTCCTGGATGATCGTCTCGTCATCCGGCGCGTCTTCAAGCTCGACCGAGATGTTCACCAAGTGGCCGTCAATCACCGGCACGCGCGTGCAAGTCGCGCTGACGATCATTTCCAGTTCATCAATCGCGCCGTCGCGCAACTCGCCCAGCATCTTGCGCGATTCGGTCTGCATCTTGTCTTCGTCGCCCGGTACATAGGGGATGATATTGCCCAGGATGTCCAATGATGGCACGCCAGGATAGCCGGCCCCGCTAAGTGCCTGCTCGCTGACCAAGTGCAGGCGGCGAATTCCATATTTCAAGAGCGGCTTCAAGGACATGACCACCGGCATCACCGTACAGTTGGAGTTCGCCACCAGCGCTCCGCTAGACCAGCCGCGCTGATAACGCTGTACATCGATCAAGTCAACATGCTCGGCGTTGACTTCCGGCAGCAAGAGCGGGACGTCCGGCGCCATACGGTTTACGGACACATTGGTACAAAGAACATGCCCCCCTGCAGCCAGCTCCACTTCACGATCTAGCGCCGCTTCCTTGGGCAATGCCGAAAAGACCAGTGGCGAATCCAAGGGGTCCTTCAGGGCTTTCACGGTCAGGTTCGCGACATTGCCCGGCGGATTGCCTTCTAGCACCCAGTGAGCGGCTTCGCCGTAGGCTTTGCCTGCGCTGCGGCTCGACCCGATGACTTCGCGTACTTGAAACCAGGGATGCCCCTCCAACAGTTGAATGAAGCGCTGGCCGACAGCGCCGGTCGCGCCCAGAATCGCTACATCAATCTTCGTCATCAACTCATCCTGCCTTACATCCCCACGGTGCCGGAGCGCACAGCGGGATACGAACCCAGCATTTTTACAAATGATGTCAAGTGCAGCAATTGCGTCAGTACATCCTGGCATTTCGGGTCTTGCCAGTGCCCTTCAAAGTCGAGATAAAACAGCGGCTCCCAGGGTCTGTTGCGGCGCGGGCGGGATTCCAGCTTGGTCAAGTTCAAATCTCGCTTGGCGAACTCGCCCAGGCATTGATACAGAGCGGCGGGCTGATTGCGCGTGGCGAATACGATTGAGGTCTTGTTGTAATCCGAGGGCTCGGGATCGCCGTCGCCCATCAAAAGGAAGCGCGTATAATTATAGGGCTCGTCCTCAATTTCTTTAGCGATAACCGCCAGACCATAAAGCTCCGCCGCCAATTCTGTCGCGATCGCGCCCAGCCCCGGCTGTGGCTCATGGGCGAGGTCATGCGCCGAGCCGGCTGTGTCGTACCAGCCCACAGGTTCAATGTTGTAGCGTTTCAGAAATCGCTCGCATTGCATCAAGGCTTGCGGGTGGGAGCGCACTTGTTTGATTTCATCCAAAGTCGTGCCGGAAATCCCAAGCAAGGCGTGGTGAACATGCAGGATCACCTCCGCTTGGATACGCACATCGTGGTCGAGCAGCATCTCATAAGCGCCGCTGACCGAGCCCGCCAAAGCGTTCTCGACCGGCAGCAAACTGTAATCGGCTTCACCCGACTGCAAGGCATCGAAGAGGCGATTAAAATCCTGGCAAGGCAGGCAGTCTACATCGGGTCCGAAATGCTGCCGCACGGCTATCTCTGAATTTGCGCCGGGAATCCCTTGATACGCTACCCTTGGCATAAGACTTCCGTTTCCAGAATCAAATGCGCCGAATCATATCCGATGACTGTAAATTATGAAAGACTTGAAATCATAGCCTGCCCGCAGGTATAAGCTGCGAGAGCTTAATGCCCCGCGACAATTTTCCCCGATACACGTATAATGATAGAGAAGTCTTTGCTGCCAGGAGACAAGATGAATAAAGAACAACGATTCGACCCAATGAAAGAAATACAGAACATTGGCGAGCATATCAGCAAGCAGATCGAAAAAGGCATCCGCAATGTCACTAGCGGCTCCGAACAGCTCGCGCTAGATATGTATGCGGCGGAGGATCAACTTGTCATCCGCACGGGGTCCATTGATGGCTTGCTCAAGGAAAGCATAGAGATCAGCCTCGAAAGCGACGTGCTGACCATCGCCCTGCAAACGGAAGCCGAATCCACGCCGACAACGGCGCGCTATTTCCTGCAGGAGCGCCGCTTTGGCGCTGTCAGTCGCTCGGTCGAACTGCCCATACCCGTGAAAGGAAACGAAGCGCGGGCAAAAGTGGAAAACGGCAATCGCCTTGTCGTTAGCATGCCGGTGGACGACAGCGTTTATGGCAACATTACCGTTACCCCAGTTGAATGAGTCGCGCCTGCCGCGTCACGCTGCCTAACTCCACAGCCGCGCGGCGCATAGCCGGCGAATCGCCAACAAGCATGTCGCGCTCACTCATCAAGATAGCTGAGCCTGGCGAATTCCAATTGCTTGTCGAAATTTTCTAGCAAGATTTGCTTCCGCTCGTCATCCAGGAATGACAGCTGAATGGATCTGCGAGCCAGGTCGACGACATCGTTAAGCGCCAAGCCGCATTGCTCGACCGCCATGACGTATTCATCAACAAGCGAGCTTTGATAAAGCCTTGGCATGCCCGAAGCCAAAAGCACTTGCGCGTTATTGTCGACAAGCGTTCGGAGAGGATAGGCGGAGGCAGCGTCAATCAAGCCGCGCCGCAGCGCCCGACTTATGGAAAGAACCACGGGAATGCCGGCTTCAGCCAGACGGTTGCTGATGTCCGGTTGATTATGGATAGCCCAGGTTTCGCTAAGCCGATGCGGTTCGAGCTCCTCCAAAGCCAACAGCAAGCTGTCGGCGTCCATGCCGCCGGTTTGCGCTACGGTGAATATGCCCTTCTTGCGCGCGGTTGCGAAGGCGCGTTTGAACTGGGCCACCGGTTGCGCGTCGTCTTCCCCGATCAAGCCAAGAGCGACCACGTTGCCCCCCTTCGCCGCCGCGCTAGTCGCCCAGCGCGCCACGTTATCGCCAACTCGGGGATTGTCCCGGGGAATGCACAGGATCCAAGCCATATCGACGCCCCAAGCCCGCAGCGCGCGGTCTCGTCCATCATTCAGCGCGTTGATGAAGACCTCAATGCTCATCGAAGATTTACCGATGAATTCGGATGGCGTGACAGCTATTTCGGCATAGTTGACCTTGGCTTTGGCAAGCACGACGCCGATATCGTAAACGACCCGCGCGACATCCTCGGGATAGCGCACCCAACTTGCGGCGACGGCGGCGAGTTCATCGACGCGCTTATAATCAGGGTTGACCAGCATATCCGCCCAGAATGCAAAATCCTCGCTCTCGGCGGGGACACCGTTTTGGCGCGCGATCATCAGCAAACCTTCGTCAACGAAGGCGCCGGTCAACTGCAAATTGAGATCTACTTTTGGGATTGCGGCAAAGAATTCGCGTAAGCCCATAACATTACCTCGTCATCAAAAATTTAGCCCGAGCAAGAAATGGCGCATCCGCTAAGCAGGCTCATTCAGCCGATTCTATGCCAGAAGGCATCGTGCGCGTCATGCTTGCTTTGGCATCGCGGAAGGCCCCGCAAGCGCCTATGAAAGCCGAAAACAGCGGATGCGGTCGATTCGGTCGACTGAGAAATTCCGGATGGAATTGCGTTCCCAACATAAATGGATGGTCCTGAAGTTCAGAGATTTCCACCAAGACCTTATCCGGGCTTAATCCACTGAAGCAAACGCCATTTTGGGCAAATTGATCTCTGTAGGCATTATTAAACTCGAAGCGATGCCGATGACGTTCCCTGACCAGCTTGAGGCCATAGGCTTCCGCCGCGAGCGAATTGGGGATCAGCGCGCAGGGATATTCTCCCAGCCTCATCGTGCCGCCCATATCAGTGATGGCGCGCTGCTCGAGCATAAGGTCGATGATCGGATCTGGGGTGCTGACGTCGAATTCGAAGCTGTTGGCGTCTTCCAAGCCGAGTACGTTGCGAGCGAACTCGATGCACATGACTTGCATGCCCAGGCATAGACCCAAATACGGGACTTTGTTTTCCCTTGCGAACTTGGCTGCCGCGATTTTGCCTTCAATGCCCCGATAACCAAAGCCGCCGGGCACCACAAAGCCGTCGAGGTCGCGCAGCTTTTCCCGATACCTGCCTTTTTCCAATTCGCCAGAATGGATCCAGAGGACCTCGACATCCTGATCCTTTTGAATCGCCGCGTGAACGATCGACTCCTTCACCGACATGTAGGCATCGTGAAGCTCCACATATTTGCCCACGATACCAATTCGCAGCTTGTCTTTCGCCGCCCGAAACCGCTTTACCAGCCGCCGCCACTCGAGCAAATCCGGCGGCGAAGCTGCGATTTTGAAGCGGTCGAGAATGTAATCTGCCAAGCCTGTCTCTTCGATCAACAAAGGCACGGCATAAATGTTGTCCGTCGTTTCCAGGGGAATGACGGCATCTTCGTCAACATCGCAAAAGAGCGCGATCTTGTTGATGATATCATGGTTGGCTGGGTGGTCGGTGCGAGCGATGATCACGTCCGGCTGGATACCGATACCGCGCAGTTCACGCACGCTGTGTTGGGTCGGTTTGGTCTTCAGCTCATCGGTAGCGCCGATATGCGGCAAGAAGGTGACATGAACATAGAGAGCCGCGCTGCGCGTGAGCTCTGTGCGCAGTTGACGCAGCGCTTCGAGGAAGGGCAAGCCTTCAATGTCGCCGGCCGTCCCGCCCACTTCGACAATGACAACATCGGCGCCGCTGCGCTGCCCCACCAATTTCATGCAGCGTTTGATCTCGTTGGTTATATGGGGAACAACTTGAATCGTGCCCCCGAGGTAGTCGCCCTTTCGCTCTTTTTCGATCACCGTCAGGTAGACTTGCCCGGCTGTGACATTTGACAGTCGGCTGACATTTTCGTCTACGAAGCGCTCGTAGTGGCCTAAATCAAGGTCGGTTTCGGCGCCGTCGGCGGTAACAAAGACCTCCCCATGCTGGTAAGGGCTCATCGTCCCGGGATCGACATTGAGATAGGGATCCAATTTTTGCAGCGCCACTTTTAAGCCGCGGGCTTTTAATATACGGCCTATCGCCGCGACCGTCAGCCCCTTGCCAACAGAACTTAGCACACCGCCGGTACAGAATATGTATTTGGGACTAGCCATCTCGCTTCCACCTCGCCCCTTGTTCAATTATCGCGCATTAGCCCGCAATACAGGTTGCAAATCATCTGTCGCCAGCCGCGAACGGCATCCAGCCAGCGCCGCAGAACGCAATCTAAATCATTTCCGCCAAGTCCGCCGCCGCTCGCCGCAGATCCAGCAGCAGCAATCCCAATTGGGCTTCGTCGTTAAGGACCGCTGTCAGCACGGCTTCGTCGTTGACAGACAGCAACAGCACAAAACCGCAAGCGCCTTTTATCATGAGATGATCCAGGCTGCCCCGCCCCAGCTCCAGCGCGATGCGCTCGCCCCAGCCCACCATCGCCGCGCTCATCGCGGACATGCGTTCATCGTTTACATCATTTGGCATAAACGACGACATGTTGACGCCCTCGACGCTGACAAGCGCGATCGCTTCCAGCTCGGGATTCAGCGCATGTACTTGGCGCAGGCGCGCGCCCACCGCATCCGCCTGCAATTGCCGCATCGCCCCGTTCCTTTCAATTTCAAAAAACCGTTCGTGAACAACGATTCTAAATAGCCATCTTTTGGCGCCAAGCGCATGATCAACTTTGAAGCAACAAACGTGGGATGGCAGATTTGCCATATAGCATATTGCCATGTTTAATTATACTAGACATGGCGCAAAGGGCAAGCTGAGCGCCGAGGCTTCCCAATCCTTGGCTGCTTAGCATGCGTTTCCAACAGATATAGCATACTGCAAGGGCTATCGACACGCAAATGGAACGGTATCAATGAGCGAACAGTACGAAGGGACGCGGGTCGCCCGACAGGCTCAGCAAACCATGACGCCGGTGCAAGACATTGCCGAGCGTATCGCAAACGCTGTGAGCCAGGTCATCATGGGCAAGGGCAACGAGATCCGGCTCACCACACTCGGTCTGCTTTGTCGCGGCCATATCTTGCTCGAAGATATTCCCGGCGTGGGCAAAACCATGATGGCGAAGTCCCTCGCCCGCGCGGTGGGCTGTACCTTCAATCGCATTCAATTCACGCCGGACATGCTGCCCTCGGACATCACCGGCGTTTCCATCTTCAACCCGAAATCGCGCGAGTTTGAGTTTCGGCCCGGACCGATCATGGCGCAGATTGTGCTCGCCGACGAGATAAACCGCGCCACGCCAAAAACGCAGTCGGCGCTGTTGGAAGCCATGGAAGAGGGCCAGATGACGGTCGACGGGGTTACTTACCGGCTGAGCAATCCCTTTCTGATTATGGCTACCCAGAACCCGATCGAATACGAGGGCACCTTCCCCTTGCCCGAAGCGCAACTGGATCGCTTTCTGATTCGGATCCAGATGGGCTATCCGCAGCCGCAAGAAGAGTTGAAGATCTTATCCGCGCAACAATACCAGCATCCCATCAACAATCTCCAGCAAGTCGTCAGCTTGCAAGAGTTGCTGTCTGTCCAGCAATTGATCAAAGATGTCTATGTCGCGCAAGAGGTGAAGCAGTATATCGTAAACTTGATCACCGCTTCGCGCCGGCACCCGGATGTCTATCTCGGCAGCAGCCCGCGCGGCTCCTTGGCGCTTTTCCGCACCGCGCAAGCCCGCGCCACCATGACGGGCCGCGACTATGTTATCCCGGACGATGTGAAGGCTCTGGCTGAAGTCACGCTGGCGCATCGCATCATCGTTGGTCCCGCCGCGCGCATCAAAAACATCAGCTCGCGAACGGTCGTGCAAGACATCTTGCAGACCACGCCAGTGCCTGGCGCATCCCTGCGCTAAGCTCCTATGCCAAACCGACGCAACATCCTCTATATCTTGATGATTATCAACCTGTTGGCCGGTTTGTTCACCGGCAGTCCAGAGTTGTTCAATTTAACTTACCTGGTCGCGGCAGTACTCCTGCTATCGTTCCTTTGGACCTGGATCACCCTGCGCGGCATCGCCCTGCAGCGCAGGACGCGCACACGTCGATCCCAGGTGGGGCGAATGTTTCGTGAATCATTCAGCGTAAGAAAAACCGGGTTCTTACCGAAACTCTGGTTGGAAATTCACGACCATTCCAGCCTGCCGGGCCACCATGCCAGCCACGTTGTGCCTTCGCTGCTTGGCGCCAAAGAATATAGTTGGGACGTCGAAACAATCTGCGTCGTGCGCGGCGAGTTTCAGCTGGGTCCGCTGACTGTGATTAGCAGCGATCCCTTTGGTTTCTTCCGCTCGCCACGCCGGCTAAGCGCGACCGAGAAGCTGATCGTGTATCCGATGACCGTCGATCTCAATAAGGTGGTTTTGCCAATTGGCATTTTATCTGGCGGCGACGCGCAGAGGCAGCTTACGCACGAGATCACCACCAATGCCAGCAGCATCCGCGACTACGTCGCTGGCGACAGTATGAACCGCATCCACTGGCGCTCCACCGCGCGCACCGGCAATATCATGGTCAAGGAATTTGAGTTGGATCCGCTGGTGGACATCTGGCTGTTTAGCGATTTCTCTTCTGATTCTTTGTACGAAGCGCCAGGACTGCGGCGCGCGACACAAGGCAGGAACGTGCTTTCCGAGCGAAACTGGATTCCCCCATCAAGCGAAGAATACGGCGTCGTCATCGCGGCCTCGCTGGCGAAATACTTCATCGAGAGCGAGCGCGTTGTGGGATACGGCGCCTACACGCCCTTCCGGCAAGTTTTCCAGCCAGACCGCGGCAACCGTCAATTGACCAGGATCTTTCAAGCGCTGGCGGTCGCGCGCAGCACGTCGAACCATACGCTGAGGCAAATGTTATCGCTGGAGACGCCGCATTTCACGCGGGGAACAACGCTCATGATCATCACATCATCATTGGACGAGGGCTGGATTGCCGAGGCGCAAATCATGATCAGGCGCGGCGTCCGCCCCATCTGCGTCTTCATCGATCCGCAGACTTTCGATGCTCGGCAAGATTCGAGCGAAATCCGCGGCATGCTGCAATTGGCGAAGATCCCTACGCTCATAATCGGCAAGGGCGACGACTTGACAGTCGCCTTGGAACAACGTCCAATCTAAGCGGCGCGCAATCGGCGCGAAGGTCCGCCGCGCTCACAGTCTATACTGAAATCCATGTAGTCGCAGACGAAAGAAAACGAAGGTTAAGCAAATGAAGCAAACATTTGACGTGATAATCATTGGCGCTGGCGCGATGGGCAGCGCGGCCGCCTATTATTTCAGCCAGCGAAATCAGCGGGTACTCCTGCTCGAACAATTTGAGCTTGATCACCGGCGCGGCAGTTCTTATGGCTATTCGCGCATCATTCGTTATTCCTATGACTATCCGGAATACGTCGCACTGGCAAAAGACACCTTTCCGCTATGGTTCGCTGTCGAAGAGGCTTTGGGAGAGCGGCTTTACGTGAAGACGGGCGGCATCGATTTCGGTCCCGCAGATGATGAGATGCTGCAAGCAACGATTGAGGCTGTGCAGTCGGGCGGGATAGCGCATGAGCTGCTATCCGTTGCGGAAGCGCAACGGCGCTTTCCGCAATTTCGTCTGGATGAGGATTTTCGCGTCCTCTACCAGCCGGATAGCGGTTTCGTCAAAGCCTCCGCGGCTGTAAAAGGGCATATCAAGCTCGCGCGACAGAACGGCGCTATGCTCAAAGACAAGACCGCCGTCGCCGATCTATCGATTCATCAGGACAGCGTCGACGTCGCCACCGAGGCCGGCAACTACTCGGCAGGCAAGCTTGTCGTGACAGCCGGTTCCTGGGCGCGCTCGCTGCTCTTGGAAACCGGACTTGACCTGCCGCTCCAGCCCTTGCGCTGCCAGTTGAATTTTATGTCGACGCCGCAGTCAAGTCTCTATGAAGCCGAGACCTGCCCGGTCTGGATCGCGCATGTGAGCGGATTGTTCCCCGAAACGCTATACGGCATTCCCTCGCATGAGGGCTCCGGTTTCAAAGTCGCCTTTCACGGCGGCGCCCCACATCGTCATCCGCGCGAAATCGATTACAATCCCGATCCGGAAAACCTTGAAAACGTTCGAGATTTTTTGCGCCGTCATATTCCGGGGCTTGCGGAAGCGCCAGCGAAAGAGAGCCGCATCTGCCTTTACACACAAAGCCCGGACGAGCACTTCATCGTGGACAAGCATCCCAGCCATTCTCATGTCGTGATTGGCGCGGGTTTCAGCGGGCATGGCTTCAAATTCAGCACCATCATCGGCAAAATGCTCAGCGATCTGGCGCTTGATGGCGCGACGCCGCACAATGATCGCCTATTCAAAATCAGCCGTTTTTCAGTCCGATAGTCCACCAGTCATAAACGCCGAGCAGAGTAAATCCATTGTCAGCCAGGAGCTTAGCCGCGGCGCGATCACCATGCGCGACCAGCGCGCCAACAGTAGCCATTTGCCGCGCGGACGCGACTGACAGCGCCAAGCCTATCGCGTCCTCCGTCAATGCGCCTTCGATCCAGATACCGCTGTAGGCAAGCGTTTCAACCGACACAAGATGGGATCCTTTGACATCTACGGATACATTTGATCCGGGCTTAGGAGACGCGACATGCAGCCCATAGCTTTCTTGGGACAGCGCGAACCCGCAGGAGCCGCAGAGACGGCGCATGACCTGATTCTCGCTTTTGACTAAGGCGCGCAGCAGTGTCGCGTCGAGCGCTCGCGCAAGCAAAATGCTTTCGGCAATCAGCCGGCGGCCGATGCCCATCCCACGTGCCTTCGCTTCGACCGCCAAGAGATCCAACTCGAGGCGTCGCTCGCCCGTCTCTGACACGGTTATGAAATTGTCCGCAAAAGCCAGGCTCCCTTGGGCGTCCAGGGCAAGGAGCGTGTAGTTTCGACCCAACTGCAAAAGCCGGCGGATGCGATCCCGGTCGAAGGCTTCGCCAAAACTTTCTTCCGCGATGGCGGCAATGGCTGCGGCATCGGCAGGGATGGCGCGACGGACGCGAACGCTCATTGATTTTTCCTAGTCCCAAGCGCATAATGAAGCGGCGTCTGTCTTGGAATCCCGGAAACAGAATCGATCATGTCATCACCCGGCAAGAGCCGCTCGGCGGCAGCGAAACGCTTTGCCGCGCTCGCGCAAAATAGCAGCCTGCTTGTCCCTTGAGAGTCACAATACACATGAACAGATATTTGTACATTATCGCCTTCTTCAGCGGCATGACCACTCTTGCCATCGAGTTGTCGGCTTCGCGCTTGCTGGGCAATGTCTTTGGCAACAGCAATCTGGTCTGGGCGAATGTCATCGGACTGATGCTGCTCTATCTGACTGTCGGCTACTTCCTGGGCGGTCGCCTGGCGGACAGATACCCGCGCATTGGCGTCTTGCTGCAGATCGTCATCTGGGCGGCTTTCCTCTGCGCTTTGATTCCCCTCATCGCCCGACCGGTTGTAACCCAAGCCGCGCAAGCGGTCTTCGGCGCGGACGCGGCGCTGGCGCTGGGTTCATTCGTTTCGGTGCTGGCGCTTTTTTCCATCCCGGTTACGATGCTGGGCACGGTATCGCCTTTCGTGATTCGGCTAGCGGTGCAGCGCATTGAAGAGTCCGGCAAGATCGCCGGGCAGATTTACGCCGTCAGCACCTTGGGCAGCCTCTTGGGAACCTTCTTCCCGGTGCTGTGGATCATCCCGGAGCTGGGCACGACGCGTACCTTTCTGCTCTTCGCCGGCATTTTATATTCAGTCGCCTGGGTGGGCCTCTTCGCGGTCAAGCGCAGGGCGGCCTTTGCCTATCTGTCCATGCCGATACTTATCCTATTGCTGGCGCATTTCTTACTGCAGGGACCGCTGCGCCCGCCCGCCGCCAATTCCACTCTCCGATACGAGAAAGAAAGCGCCTACAACTATATCCAGGTGCAAGAAGACAGCGCTGGCTATCGCTATCTGTATCTGAACGAAGGTCAAGGCATCCACAGCCAATGGCACGAAACCGAAATCCTCTATGGCGGGACCTGGGACTATTTCCTGGTCGGTCCCTTTTTCAATAACCCGCCCTTCCGCGCCGACCAAGTGACATCGCTGCTGCTGATTGGCTTGGCTGCGGGGACCATCCCGCGGCAATTCACGGCGATCTACGGCGACATACTGATTGACGGCATTGAAATCGATCCAGCTATTATCGCGGCTGGCGAAACCTATTTTGATATGGACGCGGCTTCCCTGCCCAACTTGACCGCATATACAGGCGACGGGCGCTATCTGCTCAATCAAATAGGGCAAATGGAGCGCAGCTACAGCGTTATCGGCATTGACGCCTACCGTCCGCCCTATATTCCCTGGCACCTGACGACGGTTGAATTTTTCCTGGAAGCGCAAGCGCGCCTGTCGGAAAATGGACTTGTCATCATCAATGTGGGACGCACCGATACCGACCGGCGCTTGGTGGACGCGCTCGCCAATACGATGTCGCAGGTTTTCCCGAGCGTACATGCGCTGGATGTACCGGCATCATTTAATACCATTCTCTACGCAACTGTCGAGCCAAGCAGCGCGTCTAACCTGCGTCAAAATCTGCAATATCGGATTGATTCTGTTGATCCAGCGCTATACGAAATGGTGGAACTGGCAGCGGATTCTTTGGTCCCGCTCGGCGCAAGCGACATCATCTTCACGGATGACCGGGCGCCGGTGGAAACATTGATCGATTCGATCGTCCTCGATTTCCTGTTGTCTGGACGGGCGGAAGAATTCCGACAAACCGATGAACCCTAGCGACAGGCTCAGTCGTCTTTTGCTCGTCGGCGCCGCGCTGGCCTTCCCGGCCTTGCTGCTGCTGGGCGCGCTGCGTCTTGTGCTTTCACATGCGTTTTTGCGCTACGAATATACACGCCCGGGCTTCCCGAGCGATCCCTATGGCTTGAGCGCGGCAGACCGCCTCAGCCTGGGCTACCACGCGCTCGATTATCTGGTGAATGGCGAGAGTATCGAATTCCTGGGCGATTTAACCCTATCTGCTGAACAATGCCTGAGCGCCTACAAAAATGACGACACCTGCCCGATGTTTTCCCAAGCCGCGCTTGCTCACATGGAAGACGTCAAAGGTATCATCAATATGTTATTCGCCTTTGGTTTAGGGCTAGTCATGATTGCCTGCGCGGCTGTCATCCTGGCATGGCGATCCATAGCCTACCGTCGAGCCATCCTGCGAGGGATGCGCCTGGGCAGTCTGCTGACGCTGGGGGCGCTGGCGGCGCTCGCCGTCATTGCCGGGACCACCTGGGACCGGGCATTTGATGTCTTTCATGAACTGTTCTTCGCCGCTGGCACCTGGCGATTTCCCTTCGCCGATACCTTGATACGCCTGTACCCGGAACGCCTGTTCGTCGATGCCGCCATTGTCATCATCATTCTGGTAACACTGCCTTGCCTGCTGGCGCTTTATCTCTACAGCCGAGCGCTCAGCAGATAGGGCTGAAAGGCTTCTGAGGTTTTCCTGGCGTCGCGCAATTGCCATGTCTCGAAAGAGATAAGGCAGTGAGCGCGGCGCGAGGATTTATGCGAGGTTTCAGCATGTCAAAATCAGCCAGCCTATACTAAGCTATTACCGTTATGTACGCTGGCAATTGCTCGCGAAGGATAGAGGGAGAATTGACAATGGCAGTACGAGTTGGAATCAACGGATTCGGGCGCATTGGACGGCAGGTCCTAAAAGCCATGCTGGAACGTTACCCCGATGACATTGACATTGCAGCCTTTAACGATCTGGGCGATTTGAACACGATGGCGCACTTATTCCGTTATGATTCGAATTATGGTGTATACGAAGGGACCGTCGAGGTGGCAGACGACGCGCTGATCGTCGATGGCAAGCGCATCGCCGCCCTTTCCGAACGCGATCCAGCGCAACTGCCCTGGGGCGATCTGGGCGTTGACATCGTCATTGAAAGCACCGGCATTTTCCGCGACAGAGCCAGCGCCTCGAAGCATCTGCAAGCCGGCGCGAAAAAAGTCATCATATCCGCGCCAGCCAAGGGCGAGGACATCACGATCGTCCTGGGCGTCAACCAGGATCAATACGATCCGTCCCAGCACAGCATCTTGTCCAACGCCTCCTGCACAACCAATTGTCTGGCGCCCCCAGCCAAGGTCGTCAACGATGTCTTTGGCATCAAGCAGGGATTCATGACCACAATTCATAGCTATACCAATGATCAGCAGATCCTCGATTTGCCGCATAGCGACCTGCGCCGCGCGCGAGCCGCCGCTGTCAACATCATCCCGACCAGCACCGGCGCCGCGCAGGCCGTGTCTCTGGTCATTCCCGAATTGAAAGGCAAATTCGACGGCATGGCGGTGCGCGTGCCGACGCCGACCGGCTCTTTGGTCGATTTCGTGGCGACGGTTGAAAAAACACCGAGCAAAGAAGCACTGATCGACGCCTTTGAAGAGGCGGCGGCCGGACCGATGCGTGGTTATCTGGATGTATCGCATGAACCCTTGGTCTCGACGGATTACATCGGCAATCCGCATTCCAGCGTCATAGACGCGCTGTCCACCGATGTCGCGGAGGACCTGGTGAAGGTCATCACCTGGTATGACAACGAATGGGGATATTCCTGCCGAACGGCGGACCTGGCGAAATTCGTCGGCGACCGTCTGTAGAGAGGCGCGCTAGAAACCGAGGGCGAGGCGAATCACCTCGCCTTTTTGCATCTTGCGGGAGCATGTCAATGAACAAGATGACGGTTCGAGACCTATCATTCGCCGGCAGACGAGTCTTGCTGCGGGTCGATTTCAACGTGCCGCTGGACGGCGCGACTGTCGCGGATGATACCCGTATTCGGGCGGCAATCCCGACGATCGAATACATGCTTGCGCAGCAGCCGCGCTCGCTGGTCTTGATGTCGCATTTGGGCCGCCCCAAGGGCAAGCGCCTAGCGGAGCTTTCTTTGGCGCCGGTGGCGCCGGTTTTGGCGAAGTATCTGGATCTGGACGTCGCCTTCGCCGATGATTGCATCGGTACAGACGTCGATTCTATGATTGACAACTTGCCAAACTCCAGCGTCATTCTCTTGGAAAATACGCGCTTTCATGCTGGCGAAACCAAGAACGATCCAGACTTCGCCCGTCAATTGGCGAAACATGGCGAGATCTTTGTCAACGACGCTTTCGGAAGCGCGCATCGCGCGCATGCCTCGAACGTAGGCGTCTCCCAAACCATGACAGCCGTCGCGGGACTGCTGCTGGAAAAAGAGATTGATTATCTATCCACAACGATTGACAATCCCCAAGGTCCCTTTGTCGCGATCCTGGGCGGCGCCAAAGTTTCCGGGAAGATCGACGTTATCGAAGCGCTCTTGGGCAAAGTGGACAAGCTCTTGGTGGGTGGCGGGATGGCAAATACTTTTTTCGCCGCCCAAGGCCGAAACATGGCTGATTCGCTGGTCGAACTCGAGGCGCTTGACATCGCCCGGGACTTGCTGGAAAAAGCCGGTAACAAGCTCACCCTGCCGATTGACCAGCGCATCGCCGACGCCTTCGACAACGGCGCGGCGCAGCGTGTGCTAGACGCCGCCGCAGACCTGCTGCCAGGCTGGCAGTCCCTGGATATCGGACCGGCCACCAGCGCTCTTTTCGCGCGCGAACTGAGCGGCGCAAAAACGATCGTCTGGAATGGACCCATGGGCGTCTTTGAAATGCCTAGTTTCGCGGCCGGTACTTTCGGCATTGCGGAGGCGCTGGCGGAGGAGACTGCAAAGGGCGCGACCACGATCGTGGGCGGCGGCGATTCCGCGGCTGCTGTGGAACAAGCCGGGCTTGCCGAGAAGATTTCACACATATCGACCGGCGGCGGCGCCAGCCTGGAGTTGCTGGAAGGCAAAACCTTGCCCGGGCTGGCCGCGCTGACGGATCGCTGAGAATTGCTACAGAAAAGCCTCTCAAAGGGCTAGCGACAGCATTCAGTTTTGATAGAATCGACGATAAAGGAATGCACGATGACAAGAACCCCAATCGTTGCCGGCAACTGGAAGATGAACAAAAGTCCGGGCGAATCGGTCCAGTTTGTGAGGGATCTGCTGCCGAAGATCGAGCGTTTCGAGTCGGTAGAAAAAGTTGTGTCCCCGACTTTCCTCGCGTTGACGGCAGTTGCCAACGCGCTGCAAGACAGCGCCATTAAAGTCGCCGCGCAGAACGGACATTGGGAAGCGAACGGCGCCTATACTTCAGAGGTATCGGTCGCCATGCTGCGCGAATACGTGAGCTATATCATCGTGGGGCACTCCGAATGTCGCGCCTATCTGAATGAAACGGATGAATCCGTCAACCGGAAAGCGAAAGCGGCATTGGCTATGGGCTTGGGGGTAATCATCGCCGTCGGCGAAAGCCTGGAACAGAACGACGCCGGGCAGACCGAGTCCTTCGTCAGCGGACAAGTTCGGGCGGCATTAGACGGCTTTTCCGCAGCGGACATGGCAAAGGTAGTCATCGCCTATGAACCGATCTGGGCGATCGGGACGGGCAGAAGCGCCAGCGGCGAGCTGGCCAATTCTATAATCGCATCGGCTCTGCGCGGACCTATCAGCGACATGTACGGGCGGGACGTCGCGGAAGCCACGCGCATTCAATACGGCGGCAGCGTCAAGCCGTCGAATATGGCTGAATTCATGTCGCAACCCGATATCGACGGCGCCTTGGTTGGCGGCGCTTCGCTAGATGTGAATGACTTCGCCTCGCTCATCGAAATCGCTTCTGGGGTGAAAGGATCATAACCTGGGCGCGCTGGATTTATTGGCGCTCACCTCTCTGCTTCTCCTGCTGTTTGCCATCTTTCGGCGCAGCGAACAGTGGATGCGCCAGCATATCTTAAAAGTTGGCTGGCTGCTGACCCATAATCCGAATACCACAGTCGTCTTCTATTACAGCGCTTTTTTGCCCGGCATCGCGCTGCGCGAAATCTGCCGCTGGCTGATAGCCGGCGCTTTGAATGTGTGGGCGAAGCGCTCATTTCAGTTGCCACAGCAGGGCGAGATCGACGAACTTCAACTGAGCCCGATGCGGTTTCCGCCCAGGACCGCGGCGTTCAAGCGCATGATAATCGAAGGCGCGCCCCTGATGGTCGCCTTGGCCGCGCTTTGGCTGATCGCGACCGATGTCCTGGAATTTGAGTATTCGCTGCTTATCGCGACGGGCGGCGGCGTCGCAGATCTGTCTCGGGCGATCGGGCGCTTGCTCAGGCAGCCGGACTTCGGGCTATGGTTTTATCTGATGTTCACCATCGCCAACACCATGCTCCCGCCAATTTCGCAGGAGTTGCGCAAGCGTTACCGCTTGATAGCCATCGTGATCTTGATAGGCGCCTTCGCCATCGGCTTGGCAAGCGACATCGAAGGCATGGCAGTCCTCGGCTCTTATGGGCGCAGGCTCTTGAGCAGCCTGTGCTTAATCTTGTTCGCTACATCAATCATAAATTTTCTCATGGCGCTAGTCCTGGGCTTGATAGAAGCCGGCATTGAAAGGATGACGGGCCACAGCGCCACATTCGCTGAGGGCAAAATGATCACCCAGACTCGGCAAGAGGCGCTGGCTGCGCAAGGCGCAGGCAAACGCGATCGTGAAGAGCGGCGAAGAACAGGCGACGCTCCCAAGCCAGAAAAAATAATCCGCTCCATATATGCGCTGCCATTGCCGATTCCCGGGCCGCCGGGTAAAGAACCGGTGAGCAAGCCGGTGGCTGCCGTGCTCAATGTATCGCCTGACGATCTAAGGCGCGAGCCTGATCAAAAGCCGGCGTCGGTCGTTGCCGGCGACCTGAGCGGCCAGATGGACAAGAGCCGCAAGTTCAGTTCTCGACCCAAAAGAATGCCCGATACAGTCGCGAGAGCGCCAGTCGACCTGACGCGGGGACGGGATCCTGCGTCTGCCGATCAGCCGCCAACTGAGCCTCCCCCAGCTGAGCCGCTCGCAGACATCGCTCAAGAAGCATCCGCGTCCGCGCCTTTTAGCCGTCCCTTTAGCGCGCCTCCAGAAGATAATGAAGGCTCGGACGATATTCAAGAAATTCCGTCGGCCGACTTGGGATTCTCCCGTCCTTTTTCATCAGATCAGGACCCGCCGACGCTGGCGGCGGAAGACGCGGACGCCGGCAATGCGCTGGGGGCGTCGGACAAAGATCTGCGAAAAAGCGCGCCAAACGTGGCTGTCAATAGACCCAAGCCAAAGACGCGCCCCGTTGCCAAGCCATCGCAGCTTTCGGGCCAAGATGACATCGACGGCGACGCGGGGGAACTCCGTTACGAGCCGCTAGATGACCTTGAGATTTATGACGATGGGGAAGCATTCGAAGATGAATCGTCGTAGGCCCCGCGCGGATTGGCAAAGCGCCCAACCGCGACGAAACCAATCGCGATGCAGATCAGCATCGCGGCAATCGCGATGAACTTGAAAAGCTGACTTGTCGTGACCAGGGTCAGAAACCCCAGGCAGGCGCAAATGACATAATAGCCCAG
Source organism: Phototrophicaceae bacterium (assembly GCA_965232245.1). GTDB lineage: Bacteria > Chloroflexota > Anaerolineae > Aggregatilineales > Phototrophicaceae > UBA6055. The sequence continues at coordinate 2,068,206 of CBDDPG010000002.1, read as the reverse complement.
CGCGATCTGGCGAGGACTGAGCGTGCCTGTATCCAGCAATCTGAAATGCAGATGCCCGCGATCGCCCTGGAAGGGGTTATTGCCGTGCCGTAGGCGGTTCAGCACTTGCCAGCCCAGGTCCATCAGCGGCAAGCCCATCACAAGGAGAATGGTCGCCATTTTGGCGCCGCCTATGATGCTGAGGCAACCCAAGACGTAACCAAGGAACCATGCGCTGCCGCCAACGTAGATGCGCGCCGGATAAAAGTTGTGTATGAGGAAGCCGAGGACGGCGCCCGCGAAAGCCAGATGCAGCAAGCTCACGCTAGTCTGCGGCGGCTCCAGCCGAAACGCGCTATTAAGAAACAAGACGATTGCCGCGATGAAGGCGATGCCGCCCGCCAAACCGTCCGAGCCATCCAGCAGGTTGACCGTATTCATCATCAAGACGAGCCAGAACATCGTCAGCGCGACTGTCACAACGGGCGACCAGGGGTCGGTCTTAACCCCGGTGAGCGGGTTATTGAAAAACTCGATGAAGATTTGAAAGGCGATGGCGATCACAGCCGTCATAATTTGAAAGCAAAAGATCTGAAAGTAGTTCAGGTCAAAAACGTCATCAATCACGCCTAGAAGGAAGATCAGCAAACCGCCGGAAACCAAGCCCGCCAGTCGGTTTATCTCGTTTGGGTCGCTGCGCGGCACAGGCAAAAATTGCGCCAGCAGAACCGTGACAGTGAAGCCGACAAAGATCGCCAAGCCGCCCAGCTTTGGCATTGCCGCCCGTTCTTGCCGGCGGCCGCCCGGGATGGACGTGATGCCAAAGCGCATGCTCAAATAGCGCGCCAGGGGTATCGTCAGCAAGGACAAAGCGAGCGCGCAATTAAATACGATGATATAGGCGTATGAATCCAACATCAGGTGCCAAACATGCGATCGCCGGCATCGCCCAAGCCCGGCACGATGAATCCGATATCGTTCAGCCGTTCGTCAAGCTCGGCAACGTGAATCGGCACGTCGGGATGCGCAGCCGACAAAGCGGCGACGCCTTCCGGCGCGGCCAATACGCCAACATATTTGACGCGCTTTGCCCCCCAGCGCTTGAGAATATCGATCGTCGCTATCGCGGAGCCGCCAGTGGCCAGCATGGGATCCAGCACCAGACAAAGTTGCACAGTAGGCGCATCCGGCAGCTTGTTGTAATACTGCACCGGGCGCAGTGTCGCTTCGTCGCGGTAGAGCCCGATATGCCAAACTTGGACCGAGGGCAAGAGTTCCTGAATGCCGTCGACCAGCCCCAGCCCCGCGCGCAAGATGGGCACCAGCCCGATGATTTCGTCAGCCTCCGAACCGGTCGCCTCGCCCATCGGCGTATTGACAACTTTGGGTCGAAGATGCAAGTCTTGCGTCGCCTCGTAGCAGATGAGCAGCGCCAACTCCCGCGTCAATTCACGGAAGCGCCGGTGGTCGGTATCAATATCGCGCAGCCGGGTCAGCTTGTGCTTGACCAAAGGATGAGACGAAACCCGCAACTGATTTGACATGATAGCCCGCTCCCCCCGAACGATTGAAATCAACTATAGTTTACGAGGGCGGCTGGACATTGTAAAGCAAGCATTGCAAGCGCCTTGCCCTCGGCTATACTCTGCTAGAGTGCGCAACCGGCGAAAAAAGCCCAGGAATGTCGCGCTCACGCAGAAAACATGCCCGCTCCTGGCGCGAGGAAGGGATATGTTCAACAAGTGAATCGAGGACAAGCAAGGGCAATGCCAGGCGACGAGCGCTTCGTAAGCGGCAGCAAGGGCAAATCCGACCGCGAAAACATCGCGCTGCGGCCCCGGCGGCTGGCGGATGTGGTGGGTCAAGACCGGGTCCGAGAGAATCTTAGCATCATTATCGAGGCTGCGGCAGCCCGCGGCGAGCCCATCGACCACTTGCTGTTTTACGGTCCGCCGGGCTTAGGCAAGACGTCCCTCGCCTACGTCGTCTCAAACGAAGTTGGCGCCAATATCCGGGTTACGGCAGGTCCCGCGATAGAAAGAGCTGGCGACCTGGCAGCTATCCTGACGCACCTGAAAAAGGGCGATATCCTTTTCATCGACGAAGTGCATCGGCTGGGCAAAGCAATCGAAGAGATCCTCTACCCGGCGATGGAAGACTTTGTGCTCGACATCGTCATCGGCAAAGGACCGGCCGCCAAGACCTTGCGCCTCAATCTGCCCAGGTTCACTGTGATCGGCGCCACCACGCGCTTGGCGCTGCTGGCCGCGCCGCTGCGCGATCGCTTCGGCGCCAGCTTCCGGCTTGACTTTTATGAGCAGCCGGCAATGGAACAGATCGTGGAACGGGCGGCTGGGCTGCTTGACGTCGCTATCAATCCCGCAGGTACGGTCGAGATCGCAAAACGCGCCCGCGGCACGCCTCGCGTGGGCTTGCGTTTGTTGCGGCGCGTGCGCGACTTCGCCGAGGCGCGGGCGGACGGCAGAATAGACGAAGACGTTACCCGGCGGGCTTTGGCTTTGATGGAAATCGACCACCTGGGTTTGGACGACATCGATCGGCGCATCTTGCGGACGATCATCGAGAAATTCAGCGGCGGACCTGTGGGCTTGGAAACGATTGCCGCCGCCATTAGCGAAGACAGCGCGACTATCATGGATGTCTATGAACCCTATTTGATACAGCTGGGATTTATAGACCGAACACCCCGGGGGCGCGCATGTACACCGCACGCCTACCAGCATCTAGATATCGAATTGCCCGGCGACGCCGCGCCCGACCAGCAACAGCTTATATGAAAGTCAGCGATTTCGACTATCATCTGCCCCCGGAGCTTATCGCGCAGCAGCCGGCCAGTCCGCGCGATTCGTCAAGACTGCTGCACCTCGATAGAGCCACGGGCAAGATCGGCCACTTTCGTTTCAGCGAGATAGCCTGTCTTTTGAAGCCAAATGATGTGCTGGTGATGAACAATACACGCGTGATACCGGCGCGACTGGCGGCGCGCAAAGCCGCGAGCGGCGGCAAAGTCGAGATTCTGCTGCTGCGCCGCTTGAGCGCAACGCGCTGGAATGCGCTAATCCGCGGCCGCAACATTCGTGAAGGCGCGCGCCTGGAGCTGGACAAAGTAGCCATTTCTTGCGTCAGCATAGGAAAGCGGCAACGGGGCCAACATGTCATCGAGTTTGAGCGCGCGATCGACGAGCTTTTGCCCGGCTTGGGCGATATTCCCTTGCCGCCCTATATCCGCAGAGTGCTTGACGAACCGGAACAATATCAGACGGTTTACAGCGCGGTCGCGGGTTCGGCGGCCGCGCCTACCGCCGGCTTGCATTTTACACCCGAGCTATTGGCGGCTCTGCAAAATGCCGGGCTTAGGCTTGCCTATTGCACCTTGCACATCGGGCTCGATACTTTTCAGCCGGTGGCTGTCGACGCGGTCGCGGATCACGTCATCCACAGCGAATTCGCCAGCTTGGGGCGCGAAGCCGCCGATATTATCAACGACTCCATCGCCTCCGGACAGCGCGTAGTCGCGGTCGGCACAACTTCCGCCCGCACGCTGGAGAGCGCGGCGCGATCACGGAAGCAGGACGACAACAGCAGCCAAGACCATCATTCATTCGCTTCCGGGAAAAATCTGGTCGCTCCATTTAGCGGCGATACCGACCTGTTCATATATCCGGGTTATCGCTGGCGCGTGGTTGACGCCATGATCACAAATTTCCATTTGCCGCGCTCGACATTGCTGATGATGCTCAGCGCTTTTGCCGGGCGCGAAGCCATTTTGGGCGCCTATGAGATCGCAAAAGAAAAGGCTTATCGCTTCTATTCTTTCGGCGATGCCATGTTGATCACATGACTTTCAGCTTCGCTGGCGCTGTGGCGACAACAGCATTCCCCGCGAAAATGCGCCTTGACCAACTGAGCTAGCGGGGTATATACTGCTTGTCCCCCTGCAAACCGGTGTGGGGTATTTTACTGTTAGACCAATTTTCCCCGTTTGTGGAGCCGCATAGAGCTTCCCCCGCGGAGAACAGAAGCGAAGATTGGAGATAAGCCATCATGTACGCAATCATCCGCAGTGGCGGCAAGCAGTATCGCGCGGAAGTCGGCGCGACAATTGATGTAGACCGCCTGCCAAACGCCATTGGCGATTCAATAGAGATCGGCGACGTATTGCTGGTCGCCAACGAGGATGCCACAGTCATTGGTCAGCCACAGGTCGAGGGCGCGTCGGTTTCGGCAACTGTTGTGGATCAGTTCCGCGGCAAAAAGATCATCGTATACAAATATCGCCAGCGCACAAATTACCGCCGCAAACAGGGCCACCGTCAATACTACACGCGGCTGCGCATTGACGATATTTCGATTTGACCGGTCTATTTAGCAGGAGACCATTCCCTATGGCGCATAAAAAAGGCGGCGGCTCGTCCAGCAACGGCCGCGACAGCAACTCAAAAAGGCTCGGCGTGAAGAATTACGGCGGACAATTTGTTATCCCCGGCAACATCATCGTGCGTCAGCGCGGCACCAAATTTCATCCTGGCGAAGGCGTCGACATGGGCAAAGACTACACCATATTCGCAACGCGCCCGGGTTTTGTGACATTTGAAAAAATGCGCGGACGCAATGGGCAAAAGCGCATCAGCGTCTATGAGACGCACGAGAAGACGGGCCAGACCCTAACCTAGCCAATTGGCTCAGTAAGTCATTCACGCCACTCTGCCGAGCCGTGAATGCGTGGAGGAAGTCATGAAGGAAGCGATTCACCCCGCCTGGCACGAGGCGCAAGTTCGCTGCATCACCTGTGGCACAACCTGGACGACCGGCGCCACGGTCGAATCCCTGACAGTGGAAATCTGTTCCAACTGTCACCCCTTTTACACGGGCGAGCAGCGCATTGTCGATACCGAGGGACGCGTCGACAAGTTCATGAAGCGGCTGAAGCAGCGTGATGAGATCCGTTCCGAGCAAGAACAGCGGGAAGCGGAGCGCGCGCCGCTGGAGCTGCCGATACGTGAACTGGACCTGGGTTCGCGCTACACCAATATCCTGGAAGACAATGGCATCAGCGTGGTTGCTGATGTGCTCAACCGCCTGGGCGACGAAGACGATGAAGAAAGTATCCTGGCAATCCAGGGCATCGGGCGCAAAGTATTGAGCGACCTCAAGAAAACGCTGCGCGCCAAGGGCTACGAAATCGCCAATTGACGGCTCGTTTGACTTAATCTGCGGGCAATCGCTTTATGTGACTGCCCCCGCCATCACGAACAACACAGGTCCGCTCTTCGCCATTCGCTAGATCCAGCCATCCAGCATTGAAGGACGCCCACTAAATGCAGACGCATTCAGGTCGTATTGAAGTCATTTGCGGAAGCATGTTCTGCGGCAAGACCGAGGAACTGATTCGACGCCTGCGGCGCGCCATCATCGCCAAACAGAAGATCAAGGTATTCAAGCCCAGCCTCGACGACCGCTATGGGATCCAAAATATTACCAGTCATACCGGTCAGACAGTCGCTGCGATCCCGGTATCAGATTCTAGCGAAATTCTGAAATGCGCAAATGGAGATACGACTGTCGTCGCGATTGACGAAGCTCAGTTCTTTGACGGCGGCATCGTCAGCGTGGTGCAAGAGCTCGTCGACAAATTCGACATCCGCGTGATCATCGCCGGGCTTGATCTTGACTTCCGCGGCGAGCCCTTCGGCGCGATGCCGCAATTGCTGAGCATCGCCGAAGAGGTTGTCAAACTGCATGCGATCTGTGTTGTCTGCGGGGAAAACGCCAGCCGCACGCAACGCCTGGTGAACGGGGCACCGGCCTCGTACCATGATCCCATCATATTGGTAGGCGCTCAAGAATCTTATGAAGCGCGCTGCCGCCAGCATCACGAAGCGCCGGGCCGCCCCGATTCACAAGCGCCTTAGCTTAGCAAGTCGGGGATCTCTTCGGGGTTCGCCGCGACGCGCGCGCCAGCCGCTTCCAGCGCCTGAATCTTTTCCTCGGCCGATCCCTCGCCGCCATCGACGATCGCGCCGGCATGTCCCATACGCTTGCCAGGAGGCGCGCTGCGCCCGGCGATGAAAGCAGCGACCGGTTTTGTCATCGCGTTCTTGATGTATTCGGCCGCGATGATCTCCGCGCTGCCGCCGATTTCGCCCAGCAAAGCGACTTTTTCCGTTTCCGGGTCGTTCTCGAACATTTCGAGCACTTCAACAAAGGTAGTGCCGATGACCGGGTCGCCGCCGATCCCGACAATAGTTGAGTTGCCGATACCCGCGTTTTTCATGGCGAAGCCGACTTCATAAGTCAAGGTACCGCTCTTGGATACCACCCCGATATTGCCCGGCTCCGCCACCATCGCGGGAATGATGCCGACTTTGGCTTGGCCGGGCGTCATCAAGCCCGGGCAATTGGGACCGATCAAACGGGCGCCTTTTTGGGCGCAATAGCCGAGCGTCTTCATCATGTCCGCGACCGGGATATGCTCGGTCAGGCAAATGATAAGCCGGACGCCAGCGTCCGCCGCTTCCATCATGGCGTCCGCGGCGAAGCGCGCCGGCACTGTCACCAGGCTGACATCGGCATTGGTTGTTTCGACAGCTTTGCGCATGGTGTCGAAGACCGGCTTGCCCTCGAACCATTCGCCGCCTTTCCCTGGCGTGACGCCGCCAACAACATCCGTTCCATACTCCATCATGAGCTTGGCGTGGAAGCCGCCCTGCCGCCCGGTTATGCCCTGTACCAGCACTTTGGAATTGCGGTCAATGAGAATCGACATCTTAAGCCCCTTCCTTCACAGCAGCCACAGCCAGCTTGGCGGCGTCGGTCAAGGTCTCGGCGCTTAAGATGTTGGGAATCCGCGCTTCGCTGATGATGCGGTTGCCGGCGAGGGCATTGGTGCCTTGCAGCCGGATTACCATGGGGACCTCCGGTTTCACTTCGTTGTAGGCTGTCAAGATGCCCTTGGCTACTTCGTCGCAACGGGTGATGCCGCCAAATATATTAAACAGAACACACTTGACGTTTGAATCGGACAGGATGATGCGCAAAGCCGTGGCAACTTGCTCGGGAGACGCTCCGCCGCCGATATCCAGGAAGTTCGCCGGTCCGATGCCGTGCGCGTCTCCATAGAGCTTGGTCATGTCCATTGTTGTCATCGCCAAACCGGCGCCGTTGACCATGCAGCCGATTTGACCGTCCAGCTTGATGTAGGTGATTCCCGCTTCGCGCGCTTGACGCTCCGAGGCGAGTTCGTCACTGGCGTCGCGTTCGGCTCTTAGCTGCGGCTGGCGGAAGAGCGCGTTGTCATCAATGATAACTTTCCCGTCGACCGCTAGGAGATCGCCCGCGCCAGTGATAACCAAGGGGTTGATTTCCGCCAGTTCCGCATCGCTTTGAACGTAGCACTGGTAAAGACCGCGCAGGATAGAGCCGAATTGACGCCACAGCGTCCGCGGCATGCCCATCGCGCTGGCAATGTAGGTGACTTGGAATCCTTGCAATCCCAAAATTGGATCAACATGCTCTCGGGTGATCGCCTCGGGCCGTTCGCGATTTAGCTCTTCAATATCCATGCCGCCGTCCATAGACGCCATGATCAGAGGCTGCCCCGCCCCTCTGTCGTTGGTGATCGCCAGGTAGATCTCGCGATCAATATCCGCGCCGGGATCGACCAATACTTTCTCGACGCGCAGCCCTTTGATGTCCATTCCCAGAATCTCTTCGGCATAAGCACGGGCTTGCTCGGCATTCTTAGCCACTTTGACGCCGCCGGCTTTGCCGCGGCCGCCGACATGCACCTGCGCTTTTATGACGACCAGCCCGCCCAGCTCGGCAGCGATGCGCTCGACTTCGTCGGCAGTCGTCGCCACCGCCCCTTCGGGGATCGGTATCCCGTATTTGCGAAACAAGAACTTGGATTGATATTCGTGCAGCTTCAACGCTTGTTTCCTCCATTTAGTCAGCTTGCCGCCCGGCAATCCGAATCGCTTTTGGCGCCTTCGCGACGCCTGATTTCTAGACCGAAGCTGGGCTGATTGCGCTGTAAACAGGAAATCGCTTCGGGCGCTTCTCGTCAACGCGGAATAGGCAGCCTGCCGTTTGGCGCACCACGCAAGGTTACGCTATACTGGGATTATTCTCAAGCTACAATCGCGCTTGTTTCACGGTAGGTTATCAGTCTGTTGCTTTGCTCAATATAGACTGGCAATTATACTGAAGTTGTGGCGCGCAACGCAGTTCACACTCGGGGGGTAAGCGATGAAACGATTATCGGCGCTTTTTTTCATTGTAGTCCTGTGTCTTGCTCTTAATGTCATTTATGGACAACCACAAACTGCTGAAAATTTATTGAGCAATCCCGGTTTTGAAGAAGAATTTGTCGCGCAAGAGGGTGATGCGCCGCAAAACATCGCCGCTGGATGGAGCGCTTGGCACATACCGCGCGCTGACGGCAACCCCGCCTACGCCAATCACGCGCCTTTCTACGATGAAGAGACCGTGCGCACGCGCGGCGACGAGCCTGGCAAAGCCCAGGTATATTTCAACCAATACGCGACGCACCAGGGCGGCATTTATCAGCAAGTTGACAGCCTGACCGTCGGCGCAAACTATCGCTTCAGCATATACGCCTGGGTATGGTCTTCTATCGGCCAGGATTGGGAAATCAGCGAGCAGCCCGGCAATGTCAGCGTTCGAGTCGGTATAGATCCCACCGGCGGCGCGGACGGCGCCAGCGAAGATATCATCTGGTCAACGACCGCAGTCTTTTTGTATAACGCCTTCTACCAGTATTCGGTCATAGCAGAAGCGGAAAGCGCTACGATCACGGTATTCGTCGAATCTACCGTCGGCGAGCCCGTCGCCAATAACTATATCTACCTGGAGGACGCGGTACTGGAGGCGGCAACCCAGAATGTCGTGGTGGTGGACAGCACGCCCACGCCAGAGACCAATGAGGAACTGGTAAGCGAGCCCGAAGTAGAAGCCACGCCCACCCTGGAAGCGACAGCGACTGATACAGCGACGCCAGACGCGGCGCTAGCCGAAGAACCGACAGCCACAGATGAGCCGACGCCAACACCGACGAATACGGCCGAACCAACCGCTACGATAACTGATACCCCGGATGCCGACGGTCCTTCAATCGCCGAGCTATATCCCGAAACCGTCATTCACACCGTCGTTGAGGAGGATACGATTTCAGCTATCGCGCTGCAGTATGGCAGTACGGAAGCCGCGATAAAGGACGCCAACGGACTAGAAAGTTCCTTGATCGTTGTCAGCCAGCAGTTGGTCGTGCCGATCAACCTGCCCGATCCCTCCGAAACGCCGCAGCCCCCCGATGCGCCAACCCATACAGCAACGCCGATTCCGCCTACCGAAACGGCGACGCCAACGGCGACCCCCGTAACTTATACTGTAGAAACAGGCGACACGCTCTTGGGTATCGCCGTGGATTATCAAACATCGGTCGAGGCGCTGATTCAACTGAACGGCATTCAGAACCCTGACCAGCTGTCGGCTGGGCTGGTTTTGCTGATTCCCACTGTCATGCCAACGCCGCTGCCAACGGCGACCCCGCAGTACCATTTAACCGCCGCTGTTGGCGCTTCCAGCGGATTCTTCACGACGTATATCGTGCAGATCAGCGACACGCTTGACGAAATAGCAACGCAGTTTAATACCACGATTGACGCGATAGTAGAGTTGAACGGAATCACGAATCCCAGACTGATCCAGCCTGGCCAAGTCTTGCGGATTCCGGCCGCCGCTGGCGAAGGCACGCCGACTGGCGATCGAAATGTGGATGCGACCGCGACGGCGACAACAATACCCTCACCTACGCCAATCCCAACTTCCGCGCCTTCGACATACATCGTACAGACCGGCGACACGCTCTTCCAGATCGCCGAGCGCTTTGGGGTTAGCGTCGTTGAGTTGGCCGCGGTGAACCACATCATCGACTATCTCGCAGTCTACGCGGGCCAGGTGCTTACCATTCCAGGATGAGCAAGTGGACAATCGTCGAAAACGCCCGAACCCAGGAAATAACATTAGCTCGCGCCAAGATTTGCGCGAGCTTCTTCTGTCGCCTGCGAGGGCTGTTGTTCGTATCGAGTCTGGCCGAGGGCGAAGGCGCCATCTTTGTTCTATCGAAACAAACTCGTGTATTCGCCGCCGTGCATACGATTGGAATGCGCTTTAGCATAGGCATAATCTGGCTGGACAAGCGCCGCGTGGTGGTCGACAAGGCGATCGCCAGCCCACGGCGTTTTTTCTATCTGCCGAAAGCGTCCGCCAAGTACTATATTGAATCTCCGCCCTCCGCGCTTGATCGGGCGCGAATCGGGGATATGTTGATCTTTGACAAGGAGCTGCTTTGAAGACGCTCGCCGCACTATGTTATTTCATTTTGCTTTTCCTGTTCTCAAGTTTCTCGCACTTGCTGTTGGCGCAAGAGCAAAGCAATTCCGTCCTGGCGATGCACGTGGTGCAGCGCGGCGAAAATCTGTTCCGCATCGCGTTGCAGTACGATCTCTTCGCCGCAGAAGTGGCAAAAGCCAATGGCATCACCGACAACGATAGCATCGTCGTCGGTCAACGCCTGATCATTCCCCTCATACAAGGGCTGCCGGATGAACCGCTCTCGCATACCGCCCTGGCCGGCGAAACCATTCATAGCATCGCGACCGCTTATGGCAAGACCGCGGACGAGCTCCTGTCTCTCAACGGGCTCGCCGAAGATGCGGAAGTTTATGTCGGGCAGCGCCTTGTCATTGTTCCAGGCGAGCTCGAGGCGGAACCTGCGCCGACCTCGGTCCAAGCCGGCGCTGAAGAAACAAGTCCCTCAAGCTCGCAGCCGCTTTCCCCCAGCGCGGCTAATCCTTTGCTCGCTGATCCTAATTTCGCCTTTTTCCACACCGTTGAGGCTGGCGATACCGTGTTCGACATCGGGATGCGCTTCAACATGACGGTCAGCGATATCGCCAGGGAAAACAACTTGCAAGACCCAACCCAGATCTCCATCGGCCAGCGATTGCTTATTCCCGGTATTGAACCGCCGCGGCTGGCGCAGGACCTTCCAGACATCGTTACTTCCTTCACGATAGATCCGCTGATACTTGAAGAAGGCAGGACAGCCCGTTTCAAAGTCCAAACGTCGGTTCCAGTCCAAGTCAGCGGCAGCTTCTTGGGGCAGGAACTGCGCATCCTCGCAAGCGAGGACTACAGGTTTCACAATGTCTTGGTCGGGATCCCGATGTTCACTGGACAAGACATTTATCGGCTGCGGCTCGACCTGGCTGACGAAGAAGGGACAGCAGTCTCGATCGCGGCCAATCTGCAAATCATCGCCGGCGGATATGGCTATCAGAACATCACAATAAACAATACTGAATTGCTGTCGCCAGCCATAGAGAGCGAAGAGCTTGCCTTGATGAGCCGGGTAACAAGTCCATTCAGCGAAGAAAAATATTGGGAGGCGTCGTTAAGCCTGCCGGCCGCCGCGACCATGAACGCGCGTTTTGGCACCCTGCGTTCCTACAACGGCAGCGCATACGACCGTTATCACCGCGGCGTCGATTTCGCTGGCGCGACGGGAACCGCCGTCTTGGCCGCGGCCGACGGCATTATTGTCTTGGCGGATACGCTAAACATCCGCGGTCGCACGACTGTCATTGATCATGGCTGGGGGCTGTACACGGTCTACGCGCACCAAAACAGCATTCAAGTGAACCTGGGCGAGCAAGTGACTTCCGGTCAGGTCATCGGCGCCATCGGTTCAACGGGCCGCAGCACCGGTCCTCATCTACATTGGGAAGTTTGGCTTCATGGCGTGAACGTTGACCCGCTGCAGTGGGTTCAGCAGGTCTTCCCATAGGCGCGGCATCTTCTGCCGCTATGATTCGAAGGCGCCGTCGAGAGCTTCAAAGTCCGTGAACAGGAAATGGTCGTGGTAATAGTGGATCCAAAGGAAAGACAGGATAGCTGTATAATACGCGATATCAAAATGACTGTTGCCGTCAATGCCCGGTTTGACGATGCCAGCCAAGCCATAGACCAGTAAGAAGATGACCCCCGAGCCTATAAGCAACATCGCGCTGAAGGCGTAAAGCGCGCGAGCGTCTTTGGTGCGGCGGCTGAACTTTGCCACCAACGGCGCGTCTCCCTCTAAGTTGCCAATCATTTGCCGGATCTTGATGATGTAAAAGGTTATCGCCAGATACTGGAAAGAGTGCCAGGTATTTAGACCTTGGAAGGCTGTATCGAGATTGGGCAGCATGGGCGTGAAAAAAGCCACGGTTACCGTCAAGCTGATGAAGACAAACTTGGGAAAATTGAGAGTGCCCTGGCGATATTCCGCCAGGGACTTGTACAAATACGCGACAAGCGCTGTTGCGAATACGATTGTCGCGAGCATGAATAACCAGGGATTATGCGGCTGTTGAAATAGATCCGGAATCGCCTCGCCCAGGTCGTTTTGGCCGATTTCAAATTGACCTTGGCTGATCTTCCACATCGCAATTGGAAACAGACTGGTCAAAACAATGGCGTAATCAATGAATCTCGCTAGCGGGCTCAAGGCGCTCTTGCGCACGAACTTCGCTTCTTTGTGATTGTAAAGTTCGACGATATAGGTCACCTGATGAAGCACATGAAGCGATGCCCAAAAGAAGAAAAACGTGAGCATCAAGTTCAAGTTCAAAAAAGCCAGAGATATCACGATGACAGGGATGATGATCGAAGATCGAATCAAGGTTGGATAGCGATCTTTGAAGCCCTCGTCCAAGCCCGTGCGCAGGAATGTGGACATCATGTGCGGTCCGCCGATGGCAATTGCGACAAAGGCGTTGACCAGGTTGCGGCTGAAGTCGTCGTCCATGCCCATTTGCACGCCGAGCAGGTACAGGATATATGGCAGAGGCACCACAACAACGCTCAAGGTGATGAAGAAGAGATCCCAGCGTTTGTTGCGCAGCCAAAGACCGCCTTTGTCGATCTCCGCCGCATAGATTTCGGATTCCGCAAGTGTGATGGCGCTTGTTGCCAAGGTCATACTCCAGCGTATAGGCTTACCGGTATTCTACTGCAATTTACTTAGCGACGCAAAGTATATTTCTTGGATCGGCGCAAGAAAACAATTCGGCTAGGGGATAAAGCCAAACCAGCGACAGAAATTCGTTGCCTGCTCGGCGCAACTGGCGGGGGCGTTCAAATATAGAATGACCAGCCCCGAAGCTGCCAGCAGCCCCGCAACAAGCAGCAGACAGCCGCACCAAGCCACCGGACCGCCTTGCAGTATCTCCAATGCGATCTCGGCAAAACCAACGATTACATCAAAGAATCCGCTTATGGCTTGCAAGACGAAGCCGATGACAATCATTACCACGCATAGCAAGGCGCAGCCAATGCCGATATATGGCAATAGACTTGGATCAATGTTTTGAAGGAGTTCCATCCTGCGTTTCCCGCGTTTGCCTATCCTGTCGTCGTACAGCTATTGCCGTAGGTTCGGTCCCATGCCCAGGTCGATTCTAGGTCTACCCGTTCATAGCATTCGCAATATGAAACGTCCTGGTTGCCGCCTTGCGATTCCCAAAGCAGAAAACGAACCTTCGTCTCCACGCAGGTCCTCAGGTTGTCTGTGTCCGCATGAAAGACCGACGACGTTTCGATGCGCAGTCCGCGATCATCCGCTTCACTGATGAGGGAAACCAGCAGGCGCGGCTGCGCATAAGGCTCCGGGACGCCCGGCTGCCAGATGCGGATTTCGCCGTTGACCGCCAAATATAATAGCGCGCATGGCATCATCAAGAGCATAAACCAAAGCGGCAGCAGAAGTCCACAGCCGACGCGCCACAAGCGGCTGGTCCTTTGCGTTCCATCAGCTTGCCGCGTATCGCCATCGGCTTGCGAAGGCGCTGTCGGCGTCGGTTCAGGCATTTTCTATTCCAATTTCTCGCGACTCCGTGGCGATCCATTCACAGGGCAATTCATATCTACTCCACAAATCGCAAGCGTATCTCGTCTTCTTCATCATAACCGACATGCGCATATAAAGGTTCATGTCTGTCTGGCAGGTTGAAGAGGCGCGGGAGCAACTGCGGAAGGTCCTCGACCAGATCATAGTCCAGCACATTGTCAATTGGTATCCATTCCAGCTTGCCCTCTGGACTGTCCGGCAACAGGTCTCGGCTGTCGCTTATCGCAGTAAAAATAAAGAGCAGGATGCCACTGGCTGCGCCAGCGTCGATATTGTGGATGCCGCGCAAACGCAGCGAATGTACAATCAAGCCCGATTCTTCCTTTATCTCTCGCAGCGCGCTGCTGCGGACGTCTTCGTCGCGTTCGACGTGACCGCCCAAGCCGTTGTATTGATTTGGGAAAACCCGTTTGCCGGCGTCCCGCTTCAACATCAAGACACCATCGCCGTTAAAGACAAAGGACAAGGTTCGCGGCATCGTCAGCCAACGGTCTCGCGTCGCGTCCGCGCCCTGCTGCCTGGCTCCCATCTGTCACCTCCTTTTAACCGTTTTTGGCAATGTCAAATCTGTTGGCTTTGCCGCTAAGCTCAGCTTGGCACAAGGTAAATAAAACACAAAGGGCACAGAGAACACAGAGTTTTCTTTGTTTTCGGGCTAAATCCACGATTTTGGCGCAATTGCCCTCAGGATTTCTTCGTGATAATCTATTGAGATATTATGCGCCATTGTACAAAGGAACTGCATGAAGACGAATCCAATAAGCTCGCCGCCGCCGGATTTGCGGATCGTCAACATCCATGAGGTCTTGCCGCACGAAAAGAGCGACATGCAGCGCTCGCAACCCTTGGTATCGCGCCTGCGGCAGGCGGAGTATTTCACGAATCCGCCTGTTGTCGCCGCCCTCGCTGACGGCAGATATGTTCTGCTGGATGGCGCCAATCGACATAGTTCGCTCGAATATCTGGATTACGAGCACATCTTGATTCAGGTCGTGGATTATGAATCGCAGTTTATCGAGCTGGGTGTTTGGCAGCACATCGTATCGGATTGGGAGGCGGGCGCCTTCCTCAGCCGGCTGGAAGCCATACGCGACATCGATATTCGCGACGGCTGGGATGCCAGCGCGGCTGCGCAAGTTCTGTTGCGTGACGGACCGGTCCTCGGCATCCACGCTGGCGCGGACAATCTCTCCCAGCGAAACGCCACATTGCGCCAGGTCGTTGAGTCATATCATCAGCAGGCAACCTTGTATCGCAGCCCCTTGACCGATCCCAATCAGATCTGGTCGCTCTATCCCTGCGCGATCGCGCTTGTGATGTTCCCGAGTTATCAGCCGCAAGATATTATTGACGCGGCGACCAAAAAAGCCTTCTTGCCGCCCGGCGTGAGCCGACATATCATCCACGGGCGGGCGCTAAAGCTCAATTACCCCATGCGCAAGCTGCGCGAAGAAAGCCCGCTCGAAGAAAAAAACCGCGAGTTGCGGCAATGGCTGCAACAGAAGCTAGCCGAACGCGGCGTGCGCTATTATGCCGAAGCAACCTATCAATTCGACGAGTGACATGCCATGTCTCAAACAGTTGAAGAAGCCCTACGCGCCTGTGAATTTCGCAGCGACGAGACCAACTATCGACTATTGAAGCTGCCGGCGAATGGC
Organism: Phototrophicaceae bacterium; assembly: GCA_965232245.1. Lineage (GTDB taxonomy): Bacteria > Chloroflexota > Anaerolineae > Aggregatilineales > Phototrophicaceae > UBA6055. The sequence goes on along the minus strand of CBDDPG010000002.1, from coordinate 2,052,576 downwards.
ATCACCGCCGCGGCCGCGCTCATCGCCGAAGCCAGCCTGCCCTTTTCGGCTATGCTCGCGGACCAGGATGAAGTGACGCTGCTTTTGCCGGATGAAGTCTGTCAAGAATTCCAGCGACGGCTGAAAATGGCGACGCTAAGCGACATCGTCTACCGGCTGATCACCCTGGACGCGCTTCTGGCGCCGGATTTGGTAGGTTTCATCGCGCGGGTCAGCCGAGCGCTGGCTCAATGTGGCATTCCGGTCTTGGTCTTCGCCGCATACTCGCGCGACCATGTCTTGGCGCCGGCTGACAATTACGAGCAAGCGCTGGCCGCCTTGAGAGCCTTAAAAGAATCAGTGCGATAACAGGAAGGTCCCAACATGGAGATCCATCTTTTTAATGACGCCAACTTGGTCCCGCAACCCAAAGACAAGATCCGCATCGAGGACTTCCGCGCCAGTCCCTACGCCGATGGTTTTCGTGTGAAGGTCAATCTGAAACTGACGCCATTTCAAGAAAGACCCAATTTGGTGATTGTCGCCCGGCGCGAGGATGGACTGCAAGTAAGCGACCTGGATGTCATCGCCACAATGCACTACGAAAATGAATTCACCATGCACATTCGCGGCTTGCATGATCCCGTTGGCGCCTACACCATGACCGCCGAACTCTATTACGAGACGCGCGATCCCCCGCAGGACAAGTCTCAAATCCAGTTCGAGGTTGCGGCGAAAGCACCATGATATGGCGATTACGATGCCGCGAAGGGTTGCCAAGCTAATTTTGCACGATGCGCTGGCGCAGATCCCGAATGAAGCCTGCGGATTGATCGCCGGAGACGGCAAAACGATACAAAGCGCGATTCCCCTATGCAATGTCGCGTCAAATAAACAGTCGAGTTTCTCCTTCGCGCCCAAGGAGCAATTGCGCGCCTTGAAGAGCCTTGATGCTGAAAACCTTGTTTGGATGGGCGTCTATCATTCACACCCCAATTCGGCTGCCATTCCGTCAAGCGCGGACGTAGAAGGAATCGGCGACCAGGGTCTGCTGCAACTAATCGTATCGCTCCAGAATAGCCAAGCAGAGTTCCAGCTTTGGCGCATAGGCGCAGCGGGCGTTGAGCCGCTCGAACTGATCTTTGATACACAGGCCGACACGGGATACGATGAGACTGTTCTGTCGCAAAAACAGCGCGCCGCCATCCTAGCGGCGGCTGTCATCAGCGTGATCTTGATGTTAGCCATATCTTTCAGTTTATTGCCGCCAGCCCCAGAAATCGCGCCCATCCCGTGATTAGGCGAAATCATTGATGTTCCTGGAGGCTTGCGCGGTCGCAATCACGGGCATTTTGGCCGGCGGCTTGATAAACATGCTCGCGGACGCCCTGCCCACGCGCCAAGCCTTGAGGACGCCGCGCTACGCCGACGGCAGGCGGCGGACTTGCTTCGCCTGGCTGGGCATCGGCGCCTTCCTGTTCAACTTGCGGACGCCGCCGCAGTCGAGCGGAGACGAGTTTAGGAGCGGCAGCGCCTTGCTCAGTTGGCGCTACCCGCTGACGGAAATAGCCAGCGCGCTGCTGATGCTGCTGTATTACGCCGATATCCGGGATGACGCCGCGCTGCTGTCATCCGCGACGCTCATAAAGTTTGTCTACGCGGCGCTCTTGCTGTTGATCACAGTAATTGACCTGGAACACCGGCGCATTCCATTTGCCGCCACGCTGGCACTAGGCGCGCTGGCATTGCTTGACGCCGCTTTGATTCCCCTCAGCCAGCCAGGGTTGCCTGCGGCGGCGATTGGCGCTTTGATTGGATTCGCTATCTTTTATGGGGCTTATCTCGGCGGCGTCATGTTCGCGCGCGTTTTGAGCCGATACCGCGGTCAGACGCTTGCAGGAAGCGCCTTCGGGTTTGGAGATGTGGTGTTGATGGCTGCCGTGGGACTGACGGTCGGTTTCCCGAACATCATTCTGGCGGTCATTCTTTCAATTTTCGCGGCTGCGGCCGGCGCCGGCGTCCGCATAGTCGCTCGATATATCAAGACGGGGGGCTATCAGCCATTCGACACGCTGCCATACGGTCCCTTTATTGCCGGCAGCGCTATCGTTGTGATGATGATGTGATGTTAATGTGATCCTAAGTGGAAACTCGCGCGGATGCGGACTGCCCGCGAACTGATTCTATATCTTCAAATTTACCAATCACCCCGCCGCCCAAGCAGACATCCCCGTCATAAATGACGGCCGCCTGCCCCGGCGTAATATCGCGCTGCGGACGATCGAATCGCAGGTATATTTGCTGCGCGCCTATCGGCTCTACTATGGCTGGCTGGGCGCGCGCTTGGTAGCGGATCTTTACCTGGGCGCGCAAGCTCCGCGCTGGACATGCTCCGCTGACCCAGTTCACTGAATCCGCGAGCAAGTCGTCTCGGCCGAGCTCCGCGCTGGTCCCGACCACAAGCGAATTGCTCGCGGAATTCATTTCCAGAACGTACAAGGGCTCAGCATAAGAAAAGCCCAGCCCGCGGCGCTGACCAATGGTGTAATTCGACAAGCCCTGATGCGTGCCCAGCTGTTCGCCGTTTTTGCGCACAATGGGTCCGGGCTGCGTCAAATCCGGCGCATGCGCGCGCAAGAAGTCGCGATAGTCCTTTCCCCCCAGGAAACACAAATCCTGGCTGTCTTGCTTGCCTTCTACGTTCAAGCCGAATTTCTTCGCCAGGGCGCGCACCTCTCGCTTGGGCAGCTCGCCAACGGGGAACATCGTCCGCGACAGTTGCGCTTGTGTCAGCACACTCAAGACATAGCTCTGGTCCTTGCCAGCATCCGCGCCGCGGCGCAAGCGGTATAACCCAGAGCTGTCGCGGTCAATGCGCGCGTAATGCCCGGTCGCGAGGCAGTCGGCATCCAACGCCAAGGCATTCTTGAGCAGCCAATCAAAACGGATATGGCGGTTGCACTGCAAACAGGGATTGGGCGTGAAGCCGTCGCGATGGCGGTCGATGAAGTATTGCACAACCGTATTGCGAAACACATCCTTGCTGTCCAGCACATAAAAGGGAATGCCGAGCTGGTCCGCAATTCGGCGCGCGTCGGACATCTGCCCCGGCGTGCAACAGCGATTATGCGCGGGACCTCCCAGCGCCTCGTCCGACCATAGGCGCATCATCATGCCAATGACATCATAGCCGCGCTCGACCAGCAGAGCCGCGGCCACGGAGCTATCGACGCCGCCGCTCATCGCGACGACTACGCGCTTGTCATTTCCGCTCATCGCGCCATTTCTCTTTTGAGATTGCTCAGTTTTCCTACTGCCGTTTCCAGCACATCCAGCGCATAGCCGATGTCGTCCTCGCTGCTTTGCATGCCAACGGACAAGCGCAGCCCGCATTTTGCTTCTTCCTCCGAATAGCCCGCGCCCAGCAAGATCTCCGATGGCTCGGGATTGCCGGTTTTGCAGGCGGAACCGCTGCTGGCCGCCACCCCGTACATATCGAGGTGCATCATCAGGGCATTGGCGTCAATGCCGTGGAGGATGAAACTGGCATGCGAGGCAAGACGCCGCTGCGGATGACCGCTAAGCGCCGCGCAAGACAAGCGATCCAATATGCCTTGAATCAGTTGATCGCGCAGCTTGGTGAAATGCCCGAGCCGCTGCTCCTGCTCGTCATAAGCCAATTCCAGCGCCTTCGCCATGCCCACGATGAAAGCCGTATTGTGTGTCCCGGCGCGCAGTCCGCGTTCATGACCGCCGCCGCTTTGCGAGGGCGCCAATTCTACGCCGTCTCTGACGTAAAGGATTCCCACCCCTTTGGGACCATAGAATTTGTGCGCGGACAAACTGAGCATGTCCACCCCAAGCCGCTCTACATCAAGATCTAGTTGCCCGCCCGCCTGTACGGCATCCGTGTGCATAAGCATATCATGCGCATGCGCAATGCCGGACAAAAGCGGCAAATCCTGGATGGCGCCTAATTCGTTGCTGGCATAGATGACGCTGGCCAAGGCGCCGCCAGCTTGGCAAGCCTCGGCAAAAGCCTCGGGTTCGACCAAGCCGTATTTGTCAACTGGCGCGATACCCGCCTCGAAGCCCATCAGCGTCTTCATTTGCTTGACGGTATTGGTCACCGCGCTGTGTTCGATCGGCGTCGTGACCAACCGCGACGGTTCGCCGCGATGGCGCGCCGACCAACCGGCGCCGCGAAGGGCGAGGTTGTCGCTTTCCGTGCCGCAACTGGTGAATATGACTTCCGCGGGTTGGCAATTCAGTATGCCAGCGACGGTAATTCGAGCAGCTTCGATAGCGCGTTCGGCGTTGCTGCCAAAACGATGCGCTGATGACGGGTTGCCATAAACTTCGTCGAAATAGGGCAGCATCGCTTCGATGACACGGGGGTCAACCGGCGTCGAGGCGGAGTGATCCAAATACACTTGTTTGCCGGTCCGCATTCGCTAGGCTCGCTCTGTTAAAATTGCCGGAATCACAGCCATTTTACACCGAGAGCCCCCGCAAGTTCAATGACAGGCTGTCACTCAGCATTATCGCTTTGCTGTTGCGGCGATTAGCGCTATGTTTGACCGAAATGATGTAATATCATTGCCTGCGATATGTATTGCAAAATGGACAAGACACAGGCAGGAGACGCGGAAATATGCCAAAGATGACAATGCTGCGCGGTCGTGAAGTATTGGATTCGCGCGGCAACCCCACTGTCGAAGTCGAAATACACTTGTCGGACGGGACGATTGGCAGAGCTATCGTTCCCAGTGGCGCTTCCACAGGCGAACACGAGGCGCTGGAAATGCGCGATGGCGACAAGTCGCGCTACCTCGGCAAAGGCGTTCTCAAAGCCCTCGCTTCCGTCAACGACATCATAGCGCCGGAGCTGCTGGGATTGGAACCATTCGATCAGAAAGCGCTCGACGAACTGATGCTCCAGATCGACGGCACCGCCACAAAAAGCAAGTTGGGCGCAAACGCCATTCTGGGCGTATCATTGGCGCTGGCGCACGCGGCTGCAAACAGCCTGCGCGCCCCGCTCTATGCCTATCTGGGCGGCATTCACGCTCACCTGTTGCCAACGCCGATGATGAACATCATGAATGGCGGCAAACATGCTTTGGGCAGTACCGACTTCCAGGAATTCATGGTCATGCCGGTGGGAGCGCCAAGTTTCCGCGAAGCGCTGCGCTGGGGAACGGAGATATATCACAAGCTGAGAGAGGTCTTGCACGACAAGGGTTATCCGACCACTGTCGGCGATGAGGGCGGGTTCGCGCCGAGCCTGGGCAGCAATCAAGCGGCTTTGGACGTCATCATGGAAGCGATTGCCAAAGCCGGCTACCGCGCGGGCGAAGACATCTTCATCGCCCTGGATCCAGCGGCGTCGGAAATCTATAGTGACGGTCTTTACAACCTAGAGATTGAAGGGCGAAAACTGACCGGCGAAGAGATGGTTGAATTCTGGACCGACTGGTGCGACCGCTATCCCATCATCTCGATTGAAGACGGCTTGGACGAAAACGACTGGGAGAACTGGTCGCGCATGGTCGCCCAAATCGGCGATCGCGTGCAAGTCGTCGGCGACGACCTGCTGGTCACCAATGTGGAAAAAGTCAAGCGCGCCATCAAGGAGCGCGCCGCGAATTCTTTGCTCTTCAAGGTCAACCAGATTGGCAGCCTGACCGAGGCTTTCGCGGCCGGGCAACTGGCGCAGCGGCACAACATGACCGTCGTCACCAGCCACCGCAGCGGCGAAACGGAAGACAGCACCATCGCCGATATCGCGGTGGCGATGAACAGCGGCCAGATCAAGACCGGGGCGCCCGCGCGCACCGACCGCATCGCCAAATACAATCAACTGCTGCGCATCGAGGAGCAGTTGGGCGGGGCGGCGCGCTACGCCGGTTCAAGCGCATTCGCCAACCTCAAACTGGATGTACAATAATGTCAATCCGCGAAAGGTTTGCAGGGTGCGACTGACTCTTCACGGCAAGCATACCAAAATTGTAGCGACGATTGGACCCGCCTCGCGCGATGCCAAGACGCTGCGCGCCATGATCCGAGCGGGCATGAATGTGGCGCGTATCAATTTTTCGCACGGCGATCATGAGACTCACGGGAAGGTCATTGATACGGTCCGACGCATCGCCGAAGAAGAAGAAACTGTTGTCGCCATCCTCTGCGATATTCAAGGTCCCAAGATTCGCATTGGCAAGCTGGCGAATGAGCCGACCATGCTCTACCCCGGGGACGCCATCACCCTAACCCTGGACGAGGTTGTAGGGAACAACTGTCTTGTGTCCTTGCCCCATCCCGAGTTTTTGAAAGACATCAGCGCCGGCACGAACCTGCTGCTTGACGACGGCAATTTACAGTTCAAAGTGAATGACAGCGGCGCTCGCGAACTGGTCTGTGAGGTGGTAGTCGGCGGAGCTCTGAAATCGCGCAAGGGCGTATCGGCGCCCAACGCGCGGCTGACTCTGTCGGCAATCACGGATAAGGATCGGGAAGACGTCAAGTTCGCCCTTTCCAAGAATTGTGATTATTTGGCGATGTCCTTTGTGCGCTCGGCAAATGACATTCGCGAGATGCAGGACTTAATGAAAGATTATGGCAAAGACGCGGCCATTATCGCCAAGATCGAAATGGGAGAAGCGCTGGAAAACATAGAGGAGATCATTGCTGTATGCCAAGGGATCATGGTCGCCCGCGGTGATCTTGGTATAGAAACCCCGGCCGAAGAAGTGCCCTTCCACCAAAAGCGGATAATCAATTTGTGCAACGACGTCGCCAAGCCGGTGATAACAGCAACGCAAATGTTGGAGTCCATGACGGAGAACCCGCGACCGACCAGAGCCGAAGCCAGCGACGTCTATAATGCTATCATCGACGGCACCGATGCCATCATGTTGAGCGCCGAAAGCGCCAGCGGCAATTACCCGGTGCGGGCTGTCGAAGTGATGAGCAAGATCGCCCTTATTGCCGAAGAGCACCTGAAAAATATTGCCGAAAAAGCCAACGCGCCAGACATGATCGGCGCTAACGGCGTCAAGTCGCGCGAGTCCATTTCCGATGCTATTTGCAGGGCGACATTTGACATATCGCGCTTCATCAATCCAACCGCGATTGTCACAACCAGTTTGTCCGGTTATACCACGCGGCGCGTCGCCAAAGAACGCCCCCGCACCCCCATCCTTTGCATGACCCCGAGCTCGAGGACGCAGAGGCGCATGGCGCTTGTCTGGGGCGTCGTGCCCCTGCTTGTACCAGAATTCGCTTCCATCGACGAAATGATCAGCGTCATCATTCGAGCGGCGCATGACCGGGAACTGGTTGCCCGTGGCGATCGCCTAGTGATTATCGCCGGCGTGCCATTCGGCATTCATGGCCAGACCAATCTCATCAAGATTCATACCGTCGGCCAAGAAGGCGAAATCTGAAACGGGACTGCCGCAGTCTCGGCGATGTCTAGGAGGCGACCCACTTGGCGTCGATGGGCGGGGGTTCCGAGGGCTTCACATGCCGGGAGCTCGTCGCAATCGTGCCGTCCGAGGTGTAGCTCACCTGGCTCGTGGTGCATCTTGGGCAGATGTTCCAAGCCAAGTCCAGAAGATAGTCACAATCTACACAGGCTTTTTTCAGCCGAGCGTGGCAGTGGGGGCAAGCCTGCCAGTCCTGCTCGACGCGCTGCGAACAATTTGGGCAGCCCGGCTTCTCTTCTATCTCCTGCAGCAAGGCTTCTTCTTCCAAAGACCGCTCATACACTTCTGAAAGCGTCTCTCGTGGGCGCAGCAAAATGTAAACAAAGATCCCGGGTACGTTCAGCAAAAGCACCAGCAAGGCGACCAGCGCCCGAGCCAAGGGATCGCGGGAGCGCTGGCGCATGTCGCGGTAAGCCCACATGACCAGGGAAAGCCAGATCGACGCCACAAATACGGCGGCGAATACAACCACGATTAGCAGGATGTCGTCAAAGCCTTCTGGCATCTGCATTTTTCCGGAAATCTGTTGCTTTCAGAATCTTCATGAGCGCATTGGACCGCGAGCGCGACTCTGCTCGCCTTAGCGCCAATGGCGATGATCTTAGACCTTTAGTATATCAGCGGCACAATCCAGGCGCAATTCACCTGCTGCGCGCTCCGCGGGTGCGAATCGAATTCGGCTCAATTGAATTACAACATCCTGACAACCTGTACAGGGGATTCGCTGAATCGCCCGACGTGTAGAAACTGAATGAGTATTGGGCGACTCGGCAGTCGCCCCTACGATTAACCGTCGCCCTCGGTTTCGGCAGCGCCCCCGTTCGTTTTATCGACTAGGAGCAGAATCTCGCTGATGATGGTATCAAACTGATGCCCCGAGGCTTCAAGCGAGATCCATAATAAGCTTTCGGGACGATCGTTTGCGCCTAACATACTTAACAGGTTCTCTGACTCAAAAGTGTACCAAGCCTGTTTGTTGATGATCTCGTGTTCCTGAATGCAAGTGCTGCACAGCGTTGGATAGTCGGTGATGACTTCTTTTTCAAAGTAGAATCCACGAATCCAAGTACGTCCTACGGACAATGGATCTTCATAGCGCAGGCGCAGCATCAGCGGGCATTCGCTGCCAAGAATCCCGCATTGGCTCAAAGACTGAGCATTCACATAAAAAGTCACGAGGACCTTGATCGAATCATAATCGCTCACATCAATGCCGTCGTCGCCAAAGGATTGCGCGCACCGCGCCTTGCCATGAGACGTGGCATTGTGAAGCCTGCGCAAGCGCAAACCTGATCTGCCGTCGAACCGCTCGAACGAGAACATTCCGATCGGGTCGCTTTCTTGTTCGACGAGGCATCCCCACTTTGCTGGCGACCTCAATTCATCCTGGGACGAAATTTGCTGCATGTCTTGAATGCTGAACAAGGCATTGGGCAGCATGTTGCGGACCGTCGCGCGCGTTTCAATCGTTCGATTGCCGAGCCTGACAACCAACTCCTGCCCCGCGGGGACGGTCCTAAGGCTGGACGTATCATCGGCGAAATAGGCGGAGGCTTTGCCCTCAATATTAAGAATGCGCACTTCGTCATCCGTGGACGAAACGCGATAGCGCCCATCGTCAAGAAACTGAACAGACAAGCCCCCCGCGGTACCCACGCTTAGCAAGAAAGGTTTGTCGACGGCGCCGGTAACAAAGACATCTAACTCGCCTTTCAAATTGGAGAAGCTGATTCTGTGTTGATTCAGGCTCCAGTCGAAGCGCGGTCGGGAAGCGCGTTGGAAAGTGATTAAGGTGTTGCTCTGCAAAGCCACTGCCGCGAGCAAGGATGGCGCCGCTCCTTCAAACGCGGGCGCGTCGCGGAACTGGATTGTCGCCTGCGACAAGGAATCCGTGCTGATGCTGGTCTGCGTATTGGTCAGGCTTTGACGATCGCGCTGCACGGTTTCGACGAAGTCCGATCCTGTGACGCCTACCGTGCCTTGCGAGACTTGCAAAACGGCCGGTATCGCTTCTGTGGACTGAAAGAGATAGGTGTATATCGCCAAAGCCGTCGTGATGCTAAGCGCGCAGAACATGCCAAAAGCGAGCAAGAGCACCAGCCAAGCCAGTCGCCCAGGGGAAATCGCCGAGCGGTATACCTGGCCAGACAGATTTTCAGGCGCAAGATCAGGAGTTTGAATCGCCGCCGTTTGTTCTGTATCAGTCAAATTATTACCTCGATAAAACGAAACCGCGACGCGGCAACAGAGACAATTATAGCATTTGCACACTGTATTGTCGCTTGTATAATTGCGGCAAAGCGAAGGACGCATCGGGGAAATCGGAGCATGTCCGGTCATAGCAAGTGGTCCACCATTAAACGCAAAAAGGGAGCCGAAGACGCCAAACGCGCCAAGATTTTCACTCGTCTGGGGCGGGAAATCATGGTGGCGGCACGCGAAGGCGGCGGCGACGAAGGAGCGAACCCAAGGCTCAAACTGGCGGTGAGCAAGGCGCGCGCAGCGAATATGCCCAAGGACAACATTGAGCGCGCCATCAAGAAAGGCACTGGCGAAATCGCCGGCGGCGAGCTTGTCGAAATCCTATACGAGGGTTATGGACCGCAAGGCGTCGCTTATATTGTCGAGATAATGACTGATAATAAGAATCGCGCCCTAGCCGAGATCAAGCATGCGTTCAGCAAGCATGAAGGGACCTTGGCCACCACCGGCGCCGTCATGTGGCAGTTCGATCAGAAAGGTTACTTGACAATCAGAGGGGAAGCGGATTTCGACGATGTATTTATGCAGGCGGCCGATGCCGGCGCCGATGACGTGGTTGAAGAAGACGGGCTCATCGCCGTCTATACCCCGCGCGACGAGTATGGCGCCGTCGAACAGGCGCTTGCCGCCGCCGGCTTTGACTTCGAAGACAGCGAGCTGCGCTGGTTCCCGCAGAACGAGATAGATGTCTCCACCGGCAAGGCGCTGCAAAACATGCGCCTCATGGAACAATTGGAGGAGTCTGACGACGTACAATCTGTCGCCTCGAACCTCAATATCACCGACGACGTTTTGGCGGCTTTCGAGACCTAAGATGATATCGCTTGGCATAGACCCTGGAACAGCCAGCCTGGGCTACGGATTCGTTCGCGAGCATGGAGACGGCTCGCTGGAGGCGCTGCGTTACGGGGCGATCCGAACGCGATCCGACACAGCCATGCCCGAAAGATTGTTCAAGATATATCGGGAATTGGCAGGGCTTATTGCCGAGTTTCAACCGGACCGCGCCGGGGTGGAAGAATTATTCTTCGCCAGGAATGTGACGACCGCAATCACGGTGGCGCAAGCGCGTGGGGTGGCGCTCTTGAGCTTGCAAAGCGCCGGTATCCCCATGGCGGAATACAAGCCGAATACGGTTAAGCAAGCGGTAACGGGCTATGGCGGCGCGGACAAGACGCAAATGCAGGAAATGGTTCGCCTGCTGCTCAGCCTCGACGCCGCGCCGAAGCCGGACGATGCCGCCGACGCCTTAGCCGTCGCCATCACGGACATTCACAGTTATCGCTTGAGCCCTGCTTACACGCTTTAAGCCTGTTACCATGATTGCCACCCTGGAAGGACGCGTTGGCTTCAAGGATTCGGGGCGAATCCTTGTCCTGGTAGGCGGCATCGGTATTGAAGTGCTGGCGCCCTTTAGCACGCTAGAGAAAATAACCGGTGAGCAAGTCTTTCTGCACACCCGGCTGGTTGTTCGTGAAGATTCATTAACCTTGTATGGTTTCGCAAGCGAGGCCGAGCGCGATCTCTTCGACAGTTTCATCAAGATTAGCGGCATCGGGCCCAAGCTGGCGATTGCCATTCTCAGTTCGCTAAGCGTGGACAATGTGCGTGGCGCGGTGACAAACGACAGACCCGAGGTACTGAGCCGTGTGCCGGGCATCGGCAAGAAAACGGCCGAGAAAATCGTCTTGGAATTGCGCGACAAATTGGCGACAGTCTTGGACAGCGCGCCTGTCGACAGCGCTAGCACCATCAACGCCGATGTTATCGACGCCTTGACAGCCCTCGGCTACAGCGTGATTGAAGCCCAAACTGCGGTCCAGGCGCTGCCGCTTGAGGCCCCGGAAGACGAGGAGTCTCGCGTTTTTCTGGCGCTGCAATACTTGGGCGCTTGAGTATATTTCAATGAAAAGCGCTCGTTTCCTGTGGTGACAAAATGCAGAAGTATCTGGAGCGACAAATGTCCCAATCCTTGATAGGCAAGCGCGTCGACGTCCTGGACAAGGGCTGGATAGAACTCGTCGACATGATGCCGCATCCCGATACAGATGTCTCTGGCGATCTCGCCATTGTCAACGCCGCGCGCGTGAGCTTCCTGGGCGAAAGCAAGGGACCCGACCGGGACAAGAAACTGCTGTTTTACCTGCTGCGACACCGCCATACATCGCCCTTTGAAATGGTGGAATTCAAGTTCCGCGTGCGGGCGCCGCTGGTGACTTGGTGGCAGTGGGTGCGCCATCGCACCTGGAACATGAATGCGCAATCGGGGCGTTATACGCCCTTCCAGGAGAGCGACTTCTATGTGCCCGATGTCTGGCGCAAGCAGAGCAAAGACAATAAGCAAGCTAGCGAAGGCGCGCTCGGGGAATTGGAAAACGACGCGCTGAGGGACAAGCTGCTCGAACACTATGACCAGGGATACCGGCTCTATGCCGAAGCGCTTGACAAAGGCGTTTCCAAGGAAATGGCGCGTTTATTCCTGCCGGGCTTCAGCGTCTATTACACTTGGGTCGCCAAGATCGACGCCCACAACCTCATGCGCTTCTTGCACCTGCGCATGGCGCGCGACGCCCAATATGAAATCAGAGTCTTCGCCGCCGCCATCCACGAGCATTTTTTTGCGCCAGCTTTGCCTTGGACAGCCGCAGCCTTCGAGGAATTTGTATTGCAGACGGGATAGACTTCGCCTGCGCTTATTCCGCGATTTGAATATCATCATGACGGTTGATCAAGAAAGCTGAGGCGCGGTCGAAGTATTCAGTCATCTGCTCCCGCGCCAAGCCCTCGATGCCGGCTTCATCAATCGCTTCCAACATGTGCCGCAGCCAATGATCGCGCGCGCGGCGATCAATCGCAAAGGGGAAATGGCGCATACGCAGTCGCGGGTGGCCGCGCTCTTCCAAATACCGGCGAGGACCCCCGAAGAACTGAATCAAAAACAAGAATTGCCGGCGCTTGCTCTCTTCCATATCGTCGGGGAACATAGGACGAAGCACGGGGTCTTGATAAACTTTGGCGTAAAAGGCGTCGACCAGCTTGCGGATCGGTTCTTCTCCGCCGATCATTTCATACACACTCTGAATTTTGGCGCTCAAGATTATTTGACCTTTGGCTTGCGGTTCAGCAATGAATGATGTTTTCTTGACCATCGTCGGCGGCGGTTGTCGCCGACAACGTCAAGAGCCGCGCAAACTATGACTTTACAATCGCTGTCCGAATTGTACAATCCTTCAGATACTAACGGGATCTGTCAGGAGTTCTCGCTTGATGAAACATTTTCGCAATCGCCTCGTTTTGCTTTGCCTGCTTACGCTATTGTGGTCCGCAAATCTCTCCATCGCTCAGGATGACACAGCCATTTCGATTGTCGGCTCGAGGATCATGAGTGAGGTCTTGCTTGCTTTGGGCGAAGCCGCAAACATAGACTCCCTCAATATTTCTGCCAAAGGCACGCCCCGCGGCATCGATATCTTCTGTAACGGAGAGATTGATATCGTTGTGGCGGCGCGCGCGATCAGCGCTGCCGAAGACCTGATTTGCAATGCCAATGATGTGCTTCACAGCGAATTCCTGCTCGCGCACAAAATCATTGCCTTTGGGGCCCACCATGCAGTACCGCTTGCTTGTATGTCCAGCAGCGAACTGGACTCGCTCCTGAAACCGTCCTCCAGCAATCAAGCTTCTGATTGGGCGGACTATGCCCCGGAAACGGATACGCTGCCCATCGTGATTCTCGCGCCGGGCCGGAATACGCTTGAGTACGCCATTGCCGACAGCAATATCGCGGGCGACCAACTTCGCAATGATGTCGAAACGTATGAGCTGGTCGAAGACGCGCTCGCAAGAGCCGGCGCAACCGCAGGCTCGCTGGCAATTCTGCCTTTTAGCCCTGACTTGGCCAGCGATGAGACAATCAAAACACTTGATATCAAGAGCGCCGAGGATGCCGATTGTGTCAGCCCATCCGCAGAGACTCTCGAAGCGAGCCTGTATCCTTTCGGCCAATCTTATTTTCTCTATGTGAATCGAAGGCGCATGGCAGCCAACCCAACGCTCGAGAATTTCCTGCAAGTGTTGATCAGCCCGGAATCCGCGGGGACCATCGAGGTCCATGGCTTTAGCCCGCCTACAGCGGAGACCTATGGACTGAACGCGCAAATGCTAATGAATCCCGATGCGACATTCGCCGTCGGCGCAGGCGAGACGGAATTCGAGATACCCGAAGAGTTAACCGGCCTTGTCAACATCAGCGGTTCAGCCAATGCCCATCAATTGCTAGACCGCGTTTCATCCAGCTTGTTCGGCGATAGCGCCCAACTGCAAGTCAGTATCAAGTCCGTTGGGCAGTCAGCCGGCGTCGCGAGCCTCTGCGCGCGCGAAGCTGATCTAGCGATACTCGACTCGCTGCCGCATACGGTCGATACGCAAGCCTGCGCTGAGAGCGAAATCAATACGGTTGCTATCGATATCGGCAGTCACACAACGGTCCTGCTGGGCAATGCGGCGGATCGGCACAGCATGTGCCTGACCTTGGAACAAATCGATGCGATTTGGAATGCCGCTTCAACAGACAGGGTCATGGCTTGGCGTGACATCGACGCCTCGATGCCGGAACAAGCCATGACCCTGTTCGGCTTGGCGTCGGTCGATCGCTATGCGGATATTCTGCTGCAGGGCCTGCATGAAACCGCGCCACCTATCAGGCGCGATACAGAAAAGGACTTTGATTCTTTGTACCGAGCGGCCGCCGTGGCCAATGTTGCGGGCTCGCTTACCTATATGACCTGGAGCGATTACCAGGAAGTGCTGGATAGCGCACAAGCCAATGTGCGCCTTGTCAGCGTAGATGGCGGCTCTGGCTGCGTATCGCCAAGCCTTGATACGATAGGGAATGGCGCCTATCCGCTGTCGCGCCCCGCCAGCCTTCTGGCAAATGAAATGGCATTGGCGGACATCAATGTTCAGTCCCTGCTCTGGAGCTTGTTCTCCGATGACAACTGGCAGCTGCTCGAGCGCGAAGAATACGTTGGCATCGAAAGAACCGACCTGCCCGCCCGGCGCAGACAACTGGAGACTCTCTTCAGACAGGCGGAATCCAAAGCGTCTGCAACTGAGCAATCCGCGGGACAAGCGGACGGCGACGAAGCAACAGCAGACTCATCCGAGTAAGTGTCAAGACCAAGCTGAACAAGAACTTCGACGCTACGAGATTGCCATCGCCGCGCGACAGGCGCTGGGCGAAGCGCGCCCCTTCGCGCCTGTGCTATACTCTAGCGACTTCATACTGGCTTTGAAATGGCTTTGGACGGGAGACCCGCATGCGCGGCGAATTGATCGCCTTTGACTTGGAGACGACGGGCTTAGATGTCGCCACCTGTGAAATAATCGAGATTGGCATCGCCAAATTCGCTGACGGCGAACTCGTCGACACGTACCAGACTTTTGTCAAGCCCTCCGGAGCCATCCCGGTAGAAATCACGCATTTGACCGGTATTCACCCGGAGGACGTTCAGCAGGCGCCGCCAATCAAGCAGATCCTGGGGGAGCTGCAAGCCCAGTTTGGCAGCGCGCCAGTAATCGCCCACAACGCCAGCTTTGATGTCTCTTTCATGCGCAAACACGGTTTGCTGGCGGAAAACGCTGCCATCGATACCTACGAGTTGGCTGCCATCGTCTTGCCTTCCGCCCCGCGTTATAGCCTTAGCAGCCTGGCTGCGACCGCCGGCATCCGACTTGAAAAAGCCCACCGCGCCCTGGATGACGCCACCGCCACCGGGCAGCTATACTGGAGCTTGTGGCAGAGGCTGCTGCAGTTGCCCAGCGCGATTTTGGCTGAAATCGCCAGCGCAGCCGGCGCTAAACAATGGGACCTGTTGCCGCTGTTCCAAGCGGCGCTGTCGGAATCCCTGCAATCAGGCAATGACGGGCGAATATACAGTCCATTCTTCACGGAAGAGCCGGCCGGCAAACCACTCAAGCCCTCCCAAGCCTCTCGCAGCAAAGTAGATCTGGACCATATCCGCCGGATCTTTGGCGCAAGCGGCGATCTTGCAGCGCGCTTGCCGAGCTACGAAGCGCGCGCGCCGCAGGCGCAAATGGCTTGCGAAGTCGCGGCTGCGCTGAACGAAGGCGATCAGGTTTTGATCGAAGCGGGCACCGGCACCGGGAAATCGCTGGCATATTTGCTCCCGGCCGCGCAATGGGCAAGTCGCAACGACCAACGCGTCGTGGTCTCGACCCATACCATCAATTTGCAGGAGCAGTTGTTAAACAAAGATATGCCGATCGTTCACGAGCTTATCCAGCGCGACTTGCAAGCCTCCATCATGAAGGGGCGCGGCAACTATCTCTGTCCGCGCCGGCTTGATGCGCTGCGCCGGCGCAAGCCCACGAACCTGGAAGAGTTGCGGACGCTGGCCAAGGTCCTGGTCTGGATGCAGAATGGCTGCAGCGGGGATCGCGGAGACTTGAGCTTGAGAGCCGGCGAGTGGAATACTTGGTCGCGCCTGAGCGCGCAAGACGAAGATTGCACGAGCTTCCGCTGCGCGTCGGAAATGAACGGCGTCTGCCCCTACTACAGGGCGCGTCGCCGGGCGGAATCGGCGCATATTTTGATTACGAATCATGCCTTGCTGATTGCGGACGCGAATATCGAAAACCGTGTGCTGCCCGAATACTTGAACCTCATCATCGACGAGGCGCATCATCTTGAAGACGCCATCACTGATGGACTCAGCCGCCGGATAGACGAACACTTGATAATTGCGCGGCTGCGGGAAATCGGCGCCGGAAGAAGCAGTACGTTGAGAGAATTGCTGTCCGCCGCGAGAAGCGCCGTCCCCGGGCCGGAGCTCGACAAGCTTGAGCGCTTTGTCGGCAATACGGAAGAGACGCTGCGTATCATGAATACAAAAGTGCGCAAGTACTTCCGCGCATTGCATGATTTCGCCGCCAGCCAAGACCGTGGCAGCCGCTATCAAATGCGCCTGCTGAACTCCCATCGCGATTCCGGCAGTTTCGCAAACGCGCAAACTGCCTGGAAGCAACTCGCCGAGTACTTTCTGGCGGTCGCCGACGCCCTGAGCCATCTGGCGAGCGCCCTGCCACGTTACGAACAATACCAGATCCCTGAGCTCGGTGATTACAGAAGTGAAATTCTTGCGCAGCTTCATTTTCTAAATGCCCTGCACGATCAGCTGGAACAATTCACTATCGAGCCAGATAGCAACATGGTCTATGCCGTCACGCCCGGCGACAAAGCGGAAAAACTGCGCATCCATATTTCGCCTCTGCACGTTGGACCATTGATGGAAGAGTTCCTGAATCAACGCAAAGAGAGCATCATCCTGACCAGCGCTACCTTGCGCACGCAGGGCAATTTCGATCACATTAAAGAACGTCTCTATGCGGATCACTACGAGACCTTGGCTTTGGGCTCGCCATTCGATTACAAGCGATCGACGCTGGTATATGTCCCGGATGACATGCCGGAACCGAACCAGCGCAGCGCCTATCAAAAGATGGTAGAGCGCGGCATCATTGAGCTGGCGGCCGAATTGGAAGGTCGCGTTATGGTTCTCTTTACCAGTTATGCGCAATTGCGCGAGACGTCAAGGGCCATCAGCCCCCGGCTGAAATTGGGCGATATTGTAGTTTATGATCAGAGTTTCGGTACCAGCCGCGAGGCGCTTTTGCAAAGCTTCAAGTCGACAGAACGCGCCGTGCTCATGGGGACGAGAAGCTTCTGGGAAGGTATTGACATTCCAGGCGAAGATCTCAGCGCGGTCGTCATCGCCCGGCTGCCTTTCGCAGTACCGTCCGATCCGATCTTCTCGGCACGCTCGGAGTCATACGAGAAAGCCTTTCAACAATACGCCGTGCCGGACGCGATACTCCGCTTTCGGCAAGGCTTTGGTCGTCTGATCCGCAGCAGCAGCGATCGTGGCATTGTGGCTATATTTGACAAGCGGGTCATCAGCAAGAACTACGGAGCCAGCTTTCTGGAATCCCTGCCAGAATGCGCCATGAGATATGGTCCCCTGGATAACTTGCCGCAAACCGCCAGTCAATGGCTTCAGCAAGACTGAGGAATGCCTATGATAACCCCAGCAGGGCGCGAATGCGCGCATTATTACGCCGATTACAATCGACATACCCGCGATGTAGAGGAATGCCGCCTGGCAACGCAAAATCCCGACTCGCTGGATTGGCATGCAAAAGATTGCGCCAAATGCCCTGTGCCAGATATTCTTTTGGCAAATGCCAGCCGCGACACAGAACTGAGGCTGACCATTCGATCTGGGCTATTGGGCTTGATGCGCCGCGTAGAGGTCGAAGCGATCTGCCTAAAGAACGGCGAAAAAGTGGACCCCTATGTAGGCTGCCCGGACGACCACCCAGGTTTAGACATTTTCCGCAAAGCGCTGGAAAAAGGCGATGATTAAAGCTGTATTGCTCGAGCTCGACAATGCCTTGTTAGACCAAGCGGACCAGCAGTTCGCCAAGGCTTTCCGGCGCGCCTTCGCCCAGCATCTGGAGGAAGATACAGGCATTGCAAGCGCTGAGGGCATCTTCCATAGGGCAAGGCAGAAGCTGAACACCCGGCGCGACTGTGTGTCCACAAACGATGAGCTTATGACGGCGAGCATCGCCGCGGACCTGAATGCGCCCGTCAGTGAGATTCTGCCGCTGCTCGAGCCGCTCTATCAATCTTCACTCTATCAACCATCACTCGAGCAAGCGCGCGGTTGGACCAGCGCTGCCCCAGACGCGCGGCGCCTCGTGGGAGCCCTGCTTGACCAAGGGCTGTCAGTCGCCATCGTCAGCGACCCTATCTTTCGAGAAGCTGCTGTCGTTCAACGGCTGCAATGGGCTGGGCTCGGCGATTTCGTCGAATCATGCGCTTTTATCAGCTCCAGCCAGAATATGCACTTCGCCAAAACCGATCCGGCATTTTACGCCGAGCTGATCGCCCGCATCGGCATCGAACCCGACGAAGCCCTTCTGGTAAGCGGCAACCGGCAACAGGATACGCTGCCAGCAGAGACCGTTGGGCTTCACATCTGGCAGGTTGAAAACAAGTCCGCCTTAGGCAACCTGCTTGACCGTGTGCAAACGGCTGGCTGGCGGCATCGCTATAGTGGAGGACCGCTGCGAGAAACAATGCTAAAGCCGCAGTTTTTGGGCAATCTTGGCGCTCTTTTTGGCTTGCTTAGCGAAGTGAAAGAGCGGCAATGGCATCAAAAGCCGGATCCAGATGAATGGTCCATCGTGCAAATACTTTGCCATTTGGCGGAAACGGAAACCGCAGTTCACCAGAAGCGCTTGCAGCAGATCCTGAGAATCGAGAATCCTTTTATCCGCGCGCTGCCCCCGCCGGGACCAGACGTGCCAACCTGCAGCGACCGCCCCCGCGACGTAGCCGAAGAATTCCGAGAAAAGCGGCTGTCTACCCTCGCGCTGATCGCCGAGCTGGCGCCGGGGGACTGGCTGCGGCCAGCCCGGCATAGCATCTTCGGCTTAACCAATTTGCTGGAAATGGCTTATTTCACGGCGCAGCACGATCGGCTGCATATTTCACAACTCTGCCAGACGCTTGGCAAGTGCTTGGAAACGATCTAAGCTGCCTGTTCGCGCTGTTGTCGGAAAGCGGAAGTCAATCAATCCGTTGCAAATCCCGTCAAAAGCAGGCAAACTCCTGGTACGCGGCGCTGTTGTATGTAATTTGCTTGACTGATTTCGTTCTTTTTGTACAATACTTTTAGATAGTACTGAAATTCACAATTGATGATTTGGAGTCTGACATGACGGCTTGGGCGGTGGGTCAAGCGAGCCTTGGCGAGCTTGTCGATGCGGGGTTGGAATCTGTCGAACAAGCCATGTTTCAGGCGACGAGCAGCGAGGTTGCTGTGCTAAAGGACGCCAGCCGCCACATCTTGAGCGCCGGCGGCAAACGGATTCGTCCGCGCCTTTTGCTGCTCTCATATCTTGCGCTGGGCGGTGATGACCTGGAACTTGTGGCAAAGCCCGCGGCCGCAGTCGAGCTTATGCACACAGCCAGCGTGGTGCACGATGACATCAATGATCATGGCATCGTCCGCCGCGGACGGCCGTCGGTGAATTCCATTTGGGGGCGCACATTCGCGCTATTGACCGGTGATTTTCTGTTCACCGCCGTCTACGAATTGATGGCGCCGTATCAGCATCTTAATATTGATCTGGCAAAGGCGGCGACCGCGCTTGTTGAAGGCGAAACGCTGCAGGCAAGCGCCGTGAAAGACAATATCTTCACCCGCGACATCTACATGCGCATTATCGCGCTCAAAACCGCCGCGCTCTTCCGCGCGGCGGGGACTATCGGCGCCAAGCTGGCGGACGGCAGCGGCGACGCCGTGGCCGCGCTCTCAAATTATGGCTTCAACCTGGGCCTGGCATTTCAGATAGTGGATGACATATTGGACTTGGTCGCCGACGAATCCACGCTGGGCAAATCTACAGGTATCGACCTCGAACAAGGTCGCGGCGTCGCGGTCGCTTTGAATGAGGCCGGCGCCAGCAACGGCGGGCATAACAGCGGCGATCCGATGAACCGAATCAAGCGCCGGCTGTTGGAAGGCAACACCATCGCAAAAGCCCGCGAACAGGCTGATTTGCTTGTGCATGGCGCCATTGCCCAGCTTGCTGTCATTCCCAATTCGCACTACAAAGAAGAATTGCTTCGCCTCGCCAATCTTGTCATCGAGCGCGACTACTAGGAAACGACAAGTCAGGGCAATCGCTTCAACAGCCAATATATGTCGAAACTCACATAAACCTGGCAAAATGGTGGAGTGCTTGACTTGCAGTGTCTAGGCGCAGCGCTGTGACGCCCAGGAAAATGACCTTCGCTTTGCGGGCGTTTCAGCGAGGCGTTCCTAGCAATTCGTTTGTATTTTGGGTTAAGGATTTCACAGCAAGACATGAAAGTAGCCTCAGTCGAAAAAATACGACAGATTGAAGCCGCGGTCGACGCCAGGCTCTTCAGTTATGAGCAGATGATGCGGCAGGCTGGCGCCGCTGCGGGAAAGCATTTGCGCCGGCGAATCGACATCAACGATGAGACGCGCGTCGCCTTTTTGATTGGCAAGGGCAACAACGGCGGCGATGGTTTGGTCATGGCGGCAGACATGGCGCGGCATTCATCCGCGCAGATTCGCATATACCTGCTGCAGCCGCGACCTGAAAACGACGACGTTCTCGCCCAGGCGCTGGCAGCGGGACTTTTTGTCGCCAAAGCCTCCGATGACCATGACTTGCGCTTGCTCAAGCGCTTGATCGCGAGCGCCGATGTGATCGTAGACGCTGTATTCGGCATCGGACTGCGTTTGCCGTTGCATGGCGTCGCCGCCAAAGTCTTGCGCGTCGTCAA
Organism: Phototrophicaceae bacterium; assembly: GCA_965232245.1. GTDB lineage: Bacteria > Chloroflexota > Anaerolineae > Aggregatilineales > Phototrophicaceae > UBA6055. The sequence goes on along the minus strand of CBDDPG010000002.1, from coordinate 2,031,441 downwards.
TTTGATGCTCAAGCGTTCCGCGTCCTCTGGGGCAACTGGCGCTCAAGCGCTGGACGAACATGAAAAAAGCGCCCGTCCCTTTGTCTTCGCCCTCGATTGTCCGAGCGGGGTCGATTGCGACAGCGGGCAAGCGGACAATAATACGCTCTTGGCTGACGAAACCATGACCTTCATTGCCGCCAAGCCCGGGCTGTTTACCTTTCCCGCAGCCAGATACGTAGGCGATTTGATCGTCGCGCCCATTGACATTCCCGATTCTTTCCCGGAACTGGCTGCCATAAGAAGCTCGGTCTTGGTCGAAGAAACAGCGCGCGCATTATTGCCGCCGCGGCCTCTTGATGGGCACAAAGGCACATTCGGCAAAGTGATGGTTGTCGCGGGTTCGCCCAACTACATCGGCGCGCTTGCCCTCTCTGTCGAAGCCGCCTATCGTTCCGGCGCCGGGCTGATAACCGCAGCCACGACCCGCGACCTCGTTCGCACAGTTGCAAGCCGCTTGCGCGAACCCACCTACCTGCCGCTGCCGGATACCGATGGAGCTATCAACGAAGCGGCTGCCGAGCTGATACTCGAGCGTTCACGGGCTTATGACGCGCTGCTTCTGGGATGCGGCTTGGGCAGGCATCCCGCCACAAAGGCATTTGTGGCAAAACTGCTTGAAGCAAAGGACCTGCCACCGCTCGTTGTAGATGCCGACGCGCTCAATATATTAAGCGAGATTCCCGATTGGCAGCAAAAACTGCCGGCAAAAACCATTATCACGCCTCATGCCGGGGAGATGGCGCGCTTGACAAAATCGACCACGGCCGAGGTGAAGGCGAATCGCTGGCAGCTCGCCACAGACGCGGCTGCCAAGTGGAATCTTGTACTCGCGCTAAAAGGAGCCCACACCTTGATTGCAGATCCGACAGGAGCGCTTGCGGTCAACCCCTTCAAGACCGACGCCCTGGGCAGCGCAGGCACTGGCGATGTCTTGGCGGGACTGATCGCTGGCTTGCGCGCCCAAGGCATGCGCGCATACGATTCGGCATGTTTGGGGGCTTACGCGCACGCGCTGGCGGGGACTATCGCCGTCGACAAAGTCGGCAGCAGCCGCAGCGTCATCGCAGGCGATGTATTGGCAGCGCTGGGCTGGGCATTCAATCAGATTGAATCCGCCTGACTGCTATCGCGCAGGCGCTGTCTGGCTTGCGCTTTGGCTTCGTCCAGGCTGGCTTCGATCTCCAATTCCAGGCTGCCGCCGCCAATTTGGGCAATATCTTTGCGCCGCACCGCCCCAGGCTTGTCGATATGCGTGATGGCGTATAGTGCGCCAAGAATCATGCCCAGCAGAATTGCCAGACAGGTCGCGTTTTGATCTAGCCCCAAGCGCTTAGGCGTCTTCGCCATCTTTTTCCTCGGCGGGTTCGGCCTGCAAGAGCGCGCGAATGCGGATTATCTCGCGCAAGAAGCCTAACAAGCCCGAAATGAAACTCTTTATCTGTATCAGAGGATCGACGCTGTTTTGGCTGACGAATTCGACGGTTGATTTGGTCAGGCGGGTCGTTTCCCGCGCATTGTCAAGGATTGGCTTGATTTCGGTTTTCAGCATGATTATGAAGCCGGCCGCCTGCAAGATCAGAATTGCAAAAGCGGTGACGATCAAGACCGCTTCGACAACTACGATGATGATCAAAACATCTCGAAATATCTGGAAGAACGGCGCCCAAGTCTCTGCTGCGGTAAGGGCGACAACCAGCGCAAACACGAGCAACGCCAGAATCAAGAGTATGAGGACGGCGGCGGAAAGCTTGACTATCAGGGTAATGCTGCTGCCAGAGCTGTCGCTGCTTTGCTCTGGCGGATGCGCTATGCTGCCATTGTCGTTTTCCGCCATGGCTTAACGCCGCGTCACCCTGCCCTGTGTTTCGGTCGTAATCAAATGCGCGAATACCAGAAACACAAAAGAACAGACAGTAGCGGGCAGAAGATGGACGATGCCAATGCGCAAAAGGTCAATTCGAATGAATTCGCCAATGTATTGACCAAGCAGGAAGCCTACCCAACTTGTCGTGACAAACAAGACCATGCGCCTTGCCGATCCACCCATCGCGACGTGGAAGCCAAGACCGTACAAGGTCGCGACTACAAAACCGAAAACAAACACCGGGTTGGGCATGTAATTGCTATTCAATCAGCCAGTGGTAAAATCCCAAGTTAGTGTAGCATAAAGCCACGGTACAGTCACGTCTTGAAGGCGCGAAAGATGCACGTTATCGATCTGGAGATCATGATTCCTGCAGCGCCGGATATAATATGGCGTTTTCTGGGCGATATCGCCTCGGCTGCGGACTGGCAAGCAGGTGTATCCGCAGTATCCTTCCTCACCACAGAACACGAAGGCAAAGGCGCGCGCTGGCGCTATTCTTATGCTAAGGGGCGCGACGTCGTCATTGAAGCGACTGCCTGGTATGACACCTTGGGATACGAGTATTTCATCGTCGACGGTCCCGGTTATGGCGATAATCAGGGCCGCATTCGCCTGCAAGAAGTCAACGAAGGCACCTTGGTTCGCTGGACCTTTAACTATGAATCGGGCGGCATGTTAGGTGGCTTGCGCAATGCGATGCGTCTGAAGCGCAAAACCAGCAAGCAGATACAAGACAGCCTGCGCAACTTGCACGATCTGGTTAAAAAGGAATCCGGCGGGGCGTCGCCCTACTCCGCCCGCGCGACTGTCCGCGAAGCGCCGGACCCCGATGAACGATCCAGTTATCAACCGCGTCACCCCTCAAACTTTGTTGAGCAAGCGTCCGAAGCGAGCGACGAGGCTGACTTGCCCGCAGACTTGCAACCCATCGCGTTCACGCTCGATGAAGAGCCAATTCCCGCTGCCGCACAAAGCGATGGCGATACCAAGCCTAATCCTGTTGTGCTCGGCGGCGATGGCTTACTGGACATGGCATGGCAACTGAACGAGATAGAAGCGGCCACCGAACCGATAGACTCCGAAGTCGTCAGTATAGAACCTGACATTCGGGAAACAATCGTTGAAGAAGCGCCAGCGCCGGAAGTTCCTGCAGTTCCTGCAGCTCCTGTAGTTCCAGAAAAACCTGCCGAAGACATGCCAAGCGACCGGCCAGTGCCCGTCCGCGCCCAACGAGACGCTGTGGACAAGTCAACGCTGAGCGTGTTTGAGATTTTTGGCTTGCGGAAGCCCAGCGAGATCGCGGACGCGCAGTCAAGTCCAAGCGAATCCCTTAGGGATTTGTCTACCAGGGAGCGAGACGGCGGTGGTTTGAGCGAGAGGGACAGTGATCTGTCAGTCTTCTTTGATGATAGAGACGCGCCAAGGCGGGAGCAGTCAGATTATCTCGGTCGGGATCAAATATCTGTGAGTCCCGCGGCTCCGGATGTGGCGCCAGCGCCGGCGCCTCAAGTGACGGGCATGCGCCGCTTGACCCGAAGACGCAGCCGCCCGCTGCGCACGCACAACTAATTGAAGGCAATCATGCCAAGGCAAACAGCCAGCCGGGAGCAGAGAAGCGTCTGCTTCATGTTTAGATTTCAATTCGGAGCTTATTGCGAAGGTGGGTGGATGAAGGGACTTGAACCCTCAACCACCTGAACCACAATCAGGCGCTCTGCCGTTGAGCTACATCCACCGCGACAACACTGCCCAATATATCATGCTTGGGCGTCAATTGCCAGACTCTTTTATTCGTGATCTGATACTTCTGACAGCGCTTTCCGCAGCAGGACCAAGTCAACGACGCTGCGCTTGCATGCGACCTCAAGCGGCTCGACCGAAAAGCCATGTCCCGCGAATGCGCGTTTGTACACTGCGCTGTGAGCCGGACCCGTCGACTGGCCCGTGATTCGGTACAAAAAACGAATAAAGGCTCTGCGCAATCCCCGCCCCTCGAGGAGCGCGGACATGACGATTATGGCTCTGCCACGCTGTGCCAGGACACGATTGATTTCGGCAAGGCAAGCCTCATTTAGGATGAACGAGGCGGGGAAAGTCGCGACAATCGCGGCAAAGGAGCCGCTTGCGAAAGGCAGCGAAAGCGCATCGCCGCGAATGAAATCTGTAGAGAGGCGCTCTCGTGATAATCGCTTTTTGGCGATACTGCCCATGGTCGGGGACAAGTCCAATGCCACAGTTGCATAATCCTCCCGCAACAGATCGACTTGCAGCGCTCCGGTGCCGTGCGCAAGCTCCAAAATGACGCCAGGACCGACCTTGTCCAAGTACGGCAATACAGCGCGCTGCCAATCCCGCCACTGGTTCAATGACACCAGCCGACTGACGCTGTCATAAGCGAAGGCGAATTCCTTGTATAAGAGCTGAAATGCGAAGCGCAGCAGACGGCTGCGGATACCGCGCTTCATGACGAGAGGGCGGCGACCAGCAGCTTAGGATCGTCCGAGATAATCGCGTTGACGCCGAGGCTGCGCAGTTCCACGGCGCGCCTCGGTTCATTGACAGTCCAAGTATTCACATAATAGTTGTTTTCCCGCGCCCAGCCCATATACGTTTCATCGACCAGCTCATGCCGGGGGTGCCTTGCCTCGTGCGCTAATTTCTTTAGTGGAATATAGTATTCTGGTTTCAGCGCCGCATCGTAGAGGAATCCGATCATGACCGCTGGCATTAAGCGGCGGAAATTAAGCAAAATGGTGGGGTCGAAAGAAGAAACGACAACCCGTTCATCCACAGAAAAACGGCGGATGCAGGCTGCGACTTGCTCCGCGAGCTTACTCGAGCTTGCGCCGCCAGATTTGATTTCGACATTGAAGAGCGTTCTGTCCCCCAGCGAGGCGAAAACTTGAGCCAATGTCGGTATTCCTTCGCCGGCGAACTCGCTGGAAAACCAGCCGCCCGCGTCCAATCCTTGCAGTTCGGACAAGGATTTCTGCGCCAGGGGACCGCCCCCGTCGGTGGTGGCATCAAGCGAAAAGTCGTGCAATACCGCCACATGACCGTCGCGCGAAAGCTGGACATCAAGCTCTATGCCGTCCGCGCCTTGCTCCACCGCCAGTTCAAAAGCCGCCATGGTATTCATGGGCGCCGACGCCATGGCGCCGCGGTGCGCGAAGAGCAGCGTTTCGCCCGACGCCATCCCCGCTTGGATCGACCTGAACTTAGCCCGCATGCCTAAGCCTCGAGCTGTACCTGTATTTGATTATGCACTACGCGGGTTTCGAACCAGCGAACGTCAATTTCCGCCGGGCTCCTGGTCGCCTTGCCACTGCGGATATCGAATCGTCCGCCGTGTCGGGGACATTCAATTTCCTGTCCAACAAGCGCGCTGGGGCGATCATCGCGGTCAAATGCAAGCGCATTGCCATCATGGGTGCAGAGATCTTCTATCGCGTAGAGGACCCCGCCAACGTTGAAGACCGCGATCCACAAGCCATCAACGCCAAAGACCTCGCGCTGACCGTCCTCGAGTTCGTCGCTCGGGCAGAGCGTCACCCACCTAACCACTAGCTGTATAGTCCCGCATTAAGGTGGTATGGGTTTTGGTGAAATCGTTCCGGTTTCTTTTGCCAGCAATCACAGATGTATTCATAGGGACTTCGCCCCTGCAGCGCCTTCAGCCTTTTGCCAAAATTGTAGGCTTGCAAGAACAGCTCCAGATGCCCACGCAGTTCCTCATGGCTTTGGTAAAAGTAGCGATAGACCGTCTTTTCTTTGATACTCCGGTTCATGCGCTCGACTTGTCCATTGGTCCAAGGATGATAAGGTTTGGTCAAGCGATGTTCAATCCCCTGCGCTTGGCAGATATTATCAAACTCCAGCTTGGTTTTGCGCCCCGACCGCGCTTGATGGGTAAACTGAGTGCCATTGTCGGTCAAGATGGTATGAATCTTGTAGGGTACGACTTCAATCAGCCGGCGCAGGAAGGCGCAAGCGTCCTCGCGCTTAGCGCTTTGACGCGCTTCAGCGAAGACAAACTTGGATGTCCGGTCAATGGCGACGAAGAGATAGAGCTTGCCCTGGTCGGTTCTGACGTGGCAGAAGTCGAGATGAAAGTAGCCGATGGGATAGTTCTTGAAGCGCTTCTTCTTGGCGGGTTTGTTTTCCGATTCGGGCAGTCGGTTGATGCCATGGCGCTTGAAGCAGCGATGCAAGCTGGAGCGGGTCAGATGCGGTATGATCTCTTGCAGGGCGTACAGGCAGTCATCCAGGGGCAGCAGCGTCTTGATACGGAAGGCCACAATCATATCTTCCTCTTGCTGGCTCAAGACGGTTGAGCGGGGATTCTTGGGTCCCATCGGCAGGTCTTTGACGGAGTCGCGCTTCTTCCATTTGGCGACGGTTTTGGGGTTGATGCCGTAACGCTTAGCCAGCTTATTTATGCTCTCTTGACTATTTTGGATTTCTCGGCGAATTGCCTCCGTCGTTGTGGCGCGTGGGTGTAGAACCTGACCCATAAGGCATCCTTTTGACTATTTGAGATTATCCCATTATAATCCGAAACCATACAACTAGCTGTCGTCCCCTGTCTCGATCAAGATCCAGCGTTCGCTGCCTTGCTGGCCCATGGCGCCGATGACAAGCGTCTTCAGAGGCAGCAAGGCGCATTTGACGCGATTGATGCTCAAGGGCAGCCCGATGTTGTCCAGGAGGGCTTGCTTGTCGATCGCCAGCGCCTCATCAAGCCGCATGCCCAGAATCTCCTCGCCAAACATCGACGCCGATGCTTGGCTAATGGCGCAGCCCTCGCCGTCCCAGCCGACTGCGGTAATGACCTGCTCGGGGTCGAGCCGCAGCGTTAGGCGCAGCCGGTCGCCACAGAGCGGGTTTGATTCTTCGTGATCCAGATCATTTGGCTCGAGCAAGCCCCAATGACGGTGGTTTCGGGCGTGATCCAGAATGATCTCGCGGTACATGTCTTCCATTAACGACGGCATCCATTTTAGTCGTTTAAGACAAAAGCGCATCATTTAGATGCGCTCCCAAGAGCCAGTCTTACATGTTAGAAAAAGGAGAACAAGCGCGCAAACTGGTTATAAGACTGGCAGCTTAGCCGATGATTTTGGCTTCAATTTCGTCCATCAAACGCCGCCGCACCCGCTCGAAGGGGATGCGCTGCAGCAGTTCATCAAAGAAACCCTCGATGATCATGAGCTGAGCCTGTGGACGCGTGATGCCCCGGCTCATCAAATAATAGATCGGCTCTTCTTCCAGGGTGCCGAAAGTAGCGGCATGAGAACAAGCCACATCATCCGCCTCAATCTCCAAGCCCGGGATGCTATCCATGCGCGCTGCGTCGCTCAGCATCAAATTGCGACAGACCTGATAGCCATCGATCTTCTGCATTTTCGGCAAAGATTTGATCATGCCCTGCCAGAGCGTTCGGGCATTGTCGCGCGCCGCGCCCTTGAACAAGAGATCCGTATTGGTCAGCGGCGCGTTGTGATTCTGCTGCGTATCAAGGTCGAAGAACTGGTCATGATCAGCAAAAAAGAATCCGCTGACACGCGCGTTAGCCCCAGTGCCGACAGCGTCAACCTCAATAAAGGCTTTGGTAAGCCGGCTGCCCATCACGCCGTTGACCCAATCCAACTGCGCGTCGCGCCCGACCAAGCCGCGCTGATGACTGAACTCGAAGGTCTCGCGATTCCAATCTTGCAGGGAAACATAACGTAGATTGCCGGCAGCGCCGACAATCAATTCGGTGGCGCCGATATATGAGGCATGCGCTTCGCCCGGGCTCGAGGCATATTCGACCTGTACAGTCGCGCTCGCGTTCTCTTCCAGCACCACCAGGATGTGACCCATTGCCGCGCCAGACAGCGAATTGTAGCAGATGACGCGCAGGGGCAGCGCCGCGTGGCAGTTGCGCGGGACAAAGATAAAGGCGCCATGATCCCAGAGCGCGGCGTGCAGCGCGGCAAACTTGCCTTCACTCGCTTTGACAGCCGCGGTCATGAAGTGCGCGCGCAGCAACTCTTCATGTTCCTTGAGCGCCGTGCGCAAGTCGGCAAATACGATGCCCTGCTCGCGCAGCTCGTCGGCGAGCTCGCGATGAACCACTTCACCGTCGACCAATACCAGCAAACCGCCCTGCTCGTCCCCGGTGAGCGGCTCCAAATGCTTCGCCGGCACTTGATGCGCGCCGGCGCCATTGGCGGCGGTCATTGCCGAAGCCTGATCCCAACGAATATGCCGATAATCTGTGCGCCGCCATTCTTCTTCCAGGCGAGGCATTGGCGTGCTTTCGTACAGTTCCCAGGCTCTGACGCGCCGTTCACGCATCCAACCGGGTTCATTATGTTCTTCGCTCAGCGCTTCGACATCCGCTTTGCTAAATACCGGCGCCTGCGGGAGCGTAGACCGTCGTCTCACAACAGCCACGAACAATCTCCTTCTGTGACTTCCTATACGGTTATGATTTGGATTTATGTCTGGACCGCTCTGGAATGATTAGCCGATGGAACCCTCCAACTGGATTTGAATCAGGCGATTCAATTCCAGCGCATATTCCATGGGCAGTTCCTTGACCAAGGGCTCGAGGAAGCCATTCACGATCATCGCATTGGCTTCGTCTTCGCTCATGCCGCGGCTCATCAGGTAGAAGAGCTGATCTTCCCCGACTTTGCTCACCGATGCCTCGTGCCCCATGGTCACGTCCCGGGCGTCAATTTCGATGGTGGGATAAGTATCCGAGCGGCTGAAATCATCGAGCAGCAGGGCGTCGCAGACCACGTTGCTCTTGCTGCTGCGGGCTGCTTCGGCGATCTTGAGCAAGCCGCGATAGCTGGCGCGCCCGCCATCCTTGCTGATTGATTTGCTGATTATCTGGCTGGTCGTGTTCGGCGCGAGGTGGGTGATCTTGGCGCCAGCGTCCTGATGCTGTCCCTCGCCGGCAAAGGCGATAGACAGCACCTCGCCATGCGCGCCATCACCACGCAAGATCACTGCCGGGTACTTCATGGTCAGGCGACTGCCCAGGTTGCCGTCGACCCATTCCATGGTGGCGTTCTTTTCTGCCACAGCGCGTTTGGTGACCAGATTGTAAACATTGTTGGACCAATTCTGAATCGTCGTATAACGGCAGCGACCGCCTTCCATGACAATGATCTCGACCACGGCGCTGTGCAAGCTGTCCGAGCTATAGATTGGCGCGGTACAGCCTTCGACATAGTGCACATAAGCGCCCTCGTCAACGATGATCAGCGTGCGCTCGAACTGCCCCATGTTCTGGGTGTTGATGCGGAAGTAGGCTTGCAGCGGCATTTCCACCTGGACGCCCGGCGGCACATAGATAAAGCTGCCGCCCGACCAGACCGCCGTATTCAGCGCGGCGAACTTGTTGTCGTTGGACGGGATCACCGTCGTGAAATACTCTTTCACGATTTCCGGGTATTCCCGCAATCCCGAGTCCATATCAAGGAATATGACTCCCTGCTCCTCCAGGTTTTCCTGGATCTTGTGGTAGACCGATTCGCTGTCGTATTGGGCGGAGACGCCCTGCAAGAACTTTTGCTCGGCTTCGGGGATGCCTAGCCGGTCAAAGGTCTCTTTTATCTCCTGCGGCACTTCATCCCAATCCTGCTCGGTCTGGTCCGTGGCGCGCACATAATAGTAGATGTCGTCGTAGTCGATGTTGTTCAGTTCCCCGCCCCATTGCGGCGTCGGCTTGTCCATAAAGATGTGATAGGCTTCAACGCGCAGGTCGGTCATCCATTGCGGCTCTTCTTTCATCGCGCTGATTTGACGAACAATCTCTTCGTTGACGCCCTTCTGGCTCTTGAAGGAATACTCAACATCGTCGTCATGGAAACCGTACTTTTCCGCATACGTTAAGCCGACGTCCTTCAGCGCCTCTTCCTTGAAGGTGAGCTGCTTATCGCTTTTGATTACTTCGGACATGTTGTTTACCTCGTGGGCTAGGTTTATGCTTCGGCAGCTTGCAGCAGACTGTGCTTTTCGCGCACCCAATCGTAGCCTTTTTCTTCCAGCTCGAGGGCGAGCGACGCTCCCCCGCTTTCCACGATTCGGCCGCCATACAGGACGTGAACGAAATCCGGCTTTATGTGATTGAGAATGCGCTGATAATGTGTGATCACCAGAACGCCCATATCGGGACCGGTGAGCGAGCTGACTCCGTCTGCGACGATTCGCAATGCGTCAATATCCAGGCCGGAATCCGTCTCATCCAGCACGGCGATGCGGGGTTCGAGCACAGCCATCTGCAAGATCTCCGCGCGTTTCTTTTCGCCGCCGCTGAATCCTTCGTTGAGGTAGCGGCCCGCGAAGGAATGATCGATCTCCAAAGCGCTCATTTTTTGGCGCATCATACGCGCGAATTGCGGGATCGGGATGCCCTTGCTTGCCGGATCTTCCGCCTTCAAACGGGCGTTAATGGCGTGGCGCAAGAAGTTGCCCAGCGTCACACCGGGTATCGCCACCGGGTATTGAAAAGCCAAGAACAAGCCAGCGCGGCTGCGTTCGTCAGCTTCCATCTCCAAGACATCTTCGCCATCGAGCAGTATTTGTCCTTCACGCGCGACATAGGCGGGATTGCCCATCAAAACGTTGGCCAGCGTACTTTTGCCGGAGCCGTTTGGTCCCATAAGCGCGTGGACTTCGCCCTGTTTTATCGTCAGGTTGACGCCATTCAAGATGAGATCGTCTTCCGAATCCACGCTCGCATGGAGGTTGCGTATTTCCAACGTCGCTACCATCCTTGGCATATCTCCTCTCACTGCGATTTAATGTCGGTTAAATTTACTCTATAACCGACTCGAACTTGTTCGCAGTATAACAGCGCCCTTTCAGCCTGTCAATGCGTTAGAAAACGCGGGGATGCGATCGGCTGGTGGAAAAGGTTGTCCCCTGATGCAATCAATTCAATAATTGAATCAGGTCAGAAGCTGACGATTCCCGACCTGATTGACAACTCGGGGTCGCTGTACTATGCTAGGTTCGTTGAGCGTAGAGAGCATCTATACAAAGAGGTTTCCTGCGTTGACAGCAAATGATCTGGTAAATCAAGCAGTCTTGCGAGGACTTGTCTTCGCAGCGAATGGGGGAAGAAACAATGCAGGAAACGGTTGAAAGGGAAGCCGGGCTCTACGAAGCCTTGCGATCCGTCATTGATCCGGAAATCGGCATGAACGTGATCGAATTGGGTCTTGTCCGCGGCGTCGACATTGAAGAGGATCGCGCGCACGTCAACATGATCATGACCACGCCATTTTGCCCCTATGCGCCACAGCTGCTGGAGCAAACTCGTCGCACAGCGCAAGATTTCCTGGGCTTGCCAACGACTATCGAAATGGGCATGGAAATGTGGGACCCCAGCATGATGGAAGAAGGCGCGGCAAGCGACTGGGGCTTGTTCTGAGCTGGTCCCGCCTCAGCCGCGAAGGAAGCCCGCATACAGGCGGCGGCTATGGTCTATTCCGCCGGATCCACTGCAAGGGATCAATATAGTTTCTGATTAACAGGTCATAGTCGAGTTTGGGCCAATTCCCGGGTCGCGTCTCAAACATCGTGGTTGGACTCAGATCAAAATGTAAATGCGGCACAAAGCGCCCAAAAGCGTCGCTAATCTCGCAGATCCGCTCCCCGCGCGACACCCTCTGCCCCACTACCACGCGCATGTTCTGCACATGCGCATAACGGCTGTATATCACCGCCCCGCCGGGCTTAAACAACGGATCGTGCTTGATTACGATCAGATTTCCCCAAATGCTTAAGCGCGCCGCAAATGTGACAACACCGCTCGCGCAAGCGTAAATCGACATGCCCTTGTCTTGATAGGGACGCCCGAAATTCAAGTCCGCGCCGGTGTGATAGGCTTCACTGGGCGTGCCGATGAAATAGAGCTTGCCAAAGGGCGAGGCGTCCCGCCAACCGGGGGGCCATACATCTTCGCCCTTGCGCTGTTCGCTGCTGCCAATGGGCGAGTCGTATCCATCGGCGACATTTACGCCGTTGACCACGCTGGGCCTGTCTTTGCCGCGCGCTGGCGGCGCGGTAGGCTGGTCGCCGGGCTCCGGGGCTGGCGTATAACCCGGCGGTGTTGACACAATGCGGCGAAAACGCACGGCATCAAAAGCGATCGACCTGCCCTCCTCGCCGGTCACGTCATTCAAAAAGACGCGCCCGGCATTAGGCATATTGCGGTCCAGATCAAATATGCCCAAGGGCGTCCATGTATTGCGGTTGATATGCTGGTTGATGTCAATCACGACTTCGGTGTCGGTGCCGACGATGCCGTGCACCTTGTAGCGCGCGCGCCTTGTCGTCGAATAGCGGCTGGGAATGAAAGCGGAAATCTCGTAGAGCCCCGACTGCGGCAGGTCGTCGCGCCATTCCGCCCAGACTTTGCTCGTGCGTACTTCCGTTGTTGTATGCAGGTAGTCCCAGCCCCAGGTATTTTCCCGCACATTGAATTCAGGTTGACCTGTATAGACGCCACTGCGGAATCCCTGCCCCGAGGGCAAAATGATGACTTCATCCGTAAAATTCTCAATGTTTTCCAGGCTCTCGTCCGCCGGGGATTGGGTCAGTTCAATGGCTGTGTTGATCGCCGTCCATTGTGAAATCACGCCGTAGCGCCACCAACTCAATCCCTTTGAGCCGTGCTGCTGCGTCGCCAGCGTATGCGCCTCTTTTTGTTCCTGAACGGGCGCTTTGCCCTGCAAAGCCGGGATGATCGGCTTGCCGTATCCGCTCCAGGCGGCATACACATCGCTTAGCGTTTTTTCGACCGACCTGCGAAAGGTCGTCCAATAAGTCTGCGGATGTACGCTATCGACAAAGGGACTCCAGGCGTCGGGGAAAATCGCCGCCTTATTGTGCTTGCGCGGATCCACGCTGATGCCAATATGAAAGTTCGCGCCCAGTCCGCGGCGCAGCGCGAGCATAAAGGGACGGACGCCCGCTTCCCCGCCCTGCCAATAGCCCGGCGGCTGCTCGATATCCAAGACCAGCGAATGGACGCCGGGGCGCTGGCAAGCCTCGATTAGAATGGCGCTTTCCGCCTCCGCATCCAAGCCATGCGGCACGCACCAAGCATGAAACTCGAGTCCAGCGTTTTGACAGGCGCTTACCCAGGCGTCGATGGCGCTCGGGCCTGATATCGCCAGGTCGCTGCTATCGAACTCAGCCATCCAGTCGCTGCCCTCGGTGATCTTGACCCAGATCTGGTTCACGTTGGGAGTGCGAGACTTGATATTGCCAAGCAGTTCTGCGATTGAATCTTCGGGGATGGCTGTGCCCTTCCAGTGCCAAAGCGCGACCTTGCCATCGTATGGCGTCGGCGGATGTGGAGAAGGCTTCGCCCCAATCGCCGGAATGAATTCGGTATAGCCGGCATAGACCCAGCCGCGCAAACCCGCCTTCTCCACCCAGACCCAATTTCCCGGCGTCTTCGTATCCGGATAATAGACAATCAGCGCATTATCCAGCAGATCCCCAACGTCTTGATAGTTAATGCCGGGTCCGCTGCGCACGTTGCTGTAGGCCGACTTGGTATTGGCGATCGCGACAACCGGCTTCCCCGGCTGCGCGGGTTTTGGCTTCGATGCAAAACTGGACATGCGGCGCTCCCCCAACAGTTGATGATGCTGTCATCAACTGCCCAACGTATTGCTATCGATAATGGGGGCATCTGCCGAAACTCGCAAGCCAAGACTGGCGCAAATCCAGTCGCATGGCTGTGCATCCAAGACGAAGAAGCGGAAGCTGAAATCCGTCAATGGGAACTGGCGCCAGCGGCTCTTTCGTCGCTGGCGCCGATCTCTTTAGTTTTTTCGAGGACTAAATCGTGAAGGCGCCGTTCTCATAGAAGAGCTCGCCATCAACCAGGATAGAGCTATCCCTGCGCATGTCGCAAATCATGTCCCAATGGACCGCGCTGGTATTGCGGCTGCCAGTCTCTGGGTAGCCCATGCCGATCGCCATGTGAACAGTACCGCCAATCTTTTCATCAAAGAGGACGCTGCCGGTGAAGCGGTCGATGCCGAAATTTGTGCCGATTGCGAATTCGCCCAGGTAGCGCGCGCCGGCGTCGGTGTTTAACTGGGCTTGCAGCAGATCTTCGTTCATCTCGGCGGAGGCCCGCGACACTTTGCCGTCTTCGAAGGTCAACTCAATGCCGCTTACCGCTCGACCGCCGACAACCGCCGGATAGGTAAAACGCACCCAACCCTTGACGCTGTTTTCAACTGGACCCGTGAAAATCTCGCCGCTGGGCATATTGCGCTTGCCGTCGCTGTTGATGAAGCGGCGGTCCTCGATGCTCAATTCAAGTTCGATATTGGGACCCTGCAACTGAACATGCTTCTTGCCAAGCAGGTAATCGACCTTGTGCTGCTGCATTGCGCTCAGCTTGCGCCACTCCCCCGCTGGGTCCGCTTGATCGCAGAAGCAGGCGCGGTAGACGAAGTCTTCATATTCTTCGAAGCTCATATTGGCTTCTTGAGCCGACGCCTGGGAGGGGAAGAGCGTGCCCACCCAGCGGAATTTCCCCGCGGCCGACCGCTGCAATCTCGTCTGAAGTATGTCGCTTTGGGCGGCGCGCTGCAGCTGTAAGCGCTGCGCGTCAATGTTCGTCATCGCTCGGGTATTTTCTGGCGCCAGCGCCCGGATGTATACATCGGCTTCATCAACGTAAAGCCGCATGCCGGGATCTATCCACTGCATCTGATCGTCCTTGGCGTTGCGCAGCAAATAGCGCTGCATTTGCTCGTCCTCGACAAAGAGGCTGGGGTAGCCGCCGGCGTCGATTACCGCTGCATGGATATCGCGCAAAATTGGCAGCGAGCCAAAGTTGCCAAGTATGCCTACCCAATCCCCCGGCTGCACCTGGGTTGAGTAATCAACCAGCAAGCGCGCCAACTTTCGCCGTCTTGTATCGCTCATCTTTTCCCCTTTGAACTTTGTACTTGCGCGTGCCTAGCCAGAAGCCAATTCACGCGCCTTCGTCAAGGCGGCGGCGTAATCGACTTCGTTGCCAATGATGTTTACGTACTCCGCGTGCTGCAAGACATTGCGTTGATCAATCACGAAGACCGCGCGCTGACAGATCCGCCACTCGGTATCGTGGACGCCGTAGTCATCGGCAAACTTCATGTCGCGCTGCGTTGAAAGCGTCTCGGTATTTTCGATGCCTTCGGCGCCGCAAAAGCGCCCCAACGCGAAAGGCATGTCCGCGCTCACGGTCAGGACGACCGTGTTCTGCAGCGCCGCCGCTTCTTCGTTGAAACGCCGCGTCTGGGCGGAACATACGCCCGTATCGATGGATGGAATAACGCTGATGATCTTGACTTGGTCGCCATAGTCGCCCAGGGACTTTGAACTTAGGTCGTTGGCAATCAGCTGAAAGTCCGGCGCGTCCATTCCGGTTTGCAGCATCTCGCGCTGAACATGATGTTCATTATCGCCAACCATTAAGCCTTCGCGTGCCATTTCATTTGCTCCTTTGTTCCGCTAATGGGATATTTACTTTGTATCGGTTATTATGAGAATTATAGACCGATAGTCATCTGTATCAAGGTGATACCGTAGTCGCGATTATATTCGCATAAGTTAAGGGGAATCGACATGAGACTGAATCGAGCCATCATCGGCATTGCCGTGATCATCGTTATTGTCGCGGGCTTGCTTATTACCCAACCCTGGCTCTACTTCGTCACCAACGAAGTAGACGAGGCTTTCCCTGGATTGACCGCCGAACAGCGCGATGCCGTGCGCGACATGCCCGAAGAGGAGAAAGACGCGCTCCTGGCTATGGCGAAGGAAAACAAGGATATGGCGCAAGAAGTCGCCATCGCCCAGACCGGGGCTGATGTGGTCGTACCGCAAGAACAGCAAGCGATGCCGACCGATATGCCAGCCGAGCCGCTGGTCCATTCAGCTGGCTCTTTCATCGACATCGACCCCATCCATGGCGCTGTGGGGACAGCTACGATCTACGAATTGCCCGACGGCGATCGTGTCTTGCGCTTCGAAGACTTCCGATCCAAGAATGGACCGGATCTGCATGTCTATCTGTCAACCGAGATACCGACGAGCACCTTCGCTGGCTTGGGCAGCAACGAAGTACACCTTGGCGCGCTTAAAGGCAACGTGGGCAACCAAAACTACGAGATTCCCACTGAAATCGATTTAAGCCTGTATCGCAGCGTGGTGATATATTGCCGACCATTCAAGGTTGTCTTCAGCACGGCGGCGCTGTCCTAATTCGTCGGCGCGGATAGTCGAAATCAATCGAAGACCCGGTGGCGCCATTTCCCGTCAACCATTGCGCCTAGCGCCTTGACCGAAGCCAATTCTTCTGGCGGCAGTTGGTAGGGATCGCAATTGATAACGTGCAGGTCGGCAAGATAGCCGGCCGCCAGCTTGCCGAGCCGGTCTTCCATGCCGGCGGCGTAGGCTGGTCCTTGCGTGAAACCGAGCAAAGCCTCGTGCAAGCTAAGTCGCGCACCTGGGCGCCAGCCCGCTTTGGGCAGCCCGTCGCGCTGCCGCGTAACAGCCGCGTGCATGCCCAGCCAGGGATTAAAGGGCTCCACCGGCGCGTCCGAACCGAATGCGATGCGCGCGCCGTGTTCCAACTGTACGCGCGGATTGTAGGCGTACTCCGCGCGCTCGCCCCAATATCGATCCGCCGCAAGCATATCCGAAGTCGCATGAATCGGCTGCATGGAAGCGATAATGTCCAGTTCCGCCAAGCGCGCCGCGTCCTGCGGGTGAATAATCTGAACGTGTTCGATTCTGTGTCGGCGGCTTGTTCGCGGCTCGCCCCGAGCTTTTTCTTCGCGGCGGACGCTTTCATAAACATCCAGCACGTCATGAACGGCTTTGTCGCCGATAGCGTGAATCGTCGACGACAGCCCCAGTTGGCTGGCGCGGCTGACATGTTCGACCATCTCTTCTTTGTCCACCAATGCCATGCCGTAGTTTTCCGGCTCGCCGATGTATGGCTCAAACATGAGCGCGGTCTTCGGTCCCAAGGCGCCATCGGCGAAGAGTTTCAGCGCGCCGATGCGGATCCAGTCGTCGCCGAAGCCACTGCGGATTCCCGATTCCAGCGCCGCGTCCAGCCAGTTCAGATTGATATGCTTGAGCGCGCGCAGGTCCAGCCGCTCCTGTTCGCGCAGCAGTTGCAGCGCAAGCAGACAGGACGGGTCGTCAAAGTCATGGATCATTGTGATGCCGCAAGCCAGGGCTGCTTGCTGCGCCTCCGCCATCATATCCGCCAATTGCTCGCTTGTCGGGTCGGGGACCGCTGCCTTTATCAGATCGCCCGCCGTTTCCAGCAGAATTCCGGTAGCTTCGCCGGCATCATCGCGCACAATTGCGCCGCCTTCGGGATCCGCCGTTGCTGACGTAATGCGAGCCGCTTCCAGCGCCTTGGAATTGACCCAGTCCGCGTGCCCGCTCTTCGCGAACAAGACCACCGGATTATCCGGGGCGACGGCGTCCAAATCGAACTTGGTCGGGAAGGCGCGATCCGCCCACAGATCTTGCGCCCAGCCCTGTCCGGTAATCCATTCGCCGGGCGGGGTCGCGGCCGCGCGTTCCCGCACGCGCTGCAAGGCGATCGCTTTGCTGGGAACTTCAAATACATCGACAGAGCGCAGGGAGCGCGCTTGCCATTCCCAGTGAATATGAGCGTCTGTCAAGCCGGGCAGAACCGTTTTCCCATCCAGATTGATTTCGAGCGTTGCAGACCCAGCCAAGCGTCGAATCTCGCCGTCATCCCCAAGCGCCACGATGCGCCCATAAGCCGTCGCGAGCGCAGTCGCTCTCGGCTGTCGCGCGTCGAGCGTGATAATGTTGCCGTTGAAGAGAATCATATCAATCAAAGCTCAGCCTCCTTGACGCGCTTAATTTCTCTGGCGATTTCGTCCGCAGTGGGCGCGCTGTCTAGTCCGCTGCGGGTTACAGAGTAGGCGGCCAAGCGCCCGGCAATGCGGACTGCCTTGCGCATATCGTTATCGACCAGGGGCAATACCCCGAGCAGCGCCGCCGCGAAAACGTCGCCCGCGCCGGTGAGATCCAGCGGGCTGACGTCCAGACTCGCGTAACGCATCTCCTGGTCCCCGGAGTAGTACGTGCCGCCGTTGCGGCCGTTGGTGACGATCAAGTGCTTGCAAAGGTCGCGCATTTTCGCTGTCAACTGGGGATACTGCTGTATATCTTCCTGACTATAGACGATGATGTCAATCAGTTTTAGGGCTTCGGCGTCAAACCAGGGTCGGAAGCGGACCAAGCCATCTTCGCCCCACTGCCGCATCAAGCCCTGCAAGGTCAACATCACCGTCGCATTCGGGAAGTTGCGCGCCATTTCCAGCGGGTCAAGCTCGGCCGCCAGGGGACCCAAGTGCGCATAAGGCGCATTCAGCCAAGCGTTGGGCAGGTCGCCGAAGCGGATATCACAGGCTCTCGCGCGCACGTACTGCTGCCGCCCATGGTCGCTGTATACGTTTTCGTAGGTCAACGAAGCAGACGCCGGCAGCGATACGACTTTGCCATAGCGCAAAAGCTCACCGAGCAGGGACTCGTCATAGGCGGCGCTAGTCATAACGCCGACCCGATGCCCAAAGGCGGCGTATGTCGGCGCGGCATAAGCCACCGTGCCGCCGAGCGTCTTACCGCCGGGCGTCAAGTCAGCCGTCATGTGGCCAACTAGCAAGACGTCAATTTCGGAGGTCGCGGACATGCGATTTCAGGCTGTTGCGAAAAACAAAGACGCAATTTCCACGTCTCCGCATGATAGCGGACTTGAAAGCCGCATCCTGTCATTTGGGAACGATAGTAACTTTGCGGGCGCGTCCCTCGCCGACGCTCTGCGTCATAACATCTTGATGGCCGCGCAGCGTCAAATGAATGATGCGGCGCTCATTCGGGTGCATCGGCTCGAGCGTAATGGTGCGCCCCTGCTGTACCGCCTGTTTCGCCATGCGGTTCGCCAGCCCGCGCAGGCGTTTTGAACGGCCCGCTTTATAACCAGCGGCATCCACGATAATGTTCGCGCGCCGCTCCAAGCGCCGGCTGCAGATCAGCCGAACGATATATTGCAAGGCGGACAAGGTTTCCCCGCGCCGGCCAATCAGGCGGTTGATGCCTTCGCCGGTTACGTTCAACATCCAAGGGGGCTCTTCGCCCTCCGCATCGTCATCCGTCAGCTGCACGCTGACACGTGCCTCAACCCGCATTTTATCGAGCAATTCTTCGAGCACCTCTTTGCCGACGATGGCATCTTCGCCGAGATCTTCTTCTGATACTGTTTTCAGATTAGGCTCGGGCGAAGAATCGTCGCCGCGCTTTTCGTCCGCGCTGGCGACTTCTGGTTCGGCCGCCTTTCGTCTGCCAATCAGCACCATGCGGACGCGCGCTTCCCGCGCGCCGAAGCCGAATAGTCCCGTATTCGGTTCTTCCAGGACCTCGATCATCACATCGGCCGGCGCCGCGTTTAATTCTGCCAAGCCCTTGCTGATCGCTGATTCGACCGAGTTGCCGGTCACTTCTATCATTTCCATGTTTTCATCCTCTGTCGTCGACGAGCCCGATGCAACAGCTTATTTCCTGCGAGGCTTCTTTTTTCTAGACCGGCGCGCTTTCTTAGCCGGTTGATCATCCTCTAGCTCAACGTCAACAATCACATCGTCAGTCTGCTTTTTCCGAAATACTTTGTCCAGCAGTTGCCGCCCCTGCGGACTGTATTGAACAATGCCAATCAAATTGGAAGTGACGAAATAGATAGACAGCCCGACCGAAAAGGAAAGCGAAAAGGCGCCAAACATGATGGGCATGATCGTGGTCATGCTCTTTGTCATGGCTTGGGCTTGTCCGCCAACGCCGCTGCTACTGTCGTCATCATCGTCGTCATCTTTCTGCTCGCTCTTGCCCTTGGTCGTGGCCATTGTCAGCTTGGACTGCGCCCAGGTTGTAACGAGCACCAACAACGGCAAGACCAGCGCGTAAGACGGGTTCGCCGTCGGCGGCAGCGTCAGATCCATTTCGGGCAATAATTGCGTCAGCCCCGGTATCGGGCTCCACATCCTTTGCAGGGGAATCAGGGCATCCAATCCGGGAATGAGCAAACGCTCGGACAGGTCAATCAACTGGAAGGGCGTCGCCGCCAGGGCAAAGAATATCGCCTGATACAAACCTATCAAGATCGGGAACTGGATTACCAGTGGAAAACAGCCGCCCACCGGATTAACTTTATTCTCCCGATATAACTTCATCTGGGCTTGGGAGAGCTTTTCCTTGTCGTTTTTGTACTTCTCCTGCAGCTTCTTCAACTGCGGCTGAATCTGCTGCATCTTGCGCGAAGATTCTTGCTGCTTCGCCAGCAAGGGATAAGTCAAGAAACGAATAATGACTGTCAAAACGACAATCGCAAGAACGATATCCTGGCTAAGCAGCGCGTATAACCAAGTCAGGATTGTCACGAAGGGGTTTAGGATGATGTCCCACATGCTACATTGCTCCCGTCGAAAGGCTAACGAGGGTAAACCCAGGTTTGGCGTCCATCGACCCCAAAGGCGATTAAGAGCTTGCCAGGATCGACTGAACTGACAATGATCAAGGGTTCATCGATATCCATGGTCTCGCTAGGCTCCAATAACAGCAAATTGCCAAGCAACTCGGGCGCTCCTTCGATTTCGCGCGCGTTGATCAACTCGCCATCGCGGCTGTCTAGCCAATAGACCTTGCCATCGCGCGAAGAAACAACCACGCGCTGATCATAAAACAGCGGGCCCGCCTGAATGCCCCGTTCCGCCACCTGCACGGACCAACGTTCGCTCAAGGCGTCGCGCGAATCAAGCGCGTGCACATATCCACCGAGATCCGCCACGTAGATGATGCCGAACTCGTCAATCGCCGGCGTTCCCCAGACCCAATTCTGCGTGTCATACTTGCTCAGGATCTGACCATCAAGCGAAATTTCAAAAAAAGCCTTGTTGAAGCTGCCGACATACAGGCGGCCATTCGCCAGTAATGGAGTCGAGGCGACGCTCCCGCCCAGGTCGGCTGACCAAATCTGCGCCCCGCTTGTCCGATCTAGCGCGAACAACTGATGATCCATCGTAGATACAAGGATCATATCGTCCACCAATAGCGGCTTCGCCCAAATGCCCCCGTTTGTGGGGAAGGTCCACAGTTCGCTGAAGTCGATCTTTGAAGTCGCTCTCAAGCCGCCGTTCTGATAGGGAACATAGATGACGTCGTCGACCTCGAGCATGCTGGCGACGATCTGATCCGCAACAGATATGGCGCGCTGCACTTCCGCCACGACGGTATCGACCTTCAGCAGCCTTTTGTTATGGTCGGCGGCCAAAAGCGTTTCCGCGTCCAGGCGGATAGGCAAAGCGTAAAACTGCGCGTTATCAGAAGAGGCGCCCGAAAGCACCCAACTGCGCGGATTGTTCTCGTTATCGCGTATGGGATTGCCGCTATCGGGATTGATCAATCTGGCTGGCACGCCATTGGCCGGGCTCAAAATTGCCACCTGGTCGTTGTAGGAAAGCGAAATATGTTCTTTTCCATTGAGTTCAATTAGACCGACCGACGGCCAACTGACGCCCATGCGCGTTCCAACACAAGACGTCGCGGCCAGCGCAACCAGCAGCATAATCATGCTAAAGCGAATTCGCTTGTGTCTCGTCAAGTTCAAACATCACTCCTTGGGGGAACGGGATCGTAACCGCCTGGGTTAAGCGGATGGCATCTCAATATTCGCCGCAATCCCATCCACGCGCCTCGCGCAGGTCCATAGACTTCGATTGCCTCGTAAGCATACGCGGAACATGTTGGCGTGAATCGACAAGCGGATGGCAGCACAGGCGACAAAATTCGCTTGTAGCCGCGGATCGCTCGCAACAAGATCCACTTGAACACTTCAGCCGTCCCTCAACAGGCGCGCGCGCTGGAACAAGATATTCACTATACGCCGCAATTCGCTAAAAGGTTGCTGAGTTATCGCGGGTTTGGCGATGATCACGATATCGTAACCCTGCCCAAGGCAATTGTGAATGCCGTCAATCAAAGCGCGCAGGCGGCGTTTGCAGCGGTTGCGCGATACAGCCGCCCCGACGCGCTTGCCAACGACGAAGCCATAGCGATTGCAGGGCAAGCTGTTGTCGCGTAAGCTGAGCAGCATTACCGGATGCCGATAAACTTTGCCTTCTTGCCTCACACGAGCGAAATCGCGCGACTGCCGCAACCTGAGGGCAGCTTTCATCAGCTAACTTGCATTCCAGTTGACTTTTTTGACATGGTTGGGCGTAACGGCAAGCTGATGACGTCCGCGCCGCCGCCTTGCCTTCAGGACACGACGTCCATTACTGGTACTCATCCGCTTGCGGAACCCGTGCACGCGCTTGCGGCGTCGGACTTTTGGCTGCCATGTTCTTTTGGTTGACATCACACTTGCCTTTGTATTTGCGCCTTTTCACTCCACAAAGGCTAAGTATAGTCCAGCAAGCATATCAGGTCAACAGTCGCCTCGTTCACTTCGCGCTCCTGCCGAAATGACGCTTCAAGCTCAACTTGGCGCGTCCGGACAAGATCAAGCGCCAAGATTGACGCAAGTTGCGCTTGACGACAAGCGACCGCTTACAGTAGGATTGCAGCGTTATCGAGACAATTAGCGGCGCCCCGGCAATTTCTATGCTTGATATGGATCTAGCCCTAAGAAGAAAAGGAGGCCGATGACCTTGTTACCGGCACATCATTGGGCGTACAGCTTCTCAATCGGTGCTGAAGACATAGATAGCATCACCAACCTCCTGCTGGAAAAAGAAATGCCCTTGTCCAGCGTAGAGCTTGCCACTGCCATTATCAAACAGCGCGAAGAAAATATCAAACGACAGCTTGAGCAGCAATATCAAGGCGCCAAGGTCTACCAGCCTTGCGGAATCTTCGCTGTCGGCGATCGACTAACCTTCTCGCAAATGAACTACCGTACCGCCACTGTTGTTGGTTTGCGCGACGGCAATAACAACAATGTAGGCTCTTTCAAAGTCGCGTCAGTCGCGTTTGATGACGTGACTGCCTCGCCGGACGCGCCTGCGCGTGAATTCGCCACGGAATACAACGGCGAGCACCCCCTCAACAAGCCCGAGAACAACCATCATCCCGGTTATTCACATAGCGAATTCAGCGTTGCGGACATCGTCAATGCCCCACAAGTGACGATTATCCAACAAGTGAACGAAGCTCTGGAAAAGAACCCGGATCTGGTGCGGATCGCGGGAACCTGGTTTGTGCGCGAACTTATGCAAGAGGTTGACATCGGGCACCTGCACCTGGCGGAAGCGGTCTTGGACATGCAGGGGGGAGGACCGCTGGGACCAGATATAATCCTGGAGCAGATTGGCGGGCTCGGGGATTCAGCAAAAGCCTTGCAAATCTTTTCCTTGAACTACGCCATGAACCAGGATGAACGATTTGATGAAGTCGGTCCCGCTGGCGTCATACTTTGGCATTTGACCCGCCTGCTGCCCCGGATGGTGCGGCAGGTACCCAAGATTCTGCAGTACCAGCCGGTCGAATATGATCGAGGGCTGCTCAGGAATGAAATGCTACAACTGGAATATGATTTGGACGACGAGCATTCGCCCGTGAAATCCCCGCCACCCGACGAAGAGGTCAGCATTACTTTGTCCTATCCGCATCGGCGCGTGGGCACCTTGCCTATCAATTCGGAAACCAAGCATGTCTTCCCGGGCGCCAAGACGCCACGCATCGCGATTACAATCGTTGATGCCGTCGATAAAGAGGAACACCCTTGTTGGGTCGTCCATCGCTTCAAATATGTTTATGGTCTGGCCGCGCTTTACAAAAAGCATCATCTTCCCGTCGGCGCCTACGTTTATCTCAACCGGACCGACGACCCCAGCCGATTCGAAATTGAGTTTGACAGTTATCGTCCGCGCACCGAATGGATCCCTGTGGTCGAAAGCACCGAGAAGGATCTGCTTCGTTTTGGCACGGCAAAACGCGCTATCGGCGCAGATTACGATGACATGATAATTGTTGGCGTCAACGTGCTTGCCGAGGTCGATCTCCTGGGCAAGAATGTACAAAACAAGCAGACGCCGCTGGCGAAGCTGCTGCGCAGCCTGATTGCCGAGTTAAGCAAACAGAACCCGCAAAAGTCGGTACACGCCAAGGTTCTTTACAGTACGATCAATATTCTGCGTCGCTGCCCGCCGGGTCCTATCTGCGCCACGCTCGTTGCGAATCCCGAATTCGAGTATGTCGGCGGCAACTATTGGAAACTCAGCGAGTGATCCCAGGACCATTCTGATGTCTCTCAACTATCTGATCAAACCCAGCATAAAAACCAAGTTTCGTATCGACTATGAATGGTGGAAGACAAGCCGAGACGATTTACACGTTTATCTGCTGACGCACTTGACGCGCGAACAACAGACACAGCTCGAGCGGCAAGACTTAAACGAGTTGTTTGACTACATCGACCCCCAGACTGGCGAAGTTTTCCAGTTGGATACACTCGGCTTCGCGATCAGGGAGTCAGCGCAAAGGGACGATTTCATCAGCGAGCACATTGGCCTCATTGACAGCGTTTTTCGCGCGCTGCTAGTCAATGACAACCAACCGCTGAACCCGCTGGAGCTAGCGGAAATCACCGGCCGGGACGCCGCCACGATTCTCAAGACCATTGGCGGCGTGCGCATCTATCGCGGTATCCGGCCCCATCATTCGACAGCCGAGAAATAGTCCATGGCGCGGGTAATCAACACAAACAGCCCCGGCAAACGCCGCAAGGCGCACATGCGAACCATCGCCGAGATTCTGCGGCATCTTGGGCAAAAGACTGCGATAGATGACAGTTCCAAGGATATGGTCGCCGCAGTCATATACAATTTGCGGGCAATTGACGCTACGATCCTGGAATCGGTCGTCGCCTGGGAGAAACGGGGTTATTGGAAAAAAGCCGACGACTTCCAGCAAAAATGGTGGTGGTCTTCACTTTCAGCCATTGCCTTGGAAAAACTGGTAAGAAGCGACAATTGGGAACAAGTCCCGGAAGCCATGTTCAAGCTCTTCCCGCATTTCTCCGATATCAAGGTCAACAAACTCACGCGCGACCCCAATAACTGGATCGGTTTGCACAGCAAGCTCATGCGAGAGAAGACGCGCTAAGTTATTCGCCGCGCTGTGACGCCCCGTCAGTCCAACAATGGCATGACAATCCCGCATTGCTTGACAATGCAGGAACTGAACAATCAGAGCGATTGCCCTGCTACATGTTCTGGGCAATATGTACAAGTTATTGTAGATACTATATAATACAGCTTGAGCGCAGTGGCGCCTGCCGCAAATAGGCAAACCGTCGCGCCACTGTACTTAGAGGCTTGTCATGGCTGCAGAAGACCCTGTTCTGGCGAAGACCAGCGCTGAATTGCGCATAGAGCGCCTAACCTGGCTTGGCTTGGTCGCGGTTTTGCTTATCCCTGGCATCATGCCGGACTGGTTAAGTCCGCATAACGCGCTTAGTCCCTTTTTCGCTGGACTGGCGCTAATCGCTTCTGGCATGTATCAGCATCGGCAGCAGTGGCGCGTCAGCTTCTCGACCTGGCTCGCTGGAACAATAAGTTTTGGCATAGCAATTTACAGCCTGCTGGAACGGCCGGATTTGGACATGACGTTTCCAGTTGTCTTGCTGGCCGTTTTTGTGATCGGGATAGGCATTTTCGCTAATGAAACTTAATCAATTCCTGATAGCCATCCGCACTGGAAGCCGCCATGAAAAGACCTAGCGCGCAAGAGATCACCTTAGAGGAAATTCGCAAACTGGCGCTGCCGCTGAGCACCTACATTCTGTCGGGCGAAGGCCTGCTGGATCGGCCGGTGACCTGGACAACGGTGATCCATCCCGAAGACGACATAGCCTCCAAGCAAGTGCAAAAGCGCGAGCTTGTCTTGATAGCGCCGGTGAACAATCCGCCGAAGGCGCATGCAGACACCGAGCTAATTCAGTGGTGCGCCGGCGCGCATGCCTCCGCAGTTGCATTTTGCGGCGCGGTGAGCGCCTCTGCCCTAGCCGAGGCGAAAGCCCGCAACCTCCCGGTCTTGAACCTAAGCGAGAATGTGCGCATTCGCGATATCGAGAAGACGATTATCAGCCTGTTAGTCAACCGCAAGGGACAAATCGAACGCCGCGCGACCCAGATTTATCGCCAGTTGACACAGATTTCTTCGCGCAACGAAGGCATGGACGAGTTAATCGCGGCCATGGCGCGTTTGACCAAAAAAGCCGTCATCATTCACGACAAGCGTTTGCATCCGCTTTCACACAAGATCCAGCCGGAATTCGTTGATATTTGGGATGACATCGAGTTCTTTTTGAAAAAGCAGGACAATCTGCCGGTTGAATTGCATGATCGACATCGCGTCGTCGAAATCGACCCGCCGGTGCTCATGCAGGCGCTGCCAATATCCGGCGTTGCGCGCTTGGTTGCGCCGGTGATCACCAAGGGCGTTGGCCGCGGCTACTTGTCAATCATCTGGCGCGAAGGCGATCTCGATGAAATTGACCAGTTGGTTTGCGAGCACGGGGCAGCCGCCTGCGCTTTGGAAATGGCGAAGCAAAAAGCAGTGAATGAAACAGAGAAGCGCCTGCGCGGCACCTTCCTTGACCGACTCTTGCTGGGCGATGTTAGCCAGCAGGAAGCCGTCCGCCAGGGCGAGCGCTTCAATCACGATATGACGCAAACGCATATCGCCTTTGTCTTGTCTTGGCGCGGCGAAAGCCGTCCCTCGCTGCGGCGATTGGAAACCACGGTGAATACCATCATCGCCAGCCGCAATTGTTCCGCGCTGGTCTGGACGAGAGAAAAAGAAGCGCAAGTCGTCGTTTTCCATGCGACCGATTACGCCGACCCCGTCGATCAAAGCATGGAACTGTCCAATGCTTTCAGCAAAGAGCTGAACCGTCAGTATCCGCAACATCGCATCGCCATCGGCTTGGGCCAGATCGCGCGGGATATCAACGGCTGGCGCAGCAGTTACCGCGACGCCGTGCAAGCCATGGAGCTGGCTGAGCGCCTGCAAACAGACTCGCCGCTTTATATTGGCGACCTAGGCGTATACCAACTCATCCTGAGCCTCTCCGACAGAGACAAGCTAAGCGACTTTTGCGAGGATACGCTTGGTCCCTTAATGGATTATGACATGCGCCAGAACGCGGACTTGATCAAGACACTGGAAGCCTTTTTCAATTGCCACGGCAATCTGTCGCAAACGGCCGAATCCCTTATCGTCCATCGCAACACACTGCTCTATCGCATGAATCGCATTAACGAAATTGCCGCAATTGACCTGAACAGGCCCGAAACGCGCCTGGCATTGCACCTTGCGCTGACCATCAGGCGGTTGCTCGCGCTCGGCTAATTCACTTGCAAACGGACGGGCTCCCGACGATGTATCGCCTTTGTCTACTTTGTCGCCCTTGCGCCTGCTGTCTTGCCTGGTTCGCTGGTTGTGCATTACAAAATTGAGTTGCGCTCTTTGTATATTTTGCCCAATGGTATAGTGGAATTGTCCATAATTTCCAGCAATAGCGCCGTCGATGCGATCTGGTACAATATAGCGTACATAATGCGAAAAGTGACAAAAGTCAAACAACGTTAATAGCGAACAGGCTTCACGATAAGTTCTTGTGAACGCTTGTTGTATTGTGCGACGACACGGGTCCATTGGAGGAAATGAGATGACTCTTTCCCAAAACGATGACTTTGCCGATCTTCATCGCATAGATCGCGATCATCGCGACGCCTGCGCGCTTATTTGTTCCGTGCGAAAAGGCGGGCAAGCCACACATGGCAACGTCAAACGAACAATAGAAGCCTTGACGCGCATGGGGCATCGCACCGGTTATATCAATGGCGAAGGCGATGGCGTCGGCGTATTGACGGATATCCCGCGCCAGCTTTGGACGCGGTGGCTAGCCGAAGCCGGGCTAAGATCGTCATTGGCGACTGATCGCAATTTCTGGGTTGCTCACGTGATGATCCCCGCCGCTGATCGGGCGCGGTCGCAGAACATCATTGATCAGATCTGCCGGCATATCAGCGAAGCCGGTTTGCATATATTAATCGACCGCAACAGGCGGGTGAATTCCCAGGTGCTGGGACCCAATGCGGAAAAGAATGAACCCGTCTTCTGGCAGATCGCCGGCATCAACGGCCAAGTGCCATCCGCCAAGCTGGATGCGACTCTTTTCGAGCTGCACGTCCAGTTGGAAGCGGATCTTGGCGTGCATTTGCCATCCTTCTCGTCGCACAGCGTGGTCTACAAAGTGCAAGGCACCATCGAGATTCTGCGCCGCTACTACCCGGAATTGCGCGATCCCGACTACGCTTCGTCACTCACCATGGGGCACGCGCGCTACAGCACGAATACCAACCCAATCTTTGAACGCGCCCAGCCCTTCTGTCTGATTGGGCACAATGGTGAATTCAACACCATTTCCCGCTTCCGGCTGGAATCGGAAATGCTCAAGATACCCATGGTGGAAAACGGCTCGGATTCCCAGGATGTCGACCGGACGATCTACGCGCTGTGCATGCGCCATGGGCTCGACCTGATCGAAGCGATGGAACACATTTTCCCGCCATTCAGCCACGATCTGATTCAGGACGCGCCGGAAATCCACGATATGTACGACGAAATCCGGCAGTCATTTGGTCCCTTCGCTCAGGGTCCGGCCGCCGTCGCCTCTCGCTTGGGCAACATGGCGGTGTTCAGCGTCGACGCGCTGGGATTGCGGCCGCTCTGGTTCGGGGAAACCGAGAAAGAATACTTTGTTTCGTCGGAACGCGGTGTTTATCCACTGGATTCTATGTCTGTCAGCCCCAAACCGATGGCGCCCGGCGAAAAGATCGCGCTTGAGATCAACACTGGTCACTCGATTCAAGTTCTCGACTACCCGGCTATTCAGCGCCATGTCTACAACAAGTATCGCGACCGCAAGCCCAGCGCAGCGCCTGGCGCCGACATTTGGGTTTCCAGTTCCGACTTTGGCTCTACAGCCCCAAGCGGCAATTACCCGATGCCGCCGACACCGGACGGGGAGCGACAGTTGCAAATGGAGGCGGCGCCCGTGGCCGTGATGGAGAAAGCGCCCGAAGCCCGCAAGGCCGTCGTGAAGCTGCCTTGGTCGGATTCGCCGGTCAAAGTGAATGCCGCTGTCATGGCCGGCTTCGGTTGGGAACGTTACCACGTAGAAGTCATGTCGTCGCTGGCTGAAAACGCCAAGGAGCAAATTGGCAGCCTCGGCTGGGACGGTCCCGTGGCCGCGCTGAGCAACCTGCGCGTCAATTTGGCCGACTATTTCAAAGAGACAATCGCCGTCGTGACCAACCCGTCAATTGACCGCGAACGCGAACAATCACAGTTTTCGTCCCAGGTCCTCATTGGCGCTCGACCCGAAATCGCCCTTGGCCGAAACGACGAAGCAACCTTGATTCGCCTGGAAATCCCGCTTCTGCTGGAAGCGATACCCGACGTCGAAGATACGGCGCTGGTCCGCGATATCGCGGCGCAACATGGCGCCATGATGATCGAGGATCTGGCTGAAGTCTTCGCCGATCGCGTCAGTTATCTATCAATGGGCTGCCCCCCAGACACTTCAATCGACCAAGCCATCGAAATGCTTCAGTCACAGGCAGTTGAGGATGTGCTGGCCGGCGTTCAGTGCATCATCCTCGACGACAACAAGGTGGCGTCGGGCGAGCAATTATTCATCGATCCATTGTTGGCGACCGCTGCCGTGGACAAAGCGCTGCGAATGGCGGACCATTCGCCCAACCTGCGCAGACGGGTGGGATTGGTGGTGCGTTCGGGCGCGTTGCGCGACATGCACGATTTGTCCATTTGTCTCAGCCTGGGCGCGAACGCCATATTGCCCTACGCGATGTACGCCGTCTGCTTGGGCACTGCTCCACGCGGCGGCAAGAATCCGCTGACAGAAGATCATGTCAAGACCTATCTCGGCAATTCGCTGAAGGCGATCCATGCCGCGCTCCAGAAGATCACGTCCACTGTAGGCTGTCACGAATTGCGCGGCTACGGGCATAGCTTCAGTTCGATCGGTCTATCCAAGAACCTGGTCAACCTGCTGGGAACACCGAACTACTTTGGTTCGGCTGGTCGCGGCTTAACCTGGACCGCGCTGCTGAATGACGCCGAAGAGCGCGCCAAAGAGTTCCGTGGCGAGGCGCGCGCGCGCCTAAAAAACCCCGAACGCTTTTATCCAAAGATGTGGAAGAAAGCGGAGGCGGTCGCTCATGGTGAACTGGATTTCGAGTCCTACACCGACACGCTAATGAAACTGGAAGACCGCATGCCCGTGTCGCTGCGGCATATCATGTCTTTGAAAGAGAGTTCGACGCCCTTAAACCCTGACGATGTTGACATCAGCATCAAAGGATATGACATGCCTGTTTTGATCAGCGCCATGTCCTTTGGGTCCCAGGGCGAGCTAGCCTATCGCGCCTATTTTGAAGCTGCTCATCAGCTCAACATCATCTGCATGAACGGCGAAGGCGGCGAGATTCACGACCTGCTGGGCAAGTATCCGCGCAATCGCGGGCAACAAGTCGCGTCGGGCCGCTTCGGCGTCAACATCGCCTTCTTGAACAGCGCCGACTATATCGAGATCAAAATCGGCCAAGGCGCCAAACCAGGCGAAGGCGGTCACCTGCCCGGCTATAAGGTTACCGAGCAGATTGCCGCCGTCCGCAGCACATCGCCGGGCATCGGCTTGATCTCCCCCAGCAATAATCACGATTTGTACTCAATTGAGGACTTGGCGCAACTGATTGATGAACTCAAAACCGCGAATCCACACGCCAAAGTGTCGGTCAAGCTGCCCGTGGTGCCCGGCATCGGCATCATCGCGGTAGGCGTAGCCAAAGCCGGCGCCGACATCATCACCATCACGGGCTACACCGGCAGCACTGGCGCCGCCCGCGCGCACGCCTTGCGCCATGTTGGCTTGCCGGCCGAGATCGGCGTATGGATGGCGCATCGTCATCTCATCCACAGCGGACTGCGCGATGATGTGGAGATCTGGGTTGACGGCGGCATGAAGAGCGGCCGCGATGTGATAAAGATGGTCTGCCTGGGCGCCAATCGCGTGGGCTTCGCCACTCTGGCCATGGTGGCGGTCGGCTGCACCATTTGCCGCGGCTGCCATGACGGCACCTGCCACGTCGGCATCACCACGCATGTCAAAACCAAGGAAGAAGCTGAAAAACGGAATTTCAAAGCCTTCCGCCCCTTTGAAGAGCGCGGATCGGCCGAAAGCATCGTCACGATGTTTGACGCCCTGGGCGACGACATTCGCAAGTGGCTGGCGAAGATGGGCATAAGCAACTTGCAAGATATTGTCGGCCGCGCCGACTTGCTGCAACAGCGCTCCCACCACGACCGGATAGACCTTAGCAATTTGCTTCGTTCGGTCCCGGGCGTGCAGAAACCTCGCGCGCAGCCCGGCGGACGCCGCGTCACACGTCCGCGCAACACCGTCAGCAAGCAAATAACCGATGTGGTTGCCAAGTACGTCAACAGGGGAGAATACGAACTCACCTATGACGACGAGCAGGTCATGGCGATGGACCGCGCCTTGGGAACGCACCTCGCGGGCGCTATCCAGCGGAAATCCGTCCCGCACAGCGACCGCATACGCGCCATAAATCTTAGCTTCAGCAATTCGGCGATTCCAGGCAATGGCCTCGCCGCATTCCTGGATGCCCCCGTAAACGTTCTGGTGGAGGGCGGCGCGCAAGACGGGGTGGGGAAATGCGCCAAAGGCAGCAAGATCTCCATCTTGAAGGGCTTGAATCACAATGGGCAGCGCTTGGACGGCTCGGTAGGCAAGAGCTTCGCTTATGGCGCGCAGGGGGGCCTGTTTATCGTGCAAGGCAACGCCGATACACGCGCCTGCATCCGCATGAGCGGCGCCGACGTGGTCTTTGGCGGCGAAATCACCGAACCGTTAAAAGACGGCCTCGGCGGTTTGGGCGCGCGCGCGAACCTCAAGGGCTATGCCTTCGAGTATATGACATCCGGGCGCGCGGTCGTCTTGGGCGACCCCGGACCATGGATGTGCGCCGGCATGACCGGCGGCGTCGTCTATCAGCGCGTGCAGCCGGAAATGAATCTGACCATAGACGCGATCAGACGCCGTATCGCGCCTGGATCCGTAGTCGAGGCGCAGAAGCTAGACGACGAGGGACATCAGGATGTGCGCGAACTCTTGAATGCCTACATCCGGACGCTCGAAGAGAATCATCAATCGCAGGCCGCAGAGCCGCTCTATGCCCTGCTGAAGCGCCCCGAAGCGCACTTCGTGAAGATTGCCCCGCCCGGCGCGCGCAACATCGTCAACGAAAGCTAGCCGAAGCAAAAGCTGCCGGTGATCTTGCCGGCAGCCAGCGAGCATACAGCAGTCAATTTCCTTGCTTATGCTGTTGAAGCTTGCCCGGGGATCGTCGCCAGGACGCGCTGAGTTTTGAGCGCCAAGTGCAGGATGAGACGATTGTCCGAGTCGTCCAGGTCCATTTTCGTGAGTTCGGCAATGCGTTCGAGCCGATAGACCAAGGTGTTGCGGTGCACATCAAGGGCTTGCGCCGCCTTCGCCAGATTGCCATTTGCTTCAAAGAATCCGCTCAAGGTGCGAATCAGGTCGCTCTGTTTGCGGTTGTCGTGTTCAACCAGCGGACCCAGGGCGTCGTCGTAGAACTGATGAAGATTGTCCAGGTTGCGTTCCTTCAAAGCCAGGAGCAACTGAAACAATTTGAGATCGCCGTAGAATGTCGTCGTGTCGCGGTCGCTCAATTGGTAGGAAATGCCAACGGCGTCTTTTGCCTCGCGGTATGCCTGCCGCAGCATGGCAAGCCCCGTCGCCGGGCGGCTTATGCCGGCCGCAATCAAACTATTTGCCAGGCGGCTCGAGATTTGCCCGCGCACATCTTCGATAATCGCGCGCGTCCGCGACAGTCCTGCGGCATCAGCTTCGTCTAGCGGATACAAGACCACGATCACATCGACGTATTGTCCAACGGCGCCATCGATCTGCCGGCGCGACATGTCGTCACGGACCAGCGAAAGCAATGATTCCAGGGAAAGCGACTGCCCCCCCTCTGTCATCGCGCGAAAGACAGACACCAGGTAGGAAGCGCCGGGTTGAAAGCCCCCTTGCCGCGCGCGGGTGCGCAGCAAATCGTCATCGGCCGGCGTGCCGCTCAGCCACATCTGGATCCAATCGCCTCGCGTCTGCTCAACTGCCGAAGCGATAGCGCGGTTCTTCGCCATTTCTATCGCGCAAACATCGGCGCCATAAGCCAAGACCAAGCGAGCGAATTCATCCAGCTCATTCTTTTGATCCACCAGCGAAAGATAACCGGCCACGCGCTTTTCCACCTTGAGCACCGTTGTGAAGCCCAAGGGGCTAGGGCTGATGATGCCTTGGCTGGGCGGCGCTTCATGCGCCAACCAGGTCTGAAAATCTCCCAAAGGCAATTCCGCCGGCGGATAGCGACCGTTGAGGCTGCGGCGGCCAACATTGGGGTAGATCTGGGAAATCATCCGGCCAGCATCGTCGTGTATGACGATGGGCTTGCCTGTCGAACGCGACATAACCTGCAGCAGACTGCCAAGATCACGATTCTCGGCAGCCAAGCGCGTCAATTGCCGTTGGATCTCGATTGCTCGCTCGGTCAGGCGCGCGGATTGGTTCAATAGCAGCGAGTTCACCGCCCGTTCAACAGTGGTCAAGCTGGTATCCAAGGGAACCGATACCAAAACCGTGCCGCATTCGTCCGCAGCCTCTTTAGCGCTCTGTCCGATTTCGCCCGTCGCTAGAACCGCATTGACGCCGATATCGGACAAGAGGCGAATCACAGCCGCCAAACGCAGCCGATCATCGAAGCTGCGCAAAACGTCCATCGATACCAGCGCCAGCTCCCCGCCGTAAATATCAGGGAAGACAGGCGGCTGCGCGCGAATAGTGACCGACCAATTCACTTGCGTTTCCGGATCGCCAGCTACAACGCTCGCGCCCAATGGTAAAGAATACCTAAGCAAGGATTGAATTGAAGCGGTGTTTTTATCTGACATGGCTAGTTTCCCGCACATATAAACAGCGCCGAATAGCGCCTGCCCGGTATCTCATTGGCAGAAACATCAAATCGACGGCGCAGATTTGTATCTTATAGCCAATAACTTAGCATATTGCTTGCCAAAACGATAGGGTGAAGGCTGCTTTGGATGCCGCCTTCACAAAATTCTTAGCCAAATATGCTAAATTAGCCGGATAGCCTGACGCCAATTGTGAGAGTTTCGCCTTTGATTTCGACGCTTTCGCTGACGAAATCTTCTGAGGGAGCGCCTGGTCCCAATTCATCCGCCAAGGTCTCTTGGCGGATGTATCCACTGAAGAGTTGCAGAACCGCGTCAATGGCGTCCGAGGCTTCAGAATAGACAATGCAAATGCGATCGTCCAATTCGAAGTCCGCAACCTTGCGCAAATTCTGGATCCGCCTGACCAGCTCTCGCGCCAAGCCTTCTTCCAGGAGGTCGGAGGACAAGCGCGTATCCAGGACCACGATGTAGCCGCCGTCTTCAACCGCGCCTTCTGGGGTCTCGACCGTGACCTTAACCTCGCATTCGGCATTGGCAATGTCGTAGGTTTTGCCGTCAAGCTCGACTGTGATGTCTTGCCCCGCTAGCAGGCGCTCGGCGAAGGGGCGCAGATAGTCTTGCTCGCCATTCTTGAGCGCCGACTGCAGCGCTTTGAAGTCTTTACCGAATTTTGGTCCCAGGAAACGCGGCAAGGGGTTGAGGCTGTAGACGGTAGTCGCCTCGAATCGGTCCGCATCGTCCGCGCCCATGACCTTGATGTCTTTCACATTCAATTCGCTCTTGATCAAGCCCGCGTAACGTTCGATTATCTCCGACTCCGCTAGATCCCGAGTGGCGAATTGGGCGCTGGCTAGAGGTTGCCGAACGCCGATTTGCGCCGCGTTGCGCGCTGCCAAGCCCAAGCTCACCAAGCGCTGCGTCAGCGCCATTTCCGTTATGAGCTCGTCGACTATCAAGGTTTCATCGCAATCGGGCCAAGTCGACAAATGGACGCTGTCTGCGGCAGAGCCGTCTTGTTCGCCTACCAGATTGCGATAGAGCTCTTCGCTCATGAATGGCATCGTCGGCGCCAGCAATCGAGCCAAGGTTGTCAGCACCTCGTACAATGTCGCATAAGCCGAGCGTTTGCCCGCGTCGACATCGCTCTTCCAGAACCGTTCACGGCTCAGCCGCACGTACCAATTGCTCAAGCGCATCACAAATTCTTCGACGGGTCTGGTCGCGGCAACTGCATCGTAGTTCTCATAGGCATCGGTTACGGTCTTGACCAAGCTGTGCAATTCCGCCAAGACCCAGCGATCCAGCAATTCCCGTTCGGCCGGCGGAGGCGCGTTCATCGCCGGCGACCAGGAATCGATATTGGCGTAAGTTACGAAGAAGCTATAGGTATTCCACAGCGTCGACCAAAACTTCTTGATGACTTCGCTCACCAGGTTTTTGGAAAAACGACGGGGTTCGCCCGGCGGACCAGAGGTATAAAGATACCAGCGGAAGGCATCCGCGCCCGCTTCTTCCAGCACCTCCCAGGGGTCGACGACATTGCCTTTGCTGGTCGACATCTTTTGCCCGTTTTCGTCCAGGATGTGCCCCAGCGAGATGACGTTTTTGAAGGCGACTGAATCGAAGAGCATGGCGCCAATCGCATGCAGGCTATAGAACCAGCCGCGCGTTTGATCGACAGCCTCGCAGATGTAATCGGCCGGATGCTGTTCTTCAAGCAAATCTCTATTCTTCTGGGGAAATGCCCACTGCGCTACCTGCATCGCGCCACTGTCGAACCAAACGTCGATCACTTCCGGCACACGGCGCATGAGTCCGCCTTCGCCATTGGGATTGTCGAATGTGACGTCGTCGACGTAGGGTCTATGCAAATCCAGTTCGCTCAAGTCTTCGCCGGCCAGTTCGCTTAACTCCGCGACGCTGCCGACGCAGAGCATTTCCCCGGTTTCGTCGTCAACCCAGACCGGCAAGGGCGTGCCCCAATAGCGTTCCCGCCCCAAGGACCATTCTTTGAGATCCTCGAGCCAGTTGCCAAAGCGCCCGTCCTTCAGGTGATCGGGCACCCAGTTTATGGTCTGATTGAGGTCGATCATGGTCTGTTTGTATTTCAGCGTGTCGATGAACCAGGTTTCGCGCGCGAAGTACATCAGAGGCGTGTCATCGCGCCAGTTGTGCGGGTAGGTATGCTCGTATTTCTCGTTGCGGTACATCAAGCCGCGTTCTAGCAGGTCCGCGATGATTTCCTTGTCGGCGTCTTTGAACCACAACCCGCGGAAATTGGCGCAAGCGTCAACAAAGCAACCGGTCTCGTCAACCGTGATGAGAACCGGCAAGTCGTGCTTTCTTCCCGTTTCCAAATCGTCCACGCCATAAGCCGGCGCCGTATGCACGATGCCTGTGCCGTCTGCCGTGCTCACGTAGTCCGCCGCTACCACATAGGCGTAATCGTTTTCCACGGTCAAGAAAGTATAGAGAGGATGATAGCGCCAGCCAAGCATATCCCGGCCCTTGAGGCGCCGCGTCACCTTGTATTCGATATCGCCGTCCAGCACCTTTTCCATGAGCGCTTCCGCCAGGATAAGCTCTTCGGCGCCCCCGCCATCGGAGGCAGGTCCTTCGACCTGTACATAGTCCACATCCGCGCCAACCGCCAGCGCGGCATTGGCTGGCAAGGTCCAAGGCGTTGTCGTCCATGCCAGCAGGTAGACACCGGGCTGGTCCTTGAGCGGAAAGCGTACAAATATGCTGGGATCGACGATGGTCTTGTAGCCGAGCGAAACCTCGTGGCTGCTCAAAGGCGTGCCGGAGGTGGGGCTGTAGGGCACGACTTTGTAGCCGCGATAGAGCAAGCCCTTGTTCCAAAACTCCTTGAGGATCCACCAGACGCTTTCGATGTATTCATTCGAAAATGTCACATAGGCGTCGTCGATGTTTACCCAAAACGCGATGCGCTCGGTGAATTTTTCCCACTCGATGATGTGGCGGAACACGGTGGAACGGCATTTTTCGTTGAATTCCGCAACGCCATATTCTTCGATCTGGCTCTTATTGTCAAAGCCGAGCTCCTTTTCGACCGCGATTTCGACCGGCAGGCCGTGCGTGTCCCAGCCGCCGCGCCGCAGACAATAAAAGCCATTCATCACTTTGTAGCGCGGGAACATATCTTTGAATGCCCGCGCCAAGACATGATGGCTGGCCGGCTTGCCATTCGCTGTTGGCGGTCCTTCATAAAACACGTAGCGAGGCGCGTCTTCCCGCCCTTCGGTGGTGCGCTCAAATACGCGGTTGAAGCGCCAGAAATCCAATTGCTTCTGTTCGAGTTTGTTGATGCTCTCGCTATTGATCTTCGAGTTTACTGCCCTAAACATGACGGATTATCTCTCCATGATAGTGATACGGGTCGACGACTTGCAAAGAATCGGAGGACTAGACCTTTGTTCGCATCACTATGGCAATGACCCGCGGTGCGAGCGATTCGCGCGGCGACACCACGTTTCCACCTCCTCATGCGCCTCAAATAACGCAGAAATTATGGCTTAGGGCAGCAGATTTCGATAGGGTGAAATACTTCGCTTGTGAAGGCGGCGCACGGCAAGTATAGTCGAAAGTCTAGTGAGGAGAGCGCCTGATCATGCTTCTTGCAGCCGCATCTTGTCTTGGAGTTGCTCGATGTCCGCAAGCAGGCGTTTGCCATAGTCCGTCTGCTGATAGCGCTTGGCTTCGTCCCGCCAATATGCGATAACTTCCTGGGTCAGCAGCGGAGACCAAGCGCCCGTTTTGCTGATGTCCAACAGATAATATGTCGCCATGACCGCCTTGGCCGGCTCATCAAGGGACGCGGCTTGGAACTTGCGCAGGTGCGCGGCGGCGTCGGCGCGGCCGAGGTAATAACAAACTTGGCCCAAATCAAAATGAACCAGCGCTGGCGTCCCAGCCGCCAAGGCGCTTTCAAAGCGAACCTTGGCATTATGGTAGTCCCCGCTAACCAGGCTTAACTTGCCGGCGGCGTAAAGCGCGTAATGATAGTCCGGCTTCAATGCCAATGCCCGCTCAATCGCCGCCCGGCTTGCGTCCAACTGCCCCAACTGCCGGTAACAGTTGCCCAAAAGCGCCAGCGCGTCAACAGACTCGCGCTGATTTTCCGGAACTGTCTCGAGCAAATCCCGCGCCAGCTCGTATTCGCCACGCATATAGCGCTGCTGGGCTTGGTGATAAGGCGAAATTGCGCGGCGATTGCCCCAGAAGAAGAGCAGCTGCAGCGTCAAGAGCAATGCAAAAGCGCCAAGACGCGCCGGCAGCTTAATCTCGGATGGACCAAGAAATCCGAGCAATAGCAAGACGACGAGCAGAATAGCCGCCAGATAGAGCGACAGCCGAGCAGACCGGTCCCACTCGGGCAGGCGCTGGGTGAGATCGCGCGCGAAATGAGCGAAGATCATGCCTCTTGCTGCTGTTCTTCGCTATCGCTGATCGCGCGCTCGATTTTTTCGATTTCATAATTGAGCAAACTGCCGTAGGCAGTGCCTTCCAGAGCAGTCAGCGTGGACTTCCAAGCCTTCAAGCCATGTTTTGTACTCTTCATGCGCTCGGTCGCGCGCAGCG
The DNA here is from genome assembly GCA_965232245.1 of Phototrophicaceae bacterium. Lineage (GTDB taxonomy): Bacteria > Chloroflexota > Anaerolineae > Aggregatilineales > Phototrophicaceae > UBA6055. The sequence continues at coordinate 1,992,698 of CBDDPG010000002.1, read as the reverse complement.
CGTTTTTGGAATCCCCGATATTCAAGTAGTGCTGCGCGAGATAATAGTTGACGCGCACGCTGTACATGGCGGGCATCGCATAGAGCGCCGCATGCTGGAAGGACTCGATAGCGGAATCGCGCTCGCCCGCCAATTGTTGTATGAAGCCCAGTTCCGCCCAGATAATCGGCTGATCGGGCGAAAGCTGCGCGGCTGTCTGTAGCGCCATGGCCGCTTCGCCGTAGCTCGCCTGCATGCGATAGCCGTTAGCCAGGGTCATATAAGCGGCGGCGTTTTGCGGGAACATCTGCACAGCTTGATCGGCTGTGGCTTGGGCTTTGGCTAACTGTCCGTTGTAGGCATAGGCGCTTGTCAAGAGCATGAGCAGGTCCGGGGTGATTTTGCCGCCGGCCAATACGCGTTCCAACAATTGAATCGCCTGGGGAAATTGCAATTTCTGGATGAGACGATACGCTTCGCCGTATCCTGCGCCGTACTGACGCGACTGCCGCGCCAATAAGATGCCGACGAGCAAGAAACCCAGCACGATCATGCTCGCGGACAAGCAAAGGCCCGCCAAGGACAATTGCGCTACCGGCGACAGGTAGGGATCAAGGGGCTGCGTCATGCCGCTGGCGAATTCAATCACGACGCCCAGGACAAAAACCACTATGCCCAGCAGCGCCAGCGCAACGGAAACGAAGACCGCTATCCACCCGATCAAGCGGCGCGCCGACATCATAGTCCTCCAACCCGCGCGGTCTCCAAGGCAATTTCATCCTGGAGCAGCTGGCGGGCGTATTCGATATCTTCGCTTAGCACGTCCCGCAAGGCATGCGCCTCGTCAGCGCTCATGATGACCTGCCACTCTTCAAGACCGGACTTTTCTCGCTTCATCGCAGCCAAAGCCTGTTTCGCGCTAACTGTATCACCCAGGCGCAGATAGGCTCTCAATAAGTATAGATGAGCTAGCAGCCGATGTCGAGAATCGGGCATCTTTAGCGCCAAGGCGCAGCGGAGGCGCTCTATCGCGCCTTCACTGCGCCCCAAGCGGTCTTCGATCATGCCCAGGTTGTAGGCAGCAACCCACTCTTCCGGGGACATTTCGTAGGCGGTTTCAGCGGCTTCAAACGCTTTCTGATAGTTGCCCGCCTGCAATTCCACTTCCGCCAAACCATTATAGGCAACCGCAGTTTGCTGCTCCAAATTGATCATCTTGCGATAGTCCTGCTTCGCGGCCTCAAGCTTGCCCGCCAGGCGATAAAGTTCCGCCCGAAAGCGATAATGCTCGCCCCGCGCAGGTTCGAGCTTAATCTGCGCGCTGATCGACTTGATGGCGGCGGCATAATCTCCCTTGCGCATGAATCGCACGGCGCGCTTGTAATTCTGTGGTCCCCGCGCGCCGTTAAAGATGAAGATGCCGGCGACGATCCAACCGATGCCAGCGCCTAGGATAAGTCCAGTTAAGTGAGGCAGAATGGTCCCGGCGATGACAATTGCCAGAACTGCCGGCAGGATCACCGCCAGCCAGCGAAAACGTTCTTCGCGGGTTAATCGGCTTAAAATCAAATAGGTTGCGCCAGCGAGGAAAACGGCGAGCAGCAGGGTCTGCGCCGCTGTCGCCCAGTCGAGCCTATCGGCCACAATAGTCAGCATTAGACTGGCAAGCCCGGTAAGCCCAAGCAGCAGGAACAAAGCCTTGAACCTGGCTGGACCGAGGAAAATTCGCAAGCGCTTAAGCATTCGTCATCGCTTTCTAAGAACGCCTGTCTTGGCTGTTGCCGCCGAACCTACAATGGGCGGCGCGCATAATTGCGCACAGTCACCGAAAATTCATGCTGATTGAAGGCGTTTATTCGTTTGATGACAATGCCCAGTTCATCAACCCAGTAAGACGCTGCTTTATCGACATAGCGGAATCGCTGCGTATCGATTTCGCGCACCCCCAGCGCCAGACGCTCGCGACCCAGACGTTCGACCGGCGATGCCACGCTGCGCGTTATTCCAGGGAATAACTGAGCATGTTCATACATCGGCACAAAAACAGAGATCGGTTTTCCCGCGCGTTCTGACAGCGCGAAGAGCGTCCTCCCGCGCATAATCAGAAAGGGGATATCCAGCAAAACCTCTGGCGCAAGCTCTCGTTCAAGATAGCTGCGCTCTGCGCCATTCATGCGGTAGCCAACCTGCATGACCTGGTCCACCAGGCTGTATGTGGCGGACAGGGACCTGACGCCGCCTTGAAACTGAACATTTTCATAGCGCAGGTCAAAGCGCATGACATCGTCGGCGCGGCTGATCAACAGCTCCGCCAGCAGCGACTTGCCTTCTTCTTCGCGGGCGTCGCTGTCAAGGCGAATGAACTTGCTGCCGTCGCCCAACTCATGAATCGTCCATGATTCTGTCTTGTTAAGCGATCTGCCATCTTTGGCGAAGGCGTATTCTCCACTGGCGACAAATCTTTCATGCGCCTGCACCGGATGCAAATAGCGCATCAGTCGCCGATCTCCACATAGAGCCGCTTGTTGATGCCGCCCTTGCTCTTGTACTTGCTGATTCTTATCGCGCCAACTTCGCGCGTATTGGCGACATGCGTTCCGCCATCCGCCTGCAAATCAAGTCCGACGATTTCCACCGTCCGCACTTGCTTAATCGCCTCCGGCAGCAAATTGATCTTGGTGCGAATCAGATCGGGAATTGCAAAGGCGGCGCTGCGCGACAATATCTGGACTTTGACGTCGCGGGCTGCAGCCACTTCTATATTTATCTTCTCTTCAATATCCGCCACGACTTCCGGCGCCAGCTTCGCGAATTCAAAGTCCATCCTGCCCGAGAGAATAGCCATATTGCCGCCGGTGACACTTGCCTGATAGTCGCGCCAGACAACACCGCACAAAACATGCATCGCGGTGTGGGTGCGCATCAGCTTGTAGCGCCGTTCCCAGTCGATCAAACCCTGCACGTCGCTCCCAAGCGGAGGCAGCGGTCCCTTGATGACGTGCAAGTTCCCGCGCATGACCTTGCCAACAGCGTATTCGCCCTGCCCCTTGCGGAGCTTGCCGATGTCGCAGGGCTGACCGCCGCCGCCAGGATAAAAAGCCGTCCTATCGAGTGTCACAGCATTGTTCTCGATATCATGCGAGACGACTTTGGCTGCAAACTCCCGCAGATAACTGTCGCGCAAATAGAGTTCTTCAGTCACTGTCAACTCCTTCAGATCTCGGCGCGCATGCGCAGCATCGTCGCTTTGCCGCCGATTGCCTGCCAAAACTGAATCGCCGCCGGGTTCTGCGCGCTGACATGCCATTCAAAATGGCTCACTCGCTGCGTTTGAAACCAGTCTGACATTTTCGTCACCAGCGCTTTGCCCAGCCCACGGCGGCGATGTTCGGCGCTGACGTAAATGTCCGCCAGCAAACCGCTGCGCAGCGGCTGAAACATCTCGGTCGTGATGTCAGCCACCAAGCCAAGCGCATAGGCGACGATATCGTCTTCAACTTCGGCAACTAGAATACGTGTCCAGGGATCGGACAAGCGCTGCAGGATCCGCTGCGCGTACATGTCGGCGCCATCGTCGGCCGCGCGGAACGTGAGCGGATCAAAAGTCTGGTGATATTCCACCATTTCCAACCACAGACAGCCGATGCGGTCGGCGTCGGCTTCATTCGCCTTGCGTATCACAGCCGCTCGGCGGGGATCGGGTCTAGCGCGCGCGCACAAAATATCAAGCCTTCTCCACAGGCGAGCAGGAGATTTAATTATAGCGCTAACCAATTTTGATTAAATCGCAAACGCGCGCCTTGCGCCCGCCAGAAAGCCTCTTCAACGGGATAACGCGCCGGTACGTCCACGGTCAAATAGCCTATATCATGCGCCTTGAGCCATTGACGCGCCGCATCCAACAAGGCGCCGCCGAGGCCGGGATGCGATTCGTGCAGGTCAACAGCCATATCGACCACTTTCCCAAGGGCGGCCGGCTCCAGCCCGGCTGGTCCCGCGCAGATCGTGACCACCATATAGCCAGATAAAACCTCCTTCACTTCTCCGACGAAGAAGCCGCAATGGTCCTGCTTCAGCCACGATCTGGCTTGCCGCTGCCAAGCGAGCAGCCCTTCCGGGTTTAGTTGCTGGAGATCATCCGACTGCTGTAATAACGCGGCGCGCTCCCGCCAAATCAGGGCTGCCTGCTTCAAGTCTGCTTCCACCGCATAACGTATCGCCAAATGGCGTTTCTTCTTCAATCCCATGGCGACGATAGCATATCATTGGCGAAGTTAAGCGGCAAGACAAGATGATGCGCGATCGCGCGGCTGACTTGCCCAGAGCCGATTGGTACAAAGCCATGATTATGAAGTAGAATAGGCTCAATCGACGGCGATTGCCTTGCCTGTCGCGCGATGTCGATTTGGAGAGTAACAGAGTCGCTCGGCGCGTAATCGGCATATCGTCAACAAGAATGCCGCGCTCACAGGCAAATACAAGCCTTCCCGCCACCTGAGCGACGCGGTTTATAAAACAGAGATAGGAGTTCACATGTCTACCTTACCCACGACAGAACGAATTGGCAGAGCCTGGCGCGCCCACCGCGATGGCAACAACTCCGAAGCGATCAGATTGTTTGAAGAAGTCATCAGCGCCAATCCCGAGAATGTTGACGCGCATTATGGCCTCGGGCTGGCGCACAAAGCGGGTGGAACTAACAGCGCGGCAAGCGCCGCCTTCCAAAATGCGCTTGACTTGGCGCAGCGGGCGCTCCAGGCCGTGCGGACGACCTCCCACGTCGAGGGGCACGTCGGCGTCAACGATCTGGATTCCAACGACGACGATCGCTTTATGATGCTCACTCGCATGCTGAATCAGCGTATCGAGGACGTTGGGGGCGGCAGTTCCTAAGCCCCGCCATGCTGCAATCCGCGATTTGGCACATCTTGCGTCACACTAAGGGGCTTCTGGCGCGCAGCGGCGGCAACGCGACCGCGCCACCGTCGAAGCCCCGCGCCGTCCGCAGTTTCTTGGAAAAACTGGCGACCTGATGTCTCTGCGCGTCATCGCTGGCAGCGCCCGCGGCGCTCGGCTGAAAGCCGTCCCTGGGGATAATACGCGACCGATCATGGATCGGGTCAAAGAAGCCCTCTTCAGCATCATCGGCGATGACATCATCGGCGCGAGCATGCTCGACTTGTTTGCCGGCACCGGCAGCGTCGGCATTGAAGCGCTCAGCCGCGGCGGCGAGCAAGTCCATTTTGTCGACCGACAGCGCGCCGCGCTGCGCACCGTGCGCGAGAATCTCAAGCGAACGCGGCTCGAGGCGCGCGCGGTCCTGCTGCGCCGCGACGCCTTCGACCTGATCAAGCGCTCGCCGGCAAGACGATTCGATTATATTTACATCGCCCCGCCGCAATACCGGGAGCTATGGCTGGCAACGCTGCGAAACCTCGACGGAAACCCATCCTGGCATCATGCGCAATCGATTGTCATCGTACAGATTGATCCGCGCGAACTGGAAGCTGAGATTCGCTTGCGCTGCTTGCGCGAAACTGATCGGCGCGTCTATGGCAGGACTATGCTGCTGTTCTTCGAATTCGTCGATCCCTTGAACTGACGATGTAAAGAACTAATGCAGAATTGAATAGCGCGCTAATTGATGAAGCGGATCCGGACTCAGCTCGATTCGACGTGTTGGCGGGAAAGGAAGTCGCGCGCGTCCGAAACGCTGCGCACTGTGCCGAGGACCTGCGCCTCGCGCAAGGCGCTCAACAGCGAGCCTATTTTCGGTCCGCCTGCGATGCCAAGCGCTTGCATGATGTCATCGCCATCCAGCAGGGGCGGCGGATTGACGACATCTTCATATTGATTGAACCAGGTATCCAGCATGCCAGTCGCGCTGTCGACAAAAGCAAGCCACTCCGCTTGCCGCATCTCCGCGCCTTGCATGCCCAAATAGACTGCCGCCGCCAGGAAAATGGCGTCGATGCCCGCTTCGCCTAAGCCAAACCAAAAGCGATGTCGCGCCAGAGTCGACCACTCCGATTCAGCGAGAATGACCTGATAGTTGCACAGGACCAGCGACAGTTCACGACCCTCTTCCAGCGTTAGCCGCAGAGACCGGGAAACAGCTTTTGCCGTCCGCGACCATTGCTCACCCGCGCTTGCAGGAGCCTGCTCATCCGGGTCGCTCAAGAGCGCTGCCAGGACTAACAATTCTTTATGTCGTCTCCCGTTGCCATAGCTGCGGCGCAAGCGCTGCTGCAATTGTCGGCGAAAGCGATCCATTTGCATGACCAACATGCCGAGATCAAAGGCGGCCGCGCTGTTGTCTGTGCGCCTGTCGCTTACAGCAGTCAATATCGCGCACATGCGCTCAGTCACTTGCAGGCTGCGCGACCAGGCATCCAATTGACGTGGGGGCTTCCCCGGCGCCTGCTGCAAGCCAAACTGATCCGGCAAGATGCGCTGGAGCAGCCCCAGATGATTTAGGACCCGCAGTCCGCGAGCGGCCTTGTCGAGCGCCAGCAACTTGAAAAACTCGTCGCGTATTCTTTCGGGCGAAATCTGGCTAAGACCGGCCGCGAACTGATGAATATCGGACAATGTCGCCGGGTGAATCTTCAAAGCCAACTGCGTGCTTTGTCGCACTGCACGCAGGGCGCGCAGAGGATCTTGCTCGATCGCATTTGGCGAACAGCGGCGCAAGACCCGTTCGTGTAGGTCGCGCTCGCCACCAAGCAAGTCAATCATCTGCGACAGGTCGCCGAGCAGATCGGCCGCCAAGGCATTCACGGTGAAGTCGCGCTTGCGGAGATCGTCGGCGAGGGTCGCGCCGCGAAAACGCGCGAAATCAAGCAATATCGCTGCCGATCCGCGCTTGACGAAGACGCGCGCGACGCCGCGTTCGCGATCCATGATGTAAATATCGGCATCTAGCCAGTCGGCAATTTTCCTGGCGATACTCAAGGCATCGCCGTCGACCGCGATATCGATGTCGGTGATTTCCGCGCGCTTATAGGCGTCGCGCACCGCGCCCCCTACGACGTACAGCGGCGTCGCGACGCCTTTGTCGCGCAGAAGGCGCTGCAAGTCGTATACAAATTCGCTCCATTGCAGGCGGGGGGCAATATCACTCATCTAGCAGCGCATCCTGCCGCGCCACGCCGACAAATGGCAGGTTGCGGAATCGTTCATCCAGGTCGAGCCCATAGCCAAAAACGAACTTGTTTTCGATATCGAAACCGACATAATCGACGTCAATCTCGACTTCCCGGCGCGACTGCTTGTTGAGCAAGGCGCAGAGCTTTAAGCTGGCTGGTTCGCGGCTTTTTAGCGTCTTTATGACAAAACTGAGGGTATAGCCGCTGTCAATGATGTCCTCAACAACCAGGACGTGTTTGCCCCGCACATCGGTCCGCAGATCCATATCAATGCGCACAGACCCGGCAGACTGCCGCGCGCCATGCCCATAGCTGCTGGCAGCCATGAAATCAACCATGTGCGGCACTTGAATATGACGCGAAAGATCCGACAAGAACATGACGCCGCCCTTGAGAATGCACAAGAGCAGCAGATCGTCGCAACCCGCATAATCCCGGTTAAGTATCTTGCCTAGTTCGGCGATACGCGCTTGCAGGCGATCTTCATCAATGAGAATCTCTTCAAGATATCTTTTGTAGGCAGGCGCCATTGGCTGTTCGTCCTCTCAATTCTCGCTTGTTATGCCCGTTGCCGCATAATGCGACTGTAAACTGCGCACGCTGAGCGGGCTTTCGCGCAGGCGCCGAATGCCCTGTACCGAAGCGGCCGCCGCGCTCATGGTGGTGATAATCGGCACGCCAAGAGCGTAAGCCTGGCTGCGGATGCGCATGCCGTCTTCGTGCGCCTGGCCCCCCCTGGGGGTGTTAATGACCAAATCAACTCCGCCGTCTCGCATCAGGTCCAGGACGTTTGGCGCGCCTTGCGACAGCTTTTTCACTGGCCTAGCGTCGATTCCCAAACTGTTTAGCCACCCGGCGGTGCCAGCCGTCGCCACCAGCCGAAAGCCGAATTGAACCAGGTCTCGGGCGATCTTGGCGACAACGCCTTTGTCAAAGTCATTCACGCTGATGAACACGGTACCGCCTATTGGCAATGGCGTTCCCGCCGCCGCCTGCGCCTTGACATAGGCGTGACCGAAGGACGAGGCGCGACCCATCACCTCTCCCGTCGAGCGCATCTCTGGTCCCAGGCGCGTATCGACCCCCGGGAACTTCTGAAAAGGGAAAACGGCTTCCTTAACAAAAAAACCGTCTATAGCCGGTTCCGCAACGAAGCCGATCTCTTGCAGGGTTTTGCCCGCGGCGATCTGCGCCGCATAGCGCGCCAATGGCTGCCCAATCGCCTTGCTGATAAATGGCGCCGTCCGACTGGCGCGCGGGTTCACTTCCAGGACGTATACTTCATCATCCTTGACCGCGAACTGTATATTAAACAGACCCTTGATGTTCAGCGCCAGTCCAATGCGCTGCGTATAGTCTCGGATGACATCCAGATGAAAATAACTGATTTTATAGGGCGGCAGGACACAGGCGGAATCGCCGCTGTGCACGCCTGCCTGTTCGATATGCTGCATGATGCCGCCAATTGTAACTTGCTCGCCATCCGCCAGAGCGTCGACATCGACTTCATAGGCGTCGTCCAAGAACTGGTCGAGCAAGACCGGATGCTCGCCCCAGGTCACGTTAGTGTCCAGCCAAGCCAGCAGTTGCTCCTCGTCAAAGACAATCGCCATGCCACGCCCGCCTAGCACATAACTGGGGCGTACCAGCAGCGGATAAGCGATGCGGCGAGCGGCGCGTGTTGCCTCATTTCTCATATTAATCGTCGCGCCCGCCGGCTGCCTGATATTAAGTTCGCCCATGAGGGCATTGAAGCGTTCTCTGTCTTCCGCCAGGTCGATCGTATCAACCGACGTGCCCCAAATTGGCGCGCCCATTCGCTGCAAGTCGCGGGCGATATTAAGCGGGCTTTGCCCGCCAAACTGCACGAGTAGGCCATCCGGCTCTTCGCGGTCGACGATGTTCATGACGTCTTCCGCGGTCAGCGGCTCGAAATACAAGCGATCCGCGGTGTCGTAGTCGGTGCTGACCGTCTCCGGATTGCAATTGACCATAATCGTCTCGTAGCCCATGTCCCGCAAGGCGAAGCAGGCGTGCACGCAACAATAATCGAACTCGATGCCTTGCCCGATACGATTGGGACCCCCGCCGAGAATCATCACTTTCGGCGTCGAGACGGGCTGCGCTTCGTCGTCCATTTCGTAAGTCGAATACAGATAGGGCGTATGCGCCGCGAATTCCGCGGCGCAGGTATCGACGCGATAAAAATTGGCGCGGACGCCCAGGGACTTGCGCTGATGCCGAACGGCAAGCTCTTCTTCGCCCAACAGTCCAGCGATATAGGCGTCGCTGAATCCATAGCGCTTTAGCTTAACCATGTCGCGGCAATCCAAATCGGCAAGGCGCAGACCCCGCTTCAATAACCTATTGTGGATGGCCATTAGCTCGCTCATTTGCTGAACAAACCAGGGATCGAAGCGCGTCTGGCGGACGATTTCATCAATTGGGACGCCTTCGCCAATCACCTTTGCCACCTGGAACAGCCGCTGAGCCGTCGGCACGCCCAGCGCTTCCGGCGACAGATGCTCCCGCGCCTGGCTGCCAAAGCCGTCAATACCGATGTCCAGCGAGCGGACCGCTTTTTGCAGCGCTTCTGGGAAGGTTCTGCCGATGGCCATCACCTCGCCTACGGCTTTCATCTGTGGTCCCAATACGGGATCCGCGCCGGCGAATTTTTTGAAATCCCAACGCGGAATCTTTACCACGACATAATCCAAAGACGGCTCGAAGCTGGCTGGCGTCTGCCGGGTGATGTCGTTGGCGATCTCGTCTAAGGTATAACCTACCGCAAGCAGAGCGGCGATCTTGGCGATCGGGAAGCCGGTCGCTTTGCTAGCCAGCGCCGACGAGCGAGAGACGCGCGGATTCATCTCGATGACATAGACTTCGCCATCAGCCGGGTTAATGGCGAATTGCACGTTGGCGCCGCCGGTCGTGATGCCCACGCGATCGAATATCATGCGAGACATATTGCGCAAGCGCTGCAATTCCTTGTCTGTCAGCGTCTGCGCCGGCGCGATGGTGATGCTGTCGCCGGTATGCACGCCCATCGGGTCGAGGTTCTCGATTGAGCAAACGACGACGAAATTGCCCTTCGCGTCGCGCATCAGCTCGAGCTCGTATTCTTTCCAGCCCAGCAGGCTTTTGTCCACCAGCACCTGCCCGACCGGGCTCTGGCGAATGCCATTTGCCGCCACCGCTCGCAGCTCGTCTTCATCATAAGCCACACCGCCGCCAGCCCCGCCCATCGTGAAGGACGGACGAATCAGAGTCGGATAACCGATCCGCGCGGCAAAAGACAATGCCGCCTCGACATCGCCAACCACTTTGCTATCCGGCACGCGCAAGCCGATCTCGCGCATGGTCTCATTAAAGAGCTGCCGGTCTTCGGCAAGCTGGATGCTGTTCAGGCTCGCGCCTATGAGCTCCACGGAAAATTGCTCCAGCAAACCCGCCTCTTGCAGCGCCACAGCCAGGTTGAGCGCGGTCTGCCCGCCAACTGTAGGCAGCAAGGCATCGGGCTTTTCTTTGGCGATGATCTGCTCGCAAATGGATGTGGTGAGCGGCTCAATATAGGTTGCGTCGGCAAATTCGGGATCGGTCATGATCGTCGCCGGGTTGGAGTTAAGCAGGACCACGCGATAGCCTTTTTGCTTCAGCGCTTTGCAAGCCTGCACGCCGCTATAATCAAATTCGCAGGCTTGTCCGATGACGATCGGCCCGGAACCGATGATCATGATTGTCTTGATATCCGACCGCTTGGGCATTGATTTATTCCAGTATGGAGGGACGGAAATTACGACTAAGAGCAGCTAAACCTGGTCATGAACCACCGCTACGAATTCGTCAAACAAGTACATCGAATCGTGCGGACCCGGCGCAGCCTCGGGGTGGTATTGCACGCTAAAAGCCCGCAAGGCTTGGTGGCGCAATCCGGCAACCGTATTGTCGTTCAAGTTGATGTGCGTCACTTCGCCGCCGCCCAGGTCGCTATCGGCTGAAACCGCGAAACCATGATTGTGCGTCGCGATTTCTACTTCGCCAGTGCGCAGATTCTTCACCGGTTGATTGCCCCCGCGGTGGCCGAAAGGCATTTTTTCGGTTTTGCCGCCCAGGGCAAGCGCAAGAATCTGGTGGCCCAGGCAAATGCCGAAAATCGGCAGCTCGCCCAGGAGGGATCTCACATTCTCGATAGCGTAATCCACCGCTGCGGGATCCCCGGGACCGTTGCTGAGGAAGATGCCCGATGGAGCCAAGGCGCGCAGCTCGTAGGGTGAAGTCCCCGCGGGAACGACTGTGACGCGCAAGCCGCGATCCGTCATCATGCGCAGGATATTGTGTTTGACGCCAAAGTCATAAGCCACAACCAGCGGACGCTCGCGCGGCGGGCTGGCATCGCCATACCATTGCGGATCGCTGCCCTCGCGCCAGTCGTATGCCGCCGAAGCTGTAACCGCGTCGACCAGATTGGCCCCCGACATGTCCAGTGAAGCGCGCGCGAGCGCCGTTAAACTATCCGTGTCCAGCGCGGCGTCGCCGTGCGCCACTGCCGCCCGCATCGCACCTTTGGCTCGGATATGCCGCACAAGCGCGCGGGTGGCCAAGCCCGAAACGCCGATGATACCGTTATCACGCAGATAGGTCGCCAGGTCGCCGCGGTTGCGCCAATTGCTGACGATGGGGCTTAGCGAACGCGCCACGAAGCCTGAAACCCATACTTTCTTCGATTCCGGATCCTCGAGATTGACGCCGGTATTGCCGACATGAGGCACGGTCATCGCGACAATCTGCCGATAATATGACGGGTCGGTCAGGATTTCTTGATAGCCGGTCATCGACGTGTTGAATACGATTTCGCCGGTTTGCACGCCTTCCGCGCCAAAGCCTTCGCCCGGGAAAATCCTGCCGTCTTCAAGCGCCAATACTGCGGGCATAGCGGGCATGATGAACCTCGAGCCTATCAAGAACGATAGTCGCCATTGATGGTGATATAGTCGTGACTGATGTCACAGGTCCAAATGGTGGCTTCAGCCCCGCCCAAGCCACAATCCAATGTGAAAGTGATCGAGGGCTCGGCCATGATGGCGGCGGCATCGTCTTCAAGATAGTCGGTCGGCATGCCCTGGCTGAAGATCAGCAAACCCCTTTCCGCCGCGGGCAGCGCCTCGCCGGCCGCGACATAGAGCGAGGAGCTGTCCGGATCAAAGGGCGCCTCGGCGCGGCCAGCAGCCGCAATGATTCGCCCCCAATTGGCGTCGCTGCCATAAAACGCGGACTTGGTCAGGACCGAGGCGCCAATCGTCTGTCCGATGCGCTCGGCCGCCGCGACGGATTCCGCGTTGCGAATGTCAAGCGTGACAAATTTCGTGACGCCCTCGCCATCGCGCACCACCGCTTGCGCCAGGTGCTTCGCCAGCGCATTCAAGGCGGCTTGGAAAAGTTTGACGTCAGCTTCGTCCGAGACATCGACGCCGCTGGCGCCATTGCACATCAGAAAGACCATGTCATTTGTGCTGGTATCGCCATCGACGACGATGCGGTTATAGCTAGACTGAGCCGCCGCGGAGAGCGCCGCCTGCGCCAGTGGCAGCCCAAGGCTGGCATCAGTCACGATGACGCTAAGCATAGTCGCCATATTGGGCGCGATCATGCCCGCGCCTTTGACGATGCCCGCCAAAGTAACTTGTCCCTTGCTCGTCTCGATAGTGACGGAGCCAAGTTTCGGACGGGTGTCCGTTGTCATGATGCCGGCGGCAGCCTCCAACCAGCCGTCGCCCAGGTTCTCGCTGGCAAGCGCCACCCCGCGAGAGATCTTGTCCATCGGCAAATGCGTGCCGATGACGCCTGTGGACATCACCAAGATCTGGTCGCTGTTGATCGCCAGATGCTCGGAAACCAAGTCCGCGCTGGCGCGGGCTTTTTCCAAGCCCAAGGCGCCAGTGCAGGCATTGGCGCTGACGGTGTTGATGGCGACAGCGCGGATGCCGGCGGCATTGTCTCGCAAGCGTTCCATGTTCAAAAGCACGGGCGCGGCTTTGACCTTGTTGCGGGTGAAAACCCCGGCCGTCGCGCAATCTGTCTCGCTGCTGATCAGCGCGAAATCCAGCGCGCCGTCTTTCTTCAAGCCCGCATGAACGCCGGCGACGCGGAAGCCAGATACAGAACGAATCTCGGGACTAATCTTGATCATCGACTTCCTCCAGGATGTGCGTCAGTTTTTCCGCCAATTCATCGACATGTTTCTTTTCGATGATCAAAGGCGGGACAAAGCGAATCACGTTGGCGCCAGAATTGACCAGCAGCAAGCCATGTTCGTAGCCTTTTTGCACGATATCAGCCGTCGCCACATCCAGCTCGATTCCCGCCATGAGGCCCCGTCCCCGCACATCTTTGATATGCGGGCTGTTGATTTCCGAGAGGCGATCCAACAAGTAGTCGCCGACTTCTTTCACATGTTCCAGGAAGCCGTCGCTCAAGACACGCTTGACGACCATCTCCGCCGCGCGCATCACCACCGCGCCGCCGGAAAATGTCGAGCCGTGGTCGCCCGGCTGCATCGCGCCGCCGACAGCCTCGGTCGTCAATATGGCGCCAACCGGCAAGCCGCCCGCCAGAGGTTTCGCCAATGTCATAATGTCAGGCGTAATGCCGCTAAAACTATAGCCCCACAGGTCGCCGGTACGCCCAAGCCCGCACTGAATCTCGTCGAAAATGAGCGTCGCGCCCTTCTCGTCGCACAGTTGCCGCAGCGCTTGCAGGAACTCCGCTGTGGCGATGTTGATGCCGCCTTCGCCTTGCAAGGGCTCGACAATAACCGCCACGGTATCGTCGTCAATCACTTCTCTGGCGCTGTCGATATTATTGAATTCGCCGACGACCGCGCCCGGCACCATGGGCTTAAACGGGGTCTGATACTTCTCTTTGGGCGTGATGGCTAGGGCGCCCATCGTTCGGCCATGGAAAGCCTCGCTGAAGCTGACCACCTTGGTTTTGTTAGGCATTTCGTTGACATAGGCTACTTTGCGGGCGAACTTCAGCGCGCCTTCGTTCGCTTCGGCGCCGCTGTTGCAAAAGTAGGCTTTGTCGGCGAAGGAATGCTGGCAGAGCAATTCCGCGAGCTCGGCAAGCGCCTGCGTATGATACAGACCGCTGACGTGGATCAAACCGGTCTTCAATTGCTGGTTGACAACCGCCGTCAGCTCTTCGTCGCCATAACCCAAGGCGTTCACCGCGATGCCAGCCACCCAGTCCGTATAGGCTTTGCCTTCTGTATCGTAGACCGTGACGCCTTCGCCCCGCGCCAATACAAAATCCGGACGCGCCGCGACCGGCACGCTATACGCTTGATCTTTCTGAATCACTTCGCTTTGTAGAGTCATGTCATCCCTCTGTATCGAACTTGATAATAGCTATTGTACAAATGTCGTTCCCGCTCCGCGCGCCCAACCTTCCAAATCCGTGATAATGGCTTTGGGCAGTCCCGATGATAGCACATCCAGCGCCGATTTGACTTTTGGTATCATGCCGCCGTAGATGGTCCCGTTGGCGATCAAATCTCGCGCTTCGGCTTCGCTTAGTCTCTCGACCAGCGCCTTATCCACTAAAACGCCGGAGACATTGGAAATGAAAACGACGCTTCCCGCCCCGAGCGCCGTCGCCAGCGCCCCAGAGACCGTATCCGCATTCAGATTGAAGTTGCTGTCCGTACCGGCGCTGACCGGCGCAATCACAGGCGTCACGCCCAGGTCTAGCAATTGAAACAGGACTTCGCCCCGCACGGACTCGACAGAGCCGGTATACTGCATATCCACAGACTCGTGCCGCATTTGCCGGGCGCGCACCAGACCACGATCAACGCCCGACAAGCCCTGCGCGTCAACGCCGGCGTTGAGCAAATGCCTGACCAGGCGCTTGTTGACGCTGCCGCAGAGCACCATTTCCACCAGCGACAGGGACTGGGCGTCCGTAACCCGCAGCCCGTCCACATAAGTTGGTTCTATATTCAGGCGTTCCTGCAAGCGCGTGATCTCGATGCCGCCGCCATGCACGATGACCAATGGCTCCTCGCGCTCGGCGACAGCCTCCGCAAAGCGCCGCAGCAAGGTTTCATCATCCAGATAATGCCCGGAGATCTTGATTAAGGAAATAGCGCCGCTCATTAGATTAACCCAAGCGTTTCATCAATCCCGAACATCAGATTCATGTTTTGCACAGCCTGGCTGGCGGCGCCTTTGCGCAGATTGTCCGTGACGCTGGCGACGTGCAGATACTGCCGCAAGACCGGCGTGATGCTGATAACGCATTTGTTGGTCTTTACCGCGTCCTTCAGGCTGGCTTGTTCGCCGAGCGGCAGCAGATCCACCAAAGGCTCGTTCGCATAAACTTCGCGGAAGAGATCATGCGCCCCCTCGCTAGAAAGCGAGTCGTCGAGCGTTAGGTAAATGCTGGACATCAGCCCGCGATCCACCGGCAGCAAATGCGGGCAAAAGATGATAGGACCAATTTCCCCGTCCAGTTTGAGCGCCTCTTGCTCCATTTCGCCGACGTGGCGATGGGAGCGGCCCGTCTTATAAGGCAGCAGGTTGCCGTAGACTTCGGCAAAATGCGTGCTGAGTGAGGGCTTGCGCCCCGCGCCCGTCACGCCCGATTTGGCGTCGACGATGATGGGCGCGCCATGACGTATTGCGCCGCAAGTCAATAAGGGAAATAACCCGAGCAAAGTTGTCGTTGGGTAGCAACCCGGCGTCGCGATCAAATCTTGATCGATGATATTGGCGCGGTTGATCTCGGGCAAGCCGTAGGGCGTTGGCAGCAATTCCGGATGCGGGTGCGGTATCCCATAATCCTTTTCATAGCTCTCAGCCGTATCAAGGCGCAGGTCAGCCGACAGATCGACAACCTTGAGCCCGGCGTCCAAGCCACGGCGGGCTGCCTCGGCGGAGGCTTTGTGAGGAAGCGCCAAGAATATCACATCGACGTCATCAAGCGCAGCCGAGCCCGGCCTCACAAATGTCAGATCGGTTCCCGGGACAGCCTCCCCAACATAAGTATTGGAGGTGGCGAAGGCAAGCTCTACCTGCGGATGATGATTCAGCAGCTCGAGAAGATCCAGACCGGCGTAACCAGATCCGCCAAAAACGCCAGCTCGTATTCTAGACATGGCAAATACCTCGCAAACAAAAAACCCTGACCGTCATTTCGAGATCAGGGTGTGCTTTCAACGATTAATCGACGCAGGGCATCAGGAATGCGAAAGGTCCACACTGAACTCTATCGGCGCAATTGCGCGCCTGCGCCTAGTACGCGGGTTCATTTGCGGATAGTCTTTCACGTTTATGCCTGCTCCATTCCAAGTGCGACCCAAGTTCAAACGAAAGGCATTCTAAAGAAGCTTTTGCCGCCCGTCAACACAGGGCGATAGAATTATGCACTTTTTCAGCTTGCTTGTGCATGTTGCACCAAGATGGCGAAACACCATATATTTTAGAGTAAGCGCGGCGGTTTGCGGCAAATGCGAATGTCGCGCGTCATAGCAGAATGAATTCTTCTATCTTCCGCATCATGTCGGCTTGTTCGCGCGCGATGAGCACACCGTCGTGGCGGATAGCTAAACGAGATTCCGCCAGACGCTGCCCGAGCAGATTCCGCTCCCTTCTTGACAATGATCCCAGCAAAGGCATAACAGTTGCGTTTTCGCAAGCGCGAGCGTCAACTTCGCTGTTCTTGACCTTGGGACGGATGATCCATTCGCTTGCGCCAAGCGCCTTGCTTATGAGGCTCGCAACTGAAATGCCGCCAGCAATTGCGATAGCGGAACCCAGCAAGATCCAAGAAGACTGCGCTATCAGTTCGGTTGCGTAAACCAGTTGTGGTATATTGTAGGCGACGCCGATCATTTGCAGGGCGGAAGCGGCAATTAGGACCGCAAGCGATATCGGCAAGAGCGCCGCCGAAGCTATCAACACGCTGAGCGAACGCGGATAGAGCGATGGGACGAATCCAAACACAAGTCGCCTACTATACGTCAAAGCCAATTCGGCATTTGTCCCAGTTTAACACAACTCTTGCGCCGGCGTTATCCGCGGAGAGGTATGACGAGAGCGACTGCCCGCAACTAAAATGAGTGCGAAAAATGACTGCTATGCGCATGCAAAAGCACTCAAAACAACTCGAATGAAGAAATTGTCACGAAAAACTTGACAAGAAATCAAATTGGGGTTAAATTGCACTATTGGACTGCCGAGTAGCATTAGCGAGTAGGGAAAGCGTATAACGGTCATTGCTTGGCTGAGTGAGCAAATGCGTGAAGGCAATTGTATAATTTCCGAGTCGGCAGTTGGACGTTGCAGAGAATCCCTGAGATTTTTTTGAACGATTAATCTTCGACCCGGCGAATGATCCAGTAAAATAGATTTGCGCCCCAGGCGCCTGGTTCTAGTTGTCTGGCAATATACAGGATGGATTATAATTGTTTTTATAGCGGTTATTGTTGGCAAGGCTCTATATTAGAGCGGTTTAGCAGAAAGGCTTGTCCGTGGTTGCAGTTCTGGACAACGTTACAAATATCAGTCAGCGAGAAGAGGTCCACAAACAGCTTGTAGGCAAAGCCAGCAAGCAAGGTTTTGTCACCTACAGCGACATATTGGAGTTGCTGCCAGATGTTGAATCTGATGTCGCGCTTCTCGATGATCTCATGGACAGCCTGCTGGAAGCGGGAATTGAGGTTGTTCCGGCAACCGCGAAAAGCGCGGAGGAAGACAGCGACGACGCTAAAGAGCAGAAGCCGCACGGCGATCCGCTAATCGCGGAAACGGACGACGAAGATCAAGCCGAGCGCGATGCTCTGCTCAGGGTCCTGAAAAAGGACCTGACGAGCGACGCCGGCTATCAAGCGGCGCTTGATACCGACGATGTCGTTGGCTTGTACCTCAAAGAAGCGGGTCGTGTGCCGCTTTTGACCGCCAATGAAGAAGTGATGCTCGCCAAGCGTATGGAAGCGGCGGTGTTCGCAAACGAGCGACTGGAAAATGCCGCCGCGCTGCGCGCCGATGAATTGACCTGGAGCGAAGAGCAACAACTGCGCGGCATCGTTTTCGACGGCGAAAAGGCGCAGGAGCACTTGATTCGCGCAAACGCGCGCCTGGTGATCAGTGTTGCCAAGAAGTATATCGGGCGCGGCGTGCCTTTCCTTGATCTCATCCAAGAAGGCAACATTGGTTTGATCCGCGCAACCAACAAATTCGAATACCAGCGTGGTCACAAGTTCAGCACCTACGCTACCTGGTGGATCCGCCAAGCGGTCAGCCGCGCCGTCGCCGATCAGGGGCGCACCATTCGCGTGCCCGTTCACATGGGCGATCAGTTGAATCGCATGCGCCGCGTTCAGTTGCAGTTGTTGCAAGAACTGGGGCGCGAACCTAAGATTGACGAGTTGGCGCTAGGCATGGAAACCACGCCGGACAAAGTGGAAAACTTGCTGGAGATTTCTCGGCGGCCGGTCAGTTTGGAAACGCCCATCGACGACGAAGGCGACTCGACCTTTGGCGATTTCGTAGAAGACATTAATAGCCCGGCGCCTTCCGACGAAGTCGCGACGCACTTGCTGCATGTCCAGTTGCAGCAGGCGCTCGACAAGCTGCCGCCGCGCGAAGCGCAGATTCTGCGCCTGCGCTATGGACTTGCCGACGGCCGCGTCTACACGCTGGAGGAAGTGGGCCAGACGATAGGCGTCACGCGGGAACGCGTTCGCCAGTTGGAAGCGCAAGCCCTCAACCGCCTGCGTCAGTCGTCGGCGCACGTGATTCTGAAGGACTATTTGTACGAAGTCTAAGCGCCAGCCCGCCTGTGATCCCCAATTCGTCTTGTATAATGACCCCATTCGCCTTGCGCGCTTGGGGTCATTTTCTGTAAGATAGCCTTGGCAAAACTTGGAGACGCGAGGTCATGATGCAACCGGCAATCGACCAGTCTCGAATTGTCATACGCGACGGTGTCGAAACCGACATTCCGTTTTGCCTGGAGCTGCAAAGCGACTACCGCACCGAGCACGTCTGGCAAATGACCGTGCAGGAATTGACGGAGCAGATCCAGATTAGCTATCGCCGTCAGCGTCTGCCGCGCCCGCTTGAGGCCAGGCACGAGACCGACCCCAGGCATTTGGCAATGGCTATCAGGCGGCGTCATTGCTTTGTCGTCGCCCAAGACAGGGATTCCCACCGTATTCTCGCTTTCCTATCCATGCGCGTTGACGAAACCAGCGAAATCGCCTATTTGCAGGACATCGTTGTCGACCGTCCCAATCGGCGTCAGAGCTTGGGTTCGCGCTTGGTGAACGCGGCGCGGGTTTGGGCGCGTGAAAACGCGCTGCGGCAGATCATGTTCGAGATCGCGACCACCAATTATCCCGGCATCCAATTCGCCCAGGACCAGGGCTTTGTCTTTTGCGGCTTCAACGACCGGCATTTGCCCAGCAGAGAGATCGCGGTCTTCTTCAGCGTTGCCGTTTAGAAACGGTGTATTCGCCATAATTTGCTAAACTTGTTATAGAGTCAATCCTGCGAATTCCATCTGACCCCATCTTCAGAGGCTTGCATTGGATCTGGCAACTGCGATTCTGCTAATTGTCAACGAGACTTTGACCGCGAGCAATGCGATCATAGCCGTTTCTCTATTGCTCTTTAACCTCACGCGGAATCTAAAGAACCGAGTCGCCAAATCGTCGGCGGTAGTGCTCGCCTGTGTAACCATCGCTTATGTCGCGGATGCTTTCATCTCGCTGGAACCGGACTACGCCGCCCACGAGATCGCTTCTCGCTTGCAGTGGATCGGCATCGCCTTTATACCGGCGGCCATGTACCACTTGTCAGACGCCCTGCTGGCAACCACTGGTCTGCCATCGCGCGGACGGCGGCGCCGGGTGATACGCATCCTGTATTTGATCGGCGCCGGCTTTTTGCTGTCCGCGGCATTTGCCGATTCTCTGTTTGTCTTCGTTGACGCGCAGGCATACCTGAGCATCCAGGCCGGTTCTCTCTTCCCCGTCTATTGCGTCTATTTCGCCGCCGCCAACGGCTTCGCCTTCTACAATGTACAGCGCGCTCGCAAGCGCTGCCTGACCCAAGGCACGCAGCGGCGCATGGCATTCCTGCAAATCGCCATCCTGACGCCCGCTTTGGGCATCTTTCCTTATTCCGTACTGCTCAGCCCAGGCGACGAATTAAGCGTCTTTGGGCTCTTGGTCATCAACACGGCGAACATCATCATCATTTTGATGCTGTTTTTCCTGTCCTATCCCCTATACTTTTTTGGGTCGGATATTCCGGATAGATTGGTCAAAAAGCAACTGCTGGACTTCTTGCTGCGGGGACCCGCAACTGGCTTGATCGCCCTGGCTGTCATCAACTTCACTGCCCAGGCGACGCGCATCCTGGGTTTGCCAGGCGAGGCCTTTACCCCGCCCGCGGTCGTGGCCGCGGTCTTGCTCTGGCAGTGGTTCGTATCACTCGCCCTGCCCTATTTTGAGCTGCTTTTTATATATCGAGACGAAGACGGCGCGCAGATTACGCTGCTGCAATCCCTTAGCGAGCGGGTCCTGACCCGCAGCGACCTGTCGCAATTGATCGCCGCGACCACCGAGTCGATATGCGACTACATGCGCATTGACCAAGCCTGTGTGATTCACATCGTGAACGGCTCTCCAGAGTTTCTGAACCAGGTCGGGCAAGCCGGCTTCGCGGAAGAGGATCTGCGAGCCGACCATGACTTGCGCCAAACCCTGGCCAAGACGCAATCTCAAGGCGCCGGCAAGGAATTGGTCGAATGGCGGGATTATGCCCTAATTCCTTTGTACAGCAGCCGCATCCCCGTCGACAATTCGCCCAGGCCCGTCATTGGCGCATTGGCATTGCCGAACAAGGACTCTCTACGCACGGAGCTGGACGATCCACAGAGTATTCTCTACGCCTATCTGGATCGCCTGGAAAAGAGCCTCGAAGATATGGCGTTGCAAGCAGAGATGTACACGCTGCTGGAGGGCTTGCTGCCGCAGTTTCAAATGACGCGGTCGCGCGCCGTACAAGTCGAGTATCGGCAATCGCAGGCTCAGTTCGCGGCGGTGGAGACCTGGCCGGACCAACAGGAGCTATTTGAGCAGGTGCGCGCGGCGCTGCGACACTATTGGGGCGGCGCGGGCATCACCCAGAGCAACCTGATCAACCTTCGTATCGTGCAGGCAAGAATGAGCGCGGACCAGGACACAGCCGTCAACGCCTTGCGCAACATACTCCAAGACTGTATCGCTACGCTCAAGCCCGATGGCGAACGCAAGCTGGCCAGCCCGGAATGGACCTTATACAACATCTTGCAGTTGAGATTCCTCGAAAGAAAAAAAGTGCGCGACGTCGCCCGCCGCCTTAGCATGAGCGAAGCGGACCTCTACCGCAAACAGCGCGTGGCTATTCTGGCTGTGTCCGAGCTCTTGTTGCAGCGGGAAAAGCAATCCCAGGGCTAAGATTGCCCTTCCCGGATTGTTCATTTTCGCCCTCATTTTTTCTGCGCGATTCCCCAATCATGCTAGGCTTGTGAAGGTAGAGACAGTAGGGATTCGCAGCAAATATGGCGCAAGAACAACCGGTTGATCCGCAAGCCACCGAGCAGGTATCCGAGGCGGTTATGGCGGTTCAAAGGCAATCCGTCATCAAGCCCCTGGAAGACGAGCAACTCGAGTACGATTTTTGGGAAGACCTCAAAGATAGCTTGCCGCCCTGGATCGACGAAGTCGTCGGATTCGCGCTCTTTGTCTTTGGCATTCTTTCCTTCATTTCGCTCTATTTCCCGTCCGAAGCCTTGGTGGCGCTTACCTGGGCTGACATTCTGCACAAGTTATTTGGCAACGGCAGCGTTTTCGTCGCCGGCGCTCTCTTCGCCTTCGGGATCCTCTTGTGGCTGCCAAAGGCGGGCATTCGCGTCGGTTTCAGTTCAGTGCGCATGCTGGCGCTGGAAATCATATTCCTGTCAGTATTGGCGCTGCTGCATCTAAACAACAGCGATGTGGAATTGCGCGCGCTCGCCCGGGCCGGGCAAGGCGGCGGGCTCATAGGCTGGGGCATCAGTTACCCGTTTTACTGGGTCATGGGAAGACAGCCCGCCCTCGCTTTTTTCGCGCTTATGATCGTCATATCCCTTGTGGTCTTCATCGGCTTGAGGCGACGGCATATTGTCGCTTTTCTGGGCGATCTAAGCCAACAGTTAAGCGATTATAGTCAGGATCCTGGGCAGGCAAGGACTTCAGCGCTTGAGCACGACGGCAGCAGTTTGTATCAGCGCTTGGCGACAACACCGGGTTTTCGAACTCGCATCATGCGCATACGCCCGGATCTGGAAAACATCCCCGAAGAGCTGAGAGACAATCTTGCGGCCGCGGATGAGACGAAACCGATAGAGATTCAGGATAGATCTGCGACGAGCTCAAAGGCGACAGAGACAAGCGAGACAGATTCCTCATCAGCCGAATCGACTGACCAAGCGGAAAAAGAAGCCGGGGTTGCCGTTGCCGCGGAATCCGCGGCAACAATTGACGTCGAAGAATCAGCGTTAGAAGCCACAAACGACGATAGGCAAGTTAAGACTGCGAGCCAAGCAAGCGGCTACGACGGCGCGCTGCCCGAGCTTGAATTGCTTTCCCCAATCGAACTGCTATTGCCCGAAACAGCGGAAATCGACAAGAATGTCTCGCTTATCGAAAACACGCTCCTGGAATTTGACATAGAGATTCATGTTGTAGATGTGCAAGTGGGACCAACGGTCACCCGCTACGCGCTGCAGCCCCATAAGGCAGACGGCAGCGAACGCATTCGATTAAGCAAGATCGCCTCCTATTGGCGTGATTTGTCCCTGGCGCTTGCAGCCAAGCGACTGCGTATGGAAACCCCGGTCCCTGGCACAAATTACATGGGCATTGAAGTGCCAAACAAGCGAGCAAGCATCGTCGCGCTGCGCAACGTAATGGAAAGCGATAGCTATCGAAACGCTTGCGCTCATTCGGCTTCCGCTCTGATGATTCCCTTGGGGCGGGACGTTATGGGCAAGCCCGTGCCAATCGACCTTACAGCCATGCCGCATCTTCTGATCGCCGGGACAACCGGTTCCGGCAAGTCCGTGTGCATGGCGGCTATCGCCACTTCGTTGCTCATGCAAAACGCCCCCGACCGGCTGCAAATGGTCATGCTCGATCCAAAGATGGTCGAGTTAACGCGCTTCAACGGCATCCCCCATTTGTTAGGACCGGTGGAAACGGACAACGAGCGGATCATTGGGGTCTTGCGCTGGTGCGCGCGGGAAATGGATCGCCGGTACAAATTGCTGGAAAAACACTCCGCGCGCAACATCGACATCTTCAACAAGCGGCAAGAAGAAAGCGGAAATGCCGACAGCAAACTGCCCTACTTGGCGATCATGATTGACGAAATAGGCGATCTCATGCTGCGCGACCCGGTGGAAACGGAAGCCTGCATCACAAGGCTGGCGCAGATGGCGCGCGCGGTTGGCATGCACATGGTCGTGGCGACGCAGCGCCCGAGCGTGGACGTGATCACCGGTCTCATCAAAGCCAACTTCCCAGCGCGCATCGCCTTTTCTGTCGCGTCAGGCGCGGATTCCCGCGTTATCCTGGACAAAACCGGCGCCGAGCATCTCTTGGGCAAGGGGGACATGCTATTTCTATCATCCGACGCGGCCGGACCGCAGCGCGTCCAAGGCTGCTATGTTTCCGAAGACGATGTACGCGCGGTGCTGCAACATTGGCAGCAGTGGCAAGCCGCGCGCTTTGACGCGGACAGCAGCGCGACCGCGAAACGGGGACCCTGGGAGAGAACCTTGAAGCGGCGTCAATTCTTGACTGATACCGACCCCATGCTGGAAGAAGTCATCACACTGGTGGTAGAGGCGCAAGAGGCTTCGGCGTCGCTCATCCAACGGCGCCTGGGCTTGGGCTATCCGCGCGCGGCTCGTATCATGGACCTGCTGGAAGAGCTAGACCTTGTCGGCGAAGTGATTGCCGGCGGGCGCTCTCGCAAGGTAATGATTCCCCCAGTGCCGGACCCCTTCAGGTTTGTGCTCGAGCGCCATCTCAAGAAAGAACAGGACAACTGAAATCTTCCTATCCCAGCGACTAGAAAAGCTGCTGCTGAATGTCCGTATCGACCGGGGCAATGACAGCAGGATTGTCGTTTATTGCTCGATTCACCTGAGTAGAAACTTCAAAGGCGGTCATTTGCTCGCTAGCGCAGCCAGCCATGAGCGGGAGCCATTGCTGCGGGCTTAGTACTTCATCGGACAACCAGGTATCATAATCTTCTGGCTCGATCATGACTGGCATGCGATGATGTATCGGGCGCAGGAAATCATTGGCTTCTGTTGTCAGAATAGAGCAGGAGCCCAGCCAACCTCCATCCGGCTGTTGCCAGTTTTCCCATAAGCCGGCCAATGCGAAGATTGCTCGGTCTCTCCGCTTGATATACATCGGCGTTTTTTTGCCATCTCGCTTCGCCCATTCAAAAAAGCCGTCGGCCGGGATCAAACAGCGCCTCTTCTTAAACGCCGTCCTGAACGATGGTTTTTCCGCCGCCGTTTCCGACCGGGCGTTAATCATGCGGTTGCCGATGGCGGGATCCTTTGCCCAAGGCGGCACAAGTCCCCATTTCAAAAGCGTTAATGCCCGCGGATTATGATTTGTGATCACCGGCGCCATTTGAGATGGCGCGATATTGAAACACGGTCTCTCCCAAACCGATACATCATTCAAACCGAACTCAAGCTGAATAGCCTCGGCATCAGCCGTCAAAGTGAATCTGCCGCACATTGCGCTATTTCTTTCCAGGTTTCTTCGGTTTCCCCAGCTCGGCAACTTGACGCACCACGCCCAGTATCGCCAGCAGGACAGCCAGCAATTGTCCGGTCGATACAGCGCGCGGACCCGCCGACTCCGATCCGTCGGATTCTTCCGCCGCGCGCGTGTATAGATAGCTCGAAACTAAACCAACAATCGCGCCAAAACCGACGCCAAGCATGAGAACGCGCGTCTTGCGCTCCAGGCGATCTTCTTCGTTCATGGGGCGTCTTTCGTCTGTCATGTCCCTTCCTCGTCAACCGTTTCATCTGGCAGTGTATCAAAGCTTCTCAGCAATTGTCGAATTGGGGCAAAAGCCACCGCCCAATTCAAGATGCGCTGGTCTATGCCGCCCAGCCACCTGTCCGCGTTGCTTTCAATCGTCGCCGTCCAGCGCTCCAGGCGACGCAGCGGAGACATCGTTCCGCGGGCCCAGCGATGCATCAGCGCGACAAAGACAATAATCGCAATAGTGAACGGAAACAAGCACAGAGCCGCCGGACCGAGAACCAGCAGAGAAAATGCCGCGTCGGAAAGCACCGCCACCTGAGTCGGCGCGGGCAGCGCCAACGCGATGCCTATATATGTCAAGACCAGGAGCAAGACAAATCCAAATGGCAGGATCACGCTTTTGCGGTAACGGTCGCGCCGCAGTCTGTCCAACTCGGCATGGCGCCCGCCCCGCCCCGCGCTATCAACACCGTTGCTCCGCGTCATCACCCTTCCATTGTCTAATCGGGATGCGACGAGTATTCTACCCCAGACATCCCATCCCTTCCAATCGGGCTAAAACGGCAATGACGCATATTTCGCCGGTTGCGCAAAAACTTCGCATCACCTTTGGCAAATCTGGTCCCCTCAAATACACCAGCAGCCTAGACGTCGCCAAAATCTGGGAACGCGTGCTGCGCCGCGCCGGCCTGCCAATCTTATATACACAGGGTTTCAATACCAGACCCCGCCTCCAGTTGGCGATGCCCCTTCCGCTTGGCATCACAAGCGAATGCGAAATCGTCGATATCGCCTTGCGCGAGGCGATTGACCTGCACGCCGAAGAATTAGCGCGATGCCTTATGCGGGTGGCGCCCGCCGGCTTATCCATCCAGCGTATCCAGAATGTCGATTTACGTGAATCGACCATGCAATCGCGCATCCTTAGCGCTGAATATCGCGTCAGTTTTCTTGATCCTGTGGACCATGCCCTGCTCAATCGACGTATAAAGGAAATACTTGCACGAGAGAGCATCGTGGTCGAAAGAGTCCGAAAGCGCCGCCGCAGCGTCATGGACCTGCGCCCTCTGATTATTGATCTGCATGTAGAGCGGAACTGTGACCTAATCGCGCATCTGTCGGTCGGCGATCGCGGCAATTTACGCCCCGATCAGCTTATCGAAGAGATGGGGCTCGCGGGCTATCACCATACTGCGCATCGTTTTCGACTGCATATACTGCCTGATTGACGGGCTATTTTGAAGCTGCCCGGCGCGATATTAGCCGGCGAGGCAGCGCGCTAGAATCACGTCTGATTGCCTAACAAAGAAAGCGAGATCCATGACCGAGTCTTTGCAGGTCAGTCCCAATGTAAAAGAAGCGCTTAGCAAGGGCGAGCCAGTGGTGGCATTGGAGTCGACGCTAATCACGCATGGATTGCCCAATCCGCTCAACGTGGAAACCGCCTTGGCGATGGAAGCGGCGGTGCGTGACAGCGGCGCGCTGCCCGCCACCATCGCTATCCTAGACGGCGCCATCGTCGTCGGCATCTCCGCAGAGCAGATTATTCACCTGGCGAACTTGCCCGCAGGCAGCGTCCGCAAATGCAGCCGGCGCGATTTGCCCATCGCCCTTGCCCTGCGTCAAACCGGCGCCACCACCGTTGCGGGCACGATGATCGTCGCGGACATGGTCGGCATCAAGGTCTTCGCAACCGGTGGCATCGGCGGCGTTCACCGGGGCCAGCCACACAAGACGTCTCGGCCGATTTGATCGAATTCGGGCGCACGCATGTCGCCGTCGTATCATCCGGCGCGAAGTCCATCCTCGATTTGCCGCTCACGCTCGAGGTTTTAGAGACGCAAGGCGTGCCGATTCTGGGCTTCCAGACCGACAGCTTGCCGGCCTTTTATGCGCCAAGCAGCGGATTGCCAATTGACCAGCGCGTGGAATCCGCCCTGCAAGCGGCGCAGATTATCCAGGCGGCTCAGACCCTGGGCGCGCTGCACGGCATACTTGTGGCTGTGCCGGTCCCGGCCGACAAAGCCTTAGAGGTGCCCACCGCGGAACATGCCATAGAGCAAGCAACGCGCGAGGCGGAAAAAGCCGGCATAAGCGGCAATGCCATTACGCCATTTGTCCTGAATCGCGTCAGCCAGCTGACAGACGGGGCTTCCCTAGAAGCGAACACCGCTTTGCTTGTCAACAATTCGCGGGTCGCGGGGCAGATCGCGCGGGAATTGAGCCGCTTGCAGCTTAGCTCGCTTCTTGAGACCACAAATGCAGAATGAGATCTTGCTCAAAGGTTGGAGCGCCCAGCTCGTTCAGCAGCGCCAGAATCTGGGCGCGGTGGTCTGTGCCGTGGTTGACCACATGCAGCAAGATTTCCCAGCGACTGTTGTGGTGGCTGCCCCCACGTCCGGGAAAATGAAGTTCTACAGTTTCTTCCAACTGTTCGCGGCTCAGTCCCAGCGCATAATCCTGGACGCTCTGGCGAATCGGCTCCCACTGCTGCCGCACGGTTAGCGCGTCCGGGAAATCCGAGAAATTGAGGATTTGCGTCGGCTGCTGATTCTGCAGACGAGACAGCCAGCGGTCATCGACATTCATCACATGCGTCAGCTGATTGCGCACGGAGCCCAAGGAATAATCGAATTCTTGCACGAATTGTTCCCGACTCAATTCCATCACAGAGGACCAAACTTGGTCGTAGGACCTGTAGTGATAATCAATCATTGCGCGAACCGCTTTCAACATCATCTGTCTCTCTCCTTTATTCCGATATTCGCCATATATCCAGACCGGTATCGCAGCCGATAATCAGCGCTTTGCCGTCTCGGCTGAGCGCCACATTATCCGGTATTCTGCCGCATTCACGATAGGGACCCAGGTCATAGCGTTCGCCGCTTTTGGCATCCCAGGCGACTAGCACAGGCTGGAAATCCAGGTTCACCGCCAGAATCGCGCTGGCATCCTTGGATAGCAAGAGATATTGCGCATAGGCGCCATCAAGCGCCGCCACAATGCGGTTTTCCCCCGTCTTCAGATCCAAGAGATTGAGCTGCTCTCTTGAGGGGTTCGTCCAAGCGAAGTGGCTGGCTGAGGGCGCGTTCACCGCGCCAAACACGGCTGGACCGTTGAGGAGCTGGAAATCCTTGGCTGCGCTTGCGTTGAAGGAATCGGGATAGATGCGCAAGTACAGTTTGTTTTCCGCCAATGCCGACAGTATCACCACCGGGAAGTCTATTCTGCCTATGCGAATGACAGGCGCATCATCCGCAGCAGCCGGGAACGGAATCACATCCCGCAAGCTGATTTCACCCGTTTCAGGCTCCAGCCGGTAGCGCAGGAATTGCGTCTGTCCATCATTAGCAGTCGCTTCAATAAACAGTTCGTCTTCTGCAATGCCGTGAAAGAGCGCGATGGGAACCTTGTCATGCGCAAGTCTGTTTTCATTGATCAGGTATTTTCCATCCGACTGATGCAGGATAATAGGCTGACCCTGTACAAGTATGGCATCAATTAGGGCATAGAAGCCTGCGCCCCGCTCTTGTCGGCTGAGCCAGCTCCGCGAATCATGCAATAATGCAATGCGATGGATCTCGTCCGCCGAGCCAAGCAAGAGAAATTCAGTCGCGTCCTCATTGGCTGCGAACCAGCCGATCTCAAGCTGGGCGTCAATATCTGCGAAGTCAATCCGCGCGTAGGAGCGCAGCCGCGGCAAGTTTTCGGCGGTAATCGCCGGTCCGTAATCTTGCGCGATGTTCGCCGCCGTCAACAAGAGCGAAACAATCAGACAGGCTAGCGCGCGTCGATGTCGCATCGCTACACAAGCCTGCGGGCATAGGCTATAATCACAGTATCGTGATGCCAAAACATAAGAATGGCTGGACAATCTGATGACGGTTTCCGCTTCAATCGAGCCTAAATTGGAACGCTTCTTGTTACAAGTGGAAAAACCGGGGCGCTATGTCGGCGGCGAGTACAACAGCGTCGTCAAAGCATGGGACAGCACAGAAATCAAGGTCGCCCTGGCTTTCCCGGACATTTACGATTTGGGCATGTCCAACCTGGGCATTATGAACCTCTACCACCAAGTTAATCTGCGCGACAACATGCTGGCCGAGCGCGTCTTTTCCCCTTGGCTGGACATGGAAGCGATCATGCGCCAGCAGAAGATCCCGTTGTATTCGCTCGAAAGCAAGCGACCAGTTAGCGAATTTGACATCCTCGGCATTAGCTTGCCCTACGAGCAGCTTTACACCAACGCCCTAAATCTGATTGACCTGGCTGGCTTGCCCATTTTGAGCCGGGAGCGCGATGAGCGGCAGCCATTGGTGATCGCTGGGGGGCACGCCTGTTTCAATCCAGAACCCATGTCGGACTTCATTGACGCCTTTGTCATTGGCGAAGGCGAAGAGATCATCGTTGAGATCGCTTCGGTGATGGGGCAACTGAAGAACAGACCCCGAAACGAGCAACTCAAGGCGCTCGCCCAGGTCCAAGGCCTGTATGTGCCGCGGTTTTACGATGTCGAATATCAGCGGGATGGCAGCATATTCGCCATTAAGCCCAATCAGCCGGGCATACCGGAGCGCGTGCTGAAACGCATCGTGATTTCACTGCCCAAGCCCTTCACCAAGTTCATCGTGCCTAATGTCGACACCGTGCATAACCGCGCCCCGATCGAGATTATGCGCGGCTGTACACGTGGATGTCGATTCTGTCACGCCGGCATGGTGACGCGCCCCGTGCGGGAGCGCCCGGTTGACGAGATCATGTCGGCAATCGCGGAGATCGTGCAGAATACCGGTTTCGAGGAGATCAGCTTGTTGAGCTTGTCCTCTTCCGACTACATTTGGGTGGAAGAACTTGCGGAAGAAGTCAACCGCGTCTATAAGGGCGCCGGTCTGAGCTTGAGCTTGCCCAGCCTGCGCATCGAAAGCGCGAGCGCCGACCTGCTGGAAAAGCTCGGCGATACGCGCCGCAGCGGCTTCACCTTCGCGCCAGAGGCCGCCACCGAGAAAATGCGCGACATGATTAACAAATTCGTGCCCGACGACCAAGTCATCCAAACCGCCAAAGACGTGTATTCCCGCGGATGGCGCACAATCAAGTTCTATTTCATGATCGGTCATCCGGCGGAGGCGCTGGAGGACGTTCAAGCAATTATCGATCTCTGCCTGCGGACGCTCCACGAAGGTACCAAGATTCTGGGCAAGAAAGCCACACTGAACGTCGGCGTCAGCACCTTTATTCCCAAACCGCATACGCCTTTCCAGTGGGCGCCGCTGGACAAGCGCGACCAAGTTGAACGCAAACAAGCGCTCTTGAAGCGGCAAATGCGCCGCGGCGGCATGCACCTGCGCTGGAACGACTATGACGGCAGCGAATTCGAAGGCTGGCTCAGCCGGGGAGATCGCCGCTTGGCGCGGGTGATTCGCCGCGCCTGGGAATCGGGCTGCAAATTCGACGCCTGGCAAGATCAACACCAGCACCACAAATGGCTAGCGGCTTTTGCCGATTGCGGCTTGGATCCTGATTTCTACAACTTCCGCGAGCGCGGCTTGGACGAGGTCTTCCCTTGGGATCACATCGACGTCGGCATACATAAGAAGTTCCTCAAAGAAGATTATCTGATGAGCGTCCGGCGCGAGACGCGCGTCGATTGCCGCGACAAATGCTTCGCCTGCGGCATCCTGCCGAAATTCGCCAAAGAGCGTTCGACCACGGCGGAACAGGCTTGGGAATGCCCGCCCGTCACGCCCATCAGCGAGCGCCAGGCAGCGCGTCAAGTCTCGATTCCGCTCAGTTCCATCGGTTGACCCGCCTTGGACAGCTCCCGGCGCATCGTCGTCAATGGCATTGAGATCCGCGAGCGCGTGATTGGCAAAGGACCACCCGTGTTGTTGATTCACGGCTGGGGCGCCAATCTTGAACTTATGATGCCCTTGGCGCATCACCTTGAACAGCTTGATTACCAGCTATTCATGTTGGACTTGCCCGGGTTCGGCGAAAGCGCCGAACCGCCGGTCCCATTCACGATCTTCGATTACGCCGCTTTCTGCATCGCCTATCTCGATTCACACCAACTGGAGCGAATACATTACTTCGGTCATTCGCTGGGCGGGCGCATTGGCTTGATACTCGCGTCCGAGCACAGCGACCGTCTCATGAGCATGGTCTTGTCAAACAGCGCCGGCATCAAAGAGAAGCAAGCCCTGTCCAGCCGATTGCGCCTGCGGGTCTATCAGTCGCTCCGCGGCAGCTTGAAACGCCTCGGCGCTGCCGCAATCGCCGAAGAGCTTCGCCAGCGTTACAACAAGAGATACGCTTCGCCGGATTTTCAAGCCGCATCGCCCGTCATGCGCGAAACCCTGGTCAATGTCGTCAGGCAAGACTTGCTGCCCCATGCAAGGGGAGTGACGGCGCCAACAATCTTGATCTGGGGCGATGCGGATACGGAAACGCCGCTCTGGATGGGCAAGAAGCTGGAAAGCAGCATTGCCGACGCCGCCCTGATCGTGCACGAAGGCGCGGGGCACTATGCCTATCTTGACTATGCGCGCCGCACCGCAGCTATCATGAACTCGCTCTATTCAAGCGCCCAATCTCAAATCACCTGATAGCGCAAAGCGACTGTTTCGCCGTCCTGTTGTCTAATCGTGGAAAGCCCTTATAATGCGCTTGCACCGTATGGGGATAAAACAGTGCCGAGTCTCTGGCAAATTGCATTGGCGGGCTTCTGGCTAGTTGGAACCTGGCTGCGCATATATCAACTGGCTCGTTTCTACCAAATAGAAGAATACATGAGCCGGCGCTTTTTGATGTGGCTGCGCCGGTCGCCGCGCCGCCTTTTGCCTATGCGCGCGCTGGCGGCTTGGTTCCTCGGCACGGTCCTTGCTATCGTCCCCGCCTTCCTGCGTGAAGAGCCAAACGACGCTCTCTCACTCTTGATCATGTTTGTCGCGGCTCTCGTCGCCGTTTTGCCCGCGCCCGAACAAGAAATCAAAAAGCCGCTCGTGCGCACGGGGCGCGTCAAGCGTATGCTGGCCGCCGCCGCCTTATGCGCCGCGCTCGCGCAGGGGGCGGCCGTCGTGGCTGCGCTGAATACGATTGAAGAATTTCATTCGCTGCGGATTGCGCCGCTAGCGATCGGTACGACGGGCTTTATCCTTTTCTTGCTGGCTCCAATCTGGCTGATAATGGGCAACCTGATTCTGCAGCCCTATGAAAGATACCAGCGGCGGCGCTTTCTGTCGCAGGCGCGCGCGGCGCTGAACGCGACCACGCCCAAAATCATAGGCATCACCGGCAGCTACGGCAAAACCACCACCAAAGACTTCTTGCGCGACATCCTGAGCCTGCGCTATCGCGTCTATGCCACGCCAAAGAGCTATAACACGCTAATGGGCATCTCGCTGGCCATCAATCGCGACCTCGTCGACGACTATCGAACGGAATACTTCATCAGTGAAATGGGCGCCTATGTGCCTGGCGAGATCCATCGCATCTGCCAGTTGACGCCGCCCGACATCGCGATTGTCACAGAAATAGGTCCGCAACATTTGGAACGGTTTGGCTCGCTGGACAATGTCATGCGCGCCAAGTACGAAATCATCAAGAATCTCAAGGAAGACGGCGTCGGCGTTTTCAACTGGGACAACGCCTGGATCCGCGAGATGATCGCCCTAGGTCATCCCAGGACGCGCTTGGCCGTGAGCCGAGAACTGACCCTTGATGAAGCGCGGCGCGAGAACGTGACCTGGATCGCGACCGACATCGCAGAAAGTTTGGGGGGCTTGCGCTTCACTGTCTGCAAGGTGGCGACAGGCGAGCAAGCCCAGTTAAGCGCGCCGGTCATTGGCGAACATAATGTCACGAATCTCCTGTTATGCGTCGCGGTCGCATATCACGAGGGCCTGCCTTTGCGTGACATCGCCATGAGAATCGGCTCGCTCAAACCGGCGGAAAGTCGACTGGTCCGGCAAGTGACGCCTGCGGGCATCACCATCATCAATGACGCCTACAGCGCCAACCCAAAAGGCGTCGTCAGCGCGCTAAAAGCCCTGGGCATGCACCAAGCCGGCAAAAGGCTGCTGATCACGCCGGGCATGATCGAACTCGGCGCTTTGCAGGACCAGGAAAACCGCAAGCTGGGCGTCTTAGCCAGCGAATACGCCACCGATATCATCCTTATCGGCAGAGAGCAGACCAAGCCAGTTTTTGCAGGCATTCGCTCGGCAGGTTATGACATGGCGCGGGTGCAAGTCTATGAAACCTTGGCGGAATCGGTGGCTTGGTACCAACAGAACCTAAGAGCGAAGGACACCGTGCTTTTCTTGAATGACTTGCCCGATACCTATTAGACGCTCCGCAAAGGAGAGGCCATGAAACATTATTGACATCATCAGTCATAATTTGCATAGTACTGCACTGATACCGCAAGGATCCGGGAAGGACTCATGAGCAATCGGCGGCGAACGCGCGTGGCGGTCATCTTTGGGGGCCGCAGCGTCGAACACGATGTGTCCATCGTGACGGGCCAGCAGATAATGGCAGCCTTTCCCGCGGATTTGTACGAGGTGATCCCCGTCTACATCTCCCGCGACGGCGCCTGGTACACCGGCGCGCCGCTGTTGAAATTGGACAACTTCGCTCGTGAGGACTTGCTGCGACTGGAAGGGATCAGCCCTTGCCTGCTATCGCCGGATACGCGCCACCATGGTCTCATCGTGAAGCCCCTGGCTCGCAGATTCAGCAAGAGCGCGGTCCAGCGTGTTGATGTGGCATTCCCCGCGCTGCACGGCACACACGGCGAGGATGGCAGCCTCCAGGGATTGCTCGAACTGGCGGATATACCTTATGTCGGATACGCCACGCTAGGCTCGGCTCTGACCAATGACAAAGCGATGACCAAGATGGTGCTGCGTCAAGCGGGCGTCCCGGTGCTCGAAGATTTCGTTTTCACCCGCGAAAGCTGGCTAAACCAGCCCGATCAAGTGCTTGAAGCGATCCAACAAAACCTGGCATTCCCGCTTTTCATAAAGCCGGCGACGCTGGGTTCCAGCATCGGCATCAGCCGAGCGGATTCCACCCCGCTGCTGCGCGCGGGTATCGACATCGCCGCCAATTTCGACCGGCGCGTCATAGTTGAGCCAGCCATCACCGACGGCATCGAAATCAATTGTTCTGTCATAGGGTTGGGCAGCGAATGTCAAGCCTCGACATTGGAACAGCCTGTTTCTTGGGACGATTTCCTGTCCTATGAGGACAAGTATCTGCGCGGGGATGAAGGCATGAAGAGCGCCGAGCGCATCATCCCGGCGCCGGTCAGCGACGCGCTGGCGCAGCGCTTGCGGCAACTGAGCCTGCGCGCCTTCCAGGCTGTCGACGGGCGCGGCATCGCGCGCATTGATTTCTTGGTAAGACCGGAGCGAGACGAGATTTATCTCAACGAAATAAACACCATGCCCGGTTCGCTCGCGCTGTATCTCTGGCGGGAAGATGGGCTGTCGCCCAGCCAAGTGGTCCAGAAGTTGGTGGACCTGGCGCGGGAAGCGCAGGCGGAAAAGCGCCGCAACATATATGACTATCAGACGAATCTGGTATCGGTCGCCAGCCAGCGCGGCCTCAAGGGCGGCAAGGGCGCCAAGTCTTGACTGCGCTTGGCTAGCATGCGGCAAGCGCCACCGCTCGCCGGACCTGCCCCGACATTGATTTTGGCTTGTTGGCAAGTTGCTGTATGCTATGATTTAGGCGCTCGGGACAGTTAATCCGCCGACAAGATATTTGTGCCCAATACATCTGACAAGCAACGACAGCCCTATCCGTCCGAAGTAGGCCGTTCGATTTGGGGCGGCGCCCCGCTCCCGCCGATTCCCGAACGCGTTCTCGACGGAATTCCGGGCTTTATCGCCTGGCTAGTCCTGCTGCTCTCAATCGCAAGCGCGGTCGCCTTCCCACTCACGCTGATGCTGACAGCTGCATTTGTAGCCCTCTATTCGGCGCTCAGGTTCTTGTCCGCCGGCATCGCCAACACCATGGGCAATCGCAAGGTCAATACCTGGGAAGCGATCGACTGGCATCAAAAGTACCTGGAAATTGAAGACGAGGTCGGCGTCGCCTGGGACGACGTGCAGCACCTCGTAATCATCCCCAACTACAAGGAATCGCTTGAAGTTCTGAGCCGCACGCTGAACCACCTCCGGCAGCAGCGCAACGCCAAATCGCAAATCTCGATCGTCCTGGCAATGGAAGGCGGAGAACCAAATAGCTATCGCAAAGCGCTTTTCTTGCAGCGCCATTTCGCCGCGCATTTTCGCAACGTTTATTACACTGTGCATCCGCGTGGCTTGATTGGCGAAATGCAATGCAAGTCGGCCAATCTGTCCTGGGCGGTCAAATGGTACTTTGACAAAGTGGTCGAGCCGGAAAACCTGGATATCGACAACATCGTCGTGACGACTATGGATGCCGACACGCGCTGGCACCCGAAGCACTTCGCAGCCCTCACTTATTTATTCGCCGCCAGCAAAGACAGGCATCGCACCTTCTGGCAGGCGCCAATTCGCTATCACGGCAATATATGGCAAGTCAACCCCTTGATGCGCATTATCAACACCTACGCCACGGCTTTTGAGATGGCTTACCTGGCCGCGCCCTGGTGGATGGCGATGCCGATGTCTTCCTATTCGCTCAGCTTGAAATTGCTCGAGCAAAGCGGCAACTGGGATACCGACGTGATCGCCGATGAATGGCACATGTTGATCAAAGCCTATTTCGCCACCGGCGGCAAAGTTTCTCTACAGCACATTTTCCTGCCCTTCTTGGCGGATTCGACCACCGGTTCCAACATCTTTCGTTCTGTCAAGAACCGCTATACCCAGACATTGCGCCATGCCTGGGGCAGCAAAGAGGTCGGTTACATGCTGGCCAAGTTGATCGAGAACCCTCATGTCGTATCCTTCAACTCTTTGAAGTTATTGTTCAGAATCGCGCATGATATCTTGCTGGCCGGCGCCGGTTGGATCATCCTGACGGTTGGATCGCAATTGCCCGTGCTGTTTCATCCCGAAATCGCGCCAGTGCAGTTGGATACCTTCTTTGCCGCTTCGGACAAGCTGTCTTATGCCATCGACGGCTTGTCCAGGAGCCATCCAGCCTGGATCCTTTTGGCGATTTCTGGCATCACCATGATAGTCCTAGTCATCGTATTTCAAATCCAGGACTATCGAATCCGACCGCCGCGAGACCGTCCCTACACCTTCGTGGAAAGCCTGCAAGAGTTGTTGAGCATCCCCTTTATGCTGGTCTTGACGCTGCTTGTCGTCGCCTTGCCTACCCTGGTGGCGCAAACACGACTGCTACTGGGGATTCCGCTGCAATTCATCGTGACAGACAAGACGATCGAATGACAGCTCGGCGCGTTTTTTCAATGCTATGCTCGGCGCTGTCTTCCCGCTGGCATTGGTTTATGCGCTTAATAGCGTCGATTCACCCTAGCAGGCAGGCGGCGAGTTTCCTATGATGTCCTCATCAGCGCGACATCCTATCACAAGCGAAGTTAAGCCGGCATGACATCAGAACGCGTGCAGAAAATCATGGCGCAAGCCAATATCGGATCGCGCCGCAAATGCGAAGATATTATCCGAGCGGGCAGAGTACGGGTTAACGGCAAGGTCATCGAACTCGGGACAAAAGCGGACCCGCGGAAGGACATCATCCTGGTGGATGGCGAGCGCATCGGGGGCGCTTCCGACCCGCTCTATATCGTCGTGAACAAGCCGAAAGGCCTGCTGTCGACAAACGAATCGTCGCCAGACGATAGCCGCCCCACTATACGCGAACTGATAGATTTGCCCGGCCACCTCTTCACCATCGGACGCCTTGACGCCGACAGCGAGGGGCTGATGATCTTGACCAACGACGGGAAACTAGCCAATAAAGCGACGCATCCGCGATATGAACACACCAAGACTTACAAGGTCACGGTCAAGGGCAAGCTCCGGCGCGAAACGCTGGAAAAATGGGAAGCTGGCATTTGGCTGGACAACAGCCGTACCGCCGCCTGCTCCGTCAAGGTATTGGCGTCCAACAGACGGACCAGCACCTTGCGTATTATCATGGTCGAAGGACGCAAGCGTCAGATCCGCCGGGTAGCCGCGGTCCTGGGTCATCCGGTGATGCGCTTGGTTCGCACCCACATCGGCCAACTCGGCTTAGGCACTTTGCGCAAGGGCGCCTGGTATCAGCTCGACCAAAGCGAAGTCGACGCGCTGATGACGCCAGCCAAAGAACTGGCGGAAATCCGCCGAAAACGGCGCGAGCGCAAACAGCGCAAGCATAGCTAAGTTTTCACTAAAACGCGCATGCCCAGCAAACTGAGCCATGAACTGAGCATTGAAGAATACATAGCCCGCCAGCCGGAATATGACCAGCGCCGGCGATTTCTCCTGCCCATGCTGCGAGCGGCTGTGCCCGCCTTGTGCAAGATCGAGGTCGAAGGGCTGGAAAATGTGCCCCGCCAGGGCAGCGCGTCGCTCATGATTAACCACATATCCTACCTGGATCCTATCGTCGTGACAGCCAGCATCCCTTTCCGCTATACAATCTCGCTCTCAAAAATCGAAAATTTCCGCATTCCTGTTCTGGGCTGGTTCCTGCGGCAATGGGGACATTTCCCGATCCATCGCGGCGGATATGACCGCAAGGCGCTCATGCAAACGATCGCCCTGCTGCAAAGCGGGCAACTGGTCTTGATGGCGCCGGAAGGCACTCGTCACGCCGGGGGCTTGCAGCCGGGCAAGGACGGCCTGGCTTACGTCGCGACAAAATCCGACGCTGTCATCGTTCCCACAGCTATATGCGGCGCCGAAAACTGGAAGTCGCGCATGAAGCGCCTGCGCCGCGCTTATGCAAAGGTCGTATTTGGAAAAGGATTTCGCTTTCGAAGCGAGGGGGGCAAACGCATACCGCGCCAGGCGCTTTCGCAGATGATTCGCGAAGCCATGTATCAACTCGCCGCAACCATTCCCGACGAATATGCCCATTTGCGCGGGCATTACGCCGAGCTCGAAAAAGCCACCACTGATTATCTCGACTTCATCTGACGTTTTATTCTAGGCGAACGCGCCGCGCGCAGCCTGCAACGCGCTTACCGCCAAGAGCGCGGCCGTCTCATCCAAGCGCTTGAAGCGACGGTCCTTGGTCATGCCCTGGACATAGCGAAAGTGCATCTGCTGCATGTAGACCATCCATCTGAAAAGCGCTAGAGCCTGATAAAAGCGGATATCACCCACGTCGCGGCCGCTGCCTTCGGCATAACGGGCGATGATCTGCTTCCGTGTCAAAAAGCCGTGGACACCGGTCGGCATCGGCGTCAATCGCAAAAGATGCTGCGGATCGCCGGGTTCAGTCCAGTAGGTCAATAAGGTCGCCAAATCTAGCAAGGGATCGCCCAGGGTGCACATATCCCAATCCAAAAGCGCGGTCATCCGGGATGGATCATCCGGGGCGAAGATCGTGTTGTCCAGCTTGTAGTCGTTGTGTACCAAGGTCGGGGCAGGCGATTCCGGCATGTTGTCGACCAGCCAGGCATAGAGCTGCTCGACAACGGCGCTGTCTTCAAGTTTTGCCGCCTTCCAGCGTCGATACCAGCCTGCCACTTGCCGGCTGATAAAACCCGCGGGCTTGCCAAGTTCCGCTAGTCCGATCGATTCGTAATCAACAGCATGGAACGCGACCAATACATCCACCAGCGTCTCGCTAATCTGGCGCGCCGCATCTGGCATGGCGGCGAAGCTCGCTGGCATGGCGCGGCGGATGACGACCCCCTTGCGTCGCTCCATGATAAGAAATGGCGCGCCTATCACGCTGGCGTCTTCAACATACAGAAAGATGCGCGGCGCAAAGCGAAATACGGGGTTCAAAGCCGAAAGCGCTCTGTATTCGCGCGACATATCATGCGCTGTCGGCGCGTAATGACCTATCGGCGGCCGCCGCAGAACGTACTCATGACTGTCGCCGAAACTTAGCAGATAGGTCAGGTTGGCCATGCCGCCCGTGTACTGCCGCACAGTCAGCGGCTGCTCCGCCCCTTCCAGCTCGCCGGCTAGATAGCGGGCAAGGCTGGCTTGGTCAAAGCCTTCGTCGGGCCGCGGCGCCTGCAAATCCATCACCTGTTGAGTCCCCATGGACTAAGCTCCCGGCTGGCTAGGTCTGGAATCTCTTGACGCGGCTAGGCGCCAGCATTTGATACTGAGCTTGAGTTTAGCATATCGCCAGAGCAGTCGCATCAAAAATTTTTCCACCACCGAGAACAACGAGGGCGCCTAGGGCAATTGCATCAAATATCACATAAACTAACGAATTGTAGGGGCGGCACCGTCTGTCACCCATGAAAACAGCGAGAATATCGTGGGCGATTCACAGAATCGTCCCTACATTGCCTCCTTTTCTGCCAGAAAAAGAGTTAAATCTCGGTGTTCTCGGTGTCCTCGGTGGTTAAAATAATCTGATGCGATTGCTCTGGGCTCAAGACAGCTGTCACTTGACAATGGCGCCGTGACGCCTATAAAATGCCCTGTTTGTCCTGAACAGATTGCAGGAGCGCTGGAATGGGTCCCTTACCCAAAAGAAAGGTGTCCAAATCACGCCGCGATCGTCGGCGCGCCCACCATGCCTTGACCTTAAACCATCTGGTTGAGTGCGAAGGCTGCGGAGAGTACCGTATTTCGCATCGCGTCTGCCCAAAGTGCGGCGCCTATGACGGCGAGCAGGTCGTGGAAGTCAAGAATGACTAGCCGCGCCTTGGCGGATTCATCTGGACCAAGAGACCGTGCCCATTTCGCGCGGTTTTTTTACGCGCGCCGAGCGCGGACAGCTTGCGGCGCTTCTGTTTCGCGCGGATATTTTCACAGTTGCAGATGATTGAGGCGCTGCCCAGATGATCGATTGGCGCAGGACGGCGGCGATATTCCCCGGCCAAGGCTCGCAGCTCATCGGGATGGGCAAGGACTTCGCCGAAAAGCACCAGATCGCGCG
Source organism: Phototrophicaceae bacterium (assembly GCA_965232245.1). Taxonomy (GTDB): domain Bacteria; phylum Chloroflexota; class Anaerolineae; order Aggregatilineales; family Phototrophicaceae; genus UBA6055. Next base: position 1,952,432 of record CBDDPG010000002.1, on the reverse strand, counting down.
TCAAACATTTGCGCAGGCTGATGAAATACTGGGATTCTCCTTGTCCAGCCTATGCTGGGCAGGACCGGAAGAACAACTGCATCAGACCGTTCATACGCAGCCAGCGCTCTACGTCTGCAGCGTGGCGATTTGGCGCGTCTTAAAAGAACTCGTCCCCGAATGCGCGCCGAGCTGGATGGCCGGGCATAGCTTGGGCGAATTTTCGGCTCTGACGGCAGCCGGCGCGCTGTCGTTTGAAGACGGCTTGACTCTGGTGCGGACGCGCGGAGAGTTGATGCGGAAGGCGGGGGACGAAAACCCGGGCGCTATGGCCGCCTTGCTCGGTCTGGATGTCGAGAGGGTCGAATCCTTGTGCGCGACAGTTTCCCATGAGACCAAAAATACCGTCGTCCTGGCAAACGACAATTGTCCGGGCCAGGCTGTTATTTCCGGCGCGGAGGCCGCTGTTGATCGTGCTGTCGCGCTGGCAAGGGAAGCCGGCGCCAAGCGCGCGGTCAAACTGGCTGTGAGCGTCGCGGCTCACTCGCCTTTGATGGCGTCAGCTTCAGCAGACTTTAATAGAGCGGTTGAAGCCACAGACTTGGACTTGCCAAAGGCGCGGCTTCTGGGGAATGTTAGCGCGGATGTTTTAATCTCGGTAGAGGACATCAGAGCGGAATTGAATCAACAGTTGACACAGGCGGTACGTTGGACCGATTCGATGCAAGCGATTATCGCGCGTGGCGCCGAAACCTTTATTGAAGTCGGCGCGGGCACGGTGCTCAGCGGCTTGATGCGCCGTATCGACCGCAAGAAAAATCGCTTCAGCCTCAATACCGTTGCAGCAATGGACAAGTTCCTCGAATCCATTGCTTAGACAGGGAGCGGAAGGCGGGAGAGGCTCGAGGTGGCGGACCTGATCACAACCCAAAGAAAAGGCGCTGTATTTGAAGTGGCGCTAAATCGCCCCGACAAGCGCAACGCGATCAACGACGCGATGATGGATGCCATTTCGGAGGCTTTTGATCACGCCGAGACCGAGTTCAACGCCGGCGCCCGCGTGGTCATTGTTCGTGCCGAAGGGCGGGTCTTTTCATCAGGTATAGATCTGGCGCAGTTTCAAACGCTCGACGACGGCACGCGCGGGAATCTCTTCCCCTTCACGGCAAGATACCAAGCCATACTCAACAAGATCGAGCGCAGTTCTCTGCCGGTGATTTGTGTCTTGCATGGCTACTGCTTGGGTTTGGCGCTGGAGCTGGCGCTGGCTTGCGACTTTCGAATCGCGATGGCGCGCGCCAAACTGGGCTTGCCGGAAGCGCGCCTGGGTATCATACCGGATGTCGGCGGCAACGTTCGTTTGCTGTCTCTCGTCGGTCCTGCGCGCGCGAAAGATCTGGTCATGACTGGCAGAACGATTGACGCCCGGCAGGCGCTGGATTGGGGTCTGCTGGACGCGGTGTACAGCAAGGAAGATCTGGACGCGGGCTTGGGCAAATGGGTCGAGAACTTGTGCGCCTCCGCGCCTTTGGCGGTGAGTTACGCCAAGCGGGTTATCAATGACATCAGCGATCCGGCGCGCGGATTGCAAATCGAGGCTTGGGCGCAGGCGCAGTTATTTCGCAGCCATGACTTCCGCAAGGCTGTGCAAGCTATGATCGACAAGACATATCCCATTGATTGGGAAGGCAAGTAATTCGGGATTACTCCATCCGCGAATACACGCTCCTGCCCTCAACGATGGTCATGTTCACATTCAATTCAGCGTCGACCAATACCAGATCGGCGTCCTTCCCCAGGGCGATGGAACCCTTGCGGTCATTGATGCCTATCGCGCGCGCCGCATTTAGGCTGGCTGTTCGCCAAAGGGATTCTACTGGCAGTTTCGTGACCGACATTAGATTTCGCAAAGCGGCATTCATAGTCAGCGTGGCGCCAGCCAAACTGCCATCGGCGCGAATGCGCACGCTGCCGCCCTTCTTTTCAACTTCTTGATGCGAGAATTGATAAAAGCCATCTGGCAAGCCCGCAATCTTGACCGAGTCGGTAATCAGGATGAGTCGGTCGGGTCCCTTGCAGCGCCAGAGGATTTCAACGGCGGCAGGATGCGCGTGCTCGAGGTCGCAGATCAACTCGCAGTTGATGTCATCCAGGCTGAGTACCGCGCCCACAACACCGGGCTCGCGATGATGCAGCGGCGACATGGCGTTGAAGGCATGCGTCGCGTGACTTAGACCGAGATTCCGCGCCGACCTGATTTGATCATAGCTGCCGTTGGAATGGGCGACCGAGACCGTCACGCCGCGTTTGACCGCCTCTTTGATTAACCAGTGGTTTTCGGGGTATTCCGGCGCCAGGGACAAGAGCCGAATGACGTTTAGATCCAGCCAGGGCAGTGCCTCCCTTGGATCGGCTCGACGAATATAGGCGCTGTGCTGCGCGCCGCATTTCTCCGCGTTCAGGTAGGGACCTTCCAGATGGGCGCCAAGCAGTCTGGCGCCAGCCGCGGGCATATCCTGCGCAGCCGACACCGCTTGCAGAGCTTCTCGAATCTGTTTGTCGCTGTCCGTCCAGGTCGTCGCCAGGAAAGAAGTAACGCCGCCGCGGGCAAAGTAAGTCGCCATGCCCGCCAGCGATTCCACCTCGCCGTCCATCACATTGAAGCCGCCGCCGCCATGGGTATGGACATCGATGAAGCCGGGCAAGAGGGTTGCGCCATTGGCGTCTATTATGTGGGACCCGGGCAATTCGGGGGCATCACCGGGCGCGATGGTGGCGATTACACCGTTCTCGGCTCGCAGCCAGGCTCGGTCGTAGCAGCCCGCCTCGGCGACGACGCGCGCGTTTTTGATGATGATTGGCGTCTCTGTTGTCATCTAAAATTCCACATCGTCTATCACCCGGTAGAGATAGCCATCGGCCCGCTGCAGCCGCTCGCGCGCCGCCGCGGGGCTGATTCCCAGCTTTGCCATCACCACAGCGGTTTTGACGTCGTTATCGGTCGCGGACAGCAAAGCCGCCGCTTGCTTCTCATCGGAATCGGTCAATTGCATCACCAAGCGCAGCGCTCTGCCCGCCAGCTTCTGGTTAGTGACGCGCAAATCGACCATCAGATTGCGGTAGACTTTTCCCAAGCGGATCATGGTAGCTGTGCTAATCATGTTGAGAATCAACTTCTGGGCAGTGCCGGCTTTCATGCGCGTCGAACCGGCGATGACTTCTGGACCGACCTCCACTGCTATGCCGATATCCGCGAGTTCCAGCATGGGCGCCGCCAGGTTGCAGCAGATAGCGATGGTCCGCGCGTGTATCGACCGCGCGTAAGTCAAAGCCCCGATGACGTAAGGCGTGGCGCCGCTGGCCGCGATCCCGCAGACGACATCGCCGCGGCCAAGCCCGCGTTGCCGCAGGTCCTGCCCGCCCATTTCCGCACTGTCTTCCGCGCCTTCAACCGCGCGGAAGACAGCCGCTTGACCGCCCGCGAGCAGACCCTGCACCTGCTCGGGAGGAACGCCAAAGGTCGGTACACATTCTACCGCATCAAGTATAGCGAGCCTTCCGCTGGTCCCTGCGCCGACATAGAAGAGCCGGCCGCCATCGCGTAAAGACTGCGCGACCGTATCCACCGCGCGCGCGATCTGCGGCAGCGCTTGTCTCACCGCTTGCGCCACGCGGGCGTCTTCGTCATTGATCGCCGCCAGCATGTCAAGCGTGGACATTTTGTCGATGCCCGCGGTGGCGGGGTTCTGATTCTCGGTAGAAAGTATCATGCCGCCTTTACCCGTTCCCATTCCATTTTCGCCAAAAGAGCCGCGCCGATGACCGGCGGATGCCTGGCAATAGGGCGCTGCTCCAGCCCCAGGCGTCGCGCCACGTCCACTGAAAGCAGGTTGTCCTTTTCGAGCAAACCGCCGGCAAAGGCGATTTCAGCGCCAGGGTAGTCGAGACGCTGCATCAGCAATTTTGTCTGTCGAACAAGCTGAATCGCCGCCGCTTGCAAGATGTTAAGCGCAGGCCAATTGCCGTCCTCGGCGAGTGCCAGAACGATCCTTGCGATGTCGGCTATGCGCGTCGCGGGCGGGGATTGACTTCGATAGAGCCAGTCAACTATCCGCCGGTGATTTGAAATGCCAAGCCCCTGCAATATGCAATCAAATAGCGGGTCATCGCGCTTGGCGTCGACGCCCCCGCCAACTCTATCGTAACAATCAATCAGTTGCTGCAGCGCTTGCCGGCCGATCCAGTAACTGCTGCCCGGATCGCCCAGAAGATATCCCCAACCGCCGATCTGGAGCCGCCGACCGGCCGGCGAGATGCCGAATGCCGCGCTTCCCGTACCAGCCAGCAGTAAAAGTCCATGGCGCTTTGCCAGCGCGCCCACCAGCGCGATTTCGAGGTCGGACGCGGCGACGAGCAGGCTGTCTGGCAAGATCGGTTCTAGCGTGGCGATCAGCCAGTCGCGGCTGTGTTCGGCTGATGCGCCGGCGATGCCGATGGCAGCTGATTGAATGGCTTGTGGAGAAACTTCCGCCCGACGCAGGCAGCTTAGTATCGCGGCTCGAATATGCTTTTGCGCCTGATCTTTGCCCACCAGGTTAGGGTTGGAGGCGCTGGTCTTAAGGCTGCTGATGACTTGCATAGCGCCGTCTGTAATGGCGATGCGCAGGCTGGTTCCGCCGCCGTCAATGCCCATAAAGAGCTGCTGCTTCATCTATCCTCGACCCCGCGAACAATCAGATCGTGAATTGAGCGGCGGAATGAATGAATCTTTTCCGGATGACGACCATGATAAACTCGGTTGGTCAAGACAGTTGTGACCAAATGCCGATCCGGATCGACCCAGAGCGAAGTCCCGGTAAAGCCGGTGTGTCCATAAGAAGCAGCGCTATACAGGTCGCCGGCCGACGAATCTGTCGCGGCTTTGAGCATCCAGCCCAATCCCATGCGGAACTGCCCGGAAGCCTGCTGGCTGGTCGCGGACCGCCGCAGTTGCGCCGACAGGCGCAAGCGACGGTCGCCCGAAACCCAAGCCTGCCCAAAAGCGGCGACATCACGGGCTGTTGCGAAGAAACCGGCATGTCCCGCAATGCCCCCCAGACCGCAGGCGTTTTCGTCGTGGACTTCTCCCCAAGCGCGGCGGCGGCGCCAAGTATCATCGTATTCAGTCGGCGCGGTGTTTTCTTTGGGCAGTCCATTTTGGACTGGATTATAGGTGAAGGAGCGCAGATTCAGCGGCTTTAGAACGCGCTCCGCGATTGCCTTGTCGAGGCGCTCGCCCTGCAATCGCGCCACCGCCTCGCCCAGCAGCATGATGCCGATATCGCTGTAACGGACGGTTTCGCCAACGGGACCGGCAAAGAGAAAGCTCAGCATGCTCGCCAAGCCTCTTCGCCAGTGGGATTCGTCGTATGCGCTTCTAAATGCTGGCGGCGCGGGAGCCTGATCTCTTGCCAGCAAATACACGGAACGCCAGGGCGGCAAACCGGAGCTATGCGTCAAGAGATGCTTGAACCGGACCTCTGTTGCGTCGACGCTGAGTTCGTCATATTCGCCATCGATCGGAAGAAAACGTCTGCTGTGCGGGTCTTGACTGCCGGCTATCCCGCGCGGATTGACTTGGCCGAATTCTGGAATGACAGCGACCAGTCTATCTTGCAGGCCTATTTTGCCGGCTTCAACCAGCGTCAAGAAGCTGGTTTCGACGACGATCTTGGTAAGCGACGCCAAGTCGAACAAGGTATCAGTGCCGACCGGCAACTGGCGGTTCTGCGGATCAATCCAGCCCCAGGCATCATCCAGAACAATGTCGCCGCGATGAATGACGCACAGGCTGAGCGCGGGGAAGCTGCCAGGCAGATGTCGCTCGAGCAGCCCTTCTAGGGCGGTCTTGAAGCGCTTATTCGCGAGCAGCTCCGCACTTGTCGCGGTCATTCGCTCAGCTCCAGATTCACCGTGAGCCGCCCTGTCGGCGCATAATCGCCACAGATGGCGTCGACGGCGGCTTCAAGCGATGGCGCGCTGTCGCCGTTGCTGCAAAGAATGACGCCGGCGCCGCTTATCGCATTGGCGTCATAGGGATCCCGCAGGCAAAGCAATACTGCCCCGGGCTGACGGTCAATAACTGCTTGAGCCGCTTGGGCTTGCCAAGGCAGCCGGTGGGCGTTCCTGGTCGCGACTATCAAGATTCCCGGCAAGACCTGCGATTCCGCGTCTAGCGCTTCGGCTTGGGCGAGCGCCTGGTCGAGCTGGGATTGCGAGCGGACAATCAGGCATTCCGCAAGCGGCAAGCGCTCCTGGAGATAGCGGGAGAGAGCCGTAGCAGAATCTTGGTCTGCCGCGCTTGAAGACGAGCCCGGGGCGAATTCGATACATAACAGACGAGACCTGGGGCTGGCAATGGGGAAGCGATCGGGTGATCGCAATAGGACCGTGCCCGCTCTGGCTGCTTTTTTTGCAAGGGAACGGTGGGCTTCACAAGCGACGATCTCTAAAGGCGACTGTGAAGCCAAATGGCAACGACGCTTGAGCGCCCCTATGCGCGCCAGGGATTTGTCGATGCGCTCAGTCGAAATGCGCCGGGATGCCGCCGCCTGCAAAAGAGCATCGTAGGCGGCTTCTTGCGCAGCGCGGCTGTGCGAAAACAACAGCATATCCACCCCCGCCAGGACAGCCAGCACGGCGGATTCACCGGCGCCCCAGGCGTCTGTGATGGCTCTCATCTCCATGCAATCTGTGCAGACTGCGCCATCATAACCCAGTTCGCGGCGCAGTAAGCCATCGATTAGGCGCGGCGATAAAGTCGCGGGGTAGCGGTCGTCCAGTTCCTCGAACATGACATGCGTCGTCATGATGCAGGGCGCGTCCGCGCTGATAGCGCCGCGAAAGGGTATCAGGTCTTCTTCATACAAAAAATCCAGGGAGCCGGATACTTTGGCAAGCGCATGGTGTGTATCAATCACGCTATTGCCCAGCCCCGGAAAATGCTTGGTGGTGGCGGCGACGCCCGCCCGCCCGAAGCCTTTGATCTGCGCGACGACAAAGTCCCTGACCAGATCTTTATGCGCGCCTGCCGAGCGCGTGCCGACAGACGGATTCACCTTGTTATGCGCGATATCGGCGACCGGCGCGAAGTTCCAGTTGATGCCAAGGGCGGCCATTTCGCGCCCCAGCATGAATGCGATATCTTCCGCGAGCCGCGCATCGCGGGAAGCGCCGAGCGCCATCGCGCCGGGGCTTTCGCTGAAGCCGGCGCGCAATCGCGCTACAGCGCCGCCTTCTTGATCGATACCCACCAGGATGGGATATTTTGCCGCATGGCGACAGGAAGCCACAAGCTGCTTGACCTGTGGGGGCGATTCGACATTGCGCGCAAAGAGATAGACGCCGCCGACACGCCCGGATGACAGCCAGTCCAAAAGGTAGGCTGGCGCGCTTGCGCCGTCGAAACCCACCATCAAGATCTGCCCGATTTTTTCTTCCAGGCTCAACATATTACGATCCTAAGCCAAGCTCGCGGCGGCATGGCGTTTTTCCCACTTGATCATCATCTGATATATCAGGAGCGAAAGCAGCGCGCTTAAGAAAATGAAGGCGCTGATCAACTCGATTGCGATGTTCTCCGCGAATACCCCCGCGACGCCGGAAAGCGTCGCGCCACCCAAGCCGGCGCAACCGACCTGGAAGCCTATCGCGTTTGAGGCGTGTTCCGCGCCGACGCGGCTGGGCGTTTGCAGAATCAAAATCGGGAACTGTGCCGCCAGACCGAAACCCAAAGCCAGCAGTCCGACGAAGCTGGAAATATCGGCGACATTGGCGAATAACAAAAATGCGCCAAGGACCGTCAGCCCAAAGCTGATATTCAGCAATACTCTGTCGCCCATGCGCAAAGCTAAAAGCCCCATGAGCATGCGACCAATGGTAAAGCTGCCCCAATAGGCGCTAACCCAGGCGCTCGAAGTCTCTTGCGGGATGCCCCTTGCTTCGACGAAAAGCGTGTTCGCCAGTTGCCCGGCGCCGATCTCTATGCCTCCGTACAGGAAGAAGTATAACAGGCTGATCCATACGATCGGACGTCGCAGCGTTTCCTGCAGTGGCGCTTTTGCGTCGACCGCCTTGCTTTTGCCGCTTTGCGGTTTCTTTATCTTCCATAGCGGCAGGGACAACAGCACAGAGAGACCGAGCAGCAGGATCACGCCGCCCATGATCACGTAGCCAAATTGCCAGCCCGCTTCCAAGTCGAGCACGAGGAAAGTCACCAGCGCGGGCGCGAATGTCAGCCCTATGCCCCAGCAAGCGTGCAGCCAATTCATTTGGCTGGCGCTGTAATTCGACGCCACGAAGATATTCGTTCCCGCGTCTATCGTGCCTTTGCCAATGCTGGCGATAAAGGCGGCCAGCAGCAAGGCGATCCAGATTGGCGCGATGGCATAACCAAGCAAGCCCAATCCCGCGATTGCCAAGCCGCTAAGCAAGACGGAGGCGATGCTGAATCTGTTTATCAATGTGCCGCATAAAAACGCCGCTATCAGCCCGCCAAGCATGGCGGCGCTTAACAGCGCGCCTAATGAATCCAAGGAGACGCCGAAGGTGGGCTGTATGAAGGTCCAGGCGATATTCAGCAGCCCGGTGGCTAAGCCGATGGCGATGAAAATCAGATAGGCAATCAGAATGGGCAGTGTTTTTTCGATCTTCAATGTGGCTCGTTTCGGTTGATGGTGTGGAGAACGATGAGAATATGATACTAGGAATAGTCGGCTCGATAAACCGTATCGCCTAATCGGACAATCGCTTCTTCCGCAGCGGATTCGACTTCCATGTAATAGCCGCGCAAGCCGCCGCTCAATAGCTTCAGATCGGCTTGTGTCTCCCTCGGCGATAAGGCGCGGCGCTCCCGCGCGTAGCGGACAAAGGGCTCGCAGGGCGGGATCGCTTTGATGTCGCGCAAGAAGATCATGGAATCATGCTGTCGCGAGCGTATAGCCAGCCTCTGTCCAAGTTCTTGCGGGGAAACTTGGCGATTGGATTTGATGATGATGTTCTCGCCAGCGCTGCCGTCGCGGAGATGCGCCCCGAATTCATTTCGCATCCGCTGATAGTGGCTCGTAAAGCCGATGCTAATTTTGTTGTCGCCGCGGAATCTGGACTGTGGGTGGCGCAAGTGATGTACATCCAAATAAGCCATTTCTCTGTTGAGAAAATCCAGGATGCCGACGATGCCGAAGGTTGTCAGTCTGATCTCCTGCAAGATCATGATACCGGCCGGATCATATACGGTCTGCTTGTCGTTGACGTATGTTTTCAATGGGTTTTGCTGAATCTGTAATTGTTCAATGCTGCCGATTTTTTCCATATCGCTTATTCTAATGTCGTTCCGCAAATCCGAAAGCGACCTTGATTGTACATCATCGGTCAAGGAATCTCGAAGCCAGGGCAGAGCAATCGCACCACATTTTCTTCACCACCAAGGACACCAAGATTTATCCATTGATCTGCAAAAAAAGGAGACATTGTAGGGGCGTTTCGTTGAAACGCCCACAAATTTCGCGGGCGGCTCGCGAGCCGCCCCCTACATCTTGGTAGATTAATGTGACATTCGACACACATTGGTTCTGGTGCGATTGCTCTGGTCTTGGACCACGGCGCAATCGTCTTTAGGTTCCCCACTGCACCTTGACCACGTAGCCACGCTATAATGGCGTCATCAATTGTGAAACCGATCATGAAACGACGCCAGCAATCCAGAATCGAGAGCATCATCAACCAGCCAATCGCGCGGGCAAGGGCATTGCCTGGCGGTATGATCAGCGAGGTGTTCAAAGTCGAAGGCCGGAGCGGCGATCTTCTGGTGGCTAAGATCGGCGACGGCGCCCACGACCTGTGCATTGAAGCTTACATGCTCAGGTATCTCCAAGAGAACAGCGATCTGCCAGTACCGCAGGTATACCATGCGGAAGCCGACATACTGCTGATGGAATATATTGACGGCGCGACCGGCTGGGATGCAGCCAGCCTGGTTCAATTGGGGCGTCTGCTGGCGCATTGCCATCAGATCGTCGCAACTGCCTATGGATTGGAGCGAGATACGTTAATCGGTCCCTTGCCGCAGCCAAACAAACAAACAGAATCCTGGATCGAATTCTTTCGCGAGCATAGACTCCTGTACATGATTGGCCTGGCGCGCGAATCAGGGCATTTGCCGCTGCGAATGCAGGCGCGGCTTGTGGGATTCGCCGGTCAGATCGAACGCTACTTGATCGAACCAAATAATCCCGTCCTGATTCACGGCGACATGTGGAGGACGAATGTCATCACGCGCGGCGGCAACATCGCCGGCATCATCGATCCGGCGCTCTATTACGCGCATAACGAAATGGAACTCGCCTACATGACGCTCTTTGATGGCGTCGGCAGAGAATTCTTCGCCGCGTATCGCCAGGTGCAGCCGGTCGAGCATGAGTTCTTCGACACCCGCCGCCATGTCTATAATCTTTATCCACTGCTAGTACACTTGACGATTTTTGGCGCTAAGTATCTGCAGCCCCTTGATGCCACGCTTAGGCGTTTTTCGCTATAGTCCTGTATATTATGCACAGATAATTTCATATATACTGCATATAGAGTGTCAGGCGCATTGCCGCTAAAGTCTTGGGGATGCAAGCCTCTGTGAGGCAAGGGAACGATCTCAAGATGATTCCAATCCGTTCTGTAGGCGCAAGCAAGAAGGCGAAGAAGACCCCTACCCACTAGCTTGGGCTTGTTTGTGTTGATTCGGAAATTGAACGCATACCCGCCCAGACGGCGGGTTTTTTTATTCGCGCAGCCTAACTATAGTAAGCCGCAGGCAACAGTTGCAGGAGATTCTCAAAATGACGAATGATACGCCCCTCTGTCCAGAATGTGATGCCGAGGTTGATATTCCCGCCGATGCCATGGAAAACGAATTACTGTCTTGCCCGGAATGTGGCATCGAGCTGGAAATCATGCGCCTGGATCCGCTCCAGCTGGAACTCGCGCCAGAGGTTGAAGAAGACTGGGGAGAATAGCATTTATGCGTGTTGCCTTGCTTGTGACCCACATCCGCGCCGAAGAGAAGTTGATACTCTCGGCCTTCAATAATCGCGATATCAGCCCGGATATCATTCTGGACCGCGAGCTCAACTTCAACATTTCGGCAGGCGCGCAGCAATTGGCGCCAAGCGGCAGCGCCTGGCGCGAATACGACTTGGTATTCGAACGCTGCGTCAGCACGTCGCGCGGCATGTACGCCCTGGCAATACTCAATAGTTGGGGCTTGCGAACCTTCAATACTTACGAGACCGCCGCCATTTGCGGGGACAAACTACGCACCAGCATCGCGCTGACTACTCACGGCGTCCCCCAGCCGCATACGCGCGTGGCTTTCACGCCGGAAAGCGCGATGCAAGCCATAGATCTTGTTGAGTACCCGGCTGTTTTGAAGCCGGTAACCGGTTCCTGGGGACGTCTGTTGGCGCGCGTCCACAACAGGGACAGCGCCGAGGCGATTCTGGAACATCGACAGACCTTGGGCGACTACAATCATCACATTTATTACGTACAAGAATACGTCGACAAACCGGGCCGCGATATACGCGCTTTTGTGGTGGGCAACCGCACCATCGCCGCCATCTACCGCGCGTCCAACCACTGGATCACGAACACCGCCCGCGGCGGCCAGGCGACCAACTGTCCCGTGACCGAGGGCATAAACGAGATCTGCCTGCGCGCGGCGGACGCGGTCGGCGGCGGCATCCTGGCTATTGACTTGCTTGAAGACGCGGCTGGCAATTTCGTTGTCAACGAAATCAACCATACGATGGAATTCCGCAATAGCAGCAAACCAACAGGCGTGGACATCGCCCAGGAAGTCATCGACTTTGTTATCGGGGAAGTGGGAGTGGTCGCGTGATTCAAGCGGGAATCGTCGGCGGCAGCGGCTATACCGGCGGGGAGCTGCTGCGCCTGCTGCATTTTCATCCTCAAGTCGAGCTGCGGCAGATTACCAGCCGCCAGCACGCGGGCCGCTACATTCACAGCGCGCATCCCAACCTGAGAGATGTATCCAGGTTGAAGTTTAGCCATCCCGACGCCCTGGAAGCTTGCGATATTCTGTTTTTGGCGATGCCGCACGGCACTGGCGCGCGGCAAATCGATCATTTCGCCGCGCTGGCGCCAAAGCTCATCGATCTCTCGGCGGATTTCCGCCTGGACTGTTCAGCCAGTTATCAACGTTGGTACGGCGAAGAGCATCCCGCGCCAAGCTGGCTGGATCGTTTTGTTTATGGATTGCCGGAAGTTAATCGCGCAAGCTTGGCCGGCGCGAATTACGTCAGCGGGGTCGGCTGCAACGCGACCGTGATTAACCTGGCTCTCTTGCCGCTTGTCAATGCCGGCTTGCTGGAACGCGCGGCGATTGAAATCAAAGTAGGGTCATCAGAAGGCGGCAACAAAGCCAATCCTGGCTCGCACCATCCCATCAGAAGCGGCGCTGTGCGCACCTATAAGGCGACCGGTCACAGGCACAAAGCCGAAGTTGAACTGGTGCTGGGCGCGGACGTCGCGCTTGACTTCGCCGTTACCGCCATCGAGATGGTGCGCGGCGTTCACCTCTTCGCGCACTGCTATCTGAACCAGCCGCAGGTCGAGCGCGACATCTGGAAGCTCTATCGCGCCGCATATCGCGACGAACCATTCCTGCGCTTGGTCAGCGGCAAAACTGGCTTGCATCGCCTGCCGGAACCGCGCGTGGTCGCCGGCAGCAATTTCTGCGATATCGGCTTTGAGCTGGACGCGGATGGCAAACACCTGGCGCTGGTCGCGGCATTGGACAACCTGGGCAAGGGCGCCGCCGGCACAGCCCTCCAGTGCATGAACCTTATGTTTGAAATCGACGAGACCGCGGGCTTGACATTCCCGGGTCTCTATCCCTAGTGATGAGCGCGAATATGACTCTTGATAATTTGCTGGTTGTCAAAATCGGCGGCGGCGCGGGCTTGGACCTGCCCGCGACTTGCGACGATCTGGCTTTGATTGCCAGGCAGCGCCCCCTGCTTGTGGTCCATGGCGTCAGCGCGATCATGGATCAAATGTGCCAGGATCTAGGCGTCGAAGTGCAATCGCTGACGTCGCCGTCGGGACATAGTTCTCGCTACACGCCGCCCGCTGTGCGCGATATTTATGTGCGCGCCTCAGAATCGGCCAATCAACAAGTGCTAAGCGCTTTGCGGCAGCGCGGCGTCAATGCGCTGGGGATAACGGGAAAGGATGTCGCCATTAGCGGCCGGCGCAAAAAAGCCATCCGCGCTGTCCTTAATGGACGCGTTCGCATCGTGCGCGATGATTGCAGCGGCGCGATTCAAGCCGTGCGCGCCGACGCCTTGCAAACAGCGCTCGCTGGGGACCGAGTGCCCGTATTGCCGCCCATGGCAAGCAGCGAGGACGGTCCCCTCAATGTCGACGGCGACCGCGCCGCCGCAGCCGTTGCCCAGGCGCTGGCTGCCGAAACGCTTGTTATCCTCAGCAATGTCAAGGGATTGTATCGCGAGTTTCCCGACGAATCGTCCTTCGTCGCGGAAGTGGCGCGCCCGCAAATTGACAGCGCGGAATCTTGGGCGCAGGGGCGCATGAAACGCAAAATAGTCGCGGCGCGCGAGGCTCTAGACGGGGGCTTGCGTCAGGTCATCATCGCCGACGGCCGTGTCTGTCAGCCGGTATCAAAAGCGCTAGGCGGCGCAGGAACAAGGATCAGAGCATGATTGACGCGGGCAGGCTTTTCGACTTGGAAGACGCGCATGGCTCGGGCGCTTACGGCAAAAGGCCCACCGCGCTGGTGCGCGGCGAGGGTGTCTATGTCTATGACGAGCTCGGCAATTCTTACCTGGACGCCACGAGCGGCCAGGGCGTGGCGGCGCTGGGTCACAGCCATCCAGCAGTGTCAAGCGCGATTGCCGAGCAAGCGGGACGTCTCGTTACTTGCCATGAATCCTTTTACAACGATCGCCGCGCCGAGTTATACGATTTGCTGTCGGATATCATGCCGGCCGATTTGAAGCGCTTTTTTCTCTGCAATAGCGGCGCGGAGGCGATTGAAGGGTCGCTCAAGGTGGCGAAGCTGCTGACAGGGCGCGATGGCATCGTCGCGGCCAAACGCGCCTTCCACGGGCGGACTACCGGCGCCCTTTCCATGACCTGGACGCCGAAATATCGCAAACCTTTTCAAGCCTGGCTGCCGACGGTGAGGCACATAGCCTATAACGACATCGAGGCCGCGCGGCAGGCAATCACGGAAGACACCGCGGCCGTCGTGACCGAAGCCGTGCAGGGCGAAGGCGGCGTGCATCCAGCCAAAGACGACTACCTGCGGGCATTGCGCGACGCCTGCGACCGCACAGGCGCCATGCTCATAGTTGATGAGATTCAAACCGGATTGGGACGAACGGGCTGCTGGTTCGGTTTTCAACATGCCGGCATCGCGCCCGACATCGTTGCCATTGCCAAGGCGATTGGCGGGGGACTGCCCATGGGGATCGTCAGTTGGCGCGCCGCGCATGGTCCGATTGATCGCGCCACGCATGGCAGCACCTTCGGCGGCAATCCGCTGGCTTGCGCGGCCGCCATCGCTACCTTGACGACGCTGCGCGATCAAGGGCTGGTAAGGCAAGCGGCGCTCAATGGCGCCTGGTTCGCCGAGCGCTTGCGCGCGCTCGAGCTTGATTCGGTGCGCGAGGTTCGCGGCAGGGGCTTGATGCTGGGCATGGAGTTGCGCGGTCGCGTCACGCCGGCGCTGAAGGCGCTGCAGGAAAATGGCGTTCTCGGCTTGCCCGCGGGCTTGAACACGCTGCGCCTCTTGCCGCCGCTCATCATCAACCGCGAGCAGTTGCAAGTCATCGTAGATGCAATCGCCAAGGTTTTGGACTAAGCCATGAACGCAATCTCTGCTGTCGAGGCGGAAGAACTGCTGCGCGATCTGGTCGCTATCGCTAGTCCCTCGCGCCAAGAGTCGGAGGCGGCGGCTTTCCTGGTCCAGTGGATGCGCGCGGCTGGCTATGACGAGGCTTTCGTCGATGACGTTGGCAACGCGGTGGGCGTCGTCGGCAGGGGCAAAACAGACATCGTTCTGCTCGGTCATATCGACACCTTCGCCGGTTTCCCGCCGGTCGAGGTCAAGGAGCGGGCGCTCTACGGCAGAGGAGCGGTTGACGCCAAAGGACCGCTGTCCGCATTTGCCGTCGCCGCCAAGCGCGCCAAGATCCCTGAGCACAGCCGCGTCATCGTGGTGGGCGCTGTGGAAGAAGAAGCGGCGACCAGCAAAGGCGCGCGTCATGTGATGACAAAATATCAGCCCGCCTACTGCGTCATCGGCGAGCCATCGAACTGGGATCGCATCACGCTCGGATACAAAGGCCGGCTTCTTGTAGATTGGCGCTGGGAAGGCGGGCTGGCTCACAGCGCGGGCGAAGCGCCAAGCCCCGCTGAACGCGCCGTCGACTATTGGTTGCGCTTAAAAGCCCGCGCCGCAGAACACAATCCGGAAATCAACTCGATCTTCGCCCGTCTGGATGTATCGCTGCGTGATCTTCGCAGCTATCAAGACGGGGTGAACGGCGTTGCCGAAATGACGATCGGCTTCCGATTGCCGCCGGGCATCGACCCCGGCGCCGCGACCCGGATGCTGGAGCCTGTCGACGGCGCGACAATCCTCACGCGCGGCGCGGAGCGCGCTTTCACCGCGGACAAAAACAGCGCCCTGAGTCGGGTTTTCCGGCGGGCGATCCGCGCCAGCGGCGGTTCGCCGCGTTTTGTCTACAAAACCGGCACATCGGACATGAATATCGCGGGACCAGGCTGGGGCTGCCCCATTGTCGCCTACGGACCCGGTGATTCCGCGCTCGACCACAGACCCGATGAACATATCAACCTGGATGAGTACCAGCTTGCGATTGATGTGCTCACTGCGGTCCTGGAGTCCCTGTAGCTCGAATTAAGGAGTCTTATGCGCAACAGAAACGCGCCCGTTCAAGAGTTTCATTTCATCGATTCGACCCTGCGCGAGGGCGAGCAGTTCCGCGGCGCGCACTTCACCATCGCCGACAAAAAAGAAATCGCCCAATTGCTGGATCGTTTTGGCGTGGAATATATGGAACTCTCGACACCCGTCGCCAGCCCACAGAGTGCGGACGCGATCCGCGCCTTGGCCGATATGCCCCGCGGTTTCAAGCTGCTGACGCATATTCGCGCCAATATGGACGATGCCAAACTGGCGGTCGACTGTGGCGTTGACGGCGCGGACGTTTATATCGGCACTTCGAATTACATGCGCGAATACAGCCATGGCAAGAGCCTTGAACAAGTCATTGAAATCGGCCATCGGGTTATCGAGTACCTAAACGGCCAAGACATCGAGACGCGCTTCAGTACGGAAGATACATTCCGCAGCAATTTCGCCGATGTGATGACGGTTTATCGCGCTATGGACCTGGCCGGCGTTGATCGCGTCGGCGTCGCCGATACGGTGGGCATCGCCGATCCTTTGAGCGCCTATAACCTCATCTCGAACCTGCGCGATGTGGTCAACTGCGACATCGAGTTTCATGGCCATAACGACAGCGGCTGCGCGGTTGCCAATGCCTTTTGCGCCCTGCAAGCCGGGGCGACGCATATTGATACGACGGTGCTGGGAATCGGCGAAAGGAACGGCATCACGCCCATGGGCGGCCTAATCGCCCGTTTGTACACCTGCGACAAATCGTTGGTAAAGAAATATGACCTGCCGCTATTAGCGGAGATTGAAGCGCTGGTGGCGCGGAAGTTAGGCATCGCGATTCCCTTCAATACGCCCATCACCGGCGAAGTGGCTTTTCATCATAAAGCCGGCGTACATACCAAAGCCGTTTTGCGCAACCCGACCACCTATGAAGCGATAGCTCCCGAAGACTTTGGCATGAGCCGATTCATTGATGTCGCGCATCGTCTGGTCGGGCGCAACGCCATCCGCGACCGCGCCACGACGATCGGGCTTGAACTGCCAGAAGATACGTTGCGGCTGGTAACGAGCCAAGTGAAAGCGCTTGCCGACCTGGGTCCTATCACGATCCAAGAGGTTGACGATCTTCTCTATGGACTCATGCAACCCCTAGAAGACTAATCCCCAAGGACCAAGCTGGAAGGCTCGGGCCGGCTGCCAGCGTCGCTCGGATCTCGCATCGGAACGAGATAAACCAGCAGCGATAGCAGGCCAGCCAATGCGAAAAGCGAAAAAGTCAGTTCGAAGCTGGCTGCGTCTACCAGCCAGCCGCCTATGATGGGCGCAAATATCGTGACCGGCGCGATTAGCGTATTCGCCATTCCGATATAGAATGGACGTTCCGCCACCGAACTAAACTGCACAGTGATGGTCATGATGGTCGACCACTGCGTCGTATTGACGATGCCGATCAAGGCAAATACCAGATAGAACCAAGTTACATCCGGCGCCAGCAAGGCGACCGCAATCGATAAAACTGTCGCCAGGTTGCCTATCATCAGCACGCGCCGATGACCCCAGCGGTCCCCTGCCCAGCCGACCATAGTGCTGCTCAGGGTATGCGAGACCAGCAGAACGCTGGTCATGGCGCTGGCGAATTCCGGCGTCATCTGGTAGCGCCGGATGCCAAAAATAGTGAAAAATGAGATCACGGTCAGGCTAAGCGAGGTCAAGCCGCGCGCGATCAAGAACCAGCGGAAATTGTCATCGGCGCGCAGGATCGCGCCCAAACGCCCACCGAATTCCCGCCAGGGGACCCGTTCCACGATGTCCTTTGGCTCGCTGGACGGTTCATAGGTTAGCGCCAAAAAGACAAATGAAACCATTAGGCTGATAGCGGCGATGAAAAACAGCAAGGAAAAGTTCTGCGGAAATTCGAGACGCGCGAGAATAGCGCTGGCGAGCAACGCGCCCCCGGCGCCAAATAGGTTCACGCAAGCCGATTGCAGCCCAAAAAATGTGCCCAGCCGATGCGCGGGCATGATTTTGCTGATCATGCTTTGCCAGGCTGTACCGGTGAATCCGCCGCCCAGGGATTGCCAGCCGAGCAGCAGTACCGTCAACAGCAGAGCCAGCTCTATGCCTATCGCCGGGATTAGAAACGCCACGAGCGCCAATCCAAAGTAAGGCACTCTCTCGAAGAGAGTCATCACAAGCACCATGGGCTTGAAGCGGCGCATGCCCGCGACATAGTTGGAGGTCAGCAACTGCGGCACTTGCCAGCCGATATGAAAGAGTGTCGCCACAAAGCCGATAAGCGCGGTTGATTCTGTAAGATAGGACAAAAACAAAGGCACTATGGTAACATAGGAAGCCAGCCCGACGATGCTCAGGCCGAAGAAGCTGCCATCGAGGATATTGACCAGTGCATTGTGGCGGAGCTTGTCCTGAAGATCTTGTGGCAGCATCTGTGCCTGCTCGTGGCGGAGAAGTCGCTAAACCAAGCCATTGTAGCAGACAATTGATAACCCAGAGAAACCATGTTTTAGCGATTTCTGAAGATTCGCTAAAGCCGACCAAGGTTGTGAAGAAACGCAATGCGGCGAATGGAACCTGCGCTATGGCGATGACAGCAACGGAGAAGCAGCTCGCGCGCGCCAGCGGCAAAAGCGGCGTCCAGCCCGGGCACGTCGTTATTATCGAGCCGGATCTGATACTGAGCCACGACAACAGCGCTGCCATCGCGCAACTATTCGAGCAGCTTCCGCATCGGCGCATCAAGTATCCGGAACGTTTAGCGATCACGCTCGATCATGCGGTTCCCCCGCCCAGCCCCAAACATGCCCGCAATCACCAGGCAGTGCGCCGCTTTGTTCGCAAGCATGGCATACGCAACTTCTTTGAAGTCGGACGGGGAATCTGCCATCAAGTTCTCTGCGAAGAGGGACTCGTGGGTCCGGGCATGTCCCTCCTCGGCGCGGATAGCCACAGCACGCATTTCGGCTGGCTCGGCGCGTTCAGCGCCGGCATCGGACGCAGCGAGGTCGCTGCGCTCTGGGCGACCGGCCAGCTTTGGCTGCGCGTTCCGGAAACCATTCGCATCAGCCTCGCGGGGAAGCTCGATAAGGGCGTCACGACGAAGGACCTGACCATCCGCTTGATAGGCAAGTTTTCATCGGAAGGCGCCAGCTACAAAGCGGTCGAATTCGCGGGCGCGGGCTTGAAGGCGCTGAGTCCTGATTCGCGAGCCGTACTCACGAATATGATGGCGGAGATGGGCGCCAAGAACGCCTGGATTGCGCCGGACGACATCACCTGGGCTTGGCTGGAGCGCGTTTTGCGCCGGACTCGACCGCAAGACTATCAAGAACGTCTGGCATATTTTCGCGACAATGCTCTGTACGCCGATGCCGACGCCGTCTATGCGCAACAGCGCCACATCAATCTCAGTCGAATAGAACCGATGCTGTCTTGCCCGCACGCTGTGGACAATGTACTGCCGCTTTCAGAACTTGGCGAAACACAGGTCGATCTCGGGTTTATTGGCACCTGTACCAATGGCAGGCTCGAGGATATCGCCGCCGCGGCCGAGGTGCTGCGGGGCAAGAAAATCCGCGCGCGGCTGCTTGTCATCCCAGCCTCGTCGCTGGTCCTGCGCGATGCCAGCGCAGCCGGCTACATCGCTACCCTGATAGACGCCGGCGCCACCATTGGCACGCCCGGCTGCGGACCCTGCATGGGCAATCACATGGGCGTGCTGGCTCCCGGCGAGGTCTGCATCAGCAGCGCCAACCGCAACTTCCGCGGCCGGATGGGCGAGCGCGACGCGCGCATCTATCTCTCCAACCCAGCGGTTGTCGCCGCAAGCTGCGTGGCCGGTTATATTATTCATCCAGCGGAACTGGTGTAGGAAAACATCAAGGCAAGCCATGTCCACAAGCTCGCATCGCGCCTGGAAATATGGGGACAACGTCAATACCGACGTTATCTTCCCCGGCAAGTATACCTATACAGTCAGCCACGATCCCGCGGAGCTGGCGCGTCACGCCTTGGAAGATCTGGACCTCGCGTTCGCGGCGAATGTCGAGCCGGGCGATGTTATCGTTGGGGGCCGCAATTGGGGCAATGGCAGCAGCCGCGAGCAAGCGGTCACCTGTCTAAAACATGCCGGCGTCCGCGCGGTGATAGCCAGCAGCTTCGCGCGCATTTACTATCGCAACGCCATCAACAACGGCTTGCTGGCGATTCCCTGTCCAGAGATTGTAGCTGTTGTGAGCGCAGGCGATCTCGTGGGAATCGACATGGAGAACTCGCTACTGACATGGGCTGGACAGAAGTTCGACTTTCCAGCTCTGCCAGCGCAGGTGCAGGGCATACTGGATGCGGGCGGAATCATCCCCTATTTGCAAGCGAAGCATCTCGAGTAGCGCTCAGTTTCCTTGCGTATTCGTGTTAGACTTTTCAACTTTGACTAGGGCAATAGTCGCAGCTTGTGTTAAAATAGGCAAACAAAGATGCGCCGAACTCGGAGACTTCATGCTGGCAATCGTCAACACCTGCGCTGTCATCGGCTTGGACGGTCAAATTGTCGAGGTGCAAACCGACTTTAATCCTCGCGCCTCGTTACCAAGTTTTCATTTGGTAGGTCTGCCGGGCATCGCCGTCAGAGAAAGCAAAGAACGCGCCCGCTCCGCGATTCGCAACAGCGGTCTGCGCTTCCCGAACAAGTCCTATGTCGTCAATCTGTCGCCCGCCGACATCCACAAGCACGGTCCCGCCTATGATTTAGCGATCGCAATCGGCGTGTTGGCGGCCACCGATCAGATCCCCCTACACACGCTGGAAAACGCCTTATTCATCGGCGAGCTGTCGCTGGATGGCGGCATTCGGCACGTCAAAGGTGTGATGCCAATGGTATACACCGCTCGGCAGCATGATATCGAGACCGTTTATGTGCCAGAAGACGACGCGGCCGAAGCCGGCTTGATCGAAGATGTCAAAATCATTCCGGTGCGCTCCATCGGGCAATTGGTGGAACATCTGTACCAATTGAACCCGGTCCAGCCCTACCGCACCGTTCCGTCAGAAAATAACGGGCAAAATAGTATGGCTGAGGGGCTGGTCGACTTCGCCGATATCCGCGGACAGGAACATGTCAAGCGCGCGCTGGAGGTGGCCGCGGCCGGCAATCACAATATCATGCTTTCGGGTCCGCCAGGCGCCGGGAAAAGCCTGCAAGCCCGCTCCATGCCCGGCATCCTGCCGTCGTTGACCTTGCAAGAAGCATTGGAAGCGACGCGCGTCTATTCCATCGTGGACATGCTGCCGCAGGACAATCCATTGATACGGCAGAGGCCCTTCCGCGCTCCACACCACACGATTTCTCAGGTTGGGCTGGTCGGCGGGGGCAGCATTCCCAAGCCCGGGGAGATCAGCCTGGCGCACCGCGGCGTACTCTTCCTGGACGAAATCAATGAATTGCCGGGCAAAGTATTGGAAGTGCTGCGGCAACCGATCGAGGACAAAGTCGTCACCATCAGCCGCGCCCAGGGCAGCATCACCTTCCCCGCCAATTTTCTGCTGGTTGGCGCGCGCAATCCTTGTCCATGCGGCTTCTATGGCGACCCAACGCGAGCCTGCCATTGCACGCCCAATCAGATCAAGCGTTACCAGAACCGGCTCTCCGGTCCCTTATTGGATCGCATTGATATGCACGTGGACGTGCCGCGGGTGGAATTTGACAAGCTGATGGGCAAAGGCGAGGGCGAAAGCTCGGCTGATATCCGGCGGCGGGTTGAAGCCGCCCGAGCAAAACAGATTTCGCGCTTTGAGGAGCATCCAGGTCTATTTGCCAATGCTGATATGTCCGTCAGCGAAATCGACCAGTTCTGCGTGTTGACAGAGGAAGCGCGGCAGGTATTGACACTGTCCGTGCGCAAGCTGCAGTTGAGCGCGCGCAGCTATCACCGGGTGCTCAAGCTGAGCCGCACAATCGCCGATCTGGATGCTTCAGAGGACATTCAGGTGCAGCACATTGCCGAAGCGCTGCAATATCGGCCGCATAGCGACTGACAGCTTCACGTTGGCGCTATTCAGTGAAAAGCTCGAAGCGCCGCGCAAGTTGAACCTCCAGAACGCGCTCCGGACTGAAATTGTCGATCTGAACATCAGACCCGTCCGGCGCGGCAAAAGCGGCTCTTGGCGCCAAGCCGATCAATTCCGTGCTTTCCACATTCACGCCAAGGCTATGCGCCTCTTGACGCGCGGCTGCCAGCGCGCGCTGGATAGACGTGATTCTGTAATTCGTCAGATTCATCGATACCTGCGCTCTGCCTTTGACCAAGAGACCCAGCGCCAAAAGATGCGGCAGCCCGCCGGAAGACTCGCGTAGCGCCCGAGCGATGCGACGGGCGACCCTGATATCGTCTGTTGATAAGTAGACATTAAAAGCGATCAAGATGTCGCGCGCGCCGATGGCGCAGGCGCCCGCGCTGCCCAAAACGCGCGGTCCAAAATCAGGCGCGCGTTCATCACTCGATGCGATACATTCGCGCAGGCGCTCGTAACCGCCACGCCGAATGGTCGCCAGCCTGCGATACTTTTCTTGAAGCGCTGCCTGTCCGTACAGGTATACGGGTATGCGCAATTCTTTGCCGACCCGCGCGCCAAGCTCGCGAGCCAGCCGCGCGCAGTCATCCATGCTCGCGTTATACAGCGGTACGAAGGGGATGACGTCGGCGGCGCCAATGCGCGGATGCTGCCCGGAATGGCGATTCATATCAATTAGCGCTGACGCCGTCTCTATGCCGGCAAATGCCGCGTCAGCAACGGATGCCGGTTCGCCGGCGAAGGTGACAACGGATCGGTTGTGATCGACATCGCTTTCCCAGCCGAGCAGCGCCAAGCCTTTGGTCGACGATATGGCTGCGACTATTTCCTCAATAACCTCGCTGCTCCGCCCCTCGGAGAAATTCGCCACGCACTCAAGGATTTCTTGCATTTCTTTGCCAGCGTCTAGCCAGATTCAGTATCCGAAATATCAAGACCTTCATCATAGCAGAATCGGAATCTCTACAGCAGCCATTTCAAATTGCTCTGGAATAGGCACTCAAGTTGAACTATAGTGCGGCGAGCGGGCAAGCCAAACCAGCCCGGACAACGGAGAGACAGCTATGAGCGACGGGCAAGAAGCCGCCAGTTCTTCATTGAGCAAGGACATCCGCACCTTGGGAAACCTGCTCGGCGTCATTATCCAGGAGCAGGAGGGCATCGAGGCATTTGATCTGGTCGAGGAGATACGAGCTGTCTCCAAGGCGCGGCGCAGTGGCGACGCCAAGGCGGCCTTCAAGCTCGCTCATCGTCTGGAGTCGCTGCCCTTGGCATCCAAGAGCGTACTCATCAAAGCCTTCTCCAACTATTTCCAATTGATAAATATAGCCGAGGACTTGCAGCGCATTCGTGTGATTCGCCAGCGCGAGGCGAAGGGCGCACTCAAAGAATCAATCCGAAACGCGGTGCGCGCCCTAAAGGAAAACGGGAAAAGCGCCGAGCAGGTGCGTGAGCTATTGAACCAGACGCGCCTGCGGCTGGTGCTCACGGCGCATCCATCCGAAGCCAAGCGCCAGGAGATTCTCATCAAGCTGCGTCACATCGCCGCCATGATGGAAGCGCGCGACCGGCAAAATCTGCTGCCGCGCGAACTGCGCAAATTGGAAGACGAATTGGCGGAAGAAGTTGAAGAACTCTGGCAGACCCGGCCGATCCGCGCGACCAAGAAACAAGTTGCGGACGAAGTTGATTTTGGCATTTATTTCATCCGGTCGGTTATTGTCGATGTCGTGATCGACATTTATGAAGACCTGCAAGGCGCGCTGGAGGAACATTATCCGGCCGACGATTGGTCGGAGCTGCCGCCGGTTCTGCGCTATGCCTCTTGGATTGGCGGCGACCGCGATGGCAACCCAAACGTGACAACCGATGTTACGCTGCAAACCTTGACGACACTGCGCCGGACCGCCCGCCAGATTTACCTCGAGGAAGTCGAGAATCTGATACAGCACTTGACGCAAGATACCGAGAGCGTTGGCATCTCCGCCGATCTGGGCTCGGCGCTGACCGCCGACAGCGAGGCCCGCGAGTTGTATCCGGGCGAAGCCTATCGCCAGCGGATGTCCAGGATTCATGAGCGGCTGAAAGATGACGGCTATCGTTCCAGCCGCGAACTGCTGGACGACTTGTTAGTCATACAGCGCAGCCTGAAACAGCATCGCGGGACGCGCGCTGCGCTGGGCGCCGTGCAGCGCTTGGTGCGCAAGGTCCGCTTGTTCGGGTTGCACCTGGTTCCGCTTGAAGTGCGTGAAGACGCCGGCTTGCACGCGGCGGCATTGGACGAGATCTTCCGATTCTACGCAATCAATGATGGCTATCTCGCGCTGCCAGAAGCGGAAAAGCAGGACCTGCTAAGTTTTGAGATCCGCAATCGCCGTCCCCTATTCCCGATAGACATCAGCGTATTCACAGAAACGACGCAAAGCATTATCCGCACCTGGCAGATGATCGGCAGGGCGCACAAGCAAAATGACCCGATCGTGATCGACACTGTCATCGCCAGCATGTCGAAGCAGCCCAGCGATGTTTTGACGATGCTGCTCTTCGCCCGCGAAGTCGGCATCGACAGCGATGTCTACATCGTGCCATTGTTCGAAACCATAGACGACTTGTATCGCGCGCCGGATATCATGAGGCATCTGCTCAATAACGTCGAATATCGCAAGTACCTGGAAGCGCGTTCCGGCAAGCGCGGCTTGCGCCAACAAGTCATGATCGGTTACTCCGACAGCAGCAAGGACGGCGGTTATCTGGCGTCGAACTGGAATCTGTATAACGCCCAGCGAATTCTGACCAGCAGCTGCGTTGAGCAAGGCGTGTCTTTGGAATTGTTCCATGGACGTGGCGGCAGCATCGGCAGAGGCGGCGGACCCACCAACCGCGCCATCTTGTCGCAGCCGCCGGAGTCCCTGCGCGGGGGCGTCAAGATCACCGAGCAGGGCGAGGTCATCGCCTACCGTTACAGCAACAAAGGCATCGCGCATCGTCATCTCAACCAGGTCATGAACGCGGTCTTGATTGGCATGGGCTTGCAAGAGGAACGGCGCGTGCCGCCGGAATATCTGCGGACCATGGCTGAACTGTCGCGGATGAGCAGCCAGGCATACCGACATTTTGTCTACGAGAGCGACGGCTTTATCGACTACTGGCAGCAAGCGACGCCAATCAACGAATTGAGCATGATGCAGATCAGTTCGCGCCCGGCCAAGCGCACAAAAAAAGGCGGATTCGCCGCGATGCGCGCCATCCCTTGGATGTTCAGTTGGATGCAGAGCCGCGCCATCGTGCCGAGCTGGTACGGCATCGGCAGCGCCTTCCAAAGCTACTGCGAAAAAAACAACGGTGGCATGGAAGACCTGCGCGAGATGTACCAGAAATGGGCTTTCTTCAAAGCCATCATCGACAATGCGCAATTGGACGTCGCCAAAGCGGACATGGGCATTACCGAGCTATATGCGTCGTTAGTGGAGCCGCCGCAGCTGCGCGAGCGCTTCTTTCAGCGCATCAAGGACGAGCACGCCCGCAGCAGCGCGCTGATAATGAAAGTCACGCGGCAGGATGGTCTGCTGTCCAATATGGCGGCGATAAAGACCTCGATTGAACGGCGGAATCCTTATGTCGATCCGCTCAACTTCATGCAGGTCGCGCTGCTGCGGGAACTGCGCCAGCTTGACCCGGACGCCAGCGAGCGCGAAGCGGTGTTAGGCGCGACATTGGCTACGATCAACGGCATCGCCGCGGGCATGAAAACGACCGGCTAGGTCATGCGCCCGGCCCGCGCCAGTCCGGCGTGATGAAGCGCTGAATTTCCAAGCGATAACCGTCCGGATCCCGGACAAAGAAATGATAAATCTGGTAGCGCTCGTTGACGCGCGGCGCGTGCTCGCAGGTCCAGCCCCTTGATGTGACGCGCTGGTACCAGCCGTCTACATCCGCCGTAACCAGGGTGAAAATGAGGCTGTCCTGGCTGGTCCCGGCGCTTTCGCCTTCGCAAATGCCCAGGAAGGCGCAGTCGCCTATCACACGATAAATGCGACAACTGCCCTGGTCCAGAACGAGCGAGAAGCCGAGTATGTCTTGATAGAAGCGCGCCGAGCGCTGGAGATCGCGGACATAGAGAAAGGTAATCTGTGAATCGATTGGCAGGGTCTGCATTCAGGATTTTGCCTCGCATTAATCTGTCGCAAATTGAAGATTTGTCCTGTAGGCGCATGCAAAACTGTTCTCAACTGTCGGCGACTCCCGCAGGCGCGAATAGCGAATCCACGGCGGGATCGCGCAGGAATTCCTGCCGCGTCTCAATCGTTAATGGCGCTTGTTCCGCGGGCAGCAACGCCCAGAACAATTTTGGATCGGCGACTTGCCCGGCGCCAATCTCGGCATAGCTGCGCAAAAGCTGGAAGAACTGATCGTCGCCGATATCTTGGCGTAGATTGTGCAGCATTTGCACGCCCCGCAGGTAAATCGCGTTGATATATTCGCGGAAGGTATTGAACTCATAGACCCCGCTGTCGACATCGCCCTGCGGAAAATAACCCGCCACGCGAAAAGTCCACCACCAATTCTTGTCAGCCGGATAATACGCTTCGATAAACAGGTATTCGCTGTAGGTCGCCAAGGCTTCATCAAGCCAGGGATGCAGCGCGGCATCGCTGCCAATTAGCGCATACCACCACTGATGAGCGATTTCGTGAATGGAAACCAGCGTCAGATAGTTGTAGGGCGTCCCGTCAAACTGGGCGAACCAGGCTGATCCCACAAAGACCAGACCGGTAAACTCCATGCCATCGGGGAAGTCGCCCTGGACAAGAACCAAGCGTTGACGAGGGTATTTGCCAAAGAGCCTTTCAAACAGGTCCAGGGCCCGAATCGTCTCGGCTAAAACATGGGATGCGCTTTGGCCGCCGTTGATATTGAGGCTCGTTTGTGAATCGCGCAGCGTGTATACAGCGACGTCAATACCACTGGCGCTAGCGCCTTCGTGAAGTTGAAAGGCTTCGCTTAGGCTGAGGGCGAAGTCGCGCGATTGGCGCAATTCGACTTGCCAAGAGCCCGGTCCCAACAGGCTGATTTCGCCGGGCGCGGCCAGTTTCAGGTCGGCCGTCGCGTCTTGCGCATGCACTTCCACCTGCCAATCCGCAACATCGTAGACGATCTGTTCACCGATGCTGGCTGGGCTGTGAATGCGCCATTCTTTGTTTATGCGCGCTGCGACATTTGGCAGAAAATGCGCCAGATTCAGCTGACGCGGGCTGTAACCGTAAAAACCGCGAAAGGCGCGCATGCCATCCCGTATCATGTCGGGCAGCAAGCGAAAGCGAATTTGGATTTCTAGCGCGCAGCCCGGCGGCAGCGCGATTGCTAGCGGGATTTCCAGCCGATTGGCGTCTAGTTCATAGTAGGCGGGATTCTCGTCGACTATAAGCTCCTGAAGCACGAAGCTGCCATCCCACTGGTTGGCTTGAACGTCCAGGATTATGGACGCCAAAGGCGCGTCTTCACGATTGGTGAAGGAAAGGCGCTGGTCGACGCTGGCGGCTTTTTGCGCAAAGTTAATGTCAACCCGGGCGGCAACTTGTCGGGCAGCGCTCTCGCCATCATCGCTGTCGCAAGTGTATGGATAGGCAGGTGTGGCTTCGGCTTGCGCGGCTGGAACGGCTGGAACGGCTGTTTTTTCCAAGACTGGGCTTGGGGACGGCGCGGCGGAATCGCTACTGATTGCGAGACGCAGATTCGGCGCATTCGTCGGCGCCGACCCGTCGCCGGGCGGGACACTGCCGAGGTTGCATGCCGATAGCAAAAGGCAGGCTAACGCTGTCAAGCCGAGTAATTTGAACATCCCCCGCATCTTACAGCCGCTGACCGCGCTAGACAATGCGCGGTTCCGCAGCACAGCGCAGACTGAAAAACAGTATCGCCTGCAGGGCAATCGCATCAAATTGGTTGAAGCAGATGGAGCAAGAAATCGTTATCCATCGCTGCGCGGAAGCGTTTTTGCCGTAAACTGCTTTTGCCTGTATCACGCTTGAGCAGATTCAAGGCTATAGCGCGTAAGGTTGCCATATTTTCGGAACTTTCGCCGTCTCGGATGCGAGAATGATCCTCGCCGAAGGTGACATCCAAGACCCAGTGGTAGCTGTTTTCGATTGCCCAGTGCCGCCGCGTTGCTTGCAAGATAAGCGCGGCAGAAGTGTCAAGGCTGCTGATATAATAGGCAGTCTGGTAGCGAATTTGCCCTTTATGACGGCACTCTCGCTGGACACGTATAAGACTACGCAGGTCAGGCCATCCTTGATAATGGCGGATATATTCGAAAGCCTTGGGATCACTGAGCACCCAACATTTGCGTATTTCAATCCGTCCCCTTGACTTGTTAGTTGTTTCGTTGAAGTCACAGTCCATGTCTTCAAATCCATGTTTGTCGCCATAGCTGAACCAATCGGCTATATCCTGTTTTAGATTGCCCTGATTGCCCTTGACCTGCAGAATATAATCCGCTTTCTCGTTCCGAATCGCTTGCGCAATCTTGGTTTGACATCCCATCGCATCTATTGTCACAATGCAACCGGAAACATCCAGTAGACGCAACAACTCAGGAATGGCTGTTACTTCATTGGACTTATCAGCCACTTTGCGCTGTCCTAATACCAAGCCATTTTCACTTGCCCAAGCACTGACCAAATGGACCGCATCCTTACCCAGCATCTTGTCATGGCTACCGCGCAAGGTCTTGCCGTCAAGGGCAAGCACCTGTCCTTTACTGACTGCAAACACCGACTCTACCCAGCGCATAAAGCGCTGCTGGAACTCCTCATGATTGATCCTGGCAAATACATAACCGAAGGTATCATGCGATGGAATGCCATGCTCTAGCTTCAGAAACTGGCGAAACCAAGGCTCCTTCGCTTTTCCTACGGTTTCGATGCCAACCCAACTATCCGCGCCACAGAGCACAGCACAAACGGCGATGATAATGATATCGAGCAATTTGTGGTCACAGCGCCCCTCTATTCGGGGATCAGGCAGATCAGCAAAACATTCCTCTAAACTCAATCCTCTACCTTTTGACATGAGGCAACTCCTCTTTTTGCCTCAGTATCGCCCCAAAATGATTTTGATGCGATTGCCCTGGTATCGCCTGTTAATCAACTTGTGTTATGCTTCCCGGCATGTTCAACTTGCCCTACCATTACCCGGTCACGGTTCTAGCCAGCAAATGAATGCGACTGCGAGGCTCGGCTTTGCTCAAAAAATCGGCGCGGCTGTTCGCCTGTCCCGCTGGCGTGAACATGTGCCATTTACGATTCCGCTTAGCCTCTTTGGCAGCCTGCTGGCGATAGAAGCCACAGGGGCGGCGGTTGATTGGCGCGTCTTCGCGGTGATCGCCGCGAACATCTTCTCGATGTCATTCGCATTTGTGATCAATAATATCGTTGACGCGCCGGACGATGCGCTGGATCCCCAGAAAATGCGCCGCAATGTCATTAGCAATGGCGCGATGTCAGCGCGCGAAGGCTGGTTCCTGGCGGCGCTAACCGCAGCCTGCGCTCTCTTGCTCTATGCCCTAAGCGGTGTCTGGGCGCTAGGCATAGGCGGCTTAACGCTCGCGCTCTGTTATTTGTACTCGGCGCATCCATTCCGGCTGAAGGCGCGGCCGGTCACGGATGTCTTGTGTCATGCCTTAATGCTCAGCGGTCTTTTGATGATGACAGGCTATTTCGCCTATGATACCGATCCGCAGGTCGCCTGGCTGGTGATACTCGCGGCGATACTTTTTTCCGCTTATGGCCAATTCTACAATCAGATTGACGACTACGAAGTAGACAAATCGGCCGGGCTGCGCAACACCGTCGTCTTACTGGGCAAGCCCTTGACGCGTTTGCTGAGCTTCGCGTCTTTGCTTGGCGCGCTATTGTGCATGGCGGTTTCTATTCTAAATGGCTTGTTCCCGCCCTGGCTGGGAACCTTCCTGATCATTGGCGCACTCATCGTCCTGATGTTCCCCTGGGAATTTGATATGCGGGGCAACCCGGCGACGGACGGCGGCAATGTGCAGCGCCCGGGACTTATCGTAGCGAACCTGGTCGCGATGGCTTGGCTGGCGTCGGCGATGGGCGCGCTAGCCATCGGATAAGCGCCTTGTGCTAGAATTGCTGTAAGCACAGTCAGGATAGAGACAGACCATGGAAACGATTCACCAAATTCTGTTCAACACACATGTTTTGTATTCTTTGGCTCTGGGAGTGTGGGCAGCCGTTATCGCCGCGCGCAGAGACCCAATCGGCGGGAACTATTGGGGCGCCATGCTGACCTATGCGCTGCTGGCGGGCGCGACCTTGCTGATAGGCATTGCGCTCTTGGCGACGGGCTATCAGCCGCGCTCGGGCCGGGTGATCGTCTATGTACTGTATATGTTCTGGCTGGCGATCATCATGCCGGGCACGTTCACCATGTTAAGGGGCCGCGACGATCGTTCCGCCGCTATCGCATTTGCCCTGCTCGCTTTCTTCAACTTCTCCACATCAATCAGCATGATCGAACGTGAACTGGTGGGACCCTGGATCGAACTGACCTGATGCGGCTTTGCCTCCAGCGCAGAGCGGCGCAGGCGATTTCGTGCTGCCGCCTTCATGGGAGGGGGTTGCGCGCGCGCACAATGGAAGAGCGTATGTGCAGTTCTAGCAAATTGGCTCAAAGACCAGCCTGGACCCGGGAACAGATAGCGGAGGCGCTGGGTGAAACCGCAGTCCGGTTGATCGCGACTATCGCAGAACAGGCTCATGCGCAAGACAGCTCAATCTATCTGGCGGGCGGCGTGGTACGGGATTTGGCGCTGGGGCGCGGCAATTTGGACCTGGATTTTGTGCTGGAGGGCGATGCGATAGCCTTCGCTGCTAAGCTGGCGCGGATTTATGGCGGCGACACGGAACGGCATATCCCCTTTGCGACCGCCAAGTGGCAGCTCGATAGCGCGGCAATCGACAATTTGTCCCTGCAAAACGATGCGATACCCGCACAAATCGATTTTGCCAGCGCGCGAACAGAGGCATACCTTGCGCCGGCGGAATTGCCCAGGGTCAAGCCGGGCGCCATCTCAGAGGACCTGCGCCGCCGCGACTTCACCATTAACGCGCTGGCATTGCGGATTGAAGCTGGATCAGGTCCTTGGCAGCTGATTGACCCAAGAAATGGCTACAGCGACATCATTGGGAAAAAGATTCGCATTCTGCATGAGCGCAGCTTCATCGACGATCCGACGCGCATTTTCCGGGCATTGCGCTTCGCCAGCCGCTTTGACTTCACGATTGAATCAGCCACGGCCGAGCTTTTGCAAGAGGCGATTCCTGTGATACAGCGCCTCAGCGGAGAGCGCATCCGCCATGAACTGGACCTGATATTGCGAGAAGAAAATCCCGAACGCATCATCGCTGAGCTGTCCGCGCTGGGCGTTTTCGCGCGGATTCATGCCTCATTTCGCATCAGCGCGCGCGCGCTCCGCCAATTCAAGCGCTTGCGCGCCCACCTGCGGAAGATGAGCGGGAAGGCCGACGACATGGCTCGCTTAGGCTGGCATCCGCTCTTTGCCGACCTAGCGGAAGCGGATGCGCTTTTGATTTGCGCTCGCCTGAATTTGACGCAAGCCTTGTCCACTTCGATCGCGGGATACACGCGCCTGCAATCAAAGGTCGTTTGGCTGGGCTGCCCCGCGACCAAAGCCAGCGCTATCACGCGCTTCCTGGACGGCATTCCGGAATGCGCCATACGCGCCGCCTTGATTTGCGACGGCGATGCCCACTCGGCCAAAGAGCGCATGGAGACCTATCTGGGGCATTGGCGGCAGCGCCGTACCACAATCGACGGAAACGAGCTGATTCGCGCCGGATTGGAGCCCGGACCAATCTTTCGCGAAATCCTGGACAGGCTGCGCAGCGCCTGGATCGATGGCGAGATCGAGACGACGGAACAAGAGCGGGAACTATTCTTGAAGATCCTTAAAGAAGTCGAATAACGCGGACTTGCGGTTCTTCGCTACATGGGGGCGCTGTGCCGGAAATATCTGGGCTTGATTCGCGCGGCTATCGCAACTGCCTTTCGCGCTTTCAGCAGATTCTTATGGGCGCATTTAGCTTTAGGCAATTTTCTCGTAAGCAATTGTCGCTAGTCTAGGCATGTTTCAGTTAGCCAAGAGGGTTAGGCAACAATGGAAAATGTCACATTTGGTTTAGCTTTGGTGGCGGGATTTCTCTCTTTTATCTCGCCCTGTGTACTGCCGCTGGTGCCGGCTTATATCGGCTATATGGGCGGCAGATTAACGCATAACGTGGCGCGGCAGACATCGGCTGGCAGCGCCCCTGCAGTTGGAGTCGCAGTGCGCTTGCAGATGCTGCTGCATGGCATCGCCTTTGTGCTGGGCTTCACCCTGATATTCGTGCTGATCGGATTCCTGACGACGGCGCTGGCCAGCATCGCCGGGCAATTCGTCAGCACATTCACCGAAAGCATCGGCCGCATCGGCGGGCTTGTCATCATCTTCTTTGGTTTGCAGTTTATGGGTTTGCTGCCGCGCTTCTTCCGCTGGCTGCGCGCCAAGAGCAATGCCGGTTTGCTCGATAATATACTGCTGAGCATCGCCTTCGCCCTTGTCGCCAGCGCCGTCATTTACTGGGGATTCGTCGAGCAGATCCTCATCGCCTTGCCTTTGGCGGCAGCGCTTGTGCTTGCCATGTACCTCAATGGCGCGTTTGCCCAGCCCGCGGTCTTTTGGAATCGCATTCTCGACCGACTGGATTTGATGATTTATTCCGATACGCGTGGCGATGTCGCAGGTTCAAGCCGCGAGGGCCTGCTCGGTTCAGCCTTCATGGGCATGGTCTTCTCCGCCGGCTGGACGCCCTGCATTGGTCCGCTCCTCGGTACCATACTCACAGTGGCCGCGGCCACCGGCGCTACGACCGGCGACATCATACAGGGCATGCTCCTGTTAAGCGCTTATTCGATCGGCTTGGGCATACCCTTTGTTATTACGGCGCTGCTGATGAACAGCGCCCAAGGCATTCTCCGGCGGCTGCAGCGGCACATGCGCAAGATCGAGCTATTCAGCGGGGCGCTGCTGATTGTTATCGGTTTCCTGGTTGCGAGCGGGCAACTGCAAAGCTTGAGCCAGACATTCTCGCAGGGAGATTTCGCCGATTTCACATTTCGCGTAGAAGAATGCGGCGTGGGATATTTCGAAGGGCGCGTCGGGCTCAGCCACGTCGGCGCTTGCTTGAGCGGGACGCTCAAGCCCGTGGCCATCAATCAAAGCGCCAGCGGATATTTCTCGCAGGACGTTTCTCGGCTGGAATACCTTTTCCATGCCGACGGAGCCACAGTCATCGACGTCGAACTGCGCGGGGTGGGGAACGAGGCGCCGGATTTCACAGTGACGCTGTATTCGCCCGCTGACGCGGCGATCGCGACAGCGGACAAGGCTGGCAGCTTGATGGCTGATGACATGTTCTACCCTTTGACGCAGGTCGCGCTCGCAGAGGACGGGCTGTATCGTCTTGTCTTGGAAAAGGGCGCGGGGGACGCGGATGCGCGCTTCCGCGTGAAAGCGCGTGAATCTCAGCCGCTCGCCTTGCCAAGCGCCGCTGAAGCTGCTGACGAAGACACGGGGCTTCTCGGTTCTCTCACTTCGCTAGCGGAGGACGCTTTGAGCAGCCTAAGCGACATCGCCAGTGAATTGGGTCCTGCGGTTGGCCTGGCGGAAGGCAACCGCGCGCCCGATTTCACGATTACTGACGTTGACGGTCAAGAGATGACGCTGTCCGACCTGCGGGACCAGGTCGTCCTGCTCAATTTCTGGGGCACTTGGTGCGGTCCTTGCCGCAGGGAAATGCCGGAATTCCAGAAAGCCTACGAGGAATGGGCTGAATCAGGATTTGTGATTCTGGCAATCGCCTACAATGATACAGAAGCCGCTATCAGGGACTTCCGCGATGATTTCAGCCTGACTTTTCCCTTGGCGCTAGATGCTAGCGGCGAGATCAACGACAGCTACGCCGTGCAGACCAGACCCAGCAGCTACATCATCGGGCGCGATGGCATTATCTGGACGAAGCACTTCGGCATCATGACCGAGCCACAGCTGCGGGAGCTATTCGATGATATGTTTCCGGAGCATTAACCGGCGCCTAGAGACGGATTGAACTGAGTTGGATGTCCCTGTTTAGCAAGCTGATGCAAGTCGCGGTCGCGCTGCTGTGCATGGGCGCGGCTGGCTTTATTCTGCGCGACCATGGCTTGCCGGCCAGCGCTTCAAGAGCGCGTGAGACAGGTCACAGACGCGCGCCGACGATCGGATCGCTGGCGCCCGCGTTCACATTAGAAAGTCACCGGTCAGAAATCTTCATGCTGCGTCCGTCAACAGGCGCGACCATACTCAACTTCTGGGCGACCTGGTGCCAGCCCTGTCGCGCCGAAATGATGGAACTGCAAGAACTGGTCGATTCCCAGCCCGATTCGCCGCGCGTAATCGCGGTCAATCTCGGCGAGACGATCACGTCAGTAGAGAATTGGGTCGCGGATTTGGGGCTCGCTTACAGCGTCCTGCTCGATCCGCAGCTCGCGGTCGCGTCGCTGTATGGGATACGCGGACTGCCGACGACCTATCTGCTTGATTCGCAGCTGACGATAAAAGAGATCTATTTCGGACCTGTGAGCGCCGCTGCGCTGCGCCGGAGCATAGACCGTCTTGCCAATCAAACATGATTGAATTTTAGATGAATGCGCTCCTGAGATCCAGCATGTCGTTGCTGCGGACGATAGTACATTTTGGCGCGCGCAAGTGGCTGTGCTTTGTGATGAGCGCCCTGGGCATATACATCAGCTTGCCCTGGCTGGCGCCGACCTTTGCCAAAGCGGGCTTAAGCGGTCCGGCCGACTTCATCTATACGATTTATAGTCCTTTTTGCCATCAGTTCGCTTTTCGCTCGCCTTTCTTGTTCGGCGAGCAGCTCTTCTATCCGCGCGGCGCGGCGCGCAGCCGCTATAAGCCTTTTGAAGAGTACGCGCTCGAGTCTCCGCGATTCCTCGAACAATATCGCTATTGGCAGACTGCATATTATGGTGGCGCGGCGACGCCGACGCCGACGCTTGAGGACTTGCAGGTTTTCAGCGTGGCGCAGCAATTCGCCGCGAGGCATTTCATCGGCGACGAAATTGTTGGCTACAAAACGAGCCTCTGCGCGCGCGACCTGGCGATTTATATGATGATGTTCCTGGGCGGGCTGATTTATTGGCGCTTCCGCTGGCGCATTCGCCCCTTGCCGCTCCTCGTTTATCTCTTCGTTGGTTTGGGACCCATCGGCCTGGATGGATTCAGCCAGCTACTGAGCTATCCGCCATTTGAGTTCTGGCAAGTCCGAGAAACGGAACCGCTCTATCGGCTGGTCACCGGCGGCCTCTTCGGATTGATGAGCGCGTGGCTGGCTTTCCCGCATATTGAACGGTCGATGCACGACATCGCCACCAGGCTCGAAGCGGCTGAGCGCGCGGCGGTTGAATAGACGCGCAGGCGCTTATGCCGGATCGTTATCGTCATCTGGCTTGGTTAGGCGCGAAAGCCTGGCATCCATATTCAGCTTGTCGCTTTTGCGCGGCTTTGGCTTGCGGGGATCTGGCTCTTCGTCAACAACTAGGTCGAAGCGCTCGTAATGACCGGTGATCTGCGACGGTTTGGGAACCGGCGAATTGTTTAGCAAGTTCTCCAAACCAGAGCGGGCTTCGTCCAGTTTGCCGGTGACCGCGCCCATAAGCGAATTGCTGGCCGCTTCCGCAGCCGGGGCATCCCGCGCGTCCTGGACCGGGATTGCTCTGCGCGCCGACCCTCGTTCCTTGGATGAAGCCCGCGGCATTGTCCGCCCTTCCTGGTCGCCCAATGCCATTTCGACTGCCGTCATCTCCTGCATCAGATGCTGGGTCAGCAAGCGATGATCGCGCAATTCGGATTCGGCGATTGTCAACTGCTGCTGCTTAAAATTCAGTTGATTCTGCAGGCGGCGCGCGCCGAATTCGTCGCCCGTCCGCAAGACAAGATCAACTTGATGATCCAGGTCAGCCGTCTCGCGCAGGAGCGCATTGATCTTCGCTTGCAGTTCGTCCTCATAGTCCAGCGCTTCATCCAGCCTTTGCCGCAGTGACTGCGCCGAGCGGCGCGGGTTCTTTTCCGCATCGTCGGCGTTCAGCTTGATGCGCGCCAAGGGCGATCTAGGGTTCTTGTCTAGCAGGTCATTGATTTGCGCATTGACAAGCGTATTGATCTTGTCGAATAGGCTTGGCATCGCGTTCCCTTTTCCCCGGCAAGAATACATTTGCTACAGCTATTATAACGCATCTGAGGGCTATTGCGTTTTTCTTTTATCCAGCTTGCGGCTCGCCAGGGCAATCGATAAGCAGAGGTATTATCGCCTCCTGCGGCCCGCGCCAAGGACTTTAACCATGCAACTGCTCGATCATTGCCAGCGCTCTGCCAGCAGTCCTTTGCAGGCGCTTGTCACGGCTGTCGCGCCAGCGATCCAAGATGCTCTCAAGCTGGGCATGGCGCAGGCGCGCGCGCATAGGCGCAGAGATATGGTCACTTTCCTCCAGGCATTTGCAGAGCGCGCGACAGGCTTGATACGACGCCTCATCGGCTAGCTGCTCGCCTAGCGTCTCGATCAATGCCAGGAGCGGACCCAGCAATACGCCAGCTTCAACCTTGCTCAAGGTCCAGATAGCGCTGGCGCTGCTCTCTTTCGACCTGAGCGCGAGCTGCGACAGCTTAGCGGCAACCGTTGCCTGTTCGTCGCTGGAGAGGCGCAGGCGCAGATGTTCACGCGACAAGGCGCGCTCCGCCAACTCGGCGTCCGCGGCCGGGCTGCTGCGCTCAAGCATGAGCCCAAGTTGGAACAAGGCAAACTCCCGCTTATCGAAATCATTTGAATCCAATTGCGAAAGCAGGTCCCCCAAGGCTCGCAGGCGGCGGCGTTTTTTCATCCCGCCCTCTGTACGCTCATCTCTGGCGCCGCGGCATGTTCTCGCAAAACTTTATAGAATGCCAGCGCCAGCCCGACAAGCAATCCGCTGCGCAAGAATACTATCAGCGCCCAAGGCAAGAACCATTCACCGCCCATCTGCCCTGGCGGAGCCAGATCAGCTGTGCGGCTCCACAGCACGGGATACTCCGCGAAAGCCAGCGCGCTCAGCGTGATGGTTGCCAGTACACCGCGAACGTCAGGAAACACGAGCAAGGTCAATGCTATGATTAAGGTCGCCCACTGCGGGCTCCAAGCCTGCGCCTGTAGATAGAAGATCAGGGTAGTAAGCGCCACAAAGGCGATCAAGCCGCGGTCGTCATCCCGCCTTGCAGTGAGGAAAACCACATAGCCTATGCCAGCCGCGATAGCCAGCCGCAACCAGTTGGGGATGAGGGCTGTATTATTGATCTGGCCTGGCGGCTTAAGCCGGTCTTCGACCGAGCCAAAGTTGCCGGTCGCGTAATTGCCATCAAGCAGAGCCCAAACGGTCTGTGAACTGGGCTTTTCAGCTTGCGCGCGCAAAGACAGAGCTGCCCATTCCTGATTCACCGCAAACAGAGGCAGATAAGCCAAAAACACCACAATCGCGCAGAGCGCCGCGAAACGAATGACATTTCTAGTCCCGCGATAGCGAATAACCGCGCCAAAAACCAGCGCGGGCAGGAACTTCACTAAAATGCCAGCCGCTATCGCTAAGGCGGCTCGCGACTCTCTCCTTTTGATCAAAGAATAGATGCCGAGCAGAAAAAAACAGTTCATCATGCTATCGAAGTTCCACCAGATGAATATGGCGGGCGCGGCTGAAATCGCGTAAATCCAAGCCAGGCTATTGCCGGTAGACTCGTCATAAAGCCGGCAGCCGATGCCCCGCAGCAAGATCAGGTTCCCCAACTCGAAAGCGAGCATCAGCATGCCAATTACGAATGACCAGTTGCTGTAATTGACCGCCTCGCCCAATAGCAGATAGGCGCCCGTGGACACTATGGGCCAGAGCGGCGGAAATTCACTCCACCAATCGCGGAAAGGGTACTTGTCTTCATCGGCAAGAGCGGCCAACCGAAAGTGAAAAAGCCGATCGCCGCCGGCGCCAATGCCAACTTCGCCCTCTTCACTTAGGACCGGTTGATAAGCCAGGAACATCATTATACGAAAGCTCAAGTAGAGCATCAGCAGCACAGGCATGTTGGCAAGTGAAGAGCGGGTTCCCGCCAGGCTTGTGTTCATGAGTAATTATCCATTGCTCAAGGGGCTGCGGCGCAGAAAAACGCTGGCGAGCGGATCCTGATAAACCGTCTGCCAATTCTGATCCGACGCCAAAGCCTCCGCCAGCCCGCTTTGGCTTTCAATCACGGCAATGCCGACCCGCCAGCGGTCGAGCGCCTGCTGCCAGCCACCCCTGGCTGTGGCGATATGATAGTATTCAGCGAGGAATGACCGATAAAGATCGCTGCGACCGTCGATGAATACCGGATACTGAGGCGCGTGAAACATCAGGTATCCCCCCCAATTGTAGCTGTTGAACATATTCCCATGGTGTTCCAGGGAATCCAACTGCGCGACAGCAGCAACCGGCAAGGCGGTCTTTAGCCCCGCGCTGACGCTTTCCTTAGACAGCAGATGATATAAGCGCGCCCCCAAGCCAATCGATACCAAGATGATCAGGCAGAGGTTCAGGACAACACGGGACGGCGACTCGACGTCTCGGGATGGAATCACCCATTGTCGGCTTTGCAAAATATCCTCCAAGTGATCGGAGGCAACCGGCAGCGCTGCGATGGCGAACAGAGCCAGGTTCCTGGCCGCAAGCAGCCCCAGCGCGGCGCCGCCACAGACCAGAATCCACTCGGTGAAGTCAAGTTCGCGCTTGCTCCGCCACATTGTCACGAGAGCCAGCGCGAGCAAAAGGACGAAGCTCCAGGTCTCCGGCTGACTGAAATCAGGCGCTTGCCATTCCTGGATATACCGCCGCAATTCGGGCATAAAAATCGTGCTGAATGGCACGACATAGGCGCGGATCCCCAGCGGGTTGATAGCGAGCAATGGAATGGAGGCGGCGGACAGCAGCAGCAGCTTGCGAATGGTCTGGCATGACAGGCGGTTTGCGCTCTTCCCGAATTTTGTATTGAGCGCTTCGCCCAGAACAAATGCGCCAAGCAGAAGATACGCGATGATGAATCCGCCATGCGTATTGCACCAGATTATTTGCAAGGGCAGGATCCACAGCAGCCGGTCGCGCCTGCGGTATTTCAAGTCGCGCAGAATCCACATCAAAACCGCTGCAAACAAGAAGGACAGCATTTGTGGACGCGGCGACCAAAAGACAGCCGCGGTCGCAGCGCCCAACACCATAAGAAATGCGCGCGGATAGGCTGAACCGCGGCAAGTGGCGAATAGAAAGCACATGCCAGCCAGCGCCACGAGCGCCGAGGCAATGGTAATGCCAGCGAAACCAAAAATTCTCCAGATCGCGTAAAGCAGCATATCGCTAAGGGCGCTGTGATTCCAATGCACGACGCCGCTGAAGGTATGCGAAAAGGGATCCGGGTAAATGAGTTGCCCGGTTGCGGAGATATGCTGCCCGCTGCGCAGATGCCACCACAGGTCGGTATCGACGCTGATGCGCGCAGCCATAGCGAATAGCAGCAAAAAGAGAATGATTATCGCGCTGCGTTCGCTTGTTAATCGCTTTAGTCGACTCGCCATATTCGTTCCCGCCGCCGCCAAAACAAGAGTGCGGCAATTCGCCCTCGTGAAACAGCTCAGGGCTGTTGGAAGCTCCATAAAAGTTGTGGCAAGAACGTTACCGGTAGGGACTCGCGCAGGAATTGGTAACGTGTGAAATCTTGATTGTAACGGCTGTGCGGCAGCCTCAGCGGCGCGAAGCGGTCGTCATTCCGATATTGATAAAGTTTTATCGAGAATAGCGGCAAGCGCGGCGCCAAACCGCGCGCGCGCTCCATTGAGCGGATCGCGGCTGCTCGGTCCTCCGCTTGCCATTGCAGGACGGCGAGATTGGCCCAGGAGATGGCATGGTAAGGTTCCAAATCCAAGAAGCGCTCGAAAGCCTCGATCCCCTGAGCGATGGCGCCTTCCTCCCCGCCTGCGGCAAGCAGGCCCCATAAGATAGCGCTCTGCAAGTGATAGACGGGCATTGTCTGGTCCTGCATGATTAATTCGTCCAGCGTATCAAGCGCCTTACGATATTGCGGCGCGCTTTCGCCAAGATTGGGATTCGCCTTGCCCGCCGCCGACAGCCGCAGAGCTTCCATATAGCGGCTGGCTGATTGAATGTGCCTGAAGCCAATTGCCAACAGGCAAATCCAGAGCAGCGTTAAGCCCAGAGCGCATAATTTCCCCAAACTGGCTGACGAAAACCTGTGGTCATGGCTTGGGTCAAATGCCAGAAGCAGCGAGACAATGCCGAACAGAGCGACCGCGGGCATCATGGCGGTGACATCGAATAAATGATGAGCGCCAAATCCGACAGCCGCCGCCACAAAGAAGAGCCAATCCAGGCGGTCGTCGCCGGCCTTCAACTGCCAGACGCGGTGGAAACGCTGGACTGTCAACAGGAGCGTCGCGCCTAGAGCTAACAATCCCAGGAGGCCTAACTCCGCGGCGACATTCAGCGGCAGATTATGGGCATGCGCATAGCTCTGCGCAGGTGGGATGGAAAGATACTGGCCGCTATGCCGGCCAAAGGCGAAGAGCCCCTTGCCCGTAAAAGGCGCATCGGCGAACTGCATGAGCGCCGAGCGCCAGATCTCCGCGCGCAGGCTGGCGCTCCGTTCCGGCAGCGTGAAGGAATGAATTATCAGCGCCGCAGCGCATAGGAGGCAAAGCATGACCGCGACCGACGACGCAAGCACCAGGCGTCGCGCCAGTCCCGTTCGTTTGTCCCACCAAGCCAGGAAAGGCGCAGGCGACAATAGACCAAAGTGCGCCAGCGACATCGCCAAGAGCAGGGCGCAGCCAAGGCATAGCCCGATCCAGGCGCCGCGCGACAGCGTCAGCGCCAGGTTGATGATGGCGATTGCGCAGTAAAAGCGCCATAGCGCCCGCTGTATGCCGGCTCGCGCGCGCCAGACTTTCCTCAGCGCAAATGGGACAAGAATGACCAGAACCGAGCCAAGGGCGTTGGAATTGCCGATGACGCTGACTGGTTGCAGCAGCCGGCCGGTATGCAGGATTTGTATGGCGCTAAAAGCAATCGCCATCAAGCCCGCGCTGAGCAAGCCATCGACAAGCAACTCTTTGGCGCCCGGTCGATTCGCGATCCAGTCCTGTAGAAAATACCAGGCGGCGATATAAATGGCGACGAACCACAGGGCGATAAGGCTGCGGCGGGCCGCATCCGGGTTTGCCAGCATCGATGCCGCGATCGCCAGCAGCCATAGCGGCAAGAGCGGATCCAAGGCGCTCCGATGCCAGCGCCAGCCATTGCGGAGCCGCAAGAAAATCCAGATACATAGCGCGGCGAATATCAGCCCGAAAGTTACAGCGTGGGCATCGGGAATGACCACGGCATTAAATGTGGACCCAAAGGGCGACAGAAGATACAAACAGACCAGAGTGACGACAAGTCTTTCCAAGAGCGGGCCGCGCGGCTGAGACTTGGCAATTGGCATTCTCGCAGTTCCAAAGCAGAGCTGATATAGACTGAATTATACTGTCGACGCAACTGGCTTTGCGACAGGACTTGTCAGTTTATTCGCGCGCGAGCCGCGCAGCAGGCAATGAGTTCTTGCATAGCGGTTACGAAACATAGCGTGAATCGGTTACAATTGCGCGCAGTCAGACAGGGTGCGGAACACTCGCTAACCGAGAGTTGAGGCAAGCAATCATGATAGTAGCGCGGACGCTGTACGACATACAAACAATCGAGCTCGATATTATCGAGCGCAGCAAACGCTTGAAATCCGTCAACGCGCAACTGAAAGACGATGTATTGCTCCGGCAAGCCAAAGACGGTTTTGCAGTCGCCAAAGCCGCGCTCGATGAGAACAGCAAACTGACTCGGGAGCTAGAGAATCAGATCGAAGCGAGCGAAGAAAAACGCAAGGCAACCGAAACCCGCCTCTACAGCGGCAGCGTGGGAAACCCAAAAGAATTGCAAGACATGCAGATGGAAATCGAGTCACTCGCGCGGCGGCGCGCCCAACTGGATGATGCGCTCTTGCAACTGATGATGGAGCGCGATCAAGCCAGCCAAGATATGGCAGAATGCAGGCAGCGCTTGGATGAAGTCCAAGCAGAACATGACGAACTTCAGACAGACTTGCGGAACGAGAAGACTGCGCTGACCAGGGAGCTTGAAAGCCTGATGAGCAAGCGCAAAAGCGCGCTGGCAAAAGCGCCCGCCGCCGCGCTGCAAACATATCAGAACATGAGAAGAGCCAAAGGCAACCGCCCGGTCGCCGTTCTGAGAGAGAAGGCTTGCACAATCTGCGGCATCAAACAAGACAGCACCGTGCTGGCTGCCATCAGCCGCGGCCAGGACCTGGTGAACTGCAGCAACTGCGGCAGAATCCTGCTCAAGATGTAACTGTTGTAGGCTACCCAGCAAGCGGGCAAGCGGGTTGAGCCAGCCTAGAAAATCAGTTGCATCAGAACGCTGATGCCCAGAAAGACAACTAATGGGCTAAGATCAATACCGCCCATTTGTGGCAAAGCGTTGCGGATAGGCGCTAGCAGCGGTTCCGTCGCTTGATACAAGAATCGGGC
The DNA here is from genome assembly GCA_965232245.1 of Phototrophicaceae bacterium. GTDB lineage: Bacteria > Chloroflexota > Anaerolineae > Aggregatilineales > Phototrophicaceae > UBA6055. Next base: position 1,909,583 of record CBDDPG010000002.1, on the reverse strand, counting down.
TATCGGGTTGCTGTAATCGAGATTCGGTATCCAGGTCATCAACACCCTTGCCAAAAGGATCAATTGATAAACTTGCAGCGCCCAGAAGATAACAAGAAACAGGGATTCCATTGGTCATCTAACCTTTCTTGATCGTCCTAAAACAGTTTGCGTTCTCCAAAAATCGCGCGGCCAATACGGATCATGGTCGCGCCCTCTTCTATGGCGATCTGATAATCGTCCGTCATGCCCATGCTTAACTCCGGCAGCGACATGTCGAAGTCGCTCTTCAACTCCTCGCGCAAGGAAAAGAGGCCGGCAAATACGCCCCGGACCGCCTGGGGCGCCGCGCCAAAAGGCGCCATTGTCATCAATCCTTGCACGCGGAAGCCTCCCAGCGCTAGGATAGCGCCAATTTCTTGCCACAGTCTTTCCTTCGTCGCTTCGTCTCTATACCAATTATAACCCTCTAATCCATATTTCGATGCTTCTCCCGATATATTAATCTCCAGCAAGATGTCGAGAGGCTGGTTTTTCGCTTGCGCCAGGCTCGACAGTTTGCGCGCCAAGCGCAAGCTGTCAACCGACTGAACCAGGTCAAACAGCGGCAGCGCGCGCTTGGCTTTGCGGCTTTGCAGGTGACCGACCATGTGCCATGTGAGGGGCTGCGCCACCAAGTTGTTGACAGCTTCAATCTTCTCAATGCCTTCTTCTACGCGGTTTTCGCCAAAATGTTTTATTCCGGCCGCCGCGGCGGTGGCGATGTCCGCGACGGTCTTCTGCTTGCTCACAGCGACTAGCGTGATTTCCGTCGGGTCCCTGCCAGCCCTGGCGCAGGCATCCGCAAGCGAGTCTTCGACGCGCTTTATGTTATCCGCGATGCTCATAGCGATATGATCACTCCGAATCGGCCGGTCTTGCCCTGCTCCGCGCGGTGGGAGAAGAAATCGTCGGTATTTTCATAGGTGCAAAGGCGCAGCGCTTCCACGTCTTCTACGCCCGCCCGTTGCAAATCCAGTTGGTTCGCCAGCCACAGATCAAGACAGGCAGCGCCATCATTTGGGTCAATGCGCACCACCCCGGAGCCCTCGCCAAAATACTGATAAGCCGCGCTCACCACTTCGCTGCCGACCGGGTAATTCGCATGAGAAATAGCCGGACCGATGACAACTTGAATGTCTCGCGCTCTGCTTCCGTAGGCATCCGCCATGGCGCGTACCATTTTTGCCGCGATGCCGTTCACGGTACCCCGCCAGCCCGCGTGCCCCAATCCAATTGCCTGCTTAACTGGATCGTATAGCAGCAGCGGCGCGCAATCCGCGAAGCGCATCACCAAAGGCAGGTTGGGCTGATCCGTGATCATGCCATCGGCTTTCGCCAGCCAGCTCTTGCCGTTGGGCGGCGCGTCGACTGCCACGATATCGGTCCCGTGCACCAGCCAGGTCGTTGTCGCGCGGTCGCCTTGCGCCGCCACCGCGTCATACATCCGCCGGTGATTCTCCCTGACAGCGGCGGCATCGTCGCCGATATTGCCGCCCATATTCAGCGAGCGCCATTGCCCAAGGCTAGCGCCGCCCCGACGTGTGAAAATGCCGTGTGTCAAAGCACGCCAGTTCTCGTTGCGATAATAGGCTAATCCTGAACCTTCGATGCGTTCCAAGTCAATTCGTCCCCCGACTTGCGGTTGCCTCGCCAGAGCCCTGTTACGCGCTTAACTATACCACGATCACGGCGCCGATAGGTCTGACGTCGACGATAACCCGGGCAATCGCTTCAAACTCATATTTTGCCGCAGAGGCGCATCAGGGCAATCGCATCAAATTATTTTTCAACACAGAGAGCGCAGAAGGGCGCGTAGACACAGCCCTCCGACACAGAGTTCGTAGGAGTTTAGACGACCATTCTTCTAAATCTGCGGCCCGGAATCGGCAACAGTCACCAGCGGAACGCGATTTGTCACCAAAAATCACAGCTAAAATGAGATGTTATTGTTTTTCTCTGCGTTCTCTGCGATCTCTGTTTTGATTTTCAGTTTAGATTCCCGCCTTTTCAGCCGCTATCATTTTGATGCGATTGCCCTGAGAGGCGCATGCCCCGCCACATTTTCCCCACGGATTCATGTTACAATTGGAATCCATAGATGGCGCGAATTCATCAAGCAGCGCCAGGGGGTCTTCAGGTGTCGCAGCTCGAACATGGCTTGATGCGGTCCGACAGCGGCAAGCAATCGCGACTGTCGCAGATCGGCAACTGGCTGATTGACCTGGTCTTTCCGCCAATTTGCATTTGCGGACGCGTCGATTATCAGTTCTGCGCCGACTGCCTGAACGAGTTGCAGCGTTTTCCCATAGAAGCGCGCACTGTAGCGAGCGATACCTTGAATGGGCTGGCGTCGACCGGGCTCTACGCCGGGATACTGGGGCAAGCCATTCGAGCCTTCAAATATGAAGGCGTCACGGGTTTAGACGAGCGCTTGGCGGAGCGCTTGAAGCGCGCCTACGAGGGAACTGATTGGTCCCTTGACCTAATCATCCCCGTGCCGCTGGCGAAAAAACGACTAGATGAACGCGGATACAATCAGTCCGCGCTGCTCGGCGTTTGCATGAGCGCTCTATGCGCTATCCCCTGTCGCAGCGACTTCATGCGCCGCATACGGGAAACAGACCAACAAGCGCGCTTAAATGGCGAGCAGCGGATGGCGAATGTCAGGGATGCCTTTGAGGCATCGGATGCGGTCAAGGGGCTCGCCATTCTACTGATTGACGACGTCGTAACCACCGGCTCTACCTTGAATGAGTGCGCGCGTGTTTTGAAGCGCAAGGGCGCGGGGGCGGTATACGGTCTCACGGTAGGGCGCGCTTGACCGGGCATATCGCTGCTAACTAATGTGACGAGAGATTGCAAGCGAAATTCTGGGCGCATTTGACAGCATGCCCATAAATACCGGATACTTGGCTCAAATATTGAAAAACGAGGAGGTTGACAATGGATGTCAGCATTCACGGGGATGGGATCAAAATCACGGAGTCGCTGAATAGCTATGCGCGGTCGAAGATCAACAAACTAGACCGCTATCTGCCGAATATCGCTCATGTCGGCGTAGACTTGTCTATCATCCGCACGCACCGCGGCGCTGATCTGGCAATTGCGCAAATCACGGTGCAACATGCGCGCGGCGCGATATTGCGGGCGGAAGAGCGGCTGAACATCGAAAACCGCGATACAATCCGCTTCGCGATCAACAAAGCCGTCGACAAGCTGCATCGACAAATCGACCGTTTCAAAAGCAAGCGCAAAGCCAAGAATCAGCGCGTGCGGGACAAGTATCGCGCCACCGTCGCCGAACTTGATGTGGCTGAAGATGTGCCGCAATATGAGCCCCTTGCTGTCGAAGACGCTGTCGCGCCGACGGAAATCCTCCGGCGTAAGGCGCTGGAGATGATCCCGATGACCGAAGAAGAAGCAATCGAACAACTCGAATTGCTCGACCACAATTTCTATATGTTCATGAATGCGGATTCCGAGCAGGTCAACGTCTTGTATCGCCGCGACAACGGCGGCTATGGATTACTCGTAACACAGTAGCAAGGCTTTCCGAGACCGCTCTAGGACCTATCCGCAGCATGCAGTTGCGCCAGGCGGCGATATTTTTGATATTCATACCAAGCCATAAACAGGGACAGCCTCAAGCCGTGCCAGTGGTCGCGGTAGCCTCTTAGGGTTACGAAGCGCCAATAGAACTGACGCAGCGGCTGCAAGATAAAGTTCTGGGGTTTTGGTCGTATTCCCTTATCGAACAGCATCCGCGCGTCGTAGCGCAGGTAGCGTTCTTGCTTGGCTTTGAACTGGGCGATATTTTGATAGTTGTAGTGGATGATGGGATGGTCTAGCGCGCCGACTGATCCAGCGAGCAGCACGACTTCGTGGACCTGCCTTTGCGGGTCGTAGCGCGCTTTTCCTATACGCAGCAGTCGCGTTTGGTAATCCGGATACCAGCCCGCCCCTCTGGTCAATTTGCCGAAGATGTAATTGTGGCGCGGCAGTTTCCAAGCAGCGTATTCAGCCTGTGACAACTTGCCTCGTATTTCGGCGGACAAATCGGCGCTGACGCGTTCATCGGCATCGACAAAGAGGACCCATTCGCTCTCCCCTGCCACGGCATTGAGCGCTGCGTTGCGTTGATCGGCGTAATTGACAAATGCCCGCTGCAAAACTTCGGCGCCGGCTCGCCGCGCAATGGCAACGGTATCGTCACTGCTATAAGAATCAAAGACCAGGATTCGGTCGGCGAATCGCAGCGTTTCGATGCAAGCCTCAATTTGCGGAGCCTCATTATAGGTCAAGACGATGGCAGTCAGTTGCGTCATGCGCGCGCCAAATCAATCACTTTCCGGCAGGCTTCAATCAAGTCGCTTTCGCCAGCGGGAAGCGACGCCATGCGCCGTTCTAAGCCATGGGCGACAAGTTTACGCGCCAGCCAGCGTTTCCAGGGCGGGTAGTGCTTGTCATAAAGCTGCAAGCGGCTCTTCCAAAGGTTGAACAGGCTCATGGGGCGCGCTTGCGAGGAACTGCCCCCGCCCAGATGCGTTACGCGAGCTTGCGGCACACAGTGAATGCGCCAGCCCTGTTCGCGTATCCGCCATTGCCAGTCGACCTCTTCACAGTAAATGAAAAATTGTTCGTCAAAGAGACCGACTTCCAACAAGACCTCGCGCCGCAGCATCATAGTCGCGCCCAGGACGAAATCCACCAAAAAGGGTTCTGAAGCCTCATAGCTTGATCTTGGGTAGCGCCCATTAAACGAACCCTCAATCCAGCGGCCCGGGGTTGGGTAGAGCTCCGCCCAGATCTGCCGCAGATCAGGGAAGCGGAAAGCGCTGTGCTGGAAGCTGCCGTCAGCGAAACTGAGCCGCGCGCCAACGACGCCGTTGTCCGGGTCGCTGAATAGCGCGTCGAATAGCGCTTTTGCAGCGCCAGATTGTGTCACGGTGTCCGGGTTTAATAGGTAGACCGCGCCCGGCAAGCCCGTCTCTCTAGCGGGCTTTGCGAAGCCGAGCGAACGCAGCGCGAGGTTATTGGCGCGTCCGAAGCCTATGTTTTCTTCGCAGGTCCTCAAAATGACAGAAGGGAAATCCCGTCGGATCACTTCAACCGTCGCGTCAGTCGACGCGCAGTCGACTACCTGGATTTCGTAGCTCAAGCCGCTGGCCGACAGATCAGCCTGAAGGCTGCCCAGCGCAGCGGCGATGACCGCCTCGTTGTTCCAGGTGACGATGATGACTGCCAGATCCACTGCTACTTCGCCTGGCTGCAACGTCTACGCATCTAAATCAGCGGCGGATTCGCCCGGATCGACCAGCATGATCGAACGCGCGCCGACGTGATTGTTGCGCAGGCTGATCGCGACGTCCTCGTGAATCAAGCCCGCCCAGCAGTTCTGAGGATTGCGCGCTTCTATGGAGGTCATGCGGATCGCCCCCCAGACCAATGCGCGTTCCTTTGCCGGCAAGTATGAATAGCTGTTGCCGCTGGCTTCGTCGAAGACCTCGACCAGTTTGTCAGCCGAAGCGATTGCCCAGCGATAGGGATAACTTGCTTGCGATGTGGCGCATTGTATGCCGATTCTCCAGGCGCCCGATTCGTCAAACATGCCCAAGGTTGCCGCCTGCTGTTCTTGCTGGTAAACCGTGCCAGGCGGAGGACCGGAGGTGCGAATAGGCACATCGCCATAGTTTTCCACAGTCAATCGGAATACCAGCATTTGTCCCTTGGGAATCGTGATTTGCTGGGAATAGGCCAGCGACTCGCTATCGTCCGGCAAGGGCAGCAAATCACCGGTTTTATCGCGCGATGTGAAATAGCGATCTTCGTAGGACCAAACATCAAAAGCGACTTCCACGCCGATCGCTTGCGGAGCGATCTCCGCATAGGGTTTGCCACCGGTCTCGATTGTTAAGCTGGCTTCCTGCCGCGTGCGCTGACCGACGGCGTCCTGCGCCAGCGCGATGACTTGATAGGCGCCGTCAGGCGGCGGATCAACGCCCAGGTCAATGCCCCCTTCATAGTCAAAGCGATGCCGGCCCGCTTCGCCATAATTGCGCTCTTCGACGCGAGCGGAAATTGGAATCCGCACACCGGACGAATCCACCAGGTAAACATCCAAGCTCTTGACATCCGTTTCCAGATATATGTTGATCTGTACGCGATCGTCCACGCCATCTTGATTGGGTGAAAACACCGGCGGCGACACAGTAAAGGTGGACATGATCGGCAAGGGAAAATCGCCCGGTTGGATGACCAGGGAGCCGCTGGCGTTCATATCTTCGCCGGTTTCGGTGCGCGCCTTGAGCTGCCAAGTGTATCTGCCTGCGGGCAACAAACGCCGTTCAACATGCCCGGGGACAGTTTCGCCATCCAGCAGGAAGCCATCCACCACGCCACTGAAGAGCACGCTGTATTCTTCCGCTTCGCGGGCTTGGCTCTCGCGGAAATAAAAGGTCTTGCCGCCGGCGTCCGTCAGCGCTATATCGACCGTTGCGGGCCGCGACAAGCGGTATTCAAATTGGGCAATGTCGTTTTCGCCGTCGGCGTCGGGGCTGATGGAGTCGCGATCGAAGCCGGCCTGCCTGATCAGCGGCAGCGGCGGCGAAAGCAGCAGGCTTCCCACAGCCAGCACAAGCGCCGCGCCGAATACAGCCGCTATCAAAAGCACTCCAGAATGGACGCGCATGAACTCCAGGTTCTCATCAGTTGCCCGAGCAAGGCAAGTCTAGCGATCCCGCCTCATAGCGACAAGACCCGATACTTTACATCACAGGCAGAATTAGGCTAAACTTCCCTTCCTGCCCCAGAGACTGTACACGTAGCTAGAGAGAATTCCTTGAACACGAAGCAGAACAGAGATTTCGCCGCTATACAGAGCGTAGAGCCAGGCAGCGATGGTTCCTTTCAACTGCCGTTGCTGGTGCTGGATGACCGGGTCGTTTTCCCGCAGGTCATGAGCCTCGTTCCCATCACCACAGAGGAAAACTTCCAGGCAGTGAGTTATGCCCAAGAGCATCAGCAAACGCTCATCGTGGTCAAACAGCAATCCGCGCTTAATGGCGGGCAGATCGCGCAGCATATCCACGAAATCGGGACAGAAATCGCGCCCGGCCAATTGTCCGACGCCTATGGTGAAAATGCCCATGTACTCGTGCAGGGCAGGCGCCGCGTGCGGATCACGGATGTGGACGCGGCCGCGCCCTTCCCCGTCGCGCAGGCGCTCGCGGTCGAAGAACAGCTTCACAAAACCGAGCGCGTCGAATCGCTGTGCACGTCGCTCTTGGAACTTTTCAAGCATTCCAGCAGATACTTGGAATCTGTGCCGGACAGTGTGATCAAGTATATCTTCGCCCTTCAAGATCCGAGCCAGCTCTGCGATACGCTGGCGGCTATCACGCCGCTGGAACCGGAGCAATTGCAGATGCTATTGGAAGAATTCGACGTTGCGCAGCGTCTGGAACAATTGTCTGTCGCCGTCAGCGCGGATCTTCAAGACAGCCAGCTGCACGATGAAGTTCATACCCGCCTTCAAGACGAGATCGCCGCTAATCAACGCGAGATGTACTTGCGCGAGCAAATGCGCATTATCCAACAGGAATTAGGCGATGGAGATATCTTCCAGCAGGAGTTGCGCGAACTTTCGGAAAGGATCCAAGACGCCAATCTGCCGGCCGACATCCACGAAAAAGCCATGAAAGAACTGTCGCGTCTTGGCGTCATTCCGCCGATGTCGCCGGAATCCGGCGTCATTCACACTTACCTTGATCGGCTATTGACCTTGCCTTGGCATATCACGAGCGAAGAAAACCTGGATTTGCAGCATGCGCAAGACATTCTCGACGGCGCCCATTATGGGCTGAAGAAGGTCAAAACGCGCATCATCGAACATATCGCCGTCAGAAAATTGGCGCGGGACAAAATGAAAAGTCCTATCCTCTGCTTTGTGGGTCCCCCTGGCGTCGGCAAGACCTCGCTGGGCAAGAGCATCGCCGATGCCTTGGGCTGCAAGTTCCTTCGCATCAGCCTGGGCGGGGTGCGGGATGAAGCGGAAATCCGCGGCCACCGCAGGACCTATATCGGCTCGATGCCAGGGCGCATCCTGCAGCAAATGGAGCGCGCGGAAACGGTTAACCCCGTGTTCATGCTGGACGAGATCGACAAGATGAGCGCCGACTTCCGCGGCGATCCAGCCTCCGCCCTATTAGAAGTCCTGGATCCGGAGCAGAACCAGCATTTTGTCGACCATTATCTTGAAGTCGCCTATGATCTGTCGAAAGTCACCTTTATCACCACAGCCAACGACCTATACAGCATTCCCGAAGCCCTGGAAGACAGGCTCGAGGTCATTGAATTCAAAGGCTATTCCGAAGAAGAGAAAATCGAGATCGCGCGGCGCTTTTTGATTCCCAAACAGATGGAAGCCAACGGCATATCTTCCGCGGGACCAAGTTTCTCCAAGGCTTCTTTGCAGCACATAATCCGGCACTTCACTTACGAGAGCGGCGTGCGCAACCTCGAACGGGAAATCGCCAAAATCTGTCGCAAGATCGCGCGCCAGCTGGCTTCGGAGCGCAATCACCCGCGGCGCATGAGCCCGACCATCGTGGAGAAGTATTTGGGTCCGCCCCAGGTGCTGGATTCGCGCGTTAATCGCGCCGATGCGATTGGCATTGTCAGCGGCCTGGTCTGGACGCCAAACGGGGGCGACATTCAAACGATTGAGGTTTCATTGTCGCCGGGCAAGGGCAATCTGATGTTGACCGGGCAATTGGGCGATGTCCTGCAAGAATCGGCGCATATCGCGCTCAGCTACTTGCGCTCCCGCGCCCAGGACTTTAATCTACCCGCCGAAGATTTTGACAATTATGACATTCATATTCACATGCCCGAAGGCGCCGTGCAAAAGGACGGACCTTCAGCCGGCGTAACGTTGGCGGCCGCCTTGGTTTCCGCCTTTAGCGAATGTCGGGCGCGCAGCGATTATGCGATGACTGGCGAAATCACGCTGCGCGGGCATGTCTTGCCCGTCGGCGGCGTGGTGGAAAAAGTGCTGGCCGCGCGCCGGCGCAATGTCCCGCAGATCATTTTGCCCAAAGACAATCGCAAGGACCTGCGCGATCTTTCCAGATCTGTCAAGAAGGATGTTTCGGTCATATTCATCGAAGACATGCAAGAGGCGCTTGAGCTGATTCTGCATGACCCGCCGCCGCGCCGGCAGCGTGACATCGAGGCTGAGAAACGGCAGCGCGACAATCCTGAAGGCGGCGGCAATTAGTTGCCGCTTGCCCAGGTTCACGCGCAAGCGATCTCGTCCGCGGCAATCGTGTTGCAACCATCGGTCAATCGAACCTGTAGAATAGTATAGTTGAGTTGGGGCTATGGTAAGCTAGAAGCGAACTTATCGTTTAGGTACACGATGCGAGCCTACTTCGTCAGCGCCTGCTGCGCCATTTTGCTCGGCGCCTGCAGCGCTTTTAGCCAACCCAGCGCAAGTCCAAGCCCGAGCGCGACAGCGACATCCCGCCCAACGGTTCCGCCTACAGCTACCCATAGCGCGACCCCGACGCCGACTTTGACAAACACAGCTCTGCCCAGCTTGACGCCCAGCGCAACAGCCAGCTTCACCGCGACCTATACATTTACGCCATCCCCCAGCCCCAGCATCACGCCCTACCCCGCCGTCGGCTTCGTTTTCGACAACTGGGTCATGGCCGATATCCCAGACAACGTCAAGGACGGCATAGACAATCCTATGCTGGTCTTTCTCAACTCCAACAATCAACAGACCATCGCCAACATCGCGACTGCGCAGCCCAATACGGGCATACAGACGCTCTATCTGGCGCCGCCGAACAACCCGGGCGCGCGCATCCCCATCTTGGAATTGGCGTCTAATACGCGCCTGGAGGTTTTTCTGGCGGAGCCGGGCAATGCCCTGGCTTTTGTCAAACAAGATGATCAGCGGGGGAGCAACGGGCTTTATATTCTTGATCTCTCGACCGGGTTCGCGGCCCGCGTTCTGCCCGGCGACAATCCCTTGGTGCAGCGCGGTTTTTACATTGAGCCGGACTGGTCGCCCGATGGCAGCCAACTGGCAGTCTCGGTGACCACCGGTTACGACATTGACATTTTCTTGTATGCCACGGACGGCTCCGGGCGCCGCAATATTACTAACCATGGTTCTTATGACTGGTGGGCTCGCTGGTCCCCCGACGGCCGCTACATCGCATTTGTGTCCGATCGCGCTGATTGCCCCAGTTGGATACCGGGCGCAGAAAATGCCTGTGAGGCCGGGACGATGCCGCCGCCAAACGCGGGCAAGATCTATGTGCTGGAGCTTGCGACCGAGACGATAAAGCAGGTGAGCGACGTCACTGTTTCGGAGCCGCCAACCTGGATCAGCGAGCGGTTCCTGGCTTTCGCGAGCGGGGATCCACTCGACCTGCTGGATCCGCGGCGGCGAATATGGCGGGCGGACATCCTGACGGGGGACGTGACGGAGATAGTGCCTATCGGCGGCAGCCCGGGCGCCAGCTACTTGTCCGAAGCATGGTCCCCGGACGGGCAAAGGGTTCTGTTGCAAGTCGCCGATGTGACGAACCAAGTCATTCTGATGGCTGTCGACGGCGCGATCCTGCGAGAAGATTCCGCGCTGGACTTTCCCCGTTTCGGCATGTCCGCAGCCTGGTCCCCGGATGGGCAACGCATCGCCATCGGCGGAACCGCGGGTCAATGCCCCTACGGCATACGTGTCAAAGCGGGGGATTACCGCAATATCGCCACCGGCAGCCCGCCGCCCAGCATGTGCGATCCGGTGTTCTCGCCGGACAGCCAATATATCGCATTCAGCGGTGTGAACCCCCGCGTCGACGGCAGAAACGATGTCTACGTGGCCAACTCTAATGGCTTCGGCAGCGTCAATATGACAGCCGCGCTACGCGGACAGATGGAACTTTTGGGCTGGGTCGGCGGTAGACCCTAGCCGCAACTACCGCCAAAGGTTATAGTTTCGGCAGTTTGCGATTGCAACGACGGGAGAGAATCAATGTCCGATTTTGAGGACCAAGTCGCGCTGGTTACTGGCGGGAGCCGCGGCATCGGGCGGGCGATATGCCTTGAACTGGCTGCTCGCGGCGCGCTGGTGGCGGTGAATTACAGGCGAAGCGCGGACGCGGCTGAAGACCTGGTCGCGGAGATTACCGCGGCGGGCGGCGCGGCGGAAGCCTTTCAAGCCGATGTCAGCAGCGCCGACCAGGTGCAGGCGCTGTTCAAGTCCGTGCTGGCGCAGCGAGCGCGCATTGACATTTTAGTGAACAATGCCGGTATCACAGAAGACAATGTCATTATGAGGTTAAAGCCAAAGGACTTTGATGACGTCATCGCAAGCAATCTGCGCAGCGCCTGGTTATGCTGTCGGGAAGCCGCGCGCAGCATGATGCGCAAACGCAGCGGGACTATCATCAATATCACCAGCGTAGTGGGCATTGCCGGCAACGGGGGCCAAAGCAACTACGCGGCTAGCAAAGCCGGCATGGTCGGCATCACAAAGTCCTTGGCGAAGGAACTTGCGGTCCGCGGCATCCGCGTCAACGCGGTGGCGCCGGGCTTCGTGGAAACGGATATGACCGCCGATTTGAGCGCCGACCTGCGCGAGCGCGCCATCGAAGCGATTCCGCTGGGCAGAATGGGCGATCCGCAAGATATCGCTAAAACGGTCGCGTTCCTGGCCTCCTCCGACGCCTCATATATCACAGGGCAAACGATAATCGTTGATGGCGGAATGGTCATGTAATCCCCCGCTAGACAAAGACCGGAGGCAAAACATGAGCACGGTATTCTCAAAAATTATCGCCCGGGAGATCCCGGCCGACATCGTATACGAAGACGATTTGGTGATTGCCTTCCGCGACATCGCGCCAATCGCGCCAGTGCATGTCTTGATTGTCCCCAAGAAAGAAATCGCAACGGTGAACGATGTCACAGCCGCTGACGAACTAGCTTTAGGCAGGATGATGACCGTCGCCGCTAAAATTGCCAAAGATGAAGGCATTGCAGAAAATGGCTACCGCTTGATCACCAACTGCAACAAACATGGCGGGCAGGAAGTGTTCCATCTGCACATGCACCTTCTGGGCGGTCGCAGCCTGGGTCCTGTGCTAGCGAAACAGGAATAACAGCGGCGCGGGACGTTGCTCGTCGCTCTGGAAATCGCCCCGCTAGCCTTGGCTGGTTTCCTCAGCTGTTTCTTCAGATTCCAGCTCTTGATCAGGTTCTTCTTCTGTGGCGCTTGCTGCGACCGACGCTTCGGCATCGGCGTCATTGATGTCTTCGGCGACTTCGGCGTCGCCCTCCATTGTTTCTGTCGGCGTATCTGTCGGCGAGGCCGTCCCGTCCTCGGCAGCAGTTGCCTGCGCTTGCTGCTCCGCTTCTACATCCGCTTCTTGACTGGGCAGATCTTCAGTTTCCTCTGCCGCGTCAACCGGCGGTTCTGCGGGCATTCCCCAATCGTTGGGCGTAGCGTCGTCAATCGCTTTGACTATCTCGCTCGTCGATGGCAGGCCGCCCGCGCGCTCCGACGTGATCGTGACACCGTTGACTTGCACGGTTGGCGTGCCGGTAACATCCTCGCTCAGGGCGCTGTTGAGCGTTTCGGAAATCGCCGCCGAGTTGAAGCAATTGGTCAATGTCGTCGTGTTAAGCTCCAGCCCCTCGGCGCCGGCCAGCAGTCGGTTTTGCGAAAAAGCGGTGTTGGCATAGCGCGTTTGCCAATCGAAAAGTACATCGTGCATCTCCCAGAACATGCCTTGCCGCCCGGCGCATAATGCAGCCCGCGCCGCGCCCTGGGCATTGGGAATCGAGCCAGTCTGCATGGGCACAAAGGTATAGAGCGCCTGGCCCCCGCGAACGCGATCCAGGATGGCGTCAAATGAATCGCTATGCAGCGCCTCGCAACCTGGGCAGGCGAAGCTGGCGTACTCATCTAGGGTGACCGGCGCGTCCAGATCGCCAAGCTGCGGATAACCCTCGACAGAGAAGGATCTTGTAATGCCATCGTAGCGCTCGGTGAGATCCGGCGGGATATAAGCCTCGACCGGCTGATTGGAAACGATAATCATCGCGACAGCCACAACAGCCACAATTACAATAGCCAAGAGCAGTATCATCCAGCGATTCTGACGACGCTGCCTTTGACGGCGCTGCCGGGCTTCCCGCGTGCGACTTGCCTTTTTTGCCATATCGCTCTCAACCTCGTGTTGCGACAATCATTCCTGCCTGACCTGCCAAGAGTCTAATGCACAGTCGACGGTTTGTAAAAGGACAAGTATCTAGCATTTCGGCAGGCGCTTCCCGCTCAAGCAAGCCGACCGCCGCCGGAAAACGCAAACGCTTGCAAAAGAGCTACGGTAACACCGCGCCGGGAACTCTGCTAAAATGCAGGCTCAACAGAGGGGACTGATTGCCGTGCCTCGATTTCTGTTACGCGCGCTGATAATCCGGTCTCATTTGTCACATCTCTATAGTTGCAAAGGAAGAGCCAATGAGCGACGTTTTTGGAGCACGCGGCACATTCGCTACGGGCAATGGCGAGGCGGTCATTTACCGATTGAGCAAGCTATCGGATAGCGGCGTCGGGCAGGTCGATTCGCTGCCATTCAGCATCAAGATCCTGTTGGAAAACGCGCTGCGCAATCAGGACGGGCGTCACTTCACGGAAGACGACGTGGTCAACCTGGCTTCATGGGATGCCAACAATCCCAATCCCGCCGAAATCCCCTTTAGTCCGGCGCGGGTGATTCTGCAGGATTTCACTGGCGTGCCTTCGCTTGTGGATCTAGCGGCGCTGCGCAGCGCGATGGCGCGCATGGGCGGCGATCCGCAGAAGATCAACCCCACTGTGCCGGTGGATTTGGTCATTGATCACTCGGTACAGGTCGACTTCTTCGGCCAGTCTGACGCGATCGCCCGCAATGCGGAAATGGAATTTGCACGCAACCGCGAACGTTATGAATTCCTGCACTGGGGGCAAAAAGCATTCGAGAATCTCAAGGTTGTGCCGCCAGCGACGGGCATTGTGCACCAAGTCAATTTGGAATACCTGGCAAAAGTGGTGCAACTTTACGATGATCCAAATGGCGGCGGAAAAGTGGCGCTGCCGGACAGCCTGGTCGGTACCGACAGTCACACCACAATGGTAAACGGCTTGGGCGTACTGGGCTGGGGTGTGGGCGGCATCGAGGCAGAAGCCGCCATGTTGGGACAGCCCATCTATATGCTGATGCCAGAGGTGCTCGGCTTCAAGCTGATGGGACAACTGCCCGAAGGCTCGACAGCCACTGACCTGGTTCTCGTCGTGACGCAAATGCTGCGCCAGAAAGGCGTGGTCGGCAAGTTCGTCGAATTTTATGGACCTGGGCTCAGCAGCATGTCCCTGCCCGACCGCGCGACCATCGCCAACATGGCGCCCGAATATGGCGCGACCATGGGCTTCTTCCCGGTGGATGACGAAGTCATCAGCTATCTGCGCCGTACTGGCAGAGACGAAGCAACCGTGCAATTAGTCGAACGCTATTGCAAGGAACAAAGCCTGTTTCGCAGCGACGACTCCGGCGACCCGGCCTTCAATGACAACCTGTCATTAGATCTGGGGACCGTTGAGCCAAGCGTCGCTGGTCCTTTGCGCCCGCAAGATCGCATTCTGGTGAAAGAGTTGAAGCCCAGGTTCAAGAAAGTCCTGACCGCGCCCTTAGGACCGCAGGGTTTCGCCCTTTCGGCCGATCAACTGGGCAGCGCGGGCCGCTACCGCAGCAATGGCGACGAAGCCGATCTTAAGCACGGCTCCGTGGTAATCGCCGCGATCACCTCCTGCACCAATACCAGCAATCCCTCGGTGATGGTCGCGGCGGGCTTGCTGGCGAAAAAAGCCAACGAACGCGGACTTATGCGCAAACCTTACGTCAAGACCAGCCTGGCGCCCGGCTCCAAAGTAGTCACGGAATATCTGGACAAAGCTGGGCTCACGCCGCACTTGGAGGCGCTAGGCTTTCATACCGTCGGCTATGGCTGCACCACCTGCATTGGAAACAGCGGTCCGCTGCCCGACCCGGTGCGCGAGGCGATACACCAGTCGGATATTGTCGCCGCTTCGGTATTGAGCGGCAATCGCAACTTTGGAGGGCGGATCGGGCCCGATGTCCGCGCCAATTTCCTGGCTTCTCCGCCGCTGGTCGTCGCCTATGCTTTAGCTGGCACCGTCGATATCGACCTCAGCAGCGAGCCGATCGCCCAAGATCACGCTGGGCGAGACGTCTATCTCAGTGACATTTGGCCTTCTCAAAGCGAAATCGTGTCCACGCTGCAGAACAGCCTGGAAGCCAATATGTACCTCGAGCAATACGGCAACGTCTATGAAGGCAACGAGGAGTGGAACACCATCCCAAGCACCGATGAGCCGGTCTATGAATGGCGAGCGGACAGCACCTATATCCAGGAACCGCCTTTCTTTGTCGACCTCCCGCATGAACCCGCGCCCATCCAGCCGATCACTGGCGCGCGCGTCATGGTCAAGGGCGGCGACTCCGTCACCACCGACCATATATCTCCCGCCGGCGCAATCGCCATCAACGGTCCGGCCGGGCAATACCTGCTGGACAACGACGTCAGTCCGCAGTATTTCAACAGCTTCGGATCGCGCCGAGGCAACGACCGCGTGATGACCAGAGGCAGCTTCGCCAACCTGCGTTTGCGCAATTTGCTGGTGCCAAACAGCGAAGGCGGCGTCACATATTACCTGCCGACCATGGAAGAAATGTCGATCTATGAGGCTTCCCTCAAGTATCAGCAAGACAGCACGCCTCTGATCGTGCTCGCGGGCAAAGATTACGGCATGGGTTCATCGCGCGATTGGGCGGCGAAGGGTACGCTGCTATTGGGTATCCGAGCGGTCATCGCGGAAAGCATCGAACGCATTCACCGCAGCAACTTGGTGATGATGGGCGTATTGCCCCTCGTCTTTGCCGACGGAGAGACCTATCAGTCCTTGGGGCTGAGCGGGCGCGAGACCTTTGATATTCCTGTTGCCGACGACGTCAAACCCATGGACAGATTGACTATCAGCGCGACCAACGACATGGGAACGAAGACGCAATTTGATGTCATTGTTCGGCTCGATTCCCCCGTCGAAGTCGACTACTATCGAAACGGCGGCATCCTCCATACGGTGCTGCGCAACTTCCTTTCCGATTAGGACGCTTGCGGCGTAATTGATTCTTGGACAGCGCGCCAAATTCGGCGCGCTGCTTCGTTTCTGGGCAATCACGCCCCGCCAGGCGACGCAGGACCAGCAAATCATTAGCAGTTGATTACGCCGCTGTTTAGCGATAAGGTTGCAGCCGAGTTTCCTACCATTGCCCGGAGCGCCATCCATGTATCCTTTGCGAATCAGTCATAGGCTGCTTGTTACCATTTTCATCACGCAGAGCCTGATGTCGGCTTCGCAAATTTCCATCCTCACCCTGCATTCCATCGCTGCTGGCATCCTCGGCGGCGGCGACAGCACGGCTGGCATGCCGACAACCGTTGTCACATTTACGCATTCAATCATGGCATACGCCTTTGGCATTTATATGGGGCGCTTCGGACGGCGCATGGGGCTGAGCACGGCTTACGGCTTTGGCGCGCTGGGCGGCGTCTTGGGCACGATCGCGGTTCTGCACGGCAACTTCGCGCTTTTGTTGGTCAGTTCCGCCTGCATGGGCTCGGCGCGGGCCGGCGCCCAGATGAGCCGATTCGTGGTCGGGGAGATGTTCCCGGCCGAAAAGCGCGCGCAGATGATCGGCAGAATCGTCTTTGCCGGCACCATCGGCGCCATTTTTGGTCCCGCGCTGATCGAGCCGGGCACAAGTTTGGCTGGCGCGCTAGCTCTTGATCTGACAAATGGACCGACCTTGGCCAGGTCCGCCTTCGCGCAGGTCCTCATGCCGGCGGCTGATTTTCGACAGGGTCTGACCACGGGACCGTGGGTGCTAGCCAGTTTCATGTATGGCTTGTCCTTTCTAATCAGCGTTCTTTTCCTGCGCCCGGAACCGGCCATCGTGGCGAGACAATACGTTACCCAGGGCAAGCAGCAAGAAAACCAAGCGGATACCCAGCACAAGCTCATGGATCTGCTGCGGCTGCCCAATGTGCAACTCGCGATACTGTCCATGCTGATCTGCCAAACGGTGATGAGTACCTTGATGACGATCACGCCCTGGCACATGCACCGCGCGGATCATGGCAACACGACCGTCTCTTTGGTGATTTCGGCGCATGTAATGGGCATGTTCGGGCTTTCGGCTTTGACAGGTTATCTTATCGATCGCTATGGACGCATTCCGATGATGGTGGTGGCGGCATTGACCCTGGTGGCATCCACGATCATAGCGCCGCTGTCGACGCAATTGCCCTATTTGCTGCTGGGATTGTTCTTGCTCGGCTTGGGCTGGAACTTCGGCTATATCGCCGGCTCGTCCATGCTCGCCGACGCGCTTAGCGGCTCCGACCGCACGCGCGTGGCCGGCTTCAACGACATGCTGGTCGCGTTTTGCGCCGGGCTGGGCACATTAAGTTCGGGCTTCCTCTATGGATTGGGGGGATTCTTGCTTGTCAGCATCGGCGGCGGCTTGCTGGCACTGCTGCTGCTGGCGCTGGTGCGACAACTGTCCATGAAACAAGTAGTCTTGCAAGCCAGCTAGTTCACATTTGATCCCACATTCGGGTCCTCGTCCGAGCCCTCATTCGAGCCCTCATTCGCTTGCCGCAGCAGATAATTCCGCTCCACAATCGCCAGCCAAGCCAAACCTATAATCAAGGTCGAACTGCCGAAAGCGATAGCCGTGATAAGCGAATTGGCGACCGGTATGTCCTCGAGGAATTCGCTTAAAGCCGCCTGCGCGAGCCGGATGCCGACGTAGCCGGCGATGCCGCCGCCCAATACCACGACGCCACTCGTTTGCAGCATCCGCGCGAGGTCTTGCCGCGAAAGGTCTTGGTCGAAATACTTGCGGTATAAGTCCAAACACATCCAGGCATCGGCGACCGATATGCCCAATTGCTTCGCCAGTTCCAGCGTGGGTCCCGGGACCGCGCCGGTCAAAGCCGCGCCGCCAGCCGTTTGTGTGATCTTCAGCAAGGCTTCGTAGCGCTTCTGCTGTAGAAAAGCCGGGTCAAGCGCCATTGATTCTCGCTGTCTTTCTGCTCGCATCTCAGTATGCTAAACTTCAGGTCTATCATAATGCAATTGGCGGACGAGATGCAATTCACCATTTACACCGATGGCGCCTGTGACATTCACGCGCCCAACCAGCCGGGCGGTTGGGCGGCTATCCTTTGCGCGACCGACAAAAGTGGCAACGTCATCAAAGAGACTGTCCGCAGCGGCGGCAGGGAAATGACCACCAATAACCAAATGGAGCTCACCGCGGTCATCGAGGGGCTCATGGCGCTAAAGCGAGCGTCTGAAGTCATCATCGTCAGCGACTCGAAATATGTCATTGACATCGCCAAGGGCGCAAAAAAGAGCCGCAAAAACGCCGATTTGTGGCAGCGATATTTTGAATTGGCGGCAGGTCACCGGGTCAAATTGCTTTACATTAAGGGGCACTCGGGCCACCGCTACAACGAGCGCTGCGATCGTCTCGCGGTGGCGGAAAAGAATCGCTTGTCCCGTCCCAAAGCGGATGCTGTAGATCAGCCATTGCCTGAAATTGAAAGCGATGTTGAGGTCTTTCTCTCGACGCGCTATTCTTCGCAGCGGAAAATGGCGGCCTGGTGCGCCGTGACTGTATGTAATGAAGAAGTAGGCGAACATGGCGAAGCGCTCGAAAACATCAGTGAATTGGAAGCCCTGCTCATCGCGGCGAAGACATGCCTGGCGGCGCTGCCAGCCGATCGCAGCCTTACCGTGCTGACAGCGCAGGAATACCTTGCCAAAGGCATGAACCACTGGCTGGGCAAGTGGGCGGCCAAGGGCTGGAAAACGCAAGCGGGCAAGCCGGTCAAGCACCAAAACCATTGGCGGAGGCTGCTTGAACTCTCGCAGGCCCGTCAGGTCGCGTTTGTATTTGTCAGGTCACGCGAGGACAATCCGCATTTTCGGCGCGGGACCGACATGGCGAAGCAGTTGCTCGAAGGCGCGGACTGACCAAGCTTGTGTTATAGTAGGCGCTGTTTGCCCAGGCGATACAGGAAACGATTCATGCCCAGTTATGCGAAACGCGTCGAACCCTTCGGAACAACCATATTTACCGAGATCAATCAACTGGCTGCCCAGCACCAGGCGGTCAATCTGGGGCAAGGCAGACCCGATTTCGACGGACCGCAAGAGATTATCGACGCGGCAATCCAGGCATTGAACGGCGACAGCGCGAATCAATATGCGCCCAGCCCGGGTCTACCCAGTTTGCGCGCGGGCGTGGCTCGGCATGCGGGCGTTTTTTACGACCTGGACGTCGAGCCCGACAGCGGCGTCATCGTGACGGCCGGCGCGACGCAAGGAGTCTACAGCGCCATCATGGGTTTGGTCGACCCCGGCGACGAAGTAATCGTGATTGAGCCTTATTACGACAGCTATGTGCCGGGCATACAAATGGCCGGCGGTGTACCCGTCTATGTGCCCATGCACCCGCCAAACTGGACCTTTGACGAAACGGAACTGCGCGCCGCCTTTAGCCACAACACCAGGGCGATCTTGCTGAACACGCCCAACAACCCGACCGGGCGCGTCTATACGCGGGCTGAACTTCAGATGATTGCCGATCTTTGCATCGAGCACGATGTCATCGTGATTTCCGACGAAGTTTATGAACATCTGATATTTGAGGGGCATCAGCACATCGCGATCGCGTCGCTGGATGGCATGTTCGAGCGCACAGTGACGGTCGGCAGCGCTGGCAAGACATTCGGCATGACCGGCTGGAAGATCGGTTGGGTCTATGGACATCCGGAATTGATCACCGGCGTATGGCGCGCGCACCAGTTCATCACCTTCGCGACCAACCACCCGACGCAGGAAGCTGTGGCTTACGCATTTACCTTGGGCAATAGTTATTACGAAGAGTATCAGGCGCTGTATACGCGCAAGCGCGAACTTGTCATGCAAGTGATTGACGCGGCCGGCATGTCCGCGATTCAGCCGGAAGGCACCTACTTTATCATGGGCGATTTTTCCGATGTCTATGCTGGAGATGATGTTGAATTCTGCCGCTACTGTATCGAGCGTATCGGCGTAGCCACCATCCCGCCTTCGGCATTCTTCAGCGCCAAGCACCGGCGCCATGCGGAAAATCACGTCCGCTTCGCCTTTTGCAAGAGCGATGAGACGCTGGAGCGCGCCGCGGAGCGAATGCGGAAACTGCGCTCTGGTTAGTTCGGATCCCCTGGCAAGATCAGTTCAATAACTTCGCAAATTCGACGACAGAGCAATCGCACCAGATTTTATGAAAAGGCATTTAGGATTTGCCAGCGGAGTTGATCATTGTGCGCAGCTTGCCGCCGTTTTCGCCGGAGGCTAATTTTTTGGGGGTGTTTTTTGAGTAAGGCCAAGGCGATGTGCTGAAGGACAGCGAAGTTTTCCGGGCTGTGTCCCACCCGAATGCGGCTGTCATCTTGTCGAAACGTGACATCCAAGACACGATGCAGCTTATTTTCAATATGCCAATGGGCGCGGATTGTGCGTAGAAGCTGTTGGGCATCCTGCTTTACTGATGAGATAAAATAGCGGGTCATCTTATTTTGCCATTTCCCATCAACCTGTTGATCATACTCAAGTCGCGCCACGGTGCGCAACCCCGTCCAGCCTTTTTGCTCACGGAATAGTGTCAGTACATCGGCATCATGCAAGACCTTGCAAATGCGGCGTTCAACGCGTCCGCGCGGCTTGCCGATTGCTTCAGCCCAGCTATACTGTCCAATCAAGCGCGGGTGATGCGCGTCCGCATAATCAAACAAGCTCTTGACCGCGCTGCGCAAATCCCCCTGGTTTTCCTTGAGGGCGATGACATAATCTGCCCCGTGCTCGCTGACAATAGACTTCACGATGTCTTTCTGGCAGCCCATCGCGTCTAAAGTCACAATGCAGCCTTTCAAAGACAGTAGTTTGAGCAGTTCCGGGATTTCAGGTATCTCATTGCGCTTACTATCCACGACCCGTTGCCCCAAGACCAATCCGGCTTCAACTGACCAGGCGTGCAACAGATGCACCGCGCTCTTTCCCTGAAAGCGGTCATGGCTTCTTCGCATCGTCTTTCCGTCAATGGGTACAATGTCTCCATCCGCCAAGACGGGTCTAATGCTGCGAATCCAATTCTGATAGCCCAGTTGTAACTCTTGGGGGTCGAGTAACTGGAAGACACGGGCAACGGTATCATGCGATGGGATCCCATTGGGTAACTCCAAAAATTGTCTTAACCAGGTTTCCCTGTTCTTAGCAAAATCAACGATGTCCACCCAGGTCTCTGCGCCACTGACCACGGCGCAGATCGACATAGCAATGATGTCGATCAGTTTGTGCAATCGACCTTGTTCGCGTCGCGGATCCTGCAAATCAGCAAATGCTTCTTGGAGCCCACTCGGTTGCATCTCGATTTATCCTTTGGTCTTTATCAACTCCTTTCTAGTATCTGCATTTCTGGTACAGTTGCCCGGAATAGCAGGCTTTTCTCTGTGAACTCGGTGTCCTCGATGGTTGCAAAAATCTGGTGCGATTGCTCTGATTCGACGACTAAACCTCTAGACAAGCGGATCATGCAAGGATATAATTCATTGTATCGTTGATTGATGCTATTTATATGATGAATGAGCGGCACAGATCTCGGCTCCGACTTCCTGAATTACATTGTGCGGCGGGGTTTCCAACCCAGTGACTGCCTGGTTAGTTTGGAGCGCAAAGATCAGCCCAGAAACGTCGCAAATTCGACGACTGAATCTCTAGACAAGTGGAACATGCAAGGATATAATTCATTGTATCAGTTGATTGATGCTATTTATATGATCAATGAGCGACATAAACCTCGGTTCTGACTTTCTGAATTACATTGTGCGGCAGGGTTTTCAACCCGGCGACCGCTTGCCGTCGATTCAGGAGCTGACCAACGATTCTCATCTTGATATGAGCGCCAACAAAGTTCGCGAGCAGTTGGAAGTGGCGCGAACCTTGGGCTGGGTCGAGGTGCGATCCAAGCGCGGCACGCGCGTCAAGAATTACGCCTTCACGCCGGCTGTGCGCCTCAGCGCGCTATATGCCATGGCGCGCGGTGAAAGCTTCGAGTCCTTCGCTTCTTTGCGCAACCATGTAGAATCCGCCTATTGGAACGAAGCTTGCGCCTTGTTGCGCGCTGATGACCTCGACATCATGCAGAACTGTATAGACGGCGCCAACGAAAAGCTGGATTCCCCGCCTATCCACATCCCGAATCCCGAACATCGACTCTTTCACTTGACCGTCTTCAAGCATCTGGAAAATACCTTCGTTCTGGGAATCCTGGAAGCCTATTGGGATTTGTACGAAGAAGTCGCTATCAACCGTTATATGGATTACAGCTACCTGCGGCGGGTTTGGGATTATCACGCCATCATTTTGCAGCAGATCAAAAACAATCGCTTCGACGACGCTCGCTTGGCTTTTATAGAGCATACGCGGCTGCTGCGGCACGAGCCAGGCAATGCCTCTTGGGAGATGGAAAGAGGTTAAGCGCGGACAAACCAATGCAGGGACCAATGGAGGAAATTCTTGACCATGTTGTCTGAAAGGAGTCTTGCGCAAATCGCTGCGCGGAAGCTATGGCAATAAACGTACAATCTCAACCCAAAGTAACTACAAGTGAGCCGGTGATCAACGACTTCGCCTTCTCGGTCGCTACCAAGAACGGCTCCGGCAGCCAGACCTCAAATAACGTGCTGGTGATGTCACTCTTTCGCATGGGCATCCCGGTGAATGGCAAGAACTTGTTCCCTTCCAACATCAAGGGACTGCCGACCTGGTATACCATACGCGCCAGCAAAGATGGCTACACAGCGCGCAAAGAAGTAACAGAGATCGTGGTAGCCTACAACAATAGCACCGCTCCCGAAGATGTCGCTAATTTGCCGCCCGGCGGCGTCTGCGTCACGACGGACAAGATCGCCCGCGTCATCAAACAGCGCGATGACATCTCTTACTACGAGATTCCTGTCGCCGCGCTCATGAAACAGACCAAAGTGCCGTCGGCATTCCGCAAGCGCGTCGAGAACATGACCTATGTCGGCGCGGTCGCCAAGCTCTTCGACATCCCGCTGGATCTGATCTATGAAGTCTTGCTGTCCAACTTCAAGGGCAAAGACAAACCAGCGAAGATGAACCACGATGTCGTGCGGCTGGCTTACGACTGGACAGCCGAAAACATCGAAAAGACCGATCCCTACCGCTTTGAAAGCATGGATGGCACAACCGGCAAAATCATGATGACGGGAAATGACGCCGGCGCGCTCGGGGCGGTTTTCGGCGGCGTCAATGTTGTCGCCTGGTATCCGATCACGCCGTCCACCAGTTTCGTCGACGGCATCATCAGTTTCCAGCATCTGCGCCAGAACGAGAACAAAGAGAACACCATCGCAATCGTGCAGGCAGAAGACGAATTGGCGGCCGCCGGCATCATCACCGGCGCCGGCTGGGCTGGCAGCCGCGCCCTAACCTCAACCAGCGGACCTGGCATCAGCTTGATGGCGGAATTCGCCGGTCTGGCGTATTTTGCCGAGATTCCCGCGGTCTTCTGGAATATCACGCGCATGGGACCCAGCACAGGCTTGCCCACCCGCACCAGCCAGGGCGACTTGCTCTTCACGCATTTCTTGGGTCATGGGGATAGCCGTCAGCTTTGCCTGCTGCCGGGCAACTTAAAAGAGGCATTCGAATTCGGCTGGAAATCCTTTGACCTGGCAGAAGCCTTGCAGTCGCCGGTATTTGTTATCAGCGACCTCGACCTGGGCATGAACAACTGGCTGTCCGAACCTTTCGATTACCCCGACCAGCCGATCGACCGCGGCAAGGTTCTCGACGCGGCGCAACTACAGTCTTTCATTGACGAACACGGCAAGTGGGGGCGCTATATGGATGTCGATGGCGATGGCATCCCTTATCGCACTGTGCCCGGCACCGACCACCCATTGTCGGCTTTTTTCACGCGCGGCACGGGGCACGATGAGTTTGCGACATACAGCGAGCGCAGTGATGATTGGGTCGAGAACATGACGCGATTGCGCCTCAAAATGGATACAGCGCGCGAGATGCTGCCGCAGCCGATCATCGACGACAGCAGTGGCTCGGACATCGGTATCGTCACCTTCGGCACCAACGAAGACGCCGTGCGCGAAGCGCGCGACTGGCTGGCGAACGATGGCATCCAAACCGATTATTTGCGCGTCCGCGCTTTGCCGATTGCCTCCGCTGTGGGCGATTTCATCCATTCTCACAAGAGCATCTTCGTGATCGAGAACAACTTCGATGGCCAGCTCAATCAGTTGCTGCACATCGAGAGTCCCGAGGACATTTCCCATGTCCGTTCCCTGGCGCTAGGCGATGGTCTGCCCATGACGCCGAGCTGGATCTACCAGAATTTGAGAGAACAGGAAGGTTAATCATGCCACCGCGCGTCAATCAGATAGGTTTGAGCCGAAACGAATACAAGGGCCGTCCCAGCACGCTTTGTCCCGGCTGCGGTCACGATTCAATCTCGAACCAGATAATCAGCATCGCCTATGAAATGGGGATCGAGCAGCACAAATTCATCAAAGTTAGCGGAATTGGCTGCTCTAGCAAGACGCCTGCGTATTTCTTGGGGGGATCGCACGGTTTTAACGCTTTGCATGGCAGGATGCCGTCAGTGGTGACTGGCGCGCTCTTGGCGAACAAAGAATTGTCTTGCGTAGCCGTCAGCGGTGATGGGGACAGCGGCTCGATCGGCATGGGGCAGTTCAAGCATGTGATACGCCGCAATGTGCCATTTGTGTACATCATCGAAAACAACGGCGTTTATGGCTTGACCAAAGGGCAATTCTCCGCCACCGCGGACGAGGGCCAGTTCCTGAAGTACTACGGACTGAATGATATGCCGCCAATTGATCTCGCGCTGGAAGCGGTGATTTCGGGCGCGTCATTCGTGGCGCGCAGCTTTAGCGGCGACGCCAAACAAGTACAAGCGCTGTTAAAGGCGGCTTTCCGCCATCAAGGCACGGCCGTGCTCGATATCATCAGCCCCTGCATCACCTTCAACAATGCCGAAACCTCAACCAAGAGCTATCCCTACGGCAAGGACAACGAGATCCCGCTGCATGAGATCGAAATTCTCGCCCCGGACTATGTGGATGCGAAAGAAGAAATCGAAGTCGATGATTATGAAGCAGGCGACATCATCGATGTCGAAATGCACGACGGCAGTTTCATTCGGCTAAAGAAACTGGACAACGATCACGACCCGCGCAATCGCCGCATGGCGATTGATGTGCTGGAGCAGTCCCTGCGCGAGCAGATCTTCTCCACGGGTTTGATTTATTACGAGGAGCCGCGCCCCACGCTGGCGGATACGGAAAACCTGGTTGAGACGCCGCTGGCTCGTCTTGATGAGGCGAGCCTGAGGCCCCCGCAGGCGGCGCTTGATGGTTTGATGCAGCAGCTTATGGCGGGCTGAGGCGGGTGTTTGAAAAAGCGGAAAAGAGACCAGCGCATGAGGCTGGTCTCTTTATTTGTTCCGTATCAATACTTAGGCATATCGGGATCTATCTCGTCCGCCCAAGCCAGGATGCCGCCTTCGACATTGAACATCTTGTGCAAGCTATAGCCGATTTCCGATAACATCGCGATGCTGTCGGCGCTGCGCACCCCGGAACGGCAGTGCACGTAAAGCGTTTTGTCTTTGGGCATCCCCTTCAAAATTGTTTCTTCCCAGAGCTTGCGCCCGGCTTGGATCCCGTTTTTCGCCAATTGAATATCCGGTTTGGGGATGCGCAAGGTACCATTGATGGCGCTGATATCCCATTCGTGAGGGTCGCGGACATCAACCACAAGCACATCGCGACCGTTTTCCAGCGCGGCTCGCACATCGTGGACTGTCACCGAATTTATCTCCAGCTCTCGCGCGTCGTCGACGGCGCTGAATTCGCTATGATCGTGGGCTGGCATGCCACAGAATTGCTCATAGTCGATCAGCACAAGATCCGCCTTATCAATGCTGCATACCGGGCAAGCGGGATCTTTGCGAACTTTAATGGTTTGGAAACTCATTTCCAGGGCATCGTAGAGCAGCATGCGGCCGATCATCGGCTCGCCGATTCCCAGCAACAGCTTGATGGCTTCCGTCGCTTGCATGGTGCCGATCGTGCCGGGCAAGATGCCCAGGACCCCGCCTTCCGCGCAACTTGGCACCAGACCCGGCGGCGGCGGCTCCGGGAACATGCAGCGATAGCAAGGACCGCTTTCGGCGTAAAACACGCTTAACTGTCCCTCGAAGCGGAAAATGCTGCCGTAGACATTCGGAATGCCGAGTTTGACGCAGGCATCGTTGACGAGGTAGCGGGTCGGGAAGTTGTCCGTACCGTCGATGACAATGTCCCAGCCCTGGCTGAAAATCCCTTCGGCATTCTCGGATGTCAGCGGCTCGTTATATTTGACCACCTCGATATCTGGATTGAGATCTAGCATGCGTTGGGCGGCGCTATCCAGCTTGGACAGTCCAACGGTGCTTAGGCCGTGTATCACTTGGCGCTGTAGATTGGTGAAGTCGACCACGTCATAGTCTACCAAGCCAATACGCCCGATGCCGGCCGCAGCCAGATAAAGCGCCAATGGGCTGCCCAATCCACCGGTTCCGATCAAAAGAACGTTGGAGGCTTTCAAACGCCTTTGACCCTCGATGCCGACTTCCGGCATGATGACATGGCGGCTGTAGCGAATGACTTCCTCATTGTTCAAATCCGCCATGCGATTATGTAAACTATTCATCATTCCCACTCCATCAAGCTCAAAGCGAAGATGCTGCCGCCGGCGATGCTGGGGATGATGCGCAAGCTGTCGCTCGCCGCAATTTCCGTTTCGAGCCCCTGCATGAAACGAATATCCTCGTCGTCTATGAAAATGTTGACGAAGCTGCGCAGTTCGTCGTCGTTAAACAAATGCACGCGCAGGTCTGGATGCGCTTCTACCAAGTTCATCAGCGCCTCGCCAACCGTTGCGCCAAGAACGTCAATATTGGACGCGCCGCCTGTATATGCGCGCAGCGGCGTTGGGATGCGAATGCTCGCCATGGTTTTCTTCTCCTTCTGTTCCCTTTATGTCACGTTGACACTGCTTCCGCCGTCGATTTGCGGGAATGCGCGTCAACTAATCGATATCAAGCGCTTTGAGTTCTTCTCTATCAAAGACGCTGCGATCTGCCCGCAACTTCCAAACCCGCATATCGCTTGCCCTGCCCATTTCGACCGAGGTTATGATGTAGAGGAAATTGGGCAGCGCGTGCTCGCGGTCGTACTCGGACGGTATCGCCGGCGAATCCGGATGGCTGTGATAATATCCCACTAAGACTAGCCCACGGTCGTCGGCTTCATCTTCAAGCCGCATCCAGTCTTGTGGGGTCATCGCGTAACGATGATACTGTTCCTCTTCCGCGAAAACATTGTCCACCTGCATGATGTCACGGATGACAACGCGATTATCCGCCAGCTCGCCCAAAAGAAAGCCGCCGCCTTCGTTGGGATAGGCAGCTTCCATCTGCTCGCATATCCGATTTTGAAGGAGCTTTCCCAGGTGAACCGTCATCGTAGCTTTGTTTCCCGTCATCAAAACAAAAAAGAGCCAACCCTTGCGCGTTGACTCTCGTTTCTTTATTGCTGGATGGTGACCAAGTGTCTTCAATCAGCAGAAATCCCCGCGCGCGAAGCAATATAGTCCTATGCTACAACAACAGAGGCAGCTAGTTGCCGCGGGATGAGTCGCTTTGCAGTTCACCATGGCGCATAGACTAGCAGCTTCGCGGACAATGCGCAACGGTCGATCTCTTTTGCCAGGGTCTACACGCCCTGTAGCGAACAAATTTTTGGCGATTGCGCCCATTCTGCTGATTGTCATTGAAGGCATGTATTGACAGTGCTATACTTCGCTGTCGAATGACACTCTCAACCTTGGAACTGTCGCCAAAGGCGAAGATCAGGCTGCGCCTGACTCGATGACAAGGGGCAAAGAGTCGCGAGCAAATCGGGACAGTGAGAACATCAAGAGCTTGGCGCGGCGGCAAGCGCGCCGCAATTGGAAGGCACTCTGAAAATCATAATCATCAAGGAGATGCGCTAGATGGCAAGTAAAGGCGGGCTAGAGGGAGTCGTCGTAGCGGATATCGCGACGAGCTTCATTGACGGAACAATCGGCAAACTGAGTTATGGCGGCTATGCCATTGAAGAACTGGCTGAAAAGGCGTCATTTGAAGAAGTCTTGTTCCTGCTTCACAATATACGCCTGCCAAACCAAGCCGAATACGAAGCGCTGCGAGCGGTCATCGCCAAGAATGCCGCGATTCCGGATCCAATCATAGACATGATGAAGTCCTTGCCGGAAAGCACGCCGGCCATGGCGGCGCTGCGCAGCGCCGCTTCCATGCTGTCCGCCTTTGACCGGGATGCGGAGAACCTGACCGACAAAGACCTGGCGCTGTCCAAGGCAGTACGCCTGAGCGGACAAATCACAACGATTTGCGCCGCATGGATGCGCATCACCAAAAACCTGGAGCCGATTCCTCCGCGTCAGGACCTGAGCTTGGCGCAGAACTTCGTGTATATGATGTCGGGTGAAGAACCCGATGAAACCGCCAGCGCCGCGGTGGATGTCTATCTGGTACTGCTCGCTGAGCACGGCATGAACGCCAGCACCTTTGCCGCCCGCGTCATCACCGCGACTGGCTCTGATATGCACAGCGCAGTTGTCGGCGGCATTGGCGCGCTCAAGGGACCTGCGCATGGCGGCGCCAACGCCGAAGCCATGAAAATGTTCCTGGAAATCGGCGAAGTGGAGAACGTCGTCCCTTGGTTCGAAAAATATGTCAAGACCGGCGAGCGTCGCATCATGGGGATTGGACACCGCGTCTACAAATCCAATGACCCGCGCGCCGGCATTCTCAAGCAGCACGCGAAAGCGTTGGCGGAAAGCTCGGGCAAGCGGAAGTGGTACGATATTGCCGTCAAGCTGGAGGAGACGGCTCGGGCGGACGAGTATTTCATCTCGCGCAATCTCTACCCCAATGTGGATTATTATAGCGCGATTGTGCTTTACACCCTGGACCTGGATGTCGACATGTTCACGCCTCTATTTGTGATGGCGCGTGTTGCCGGCTGGTCGGCGCATATTATCGGCCAGATGGGCGGACGCCTGATCCGCCCCAAGGCAAACTATGTCGGACCCTGCGATCAACATTGGACGCCGCTGAACCAGCGCTAGGATGCGAAAGAATAGAATAAGCAAGCGCGCATTCCACAGCAGGTCACGAGCAGCCCAAAGCAGCAACCCACATTTGCGTATTTTCAATTCTTTATGCTAAGCTGATTCCAAGGCTTCTTAGGAATCAGCGGCATGATCCCCTACAAGATTGTCGGCAAATCGGACTTTCGACCCTACGTTGCGTTCTTCGTCACAGTCACGAATGTCTTAGCTTTCGTCTATGTCCTCTTGTATGCTTTTTTCGGCGGATTGTCGCTGGAACAGGTATATAGCGGTTACGTCTTGAATATATGCGCCATAAGCCAGCAGAGCCCGCTCGAGACAATCGTCGATGGCGCGCGCAGCATCTTCCTGCACATGAGCTTTGTGCACCTGACTTCCAACATCATCATCTTTTACGTATTCGGCTCTCGCATTGAAGAGCATCTGGGACACCGCAAGTTCCTCGCCTTTTACCTCATCGTCGGTTTCGGCGGGCATTTCGGTCACATCCTGTTTGATGGCGCGCTCTGCAGCGAACCGCAATACATGATCGGCTCCAGCGGCGCGATCTCGGGAGTGATCGGCGCCTTTCTCTTCCTTTTCCCCAGCGCGCGCATCCGCTCCAAGATCATCTTTCTCAAGATTTTCGGCTATGACGTGAACGCGCCGGCCTGGGTCTATCTGGTCTATTGGCTCTTCATGCAGTTCTTCTATGAAGTGGGTTCAGTGGCGCCGCGAATCAATGTGCATTGGGGCCATGTCGGCGGATTCTTCACCGGGCTGGCGCTCATCTTTGTCATCTCCTTTTTCATCGCCCCGCCGATGGGCTCGAGCCGCCATTCATCAAAGGAATGAAGCCAGCCCATGCCAGCGGCAAAACGAAGTTGACTTGCGCGAAACCAAAAACCTGTGATAACGTAAATGAGTTAGGCTGAGCGAGAGGGAGCGGCGATGTTTCCTTTAACGGTAGTCGGACGAGATAAAAAACTTCCCAAAGCGACCATCGCGCTGATCGTCGTGAATATCCTGGTGTTTCTGTGGGAGCTGTCCGTGGATGCCCAGGGCGAAGGCTTCTTGAAGGCTGCATTGCAAAACTACGGCTTGGAAGTCTGCAAAATCGGCGAACAGCCCCTTGGCACGACGACGCTCGATTCCTTCCGCAGCATGTTCCTGCACGCCAGCGTCGCCCATGTGCTAGGCAATATGTGGTTTCTTTTCCTTTTTGGCGGGCTCGTGGAGCGCTATTTGGGCAGTATCAAATTTGTCGCCGCTTACCTGACATTTGGCGTCATGGCGACGGCCGCGCACGTCATGCTTGGCAATACCATTTGCACAGTCGCCGATACGGGCGTCGTCATCGGCGCTAGCGGCGCCATCGCCGGGGTCATGGGCGGATTCCTCTATTTGCGCCCGGACGCCAAAGTGAAGACCATGCTGGGTTTCTTCCGGCCATTTGTGTGGTCGGTCAACCTGCCCGCGTTTCTTTTCCTGGGTTATTGGTTCTTGACGGACATTCTGCAGCAAGTGGGCTGGATCGGCGTTGAGACCGATGTCGCCCATTGGGCGCATATCGGCGGATTCATCGCGGGTTTCGCCTTGATGTTCTGCGCGGGTTTTTTCAAGCCGGTACCCAAGCCCGACCCGCTTGAACACCTGGCTGAGTGATTCCGTAAGCCGCGCCCGCCGGCAACTAGAGAAAAGGCACGTACAGGATGACCAGATTGGCGACAATCTGGCAGATCCAAGCGGCCGCCAAACCATTCCTCTCGCGGACATAGACAAAGACCATATTCATCAAAAGCAAGATAGTGACGATAACCGCCGTAACGGCGGGCAACTGTGTCACTGTCTGCCACATTACGGGGAAGAAAAGAATCGCATGCCAGAGCGTTGCCAACAAGCCCACTATCCAGAAGGGCAACTGATTTTGCAGCAAACCGCGAAAGAACAGCGTCTCCGATATCGGCATCACAAACACCAAAAAGGCGAGCAGGCTGCCGGCAGTCATGCCCGGGAATATCTGCGCCGTGACCGGTTCTAGGATGGATTGACGCAAAAATACCATCAGGGGTATACCGAGCAGCAAACTATAGAGCAGACCCCAGCCGATGTTCTCGGGACGTTCTTGCCCGATGCGCTCCATGTTGCCAAACAGCCAGGACAGAACGCTTACGCCGGAAAGCGCGCCCCATGCCAGCGTGTAGCGCAAATCGGCGTTATCCGGCACGATAGGCGCTAAGCCAATGCTGAGCGCGGCGGCAATCAAGAATCCGAAAATCGGATCGCTTGTGGCGCCGCGAAATTGCGTGGGCGCGGGGCTTTGCGCTTGTGACGCATGAAGGGGCGCATCGCCTGTCGCTTCTATTTCGGCAAGCCCGTTTGCGGGGTCGCGCGGGGACTCTTCTATCATGTCAGAATAGTTCTTACCGCTTCAAGCACCTTATCAATCGCTTGCTGGTCAATCCAATAATGGGTGCGCAGTCGAATTGAGCCGTTTTCGCCCCCATAAGGCGACATGAAGACATTATATTCTTGACGCAAGGTGTGAACAAATTGAGCAGATGTCATTTGAGCGGCGTCCGAAAGCGCAAGGTAGACGAAGTTTGTGCTGTGCTTTTCGACGATTACTTGCGGTATCTCGCTGAGCCCTTCCGCCAACAAGCCCGCGTTGCGGTGATCCTCGCGCAGGCGATCTGTCATCTTGTGCAAGGCGATCAATCCAGCCGCCGCCAAGACGCCCGCCTGCCGCAAGCTGCCGCCGAGGGCCTTGCGCGCGCGGCGCGCCCGACGAATGAAATCCGCCGAGCCCAACAGCAAGGAACCCGCGGGCGCGCAGAGCCCCTTGGAAAGGCAAAATGTTATCGAATCGGCGCCTGCCGCCAGCTCTTTAACATCAACATTGAAAGCCGCGGCGGCGTTAAAGATCCTGGCGCCGTCGATATGCAGCAGCAAGCCATGTTCCCGCGCCAGCCCGGCAACTTGAGCCGTGTATTCGGCGGACAAAGGTATGCCGCCCGCCGCGTTATGCGTGTTTTCCAGGGCGACGAGCCGCGTGACTGGTTTATGCTCGTCGTCGGGCTGAATCGCGTCGTTGATGTCGCTTAAGCGCAATGTAGCGTCCGCCTGTACGGGAATCGTATGCGGCAGGATGCCGCCGAACTGCGCCAGCCCGCCCTGCTCGTAGCGGAAGATATGCGACGTATCGCCGATGATGATCGAATCGCCGCGCTGACAGTGCGCTAGCAAGGCGCAGAGGTTGCCCTGGGTGCCGCTAGTGACAAAGACCGCCGCTTCTTTGCCCAGCATCGCGGCGGCATCGGCTTCCAATTGATTGACAGTGGGATCGTCGTGATAAACGTCGTCGCCGACAGCCGCATTCGCCATCGCATCCCGCATTTCTGGGGTAGGATGCGAAACTGTATCGCTTCTCAGATCTATGGTTTTCATTCTGTATCGGGGACCGCCAGTTGCCAAATGACCTGTGCAGATACTAGCAGAATCAGCAACTATGGCAATAGCCAATGAATCGGTTGCGCCGCGAGCTTTCCCAGGCTGCTCCTTCCAGGCGCGCCACCGTTTCGTCTAATCGAAGAAAGTGACATATAATGTCTGGTCAAGCTGGGACGAAGCGACACCCTTTTGCTTGGCGCGTAGCGCGGAAAATCACCCAAAAATTGGAGTGTAGCTTCCGAGTCCCTCCGCATATCATTGCGCGCGGAATATAGCGTACTGAGTCCTTCACGTCCGCCGCTACGCCTGTGGGAGCCGTCGATGAGCGAAGTCTACCAACAAGCTGTAGACCAAACCCTGGAGGCGCTGGGCGTTGACAAGGACGCTGGGCTTGATTTTGCTGAAGTTCGGTCGCGTCAAAGCCGATATGGCAAGAACGCCCTGCCCGCCGACGAAAGCCTCAACTGGTTCAAACTGATACTGGCGCAGTTCACCGATATCATGGTCATCATTCTGATTGTCGCGGCGGTGATATCAGCCTTCCTGGGCGAGGCGACCGACGTCATTGTCATCCTGGCAATCGTGGCATTAAACGCGCTGCTCGGCATCTATCAGGAATACCAGGCCGAACAGGCGCTCGCGGCGCTTAGCCGATTGCAAGTACCCCGTGTGCGGGTTCGGCGCGCGCGCCAAGTGCGCGAGATAAGCGCCGAAGAGCTCGTGCCCGGCGATATCGTGCTGATAGCCGAAGGCGACCGCATCCCGGCCGATGGCAGACTCATCGAAACGATCAATCTGGAAATCGAAGAAGCGGTACTCACCGGCGAATCGCTGCCTGTCAGCAAGGATGCAGCTGCCATCGCCTCGGACAAAGTCGCCGTCGGCGACCGCAGCAATATGGCTTTCATGGGCACGGCGGTCAATTACGGTCGCGGGGAAATGGTCGTCACGACGACGGGCTTGCGTACCGAAATCGGCAACATCGCCGCCATGCTCCTGCAAGTAGAAGAAGGCGTCACGCCTCTGCAGCGGCGCTTGAATCAACTGGGGCGCGTGCTGGCAACTGGCGCTCTGATAGTCGTCGCCATCGTCTTCGCGGTGGGATTCGCCGTGCAAGGCATACCGGCCGATCAGATGTTTTTGATCGCGATCAGCCTGGCTGTCGCCGCGGTGCCCGAAGGACTGCCCGCGCTGGTCACCATCGGCTTGTCGCTCGGCGCCAATCGGATGGTCAAGCGCAACGCGCTGATTCGCCGGCTGCCGGCGGTAGAGACCCTGGGCTCGGTTTCCGTGATCTGCTCGGACAAAACCGGCACCCTGACCAAAAATGAAATGACCGCGACATTCCTTGTTTTGCCAGATCACGACGACATTAAAATCGAAGGCGCCGGTTATCAGCCGGACGGCAAGTTGAGCTATTTGGGCGCGCTGAATCCTGAAAGACGGGGCGCGCTTGTAGACACTGACAAAGACGCGACCGCCTTGCGCCTGCTCCAAGCCATGGCACTGGCGACCAATGCTTATCTGGAAGCTGAATCGTCCGGCAAGCGATTCAAAGTAGTGGGAGACAACACCGAAGCAGCCTTGCTGGTAGCGGCGGGCAAAGCAGGATTGACGCGCGAGCGCCTAGAGCGGAGCCTGCCGCGCCTGGCGGA
This sequence comes from Phototrophicaceae bacterium, assembly GCA_965232245.1. Taxonomy (GTDB): domain Bacteria; phylum Chloroflexota; class Anaerolineae; order Aggregatilineales; family Phototrophicaceae; genus UBA6055. The sequence goes on along the minus strand of CBDDPG010000002.1, from coordinate 1,874,984 downwards.
GCTGCCCTTCAGCAGCGCCCGTAAAGCCATGACGACCATTCACGAAGTTGCCAGCGACTCAGCAGCGCGCTTGTTCCCGAACACGCCTTATGTGGTCCTCACCAAGGGCGCCCCCGATAGCTTGATCGAGTGGACGCAGGCTGAACATAAGCCAGGCGGTCCCAAGCCCATGGACGGAGCTCGCCGCCGCGAATGGCAGCAGCGCGTCGACCAAATGGCGAATGACGGGCTGCGCGTTTTGGGCGTCGCTTACCGTTCCTTGAACGAGATTCCCGAAGACCTAAGCTGGGATATCGAACGCGAGCTCACGCTAATTGGCTTGGTTGGCATCCACGATCCCGCGCGCCCGGAAGCGGCCGAAGCGGTGCAACAGGCAAAAGAAGCCGGCATCCGCACCATCATGATCACCGGCGACCATGCGCTGACCGCCGAAACTATCGCCAGAGAACTGAATATCTTGGGCGCGGACCGGAAGGCGATCACTGGCGCGCAACTGGATGAGATGAGCATGGAAGAACTGGCGCTAGCGCTTGAGGGCAGCACTTGCTTCGCGCGCGTTTCGCCGGCGCACAAACTCAAACTGGTGCAATCGCTGCAGCAAAGCGGCAATATCGTAGCCATGACCGGCGACGGCGTTAACGACGCGCCCGCGCTAAAACAAGCGGATATCGGCGTCGCCATGGGCATCACCGGCGCCGATGTCAGCAAAGGCGCCTCGGAAATGATATTAACTGACGACAACTTCCGCTCGATCGTCTCTGCGGTCGAGGAAGGCCGCGCCATATATGACAACATCAAGAAATTCATCAAGTATCTGCTGAGTTCTAATGTCGGCGAGATACTGGTGATGTTCGTCGCGCTGCTGATCAATTTGCCGATTCCCCTGCTGGCCATCCAGATACTCTGGATTAACCTGGTCACGGACGGTTTGCCGGCCATCGCGCTGGGTTTTGAACCGGCCGAAGCGGGCGTCATGCAGCGGCGGCCACGCCCAGTCAAAGAGAGCATTTTCGCGGGTGGCACAGGGCGGCACATCATCTGGGTCGGCATCTTGATAGCGATATTGACGCTAGGCAGCTATGTATGGGGATACGCGACTATCGGCTTGGATGCGCGCAGTCCCTCATTGGGTCTCGAGCAACTGGAACGGGCGGAGGTTGTCGCGCTGGCTGGGGAAGCATACGTACCGCAACAATGGGACGCCTGGACAGACGAGGCGCAATTCGCTTTCCTCGACAAACGCGGCGGCGCGGCTGGTTCACAATTCCTGGAAGGCGAGGCGCATCTCGGCGAGGGCGACCCGGGCAGAGAATTGCTCAACCGCGTCGAGAGGATCCCCCGTACGATTGCTTTCACAGTGCTGGCATTCACTCAGATGTTCGAAGTCATGGCGATTCATGCCGGCGACCGAAGTTCGTTTTTCCGCACTGGCTTCAAAGGCAATCGGCTCTTGTTCTGGGCGGTGGTATCGACATTCGTCTTGCAGCTGATCGTGGTTTATCTGCCCTTCGTACAAGACTTGTTCGATACCAGCGCGCTGACATTGAGCCAGATCACTGTCTGCTTCCTGGCCGCCTCAGTCGTGCTATTTGCGGTTGAACTGGAAAAAACGGTGATCCGCCGCGAACTCAAATCGGAAGAAAGCAAGATCCTGCGATCGATGTCCTAAGCGCCGCCGCAGCTAGTCATTGAGTACATAACCCAATTCGACCAGGCGATCGACGACCAGCCGAGCGTTCGCCAGCGCGGTGCTGTTCTCCGCAGTCAAAGTGAAATCGGGATTCAATGGCCGCTCATAGGGATCGTCGATGCCGGTGAAGCCGGTGATCTCGCCGCGCCGCGCCTTGGCGTACAACCCTTTGACGTCATGCGCTTCGACATAACTGAGCGGCGTCGCCATATAAATTTCCATGAAACCCTCGCCCACGCGGTTGCGCACGTTTTCTCTAGTCGCGCGGTAGGGGCTGATGGCGGCGCAGATTACCAGGCCGCCGTGACGCACAATCTCGCTGGCGACAAAACCGATGCGTCGGATGTTCGTATCGCGGTCTTCTTTGCTGAAGCCCAAGCCCTTGGACAAATGCGTCCGCACCACATCGCCGTCCAGCACGGTGACGTTCCTGCCCTTTTCCATCAGCAGATTGACGATCTGCTCGGCTGTGGCAGATTTGCCAGAGCCGCTAAGCCCGGTGAACCATAAGCACAAGCCACGCCGATGCCGCGGCGGATAAGTTTCCGCGAGGATGTGAGCGACCTCGGGACGAGAGAACCAGCCAGGCAGCGGCAAGCCCTTGCCCAGGTAATCTTCCCGCACCTGTGTGCCGGATATCTTGCGCACTTTGGCGCCGGCCGGCAATCTGGAGCGCTCTTCGTATCTGTCCTCATCTTCAAGATAGACCATTTCGGTGAAGGGCAGCGGCTTCACGCCCAGTTCATCCGCATGTTGCAAGACCAGGTCCTGCGCGTCGTAGGGACCGTAGAATGGATTGCCCAGCGAATCCGCGCCGGGACCAGCATGATCGCGCCCGACAATCAGATGGTTGGCGCCATAATTGCGTCGGATGATGGCATGCCAAACCGCTTCGCGCGGTCCGCCCATGCGCATCGCCAGCGGCAGCAGCGAAAGCAGGCTGCGGTCTTCTTCATAATAATTGTCGATGAGCGTCTTGTAGACGCGGACACGGGTATAGTGATCGACATCGCCGGGCTGTGTCATGCCGACGACCGGGTGCAGCAGCAGCACCCCGTCCACGCTGGCCGCTGCGCGCTTGGTCAACGCTTCGTGTACGCGATGCAGTGGATTGCGCGTCTGAAAAGCGACAACGTTGTCGTGCCCATAGCTTTCCAAAACAGCGCGCGTTTCGACCGGTGTCCGGCGCAATTCAGCGAAATCCGGATGACGCGGCAACTGCAGCGCCTCCAGCTTGCCCGCGATATTCAGCTTGCCCCAGCGGTGCATCTCAGCGACGATCGGGTGTCGCGTATCTAGGGCGCCAAAAGCCTTAAGCGCCGTTTCTTCCAGGTCCCAGGCATAAAGCTGCTCCACATGCTGGATGGCCAGGATATTGTTGCGGCTATCGCGCAAGGCGATTTCGCTCCCGACCTGGACGCCGTCTTTGGGGCTGACGGGCAAGGTAATCGGCATGGGGAAAAGCGTGCCGTCGCTCAGGCGCATCGTATCGAGAACCGACCGAAAATCGGCTCGGTTCATGAATCCGCGCAAGGGTGAAAACGCGCCCAGCGCCAGCAGTTCCAAGTCGCATGCCACGCGCGGGCTTACCTGCAACGATGGCAGCTTGCCCGCGTAAGCCATCCTGTCCGCCAGCTGATCGGAGGGCGTCAAGAGATTAACCAGGTCGCCTCCATAGGGCGCAATCAACTTTGCTTTCTCCGCTATCATTCAATGCTCCAATTCATGACATTCATAAGGACCAAGCGCGAGCCACGCGCGAAACTGCGGTATTCTAGCACATCCAGGGGTATCTTGTTAGCGGTATGCTTAGCCGAGAGTATATCGAATCCGGTTGAATTGAATTACAAGATCCAGACAACCGGCAGGTGTGATTGCCCTGCTAGTCCTCGCGATCGACGCCGGATATGCGGTGGCCAAAATAGACTAGCACGATGCTCAAAGCATAAAGCGCGAGCAGCGGCGCCATGACCAGAAACATATTCACCGGATCGATTGTCGGCGTGATCAACGCGGCTGCGATTGACGCGCCAATGACCGCCACCCGCCACTGACGGATCAATGTCGCGGAATTGACAAAGCCCAATAGCGATATCAAGAAGAAAACCAAGGGCGTTTGAAAAGCCACGCCCATCCAGAAAATCAGCGACGTCACGAAGCTCAAATAAAGATCGGCGGTCCACTCTGGTTCGAAAATCTGTGGCTGAAAATTGTTTAGAAAGCCCAATGCCGGCGGCAAAAGGACATACCAGGAGAAGACAGTGCCAATCAAAAACAGGGCGGTCGTGGCCGGGATCGATGCCAAGACATAGCGCTTTTCCTTGCGCGTCAAACCGGGCAGGATGAACATCAAGATCTGATATGTGACCATGGGGATGGACAAGATGCCGCCAATCATCAAGGCAACGCGGAAATACACGATGATGGTGCCGGTCGGGTCGAGGATGGTCAGTTCGCAATTGTCAACCGACGGTATGCGGCAGAAGGGCTCGCGCAGGATATTGAGAGCGCGGTCCGCGATGAAGAAGCCGACAGTGGTGCCGATGACGAGCGAGATGACCGCGCGCGTCAAGCGGTGGCGCAACTCGTCAAGATGTTCAAAGAACCCCATGCGCAGTTCATGACCATCTTCAACTTGCTCGATTGCCTGTTCTTCCACCATGTTGCCGACCTATTCCTCAAGCGCTGTCGCCGACCATGCGCCCATGTCAGCCGCCTTGCCATTCGCGTTTCCCTCGGTTGCCGCGGTCCCGCCATCGCCACTCCAAGCGCCCATACTGGCAGGAGTCGTTTCAACTGGGGCGCTGCGCTCTTTTGGCGCTTTGGCAGGCGCGGTCTTGGGTAAATCGCTCGATTTTGGCGCTTTCTTCTCCGGCGCGCCCTTATGCGCTCCCGGCGCTTTGCCAGCCGCTGTCGCTGCTGTATCTGCCTTCTTGGACGACTTGTTGTTCAGGGAGTCGCTAACTTCTTGAAAGGCATCAACGTCTTTCTTCACTTCATCTATCGAGTCTTGAATTGGCTTGGTCATCGGTTTCATAGCTTCGCCCAAGGTTCGGTTCAGGTTTTGACGCGTCGGCGGTTCTTTGGGCAGTTTGATATCGACGCCGGCCTCGTCGAATTCCTTCTGAACCAGGTCAACCGTCTGCGACCAAATCACGCGGAATTTCGCGACGTACTGACCCAGGACATAAGACCAGTGGATCATGCGCTTTGGTCCGGCGAAGACTAGCATGATGACCAAGATTGCGATCAACTCCGCGCCGCCAACGCCAAAAAAGTTCATGGTGTTTCCATCTCTTCAGCATGAAGCCGCAAATCGACTGTTTCATCCGACGTGACCGTGCCCAAGACACCGTGTACAAAGCTATGCGAATTTTCGGCGCCAAACAATTGCGCCAGATGCACCGCCTCGTTGATAATCACGGGGATTGGGGTCACACGCTTTTGCAGCAAATATTCGTAAACGGCGATGCGCAGGATATTGCGATCTATGGTGGCCACCTGGTCGATGGGCCATTCCGGCGCGTAGTGCTGAATGAGCCGATCGATATTTGCTCGATTGGCAGTCACGCCAGCAACGAAGCGTCGGATGATCTGACGGACGGCATAGGATTCCGGACGTTCTTGCAGATGAGCTTCCAGCGCCAGCGCCAGGGGATGGTCGGTCGAATCCAGTTCATATAGTATCTGCAGGCTCGCGCGCCGGGCGATTGAGCGATCTGTCGCGCTGAATGGGGGAAGAATAACTTCGCACGTGATCGTGTCCTCTTCAGGATCGAAGTCGTCCAACTCAAAGGGATAGGCTTGCATGTTCGCTATTTTATCCAAACCGAACTCGATAATCCACGCTTTCAGATGCAATTAGTTTAACCCACAAGGCTGGGATAATCTACGCAAGAAGCTCAGGGCATTCGCTTCAATTATTGATTCGCCACTAAGCCACGAAGGACACAGAGCTAATTAATCTTGTTCTCTGTGTCCTCTATAGTTAATATTCAGTTTGATTCTTCATCGTTCAAGTAATATCATTTTGAATCGACCGTCCAGGCAAAATCCTTTATCGCATCGACACGGGTTAATTTGAGCCGCGCAATTAGGAGCTTAGAATAATCCAATAAGGGGCTTGACAGTTCAGAATAGTTCATTATATGCTGCCCAGCCGCTCGCGCGCATTCGGCGAGAAGCTTTGCCGCGCTCTCACATAATGCCGCCCCGCCCTACTTGTATGCAAGAGGGTATATCAAAAATGAGCCGGGCAAGTCTACAATGCCGCAGGGCGATTAACGAAATTCTCATTCCTGATTCCGCCTTCGCTCAAACATTAGGAGATCAAGATGCTCGCAGGACCATTGCCAGATACTGAACACGCGCTCGTGGTCAGGGACATCACCAAGTACTTTCACCTGCCGCATCCGCCGTTTTGGAAGCGCCTGCTTGGGGCAAAATTAGAACTGCCGACAACAGAGGACCTGCCAAGGGTCAAATCCGGCGACAAAGAACCGGTTGTGGCGGTCGATCATGTGTCCTTTGAAATCAAACGAGGGGAGATTTTTGGAGTCTTGGGTCCCAACGGCTCGGGCAAATCGACTTTGATTCGCCTTATCTCGACGCTTCTCAAAGCCGACAAAGGCAGCGCCGCTGTCTTCGGCATCGATATCGACGAACAGGATATGGCGGTAAAACGCTTGATCAGCCGGGTTTCGGTAGACGCGGCGTTTTTCAAGAAACTGAGCCCCATGGAAAACCTGCTCTACGGCGCCAGACTCTATGGCGTCAGCGGTCCCGAAGCGGCTGTGAAAGCCTACGAGATCATGAGCCGCCTGGGCTTGAAGAAGTCGTCCTATAACGAGCCTATGGAAGAGATGAGCCGGGGCATGCAGCAGAAAGTAGCGGTTGCGCGCGCCTTCCTGACATCGCCGATACTGCTATTGCTGGACGAGCCGACGACCGGGCTGGACCCGCGCTCGAAGCGCGAAGTGCACACGTTCATCGAAGAATTGCGCGATTCCCATGACGCCACCATTTTGATCACGACGCACGACATGGAAGAAGCCGACATGCTATGCGATCGCGTCTCTGTCATACACAACGGCCAGCTGGTCGCGACCGACAAGCCCGAGAATCTCAAACGCAGCATCGCGCGCAATGGGCTTCAACCTACGCTTGAAGACGTTTTCATGGTGCTGACCGGCGAGCAACTGATAGACCGCGACGCCATAGAAACACCGCTACCCAAATAGAAAGGCTGGCATGATGCAACAGAGTTTACGGCATGGCTTCGCCACCCTGCGGCTCGAGGTTCTGCAATCCTACGCATTTTTGGCGCGCAATTGGCACCTGACCAAGCGCTATTGGGGTTGGGAAGTCGTCTGGTTCTTTTATTCCCTAACGACGGCGCTTTCTGTCATTTTCATCGCGCAGGGCGCGGAAACCTTGACCGGCGCCGCGCCAGGCTTTGATGTGCAGTACTTGACGATGTACTTGATCATCGGCACCCTGGTTTGGCATTATCTGTCGAATATCTTCATGCTGACGAGCGAGGTGATCGCCTGGGAGCGCTGGGAAGGCACCATCGAATACACCTTGATGGCGCCGGTCAGGCGCTGGGTGCATCTCATCGGCCAAACCGCTTATTCGCTGATTTACAGCCTGATAACGGCATTGATTATTGGCGGCACGACGGCGCTCTTCTTCCAGTTGGATTTGTCGGGCGCGAACCTGGCTGGGGCGGCGTTAGTGATCTTGGCGGGCAGCTTGTCTCTCATCTCGATAGGCATAGTCGCAAGCATATTGCCCTTGCTTTATCCCGAGCGCGGCGCCCAGATGACAAGCGTGGTTCAAGCGTCGTTTTTGTTGGTTTCGGGCGTCTATTATCCGATCACGGTCTTGCCGGAATGGATGCAAGCGATTGCCGTGCTTTCGCCAATCACCTACGTACTCGATGGCGTCCGCGCCGCGGCGCTCGATGGCAAACCCGTCTCCGAACTAACGGAGTTCATCGTCCCGCTTCTGGCATTGGGCTTGGTCCTCTTGCCTGTCGGGATACGCGCCTTCAAGATGGCGGAAGACTATGCCAAACGCAGCGGAAAACTCAAGCGGGTTGGCTAGAATCGCCAAATCGACATGTTTGCGTTGGACTTGCCCATTAGCGGTAATTCGCCGAGTCACGCCGACGCTATAGACCAGGTCTTTCGCAACAGCTCGGCAAAGTTCTCGCCCGGCGTGATTTGACCAAGGACGGCAGCTTTGCGCGCGCCAGTGAAGGCCGGCAGCGTACCTACCCGGCCATGCCAGGATTCATAAGCCAATATCGCGAATACGAGCGCCTCTTTGAAGTCGCTGTTCATGCCAATGTCTTCATGCGTCAATATGCGCGCCGGCGCCAAAAGGTCGCGCAGCATAGCCACCATCACCGGATTGTGGCGTCCGCCGCCGCCAAGAATCACTTCTTGAATAGGAGCAGGCGCGAAGCGCCGGTAGGCTTCCGCGATATTGGTGGCGGTCAAAGCGGTCAAGGTGGCGACGATTTCCGTCTCGCTCAAGCCCCGCGCCGTCGCCTGGGCGATTAACTCCAGCGCTGCCGCCGTACCGAAGGTTTCGCGCCCGGTTGTCTTTGGGTATCCGCGCTGGTAATAGGGATGCCGCAGCAAGATCTCCAACCATTCTTCGTTCATCCGACCGCGTTGCGCAATCTCCCCCGCGTGATCATAAGTGAGTTCGCCCCCGCTAAAATGGCTGACGGCGGCATCGAGCAGCGCGTTTCCTGGACCTGTATCGAAGGCGACTGGGCGATCGCGCTGCTTGTTGAGCGGCGGCAAGAAAGTCACGTTGCCCATGCCGCCAATGTTTTGTATGGCGCGCCAATAGCGCGGATGCCGCAGCAAGAGCCAATCCACGTAGCTGGTGAGCGGCGCGCCTTGCCCGCCCAAGGCGATATCGCGGGCGCGGAAATTGCTGATAGTCGTGATGCCCGTTCTTTCGGCGAGCACAGCCGCTTCCACGATTTGCAGCGACGCGCTGACCTGCCCGTCGCGACGCACGTTGTGCCAAATTGTCTGGCCATGCGATCCGATAAGATCAATGTCGTCGCGGCTTAGACTTGTCTCGGCGATTAAGCCCAGCGCGCAATCCGCAAATGCTTCCGCCAAGGACACGTTCAGTTCGGCGATCATGTCCACGCGGCTGATTTCGGCATCGCAGGTTTGCAGGATGGCTTCGCGCATGGCGGGCTCGTAGGCGTAAGTACGTCCATGCGCCAAGCGCGTTTTTAGATTGACCGGGACGCCTTCGATTTCAAAGAGCGCCGCGTCGACGCCGTCCGCGGACGTGCCGGACATCAGACCAATGATGAACATGCAACCTGCCCTGCTACTTGGCTCAATTGTGGCTGAATTCTAGCACAGAGCGGCGAAGACCAAGCGGATTCGCTTTGAAATCTTGCAGCTTTTTTCCTTCAGGGGCATCCAAATCTGTGTTGTTATCAGCAATTGCTCGCCAAGTATCGGACGTCAACAAGCCTCAATTCTTGATTTGCGTTAGGTCGACTCGGCATATTTTTTGAAATTGTCGAGGATCGCTTGCCAGCCCATCTTCTGCATCTCAAGCGAGTTTTCCATCTCGGGGTCAAATACGGTCCTGACCTTAGTCTTTTCTTCCAGGTCCTCAAAACTGGTTTCAACTTTGCGGCCGTCAGTCAGCGTGTAGGCGAGTTGGCTTTCAGGCGCGACTTGGTCATAGATTGCCTCAAAGTCAAAACCAAAGCTGCCGTCTTTGGCTTCCATCCTATAGCAAAGCCTGCCACCTACTCGGAGATCATTTTCGGCGCGCGGGCAGCGCCAGTCGGCCGAGGCGAAGTTCCATTGGGTGATATGTTCCGGCAGGTTGAACAAGGTCCAGACATCGCTGCGCGCCCTGTTTACGACCGCTTCAATCACGATTCTTTCGCTCATTTACAGTTTTCCGGCGCTACCTGGCAAAATTGAAACGGAGAGGACAGGATTCGAACCTGCGGTACCCGTGAAGGTACAACCGCTTAGCAGGCGGCCCCAATCAACCACTCTGGCACCTCTCCATGCTGAACTATAAACTTGTTAACGTGGTTAAGGCGGAGAGGACAGGATTCGAACCTGCGGTACGGAGGACCGTACAATGGTTTTCAAGACCATCGCCTTAAACCACTCGGCCACCTCTCCAACAGAAAACCGAGTCCCAATGTGGCGCAGGTGATATTAGCACAGCGCCCTGAAACCTGTCAATATGCGGCGTCAGATCGATCGTTCAGATGGTGACAGTTGAGCGCTTTGCTGATGTCCACTATACTGCGCTGACCCGGGCATTCGAAGCGACCGATGGCACTAACGCTTGTTGGACTTTTATACATAGCTGCCTTGATATGGCTGGCGAACGCGGCTGCTGCTCTCGGCATTTCCCACCGCTATTTGCGACTGCTTCAGACAGCCTTGCCCGCGGTCATCGCGATTCAGTTGCTGGGCAGAGTCGCAAGGGTTGGCGCGCAGGACCTTCATCAATACTTGTATTTGGGTTTTGCGACCGCGTCAATCGTGTTCATGCTGCTCTTGATCGGATACAAGCCGCCCTGGCGCCTCGTCGAGCGCGTGATCAGCGTTGCAAGCCCGGGCGGCTCGTCCAGGTTTGACAGCCGGCAGCCCGTTCACCGCCTGGCGTTGCTGTTGTTGATATTCGCGCTTGCCCTACTCTACTGGACTGCGAGCGCCGAGGGCGGTTCGCAAGCGCTGTTCGCCGCCTATGCCACAACCGAAGGCGCCCTGCTCAACTTGTTCACAAATACGGCAGCCTATATTTTGCTGGCGCTATTGGGCGTCGGCTGGCTGATTCGCCGAGATTGGACTCAAACTTTGCAGCGCCTCGGCTTGCGCTTCCCAACTGGTATGGATATGCTGGCTGGCATCGCGCTTGGCTGCATGTTGTACCTGGCAGTCACGCTCTTCACGTTGGCATGGCAAAGCATGGCATCCGCAAGCAGTTTCGACGGGCAGACGGCGGCGGCGCGGCAGATTTTCGATTCCTTTAGCAGTTCACTCTTTTCAGGAGCGCTCTTGGCGCTTTTGGCCGCGCTAGGCGAAGAGATTTTGTTTCGCGGCGCGCTGCAGCCCGTTTTCGGCATCACGCTCGTTTCGCTTTTCTTCACAGCGATCCACTTGCAGTACGCCTTTACGCCGGCCGCGGCAATCATGTTTGCGGTCGCGCTCGCCTTCGGATTTGCCCGCGCCTGCCTTAGCGCCACCGCAGCTATTATCGCGCATTTCGTCTACAATATGATTCCCTTGCTCTTGGCCAGCCTGGCATAATTCGACGAATACAGGAACAACAATAAGCCAATGACAAACCTCTACGCGCTGTCCCTGTCAGAACTCAGCAGCTTGGTGGCTCAGATGGGCGAAAAGTCCTTCCGCGCTCGCCAGCTCTGGCGATGGATGTACGACCAGCGCGTGGATGACTTCGCCGCAATGACGGATCTACCCAAGAGCCTTATTGACAAACTCGGTCAACGCGCTTCGCTGGGTGGCTTAGAGCTTGTCGCGCGACAGAACAGCGCCGATGGAACAGAAAAGCGGCTCTATCAACTGGCGGACGGCCAATTGATTGAATCCGTCCTGATGCCCTATGAAGACCAGCGCAAGACCGCCTGTTTATCGACGCAGGCCGGCTGCGCGATGGGCTGTGTCTTTTGCGCCACGGGGCAGATGGGCTTCGCGCGCAACCTGAAGGCGGCGGAGATTTTTGAACAGGCGATGCGCTTCGCGCGGGAACTGGCTGCGGGTGGGCAGCGCTTGAGCAATATCGTGCTCATGGGCATGGGCGAACCCTTCCACAACTATGACGAGACCCTGCAAGCCATCCGTCAATTCATGCAGCGCTTGGGCATCGGCGCTCGACATATCACCGTCAGCACCGTGGGCTTGGCGCCGCAGATCCGGCGCTTTGCCGACGAGGGTCTTCAGGTCAATTTGGCTGTGAGCCTGCACAAATCAGAGGATATCCAGCGTTCCGCGCTGATGCCCGTTAATCGCCGCTGGTCCATCGACGAATTGATCAGCGCGTGTCGTTATTACACGATAAAGACAAACCGGCGAATCACCATTGAGTGGGCGGCAATCGCCGGCGAAAACGACAGCCCGGACGAGGCGCATAAGCTGGGACGTCTGCTCGCCGGGCTCTTATGCCACGTCAACATCATTCCGCTAAACCCCACCGACAGCTACAGTGGCTCGCCAGCCGAACACGAGAATATCGACAAGTTCAGGAATATCCTCAAACATTATGGCGTTGGCAGTACTGTGCGCCTGCGGCGAGGCATCGACATTGACGCCGGCTGCGGTCAATTGAAAACGAATCTCATCGCACTCGAGCGGATCGGCGGCTAAGGCTTATGATTTTCCGCGCGTCGATCTCCAGAATCGGGGACACAATATGACATACCAGCCAATCAAGATTGCGCCTTCATTGCTCGCGGCGGATTTCACGCGGCTCGGCGAAGAGGTGACGCGGGCGCAAGACGCGGGAGCCGATTGGATACATATTGATGTGATGGACGGCTGCTTTGTGCCGAATATCACGATGGGACCGCTGGTTGTAGAAGCTGTGAAAAAAATCGCGGATATCCCGCTAGACGTACATCTGATGACCGTCCAGCCGGAGCGGCTTATCGAACGCTTCGCCGCCTGCGGAGCCGATTCCATCACCGTGCACGTCGAGGCTTGCCCGCACCTGCATCGCGTCCTGGGGCAGATCAAATCCGCTGGCTGCCGCGCCGGCGTGGCGTTGAATCCGCATAGTCCAGCGTCGGCGCTGGGCGAGATCTTGGACCTGGTCGATATCATCAATGTGATGACCGTCAACCCCGGCTTCGGCGGTCAAGCGTTCATCACGGGCATGACCGCCAAGATCGCTGCGCTGCGCGCTATGGTTGATGAGCAAATGTCAGATATTGATATTGAAGTTGACGGCGGCATCAATAGCGAGACAATCGCCATTGCCGGGACTGCCGGCGCCAATGTCATGGTCGCCGGCACTTGCATTTTCGGGCATGCCGATGGCATCGCGGCCGGCATCCAGGACTTGCGTCAAGCCATCGCGGGTATGTACAACTGATGTCTTCGTGCAGCGGCAAACGCGGCCTCAATGGCGAAGCGCTGAAACAAGCTTTGGCAAGCGCCGTCAGCCAGTTTTCCCAGCACGTCGAAGGTATCAACGAGATGAATGTCTTTCCGGTGCCTGATGGCGACACGGGAATCAACATGTACCACACGCTCCAGCGCGCCTACAGCGAGATAGCGACGCTTGATAATGCGGACCTTGCGGAAGTATCCCGGCGCTTCGCCTATGGCGCTTTAATGGGCGCCCGCGGGAACAGCGGCACAATCCTTTCGCAGCTGCTGAAGGGATTCGCCGAGGGACTGCAAAGGGCTGAAACCTTAACGACGCCCGAATTCGCTCTCGCATGCCAGGGCGCGGCGCAATTCGCCTATGATGCGGTAACCAGCCCAGTGGAAGGCACAATTCTCACCGTCGCGCGCGAAGCGAGCGACGCCCTCGCGCGTCATGCGGACGACAGCCTGGCTCTCCCCCAGGCGCTGCAAATTCTGCTTCGCGCGGCGCGGGCATCGCTGCGCAGAACGCCCGAGCTGCTGCCGATACTAAAGGAGTCCGGCGTCGTTGATGCAGGGGCGATGGGCTTGCTTGCCTTCCTGGAAGGCTTGGCGTCAGCTAATAAGGAATTCGATCCGCCGGAGAATGCGGAAGGACCTGTCGCAGCCGCTCCAGGCAGGTCGATGGACCTGCCCCAGGACAGCGATTTCGGCTACGATGTGCAGTTTCTCATGCTGGGCGAGAATTTGAATGTCGCGCAAATCCGACAAGATCTGGAGCAAGTGGGCTGGTCTCTGCTGGTGGTCGGCGACGAATCCATCGTCAAGGTGCATATACATGTGGACAATCCCGCCCTGCCCATCGACTACGCCGTTCAAGCCGGCGCGACGCTGGATGATATCGTCGTCGAAAACATGACATTGCAGTCCCGCCGAAGAGCGCTGCCAGAGACCTCATCATTGCCGCCGAAAGACCAGAGGCCAGAAACCTACGCAGTGATCGCCGTGGCGCCTGGCGACGGAATACGGGCAGTCTTTGCGGATTTAGGCTGCGCGGCAGTAATCCCCGGGGGCCAAAGCAGAAATCCCAGCGTGGAAGACTTCCTCGCTGCGCTAGATGGCATAAGCGCTTCCAGCGTCTTCATCCTGCCAAATAATCGCAATATCATCATGACCGCCAGTCAAGCGGCAGAAACAGCCTCAGCGAGGCAGGTTGATGTTCTACCCACGAGCTCCGTCGTCGAGGGGATTAGCGCCATGATCGCCTTGCGTTCATTTGAAGACAGCAATGAAGACAGCGGCGGCGATTTGAGCTCGGCGATCGGCGAAATGAGAGCCGCAGCCCAGCAAGTCATTTCGATAGAGATTACGCGGGCAACTAGAGATTCTCGCCTGCATGGCTTGGCAATACGCGGTGGCGATTTCATCGCCCTCGCCGGCGGGCAAATTATGGCTGCCGGCGCCACGATCGCAGCGGTCATAGCCGCTGCCTTGGCTAAAGTCCAGAGTCCCGAACATGAACTGGCGACCTTCTATTATGGCGACAGCGTCCAAGAGCAGGAGGCGCGTAAATTGATTGAGCGTTTATCATTTCAACATCCGGAATTAGAATTAGATCTTGTCTATGGCGGACAAGACCTTTACCCGTATTTGATCGGCCTTGAGTGATGCCCCGAATCCATATCGTCACCGATAGCGGCGCGACATTTTCCAATCCACGCCTGCTCAAACATTACCCAGTTACGATCTTGCCCAACAAAATTGAAATCGAGGGGCTTCGCTATCAAGAAGATATTGACCTGGAAAATGAGCAGGCTTTTGAACTTCTGGGGAATCTTGCCGCGACGCCGACCGTCATCCCGCCGTCGGAAAACGACTATGCCGAACTCTACGCTCGGCTTTCGCACTTTTACGATGTGATCATTTCCATTCATCCGTCGCGCGAGTTGAGCCAGAGTTGGCAAAACGGGCGCTTGGCCGCGCAGCAAGTTGGCAACGACTGCGAGATCGCGGTAATTGATTCGCAAAGCCTCTGCGCGGGCCAAGGCATGCTGGTGCGCGTCGCGGCAAGAGCCGCCCACGACAAACTTGAAGTCGAAGAGGCGATACAGGCGGTGCGCACTGCCGTCAACCGCGTTTACTCCGTCTATTGCATACACAACCTGGATTACCTGCGCTTTAACCAGATCATGACACCCTCTCACGCGATCCTGAGCGAGCACCTGGGCATCAAGCCATTTGTCAGCTTGGAAGACGGCAGAATTATCGTCATTGAAAAAGTGCGCAACCGCGCCCAAGCCATCGAGCGCTTGGTCGAGTTTTTGGTAGAATTCAATGAATTAGACGACGCAGTGATGCTGCAGCGCCAGAACCAGATCAGTGAAGAGACCCGCATCATGCAAGATCGATTGGCTCTGGAATTCCCGGGCCAGCATTTTCCCTTCACGATGTACAGTACAACTTTGGCAACCTGGCTTGGTCCGACCGCGATAGGCGTCGCGGTATTGGAAAAAGAAACGGACGATTTGGATTATGACTTTTAAGCGGATTCAAGTTGCAGCCGACAGCGTCTGCGACTTGCCGGTCGAGATCCTCAGAAATTTGGATATCCGGATCATACCGACCTATGTCAATATCGGCGATCAGAGCGTTCCCGATGACGGCGCGCAGCTCGACCGCCAAGCCTTCTATCGCCAATTGCCCGCCATGAAGGCGCAGCCTACAACCGCCGCGCCAGCCCCGGGCGAAGCGGAAGACTTCTACCGCAACATGCTCGACGATGGCGCCGACGAAATCGTCTCGATCCATGTGCCGGAGAAGCTGAGCGGCGTGCTTAATACCATGCGCCTGGGCGCGCGCGCTGTTGGCGCGGAACGAATAACGCTGGTTGACAGCTTGCAACTGACATTTGGGATAGGATTCCAGGTTTGGGCAGCGGCCGAATTAGCTGTCGCGGGCGCGTCCTTGCAGGACATACTGGAAGCGATTGAACGGGTGCGCCAGCATAGCGAGGTTTACGCGATTATTGATACGATGCAATACTTGCAGCGGAGCGGCCGCGTGAGTTCATTGGTAGCCGGTATCGGAACATTGCTCAAGATCAAGCCGATTGTCCATGTCGCTGACGGCGATATCAGCTCGCTGGCGCGTTCGCGCACTTGGTCGCGCGCGGAAGCAAAGCTACAGGCGCTCACGCGGGAGCAGGCGCCCCTGGACCGCCTCGCGGTCTTGCATATCGACAATCGCGCTGGCGCCGAGCGTTTTTTGGATTCGATCCGCGAGATCGCGCCAAAAGAGACCTATATCATTGAAGTCTGCCCAACTTTAGGCGCGCATATTGGGCCGGGCTCGATCGGCGTGGCAACCTTGAACCAAGACTGGAGAAACTAGCGCATGCCTACCGCACTGGAAACATTGGTCAAGATCTTGAAGTTGGAACGCGAACAAGGCGGCAAAGATACAGCTGTAGTCGGCGGCTTGAGCGACTATTGCCAGAATTGGGAGCCCGAAGCGCGCCGACAAGCGCGTAAACCGGCGCATCAGATACTCATTGACGAAATCGTGGATTGCCTCAGGGACTATGGCAAGATCGAGCCAGGAGACAATCGCAAGGACAGGTTAAGTTACATATTGGATCGCATCACCAATCGCGCCCCGGCGCCACCGGAGTACCGCGACAGATTGGGCGCTTGGACTGAAAAAATGGCTGTGGACAAGCCGCGCCCGGCGCGCGAAAGACGCGGACGCGACCAGTCGGAGCGGCGGCAGTCCAGATCCCCGCGGTCGCGGAAGGCTGGGTCCTCATCGCATAAGCAGGACTTCCACGATGATGACGCGACTTGGGACGAAGACTATACAGGCGGCTCCCAAAACGGCGAGCTGGACATCAAGCCGCTGCCGCGTTTGCAGCGCCCGCCGCGGATACCGCGCCCCGACCGGAGTTTTGAAGAAGCGCTCAGGCTCTATGAGTCGCTCGGCGCGCCGACAACAGACCTAAAAGGCATAGGCGCAAAACTGGCTGAATCGCTCAAGCAGATGGATCTGCATAACATCGGCCATTTGCTTTTTTATTTCCCGCGGGACTACCTGGATTACACCGGGCTCAAATGCATCCGCGACCTGGTTGCGAATGAAACGACGACGATCATCGCGACCGTTGCGCAGGCTGGCGCGGCAATCGGCGCAAACCAGCGACAGGATTTCCTGGCGCGGGTGACTGACGGCTCGGGCGCGCTGTCAGTACGCTTCTTCGGCCAGCATTATCTCGCGAGCCGAATACGTCCCGGCAAGCAAATCGTACTCAGAGGCAAAGTAACCGCGTACCGGGACAGCCTGCAAATGTCGAACCCGGAATGGGAGCAGGTCGACCTGGAGAATCTGCAAAGCGTCGGCATTGTACCTGTATACCGACTCGGCAAAGGCATGCGCCCGCGGGTGTTCCGCAAAACCATGAAGGCTCTCAGCGCGGACTGGGCAGGCTCATTGCCGGACCCCATACCGCAATCGGTCCTGGACCGCGCGGAATTGGCGGGTTTGGGTTGGGCGATGCGCCAAAGGCATTTTCCTGTGGGCTGGGATCACTTGCGCCATGCCTATCGGCGCTTGGCATTCGACGAGCTGCTGATGCTGCAGCTCGCCGTGCTTGGCAACCGCCGCGAATGGCAGTCCGTCCAGGTCCCCGCGCTGTCAGTATCCGACGAGAGCTTGGCGGGTTTCATCAAGCAGGCTTTCGCGTTTGAACTGACGGCCGATCAACAAGCCGCTATTGCGGATATACGTGTAGACATGGCGAAGACCGTGCCGATGAACAGGCTCATCCAGGGTGATGTCGGCTCCGGCAAGACCGCCATCGCGCTGGCCGCGATGGCGGTAGCGCTATCAAATGACAAGCAGGCGGCTTTAATGGCGCCAACTGGCATCTTGGCAGAACAGCATTACAGCAAGATTGCAAATGCCGCCGACGCCTTCCCCGGGAGCAATCGCCCAGTGATTGCCCTGCTCACCAGCGCCCTTAGCAATTCAGAACGTGAAGCTGTCTACCGGGGAGTGGGCGACGGCTCAATTGATATCGTTGTTGGCACGCATGCCCTGATCCAGCGCGGGCTTGAATTCAAGGAATTGGGCATCGCGGTGATTGACGAGCAGCATCGCTTTGGCGTCGGTCAGCGCGCCGAGCTGCGCGGCAAGGGCGGCAATCCTCACCTGCTGGTGATGACGGCGACGCCGATACCCCGCACCTTGGCATTGACGGTCTACGCCGATTTGGATTTGACGCTGGTAAAGGAAAAACCGCCCGGACGGCGACAGATCATAACAAAGGTCATCGATCCGGTCGCGCGGGAACGTCTTAACGGTTTTGTGCTAGCGCAGTTGGAACAGGGCCGGCAAGCATTTTTTGTGCATCCCCTGGTCGAAGAATCCGAGTCGATCGAAACCGCCTCGGCAACAGAAGCCTTTGAAAGCCTGCAAAAGGTGTTTTTCCGCTATCGCGTTTGCCTCTTGCACGGGCGCATGAGCGCCGCCGAAAAAGATCAACTCATGTCGGAATTCAGCGCGGGCGAACACGATGTGATGGTCACAACGTCGGTGGCGGAAGTCGGCGTCGACGTCCCTAATGCCTCGGTCATCGTCATTGATGGCGCCAATCGTTTTGGCTTGGCGCAATTGCATCAATTCCGAGGTCGGGTCGGGCGCGGCGAACACCAGTCATATTGCTTTTTGATCCCGGACCGATCGGCGAACGTCAACATGGATCGGGTTCACGACATACTGGCGGGCGAAGCGCCGCAAGACCTGCTCTCCCTTGCGGAGAGGCGCCTGGTCGCGCTGGCTCAAAGCAACGATGGTTTCGCATTGGCGGAACTGGACTGGCAATTGCGCGGCGGGGGCGACTTGCTAGGCTGGCGACAGAGTGGCGCGAACGTTCTGCAATCCTTGCAAAAGCTTTCGCCAGAGTTGGTGCGGTTGGCGCAGCGCGAGGCGCGCGCGATTTATGAAGAAGACCCGTCGCTGAGTTTGCCGGAACATCGCTTGCTGGCTCATCGCATCCGCCAGCTTTTTGCCGAGCGGAGCGAATTGAGCTGAGGGACGCCAAGCGCTTCACCGAAACCACAGCGGGCAATCCCGCGCAGGTTTCCGTTAAACCACAAACAAGCGCAGCAACTCGCACTAAGTTGTTTTTAAGTTATAATCCCGCGAAACGCTCGATTGAGACAGAATTTATGTCGATTCTGTTGGCGCGCTTTTTTGAATCCCATTAGAATCATGTCGTGCCGTAGGAGCAGCGAGATGTCGGGAAAGGGAATCGCGGTATATCCAGCGTCAATGGATCCCATACATTACGGACACATTGATGTCGCGATTCGCGCATCGCGGTTTTTCGACCAAATCATTGTCGCGATTTATGCGAATCCCAAGGGCAAATCGGTACTGTTTAACATTTCGGAGCGCGTTGAACTGGCGCGGGATGTCTTCCAGGGCTATCCCAATATCTCGGTGAGGCAATACAGTACGCTGACCGTAAAGTACGCGCAATCCATAGGCGCCATCGCCTTAATACGTGGATTACGAGTATTTGGTGATTTTGAATTTGAGTTTCGCACGGGAATGGCAAACCGGAAATTGGCGCCGGAATTGGAAACAATCGCAATTTTGTCGGATGAGCAATACATACATATTAGCTCAAGCACGATTCGAGAAATTGCGGAATTGGGGGGTGACGTCAGTTCGATGGTTCCGCCAAACATTGAACGCGCGCTCAAAGAGAAGTTCAGCTAAGTCAATCGTAAAGAACGCAGTCATTAACTTTCAGTGGGGAGGAAGCTGATGGACATTCAACATCTTGTGGATCGATTGGAAGACCTTATTGATGAAGGGCGACATCTTTTTGGGACCAGATATACGATGGTTGACGAAGAACGCGCCCTTGAGATCATAGATCAAATGCGGATTTCGATTCCGGAAGAAATCCAAAGCGCAGCCCGCGTCACCCAGCAGCGCGACCGCGTCTTGGCGGAAGCTAACGAAGAAGCGGCGCGAATCGTTCAACAGGCGCGGCAGCATAGCGAAGATTTGATTGACGAACATGAAATGGTGAAACAGGCGAAAGTCCGCGCCGAGTACGTGATTGAACAAGCTAAGATAGAATCTGCGAAAATCACGGACGAGGCTGACGCCTACGTTCTCGCTCAACTCAATCAACTCGAACATCAATATACCCGCAGCCTGGAAGAAATCCGCAATGGCATCCACTTGATGCAATACGAAGAATCCGCGGCGGTCGAGATTGAACCTGAAAAGCAAGCAATCCATGCTCCGCGCCAGGAAGTCAAGCGCGAACCGATTAATTTTGACAGGCCCGCGCGGGCGCCGATCGGCAATCACATCTAATCGTCGTTTGCAATTTTGAAATGCGGAAGCGGGCATTGAAGAGCCGATGCCCGTTTTCGCCATTCAGCGCTGACGGGCTTTCCCGAGCTTTTTTGCCGTTTACTGCGCCATAGCAACACATGCGTCTGATCCTCGTCGCTGTCTTTTGGGTCCTAGGCATCAGCACAGCGAGACATTTTCTCAGCCTCGGTTTTTTGTCCTGGCTGCTACTGGCGGCTGCGGCGACGGTTCTAGCATTTTTGCTACGACAACATCGCCGCCGCTTGTTCGCGATCGCGCTGCTCGCATTCGCTGTCGGCGGCCTCCGCCAAGCATTCCTTCCTGACGCCAGCGATATTTCACAATATAACGGCAACACAGGAACGATCACGGGACTTGTAACAGAGGAGCCGGTCATCCGTGATGATCGCGCGCAACTGCGCGTCCAAGCGGACAGCATATTTGTCAGGAACGACTGGTACGAAACGGCTGGCTTGGTCCTTGTCGAAACGGACCGAAGCGTTTCAATTGCCTATGGGGACCACATTCGGGCCACCGGTCGCCTGGCTACCCCCGCCACTTGGGACAGTTTCTCCTACGCCGACTACCTGGCTCGTCAGGGCGTCTTTTCGCTTATGCGCAACGCCGGCATTGAAGTCCTGGGCTCCGGCTACGGCTCCGCCCTGCAATCACTATTGATACGGTTCAAGCAGACCCTGCGCGACAAGATCAATCGCGCCCTGCCCGAGCCGCAAGCCGGACTGCTAGTCGGCATCTTGCTCGGCGATGAACAAGGCATCTCGCCGGAACTCGAGCGCGACTTTCGGCGGGTGGGCGCTGCTCACATAATCGCCATCAGCGGCTTCAACATGGTGGTGATCAGCGCCATTGTCATGCGCGTTTTTGGCAGCTTCTGGGGAAGCGGCAAGACGCCGGCCGCGCTAGGCGCGATTCTGTTCATCGCCGTGTATTCGCTGCTGGTAGGCGCCGACGGCGGCATTTTGAGAGCCGCGCTGATGAGCAGCCTTCTGGTCATCGGGCAGCAGCTGCGACGCAAAACCTTTGTACCGAGCTCTTTGGCTTTCGCAACGCTCTGTCTTTCCATGTTCAATCCCAATGTGCTGCTGGACATCGGCTTCCAACTGAGCTTCTTCGCGGTGCTTGGGCTGGGGCTATTCGCGGACCCGCTTTCGCGCCGCTTCCGCGCATTGCTGGAGCGGCGCTTTAGCCCCGCCGCCGCGCATTTTTTGCATAGCGCGCTCAACGAACCACTGATTGTGTCAATCGCCGCGCAACTCGCGACCCTGCCGCTGATAGTCCTATATTTTGGACGTTTGTCGCTGGTCACGCTGCCGGTGAACATCCTGATCGTGCCAGTACAGGCGGCGATACTTCTGCTTGGACTGTTGGCCGCGGGCATCAGCCTGTTAGCGCCAGTTATCGGCACAGTTATATTCTGGTCTGTGATGGTGTTGCTCTCGTGGTCGATTGAGATCGTGCGCGCTTTCGCTCAATTCGATTTTGCGGAAATCGCCCTCAACTTCGACCCCCGCTTGATACAGGTTTATTATGTTCTCTTGATTGGAGGCGCCATGATCGCAGCCTCGAGATCGCAATTTTGGACACGGATTGCCGCTGCAGCGCGGCAGAGACGAATGACTTTGCTGGTCTTGTCAGCCTCGTTCCTTCTGCTTGCGCTCATGGTCGCGATGCGCGCCAGCCGCCGAGACGGGCGACTGCACCTGTGGGCGCTGGATCTGGGGCACAGCAATGCTTTCCTCCTAGAGACGCCCGGTGGCGCGCAGGTGCTGGTTGATGGCGGTCGCTTCCCCTCCCGCCTGCTGACAGCGCTTGGCGACAGAATGCCCTTCTATGACCGTGAAATCGAGGTCCTCGCGATGACCCATCCCGACGAATGGGATATAGCGGCGCTCAACAGCGTCCTCGAACGCTATACCGTTGGCCTGGCTTTGACCAATGGTCAGCCGAATCGCAGTCCAGGTTTTCAAGCGGTCACGCAGCGCCTGGCAGAGGCCCGCGTCCGGCAAGTGATCGTCACGACTGGATATAGCATCGATTTCGGAGACGGCGTCGCCATCCAAGTCTTGCACCCGCCCGAAGCGCCGCGGATCACTGACAGATTAAGCGATCATGTGTTGGTGCTGCGCGTCATTCATGGAGATGTATCCGTTTTGCTGACTTCTGACCTGAGCGCCGCGGGGCAAGCCATGCTGCTGCAGCAGGGAATATCCCCTCAAGCCAGCGTTATGCAGATCCCCCAGCACGGCAGCGCCCGAGCTGTCGACAGCCAGTTCCTTGCGTTGGCGCAGCCGCAAATCGCGCTGCTACAGAGCGACATCGCAAACAGGCGGGGCGACCCCGATCCCGACACTTTGGCGCTGTTCCGCGATTTGCATGAAGCGAATCGCCTCTTCCGCACAGACCAGATGGGCGTGATTCACATCGTCAGCGATGGCGCTCGCGTGCAAGTTGCAGGCAGCGCCTGAGCGAGTTTGCGACCTATACACCCTCAATCCCAAGCTGAGGCGCGGGCACATTTACTTAGGTGTTTTTTGGGCGACCAGATTGGTCGCCTCTACATCCGGGCAATCGCCTGTCAGGCGTAATTGATATCGACATGTCTGCCGCTGGCGGCAGACTCGAGGATGGCGTCGCAGATAACAGCGTTGCGATAGCCGTCGACGAAATCGGCGCCATAAGGCGAGACGCTGTCGCCATTGACGATGGACTTGAAGAAATGATGAAATTCGTGAACGAAGCTGTGTTCCCACCCGATGATATGCCCGTGGGGCCACCAGTTTTCCCAATAGGGATGATGCGCTTCTGTAACCAGCACATTATGGAAGCCTTGGGTCGTATCGGGATTCTCGCCTTTCCAGAAAACGTTTAGCTCGTTAAGCCGTTCCAGATTGAACTGAATGGAACCATTCTCGGCATTGATCTCGAAAGAATTGAAGTTCTTGCGCCCTTGCGCAAAACGCGTCGCCTCCACCGTCCCCAACGCGCCATTGTCGAAGTCCAGCAGCGCCACAAATCCGTCGTCGACGTCTGACTTGACCATCCCGCCCGAGCCATCGGGCCGCTCGGTGATCCAGGTCCGTTCCAATCCGGCAACCGCCTTGGGCTCGCCAACCAGGAAGCGCGCCAGGTCGATGATATGCGCGCCCAGATCGCCCAAAGCGCCGCTGCCCGCGCTGTTTTTCTGGAAACGCCAAGTAGTCTCCATGGCGCGATCCATGCCCCATTCTTGGAGGTAAACCGCCCGCCAGTGGTAGATTCTGCCCAACTTGCCGCTTTCAAGGATCTTCTTCGCCTGTTGAACGGCCGGGACAAAACGATAATTGAAGGCTACCATGTGCTTGACACCCGCTTTTTCGACGGCGTCGAGCATCGACTTGGCTTCTTCGCCCGTGCGAGCCAGCGGCTTTTCGCAGAAGACATGCTTGCCGGCTGCGGCCGCGGCGATGCAAGGCTCGGCATGGGCGTCATTCGGGCCCCCATTGTCGAATACATGAACATCATCATTCGCGACCAAGTCGCGCCAGTCTGTATAGGCATTCTCGTATCCATAGCGCGAAGCGGCCGCGCTGACCGCTTCCTGGTCGCGCCCGGCGATGCCAACCAGGCGCGGAATCGCCACTGGCGGATACATCATATAGGGAATCTTCTTGAAAGCGTTGGTATGCGCCTTGCCCATGAAGGCGTAGCCCAACATGCCGATGCCGATCTCGGGCGCCTCAACGTCGGATCCAGCGCTGGCCATGCTCGTGAAGGAACTCGCTACTTGTTTTTCGTCTGACATCTTATGTCTCCAACTTAAGTTTAGATTGACCGCTTACTCGTCGGCGAAGGCGGCGTCAAATGCCACTTCAGACGCCGTGAAATCATTGCGCTTGACCCAAGCCGCGGATTCGGTCGCGCCAAATTCACGATCCATGCCGCTGTCTTCCCATTCGACTGACAAGGGACCGCGATATCCGGCGCGATTCAGCGCGCGAATCATCGAGTCGATGTCAAGGTCGCCACGCCCGCAAGATACAAAGTCCCAACCGCGCCGCGAATCGCCGAAGTTCAAATGAGAACCGAGGATGCTGCTCACATTGTCCAGCGTCACTTTGGAATCTTTTACATGAACATGGAAGATGCGCTCCGCGAAGCGATCGATGAACTTGGCGGGATCGAAAAGTTGATGAATGAAATGGCTGGGATCGAAATTGAATCCGAAAGCCGGGTGCTGATCCAGCGCAGCCAAGGTCTTTTCGCCGGTGTAAATGTCGTAGGCGATCTCGCCCGGATGGGCTTCCAGAGCGAACTTCACGCCCTCCGCGGCGAAGACATCCAAAATCGGGCTCCAGCGCTGCGCGAATTCCTGATAGCCGGCGTCAATCATCTCATCGGATGTCGGCGGAAATCGGTAAATCAAGTGCCAGACCGGGCTGCCGGTGAAACCATTGACGACATCGACGCCAAATGCTTTGGCGGCGCGCGCCGTGTTTTTCATTTCCTCGGCGCAGCGCTCGCGCACGCCGTCGGGATCGCCGTCGCCCCAGAGTCGATCCGGCAAAATCGCGCGGTGGCGTTCGTCAATGAAGGCTTCTGCCACGCATTGCCCGACCAAGTGATTACTGATCGAAAAGAACTGCAAACCATGTTGCGCCAAGCCGTCTCTACGCGACTGTAGGTAGCTGTCGCTTTCCAAGGCTTTGTCGACTTCAAAATGGTCGCCCCAGCAGGCGAGCTCCAAGCCATCGTAACCGAAGCTTTTCGCTTTTTCAGCAATCGTCGCAAAGGGAAGGTCCGCCCATTGTCCCGTGAATAATGTCACCGGTCTTGACATAAGATTCTTCCTTTCTTGAGTGCGCAATATCCCTGATTCAAAGTCGGACACAAGTATAGCGTTTTCTCGGCTATCTACCAATACTCCTCCGCGCGCGGCCCAGGGCAATCGCAGCAGAACCAATGTGTGTCGAATGTCACATAAATCTACCAAGATGTAGGGGCGGCTCGCGAGCCGCCCGCGAAAATAACCTATTATTTGTGGGCGTTTCAGCGAAACGCCCCTACAATGTTTCCTTTTTTTGCAGATCAATGGATAAATCTTGGTGTCCTTGGTGGTGAAGAAATTGTGCTGCGATTGCTCTGCTTTCGGATTGCCGCAATTGATAGTCTTCCGAAGTATTTGGTATGATTCCACTATGCCGCTCGCGTGAAACAGCGCGAACGCGACATGCCCTTCGTCAGACATTGAGTGGACAGGCAGCCAAATATGTATAACGGTCTCGAGATCATTGACTTCCATACCCATTTCCCGACGCGGCAGCGCACCTTCATCGAAGGCGCGCCCGATTTTCGCCAACAGTATGTTGAGCGGCGCGGCGAAGACCGGGCGCGCATCGCGCGCGAGCATGCTATGAAATACAATCGGCAGTGGCGCGCCACCTGGGGTTTCGATCCGCCCGAACGCGGCTATTGCAGCGACGAAGAATTGGCGGACCGCTGGGCGGCGGAGATTACGCGATACGGTTTGAGAGCCGTCGGCTTCGTTACCGGCGGCGGCAACAGAAACCTGGCAAAAATCGTCAGCCGGCATGCCGATACGTTCATCGGGTTCGCGCATCACTATCTTTTCGCCGACGGCGCCGCGGACGAGCTGCGCCGCGCTGTGCGCGAAGACGGCATGAAAGCCTACAAGCTGCTGGCGCCGACGCTCGATCGCCCGGTCGAAGACGAAGCGGGCTATCCAGTCTGGGAAGCCTGCGCCGAACTGGATATCCCGGTCCTAATCCACTTCGGCATTCAAGGCAGCGGCGGCGGCATCGCCTGGCACCAGAATATCAATCCCCTCAAACTGCACAACGTGGCGAAGGACTTCCCCGAAGTAACTTTTGTTGTGCCGCATTTCGGCTGCGCCTGGATCCGCGAAACTTTGCAGTTGTGCTGGGCTTGCGCCAATGTGTCGATAGACACCAGCGGATCCAACCAATGGGTCAAATGGGTTGATGGCGACTGGACGACCAAGAAGCTATTCCAGAAGTACATGGAAACCATCGGTCCCGAGCGCATCATCTTTGGTACCGATTCCAGCTATTTCCCGCGCGGATTCGCCGAGCCTTATTTGAGTTCCCAGATCCGCGATGTGCGCGAGCTCAATTATCGCGAGGATGACATTCAATTGATCTTCGCCGGCAACGCCGCGCGCTTGTTCAAGATTCAGCTCTAGGTTTCACAGTTTTCACATGGGACGCTGTCACATTCATTGCGTCTTAAGGCGATATGGGTTACAGTTTTGGTGTCAGATCATTATTCAGGAAAAACAGAGAGGATAAGAGAATGCGTATCTCAAAACTGCTCGCAATTGTTATGGTTGCCATTTTGTTCGTTTCGCTGGGCGCTGTCGGCGGCGCGCAAGACATGGTGGAAATCGAGTACTGGCAATACAACTTCGGCCCTCGCATTGATGCCATGAACATGCTGATCGAACAATTTGAAGCCGAGAATCCCGGTATCACTGTCGTCCACAACAGCGATATTCCCCACGCCAACTTCACCCAGGAAATCGCTGCCTCGGCGCCAGCTGGCGTTGGACCAGACGTCGTCACGCTGTTTTACGGCTGGATCCCGGCTTATGTTGATGCGGGCTATCTCGTGCCATTGCCGGAAGATCCCTTCAACGAGGACTTTATCCTGGAGACTTTCTCGCCGATGGTCGCCAATGCGAAGTTCGAGGGCAGCTATTGGGCGATCCCGACGGCGGTTCGTTCGCTGGCGCTGTTCTGGAACAAAGACATTTTCGCCGATGCCGGTCTGGATCCGGAAAGCCCGCCAGCCACGCTCGATGAATTCGTTGAGGCGGCAATCGCGACAACCATCTATGACGGCGACGAGAAAGATATCTACAGCATCTCGCAGCAAGGTCATACGACTGCGCTGGCCGAGCAAGACCACCACTGGCTCCGGGAAGTGCTATTCCGTCAATTCGGCGCAACGCCCTATAGCGAGGACGGGCGGACCGTGACCTACAACAGCGAAGAAGGCTGCGCCGCGTTCAGTTGGCTGGCCGCCTTCGAAACGGAGCATGTGACCGGCAGCATCGATATCGGCGATGCCTCGGATGCTTTTGTAAATGGAGAAACGGCGCTGCATGTCGATGGCTCCTTCCGCATTGGCACGATCCGGGGCAACAACCCGGATCTGAATTACGGCGTGACCGAATTGCCGCTTGGACCCAACGGCGAATCCCACACCTTCGGTTCTTACTGGACGCACGGCATCACGCGCCGCGCCAATGATGACCCCGCTCGGTTGGAAGCGGCGATCAAGTTCCTGCAGTTCATCACCACGCCCGAGGCGGGTACGCTCTGGGTCAACAACGTGGGCGAATTGCCGGCGCAATTGGCGGCGGCGAGCGACGAAGCGATTCTGGCGGATCCAATCTTGGGTCCATTCTCGGCCGGCTTGGCTTATGCGCACTCGACCGCCTTCGTCAACGAGGTCGAGCAACGTCAAGTCTTGATTGACGCCTTCGACAATGTCCGCCTCGGTGGCATGGATCCCTGCGACGCCTTGGACGAAGCGGCGGCAGCCGAACAAGAATTGATTGACGCCTTCTGGGCTGATCGCGAGTAAACGCGCCTGAACCTCAGGCATATTCAGCTACGTCAGGCGATTCGTCGCCTGGCGTAGCTATTCCGTAGATTTCCATCGAAGCGACTACCCTTAGAAGCGCGGCAGATACGATGTCAACAAAGCGTAAAGTGGCGAAGAGCCGGTCAACAGGCTGGACGCTGGCGAAGAAAAAGGTCGTCTGGGCATACATCTTCCTGGCGATTCCCATCGTCTTTTTCGCCTACATACGCATTTATCCCACATTATTCGCCTTCCAGATGAGCCTGCACGATTACAATCCGCTGGCGGAGGAACAGCCCTTCGTCGGCTTTCAGAATTATGAAAAGGTCTTTGAAGAGCTCGGTGAAGAGAAATCAAAGACAAAAGCCGCGTTTCAAAATACTATCAATTACGTCGTTCTCGGTGTGCCGATTCAACTCTGTCTGGCGCTGTTTATCGCCTTGATGCTAAACGAAATCCGCTTCATGAGCACCTTGTATCGTATCCTCTTTTTCTTGCCCTTTGTGACTTCGACCATCGCCATCGCCTGGGTCTTTCGCATGCTGTATCAACCCCGCTTCGGGCTGTTTAATGTGGTCCTGCAATTGCTCTCGCTGCCACAGCAGCCCTTCTTGCGCAGTCCGCAGCAAGCGCTGCCATCGGTGCTGGCGCTGGTCATCTGGCAAGGCATGGGCTTCGCCATCATCATATTCCTGGCTGGTCTCAAGCAGATTCCGCGCACCTATTATGAAGCGGCGGAAGTTGATGGGGCGAGCCGCTGGCACACCTTCCGTTACATCACCTTTCCGCTGCTAAATCCCAGCATCGTTTATCTGCTGGTATTGCAGTCGATCTCTTTCCTGCGCATGTTCGCGCCGGTGGTCGCGATGACACAGTTGGGGCGCGGCGGTCCGCTGGATTCGACGCTCACCGTCGTATTACATGTCTATAACGAAGCCTTCGGTAGCTATAATATGGGTTTCGCCTCATCGCTCACCGTTGTGCTTTTTGCCCTGATACTTGGCGTTACCATCATTCAACTCTCGATCACTTCACGGCGCATCAATTGAGGTGAGCACAATGGAATCCATCACACCGTCAAACATATTCAAGGATCAGGGTCGCGTCAGGTCTGTCGGTAAAGCCGGCGACAGTTGGACGCACAAGTTCTTTTCCTACCTTGTGCTGACGCTGATCGCCTTCACCATGATCGTGCCTTTCATGTGGATGCTTTCGACGTCCTTGAAGCCGGAAAAGGAAATACTGCGCCGCAATATATTCCCGATCGAACCGACGATGGACAATTACGCCGAGGTCATCAACGAGACTGATCTGCCGCTGTGGTACAAGAACTCATTTATAGTCGCGGTTATCAGCACGATCAGCGTGGCTTTCTTTGACGCGCTGGCGGGCTTTGTCTTCGCGAAATATGATTTCCCCGGCAAGCGACCGATCTTCATCATATTTTTGACTTCGCTGATGGTGCCGACAGAGATGCTGCTGATTCCCTGGTTTATCATGTCTTCCAATCCACCGATTGGACCTACCTGGGTCGATACCTATTGGGGCATCGCCTTCCCGGGTGTGATCACGGCGGCTGGGATCTTTCTCATGCGGCAATTCATGCAAGGCGTGCCGGACGAATTATTGGACGCCGGGCGCATTGACGGCGTCAGCGAATTCGGACTGTTTTGGCGCGTAGCGGTGCCGCTGAGTTTGCCGGCCATCGGCGCGCTGTGTATCTTCAACTTCCTGGGCAATTGGAACGCCTTCATCTGGCCCCTGATCGCCACCACCCGGTCGGAGATGTTCACGCTGCCGGTAGGCATTCAGCTATTCTCGTCGGAATCTGATACGTCCTGGAATTTGATCATGACCGGGGCGTCGCTGTCGGTCGTGCCCCTGCTCATCGTGGTCATCATCTTTCAGCGCTATATCATTGAAGGCATCGCCTTGACCGGACTGAAAGGCTAGCAATTGTCGAATACATCGGCGACCTTTCCGCATCCGCTCTACGAAAAATTCGTCCTCCAGCCCGCCTTTCAAGACGCGACAGCGTACTATTTTGAACCCATGATGGCGGCCAATTTCGCCCACGCTGTCATGCTCTACCGCTGCGATGTGATAACACTGGAAAATGCCCAGGCTCTGCTCGCCGCCTTGCGCCAGGTGGAAGACGCGGGTGTAGACAATGTCGTCTATCGTTCGGGCTTGGAAGATATGTTCTTCGCCGTAGAGGGGCAGTTGATCAAGTCGGCCGGCAGGGCTTTTGGCGGCAACTTGCAGTTGGCGCGCAGCCGCAATGACCTGGGTTATGCTTTGACGCGCCTGGCTTTGCGTACTCTGCTGCTGGAAACATTCGAAGAGCAAATCGCATTCAGAGACAGATTGCTGCGATTCGCCTTCGCGCACTTGGAAACGCTTATGCCCGGCTATACCCATACGCAGCCGGCCCAGCCGACCACCTTGGCGCATTATCTGGCTGGCTTATTAGCCATCCTGGAGCGAGACAGCGCCCGCCTCCGCTTCGCGCACGCGACCAATAACCAAAGTCCGCTAGGCGCAGCCGCCCTAACCGGAACGGGATTCCCCATCAACAGAGAACTCAGCGCCAAGCTCCTGGGTTTCGACAGCGTGCAGCTTAGCACCTATGCCAGCATTGGCGCCTCCGACAATTTGACCGATGTAGCCAATGCCCTGTCTTCACTTGGGGTCAATCTGTCAAGGTTTACGCATGACATGCTTTTCTGGGCGACGCGAGAAAGCGGCGCGATCCGCATTGACGACAGCTTCATTCAGATCAGTTCGATCATGCCGCAGAAACGGAATCCAGTCGTTCTCGAGCACCTGCGCGCGCGCATCAGCCGCATGATGGCATTGGCGAGCGGTATCGTATTACAGTGCCATAACATCCCTTTTGGCGATACGCAGGACATTGAAGACGAGATCCAGCCGCTGCTGTTTGGCTCGCTGGAAACAGCCGCCGAGATCTTGCAGCTTTATGGCGCGGTCATCGAAACGCTGCAGGTGAACGTCGACCATCTGCGCGCCCGCGCGACCGCGGGCTTCACAACGGTCACCGAATTGGCGGATACCCTGGTGCGGCACTGCAAGCTGCCCTTCCGCGAGGCGCACGGCATCGTATCGGCGCTAGTGAGTTATGCGCTGGCGAAGGATCTCGCGCCGGACGATTTGACTGCCGCCACACTGAGAGAGCTAGCCAAAGGCGAATTCGATCTGGATGTCGAACTATCGGAGGACCTGCTGAAAGAGGCGCTCGATCCACGCGCCTTCGTCGAGGCGCGCAGCTTGCCCGGCGGCGCCGCTCCGACAGCAACGTCGCAGGTGCTTGAGCAACAGGGACTGCGCATCAAGCAAGATGCGGGTTGGCTGCATGACGCAAGGAACAAGATCGCCGCCGCGCAATCCTGTCTTAGCGGCGAAATCCACGATATTCTGTCGACTTCCGCAGGATAATCTTTGATTCGTATCGGTCGTCGGGTTGATTTCGACGCCTAACCTTCCAAGGTCAATAGATAAGCCACGATGTCGAAGATCTCCAGGTTGCTATAGATCTCCGCCCAATTGTCGGGCATCAGCTCCGGGTCATAGTCTTCGACAGCCACATCCTTGGGATTCACAATCGAGTTGTAGATGTATTCGGCGGCGCTTTGTCCTTGGACGCGGGTCAAGGCGCGGCTCTTGATATTGAGCAAGCCCGGACCCACCAACTTTTCTTCGCTGCTTGGGCTATGGCAATTGGCGCAGGAATAACCGGTCCCAGCCCTTTCCTGGAATGTCTCGAAGAGAATGGCGCCATTGACCGGATCGCGCATGGACACCATGCGATCAAGCGGGGACAAGATCGCGGTTGCTGTTGGTTCTGGCGTCGCTGTCGGCTCTGGACTGCTGGTGGCGGTGGGTTCCGGCGTGGACGTCGCAGTTGGCGGCAGCGGCGTCTCGGTGGGTGGGCTCGTCGCCTCCAGCGTCGGCTGCGCTTCTTCTTGGTCGATCATCTGTGTTTCGGTCTCCGTTGGCGCTTGCCATACGGGGGTGGCCACTGTGCCGCAACCAGCCATGACAAAAACCATGATTAAACAGAAGGCGCTATACCATCGCCTGGCTAAGACTGGAATCGTAAGCGATTCGCGCATTGGCACCGTCCCAATTTGATTTGAGGAATACGTCACAAACGGCTAACGAGCAGCATTATCGCAAATGCTCGGCTGATATTGTAGGGGAAGGATTGAGAAAATGGACGCATCGGGCTTGGTCAGCGAACTATTAACTTAAGACTCATCATAACAAATTCATAATTCGAAATTGTTGTGCTAAACTAGCCTAGTGAAGGGAAGAACTGCCTCCAGAGTAAACAATACAAGAGGAAGGAAGTGCTTGATGAATAAGCCTATTTTGCGGGTCTTGTTGATTTTGCTGCTATTGCCTGCGCTGCCAGCGAGCGCGCAAGATTTCGAAGAAAGTCCGGGCCCAGGTCTGGGCGGCGTCATCATTGAATCCAGCACCGCCGGCGATCCCGCCACCTTTAACCCGCTTATCGGCGGCGATACCGCATCCAGCGCTGTATATGGCTTGCTGTATCCATCAATCATCGGCGTGAGTCCCTACACTGGCTTGGAAGAGCCGAATCTCGACGGCGCCATGGCCGCCAGTTGGGAATACGATGAGACCGGCGCCGTATTGACCGTCCACCTGCGTCAAGACATCGCATGGAACGATGGCAGGCCCATCACTTCGGCCGACTATATGTGGGCGGTCGAAGCGACGCGCAGCGGCCAAATCGACAGTCCGCGCGCCGGCATCTTCCAGACCATGGCCGATGGCACGCCCGCAGGCGGCAAAATCGTCAGCATCGAAGCGCCGGATGATTACACTGTGGTCGTGACATTTTCCGAGGCGGACTGCATCTCCTTCAGCGACGTCAATGACATCACGCCTGTGCCCGCGCATGTATTCTCCCAGCTATACGGCGACGACTACGCCGCAATGATGGACGAGCCACGGCGGATCCCGACAGTATCCTTCGGTCCCTTCAAAGATGTCGAATTCGCCTCGGGCGAGCGCATCAGCTTAATCGCCGATCAAGACTACCCCGATGCCATTCTCGGTTATGTCAGCCCGGCCGAAACCGTGACCCTGCAAGTCGCCGACGAGAATGTCGCGACTGAACGCTTCATCGCCGGCGAATTCTCCATTATCGGCGTGCCTTCCATCCGACAGGAAGACTTCCGCAGCGACCCCGAACTGTTGGAATTCCCGCGTTATGAATTCACTGGCAATGGTTTCACCTTCTTCGGCATGAATCATGCCAATCCAGATAATCCCCAGCCCGGTTTTGATGAGGAAGGCAATCTGATCCCGCAAGAGCCCCATCCGGTCTTGGGCGATCGGCTGGTGCGCCAGGCGATTTCCCACGCCGTTGATATGGACGCGCTCATTGAAGGCATCCGCGAAGGCAACGGATTCAAAGTCGCCACGCACACCATCCCGACATCCTGGGTCTACAATCCGGACCTGCAATATGAATACAGCCCCGCATTAGCGATGGAGAAGCTGACGCAGGCTGGTTGGATCGACGATGACGACAACCCAGATACCCCGCGCGTTTGCCAGGATTGCCTCTTCGCGCGCGAGGTCGATGAAGCCTTCAACGGCAGTGAACTCACGCTTGACCTGCACGTCCCGGCCGGCTCCGACATCGGCGAACAGATGGGTTTGTTCTTCCAGGCCGAGATGAACAAGGTCGGCTTTGACGCCATCTTCGAGACGATCGACTGGGGCAGCGCCTTCCTGCCAGAGCTGACGGGCCAGACCTTCGACATGAATATGTTGGGTTGGAGCCTCGGCTTGCCCGTGGATCCCGATATTTCCGCCTTCTACTATCCGGAAGTGGATGTGCCCGGCGCCGGCTTCAATTTCGGCTCCTATTACAACGCCGAGCTGATTGAACTGAATGACCAAGCCCGGGTTGTGCCGGGCTGCGATGTGGAAACCCGCGCCGAAATCTATGCGCGCGTGCAGGAAATCCTCTTCGAGGATATGCCATATTTCTACATGTACGTTTCCGAATCCATGACCGCGACGCAGCCGGGACTCGGCAACTGGAATCCGACGCCCTTCTCCCGCACCTACTCGCTCGATGCTTGGATAGCCCCGGAAGTGACGCAGCCTTAAGCAAGCCAATCTTTGACGAATCGGGGAGCCGCGGCTCTCCGATTCGTCCTTTACTTCGTCGGTCGCCAGCGCCAGCCGAGCCTACAGGCAACAAGGTATGCAACGGTACATTGTCCGTCGCCTCTTGCAAGCTATCCCCACGCTTTTTGGCATCACCATCATCGTCTATTTCATCATGCTCCTGGCGCCCGGCGATCCGGTTTCCCTGCTGACTTTTGATCCCAGCATCCGGCAGGACGAGCGCGAGCGCCTCGCTATCAAGCTCGGGGTTAACGATCCCTTTCATATTCAATACTTGCGTTGGCTGATCGGCGATGACTGGATGATGGTTGACAGCAATGCCGATGGCGAAGTCGATGCCTGGGGCGACAACTATGGCATCTTGCGCGGCGACTTCGGCCGCTCTTTCAAGTTTCGCGGCTCCAACCCGCTGCATCTCATCAGCCAACGGCTGGGCGCCACCATCGAATTGAATGTCGCCGTCATTTTGATTGGCGTGCTAGGCGGGCTCTTGGTCGGCGTGCTGGCAGCGCTGCAGCGCGGACGAGCTTTTGACAAGTCCTCCAGGATATTCGCTGTACTCGGGGATTCTGTGCCGGTTTTCTGGTTTGCCCTCTTGGCGATTATGCTGATGGGCTTGGTTCTGCCGCGCGCCTTGGAACCCTATGGAATCGGAGATGGCAGCCCCTTCTTGCCGATGGGCGGTCGCTGCCCGCCAGTGCGCGGCGGCTGCCCGCCAATCCACGCGCGCCTGCACTATATGATCTTGCCGGTCTTGGTCAGCTCCCTGGGTCCTGTCGCCGGCTGGTCGCGCTTCATGCGCGCATCCATGCTGGAAACAATCAATAGCGACTACATCCGCACCGCGCAGGCAAAGGGTTTGACCAACCGCGGTGTTTGGATTCGGCATGGGCTGCGCAACGCTATCATCCCGCTGATGGTATTTTTAGGTCCGCTCATCTTCGGCTTGATCAGCGGCTCAGTCATCATCGAGCGCATATTTTCCTGGCCCGGGATTGGCTTGCTGCTATTTGATTCTGTTATCAGCCGCGACTATCCCGTCGTGATGACGTCGGTTGTCATTGGCTCTATTTTGTCGATTCTGGGTTACATCGCGGCGGATATTCTATACGCCCTGTCCGACCCGCGCGTGCGTTTCTGAGGATCGAGACCATGCCAAAAGACCCGTCCGCAGTCAAAATCGCAAAGCTCAAGCGCCGCCAAGACGACGGGTTCACGCCGTCACAGAACCTCTACCAGAAAGCGTTTCGGCGCATTCGCCGCGACCGCCCCACGCTGCTGGCGATGGCGGTGCTGGCTGTCTTTGCCCTGTTGGCCATCAGCGCGCCATTTCTTAGCGAGACCGTTTTTCAAGTCGACCAGGTAACACAGGCGGTACGCGACAAGTATCTGCCGCTATTTTCCCAAGGTCATGCGCTGGGAACTGACGAGCTGGGGCGCGACCACCTCAGCAGGTTGCTCTACGGCGGGCGGATTTCGCTGGGCATCGGCCTTGCCGCCGCGATATTGTCGCTGTGCATCGGCATCGTGGTCGGCGTGTTTGCCGGCTTCTACGGCGGGCTCGCGGACGATCTGATCATCTGGTTCATCACCACGCTCAATTCCATACCGGGACTCTACCTTCTGATCATTATCTCGACGCTCTTGTCGCCGACCGCCGCGACGCTTGTTCTCATCTTCGGCATTCTGGGCTGGACCGGCGCCACGCGCCTGGTGCGCGCGGAGACCTATTCCATCAAAGAGCGCGAATATATCATCGCCGCCCGCGCCATGGGCGCGTCCAACTGGCGCATCATGTTCTTCCATATCGTACCCAATATCTTTTCGCTGCTGATCATCACCTTGTCGCAGGCGATCGGCGGCCTGATTTTGGCTGAGTCCACGCTAAGTTTTCTGGGCTTCGGCGTGCAGCCGCCGACGCCGACTTGGGGCAATATGCTGAGCGGCGGGCTGGAATACGCCCGCAAGGCGCCGCATCTTGTCTACTTGCCGGGGCTGCTGATCACCACGACGGTATTCTGCCTGTACTTGATCGGCGACGGCTTGCG
Source organism: Phototrophicaceae bacterium (assembly GCA_965232245.1). Lineage (GTDB taxonomy): Bacteria > Chloroflexota > Anaerolineae > Aggregatilineales > Phototrophicaceae > UBA6055. The sequence goes on along the minus strand of CBDDPG010000002.1, from coordinate 1,838,910 downwards.
CGACGCGCTTGATCCGAAGATCGTCGATTGAGATTTCAGCCCAACCGGTCGCGGCCCTACTGACGCGGAACAGGAGGCGCAGATTCGATCGCGCTATAGACAAGCTCACCGCGCCATGCTAAGATGCTTTGCCGTTCAAACATGACGCTTGAGACAGCAAGACGCTTTGAAAGGAGCGCCGGGGAACTGCGGTTCCTCTAAAAACTTATGGCAACTCATAAATCCGCATTGAAGCGTATCAGACAAAACGAAAAACGCCGCTTGCACAATCGTACCTACCGCAATCGAGCGCGCACGCTAGTCAAGCAGGCGCGCGCAGCCATTGATAGCGGCGACCTGGAAGAAGCGCGCAAAGCAACGAGAGTGGCGGTTCGCGATCTGGATAAATTAGCCAGCCGTGGCGTTGTCCACAAACGCAATGCCGCGCGCCGCAAGAGCCGCTTGATGAAACAGTTGGCGAGTCTCGAATCCTAGCTGAGACTGTTCCCATTCGCCCCGCGGCAGACTCGCTGGGCTTGTCAAGCAATGCCCCTTATGCTAAGCTCCTGTCGACGCAGTGGGAGATAGTTTAATTGGCAAAACAGCGGATTCTGGTTCCGCCGTTCCTGGTTCGAGTCCAGGTCTCCCAGCAAAACTGAGCGGTCCGCAGGACCGCTCTTTCTTTAAGCGACCGACAGCACCACTAATTCCACCCATTTGCGAAACTCGTTGTGTTGAGCGTTATAGAGCAATCTTGTCCGCAAGGGCAAGCCGAGCCACATATACGATAGCTTCCGCCGTTCTTCGCGCGAGGTATGATCAACAATATCGCGGTACCAGCGCGGAAAACGCAAAAAGACTTCCGGATAACTCATGATGTTGTCTTTGACTTTCCAATAGAGCATGATGTAGGACACAAAGGCGATGATCCCCAGCAGGATCAGAAAAGAAGACGGCACCAGTAGAACAAAAATAAGATAGGCGAGCGAACTTGCCCACATGATGGCTTCGAAAAGAGGGCTGAAGCCCACTTCGTCGCCGTATTGTTGAAATGCCGTTAAAATCGGCTCTTTGTAGTAGCCCAAGGTCACCAAACACGCGCGCAGAAACATGATGGACACAAGGCTAATTAAGAGCGTAATAATCGTTGACATGCAATGGCTCGTTTCAAGCGACCTGCATTATGCTATATCGGCAAAACAACATCAGTCATCAGAGTTCTCAAGCGCTTCGGCAGCGTTGAAACCGAAACCGTGCTGAATCTGCCCCGGTACACGAGCGTAAAGGCCTGCCCGCGGGAAGGGCGTGCAAGGCAAGGGAATCTGCCAACATTGGTGGATATGGCTGTCGGGCACGTTCAATTGCAATCCGCTGGCGGTTTCATAAACTCTGACCGGCGGCAAGTGATGCTTGTAAAATCCGTCGCCAGGTCCCGCCGAGACCGGGAAATCTCGCTGCGCCAGGATCAGGAACATAAAATATGCCAGGCAAATGCCTAAAACCGTGTAGATCACAGAAACGCGCAAGCGCCATGAGATCCTAATCCATGTCAGCAGAGCGAGCAACCATGAAAGCGCCGCCCCGCTCCAAAAGATGTAGCGCACGTATTTTAGGTTTGGCAAGCTGAAGAACCAGAATGCCAGCATGATGAGCAGCGGAGCCAAGATCCATAAGCCCAATCCCGCTCCGCTTTCTCCGGCTCTCCGCCGCAATCGACCGACCGTATAGAGAAACAATCCCGACAGGGTCAACACGGCTGGGAGCGCGAAATCCTTCACGTTGCTGCGGATTCTGACGAACCATGGTCCGACCCAATCCCAAGTTGCCAGCACCACTTCAGGATCGCCATAACGCCGCCGGGTATTGGTCGCCAGTTGCCGCTGCCGATACGCGATGAGTTCAGGCGCTTCCGCCCAATCAACTTCTATCCTGCCGATCGCATGGGGATAAGCGATATAGCCGCTGGTGACAACCCCGCGCAGCATCCAGGGTCCTGCGAAGAAAACCGCAGTCAGCGAGACTACCAGAGCCACGCGCTTCAAACTGCCAAGGTTCGTCAAGCCGCCCGCCCTGGCGAATTGAATAACGATGACAAGCCCAGCTAAGCTCGCGCCGAAGACCCAAAATGTCTGTTTGACGGTGAACCCCGCCAGGATGACAATCGACAGGCGAAGAACCTGGCTGGCATCCGCCCTGGCGTCTTCACCCGCGTCTTGCAAGAAGTCCAGCAGCCAGATTATGGCTAGGATGCCTAGCAATTCCACAGTGGTATCGGTCAGAAAATGCGCGATGCTGCCGCGCCCGACCGTCGAAAGCAACAAGAAGGGCATGATAAGCATGGCGAAGATCCCCGACCAGCGCGCTTGATCCTGTGCGCGGCAGCGGTAAAGATTCAGCGCGGCCCGAATTGAATAGGCCAGCATGACCGCCAGCAGCAATCCCGTCGCGATATGATAGGAGCGCCCCGACCAAATTGATGTATCCAGCAAGGCATGGTACAAGTAGACGGAGTGATTGTAAGCCAGGGACGAGAATAAATTGTTCAGCCCGGGAACGATGGGATAGGCATCCATCCACATGACAGCCTGAATATCGCGGAAGCCGGTATCGGATTCGTCCGGCATTTCTATGGCGCGGTTCGACAGCCACAACAAAGCCACAAAAAGAATCAGCAAAAAAGCGCGCTTGTTCTTCAGTTCTAAAAGCAGGGGCATTGCTCGCTGGCGATATTGGTACAGACTAATGGCAGCGACAAATGCCAGCAGAATAAGGACCCTGTCATCGACCGGAAAAAACAGATGCCACAGTTGCAGCGCCGCCAGCGTCAGCACCCATCCCAGCCAAAAGCTGTCGAACCAGAGCGCCCCGACAGCGAGACTATGACCGAGCAGGCGCAAGACTATCAGCCCCAGTCCGCTGAATAGCAAGAACAGCAGCAGCCAACTGAGCAGGACCATCCCCATCGGATAGATCAGTCCAAGCAATTTCTTGCGTCCCTTACTCTGGACAAATGACGATGCGCATATCGTATCAGCCGAGAATTATAATGAGAGAAAAGCAATAAGGCGATAACTATATCGCCTTCAGCTGGACAACTGACGGGCAACTGACGGACAACTGATACTGTCCCGACTTTCATAGGATCTCGACCAAGAATTGGTTCGCCGCCACCGAATGGCTATGCTAAACTACGCTAGTTATGGGAAGTCAGCCAGCGAAATCAATGACAGATTCAGAGTTCATCATAGGCGGAGAGGGTCCACGCTTAGCCTTTGTTGATTCCGCCAACGCCGTCCAGATCGCGGAGAATATGGTCGCCTTCGCCAATACCGAAGGCGGCGTTATTGTCGTCGGCCCGCCAGCCGACGGCAATGCCGGCGGCAAGCCGCTGGAGGGCTCGCAAATTGACAGCGCCCTCAAACTGGCGGACGAGCTCTACAATCCACCTGTGGTCACAGAGAAATTAGAACCGATATATTTTCAAGCTAAGGACGCCAGGTCCCAGCCGCCGGCAAACCCCGCGGCAAGCGAGCGCGTTCAGCCCAGCAAGACCGCCAGAAATGTTCCAGCCTACGCCATTCGCGTTCCCAGGAGCACCGAGCTGCATGCGCTTTCTGATGGTCGCGTGCTGATCCGGAGCGGCAAGGTCAACCGGCCGCTGGGCGGACAAGAGATCCTGCGCTTGGCAAGCGCGAAGAACACCGGCGACTTCGAGGCGGAAGCGGCGCCGGGCGCAACAGTTGACGATTTCAGCCGCAAGATGATCGACGAATACTTGGAAAAGCGCGCCGAACGCACAAAGCGCCCTTACGACGGCGAAATCAACAATCTCTTAGCCGAGGTCGGCGCGATAACAGCGGAGGGCAAGCCAACCGTTTGCGGTTTGTTGCTGTTTAGCGAATATCCGCAGAAATGGCTGCCGCAAAGCGGTGTTGTCTTCGTCAAGTTTGTGGGTACCACCCCGCGCGGCGACAGTGGCTTAGCCGGCTATACGCGGCGGGAAGAGATTATTGGTCCGGTCCCGCGCTTGATCGAAGCGACCTGGAACCTGGTCTGGAGCGAAATGGCGGTCAGCGCCGTCGTGAAAGGGCTGGAGCGCGAAGAGACCTTTGAGTATCCGCAATTCGCGGTGCGCGAAGCGTTAGTCAACGCCATCTGCCATCGCGACTATCGCTTGCGGGGCCGGCGCATCGAAGTCCGCATGTTTTCCGACCGGCTCGAGGTGATTTCCCCGGGCGGTCTACCGGGTTTCATCACCGTTGAGAACATCAAGGACGAGCATTTTTCGCGCAATCCCAGGCTGGTGGGCGGGTTATTCCAGTGGGGATACATCGAAGAATTGGGCTTGGGCATCGACCGAATGATCGAGGTGATGGAGCAAGCTGGGCATTCGCCGCCCAAGTTCGATGCGCGCCCCTACAGCTTCGCGCTGGCGCTGCATAATGAGCGCAAGAAACCAAAGCCGCCCGAATGGTCGCGCGATACCAATCACCGGCAAGCCCGCGCCCTGCAATATATTCGCGAGAATGGTTCGATTACCAACCGAGAATTCCGCGGGTTGATCAACGCCGTCTCAGCCGAGACCTTGCGCCTTGACCTGGTTGATATGGTGGACAAGGGGATTCTCAGCAAGATAGGCGCCAAGAAAGGCACCTATTATGTGCTCAAAGAAAAGCGCTGATCCCAGGGCAAAATGCGGACCATTGTCGCCGAGTCCGCTATCGCACTGAGACTAAAATGATCTGGGAATGGCTTAACGGCGTTCTTTGAGGCGGGCAGATTTGCCCCGTCTGTCGCGCAGGTAATAGAGTTGCGCCCGGCGCACTTTGGCGCGGCGCATGATTTCTACTTTTTCTACGCGCGGGCTGCGGAGCAGGAAGGTCCTCTCGACGCCCACACCGTGGCTGGCAATCCGGCGGACAGTGAAATTAGCCTCGTTGCCGCCCTTGCGAGCGCGGATAACAACACCTTGAAAAACTTGAACGCGTTCGCGGCTGCCTTCTACGATGCGCACATGAACCCTGACCGTATCGCCTGATTCGATCTCTGGATGCTTGTGATTCTCGGCAAGCAGAGTATTCATGAGTTCCTGGCTCATGGCTGGCTTCCTTCCATAAAAATACGCCCGCAGGCGTAGAAAAGACGTATAGAACGCCTGCGATTATAGCACAGCGAAACTTAGCGTTTCAAGGGTCAGCCGCGCCCAGCGCATTTTGGATTCCGCAACCCGTCACCGCGCTGGATGAGTCGCGGTCAATCAAGATGCAAGCCTTACGGCAGCAGCAACTCGTCCCCCGCCTGCACATTGTTCACATCATCGATGTTGTTCAACGAAGCCAGCGCCTCAATAGTTGTGTCGAACTGCAATGCGATGCCGAGCAAGGTATCATTTTGCTGCACGGTGTAGCTGCTTGGCGACGCGTTTGCGGATTGCGCGCTGAATTCGTCGGCAGCGCCGGCTTGGGCGTTGCTCAGGATGGCGTTCTGCGCCTGCTGCACCAATGCGCTGAAGCCTTCTTCGTCTTCCGCCGCGGAAATCTCGACTTCTTCCGAAACAGCGGGCGGTTCGCTGGCGCCAGGAACCGAAGTCGGCGGTGGCGCCGACGTTGGAGGCGGAGCGAAACCGGTCGTGCCGCAGCCGGGAATCGTTATGCGCTGCCCAACCGCGATGCGGTCGGGATTGTCTATTTCGCTCGCGGCGGCGATCTCATCCACCGTTGTTCCATAAGCCAAGGACAACATGAACATGGTCTCGCCAGCTCGGATCTCGTGGATGCAGTCTTCGCCCGGAGCCGCCGTTACGCGAACCAGCGGGATCGACGTAGCTTGAGCGCCGGTTGTATCTGCTTCCGCTTCTACAGCGCCGGTTGAATCCGCTACCTCAGCGTCCTCAACCGGAAGCACGGTTGCTTGCGCGCCCGCGGCCTCGGTCAAGCGGGAAATGAGCGCGGTTGCAGTCAAGGCGAATGTATCGGGAGGCTCCTCGGTGAAGAGTTCTTCGACGATCTCGACTGTAAGCGTTGGTTCCGGCGTCGCGCTAGCGACAGCCGTTGGCGACGCAGCCTCGCGGGCTACCGGTTGGCTGTCAATGCCTTCGCTAGCGTCGCGAAAGCACGCTGTCGCCAGCAGGCATAGCGCCGCGCAACTCAGCAATAAGGATATATACCTGCGTACTTTGTCATTGCTCTGCCGAAAAATCATAGACAAATCGTCCAATTCAAGACATGTTGATGGCTTGTATTCATTATAGTGAAATGCCGAAATTGGACAATCAAATCTGCAAGCAGGTTTGGAATCCGCAAGCGCTTTATTATCCGAAGCTCTCAGGCGACAGCAGCCTAGCTTATCACGCCAGTCGCAGCGCCCGCCAAGATCAACAGACCGGCAAAGATACGATAGTATCCGAAGACGACAAAGCTGTTCCTGGATACGTATTTGAGCAGCCAATCTATCGTGAACCAGGCAACAATGCCCGAAAGCGCCGCGCCAAGCAGCAGAAGCGCGAGGCTATCTTGCGGCAAGCTTGCCAGCGAGGTAGCCAATTTGTAGAGCGTCGCGCCGCCAAGCAGCGGGATCGCCAGGAAAAAAGAAAACTCCGTGGCGAGGCGCCGATCCATGCCAGCCAACATGCCGCCGACGATCGTCGCGCCGGAGCGAGACATGCCCGGGACCAGCGCCAAAACTTGTACGATGCCAACGATGAGCGCTTGTCTTGTCGTGACTTGCGTTAATGGCGCGGCATCTGCAAAAGTTGGGCGGGAAAAGCGAGGCAGACGCTCGACCAGCAAGAATGCCAAGCCCCCCAAGATCAAAGAACCAGCCACAACGACAGGAGAGAACAGCGATGTCACAATTTGCTCGTTGAAAATGAACCCAATCGCAGCGGCTGGAATAAGCGCTAGAATTATCATCAGCCAGAAGCGCTTGACGTCTGGCTGCGACCGCAAGCCCGTCATGTGCAAGAGCAAGGTATGCCGATAATAGACTAGAACCGCTACGGCCGCGCCAAATTGAATAAACACCTCGAATACCGCGCCCATGCTGTCAAACTGCAAGATCGCGGCGCCAACAACGAGGTGTCCCGTAGACGAAATGGGCAAAAACTCGGTTATGCCCTCGATCAGAGCCAGGGCAAGGACTTTGACAATATCAGCCATATTCCCTCTATCGAGAAGTAGACGCGCGGAATATGAATCAAATCGATTAGGCGCTAGCGAAGAAACGCTGTCCGAGCAAGAGCCCGAAGACTACTCCCGCCAGACACAAGCCATTATTCAGCGCGACATTCAATAAAAATGCGGATGTCCCTTGACTCTGCCATAGGCTGAAACTTTCGTTCGCGAATGTGGAAAAGGTGGTAAAAGCGCCGAAGAAACCCGCGCCGACCAAAAGACGCAATTGCGGCGACAGCCCGCTGCGCGCCGCCAACCAGGTTCCAAATAGCGCCAAAGCAAATGAGCCGAGCAGATTCACCAGCAAGGTGCCAAAAGGGAAATCGCCCCAGCGCGCCTGCATAAGTCCATCCGCCCAATTCGTCAACAAATAGCGGGCGTTCGCGCCGAAGAAGCCCCCTAAGCCCACGTAGATCAATGTATCCATCGCTCTGTCCTTTTGCACAAACGCTCATCCTATGCCAGAGGCAGAGGGCTGTCGACGTAGCGGGAAGCGAAACTTTTTCCGAACATTGCGCCGGTTGCAAGCGCAGCCAAGTTCATCGTGCAACCTGCCATGTCCTACTGTACACTAGACGCTGTTTCGGCGCGCCAATTTTGGTCGCAGTTCTTGGAAAAGACCTACCGTCTGATTAGGGTTGCTCATGCAATATATCAAGCTCATACGCAGCAATCGCGATTTCACCAAACTATGGATGGCGCAGGTCGTCAGCCTGCTGGGCGACTGGTTTAACACGATAGTCATCTCGGCAATGATTGTGCAGTATACAGCTGGCAGCGGCTATCAAGGCGTCGCTGTCAGCGCATTCTTGCTCGCGCGCATGATACCGCCCTTATTGATGCGGCCCCTGGCCGGCGTCCTGGCGGACCGCTTCGACCGCAAACGGCTGCTGATTATCAGCGACGTTTTGCGCGCCTTGGCGGTGCTGGGTCTGCTAGTGACGACGCAAGGACCGGAGTATCTGCCGCTGATTTATGTCTTCACTATCATGCAATTCCTCGTATCCTCCGTTTTTGAACCGGCTCGCAACGCCATCATGCCAAGCGTTCTCTACCGCCACCAACTGGTCATCGGCAATACATTGAGCAGCATCACTTGGTCGGCCATGTTGGCTATTGGCGCCATTGCCGGCGGCATCGTCGCCGAAATCTTCGGGATACGCGCGGCATTATTCATCGACGCGCTCACATTTTTGCTTTCCGCCCTTTTGGTCATGACGGTTGTCATCCCGATGACGCCCAGATCCGAAATCGGCCAAGAGCAGCGCAAGAAACTGGACAAAGCCAAGCGCACATTCGCCGACGGCATCCGCCATTTGCGCAAGCATCCAGGCACAGCCGCCGCGATCTTTGTCAAGAGCGCGCAGAGCGTGACGAATTCCGACGCCCTGCTGATCATTTACGGCACGCAAGTATTTGTACTTGGCGATCAAGGCATCACGTCCATGGCGATTCTGTGGACGGCTTTCGGCGTGGGCGCCATCGTAGGACCATTGATCACCAATCGCTTCAGCGACGATTCTGTGAAAGTCCTCCGCCGCTTGATCACCGCCGGCTTTGTGATGATCGCCGTTGGCTGGCTGCTATGGGGCATGTCGCCATCGCTGGAAATCCTGGCATTGGCGGTAGTCGTGCGCTCAATGGGCGGTTCGGTGAATTGGACCTACAGTTCAGTCATCCTGCAGCAGATTGTGCCGGATGAATATTTGGGACGCATGTTCTCGCTGGATTTCGCTGGCTACGAGTTGTTTCAAAGCCTTGGCATCGTCTTGGTCGGCCTGTTGATAGATGCGGTGGGCGCCGGCAGTATTCACGTACTTGTATACATCTCCGCGCTTATCGCCTTGGTTCCGCTCTTGGCATGGATCTGGATCATTATGAGACTCGAAGCTATGGAAGCGAATGAGATGATGACAAAGCCTGAGTTGGCGCCGGGAGGATAATATGTCCAGTTTTCGCTACGATCCGAAGATCATCCAAAACTACCCTAATTTGACGGCCGGCGTCATTGTGGCGACTGGCATGAGCAATGCGCCGACGTCGCCCGAGCTTTTAGAAGCCTACCTGGCCGAGCAAGAGACGGTTAAAGACAGGATTGGCGCAACCCCGCTGAGCGAGCTGACTTCGCTCAAGGCTTGGCGCCGCGCCATCAGCGCCTTTGGCGTTTCGCCCACCAAGTATCGCAGCGCGGCCGAGGCGTTGCTGCGCCGTCTGACCAAGAAGGGCGATATCCCGAGCATAAATACGCTTGTCGATGTCGTCAATCTAGTCAGCATACGTTACGGCTTGCCTGTCGCCATCTTTGACCGGCGCGGGATTCAAGGCGCGATCACCGTTCATTACGCCGACGGCAGCGAGACATACATGGAACTGGCAAGCGGCGAGGTCATGCGCCCCGAAGTTGGAGAAGTTGTCTTTTCCGACGAAAAACAGATGGTGGTCGCCAGGCGCTGGTGCTGGCGCCAAAGCGCGACCAGCGCAGCCAATGCCACAACCAGCGATGCCGTCATAACGGTCGAGGCGCAGCACGAGAACGCTGAAGCTGATATCAAGAATGCCCTGAGCGACTTGCTGGAATTGCTGCGCGCCCAGGCCGGCGGCGATTTCAACGCGGCGGTCTTGAATGCCGCGCGTACATCAATATAGGCATGATCTAGGCAAGGCGCAGCCGCGCCGTCAAGACCGGCGGAATCTGCCGCATCTTGGTCCAACTTAGTGCCGTTCCCAGCTCGGCGTCTTCGGGCGGGAAGGCCGGTTCCAACAAGCCATCCAACACGAAGCCGGCGTCAAAAGCCTCTTGCAGCAGCGCGCCTAGCGGTCGATGGAAGTAGTAATGCGGCGTCGGCTCCTCAGGCGCGCCCGAGCCCTTCACCGGCGGCATATCGACGTAGGCGCTGATCTTGACGCCGGTCACTGTCGTCACGACGCCGTCTCGATCTTCTTTTTCCTGGAAGAATACGGGATTGTTGGAATTAAAAGCGGGGTGCATCGTCGCAAAAACGAACCTCCCCTCGGGGCGCAGCAACTCTGACGCGGCTTCGAATAGCGGCGCGACAATCGGGATATCCATCAAGGTCATCGAGCAAACAATCGCGGCGAAATGCCCAGCCCCAAGCGCAAGCAGCGCCTCTTTGTCGGTAGCGTCGGCGACGCGGTAGTCAATGCCCGAAGCGAAAGTCCGCGACCGTCTTTTTGCCAATCGAATCATCTCTTCGCTGAAATCTACAGCGGTTACCTGCGCGCCCTCTTCCGCCAAGCGCCGAGCCAATGCCCCGTTGCCACAGCCCACGTCGAGAATGCTTTCGCCATCCCGCAAAGCCAGCAGTTGCAGGACCGACGGTTCTATCAAGCGGCGGTGGAAGAGATTGCCTTTGTCGCCATGGAGCTCATCCCAGAAGCGCGCTTTTCGGTTCCAAAGTTCGCGTCCCTCTTCGTTCAGTTGCCTCGTATCCAATTCGCTCCCTCCCGACCAGCCATTGGCAGCTTAACAGATTCCATCTTCATGGAAAACATGATTTCAGCACAAAGGCGCAAAGGACACAAAGTTTAGGGAATAATTATCTCCACCGATGGTCGCGCGCTTTGTGTTTTTGCGCTTAAAGATTATTTGATGAAATTGCCCTGGCGGGCAGACCAAATCTTTCTTTTCTGAATATGTCGCTGACATGAGGAGATTTCGATTCTCGCTTGACGGCTAGACCTGACATATAATCGAGGTCGGTTCCGCGTCAAGCTGGACGCAACTCATTGAAAATTAAGTCAAGCGAGCCATCGTGGAAGAGACGCTTATATTTGCGCTGGTCGCCATCTTGATCGGATTCTCCAAAGGCGGCTTGGGAGGACCCGTTCCCGTTGCGCTGACCGTGCCAATACTCTCCCTAATCATTGATCCGCAAGAAGCTGTCGGTTTGATTCTGCCCTTGCTCATCTTCGCGGATATCTTCGCCCTGTACTTTTACTGGAAGCAGTGGGACAAGAAGCTATTGGCGCTGATGTTGGGACCGGCGCTGATTGGCGTCGCCCTCGGCGCCTTCATCCTCAAAGACATCGACGCAGTGACGCTCAAGCGGATCATCGGCGGATTAACCTTGGCGGCGCTCAGCTTCAAGATAGGCAGCGAAAGCCTGCGCCGCTTAGCCTATCAGCCGCGGTCCTGGCATGGTTGGTTCGCTGGATGGGCTTCCGGGTTTGGCTCCACCCTAGCCAATGTAGGCGCGCCGCCCTTCACCGCCTATCTCTTGCTGCAACCTAACATGAGTCCACGCGTCTTTGTTGGCACGACCACCTTGTTTTTCGCCGTGATCAATCTGACCAAATTGCCCAGTTACATCACGATCGGCATTCTTGATCTGAGCAAATTGCTCGCGATCGCCTGGGTGTTCATCTTGATTCCCGTCGCGATTGCCGTCGCGCGCGCGCTGATCGATCGCATCAATCAGCGAACTTTTGAATGGATCATGATTGCGCCCCTGCTGGCGCTCAGCATTTATCTGCTGCTTTCAGTTGAGTAGCCGGTCGCGCGGCAAGCGTTTCAAATTGTTATTCACCACGAAGACAGGAAGGATTATAAGTAGTTCCAAGTTAGTCATGCAAAACTCGACAAAAGGGCTAATTGTAGGGGCGACATACCATGTCGCCCGAAATCAATATGTAACAATGCGGGCGACCAGATTGACTCTGTTGAGAAACAGCTTCCATCACCCGGTCCCTTGCCCAAAAATGAGGCAATCGGAGTCTTATGACCTGTAGTGAGCCGTTAAGCCCCTCCCTCTTTATGGGGGAGGGGCTTGGGGTGGGGGTAAATTGAGTATTTCAACAGAGTCAGATTGGTCGCCCCTACAAGGCTTGTCCGCTATTAATGAAATTGCAATTCTTTGTTGGTTTTACTGACATGAATAATGAAAGCGCCTGATGACAAGCATTGCCGAATACCTGGCGAATCAACTGGCGACAGCCGGCGTGAATACGGTTTATGGCTTGCCGGGCGGGGAAAACGTCGTCATCCTGGAGGCGCTGCGGGCGCAGGGCATCGACTTCGTCCTGGTCAAAAACGAGAGTTCAGCCTGTTTCATGGCGGCTGCCTCAGCCCGCTTGACGGGCAGCCCGGGCATAGCGCTCAGCACCTTGGGACCGGGCGCGACCAATGCCTATGCCGGTTTCGCCCATGCCTATCTCGACCGCGCGCCTATCCTGCTAATCACAGCCGCCAGCGCCCCCAGCTTCGCAGATTGTCACAGTCATCAAGCGCTTGACCTTGAAGCGATATTCCGTCCTATTAGCAAGTTCACGGCGGAAATCACAGCGCATAGAGCCGCGGAGACCATTGAACAGGCGCTGTATGCGGTCGCGGCCGGGCGGCCTGGACCCGCCCACCTGAGCATTCATAACGACGTCGCTCTGCAACCTGCCGGCGAGCGCCCAGAGCCGCGTGTCGAGAAGCTCGCGCCCAGCCCGGTCAACTGCCATCCCGAGCGCTTGGCTGCATTCTTCGCGGACAAACGCCGCCCCGTCATCCTTGTCGGATTGGGTTTGGGACCGGAAGGTCCTTATGCTCAGCTGCGTCAGCTGGCGGAGACGCTAGGCGCGCCGCTGATAGACACTCCCAAGAGCAAGGGCGCCTTGCCAGCGGAGCATCCCCTGTTTGCAGGCACGCTGGGTTTGACGGTCAGCGACCCGGCTTACCAGATAATGAACGAAGCGGACTGCATCATCGCCGTCGGCTTTGATGTCGTCGAATTGGTCAAACCCTGGGGGCAACCGCAGCCTCTGATATGGCTCGCCAATTGGGAAAACGAAGATCCGCGCATCGCCAGCGCCATGGAAATCGTAGGACCTATCGCGGACGGACTGGAAGCGCTGCCCCCTGTCGATTTTCTTAAGCGCGAGGACTGGGGCGCAGCGCGGGTCAAGAGCTTTCGTGATGAACAGGTTCCGTCTGCCTTGCCGGCGCCGCAAAGCAAGCGCGTCTTGCCACAAGAGTTCCTGGCCGCATTGCGCGAACACAGTCCCGACGATGTCATTGTCACAACCGATGTCGGCTCGCACAAGATTTTTGCGGCGCTCAATTGGCAAGCGCGCTCGCCCAACAGTTATCTGGTGTCCAACGGCTTGTCGGCGATGGGATATGGCTTGAGCAGCGCCATCGCAGCGGCGAAAATCAGCCGACGACAAGTTGTTTGCATCACAGGCGACGCCGGCTTGGCAATGGTGATAGGAGAATTGGGACTGCTAGCGGAGCTGGAACTGCCGGTGATCGTCGCCCTAATGAATGATTCGGCGCTTGACCTCATCCGTTCGGCTCAAGCGCGCAGAGAAATCCAAGCTTATGGCACCGAGTTCCGCAATCCCGATTTTGGCATGATCGCCCAGGGCTTTGGCATAGATTATCGCCGAGCCGAAACGCAAGCCGAATGCGCTGAGGCGATCAAATACGGCCTGTCAACCGGAAAACCGCTACTGATCGACGTCATGATCGACCCAATCGGCTATCCGACGACGCCGCGTTAAGCGCGGGATCGTCAAGCTGCGCGAAGGCAAACTGCGCGAAGGCAAGCTGCGTCACAGACCCATCATCCTCGCAAATGTAACGAGAGCGACAAATGCCACTGGAATCAAGCCCAATAAAAGCATAGTCCTGATCACTGGACCTTCCTGCCCGGCCAGCCCCACAGTACTGCAGCCGACGATGATTTTCGCTGGAGCCAGCACACTGCCCAGCGACGCGCCGGCGGTTTGCCCAGCCAGCGCAATCGGCACGCTCAGCGCCAGCAGAGAAGCTGTCTCTTGTTGCAGCGCGCCAAAAACGACATTGGAGTTGGTATTGCTGCCAGTCATGAACGCGCCCAGCGTGCCAATAAAGGGCGCGAACAGGGGATAGACCGAAGCGCTGACTGTCTCGCTGATGCCGCGGGCGATCATTTGCGTCATGCCACTATGCGTCATGAGCGAAGCCATCGCCACCAATGCCAGAATCGATATCGTCGACTTAAGAGCCGACTTGCGGACGCTCGACCAAATCTTGCCCCATACATCGTCGCTGGCATAATAACCCGCTTGTCGATAGAGCAAGAACGAGACGCAGCCGGCATAAAACAGGATAGCGCCGGCGTGACCAAAAACGCTGATCGCCCGTCCCAATTCAGCCGGCGCTTGCCAGCCGAATGCGGTGGACACGGCCGGGAACTCGATCTTGATCAACAAGGAATCCACTAAGGCTTGCAGCGGTGCGATCAATTTGGTAGAGAAAGCCAGAACCAGCAGAATCCCATAAGCCGACAAAGCCAGCGCCAGACTGCGCGACCCATCGTCGGCAGCCGGCTTCGCTTTGCCTGCTTTGCCGCGATGAAGTGGCGATAATACATACAAGACGCCAACCAGCGCGCCGGCCAGCGCGCCGGTCGTCGAACCCAGGGTCCACATGCCATTGGTGGCGATCCACCATTGCGTGAGCCCCATCGCCGCGCCCACAATGAGTAGCATTGGAATGGAGCGAAAAAAACCGCCCCAGCCGGCGCTGACATAGGCGACTAGCGCGCCGCTGAACAAGCAAGCCAAGCCCAGGACGAGAGCGGCATCATGCGCTAAAACCTCGCCGGGCAGCCCGGTAACAGCCGTCAAGGCGACGAAGGACGTGCCCAGCGATCCAAAAGTCACCGCCCAGCCATGCCCCAGAGAAGCCATGATGACCGATTGCGTTGCGGTGTAGCCCAAGCCCATCAGCAAAGGCGCAACCACGGCTATTGGCACGCCGAAGCCGCCGACGCCTTGCAGCAACGAGACGAATACCCAACTGATGAGCAGACTTTGCGCGGCGCGGTCGGCAGTGAGCCGCGGCAGGCTCTGCCCAATCAGGGCGACCGTGCCGGCTTCATACGTGACGTTATAAAAGAACAGCGCCATCCATACGATATAGAGCACATCAACCGCCAAGAGAATGGACTTGCCGACCGCCACGACGATCAACTGAAAATCGCCGCCAAACACCACCAGTGAAAGCGCCAGAGCCGATATGAAGCCGGCCGATCCCGCGCGGCTGCCGCCCCAACCCAAGCCGACCATCAGCACAAGCACGGTCAGCACAGGCAGCAAAGCCAGCAACCAGTTGATCAGCGTCAGGTCCACGCGAGTATTCCTTATGCGCCAGTTTCAGCCGTCAGTCGGCGGCAGCGACCGCGAGCTGCGGTCGGCGGTGGTAGAAGCCTGTCGCTTCTTGGAAGGCATAAGCCAATTGCAGCACTTCAAAATCGGCGTGGGGGCGACCGACGATCTGCATGCCCACAGGCAGCCCGTCCGCCGTGAATCCACATGGCACGGATATGGCCGGCAAGCCCGTAACCGTGATGTAGGCGCAGCTCATCATCCAGTCGATATAGGTATTCATCTCTGTGCCGTTCACTCGTTCAGGATACTCCCATTCAACCGGAAAAGGCGGCGTCTGCGCGGTTGGCAAGAGCAAGAACTCGTAAGTATCCATGAATTCGCGCACGCGGTGATAGAGTTCGCTTCTCTTAGCTTCGGCGCGGCTGATGTCCATGGCGCTTAAGCCTTTGCCGCGCGCCACATTCCAGCGAATCGTTTCCTTAAAGCGGTCTTCGCCGAACAGGGCGAAAGGCTCGGCGAAGGACAGCTCGAAGTTCCAGGCGCGCAAGGTCTGGAAGATGTCGTAGGCAGCGCTGAAATCGGGCGCGGCGCCGGCGACAACGCAGCCAATATCAGCGAATTTCGGCAGTTGTTCTTCTAGCGCGCTCGCCACGCTTGGCTCGACCGGCAACTCGCCCAAATCGAGGCTCCAGGCGATGCGCGCTCCCTTGAAGTCGCGTTCCAGCGGCTGGGCAAAAAGCGAACCCGGCTGCTGAATGGCGATGGGCGAACGCGGGTCGTAGCCAGCCATCGCGCTCAGCATCAGCGCCACGTCTTGCACGCTGCGCCCCATCGGACCGACGACCCCCAGCGTGGACCAGGCATTGGCGCTCGGGTAACTCGGCACACGTCCGGGCGATGGGCGCAAGCCGACAACATTGCAGAAGCTGGCGGGATTGCGCAAAGAACCGCCCATATCGCTGCCGTCGGCGATGGGTATCATGCCCGATGCCAGCGCCACCGCGGCCCCGCCGCTGCTGCCGCCGCAGGTCTTGGTCAGATCGTAGGGATTGTATGTCGCGCCAAATACCGGGTTGAAGGTGTGCGAACCCGCGCCGAATTCCGGCACATTGGTTTTGCCAAGCGTGATGCAGCCAGCCTGCTTCAAGCGCGCGATGTGCAAGTCGTCGCTGTCTGGCACATGATCGGCGTAGACAGGCGAACCTGAGGTGCTGCGGATGCCCTTTGTCTGCGCCAGATCCTTGTGCGCAATCGGCAGCCCGTGCAGCGGACCCAGTTCCTCGCCCCTCGCCTGACGCGCATCCGCTTCTTTGGCTAGGTCCAGCGCCATTTCGGGCAAATAAGTGACGATGGCGTTCAGTTCCGGGTTGAGGGCGTCAATTTGCTCCAGGTGCGCCCGCAGGACCTCGACAGCCGACAGTTCGCCACGCTTAATCCGCCTCGCCAAGTCAACTGCCGACATCCAAATCAGTTCATCCATCAGTCATCCCTTCGTCCTATCCTCGGCCCACGAAGGGCATCTTATTCGCCATAACCGTCATCGAAAGCACATTCGCGCTCAGCGGCAGGTTCGCCATGTACAAAACAGCCTCCGCCACGTGGCGCGCGTCAATCTGTGGCTCGACCGCCTGCCGACCGGCGCTCTGTTCAAGACGCTGCTGCATCTCTTCGGACATATCGGTGCGGGCATTGCCGATATCGATCTGGCCGCAGGCGATATCATAGGCTCTGCCTTCCAACGCGGCCGCTTTGGTCAAACCGGTCAGGGCATGTTTGCTCGCTGTGTAAGACGCTGAACCCGGGCGCGGCGTCTGCGCGGATATCGAGCCGTTGTTGATTATCCTGCCCCCTTGCGGTCGCTGCGATTTCATCAAGCGAAAGGCTTCTTGCAAGCACCAAAAGGCGCCATTGAGATTGACATCAATGACCGACAGCCAATCTTGCTCACCTACTTCGTCCAAGGGGATGCCCGGCGCGCTCATGCCCGCGTTGTTGAAGAGCAGATCCAGCCTGCCGTATCGCTCTCTGACGGTGGAAAAGAGTCGCGCAACAGCATCGCGGTCGCGGACGTCTGTCGGTACAACCAGCGCGCCTTCGCCCTTGGGGCTGGCCAGGCTGGCGGTTTCGCTCAATTTGCTTTCGCGCCTTCCCGCCAATACGACGGAATAGCCCGCATCCAAAAAAGCCAGGGCAGTGACCCTGCCAATGCCAGATCCCGCGCCAGTTATCAAGGCGATGCGCGCATCGTTCGTCATTTCGCTTTCCTCCCGCCGATAAACTTCGCCAAGTGTACGTCCCGCTCAATAGCTTGTCAATTTATGACAAGTCTTCATGCTTGCGTTAGTATCTGTCAGAATCTACGGTTGATGCGGGAGGAACAGGCATGAGACTGGCTTGCTGTGTCTGGGCATTGACAGTATCGGAAACGGAAATGCTGCATCAGATCAGCGATTTGGGTTTCCAATGGATTGATCTGCAGCCGGGCAACTTGCGAAAAGCAAAGAACCGCGACTTGGCAGCCGAATTGGGTTTGAGGGTTTCTTGCCTGGGCGCGTCATTCGCCATGCCGGCCGGCGCGGCCTTGGATCACGCGGACAGCCGCATGCGATCACAGGCGCTTGAGCATGTCACGGATGCGATCCGGCATGCGTCCGCACTGGGCGCTGACACGGTTTACGTGATACCGGGCAAAGACGACAGCCCGGCCGGGCTTGCCAGATTTGGCGACAGTTTGCTGGAACTCGCGGAGCGCGCCAGCGCGGTTGGCATGCGCTTTGCGGTAGAGCATTTCCCCGGCACCGCCTTGCCCACTGCAAAAAGCACGCTGGACTATATCAAGAGCCTGGGTCATGCCAACCTGTTCTTGCTTTACGACAGCGGGCATATTCAGATGACAGGAGAAGATCCGGCTGCGGTGATCCATGAAGCTGGGCAGCGCTTGGGCTACGTGCACTTTGACGACAACGATGGCCAGTCAGATCTCCATTGGGCGTTGCTGGATGGCCTGATGACCAAGCGGACGCTGGAAGACAGTTTTCGGGCCCTTGATGACATTGGATATGGCGGCGCCGTCAGCCTGGAACTAAGCCCGGCGCTTAAGGATCCCCTAGACGCGCTGGCGAGAAGCCGAAAGGCGCTCGTTAATGCCGCGGGAATTTGATTGTGTATCGAAGACGGTTGAGTTAAAAACAACATCTACCCGTCAGCCGCTAGGGGCGATACATTGCAGTGAACGATTTATTTGTCGCGCTTGCTTTGCCTTCGATTTTTTTGTTGCAAAATGCCGCATAAGAAATTATAGTATGCAGGCGCGCTCGTCGTCGGCTGGCGCAGCCCAGTTCAATGAACGCGCGCGGAGTTAATTTGCGGCAAACATTTTTCGATAAGTTTCCGAAGTGGAAGGAGAATCTTGTGATTAAGAGAGCGACGTTTTTGTTGCTTGTATCAGTCATTATGTTGGCGGCGCTACCGCTATCAATGACAGTTTCGGCGCAGAACCCCGATTGCGAGGGCGATGTAACATTGACCTATTGGCACCACTGGGGCGGCAATCAGGGCAATCGCATCAAATTGGTTGAAGCAGATGGAGCAAGAAATCGTTATCCATCGCTGCGCGGAAGCGTTTTTGCCGTAAACTGCTTTTGCCTGTATCACGCTTGAGCAGATTCAAGGCTATAGCGCGTAAGGTTGCCATATTTTCGGAACTTTCGCCGTCTCGGATGCGAGAATGATCCTCGCCGAAGGTGACATCCAAGACCCAGTGGTAGCTGTTTTCGATTGTCCAGTGCCGCCGCGTTGCTTGCAAGATAAGCGCGGCAGAAGTGTCAAGGCTGCTGATATAATAGGCAGTCTGGTAGCGAATTTGCCCTTTATGACGGCACTCTCGCTGGACACGTATAAGGCTACGCAGGTCAGGCCATCCTTGATAATGGCGGATATATTCGAAAGCCTTGGGATCACTGAGCACCCAACATTTGCGTATTTCAATCCGTCCCCTTGACTTGTTAGTTGTTTCGTTGAAGTCACAGTCCATGTCTTCAAATCCATGTTTGTCGCCATAGCTGAACCAATCGGCTATATCCTGTTTTAGATTGCCCTGATTGCCCTTGACCTGCAGAATATAATCCGCTTTCTCGTTCCGAATCGCTTGCGCAATCTTGGTTTGACATCCCATCGCATCTATTGTCACAATGCAACCGGAAACATCCAGTAGACGCAACAACTCAGGAATGGCTGTTACTTCATTGGACTTATCAGCCACTTTGCGCTGTCCTAATACCAAGCCATTTTCACTTGCCCAAGCACTGACCAAATGGACCGCATCCTTACCCAGCATCTTGTCATGGCTACCGCGCAAGGTCTTGCCGTCAAGGGCAAGCACCTGTCCTTTACTGACTGCAAACACCGACTCTACCCAGCGCATAAAGCGCTGCTGGAACTCCTCATGATTGATCCTGGCAAATACATAACCGAAGGTATCATGCGATGGAATGCCATGCTCTAGCTTCAGAAACTGGCGAAACCAAGGCTCCTTCGCTTTTCCTACGGTTTCGATGCCAACCCAACTATCCGCGCCACAGAGCACAGCACAAACGGCGATGATAATGATATCGAGCAATTTGTGGTCACAGCGCCCCTCTATTCGGGGATCAGGCAGATCAGCAAAACATTCCTCTAAACTCAATCCTCTACCTTTTGACATGAGGCAACTCCTCTTTTTGCCTCAGTATCGCCCCAAAATGATTTTGATGCGATTGCCCTGGGGCGGCAATCGCATTCCTTTACAGGAGCAGCAAGTCGCCGCCTTTGAGGACGCCAATCCGGGTATATGCGTGGACAATATCTTCTTGCCCTGGGATAACCGCCTGCAGAATCTGCTGGCTGCTATCGCCGCCGGCAACCCGCCCGATGTGACGATGTTCGGGCGTCATGACCTGCCCTTCTTCGCCGCCACCGAGTCCATCATCCCGCTGGACGACTACATGGCGGCTGATGGCATTGATCCCGCGATCTTCCATCCCTCGGAATTCGCCGGCACGCAATTTAACGGCAAGACCTGGCTGCTGCCCTTGCCGGGCGGCGGCGCTTTTGCCATTGCCTGGTACAACACCGACCACTTCGCCGAAGCCGGCATCGAAAATTTCCCAGAAACCTGGGACGAGATGCTAGAAGTCGCCGAGACTTTGCGCATCGGCGATGGCAGCTTCCTGGAGCGCGTCGGCTTCAACGCGCAGTCGGTTACGGGCTTCCCCTTCCTCGCTTGGCTGAACGCCAATGGCCAGACCTGGATCAGCGATGATTTGCGCAGCATCACCATCAACAACGAAGCAGGCCTGCAGACGCTGGAGTTCATGCAGGCGATGGCGGAAATCAACTACGGCATTGAAGAGTTGAACGCTTTCTGGGAGATGGCGGGCGAATTTGATCAAGGTCCGCTGATTCAGGGTCTTGTTTCGATAGAGTCCAACGGCTCCTGGACGCTCTTCCAACTGGAAGACCATGCCGAGACTCTCAACTACGATGTCGCGCCGATTCCTTATGGACCCAGCGGCAGCGCCGATCGCCGAGGCGGGGCGCATGGCGGTTGGGGCTATATGATTCCCAAGAACGCCGCCCATCCCGACGAAGCCTGGCAGTTGGTCAAATGGCTGACCACTGAAATCGAGGGACAGGGCGCTTGCTGGTTTATCCAGCAGCAGCAGCGTCCGTCGCCACTGGTTGACTGCAATGGCTACGAGAAGGACGGCGAAGAGCATCCGCGCGCTCAATCAATTTTGGGCGTCGCCGCGCTGGACTATCTGGTACCGGTCGCGCCGGTCCAGCCAGAAGCCAACCAGATTCTGAACCGCATGGTGGACGATGTGCTCTTTGGCGACAAAACCATCGAAGCCGCGCTAGCCGATGCGGAAGCGGAAATTCAGGAATTGTTGGACGCATTCTGGGAAGAATACGGCTAGATCTAGCCAAGGCTGGAAATTATGGGGGCAGCGTTTCGCCGCCCCCATTCAGCAAACATGCGGCATTCGCTCAAGGTTTGACAACATGGCCACGGCATTCGGTTCGCAATTCAGCGCCTTGCGCGGCAAAAGGCGCGAGCGCTGGCACGATCTTTCGCCCTTGCGCAAACGAGAGGCGAAGATGGGCTTGCTCTTCATCAGCCCTTGGATCGTCGGCGTGCTTTTGTTCGCGCTCTTCCCCTTCATCGCGTCATTGCTGCTCAGCTTCACCAAATACAACATCGTGCAGCCGCCAGAGTGGATAGGCGCGGAGCATTATGTACACATCTTCACCGACGACCCGCTTTTCCTGAAGTCGCTGCGCAACACAGGCGTTTATGTTGGCGGCTCGGTCGCGATTCGCATCGTGCTTGGTTTTGCGCTGGCGCTGCTGCTCAACACCAAGGTGCGCCTCTTGGGGCTGTGGCGGACACTGTTCTATTTGCCCTCCGTCGTGCCCATTGTGGCGCTATCCGTGATATGGCTATATGTGTTAAACGCGCGCGCGGGCTTGCTCAATTCCCTGCTCTATTCCATCGGCTTGCCGCGCGTTCGCTGGTTCGCCGATCCCGATTACGCCATGCTCGCCTTCTTGATAATGAGCACGACCTGGGTGGGCGTGACCATGGTCATATTCTTGGCCGGCTTGCAGGGCATCCCCGAAGAGTATTATGACGCCGCCAAGATTGACGGCGCCAATATGTTCCAACGTCTGCGGCGCGTCACCATACCCCTGATGACGCCGACCATTTATCTGAACGTTCTCATCAATATCATCGGCGCCTTTCAAGTCTTCGCGCAGATATTTATCATGACGGGCGGGGCACCGCGCGACGCGACCCGTACTTATGTCTTGCATCTCTTTGACCACGCTTTTCAATACCTGCCGCCACAGATGGGCTATTCGTCAGCCCTGGCTTGGATCCTCTTCATGATTATTTTCGCCTTCACCGCGGTCATCGTAGCGACATCCCAGCGCTGGGTCTTCTATCAAGGCGGGGAGGCGGACTGATGACAGCCAAGACCGCGGCTCCAAGCTTTTTGACGAGCGCCCCCGTCACCCGCATGACCCGCATAATCGGGCGCGCCCTGCTCTATCTCTTGCTTGTCCTGATGAGCTTATGGTTCCTGGCGCCATTGTTCTGGATGTTCATGTCGTCATTTATGCCTTTGGATCAGGTCGGCGTCTTCCCGGTGCAGTGGATCCCCCGCGTTTGGCAGCCGGAAAATTACAGCGAGGCGCTGCGTTTCTGGAACTTCGGCACAACTTTCCGCAACACCATGTTCATCACCATCATCTCGCTCATCGGCGATATCGGCTCTTGCACGCTTGTCGCTTATGGCTTCGCGCGCTTTCGTTTCCCGTTTCGCGACGCGCTCTTTTTGATTTTGCTGGCGACATTGATGCTGCCCTTCGCCGTGAGATTGATACCGGTTTACGCCGCTTACGAAGCCATAGGTTGGATCGATACCTTCTACCCGCTCATTGTGCCGAATTTCTTCGGCAATGCTTTCTACATTTTCATCTGTCGGCAATTTTTCCTCGGCATCCCGCAGGATTTGCTGGACGCGGCCAAGATTGACGGCGCCAGCGAAATCCGCATTTTCACACAGGTCATGGTCCCGCTAGCCAAGCCGGCTATCGTCGTCATCGCCATCTTGAGCTTCCAGAATAGTTGGAACGACTTCCTGGGTCCCTTGATCTATCTAAAAGATCCGGATTTGCATACATTGGCGATTGGCTTGTACAAATTCACTTCGCTGCCTGGGCAAGGCGGCATTTACAATCAACAGATGGCTGCCTCGACATTGATGGTCGTGCCGGTGCTGATCGTCTTCTTCATGTTCCAAAAACAATTCATTCAAGGCGCCAACTTATCGGGCATGAAAGGCTGAGACGCGCGTCGATGAAAGCGCCCCCGAATATCCTCCGCGTACTTTGCGAGCAACTCGGCGCCAGATGGCTGCCGCTTCTTGGCACTCCCATTGTCACCATGCCCCAGCTCGACAGCTCCGCGCATGAAAGCGAGGCGCGATGGTCGCAAACCAATATCTAAACGCAAGCGGCGTTTATCCGCACTTGGCGCTGACCGCCGAACTGGGTCCGCCACGCACGGAATGCGGGGTCGGCGCCATGATGGCATGGGCGGGCAAACTCTGGCTTGTGACCTACGTCTCGCATAAATCCGCCAGCGGCGTCGGCACCGGGCTATACGTCATCAACGACAAATTGGAAATAGAGAAGCACCCAGCCAGCTATGTCGGCACATACACAAACCGCATGGCGCACTGGGAATCCAACCAGCTCTTTCTCGGTCCTTACGTCATCGACGCCCAGGGCGGCGTTCGAACCATCGAATCGCTGCTGGAAGTGCGGCTTTGCTCGACCATGCGCCATCTGGCCGACCCCGCCAACAAGGTTTACATGCTGGGCATGGAAGGCGAATTCTATGAAATGGATGTGCATACGCTTGAGTGCGCCTTCCTCGCCGACTTGACCGTCGAACTGGGCGTGCCGGACCACAAATACGCGCACTTCAAAGCCGCCTACAGCAACTTCGGGCGCGTGGTAGTCGCCAACAACAGCTACGACGAACGCGACTTCACAGGCGCGGAGGCAGCCGGGCGCCTCGCCGAATGGGATGGCGAGCAATGGACGATCATCGAGCGCAGCCCCTTCATCGAGGTCAATGGCCGAGGTAATTTTGCCGGCACGATTTTCGCCATGGGCTGGGACAAGCGATCAGCCATTTTGCAGGTATTTACCGAGGCGAACCAGCAATGGAAGCGCTATCGCTTGCCCAAAGCCAGCCATTGCTTTGACCACATGTGGCAAACCGAATGGCCCCGCATCCGCGAGGTTGAGCACGAGCGCTTCTTGATGGATTGTCACGGCATGTTCTATGAGCTGTCGCCCTGGGCTTACGAGAATCACATTTGGGGCATCCGCCCCATCTCGACCCACCTTTGGGTGCTCGGCGATTTCTGCGCCTATCGGGGCTTGCTCGCGCTCGGCGCCGACAACGCCAGCCCGCACGGTGGCGCCAACCATCTAGCCGGCGAGCCGCAGTCGGGCTTGTGGTTTGGCAAGACCGACGACCTTTGGAATTTCGGTAAACCCGCCGGCTGGGGCGGCGTCTGGCGGGAAGACCGTGTTGAGGCTGGTCCAGCATCCGATCCTTATCTGATGACCGGCTTCGACCAGAAGGTCTTGCACCTGAGCCACGATCACGCTGGCGAAGTCACGTTCTCGATTGAGGTGGATTTCCTCGGCAACGGCGCTTGGAAGGTCTACGATCACATCAAGGTCTCGGGCAACGGTTACGCGCATCACGTGTTTCCCAGCGGTTACAGCGCGCACTGGGTTCGCCTGCGCAGCGACAAATCTTGTGTCGCCACCGCTTATTTCACCTATACTTAGCCTACGAGAATCTAATGCTGCTTAACAGCATCTGGAGATAGAAAATGCAGGGATTCAGCAAACTTAGCGAAGAACAGAGACAGCAATTCCGCGATCAAGGTTATCTCATTGTGCGCAACGCGCTCAATGAAGACATGATCAGCCGTCTGATAGAGGCCGGCGACCGCGTCATCGCCAGTGAGCAGAGGCTGAATCGCTATACCACACATGGCGGGATTTACGACGGCTATCGCAATTGCGTCACGCTGGATGAGGCTTTTATACCCTTGCTGACCAACGAAGTCGCCCTGCCGCTGGTGATTCAACTGCTTGGTTCCAACCTGCAGCTTTCGACCAGCCACTTGATTTACCGCCATCCGGACCCGCCCGGGACGCCTGCCAGTTCACGCAAGCCGGGTTGGCACCGCGATAACGGCCGCACTCAGTTGGACCTGGGCCAAGACAACTACCCCCGCATCGGCTTGAAATGCGCCTTCTATCTGACCGATCTCAGCCAACCACAGTCCGGCGTTACCATGCTGTCGCCGGGCAGCAACAAGCTCACGGAGCGCATCGAGATTCCAACGGACAAAGCCGATCCAGCCAACGCCATTGAGCCGCTTTTGAATCCGGGCGATTGCGTCATCTTTGAATACCGCACCTGGCATGCTGGCGCGCCCAATTTCACTGCAATCACGCGCAAGGCAATCATGATCGGCTATGCCTATCGCTGGCTGAAGCCCATGGATTATGTCAAGCAGCAGCTCGAGTTTGTCGAGAAACTCAGCGATACCGAAAAATATCTGGTCGGCGAGGAGATCGACGACACGCTCGAGTTCCAGCCACAGGGCGGGCGAAACCCGCTGAACGCATGGTGCGAGGAACATGGCGTGCTGCCCGATCGCCATGGCGCATAGGCGCGATTGAAAGCCTGAAAACAAAATACGAATGATGTTTGGTGACCGGAAACAGAGGCGAATGCCCTTATGAAACAAGACAATCAAATCCCCAGGATGACCAGCGAAGCGTTTTCCGCCGACATTCGTCCGCCCAAGACCCTGCGCGTCGACAGTGATCTGGTCATCGTCGGCGGTGGCTTGGCGGGGACCTGCGCCGCCATTACCGCGGCGCGGGCCGGCATCAAGGTTGTGCTGGTGCAAGACCGTCCCGTGCTGGGCGGGAACGCCAGCAGCGAGGTGCGGCTTTGGGCATTGGGCGCCACGTCGCACATGGGCAATAACAACCGCTGGGCGCGCGAAGGCGGTGTCATCGACGAGATTCTGGTCGAAAACACCTATCGAAATAAGGAAGGCAATACGCTGATTTTCGATACCGTGCTGCTAGAAAAGGTCGTCGAAGAGGACAATATCACACTGCTGCTCAATACAGCCGCGGTCAGCGTAAGCAAATCCGACGGCGAGACCATCAAATCGGTCACTGCCTTTTGCAGCCAGAATTCGACGCGCTACGAATTGTACGCGCCGCTCTTCTGCGATGCCTCCGGGGATGGCATTGTCGCTTTCCAGGCCGGGGCTGCTTTTCGCATGGGGGCAGAAGCGCGCGCGGAATTCGGCGAGAAATTCGCGCCAAGCGATGAATACGGTTATTTGCTGGGACATTCGATTTATTTCTACAGCAAGGATGTCGGGAAGCCGGTCAAATTTGTGCCGCCGAGCTACGCGCTGGAAGACATCACCCAGATACCGCGCTTCCGCAGCTTCAACACAGCCATCGACGGCTGCCGCCTGTGGTGGATCGAATATGGCGGCCGCCTCGACACGGTTCACGAGACCGAGACGATCAAGTGGCAGTTATGGAAAGTCGTCTACGGCGTCTGGCATTACATTAAGAACTCCGGGGAATTCCCTGATGCCGAAAACCTGACCCTGGAGTGGGTGGGGCAGATCCCGGGCAAGCGCGAAAGTCGCCGCTTCGAGGGCGATTATATGATGATCCAGCAAGACATTATCGAACAGCGACAGCATTACGACGCGATTTCCTTCGGCGGCTGGTCCATCGACCTTCATCCGGCTGACGGCGTTTTCAGCGAGCGGCCCGGCTGCGACCAATGGCATGCCAAGGGCGTTTATCAAGTGCCTTATCGCAGTCAATACAGCAAGAACATTCGCAATCTCTTCATCACGGGCCGCATCATGAGCGCCTCGCACGTCGCGTTTGGTTCCACCCGCGTGATGCTGACATTGGCATCGGCGGCGCAATCCGTCGGCATGGCGGCGGCGCTCTGCATCCAGCATCAGCTGTTGCCGCGCGACATCGCGGCTGCGGACAATATCAAGCTGCTGCAGCGCGATCTGCAACGCGCAGGGCAATATATTCCCCAGTTTCGGCTAGACGATGACGAGAATCTGCTTAGGCAGGCAAAAGTGACGGCATCCAGCAAACTTTGCCTGGAAGCGCTGCCCGACAACGGTCCGCGCTTCAAGTTGGAACGCCCCTACGCGCAGATGATACCCATGCAGCGAGGTCGCCTGCCGCGCATGTCCATCACAGTCGACGCCGACGCGCCTACCCAGCTAGACCTGCAGCTGCGCGTCAGCTCCAAGCCGGACAATCATAGTCCGGACCTCATCTTGGAGTCCCGCTCAATTGAGCTCGATGCCCGTGACAATCAAATAATCGACCTGGACTTCAAGCAGGCGCTAGACCAGAACTGTTACGTCTTTCTACATGTATTCGAGAACCCGCATGTACATTTACATCTGAGCGAGCAGCGAATCACGGGATTGCTCGCGCTCAGCCACCGTCGGACGCAGCAGCCCGCGCAGGATATCGGGGTCGAAAGCTTCGAGTTTTGGACGCCGCTGCGCCGACCGCAGGGTCAGAATATCGCCATGACCTTCAGACCGCCGCTAAACGGCTTCGACCCGCAGAATATCTGCAACGGTCTTGCCCGACCGACCGCGGGCGCCAATGCCTGGGTCTGCGCCCCCGATGATCCAGAGCCGGCGCTAGAGATCGAGTGGCAGTTGCCGCAAAGCCTCGGCGAGGTCGTCTTGATGTTCGACACCGACTGGGATCACCCCATGGAAACGAGCCTGTGGAGCCATCCCGAAGACGTGATGCCCTTTGCGGTCAAGCATTATCGCCTGACGGATGGCAATGGCTGCGTCTTGGCGGAGGTGTCGGAGAACCACCAAACAATCAACAGAATCAAGTTTGACGAGCCGGTTGAAACTGAGCGCTTGCGCCTGGAAGTCCTCGCCAGCCATGGCGATGCGCCGGCCGCAATCTTTTCGGTACACTGTTACGAATAGCCATCGCATATAAGTGAAACAAGCGAGAAAAAGCCATGCCAAGCGATAGAGAAATTTACTTTTTCGATCTGAATGGCTTCCTCGTGCTGCGGGGCGCATTGTCCGGTCAAGAAGTCGCCGACATTAACGCCGCGATTGACGCCTTGCTGCCCATAAAGCCCGGCGAATGGAAGGGCTATGTGCATGGACACAACTACGGCGACAACGATGGCTTGAACCTGCAGCAAATCTATGAAGGCGGCGCAGCCTTTGAAAATCTGATCGACCACCCGTCTTGGATCGAAAAGGTCAAGTTCTTTATCGGCGGCGCAGGTACTTTCGATTACAACCACGGTCCCCTGTTCATTGACGAATGTTTCGTCAATATCCGCGGTCCGGGCGAAGCTATCGGTTTGCACAGCGGCGGCCACGAAGGCACAAAACGCACTCAGTTCCGCTACTACAACGGCATGTTCCATTGCGGGCAAATCAATATCCTGATGGCGCTGACAGATATCGGTCCCGGCGACGGCGCGACCATGGTCGTGCCGGGCAGCCACAAGTCCCACTTCCCCCACCCCGATAGCGCCGC
This sequence comes from Phototrophicaceae bacterium, assembly GCA_965232245.1. Lineage (GTDB taxonomy): Bacteria > Chloroflexota > Anaerolineae > Aggregatilineales > Phototrophicaceae > UBA6055. The sequence continues at coordinate 1,810,417 of CBDDPG010000002.1, read as the reverse complement.
GCATCGCATGCGCGGCGAAGTGGCGTCGGTTGATGATGTGGAAGGCGCTATCGAGGTCCAGATGGCGGCCGGCGATGTCATTTTATTTGTGGACGCGCTCTGCCACGGCTCGGCGGAGCGCCGCAACCCGGGGGAACGCCGAATTATCGTCTTTCGCTATGGACCCTCATGGGGCAACTTCCGCCATGGCTACCAGGTGTCGCAAGCGCTGGTTGATCGCCTGAGTCCGGAACGACGGCAAATCGTGCAGCCCAAAGCGCCTTTGCTGCCCAATCCTTAGTTTCAAAGATCACACCGCTAATCAGAAAGAGCCAATGAGACGACGTTTAAACCCGCTAAGATTAATGGACCACTTCAGATTCCCGAGCGGCACTGAATAATGAAGGGCATCGTTCTCAAGATTAGCCCCCGATGATATTTCTTTTGCAATAAGCGTTACATTATCAAAAGACAAAACAAGTTGCCTGGCGGATTTTACCAAAGCGGGATAACAATCCAGACGCAGGCTATAGTCCAGCCATTGATCTCGCCCAACATGGTATCCCGAATAGTTCAAAAGGGAATGACAAATCAGATAGTAGTTTTCCCGATCGTCAAATAAGGTTCCAATACCTCTCCACTCAACATGATCGTGCCGCACGGTAATTGGCACTTTTTCAAGATCCTTCAACCGTCGATTAGTAATTCTATAGACAATGTGTATTGAGAAGACATCATTTATATAAGAGATTGTTTCCAAGACGAACTTAATACCCTGCGCGCGACAGACAGACTTTGGCGAAAGAGATTCAAAGCGGGATGAATCGCTTGTAGAAAAGATCCCCATTCCACTTGGCGTGACTTGTCGCATGAGATATTCCAACGTAGACACCGCCGCGTATTGCAGATAATTTTCTCTCAGCCAGATCAGCGGATTAACATCATAAGCCAATGACAACAATTTGTTTCGCAAATCCCATGCCTGCGCATTGAGCCTATCGCCTGTTACATCGACCATCTCCCGGCGGCGTAACTTTGAAAATATCTGTAACAATTGTTGATCGTCTACTGTAAGTGGGTGTGTGAGGACGAGTGGCTTCAACAGCGACACGTCGTGCTCGTTGAATCTGTAGCCAATGTTCAAAGTTGATTGCTGGGCAATGCCAATCATGTCCATTTTTTTGAGAGCGATATCACGCTGCTTACTAAGCAGACCGCTTCGCAATATGTCCAGACTTTGCCAAAATAATAATTTCACGCACAGTTCAGTATGATCATCCATCAGCCATGTGATGGGGTCGCATTCAGGGTCGAGAGCCAGCAGTTCGTTTAATAATTGCTCATCCTCCGCTTGGTCTGTATGCAACATGGTATTTGGAGGGAGATTAGGAAGTGTTCGCGCTTGCGAAATTAAGCGTTGAATTCTAGTAGCGTAATCTAAATCCACGCTGTAACCTCACGCAACTTGTCGTCAACGGCTGAAGCTGGCGATAATAACCGGACCAACTCCAGCCGGTTGGCTTCTTGATGTTGGCTATTCGACCACGGTGCTAGTGGAAAGTGAACGGAAAGCGCAGGTCAAAAACAAATTGACAGTAGCGTATCCGTTCAGAGTCCCAAATACAAATCCAGAACCTGTTCCTACCAAATGGTGTGGTGATTGATACACGGGTGATGCATGTGCTGATGTCCCACCGTTGACTGCACCAGATTCACCATTGTTGAAGTTTGTCCACGATATTATATATGCTAGTTGGGTAATGGGGCCTACGCTCGATTGCGCCCTCATTGACATATCGGCATCAAGACCATCAGGGACACCCTCAATAGTCAGCCAAATTGTTCCACAATCCCCTGTATTTGAAGCTGTGTCGTATGCCAGATCACCGCTATCAAATGTTGCGCTATCAGCGTTCGGACATACATCATTTGCTGATGCAGTAATTATGATCGAACAGCATCAGCACCCAACTTACCAACTAAACTGTGCATATTGCATAAATTATTTCCTATTTTACTCATATAATGCAAACAGGGCGCTACATCTGTAAATTGTGTAGGCGCTTTTCGTCCAGCTCGACGCCGAGCCCCGAGCCGCGGGGCAATTCATAGCTCCCGCCGGCGCAGACCAGCGGCGCTTCCAGAAGCATATTGGCAACTTCAAATACCGGCGGCTGATACTCCAACAGGTACAGGTTGGGTATCGCTGCCGCCGCATGCAGGGTGGCTGCGATACATATCCCCAAGCCCACGCTCAAATGCGGCGCCATGCGCACGTTGAAGGCTTCCGCCATGTTCGCGATCTTGACAACCTCGGAGATGCCGGCTCTGCCGACATCGGGCTGAAGGATGTCGGCGGCTTTTTGCGTTAGCCAAGGACGGAATTGATAGCGTGTACGCTCGGTCTCGCCGATGGCGACGGGGATGGCGATGGCGTCCGCCAACTGCGCATGAGACGCGATATCTTCGGGATTGATCGGCGCTTCAAAGAATCCCGCCCCCAGCTCTTCGAGGCGCTTGCCCAGGCGAACCGCGTCATCGAGATGGTAGACCCAGTGCGCGTCCAGCAGCAGCGTCGCCTCATCACCCAGCGCCACTCGCAGAGCCTCAACGCTCTGCGCATCCGCCCGAAGGCCATGTCCAGCCGCCAGCTTGAAGGCATTGAAACCCTTGTCAACGTAGGATAAAGCCAGTTCGACGCGTTCCGCCGCAGTTGGCTTTGGCAAGCCGGAAACATAACAGGGCACAGTGTCTCGATAGGCCCCGCCCAGCAGTTGATAGACCGGCTGGGACAGCATCTTGCCGCGCAGGTCCCATAGCGCGGTATCGCAGGCGCTGATGGCATCAAGCATGAAACCGCCATAATATCCGCGCTCGCGCATCAAGTCGTACATGACATTCCACAGCACATCGCCGGCTAGCGGATCGCGGCCGACAAGGGCGGGGGCAAGCAACTGCTCGACTATCACCTGCACGGTTTCCGGCGCGACCGGCGCCAGCGCCTCGCCCCAGCCGATTAAACCATCGTCGGTTGTCACCTTGACAAAAGCTGTCTCGAAATAAGCGGAATAAAGCGCGCGGTAAGGCGGACGCAAGAAATAAGCCTGCGGATTGGCGGACGCCGGCAGGCTGCCCAGGTAGGCTTCGTCGCGCTTGATGCGGACGGGCAACGCTTCAACCTTGGAAATGCGCATGATGTTTTTCCTAATATGCGAATCTAGTGGGAGTCTTCCCAAATTAAGGATATAGTTTATGAGAATGAAGGCAACTTGGCAACGTATAGGCAAAAGTGAAGAGGTGGGTAGTGTATAGTCCCGCATTAAGGTGGTATGGATTCAAGATCTCGTGCCGAGAACTGAAAAAACAACCGAAATGGATACACTACCGCAAACTGTAAAGAGGTGAACTGTGCTGGCAGGCATTTTTCAAATACTACATACGCCCTTCGCCGACGATGGCGCGATCGATTGGCGCAGCTTTCAAAGGCAGATCGACTATTGTATAGCAGCGCGCGCCCATGGCTTGGTTCTGCCGGCGCTGGCAAGCGAATTCTTCACCTTGAGCGACGCCGAGCGCTTCCGCGTGGTCGAATTCGCCGCCAAAGCGATTGACAAGAGAGTGTCGCTGGTAGTCGGCGTGCAAGGTCTGACGCTGGGCGCCGCGCTGGATTTCGCCCACCATGCCTGCGACAATGGCGCCAGCGCGCTGATGGCGATGCCGCCCTATCTGCGCAAAGCCCCCAAGGCTTACGTGAAAGACTACTATCGCGCGCTGGCAAAATTCGATCGACCGCTCATGATCCAGAACGCGCCGGCGCCAATCGGTAGTCCCTTGTCCCCCGCCGAACTCGTCGCGCTCATGGCAGCCGAGCCGAACATCGCCTATATCAAAGAAGAAACCATCCCGATCTTGCAGCACATCAACCAGATACTGGAATTGGACGCCGGGCACTGTCAAGGCGTCTTCGGCGGCGCTAACGGGATTTATCTGATAGACGAACTCAATCGCGGCGCTTGCGGCAATATGCCAGCCGGCGGCGTCATGGATGTGCAAGTCAAAATCTATGATTTGTATCAAGCGGGCAAACAGGAACAGGCGGAAGAGATACATTTCCAACTGCTGCCGCTCTTGAATTATGCGGCTGTCTACGGCATCTCTTTCCACAAATATGTCTTGTGGCGCCGGGGAGTCTTGCGCTCCCCCTATGCCCGGGATCCACAAAAAATCAGCCTCAACGGCGATGACATCCGAGCCATAGAAAGCCTCTGGCATCGCATTGTCGAATTCGCGCAGAGCGATTACCCCTTCGTCTAGCCATGGACAGCAGCGATCGCTTGCGTGATAAAGTTGCCGTCGTCAGCGGGGCCGGGGGCGGCATCGGCGCGGGCACGGCGCAGGTCTTGGCGGCGCAGGGCGCGCGCATTGTCATTGCGGAACTTGATCATGCCAGCGGCGCGCGCGTCGCTGAAAAGATCCGATCGGCCGGGCGCGACGCGCGTTTCATCGCCTGTGATGTACGCGAAGAAGATAGCATCAAAGCCATGGTTGAGTCCGCCGTCAGTCATTACCAGCAGATCGATATCCTGGTGAACAACGCCGGCATAACGCAGGTCCTCAATCTTGACATGATGTCAGCGGCGGAATGGGATCAACTGCAAAGCGTGAACCTGCGCGGCATGTTCTTAATGTCAAGAGCCTGCCTGCCCTACCTGCGCCAAAGCGAAGGCGCGGCTATCGTGAACATGTCGTCGGTCAACGCTGCGGTAACGCTGGGGGGATTGAGCGGCTACGCCGCTTCGAAAGCGGGCGTCATCGGCTTTACCAAGAGCCTCGCGGCCGAACTTGCGCCGCGCATCCGCGTGAACGCCATCGCCCCCGGCGCTATATTGACAGATGCCTGGAGCGATCGGAACAATCTCGATCAAGTCTTGGCGCACCGGCTAAAGTTCATCCCGCTGGAGCGGATGGGCGCGCCGGAAGATGTGGGCAGGGGCGTGGCTTTTCTCGTCAGCGATCATGCCTCCTACATTACGGGCGCGGTGCTGACGATCGACGGCGGCATGAGCTCGCGGCTTTACGACGGCAAAGTTTGAGTTTGAATATCATACCTCAGTAGGTCCAGGTACGCGCTAGCGGACGTTCCATTTGCAGCAGGCGCGCCAGCAATTGACGGCGGCAGCGCGCCAGCGCCGACTGATGCGCCGGCTCGTCGGCGACATCAACATATTCGCCTGGATCCCTTTCGATATGCCAAAGGCATTCTCTGCCGTCGCTGTGAATCAGATAGCGATAATCGCGATTTCGCAGACACTTCCAGCCATCGCCCTCGGTCAATGCCGCCTCTTTGGGGGCTCCCGCGCCGGTCATGACAAGATGGCCCAGGCTACTGCCCTGCAGTGTCGGCGGAACTTGAATGCCGGCCAAGCTCAACAAAGTCGGCAGGATATCCACGGCTTCGACGATGCCGTCAACCCGCTGACCGGGGGCGCCATTGGGCGCGGATATGATCAATGGCACGCGGCTGACTGCGTCGGCGGCTGGGTAGCCTTTGCCAAACTTGAGATGCTCGCCCAACCACTCGCCATGGTCCGATGTGAAAAGGACAATCGTGTTTTCCCGTTGGCCGACCGCGTCCAATGCAGCGAGGATTTTGCCGACGTAATCGTCGACTTCGCTGATCATGGCGTAATAGCCCTGTTTGGCGCGGCGCAGATGATCATCCGAAAATCGCTGACCTGGTTCATGAGACCGCTGTCGGTCCATTTCTGGCGGGAAGGCCGGCGCGGAAAGGCGCGCGGGATCGTAAAGATCAAGGTATTTCTGCGGCGTCATCCAGGGCGCGTGCGGGGAATAGAATCCAGCGATGCACAGAAATGGTTGATTAGCCCAGCGCCGAATGAATTCGATGGTCTGTTCGGCGACAAAAGCGCTATGCGTCAAGCCGTCGTCGGCTGCAAATGGAATCCCGCCGTCAAAGTCAAATCGCCCTTCCGGATCGCCGCGGTGTACGACGCCGTCATCAATTGCCATGGTCTTGCGCCAGATGCGGGCCGCCGGTGGGATGCCGGCGCTGATGCCATCCATCTGTTCCGGCGCGCGCTGCCGCACCCAGGCGCGATAGGCGTCTTCGTATACACCCGGCTCATCGGAGATTTCCAAATGGTCAAAGCCATAGTCCGGATGCGGCGAACGGTGATCGCGGTTGGCATGCGGCAGAAAATGCAGCTTGCCGATATTGGCTGTGCGATAGCCATAAGGTTTCACTATTTTCGGCAGGGTCAGCAGGTCTTGCGGCACCGGAACGCCCATGCGCGTGATGCCGAGGCTAGACGGATAGCGACCGGACAACATGCTTACGCGGCTGGGCATACAGACCGGGTTCTGCGCGAAATGACGCGTGAAGGTCACGCCGGAAGCGGCCAGCGCGTCGAGATGCGGGGTCATTATTTCGGCATTGCCGTTGACGCCCAAGGCATCCCAGCGCTGCTGGTCCGTGTATATAATGAGGATATTCGGTCGTCGCATGCGCTCGCTTTTCGTCTGATTCAAGCGACGCGATTTTAGCGCGTATCTGTTGGGAAAACGAAGGTCGTGCCGAGAAACCATTAAGCAGGCATTACAAATTTGATATAAATGGCGTATTAGCATAATATATCAAGTAATATGCGCTTTTTCGGCGCTGTGTATACTCGCACATCCTTATGATAGAAAGAAATAGGACAAATCATGGTGATCGCGAATTTCGATAACATTACAGCGGTTGAGCTCAGTCAAGAGGCTTTTGCGCAGGCTTTTGCCGACAACCTCTATTACACGCGCGGGCAGGCAATCTACACAGCCACGCATCACGATCTGTATATGGCTTTGTCGCATACCGTGCGCGACTACATGATGTTCAACTGGCAGAAAAACGTTGATGCCTACTTCCGGCAGAATCCCAAGTTCGTCTATTACCTGTCGGCGGAATATCTCATTGGCCAACAGTTGGAGAAGAATCTGCTCTACACCGGCACCTACGGTTTTGCCCGGGAAACCATGCGCCAGCATAACATTGACTTGTCCGACTTGAGCCGACTGGATATTGAGCCGGGCTTGGGCAACGGCGGCTTGGGGCGGCTTTCGGCTTGTTTCATGGATTCGCTGGCGACGCTGAATATACCGGCCGTCGGCTACGGCATTCGCTATGAATATGGCATTTTCCGGCAAAGCTTCCGCGACGGCTGGCAGGTCGAGAGCCCGGATGAATGGCTGCACTATGGCAACCCTTGGGAGTTCCCACAGCCGGACGATATGGTCGAAGTGGGATTTGGCGGCTATACCGAGAGCTATCACGATAGCGAAGGCAACTACCGTGTGCGCTGGATCCCGGGGCAGACCATTATGGGGCAGCCCTATCACACCCTGGTACCCGGTTACCGCACCAAGACCGTCAATATGCTGCGGCTCTGGGGCGCCCGCGCCACGCGCGAATTTGATCTCCAGCTATTTGATGTCGGCGATTACACACGCGCGGTGGAACAGAAGACCAGTTCGGAAAATGTTACCAAAGTGCTCTACCCCAACGACAATACACCGCAAGGCAAAGAACTTCGGCTGAAGCAACAGTATTTCTTCGTCGCCTGCTCGCTGGACAACATCATCAAACGCTTTAGGATTAAGAACGCGGAATGGGACGAGCTGCCGGCGGTGGCGGTCATCCATCTCAACGATTCGCATCCGGTGATCGCCATCGCCGAATTGATGCGGCTGCTGGTCGATCTCTACAAATTGCCCTGGGAACGCGCCTGGGATATCACGACCCGCACCTTTGCGACCACCCAACACACGCTCTTGCCCGAGGCGCTGGAGAAATGGCCCGTATGGCTGCTGGAGCGTGTTTTGCCGCGCCATCTGGAGATCATCTACGAGATCAACCATCGCTTCCTGGACGGCGCGCGCATGACCTACCCCAACGATCCGGATCGGGTAAGCCGCCTGTCCATCATCGAAGAGGGACCGGAGAAGCAGGTGCGGATGGCGAACCTGGCATGCGTCGGCAGCTATTCAATCAACGGCGTTGCCGAGCTGCAGTCCGAGCTCTTGCGCAAGACAGTCTTCCCCGAATTTGCGGAAATGATGCCGGAAAAATTCGGCAACAAGACCAACGGCGTAACGCCGCGTCGCTTTATCCAGTTGGCGAATCCCATTTTGGCGGAGCTCATCACGGAAAAAATCGGTCCCGGCTGGCTGAGCAACCTGGAAGAACTGCGCGGATTGGAAGACTTCGTTGACGATCCAGCTTTTCGGCAAGCCTGGCGCGCGATGAAGAGGGCGAACAAAGTTCAGTTGGCGGACAACATCGAAAGCGTGCTCGGCTTGAGCGTCAACACGGAATCCATGTTTGACGTCATGGTGAAGCGTTTGCACGAATACAAGCGGCAATTGCTAAAGATCTTGCACATCGTGCATCTCTATCAAAGGCTGAAGACCGATAGCTCGACAGCGCTGGCGCCGATTACCTTTGTCTTTGGCGCCAAAGCCGCGCCGGGCTACCACATGGCGAAGTTGATCATCAAACTGATCAATTCGGTGGCGGAAGTTGTCAACCGAGATCCGGTTTCCGCAGATGTTCTGCGCGTCGTCTTCCTGCCGAACTTCAACGTCACCACAGGGCAGCTTGTCTATCCGGCGGCAGACATCTCCGAACAGATTTCGCTGGCTGGCAAAGAAGCTTCGGGCACGGGCAATATGAAGTTCGCGCTGAACGGCGCCTTAACCATCGGCACACTGGACGGGGCAAACATCGAGATACGAGATCGCGTCGGCGTCGAAAACTTTTTCCTGTTCGGGCTGACGACGGAAGAGGCCTATCGAGCCAAAGAGGGCGGCTACCATCCCTGGCAGTATTACGATCTGAACGAGGACTTGCGCATGGCAATAGACTGGATCGCCAACGGACAGTTTTCCGGCGGCGATACACAGCTCTTCCGCCCCATCGTTGATTCGCTGCTGCATCACGATGAATACATGCTTTGCGCCGATTTCGCCAGTTACCTGGAATGTCAGCAGGCGGCGCTGGAAGCCTTTGCCGACCGCGAGCGCTGGACAACAATGTCGATTTTGAACGCAGCCCGTTCCGGTTTCTTCTCTTCCGACCGCACTATTGCCGAGTACAATCGCGATATTTGGCGCGCGTCGGTGCTTGATCTGGGCGAAGGCTAATCCAGCGATTGTTTTGAAGCGCTTTCATACTGTCGGAGACCGCTGCCGCATTCAGCGGCTGTCGATAAATGAATTGGACCCTAAACTGGAAAAGGCTGCGTATGCAGGTTGATGCGCCGTGCCTGGGCATTGGACAAAAGCGCGGCCAGCATGATCTCCGTCACGTGGCGCGCCGCCCAAAGATTCGATAATTCAGGCTGCGTTCCCGATTTGATGCACTGCAGCCATTGCAAATGTTGGTTGGGTACCCCAGGCGCTGGCAGTGTCTCCATTATCGGCGCAGCCCACTCGCGGTCAGCCGAGCCGGGTCGAATATATTGGATTGATTCGCCATCTTGCAGCAATTTTCCGCTTGTGCCATGCACGCGCAGGAACGACGACCTGGCGGGATCGCACCAACTGGTTTCCGCAGTGCCCAGGGCGCCATTCTCGAAATCCAAGATGAGCGTGGCGCTGTCCTCCATGGCGGTTGGTTTATTCACCGTCGTCAGGCGCGCTGTCACTGCGCTGGCTTTGCCAAGCAGGGCGACCAAATTTGCGATCGCGTAAACGCCCATGTCGATGAGGGCGCCGCCGCCCGCCGCATCCGCATCGAAAAACCAGAAGTCGCCTTCGGCGCGCGGCTCCCCAAAGGCATCTGTCACTTCCGCGTAATAGACTTCGGGTCCGCCATGGCTGTGACGAGCCAGCGCGCCGGATACGACGCCTATCGCCCCGGCCCTGATTTGCCGGCGCATCTCATAGACGACTTCCCCAAAGGACGGTCGGCAATAGACAATCTGATCAGGTCGCGCCTCGCTGGCGGCAAGGAGTTGATCAGCCTCTTTCATTGTTGTGCAGAGCGGCTTCTGCATGAACAGGTGCAACCCGCGCTCCAGGACAGCCAAGCCAGCCTCGGCATGCAGCGGGTGCGGCAAAGCCACGATGACCGCGTCCAAGCCCTCGTCATTGAGCAGATCGCTCCAGTGGGTCGAATAGCGGGGCACCGAGAAGCGATCACAGAGCAGCCGCAAGCGTCGTCCCGTGCGACCGCAGATATGCGTCACTCGCATGCCATCAATCGCGGCGATTTCCGGCAGATGACTAAGCGCGGCTATGCCCCCCGCGCCCAGGATACCGACCCTAATCATCGAGGTAGCGTCTCAAGAATTGGTAGCTGCGGCCGATGCAAGCAACCATATCTTCGTTGCCGGTCTCGTCTTCAATCGCCAGGACGCCGTCATATCCGATCGCTCTAAGCGCCCCTATGTAGGCATCCCAGGGTACCAGACCCTCGCCGCAGGTCGCTTGCATCGTCGCGGGATTCCAGTCTTTGGCATGCGTATGGACGATCTTGTCGCCCAGGATATGAACCCCTTGCACCGTTCCCGCCTCCGAGCCAAAACGCAAGAGATTGCAGGGGTCATAATTCACGCGCAGCCAGGGGTTGCCGATCTCGTCGATGAAGTCATTGAGCGCTTGCGGTGATTCCTGCCCGGTCTCGAGCGCGAAGGTTACGCCGACCTTGGCGCTATGTTCCGCGATCTCGCCGACCGAGCGCAGCAGGGTCTGATAGGCGGGATCGGAACGGTCTTCGGGCAGCAGGCCCGCGTGCGTGGTAACGATATTCCCCCCAAGCTCCGCCGTCGTGTCCAGGGCTTCTTTGGTTTTGTCGATCCGCCACTGCAAACCTGCTGCTTCTTCCAAGCCGCCATAAGTCGCCGCGCCTTGCAACTGCGCGCAAAAGGCGCTAAAGGAGAGCCCTAGCGATTCGGCAATCTTGACGATCTCGCGGCGGTCGGCGGCGCTGCCGACTTCGGGATCCAAAATGCAGGGAGTGTATTCCACATTGACGATCCAAGGCTGCACCGATGTACAGCCGGTCCCTGCGGCGATTTCCATTTGCCGCGCCAGCGCGGCCACGTCGGGCGTCGCGCCCAAGGTCCACAGAGCGCATCCGATTGAAAAACTGCTCATGCCTCTCGCCCTTGTCTTAAGTTGAGGATTACAGGTTCCATGATAGCAAAAGTCATAAGGTCTGGCATTGCCGCGCAATCATCGCCCTATGAAGGCAACAAATACTTCGTGAACCACTCGACTATCGCGCTGACGGTCCTCAATCGATTTCGCTCCTTGCGGAATCCATGTCCCTCGTCCGGGAACAGAATGTACTCAACAGGAACATCCCGCCTGCGCAATGCTTCCACCACTTGTTCCGCTTCATAGACCGGCACATTGGTATCGTTGGCGCCGTGCAATACCAGCGCGGGGGCGGCAACGCGCTCCAGCTTGTGGATGGGGGACAAGGCATCCAGCAAATCGCCTTCTGTAGCCGGATCGCCGTATTCGATCTTGGAGATGCTGGCCATCCAGGGTTCTGTGCGCTCGAAGAAAGTCTTGAAATTGACCAGGCCGTAGAGATTCACGCCAGCGGCGAAGAGCTCGGGAAAAGCCGTCAAGCCAGCCATGGTCATGTAACCGCCGTAAGAGCCGCCCATGATGCCCAACTGGCCCGCTGCCGCGATGCGAGCCTCGAGCAGATGAGCTACAGTCGACGCGATATCTTGAATCGCGTCGAAGCGCAGCGCGCCGTTATCCAGATTGACAAATCGCTTGCCGAAGCCCGACGACCCGCGCACGTTGGGCGCGAATACGGCGATGCCCCGGGACAGCAAAGCCTGATAGTCATAGCGAAAGCGCGGCTGTTCTTGGCCTTCCGGTCCGCCATGAAAGCTGAAGACAGTGGGGAAGGGCGCGTCAGCGTCGGGCGGGCTGTATAACCAGCCTGTCAATGGCAGCCCGTCATGCGCCGCATAGCGCAGCAACCGCGCGGCGCCCAGGCGCTCAAGATCAATGCCTATGCGAGGGCTGCGCGTCAGTTGCCGCAAGGTCAGCGTCTCCATGTCCAGCAGCCAGATGTCCTGCGGCAGCCGCGAACCGCTGACGCAGATCGCCAGATAGGCGCCGTCGGGGGAAAAGCGCAAGCCCTCGACGATCTCGCCCGGCAAATCGATTGCGCATTCTTTGTCGGCGGACGGCAAGTTAATCAGTTCCAGTTCCTGCCGCCCAGCGATATTCCAAACAACAGCCGCCGATTTGCCGCTCGGGCAGAGCGCGAATTCGACCAGTTCCGCGTCGGCGCGCGCTTGCAAGATGCGCCAGTCTGCGTCTTCGCCGAGGGTCAGGCGACAGAGACAAGCCAAGTCCCGATCCCGGTTCGAGGCCAAGTATACGTCGCGCCCGTCGGCGGAAAAGCGGGCATTATCGAAACTTGCGGGCGGATCATGCGGCGTCAGACAGCGTATCTGGTTCTCGAGCAGGTCTAGCAAATGCACATTATTGTCACCGCGATAGACGATGCGCTTGACAAGCGCACGGGCGCCGTCGGCGGTTACATCTTCGATTATGCCCGTGCCAGAATTCCGCGCCAGCTTTTCGATCGCGCCAGTCTCGATGCAAATGCGAAAACTATCCATCGAGTCCGCTTGATCCATGTTCGACGAAAAGAGCGCATAGCGACCGTCTTTCGTCCAGGCATTGAGCCAATTGTTGCTCGCATGACCCTTGGTCAGCCGGCGGCGCTCGCTGCCGTCGGGGCGCACGAGGTCAATCTGGGCATTCATGCCGCCGCCAGGCGCCGATTCAACCGCCAGCCAATCCCCATGCGGCGACCAAGAAACAGCGTTGACTTGTTCTTCAAAGGCTGTTACAGCCTCGGGGAAGCCGCCGGACAGGGCGATACGCCAGACCTGGGGACTGCCTGTCAAGTCGCTGACAAAGGCGCATTGCCGTACATCTGAAGAGTTGCTCGGCGAGAAGCTCGGCGACCAGCACCGACCCACCTTGGCCAGCAAGGTGATAGATTCATCGACCGTACTTTTGTTTTCTTTGTTTTCAGCGTTCATGTTCCCGCCTGTCTATGCGCAAATATGAGCAACAAGGTCGCCAGGGCGTAAGCGCCGCAACCGAGCCACAGAACCGAAGTGAAGCCAGTTGTTAGCGACAGCAGTACGGCGGCGACAGAGCCTGCAACCGTCATCAGCCCATTGACGGACCATGCGACAGCCACCTGTCGCCGGTCGCCGCGTCCAATGAACTCAAGCGCCTGTGGAAATGGAATGCCCATGCACAGCGCCAGCGGCAGCGTGAGCGATATGACAACCAAGCCCCGCAGGATCAAGTCCGCAGCAAATAGTTCCTGCGCAACAACCTGCCACAGCAGGCTCCAAACAAGCGCAAGAATCGCGATGAGCGCGGTGACCAACTGGGGACGCGCCTCCAGAGAAGCGCGAAAATATCGTTGCGTGAGACCGCTGCCGAGCCCGCCGCCCACCAGAAAAGTCGCCAGGACGACCGTCACTGCGTATGTCGGATGACCGAGGAAGAGCCGTGTCTGCTGTATGGCATAGATTTCCAGCGCGATGAAACCCAAGCCCAACATGGCGAAGAACGCGGGCATGAGTCTCTTGGCTTGGTCAAGGGACCGACGCCACTGACGCATGTAGAGCGCCAGCAAAGCCAGAAGCAGGAGCGCGACCATAACTGTCAATGGCAGCAAGGACGATGGAATGCCGCGCTCGAACTGAAAGAAATAGGGGCGGTCATCTGTGGGCGGGGAGATATCATCGGCGCTCGCTTCAATGAGCGAAGCAAAAGCCGCCTCGCCACTGTCTACCCGATCCAAGGGCGGGCGCGCCAATACATGGGGCAAGAACAAGGGACTGAAGCCAACCTCGCGCGCGATCGCGCCCAATACCAATGAATCGTCTTCCGTATAAGGCTGCGCGCCGATCAACAACAGGGGAGTCGGCGGGTCGCTCTTCTCGTCTACTAGCGCCACCAGGTGTTTCATAGCCGCCGCGTCAGCCAAGCCGCGGCGGCGCAAAGCGCCAAGCGCCGTCGATACAGCGCGAGTCAAGGTGATCTCGTCGTATAACTTAAGCGCGATCTGGCCGTCGTCATCGAGGCGCGCCAAGTAATCGGCAAAGGCGTCGACGGTGTAGATCGTATTCTCGGAAAGCGCGTAGCCGCCCCGCTCCGCCGCCAATGTCAGGACCTGCGACAAATAGATCAGGTCATAGTCGTCGGCCGCGCGGCGCAATACGCTGCGTCCATCGTCGATGATGAGCTCGACACCCGGTCGATTGTAAAGAGCCCCGTTCACGCCAGACCATTCGTCAACGAGCGCTACGCTGGCTGGGTTGACTTCGACAGCTGTGATCGCCTCTGCGTTCGCCTGCAAGGCGAAAAAAACGTCCAAGCCCGCGCCCGGACCGATGATAAAAACACGTTTGGGTTGCTCAGTCGCAAATGGAAAGAAGCCGATGTCCCGAATCAGGTCTTGCCGGGCTGCCGCCGAGGGCATGATAGACGCGGCGCCGCCGTCGACGTAAATACGCAAGGGACCGTCAGCCCCCGGTTCCACCAGGTCTGTCCGCGCGAAAGCGTCCCAATGACTTTGCAGGATCTTTCCGCCCGAGTTCAGGGGAGCGGATATTGGTTTATTTGTCGCCAGCGACGCCATGTCAATCTCGAGGAACGACGCTGCGACATTGCTCCCAAAGAGCGCCGCGCACAAGCCAATGCAGAGCGCCACGATCCAGCGGTTGCGCTGACTTAGAAAGTAGAACCCGGCAATGGCGAAACCCAATGCGGCCAGCAGCGCGGCGTTGATGGCGCCAAAACGATCCAGCAAGGGGATGGCAGCCACTGCCGCGACGCCAGCGCCAAACAAATCGCTCATATACAGCAAGCGGCTCGCCGCGGGATTTTGGCTGAACAAGGACGACATCGCCAAGCCGAAGAAAATATAGGGGGTGGCAAGCAACGGGAAAAGCATGATTTGCAGATCCAAGGAAGCGCCCAGGACCGCAAATATGAGTAGCAATAAAGTGGTCAGCGCAGCGCCGCAGGCATAAAGCGGGGTGCGGTTCGCCTGCGCCATAACCGGGCGCAGGGCCGGCAAAGCCGCGCCCAAGCCGATGCCGAAGATCGCGATTGAAATAACCAGAAAGACGTATGGCGGGAAAAAGAGCAGGGAGAATAAGCGCGTTAAAACGATTTCCAGCAATAAAGCGCTGGCAGAGAGCGCTGCCGCGCCGATGAGGCGCTGCGGATTGGCGGCGGACATCGGCGCCGCCTAGCGCCGCAATTTGGGATCGAGCGCGTCTCTCATCCCGTCGCCGAGGAAGTTGAAACCCATGACCGTGAAGAAGATAGCCAAGCCCGGGAATACGCCCATCCAGCCCGACTGTCGGAAGAAGTCCCGCCCTTCGGAAAGCATCCTGCCCCAGCTCGGATCCGGCGGTTGCGTGCCTAGGCCGAAGAAACTTAGCGCCGCTTCCGCCAATATCGCGAAAGCCAGACTAAGCGTGATTTCCACGATAATCGGCGAAAGCACGTTGGGCAGCACATGCGTCAGCAGGATGCGCATATCGCCGGCTCCCATCGCTTTTGCCGCGATGATAAATTCTTCGTTGCGGATGCCCAAGACGGCGGCGCGGGCGATGCGGGCGAAGATCGGGATATAGACGATGCCAATGGCGATCATGGCATTGCCGATGCCCTTGCCCAATGCCGCCATAATCGCTATCGCCAGCAGAATCGCGGGGAAGGCGTATAAGACGTCCATGGCGCGCATGATGACTTCGTCGGTGAGCCGGGTGCTGTAACCGGCAATCAAGCCGAGGCTGACGCCGATAATGGTGGCGACGCTGACGGCGACGAAGCCCACCTGCAAAGAAACGCGCGCGCCAATGATAATGCGCGAGAAAATGTCCCGTCCAAAGTCATCCGTGCCCATCCAATGTTGAATGGTAGGGTCGCTGAAGCGGTTGGAGAAATCCATGCCATTGGGATCATAAGGACTTATGGCAGGACCAAATATGCCCATCACCACAACAATGAGCAGCACAAAGGCGCCAAACATCGCCAGATGATGCCGGATTAAACGGCGGAGAGCGTCCCGCCAGAGCGTGTTGGCAGGACCTAGCGACTCTTCAATTTGAACTCCGCGAGCGCTTAAACTTTTTGAAACATCCACCAGCGGATCTTTCGCCTATACATATTCAATGCGCGGATCGAGCAAGAAATAAAGCAAATCAACAAACAAGTTTACCATTGTGACCATCACAGCCACGACCAGGACTGCGCCTTGCAGCAGGGGATAATCCCGTTCTTCCACGGCGTTCAGCGCCAGCCGCCCCAAACCGGGCCAGGAAAAAACCACTTCGACAATGACGATGCCGCTGAAGAGCGCGGTGATCTGCAAACCGATGATGGTGACGATATTGATAAGCGCGTTGCGCAGCGCGTGATTGACGACGACTGCGCGTTCCGCCAAGCCCTTGGCGCGGGCGGTCTGGATGTAATTGGCATTCAGCACATCCAGCATAGCGCTGCGGATGAAGCGCGTTTGTATCGACGCGCTGACAAAGCCAGCGGTGATGGCTGGCAGGATTATATGCGCCAGCCAATCCCCAGGATCTTCTGTGATAGGCGTGTAGCCGCTGGGCGGCAGCCAGCCAAGATTCAAAGAGACGACGATGACCAGCAGAATGCCCATCCAAAATGTTGGCACGGACACGCCAATCTGGCTGAACAAAGTCGCCACGACATCAATCGCGCTGCCCGGTTTCAGCGCCGAGATCATGCCGATGGGGAAAGCGATAGCCAAGCCAATCGCCAGGGACACCATCGCCAATTCAAATGAGGGTCCGATGCGTCCCCACAACTGCTTCGAGACTTCTTGCCCATTCAGCAGGCTTTGGCCCAGATCGCCGCGCGCGGCGCGCCCCAGCCACACGATATATTGCTCGAGGATCGGCCGATCCAGCCCCAGGCGTTCCCGCAAGCCCAGCACGGCTTCGTCGCTGGCATAAGGACCTAGCATGACGCGCGCCGGATCGCCCGGCACGACTTGCACAATGATGAAGACCACAATTGTCACGCCGAGCACAACGACAATCGCCGATAGCAAGCGTTGCAGAACATACTGATAATTCAAGCCGATGTTGCCCCGAAACTTGGTTGCGGCTTATTGGCTGCGGCTTACAGATGGAGGAAAAAGCGGGCGCAACCCAGTTGAATCAAGCTGCGCCCGCAAGACGGCTAGCCTTCCAGATAGGTATTCATGTACAGGTTGGCATTGTCCGAACGCAAGACATAGCCCTTGACGTCCGTGCTCATGACCCGCACAAAGGCTGGATTGTAGAAGTAGACGTAAGGCACGGCGTCAACCAGAATCTGATTGGCTTGTTCATAGATGGCGTAACGCTCGTCGAAATCGGAAACTTGACGGCCCTGATCAACCAGCGCGTCAAAGTCCGGATCGCTATAACCGGTGAAATTGAAGACTTCATCGGTGCGATGCTGGAGATAGTAGTAGTGCTCAACATCGGTGAGACCGTTCCAACTGCAGATATAGCCATCGTAGCGGTAGTTTCCTTCCAGTTCGAGCCATTCAGCCCACTCTGGCGCGTTGATTGTTGTCCGGATGCCGACAGCGCCCAACTGAGCCTGGAGAACCTGCGCCTGCCGCACGGTATCCTGGTAAGTTGAGGTCGGCATCAGTTCCATCTCGAAGCCATCCGCATAGCCGGCTTCCGCCAACAATGCTTTCGCCTTTTCGACATCTTGCGCATAGGGCGCATAGTCGAAGTGCCAGGGGCTGCCCGTATCGATAGGACCGCCGTAAAGCGGGGTGCAAAGACCAAAGTCGCCCGCCGAACAGAGATCATCGCGGTTGATGGCGTAAGCGATGGCTTGACGAACGCGGGCATCGTCGAAGGGCTCGCGGGTCAAATTCAATCCAATGTACTTGTAAGCCAAAGCCGGCGCGACATGCACGACGACACTGTCGTTGCCCTGCAAAGCCTCGACCGCCTGTGGCGCGACGCTGGTGACAAAATCAACCTCGCCGCCCAGCAGCGCGGCTTCGCGGGCTGCGTCTTCCTGGATTACCGAGATCTCTACGGCGTCGAGCAGCGGCAAGCCCTCTTGCCAGTAATTCTCGTTCTTTGCCAGCCTCATGCTGATGGTGCCATCGAGGTCTTCCACCGTGAAGGGACCTGTGCCGATGGGGACGACAATGACGCCGTTTTCATCGACGCTGTCTTGATGCACGACCGCCGTGGCGCGGCTCGCCAAAAGAATGGGCAGAATCGCATTGGGATCCGGGGTCGTGACGGTTACCGTATAATCATCCATCGCTTCCCAAACCGCGTCCGGACCGCCAACAGAAGCCACGCGACCCGAGCCCGTTTCGGGATTGATGATGCGATTCATCGAGAAGACAACATGCTCGGACGTCATTTCTTCGCCGTTCGAGAAGTGAACGCCTTCGCGCAGGTTGAAGGTCCAGGTGAGGCCGTCCTCGGATTGCGACCAGTCTGTCGCCAGCAGGGGCGTCAGTTGAAGAT
The DNA here is from genome assembly GCA_965232245.1 of Phototrophicaceae bacterium. Lineage (GTDB taxonomy): Bacteria > Chloroflexota > Anaerolineae > Aggregatilineales > Phototrophicaceae > UBA6055. Next base: position 1,791,839 of record CBDDPG010000002.1, on the reverse strand, counting down.
CATCGTCATTGGTCGTCAGTGACTCCACGACATTCGCCAGCACATAGAAGCTGGAAACGGTGCTGGCGACATGCGGATCGAGCCCTGTCCATTCGGCGTCATGCGCCGAGCGCAAAACTTGCTCCGACATTTGCGCCATTGTCGACATACCCGCCCCGACAATCAGCAAGGCGAGCAGTATTAGTGGGACGATAAGTTTGACTTTCTTCATTTCTATCCTCTTTCATGCAGAACAATGCGAATTCGGGACCCTGCTCTCAAGCTGCGAATATAGCTCCCCATGCGCCTCCTTCCAGCAACAGTTTGCCATTTAACCTGCGAAAAATACCACAGATCCGCCTTATGCCAAAACCGACCGACCTGTCGCCTAATTCCGTAAGCAGGGAATATACTACCTTAGAAATCGCTTGTCAAATCAAGCGCTCCGGCGCAGAGCAATCGCACCAGAATCAATTATGTGCCGAATGTCACATAAATCTACCGCGATGTAGGGGCGACACTGTGTGTCGCCCATGAAAACAGCGAGAATATCGTGGGCGATTCACAGAATCGCCCCTACATTGCCTCCTTTTCTGCCAGAAAAGGAGTTAAATCTTGGTGTTCTCGGTGTCCTCGGTGGTTAAAATAATCTGGTGCGATTGCTCTGGCTCCGGCGGCATTATCCGCCATCTCAGCCATAGGCATTTGTCGCTCGCTTGACATAAAGCATTGCCCAAGTTAATCTATGAAGAGTGAGATCCGCAGGAATCGGCGCTAAATTGCTTATACAGGCGCTTATTAAGCATCTGCATGTGATGTGAACAAACGCGTCGCCTCATCTGTGAGACAGAGGTCTTGTGTCCATTCTGGCGCTAACGAAGACGACTGCGATCCCACGTCGGCGCGGACCGTCTGAATGCGGTATCGCGTCCAAAATGCAAGAATTGTCCGTTTATTCTCTACAAAGGAGACTGACATGAAAGGTAAATCAACCCTCGCCAGCCTCGTGATATTGCTGGCATTAATGCCCTTCGGCGCGATCCAAGCCGATGGCCACTGCGAATTTGCCGATGAGGCGATCAAGATTGGCGGCCTGGTGCCGCTTTCCGCTCCTGGTTCAGTCGAGGGTGGAATCAACATGCAATGGGCTATTGAACGCGCCGTGTCCGGCATCAACGCGGATTGCGGCATCCAAATTGATGGCTCGAATTACCGTGTGGATGCCGTCTTCGGCGACTCGGAAGGAAGCCCGGAGCGCGGTCAAGCCGTGGTCGAACGGCTCATACTCGAAGATAATGTTGATGCCGTTGTTGGCGTCTACCACAGCGCCGTCGGCTTAGCCACGATGACCATGTTGGACGAAAACGGCATTCCCACCGTCTTCTCCGAGCCATGGAACGATAATGTCAGCGCCAACGGCATTATCGAATATGACGGTAAACCGCCTAGGATTGAAGATGGCGTCGATCATATCTTCCGCATTTCTCCTGCTAGCTCCATGGTTGGTCCTGTTGTTGTGAATTGGCTGCTATCGCTAGGGGTAGAGAAAGTGGTCCTGATTGCTGAAAATACGGACTACGGACAACCGGCGGCAGCGGATGAAACAATGCGCCTTGAAGCGGCGGGCGTAAAGGTAGAGAAGCTGGATGTCGAACTTGGTACGGAAGATTTCGTTCCGATATTGAGCCGAATCCAAGCGAACCCGGAAACGCCTGACGCCATCCGCCTGCTTGTGACAGGTGAGACTTCGCTCAATCTCACGCAGCAAATGGTGGAACTTGGCATTGCGCCGACCGTCGACACGATCTGTATAACCAACCAGTATGCCTTCAAATCCGCAACATATTGGGAAAACGTGCCAGATGGCAATTACTGCGCTTTCAACCGCGTGGGCATTATTCCCACCATGTTCAACGACATAGGCAGTGAATTGAACGCGGCATTCGAAGAAGAGTGGGGAGACGTCGTACCCAGCTACGCCATGGCATCTTTCGACGCCGTTCACATCATTGCAGACGCTATGGAGCGCGCCGGCAGTTCCTCGGATGCCGCCGCCATAGTCGCAGCCATTGAGACGGCCGATATCGAGTTGTCCCAAGGACGCTACTACTTTGATTACGGCAGCCACAATCCGGATTTGCCGGAAGGCACACCGGCCTACATGTGGCATCAATGGCCCGATCCCATCGTGACCGTCCTGCAATACTTCGAGACTGAACAGAGCGCGTTGGATGCGGCCGTTGTTTATCCGGAAGTCCATCAGACGCATGGCACATCTTATTTCGTGCCCGGCAGTTCGTCATAGCGCCGCGCGACAATCCGAAAGACCGCGCAGCTTGATGGCGCTTTGATACCGCAATTTGCGACGAGAGGCGGGCGCAGCGCTCGCCTCCTCGTTCGCTGTAAACCATTGTCCGATTGCAGGAACCATGAATATGGAATTCGATTTCACAACTTGGCTCCTTCTGGCCGGTCCCTTGTGGGCAGCCATCGGTTTGTACGCGCTGCCAAAAAGCCAGGGCAAGCTCAAAGTCGATGATCAGATTAGCGCCACCAGACTGCAGATAGCCGGCTTGATCGGCGGCTTCGCCCTGGGACCGCTAGGCGTCGGGCTTTTTTACTTGCTGCCTAATATGATACGGCGAGCAACTTTAGTTTTGGGCATTCTGATCGCCGTCTTCATTTCATCGCAGGTGCTTGTGCGCGTCAGCGATGCGAACTTGCCTACGATCATGTGGCTGCTGCTGGCCGGTCCCCTGTGGGCGGCGCTGGCCAGTTATTTTATCCCGCGGCATTACCACGATGTCGACGCCGATGACAGCAACGCCCTGACGGCGGCCGCCTTGGGCGGGTTCGCGATCGGTCCCCTCATATTCGGGCTTATGTGGAAGAACAGTCCCAAGATCAGCCGCGACTGGATGATCGTCTTGGGCTCGCTCGGCGCCTGGCAGATCTACACCTTATTCGCGATTCAAAACCCCGACAATCCCTGTGTGCAAGCGCCATTCCAGGTTACCTATCTGGCGCAGCAGACAGCCAATGGCGTGGTGATCGGCTGCATCTATTCGCTGATGGCGGTCGGTTTGACGCTGATCTACTCGGTTCAGGGAATCGTCAGCTTCGCCCACGGTCAACTGTATATGGTTGGCGGCTATTTTTCTTTTTATTTTCTGCTGCACGCCGGCAACGTCCTCAGCGAGCTGACTGGGGCTGAGGTTACTGTGAATCCCATCTGGGGCATCCCGGTAGCGGGATTCATCGTCTTCTTGATGGGCGCCGCATTCGAGCGCGGCTTCTTAAAACCCATGCACGATGGCTTGATCGAGCGAGCGTCGGAGTACGCGATTTTGATCACCTTCGGCTTCGGCTTCGTCATCGAATACACGACCTTGGCGATTGCCGGTCCCTTCCCGCAGCGCGCGAACCGCTTCAGCGAGATCCGGCGTTTCACTTTTCCCCGCACACAAATTACCGAAGACTTCGCCTTCGGACCGCTGAACATAATCGGCGATCGCGCCTTTGCCATGCTTATCGGCATCGTGCTTATTTTTACCCTTTTGTACTTCTTGCAAAGGTCTTGGACGGGCCGCGCCTTGCGCGCCACCAGCCAAGACAAGCAAGCCGCCGCAGTGACGGGCATCAACCCCACCAAAATGAATACGCTGGCATTCGCGCTTGGCTCTATGCTGGCTGCCATGTCCGGCGCGGCATTGATCCCGATTTTCGCCTGGGTGCCCTGGGTGGGCGCCGAGATGGTCGGGCGATCTTATGTCATTGTCGTTCTGGGCGGTTTGGGTTCGGTGCCTGGCGCTTTGTTTGGCGGCATAATAGTTGGCATTGTCGAGGCGCTCGGCGCGGGCTGTCATCCCGATCCCAGCAGAGGCGCCGCCTACAAAGAAGCCTTTGCGCTAATTATTTTTGCCCTGGTCTTGCTCTTGAAGCCGACCGGACTGTTCGGAAGGGAGCAGCATTGATCATGGGGCTCTTCACGCGTCTCGAAGGGGCGATTGACGCTGGCATTGGCCGCCGTAAGCTGGGCTACGCGCTCTTGGGTCTGTTGATCATCTTCTTCCTGTGGTTCCCCAACGACAGTTCCCAGTCGAACTACAGCAAAACGGTGTTCATCAGCGGCTTCTTTTACGCCATTATGTCATCAAGCTGGGCGCTGCTGGCCGGCATCGCGGGTCAGTTTTCCTTTGGTCACATGGCTTTTATGGGCATTGGCGCTTATGTCGCTGGCTTGATCGCTCGCGACGGCTTGATGTTCGCGGCTTTGGGCATCGCCATCAGCCCGGAATCAATATCCTCCCTCGGCGCTATTGTGATTGGCACAATCGTGGCTGGGCTGGTCGGTTTGCTTATCGGGTGGCTGCTATTGCGGCTGCGCTCGGCATATCTGGCGCTCTTCACCATCGCCTTTTCCGAGCTCTTCCGCATCGCCATGTTGACGGAATACGATTACACCGGTGGCTCCAACGGCTTATCGCTGCGGCCGCTGCTGCAAGTGGCGGATGTCGATACCGCGCGCCAAATCGAATACTATTTGATGTTTGGCTTGCTCATCGCCTGCTTGTTAATCATGTATCGCGTCACGCATTCGCCCATCGGCATTTTTCTGCGGGCGATGCGGGAAGATGAAGACGCGGCCTCGGCTTTGGGCGTCAATGTCGTGCGCTACAAGGTTCTGGTCTTTGTATTCACCAGCATGATCGTTGGTTTGGCTGGCGCGATCTTCTATAGCGATGTGGGTTCGGAGCGCATCATCCCCGAACAGTTGGAAGTCCTGCAAATGTCGCTGATCATCGCCTATGCGGTAATCGGCGGCATGGAAAGTCTCTTCGGCGCGGCGGCCGGCGCATTCATTTCGCGTTATATGCTAGAAGCCATGCGCGAGGTGGTCATCACCCTGCCCTTTGGCTTAACGATGGCGGACGGCTCCGATGCCTTCGTTTGGGAAACCGGCGCCTGGCGCTTTGCGCTGTTCGGCTTGGTGATGGTTCTCACCCTGCGTTACATGCGCAATGGCTTGCTTCATCCGATTATCAATTGGTTCAGCGGACGCGACCTGATCATGAAAGAGACCGTCGCCAAACGCAAACACGACGACGATCACCTGGCGATGTTGGAGGACCAGGATGAGTGAGATCAACCTGGAATTGAACAGAATCGCCAAGCGCTTCGGCGGCAACCAGGCTGTGGATCATGTGTCATTCAGCGTCACGCAACCGCAGTTGATCGGCATGATTGGTCCCAACGGCGCTGGCAAGACGACCTTGACCAATCTGATGAGCGGCATGATAAAACCCAGCAGCGGCACCATCTATCTCAATGGACGGCGTATTGACGGACGCGCGCCCCACCACGTGACCCGGGCCGGCTTGGGGCGTACCTTCCAGATTACGCGCGCGCTGAACCGTATGACTGTCATGGAAAACATGATGGTGCCAGGTCTCGCTCACAAGCCCGGGGCGCGCAAAACCGACCTGGAAGAGCGCGCGCGGCAGATTCTGTCTCTGCTAACGATTGATCATTTGACCAACGAATACAGTCGCGCGCTCAGCGGGGGGCAGCGAAAACTGCTCGAGTTGGGTCGGCTTTTGATGCTGGATCCGTCGGTGATCATTTTGGACGAGCCATTTGCCGGCGTTCATCCGCGGCTGCAGGAAACGATCTACAACTATATCCACCGCGTGCACGAGGACGGCAAAGCCATTATCTTGATCAGCCACAATATGGGCGCCGTCTTTGAGCTGAGCCAGCGCTTGATCGTGCTTAACTTTGGCGCCTTGATCGCGGACGGAGAGCCGCAGCAAGTCAAGAATGATCCGGCCGTGATTGACGCCTATCTGGGCCACGATGAGGATGACTAGCTTATGCTTGAGATTAAAGACCTCTACGTCGGCTACTATGAAGACCTGCATATCTTGCGCGGGCTTGATCTCAAGGCGGAAAATGGCAAGCTGACCGCCATTCTCGGCGCGAATGGCGTCGGCAAATCCACCTTGTTGAAAGCCATCTACGGCTTCCTGAAACCGCACAGCGGCGAGGTCTTGCTCAATGGCCGCGATGTCACCGGCACGCCGACCCACAAGCTGATCGACCTCGGCATCAGTTATATCCCGCAGCAGCCGGGCGTCTTCAAGCACATGAGCGTGCGCGAAAATCTGATGATGGGCGCCTGGACATTCCAGAACGACAAGGGGCGCATGGAAAAGAAAATCGAAGAGAATTACGAGCGCTTCCCTATCCTGCGCGAAAAGCAGCGCGAGCAGGCCGGCAACCTGTCGGGGGGCCAGCAGCGCATGGTCGAAATCGGGCGCACCTTGATGACCGATCCCGAGGTCATTCTGGTAGACGAACCGACGGCCGGCTTGGCGAAGCTGCTAAGCGAAGAAGTCTATCGCATGTTGGTCGACCTGCGCGATCAAGAAGGCTTGACGATTTTGCTTGTCGATCAGGAAATACGCGAGGCGCTCAAGATCGCCGATTATGTCTACGTCCTCGAGTTGGGGCGCAACAAATTTGAGGGACCCGCCTCGGATTTCGACGATCTGGAAAAGGCTTTCTGGGCATAAGCAAAGAGCTAGCCCTTCAAGCCCGTCATGACAACCCCTTGAATGAAATAACGCTGCGCCAAGAAGAATAAGAGTATCACCGGCAAGGTGACCGCCGTCGATGCCGCCAGTTGCAGATCCCAATGAATATCTGTCTGGCTGCGGAACGAAGCCAATCCGACAGCGATGGTGAAGTTGTCCGGCGAGCGCAGGTAGGTAATGGGACCAATCAAATCGTTCCAGGCGAAGAGGAATGTGAAGATCCCGATGGTGATGAGCGCCGGCTTCGACAGCGGCAGCATGATGCGCCAATAGACCCCAAATTCGCTGCAGCCGTCGATGCGCGCGGCGTCCGCGATCTCCTCCGGTATGGTGCGGAAGAACTGCCGCATCAGGAAGATGTTGAAAGCCCCGCCACCGAAGAAGGGCGGCACGACCAGGGGCAAGAACGTGTCCACCCAGCCCAGGCGCGAGAATATGATGAAACTTGGCACCAGCAATACAGCATAGGGCAAAAATAGCGTCGCCATGACGATGCCGAACCAAAAATCGCGGCCAGGAAAGCGCATGCGCGCGAAGCCATAGGCGCAAAAAGATGAGGTGAAGACCACAGCGATCACGTTCATGCCAGCCACAAACGCCGTGTTGCGAAAATAGATGCCGAAGGGTTTATAGGTCAAGGCATAGAGATAATTTTCCGGCACGACGGGGTCGGGGAATAACTGGGGCGGGTACTGAAAGATATTGATCTGCGTTTTCAGCGAGCTGGACAGCAGCCAGATGAATGGCGTGATCATGATCACCGCGAAGAAGACCAGCAAGAATAAGGTCAGCCAGCGGTAGAAAACGTCGATGCGCGAATTGGCGACGCGTCTCGATTCAATGAACTGGGACGGTTTTTCTTTGAAGCCCATTGCTTAACCTTAGTCGCCCGGATTCTCGTAATAAACCCGCGAACCGATGTAGCGAAAAACGATGAAGGACAGCAGCATCAAAATCGCGAAGAGCAGCCAGGACAAGACAGCCGCATAGCCCATCTTCTGGCTTTGAAAGGCTGTGCGATAGACATAGAGCACCAGGAACAGCGTCGCGTGCTGCGGTCCGCCGTTGGTGATGAGCAGGGCGCTGACAAAGATCTGAAAGGAATTGATAAAGCCGATGACCAGATTAAAGAAGATGATGGGCGACATCATGGGCAAGGTGACATAAAGGAGGCGCTGCCAGCGTCCCGCCCCGTCGATTTCGGCCGCTTCATAGAAAATCTGCGGGATGCCCTGCAAACCTGCCAGGAATATGATCATGGAGCCGCCAACGCCCCAGATTGTCAGAATCACAAAAGCCAGCATCACCCAGTTGGGGTCTTGCAGCCAGCCGATCTTGGGTCCGCCAAAGGCGCGAATGACAAAATTGATCAGACCGAATTCCGTGTTGAATAGCCAAGCCCACAAAATGGCGTTCGCCACCGCCGGCACAATGCTTGGCAGGAAATAGATGGTGCGGAAAACGGCGATGCCGCGAACTTTGGTATTGATCAGGTTTGCCAAGAAAAATGCAAAAATCAAGCCAAGCGGCACGGATATGGCTGAAAAGATGAATGTCACCTTGAGGCTCTGCGCCAGAATCGGATCGCTCAGCATTTTGTTGAACTGGAACATGCCGACGAAGCGCGGCGGCGAGATGAGATTCCAGCGATGTACGGTAAGGTTCGCGGCTACCAAGGCTGGTACGAGGAACCAGATGAAGAAGCCGAGAATGAAGGGCAGGATGAAAATATAACCGATGATCGTCCGGCGCCGCTTCAAACTGAGACGATTGTACTGGCGGGTTATCCAAAGTTGCGCATCACTATATGCGGACTGCGCTAAGCTCGACATGCTCAGAATTCTGCCTTGGTCATAGTACATTCAAACGGGAAAGCCGAGCGGCTTCCCCGCCTGAACCTAAACACGTAATCTAGGGAGCAGTTTTAGCGAAAGCTCCGGGACCGCTTACATGCCTTCGCGGGAGATCATCAAGACTTCATTCGCCTGGCGCACGGCATCGGGGAAGACAGCCTCCGCCGGCTCGCCATTGGTTAGGGCCTCGAAGGCTGGCGTGATGTAGTCGTTCCTAGCTTCGATCCAGCCAGGCGGGAGATGCGCCGCCACACCATGATTGGGCAGATAGTCTGTGGCGAATTGTGAATAATTCGGCGGATGAATGCCTTCTGTCACCCAGCCCTGCAAGCCTTCCTCAGTCAGCATCGCAGACTGATTGGGAATCCACAGACCGATTTTGGCGAAATGTTCTTGATAGAACGGCGTCGCCAGGAAGCGCAGCCAACGCCAAGCCTCTTCCGGATGTTCGGTCGAGGAAAGAACTGAGTGGAAGTGCGCTTGCATGATGCTGGCTGGCTGCGTCATCTTTGGCAGCGCGCCAGTTCCCATGGCTACATCCAGAATTGAAGGGTTCATCCAGGACAGCGCCCAGGAGCCATCCACACCCATAGCCAGGCGACCCGCATTGATCATTTGCGTGTTGTTCATCCCGAGGCTCTCGATAGAAGAGCCGCGCGGCGCGACATGATGCACATGCACCAGGTCGGCGATTCGCTGCATGGCTTCCAGCGCCTCCGGGCTATCCAGCGCGCACAAGCCGTCGTCGGTGATGAACTCGCCGCCGTTGGAGTGCACCGCCGCCGCCAAAGGCATCCACCATGACGTCGACCAATCAACCGCCCATTGCACAATGTCTTCACGATCGAAACCAGCATCGCCGGGGTGACGACCGGCGCTGTCCTTGGTGAGCGCCTTGCAGACCTCGAGAAATTCATCCCACTCCCAGATCTCATCATCCTGGAACCCAGGCGGCGTGGCGCCAGCTTCTTCGAATAATTCGGCATTGTAGTAGATGTGGTGGGCGACCCAGGTCGAGCCGATGCCGTACCAGCGACCGTTGACCTCACAGCGATTGGATTCTTGCGGCTCGATGAAATAATTTGGCTGCCCCAGGAGCGGATCGTTCTTCACCAGGTCGGTGATGTCCATCAGTACGCCGCCAGTCGCCAGCGTTTCATAGTCATCCGACCGAATAAAGGATGTATCCGGCGCTGTGCCAGCGGCGATATTCGTGAGCGTCACACGCGAGTATTCGCTTGCGCTCGGCGTATGCTGCCAGACAACATCGACGTCTTCGTTCTCCGCTTCGAAGACCTCAATTGCCGCCTTGACGCCTTCATCCTCGGCGACGCCGCCCCAGCCGCCAAAGGTGATGGTGGTCATATCTTGCGCCAGCGCCGGATGCAGATGACCCAGACGCGAAAGCATGGCTGCGGCAGTCGCCGAGCCACCCGTCAACTTCAGGAACTCTCTGCGTGAAATGCTCATCTTTTCCTCCTGTATTGTGCTCGCAGATGATATTCTTCATCCGGGCGAAGCGCCCGGGACATGCCTATTCTAGCTCGAGCGAATCCACACGCGCATTTCGCCCGCTGCCCGATTCGCCCACAAATGATAGGGTATCGCCTTGAAGGTGAAGCGCGCCTCCTGGTAGGCGACTTGGCTGTGATGGCGATAGAGCGCCGCGCTGGCTTCCACAGGCTCAATGCGCATCGCCTCGCCCTCTATCACCGATACGCCGCCGAAGAACTCGCTGTCAAAGGACGCCCTCAGCTCGGACTCGGCGGGGATAGCTACATTCGCCAAGCGCGGTCCATTGTCCGCTTCTTCCAGACAGTAAACGAGCGGACCGCGCTGCAGCGCGATCTGACCGGCTGTCTGTCTGATGTTCGGGTGCGGCATGACGCGCTCGACCGGCATGGACAGGGCTAAGTCGACCCGGTCCCCATGCGACCAATGACGCGCCAAGACGGCGTAACCCTTGTCGAGCGACGCGCGCTGCGCGTCTCCGTTTACTGACAAGTGATAGTCGTAACACCAGTCAGGGATGCGCAGCGCCAGCTCGAAGTCGACGGCGCCCGCCGCTTCTACAGTGAAACTGATGTCGCCATGCCAGGGGTATGCTGTCCTCTGAACCAACTGCAGTTGCTGCCCGTCAATATCCAGTGAAAGCGTATTGTCGTGATACAGCTGCGCGTAAACGCGCTTGCCCGCCTGCGAATAGGAATACTCGCCGATGCCAGCGATCAAGCGCGAGATATTGGGCGGGCAGCAGGGGCAGTGATACCATTTCACGCGCCGATAATGACCATCTTCGACCTGTTCATGCCAGCGCCCAAGCGGATTCACCCCAGGGTAAGCCGCCAGCGGATTGGCGTAGAAGAATTCGGCGCCGCAATGAGATAGTCCGCTCAATGACGAGTTGTAGATAGCGCGCTCCATCACATCAATGTAGCGACTGTGCGGATCCAGGTGGAACATACGCTGCGCCCAAAAAGCCAGGGCGATGGCCGCGCAGGTCTCGCAATAGGCTGTTTCGCTGGGCATATCGTAAGCAAAGGTAAACCCTTCGTTATGATGGGAGGGACCGACCCCGCCATGAACGTAGAGCTGATGCTGGGTCAGATCGTCCCACAACAAGCGCGAGAGCCGCAACAGTTCGTCGTCCCCCGTTTCCAGCGCGACATCCGCAATGCCGGCGTAGAGGTAGCAGGCGCGCACGGAGTGGCCATTCGCCTCGGTATGTTCGCGCAGCGGCAAATGCGCCTGACAATAGCGATAGGTGCGCGCCCAGTATTCTTCCGGGCTTTCCCCGCGTTGCGCGGCTTCCTGATCATAATAGTGTGGCGCTTGACCGCGTTCGTCAATAAAATATGCAGCCAAGTCCAGAAAGCGCTTTTCGCCGGTCGCGCGATACAGCTTGACCAGCGCCAGCTCGATCTCGGGATGTCCGCCGTAGCCGCGCCGCTTGCCCGCCTCGGCGCCAAAGGTGTCCGCGATGTGATCCATGAAGCGAATTAAAACATCGAGCAGCTTGTCTTTGCCAGTCGCCTGGGTATATGCGACCGCGGCTTCCAAGAGATGCCCGGCATTGTACATTTCGTGGTTATCGCGCAGGTTCGCCCATTCGCCCTCGGGGAAGTGCACCGGGAAATACGTGTTCAGGTAGCCGTCATCTCGCTGGGCGCCGGCGATGTCCTCAATCAGATCGTCAGCGAGCGCCTGCAAATCCGCGTCCGGGTGTGTGGCCAGGCTATAGGCGGCCGCTTCCAGCCATTTGCCAGAATCCGAATCCCAAAACACGCGCACGCCGATCCGTTGGTGTGATGACGGCGGCTTGGCGGGTCCTTGCAGCGACCAGGAATCTATTCGCCCGGTTTCTTCCAACTTGCGGTAGATGGCTGGAATCGTCACCTCGCGATTGACGGATTGTCTTTCGCCCCAAAAGCCGCTGCTGATTTTCACCTGCTGCAATGGAACGGGCGCCGCTCGCTTGACATATTCAGTTGGCATATTTCGTCTCCTGGCACATCAACGAAGCGCGATTCCCGTTCTAGCTAATTCGTCGGTCTCCCTCCGCGCGAGGGCAGGTCCCGTCTCAAGCTATGCGCAACCATGTGAAATCTAAAAATGGGAATATAGCGTATAGCGCTTTGCCATGCAAGTTCAGAGAATGGTCGCTGTGTATCGAAGTTGGTTGAATTGAATAACAAGATCTACCTGACACCGGCGGGGCGATTCGCTGGTCTCTGTTGAAATACTTGATTTACCCCCACCCCAACGCCCCTCCCCCATAAAGAGGGAGGGGCTATAATGGCTCAATACAGGTCATAAGACTCCCCTTGCCTCGTTTTTGGGAAGGGGCCGAGGGCTGGAAAGAATTTCAACCGAAAAGGATTCACTACCCAAATGCTAAAGAATGGCGCATTGGTCGCGGCAAATAGGCTTGGGCGCGGGACTTGGCGAGCGGCAGAGAGAGCTGAGAGGACTTAAATGGATTCTGGGGTAGCGAAGGAAAAGACCCCGCCATTGACGGCGAGGTCTCTCCGATCAGCGTAGCCCCTACGGGACTCGAACCCGTGTCTCCACCTTGAAAGGGTGGCATCCTAGGCCGCTAGACGAAGGGGCCAAATCCAATGCCGTAAGTTACAAGCCAATTCAGCGAAAGTCAAGGTCGGTTTGTAGCGGACTGTCGCCTACTCCGGACACCCTAAGCATCGAGGAACTTGCTAAAACGATCATTGTCCCCGGACCGCAGCAAGCCGAATTGTTCGCGATATTCCAGCAGTTTTCTGATCTGAGCTGGCGGAATCGGCTGCAGCGTATCGCTGATTTGAAGCGCCTTGTGCAAGATCTTGGCGCAATGTTCGAGGCATTCCAACATCATATAAGCCTCCCAAAGCGACTTTGCCACCGTTAGCGAACCATGATTGGAAAGCATGATGGCGTCATGTTCGCGGATAAGTTGGCTGACGGCATCGCGATTCTCGACGCTTGACGGACTTGAATAGGGCGCTGTCGGCATCAAACCAAGCAAGACAACCGCTTCGGGAATGATGCACTGCTGGAAGTCGTAGCCGACCAAGGTCAGCGCGACCGCGGTTGGCGGATGCGCATGGACAGCGCCTTGAATATCGTCCCGCTGGCGATAGCATTCGAGGTGCATGGGACTCTCTGAAGTAGGCTTCAAGCCCGCATTGGCGCCGGTCGCTTCGTCTATTCTTTCGCCCGCCAGATTGACAATGAGCAACTGTTCCGGCGCCAGGTAACCGAGGGACAAACCACTGGGGCTTAGCAAGACGCGATCGCGATCAAGCCGCGCGCTGATGTTGCCGCCCGCGCCGTCGACGAAACCTTTCTGGACCATCAGTTTTCCCACGCGACAAAGCAAATCCCGCAAGTCTTGCTCGCTGCTATTCATTTGTTCCGCCCTATGCTGATTGGATCCCCGAGAGGCAGGCGAGCCTGCCAAGCCTGGCTATTCGCCGTATGAAGAGCTGCGCTTCTGTTGGGTAAGCGCGGGCAATTCTTCGGCTGTTGGCGCATCTGATTGATCCCCATACAGTTCTTGCCAGAGCGCTTCCAGCGACTCCGGCGCAAATTCCACAAAATGACAGACATCGCAGACGTATGCCAGCACATCCGGTATCGCGAGCAACTGGCCTTGGTGCACTTCGGCAAAAGTCATCCCGCGTGGCGAGCAACGCCCTACTGTGCAGCGCGGGCAAGCATAACCCTCAGTTTTTGAATCTGTCATTTGGCAGCTCTAATTCGGTATCATGCCGATAGATGGCAGGGGCCAATAGCGGAAGATAACTTGACCGACGATTTTGCTGAGCGGCACAGCGCCAAAGCGACGAGAATCGCGGCTGTTGTTGCGATTGTCGCCCATCATGAAGTATTCGTCTTCACCAAGCGTCCAGGTTTGGTCGGAGCAGCGCATAATCCCGCAAGGTTCCTTGATGTAGATTTCCGAAAGCGGCTCGCCGTCGATATAGATCTGCTGATCGCGCAATTCTACCGTTTCCCCTGGCAAGCCAACCACCCGCTTGATAAGCATAATTCCTCGTTCAAATTCGCTGGGAACCAAGGAATTGAAGACCAGAATATCGCCGCGTTCCGGCGCGCCCAGCAGATAATGGATGCGGCTGACAACCAAGCGGTCATCGCCGTGGAACGTCGGCTCCATACTGTGCCCGTCCACCAAAGAGCGGGGAATCGCCAAATCAAAGAGCACAGTAACAGCCACGACGAAAACCACAGTGCCGACAATCTCCCGCAGCAAGCTCGGCAACTGAAGCGGTGGTCTTGGCAACTGGCCTGTATGACTTCTAAGCATGGCTTTTTCGCTCAGGCAACCGTCGGCGCCATTATAGATATAGATGTGGACAAGTTTTCATCCTCGGTCCGATTATATGCGCCAGGTTGAGCCACCGCAATACAGATCATCTTGTCAGGGCAATCGCTTTCTCCGCCGTCTTAAAGTCCGCTTAGTCTATATCGCATCCAGCGCATTGTCCTTACGCGCGTCCGCAGCCGAATAAGAACTGCGTTCGCTGCGGGCGCGAAAACTCATCCGAAGCGGCGTGCCTTCGAATTCGTAAGCCTGACGGAATTGGTTTTCCAAGTAGCGCTTATACGTAAAATGAACCTGCGCAGGATCATTCACATGAAAAAGGAAGAGCGGCGGATCGGTGCGCACTTGCGACGCATAGAAGAACTTGAGCCGCTTGGTCCCTTTGGCATGCGGCGGATGCTTTTGAACCGCATCGCGCATTAAGCGGTTGACATCGGCAGTTGGTATTCTGAGGAAGCGCGCCTCCCAGACACGATTGGCCACCTCCAGCACTTGATGCAGCCGTTGCCCTTCCAGAGCGCTGATGAAGACTATCGGCGCATAACTTACAAAATGAAGTCGATCGCGGATATTGTCGACAAAGGCATTCATCGTAAAAGCATCTTTATCGACAGCGTCCCATTTGTTCACAACAATGACCAGGCTCTTATATTCCTCAATAATATAGCCGGCGATGTGCTCATCCTGTTCCGTGACGCCCAGGCTCGCGTCAATGACCAGCAATGCCAGGTCCGCTCGGCCAATCGCCTTCATCGCCCGGATAACGCTGAATTTCTCCACGCCAAATTCTACGCGTCCGCGGCGGCGAATGCCGGCCGTATCAATCAAAGTGATCCTTTCGCCATACCAGGCGATATCGGTGTCAATCGCATCGCGCGTCGTGCCCGCAACCTCGCTGACGATCACGCGATCTTCGCCGATCAACTTGTTCACCAGCGTGCTTTTGCCCGCGTTTGGACGCCCGACAACAGCGATCTTGAGCTGCTCGTCTTCAGCTTCTTCCTCATCGTCACCGGGCATGAACGCGCGCAACTGAAGCGCGAGCTCATCGAGCAAGTCGCCCACGCCGAAGCCGTGAATCGCGCTGATGCCCACCACCACGGGCAAGCCCAAACTATAAAAGTCGTAGGCATCCTGCGCGCGCCTGTGATCATCAATCTTGTTCGCTGCAACCAGGATCGGCTTGTCCGACCGGCGCAGGATTTCCGCAATGGCTTCGTCAGCGGCTGTCGTCCCAAATTGCGCGTCGACTAGCAAAATGATGAGGTCCGCGCCAGCGATGGCGATCATCGCTTGTTCGATGATCTCTTCGATGAAAGCGGCGCTGCCTTCCGCCAGCGGCGATTCATCGCGCGAGCCTGATGGCTGGTACACCTCGATCCCGCCCGTATCGATCACTTGAAACGTGAGCCCGTTCCAAAAGGATTCGCCATGCAGGCGATCGCGCGTGGTGCCCGGTATCTCGTGCGTGACGGCCAGGCGCTCGCCTACCAGGCGGTTGAACAGGGTGCTCTTGCCGACGTTGGGACGGCCAACAAGCGCAACGATGGGTTTGCTTGCCATAGCGGCGCGATACCTTATCGTGTCAAGAAAGATGGAGATTGTAGTGGCTGCGGGCAAATATCGGTAGGCACATCCTTATCCATGCTCAACCGCCGCTGGCTGCGTTGCCTGTCCCATTAACCGTTCGAGCCGATTCCGCCGCCTCCGCAGAGAAGATTTCCACGTTAAGCACCGCCGGCAGCAATGAAACATTGGCTTCTGTGAGTTCGCTCTGGCTGATGCCAACGGCCGGCGGCAAATCGTATACGCCGGGTTCAAGGCTGTTTAAGTCGACAACCACTTGTATATCGTCGGAGGTCAGCAGATCGACCTGGGATACCGGACCATTGATATAAGCGGATACGTTTTGCGGTACGATGGCGACTTCAAAATTATCAGCAAGTCCAATGACATTCACCGCGATATTGTCAATCTGACGGGTGGTGATAATCGGAAGTATTTCGATGGTGACGGCGATGCTGTTCTCCCCATCCATGACAAAGAGATCATCGCTGGGCAACTGCACCGGTACGGACAGAACAAAATTCGCCTGACGATCTTCCAGGCTGATAGGAACGGTAAACAAGGTGTCGGCAATGTTCGTCAATTGCGCCAAGGGACCGCCCACAAAAAGAGACCTGGGGTCCGGGCTCACGCTGGCTAAGGTATAGCCGGCCGGCAAGGTATCGACGCGGACATTGGGCCGCACGGCGATTTGCCTGACATCATCGCGTCTGGTGATATTGACGGCAATCGTCACGGTTTGCGCTTCCAGTTCAATATCATTGAGGCGATCGCCCTCCGCATTCACAGCGTAGAGCCGCAGATCCAATTCGACGGGGCTGCGGTGAGGGGACAAATCCAAATCACCGCGTATCTCGGCGATTTCCGAGACGATGCTGGCCGCCCCGCTGACAGACATCTCAAGAATCTCTGTCTCCGGCTCGTCATTGCGGAAGCCCAGCGGCGGCGGTTCGACAACGACGATGTTCAGCGGTCTGGTGACCGTCTCTATCGGCTCTAATTCTACTGTAACCTGGGACGGCTGCGTCTCCTCTTGTCGGCGGATGCCAATGGATTCGGGCCAAGCAACCTTGACATCCAATGGCACGGTATGCGTGCCAGCGCCCAAATCGCTTAGATCGGCGCGAACGACGATGTCCTCGGAGCGACGCGATGTCACCGCGGACTGCGAGCCCTGGATTTCCACCGTCGCAAAGCGTAATGGAGTGTTGGTCATGACTGTGGAATCGCCGGAGACGAACTGGATAGGTATACCGGTGAAGCGCCGCGTATCAATGGGATCGGCCGAAGTAACGGCGATGTACCAAACACCGGTCGCCAGAATTACCGAAATGACCAGCCAAAGCGCATTGCCGGCCAGATCAGATTCGCGCATACGTTGAATCATGGGTTTGCCTGTTGTCTGCGTCGAATTTGCATACGAAGCGACAAATCGTGCAAGCTTTCCCGCAGGCGCCATAGCAGCGAAATCGAGCTCACATCCGCTGGACCGTAGTAGGCGCTGAGCACCAGATGCAAACGCTGTATATCCAGGTCGAGGATGAGCCGGCCGCCATTAGTCACGCCGATCTTGCCCGTCTCTTCTGAAACGATCACGCACAGGGCGTCGCCCACTTCGCTGATACCGACAGCCGCGCGGTGGCGCGTCCCTAGGTTTGGGTTGGGCAAGTTGCGGCTGGCGGTGATCGGCAAGACACTGGAGGCTGAGGCAATCCTGCCCGCATTGTCGATAATCACCGCGCCATCGTGCAACTCGGTGCGGGGCCAAAAGACGGTCGCCAGCAGATCGGACGAGACCAAGCCATCCATCTGTACGCCAGTGCGAATATATTCGGCGAGGCCGCTATTGCGCTGCAAGACGATGAGCGCCCCGTGCCGGCGCTCCGACAGCTTATCGGCTGCGGCGCAGATTTCATTGATGACCGAGACTCGGATTTCTTCCGGCGCCTGTCGCCTGCCAAAGATCGAACCCCGCCCCAGGCGCTCCAGGACGCGGCGGATTTCCGGCTGGAAAATAACCGGAATCGCGATCACCAGCGCCGTCAGGCTGTTGACGAGCAGCCAGCTCAGCGCCTGCAAATTGAATACGGTTGCCAGCGCGATTAGCCCAATGACAATGATGGCGATGCCACGAAATAGCGTGACCGCTTGCGTCCCGCGAAACAGAAAACTGATGCTGTAAAACAGCGCTGTAACGATGGCGATATCCACGATGTCCGATGGCGCCAGGTTCTGTAATACGACCGCTATCTGTTCCAAGGTTCAGTTGCCACTTCCGCCTGCTTCGCGTATAGTTGCTCACACAGCATCCTTATGGCATTTTAGCACCGGATACACAGCCGCGCTTAGTAATCCGCAGGAAAAACAATGCGCCTCAATGACAGGCGCTTAACAGGGTTTTCAATTGCAAATTATACAGAGAAAAGATGCCCGACCGCGGACCAACAAAGGCGAATGTGGGCAGTCCGCAGGTTTATGCGAGCAAGCTAGCCAGGATAGCCTTTTGCGCGTGCATTCGATTCTCGGCTTGTTCAAAGACTTTTGATTGCGGACCGTCCATCACGGCGTCGGTGATTTCTTCGCCGCGGTGGGCTGGCAAACAGTGCATCACGATCGTGTCGGGCTTGGCATGGCGCAACAAGTCTTGGTTCACTTGGAAGCCAGCAAATTCGCCCAGACGCTCTTGAGCTTCGGCTTCTTGCCCCATGCTGACCCAAGTATCGGTGTAAATGACATCGGCGTCGGCGACAGCTTGCCGCGGCCGCGTGACCATCTCGAGGGCGCTGCCGTTTCTTGTGGCAAGATCATGGGCTTGGTCGCGGATCGACGGCTTCATCTCGTAGCCTTCCGGGGTCGCGATGCTGAAGCTCACCCCGAAATGCGCGCAAGCCAGCGCGACCGACGCCGCGACATTATTGCCGTCGCCCACAAAGGCGAGCCGCAGGTCCTCAAGCCGCCCAAAATGTTCGCGGATGGTCATGATATCGGCCAGAGCCTGACAGGGATGGTAGCTGTCGCTCAACCCATTGATGACCGGCACACGGGAGAATTCAGCCAATTCCACCACCTGCGAATGGTCGAATACGCGCGCCATGATGCCATCAACATAGCTTGACAGAACGCGCGCGACATCGGCTACGCTTTCGCGCTTGCCCAAGCCTATTTCTTGGGGACCGAGCATGATCGCGCTCCCCCCCAGGTGTTTCATTGCCATTTCAAATGACACGCGCGTGCGCAGCGACGGCTTTTGAAAGATCATGCCAAGCGTCTTGCCGCGCAAGACCGGCTGATTGCCGCCGTCCCGCCATTCATGCTTGAGCCGCAAAGCCATCTCAAGCAGGCGCTGCAGTTCTTCAGTCGAGCAATTGGCCAAATCGAGGAAGTGTTTCATTACGCTGGTTCACTTTTGGCATCGGACGCAGGAGGCGCAGTATAACATAGGACCGGCTGCGAGCAACGTCCCAGTTCGCAAGCTGCGGGAGGCGACTGAGCACGCTGCCTGGCAATCGAGAGGGCGCATGTTCCGCAGCGCTGGGTCTTGGTCCGCGCCATCAGGCAGATTGGTCTATCTCCGCCATGTCGCGCCAGTTGCGCCCGTAGCTGGCATTGGCTCGCAAGGGGACGCGCAGGGGCTTGCCATCGGGAAAAGCCGATTCCATCGTCTGCACAACCAAGGCTGTGACCGCCGACAAATCCGCTTCCTTGACTTCCAGGACCAATTCGTCGTGGACTTGCAAAATCATCGCCGCGTCGCACTGCTCTTGCGCCAGCCGACCTTGCAAGTTGATCATCGATTGTTTAAGGATATCCGCGGCCGTGCCCTGAATGGGCATATTGATGGCGGCGCGCTCCTCCGCGGCGGTGCTGCGGCGGTTGCCATTGGATTTGATGGCCGGGTAGATGCGCCGCCGCCCATAGAGCGTTCGCGTAAAACCATGCTCCCAGACAAAAGCTTTGGTTTCTTTGATATAGTTCTCCACGCCCGGCATACGCTCGAAGTAGGTCGTGATAAATGTTTCCGCCTCCGCCAGCGTCAAGTCGCTATCGCGCGCCAGACGAAAGGCGCCCATGCCGTACATCAAGCCGAAATTGACGCGCTTAGCGAAATTACGCTGTTCATAAGTGACCTCCGCGGGCTCGATGCCATTGACCGCTGCGGCTGTCGCTTGATGAATATCCAAACCGCGATGGAAAGCGTCAATCAGCGTTTCATCTTGGCTGATATGCGCCATGACCCGCAATTCAATCTGGCTGTAATCGACCGCCAACAGAACATAGCCAGGCGGCGCGACGAAAGCCCTCCTGACTTCGCGCCCGACCTCGGTGCGTATCGGAATATTTTGCAAATTCGGGTTGCTGCTGCTGAAGCGCCCGGTGGCTGAACCAGTTTGATTGTAGCTGGTGTGCAAGCGCCCGGTACGCTCATTGACTAATTCAGGCAAGGCATCCACATAAGTGCTTTTGAGCTTGGACAGCTCGCGGAAGTCCACAATCATATTGACAATCGGATGTTTATCACGCAGCGCGTCCAGCGTGGTGGCATCCGTCGAATAACCTAGTTTTGTCTTCTTCAGCCCTTCAACCGGCAATTCGAGCACGTCGAACAGGACGGTGTTCAGTTGCTTGGGACTATTGATATTGAATTTGCCGATGCCGCCCAATTCAAATATACCCGCTCCCAGCTCGCCAATGCGGCTTTGCAAGCGCCCGCTCATATCGCGCAGGAAGTCCACATCCAGCGTGACGCCCTTGGCTTGCATGCCGCCGATGATCGGGATCAAAGGCAGCTCCAGCGTGGAATAGAGCGGATCCAAGTCCGCCGCCTGCAATTCGCCTCGCAATGGTTCGACTAAGCGCCAGGTCATGGCGGCGTCCGCGGCGGCATAAGGCGCCGCCGCTTCGATTTCGACCGCGTCCATCGTTATCTGTGATTTGCCCGTGCCGAGCAATTCAAGAATTTCCGTCATTTGGATGTCCAGCTTTTGCGAGACAAGCGCCTTGAGCCCGAGAAATTTACTGATCGGGTTGCAGACCCATTCCGCCAGCATGGTATCGAAACTGATTGGCGCCACATTTATGCCATAGCGCCCTAAGATCATGACGTCATAGACCGCGTTATGGGCGCTTTTGGCGATCGTCGGGTCTTCCAGCGGACCACGTATCGCGTCAATCACGACATCCAAAGGCAGTTGATCGCCCACCGGCTCGGCAAACAGTTTGACCTGCCCCTGACCATTTGATCGGGAATGCCCCACCGGTATGTAATACCCGCGGTCGCCATCAACCGCGAGCGATATCCCGACAAGCTGCGCCGACATCTGATCAATACTTGTCGTCTCGGTGTCGAAGGCGATGACATCCGCGGTCCTAAGTTGCGCAAGCAATTCAGCCAAGCCGCGCTCATCGCGCACGATCACAGTTTCGACGAGCTCATGCGCGTTGACGATACCCGTCTCGACTTCGTCGCCATGCAGACCGGTATAAACCCGCAGCAGCCGATCTCGCAATGACCTGAACTCAAGCTCGGCGAAAATATCGTCCACCGGTTTCAGCGCGAAGTCTTGCCCGATGCAGGCTTCCAAATCCAACTGAATAGGCAGGTCGCTCATGATGGTCGCCAAGCGCCGGCTCAAGAAAGCCATGTCGCGCCCCTCGACCAAACGATTGCGCACCCGAGTTTTGAGCTCGTCCAGATGCGCGTAAATCGTTTCCAAGTCGCCATACTGCTGCAAGAGGTCGGTGGCGGTCTTTTTCCCTACCCCAGCCACGCCGGGGATATTGTCCGACGTGTCGCCCTCCAAAGCCTTGAGATCGACCAGTTGGCTCGGTTCCAGCCCAAAGCGTTCGCGGAAGGCCGCCTCGTCCAATACCACGTCATCGCCGCCGCGCTGTGGCAATTGCACGCGCACATGGGGAGACACAAGCTGAAGAATGTCGCGATCGCCCGTGGCAATGTGTACGTCAAGCCCCTGCTCGACCGCCTGTTTGCTAATCGTGCCCAGGATGTCATCAGCTTCCATGTTCTCCATTGTCAGCCGCGGGATATTAAACGCGCCTACGATCTCGTAAATGCGATCAAACTGGCTGGAAAGGTCTTCCGGCATTTTTTCGCGAGTGGCTTTGTATTCGCTGTAAATTTCTTCGCGCCCGCTGAGCCCGCGGTCAAATGTTACCGCGATGTACTTGGGCTGGTGATGTTCGTAGACATCGAGCAGCGTGCGCGTAAACCCGTATATGGCGTTGGTGTTTTCGCCATTTGTGGTCGTGAAGCCGCCATGGCGGAGCGCGAAGTAGCTGCGATAAGCCAGCGCGTGACCATCAATGAGATATAGAACCGGGCGGGCTGCCATAGCGTACCTTCAATCAACTGTCTGCGAGAGATTGGGCAGAGTATAACCAATCCGAGTCGATTGCGACAGTCAGGCATCGGCGCGGGCGAATCTCAGAAAGCCCTGCAGCTCGCGCATGTCCAGATCCCGCCCGGGCTGCAAGACCAAATAGGCGTCCGCCCAAAGCTCCTGCGGCAAGGTCGGATCTTCCGCGCGGGCGATGCGCTGCGACCGCGCCATCAAGTCCTTCGCTGTTTGGTCTGGCGGGGCGCCTTTGGGAATGTCCGCTATCAGATATACAAAGTCCTGGCGCACGTCGATGCGGCGAACCGTCCAGCCCAGATTATTGAGTTGCAGCTCCAGCCAAAAGACCAATTGTTCAGCCACGGTCTGGCTGAGCGCGGTCGCGGGATCGGCGACAAGCCAGACGAAGGTTAGCGCCTGCGTCAATTGCGCCGCCGTGTCGGGGGCATCCGCCGATGAGAGCGCCGGATAAGTGACCGATTCGTCTTGCGCGGTCTCTTCGTCGACAAGGGGGACTTGCGCCATGGCTTGCAACATGCGGTCGCCTTGTCTGTGGATCGCGCGCAGGGATTGGCTGCCGGCAAAAACCAAAGACAGGGTCAAATCATCCAGCGTCGCTTTGGAATAGAGCATGAAGCGCCGGTCGCCATCGGGCAACGTGACAAAGCGCAAGCGCGCCCGACCCTGCTCCGCAGTCCAATCGTCGTTGATTGCCTTGCGCAAGGCGCTCAGGTCATCCGGTTGCAGCGCGCCGGAAAAAGCCAGCACAGCATTGTCGCGCGTTAGCAGGGTCGCTTCCGCAGTCAGCTCGGTCATCGTTTGCGTTATGACAGCCGCCACTTGCCGGACATAAGGATCGCCGACTCGGCCGTACAAGGGCGCAGGCAGCGCGTCTTCAGCGCGGCTGGCAACAGTTGCGCCGAAGGAGCGCGCGGCAGCGGTTGTCGCCAGCTCGGCGCCTATAGTGGATTCCGCCGGCAATGTGCTCTGGTCAATATCAGGCGGCGCGTCCAGGGATGGCAGCGTATCCGCCGCGGGACCGCCGAAATAGCCTTCCAGCGCCAATTCAGCCAGGCTTTCGATGGTTGTGTTCTCATCCCCGGCTTCCCGCAAGAAACGGTCCAGGTTATCGGCTTTGACGCGCTGGACGTCCGGCGCGGTGCTGGCGAATTCCGACCAGTCGAGGTTTGGATCCGCCAGCGCCAAGCCGAGCTCGCGCACTGTGGTTTGCCCGCCTGGGCTGGAGAGCGGGGTGTCCTCGTCCGGTTTGCCAGCCGCAGCGCGAGCCTGATCGTCGCCGTTCAATTGATTAATATGCCGATAGCGTATCGTCCCGCTTTCGTCGTCCGCCTCAATTGCCAGTTCCAAGCCAGCGGGAGCCGAACCAGCCGCTTCGTCGTCATCCGCCGGGTGCAGCAGCCGATATGATGCCTGCAATTTCTGCAAGGTATACGAGGGCAGCGCCTGGTCAAGCAGCAAGCCGTCGACCAAGGATTCGATATTGACAGTGTCCTCTTGCAAATCAATGGCCGGCAGTCTTGCGGTCTGTGGCAAAGCCTCGTATACGTCTCGCAGCGAGCCTTCCAGAATTGGAATCAAGGTTCTTGAGGACACCGGAATATCGACAAGAGCCTGCACACGGAATTCCTGCGCCAGTTCACGCGCGGTCGGGTTGTCGGGTCCCAGAACAATAGCGATTTCGCCCTGGCGCGCGCGAATCAGGTCAATCATCACCGCTGGCGCAATAGCGAGGTTCTCAATATCCAGCAGCGCCAGGTGATGTGGTTTGCGCCGCAATTGCTCGATAGCGTTGCGCGCTTCTGTGACCGGCGTCACAGCATATTCGCCCAAGGACTCCAGCGCGCGTTTGACGTTGATGGCAAACTGCACATCGCGGGTAACTAATAAGATGCGCTTGACCGCGATGGTCATGGCTCACCCCGGGCACTCACGAAATACCAGGAAACAATAAGACGACGAGAGACTCCTGAATTGCGCCGAGCGAAGCTGCAAATTAAATTGGCTGTCGGCGCAATCCCGATCATCTTCTTGATTTTATCATATCCGCCCTAGCTGACCATCGAAACAAGCTAGGGTTCAGCAAGTATCGGGAGCGCGGCGCAATCGCCGTATTCGGTCGTGAAGTCGGCGCTGACCCAACCAGCCCGCCCGTTCACATTTAACTGCCACCATGTATTGGCGCTATTCTGACCGGTTATCGGCGCCAGCGTACCGCTGTCCAAGACCGTGATAATCGCATAACCTGTGCTGGGTCCTGTGCGGAAATTCAAGCCGACGTTCACGAGCGCGCGGCAAACTTCGTCGTCGGGGATGAAAGGAAGATTGGAAGGATTCGCGGGAGTCGCAACAATATCAGCCGGCGACTGACGCACGACCACGCTGATTTCATCTGCTGCGCCAACCACCGTATCGCGATAAGCCAAGACCCGCAGCGTAATCGTCCCCAAATCGGCGGCCTGCGGGACATAATTCAGGATAGCCTGCAGCGACAGATCGCCCTGCAGCGACTCCGATGAAACGGTGCGGACGATTTGATTGTCCACAAAAAGCTGAACGCGATTGACGCCAATGCTGTCGGAGGCGTCCACCGAAACCAAGATTTCTTCGCCAACCACAAATTCGTCGCCGTCGCTCGGCGAGTTGATGATGACTTCAGGCGGTCCTGCTGGTGTATCGGTTGCCTCGCCACTATCAGGCAGCGCGGACCTGCTGCGCAGGTTACAAGCTGAAAGCGCAAGAATGGAACAGAGGAAAAAAACGAGTCGGACGCTGGCCATTAATGCACCGCGGCGCGCGAGCAAAATCAACTGGCGACAACAACTAGCGGCTGATGCGCTGGCGCCGGTACATCCCCGGGCAGACGCGCTTGCATGCTCCAGGGACCGGTCCAGGTCACTTCCAGCTGCGCCAGTTTGCCTTTCCAGTCGCCCTCCGCTTCGAAGAATACGAGTTTGTTCTGTGGACTGCGGGCGCGCCATCTGCCTTTGTATTTGTTTTCTACCAAGACCTCGACCATTTGACCCAAGTATTGCGAATTGATTTCCGCCACAACCTGCGCTTGCAAATCCTCCAGCAGCTTGTGCCGCTCGCGCTTTTCTTCTTCCGGCACATCGTCGTCCATGCGCCGCGCGCTCACCGTTTGCGGCCTCGGGCTGTAACGCGCCAGATGCGCCTTGTCGAGTTTTAGCTCTTCCAACACTTGATAGGTCTTCATGAACTGCGCGCGCGTTTCGCCCGGGAAGCCGACGATGATGTCGGTGTGGATGGCAACCTGGGGAATGATCTTGCGAATTTTGTTCACCAGCTTGCGATATTGGTCGGCAGTATATCCGCGCCGCATGCGCGCCAGCACGTCGTCATCACCGGCTTGCACCGGCACTTCGATATGCGGCATGACCCGCGGCAACTCAGCCACAGTATGCAGCAGCTTGTCGGTCATCCAATTGGGATGGCTCGTCAAGAAGCGGATCCGCTCAATGCCCGCCTCTTCGGCAACCTGGTGGGTGACGCGCAGCAGGTCAGCCAGATCCGGTCCATCCGGGATATCCTTGCCGTAGCGGTCCACGATTTGGCCCAAGAGCGTGACCTCTTTGACGCCCTGCGCCGCCAAACTGCGCACATGCGCGACGATCTCGCCGACGCTGCGACTGCGCTCCACACCGCGGCGAAAGGGAATGATGCAGAATGTACAGGCATGCGAACAGCCATATACGATTGGCACATGCGCCGCGACCAATTGTCCGCGTTCGTGCTGCGGCAAAATGAGCTCGCCGTCTTGCAAGGCGTCCCGGGTCTGGCGCGCCCGCGCCTCGAGCTGCAGGACCTCCGTTTCGTCCATGCGCCCTTCAAGGAATCTGACCATCGGGCCCGGGTCAGACGGCGGCATGAAGACATCGACATAGGGCAAGCGCTGCCGCATCCACAGGGGATCGCGCAGGCCGACCATGCAGCCCATGACGCCAATCACCTTGTCCGGATGGTTCTCTTTCAGCTTGCTCAACAAACCCAGACGACCCAGCCCCTTGTCCTCGGCGCTTTTGCGCACGACGCAGGTATTGACCACCATGATATCGGCGTCTTCGCCCTGCTCGGTCGAACGATGACCCAGCTTTTCCAACTCGGAAGCGAGCAGTTGCGTATCCGCAACGTTCATTTGACAGCCAAGGGTCCAGATGTGATAGCGCATGTTCAAATCACTTTTCGTTCTCGGATGCCGCTATTCTAGCCGAGCCGCAGAGCTGGGTCAATGCGGCTCGGTCGACGCTTCAGGGCAATCGCATCAACGCCCTTGCGAGTTCGCGCGCTATTTTGCCCAAACGATTTTCCGCGGCATGAAGGACGTATGCAAATGGTCGTGGTAGGGCAAAATTCTCACGGAAAAGCCGACATTGCCCGTCGTGTGATAGGTGTGTTCGGTAACAAATGAGTAACTGTTGTCGCCGTTTTCGGACGCGAGCGTCATATCAACCGATTGCCCTTCTCGGATATTGCCGATGGTATCCAGCATGCCGTAGTAGAGTTGCACACGCACGTCACAGGGTTTCAAAGCGCCTAAGCCTACGATGGCGCGCACCTCCGCATTGCTGCCAATTTCGACGTCGCCGCTGTCAATATCCACCTCCAGGACCGCGACATCGGACCAGACTTGGTCGAGCTTCGCCTGCCAGTCGGCGAATTGAAGCGCGCCCGCGAAGCCGCCAGCGCGCATGTCTTGGCTGACCCGATAGCGCGGCATATAGAACTCTTCGGTGTATTGCCGCACCATGCGATGCGTGTTAAAGACCGGCGCCAGACACCGCATACTGCGCTTGACACGCCGAATCCAGTCGCGCGGCAGTCCGTCGCGGGATTGCCGGTAAAAAAGCGGCACGATGTCCTGCTCCAAGAGATTGTAAAGCGCCTGGCTTTCGATATAGTCTTGATCCGCCCAATCGTGATCGGCGTATTGCTCGCCATGGCCGATGGACCAGCCAATATCGCGTTGGTAAGCCTCGTCCCACCAGCCATCCAGTACGCTGCAATTCAAGCCCGCATTGTAGATTACTTTCATGCCGCTGGTGCCGCTGGCTTCTTTGGGGCGGCGGGGATTGTTCAGCCAGATGTCGACCCCCTGCACCAAGTAGCGCCCTACGTTCAGATCGTAATTTTCCAGGAAGACAATCGAATCGCGGAAATCCGGATCGCGGGCGACATTGACGATGGTGCGGATGAATTCTTTGCCTTCGTTATCATGCGGGTGCGCTTTGCCGGCGAAGATGAATTGCACCGGTTTTTCCGGATCGGTGAGCAATTTGCGCAGGCGGCCCAAATCGCGGAAGATCAATGTGGCGCGCTTGTAGATGGCGAAGCGGCGCGCGAAGCCGATCGTCAAGGCATCCGGATTCAGCACCTCGTCCGCTTCTTCAATCGCTGTCTGCGACACGCCGCGCCGCTGCAATTGCTCGCGCAGGCGATCGCGCGCGAAAGCCACCAGTCTTTCCCGCCGGCGCACATGCGTCCGCCACAGTTCCGCGTCCGGAATGCTAGACACGCCTTCCCAGATTTCGCGCCGAGATTCTTCCGCCCGCCAAGCCGGATCCAAGTAACGGTCGAAAAGCTGCGCCATCTCTTGGCTGACCCAGGTCTGTACGTGAACGCCGTTTGTGATGGCGCGAATCGGTACTTCGTGCACGGGCACATCCGGGTAAACCCACTTCCACATATCGCGCGAGACCTCGCCATGCAGCTTCGCGACGCCGTTCGCCCCCGATGACAGGTTCAGCGCCATGACCGACATGGAAAACAACTCATAGTCGCCCATGTTTTCCCGCCCCAGATCAAAGAACTGATCGCGCGAAAGTCCTAACTGATGCATCAAATCCGTGAAATGCTCGTCGATCAAATCGAAATCGAAGCGCTCCAAGCCGGCCGAAACTGGCGTGTGAATGGTGAAGACGCTGCTCGCCGTAGTCAGCGCCTTCGCCTGTTCGAAACTCAGTTGATGGTCCTGCATATAGGCGCGGATGCGCTCGAGCAGCAAAAATGCCGAATGACCTTCGTTCATGTGAAAGATATCAGCTTCGATACCGAGGGCGAGCAATGCCCGCGCGCCGCCGATGCCCAGCAGAATCTCCTGACGGATGCGCGTGCGGCGATCGCCGCCGTAGAGGCGGTCGGTCAGGTTGCGATCTTCTTCAAGGCTGTTCTTGTCGATATTGGTATCAAGCAGGTATAGCGAAACGCGCCCCACTTGCACCTTCCAGATCTGCGCCCACAATTCGCGCCCCGGCAATGGCACAGAGACCTCGATGGTCTTGCCGTCCGGCCCTGTCTGCAATGTGACCGGCAAGTTGACATAGTCGTTGATGGGATAGGATTCCTGCTGCCAGCCGTCGGCGTTTAGATACTGCTGGAAATAGCCTTCCTGGTACAAAATGCCCACGCCGACCAGCGGGATATCCATGTCGCTCGCGCTCTTGAGATGATCGCCGCTCAAGACGCCCAAGCCCCCGGAGTAATTCTGCAAGCACTCCGTCAAGCCGAATTCCATAGAGAAATACGCGATGACCGGCTGGCGAGGCAAATCGCCATAATGGTTTGCGAACCAGGTATCCTGTGAGCGCATGTATTCGTCGTAGGAGCTGCAAACGCGCGCGTAATGCGCCATGAACGAACTGTCATCGACCAGCGCGTTGAGCCTTTCTTGGCTCATCCGGCCCAGCATCCATTCCGGATTATGCTGCGTTTCTTCCCACAGGTCGGGATCGAGCCGTCGAAACAGCGAAATCGCTTCGTGATCCCATGCCCAGCGCAGGTTATAAGTTAATTCGTGCAGACGCCCTAGCTGCCGAGGCAATTTGGGCGCGACTTTGACTCGCGCTACAGGTTGTACCATTGTTTTCTCCAATTTAGTCAACGAATGAGTCAAGTGAGTTCAGCATTGAAAGCGACCATTCTACAGTCAATTGACGACGATTGCACCACGAAAATGGCGCCGATGGTCCTGGCCCGAAACAGGCGAAGAAAACACAGCGGCAGGCGCCGCGCGCATCGACAGCCTGTCGACTTAGCTATTTTGTACAATTAACCGTTATATTTCTTGTCGCGAGAAGAGTTTTTATTGATTAGTGAAGCCATTATGATATGATGGAATTGTCGCTAGTTCGCAATCCGACAATCGCACATCGTTTGGAGAAGCTAGATGCTGAAAAAGAAGTACCTGAAAAGCAAGGACATCTGCAAAGTAACCTTCTACACAGCGGCGGAACTCAGCGCCGAATCCGTTGCCCTCGTCGGCGAATTCAACGGTTGGAGCGAATCCCAGACGCCGATGAGAGCGCTCAAAGACGGGCGCTTCAAGGCGACTGTCGATTTGCCGCGCAACAAGCGCTATCAGTTCCGTTATCTTATCAATGAATGCGAATGGGACAACGACTGGGCAGCCGATCAGTATGTCCCGAATCCCTTTAGCGGAGATAATTCAGTAGTCGAGGTATAAGCCTATGCTCAAGAAACGTTTCCTCAAGAGCAAAAATCTGGTCCAAGTGACGTTTTATACCGCGGCGGCGCTCAATGCCAACGAAGTCTGTCTGGTGGGCGACTTCAACGACTGGGACGAAAGTGCAAGTCCAATGAAAGCGCTCAAGGACGGACGCTTCAAACTCGTCTTGGAGCTCGAGCCGGACAGCGAATTCCAGTTTCGTTATCTCGTCAATGGCGACGAGTGGCATAACGATTGGGAGGCTGACGCCTACAGGCCCAACATCCACGGCAGCGACAACTGCGTCGTCATAACCTAAGGCTCCGCCGCCAAGCGCCCTCAGCCCGGATCACGTTCGATTCAGCAGATTCAACTGGCGACTAACGGTCGTTCAGGTCGTCGGTTTGATACGATCTGCAGCGCGGATTGTCAGACGCCCGCGTCGCGATGCGGCAACTGGCGAGGCAGTTTTTTGCCGCATCGTCTGACTTGTCTGATTCAATGGACCGCGCAGGCGCTATATGGCGAAATTCGCGGACGACTATCTCCGAAAGAAATAGTCTGGATCTCCATAGACAAGACCGTACTGGCTAAAAGTAAGCTTGTTGCCTTCCTTCTCTGGATTACCCAAGTAGCCAAACTTGGGCAGCTTGACTTTCAACACTTCTGACATTTTGCCGTATTCCCCGTTTTTGTCGATCGCGCGCACGCGTAATTTTATCTCTTGTTCCTCATCGTATCCGCAAAAGTAAGCAGAAAAGAGCTTGTCAGTCCAATCTACCCCAGCGTTCGAGTTACCCGAGTTACCGAGGCTTACCCATTCAGAATGGGCTGGAGCATCTCGGTCGTAATATCTTCGATGCGAAACCTTGGGCGCTTTATTCTTATTGCCGTTTTTCCACAGCCGAACAGCGTAGCGGTCTGCTATTTCGAATCCGGATGCACCACGTTCCGCTTTAGGCATCCGTTCCCAGATAACTATGATGCACCATCCATGAATCCTTTCCCATTCTTTAACTTCGAAGACCACGATGACGCCGATCTTGGGCGCAGGCAGCCTTTGAGCCATCACGGGCGTTGCCAGCAAAAGGACGGATAGTAGCAGCGCAACTCTTCGCAATAATTTCATATTCCCACTCCTTGAACTCATGAGTGAACGATTGGCGCAGTATAATATGAATTGCATGACGAAGCAAATACTCATTCAATGGGAGTGGTGAATGTTGATGATATAGCACAACAAACCCCCATCCCCGGCCCTCCCGCCATCTCTATGGCGGGCATCCCCAGAACGAGGGAAGGGGAGATTATCTAGCGTATCCGCTCGTTTTAAGTTAAGTCCCTCCCTCATTTTGGGGGAGGGAGCGTAGGGTGGGGGGAAAATAGCGCCATGTACACGAAAGTCACCACTCCCTTCAATATCACTTTGTAGAAGCCGAAAAGTATAGTCCGCTGCAGGGGATGCTGGCCAGGAGCGCGGCACCCATACGCGAAAGAGGCGATGAGAGGGACTTTGGATGGGAGGAACGGGCGCTTCAGCAATAATCCGCCACGCCCGCGATCAGTTAGGCGCTAGGCGAGTTGATCCCGCCAAGCGACTAGAGCCCTGACCCGGTCGTATTGCGGCGGCGCTTCGCTCATCATTATGAAGTGCGTTGCGCCAGCTTCGGCATAAGCATCCAGATTGCCGGGAATATCATCCTCGCGGATAAGCGAGACAGTGCGTTCGATTTCCGCGGGGTCGCGCCCCACTTCGGCGCACCAGTTGTCGAGCACTTGATTCTTCCGCGCCCATTCTTCTGGCGGTCCGAAGCCATTCCAAAGGTCGGCGAAGCGCGCGGTGAGCTTTAAGGTAACTTTCTCGCCGCCGCCGCCAATCATAATGGGGATTGGATTGCGCACAGGCGGTGGCAGCTCCACCCCCATGCGCTGCTTGATAATGGGAAGCGCCGCGCCCAAGTCCCGCAGTCGGCTGCCCGCGCTGCCGAATTCATAACCGAACTCGACATAATCTTTCTCGAACCAGCCGGCGCCAATGCCGAGTATCAGGCGACCGCCGCTGATATGATCGACGGTGTTGGCCATCTGCGTCAATAGCGCCGGATTGCGATAGCTATTGCAATTCACCAGCGTGCCAATTTCCACCCGCTCCGTCAGCATGGCGATTGCCGTCAGCAGCGTCCAGGCTTCGAAATGGTTGTCATTGCCTTCGCCATACAATGGGAAAAAATGATCCCAATTCCAGATTGAGTCGACCCCCAGCGCCTCAACCTCTACCACCGCTTCCGCATAGTCGTCGTAACTGACATGCTGGGGATGCAATTGTAGGCCTACCTTAACCTTGCTCATGCGCTTTACCTTTCATTTGGCAATTCCAAGAAAGTAATGAGAATATGAATGCACAACGTTTTGTCCAGATTTTGGGCGACTCAGCGAGTCGCCCCTAGCACCGTCTTTTTTGGTGGAATTCCGACCTAATGGCGCGAGCTCTGCTTGAGAGACACTCCCCCATCCCCGTTGCTACGGGGCAAGTTCATCTCCGCGCTAGGTTCGACGCGGTCGAATCAGGAAATCCACATCGGCGCCGGGCGGCACTGTCCTATTATCAAAACGCGAAAAACTGGCATGGGTGCAATCGGCGCCGATGACAGATCCCGCGCCAATGGTGAACTTCGGCGGGATGCGCGCGTTCTTGCCGATACTGGTTATTTTCAAGTCGCCAATATCCTGCCAGGAGCCCACTCTCGCGTCGCGGCCGATGACCGCGATTTTGTCAATCAGCGCGCGTTCAATCACCGCTCCGGTTTCGACATAGGCATCGTTCAAGATGACGGATTCCCGCAGGACCGTCCCGGGACCGATGAAGACGCCCGGGGACAGTATCGAACGCTCGATGACCGCGCCCGCGCCAATCACCGAGCCGTCGGCGATCATACTGTCCACGATGCGCGCGTCCGCGCCGACCCGCACCGGCGGACGCTCCTCGCTGCGGGTATGAATCACCCAGGTGCGGTCGTTTAGATTCAAGGACGGCGGGCTTGACAGCAGGTCCATGTGCGCTTCCCAGTAGGCGTCAATCGTACCCACGTCAATCCAGTAGCCGCCGTAAGGATACGCGCATACGTTCATATCCGCCGCGACCATCTTGGGCAAGATGTCGTGTCCGAAATCGTGGGAAGAAGCGGGATCTTCCTGGTCCTCTTGCAGCGCGCGCTCCAGAACGCCGTATTCGAAAACATAGACGCCCATATTGGCCAGATTGCCGGGCGGCTGACTGGGTTTCTCGATAAACTCCGTGACCCGATAGTCACTGTCGGTATCCACAATGCCAAATCGGCTCGCTTCGTCCAAGGGAACGCGAATGGTGCAAACGGTCGCGTCAGCGCCCTTGTCGCGATGATATTGCACCAGCATGTCATAATCCATTTCGTAAATGTGATCCCCGGACAAGATCAAGACATATTCGGGACGACCCTGCCGCACAAAATTGAGGTTCTGCGCGACCGCGTCCGCGGTGCCGGCATACCAATCCGTGTCATAGCTGCCTTGATATGGCTGCAGCAACCGCACCCCGCCCGTGAAGGACCGATCCAGATCCCAGGGTCGTCCTTTGCCGATATGATCGTTGAGACTGTGCGGGCGATACTGCGTCAAAACCAGCACATCAAAGACGTTGGAATTGACGCAGTTGCTCAGCGCGAAGTCGATGATGCGATATTTGCCGCCAAAGGGAACAGCTGGCTTGGCTCGCTTGATGGTCAGAACGCCCAATCTGGTGCCCTTGCCGCCCGCCAGTATGATTGCCTTTATCTTCACGATCCGCTCCTCCGCGCTTGAGCCTTGCTACGCGCCAGATTATATAGCTCGATATATTCGCCTGCGCTTTTTTCCCAACTGAAATCCCTAGACATGCCGCGTTTCTGCATGCGGCGCCAAGCTGACGGGTTCTGATGATAGACATCAAGCGCCCATTCCAGCGTGCCCTGCAGCGCCGAAACCTCTTGCCAATGGAAGACGAAGCCCGTGCCAGTATCGGCATCCTCATTATCGTAGTTCTTAACTGTATCCGCCAAGCCGCCTGTTTCCCGCGCCAGCGGCAAGGCGCCATAGCGCATCGCCATCATTTGCCCCATGCCGCAGGGTTCGAAGTGGCTGGGCATCAAGAACAAGTCGCAACCGGCATAGATCTGCTGCGCCAAGGCGCTGTCAAACTGCAGAAAGGCTCTGGCTTGGTCCGGGAAGTCTTGATCCAACTGCCAAAAGGCGTATTCCAGTTCGCTTTCGCCCGTGCCCAGCAGGACTAATTGCAGATCGCGCTGCCCCAGCAACTGACGCAGCGCCGGCAGCGCCATGTCAAAACCCTTCTGCGCAGCCAGCCGGCTGACAATGCCAATGAGCGGCACATCGGGCGCGACCGGCAATCTGGCAAATGACTGCAAATGCCCCTTATTGGGCGGGCGCTTCTCCTCAAAATCGCGGACATCGAAATTCTGGAATAAGCAGGTATCCGTGGCCGGATTCCATAGATCCATATCCAGCCCATTCAAGATCCCGCGCAAATCGGCGCTGCGTTTGCTGATCAACGGCGCCAATTCGTAGCCGGCATAAGGGTATTTGATTTCCTCGGCATAGCGCGGACTAACCGTCGATATCATGTCGCTATACGCGATGCCTATGCCCAACAAATTGTCACTTAAACCAGCGGAGGCAAGGTCGGTCCGATGGCGACCGTCGACGCCGGCCTGGAACAAGAAGCCGCCAGCGTGATTGCCTTGGTAAGCGATGTTGTGAATCGAGAGCGCTGTCGCCAAGGATGCCCATTGCGATAGGTCGCTGTTCGAGCGAAGAAGAAATGGCAGCAAGCTGGTGTGCCAGTCATTGACATGCAGGGTTTCCGGGAACCAGCCGATCTCTTCGCCCAGCCGCCAAAGCGCGGCCATCAAGGCTTGGTTGAGGTAGATGAAGCGCTCCATGTCCCAATTCCACTGGGAATATACCTCGCCTTCCAGCCCGAAATAGGGTGGCGACTGCAAAAGATAATAGGGCGTGCCGTCATGCAAGCAAGTATATACCCTGACCTCGTTTGTCCCCAGGCGATGCGGGAAGTCGAAGGAGAAAAGTAGCTCAATCGCGTATTCCAGATGATTGATAAAGCCATAGCCCGGGAGCATGACACGCGCGTCTAGGCCGAGCTTGCGCAGCGCGACCGGCAAGGAGCCCAGGACATCAGCCAGACCGCCGACCTTGGCAAAGGGGACCGCCTCCGCGCCTGTGAGCAAGACCTTCATTTATGAAACCGACTTTCGCTACCAGTCCTTGCCAAAGTTGATTGTAACTGAACATCTTCGTCATGAGTACAATAACTTGCGCCGCCTCGTTGCCAGCCGCACTGCCCTGTGCTAGTATCATGTTGGCACGTCGCAACTATGACCATCGTACCAGTGCGGACGACTTTTTTCGCTCGTCAACATGTTCTGCGCCTTTCAATCGGCTACTCCGAATCTATCGAGTTGGAATCGCTCATGACTCAAAAGCAAGGTCGCAAAAGGCGCTATAATTATCTTCTGCCAATCATTTTCCTCGTATTAGTATTCTTGACCGCGGTCAGTGGCACTTACATCGCCTTGAGGCTCTTTGGGGACAATGCGGGCAGCGAAACCGTCCCCGAAATCATCACTGTTGAGATCATCATCACAGCGACCCCCGCCGCCCCAGACATAACAGCGACATTGCAGCCCGCCGCGAGCCGTTCTGACCAAGTGGACTTGCCGGCGGATATCGCCGGCGCCGGATCCGAATCTGTCGCTACGGTGGACGCGGCGCGGCTGGGCGCGGTAGACGCCGCCTTAAGCACGCCGACGGTTGCAGCCGGCGGCGAATTCTTGTCGGACAATTGTAAGTTTCACACAGTGCAAGGCGGGGATACGCCCTTCGGCATTGCCGAGCGCTGGGGCGCCAACCCTTATCTTCTGCTCGAAGTCAATAATCTGACGCTCGAGACCGCCACCAATTTGCAGATTGGGGACAGGCTGATTGTGCCGCTGCCTGGCTGCAGCGTCGAAGGGCAAATTATCGAAACTGGCGGCACAACATCCACCGCCAACAGCGAGGCCGCCGCAAACGCAACAACTACGCCCGCCCAAGTCCCGATCGAAATCGCGTCGGTGGAGGAAATCGGCAATATCACGGGAGAAGGCATAATCCTGCGCAACAACGGCGGCGATATTAATATCAGCGGTTGGGTCCTCAGCGACGCCGATGGCAACAGCTATACTTTCCCGGGCTTGCTTCTATTCACGGACGCGGAGATAGCGATCTATACACGCAACGGCGCCAGTACCGAAGGCGCGCTGTTTTGGGGCAGAGACCAAGCCGTTTGGCAAGCGGGGGAGCAAGTTACGTTCACCGACCGCGACGGCCATGTTCGCCAGACGCTGCAGATCCCAAGCGAGCCGGCCAACTGACCGAATCGCCCTCAATTTGACGCAAAGACAACTTAGGAATCCTGATGAAGAGATGGGAAATGACCGTCGACAACATGGTGAAAGAAGCCATCGGCAATGGCGATATCTCGCATTTGCCGGGCGCGGGGGCGCCGCTGCGCCTCGATAATGACATGTATACACCGGCCGAGTTACGCGTGGCGCACAAGATCATGGGCGACCATGATGTGCTGCCCGAATGGATCGCCAATCGCCAGCGGCTAGATCAGCTTGAAAGCAAATTACAGGACCAGGCGCTGCGCAGGGCGGAGGAATACCTGGCGGCGCGACAAGCCGCCCAAAAGCCCGAGCAGAGCGAATTGCTTTCAATAATTGAAGATGACTGGGAACGATTTAAGAAGAAGTTTATAGACCAGGCAGAGCGCTACAATCGAGATGTTCTGGACCACAACTTGGCGCTGCCAAATGGCATCCCTCGCAAGCCCCTGCTCAATAGCGAGGAGCTGCTAGAGCGCGCCTTCGGCAAATCGAAGGCAAAGACTTAAGCGTTTTCTTCAATCGGATTGTTATCGTCCGGTTGCGCCTTGGCGCCTTCCTGCAATCCCTTGCGGAAGTTCGCCACTGCCGAGCCAAGCTCGCCGCCGATGCGCGAAACGCGGCCGACGCCGAAAAGCAACACTACAATAATCAAGACGATAAACAGTTCGGTTGGGCCTAAATTTGGCATGGTCTTTTCCTATTCCACGATTTCGATCTCCAGGCAAGTATAACACGCTTCGCCTAGATTGCGATACATGATCTATTTCGGAATGGCTGGCGATCGCATCGAAATCTGATTATGTCGAATGTGACATAAATCTAAGAAGATCTAGGGGCGGCTGACCTGCGGCGTCTAGGCGCAGGGCGCGCTCCATAGGTATCCATGCTATAATCCGCACAGAATAGCGCGAATGAGACCTCTTCATGTCAGGTGTCGTCAGCGAATCCTTACTCCAGAATATCCCCATTTTCGCGCGGCTCAGCAGCCAGAATCTGCGTTTGATCGGCGAAGCTTTGACCGTTCACAGCTATCGCGCGGGCGCAGACATTTTTCTTCAAGATCAACCGGCCGACGGGCTTTTGATCCTTCTCTCCGGCGTCGCAATCCTTTTTCAAACGAATGCCGACGGCAGTCTAGCGCCATTGGCAACCGTCAAACCGGATCAAGTTTTCAATCAAGAAGCGCTATTCAGCGATTACACGCAGACCGCAACCTTACGCGCGTCGCAGAATGTTACCGTGGCCAAACTAGACAAAAGGACCTTCGCCGCGCTTTTAGAGCGACACACGGAATTGGGCGCGGCAATCGGACAAAATCAGGATGCCGCCAGGTCGGCAATCAACCCGCGCTTCGCTGAACAAAGGGACGACGAAGAGGTATTGATCGAAACCCGGCGGCATTGGTGGGCGTTTCTGCGCGCAGCCTGGATCCCGTTTTTGATAATGCCGGCTATGTTGGGGACCGCTTTCATTGTACAGGCAGGGGCGCTTTCATTGCTGATAGTCCTGCTATCCTTGGTTTTGCCCGGTACGGCGCTGATCTACTTCTTTGCGGAATGGCGCAACGACTCCGTGATCGTCACGGACCAGCGCATTATTCGTGTCGAGCGGACCATTCTGGCAATGCACCGGCAAATAACGCAAGTTGGCTTGGAAAGCGTGCAAGAAATCAACTTCGAAATCCCCCCCTATGATCCCTTTGCGCGGTTGTTTCGCTATGGCAGCGTCATAATCAAGACGGCCGGGGCGCAGGGCAATTTGGAACTGGACCTAATCCCGCGGCCCGAACAGTTTCAAAAATTGATCATCGAAGATCGACAGTATTTCGAAAGCCGAAAGGCGCAGCGTCACCACGCCATGGTGCGGGATGAGTTGCAGCGCTGGCTGGCGGGTGAAAACCCCGACCTGGAAGAAGCGAGCAGTGGCTCGCCCGCTGATGCCAGCGCGCCGCCGACGCCCGTCGCGGGCACCAACGGCTACTTCAGCACCTGCGTCGAAATGAGCAATGGCGATATCGTCTATCGCAAGCACATCAGCGTTTGGGCGCAGCATACGCTGATACCCATCGTTGTAACGCTGCTGGCTGTGACAGGCTTGCTATTGACCTTCACGGTGGTAGGTCCCGATCTGCGCATCGTAACTTTCCCCATCTCCATGGCAGCCTTCTTGATCGGCAGCGTCACGTATTATTGGCTGGATTGGGATTGGCGCAACGACCTCTACATCATCTCCGACGATACCATCACACTGGTGCATAAGCGGCCGTTTTTCTTGCAAAACCTGCGCG
The DNA here is from genome assembly GCA_965232245.1 of Phototrophicaceae bacterium. Classification (GTDB taxonomy): domain Bacteria; phylum Chloroflexota; class Anaerolineae; order Aggregatilineales; family Phototrophicaceae; genus UBA6055. Next base: position 1,753,404 of record CBDDPG010000002.1, on the reverse strand, counting down.
ATCAGGTGCTTGTCGAGCGCATAGATAACGTGGAATCGGTGAGAACGGGTTTCTTCGCCGCGATCATGAAATATGGAGACGTGCGCCTGTCATTGATCGGCGCCGACGAACACAAACTCTTTCACAAGGTCCCGCATCCGCAACAGATCCAACAGGAGATTTCCCGGCGTCAGTACCTCAAGGAAGAGCGGCGCGCGCGCTATGACGCGCTGCAGCAACGGCAAATCCTAGGCGAGTACCTGGGCGCGGCTTACGCGCAAAGCTTAGAGCAAAACGCGTCGCAGCAGACATTGCCGCCCTTGACGCCACAGCGCGCGCCACAAGTTCCAACGATAAGAGTCGCTAATAATCTCGACCGCAATCGACCGCCCCGTTTGCCAAAGAAGCGCGTCAATTATACGCCGCAGGCGATGGACCCGGACAATCTCCAGCAAGACGACAGGACGCGCAGAAGGTCCTCGCGCTTCCGCCCCGGGCGCGACAATCTTTAAGAAGCCTGCCGCGCCGCGCCCAAGCTAGAGATCCAGACGCATGTGCCACAGTTCTCGTTTGACCTTGAACTGAAAGCGCTTGAGCAGGTCATTGACGATGTCGTCGTCGCGCGGATGCTCGATGCTGATGGTCGAGCGGGAATAACGCGCTAGGACATTGCAAAAAAGCGCCTGCGCATGTGGCTGATAATCCAGCCGGGGGGACGCGAAAAAGCGCAAGCGCATATCACTGAAGCTGATAGGGCTTTCCAGCCAGCAACAGGCTTGAATCGCCGACGTCGCTTCGTCGCGGATGATCAACTTCTCGAGGCTGTTCAGAGAAAATAACTTCATAAGACGCTGCCACGGCGCAACGCGGAAGCTCGATTCGCGCAAGGGTTTCAGCCAGCCGAGCCCGCCTAAAGCGTTGGGGCGCGCCGCCTGCGCCAAGCTGTATTCGGACTGCCATTCGCTATGCCTTGGGCGCGTGATATGGAAGTCCTGTCGGTCGCAAAAGGGAGCGCTAAGGAAGCCACTGCGCCGCCAATGGCGCCAGGCGCGTTCATAAAGAAAGCCCTGACGCTCATAGAGTTTCAGCGCGGCTGTATTGTCATGGTTCACTTGCAAGATGACCCGTCTGCCGCTTCTTTGTCGGATCATTTGCAGGCTGGCTTGCACGAGTTGACCGGCGATGCCGCGCCCTTGAAATGCTGGATGCACCGCGACATTTGCCAGGATCCAGGTTGCCGGCAGGTCCTTGGGGTAGCCCGCGGGATAGACGGACACATTCCCCACCAATTGACCGTCCATGATGTAGACGAATCCCAGGCTAATGCCCAGCGCCAGATCGTTAAGCCGGGCGATGAGGTTGAGCCCGTAGCCCATGTGGCTGAGGGTGCGCATTTCGCGGATAGCTGAACGGCCGCTGCTATCCAAGGAGTCGGCGAATACCAGTTCGATCAAATCCGCCAGAGGGCGCAGATCGGTGCGCATATTCACCGGGCGCAAGCCATCCGGCGCGATTGCCGCCGACGACTTTGGGGTCACGCTAATTTCGGTCAATGGAGCCTTCCCGCCGCTGTGAGCCTAAGCTAAGCCTAAACTTTGGACAATGGCTTGTCAAGTTTTGCTGGAATCCAGGGCAGTCGCATCCAGAGCAATCGCACCACCCTTAAAATTCAGGTCATGAGGGTTCTTAAAGGGCTATAAATGGATTATCGCAAAAATGCATGAACTTTTCTGACACCTTGTAGACTTTAATGAACCCGAAATTGATTCTGGTGCGATTGCTCTGAGTCGCATCAACCCCATCTTGCCCTTTGCGGCGTTTTCATATAGAACAATATCACTCGCGCAAGCGGACTAGACCGATCGCCTCTGACCTGTCAAAGGCGCAAGCTGTCCTGGCTGCAAACAGCGCCTTCAATCTGACTAAGGAGAAAATGGATGACTTACAGACCCATCGGTGGACGGCGTCAGCGAAGCGCCGCGTGGCAATGGGTGGTCATTGGGTTCATCCCCGGGCTGTTTTGCGGCCTCAGCATTATGATCGGAGTCATATTCGAAGGCACCTTGCTCGACGTTGTGCTGCCGACGCCGGCGCCGCGCGTAGAAACGACAGTTGTGCATGTCGTTATGACCGCGACAGCGGATCCAAACCAGCCCTCAGCTACGCCTGTGACCGAATTCGTCGTGGTTACTGCAACGCCCGACCCCGCCTTGTCGGCCGGGGGCTTGAGCGCCGTATCTGTATCATCACCGATTCCGGCGACTAGCGGCGCGGCGGCAGCGGCGCTGCAATCTAGTCCAGTCCCGACAGCGCTGCCGACCAATGCGCCCGCGCCCGTCGCGCGGCAATCCCTACAAGTACCGGAGATTTTGCAGGTATTGCGATCACTGGCGGTCACCGTGCCGGGCGGCACATTCACCATGGGGACGCTGCCGGCCGAAGTCATTGTGGCGGTCGAGGAATGTACTGTGCGCGACAGCGGCGCCTGCCTCGCTACTTACGCCGAAGATTCCTATCCCGCGCACGCCGTCACGGTCGACGCCTTTTTGATGGAAACCACGGAAGTTACTTTGGAACAGTACGTCGCCTTTCTCAATGTTCGCGGACCCGGCAGTCATCTTAACGGCTGCGCGGGCTTCCCCTGTATTCAAACGCGCAACGAAAGCGCGGACGCGCCAATCGTTTTCGATAGCGCCAATTACAGCATTCCCGGCATCCTGCCCCAGTATCCCGCCTATGACATGACCTGGTACGGCGCGCGCGAGTACTGCGAGACTATCGGCCGGCGGCTGCCGACCGAGGCGGAATGGGAGCGGGCGGCGCGCGGCGACGACGGCCGCATTTATCCCTGGGGCAACGCCTGGGACAACGCGCTTGCCAAGACCAACCGGCCGCTCGATACCGCGCCCGGACCGCTGCCTATCGCCAGCTTTCCGCTGGGAGCCAGCGTATACGGCGTTTATGATTTGGCCGGCAACATGGCGGAATGGGTCAGCGACTGGTATAGCGAGCAATATTATGCGGCTTTGGCTGGGCAAGGCACGGCAGTCAATCCTACGGGTCCAGTGACTGGATTGCAAAAGGTCTTGCGCGGGGGATCCTGGAACAGCGTGCCTTTTTTCAGCCGAGCGGTTCATCGCCAATCCTGGGATCCCAGCGAAGGTCAACGCTGGATCGGCTTCCGCTGCGCGGCCGATATACCCGATGAGGCTGCTGTTGGCTCCTCGGACTTGAATCCCGCGACCTTGGGCGTAGACGTTCCCGCCGCGCCGCCACAGCAAACAGAGGTCGCCAACGCCCAGCCAACCCAACCGCCGCCGCCCGAAGCAAATCAATCCGCCGACAGCACAGCGTCAAACTCGGCTGGATGAGCGCTTCTGAAACTGGTAAGTAATTCCAACAAAGAAATACCAATCCATTTTATGTATGGATTGGTAGGGGCGACATACCATGTCGCCCGAAATCAACGACGCAGCAATGTCGGGCGACCAGATTGGTCGCCCCTACAAGGCTTGTACGCTATTGATGAAATTGCGCCAAATCCGGGTCTATTGACAGTGGGCGACTCGCTGAGTCGCCCAATCAGCAGGATTCATTTCAAGTTGGGCGATTTAAGTGATGCCCCTACATCATCCATAATTATGTTGGATTTACTTCAGGCGAAAACTTTGCCAGCAGTTGCATGTATCGAACGTTTCAGTCAATGCGCCACAGGATACTTGTCGAGCACCCAGCGCAGCAAAATAAAATGTCCAACTAAACCGGCGTATTCACCGTATTCACTTAGCGTTTCCACAACTTGTTCGGCGCTCTTCTCGCCATCACCTTGAAAGAAATAGTGATTGACCGCGGCTTGCAAAGCCACGTCGTTGTGGCTGACGTAAGGGTATTTGCCAAAAGCGCGACCGAGCGTATTCGCCGCTGTCCAATGGCCGACGCCCTTGATAGTCATGAGCCTGCTATAAGCATCGGCTGCATCCAAGTAGCGCAATCGCTCCAAGTCCAATAGCCCGTCTCGCACGTCGCGCGCGATGCTGAGTATCAGGTTGACGCGGCTCTTGGTGATTTTCAAGGGCTGCAATTGCTCCGCTTCCAGCGCCGCGATTTGTTGCGGCGAGGGAAAGTCATGAATGCTATGCTGGCCCGTCACGACCCCGGCATGCAGAATCCGCATCAGCGTTCGCTGCGAGCGCAAGGCCTTGGTCCAAGTGATATGCTGTTCGATTATCAGCGTGATTAGCGCTTCAAAGACGGTTTCCGCGCAAAACAAGGGCAAGCCAAACAAAGGTCCTATATGCCCCCAAAGGCGCACGTCGCGCCGGGCAGCCGCGTAAAAATCGCCGAGATCGCGGTCCAAGCCGAACATTCGCCGCGAAAGCCGTGATAGATCATGCAGCCGCGACTGATCGCATTTGTGAAGCTCTTGTCCCGTCACGACGATGACATGCCCAGCCTGATGGAAGCATAGCAGCTGCCCGCCGATGAAAGTCCACAATCTGTCCTCGTCAACGATCATCCGCGCCGGATAAGCGTTTCGTCTAAGGATGCGCAAGAGCAGATCAAAACGATACGGGAAACTGGGCAGCTCCAGATATTGCTGGTCCATTGCGCTTGATTCAGCTGTCGGGAGGCGCGGGACCCGTATGGTCCTTCATGTCCGTTTTTCTCACGACAGCGCCGCTGTTCTGCTGCGGACCGGCGCGCTGGCTTTGATAGCGCCGCCGCGCCAATTGCCGCAGATCCTCCACATGGTCGGATTCGTCCATGATCTCGATACCGAGCAGGGTTTCGACGGTGTCTTCCAAAGTGATCAAGCCTGCCGTACCGCCATATTCGTCAATCACCAGGAAGATATGCTCATGTTTGGCGATGAATTCGTCCAAAACCTGCGCGACCGAGTTTGTTTCCGGCACGACCTCCAGTTCGAGCGCGATTTCGCGCATGAGCACGGCATGTTCGTCCGCGGCGGCGCGCTTATAGATCTCGTGCCGCAAGACATAGCCCTTGATATCGTCCGCCGATTCGCCATATACAGGAATACGTGAATAGGGCAAGAACTTATGCGTGCTCACGACATCGCCAATTGTCGCCTGCTCTTGAAACATCAAGACGACCGTGCGCGGCGTCATGATCGACTCGACCTGCACATCCGCCAATTGCAGCAGGTTGTTGACAATGCGATTCTCACGTTCCTTGATTCCCCCTTCTTGCGCGCTGATCCGCGCCATGACTTGCAGCTCGGACCGGGTAACGGTTGGCGCGTCTTCGCTGGGGCGCATCGCGCGCGTGACGAATTCAAAGGCGCGCACGGCCGGCGCGAAAACGATGAGCATCGCCCGCAGCGAATATGCCGTAAACGGGGTGAGCGGTTTGGCGTAAACCGCGCCCAAGGTCTTGGGAATGATCTCGGAAAAGACCAATATGAGCAGTGTCAAAACAGCCGAAATGACGCCGAAGTACTCGCTGCCGAAAATCGCGGTCGCCTCTGCGCCGGCGCCGGCCGCGCCCACCGTATGCGCGATTGTGTTCAAGGTCAAAATGGCGGAGATGGGATCTTCGACATTTTGGCGCAGCTTCTGCATGATCTTGCCGGCGCGGTGACCATCCTGCACGAGCAATTCGATATGTGAAACCGGCGTCGACAGCATGGCCGCTTCCCAGATCGAACACAGGAAAGAAACGCCCAGCGCGATCACAACATAGAAGAGCAAGGCGCTCCATTCGCCGGCGCCAACAGCTCCGCCGGTCCCGGCTGCCAATAAAGGAGTTATGCTGTCCATTTCGCGGTCTTGGTTCTTTCTTGAATTCTTTGAGGGCGCATGCCGCTATGCCACGCTGAGGCTAGCATAGCAAGCTATGGCACTCCCTACAAGCCTGCCTGTAGACTCTGACTGAGCACAAGCGATGGTTGCCGCGCGGCTGCATTTGACAAAGCGGTGAAAAGAGTTTACACTTCTACATATCAAGCCATTGCGAGGCTGGGCATGCAACCCGATCAGTTCACCATCAGCGTAATTGTATCTATTCTGTCTATCTTGAGCGCGGTTTGGTGGCTGGGCAGGAAAATCGGCGAAAAGAGCGACTACATCGTGCGCCAGGTCGAGCGCATTGAATCGCGGCAGTACCATCAGCTGGCGGGGACCCCCGCGGCAGCAGCCGAGGAAGAAAGCTGATGTCCAGTAATATAACGCAATATTACCCCCCCCCCCCCCCCCCCCCTAGAAAATATGTTCTAGTCCCGCGTCGAAGCAAAAAGCCGCGAACCCGCGCGGCAATTCGCATAGATCAGCCTATCTTTGCCCAGCCCTTTGCTAAAACGCGCCGCCGCGTCTCGAGGGCGCGATTTTGCCTTTCCGCACACGCAGGCTAAATAAGACTCTAAAAGGAGCAAACTAATGTCCGCTTATTCTTTCTCCGTCCGCAGAAATTACTTTCCGATTTCCAAGCGCTGGCTCTTCCTTTGCCTGGCGCCGCTGGTTTTGCTCAGCCTCGCGCCGAGCTTGCCGATCGAAGCGCAGGCTTTCAGCGTCACCGCCAGCGCTGAGAACGGCGGAATCCGTGTGCGATTCATCAACACCCCCGCCAGCGCCAACTACTATCAGATTCTGATCTCTCCGCCGGCGGGTATTCAGAAGATTGCGCGAGTTTATGTCGCGGCCAACAACGCGGTGAAGAGCGCTGGCTACCTGATACGCAACAATACGCTTTACCGCGACACGGCTTATACGCTCACCGTTTCAGCCTGGCAAGGCAGCCGTCCCGCCAGCGCCCGCTTTTCGCCCACTGGCACGAAGATCGGGATGGACGCGACAGCGACCGTTACCTCAGGTTCAGCGCCGCCGGCGGCGCCCGCGCCGACCCCGCAAGTGTCTTATACAGTTGTGGATACGACCAGTCACATGATCATCATCAGCTTCAGCCCCGTGGCTGGCGCCGATCGGTATCAGATGTCCCGGTCCGGTCACTATCACCAGCCCGCTTTATTGCGTGATCACTGCAGCGCGGAGGGCCACCGCGTCCCCGGCGACACGCGCACTGGCGGGGTCCCGCGAAATCCGGCCATGAACCGACAATGGAACTTTTACGATGTCAATCACTTCGCGAATGCCCAACCCAATGTCGAGTACACCTACTGCAATATGGCGGCTGATACCGAATTCAGTTTTATCATCAAGGCGCTGCAGAGAAATCATCCGGGGGGTAACAGTTTTCGCGTGATCGCGCGCAGCGATTTCTCGGTGAGGACGCTGCTCGCGATGAATGCGCCGCCGGCGACGCCAATACCGACGGCGCCCCCGGCCCTGCCCAGCTTGAGCCTGGGCATCGATACAAGCCCCACCAGCATAACCGTAAGCTGGAATGATGTGGTCGGCGTGGCTGATTACCTGCTGGTAGTCATCGGCGGCGACACTGCCGAAGCCCTATTCCTGCTGGCCGGCACGACTTCGCAGACCTTCAGCGGCTTGAGCCCGGGCGAAACTTACGCCGTCAGCCTCACCGCCCACTTGACGGACGGGCGCAGCGTCCAGATCGAGCAGAGCGTGACCACGCCAGCCACCCTGAATGATCAGCCTGAAGGGTTGCGGGGCCAGCAACAGCAAGACCAGCAGCAGCAGCAAGATCAGCAGCAGCAGCAAGATCAGCAGCAGCAGCAAGACCAGCAACAGCAAGATCAGCAGCAACAGCAAGACCAGCAGCAACAGCAAGATCAGCAGCAGCCGCCACCACCGCCGCCGACCAATACGCCGCTGCCACCGCCGCCGCCACAGCAACAGCCAAGCGGACCCTATGCCAGCTTGATTCAAGATATGCTGACCTACGAAGCCGAGACGCACAACGGTCACGAGCATGTCGAGCGCTGGACGCGGGCTTTGGCGGCTCTGGGACATGGCAGCCATGCCGATCCCATGACAGCCAGCGAGGCGCAGGGCTACGCCGACCGCGGCTGGCCCCGCTGGGACCCAGTGGTGGAGGCGCTCAAGGCGCTGAATCCGCCGCCACCGACCAACACAGCCCTGCCGCCGACGCCTGTACCACCGACGCCTGTGCCGCCGACACCTGTACCACCGACACCTGTGCCGCCGACGCCTGTCCCGCCGACGCCTGTCCCGCCGACGCCTGTGCCACCGACGCCTGTCCCGCCGACGCCTGTACCACCGACGCCTGTGCCGCCGACGAATACGCTGGTACCACCACAGCCATACCAAGTGCCTTCCAGCCTGATTGCAGACATCAAGAGCTACCGGGCGGAGACCCATAACGGCGCGGAACACGTCGAGCGCTGGGATCGCGTTTTGGCGACATTTGGTTATGGCAGCCACAGCAACCTGATGTCGTCCAGCGAAGCCCAAGGCTACGCCGACCGCGGCTGGCCCCGCTGGGACCCCGTGGTGGAGGCGCTGAAGAAACTGGGGCGGTAACTCAGCACAGAGGTCGCGGAGGCGATAGGCTCGCCATTGGCACCGATTTCTGACAAGCGCCCGCCAAGAAGTGGCGGGCGCTGGCGGGCTAAGCTCGGCGCCGTAGATTGACCTTGATTACGTTGTCATCACCGGAGTCAATTTTGAAGTGATTGCCCTGTGCATAGGAAAAAGGGCAAACCGATTGGCTCCGGTACTGTTGAAAGCGAGGTCAAACAATTCAAGCAAGGGCTCAGCATGCGCTGGAACGCTGACAGAGCCAAGCGCATGATGGTGATTCGTACAGCGATGTTAAGCCATGAATTTGACGACCTTTGGGAAAAGACAGCTTGATCGCCTACAATCTGAAGTGCGCCCACAAGCGACTGCGCGATTCAGAGAAGCTGCCTAGCGCAAAAGTTATAAGCCGCGCTGTCTAGCGCAATTCCAGCAATACCTGCCGCGGCAAGACCTGGCGCAGCCGCTCCTCCAATTCGCTCAGCATAATGGCGGTCGCGCCCCAGACCTTGTGCCCGCACACAGCGTAATAAGGCGTCCATACATCGCAGCCTCGTATCATCCGGCGCTCCTCGCGCTTGAAGCGGGGATGCAGCAGATCGTCCAGCGCGAAGCTGAAGACCTCGGCAACTTCCTGCGGATTCGGGCGAAAGCGCGGCAGCGCCTCGCAATAGCCGACCGTCGGATAGACATCGTGATGCGATGTGGGAATGTAAAGCGGCGGCATTCCCCCCAAGATACCTATCTCGTCCTGGAAAATCCCGATTTCTTCGCCGGTCTCCCGCAGCGCCGTGTCAGTCAAACTGTTGTCCTGCGGGTCTTGGCGTCCGCCCGGGAAACTGACCTGACCGCTATGCCCGCGCAGCCCGGCCTGCCTCAAGGTAAGCACGGTATGGAGGCGCTCTTGGTCGTCCCGGAAAAGCAAAACCATGACCGCGGCTTGCGTCGGCGCGCTTTCACGCTTGCGCCAGCCGCGCGGCGCCGGCGCCATGCGTTTTCTGGCGCGGGCGGGATCGAAGTCTTGCAGCGCGAGCGCGCCCCGCACATGAGCCAGGTTGATCAGTCCAGCCATACGTGCAAGTAGTGGTCTTTTCTTCTGAAAAGTTTGCCGCTTTGGATGACAGGCTCGCCCTGGTCGACTGGGATCAATCGTAAAGAGAGCCGATCCACCAGCGCGCCCTCAAGCGATAGCCAATCGTCAAAGAGCGCTTGCAGCTTCAAAAAGGCGGCCGCCCCGCCGAAGCAGCGCGCGATCCCGCCATCGTTATAAGCCGCGAAGACAGCGCTATTGGGGCGGAACAGCAATATGCCGTTGCCCGTCATGCCATAAGCCATTTCCCCTTCGGGAATCGCATAAACCGCGAATACGTAGCGCGGCGGCTCGCGCAGCAGCAGATAAAGCTGCAATCCATACCAGAATTCTTCTGGCTCCAGGTGTTTCCCCAATCGTTGTATTTCGCCAGCTTCCGAAAGCAATAGATGCAAGGCAGCGGTATCAATCTTTTCGACGTCATCCGCGATAACTTCCAAATGGGCGCCCCCAATTTTCTTGCGCACTTCCGGTCCCGCTGCCAAGCCCTGCAGGTAAACAAAGGCGCAGGGACGATTATCGACGCTCAAGTAAGTCCCGTCCGGTTGCGGGAGAAAAGCCGCGCTGACTTGCACGCCATCGAGCCAGATCGGGACGACTAATCGACCATCCGCTCGCAGCTGCCGCAGCCACTTGCGCGGCACGTCCCAGACGCCGGCCGTCGCCAATATGCGATCATATTGCGCGCGCGGCTCGTAACCGCCAACCGCGTCGCAATCCACCACCAATACCTTGCCATAGCCCGCTCTCAACAAATTATTGCGAGCGTCTTCCGCCAGTTCGCGGTCGATTTCCAAGCTGGTTGTATAGCCGCCAGCGCCGACGATGTGCTTCAAGATGGCGGCGTTGTATCCCGACGCGGCGCCGATTTCCAATACGTTCATGTCGGGGGCAAGCCGCAACTGCTGCAGCATGATCGCCATCATTGTGGGCTGGCTTGAGGAACTCAAAGTCTCGCCCGAGGGGCTTAGCTTCAGAGCGATGGCTTTGTCCTGATAAACCGTTGTGAGATCGTGCTGTGGCAAGAAAAAGTGACGCGGGATTGCGCTAAACGCGGCGTCGATATCGGGGTCGGCAAGCAATTGTCTGCTGCGCAGCTGCGCCAATAGCTTGCCTTGCAGTTGTCGGAATTCGGGTTCAGCCATACCATGCGCGGCGTTTACGGAGCGAAACGCCAGCCTCGGCGCCGCTTCGGCGCGCGGTGCGGACGCGCCCACGCGAATCTATGTGAACCTGCCCCGCCTTTTGCAAGCGCTCGAATTCTTCTGGCGTGATGGCTGGGGCAGGCTCGCCGCCCAATCGCTCCAGGCGGTCGCCCATGTCATCCGCTGACGACGCAGCCCCATCTTGACCAGCGTCATCATTTTGATTGTTGTTCGGCATTTTATTCTCGTCGTTCATACTTCGCTTCCGCAGCGGTCAAAATGCTGGCCGCCGCGCACTCCTTTCACATCGTCAGCATGACTCAAGAACTGATTATACGATAAGTGTCTGTAGATGTTAAGAACAGTCTTGCTAAACAATATCGCATCACCTGCCGTCCCCGCAAATTGTCTCGGCGCATTCCCAGGGCAATCGCCAAAAGAATTTCGTCACAAAGACACAAAGTACACGGAGTTTAGGGAATTTTTTTCTCCACCGAGGGCGCCGAGATTAAGGTTTTGACGACATTTCCCTAGCGTCATTTACGCATCCCGAGCCGGAAAGTCTCTAACCGTTCGGTGGCGTCATCAGAGTTCCGTTTTGGCCAGCAAGAAATAATCGTACATGATATTCTCGACTTGACTGCCAAAGCGATCGCCTTTGTCGAGCGCGTCGTAATCAGCGTAGAGGCCCGTATAACCTTCGGTTCCCGCCCGCGCCGGCGCCGTTACTGGAATCTGCAAATAACCCGCTGCGGGAGTCCAGCCATAGGCGTAGAAGTAAGGTCGATCCAAGCCCGGGCTGTAGGCTGCGAAGCCGAAAGCCAGCTGTGGATCCTTGTGTTCGTCCATGTTCGCGCCTGGGAACCAAAGAAAGCCCAGATCAAAATGATGCGCCCAAAGCGCCAGGGGACTCAAGCTGCCGCTTAGCCGCGCGCGGAAACGCGCCAACGCGGCATAAGCCGCGGTCAGGACAGTCAAATAGTCGGCTGCCAGCTCCCGTTCGATTGCGAAGCGCTGCTTGCTCTTGACATGCGTCCGCGACGGGCTGATTTTTATTCCCAGCGCCGCGAAAGCGCCCACAAGGTCGTCGAGCAGGGTTTTCTGATCATAACCAGCAAGATCAAGCGCGAATTCCACGCGGTCTTCCCGCGAATAGGCCAAGCGCAAATCCGCAATATCAAAACGCAGTTCGCCGCCAACATCGAGGCGCGCCGCGCTCAAGCCAGCCGGCGTCACGCTCAGGCTATATTGCAGGCTGTTCGGCTGCGGCTCGACGCAAGCAACCTTTATGGCGCTCTGCACCAGCGCTACCTGGTGCAAGGCGTCTCGCGTCGCATCCCAGTTTTCTAAAGTTGGCAGATCTGTCATGCCCGTCTCCTTCTGGATTGAATGCTCTGATGCTTTGCTTATATCAGCGACGGAATATGTCGGCGAATTATTGTCATGGGCATCAGAGTGAATCATACCTCAATTGGCTTCATCGGCGCATAGCGCATTAAGATTTCAAAATGTATCCGTTAGCTGGCAGACATGTGAATGACTGAATGATTCCGACAACTTGATCTAATCATCAGCTCATTTTCCCGCATTCTATTTAAGTCCTCGTACACTCTGTGGGAAAACACAACGTATAATTGGAAATAGATGCGGGATAGCATCTTCCGCCTGGCATGATATAAACGTCCAGATTCGTTCAACGAGGAATCCAAGAGATGAGCCGAAATCTTTCGCGCAGCGTGAGAAAACTACGTCCCTCCGGCATCCGCCGCTATTTCGACATCGCGGCCACGATGGACGATGTCGTCACTTTGGGCATCGGCGAGCCCGATTTTGTGACGCCGGCGCACATTGTCGAGGCCGGCGTTCAAAGCATCCACGACGGCTACACGGGCTATACATCCAATGCCGGGATTCACGAATTGCGCGAGGCTATATCGGCGCATATCGAAAAGCGCTATCAGTTGCGCTATTCGCCAGATGATGAAGTTTTGATCACGGTTGGCGTCAGCGAAGCGCTCTATCTCGCCTTAAAGGCGCTGCTAGATCCCGGCGATGAAGTGCTGGTCGTGGAACCTTGTTTTGTCGCGAATGCCGCAATCGTGGAGATGGCGGGCGGCAAGCCCGTTTTAGTGCCGAGCTCGGTTGACAAGGACTTTCAAGTGACGGGCGAGGATTTGGAAGCGGCCGTCACGCCGCGCAGCAAAGTGATTTTGCTCAGCTACCCCAATAACCCGACCGGCGCGGTTCTGACGCGCGAGCACATGCTGCAAGTGGCGGCAGTTGCGGAAAAACATGACCTGATCGTGGTTTCCGACGAGATCTATGAGCGGCTTGTTTATGGAGTCGAGCACATCAATTTCGCCACGCTGCCCGGCATGTTCGAGCGCAGCATTGTGCTAAGCGGCATGAGCAAGTCTTACGCGATGACCGGCTGGCGCATTGGCTATGTTACCGCCCCGAAAGATTTCAGCGCAGCCATGTACAAGCTGCATCAGTATTTGATTATGTCCGCGCCCACGATGGGCCAGTGCGCGGCTCTGGAAGCCGTGCAATATGGCGAGGGCGATGTCGAATATATGCGCCAGCACTATGACCGGCGGCGGCGGCTGATTGTCGACGGCTTTAACCGCCTGGGGCTGTCCTGCTTTGAGCCGCGCGGCGCCTTTTACGCATTCCCAAGCATCAAAAGCACCGGTATGGGCGACGAAGCGTTTTGCGAGCAACTGCTGGCGGAAGAGCGCTTGGCGCTCATCCCGGGCAGCGCCTTCGGTCCCAGCGGCAAGGGTTTCCTGCGCGCCAGTTATGCCACCAGCGAAGATACTATCCACGAAGCCTTGAACCGGCTTGAGCGCTTCTTGCTCAAGCGCGGGCTAGTGCAGCAAGCGGCGGAATCTCTGTCGCTGGCTTGAGCGACTGTTGCCGCTCGCATTCTCATCTTTTGCCTGCCACATCTCATCGAACACTTTTGAAGGCGCTGCGTTTTGTCTTTGAAATCAGGCTTTGCATCTTACGAACTTTTGTGCTAAATTGTCCCGTGCAGATGATTCTCTGATTGGATGCGGCACATGAGCGAATGGAAAACGGTTATCGGCTTAGAAGTCCACGCCGAGCTGGAAACCGAGAGCAAGATGTTCAGCCGCTGTCCGGTTGTGGATAGCGTCGAAGCGGCGCCCAATAGCGCGGTTGATCCGCTTTCATTAGGCATGCCTGGAACCTTGCCCGTTATCAATATGCAGGCGATAGAATACGGCATCATGGTCGGCTTGGCGCTCAATTGCGATATCCCGCCCGTTAATCAATTCGCCCGCAAAAACTACTTTTATCCCGACCTGCCAAAGGGCTATCAAATTAGCCAATACGACCGACCTTTGGCTGTCAATGGATTCATCAATATCGAACTCGACGATGGGACGGTGAAACAGGTACGGGTCCGCCGAGCGCACATGGAAGAAGATACGGGCAAACTCACCCACACCATGGGCGGCAGCCTGGTCGACTATAATCGCGCCGGCGTCCCCCTGTTGGAAATTGTATCCGAGCCCGATATCGCCAGCGCGGAAGAAGCGGAAGCCTATGCGCGCAAGCTCCGTTCTATCTTGCGTTACCTGGGTGTTAATAACGGCGATATGTCCAAGGGCATCCTGCGCTTCGAAGCCAACGTCAGCGTCAAGCCCGCAGGCGATAGCGAGCTGCGCGAGCGGACCGAGATCAAAAACCTCAATAGCATACGCAACATGGTCAAAGCCATTGAATACGAAGCGCAAAGGCAGATCCGGCTCTATGGCAGCGGCGCGACAGTGAAGCCCGCTACGCTGGGCTGGGACGAAGCGGCGCAGAAAATCACGGTGCAGCGTTACAAAGAACGAGCGGACGAATACCGCTACTTCCCCGAACCCGACCTGCCGATAGTCGAGGTCAGCCGGGACTGGGTGGCGGACTTGAGGCAGCGCTTGCCGGCTTTGCCCGATGCATTGCAGCGGCGTTTCATAAAAGAATTGAAACTGAGCGCCTATGACGCGGGGGTTTTGACCGCCGAACGATCGGTGGCTGCCTATTTCCAGGAGCTCATCGACAATGGCGTCGACGCGAAGCTCGCCTGCAACTGGATCACGACAGATCTCTTTCGCATGATGAATGCCCATGACATCGAGCGAGAGGCAATCGACAGCGCGCCCATCTCGGCGAAAAACTTCGCCGAATTGCTGAGGCTGGTGCAAGATGGCGCGATCAACCAAAGTACCGCCAGAAAAAAGGTGCTTGCCGAGATGTGGGATACGGGCAAGAGCGCCAAAGCGATCGTCGAAGAAAAGGCTTTGGCGCAGATCTCGGACCCGGATATCATCGACGCCGCCGTCGAAAAGGTGATAGCGACAAACCAGGATATGGTGCAACGGGTGCTTGATGGCAACGACAAAGTCATCAATGCGCTTTTTGGCAGAGTGATGGGCGAGTTGCGCGGAAAAGCTGATCCCAGCGTGGCGCGCAAGATTCTGCAAACTAAAATTGACAGCATGAAATAGCGACAGCGCCATGTCACAATGTTGCCGATGCGCGGCATTCTTCTGCACGATTCGCCGGTTAGGCGCCGGGCGGCTTTTGAAGGAAGTGATTTAGGAGCGGAAAAATGAGTTGGCATCAGACAATAATTGTAGGAAATCTCGGCGGCGACCCGGAACTCCGCTACATGCAAAATGGTCGCGCGGTCTGCAACTTCAGCGTGGCTGTCTCGGAACGTTGGCGGGACCGCCAAACGAATGAACAGCAAGAGCGGACAACCTGGTATCGCGTCGCTGTCTGGGGGCAGCAAGCGGAAAATTGCAATACTTACCTGGCGAAGGGCCGGCAAGTCCTGGTGATCGGCAACGTCGCGGCGCGGGGTTACATCAACAATAATGGCGAAGCCGCGGCCTCGCTTGATTTGACCGCGCGCAGCGTTCAGTTCCTTGGCGGCGGCAGTCGCGGGGACGACTCCCAGGGCGGCGGTTGGCAAGGGGGCGGCAGCCAAGGCGGCGGCCGGCGCGAAGGACAGCGCGAAGGACAGCGCCGGGACGATCGCGCGTCGAACTATGCCGACCGACCCAGCTCGGTAGACGACATACCCTTTTAGCCGGACGCGAGCTTGTGCCAAAGTTTTCGCTTGATCTGTCGGGTAAAACCGCGCTTGTGACGGGGTCCGGCGCCGGCAGCGGCCGGGCGATCGCCATCGCCTTGGCGGAGAGCGGCGCCGCGGTCGCGCTCAACGATCTCAATATCGAGCGCGCGGAGGCTGTCGCAGCGGAAGCCCAGGCGCGTGGCGCTCGCAGCTTGCCACTGCAGGGCGATGTTTCCAATCGCTTCCAGACAGCCAACATGATCGAGCAGACCCGCGACGCCTTCGGCAAGATTCACATTTTGGTTAATGCCGCCGGCGCATTCAAAGCGGAACCCCTGCTGGCGATTGACGAATGGGACTGGCGGCGTCAAATCGAAGTCAATATCACCGGCAACTTCTTTTGTACGCAACTGGTTGGGCGTGTGATGGCTGATGAAGGCGGCGGGCGCATCGTCAATTTGGCGGCTGCTGTTGGCATCGGCGGCAGCTTGCCCTCGGGCATCGCTTATGTCGCTAGCAAATCCAGCGTCCTTGGCATGACGCGGCAAGCGGCGCGCGAACTGGCGCCTTATAACATTTTGGTCAACGCGATTGCGGCCGGCAACATCGCCGAGGACGATATGCCGCCGGTCCCTTCCCAGCGCGTGCTATTGAACCGGGGCGGTATGCCCAGCGACATCGCCGGCGCCGCCTTATTCCTCTGCTCGGATGCCGCCGCTTTCATGACCGGGCAGGTCCTGGTCGTGGATGGCGGTGGAACAGCCTAGAATCCAGTTTGCAGCCAGCAAGCCCGTGAGCGTCAAGTCCGGTCGCTTACTCGCCAGTCGAGCCGAAGCCAGATACGCCACGTTCACTGGGCGCAAGGTCCTCCAAGCGAGCCACCAATTCAATATCTGCTGTCAAGACTGGCACGACGATGAGTTGCGCGATTTTCTGGCCCGCCTTGATGAGAACGGCTTCGCTGTCGAGATTCACCATCAATACTTTGATTTCGCCGCGATAGGCGCTGTCAATGACGCCCGCCAAACAGTGCAGTCCCGCCGCAGCGACGCTTGAACGGTCTTTGACCAGAGCAACAGCCCCGGCGGGCAGCTCAATATGCAGCCCGGTGCCGACGGTTATGCGCTGCATTGGCGCGACTTCGCTCGCTTCAAGGGCATGAAGATCGTAGCCCGCGTCACCGGCGCGCGGGGGAGAAAAATCGCGCGCCAGGGCGCGGCGTTTGTCATTCATAAAAACGCGCATTGCCGAGCTCTACGTTCCCCGCATTCTCGAACGATAGTCCGCGGCTAGCTCCAGCCAGGGATCCAGGTCCCAATAGCGCCGCGCCGCGCCAGAGGGCGACGGCAGCACATAAAGCCGCGTCGCGCTGTGGACTTCGTGCTGCCAGCCCCAGGATACCGTTTGCTGTGGCGCGAGGTCTTGCCAGGCGCGCCAAGCGGCTTTGCTGGTGAAAGCCAAGATCTGCGGCTTATAGCGAAGTATCTTGGCGTTTAATTCCGCGGGATTGAAGTCCGCCTTCTTCAGCTCGGCGTCAGAGCCGGCCTTGCCTTTTGCCACATCAGTCAAGCCAATGCGCAGATCGCGCAGCTTGTGATATTCCGCAGGTTCATAAAGGCGCGCAGTAAAGCGGGCTTGATAAAGGGCTCGCCAAAAACTGTTGCCGGGGTTGGCGTAATAGGCGCGTTTTTTTGCCGAAACCCTGCTGGCGGCTGTGCCACAGAAGACCAAAACCAGCCCGTAATCCAATAGGTCGGGCAGGATCTCAGTCATCGCCCTTATCGCCGCCTTTTGCCAGCGCGATATTCTTTTGATGCGTCTGCCGATAGAAATCGTCAAGTTCCGACTCGAAGGCGATGTCATCGCCGCTACGCAGCCGGCGCAAATAGTCCACAGTGCTGTCCAGGCTCTCGCGTCCCTTGACGCTGCCATGCGCCGGGATCGCTCGCTTGACGGCGCTGTTATTCGCCCAGGCTTCCAGAGCATCCAGCCAATCCGCCAGCAACGCGGGATCATTCACAACTGGCAGTGGCGTCTCGATGGCGTCGCCGCCGAGCAGGACACCCCATTGCGGTATCCATCCCAGAATGCAATCTGGGCTATGACCGGGCAGGTGCTGCAGCTCCAATGTGATTCCGCCGAGATCCAGGCGCATGCGCGAACTGAAAGCCAGGTTAGGCGGGATTAACTCGACGCCATCCCATTTGCCCGGTTCAGCCAGCTGCATGTCGCAAAGCGTCTGCGGCACGTCCTTGTCGAAGCGGCGCAAACAGGCTTTGTGCCCGATGATATCCAGCGGCCGCCGCGAAAAGCCCTTTGTGCCCCAAACATGATCCCAATCGGCATGGCTATAAACAACATGAAAGGGTTTTGCGCCGATCACGGGCTCAAAAGCCGCCATGTCATCCGCGCCTGTGAGCGTATCCCAAATGACTGCATGGCGCTCGCCCAGAACAGCTAGCGACCGCACCGTTATTTCTGGCAATGTAACTTCCAGGGCAAACAGGTTCGGCTGTAGTTCAAGAATCTGACGCATTGAAGCTATTCCAGCTTTGTGAACCGCAGATACTGAAGAAGCGCCAAGACACCCGCCTATTCGGCCGAGACTTCCAATTCTGGCATAAGCCGGAAGCTATCTAATACCGCAATCAGGGGATGCTCGGCGCCGTCAACTTGCAGCAAGTCCAGGTCCACATCGACGAGGCGCGCATTGGCAACATGCAGACGGTCGTCAAAGCCATTCAACATGACCGACAAGCCGCTGTCTGTCGCGCCGTCCAGCGTCTGGATTTGATAGGAGACCCGATAACCGGGAGCGCCGCTCACGTCAATTGACTCGACCGAAAGCGCTTCTAGACCGTCGCGCCATTTCTCGATCCAGTCGATGGCCTCAGCCTCGCTCCCGAGCGCGACATCGCGCGTCTCCACCACCAGCGTCGCGGTATCGCTCGCGATAGTGGCGGGCAAGCCTTCGGCGGCATCGGTCAACTGCCAGTCGGCCGGATATCGAATGATGTGCTTGTCCAGATTGTCGAAATAGGCTTGCCATTCAAAGGGCGCGTCAGCGAAGTCTTGGATCCTGCGAACGCTCTTGACAAGACCCTCCAACAAATACTTGAGTTCACTGGGCGCGTTTTCCGCAGTTACCACACGCGCGCTATAAATGTCGCCATCTTGCAGCCAGGATTCTTGTCGGGCGATGAAATGGCTGCGCGACCGAGCTAGATTGAAGTCGATCACAACACGATCGTCATCGGTAATCTCGCGGCTGGTTTCGTCCCAGCTCCAGTATTCTCGCCAGCTATTCTGCAGCCAGTTACGGTCAAAATAGGCGCTGAGTTCTTCCGCCGCGCTAATGCCGCCGTGATTCTTGATGATGCGCGCTTCTAAGACGCTTTGCGCGGCGCTATTGCTCAAACCGGCTCGAAGTTCCTCAGCCGTGTTGCTGTTTGAGGCGGGAATCCATCCCGTCGGCGCGGCAAGCGTGAACAGCCCGGAGGGATGCAGAACCGTCGCGTCAAAATCAATCGCCGAGATGTCTGGCGGCGGCGGAAAGGTCGGCTCGGGCAATGGGGTCGGCTGCGGCGCTTCGGCGCCGAAGTCGCTCTGGGCAACCTGCCCCGACAATAGCGGCAGTATCAAGCTGCCAACCATGGCTACCGACATTATGACACCGATAACAACGGTGAATCGTTTGGTCGTTTTGTTCATCCGCGCTGCGCTCCAGGGCATCCAGTCAAAACGCGCTTATCATACCGCAGAACGTGGACACTGTTAAGCAAGACTTTTTGCTCATATAATGTCGCGGCAGCGTCCGCGGCGCCGGCTTGACAGAGCCCCGCTTATCACTATAATAGCCCTTCTTAAACTGTTATGACCCCGTTTTTGTCATAATCTAGCGAACCAGCGAGGATGCGAAGAGAATGACCCGAAATAACTTGACTGCCCGTCCCCTAAGTTTTGACGACGCGGCGGAATACGCCCGCACGGCGACAGCCATTGCCAAGCAGGCCGGCACCGATGAGCGCTTTGATAGTGACGACACGCTGCTGATGTGGCGAGATCCGCGCTTCGACCTGGGCAAATCCTCTCTCGGCATGTTCAGCGATTCCGGGATATTAGCCGCTTATGTGATTGTTTGGTCCAGATCGGAAACGCCGGTGCGGCCCTGGGTCGATTGGGGCGTGCATCCGGATTTCCACAGCCAGAATCTCAGCGGAACGCTCTTTGACTGGGCGGATAAGCAGGCTGACGAGATCATCAAGCGCTGCCCGCCCGAAGCGCGCGTCCGTCTGCAAACCGGGACGCCGGCGGGTTACAGCTTCGCGAAAGCGGCGCTGGCGCAAGCCGGTTACCTGCCGAACCGCACCTACTACGAAATGCGCATCACGATGGCGCGGCGGCCGCAGGTCCCGGCTTTCCCGGCCGGCATCGCGCTCCAACCTTATCACCACGAAGAGGATCTGCCGCTGTTCCTGGATGTATTTCGCGACTCGTTTTCAGATCACTACGGCTATGTCGAAGAGCCCTTTGACAACGACTTCGCGGAGTTCCGGCACTGGTTTAACAATGACAAAAATTTCGATCCGGGACTTGTTCTGCTGGCGGTCGACGAGCGCGCGCAGCTTGCGGCCGGTTGTCTTTTGGCGCTGAAAGAGTATAGCCGTTATCCGGGCATTGGATTAGTCGATATCGTCGGCGTGCGGCGCGGGTACAGGCGGCGCGGGCTGGCGCAGGCGATGTTATGTCACAGCTTCGCCGCGTATTGGGATCGCGGCATGACAACCGTCAGCCTGTCAGTCGACGGCGAGAGCTTGACCAACGCGGTCGCGCTGTACGAAAAGGTCGGCATGCAGGTCTACCAAAGCTTCATATCCTACGAGAAGACGCTGCGCGATGGTGTGGAGCTGACGAAGGTCGCGATGGAGTAATTCTGGCGGAGTAGCGCTGGCGTGCCAAATCGGTATCAAGGAAAATGAGCGGAAATGACACAGATGCAAACTGGCTACGCCGAAATCAACCATGCCCGACTTTATTATGAGCTGGCGGGGACTGGCGCGCCCTTCATCATGATCCACGCCGGCATCGCCGACTGCCGCATGTGGGACGCGGAATTCGCGCACTTCACCAAGAGCCATCGAGTCTTGCGCTTTGACATGCGCGGCTACGGCAAGAGCCTGCCCGTGCGCGGCGAGTTCAATATTCAAGACGATCTGCGCGCCCTGCTCGATTATCTGGACGTCAAAAGTCCTGTGATCCTGATGGGCTGCTCAATGGGCGCTGGGCTGGCCATCGACTATGCCTTGACGCATCCAGACGAGGTGGGGGCGCTGATTCTTGTCGGCGGCGCGCCGGCTGGCTTTGAAGCCGACGTCCCAGGACCGGAGGAGCTTTTCGCTCAATCGGAGCGGGCTTTTCGGGACGGGCACGTCGAGCGCGTTGCGGAAATTGATATGCAAATCTGGTTCGACGGCTGCGGGCGGTCCAGCGAAGACTTAAACCAGCAAGCCAGAATGCGCGCCTGGGAGATGGCGCGCCAAGTCACCGAACACGAGCTCAAGGCAATCGGAACGCACAGGCGCAAGACCTTCGAGCCGCGGGCCGCCGAGCGCCTGGCGGAACTGCTTATGCCGAGCCTGGTGATCATCGGGGAAAATGACTTGCCTTACTTGAAGCTGGCTGCCGAGTACTTGAGCGCGCGCATGCCCGCCGCGACCCTGGCGCTGATGCCGGATGCTGCGCATCTGCCTAATATGGAGCATCCCGAGCCGTTTCGCGCGCTCGTCGAGGACTTTCTTTCGAGCAACTGAATACCTGTCCATGAGGATGGCAGAGCCGATGTCGGGCGATGAAAACCAGCGGCGCTACGACGAGATCATGCGCAAGATCGCCGGTCGCGGCGCCTTCGGCGGCCTGGCGCGCGAGCCGCGCATGCTTAGTCCGCAAGAGCGCGCCCTCGATATGCTCAACGCCTACGACAGCTTTGCCAGACTGACGCAGGACGCTTACCCGAATATCTTATGCCATGGTCCCAAGGCGCTGCGCGGGAAAGCGTGGTCGGCTGTTGTTGTCTGGTACCGCCCCAAGGCATACCATGGCTATCAAAAACTTGCTCTGTTTGGCCTCTGGGCGCATCATGCCGAAAAGGAACTGCTACTGAGCATTGGCATACGGGAACTAAAGTATCGGGCGCCCATCTTTGACGCCGGCGTCTACCGCGTCGCCATCGAAAACGGCTTCCAGCTCTATTATGAAGATGACGGCCGCCCGCCCGGCGCGGGGGACCAGCTCTTGCATCAAGCGACGTTTGACATAAAAGAGCGCCTCGCGCAGCGGCGGACGCTCTCTGACATTCTTATGGAATGGCGACGAAATGCGGGATCAGCCTAGTCCTCCAATTCATCCTCTTCGAATACGATGTCGGTCATCAGGTCGGAAGCGGCGAGATCGTCGAGCGAGATGCCGCCCGCGTCTTCTTGGACCAACATGCTGACGCCCTGTTTCAGCCTTTCGCCGCAAACCAGGCAATCCGGGTCGCGCTGAATGTCCACCCATACGCTGGAATGCGCTTCTGTCTCCTGGCCTTCGATGACATCAAGCGCCGTGTTTGTAACGATGATCGTGTTGGCGGGCATTTCTTCATAAACCGCGCTGCCGCGCAGCAGTTCGTTGAGAATCAAATCCGTCTGAATGCCCGCGACTTTGGTGACATTCACCCAAAGTCCCGGTTCCGCCTCCATCGTACCCGCCTCGCCGATCATGCCGTAATCCAGATCGCCAACCGAATCCATGGTGATTTTCACGCCCTCGCGCGTCGCTTCCGCCCAGCAGGCGTAACAGGGACCGTCAAAGGGCTTGATGATGACATGATCGCCGCCTTCGCCCCGCTCATAGACGCCGGCATAAGACGCGCTAAGGCGCTTTGCCAGACACTTCTCGTTGATGGCGTATTTGACCTGCTCGTTGTCGACGCCGACCACGAGCATGTCGATGTCGTCGAGGATCTCCCAATGTTCTTGGATCGCGCCCGCGCGCACGTCGACAATCGCGCCGCGGTTGCGGTTGTGTATCAGGTCGGCAAGCGCCGCTGCTTTGTTTTGCCCGACATGGCGCAAATCCGCCACATGCCGCGTTACATTGCCGGGTTCGATCACGTCATTGTCCACCAAAACGAAATTGCCTACGCCGCTCATCGCCAGGCTCAATGCCACAAAGCCGCCGCCGGAACCCACGCCAACAACACCAACTTTCTTTTCAGCGAGCCTGCGCAGGTTTTCGCCGCCGAGCAGCCGCTCCACACGTGTCCATAAGTTGCTCATATCGTCGTGATGCTTTCTTTACTCTAATTGCCACCCGCGAACACTAAGTCCTTCAAGCAGCAGCGCTTCATAGTTTCCACGCCGCGCGGACTTTGTCCGCTAAACCTGCCCCGGGTCATCGTCATCCGCCGCGTCCTCGGGCGCTGCTTCGAGTCGCTGCGCGTCCAGCACGCGCTCGGGAGGCTGCGCCGCCGAGTCAAGCTCGTCCAGCAAGACCGGGATATCCAGTTTGGCTGGTTGCCGCAGTCCCAGCGCGACCTCGATTGCCACCACATAATCGATCAAGTATTTGTCACTGCTCCATTCCCAACCCGGGGGATCTGCGATAGGCTCGGCGACTGCCCACAGTTTTTGAAAGGTCGCGACCGGATCCATCAAGTCGAGATCGCTGGTAAAAGGCGCGCTATAAGCACTGGGCTGCGAGTGCGGATAGTCGTGCTGCGTCACGAAGAGCAAGAATGATCTCGCGCCTTGCCGGATAGCGAAAAAACAGAATTCAAGCGGAACCTCGCCGTCGCACTCGTAAAACAAAGTGCGCACCAGCAAGCCGTCGTCGGCCATCGCCAGGGTCTCGCTCGTCAAGCGATCGGGCAGCACGACATGCCAGGCATATTTCATCATCTGCGGCAAAGCGCCTTCTGCTACGATCTGCGGATGCACTGGCTGGAATACCCGCACATCGCGATGGATATACCACCAATCGACGCGCATGTCGGTGCCATTGTCCATCGGCACGGTAATGTAATTGACAGCCAGATCCGATTCGCCGATGATCTGCGCATAACCCACAGTGACAATGGGCACCAATAGATAGTCCATGCCCAGATCATCATCGTCGAGCCAAGACAGAGCCGTCATCAGATCGCCATGACTCGGCTGGATCATGGAACCGGGCTGCTTGTGCCAATCGCCGAGGTAGCGCAGAGGCGCATCAAAGCGATCGGGCAGCACTGCCGAACCGCGATAGCGTTCGCGGTGAAAATGCCAGTTTTCTTGCAGCCACCAAATTATCTCGTCTTGCAAGGCATCCCCTTGCTGAAAGGTATGCGAACGCCGTATGGCTGTTTCATCGGGCGAAATGGTATCCAGCACATAAATGGTGGGCAGCCCTTCGGGCGTATCGTTTTCCACGATAAAGCCCAACATGGCTTCTCCAGTTTCGTCAGCCAAGTACTGGCTGGCGGCGGAGAGCATCTTTTTCACCGCTCGTTCTGACAAGACCAGGTTAGGTACAATCCCGCGAGATATCATCGCCATTCCTCGCAAGCGCTTACGCAAGAACTCGATTTCCAGTTGCATGAGCTTGAGAATATCCAGCTCATCCCTGCTTGGCATCTTTATCTTCTCCGCCGGCGGGGCAAGGGCGTACTCGCTTTAATGCGTTCTTCAATGCCGGGCCATTTGCCGGTGGAACGCCAAGTGTAATAGGCGTACAGCCATTGGATCGCCCATCCGCCCACGGTCACAGCGGTTGATTTCGAGGGATTCCAACCATATTGTTCGCCATCTTTCGGGTTAAAGAGGCAAAGCTGCCCGTCTTCGTACTGATGTTTTTCGCTATAGATGCGCGGTTTGATGCAGTAGGCTTCCGCCGGGCGGTTGGGATATTCTTTGGGATAGACGATTTTGAGGCTGTGAAAAGGCGTATCCAGGATGTTCATGTTAATCTCAACCGAGCCTTGCCAATAGAGCAAGCCGCCAAATGGCGGAACCACCAGCTGGAAAGTATCGCCAAAGGTCGCCTTCATCGCCTCTACTTCCCATATCAGGCGCGACGAGACATTCTTGCGAGAGCCCCACCAGTTGGACATGTTGTCAGCTCCCTAACGCGTGCATCAAGGTCGAAACGCCTCCACTCTATTGGCAAAGTCCGCTATTGTCCAGTATAGGTCAAGGGGACCCCAGGGCAGTCGCAACAAAATCACTACCGAAAAAAGCAGTTAATCCAAACTAAAATATAACTACAGAGCACACAGAGGGTCGCGTAGGCATTGACCGTCAGCGCAAATTTAACCGACTGCAACTTCCTAGCCCGAGATGATTAAACTGGCAACCTTCGACTAGCAACATTTGATTGATGATTTTGCAAACGTGAAATTTACCAAAAGCGTGGAAACAATCCTGAACTCTCTGGTAGAAAGAAGGGGTCAAACTGGCGGGAAAAGTTAGCGAGCTCGTCCTATAGCCAATTTGACCACCGTCTATCTAGCTAAATCCTAGCGAGGATTTAGCAAATGCACAAGGAGTACACCGCATGTACGTTAAACGCTTTTCGCTTCTCGTTGCCTTGATTTGCCTCTTTGCCGGCGGCTGGTCCTTGCCGCTAGCGGCGGCTGACGAGGAAGTACTCACCGTTTACTCGGGCCGCAACGAAAGCCTGATCGGTCCTTTGATGGATCAGTTCGTCGAGGACACCGGCATCGAGGTCGAAGTCTTGTACGGCGGCACTAGCGCAGTGGCGAATCAGATTCTCACCGAGGGCGACAATAGCCCTGCGGACGTCTTCATTGCCCAGGATGGCGGCGCATTGGGAGCGCTGGCGGCCGCGGGCATGCTGAGCGCGCTGCCAGAGGACGTGCTGAATCTGGTGGCAGACCCCGCCTTTGTTTCGCCCGATGGCGTCTGGGTTGGATTGAGCGGACGCGCCCGCGTTCTGGTTTACAGCCCGGAGAGCCTTGAAGAGGCCGGTCTGGAGCTGCCCGATTCCATTCTTGAGCTCACTGGCGAAGAATGGCGCGGGCTCGTGGGCTGGGCGCCGACCAACGCCTCGTTTGTCTCCAACGTGACTGCCATGCGCGTCTTGCTGGGCGACTGTGATACAGAGGATTGGCTGGCAGCGATGATCGCCAATGACGTACAGTCCTATCCCAAGAACACGCCGATTGTGAAGGCTGCCATCGATGGCGAAATTGTCGCCGGTCTGGTCAATCATTATTATCTGTTCCGGTTCCTGGCTGAAGATCCCGACATCAGCGCCAGCCTGCATTTCTTCCCCGATGGCGATCCTGGTTCGCTGATAAACGTCGCCGGGGCCGCGATCCTCGAATCCAGTGATCAGCCAGAGCTCGCGCTGCAATTCGTCGAGTACCTGCTGAGCGACAGCGCGCAAGCCTATTTCGCCTCCGCGACTTATGAGTATCCGCTGGCAGCGACGGTGGAACCGTCGGTCGATCTGCCAGCGCTGGCAGACATCGAATCGCCCGAGATTGATTTGTCGGATCTGCATGACTTGCAAGGCACGTTGGAAATGATCGAAGACAGCGGCGCCTTGGACTAGGCGCCATCAAGGACGTTGCGGGGCGGGGGTAGATTCCCGCCCCGCAATCGCGCAATAGAAAAAAGCTATGCAACTTTCACACATAATCCCGCCACAACTTCGTCCGCAGCGCCCGCAGCACGGCGCGATTTCGCGCATGCGCCTTGGCAATCGACAATTGGCGCAGATTGTCAGTCTCATCGTTGTCGCAATCGTCATGACCCCCATCGCCTTTGTCATCATTCGCGCGCTCGGCGCGGGCCAGGAGGGAATCGACTACCTGCTCAAGGCGCGCAATCTGCGCATTGTAGCGAACAGCCTGGCTTTGATGCTGACCACGACGATCTTCGCGTCCGCCATCGGCATACCTTATGCCTGGTTGACAAGCCGCAGCGATTTGCCTTGGCGGCGCGCCTGGCTGGTGCTCGGTTTGTTGGCGATGGTCATCCCGTCTTATTTGACTGCCGTGACCTTCACAGAAGCCTTTGGACCAAAGGGCCTGCTGCAAGACATATTAGAACCATTGGGCGTCGAGCGATTGCCGAATATCAAAGGCTTTTTCGGCGCGACTTTGACATTGACCGTGGTCACTTTTCCCTACATTTTGCTGCCAGTACGCGCGGCGCTCTTGCATAGCGATCGCAGCCTGGAAGAAGCCGGGCAGAGCCTGGGTCTCGACCGCTGGCAGGTGTTTCGCCGGGTGACGCTGCCGCAGCTTCGTCCCGCGCTCACGGCCGGTATGTTGATGGCTGCGCTCTATTGTCTTAGCGACTTTGGCGCGGTCGCGGTCATGCGCTTTAACGCTTTCACACGCGCCATCTTCATCCAAACGGAATCTTTCCGAATGGACAAAGCCTCGATGCTGGCGCTTGTGCTTATCGGATTGACCTTGATTCTGCTGCTGATCCATTCGCATATACAGTATCGAGGTCGTCATTATCGCATCGGCACTGGCGCCTCGCGCGAACTCCAGCCCGTGAGTTTAGGGCTATGGCGTTATCCGGCGCTGTTGTTCTGTTTTTCTGTTGTCTTTATCAGTGTCGCTGTTCCGCTCCTGGTGCTATTGAGCTGGCTGATCGGACGCACGATCAGCAACCCCGTGAATGTGTCGATCACGGAATTGCTGCAGAACACGGTCGCCGTAAGCGCTGTCGCCGCGCTGGTCGTGACCATGGCGGCGCTGCCGCTGGCGCTGCTCGCTATGCGAAAAAGCTCGCGGATAAATCGCTGGCTGGTGAACTTGGCATATACCGGCTATGTCCTGCCCGGCATCGTCATCGCGCTGGCGCTGGTATTCTTCGCCTCGCAGAATATGCTGAGCCTGTATCAAACACTGCCGCTTCTGATAGCCGGTTACGCCATCCGCTATCTGCCGCTTAGCATCAGCGCCACGCAAAGCGCATTCGAGCAGATCAATCCGCGCTATGAAGAAGCTGCCCGCAGCCTGGGCCTTTCCGCGGGCGAGGCTTTGATGCGCATCACCGTGCCTTTGGCGCGCGGCGGTATCCTGGCGGGTTCGGCGCTGGTGTTTTTGAACGTGATGAAAGAGCTGCCCAGCACATTAATCTTGCGGCCGATCGGATTCCGCACCTTTGCCACGCGAATATGGAGCGCCTACGATGAAGCCTTTCTGTCGTCCATCGCGCTGCCCGGATTCGCGCTGATCCTCGTTTCAGCCGTCGCCCTGGCGATCATTCTGCGCCGGGAAGAAACGGTCCACTAGCGGGCCCGCAAAACTATATGCGATTCGGTTCCATAATCCCCCGCGCGGTTTCGCTCTTTATGCTGACGAAATTTACTTTATGCTAGGACGCGACAAGATATCATTTCGCCCAAATGCCATGGAACTTTCGCTGCAAACAGAGAATCTCAGCAAGCTATTCGATGGCGATACACCAGCCGTTGCAGACGTTTCTCTTAAACTACGATCCGGCGAGTTTCTCACGATCCTCGGACCAAGCGGCGGCGGGAAAACCACCACGCTGCGCCTCCTGGCGGGCTTTGAACGTCCTAGCAGCGGTCTGATTCAAATCGGCGACGCCATTGTCGCGGACGACAATCATTATACGCCGCCGGAGAAACGGCGGGTCGGTATGGTATTCCAGGACTATGCGCTCTTCCCGCATCTGAATGTCGCGCAAAACATCGCATTTGGATTGCCCAGCCACAGTAAAGATTCCCGACGGCAAGTTCAACGCATGCTGTCGCTGGTTGGCTTGACGCTCTTCGCGGATCGAATGCCGCACGAGCTGTCGGGGGGCCAGCAACAGCGCGTCGCCCTAGCGCGCGCTTTGGCGCCCAATCCCGATATCTTGTTGCTGGACGAGCCCTTCTCCAACCTCGATACTGGCTTGCGCGCGCAGGTCCGCAGTGATGTGCGCAACATACTGCTGGAAACAGAAACCAGCGCGGTCTTTGTCACGCACGACCAAAACGAAGCCTTGAGCCTGTCTGACGAAATCGCGGTGATCTTCGCAGGCAAGCTCTTGCAGGTAGCGACGCCGCATATCATCTACAACCGCCCCATCAACAGCCAAGTCGCCCACTTCATCGGCGAGGCGAACTTCCTGCCAGGCGAGGCGCAGGGGCTGACCGCCGCCAGTCCGCTTGGCACGGTAAAGCTCTTCCATCCCAAGCGGGGGCCGGTGCAATTGATGATCCGTCCCGAAGCGCTGCATGTCAATTTCGCCGAAGAAGGATTGGCGGCATCCGTGCTTTGGCGGGAGTTCTATGGGCATTATCAAAGGCTGGGGCTGGCGCTGGAAAACGGCACGGAACTGGTCGCGCGGACAGGCGTGGATCGCTTTTTCCGGCGGGGCGACAGGACCTGGGTGTCGCTGGCGTTGCCGGCGCTGGCTTTTGATTGATTCGAATGGCAGAAGCATAATGGAGCGCTAAGACACTTCAATGCGTTGAAAATCTTTCATGGGCTGGCTGATTTCGCCCCCGGCAACCACACCACGAACACCGAACCCCGATGCCGTCCGCGACTGCTCGCGCTTATCTTGCCGCCATGCGCCTCCACGATTTCTTTAGCAATCGCCAAGCCCAGCCCAGTCCCCCGGCGCGGACCGCGCGACTTATCAACTTGATAAAAGCGCTCGAATACGCGCGGCAGCTCTTCTGCGGCGATGCCAATGCCGGTATCTTGAATCGCCACGGAAACACCGTCTCCTTGCGCTGTCGTCGCCACGCGCACGGACCCGCCAGCCTCGGTAAACTTCAGGGCGTTGCCGACGAGGTTGGTCAGCACCTGCGCCAGGCGGTCGCCGTCGCCGCGGATGGATGGCGCTGCCCCGCCGGAGGACTCCAGCTGAATGCCTTGGTTTGCCGCCAGCACCTGCAAGCTCTGCACCACGCCGTCGGCTAACAGAGACATATCTATGGTCTCGAGATTCACCGACAAACGGCCCGCTTGCAATTGTTCCAGGTCGGTCAAAGCCACTACCATGCGGTTTAGGCGGCTCGCTTCTTCGTATATGATCTGCGCCGCCGCTTGCGGATCTGCCACGGCGCCATCGATGATCGCTTGAGAATAGCCCTGAATCGATGTCAAAGGGGTCTTCAAATCGTGGGATACATTGCCGAGAAAGTCGCGCTGAGCCTTGTTCGCCGCCATGACTTCCGCCGTCATCCGATTGAAGGAACCCGCCAATGTTCGCAACTCCGGCGGACCGCTCGCCGGGACATGTACCGCATAATCGCCGCGAGCGACATCGGTCGCGGCTCGGGCAAGGCGCTGCAGCGGCTTGGCGATGGTGCGGCTTATCAGCGCCGCCAGGATAATCGAAAAGACAATGCCGACAAGCCCAGCCTGTATGAGAGGCGGCGCTAGAGCGCTGCTGAAGACCGCCAGGGTCTCGTGCAGACGCACAGTAGGCCTTGGCTCGGCCAGAATCCAAAGATTGTCCCCCGCCAAGCGCCCAAGCAAGCGGCGCTGCTGCCGAAACATAACCCCGCCAAACAGCCATTCGCTGCCGCCGGGGTCGGGGAATGCGCCGAAGAACTGCTCCCCGTCCCTTCGCAAGACCTTTGCCAGGGCGTCGCTCTTGTAGCTGTCGACGCGCAAGTGGATCGCTTGCCCGGGCTCGAATCGATTGGCGCTGTCGTAGAGCGCCATCGGACCGTCCTGGGACAGCCAGATTTGCATCGTACGCACATTGCGCGACACTGCAAAAGCCTTCAGCAATTCGGGGATCTGTTCTTGAATGAAAGCGAGATTGACGTCCCGCGGCAAATCGGCGATAAAGTCCAGCAGGTTTAGACCCTGCGTCAATGCCGCCAAGCGCTCATAAGTCGGTTCTGGGGGAGCTTGGCGGTTTCCAATCAAGAGCAAGAGCGCTAGGGCAAATACGCCCAGCGCGACCAGCAATAGCACGAGGTAAGATGTTAGCAGTCTTGAGCGCAATCCAAAGAGGAGGCGCAGCCGTCTAGCGATCATCAAGCTTGTAACCCACACCCCATACGGTCTCGATGCTAGCTTGCATGTCCTTCAATTTGTGCCGCAAGTGCGCGATATGAACATCGACTGTTCGGGTTTCGCCGGCGAAGTCATATCCCCAGACAACATCTAGCAGCCGCTCGCGGCTGTAAACGACGCCCTTATTCTCGGCAAGGGTTTGCAGCAAGTCGAATTCTTTCATGCGCAGTTCGACCGCCAAGTCGCCCAGCTCAACAACGCGGCGCCGCGGATCTATTCGCAAATTGCCAATCACGATCGGCGCAGGCGCGTCTGTTTGATTGCTCGCGCGGTCGGTCCGGCGCAGTATCGCTTTGATGCGCGCGACCAACTCCCGCGGATTGAAGGGTTTGGTAAGGTAGTCGTCCGCGCCCAATTCCAACCCGACTATTTTATCAATATCGTCGCTGCGCGCCGTCAGCATGATAATCGGAACATCCGACTCGGCGCGCACCTTTCGGCAGACTTCCAAGCCATCCATCCCGGGCAACATGAGATCCAGAACGACCAGGTTTGGCGCGTCTTCCAGGATCTGACGCCGGGCGCTAAGCCCGTCTGTGGCGGATCTTACCTGATAGCCATCCTGTTCCAGATACATGCGCGCCAGATCGATTATCTTCTGCTCGTCATCGACCACCAAGATCGTTTCGCTCATAGCCAACTCTCAATAGGAGACGGAATCCGCTTCTTCCATACTTAGCGCGCTTAGCGCGGCTTACGACATTCGCAAGGCAGCGCAATGCCTAAGACCATTATGCCAAAAAACGCTGGCAATACCGTAACTTTTTTGTAAACATCCTGTAAACTACCAATCCGGATGCGGACCAATGCGCCGGCGGCGAGAACGCCGATGAACAGGACCGCCAGCAGAATCGGGCCGACCTATAGTCTGCATCGGTTTTTTGCGCTACAATATGCGCCTTGTCTGAACCTTGCACGAGACCAGGTCCATGAGCCTGCTGGAAATCATCCAACCCAGTAATCCCATTCTGCGCAGGCAAGCAGCGCGCGTAATCGATTTCGACGCCGCGCTTCAAGACCTGATCGACGACATGTACGAAACAATGCTTGATGCGGAAGGCGTCGGTTTGGCGGGACCGCAAGTCGCGCAAAGTTTGCGCTTGATACTGGTCCGGCTGCCTGATGACGAGGACAACCAAGAAACATACGGCGACGATGCGGGCAAACTATATGTCGTGGCAAATCCAAAAATCAGCAAGCGCAGTCAGGATACGGTTTCCGGTGTAGAGGGCTGCCTGTCCTTGCCGGGTCTGCTCGGCGATGTTGAGCGCCATCAAAGCATTGAAGTGACCGGGCAGGATCGAAACGGCCAGCCCATCTGTCTGCAAGCCAGCGACTGGTTGGCGCGCGTCTTCCAGCACGAGATTGATCACTTGGATGGCAAGCTCTTTATCGATATCGCCACCCGAGTTTGGCGCCCGGAAGAAGAAAACGGCATCGTTGAACAAGAAGCCTGAGCGCCCATGCGCGTCAAGATTCGCCTCGCCTCCATAAAAGACGCGCCGCAGATTCTTGAGATTTACAGTCCCATCGTTCGCCACACACATATTTCATTCGAGCATGATGTGCCAGGGTCCAGCGAAATCGCCGCGCGCATCGCGACGACATTGCGTCAGTACCCCTGGCTGGTCTGCGAGCTTGACGCGCGTATCGCCGGCTACGCTTATGCCAGCGCTTTTCGCAGCCGAGAGGCTTACCAGTGGACGACGGAGACTACGGTTTATGTGCGCGAGAGCTGCCAGCGCCGCGGGGTCGCGCGGGCATTGTACACTTCGTTATTGGCGATCCTGCGCGAGCAGGGCTACCGCAGCGTTATCGGCGTCATTGCCTTGCCGAATAAAGCCAGTATCCGGGCGCATGAGACGCTCGGTTTCCAAGAAATCGGCGTCTTCAAAAATGTCGGTTTCAAAGCCGGCGCCTGGCGCGATACCGGCTGGTGGCAACTTGACTTGAGTCCATCGCTGCCATCAATGGGGCGGACCTCGCCGCCACAGCCTATCACCGAACTTGCGCAGCAGGCGGGTTTCGAAGAGCTCCTGAATATCGGGCTGCTCAATATAACCAGTTAGTTCAACTCTGAATGTAAAAGCGGAGGCGCAAAATGGCAGAACGCAAACGTCCTATCACTGCGGAAGATCTCAATCGGATTCACTATGTACAAGAGCCGCAAATCAGTCCCGACGGGCGCTTCGTCGCCTTTGTCAAAGTGAGTCCCGATGCGCTGGAACGCGGCTACAAACGAAATATCTGGCTCTTTCCGGTAGATGACGGCGAAGCCTTTCAACTGACGCGCGGCGATAAAGACAGTGGACCAGCTTGGTCGCCGGATGGCAAACAGCTCGCGTTTGTATCGACGCGCGGCGACAAAGCACAGGTCTATTTGCTGCCAACCGACGGGCTTGGCGGCGAGGCCCGCGCCTTAAGCAATATGAAAAACGGCGCGCATAGCCCGGCTTGGTCGCCGGATGGGGCGCGGATCGCGTTCCTGGCTGCGGAAAACAAAGACGAGCGACGCAGCGCGGCTGCGGAAGACGGCGAACAGTCGCCGCCGCTTGACAAGCTGGAAAAGAGACAGCGAAAAGAACGACAGGACGAAGACGAGCAAATGCGCTGGGATCCGCGCGCGATGTGGCGCATCCCCTATCGACGCGGGACCGCCTTCGTGGACGAGCGTTATGATCAGATATACCTGATTGATAGCGCGGAATCCAACAGCAGCGCGCCTCGCCGCCTCACGGATATCGACGCCGATCACGCTCGACCACGCTGGTCCGCCGATGGCGCGTCGATTTTTACTGCGCGCGCGACCGACCCAACAGGCGACGAACCCTGGCGGTCGGAGAACCTGTATCGCATTGACGCGGCTTCTGGGCAAGCGACCGCTATGACCGATGGCTCTCACAGTTGCTACGCGCCCCTGCCCTCGCCGGACGGCAAGTGGCTAGCCTACGGACGCCTGCCGATTGGCCTCACCGATATTCCCATGCGCCTGATCGTCATGGCTGTCGACGGAAGCGACCTGCGCGTCGTCAACGAAGAAATCGACCGCGAGACGGTCGAATGGGCTTGGTCGCAAGACAGCCAGTTGGCTTTCACAGTGGAAAGCGAAGGCAGGACCTTGCCCTGGATCTACGACCCAGCCAGCGATAGCGCGCGCCCCCTGCACGAGGGGTTTTACGATATCGAGCAGTTTGATATCGGGACTGCTGGTTTAATGGCTATGACAGTTTCTAGTCCACAGAACCCCCAGGAACTCTACCTTCTGCAAGATGGAGATTTTCTCGAGGCGACGCGATTCAACCAGGACTGGCTGAGCGAGGTCATCGTTCAAGAAACGCGCGAACTTCGCTTTCAATCGCCGCATGGCGAAGTACAAGGTTGGTACCTGCTCCCCGTCGATTATCAGCCCGGGCAGCGCTATCCGCTGGCGCTGAACATTCACGGCGGTCCACATGCCACCTGGGGCTACGCTACGAAAACGATGTGGCACGAATGGCAATTGCACGCCGCGCGCGGATACGCTGTTTTCTACTGCAATCCACATGGCAGCGGCGGATACGGGGAAAGCTTCATGCGCAAGCTGCATGCCGCCTGGGGATCCGTCGCCATGGACGACATCATGGCTGGCCTGGATGCTTTTCTCGAGCTGGGCATCGCCGATCCCAAGCGAATGACAATTACCGGCGGGTCTTACGGCGGTTATATGACCGCCTGGATCATCGCGCACAGCGACCGCTTCCAAGCCGCGGTCGCCCAGCGCGGCGTCTACAATCTGTCCAGCTTCTATGGCACAACGGACGTGCCTTTGCTGCTGTCAAATGAATTTGACGCCGAACCTTGGGAGAATCATGAGGTTTTCTGGGACAATTCTCCGCTGAAGTATGCCGCTGACATAAAGACGCCGCTTTTGCTCATTCACTCGGAAAACGACTTTCGCGTGCCGATAGAACAAGGCGAGCAGCTCTTCGCCTGGGTCAGGCGGGCGACGAACACGCCGGTCAAGATGCTGCGTTACCCGCGGGAAGGGCACGAGCTTTCTCGCAGTGGCGAGCCAAAGCACCGGGTCAGCCGTCTGACCGAGATGATCGACTGGTTCGATAAGTACGCCAAAGCCTGATGCCCGCGCCTAATGCAGTCGCTCATGCGGGAAATTGTTGCGAGAATATCGAGAAGTAGAGACTCACTTTGGCGATGATGTCCCGCCGTTCCATATCCGGCAGCAGCGCAAGAACGGTCCGCAATTGTTCCATTAAGCCGCGCTGCACCATGACAAAACGGCGCGAGCCCTCGTCGGTGAGAATCACATCGACCGAGCGCCCGTCGGTGGCGCTGCGGCGGCGGCGCACCAAGGGCGGGTCCATGGTTTCCAGCCGCTTTACCAAACCGGTCATGGTAGCATTGGTCAAATGATGATCGCGGGCGATTTCGCCGATGCGGCATTCGCCCTGGTTTTCCGAAAGTGTCTTTAGCACATAAAACTGCGGCGGCGTGAGCTGGTGCGCTTCAAAATGGCTGGAGAGTCGCTTCTCGCCATCGCTGACGATATCGAAAAGCAGCGACCAAAGCTCCGCTACATCGCGATCGAGCTTTTCATCCACGCCACCCGTCCCTCCTAGATCGCGCGTTCATTGCCCAAGGCGTCCCAAACATCCAGCTTGCCGCGAATCTCTCGGATGACTTCGTCCACGAATTCCGATGTGCTGGCGCGTCCGCCCAAGTCCGGCGTCTTGATCCCGTTGTAGACCGCTTCCAGCGTACTTTCATAAATGGCGCGGCTGGCATCGGCGGCTTTCTTGCCGTCGATGTAGCGCAGCAGCGCGCCACAAGCCAGGATCATTGCCATTGGGTTGGCGATGTTCTTGCCTTGCAGGCTGGGCGCGGTGCCATGCGGGGCTTCGGTCACAGCCACTTTGACGTTGAAATCTGCGTCGAAGGCGAATACGATCGATTCGGCGCCGGCAATCGTGCCGAACATCTTCATGACCAAGTCGCTCAGGGAGTCCCCGTCGCGATTCAAGGCGGGAATCACCAATGCCTCGCCGCTCGTTTCCAGCAAGAGCGCATAAGTCGCGTCAATCAGTTGTGGGCGATAGCGCACGTCGCTGTAGATGCGCGCGGCACGATCCAACTCTTCTTTGAAGAGACCTTCGTATATCGGGCTGACGGTATATTTTGGACCGCCGAATACGGTGGCGCCAGTGCGCCCCGCGTACTGAAAGGTGAATTCCGCCACCGCGCGGCAGGTGCGGCGCGATATGTAACGTTTGTTGTAGGCGATTTCGTCAAGCCCTTTGCCCTCGCGCCATTCCTCGGCTGCATAAGCGCCTTCCACAGCCATGCGCGCCACGGCGATCGGCGCGTGTACGCCCGCCAAGGGCGGCACCGACGGGATGCGTCTGCCCGTGCGCAAGATGACACTGCCATGTATCAAGTCCCGCAATAGCGCGTTCGGGCTGCCGACATCGTCGGGGTCGCCCGGCGTAATTGTCGCGGCTTTTATGCCCAATCCGCTCTCCAGTATGCACGCAGCCGCCTCGCGCACGACGTCATTCTTAGTTCGTCGCCGGTTTTCCAAAGAAAGGTCAAAGGTCTCGAAAGCCAGATTTGACAAGCCGATGACATCCGGATCTAGAACTCGCAGCGCTTCCTCCAGCAATTCCTGGCCCGTTTCGTCCCCCTGGAGAACGCATATCCGACGTTTTTCCACTCGGTTCATCCTCGCATTAAGCAAATCAGCCCTGCATGACCATTGTATGCCAGGAACGGCAAGGTGAAAATCGCGGATTGCTGGCGGTCTCTGGCAGGGCAATCGCTTCAAAATCATAGACCATCAATATGTTGCAGATTCAAAGCGAAATTCACCACAGAGGCAAAGAAGTAAAACCAAGTTAGTCGTGTAAAACTCGGCGAAAGGTCTAGATGTAGGGGCGACATACCATGTCGCCCGAAACCTACGACGTAGCAACGTCGGTCGACAGATAGGGCGACTCAGCGGACTCTGTTGAAATACTTGATTTACCCCCACCCCAACGCCCTATGCCCCCTCGGTCCCCCGTTTTCGGGGGATGCTTCCCATAAAGAGGGATGGGCTATAATGGCTCAATACAGGTCATAAGACTCCCGTTGCCTCGTTTTTGGGATGCTTCCACATAGAGATGTGGCAGGGGCCGGGGGATGGAAGCTGTTTTTCAACGGAGGCCAGCGAGTCGCTCCTACCGTTTCTCATTATTTTATTGGGTTTACTTGTGCCCTCTGTGCTTAATAATAATTGTGATGCGATTGCCCCGGTGTCTAGGGCAAATAGGGCTGAGGAAATCCTGAATTTGCGGTAGAATAGGTGGCACTGACTGTATTGTAGGATTCAGACAGGGAATAAATCTCATGCGTAGATACGGCATTTTCACAAGCGTTTTGCTGATGTTCGCCTTGGTTTTGACAGCGCAAGCGCAGGATGAAAACAACTATTCGTCAACGATAAACTGGTTTTACAGCGCTTGTGAAGACCGCATGGTGCTTGACTTGCACGGCAATATGGAAGCCGGATATGATGTGTATTATCAGGCATTTGACGCTGTCGGCGGGGGCGGAAACGCGATAACGGCTTTGCGGCGCGTCGCCGTCAACGGCGAATACGCCACCAGCCAGGTCGTGAACTGGCTGGGCAGGGAGACACGGGCGCTCGATACACCGATCAGCGTTGTCTTCCGCATCGGCCGCGAAAATGACCCCGACGACACCAATTTCCAGGAAGCCTCCGACGACGTCCTGGGCGAATGCGAAGAACCGGGCAGCACACTTGAAGTAGAGCAGACACTGGGCACGGGCGATATGATTGCATCCTCGGGCGTCTTCAGGCCCGATGGCGGCATGCTCAACCCGATCTTCTATGAAGAACCCGAACCGCTCGTCCAGATTGGCGCGCGCCCCAGTGAAAACGAGATCCCCGGTCGTACCGCCGACCCCGGATTGATTTTCGCGGAATGCGCCGATGTGGCGGGCGCGGACCCTGGCGTCTTGTACGATACGGACGAGATTAGACTGTTTTGGTCTTGGTTCGCCACGACAGAGGCGCTTGTGCAAGAGCACATAACTAATGCGCTCTACAGTGTAAAATTGGGCGGTCAAGCCATTCCGGACATCCGCGTGAGCGAGATTAAGCAGCTGCCGGGCAGTCCCGATTGGTGGGTCTTTTATACCGTCAACCTGGGCGACAAATGGGAACCTGGTCGCTATGGCGTTGATTTCGCCCTTAGATGGGCGAACCCCATTAGCGATGGCTATGAAGAATTCGGACCGGGAACCGCCACTGAACTACTGGATAGCGGCTGTCTCTTCGTGATTGAGCGAAACCCATGGAATATCCCGGTGATCCACGAGAATCCCACCTTGCCCTTGAGCGCCTACAACGACTAGCCAGCGTTCGGCATCTACCACGGCATGGATAGTTTCGCTTGCAACGCAAATTGTCCGAAGGCAGTCCTATCGTGTCGTCGCTAGCCGAATACGCAAGCGCCAGCCTCAATCTTAATCTGTCAGCTCCTCAGCTCGCGCAGTTTCAGCAGCTGGGCGACATGCTGCTGGACTGGAACCAGCGTCTGAACCTGACCTCCATCACTGCGCCGCGCGATATTGTCGTCAAGCATTTTCTCGATTCGCTGACCTTGTCGACTGTCATATTGCAATTTGACGGGCTGCGGCTTATCGACGTCGGCACGGGCGCCGGTTTCCCCGGCTTGGCGCTGGCGATCGCCTTTCCGGCTCTGGATGTCACCCTGCTTGATGCCACCGCCAAGAAACTGCGCTTCATTGAAGCCGTCCGCGAGGAATTGCCGCTCAAGAACATCCGGACGCTGCACGCCCGCGCCGAAGACGCGGGACGTGACAAAAATCATCGCGAGGCTTACGACATCGTCGTAGCGCGCGCTGTCGCGCGGCTGCCGGCGCTCATGGAGTATCTGTTGCCGCTGGCGAAGCCGGGGGGGCAGGCAATTGCGATGCAGGGCATGAGAGCCTACGATGAGGCCAATAGCGCCGCCAAAGCGATCGCTGCGCTGGGCGGGGAGCTTTTCACCATTGAGGAAGTTCTGCTGCCCACGCTGGACAATCCGCGCTATTTGATTGTCGTCGACAAAATCAAGAAGACGCCTCGGCAGTATCCGCGGCAGCCAGGCACGCCAACTCGCGATCCGATTCAGTGAGGCGCGCGGCTTGCGACAAGTTGATAGGGATTCACGCAACAGGCGCTTGGGCAGGCGCGTTCATGGGTCCTTTGTATTTTCCGGCGCGTGCAAGGCGATGCGATATGGATACCACTCGGCGCGGAAGAGGCCTTTGGCGACGCCGGGATCCGCTGCCGTCAGCTCTTGCATGTGCGCGTCATCGCGGGCGTCGAAAATCGCGATGCCAAAGGCGGAATAATCGCTGTTGAGCGTGCGTCCCGCCAATATCAGCCTGCCCGCCTCCATCTCGCGCTTCAGGTACTCGAAATGCTCGTTCGTAATCCGCGTTTCTTCTTCGCTGGGACCTTCGGAAAGCATGGCCGGTCGCACCGGTTGTATCTTGTAGAGATAAGTCGGCATGGCTTCTTTCGCTTTCGTCATTTGCTGGCGGGGGGGAGCATAGCCGATTTCCCCAAGCGATGGCAGGCTGATTCGCCGCGCCACCAGGCAAACGCCGAGCGGACCTATGAAATCAGCTATAATACTGCTGTCAAGCAGTTGACGAGGATGCCATGACAGAAAGCGCCAACAAGAAAAAACAGTTGCGTTTGGAATTGCCCAAAGACGCCAGCGCCATCTATGCCAACACGGTCATGATCACCCATACAGCCAACGAAGTCATCTTCGATTTCATCCAGGTCATGCCCAACGACAATCGCGCGCGCGTGCAAAAGCGCATCGTGATGACCCCAACCCATGCCAAACTGC
The DNA here is from genome assembly GCA_965232245.1 of Phototrophicaceae bacterium. GTDB lineage: Bacteria > Chloroflexota > Anaerolineae > Aggregatilineales > Phototrophicaceae > UBA6055. The sequence continues at coordinate 1,713,699 of CBDDPG010000002.1, read as the reverse complement.
TGATGCAGGCGTTACAGGACAACTTGCAGAAATATGAGACAAAACACGGCGAGATTGAAGCGCCGCAGCGAGCGTCGCTTGCCGACCAGCTATTTGGAGCGGTCAAGCCGGAACAGGACGCCGATGATGAATAACTTGAGCCTGGTCTGTGAATTCATTCGCGAAGACATGGAAAGGCGCAATGCCGCCCGCGACCGAGCGATTGTCCTCTCGCGCCAATTGATCCGCCACTGTTCCGAGTCGATACGCGCCATCCATCGACAGGATTGGTCCCTTGTCGACAAGAAACTGGACGAGGCGCGGGCTGGCGCTGTGGAATTAAAAGCCGTCGTCGCCGAGTTTCCCGATCTCTACCACACGGGATACACGCAAGACGCGCTGAAAGAAGTCGCCGAAGCATTCATCACCAGCGCCATCATCCGCGGTCGCGACTTGCCCACGGTTGCGGAATTGGAAATCGAGTGCTCGACTTATCTCAAGGGGCTGGGCGAAGCCGCCACCGAGCTGCGTCGTTTCATCCTGGACATCATGCGCCGGGAAGAGGCGCACAGCGCCCAAGCCGAGACTCTGTTGAGCGCGATGGACGACATTTATGACCAACTGGTGACCTTCGATTTTCCCGACGCCCTCACCCACGGCTTGCGCCGTCAAACCGACGTTGTCCGCGGTGTTCTGGAGCGCACGCGCGGCGACCTCACGCAGAGCTTGCGCCAGCAGAAGCTGCAAAACGCCCTGAAAGAGCTGGAAAATAAAGTGAAGGACGCAGGCAACGGCGACATCAATTACTGAATCATAGAGCTGTGGGGTCCTGCTATTGTCAAGGAGCGAGCGACCACTCGATTAATGCGCCGGCGACCCAGGTTGGTTTGGGCGCGCCATAAAGCTGCGTAGAGTCGGTGAAGCTGATATCCAAGACCTCTCCCCGCATCGGTCCGCGCAAATAGCGGTAGACCTGACCGGTATCGCGGGCGTCGCTTTTCGCTTCTATGCAGTGTCTGTTATAGGCGCGGTAATCGCCGGATTCCAGGATGCGCAAACCCGATTCAATCACAGACTTGGCATAAGCCAAGCCCGCGGCGTCGTGATCGTATGCGCGGCCCGGGTCATCGCCGTAGCCGATGCCATGGTGGAAGGGATCCGCAGTGGACAGGACCGCCGCATCTTCCATGAGTCGCGCCAATTCGTCGATGCCGGGCAAATCTTGCGGACGCCCGCCCGCAAGGTAAGGATAGCGTTCATAGATCTGTGGCGCCTTTTCCTCTGATATGCCACGGCGTTCAAGCTCGGCGCCCCAAAAGTGCCGCCAACTGATCAGCGCGTGATCGCCGGTCCATTCGCGCCGCCCTTCTATTCCCGGTCCCTGTATGCCCCAGTATTCTGACTGCGCCGGATCCGCGCCATTTGCCACCGCGACCCGCGCGTCTTCCATCGCTTGATTGAAAGCATGCAGCACGCTGAGGACGACCACTTTATCCGCGCCGCAATCCAAGGCGGCCTGTACGCAAGCCGCGATCTGATACCCGCAGTCCTGCACGCTGGCGTGAGGGAATACCAATACCCCGCCAGCGTCGAGCGTGGCAGACAACTGCCACTGTCTGCCACGCTCCAAATGCGCGATCGTGCCGGCCTGCCCTAATGCCGCATGTTCTTTGGCATACAGTTCATGAACCTGCTTCTGTAAGGCGTCGCGATCCAGTTCCATAGTTGCACCCTCTAAGTTTTCAGGCATCCGTTCAATTTGTAGCGCAGCGACAAGTATCCGTCAATCGCTCGCTTTCAGCCTTGACTAGCTCTTTGTACTCCATATAATGTTAGATCGGTTCACAATCACATAGCGACGTTTGCCGTAGACAGTTGGCGGGCAGAAGCCCTTAATTTCCAGCCGAGGGGAACGCAAAAGACAGTAAACAGTCCTTGCGGCTGACATTTTGCGACCTCCAACTGCGGGTCGCTTTTTTGTTCGGTCGGGTCGGTTGGGTCGCTGCGGGTCGCGCAGCGCCAATTGATGCAGAAAGGAGCGACACTTGCCAGTTTCAAGAGCACGCAAGGAAGAGCTTGTCGCGCAATATGTTGAAATCCTCAATGAATGCGATGGCTTGGTCATCGTGCAAACGCAGGGGCTGAGCGTTCCTCAAATCGAGGGGATGCGAGCCACTGTGCGCGAGCAAAACGGACAGTACATCGTCGCCAAGAATACTCTAATCCGCAATGCGCTAGAGCAAGCCAACTGGGTGGTTCCGGCGGATCTCCTGGAGGGTCCGGTTGCGATCATCTTTGGGCGCGACAATATGCCCGGGGTCGCCAAGGCTGTCTTCAAGCACATTGACGACGAGGAATTCGCCGAAAAAATGCGAGTGACCGGCGGGATCATGAGCGGCGACGTTCTCGACGCCCTGCAGATGGAGGCGGTTTCCAAGCTGCCGACGCTTGACGAGCTGCGCGCGCAAATCGCGGGTTTGATGATGTCCCCGTCCCAGGGAATTGTCAACGTATTGCATCAAGCATCAGGCGGGGTCGTCAACGTTCTTCAGGCTTACCTAGACAAGCAAGAAGACGGCGGCTCATGAATCACCCGGGATGATCGTCCCGAGTGACGATTATTCTGAATCTAGCACCATGTATCTAGCGTCAATTGAAATGCCCGTGCGGGCATGCAAACGAAAGGGATGAACAATGGCAGATCTCGACAAAATCGTGGAAGAGCTTAGTGGGCTGACGATCCTGGAAGCCGCGGATCTCAAGAAGCGCTTGGAAGAAGCCTGGGGCGTTGAAGCGGCCGTCGGCGGCGGCATGATGATGATGGCGCCGGGGGCCGGGGCGGCCGCGGATGCCGAACCAGAAGAAGAAAAGACCGAATTCGATGTGGTCCTCAAGGAAATCGGACCCAAGAAGATCAACGTCATCAAGGCCATTCGCGGCATCACGCCCCTGGGACTCAAAGAGGCGAAGGAATTGGTGGAATCCGCCCCCGCGACCGTCCTGGAAGAAGTCAGCAAAGATACCGCTGAAGAGGGCAAATCCAAGCTGGAAGAAGCCGGCGCTGTCGTCGAACTCAAGTAGCGAATTCCAGTCCAGGATTAGCGCTGTCTTCGGCAAAAGCCGCTCTCTCGTTCTGGGATATCGGCGCGGGGCGCGCGAATAAATAGTGGCAGCCGGCGCCATGCCGGCTGTTTCTGATTCTCTTCACAGTCCAAGGTATCGTTGCCTATCGCCGCTTGCTAACCCCGGTTGGCGCGCTTGTAGGTATTATGTCATTATCAATTTGACGACCAAGAAGTTTTCGAGCCTCCAGCAGTGGCGAGCATCTCCTACAGCAAGCTCCTGGAACCAATAAGCGACGTGATCTCCTGCATGGAATCCATGCTTTCGGGCGCCAGCGGACCCACTTCCGGCGATCAACGGGAATGTTACAAGCGCATCCACGCCTATGCCTGGGGATTGCACACCCTGGTCATGGACGTGATTACCGCCATCGGGATCGAAAACGCGGCAACGCGGTCCCCCGTGCTGGAACGCTTTAACAGCCTGGTACATCCGATCAAAACCAACCTCAACAACCTGGACGCCGGCTTTGATGGCGAATTGACCGACGAGCAACCCCAGATCATCGCCTATGTCATGGCGACGATTGTCTCTATTGAGCGAATGATGAACAATGTCTGGCATTTTTCGCTTATCAAGCACGACCGACTTAGTTTCTCCGCCTCCGCGGTTGACAGCGCGCTGTTGATGCGGAAATTTGTTTCAGTTCTGGGCCAGCCCGCGCTGCCGGTCTCTGGACTTTCGGCAATGATTGCCGGCGACGAGACCTGGCTAAGTTATGCTTTTGGCGAGATCGCGAGCAATATCTGTTATCATGGCGATCCCGAAAATGTCAGATTCAGCGCCAGCTCCAATGAAGAGGGCCGGGGCACGCGCCTGAAAATCAGCATATTTGACGCGGGCGGAGGGTTCGCCTGTAGTGATAGCGATGACCCATTCCGCCCGTATTGGCAGGCAAGCGCGCATAATCAAGGGCTTGGTCTGGGCTTGTACCTAGCCAGAACCTTCATCGAAGGCAGCGGCGGGACGGTCGTCATTTCCAGCGAAACGGGCTTCGGCACAACTGTCAATGTCTCACTCCCCCTGGCGGGTTGAGCTCTGGCAATGGGTCGCGATTGCTTTGGGATAGCGCCGCTGGTTTACGTGGTCCCCGGAACTGCGCTATAATCGCGCGCGTATTCAAACCGATGGAGCATAGACATGGCTAAAGCAAAAGTATTTGTCACGCGTGGCTTGCCGGGGAACACGCTCGAGCGCCTGGCAGCGCATTGCGAACTTGAAGTATGGGACGATTTTATGCCGCCGGATTACGCCACGATTATTGAGAAAATCCGCGACCGCGATGGATTGATTAGCTTGCTGACAGACCGTGTCGACGCGCGGCTGATGGATGCCGCCCCAAATCTGCGCGTCATCAGCAACCTGGCTGTTGGATATGACAATATCGATGTCGAGGCGGCGACAGAGCGCCGGATTCCGGTTGGCAACACGCCCGGCGTGCTGACGGAAACCACCGCCGACTTCGCCTTCGCCCTGCTGATGGCGACAGCGCGCCGCATTCCCGAAGCCCAAACCTATATCCGAGCGGGCAACTGGCGGACCTGGCATCCCACGGTTCTTTCTGGTCAAGACATCTTCGGCGCGACGCTGGGCATCATCGGCTTCGGACGGATTGGCCAGGCGGTCGCCAGGCGCGCCAAGGGCTTCAACATGACCATTTTGGTCGACACCGAAGAGAACAAAGACCAAATCCATGAGATTGGCGCGGAAGAAGCGTCATTTGAAAGAGTACTGAGCGAAAGTGATTTTGTCAGTCTGCATGTACCGCTGACAGAAACAACCCAGCACATGATTGGAGAACGGGAACTGGCGCAAATGAAGTCAACAGCGATACTGATCAATACGGCGCGCGGCAGCGTCGTCGATGGCGAAGCGCTTTACCAGGCTTTGCATCGGGGAGATATTCTGGCGGCGGGCCTCGATGTCACCGATCCGGAGCCGATTCCGCTTGATGACCCGCTGCTTTCCCTGGACAATTGCCTGGTTGTGCCGCATATCGCCAGTGCCAGCGTCGCCACCCGCGCCAAGATGGCCGACATGGCCGCGGACAACCTTATCGCAGGCCTAACGGGCGATCATCTGCCAAATTGCGTCAATCCGGAGGTATACACCCAAGCGCCCTAGCCAGTTGTCCGCCCTGCCCTCAACGGCGTATGTTATCGTTTGTCGGGCGCGTGGAAGGAACTGCCAGCACAGTGAATGCAAGCGCCAAGAGCGATTTTCCAGGCGAAATCAATTGACAATTCGCCAATACTGTACGAAAATAAGCGCTACTTGGTAATTCCATAGCAATATATTTGCTTGAGGCGACACGCCGTGAAGAGCAACGACAATGGTAAATTCGCAAGGTAATCGGAGCGGAATCCAGACTCTTAGGTAATTCTTGCATAGGCAACCATAAGATAGCAATTATGCGTCCTGTCCTTTGGGCAGGACGCTTCGTCTACTATTCGCGGCATGTTTTCATTGCCCGCTGTAGATGATACTTTTTGCGAATGTCGCCGTATAGTGTGTGGTGACTGCAGCCAGAAAGGAACAAGTCATGGCAGAACGACGTATCAAATTGACGCGACTGGGCTATCAAAAGCTGCAACGCGAACTCAATGTCCTCACCAGCGAAGAAAATTCCAAGGTGGCGGAAATGCTCGCCGAAGCGCGCGAAGACGACCAAGGCGAAGAGGCTGTTTTCTTTGACGCGATGGTTTCCAAAGAGCGGCTTGACGAACGGGTATCGCACCTGCAAAACGTGCTGGCGCGCGCCGAAATCATCGATGCCGACGAAGACCCGGACACGATCACGCCCGGTAATCGCGTTACAGTTTACGATTCTTCAGAGAAAGAAGAGTTCACGATGGACTTGCTTGATACCGAAGAAATCACGCACGGACGTCGGGGCGTGTCGCTGGATTCGCCTGTGGGACAGGCGCTATTAGGCAAACAAGTTGGGGATCGCGTCAAAGTCGAGGTGCCGGACGGGCTGGTCACCTACAAAGTTCGCATGATCGAGATGATCCCGGACGAGGACGCCTGATTGCCGTTATGATAGTGAAGAAAAAGAGCGTCGCCAATGTGCCGTCAATGGGGGCGCTCTTTTTCTTATTGACTTGCGTCGGCGCGCCCAATGCCACGCTTTTGCAACTCGATATTCGACAGTTCTTGAAAACTTGGTTGGTAAGCCTCGCCCAGATGATCCAAGATGCTGCCCAGCATATAAGGCGCGAGCGCCAGCGTCGCTGTCGCCAGCTCGGGTTGCGTGCGCGCCAGATCTTCGGCGCCCTCCAAGAGCAGAATCAAAGCCTCGGTGACCAAGGACATCAAGCTAATTGTCTGCAGCATGACCTCGCTCAACACTTCCGGATCGTGCTGCGCATGCAGCACCAGCCAGGTAGCGGCTTCCATCATGGGCATCGTCGCCATCATAGAAGCGGTCAAACTCCACATCATCAACTTCTGCGTTTCCGGCGGCAGATCGGACAGGGCAGTTTCCGCCTGCATGCGCTGCGCCAGGCGCGCCATAATCGTCGCCGCCAGGCGCGCGGGCGCGCGCTGTTGAGGAGCGCGCTTCAACAGCGTGTCCACACGTTGCAAACGGTCATATTCCTTGGCGGCGGTTTGATCTTTTCCTAAGATGTCCAGCAGTTGCCGCGCCATTTCATCCGGCAGCTGACCGTCCAGCGCCTCTTGCATCATGTCCAATGGTTGCGGGTTGAACTCTTCGGACATCCTAATTTCCTTTCGGTTTTGGGCTGGCCAGCCGGTCAAATCTGTCGTCTTCGTCATCCGTGCCGTCATTGGCAAGCGCATCACGATCTGAAATCAGATTTGCCAAGGTTCGCCGGGCGCGGAAAAGGCGACTCTTGATCGCGCTTTCCGTTGTGTTCATCAATTGAGCGATTTCCGCGTAGGAATAGTCGTACCAATAGCGCAATACCAAGGGCAAGCGGTAACTCTCGTCGAGCTTCATCAGGAGCCCTTGCAGCAGCTCGCTTTGCTCCGCGTTCAACGCAGCCTGTTCAGGCAGCGGGTCGCTGCTGCTCAAGGCGAGCGCCGCGGCGATGGGCTCGTCATCAAGCGAAACCAATTGCATGCGCCGCTTCCGCCAGCGGTCGATGCAGTGATTGGAGGCGATTGACATCAGCCAGGTTTTGAAGGACCGTTTGGTATCGTAACGGCGCAGATTGAGGAAGGCGCGCAGGAAGGCTTCTTGGGTCGCGTCCTCGGCTTCGCCCGCGTCGCCCAACATGCGGTAACACAGATTGTATACGGGGTCTTGAAACAAGTAGACCAATTCCGCGAAGGCATCCTGGTCCTCCGCCAGCGCGGCTTCTACCCACTCAAGAATCTTTGGATCAGGTTTCGCCACCATCTCCCCTCAAGCGCTTTCGGATGCCGGAACTCCTTGACCGAAAAAACCCCGCTGCTGCCGGGATTGCGTCGGCAGGCTGCCCGCCACGCTTATCGGACGCTCGTCCGCCAGCCGCTCAGCCGCGAATATCGAATCAAAATGAGCGGGCAATCATTGCCCTGATGCCTTGATCAGCAGAAGGGCTGTGGCAATGTTAGTCGCCAAAGGCACGTTATGTACATTGCAAATGCGCAGGAGACTTTGGATATCCGGATCATGTGGATGTTTGCCTAGCGGATCGAGAAAGAAGCAAATCAACTGGACCTGCCCTGTCGCCACTTTTGCCGCAATCTGCGCATCGCCCCCAAGCGGGCCTGAAAGCATTCGCTTCACTGCCAGCCCGGTTTTTTCTTCGATTAGCGCGCCGGTTGTGGCGGTGGCCAGCAGATCATACTCAGTCAGCCGCTGTTTGTGCTCCATGACAAATGCGACCATATCAGCTTTCTTGCCGTCATGGGCAATCAGCGCGAGCGTCGGCTTGGCGTGATCTTCGGTCATCAACTGTATCGTCCAATGCCGCGCCGCTAGGATACGCTGCGCGGACGGCGCGCCAACTGAGCTGGTATTGACAGCGGCAAATGATAGCGGGTGGAACCGAACAAACTGATGAAGCGCTGGTTCATGCGATACGCTTCGTCATAGAACCCTTCAAGCTGCGCCATCAAAGCCGACCAGGGACGGCGTTCTGCCGCCTGCCGCGCCTGGCTACCCATCTCAGCGCGGATCCCGGGGTTATCGCGCAAGTACTCAATCTTATCCGCGAAATCGGCCGCGCTTGGATTTACCGACAAGCCGGTGACGCCCTCTTCGATGACCTCTGGGGCGCCCCCAGAGTTCACAACAACAGATGGCAAGCCAGAAGCCATCGCTTCTTGAATCACTTGGCCGAATGTCTCGTTCTCGCCGGTGAAGGCGAAGACATCGGCGCTGGCGAAGGCTTGCGCCAGTTCGTCGCCGATGAGATACCCGGTGAAATGAACATCGGTTTCTGAAAATCTGGCTTCCAATTCCTCGCGCAAGGCGCCGTCGCCGATTATCGTCAAGGCGACGCGCTCCATTTTGGCGACTTCGATAAGCAGCTCCACGCGCTTTTCATGCGCCAGACGACCAACGAAGATGCAAAGCAGCGCATTGTTGTCACGGCCATTGAGCAGACGCCGGCGCATCTCTTGCCGATCATGGTCGGGGTGAAAGCGCTCGGTGTTGACGCCACGCCCCCAATGCCGCACACGGCGATAGCCTTCGGCGCGCAAGCGGCGAATGATGGTTGGCGTCGGCGCCAAAGTGAGGTGGCAGCCATTATGAATATAGCGCAGCCAGCGATTGACCGGACCCGACAGCATGGGCAGCCCATAGTGTTCCGTGTAGCCCGGCAAGTCCGTCTGATAATTGGCGATAACCGGCAAATTGAGATGGCGGCCCACAGCCATCCCATTGACCGCCATGGCCGCGGGGCTAAAGAGGTGAATCAGGTCTGGCTTGAAATCTTCCAGATGGCGCGCGACAACGGGATTCGGCAATGCCATGCGCGTTTCTGGCGCCTGCGGCAAGCTGATAGATCGCAGCGGAATCACCCGCGACGATCCAACATGATCGACCGCGATATCCGGGGCGAAAATCAAAACCTCGCGCCCGGTCTCTTGCAGGTAGCGGATGGTCAAATAGGTCGTTTTCACGACGCCGTCGACTTTGGGCAGAAAGGACTCCGTTAGCACGGCGACGCGATTGACGCGCGCGGACGGCGTCGCTGAATAATGGTCATCGAGCAGCACGGGATTGCCGAAGAACTCGTCAAGCGACGTCTTCTGCTGGGCATGCAGATTATCGAGTAAGCGCTGCGCCTGCATGGCGGACCTTTCATTATGTCCTGCGAACGGGCCGGTCAAATGTCATTTTCTTATAAACAGGAACGGCGCGCAATATCATCATCGAAAACCGGCGCGAGCCGAGAAGGATTTGCCTCGCCTTCGGCGACCCTGCCTATTCTGCTTGTTATACGGCTAGCGATACAAAATCGTTCTGTGGCCTGGTCTAGTTGGCGCCATATAACTCGCGATAAATGTTGTAGTTGCGGTAGATGTACTGAACGTATTTCCTGGTCGAATCAATGGTGATCGTGGTCATAAATAGGTCGGGGTCGCCGCCGGAAAGCTCATTCCATTCATAGGCGCGCCCTGGTCCCGCATTATACGCCGCCAGCGCCACAACGGCGTTCTGATCGAAGAAATCCAGTTGCTCGTCAATGTAATACGCGCCAAAAGCGATACCGGCGTAAGGACGAAATAAGTCGCTGTGCTGATAGTCTTGCCAATCCAGACGTTCGGCGATGTATTTGGCGGTGTTGGGGATGACTTGCATCAAGCCTTTCTCGCCGGCTGCGGCCGTGGCATTGGTATCAAATAGGCTTTCCTGACGAATCAAGGACAGCATTAGCAGCGGATCGACATCCCGCGCTTCCCCTTCGCGTCGAAGCAGATCGATGTAGTAATCTGGAAAGCGCAGGCGAGCGAGGAAAGGCGGCGCCCCCAATGTGCCAGTCTTTGACGCGATGATGACGTCGGCGGCGGCGATGATGGATTCGCGAAAGGCGCCCAAGCCGCGCAAATGGATTGCCAGACGATAGCTGCCGAGCGCATCGCCGCTTTCCCGCAGCGCTTCCGCCAGATCCTCAAATTCAATCGCGGCTTCGTCAAATGCGCCGACAGCGAAAAGTTCGCGTCCACGCACGAGATGAGCATCGCTGTTCAGTTCTTCGGTCATCCGCCATAAATCGCCCGCTTCATCCAGCGCGAATACTTGTCGCAGCCAGGCTTCCGCATGTTGAACCTCAGCATTGATGTCGAAGGTGAAATTATAGCCTGGCGGCGGGTCAAAGGGCTGTCGACCGATACGGAAATCGCCTGCGCGCGCGGCGAAATAGCTGTCCGGCGCAGCCGCGACCGCCAGATCAAAGGCTTCGTTAGCCGCTTGCTGGTTGCCTTGCCTGGCGGCCAGCCGCCCGGCCCACAAGTAGGCAGCCGCTTGATCGTCGCCCCTGGTGAGGGCGGCGATGCGCCCATACAGATTCTCGGCGATCGACCAGGCTTCGTCTCGCACCGCTGCCGATGCCGCGATAAACAAGCCATTGGTCGTCAGTTCATGGCTTGGGTAGGCATCAGCAAGCCGCGTAAAGACCTGGCGCGACAGGCTGGCGTCGCCATTCGTGCCATAGAGATAGCCCGCTCGCCAAAGCGCCTCGCCGGCCGCATCCGCCAGATAAGCGAAATTATCGGCAACAGACAGATAGATCTCAATCGCGGCGGGAATATGCCCAGCCAAAAAACGGGTCCGGCCGCGTTCCAGCAGGGCATCGCCGAATAAGGGATCTTGCGGATACTGATCAACGATGGTCTGGAAGGCGATCATGGCGGCGTCGGCATTGCCGATCTGCCGGTAAGCGCGTCCGAGCAATAGGTGCAGTTGCGCCGGGATTGCCTCCAACCGCTGCGACGTGGTGAAGGCGTTAAAGGCGTCAATGGCGGTCTGATAGTCGCCGGCATAAAAGGCGCTTCTGCCGCGCGCCAGCCCGTCATACTGTATGCCGGCCGCTTCAAGGATCTTTAAAGCCTCGTATGCGGTGGCGGTCCCGGCATAGTTCTCGAAAACTCCCCGCATTCGATTCAAACCCTCATCAGTGAGATTCGCGTCAAGCAGCGCTTGCGCGGCGCTAAACGAGATATTCGCGCGATATGGCAGGTTACGCGCGACTGATAGAATCGCGTCGTATTGCGCGACAGCCTCCGTTGCCCGCGACAAGCTGATATAGATGCCCGCCAACTTTTCGCGCAGGATCAAGAGCGGCACTTTCGAGCGCTTGGCGGCGATCGCTTTTTCATAGTTTTGCAGCGCCAGGTCGGTCTGCCCCAAGGCAATGCGCGCGTCCGCGATGCGCTCGTAGACATAGCTGTCTATCAAGCCGGGGCGCGCGGCCAAATACTCTTCAAAGTCCGCGATCGCCGTCGTCCAATTGGAAGCGCCCATCTGGGCGTCTCCACGCAGCAAATAGGCTTGGGACCTGTAAACGCTGTTAGGAAATTCTGTGATTAACAGATCGAAGGCGTCCAGAGCCTGCTGGAAAAAACCGGCGCGCAAGGCAACCTTGCCCAGGCGAAAAGCAGCCGGGGCGCGGTAGTCCGCGCCGACCGCCTCGCCATAATCGAGCAAGGTATTGTAAATGCCGGCCGCGTCCTCCAGGTAGCCATCCCGCATGAATTGATCGCCCAACTGCAGCAGCAAGGCCGGTTCGATCGTGGCTACAGGCTGTGGCGTCGGCGGCGCGGCTGTCGGCAGCGTGGTCGGCGCTGACTGCGCCTGTAGGTTAGGCGGCGTCGCGGTCACAAAAATGATGTTGTTCTTGTTCGGCGTAGCTTCTGGCGTAAAGCCTTTGCCAAAACTGCAGGCGCTTATCAGGCAAGCGAGAACAAGCGGCAGCGCGCGAAAACTCTGTATGTTCATGATTCTATGGAAGCAACTGACTGCGCTCATGGTATAGCGGCCTCCCTCTACTGACAAGACGGTCTCGCGCCCTCTCATGCGCTGGTAGGCGATAGCTCGCCGGCCAGCCAGGGCAGGCCGTAGCCCACGATCAAATGCCCGGCCTCGGCTAATGCCCGTCCCAAGGAAGCCGTATCGTGGTAGCGCCACCAATGATCTGTGTCCGGCAAGATCTTGACGCCGAAGTCGCGGATAAGCAGTTGGCTCAAGCTGCGCATTGCGTATCGGTCGACGTCGGTCTTGCCTGCTCCACGAATGCTCGAGCGTCCAAGTTGAACCTTGAAACGGGATGGTTGGTCCATTGACCAAGCGTTGTCACTGTAAACCAGAACCTGAAATTCAATCAGACCCACACAGCTGTCTTCAAGCGCTTTGACAAAACGATATCTGCCGCCCGCCCATTGCAGGGGAGCTTGCTCCAAAGTGTAACCGGCCGCCTCCAATGCCTGCCCCATCACAGTTTGCAGCAAGGTACGGAAATAGTCTTGCGACGCCTGTCTTTCTTGCACGGTTACATATACTTTCTGATTTCATCCATGCCATGCTGCTGAAGCGAGCGCGGCTTAAAATGCCAACAAGCCGCTTCCATGTCAACAATCAGAACCCTGCCGCTGCGAATCGCCATTGAGCCTTGTCATCCGATCGCTTGTTCTTGCAGCATAGCCTCAAGTTCAGCGGCTGTGCTCACCGGCAGCCGACAAGCGAAATGCCGACAAACATAGACCGTTGCCCGCCCCTCGAGCAGCTTGCGCTGGCTGAGCAAAGGAATACTTCCGTGTTCAGCCACATCCCCGCGCGCCCAAGCGAGGACCATATTCGGGCGGAAGGATCGATTGAGCAGCGCGAAAATAGCGCGCGCTTCTTCCGTTTCCCTGTCGCCTGCCACTGCGACTTCGATGATGCCGCTTGCCAGCGCGTCCGTCGCGTTGAGCGATTCGGCGAATGCCTGCGGATATTGTCGCATGGCGTCGGTCAAGATCTGCAGCACGGCGCGCGCGGACCTGTCATAGCGCGGGTCGCCGGTATAGGCGGCCAGCCGCAAGAGCTGCTTGGCCAGCATGGCGTTGCCAGAGGGACAGACGTTGTCCTGCAAATTGCGCGGACGCACAATCAATGCTTCGTGGTCGTCGCTGGTGTCGTAGAAACCGCCGTCGGCTGCGGCAAAATGATCGAGGGCGGCATCCGCCAGCTGCCGCGCCGCGATGAACCAATCTTCCTCAAACGTCAATTGATACAATTGCAACAAGCCATCTATCACATTGGCATAGTCTTCAAGATATGCGTTCAGCTTGCTGCGCCCCGCCTTATGACTGCGGAACAAGCGCTCCCGCTCATCGACCATATTCTCCAGCAGGAAGGTTCCGGCGATTTTGGCGGCTTCCCGATAATCAGGCCGATCGAGTACGCGCGCGGCTTCGGCCAAGCTGGCGAGCATTAAACCATTCCACGAAGTGAGAATCTTGTCGTCAAGCGCAGGCGGAACCCGTTCACTGCGAACAGCGTAGAGGCAAGACTTGATTTGAGCAATCGCATCATGCAGCTGCTCGGATGACAAACCCAAAGCGACGGCGACTTCCTGCGGCTTTTCTGGCGCAGTGAAGATATTCGCGCCTTCGAAGTTGCCCGCTTCCGAAAGGCCAAAATACGCGATGGCGATTTCAAGCGCGCGCGGCAGGCGCTCTGCCAAGGGCGACAGCGCTTCACGAACTTCTTCTATGGTCCAGACGAAGAATTTACCTTCTTCGCCCTCGCTGTCGGCGTCGGTCGCGCTGTAAAAGCCACCTGTGGGCGCGGTCATTTCCCGCAAGATGTAATCGTAGATTTCTTCGGCGACCGACCGGAAGAAGCCGTCGCCCGTGATTTGCCAGGCGTAAAGATACAGGCGGCTGAGCTGCGCGTTGTCATAGAGCATCTTCTCGAAATGCGGGACCAGCCAGCGCGCGTCGACGCTGTAGCGGGCGAATCCGCCGCCGACTTGGTCGTAGATGCCGCCGCGCGCCATCTTGCGCAAGCTAAGGCAGACCAGTTCCAGCGCTTCGTCGTCTTGACTGCGCGCGTAATGCCGCAGCAGAAATTCCAGGCTTATGGGGTTCGGGAACTTGGGGGCTGTGCCAAAACCGCCATTGTCTCTGTCCATACCGCTCATCAGTTTTCGCGCGGCCGCGTCCAGCAATTCTCCCGTCAAACCGCTGTCGTCAGCGCGTCCGATGCCGATGACATCCCGCCGCAATGACTGATGCAGATTATCCGCCTGCTTTTCCAGCAAATCCCGTTTATTGCGATAGGCGTCGCTGATTGCTTCCATCAACTGGGTGAAAGAAGGCAGACCGCCGCGCGGCGATGTCGGATAATAGGTGCCGCCATAGAAGGGGCGCCCATCCGGCAGCAAGAAAGCGGTCAGGGGCCAGCCGCCTTGCCCGGCGATGGCTTGCACAGCCTGCATATAGATGTCATCGACGTCCGGGCGCTCTTCCCGATCAACTTTGACATTGACAAAAAGCGCGTTCATAATCCCGGCAGTCGCGTCGTCTTCAAAACTTTCATGCGCCATCACATGACACCAGTGACAAGCGCTATAACCCACGCTTAGCAATACCGGCACATCGCGCTCATTCGCAGCTTGGAAGGCTTCGTCCCCCCAGGGATACCAGTCGACCGGATTGTCGGCGTGCTGCAATAAATACGGGCTGTCTTCGTGCTGTAGACGGTTCATCATTATCCTTGATTATTTGCGGCGGGATAAAGCATAGCGGAGTTTCGCCCAATGAGAAGTCGCTTTTCGTCCCGCGTTAAGGGTCGCCAGCCCGCGGCAAACAGATGAGAAGCAAAAGAAAACGCCACGCGCAATTCGACAAATTACGTGTTATCATGGCTCGGCAAGCGGTTAATCGGGCTGGACGCGACGCTTTCTAAGATATATTTTGCACAATTCTCCGCTGCTGTACGTTATAATCAGACAGATGACAAATTGTTGAAAGTCAAATCGCTAGATGCAATTTTGGGATAACAACGATAATGACGAGAGCCGCGATAACGACGGACAAAACGGTCCCCCGCGGCGTCCGCCCAATTGGCGCAGGTGGATATCGCCCGGTTTGCTGGTCCTGGTCATGCTGCTGGCGCTGCTCAGCTCGCCGGGCTTGTTCGGCGGACTGTCCTCCACCCCAGAAGTGTCGTATTCGGTCGTTTACGAACAGTTGCGGCAACGGAACGTCGCCCTGCTGGACTTCCAAGGCGAAACGGGCGTCAAAGGCCGCTTCGCGCGCAGCGTGATCGTAAACAATTCAGCGGGCCGCTCACAGAACATCAGCAATTTCAACGCGAACCTGCCGCCTGGCGGCGCCGACGAATTGCGCCAGTTGGCAAATGAGCAGCGTGTCAACATTCACGCTACGCCAAATGAACCGTCAATCTTGCTAACGCTGATCTTCAACTTCTTGCCGCTCGTCTTGATCATCGGGTTTTTCGTCTGGATGGGCAGGCGAGCGCAGGGCCAGATGAACGGCATCTTTTCCTTTGGTCAATCTCAAGCGCGGGAAAAAACGCCGGAGATGCCGGCAATCCGTTTTGAGGATGTGGCTGGGCAAGACGCTGCCAAGATGGAGCTGGAAGAAGTTGTAGATTTCCTCAAACAGCCGGAGAAATATGTCAAGGTCGGCGCAAAAGTGCCGCGCGGCGTCCTGTTGATCGGACCCCCCGGCACAGGCAAAACATTGATGGCGCGCGCCGTGGCTGGGGAAGCCAATGTCGCCTTCTTCAGCATCGCTGCCTCTGAATTTGTGGAAATGTTCGTCGGCGTCGGGGCTTCCCGCGTGCGCGATCTTTTCAAACGCGCTAAGGAAAACGCGCCAGCCATCATCTTTGTGGACGAGATTGATGCCGTGGGGCGGCGGCGCGGCACAGGTTTGGGCGGCGGGCACGACGAACGCGAGCAAACGCTGAATCAGTTGCTTTCGGAAATGGACGGCTTTGACAACGACACCAATATCGTCATGATCGCCGCCACGAACCGCCCCGATGTGCTGGACCCCGCGCTGCTGCGCCCGGGCCGTTTTGATCGGCAAATCACCGTCGATCTGCCCGACGTCAAAGGGCGGCACGACATTCTCAAGATTCATACCAAGAGCAAGCCGCTGGCGAATAATGTCGAGCTGGAGTCGATGGCGCGGGCGACGATAGGGTTCTCGGGCGCCGACATCGCCAATCTCGCCAATGAAGCGGCGATGAACGCGGCGCGTTACGACCGGCGGCTGATCACCATGTCGGATTTCACTACCGCTTACGAGCGCATCCGCCTGGGCACCAAGCGCCCGCCCCTGTCCAACGAGAAGGACCGCAAGATCACCGCCTATCACGAGGCGGGTCACGCTCTCGTCTCTTTCCTGATACCCGACGCGATGGCGCTGCTAAAGACCACGATCATCCCGCGCGGACGGGCGCTCGGCGTGGCTTTCTATATGCCCAAAGACGACTCGCTTCACCAATCGCGCAAGCAGTTGGAAGCCTTCATCCGCGTCGGCTTGGCGGGGCGCATCGCCGAAGAAATCGTCTTTGACGACGTCACGACAGGCGCCGCCAACGATATCCAGCAAGTGACGCAGATCGCGCGCAATATGGTGAAGATGTTTGGCATGAGCGATTCGGTGGGCATGGTCAATTACGGCGACGACTCCGAACAGCCTTTCCTGGGTTATTCGATCGCCAGCGGCCGCGATTACAGCGACGATACCGCCTCGAAACTCGACGCGGAGATCAAACGCATTATCGACGTCGCTTATCAAGAGACGCGCGGACTCCTGAATGATCATCGCGAACAGCTAGACGAATTGGCGCAGGCATTGCTCGAGAAGGAAACGATCGAGCGCGAGGAGATTCTGCGCATCCTCGACATAGAGGACGACGCGGCTGACATACTGCCGGCAACGGTCGCTAAACACTTGCGCGAACCGCAAACCGCCGAGCAAAACGGCTCCGACACTGCGGAAGATTTAGAAGTTGAACAATAATAAAACAATGAGGAGGCGGGCGAGACCACATTGATTCTCGCCCGGCTATGAATGAGAACTTATTCGGCTGCCACCGCCGCTCCGGCGACAATCTCTTCCTGGACATACGCAGGCACGCGGTCATAACGATTGAATTCCATCGTGTAGATGCCGCGTCCGCCGGTCATTGAGCGCAGATCATTCCCGTAACGCAGCATCTCCGCCAGCGGCGCCTCGGCTGTAACCACGCTCTTGAAGCCGACCGTATCCATACCTTGCACACGGCCCCGACGCGTGTTGAGATCGCTCATGATGTCGCCCATCATCGTCTCTGGCACGGTGATTCGGACGTCCATGATCGGTTCCAGCAAGACTGGTTTGGCTTTGCGGAAAGCGGCGCGAAACGCTTCGCGGCCCGCTATCTGAAAGGCGATGTCTTTCGAATCCACCGGATGTTCTTTGCCGTCAAAGACATTGACTTTGACGCGCTCTACGGGATAACCGGCGATAACGCCGTCGGATAGCACAGCTCGAATGCCTTTTTCCGTCGATGACACAAACTGTTGCGAAATCGCCCCCCCGAAAACGGAAGACTGGAACTCGAAGACTTCTCCCGTAGGTTCCACTTTGAGATCGACGCGTCCGTATTGTCCCGCGCCACCGGTCTGCTTCTTGTGCGTATAACTGGATTCGGCATTGCCCGTGATCGTTTCGCGATATGGCACCTTGGGCATATCCGTATCAATGTTGACGCCGAGCGATTCCGCGCGCTTCAATGTGACGTCGAGGTGGATTTGACCCATGCCCTCGAGCACAGTCTGGCGCGTATCTGGATCTTGCCTCCAGCGCAAAGTGGGGTCGGCGTCGCAGAGGTTGCTGAGCGTGGGTCCCATCTTCGCGCTGTCGGCTTGCGAGCGGGGCGTGACAGACACCATGTATAAGGGCGCGGGGAAGTCCGGCGGCGCGATCTTCACGTCGCTTCCGTTGTCGACAAAGGTGTCCCCGGTCTTGGTATTCGTCAACTTGGCAACCACGCCAATATCGCCGGCATGAAGCGTTTGGACGGGCATCTGTTCTTTCCCGCGCATCACAAACAGGGAGTTGAAGCGTTCGTTTTCATCGCTGTTGGCATTGTGATAACGCCCATCGTTGGACATCGCGCCCGAGAATATACGAAAATAGTTTAGCGTTCCCACAAAGCGATCGTTAAGCGTCTTAAAGACATAGGCGGCCAGCGGTCCCTCGTCGCTATGCGGACCTGGCAGCACATCAAGTTCCTCCCCACGGGTGATTCTGACCGATCGTTCCGTCGGCGCCGTTGTATAGGCGACAAGCGCTTCCAGCAGGGGTATGGTGCCGATGTTTTCTGTTGAAGAGGTGGCGAAGACAGGCACCGTCTTTAGCTCGGGCGAGCGGGAGGCTTTGCGCATGCCCTCGCGGATCTCGTCAAAAGAAAGCGTCTCTTCTTCAAAGTACTTCTCCAATAGGGCGTCGTCGGCTTCGGCTGCGGCCTCCATCAATTCCATGTGCGCTTCTTCGAGGGCATCGACGTAATCGTCCGGCAAATCGGAGCGTTCGCCGCCAGCATCGAAATAAGCCTTTTGCGTCAGCGCGTTCGCCACGCCTTTGAAATTCGCCTGTTGACCGATGGGCAGCATAATCGGCACGAACTTGTAGTCGCCAAACTGATTGCGCAACTGATCCAAGACTTCTTCGAAGTTGGCGTTGTCGCGATCCATCTTGTTTATCACGGCGATGATAGGCTGTTCATAAGCGCGGGCATATTCCCAAGCCAATTCCGTGCCAACCTCGACGCCGGAGACGGCATCGACAACCACAATCACCGCATCGGCGACGCGAATCGCGTTTTTCAGCTCGCCTTGAAAATCGGTGAAGCCGGGGGTATCCAGAACATTTATCTTGGTTTCGTTAAACTCCACGGGCGCCAAAGATGTGGAAAGCGACAGGCCACGGTCTTTTTCTTCGTCGTCCCAATCCGAAACCATATTGCCTTCGGAAATGTTGCCAAGGCGCGTGGTAGCGCCGCAACTGAACAGGAGCGCCTCGACCAGTGAGGTCTTGCCACAACTTTGATGCCCGACAAGAGCGACATTTCTAATTTGCTCCGATTGATATTCTTTCATGGCGGGGTCGCCTCCAATTTGAATGCCAGTGAGATTTGCTCGCGGACAGAATGCGGCTCGATAACGAGCCGCAACTGGGTGGGATTTTAATGCTCTGTCGCGGGATTGTCAAAGTCATTTATTCTGGGGGACCTTTGCGCGCGCGAAACGATTCCCCGTTCTGTATTTGCGACGCAATGACTTTCTCGTAGCGCCGCCACCCTAGGCATGATACGATTACGCCTTGGTCAATTTGCCTTTCATAGGTCCCGGCGTATTGAAATGTGAATGACTATTTCGGGCAGGTCGAATGTGATGAAACGAATACTCGCGAATAGTCTGCTTGGCTGCCTCGGTCTGGTTTTCGCCCTGTTAATTTTGGAGGTCATAGTCCGATTCGGCGGCGCTACAGACGCCGACGGTCAATTCTCCTTTCTGGGTTACACGCTCGAGCCTTATGTACTGCCGATAAACCGCCTTCGAGAGGGAATTGACGCTTATCTGCACAACGTCGATAGCGCGACCATTCTGTATGACGAGCAGACCGGCTGGGCTTATCGCCCCAATTCGCTGCGCCATCAAGGCAAGTTCAGTGTCAACAGCTTCGGCATGCGAGCGCAACATGAATACAGCCAAGAACCGCCCCAAGACACGTTGCGCATCGCCGCCTTTGGCGATTCCTTCACCGCCGGGGACGATGTCGGCGATGACGAAGTTTGGACCAATCAACTGCGGCTCGCCCTGCGGCAGCGGGGAATCCGCGCGGAAGTGCTGAATTTCGGCGTCGGCGGCTATGATATGGGGCAAGCCTACCTGCGCTGGCGAGCAGTCGGGCAGCAGTTTCAGCCGGATATCGTCATCTTTGGCTTTCAGCCAGAAAACCTCGACCGCAACGTCAATGTCTTTAGAATTCTCTACATTCACGGACCCAGCATCCCGTTTTCCAAGCCACGTTTTTATATGCACGACGGCAGTTTGGCGCTATTGAACGCGCCGGCTCTGCCGCCGGAGAAGATGGTCGCCACATTCGAGGCTTTTGCCAGCCACCCCTTAGCGGCTTACGAAGCCTATTATCGCAGCCGCGACATCGTATCGAAATGGTGGCTGCGCAGTCGCCTAGCCGCATTCATTTATGCGGTGACGAAGGCGCAAGAAGTCGTCAGCGAAGCCGATTATGGACCCGCTTCCGAACGGGGCGAACTGGGCAGATCCATTGTAGACGCCTTCGCGGCTGATGTGGCTGAGCGGAATGCGGATTTCTTCGTCGTTCATCTGCCCTTGCCGCAGCACATAGCGCATATCCACAATGGCGGACAGTCGCCTTATCGTTACTTGCTGGACTACCTGCGCGCGAGCTATCGCTATATCCCCTTCGACGAATCGCTGGGACCAGAATACATGGACGCGAAGTATTGGGGACCGACCGGGCATTACGGCGCGGAGGTCGACGCCCTGCTCGGGCAAACCGCCGCCCAGGCGATAGCGGACTGTATAGAAGAGCGAAGCTGCAGCCCCCAGCGCTTTGCCGAGCCAGCACAATTCGCCGTCACAAATGAAGCATGAAGGTCCCATGAGCGGCTGCCGCTCGAGACCGATTCCGCATAGTATCGCCCCGACGCGCATGATAGAATCGCAGCTGCGAAAAGACGAGCGAGGCTACGCATCCGCCATGCCAAATCACGATTTCTTGTTCCGCGGCGATATCGAGGAATTAGACCCGGACCTGGCCGAACTGATTCGCCACGAGACGGCGCGCCAGCAGCAGAAATTGATCTTGATCCCGTCAGAAAGTTCGGCGCCCCACGCCGTTCGCCACGCCCTAAGTTCATCCTTCCACAATATCTATGCGGAGGGATACCCCCTCGACAAGACGCGCGGGATGACGCAACAGGAGATCCTCGACTACGGCGAGCGCTTGCCGGAATTCCGCCGCAACGCCGACCAACGCTATTACAAAGGAACTGAATACGCCAATATCTTGGAGTCGCTGGCGCGGCGGCGGGCGGCGGAAGTCTTCGCCGCCAATGGATTGCAGCCGGAAGACCTCTACGTCAATGTGCAGCCGCTTTCCGGCGCGCCAGCCAATAACGCCGTATACACAGCGCTGCTTGACACCGGCGATACCGTAATGGGCATGGACTTGATCATGGGCGGGCACCTGACGCATGGCAGTCCGGTCAACCGCAGCGGCAAGAACTACAATATCGTCAGTTACGCCATCAACCCAGAAACCGAGCGCCTCGATTACGATCAGATGATGGCTTTGGCGCGGGAGCACAAGCCGCGCCTGATAATCGGCGGCTTCAGCAGTTATCCCTTCGCGCCGGATTGGCAAACCTATCGCGCGATCGCCGACGAAGTTGGCGCCTATCTGCTGGCGGATGTGGCGCATGTGGCCGGCTTGATCGCCGCGGGCATTTACCCCAACCCGGTTGGCATCGCCGATGTCGTCAGTTTTACCTCGCACAAGACTTTGAACGGACCGCGCGGCGCCGTGCTCATCACTCATCAAAAGCGCTTGTCCAAGCTGATTGATCGCGCTGTATTTCCTGGCGAGCAAGGCGGTCCGCACATCAACACCATGGCCGCGCTTGCGCTGGCGCTGCGCTTGGCGAGTACCGAGCAGTTCCAGCAATTGCAGCGACAGACCGCGCTCAATGCGAAAGGCCTGGCGGACAAGCTGGCGGCGCGCGGCTTTCATTTGCCGCACGGCGGTACCGATACCCACTTGATGGTATTGGATTGCGATTCCGTCGTCGGTCCAGACGGCACGCGCTTGAGCGGCGACATGGCTGCGCGAATCCTTGATCTGGCGGGCATCGTCACCAACCGCCAGACGATCCCCGGCGACAGCTCCGCTTTGCGCCCCACGGGCATCCGCCTCGGTACGCCTTGGGTAACCCAGCGCGGGTTCAAAGAGGCGGAGATTGACGCGCTAGGCGATATCATTGCGGATGTCTTGGGCGCTTGCGTCCCATTCAGCCTGACCGGGCGCGTGCGGCCCTTGCCGCGCGCCAAAGTCGATTTCGATGTCCTGCAATCCGCAAAACGCAAAGCGCGCGCCCTGGCGGCGGGCATCGGCAGCGACAATAGCGCGGAAGCTGACGATTATCCGCACTTCTATTGCCTTGCCGCCGAAGCCGAGGACAGTTGTCTTGAAATAAGCGTGAGGGGCGTGGCGGCAAAGGATTTCCTGCATCTTGCCTTGACCAGCGATGTAGAAGCGCTGGCAGAGGGCGAGAGTCAAGCTACGAAGATCTTGGATAAAGACGGCTCGGCAATTGCCAGCGGCAGTGTGGCGCGCATTTCTGTTTCCGCATACTGTCTCTCGCTCGCAGGACGCGCCATGCGAGCCGTCGCCTGGCTGCGCAGTTTGAGCGACGGCTACGTGCTCTTTGATGACAGCGACCTCCACGCCAAGCTGCCGGGACCGGTGACTGTCGACGTTATCGGCGAGGGCGAGCCGACCATGTTAGCCGGGACGGCCGGCTATGCGCCCAAGGCTTATTCTGTCGGATGCAATGGCGCGAATTTCTTTTCACCCGCATCCGAAGCGCTGCCAAAATTCGAGCCAAACCTCGCCGCGGTTGATATGCTGCAGGCAACGCCTTTGCATGATTTGCATATCGAGTTGGGCGCGAAGATGGCGCCCTTCGCCGGCTACGATATGCCGCTCTGGTACAAGTCCGTCAGCGACGAGCACGCGGCTGTTCGCAATAGGGCGGGAATTTTCGACGTGGCGCACATGGGCGTCTTCGACGTGAAAGGACCCGGCGCGGAGCTTTTCCTCGACACGGTAACAACCAATGACGTCAAGCGGCTGAAACCGGGGCATTCGCATTATACCTATTTCCTCGATGTTGATGGCGTCCCGCTGGACGACTTGATGATCTATCGCCTGTCAGCGCAGCATTTCCTGGTGGTGGTGAACGCCTCCAACAACGACAAGGTCTGGCAGTGGCTGAACGCGGTGATCGCGGGCGAGGCGATGATCGACCCCAGCGACCCGTCCCGCCGCATTGAAGGCGCGGGGCGCTTCGAACTGCGCGACCTGCGCAGTCCTCAGATGGGGGGCGAGCGCCGCGTCGACATCGCGCTGCAAGGTCCGAAGAGTCGCGACTATTTGCTGCAGCTTGGCGGCAGCAAAAGCGACCTAGCCCGGGTCAAAGGTTTGGGGTGGGCTGGCGTGGCGCAGGTGACGCTCGGCGGCATGGACCTGATCCTGTCTCGGACCGGTTATACGGGCGAGCGCGTCGCCTATGAGCTTTTTGCGCATCCCGATCAAGCCGCGCAGATCTTCCGCAAGTTGGTCGACCTGGGCGTGACGCCCTGCGGCTTGGCCGCCCGCGACAGCCTGCGCACGGAGGCGGGCTTGCCGCTTTATGGATTCGAATTGTCCGGCGAGCTCAAGATGAACCCCGCCGATGCCGGCTTCGGCGCCTATGTCAAACTCTACAAGCCCTTCTTTATCGGCAAACGCGCCTTCATCGAATACGAAGCGCGACGTAAGGTTCAGCTCAGCCGCTTTCGCATGGACAACAAGGGCGCGCGCCCGGCGCATAACGGCGATCCGATTGTCAATGCGCGCGGACGCGTCGTCGGCATTGTGACCAGTTGCAATATCGATTCCGAGGGTTTTCAACTGGGGCAGGCGCTGATGCAAAAAGATTTCCGCAAGCGCGGTCTGCGGCTTTCCGTTTTCGCGGGTTCCGCCAGAGCCAAGGTCGCCAGCTTGGGCAATCTGTCCATTGGCAAACGCGTTGCCATGCCAGAGCCGGTGACGATCCTCTCCCGCTTCCCGAAGCGCAAGTAGCCGAACTGACATTCCGGAGTTTCGCCGGCCTTTGCCGTAAAACTGTCTTAATCCCCCGCCGCTGGCAGCGCCGGCGCGCAACACAGGATCAACTCCTTGACCGCGCGCACTTCGTCCAAGCGCCGCACCGGCGCGCTATGCGGCGCGTTAAGCAGCAGCTCCGGCTGCGTCCGGGCTTCTTCGGCGATGCTTTCCATCGCCGCCACGAAGGCATCAAGGTCTTCTTTGACTTCGGTCTCGGTCGGCTCAATCAAGAGCGCTTCCGGCACGATCAAGGGGAAATAGTTGGTCGGCGGATGGAAGCCGTAATCCATCAAGCGCTTGGATATATCCAGCGCGTGGACCTCTTCGACATCGTCGAAATGCCCTGACAAGACAAATTCGTGCCCGCAATAGCGCGGATAGGGCAGTTTGTAAGTCTTCATGAGTTTCGCGCGCAGGTAATTGGCGTTGAGCACGGCATAGCGCGTGACAGCGCGAATGCCGCTGTCGCCGTAGACGCGGATGTAGGCGTAGGCGCGCAGGTGCATGCCGAAATTGCCCTGGAAGGCTTTGATGCGGCCGATGCTCTTGGCCGGCATGACATAGCCGTAGAGCGGCGCGCCGGATTCATCTTCCTCTTCGATGATGTCAACGATGGGACCCGGCAGATAATCCTTGAGTTTCGCGTTGGCTCCGACAGCGCCGCTGCCGGGACCGCCGCCGCCGTGAGGCGTGGAAAAAGTCTTGTGCAAATTGTAGTGCATGACGTCAAAGTCGAGTTCGCCCGGTTTGACCACAGCCATCAGCGCGTTCATATTCGCGCCGTCCATGTACATCAGACCGCCCGCCTCGTGCACGATATCGATCACATCGTGAATCGTGGATTCAAAGAGGCCCAGCGTACTAGGCACGGTAATCATCATGCCGGCGATTTGATCGCGCAGTTCGCCCTGGCATGCCGCGCGCAAGGAATCCAAATCGACGTTGCCCTGGTCATTGGAGGGCAATTCGTGCACGCGCATGCCCGCCATGGTCACCGTCGCTGGATTCGTTCCATGAGCGCTGTTGGGGACCAGAATGATGTCCCGCTGGTCCTCGCCACGGTCGAGGTGATAGTTGCGAATCATCAGTATGCCGGCGAATTCGCCCTGGGCGCCGGCGGCTGGCGTCAAGCTCACCGCCTGGAAACCGCTGATTTCCCCGAGCCAGCTCTGCAGTTCGTACATCAAAAAAAGCGCGCCTTGGGCGCCCGATTCTTCGATCAGCGGGTGCAATTGGGCGAAGCCGGGCAGACGCGCCGCGTCTTCGTTGAGTTTCGGGTTGTACTTCATCGTACAAGAGCCGAGCGGATAAAAACCCATGTCGATTGAATAGTTGAGATGGCTCAACTTGACAAAGTGCCGCACCACTTGCAGCTCTCCGACTTCCGGC
Organism: Phototrophicaceae bacterium; assembly: GCA_965232245.1. Lineage (GTDB taxonomy): Bacteria > Chloroflexota > Anaerolineae > Aggregatilineales > Phototrophicaceae > UBA6055. The sequence continues at coordinate 1,688,325 of CBDDPG010000002.1, read as the reverse complement.
AGCGGCAAGTCGTCGCGCAACAATTGAGTCGGCAACTCAGCTTCCGGCACATCACAATTCGGCAGGTTGACGCCGAGCCGGCCCGGCGCGCTGATTTCGTAGATTAATGGCTGCAAAGGCGCCGCATACGCTGACTCATTCAATCCGTCCATTAGCTTAGCCCTCCCAGCACTTCGACCAGCCGGTCGATTTCATCTTTGCTATTGGTTTCCGTCACGCAAACCAGCATGTGATTCTCCAGATGGAAATAGTTCTGCCCCAAGTCGTAACCGCCGATGATGCCCTCTTGCAAAAGCGCCTGGTTGATTTCGGCGACTGGGCGCGGGCAAGACAGGACAAATTCGTTGAAGAAGGTTTTGGCGGCGTCAACCGAATATCCATCCAATTGATTGAGCTGATCGGCGGCGTAATGCGCTTTGTGATAATTGAGTTCGCCGACCCGCCGCAAGCCATTCTTGCCCATCAAAGCCATATAGACCGAGGCTGAAAGCGCCATCAAACCTTGATTGGTGCAGATATTGCTGGTGGCGCGTTCGCGCTTGATGTCTTGTTCGCGCGGGCGCAAGGTCATCACGAAAGCGCGCTTGCCATCGGCGTCGAGCGTCTCTCCGATGATGCGCCCGGCGATTTTGCGCACATATTTCTGTCGGATGGCGAAGTAGCCCAGGTAGGGACCGCCATAACCAAGCGGCACGCCCATCGGCTGCCCCTCCCCCACCACGATATCGGCGCCCAGTTCGCCCGGGCTGCGGAATAAGGACAGCGCCATGGGATTGGCTACGATCACCAGCAAGGCGCCAACCTCGCGCACGGCATCGGCCAGCACGGCGATATTGTCAATTTGACCGAAGAAGTTGGGATATTGAATTGCCAGCATGGCCGTGTTGTCATCCAGCATTTCGACCAAATCGATGATATCGCCGCGGCCGCGATCGCCGATGATGCGGATATCGCGCCCCTGATGATAAGTCCGCACGACCTCGCGGTATTGGGGATGGATTGCGTGGCTGAGGATGATCTTCCGACGCTTGTGCCGGGTTACTTCTAGCGCCACGGTTACTGCCTCGGCCAGGCTGGTCGCGCCGTCATAGTGGCTGGCGTTGGCGGCGTCCATGCCGGTTAAGGCGCACATCATGCTCTGGTATTCGTAGGTCGCTTGCAAGGTGCCTTGCGAGATCTCCGGCTGATAGGGCGTGTACGCGGTGTAAAATTCGCCGCGCAGCAAAATGTGATTGACGACAGAAGGAATAAAGTGGTGGTATGCGCCCGCGCCGCGAAATATCGCGTAGTCGCCCGCGTGGTCGTTCGCCTCGCTGATGGCCAGCATCTCGGCCGCGACTTCCATTTCGCTCAGCGGCGGCGGCAATTCCAAGCGCGGGAAACGATAGGCGGCCGGCACCGCGTCAAAAAGCTCGTCAATACTGCCAGCGCCGATTTCCGCCAACATCTGCTCCGTCTCGGATGCGGTATGGGGTATGTAGCTCACGTTTTAGATTGCCTCATATTTTTCGCACTTGTTTACGCTTGTTCGCGCTTTTACGTTGTCCTTCACAATTGGCATTGCCTGTCGCGCAAGGGCGGTTCAGCGTCAACGACTGTCGCAATAGGCGTCGTATGCCGCCGCGTCCAGCAGGTCGGCCAAAGCTGACTGATCCTCCGCGCGGATCTTCACCATCCAGCCTGCGCCGAAGGCATCGGCATTGATGATCTCTGGGGCATCTTCCAAAGCCGCATTGACCTCTATGATTTCGCCCGTTACGGCGCTGTACAGCTCGGAGGCCGCCTTGACAGACTCCACTTCGCCAAAAGAATCGCCCGCGGCAACGCTATCGCCCGGGTCCTTAAATTCGACGTAGACGATATCGTTGAGCTGATCCTGCGCGTAATCGGTAATGCCGATGGTCACGACATCTCCGTCAACGGCAAACCACTCATCCGTCTTGGCATACCTCAATTCCGCGGGAGTTTTCCATTCGCCCATTACGAGCCTCCTTCTACTATGCGCAAACAAAAAGGCGCAGCTCTTGCCGAGACTGCGCCCTGTCGGTCAATTTACCTTCAGAGATCTGGAACCCAAGAATCCTTTTGCCTGAGAGTTTCACGCAGGCTGGCAACCCTGTCGCTTGCCCCTTCGGCGTTTCGTCTCTCGACGAAATCTCTCTTCTTTGGGTATTGTCATTGTAGCGCGATTCATACTACGCCGCAATGCGCCGAGCAAATTTTGCAAGCAGGCAATCGCGGCAAAGCCAAAATATGTCGAGTGGCGCATGAATTTAGAATTTGTAGGGGCTTCTCGGCGAGGCGCCCATGATTATTTGAAGCGATTGTCCCATCTACATTGTCCAGGCGGCACTTGATATAATGCGCTTAATCCATCAATGTGGCGCCCTTCCTGGGCAGCCGAGCGGCGGGAACAGGTCGAAGACATGGCGGAAGAAAAGCAAGCGAAAACGAGCATCAAGCGCTACCTGCTGAGGCGCAGCTTGCTGGCCGCTATTTCCGCGCTGCTGCTTGGCATTGCCGCGCTGGCGATGTCCATCGTGTACCAACAAATGCAGCCCAGCCCCAACCTGCAAACCTACACTTCCGATAGCAGCGGCGCGCTGGCTTTCGACGGTTCTATCATCATTGATCCACCGCTAGCGATGCCGGACTTCACCCTGCAAGACCAAAACAACAGGTTGATAAGTCTCAGCGACCTGCGCGAAAAATACGTCCTGATAACTTTCGGCTATACAAACTGCCCCGACATCTGTCCATTGACGCTCAGCGAATTCCGCAAGGTTCGCAACGCGCTGGGTTCGTCGCGTGAAGATGTCGCCTTCGTCTTCATCAGCGTGGACGGCGAGCGCGATACACCCGAGGTTTTGCGGAACTATTTCGCGCTGCGAGGGTTGGAGGGCGTCATCGGATTATCGGGCGAGGAAGATAGGGTCCGGGCTTTAGGCATTGACTATGGCTTGTCATTTGAAATGACTGAACCGGACAAGAGCGGCGGCTACCTGGTGAACCACAGCGCCGGCTCTTTCCTGCTCGACCCGATGGGTACTTGGATCAGGCGCTATCAGTTTGGCCTGCCGCCCAGCGAGATCATTGCCGACTTAAAAGCGCTGCTCGCTGCTTGATTGAGGCGGATTCAGATGCGCGGAACACGCGGCAAAACCGTGCATAGTACCTCATAGTTTATGCTGCCGAGCCAAGCCGCAACTTCGTCCGCGCTGATCTCATCGCCGCCTTGTTTGCCCAGTAAGACAACTTCGTCTCCGGCGGTCGCATCCGGAATATGGCTGACGTTGATGGTCGTTTTCTCCATGCTAACGCGGCCCGCCAGCGGCGCTCGCTTGCCGCGCGCCAGCACCTCGCGCCAAGTCCGTGGCGACCGGCGCAAGCCGTCGGCGTATCCCACCGGCAGGACCGCGATCCTTTCTTCGCCGCGGGTCCGGTAGCTGTTGCCATAGCCGACGGGCGAGTTAGGCGGCAAGGTCTTGACCTGAGCGATGACCGTCTTCCAAGACATTACCGGCTGGAGTCCTTCAATTGCAGGCGCGGGCGCGCTGGGTTTCAAACCATAAATCAGCAAGCCGGGCCGAACCAGGTTAAAGCTGCCGCCAGGAGGCTTGACGATCGCGGCGGAGTTGGCGGCGTGCGCATATTTGAAGGCGCAGCCAGCCGCGCGCATCGCCGCGACGACATTTTCAAAGGTTGCGCGCTGTAGAGCGGTATAACGCGGGTCTTCGTCAGCGACGGAAAAATGCGTGTATATGCCTTCTATCAGAATAGCTTCACATGAGCGCAAATTCGCCGCCAATGCCTCAGCCTCGGCGGGCATTATGCCGAGCCGCCCCATGCCCGAATCGACCTTGATGTGCGCCTTTAGCATGCCGCCGACGCCTCTCGCCGCGTTTTCAAAGCGCGGGACCTGCCGCTGGTCAAACAGAGAGAGCGCGATGTCATATTGAAGGGCAAGGGCGACGGAGCCGACAGGCGCGTAGCCCAAGACCAAAATCGGCGCCGCGATGCCGGCGCGGCGCAATTGCATCGCCTCAGCCATATTGGCCACAGCCAGGCAATCAGCGCCGTTTCCCAAGGCGGCGCGGGCAACGGTGACGGCGCCATGCCCGTAAGCGTTTGCCTTGACAACCGCCATCATTCCCGTATCCGCGCCGAGCTTGGATTTGATCAGCCGCACATTGGACGCCAGCGCCTCGACATCTATTTCAACGCGGCTCGGCAAAAATGACTGAATGTCTGTTGCGACTACTGCCTGGGCATCTTCTGCAGGCTGTGGATCTTCACTTGTGCTTTGCGTCAAAACCACTGAAAGCGTTCGCGGATCTATGCGATAGGAGTTTTCCTTGGTCCGCAGTATAACAGCAGCTTTGGATACCCGCTATAAATCGCGCGCCGATTATGCGCGCTCGGTAGGGAAAAGCGCCTTGTTCGCTCTGTGCTATAATGCCTGCGCTGTTCAGGAGCAAAATATGTCATTTGAGTTCGAAGTCATCGCAACGGACGGTGAGGCGCGCGCCGGCATCCTGCATACGCCGCATGGCGATATCCCCACGCCGGTGTTCGCGCCCGTCGGCACAGCCGCCACCGTCAAGGCTGTGCCGCCAAAGGACCTCGCAGCGCTCGACGTGAGCCTGATCCTTTCCAATACCTACCATCTCTTTCTGCGGCCCGGCGACGAGCTCATCCGCAACCACGGGGGCTTGCACGAGTTCATGCGCTGGCAGGGACCGATCTTGACCGATTCCGGCGGATTCCAGATCTTCAGCCTGGCAGAGATCAACGCGATTGACGAAGCGGGCGTCACCTTCCGCAGCCATCTCGACGGCAGTCAAAAGCGCCTGGACCCGCGCCGCTCCATGCAGATCCAGCAGAACCTGGGCGCCGATATCATCATGGCATTCGATCAATGCCCGCCGCCCAAGGACCGGGCGGAAGTCGAGCGGGCGCTCGAGCGCACCCATCGCTGGCTGGTCGAATGCCGCCAGGCGCATGCCGACGATGACAGGCAGGCTTTGTTCGGCATCGTTCAAGGCGGCATCTTCCCCGATCTGCGCGCGGAGTCTGCCGAGTTCGTGACGGCGCTTGATCTCAAGGGTTATGCTATCGGCGGATTGGCTGTTGGCGAAAGCAAAGCGGAGATGCGCCAGACCCTAGACTTTACCATTGCCTGCCTGCCGGTTGACCGACCCCGCTATTTGATGGGTGTTGGGGAACCCGACGACCTGGTCGCAGGCATCCGGCGCGGCATTGACATATTCGACTGCGTCATACCAACGCGGCTGGCCCGGCACGCGGCAGCCTTCACGCATAGCGGCCGCATCAACCTGCGCAATGCCCGCTACAAGATGGATGAATCGCCCATTGACCCGAAGTTGGACAATTACGCCAGCGAATTTTCGCGCGCCTATCTGCGCCATCTTGTCGTCGCCAAAGAGCTGCTGGCGCATTACCTGATTAGCTTGCACAACATCGATTTTCTCGTCAGTCACGTGGCGAACATGCGCCAAGCCATCATTGACGGTCGCCTTGAAACTTACACGTCGCAGTTTCTTGCCGATTACGCGCAACCGTCGCGGGATGGCTGAATCAGTAGCGCTCGCCGCTTGCAATCACAGACTGATGCCGTGAAAGAGGTCATCTTCGTCCACACGATTGTGATTCGGCGTCGGGAAAGCCCGCGTGAAGCCCTGCTTGCTATACAAGATTCGCCTCAGCCAGCGCGCCGTGCGTGTGATGCGCCCGCCTCCCTGGCTGGCGTGACAGCGACTCGCGCGCTCCCAAATATCCAGGTAATCGGCGATGGGGATGCGCGCGTGGGCTGGCTCGACATGGTCGAGGATTTTGACAACATCAACGTCCTGGTTGAAGCCCATCCGCCGCGGATCTTGCCCTTTTAGCCTGGCTGTCAGGATGCGCGCCCAAAGCGCTACAGTCGGGAAGGCGGCGTAATAGAGCTTTTGCGGCTTGCGATTGGCGGGAAGATCGGCCTGCCGCAAGCGATGAAAGGCGCCTTCGGTCGCCCGTTGAATCGCGATGTGATCGGGATGCCCATAGCCGCCATAGCGGTTGAAGGTGACCACCACTTGCGGCGCTATCTGACGCATCACTTCCGCAACAGCCGCTGTCACGCGCTCTGGATGATGTTCCCACTGGAAACACAGCGAATCGGGATGCCGCGACGTTGCGCTGCCTGGCATGCCGCTGTCGCGATATCCCAGCAGAAATACCTCTTTGAAATCGAGATACTGGCGGGCGCATTCCAACTCGCTCAAGCGCAGGTCCGCGACCGTTTTGTGCGCCCCCTGCAATTCTGGCGGCACTGTTCCTACATCGCCGTTTGTGGCGCAAATCAGGTAGACATCGACGCCGTCATCAATCCATTTGGGGATGGCTGCGCCCAAGCCAAAACTCTCGTCATCGGGATGCGCGAAGCTAATCAGCAGGCGGCGCTTTTCCATGTCGTCTCCAGATGTGTTTCTCATCAAACTATGATTGGAGCATTATACTGACTGTCCCTTGCCGAAGTGAGTATCACTTCTCTATACTGTCTGCTGTTTTGAAGCTAGCCATTCGAGAGGACTACATGGGCTTGACCGGTCAAAGAAGACACTTGGTTTTGCTGGCTCTAATCGCCGCGATTGTCGCGCTGGCGGGGATCGGAGCCAAGGCGCAGAACAACGCCGCTACTCAGACGGGTCAGGTCTTCGCAACTTCGACGCCTGATGCGCTTGTCCAGGCGCAATCCGCAGTCGCGACTTGGACACCCGCACAGGACCCGGCAGTCGTCATCGGTCCCTACAATTATCCGGACGGGACCAATCCCATGACCGGATTGCCCTATCCCAATGCCTCAGTGCGCGCCCGCCGCAATCTGATCGTCAAGATCTCCAATCATCCGCCGGTCGTGCGCCCCCAACACGGCCTGAACGCGGCCGATCTCGTCTTTGAATACGAAGCGGAAGGCAAAGTCACGCGCTTTGCGGCGATCTATCGAACCAACGCGCCGGCACACGTCGGTTCGATACGCAGCGGACGTCTGCTCGATATTGAGCTGCTCACCATGTATTCGGCGCTCTTGGCATATTCCGGCGCCAGTGAGCCGATACGCAAGCTCTATCTGAATTCCGACTATCGCTACCGATTGTTGTCGCCATCAATTGGCGACAATTGCGACAACGCCGGCTTTTGCCGCGACAACGCATTGATCGGGCGCGGCTACGAGCATACGCTTTTTGGCGATACCCGGCGCATGTGGGAGCTCGCCACGCGCCGCAACGTGAATACGGGTTTCCGCGCCGTGGGCTTTGCCTTCAGCGAGAACACTGCCATCGGCGGCATCGCCGCGCGCGACATTTACATCCACTGGTCCTCCCGCACCAACTCCCGCTGGCAATACGACGAAGAGAGCCGGACTTACCTGCGCTTTACGGACCACGAGCCGCATTTCGACGCCGCCGACGGCCAGCAGATCTGGGCGGACAATCTGGTTATTCTCGAGGTGCCGCATCAGAGCAGGCCCGATCTCTTCCCGCCGGGCTCTACGGACGAATCGCTTGAAGTCGCCTTGTGGGACAGTGGTCGCGCCTACGTATTCCGCGACGGCGTCATCTTTGTTGGCTTCTGGAAACGTCTGGGCAGCAGGCCCGGGGAAGCCCTGCAATTGATGCTGGGCAATAGCGAAGCGATTCCATTGCGCCCGGGCCGGACCTGGTTAAGCGTCACGCGTTCGCTTGGCTCTACCATCGTGAACGCGGAGCGCCAGCCAATCCCGACTCTAACGCCGGAAGCATAGGCGAGCGCTTCAATTTGCCGGCATCGCGCGTCAATGTTGGGGGTCGTCAAGACAGGCGGGTATTGAGGCATTGCCAAGGATTGCCAAGAGTTGCAATCACAGCGGGCGATTCAAGGGTTTGTATTTGGCGCCATCTTCCTGGCGCTGGGCATTGCCGTCGCCTTAGCCGGAGCCTATGCCCTTACTGACGGGCAAATCGTCGAACTTGCGCAAGTGGCGCTGCTGCGCCTGCAACTGAGAGAACATCAAAGCGACCTATTCGCGCCCTACGGCAGCAGCGAAGAAACGATTCGCTTCACGATAGCGCCCGGGACCGCCGCCGCCGCAATCGCCACTTCTCTTTACGACACCGGTTTAATCCGGGACAAGCAGCTTTTCTTGCATTACGCGCGCGTCGAAGGTTTGGACCGCAAGTTCGAAGCCGGCGTCTATTTCTTGAACGAGACCTTGTCTATCGCCGAAATCGCGCCCATGCTGACCGATTCAAGATCAAGCCACATCCGCTTCCGAACCCTAGAAGGCGCCCGGATTGAAGAGATCGCCGCCTTAATCGACAGCAACGGTCGCTTCGGTTTCAGCGGCGGCGATTTTCTGCGGACGGTTCAGGCGGACGCGGATTTGCCGCCCGACTTCGCCGGCTGGGCCGGCATACCGGCCGGCGCATCGCTGGAAGGTTTTCTCTTTCCCGATACATATCAGTTGCCACCCGATATCAGTCCGCTTGTCTTGCGCGGTTTGCTGCTGGATGCCTTTCGCGACCGGGTGGGCGAGCAATTGCGGACGGATGCCTTGGCGCAGGGATTTAGCCTTCATCAGATCGTAACCCTAGCCTCCATTGTGGAGCGGGAAGCGGTCTGGCGGGAAGAGCACGATGACATCGCCGCTGTCTACCGCAATCGCTTGGCCATCAACATGAAGCTGGAAGCCGACCCCACCGTGCAATATGGGCTGCAAGGCAGTCGCGCTGGCTGGTGGCCCCCCATCACGCGCGCCGACTATCAGCAGGTCCTTTCCCCTTACAATACTTATCTCATTGGGGGTTTGCCACCGGGTCCCATCGCGAGCCCGGGGCTTTCCGCTATTCAAGCCGCCATATATCCAGCCGAATCCAACTATTACTTTTTCCGCGCCGCTTGCGACAACTCCCATTTTCATAATTTTGCCGTCACCTTTGACGAGCACCTGGCAAATGGCTGTTGAGGGCAAATGCGCCCGCCTCCGAGTCCGCGCCATGCGCTGGGCGGGGTGGATACTGTTGGCAATGCAGTTAGCCGCCTGCAGCGCCCTGCAGCCCGTGGAGATTCGCAAGATCGCCCTGCTGGCGCCCTTTGAAGGACCGTACCGCGAACTCGGTTACAACGCGCTCTATGCTGTTCGATTGGCAATGTCGGAGGCAGGTCGCGACAACTTGCAGCTGCTGCCGGTAGATGATGGCGGGACCGTCAGCAGGGCTGGCGCGCGCATCCGGGCGCTGAATCTCGATAGCGCGGTTGTCGCCATCATCGCGCTGGGCGAGGCGGCCACGCATCCGGCGACGCAGCAATCCAACGACAAACCCATGATTCTCATCGGCAACTGGGGGCAAGCCCGCGCGGACGCCGACAGCCTGTATGCGACGAGTCAAGAGCGAGCGGAAGCGGGCGCGCGGGACGACCTGCTCATCGCGAGCAGAATGCTCAGCGGCGACGAGACGCCGCAAGAATTCTTCACGAGCAATGGCTCACTGGCGGACGCGCAGTTCTCCGCGCGCTATGTCGGGAGCGGTCAACACATTCCAGTCCCCAATTGGCTGGCGACCTTGACATACGATTTGACCCGACTTGTGCTTAGCGCGATTGCCGCAGGAGGCGAAGTGAGCGACCTTGACTTTGCTGGGCTGACAGGCATTAATGGAGAGATCAGTTTCGCCGGCGGCTATTGGCAAGACGCGCCGGTTCATCGCTACCGGTTCCAGGGGGGCGAGCTTGCGCCGCTTGCCGCCTAGACCTCTTCGCCAGCGACGATGCCATGAAACAGCGGCAGCGGCTCGACGAACTTGTCGCTATAGACGACAGCCCCGTCGAGCAGGTCCAGCGCCTGCCGCAGCGCGTCCTGTCGGTTGGAGTGCAGCGTCATCAGCAGATCATCGCGGGCAACCGTATCGCCTACGTTCGCGTGTACCTCGATGCCAACCGCATGATCAATCGTGTCCGCTTTGGCAGCCCTGCCCGCCCCCAGCGCCAGCGTCGCCAAACCGACCCTATCCGCGAAAACGCTTTGGATATAGCCAGCTTGCGAGGCGCGCAGTTCCTGTCTGATTTTCGCTTGCGGCAACTTGCGGAGATCGTCGACCTGGCCGACATCGCCGCCCTGAACCGCGACCATTCCGCGAAAATTGTCCAGCGCGGCGCCAGACTGCAGCATCCGCCGCGCTTCTGCGCGCGTCTCGTCCAGGTCCACCCAGCGCTTGCCCTGTCCCGCCAGGCGAAGCATCTGCGCGGCCAGCTCGATGCAATGCCCGGTAAGATCAGCCGGTCCTTGGCCGCGCAGCGTCTTCACCGCCTCGGCGACCTCCAAGGCGTTGCCTACGGCGACACCCAGTGGTTGATTCATATCCGACAAAAGCGCTGCCATGTCGCGGCCCGCGTCGACGCCAATCTGGACCATGATGGTCGCCAGTTGCCGCGCTTCGTCCAGGGTCTTCATGAAGGCGCCCTGCCCTAACTTGATATCGAGCACGATGCCATTTGCGCCCGCCGCCAGTTTTTTGCTCATGATGCTGCTGGCCATCAGCGGGGCGCTGGCGACGGCGCCGGTGACATCGCGCAGCGCATATAGTTTTCCGTCAGCCGGCGCCAAGGATTTGCTTTGCCCGGCGAGTACCAATCCAGTATCGCGCGCGATCTGCCGAAACTGCCGCTCGGACAGGTTCACATTGAAGCCGGCGATAGACTCCAGCTTGTCCAAAGTGCCGCCGGTGAAACCAAGTCCGCGGCCGCTCATCTTGGCGATTGGCACGCCAAAAGCCGCTACCAAGGGCAATACCACCAGGCTCGTCTTGTCGCCGACGCCGCCGGAAGAATGTTTGTCAACCACGTAAGCGACAATATCGGACAGGTCCAGCATATCGCCGGATTCAGCCATGGCGATTGTCAAGTCGACAATCTCGCCGCGATCCATGCCGCGAAAGATGATCGCCATCAACAGCGCCGAAACCTGATAGTCCGGGATCGTTCCCGCTGTATAGGCTTGCACAAAATAGCGGATTTCACCTTCGCTCAAGGACTCGCCATCGCGTTTCTTGCCGATAATATCAATCATGCGCATAGCAACGTCGCCTCTTCGCCTTCACAGAAACGGTGTGCGGTGATTATACTGCCGCGCCGCGCGATTAGGAAATCTCCATTGACGAAACACGACAGTGATTGACGGAAGCGGCATTCGATTGTACGATTTGCCAGAATCATCATCGCAAGTCCGTTTTGCTGTCTTGAGACAGCAAAACGGCTGAAAAGCCAAAGTGAACGTAAAGGTAGAATTGGCGAGGGAGTAATCGTGACAGTTCAATCGAAAAGCAAGAATTCTGTCAAACGGACCAGGCTTGTCCTCGGGGCTGTCGTCGTTATCGCGGCGGCTGTCGCGGCGGCATTTGTCTTGATCTCCAACCAGAGCGCTGTCAGCGCGGATGCCTATGACTACTCCCAGATCCCGCAAGAACGACAGTCGGACGGCGGGTTTGTGCTCGGCGACCCCGCCGCCCCAGTGACCATTGTGGCATTTGAGGACTTCTTGTGCGGGCACTGCCAGCGCTACAAGGTAAACGTTGAGAAGCTGATTTCGGAATACGTGGCGAAGGGATTGGCGCGCTTCGAATATCGCTTCACGCCCGTTGTCGACCCCAGTTATTCCTGGCAGACGGCTAAGCTGGCGGAATGCTCGGAAACCCTGCGCCCCGGCTCATTCTGGAACGCGCATGACGCGCTGTACGAGATCGCCAGCGCGCGCCAATTCAGCGACAACTCTTCGCGCATCTTCGCCGAGAGAATGGATATGCCCTATGCTGATTTATTGGAATGCACGCGCGACGCGAATCAGGTGAATAAAGACTTGCAGTTGGCCAACCAATTGAGCGTCACCGGCACGCCGACGATATTTCTTCGTTATGGCGATGGTTTCCCGCAGCCCTTCCCCTTCGGCAAGCAGCCCAACTTCGAGCAATTGGCGGCAGTAATAGAAGAAACGCGTTAGCGCCGGAGCTGTTGGCGAAGCCTATGCGCACGGTGGAATGGGACGGCGACGCCGTCAAGATGATAGATCAGCGGGCGCTGCCCTGGGAACTGGCTTTTGTTCGGCTGGAAACGGCAGAGGCGGTCGCCAAAAGCATCCGGGATATGACGGTGCGCGGCGCGCCAGCCATCGGCGCTGCGGCAGGTTTCGCTATGGCTTTGGCAGCGCGGAAGAGCGCGGCGACGACAGTTGAGGCGCTCATTAAGGACCTGCAAGCGCAGGCCGCCCTGCTAAAAGCGGCGCGCCCGACCGCGGTAAATCTGGCTTGGGCGGTCGACAAGCTGATGGAAATTGCCAGCAGCGGCGAGTTCAACAGCGCGGACAAGATACGCGAAGTTTTGCTGCGGTCCGCACAGCGGATCGCCGACGATGACGTCGCTGTAAACAGCCGCATGGGCGCCCATGGCGCGACGCTGCTCAAGGACGGGGCGACGATCCTGCATCACTGCAATACCGGCGCCTTGGCGACCGTCGATTATGGCACTGCCCTGGGCGTGGCGCGCGCGGCATTTGAAGGGGGAAAGCGCATTCACGTTCTGCTTGACGAGACCCGCCCCCGTTTACAAGGTTCGCGCCTGAGCGCCTGGGAGCTGGAACAGCTTGGCATCAGCTACGACATCATTCCCGACAGCGCCGCCGGCTACTATATGGGCAAAGGCGAGGTCGATATCGTCCTGGTTGGCGCCGATCGCGTGGCAGCCAATGGCGACTTCGCTAACAAGATTGGCACCTATCAGTTGGCGATCTTGGCGAAGGAACATGGCATCCCCTTTTATACGGTTGCCCCAAGCTCCACCATTGATTTGAGTTTGAGCAGCGGCGCCGAAATACCTATCGAAGAGCGCGCCCCCGCCGAAGTCACGACGCCTTATGGCAATCCCATCGTGCCCGAGACCTTCAAGGCGCGCAATCCCGCCTTTGATGTCACGCCGCAACGCTATCTGACCGGCATCGTGACGGAATACGGCATCGCTAGACCGCCCTATAGCAAAAGCCTGGCGCGGGCTGTCGCCGGTGAAGAACTCTAAGCGCAAGATAATTTGTCGCTCAAAAGCTCTCCTGAAAGCAGATACGCGCATTTTTCCTTGCTTTTCTCTGTGTCCTCTGTGTCCTCTGTAGTTTTTTTGTTTGAATTAACGGCATTTTGAGTTAGTGATTTTGAAGCGCTTGCTCTGTCTAGCCTCCGCTGCTGCTGTACATGCGCGCCGGGATTGCGTATAATCCCTGCCGCGATTATTGAAGCACGCGAACGGGAAAAGCCCATGCGAATTGTCATTACCGGATCCATAGCTTACGACTATCTGATGCGCTTTCCCGGCCAATTCAAAGAGCACTTCATCCCCGACGCCCTCGACCACATCAGTCTCAGTTTCCTGGTCGACGATATGAGCAAACATTGGGGTGGCATTGCCGCCAATATCGCCTTCACCATGGCCAAGTTCGGCATCCGCCCGATGCTGATGGGCACGGTTGGCCGCGACTTCGGCGAATATAGGCAGTGGCTGGAAGACAATGGCGTCGATTGCAGCACTGTGGTGCAGGTTGATGAAGTTCTAACTGCTTCATTCTTTGGCAATACCGATGAGGACAACAATCAGTTGGCTTTCTTCTACGGCGGCGCCATGAACTTTGCCAGAAACTATTCGCTAGCCGACGTTACTAGCGAATGCCCCGACATGGTTGTCGTCTCGCCCAATGATCCTGTCGCCATGGGCAAGCTGACCGACGAATGCCGTAGCCGAGGCATTCCTTTTGTCTACGACCCCAGCCAGCAAGTGCCGCGCCTCAGCGGCGACGAACTCAAGCGCGGCATGCTCGGCGCCTATCTGATGGTGGTCAATGCTTATGAGGCGAGCGTCATTTGCAGCAAAACGGACCTGACGCTCGACGACCTGCGCGACCAAATCGAGATTCTGATTGTTACCGAGAGCGAAAAGGGCTCCACCATTTATTCCGCGGGCGAAATAATGGAGATTCGGGCTTTCGCGCCGAGTCAATTTTTAGACCCTACAGGCGCGGGCGACGCCTATCGAGCTGGTCTGCTGGCGGGTATCGCCCGTGGTCTTCCGCTGGAGACTGCCGCGACAGTTGGCGCGCTTGCCGCAACCTATGCGCTGGAAAAAATTGGTCCGCAGAATCATGATTTCACCGCCGCGGAATTCGTCGCGCGTTTCCGCAGCTTGGTTGATGACGGCGGACGTCTGGAGCGCTTGCTCGGCACAAGCGCTTGAACATCTGCGACAGAGCCGCGCGGATATGATACAATCAGTGCGCTTCGGCTAGAGAATACCTTGAGTGACAATCCGGGAGAAGACATGAGCATTGCAAACGACATCAAAGACGTGGAGTTGGCTACCGGCGGGCGTTATCGCATCGAGTGGGCGAGCCAAGAGATGCCCGTTCTCAAACAGATACGTGAACGTTTCGCCAAAGAGAAACCACTGGCGGGCCTGCGCCTATCGGCTTGCTTGCACGTCACGACCGAAACAGCCAACTTGATGCAGACGCTGCAAGCGGGTGGCGCCGACGTCGTGCTCAGCGCCTCCAATCCCTTGTCCACGCAAGACGATGTGGCCGCCTCCCTGGTCGCCAACAACGAAATCCCTGTCTACGCCATCAAGGGCGAGGACAACGAGACCTATTACCGGCATATTCACGCCGCGCTGGATCACAAGCCGCATATCACGATGGACGACGGCGCCGACCTGGTTGGCACAATTCACAAGGACCGGCGCGAGGCGCTTGATGACATCATCGGCGGTACCGAAGAGACGACGACTGGCGTCATAAGGCTGCGCGCCATGGCGAAGGACGGCGCGCTCGAGTTTCCTGTCATCGCCGTCAACGACAGCGCGACCAAACATCTCTTTGACAACCGTTATGGCACGGGCCAGAGCACGCTGGATGGCATCATCCGCGCGACGAATATATTGCTGGCTGGCAGAGTCGTGGTCGTGGCGGGTTATGGATGGTGCAGCCGAGGCATCGCCATGCGAGCGGCCGGGCTGGGCGCCAATGTCATCGTCACCGAGGTCAATCCTCTGCGCGGGCTCGAAGCTGTCATGGACGGCTACCGCGTCATGCCTATGGCGGAGGCAGCCAAGATTGGCGACATCTTCGTTACCGCAACCGGCGACATCAATGTGATCGACACCCAACATTTCAAAGCTATGAAAGATGGCGCGATCATCTGCAATTCCGGTCACTTCAATGTCGAAATCAATCTCACAGGACTCGCGGAGATGGCTTGCGCTCCCCCAAACTTGGTCCGTCCCTTCGTCGAAGAGTACCGGCTGGATGATCGCTCGATCTATGTTTTGGGCGAGGGACGCTTGATTAACCTGGCCGCCGCCGAAGGACACCCCGCTTCCGTGATGGACATGAGCTTTGCCAACCAGGCTCTGGCTGCCGAGTTCATGGTCAATAACGTCAGGACCCTGGGCAATCAGGTCCATACGATTCCAGCCGACGTGGACATGGAAATCGCGCGACTCAAATTGAGCGCCATGGGCGTTGCGATCGACAACCTGACAGAGCAGCAGGAAGCCTATCTCAATCAATGGGAAGAAGGCACCTGATCCTGGTCCCCTTGGATTATTATGGGCTCATATCAATACAGAATTCGACCAATGCGCCAATTCGTTGTATAGTTTAGATATTCAGGTTTAATCTGCAGCGCCAAGAAGAGGAACGGAAGATCATGGATAATAAATTAGTTCGCATCGTCCTATTTATGCTATGTCTTGCCCTCCTGTTAGCTGCTGCGCCGGTCCTGTCGCAAGGGGGCGCCAGAGCGCGCTTCGTCAATGTGGCGCCCGGCGCGCCGTCAATCGACATCTTGGTGAATGGCGAGTTGGTCGAATCCGGTCTGGCTTATGGCGAGTCGACCGCCTACCTGAACCTGCCGTCCGGGAACATCAACTTGCTCGGTCTTGTCGCTGGAACGTCCACCGCGCAACTCGAGCATAGCGCAGACCTAGCCGCCGGCTCCGCGGTATCCTTTCTGATGTCGTCGGCGCTTTCGCCGCAATTCCAAGCCATTCCAGAAAACCTCGGCGCCCTGGAATTCGGCGCGACTCGGCTGTCTATCGTCTATGCCATTGCCGATGGACCGCCGGTCGATATTGTCTTCCGGGAAAACGGCGAGATCTTGGGCGAAGGCATTCGACCTGGCGCCGTGGTCGGTCCCTATGAATTGAGAGCCGGCGTATATGACTTGGATCTGATTGTGGCTGGGGACGCCAGCGGAGCGTCAATTCTTGATTTACGCGCGCCGGTAGCGGCCGGCACCAGTCATCTCGCGATCGTCTATGGCAGCGCGAACGACCCACAGGTATTGACCACTTCCGCGCCTACAGCTGCGCCAACTGACAGCGGTCTGGTGCGGTTTCTTCACGCGGTGCAAGGCGCGACGCCCTTCGCCTTAAGCGTGAATGATTCGCTGATCGTCCCCTCGCTCGCCTATGCGCTGCCGTCTCAACACATTGCTTTGCCGAGCGGATCACATCAAGTCGCGCTTAGCATCGGCGGCGCGGAAATCACTTCCATGACCTTGAACGTAGCCGCTGGCCAAGCTCAAACCGCTGTTGTTATGGGCTCGCCGGCAAATTTGAGCATGTTATCTTATAGCGACGACCTGAGCGCAATTGACAGGTCTTCGTCTTTGGTGAGTTTGATCAACGCTATCCCAGGCAGCACAGTCGAACGCTTGATCCTGTCGAGCGGCGCGACAGCCGCGACGGACGTCGTTTATGGAAGCGCGAGCGCCGCGGCGAAAATCGTCACTGGCAACCAAGGGCTGACGCTAGATTTGACAATTGGCGACGATAGCGGCGCAGTCAATCTGCCGGACAAGCGCTTCTACGGCGGCTCTTATTACAATCTGATCGCCCTGCCCGGCAGCGCCTTTTCCGGACCTCATCTGCTCATTGCCGAAACGAGCGTTCTGCGTGGGCTCGACGTGGAAGTTGCGCCGATGGAGCCAGAAACGACGGTGGTTGCGCCGACAGTGGAGCAGATAGCGGAAGAAGCGCCGCAGCCAGTCTTCATCTCACCCGCTGAAATTGACGGTCCCACCGCTCGTGTGAGTCTCAATCGCGGCGCCAACCTGCAACTGCGGCAATATCCTCATAGCGAAGCCCTATCGCTTGGCTTGGCGCCAGCCGATACGACCTTGATCGTCTTGGGCAGGCGCGGCTTGACAGAATACTATGGCGAGGAGCCCGCCGATGAACCGGTTGATCTGAGCGACTTTGATGCCGATCCCGCGGAAGACTTGGAACGCTGGGAAGACCTGGAACCATCCGACACGTGGCTCTTCGTCATCTATATAACGCCGGATGGCGGCACGATTGAGGCTTGGGTGAACGCCCTGTATCTCGACGTCGTAGACGAAGACGGAGAACCGCAGCGCTTGGCTGAACTGGAGATGATACGGCAGAACCAGGCGGGCGCGTCCAGGAGCACCTCGATTGGTCCGCCGCAGCCGCCCGAGCGCGTCAGCGCTCATGCCTTTAATCTGAACGCCGGCGTCAAGCTGAACATCCGCCGGGCGAATGATGTCAGCTCCGAGAACCTGGGACAAATCGCTAATGGAGATCCATTACGGCTGATCGGACTGGACGCAGCCGACGAATGGGCTTTCGTCGAGTATAACGCGGCCGATGACGTGACTATCAGCGGTTGGGTAAGCGCTGAATACGTTCAATTCTTGCTCGACGGCAAAACGATTAGCCTGGAGGAGCTGCGCGAAATCGATGCTTCTCTGATTTCGCTGGCCAGCGATTCAGCTCGCGGCGGCATCAGTTTGGCCGGCGATGCCGAAGTCCCGCCCGTACCGACCAAGGATCCCTTCCTCGGCGCTGTTGTCGCGACAGTCAACTTGAATCCTGACGCCAATCTTCACCTGCGCATGCGGCCCCACGCCTCCACCGAATCTCTGGAACTCATTCCGGCCGGCACGAGACTGATAGTCGCCGGCGTCACCGAAAGCGGGGAATGGTACAAGGTCAGCTATGAAGAGGAAACCGGTTGGATTGCCGCCGCGTACGCTGTCCTGTCCTTCAACAATCGCAATTTACCTTTGGAAGAAATGCTCGGAAGACTCACGCTCTTCGATGACCGGGGGGACGAACTGTCGTAGGCGTCGGACGGGGCGACCTATCAGGTCGCCCAATTTGATGTGTATAGATTTCGGGCGACATGGTATGTCATCCCTACATTGCCTCCTTATTTGCAGATAAGCGTTAATTCTCTGCGCGCTCTGTAGTTAATCGTCGGTTTACATTTGCGCAACTTCAGTCGCTAACATTTTGAAGCGATTGCCCCGTTGCTATAGCCCCTTGGTCTACAAGATCAGCCGCGATCGGCTATAATATCGCTTGATTCAATAACCCAGCGCTTTCAGGGACAGCCTTTGCGGATCCTTATCACCGGCGCCGGCGGATTCGTCGGCCACCATCTGGCAAATCACCTGGGCAGTTCGCAGCCGACCGCGACGCTCTGCGGCACGACGCTTTTCCCAGAAGGAACCGTCAGTCCAGCTATCGATATCGTCCAGCAGATTGATCTCAAGCAATCACAACAAGTTCGCGACCTGCTGCAGGACCTCTCCCCGGACCTGATATTTCATTTGGCCGCGCAGGCTTTTGTGCCGCGATCATTCGACGAGCCCTGGGAGACCTTGGAAAACAATATACGTTCTCAGCTCAACATCATTCAAGCCTGCCTGGAGCTTGATCTGCGTCCGCGCATAGTGATCATCAGTTCAGCCGAAATATATGGCGCCGTCTCGCCCGCCCAATTGCCCTTGGACGAGCGGACGGAGCTGCGCCCCACCAATCCCTATAGCGTTAGCAAAGTGGCGCAGGATATGCTGGCGCTGCAATTTCATCTCAGCCACGGGCTGCCGATCATGCGCGCGCGTCCATTTAATCACATTGGACCGGGCCAAAACACGCGCTTCGTAGCGCCGGCATTCGCGATCCAGATCGCCAAGATTGAGGCGAAGCAGCAAGAGCCGTTTATATATGTTGGCAACCTGGCGGCAAAACGAGACTTTACCGACGTGCGCGACATCGTACGAGCATACAAACTGATTGCCGAAAAAGGCGAACCCGGCGAGGCATATAATGTCGCTTCGGGCAGGGCAAGCAGCGTGCGCCAGATCCTGAACAGCTTGCTCGGGCTGACTGACATTGACATTGAAGTGCGCGTCGACAAGGCGCGCTTGCGCCCCGTTGACATTCCCGAAATCCGCGGCGACGCCGGCAAGCTGCGCCGCGACACCGGCTGGACGCCGCGATTCACATTAAAAGAAACCTTGGAAGACGTGTTGGCGGATTGCCGCCGGCGCGTCAACAGCGCGTAAAAAGGAGTTTCCCAATATGGCGAAGAGAGCGCTTATCACCGGCATCACTGGCCAAGACGGCTCTTACCTGGCGGAATTTTTGTTGGGCAAGGGCTATGAAGTCTACGGAATGGTGCGCCGCACCAGCACGGTTCGCTACGAGCGGATTCAACATATTCAGAGTCAAATCCACATTGTGCAGGGCGATATGGGCGATCACGCCAGTTTGATCACCGCCATCAGCACGATAGAGCCGGACGAGATTTATAACCTGGCGGCGCAGAGCTTCGTGCCAACCTCCTGGAATCAGCCGGTCTTTACCGGCGACATCACTGGACTGGGCGTGACCCGCATGCTCGACGCGATTCGCTCGGTCAACCCGGGCATTAAGTATTATCAAGCCTCCTCCAGCGAGATGTTTGGCAAGGTGCGCGAGGTGCCGCAAAAGGAATCCACGCCCTTTTATCCGCGCAGCCCTTACGGCGTCGCAAAAGTCTATAGCCACTGGATCACAGTGAATTACCGCGAAAGCTACGATCTCTTCACTTGCAGCGGCATACTTTTCAATCACGAATCGCCGCGGCGCGGTCTGGAGTTTGTCACGCGCAAGGTGACCCACCATGCCGCCATGATCAAGCTCGAAATGGCTAAGGAGATTCGCATTGGCAATCTGGAATCGCAGCGCGACTGGGGCTTCGCGGGCGATTATGTGCGAGCCATGTGGTTGATGCTGCAGCAGGACGAGCCGGACGATTACGTGATCGCCACCGGGAAAACGCATTCAGTGGAACGCCTGCTGGAAGTTGCCTTCGGGCATGTCGGCTTAAATTGGCGGGACTATACCGTGCAAGATCCGCAATTCATGCGTCCAGCCGAGGTCGACCTGCTGGTGGGCGACGCCAGCAAAGCCAAGCGAAATCTCGGCTGGAAGCCAGAAATCGCATTTGAAGAGTTGATCGGCCTGATGGTTGACTACGACCTCATGAAGCTGCGCGACAATCCAGCGCTTGTACTCTGATGCCCTTGCCTAGCCTCATTGATACGCATTGCCATCTTTATTTTCAGGCGTACGCGGATGACTTGGACGAGGTCATACGACGCGCTGCCGACGCCGGCGTTCGACGGCTGATCGCGCCAGCGATTGACCTCGACAGTTGCGGCGAGGCGCTCGCGCAGAGCCAAGCCTATTCGGGCGTTTACTGCGCGCTGGGGATTCACCCGAATAGCAGCGGCGACGCCAATCCGGCTTGCATCGAGCAAATCCGGCGCTGGACCCACCAAGACAAAGTGATCGCGATAGGCGAAATCGGCCTGGACTACTATTGGGACAAGAGCCCGAAACCTGTTCAAATCAAATGGTTCGAAACGCAGCTTGAACTTGCGGCGGAACGCGGGCTGCCCGTCATCATCCATAATCGTGAAGCCAGTGATGACCTGCTGGACATACTTGAGTCCTGGACGCCCAGCTTGTCCCTTGATATGCGAAATCGCCCGGGCGTGCTGCATTCCTTCTCCGGCGACCAAGCGCAAGCCGAGCGGGCTTTGGCGCTCGGCTTTTATCTGGGTTTCACCGGTCCCCTCACTTTCAAAAACGCGCCCGAATTGCGCGACATCGCGCGCTGCACGCCGCCTGATCGACTGCTCATCGAAACAGACGCTCCCTTCCTGAGTCCGCAGCCCCGCCGCGGGAAACGCAACGAACCCGCCTACCTGCCTTACATCAACGACAAATTAGCTGAATTGCAGGGCATCCCCCCGCAGGAAATGGCGCGCCAAGTATCGGCAAACGCCGAAAAGCTGTTTTCGCTGCCGCCGCTGCCAGACATGACAACCTTCATTTGAGCTCGGATTCCGCGAAACATTGGTAAACTGTGAATCATGCGGCTGATTGACGGAGTCTGACTTGGCGGACATCTCGATTATCATCGTGAATTGGAATGTGCGCGATCTCTTGGACAAATGCTTGGCCAGCTTGTTAGAAGCGCAGGCAGGCGGCGACGGGGGAAGACCGGCGCTGGAAATCATCGTGGTCGATTGCGACAGCCAGGACAACAGCGCCGCTATGATACGCGAGCGTTACCCAACTGTTAAGCTGCTGCCGCAAAGCGAAAACATCGGCTTCACGCGCGGCAACAATCTGGGTATGCGAGCGGCGACGGCCGATACGCTTATGCTGCTCAATCCCGATACGGAAGTCTACGCAGACACTCTGATGACGATGCTGGGCTACATGCGGCAGCAGCCCGGTGTAGGCATTTTGGGACCGCATACGCTCAACACCGATGGCAGCCACCAGTCGACGCGCCGGCGTTTTCCAACCCTGCTGACGGGCTTATTCGAGAGTGCCTGGCTGTCCGTTTTGGCGCCTGCAAGCGTATTCGACAGCTACTTCATGCGCGATACGGATGACGACGCCATACTGGAGGTGGACTGGGCGCAAGGATCGGCACTGATGCTGCGGCGAGCGGTCTGGCAGGAAATCGGCGAGCTCGACGAAGGATATGTCATGTACTCCGAAGAATTAGACTATTGCAAACGCGCCAAAGAGGCCGGCTGGAAAGTGATGTATCACGGCGGCGCCAAGATAAAGCATCACGGCGGCAGGAGCAGCGAGCAAGTTGCCGCCTTCAAGCAGATTCAGTTTCATACCAGCAAACTGCGTTACTTCCGCAAGCATCATGGCGAGCCGCATTATGCGCTGCTGCGCGTGATGATACTGGCGCAGTTTTGCTGGCAGCTAATCTTGGAACTCGGCAAAGCGTTGATCGGGCATAAGCGCGCGCTGCGCCAAGAGCGCATCAAGACGTACTGGCAAGTTCTGCGCAATGGCTTGAAAGCGGAGCTATGAGAATCGGGCTAATCAGTGGCGAATTCCCCCCGATGCCCGGCGGCGTCGGCCATTTTTCGCGGATTCTTGCGGAGCGAATGCAGGCGCAGGGACATTTACTGCGGGTGCTCAGCAGAACTGGTTCCGAAAGGGATAGATTGGAAATCGCGGCTGTACCCGGCTGGGGCTTGAAGAATGTCTTGAAGATAAGGACCTGGGCGGAGGAGCATGCGCTTGACATCATCAATCTGCAGTTCCAAACCGCCGCCTACGATATGTCGCCCTGGATCCACTTTCTGCCCTCGTTACTCGATCAGCCTGTCGTAACGACCTTTCACGATCTGCGTCATCCCTATCTCTTTCCCAAAGCCGGTCGCTTGCGTGGCTGGAGCGTGAGGCATCTGGCGAGCAGCGCCGACGGTCTGATATGCACAAACCCGGAAGATGACGATAAATTGGCGCGGCTGCCCATGCGCGCGCTCATTCCCATCGGCAGCAATATACTGCGCGAAGTCTCGTCTGATAATTCATCTGAGGCTTCAGCAGCGCGCTGGCGCGAAGGACTGTCCGAATCCAGTACGTTGATCGGACATTTCGGATTCGTGCAAGCCATCAAGGGAATCGACTTATTGCTGGAGGCGCTGGCGGAACTGCGCGCGGACGGACATGATTTACGGCTGCTCTTCATCGGCGGGCAAGACAATGCGGTCAATGCCGACCGGGGTGAAAGCTACCGCGCGAGTCTTGAAGATCGAATCAAGGAATATGGGCTGGAGGACATCCTGCGCTGGACCGGCTTCTTGCCGGAAGAAGAGGTGGCTGCTTGCCTGCAGGCTGTCGATATTGTGGCATTGCCCTATCTCGATGGCGCTTCCTACCGCCGCGGCAGCCTGATGGCGGCGATCAATTATGGCTGCGCTATCCTGACAACCCAGCCGACAGTCGCGCATGAAGCTTTCATTCACGGCGAAAACTTATGGTTGATTGAGCGCCAATCCGCGGCGGCTATTAGCGCTGCGATCCTGCACCTGATTGAGAATCCGCAGACGCGAAATCATTTGCGCAGCGGGGCGCGAGAACTTCGGCTGCGCTTCGATTGGGATGTCATTGCCCGCGATACGCTCGCCTTCTTTGAAGAAGTCCTGCGCGCAACTGGACAGCGCGCGGCGCGAGAGGACGGTTGACTCCATGCGCCTGCTGCGGCGATACGCGCGCGATCCGGACGCGCTGGCGCTGGCTTGCCTGGCGCTGCTATGGCTGTTCTTCTTTTGGCGCTTGTTCACGCCTATAGCCAGTGACCAAGCCTCCCTCGCCCAAGGCGACTTCTCCGCCCAGTTTGTGGCTTTTGCCGGCTACCAATATCAGCGCCTGTCGCAAGGGGAAATCCCGCTTTGGAACCCCTATAACAACGGGGGCCTGCCTTTTATCGGGGATACGCAAGCCGCGGTCTTTTATCCGCCGCGCTGGATAACGATCGCCCTGAGCTCCCTGGCCCGCGGCTGGAGCTATAACGCGCTGCAACTGGAGATGACCGCTCATGTGCTGGTTTACAGCCTGTTGATGTACCTTTTCCTGCGGCGGCTGACCCTGCGGCATGAGCTTAGTCCGCTGGCGGCTTTGGCAGCCGCTATCGTCAGCGCATACGGCGGTTATACCAGCAGCTATCCGCCCTTGCAGCTCGCGATTCTGGAGGCGGCAATCTGGTTTCCCCTGGCTGGCCTCGGGATCCTAGAAGCGACACGAACCAGAAAACTTTCCTATGCTTATGTCGCGCTGGCCGGCTTTGCCCTAGGGCTGTCCTGGCTTGCGGGTCACCCGCAAACGAGTTGGTTCATGACCTATATGCTTTGCGCCTACTTCGCCTATCGCGGCTACCAACAGAAAATCGGCTGGCGAGCCTTGATCTTTGGCGGGCTAGGTTTTGGCGTGATCGCATTTTGCGCGGCTGCTGTCACCCTGCTGCCCGGTATCGAGTATCTTCTGCACACGTCGCGCGCTGGATTGGGTTTCGAGCAAAAGGGGAACGGATTCCCGATCCAAGACCTGGCGCAGATTGTGTTTCCCGGCTCGGTAAGCCTATGGTCTCCCCTTTACATCGGTTTGCCCGCTCTTTTTTTCATCGCCGCAGCCCTGGTCCGCAAAGCCGGGGAGGCTCGCTTCTGGCTGGCTGTAGCGGCGGTCGGGCTGCTTTTGAGTTTCGGGGCGAACAGCCCCTTCTATCACCTCGCATACAACCTCCTTCCAGGTTTGCGCTTTTTCCGTGGACAAGAGCGTGCCGCCTTCGTGGTCGCGAACAGCCTGGCAATCGTGGTCGGCTTCGGACTGGTCGCCGCCGGCAATTGGCAGAACCAATTTCATCGCCAGCGCGCCCTGCTCTGGTGGCGGCGCTTCGCTGCTCTGGTTATCGCGGCCGCCATCGGCGCATTTGTCTTGTGGATGGGCGACAGCGCGCGCTGGAGCCTCTTCTTCGGCAGCGCGTCGCGCAGCGCTGCGATCATGGCGCTCAGCGCGCTGCTGTTATTTGCCTTTCTTAGACAGCCGCGTCGACCAATCACGAGTATCGCATTGATCGCGCTGATCGCCTTGGACCTATTTTCGCTAAGCCAGGACCATCCGGGCGCGTACGACCCGCTGCCTTATGCCGAACAATTAGCTATGGCGCCGCCCCCGCTTGTGCAAAAAGTATTGGATGAGCCTAAGTCGAGCCAACCTTTCCGGGTTGATGGCTTCCGCGGCTTGGGGGGAAACTACGGCAGTCTATACGGCTTGCTGGATATGCGCGGCATCAGCCCGCTCTTTTTGGAGGGTCTATACCAAATCATCCACCGGGATTATGTGAACAATCCTTTAGCTTGGGAATTATTCGCGGTCAAATTCGTCTATAGCGGCTCGGAGACCCTGTCCGTCCCCTCAACCGTGATGGCCACTGGCGCCGATGCCGAAGGCAGGGTCTACCTGCACCAGCTTGACGACCCGCGCCCCTTCGTCCATCTGGTCAATCATGCCGACGTGGTCGACAGCGACGATTTCGCTCGGGCGCTGATGGACGACCCGCGCTATGACCTGCGCGGCAAAATCGTTTTGCACAGCGCGACTAAGCTGGATCTGCCGGAGCATCAGACAAGCGGCAGCGCCACGGTCATATCCTTTGCGGAGGAAGAAATCGTCATCGAAGTGGACAGCGCCAGCAATGCCATACTTTCCATCGCCCAGCCCCATTATGCCGGCTGGTCCGCGCGACTGGACGGCAAGCCCGTGGAGATCCTGCGCGCCTATGGCGGTTTGAGCGCTGTGGAAATCCCGGCCGGTCAAGTTTCGCTGCATTTGCGCTACAATCCGCTGAGTTATGCGATTGGCTTAGTCATCAGCGCAATCGCCTGGCTGAGCCTCGCTCTATTGGTCCTCTTCAAATTATTCCGGAGGTAAGGATTGGCGCGGGTCAACGCTCTGCAAATCTGGATCGGTCAAGTCAAGAGCCGCCACTACTGGATCGCGGTCGGGTTCGCCGTAGGCGCGCTGGCGACTTTGATCGGCTTCACGATCGCCAGCCTGGGTCCCTTCCTGGCGCTGGCGGCGATACTTGGCATATTGACGGGGCTCTATGTCATCACCGATATCCGCATCGCCCTCTACGCCATCATTGTCATATTGCTGCTGCTGCCATTTGGCGTTTTTCCGGTCAAGATCGCGATAACGCCCACCCTGCTGGATTTAGCCATGGGCGGATTCTTGCTGGTTTATCTGTTCCAGTGGATGACCGGCCGCCGGGGGGGTCTGCGCCTGACACCGGCGCACGCCTTCGTCGCCCTATACACCATGTGGCTGATATTCACTTTTGCCTTGGGCATGCGGCATGCCATGCCCACGCCAGCCAATATCCGACAATTCGCGGAGACCCTGCTCAGCATCGGCATGGTCTTTATCCTCTCGGATCTATTGCGCGATCCCAGGACCTTGCGCCGCCTGGTCTTGGTGATTGTGCTGACAATCGGCTTGCAGGCGCTGATCGCCATCGCGCTCTTGGCATCGCCCGATACCTTCGCCGAAAGCCTGCTGACGCGGCTCTCGCGCATTGGCTATCCGGATGGCGGCGTCATCCGATACATCGAGGACAATCCAGCCTTCGGCGAAAGAGCCATCGGCACCTGGGTCGATCCCAACGCGCTGGGGGGCATCCTGGCGGCGGCCGCGCTCATTATCACGCCTCAGATCGTGTCCAAAGCGCCTGTCATTCCCAAGCGCTGGTTGACCGTGGGGATCTTCGCGGCTGTGGCGCTGGCGCTATATTTGACCTCGTCGCGGGCATCGCTGCTGGCATTGGCTTCGGGCTTGCTATTCATCGCTCTGATTCGCTATCGTCGGATGCTGCCCGTCCTGCTCATCGCCACGGTCGCTTTCGCATTGCTGCCGCAAACACAAGGTTATCTGGATCGATTGCTGCAGGCTTTCCAGGGCGCCGATCTGGCTACACAGATGCGGATTGGAGAATGGACCGATTCGCTCACGCTAATCGGGCGCTATCCCTGGGTCGGCGTGGGCTTTACCGGCACGCCTGAAATCGATATCTATACCGACGTCGCCAACATGTACTTGATCATGGCCAACCAAATCGGGCTAACCGGCGTCGCGATCTTTCTGTCTGCCATGGCCGCCGTATTCATTTATGGCCATCTGGCTTGGCGCCATGCCAAGAACCAGTCGGACTTCACCGCGATTCATCTTGGCTACCACGCCGCCCTGTTCACGGCGCTTGTGAATGCCGTGGCCGACCTGTACTTTTTTCGGCTCGACTTCCAGGCATCCATCACCTGGTTCTGGCTTATCGTCGCCCTGTGCCTGGCAAGTTCACGACTGGCGCTGGAAAGGAGCCATGCGGCAACGACAAGACATATTGAGCAATCTACCATTGCAGCAAGCGACCTGATGCAATAAAATGCCCAAGTACAATTGAATGACAGCTTTCCGCTTCGCGCAAACCCTTGCCGCGAGGCTGCGATCCGAGGAAAGGACCCTTCATGAGAGATTACGAGCTCACGTTCGTCGTGCGTACCCTCGCCACCGGCGAAGAAGTCAACCAAGCCATTGATCAAGTCATAAGTTATATCGAACAGGGCAATAACGGCACTGTCAACAGCGTCGATCGCAAGCTCTTTGGACGCCGGCGCCTGGCTTATGAAATTGACGGTCAGCGAGAGGGACACTACGTCGTAGTGAAAGCCGCTATCAAAACCGAACATATCATCGAATTAGAAACCGAACTGAAGCTCTTTGATCCGGTGCTGCGCTATTTACTGGTGCGCGACGAGAGCAAAAAAGCCCAAGCGAAAAAACAAAAAAGCGACAGCTGAAGATCCGCAGCGACATGCGCTTGAACCGCCAACTGATACGAAATCTAGCGAAAGAGACATATTACCGTGAGCGAGCAGCCAGCAACTAACAGACCAACAACCAGCAGGCCAGCGCCTAGCAGAAATACAGGTAATACGGGCCGCGGCCAACAGCGGCGCGGCGGTGGTGGTGGCGGAGGCGGGGGACCGCGGCGCGGCGGTTTTTCGCGCGGACGCCCCCGGGGGCGGGGTCGCCGCGGCAAGACCCGTTATTGCCCCAAGGGCAAGTGCTTTGACTACAAGGACCTGGACATGATTTCGCGCTATATCAGCGAAAGCGGCAAAATAAAACCGCGGCGCCAGACCGGTAATTGCTCGCGCTGCCAGCGCCAACTCGCGCGAGAAATAAAACGCGCGCGCCACCTGGCTCTGTTGCCCTATGTCGTGGCCGACTAGCTGGCTATTCGCAACCGGCATCGGCTTCGTAGAAAGCGGCGCTGAGATGTCAAATAGCCAAATGGACACCTGGTTCAGGAGTTAGCACTTTCATGTCGAAGAAGACACAGACGACGGGCTTGCCCAAGCGACGGCGCCGCCGGGCGGCTTCTACAGCCGCCATCGACAGCGATGCCGCGCAAAGCCAGGCCGATTCCGACTATAAGAGTCGAGCTGAAAGAGAACAGCGGCTGCAGCGCCTCGCCATCCGCGCCGTGGCCGGGGTCGTAGCCATCCTGGCTGTCATTGTCGCCATTGCCTTCGCAGTTGAACAACTCTTCATCCCCAATCAGGTGCTCGCGGTCGTGAATGGCGAAAACATCACCGTGCGGGAGTTCCGCGAAGAATACAATTTGGAACGCGCTCGCCTGCGCCTGCAACTCAATCAGATCCAGAATTCCGGATTCGATTTACAGCAGCTTTCGCAACAGGAGCCCTACAGAACCTGGCTCAGCGAATTCAACGTCCCGGATCAGCTAGGGCTGCGCGTGATCAACGATATGGTGGACGATCGCCTGGTCGCGCAGGAGGCGTCCGCCCGCAAGATCTCTGTCAATGACGAGGTCCTGGAAAAGGAAATCCAAGATTTCTTCGGCTTCAACCCCACCGCAGTGGCATTGATCGGCGCCGAGCCAACAGAAACGCCGCAACCGACCATCACCCCAAGCCCCTTCGTGTCGCCGACGCCAACCGCTATCCCAAGCATTACCCCCACGCCGACCCCGGGTGAAGCTGAGCAAGCCGAAGGTGAAACTGAGCCAACTGTGACACCGCAACCCACCGTTGTTGAACCCACCTTAAGCGCCGAAGAAGTGCGCGAGAACTTCCAAGAAAACCAGGATAGTTATCGTTCATTCCTGTCGATTAACGGCATCGCCGATGAAACTATCGACGCCTTCTTCGAGCGAATGGCATTGGAAGCGCTTTTGGCGGAGGACCTGGCTGGCGCGGAAGGCACGCTGCTTTATGCTGACGCGCGGCATATCCTGGTTGAAACGGAAGCAGAGGCTGAATTGGCTCTGGGAGCCTTGCGCGCTGGCGAATCCTTCGCCGATTTAGCGCGCGCCATTTCTACCGATCCGGGCAGCGGCGCGCGCGGCGGCGAACTGGGCGAGACCTTTGTCGGCAATTATGTGCCGGAATTCCGCAAAGCCATCGAAGAAGCCGAAATTGGGGAACTTGTTGGACCTGTTCAAAGCGAGTTCGGCTATCATATCCTGCAAGTTCGCAGCAAAGAGGAGCGGGCTGGCGACGAGTATGCCAGCCAACTGGAACAGGCGAAACAACGAGAATTGGAGCTGTTCATCGAGAACTTGCGCGAGCAAAAAGCCGAGCAGTTTGAGGTATATGACAGCTGGTTGAATTACATCCCTCGCAGCTAAGATTTGTCCCGTTCACAACGCGACATCCTGACCACACCAAAAATCAGAGGGCAATGCCCTCTGATTTTGCATTACCCAGGTATGCGCGCGAACTATTGCAAAACAGTTGACTCAACTATAATGCGAGCATGGGGAACAAGCCGCTGGACCTGTTGGAATCGCAACTGGACGCCCTGAATCGAAAGCGCATTCGCGCGCTTTTTCCACACTCGCGCCGACAAGGGTCAAATGACGAAATTCATAATCGCGGAATAAGGCAGGCTCGTGAGTATTGAAGTGACCGTATTCCTCTTGCGCCTGATCAGCGGCCTGATACTTGCGGGATTTCTGCTGGCGCTGTTTTACATCATCTGGCGCAGTCTCGTCCAGGCGACAGACGCTCAGGAAACCAAACAGGCGCATCGCGCCATGCTAGCCACAATTGGCGAGCTAGAAGGGAAGAATCAAGCGGAGAGGAGTGCAGCAATGGAACAGGTGAAAATCGCGGTCATTGGCGGGTCGGGACTCTACAACATGCCTGACATTACCGATGTGCATAGCGTCGAAGTCGATACGCCCTTTGGCAAACCGAGCGGCGCTATCAGAATCGGCAGCTTGAGCGGCAAGCGCGTCGCTTTTCTGCCTCGTCACGGCGAGGGGCATGTGCTTTCACCCGCGACCCTGCCCTATCGCGCGAACATTTTTGCTCTCAAAAAACTTGGCGTCCGCTTCATCATCGCGGTAAACGCCGTCGGCTCCTTGCGCGAAGACTTTGCGCCCGGGCATATCATCACGCCCGACCAGATCATTGATTATACGATCCACAACCGCTCCCGTTCTTTCTTTGAAACGGGCTTGGTAGCGCATATCTCGGTCGCCGAGCCGATGAGCGCCTATCTGCGCGAAATTATCGCCGCCGCCGTAGAAGCGGTCGGCGGTACAGCGCATCGACAAGGCGTCTTTTTGGTAGAGGATGGTCCCCGCTTCGCCACCCGCGCCGAGAGCCATTTATTCCGCGCCTGGGGCTGCGATCTCATCGGCATGACCAGCGCGCCGGAAGCCTTTCTGGCGCGCGAAGCGGAGATTGACTATGCGTCGCTCGCCCATGTCACGGACTACGACTGTTGGCGTGAGGAGGAAGCGGCGGTCACCTCGGACATGGTCATTCAGACGCTTTCAAAAAATATCGAGACGGTAAAGCAAGCGCTGGCAGAGGTTATCGCCAATATCGACGTGGACAAAACTGTCCCGGCGCATAGCGCGCTCGACACCGCGCTGGCAACAGCGCGCGCCGCAATGGATGGGGAGATGATCGAGAAGCTGCGTCCGCTTTTGGCTCGTGTCTTGAATCTCGATGAAACCGCAGACCGCTAAACAAGAGAGCGGCGCATTCACTCAAAATCGACAGCAATGGCTGCTGCTTGCGCTTGCGGGCGCTTTCCTTGCGACAAATGCCCTGGCGCTCGCGCTTAGCGGCAGCGCCGAGCAAAACGATTGGACCGGCCTCGCCCTCTGGATAAGCTGCGCGCTGCTGGGCGGGACGATTTTGGCACGCTTTCTGCCAGAGCGAGATCCCATTCTCTTTCCTATCGTCATGTTCTTAAGTGGCTGGGGTTTGCTAGCGATCACGCGCTTGGCGCCGCCTTATGCGAATCGACAAGAGATTTGGCTGCTTGTCTCAACTGGGGCGATGCTGCTGGTCGCAGTATTTCCGCAGGCGCTGCGCTGGATGCGCGCCTATCGGAATGGCATGCTGGCTCTCGCGCTGGCGCTTATGCTCGCCACCATCGCATTTGGCAGCAATCCCTCGGGCTTCGCCTCCGCGCCACGGCTCTGGCTGCGCTTTGGCGGGTTCTATTTTCAACCATCGGAGGTGATGAAACTGGTCTTGGTCGCCTTCCTGGCCAGCTACCTTGGCGAGAGCGCCGCGGCATTCAATATCGCCGACAAGACCGGCAGCGCGAAAGCCCGCGCGCCGCGGCTGCTGCCGCCGACGGCGCTGATCTCGGCGCTTTCAGTGGTCATGCTCATTTGGCAGCGCGATCTTGGCGCCGCCACACTGTTTTTCGTCGTATTCGCGCTCATGCTGTATGTGGCAAGCGGCGACTGGCGGGTGATCGCGGGAGGCGCGGTCCTGGT
Organism: Phototrophicaceae bacterium; assembly: GCA_965232245.1. Classification (GTDB taxonomy): domain Bacteria; phylum Chloroflexota; class Anaerolineae; order Aggregatilineales; family Phototrophicaceae; genus UBA6055. The sequence goes on along the minus strand of CBDDPG010000002.1, from coordinate 1,656,758 downwards.
GATTGTGGCTGGATTCATCGCTTATCACTTCTTTGACGTCGTCCGCCTGCGGGTCGATATTTGGCTGAACCCATGGCCCGAGGCGGATAACCGCGCCTACCAGATTGTGCAAAGCTTGATGGCTTTCAGTTCTGGGGGCCTATTCGGAACAGGCATAGGCGCAGGCTCTCCGCTTTATGTACCGGTGGTACACTCGGATTTCATATTTGCGGCGCTAGCCGAAGAGTGGGGCTTGCTCGGCGTCATCGGCATATTAAGCTGCTTCGCGGTCTTGACGCTGCGCGGCTTGAGCATCGGACTGCGGCATTCCCCCAGCGCCTTCCGCCAGCTATTCGCGATTGGCTTGTCCGCCATGCTAACCACGCAAGCGATCATGATCATGGCAGGCACGCTCAAGCTCATCCCCTTAACCGGTGTCACGCTGCCCTTCTTCAGTTATGGCGGCAGCTCCTTGCTGGCCAGCTTCGTTATGATTGGCTTCTTGATTCGCCTGTCCGCCGAGGCGCGCTGATGATTGCGGTAAGGGCAATCAAAGGCTTGATGTTTGCGACGCTCTCGCTCTTCGCGGCGATAGCCCTGGCGGCGACATATTGGGCCCTTGCCGGGCGAACTGGCATATTGCTGCGCGAAGACAATCCCCGTTTGATCGAGGACATCGCGCGGATCCGCCGTGGCGGCATTTACGACCGTCAGGAGCAGTTGCTGGTCGAGAGTGTGGAAAACAGCAGCGGCATGAGCAGATCTTACCTGCGGCCGTCGACATACAGCTTGGTCGGCTATTACAGTTTGCGTTACGGCTCCGCCGGCGTCGAAGCCGCGTTTAACAGGATCTTGAACGGAAGCCAATCGGCCGAAACTTTAGAGACCTATTTCCTGCGCGAGCTTCTCAACATGCCAAAAGAAGGCGCGGATCTGCGGCTCACGCTCGCCGCCGATGTCCAGGACGCGCTCACGCTCGCCATGCAGGATCAGCGAGGCGCAGCCGTCGTGATGGACGCGAGCAGCGGAGCGATTTTGGGGTTGGCCAGTACACCCAGTTACGATCCCAATACGCTTGATGAGGACTGGGAATCCCTGGTTGCCGGCGAGGGCAGACCCTTTTTCAACCGCGCCGTACAAGGCCGCTATCAGCCTGGGACCGCAATGACAATTCTGTGGCTGGCACAGGCAATCCAGTCCAACTATGACCTGTCTAGACTATTCACAGAGCCAGCCGCGCCAGTTGAACTCGAGCCAGACATGCGTTTCAAGTGCTTGTTCCAGCCAGCAAGCGCGGAAATCACCCTAAGCGAAGCATTCGTCGTCGGCTGTCCCGCTCCCTTCGTCACATATCAGGCAGGGTTAGCCCAGGACAGCTATGCCGGTATCGTAGAGCGCTTTGCGCTGGAAGAAGCGATTACCCTGGCGGGTTTCCCCGCTCCGGGCATCGGCGCTGATGCGTCAAGCGGTCTCGACAACGCTGCGCGCTCGCGCGATGTCTTGGGACAGGGCGATCTCACGATCACTCCCTTGCAAATGACCGCCATCATGTCCGCCATTGTCGCTGATGGCGCTGCGCCGACAGCGACTATATTGTCAGGGATTCGCCAGCCGGGCGCGGAAAAATGGCAAGAGGAGGAGCCAGGACAAAGCGCTCGCGTTATGATGAAGCCAGATACTGTCGTAAAACTCCGCGCACTGTTCCAGGAGGCTTGGCATAATTTGCGAGGCGATTCCGTCTCGCTCAATCACGGGGTCGGCGCCAAGCTCGCAATGTCCCGGTCCGGCGAAGAGACGCAATTATGGCTGAATGGATTTGTGTTGCCGGAGGCGAGACCAGCCGTTGCATTTGTCCTGGTGCTGGAAAACACAGACGATATCGAAGCGCTTGTCGCGGCAGGACAATATCTGATAGAAGCGATCTTGTCACTGTGATTCGCGTCATCAGAGTGCCAGAACCATAATTTGTCGAACATCAGATAAAATTAACGCATTGCAGGGGCGACTCTGCGCCGCGCGCAGACACTGCGGGTCAGCCGCCCAAAATCTGGACAAAACAGCGCAAGCCACTCGCAAGAGCGCGCCAAGACTAGCCGATTAGCGAAACGCCCCTCACCGTCAGTTCCCGATTAAAGTCCGCGATGTCGCCTGCTTGCACCGCGGCGAAGCGCTTGAGCTGATGGTCAATGAGTCCTGAGAGTTTTTCAAAAACGCGATAGGCTTGCTCTGTCGGCGGATACTCCCCCAAAGCAACCACAGCTGGCAAGGCGCTCAAGCGTCGCAAGGGATCTGTGCCGCTGTTGACCCGGCCGGGCCAACCTTCCCGCAAGTCGGGTATTAGAATGCCCTTCTCTATTTCGAGGATCATGTCTCGCAGCCCGTGGGCGCGTTCAGCCAGGTCTTTGCTTTCCTCTGTTTGAGACAGCCGCTCGCAGAGGCGCTGCAACTGAGCCCGGTGGCTGCGCATCAAATTGACGGACTTGGTCGCCTCTGAGTAGAAATCGTAGATCGTCTTCAGCAAGCTGAATTGACGCTCGAGCTCGTCTTGGGAGGCGTCGGAGCTGGCGTCCTTCACCAAGTTGAATGAGCGCGTCTGAACATCAGCGCCAAGCTGAAGCGCAACCTGATACTTGCCGGGCGCGACTGTCGGTCCGGGCATGCGCTCGAATTGCGCGTCATCGCCATTTAGCTTTGGCGAATCCGGCAAACGCATATCCCATACAAAGCGATTCCAACCGACATTGGCAGTGAGGAATAAGGCGGATTTATCCTTTTTCTCCTTTTGCGCCTGCCGATCCTCAGCATCCATACTGCAGAACTCGCGCAGGAGATTCCCCGCCTCATCCGAGAAACTCAATTTGATCTTGCCTTCAGGTTCTTCGTGCAGGTAATAGGTCGCCATGACGCCGCGCGGCAGGTTCTCGCCCGAATCGAGGAAGCTGCGCTCTACAACATTCTGCTCGCTGCGCGAATGCGTATAAGCAGCCATCACGCCGGTGGAACTCATATAGGTCTTGCCCGGCTGATCGACCAAGCGCCGACCGTCAATGCTCTCCAGAACGCGCTGAGTGTCACGCGGTTGCAGCAGCAGCGCGCTCGGCAGCGATTCCTCGTCCGCCAATTGACGCAGGCGCGTCAAATCGTCGAGAATCCAGAACGAGCGGCCATGCGTCGCGGCGATAAGATCGCCCCGCTTGACCAGCAGGTCATGAATCGGCGTGATCGGCAGATTAAGCTGCAGGCGCTGCCAATTGGCGCCGTCATCAAAGGAGCAGTAGACGCCCGTCTCTGTCCCGGCATAGAGCAGGCGCTCGCGGACCGGGGAGCAGCGGATTACGCGGGTGAAATCCTGAGCAGGTATGCCCGCGTTTATGCGCGTCCAAGACCCCCCATAGTCAGTCGTCTTAAAAAGATATGGCGCATAGTCATCCAGTTTGTAGCGAGTCGCAGCCATGTAGCAAGTGGCGGGGTCATGCGGGGAGGGTTCCAGCATGCTGATCAGCGACCATTCGGGCAGATCCGCAGGACTGATGTTCTGCCAGTTTTCGCCATTGTCCCGGGAGATATGTACCAGCCCGTCGTCTGAGCCCGCCCACAAAACACCCGCTTCCAGCGGCGATTCGGCAAAGGAAAAAACCGTAGCGTAGACTTCCGCGCCCACGGCGTCTCGATTGATGGGACCACCGGTGACCTTGAGCGTCTCGGGGTCGGCGCGCGTCAAATCCGGGCTGATCGGCTGCCAACTGTGTCCCTCGTCCCTGGACTTAAAAACGATGTTGCCCGCGACGTAGAGCGTATTCGGATCATGCGGGGAGAATACGATGGGGTAGGTCCAGGCAAAACGATATTCGTGGTCAGCCGCCGCTTCGCCCGCCATCATCTCGGGCCAGGTGGTGACCAGGCGCAACTGCATCGTGCGATGGTCGTAACGCTGCAAGCAGTTGCCGCCGCCGGGCGAACTGCCGATTGCGCCAACAAAAACGATGTCGTCATCATCCGGCTTGACCGCGATATATCCGCTCTCGCCCGAACCCGCGATAAAGCCATCCATCCACATCAACGAGGACTTGTTGTTGCGGCTCGGCACGGCGACGCTGCTATTGTCCTGCTGCGTGCCATAAACAAAATAGGGATCGCGATTGTCGGCCGCGACGTGATAGAACTGCGCTGTCGGCTGATTAAAGATCGATGACCAGGAGGCTCCGCCGTTCAAAGAGACGCATGCGCCGCCATCGTTCCCCTGCACCATTCGCTCCGGGTTATTCGGGTCAATCCACAGGTCGTGGTTATCACCGTGCGGCGTGCCGATCATGGCATAGGTGCGGCCGCCGTCAACGGATTTCCAAAAGCGCAGATTGTTGACATAAACCGTGTCCGCGTCCTGTGGATCGGGGGTGAGGTGCATGTAATACCAAGCGCGCGAGATGATATCGTTGTTGCGCGCGACATATTGCCAGGTATCGCCATAGTCGTCAGAGCGGTACATGCCGCCATCTTGATGCTCGATCAAGGCGTACACTCTACCGGGCATAGCCGGCGAGGCGGCAATGCCGATTTTGCCCAGCGCGCCCCGCGGCAAACCCTTGTTTGAGGAGATATTGCGCCAGGTGTCGCCGCCATCGGTCGAGCGCCAAATGCCGCTGTCTGCGCCACCGCTGCTGATCATGTGGAAATTGCGATATGCCTCCCAAATCGACGCGTACATGATGCGCGGGTTGTTCACGTCGATGCTGAGGTCGACAGCGCCAGCCTTGTCACTGACAAAAAGCGCATGTTCCCAAGACGCGCCGCCATCAGTCGACTTAAAAATCCCGCGCTGCCCATTGCGCCCAAACGCATGTCCCAATGCCGCGACGAAGACGGTGTCCGGGTCGCGCGGGTGGATGCGAATCTTGCCGATGTGGCGCGTGTCTTCCAAGCCGATGTGCTGCCAACTGCGTCCGGCGTCGCTGGATTTGTATACGCCGTCCCCGTGCGAGACATCAATGCGGATGGTCGCTTCGCCTGTGCCGGCGTAGATGATGTTGGGATCAACTTCCGAGACTGCCAGCGCCCCGACCGAAGAAGTGTTGAAGTAGCCGTCGGAGATGCAGCGCCAGTATTGCCCGGCGTCATCGGTCTTCCATACGCCGCCGGCGCAAGCCCCGAAATAAAAGACGCCGAGGTCCCTGGGATCGCCGGCTACCGTGACGACGCGTCCGCCGCGGAAGGGTCCGATGCAGCGCCAGCGTGCGATGTTTTCGAGGGGGAGGTTCATGGTGATTTCGCTTTCGTTGAGGATGGGTGAGATGGGGAGTATTGTAGCGCAACTCGAATGCCGATACAGCGTTATAGGTAAATAGTGCAGGGCAATAGTGCCAGTAGGCAAAGGAAGGCGAGACTATGGCGCCAAAACACGGGCCGTGGTGCAACTCCAAGACAATTCGGATGGAATGCAAATATTGCGATAAGTTGATCTTCTATCAAACTTGTGACTGTAATTCGAAGGTATTTTACGATTCTTTGGGACCGCCCTGGCCAAAGCATAACTGCCGCGGCGTGGACAGCAGTATAGGCTCAATTCAGTTCAACAGAAAGAAGCAAAAGAAGAAAGAGAAGATCGAAAGAGATCTCAACTCACTCAAGTTATATCGACAGCTTGGTATATTGACAAAGAAAGATCGGAAGAAAATGAAGAAGAAGCGCAAACGCTTGAAGAAAATTAACAAAGAATTGGGAATAGGGTAGACCCAGACAAGCAACTATCCAGGCCACCTGCATGATCGCATCGCCTTCCCGCTGTTATCGAGCCGAGGAGGTTCATGGTGATTTCGCTTTCGTTGAGGATGGGTGAGATGGGGTTATTGTAGCGTGAAAGCTAGATCTCATGCTATTTTGCATCCATTGCATTTCCGTCGATATTCGCGGACAATGTTTGATACGTGATGGTTCACACTTTCAGAATGGAGGTGACAAATCATGTTGATTCGGTTTTGCGTTGAAAATTTCCTGTCTTTCAAAGACGAGGTCGAGTTCTCAATGGTTGCGGGCGAGTCTGACGAGCATCCTGACCACGTGCATAATGTTCGAGATATGCGAATTCTAAGGACGGGGGTGATCTTTGGGCCAAATGCGTCTGGCAAGACCAATCTTATAAAAGCAATGAGCTTTGCCAAAGGCTTCATCACTACCGGATCACTGAGAACAGAATACCTTGAGTTAACTCCGTTTCTACTTGACAGCGAAAGTGCTGCGAAGCCCTCGGAATTCCTGTTTGAGATTCAATGTGGTATCGCGCAATGTTTCCAATATTACTTTTCAGTAGATCGGCAGCGAGTGCATAAGGAGACTCTGCACGAGATTCATCCCAGAGGCGCTAGAATGATGTTTGAGCGCGAAACATCTGCGGAAGGTAAGACGGACATCGAATTTGGCGAGATTCCTGTACTAACCACAAATGAAGATGATCCCACAGATTTCTTACCCAAGTCAGGTGATCCGCGTCAATTGTTCTTGACCGAATACAAACGACTTGAATTGGAACTTGAAGAACAAAGGATTCCATTTCTTGCACATATTTACGATTGGTTTGACCAAACGCTTGTGCCAGTGTTTCCTGATTCTATTCCGACGCAAGGCATTGGCTTTGGAATTATGAGAGACACTGATTTTCAGGGCAGGCTTAGAGACATACTTGAGTTTCTGGACTTAGGAATTGACAATGTAGATCTAGTAAAAATCGGATTCGATGCCGTATCAGAATTGCCAGATGACTTTAGGGAACATGTTAAAGGACTCGTCAAGGAAATACCAAAAGACTCCGGCAAAAAAGTAATAATTGGTCAATATGGAATCGAACACTATCTCGTTGTGGACGCGGATAACAACTACTCAAGGTACAAACTCGTTACATTGCATCAAGTAAGTGGAGAGGATCGTTACATTGCGTTTGACTTGGCAGCGGAATCAGACGGCACTCGACACTTGCTCGAACTCATGCCGGCACTTTTAGGCTTGCACAATAGCAATTCCGAATACGTTTTCATTATTGACGAACTTGACAGAAGCATACATGCACATTTGACCGGCAAAGTCGTCGAACTCTTTTTGAAGAATTCAGGCAACAGAGAGAGTCAACTTGTAGTGACGTCGCACGATACAGGGCTATTGGATCTGGACCTTCTTAGGCGAGATGAAATCTGGTTTTTAGAGAAGGAACCAACTGGCGCTTCGTCGCTCTTCTCGCTCGAAGAGTTCAAACTTCCAAAGAAGATGAATATAGAAAAAGGATATCTTTACGGACGCTTCGGCGCGATCCCCGTGAATCCGAGCCTTGACAGCCTTGATTGGTTGCGTGAAACATGAGGACAAGGCGTTATATCGACAGAGAGCGGAAGGCTGGCAGAAGAGATATAAGGAAATTCTTTGTCATCGCTACGGAAGGTACGAAAACAGAGAAAATCTATTTTGGCGACCTTGCAGCAGACAAAAGATTCAATCATCCGAGTGTTCACGTAGAGACCATTCAATCCGGGGATTCGTCGCCGGAACATGTCTTAGCCGGACTTACCGAATTCAATAACAAATACGAGCTTGGTGACAATGATGAATTGTGGCTCGTAATCGACCGGGACAGGTGGGAAGTTCCCATGCTTAGCCGTGTCACACAAGAGGCATTTCAAAAGAGATTTCGCGTAGCAGATAGCAATCCGGCCTTTGAAATATGGCTCTTACTGCATCACCGGTCACTTGATGATTACACAGAAGAGGAAATAGCGGAGCTTCAAGCAAACCGCAGAAGCGGAAGCAGAAGCAGAACTCGATTAGAGCGAGAATTGATATCAATCTGTGGTTCATACAGTAAGTCTAAACTTAAATCTTCAGACTATTTGCCAGAAATCGATAGAGCCATAACAAACGCCTTAGCTTCTGATGTTGAACCGAATGACCGCTGGCTCAACCAAATCGGCACCCGCGTCTACAAGCTCGCCCAATCGATCATCGACTCCTCACCCAACAAGCCCCGTCACTAACTCCGCCGCGCGCGCCACCCCGCCCAGCGCAGCCATCTCCCGCGCGAAACGCCGCGCATTCTCCCCTACCCAAGCCGCTTCCAAAATCGCATGAACCCCTTCCCGCAGTTGACCCTGCCGCACATCGTGCGCCGTCAGGTGCAAGCCGACCTTCGCCTCCGCCACCCGCCGCGCCTGGATGCGCTGGTCGGCGGCGTGCGGCACCACGATCTGTGGCAGACCATGCAGCAAAGCGCGATGCGTCGTGCCCATGCCGCCGTGATGAATGACAATCTTGCAACGCGGCAGCACCTGGTCATAGGGCGCCCAGGTCAAGAGCCGCGTGCCGGGCGGGAGCGCGCGCTTCAGCTCGGCTTTCTTTTCCGGCGCGAGCGGATTCCAGCCGATTGTGACAATCGGAAGGATGCCTTCGCCTGCCAGCGCCTGCGCCGCCCAACTGTAAAAGCCTAAATCCCCAGTGAAGATCGTGCCCAATGTTACTAAACCGAGCGGCTTGTCCTCGGGAATATCGTTTAGCCACGCAGGCGGTCCGGCGCCTGAGCCAGCGGCGCGGCCGCCGACGAACTGGGTCTGCGGAAGGATCGTCTCAATTTCAGATTGATACCATGTCGGCGTGAAGTAAGTCAGGTGCAAGAGCTCGCTGCGAATGGCGGGCGCGGTGCCTTGGGAGAAGTTGCGCCCAGCGACGCCGAATCGCTCGCAAAGCCGCTGAATGCGCTGCTGACTGTCGCTGCTCAAGTTGCGCTGTACGGGAAACAAACTATTCTCGTCCAGCGTCATCTGGGCGGGCCAGCCACAGATGACCAGCGGGGTATCCAGCGCGTCAGCAGCGATGGCGGAAGCGCTCAAGAAGGGGTCGGAAACGATGACCTCTGGCGAGCCGGCTTCGGCTGCCAGGCTCAAGAGTCCATCCACTGCTTGGGCGACCAAGTCTTCGCTGAGCCAGGTATCGAGCGCGCGTCTGTAGCGTATGTTCACCGCTTCCTGTGGGGGGATCGCCGTCAAATCCGGCGGCGGGGGCGGGGGCCAAAGCCAGCCTGTTTTGTCGATTGGGCGGAAGGGGATGCCAGCAGCCGCCAGCGCGCTGCCCAGCGGCGCTTCGCTCAGCCAAAGGATTTCATGCCCCTGTGACTGCAGAGCCTGTGCCGTCTTGAGGAAGCCGCCCCAGTCGGTGTGGCTGTACAAGGGCGCGGAGATGAACCAGAACGACGCCATAGTAAATGATAGCCGAATCTCTATACCGGCTGTGGCATACGCAAGTAGGGCTTGAGATATTGACCGGTGAAACTCGTTTCGACACCCGCCACCTCTTCCGGCGTGCCTTGCGCGATGATCTCGCCGCCGCCGCCGCCGCCTTCGGGACCCAGGTCAATGATATGGTCGGCCACCTTGATGATGTCCAAGTTGTGCTCGATAACGACAATCGTATTGCCGGTGTTCGCAAGCTCTTGCAGCACGTTGATCAGCTTGGCCACATCGACCGCGTGCAAACCCGTTGACGGTTCGTCAAGGATGTAAAGCGTTCTGCCTGTCGCCCGTTTGGAAAGTTCCCGACTGAGCTTGATGCGCTGCGCTTCGCCGCCGCTCAAGGTTGTGGCCGGCTGCCCGATGCGTATATATCCGAGACCAACGGCGTCTAACGTAGCGAGCTTGCGGCGAATGCGCGGCAGGTTATCAAAGAATTCCAATCCCTCGCTAACCGTGAGGTTCAGCACTTCGGCAATGGACTTGCCTTTGAAATGAACCTGCAAGGTCTCGCGGTTGTAGCGCGATCCGCGGCAAACTTCGCACTGAACGTATACGTTGGGCAAAAACTGCATTTCAATCTTGATCAGCCCTTGCCCCTCACAGTTTTCGCAGCGACCGCCCTTGACATTAAAGCTGAAACGACCGGCCTTGTAGCCGCGGATCTTGCTTTCCGGCAATTCAGCGAACAGGCTGCGTATGTCGTCAAACATCTTGGTATAGGTGCCGGGATTGCTGCGCGGCGTGCGGCCGATGGGGCTTTGATCGATGTTGATGATCTTGTCGATTTCCTCGACCCCGGTGATGGCATCGTGGGGACCGGCGCGTTCACGACTTCGATTGATCAACTGCGCCAGGCGTCGGTAAAGCGTCTCCACCACCAATGAGGACTTCCCGCTGCCGCTAACACCGGTCACGCAGATCAGCTTGCACAATGGAAAATGCGCGTCAATGCATTTGAGATTGTTGGCTCGCGCCCCTTCGATGGTTAAGTAGGCGCCGGAACCCGGACGTCTGCCCGCCGGCAAGGGAATCTCAAATCGACCTGCCAGGTAGTCCCCCGTCAAGCTGCCATGCGCGTATTTAATCTGCTCGGGCGTGCCAGCGGCGACCACCTCGCCGCCAAGCTCGCCCGCGCCCGGTCCTAAATCGATCAACCAATCCGACGAGCGCATGGTGTCTTCGTCATGTTCCACCACCAGCACGGTATTGCCCAAATCGCGCAAGCCTGTCAATGTGCGTATCAGCCGTTTGTTGTCGCGTTGGTGCAAACCGATCGAGGGCTCGTCCAGCACATAGAGCACGCCTGTCAACTGGCTGCCGACTTGGGTCGCCAAGCGAATGCGCTGCGATTCGCCGCCGCTCAACGAGGCTGCGCTGCGCGACAATGACAGATAGTTAAGCCCGACATTGCTCAGAAAACCAACACGCGCCTCCAATTCCCGCAGCACCTGGTGGGCGATCTGCTGCTCGCGCTTGCTCAGGATCGCCCTTTCCCCGCGCAGAGAATCGACCCAGTCTTTGAGCTCATCTATCGCCTTATGGGTGATATCGTGGATCGTTTCGTCATTGATGGTTACGGCAATCGCCTCCGCGCGCAGCCGCTGTCCATTGCAGTCCCGACAGGGAATCTCGCGCATGTATTCGCTGATTTTGTTGCGGATGTAGTCGGAAGCGGTCTGCTCATAACGGCGCTGCAGATTCGGTATCACGCCTTCGTATCTCGTCGGATAGGACCGTTCATAGCCGCTGGTATGTAGGTATTTGATCTCGATTATTTCGCCGTCGTTGCCATAGAGAACTAGATCTTGATGGCGCTTGCTGAGCCGACGCCAGGGCAAGTCCAGTCGGAATTGATATATTTCCGATATGCTTTCAAATATATTCCAGGTCCAGCTATTCTTGCCTTCTAGGCTCCAGCCATTGGCGTTAATCGCGCCGTCGGCGATGCTCAGGTCTTTGTCCGGCACCACCATGTCCGGGTCAATTTCGAGGCTGAACCCCAATCCTTGACAGCTTGGGCAGGCGCCGCTGGGCGTATTGAAGCTGAAGAGGCGCGGTTCCGGCTCCGGGACGCTGCCGTGTCCATTGGGACAAGCCAAGTCTTCGCTGAAGAGATGATCAATCGAATTCTCGCGATCGGTCACGTCCTGGATAATGATTCTGCCATCGCCGAGTTCCAAGGCGGTTTCGATGGCATCCGTCAGGCGCGTTTCAAAGGCTGTCGCTTCGTCAGTCAGCGCCGCGTCATAGTGTCGAATGATCAAGCGATCAACCACGATTTCAATATCGTGAATCACATAACGGTCAAGTTCAATCTGCTCGTCCAGGTCGCGCAGGTCGCCGTCGACGCGCACGCGCGCGAAGCCTTGTTTGGCGATGTCTAGCAAGGCTTTTACGTGATTGCCCTTCTTGCGATGAATCACCGGGGCGAGCACCTGAATGCGGGTGTCGGGGGGCATCTTCTGCACCTGGTCGACAATCTGCTGCGCGCTCTGTGCGGATACCTCGACGCCGCAGGTGGGGCAATGCGGAATCCCGACGCGCGCGAAGAGCAGGCGCATGTAGTCGTAAATCTCGGTAACTGTGCCCACCGTCGAACGCGGGTTGTGGCTGACGCTCTTCTGGTCAATGGATACGGCCGGGCTAAGCCCCTCGATTTGGTCAACGTCCGGTTTTTCCATTAGCCCCAGAAACTGCCGGGCATAGCTGCTCAAACTTTCAACATAGCGGCGCTGCCCCTCGGCAAAGATGGTATCGAATGCCAGAGAAGACTTGCCGGACCCGGATAGCCCGGTGATGACCACCAGGCGATTGCGCGGGATCTGCACGTCGATGTTTTTCAAGTTGTGTTCGCGCGCGCCGCGCACAATGATTTTGTCTTGCAACTCTGTTCTTTCCCGTTATGAAAACCAGATTGAATCACATCACAATTGCGGTAACTTGGACAGCTGGATAGCGAAAGCGAAGCCTGCTATCAGCGACCATCTATTGTAACCCCGATTGAATAAGCAGTGAACAGACAAATCCATTAAGCCAGGGCAATCATGCTTGGCCGCATCCCTCATTGTCTTTTGCACGTTCACTTTGCCTGCGAATCTCGGTAAGATAGTTGTCAATTGATATGCCGAGGCGCAAATGCCAAGTCAGTTCCAGTGGGACGATCCCTTTCTGCTAGAAGACCAGTTGAGCGAAGAAGAGCGCATGGTGCGCGATCTGGCTCGGGACTACTGCCAGAGCAAGCTCCTGCCGCGTATCTTGCAAGCCAACCGCAGCGAGACTTTCGACCGCGCAATCTATTCCGAGATGGCGGAGCTTGGCATGTTGGGCGCGACGCTGCCCGAAGAACATGGCGGCGCCGGCTTGAACTATGTCGCTTACGGACTCATCGCGCGCGAAATTGAACGCGTCGACAGCGGCTATCGCAGCGCCATGAGCGTCCAGAGCTCGCTGGTGATGTATCCCATCTACGCCTACGGGACTGCTGCGCAAAGAGAGAAATACCTGCCCAAGCTGGTCAATGGCGAGTGGATTGGCTGCTTTGGATTAACCGAACCAAATCACGGCAGCAATCCCGGCGGCATGGAAACGCGCGCGACAAAAGTTGACGGGGGATGGAGCCTACACGGCAACAAAACATGGATCACCAATTCTCCGATTGCGGACGTTTTCATCGTCTGGGCGAAAACCTACGGAGACGATAGCGGCAGCGACGGCGCTATCCGCGGCTTCATCCTGGAGCGAGGCATGGCTGGGCTATCCACGCCGGCAATCGAGGGCAAATTCAGTTTGCGCGCCAGCAGCACGGGCGAAATCGTGCTGGACGAGGTCAGGGTTCCGGACGAGAATCTATTGCCCAAGGCAAGCGGCTTGAAAGGTCCCTTCGGCTGTTTGAACCGCGCGCGCTACGGCATCGCCTGGGGCGCGCTCGGCGCGGCGGAATTTTGCTGGCATGCGGCGCGCGGATATACGCTGGAACGGACGCAGTTTGGCCGTCCGCTGGCGTCGAATCAACTGATTCAGTTCAAGCTCGCCAATATGATGACAGACATCACCCTCGGGCTGCAAGGCGCGCTGCGCGTGGGCCGCCTCTGGGATGAGGGCAAAGCAAGGCCGGAGATGATCTCCTTGGTCAAGCGCAATTCCTGTGGGGTGGCGCTCGAGATTGCCCGCGTGTCGCGCGATATGCACGGCGGCAACGGCATATCGGACGAGTTCCACGTCATCCGCCATGTGATGAACCTGGAAGCGGTGAATACCTACGAAGGCACAAGCGACATTCACGCTTTGATACTGGGGCGCGCGCAAACAGGTATTCAAGCCTTCATGTGAGGCAGAAACCAGTTGCAAAGTCAAATGTGGCATACACAGGAGTGATTAGATGAGTGCATTGAACTTTGAAATTCCAAATATCGGCTGCGCCGGCTGCGTAGATGCGATTACAACCGAACTGATCGAACTTGAAGGTGTCTTTAATGTCAGTGGCGAATTGAGCAGCAAAATCATACAGGTCGAGTTCCGAGCGCCAGCGACTGCGGAAGGCATCGTCGAGACCCTGAAAGCGATTGATTACCCGCCGGCGCACAGTTAAGCGCCGGGGAGCAGATGCCCCTTTCCACAACCGAGGTCAAAAGAAAAGCGCGCGAGCTCGGATTCAATTTCTGTGGACTGACCCCCGCGCAGCCATCGCCGACGCTGGCGGCATACCGGCGTTGGATCCAGCGGGGCATGCAGGGCGAGATGCGCTATATGGCGCGTCCTGACCGTGTGCGAAGGCGGAAAGACCCGCGCGAGATCATGCCCAAGGCGAAGTCGCTAATCTTGGTCGGCATGGACTATTACGCGCGCTATGCGGAGGACGAGCTCCTCAACGATCCCGCGCGCGGGCGCATCGCCGCTTACGCCTGGGGCTTGGACTACCACAAAGTGCTGGAACTGCGGCTGGGGCAATTCGCCGAGTGGCTGACGGCGGCGGCCGGGCGCAAGACCACGCAGAAAGTTTACGTCGATACCGGCGCCATCCTGGAGCGCAGCCACGCGCAGCAAGCGGGCTTGGGTTTCATCGGCAAAAATACCATGCTGATCCACCCGCGGCGCGGCAGCTATTTCTTCATCGGCGAGATCCTCAGCTCGCTTGAATTTGACGACTACGACGAGCCGCAGCGCGAGAGCATGTGCGGGACTTGTTCGCGCTGCCTGAGCGCCTGCCCTACCGATGCCTTTCCCGCGCCCTTTGTCTTGGACGCGCGTTTGTGCATCAGCTATCACACCATCGAGAACAAGGGCTGGATCAACCGCGAACTGCGCGCCGATTTCGGTAATTGGATCTTCGGCTGCGACATCTGCCAGGAGGTCTGCCCTTTCCAGCGCTTCGCCGTAGAAACCGACGAGGTCGCCTTCCTGCCCTTTGACATGGACCGCGTCGCGCCCAAGCTGACCGATATCCTGATGTGCAACGACGATTCCTTCCAAGCCCTGTTCAGGCGGACGCCGGTTGAGCGCGTCAAGCGCGAGCGGCTGGTGCGCAACGCCTGCGTGGCCGCGGGCAACTGGCGGGACGAAGTCGCCATTCCCCATCTGATTCAACTGCTTTACGACGAGAGCGCGCTGGTGCGCGGTCATGCGGCTTGGGCGCTGTGGCGCACGATGGACCTTGATTGCAGCAAGCTCCTAACCGACCTGTACCAGCGCGAAGACGATGAGCGGGTGCGCGGCGAAGTTGAAGCGCTGTTGGCTTAAGAAGCAGGACCGGATTCTCTTTTTGCGGGCGACTCGAGGGACTCTGTTGAAATACTCAATTTACCCCCACCCCAAACCCCTCCCCCATAAAGAGGGAGGGGTTTAACGGCTCATTACAGGTCATAAGACTCCCATCGCCGCATTTTTGAGCAAGTGGACAGTGATGGATGCTGTTTCTCAACAGAGTCCAAGGAGTCGCCCCAATGGTAGCGCCCTCAATCGAACTTCAGATCGGGATGCTGCCGATGCCAGTCAGTGGCCTCTTGATAGACTTTGGCGACAGCCAGCGTTTCCGCCTCTTGATAGAGCCCGCCGATGAATGAGATGCTGGTCGGGCTGCCTTTTTCGCTGAAGCCATTGGGCAGGACCACTGTGGGATGCCCGGTGTAATTGCTGATTAGCAGCGTGTTTCCGCCGTAGCTGGGCGCGATGAAAACATCAACCGCGCTCATCACCCGCGCCATATCACGCATCAGCAGGCTGCGGACGCGGTTGGCATTGATGTACTCCACCGCCGGGATAAAGCGGGCGGCGCGGAAGACATTGGGCCAGGCGCTGTCGTCCTGACGCGCCATGGTATCAACCGAGCCATCGCGCGTGATCTGATCGAAGGCGGCGGCCGCCTCCGCAGCCAGAATTGTCCACAAGCCGCCGATCTCTCTATCCGGCAGTGTGATGGGAATCAGCTCGAATCCCTTCGCGCGCATTAGCTCCAGAACTGCAATGCTGTTTTCAAGCTGAACGCGATGGAGGTCCTTCTTGTCGGGGTCCTCTGTGTCAGCCGCCTCCGGCTCAAAGGCGCTGGCGACATAACCGACGCGCAGGCTATGCGAGTCGAGCGTCGGATCCCAGGTGAAGGGCTCGGGACTGATCGTCATGTCACGCCCATCGGGACCATAGATGGCGCTGAAAACGAGGGCGCAATCTTCGACGCTGCGGCATATAGGACCAATCTTGTCCATGCTCCAGCTGAGTGCCATGGCGCCGTAGCGGCTGACGCGACCGTAGGTGGGGCGCAAGCCGGTGACGCCGCAGCGCGTCGAGGGCGAGACGATGGAACCCATGGTCTCGGTGCCGATGGCGAAGCCGACCAAGCCGGCCGCGGTGGCCGCGCCTGAGCCGGCCGATGAGCCGCTGCTGCCCTCGCTGATGTCCCAGGGGTTCTTGGTCGTGCCGCTATGCCAGACGTCGCCATTTGCCAGCGCGCCCAGGGTCAGCTTGGCGATAAGCACGGCACCCGCCTCTTCCAGGCGTTGAACGACTGTAGCGTCGAGGTCGATGACCTGATCCTTGTAGGGCGCCGCGCCCCAGCCGGTGGGATAGCCGCGCGTCGCCAACAGGTCCTTAGCGCCCCAGGGGATGCCGTGCAGCGGACCGCGATAGATGCCGCGCGCGATCTCGTCATCGGCGCGGCGCGCTTGTTCATAAGCCAGGTCTTCGGTGTAACAAGCGACGCATTCCAACACGGGGGCATAGCGCTTGAGCCGCGCCAGGTACATCTCGGTCAGTTCCAGCGACGTAACCTGGCGCGTACGCAGCAATCCCGCCAACTGCGTCACGGGCAAGAAGGCGAGCTCTTCAAGGTCTTCTGGCCGCGTGACGGCGGGCTGCGGACTGATGGCATAGCCCCGCGGGACAGCGGCCGGCGCGAGATCGGATGCTTTGACGTTGAAGTGGAGCGAGAGCGGGACGCCGTTGTCGAGCTCGGCGGCGCGGAGCCCCGCGTATTGCTCGCGGCGGCCGGAGAGTATTTTGAGCATCTGCTGGCGTTGTTCGGCGCTGAAATTGAGGTCTAGCAGTTTTTCGGCGGCAGCGATGTCGGATGGGGTGATGGGGGATTCAGGTTCGGTCATGGCGGGTCCTTGGGCTTGTGTGGGCTGGTAGGTGGGATTTTAACCACAAAGACGGGAAGAGCGCGAAGATTGGTTTTTGCCAACTTCCGCACAAATAAATCAAGTATAAGGAAGCATAGAGGCGACTCGCTGAGCCACTCAAAGATATGCACAAATTCTATAATAGGCGCGATAGAATTACCCACCTAGATCTCCGATGACGTACGAGGTTGGTAAGACGAATTTTGGCGATTAACTTGACGTGGGTCTCCTAGAGTCTACGTGTACGACATGCGAGGGTAGATGTTGCGAAGAATATCAGAACATGTATAATTGAATTAGGTTATTTGGAATAAAGAATGTTCGGGCTTCCAACATTAAGAAGGAGTTCCACTATGTTCAGAATTACACTGTTGATGATTTCGGTGCTTCTAGCCATCCAATCGTTACCAGTTCTTAGCCAGGAAGATACTGAGACTGGCATGTCTGACGAGACGGATGTTTGCAGTGCTAGCTCAATTGTTGAGCGTGTGGATACCACGTATATTGAGTTCCAAGTTACACGCGCCACAGACGAATCGCTCACTGCGTTTAATGATGTGGAAAACTTCTATAATACAGTTGGCAATATACTAGAAGAGTGCCGAAATGTCGTCGAACTTCATGCTTCTGGAATTGTGGAAGTTGGTTCGGGAACTTTTGATGACCCATATGCTTTCGACTACTTCGGTGACACTGGACAAGGGTATTTGCTGAAGATCAGCAGAAACGTACGTCCGGCAGGACAATATATCCATAGATGGGATGATCCAGCGCCTCAAGGCTGGGAATACGTAGCCTTGGCTGTAACCGTACAATGTGTGTCTCCTGATGAAGATTTCTGCGAGATCGGCTACAGTGACTTTGAATTGACTGGTGATAACGGCACTGTATACGACTACGTATCATATTCCAGTTCACTTGACCTCAAATTACGTCCTGGTGGAGAAGGCAGCGGAAGCGTATTCTTTCTCGTTGAAAACGACGACTCTAATTTACTGGCTATGTTCGAAGAAGGCTATAGGACTGGTCTTGTAGTATTTCGTGCGGAACCGGCCCCCGGGCAAGTCGTAGAAGAGCCTGCTGGATCAGTTACGATAAAAGCAACGACTAACATCAATGTACGCGGCGGGCCAGGGACTAGCTATAGAGTTGTTGGAAGCTTTCAGTCAGGACAGCAAGCAGCTGCAGTGGGTCGAAACTCTGCGGGTACTTGGGTACAAATGGAAAGCGGTTGGGTGTTTGCTCAACTTGTCAGTATAGACGGGAACATTTCTTCATTATCTGTCACAGGATAGTGGGCAAAGAGTGGGAGCCTTAGGTCTTCCACTCTAGTTTATCTCTTCCTTTACATTTTGAGAGGTGACTTAATGTCCAGAAAAGTAAAGGCAACACAGAGACATAGACCGCATCGTGGTTTAGGTTATTTATCAGTGATGGTATTAGTGGTCGCGGCGCTGGTAATTGGGGCAGCAAATGAACCCCTAAAAGATCTGTTTGGAAGTTTCACCAATTTCGATGAATCTCCCGTTGCTGTACCGTCAGAACCGGCTTCACGGTTTGCACCTGACACGGCCGTGCTTGATAAACCGCAGCAAGTTGAGGCAGTCATCGTTTCGGAGACCGAACTGACTGTGTTGAAAGTCACTAACGCCAGCAGCACGAGGATTGAATACATTCTTGAACCCGCCTCAATTGGAGTTGACGCTAGTCACAGAGAGGCAATACTTACCTTATCTTGCGCGCTACGTCGTGTCGGGCCCGCGCGTCGCGCGGTCGTCTTCGTAGGCGTAGGCCAGTTTGTTGATTCAGCAGGCAATCCAGCGCTGCGTACTCGCGCAGAAACAAAACTCTCAGCACTTTGGGTCAATCGTCTAATTTGTGCGCAAGATGAGAGCGAACATAACATTGACTGGGAGCGTGTTTCGGAATATGACATCAGGTTTGACGTCCCGCGCGGGTTTAAGGTTGACGTCTAAAGGGAGGCATGTACATGTCAAGAAAATCGGTGAATTTGAGCATTCTTTTGCTTTGCATCATTCTAACGGTTTCTGCGACCGGTTCTGCCCAGGACATTTGCGTCGAAGAGGCTTTTGCCAACAGCGTCATGCCTACTACAATCGCAGAGGCGCGACAACTGCTACAAGATTTGCGTGAGGTTTTGGCAGAATGCGATCCACCGTCAGAAGGTACCATTGAGCTTGATGTGCTTAGAGAGCCAAGTTTGGCTGGCATGTATGAAGATGAATACGGCTGTTATGTCGGTGTGTCTTACGGAACACGGGCGTCGAGGCCAAACATTTACGTAGTCGTCGTGGGTGATGGCAACGCGAATTACCTCCTAGAATTAAAACGACCGGGCTCACAAAAGTGGAGAATTGCCAGTGACATCAAATTGGATACTTTTGTCGATAAGCCAGATACGAGTTTTTACCGTCACGAATGGGATGGCTATAACTGGCCAAAAGGGCGTTACGAAATTCGTTACGAGGCATTCGTGGGGGCGAATCCAACCACGATAGCGTTTGATGCGGAACATGATTCGAGGTATCGTATTGATATTGTCTGCCCATAAATTCGCCTCCGCGAACATGAGCGATAGATTACCATCTAGTTGGCGACCCACAAGGGTCTCCTTACGCCGCGATAGCTAGCCTCAAACTTTCCGCAACCTTAACGAATTGCTCACCACGAACACGCTCGAAAAAGCCATCGCCGCCGCGGCGAACATCGGCAGCAGACCGCCCAGCATCGCCACTGGAATCAGCACGATATTGTAGATGAAAGCCCAGAACAGGTTCTGGTGGATCGCGCGCATCGTGCGCCGGCTGAGATCCAGCGCCGCCACCACCGCCTGCAGGTCGCCGCTGACCAGCGTGACATCGCTCGCTTCGATGGCGATGTCGGTCCCCGTGCCGATTGCGAAGCCGACATCAGCCACCGCCAGCGCCGGCGCGTCATTGACGCCGTCGCCGACCATGCCGACGCTTTCGCCTCTGGCTTGCATTTCCTTGATCACCGCCGCCTTTTCCGCCGGCAGCGCATCGGCATAAACGCGCCTGATGCCGACTTGGCCGGCGATGACTTCCGCCGTCTGCCGGTTGTCGCCGGTGATCATCACCACTTCAAAGCCCCGCTCGCGCAGCGCGCGAATGGCTTGTTCGGACGAGGCTTTGACCGTATCGCCAAGGACCAGCGCGCCCATGAGTTTGTCGTCCACTGCCAGCAAGATGGCCGAATGGCCGCGGGTCTGGGCGCGAGCGATCTCGGTCGAGAGCGGGCTGATGTCGATGCCGCGCTCGGCGATGAAACGCGAGCTGCCCACGAGCGCCTGTGCGCCGCCGACAGTGGCGCGGATGCCGCGGCCCGGCATCGCCTCGAAGGACTCCAGCGACAGCAGGTCGACACCTCGGGATTGGGCTTCCGTCAGCAATGCCAGGGCAAATGGATGTTCGCTGCCCGCTTCGGCCGACGCGGCGTAGCGCAGGACGGTATGCTTGTCGGCGCCCGGACTGGCGATCACATCAGTGACCGTCGGCTGTCCGCGGGTGATGGTGCCGGTTTTATCCAGCAAAATGGCGCTCAGGCTCTTGCTTCGTTCCAGCGACTCGCTGTTGCGGAAGAGGATGCCGGATTCCGCGCCGCGCCCCGTGCCCACCATGATGGCGGTTGGCGTGGCCAAGCCCAGCGCGCAGGGGCAGGCGATAACCAAGACGGCGATCATGTTGAGGATGGCCGCTGGCAGGTCCGCGCCGCCGATGGTCATCCAGCCGACAAATGTCAGCAGAGCGAGGGCGATTACAACCGGTACGAAAACAGAGGCGACCCGATCGGCCGCGGCTTGAATGGGCGCTTTGCTGGCTTGCGCCGCCTCCACCATACGGATGATTTGTCCCAGGACGGTGTCCTTGCCGACGCGCCGCGCTTCCGCGATCAAGCGGCCCTGCTGATTTACCGCGCCAGCGATAATCTCGTCGCCAGTTTCTTTGCTGACTGGCATAGCCTCGCCGCTGAGCATGGACTCATCGACCGACGAGCGGCCCTCGTTGACGATGGCATCGACCGGAATCCGCTCTCCCGGCTTGATCACGATGAGGTCGCCGGGCAAGACTTCGTCGATGGCGATTGACTGCTCGACGCCGTTCTTGAGCAGGGTGGCGGTCTTTGGCCTCAGCCCGATCAGCTTCTTGATGGCGGCGCTGGTTCGCCCCTTGGCGCGCGCCTCCAGCAGCTTGCCCAGCGTTATCAAAGTCAATATCACGGCGGCGGATTCGAAATAGTCGGACTTGCCCACCCGGTCGGAAAAGTCGAAGAGCAGACCCAGCAAGACGATCAATCCGTAGAGGTAAGCGGCAAACGAACCCATCGCCACCAGCACGTCCATATTGGCGCTGCCATTGCGCAGCGACTTGATTGCGCCGCGCAGGTACTGCCGTCCCAAGATCAGCGCGACCGGCGTCGCCAGCCCGCCGAAGACAAAAAGCCACAGATCATGCACCAGCCAGGGGAAGCTATCCATGATGAAGGGAATCTGGTGCATGAAGTGCCGCGCCATGCTGAGCGCGGTCAATGGCAGGGTGAACAGGGCGCCGAACAAGACCAGGCGCGTCTGCCGATCGATTTCAGCTTGGCGCGCGGCCGCTTCGGCGTCTTCGCCGTCTTCACCGGTCCCTTCGCCGCCGAGCTCAATGACGCCATAACCCGCATTCTCCACGGCTTTGACGAGATCAGCGCGGACCATTGCGCCGGGCATATAATCGATTGTGGCGCGCTCATTCGACAGGTTGACCAAGACATCAGTCACGCCGTCGACTTTGTTGAGCGCGCGCGCGACGTTCTTCTGGCACATGGCGCAGGTCATGCCGCTGATGGGCAGGTCGACGCTGGTCCTGGCCACGCCATAGCCGGATTTTTCGACCTGCGCTACCAGATCGCGCGTCTTGAGCTTGCTGGCGTCATATTGAACAGCGGCTTTTTCCGTCGCCAGGTTGACCTGCACGGAGTCGACGCCATCGGTCTTGCCCAGGCTCCGTTCGACATTTTTCGCGCACATGGCGCAGGTCATGCCGGTGACGGGGAGTGAGATTGCCTTGAGGGTCATGCGCTTGCTCCAGATCTTCGCTTTCAACTATTGATGAGCTTCAGGATGCGCTGCAAGTCTGCGGCGGCGGCCTCGGGATCGGAGCGCAAATCATGCCGCAGGCTGTTTTCGATATAACAGTCGAAGAGATGATTGATCAGGCTGGACATGCCCTTTTCGATTGTGCGGGCGCGCAGGACCCGCTGCTCGCAGCTGCCGGCGTCGGCGGCTATCAAGTCTTCCAGCGCGTTTAGCTGGCCCCGAATGCGCTTGATGCGGTTGATGGTCTTGCTATTATGCGCCGCGCGCGTCGATTCAATTTGCATGATATTATACCCATACCCCTATAGGTATAGAGTAACATGAAGCGACTAGCATTGCAAGTTTGACGTCGGAGGTATACCGAATTCGGTTGAATCAAATTACATCTTCTTGACAACCGCTAGGGGCGAGCCAAGGCTCGCCCGACGAGTAGAAACCATATAAGTATCGGGCGACTCACAGGACTCTGTTGAGAAACAGCCTCCATCACCCGGCCCCTTGCCCAAAAATGAGGCAATTGGGAGTATTATGACCTGTAATGAGCCGTTAAGCCCCTCCCTCTTTATGGGGGAGGGGTTTGGGGTGGGGGTAAATTGAGTATTTCAACAGAGTCCACAGAGTGCCCCTACCGTTTCAATTATTTTGATGCGAATGCCCCGTATTGTCGGCGGGGTTCAGCTTTCGTAGGCGATTAGGGGCACAGCGCTGCACTTGCCGCCGGTGACGGTGGCGTCAATGCGGATCCAGACGCCATCGGCGAGCTTCCACCACAGCAAGTCATCGCCGCCGATGGCGCGGGAAACGGGCTCGGCGCTTTCGCGATGACCCATGACAGCGATGATAGGCGCCTCTGGATCGGGATAGGAACGGATGTTGGCGCCAAATGTGCCAGCCGTGATCTTGCAAGGCGCCTCGGTGGACATGCCTTCCAGCGGGCTTTGACCGCTGCTGGGACGCCTCCTTATGATCGTGTAGGGGTCCAAGCCCACGCGACTGGGATAGTGGAGCGCGTCAATCGGCAAGCTGAGCATGCTCTGGTAATCGTAGGCGCTGGGCGCGGCGGGAACACCTGCGGACATAGGACTGCCGTCCTCGGCGATGCCCAGCGGGACTTGTGTATAGAAGCCGCTCTTCACCGGCACCCTGGCATCAGGAACCGTGATAGTCGCTTCGCCGTCCAGGACATAAATCGACATGCCAGCGTCAATCTGCGCTTGCAGGAAGGCAACGCCATTGAGGCGAATATCAAGTCCATTAAGCCAAAATTGCCGCGGTGGCTGGAATTGATTGGACTGTAATAGAACACCGCTGCCGGCCGCGCCCGGGCAAGGCGCATCGTCAATGCCGCTGCGAAAATCAAAGACCTGCCAGCGTGACCAAAGCGGGCGGCTCGCGTTGTCGCGCGGCGCGCTTTGCAGCTGGTTGACATCACCCTCCAGCAGCTCGCGGCTGATCCAACCGGATTCTTCCGGCGTGACATAGACTTGAATCCAAGTGCCATCGTCATTGACGCCTGCCGCTTTGAGGCTGGCGCGGTTGGCCAGCGTTCGCATGACAGGCGCGTCAGTATTGGGTTCGGCGCGCAGGTTGGCTCCCTGAGCGGCCGCCACTGTGAAATCCAGCAAGGTGGCGGGCGGCGACAGTGACGACGAAGGGAAAAGCGCGACATCGCCAAAGGCGAGCAAGGCGGCGGTCTGAGCTTCCAATTCGGCGGGCGGATAAGCCTCGAACAAGATGCGCGCCGCGCCCCAGGTCTTGTCCTCGCTGCTGGCGCTAAACCAATCAACGCTGCTGTCTGCGGCTTGGTCGCCGGGCTGCGAGAATGCGACAGCCGCGACACCAGGCAAGCGCGCCAGCGAAACGGTGGGATGGCCCAAGCAGATGGAGTTAATCTCTTGTTCGGCGCAGGCGCTGGCAAGGTTGGCAAAGGCTCGGTCTTGCAAAGCCGGGCAGGAATTGGCTTGCGCGCTGGCAAGCGCAGACAGAAGTGATAGTATCAAGCTAAGGAGAATAATCCTCATCTGCATGACGCCTCGCCCCATGTTAGAATCCATAGCGCTCTCGCTCGGCGCGGACGCATGTCGCCCGCTTTTCTAATCTTGCCGGGCAATTGCGCTGGCACGATTCATACCCTCTCATATAACTCCAGCAGCACGCCAGAAGCGCTGGCCGGATGAACGAAGGCGTAGCGCCTGCCGTCGCGTTCGCGGGCGACCTCGTTGATCAATTCAACGCCATTATCGCGCAAGGCTTGCAGCTTGCTATCGAGATCCGGCACTTCCAAGCAGAGATGGTGCAAGCCCGGTCCGCGCTTGGCAAGGTAGCGCGCGACGCCGCTATCGTCCGCGGTCGGCTGAATCAACTCAAGCTGGCAATCGCCCAGGTCGAGAAAGGCGACGTCAACGGCTTCGTCGCTGATAGATTGCGGCGCTCCGACTCCCGCCAGCCCAAGCGCATCGCGCCAAAAACTCAGCGCCTCATCGAGGTTGTCAACGATCACCGCGAGATGATTCAAGCTGATATCGGTCATGTGATGCGCTCGTTCCACGAGACAGGATGACGCTTGTCCATTGAATGTTATAATAACAGGCGCGAACTGTAAAATAAATTTATGACGAATGCGGAGGATGAGGCCCATGGTTCCAGCCACCCTGAGCCTGGCGCTGAGCGAAGAACATGAGCTGCTGCTGGCGGCGGTGAGAGACTTTGCCCGGCGCGAAATCGCGCCCATCGCGGCCGAGTTCGATGAAACGGGCGAGTTCCCGCTGGAGACGGTGCGCAAGATGGGCGCAATGGGCTTGATGGGCATTGAAGTCCCGGAGGAATACGGCGGCGCGGGCTTGGACGCCCTGGCGCATGCCCTAGCCATGATCGAAATCGCCAAGGCCGATGCCAGCCATAGCACCATCATGAGCGTGCATAATTCGCTCTATTGCTATCCCATCCAGGTCTTCGGGACAGAGCGGCAGAAGCGGGAGTGGATCAAGCCCGTGGCCAGCGGCGAGCAGATCGGCGCATACAGCTTGACCGAGCCGATGTCGGGCAGCGACGCCGGCAATATGGCCAGCCGAGCCAACCTCGATGAGGCCGGCGCGCGCTATATCATCAATGGGCGCAAGAGCTGGGTTACTAGCGGTCCGGTTGCCGACCGCCTGATCTTGTTCACCATGACCGCCGCCGCAGCCAAACAGCGCGGCATCACCGCCTTTCTCATCGATACCAGCCAGCCGGGCTTCAGCCGGGGCAAGGTCGAACCGAAGCTGGGCATCCGCGCCAGCGCCACCAGCGAGATCATCTTCGAGAATTACCTGTGTCCGGTAGAGAATGTGCTTGGGCAAGTGGGACAAGGTTTCAAGATCGCCATGACTGTTCTGGACGCGGGGCGCATCGGCATCGCGGCGCAAGCCCTGGGCATCGCCGAGGCCGCCTATGAAGCCGCGCTGGAATACGCCAGGGAGCGCGAAGCCTTTGGCGCGCCGATTGGCAGCTTTCAAATGATCCAGCAGAAGATCGCCGATATGAAAACGCGCATTGAAGCGAGCCGCGCCCTGCTCTATCAGGCGATTCTCGCCAAACAGCGGGCATTGGCAATCGGCGCGCGCTATACCAGCGAAGCGAGCATGGCAAAGCTGTTTTGCAGCGAAACCGCAGCCTATGTGACCGACGAGGCGATTCAAATCCACGGTGGGCTGGGCTACAGCAAGGAGATGCCGGTCGAGCGCTATTACCGCGACGCGCGCATCACACGGATTTACGAAGGCACAAGCGAGATCCAACGCATGGTTATCGCGCGTAATGAATTGGGGTTGAGATGAAGAATGAGATGAAATATGAGACGATGAGAGCGGCGACATTAAAAGCGCACGGCGGTCTGGAGGTCGTCGAGTATCGTGAAGATCTGCCTATTCCCGAGCCGGCCTACGGCGAAGTCCGCGTCAATATCAAGGCGGCGGCGCTCAACCGGCTCGACCTCTGGGTACGCGCCGGCTGGAAGGGACTGGCGCTGGATTTCCCTCATGTCATTTGCGCGGATGGCGCGGGGCTGGTCGATGCTGTGGGGGACGGCGCAGATCAGTTCGCCCTGGGCGACCGCGTTTGCATCAACCCTACGATCGTTCAAGCGGGGGACCCGGCGCTGCATAGCGGGCTGGAAAACCAGTCGCGCATTGCCATCCTCGGCGAGCATCACAGCGGCGCGGCGGCGGAATTTGTCGTCCTGCCCCAGCGCAATTTGCTGCGCATGCCGGGTGATTTTGAATTCGGCGCGGCAGCGGCGGCGGGCTTGGTCGGCCTGACCGCCTGGCATTCTTTGATCACACGCGGCGGGCTGCAGGTCGGCGAGACCGTGCTCATCGTGGGCGCCGGCGGCGGCGTCAACAGCATCAGCATTCAGATTGCCAAGCTGGCGGGCGCGACGGTTTATGCCGTGGGCAGCAATGCCGAAAAATGCCGAAAAGCCGAAGCGCTGGGCGCGGACGTCACGATCAATCGCGAAGAAGAACCGCAGTGGTCGCGGGCTATCTATCAGCTAACAAATCGCCGCGGCGTCGATGTGGTGGTCGACAATGTTGGGCAAGCCACCATGGGGCAGAGCCTGCGCGCTTGTCGCATTGGCGGGCGAATCTTGATAGTCGGGGGCACCAGCGGTTATCAGATGGAGTTGAATATCGCGCAGCTCTTTGCCCGCCAGATCAGCCTGATTGGCAGCACCATGGGTCCGCATCGCGATTATATGGCTGTCATGGAACAGGTCTTCGCGGGCAATTTGCAGCCGGTCATCGGCGCGACTCTGCCCTTGAGCGAGGCGCGTCAGGCGCAAGAGTTATTGGAGCGGAATGCGGTTTTTGGCAAGGTCGTTCTGGAAGTTTGAGACTCTTCACCTGTCTTCAGGGGTTGAGCAGTGCAATCGCATCAACATCTATGTCGAATGTCACATATTAGGATAGTTTGGCAATTAGATCGCGATGGCATTTGACGGGCTGATCCTCTATCAAGTGGCGGACGACCTGGGTTTTGATAATCTCAACCAGGTCGCGCGCGACGCCGGCGTTATGAGCGTCTTGCAGGTCACAGCCTATTATTCCGGGCGGCGCATCCGCCACTCTGTCGCGCGGGTCATTGAATATCAGTTGGGAGAGGTTGAAATGCAACTGGTCTACGAAGGCTTCAACCGGCACAAGCCGCTGCAACTGACCGTGCCAAAAGATCGACTGGAGAAGCTGGTCCGGGCATTGCGCCAGGCGAAATTCGATACGCTGCGCGACCAAGACGGATTATCATTCAGCGACCGCTGTCTCTGGCTGATTCAGCGCGCGGCCGGCGCCTACAGCCACGGCCTCATCGTAGCGCCGGACAAGCCGCAACTGCCCTGGTCCTCAATCGTCAATGCCGTCGACGACTACCTGCCGGCTGCTATCCGCGAAGTGCCATTGAAGAACTGAGGAAGAGAACTGAAATAATCCCAAAAAACAATAAGAAGCGGTAGGGTCGACTCGCTGAGTCGCCCGATCTGCCGTCCGCCTTGCTATGTATAGATTTCGGGCGACATGGTATGTCGCCCCTGTTTTCTTTGCCTAGAGCCACATTTGAGTCTAACTGTACGCTCGTCATTGTGCAAAGTTGACGAAATTCCTTGTTAGTTGTCAAGGAGTTTATTAAGCTCATAGTGGCAGCGGAGAGCACCTCTCGCTCCTTGAGATGCCGATGAAGTTGAAGCGGCAAGCTCCATATGTAGACTGTGTCATCCGGAGAATTGTCGTCACGCATGCGGCTGAGACCGCCAAAAACAGGTTAAGCCATTGAGCTGACAAGGCCGGTGCGCTGTCATTCCCAAAGTCGTGACGGGAAGTGCCAGAATGGATAGAAAGCAGCGTATTCGCGCCGCTGCCTTGTTCGTTGATGAGTTGACGTTCAAGATAACTGCTGGTTGTGATGTCGACAGCGATTATGTCGTTGTGGCAGTGTTTAACAGTCTCACTGGCTCAATGGAGGTACGGGAGTTTTCCCAATCGCAGCGAGAGGCGGTGGCGGCCGCGAATTGGCTCTGCGCCGAAGCGGTCGAATGCGCGGTATTGGAGTCAACAGCGAATTTCCATCATCTATTTTATGGGAATTATATCGCAAACTAGCCAAGCGCTTAATCGCGCTTGAGATAATCCCACTCACCGGCTTTCTTTGGCGGAGCCGTCATCAGGACACGAGCTATGTTCTCTGGCGTATCGTCAATGTACAGGGTGAATGGATTCTCGGTGGTGTGAATGCGGGATTTGTGGTGGTCTTGTTTAGTCTTGGGGTCTGATTTCTGATTGTTCTCGCCCATGTTTTACCTTTGCATTATTGATACGTTTGATCTCCAGATTTCGCAACCTTTCGCTCATCGTTCCAAGCGACTCCATTACGGTCTCAAAACGCTTATTTGCTTCCTGATCCTGTTTATCGAATCGCTGACGCATAAGAGCAAAACCTTCATGCACAATATCGGTTAGCTCTCGCATAGATTTTTCTAGGTTTTGCAGATGTTCATTATCATTCATATCATTCAACTCCGCTTCAATGTCGCACTTCCTTATGATGGTATTATACCATAACAGGGTCCACAACTCAAGAAAAAATTGTGAACCCCGGCATTGGTGTTTCTTACTTCTCGCTGATTTGCTCCGCCATTCTCATAAGCTCCGACACTTCTATACACAGTGCTTCCGCCAATGCCTGTATTACACGTAGCGTTGGCGACTTCAACCCATTCTCAATATGACTAATGTACACCCAGTGCACCCCTGAACGTTCACTAAGCGCTTCCTGAGAAAGCTCAAGTTCTCGGCGTCGTCTCCGGATCGCACAGCCAAGCGGTTTTCCAAGGGGTCCCATGGGCGGATTTTGCGCCGCCGATGGGAAGATTACCTTAACTTATTGGTTAAATCCGTGATATGCGTTACAGTCTGGGGAAGTCCCCCAGGGTGGTCTATGAGTTGACCACTCCACCGCCCCAGGGAACTGACATGCAGAGGGCGACGTGTTTCCATTTCTGGGGCGCGTCTCCCCCTCGCACACAAAATCTTAATCGCCGTTATATTATCCGCAAGGGTGAGATTGGGAGGAAGAGATGTTGCCGGAGAACATGCGGGCAAAAATTCCGCCGCCAAGGGCAGATCGGACAGTGGTCTACGTGGAATTGGATTATCGTGAATTGAAAGACTGTATGGTCATTGCCATGAGAGAAGCAATGACTCTGGAGCGGATTCAGGAGCGCAAGCGCCGGGAACGCGCCGTTGTATTCTATGGCATTGCCATGCTATTCATTGCGTTTATAGGCATTATCACGTGGAACCCTTTCTTGAGAACATCTATTCCAATTCTAGCAGGGGCGTTTGGTGTCACACACGCAGTAGCGTTATGGTGGGTCTTTACCCGTTGGCTCTAAATAAACGGAGCTCCCGGTCACTCTGCGATTAGGTCTCGATACCGCAGGCGCTTGCCACTCATTCCGCGTACCATAACCCCCATTTGATGCTGCGTATCCAGTGGACGGTTATTGTGCCGACCAGCGAACTCGTTCACGTACCGATTCAAGTGCTTCGGGCTAATCTGGTGATACGTTCCCATATAGCCGCGCTTGAACATTGACCAGAAGCTCTCCAGCCCGTTCGTGTGTATCTGCCCGTTCACATATTCGCCAACATTATGCTTAACCGATTTATGCTTGCGTGGCATTCCTTCGTAGGCTCGCGCTTCATCTGTGTACACGATTGTATCGGGCAAGGTATTCTCTACCACAATTTCGTGCAAGGTTTCTTGTTTCGTGTTCTCGACGACCTGGGCTTTGACATCACCCGTATCCCGATCCAATACGCCGACAACCGCAGTCTTGCCCACTGTGCCGCGCCCGGCGTTCAACTTCTTGTGCGCGTGCTTGTTGCCCTCTTTGCCACCGATGTATGTTTCATCGACTTCGACTTCGCTGAAGAACTTGTCGCCATTGTCCGCAAATGTTTCGCGGATTCGGTGAAGCATGTGCCAAGCCGACTTCTGCGTAATGCCCAATTCCCTGTGTAGCTTCATTGAGCTAATGCCCTTGAGATTAGTTGCGACAAAGTAAATGGCGACAGCCCACTTCTGGTATCCGAGTTTCGACCCGTGCATCAGTGTGTTCGTCTTTGCACTGAAATGCTTGCGGCAATCACGGCAACGATATGGCATTTCAGGATGGCTTACCTTGGCGATATTATCGCTCTCGCAATGAGCGCAACGAACGCCATTTGCCCAGCGAGCTTGCTCGAACCATTTCTCGGCTGTTTTGTCATCTGGGAACATCTGAAACAGTTCCATAACCGTAATGCCCTTGCGGTGATGTTGCCCCGGTGCGTGTTGTGCCATTTCAATCCCCCTTAGCTTCGCATAATACTATACTAGCCAATTTTGCGGGGTTTGTCAAGGGGGAGTTGGCTAATTTCTTGTTATTTTCTGATAAAGTAGCCCTCGTTATTATCACAAATCCCATCTACGATAACCGAAGTAGGGTGGTCATACTTGGCTAATCACTGAATTTCTGGGCGCAGTCTTGGGAAACTCTCCGAACTAGACATCGAGGGCCCCTAAGCCAACCTCAGAAAGGAGGTGATAAGCATGGTCAAGCACATAGCTACACTCTACTTATATGTTAGATTGCTAAATGGCTTAATTGAGTTAGCAAATCACATCTGCATATAGTAGAGCTTATGGATCACCCTACTTCAAAAACCTTGTATCACTTGGCTAGTTTGCGATATAATCCCCCTATTTTATCATGCCTTCCGAAACCGCGAACTCAATGCTCATATCCTCAATCCAATGACCATCAAAGCTTTGTTAGCTGTTGAAGGCAAGTCTGACAAGGCGGATGCGATCAACATGGCTAGATTGGCTGCTCACTTTAGACTGCGTACCAGCAACATGCCTGACGACATGCAGAGGGAAATCAGAATGAACCTGCGCAAGTGGGACGCGGACAAAGCGGCTCGCACTCGCGCGTCCAACAGCTTGCGCTCGCTTTTGACTGCATATCGAGTTCCAATTTTCCGCCGGGTTAAACCGACCTCGCCAAGCGGTCGTAACTTCATACAGATTATGGCGCAGGCGCAGAACATGAGTCCTGAAGAGGCGGTGAACTTCGCCTGGAAGGGACCCCGCAGCAGCAAAAGGCAGCTTGTCGAACTGCTGGAGAATCTGAACGAACTGCCGCGATATGTCCGTGAAGAAGTCGCCTTGTCAGCAGCGGAACTTGATCGGCTGACCGACATGATTGTCGCTCGCCGGCGCAGAGCGGAAGCCCATATTGCGCACTTTCACCTAGAGCCTCAAATCGAGTGGATGACGACAGCGCCGGCGGTCACAGCACTTCTGGCGCTTCGAATCATCGCGGAAACCGGCGCGGACTTTCATGACCGATATCACTCGGCGGAAGCGTTTTGTAAAGCATGCGGCTTGGCGCCTTCGAACAAAGTCTCAGGAGGAAAGCTGCTCAAGAGCAAGAAAGGCCAAGGCAATCAGTATATCAAGCAGCATTTTGTCAATGCTGTGAAGGGCTGGATGATCTCCCAACAAGCGCACCCTTTGAAAACATGGGCAGCGCAATATCGACTACGGGCGGGATACAAACGTACCACCACTGCGCTCGCGCATAAGATCGCGAAATCGCTCTGGTACATGGGTCGAGCCGGTGGTCAAGCCTATTCTCCTCGTGGACCGGCTGAGAAACTGGCTTCATCCGCGTCACAAAGCCGCGGCTGAAACAGGCAAAGCCTTTTGCGTGGGCGGCTGCTGTGCAGCCCGAGAGTCTACATTTAGACCCTTCGTCGAGTTTTGCATGACTAACTTGGAATTACTGAGAAGGACCTGCGATGTCTCGAAGGAACCTGCAAGAGGTGGAAGTCAAGCTGTATACGCCAGACTTGACGCTGGTGCAGCGGGCGCTGGAGGCAGCCGGCGCGCTGTTGAAATCGCCGCGGGTCTTCGAGCGCAACCTGCGCTATGAGAATGCAGCTCGAACGCTGACGGCGCAGGGCATTGTCTTGCGGCTGCGGCAGGATGAGGGAGCAAAGCTGACCTTCAAATCGGGAGAAAGCAGCCAGGACGGCATCTTCAAGCGCTTCGAGGCTGAAGTCGCGGTCAGCGATTTTGCGACCATGGATGTGATTCTGCGGCGGCTGGGATATGAAGTCGCGCTGATTTACGAGAAGTACCGGACGACTTATGCGCTGGGGGATGCCGAGGTTGTGCTGGATGAGTTGCCATACGGGAACTTCACCGAGATCGAGGCTGATGCCGAGACGATTGAGCGGCTTGTCAGTGAATTGGGCTTGGGCGGCTACCGGCGGATGACCGGGAGTTATACCGAAATCTTCGCCGAGTTGAAAATGCGGCTGGGTCTGCGGATGCGAGATTTGAGTTTTGAGGACTTTGCCGGGTTGGATGTGGATATTGGGGACTTGGTTTAAGCACAAAGACATTGAAGAGAACAAAGTTTTTTCAAGCATATTGTAGGGGCGAGCCAAGGCTCGCCCGTCAGATTTAACCACCGAGGGCACCGAGAGCACAGAGAGGATTTGATGTGGATGAGTTGGGGAAGTTCTTGAATGACAGAAACGATATCGCTTTACCTTCAAACGAAGTTGCAAAAACACGTCTGTTAGCTAAAGAGTTGGCACTTGGTGTATACAAAGGCTTGTGGAAACGGAACATAGTCTATGGCATGGCATTAACATTTGATGGCGACAACCTTGAAAAGTTCTTCTGCAAGCGTTGGGGAAACAAAGATCTGGAACATACTATCGAATTGCTTGAGGCGCACGGCTATTTGGAAAAGGGAAGAGGAGGATACTCGCTGACACGCTCGGCATTCGACTTACTCCAAGAAACCGATCCCTACAACATTTTCATCTCGTACAGACGTCTTGACAGCAGCGCGCTTGCACTACTCGTGCTGGCGCGACTAAAAGAGCACAGCCAGATTCCATTCGTCGACATGGCACTTGAAGTGGGCGGAAATTGGCACGCCGACTTGGAAGAGCGTATCAAGGATTGTGACTATTTCATTTTTCTGCTCGGAAAAGACACGCTCGCATCCGAGATGACAGTGAAAGAAATCTGTTGGGCTATTGATGAAAAGAGAACAATCATTCCCATCTGGCACAGTGGATTCGACATCAATTCCGACAAGTGGGAGGATGTTCCTGAAAATGTCACGAGCGCGATACAACTAACCAATGCCATCCGCGTAACAGACGAAAGCGCCAGCGGATACAACACGGCTATCGTCGAATTGCTGAACCGCTTTGGGATTACACCGTGATTTAGACGCTTGTCCGCGCACCTAAATCGCCGTATAGATGCTCTCTCGGCGACTTCGGTGGTTGACAAAACCTGAACGCTTGCTCCACCAGTCCACAGACTCTCCCTGTCAATCAGCCGCCGACACCATATACTGGATGGCTGTTTTGCCGCGCTGCCAGAAACCCCCGCTCGCAGACGGTGTTACAATTAGCGGAGGAAACAGCGACGTCGCTAACACATACACAGCAAACGGAGACCAGGTATGACCATCAGCCCCAAGATCGAGCAGTTGCGCGCCAAACGCGCCCAAAGCCAACTGGGCGGCGGCGAGGCGCGCATCAAGCGGCAGCACGATCAAGGCAAGAAGACCGCCCGCGAACGGCTGGAGATGCTGCTCGATCCCGGCAGCTTTCGCGAGCTTGACGCATTTGTACACCATCACAACAACAAATTCGGGCTGGAAAATAACAAGCCGCTTAGCGACAGCGTCGTGACCGGCTGGGGCACGATTGACGGCCGGCTGGTTTATGTCTATTCGCAAGACTTCACCGTCATGGGCGGCAGTTTGAGCGAGGCTCACGCCAACAAAATCCTCAAAATTATGGATATGGCGATCAAGGTGGGCGCGCCGGTCATCGGCTTGAATGACAGCGGCGGCGCGCGCATCCAAGAGGGGGTGGAAAGCCTGGGCGGCTATGCCGATATCTTTTTGCAGAACACCCTGGCCAGCGGCGTCATACCCCAGATCAGCGTGATCATGGGACCCTGCGCCGGCGGGGCCGTCTACAGCCCAGCCCTGACCGACTATATCATCATGGTCAAGGACAGCAGTTATATGTTCATCACGGGACCGGACGTGGTCAAACAGGTGCTCAACGAAGATGTCAGTTTTGAAGAATTGGGCGGGGCGTCGGTGCATGCCAGCAAGAGCGGCGTTTGTCATTTTGTGGCTGATGACGAGGCGCAATCGCTGATATTGGTGCGGGAGCTGCTTAGCTATCTGCCGCAGAACAATATGGAAGATCCGCCGGCTATTCCAACGACCGATGATCCGCTGCGTACGGAAAGCGCGCTCGACACCATCGTGCCGCAGAATCCGAACCAGCCTTATGATATGAAAAAGGTGATCGAGCTCATCGTCGACGATGGGCACTTCTTCGAAGTGCACGAAGAATACGCCGGCAATATCGTCGTGGGTTATGCGCGGCTGGGCGGTTCGGCGGTTGGCATCGTCGCCAATCAGCCGACGGTGCTGGCGGGCGTGTTGGATATCAATGCCAGCGTCAAAGCGGCGCGCTTCGTGCGCGCTTGCGACGCCTTCAACGTGCCGCTCATCACCTTCGTGGACGTCCCCGGCTATTTGCCCGGCGCCGACCAGGAGCATAACGGCATCATCATGAGCGGCGCTAAGCTGCTATACGCCTATTGCGAGGCGACCGTGCCCAAGCTGACCGTCACCACGCGCAAGTCTTATGGCGGCGCTTATTGCGTCATGAACAGCAAGCATATCCGCGCCGATCTTAACATCGCCTGGCCCACCGCCGAAATCGCAGTCATGGGTCCCGAGGGCGCGGTCGAGATCATCTACCGCCGCGAGCTGAAAGAAGCGAAAGACCCGGCCGCGCGCAAGCAGGAACTGGCCGAAGACTACCGCGAGACCTTCGCCAATCCCTATATCGCCGCCAGCCGTGGGTTTATCGACGACGTCATAGAACCGCACAATACGCGCGCGCGTTTGATCAACGCCTTGCAAGTCTTCCAGAACAAGCGCGACGAGAACCCGCCCAAGAAGCATGGCAACATTCCACTCTAATTCCACTCTAGGAGGCGTCGATGGCTGAGCAACTCACCGGCATCAACAAGATCTTGATCGCCAATCGCGGCGAAATCGCCGTGCGCATCATACGCGCCGCGCGCGATCTGGGCATCCCGACGGTGGCGGTCTACTCCGATGTCGATCGCGCGGCTTTGCACGTGCGCTATGCCGACGAAGCCGTACACATTGGCGGACCGCGCCCGGCCGACAGTTATCTCAAAAAAGACCGGCTGATCGAGGTAGCGCGCAGGACCGGGGCTGACGCCATTCACCCGGGTTATGGCTTCCTGGCGGAAAATGCCGATTTCGCGGGGCAGGTCATCGACGAGGGACTGGTGTGGATCGGACCGTCGCCCGCCGCCATCGCGACCATGGGCGACAAGCACGCCGCGCGACTTGCCGTGACCCGCAACAATGTGCCGCTGATCCCCGGCATCGAGGCTGGCTTGTCCAATGATGACTTGGCGGAGGCTGCCAAGCGGATCGGCTTCCCGGTCTTGATCAAAGCAGTGGCAGGCGGTGGCGGCAAGGGCATGCGCCCGGTGCATCGCGCGGAGGACTTCGCAACGGCGCTCTTAACAGCGCGGCGAGAGGCGGAAAGCGCCTTTGGCAATGGCGACGTCTATCTGGAAAAACTGCTGCAGGGCGCGCGTCACATCGAGTTTCAGATCTTGGCTGACAGTCATGGCAACACGGTGCACCTGGGCGAGCGCGAATGTTCCATTCAAAGGCGGCATCAGAAACTGGTGGAAGAGGCGCCCAGCGTCTTCGTCGATGCGGAACTGCGGCGGAAAATGGGCGAGATGGCGATCGCCGCGGCCGAATCTGTCGGCTATGTCAATGCCGGCACCATTGAGTGCCTGGTCGACCGCGACAAGAATTACTATTTCCTGGAGATGAACACGCGCTTGCAAGTGGAGCATCCCGTGACCGAATTGGTGACCGGCGTCGACCTCGCCAAAGAACAAATACGCATCGCCCGCGGACGCCGTATGGGGCCCACGGAAAACTTGCTGGATCCCAAGGGCTGGGCAATCGAATGCCGCATCAATGCCGAAGACCCCTATGCGGATTTCATGCCGTCGACGGGCCAGATCACAACGATGATCTTGCCGACGGGACCAGGCGTTCGCGTGGACAGCGGCGTCTATCGCGGCTCGGAAATTACGCCCTATTACGATAGCATGATCTCCAAGCTGATAACCTGGGGCGAGACGCGTTCGGAAGCGATGCTGCGGATGCGGCGCGCTCTCTCCGAATATCGCATTATGGGCTTGAAGCATAACATCCCCTTCCACATTAACCTGCTCAATAGCATCAGCTTCATCGCCGGGCAGATTGACACCAATTTTGTCGAACAGCGCTTCAATATGAATACCTATGAAAAGAGACCCACAGCGACGCAGCTGGAGACTGTCGCCATAGCAGCCACCTTGTACGCGCATCGCAAGCGGCGGCTGGCTTCGCAAGTGGTCGCGCCAGCCAAGCGCGACGCCAGCAACTGGAAATGGATGGGACGCTTCGAGAGGATGCACCGATGAAGTACGTCACAGTCATCGAGGACCAGAGCTACGAAATTGAAATCGACCAAGATGGCGCCGTCATGGTCGACGGCGAACTGCGCGATGTGGATTTCCTCAACTTGGGCGGTTCGCTCTATTCCATCATCACCGAGAACAAGTCCCTGGAAGCCGTCATTGATGATGACGATGGCAAGATCGCGGTGATGATGGGGGGCCAGCTTTTCGAGACCCAAGTCCTAGACGAGCGCGCCATGCTCTTGGTACAGCGCCGCGGCGGATTGAAAATCACTTCCGGCGAAGTGACCGCGCCCATGCCCGGTCTGATCGTCATGGTCACGGTGGCGCTGGACCAAATCATCGAGCAAGGCGATACGGTCGTGATACTGGAATCGATGAAGATGCAGAACGAGTTGAAGTCGCCGGTCGCTGGGGTGGTTAGGGCGATACAGGTCGAGACTGGCCAGGCGGTTGACAAAGGCGACATGCTGGTCGAGATTGGTCCGCCCACAGAAGAAACATGAGCGGCGCTAACCGAATTGACAGCCTATGGCTGCTTTTGCTGGCAGCTTATATCGTCGCAGGCGCGGCAATCGTTCCCTTTCACGGCGATGAATCGACGCAGCTATTCATGGGGCGCGACTTTTTTTACCTTTTCCACGATGGCGACCTGTCAAAAATCCTCTATGACGGCGCCTGGTCCAGCCGGGAAGACGAGCAGCATCTGCGCCTGATCAATGGCACGGCCTCCAAAACCATCTACGGCTGGCTGGCGGCGAGCGCGGGCATGAGCCGGGACGAACTCAACGGTCAGTGGGATTGGCAACTTGATTATGCCGCGAACCGCGACTTAGGCAATCTTCCCGAAGCGCAGCTATTGCAACAGGCGCGTTTAGCTTCATCCGCGCAATTGGCGCTGGCGGGAGCTTTGCTCTTCGCGTTGGTCCGCATGACGATAGGCAGGCCCGAAGCCTATGTCGCCAGCGCCCTTTTCGCCCTGCATCCCGCCATCCTGCTCAACGGCCGGCGCGCCATGATGGAAGGCAGCCATTTGCTGGGCATGATGCTGGTTCTGCTGGCGGGCGCCTGGCTCTTGCAAGGGCATAGCTGGTGGAAATTCGTCTTGCTGGGCGTCGTCTCTGGCTTTGCCGTCGCGTCCAAACATCCCAATGCCTTTGTCGTGGCGCTTGCCTTTCTTGCCTGCGCCTCTTTATGGCTTTACCAGACAGCCCAAGTGCAAGAACAGGCGAGGCGAAAGCA
Source organism: Phototrophicaceae bacterium (assembly GCA_965232245.1). Taxonomy (GTDB): domain Bacteria; phylum Chloroflexota; class Anaerolineae; order Aggregatilineales; family Phototrophicaceae; genus UBA6055. The sequence continues at coordinate 1,618,887 of CBDDPG010000002.1, read as the reverse complement.
AGCGCAGCCGCTGTTTGGCTTGCTAGCGGCGGGCGGGCTGACATTGTGCATCTTCTATCTTTTGAGTCCAGCCTGGTGGCAAGGTCCCTTGGATAGCGCTGCCGAGGTTCTCCGCTTGCGCTTCGACTTGCTGAAAGAGCAAGTGGCGCTCTACGGCGGCTATGATTTGCCGGCGGAACGCATCGCAGGCTTTCTGGATCACGCATTTTTTGACGGGAGCCAGTATTATGAAGTGGCGCAATGGGCGGGCTTCGACGCAATCCGCGCCGAAATCAGCGCCTACGAGTCATCTGGATTCGCCGGGCTCGCGATTGATGGAAAGCTGGGCGGACTGGCCATGTTGACGCTGACCCTCTGGGGTATCGTTTATCTGGCGCGCGCGCCACAGGTCGTCAGAAAGTATCGCTGGCTGCTGCTGGTCTGGGGAAGCGGCATCGTCTTGATAACGCTTGTGCTCACGCCATTGCCCTGGCAACGCTATTATCTGCCGGCCCTGCCCTTCACGCTGCTCGCGGCGGCTTGCGCTTTTCTGCGCTTGCTCAGGTTATTGTGGAATCGCATGGAGCCCCGAACCCATGACTACCTGTAGTTGGATTGACGCGAGCCTATCGGCGCGTTTGGGCGCGGCGAACGGTCCGCTATATCGCATTCCAGGCAGATGATGGTCAAAAGCGTGCAATATGGCGTCGATGTCATTTGGCTGGCAGTGCTGTGCATTTACATCATGGGCGGCGCGGCGATCGTGCCCTTCCACGGCGACGAATCTTCCAAGATCTATATCGGGCGCGATTACTATTACCTGTTTTTGCAAGGCGACCGGGCGAAGCTCACGCACCAGGCGAAAAGGTCCGCCAGCGTGGGCGAATATCGCGCCAATCTGGCTAGCGGATCGATCTCTAACATGATTTACGGCTGGCTGGCTGCCAGCAGCGGATACGCCATCACAGACCTGAATGACGATTGGCATTGGGGCTTGGACTACAAAACCAACCTGGAATCCAACCACCTGCCAGACGCCCGTCTGCTTCAGAGCGCTCGCCTGGCTTCGGCGGCGCAGTTGGCTGCCGCCGCGGCGCTCTTTTATGTCTTCGCGCGCATGACCATAAACCGACCGACTGCCTTGCTTGCCAGTTTGCTTTTCGCCAGCCACCCTAGCCTGCTGCTTAACGGCAGGCGCGCCATGCAAGAAGGCAGCCTCATGCTCGGCATCATGCTGGCGCTTGTGATGGCGGCCTGGCTCATTCGTCACCGGCGCTGGTGGCAATACGCGCTGCTGGGCGCCTGCGCCGGGCTGGCTATCGCCGCAAAACATAGCAGCGCTTTCACTGTGGCGATTGTCTTCCTGGCGCTATCCGGCCTGGACGTCTACGAGCGTCTAGGAACCGGCGACAGGCGCAACCGTCTGAATATACGCGGGCTCGCGGGCATCATGACGGCTGGCATCCTCGCGCTGCTGATCTTCTATCTGCTAAACCCGGGCTGGTGGGACGCGCCCTTTGCAAGCGCCGGTGATGTCCTGTCCGAGCGCTCCGAGCTTTTACAGCGACAAGCGGGCGTCTATGGCGGTTATCAATCGTTGGGGCAGCAAGTGAAAGGGTTTTTCCGCTTTGTGCTGCTTGCGGAGCCGCAATACTTCGAAGACCAGCAATGGGCGGGCTATCCGGAAATCAGCGAGCAAATCCATATCTATGAAAACTCCGGCTGGGCAGGCGCGCTCATCGGGGGCAATGCGATCGCGGGCATCGCCATGTCCTTGCTGGTCGTCGCCGGTATTTTTCTGCTCCTGCGCGATGGCGACAGTTGCTTTCAGAATCGCGCGCTATTATTGATTTGGGGCGGCGGCGGCGCGGCTGCTGTCTTCGCGCTGACGCCCTTGCCTTGGGCGCGCTACTATCTGCCGGTATTGCCCTTCGCGCTGATGATGGCCGCTTATGCCTTGACAAGCATGGCGCAAGAGCTGAGGAAGCGCCTCGCTATGGCGCGCAGGTAAGGCAGTGACCTGGTTAAACGAAGCGCTTGCGGGCATCTTGCCGACGCTGTGCATGAGCGTCGGTCTAGGTTTGCCCTGGTCCCTGGCGCTGCTGCCGACGAAGCAATGGCATTCGCGGGCGCTTGTTGCTGCGGTGGCGTTGGCTATTGGACCAGCCTGGATGACAGGCTGGATGCTGGTCCTGGGTGTACTGGGCGCGCAGACCGGGCAGAGCTTGCTCGTCCCAGAGTGGCTTATCATTGGCAGTGTCTTGATTGCCGCGCTCGGCGGCGGCATCGCTTGGCGCAAAAGCCGCGGATTGACAGCGCCGCCACCGCGAGCGCCTTATGCCTTTGACGAAAAACTGATCATCGCGATGATCGCGGCGGCCGTCCTCATACGTTGGATCCACACCGCTTTTTGGCCCTTCACCGCTTATGACGCGCTTTGGGTCTATGGCTATCAAGGTCGTCTGTATTTTCTGGAAGGGCTGATTCCGCAATCGATCGATTATTATCCGCCGTTTTTGCAGCTCCAGTACGCATACGTGCAGATTCTAATCGGCGCGATCAACGATTATGCGGCGCGCATGGTACTGCCATGCTTGCACCTCGGCGGCATTTTCGCGGCCTATCTGCTGGGCGAAAGACTGCTGAAGCGACGGGTGGGATTGTTCGTCGCCGCCTTGTGGAGCCTGCACCCTTTCGTGGGGCGCCAATCGATCATCGGCGACCTGGAGATTGCGCTGGCTTTCAGTTTCACGCTGGCTGCGGTCTTTTTTTTGCGCGCCTGGTCCGTGGCAGATGACGAGCGCGCAAGCCGGCGGGAGGCTTTGCTGGCAGGGATCATGCTCAGCATCAGTCTGTTCACCAAACCCACGGCCGGCGCTTTCATCTGGGGCATATTGCTGCTGCTGGTCCTTGAAGCGGCGCGGACAAGGTTTGAGATTCAGCGGTTGAAGCCGCGTTTCATGGTCGCGTTTTGGACGGTTTTTGCCAGCCTGCCTTTAGGCGTTGTTTGGTATTTGCGCAATGTGCTGCTGGGCCACGAAGCGATCACCTGGCCCGCGGACTTCTGGCTAACGCAAGCGCGGCGCAGCGGGGATTACCTCAGCTGGGCTGTACTTGCGATCATCCTGGGGTTCGTCGCCGCGGCGATCAAATGCGGAATGTCGGCTCGGCAGGTCCTAACGGGCGCGGCCGGGACGATCCTGCTGCTGGTCGGCGTTTTGGCGTCGAATCCTATGCTCTTCCCGGAGCGCTTCGATCCGCCGGCCAGCTATATTCAATTGAGCGAGGCGGCGGCCGCGGTCCTCGGCCTATCCCTTATCGGCGCCAGCCTTCTGCCACATCGTCATAAACTGATTGACGCAGCAGCCAGATCCGCTAACGTTTCGGTGGTCTGGGCGCTGCTCTTGGCGCTGCCCTACTTCCTCACCTTTTTCTTTTCTTATAGTTATCATTACCGGCTGGGCTTCGCGATTGTGCCGCTGCTGGTATTGCCGACCGCGGTCGCATTGGCGAGCGTATTCACGACGAATCGAATTAGCGCATGGCGCGCGCTCATGCGAAGTTCTTACTACCTGGCGCTGCTGCTCTTGGGAATGCCGGGCATTGTCTCGGCCGCGGTCGATGTCACCTGGTCGAGAATCTGGCTAGCCGATGAAGGGCTTGATAGCGACGCCAGAAAATACCAGGTCTACAATCCCTCGCTGATGGAAATGGTATTCGAGCTGGACGACTATTTGCGGGAGCATGAACGGGAGCCCATCGTGCTCGCGCCGGGCGAGGAACGACTGCATTTTTTCTTCCCGCAAATGCGCATTGAGGATCAGCTGATAAGCAGACTTGACGAATATGAGGCGCTGGGCGCGACGCATCTCATCTATGGCGCCAAAGCCCGGCAGGCATATCTTGACGGAGACCTGGATCCAAAGCGCGCCCAGTTGCTCGCGGCTTTGGGTCGGGACGATCTCTTCGAGCTCAAGAAGTGGCACTATGACGGCACATTCAGCTACGAACTCTACCAGAGCGACGATTTTTCCATGCGCGTCGGCGAGCCTTCGCGCCGCTTTGTCTCCAACATCTACGAGCGGGAGCTGCTGTTTGGCGATGGATTGCGCCTGTTTGCGACAGATGCCTATCCGCGAAAAGCCTACAAAGGCACGCCCCTCACGCTGCTTACAATATGGCGCGCGGAACAAGCGCTTGAACAAGACTATCATTTCCAGCTGGAATTGACCCATCCGCAGACCCGGATTACCGAGTACCAATGGCGCTTCGTGCCGCTCCAACATCGGCATGGCTACTATTCGACCACGCTATGGGATGCCGGCGAATTGGTCAATATGTCAACAGTGCTGCGCCTGCCGAGCGACGAGCCGCTGCCGCCGGAAGACGACTATGTGCTGCGCCTGCGCGTCTTGAATCCCGAAACGGGGCAGTTCCTGCCCTTGACAATTGATGGCGCGGTAGCGGGCGACGCCTGGCAATTGGACGGCATCTACAAGTTCCGCAGTTGACGCTAGCGCAGAACCAGCAGCGCGTCCGAGAATTGACGCAGGCGCGCCCGGGTGTGAAATGAAGCCCACTGTTTGTCGAAGCGCAGGCGCAGCGCGACTAAGGCTTGGTCGCGCTCTGTCAAGTAGCCCTGGACGACCGCCGCCTGCTGCGGACTCAGCTTTTTGAGCCCGCGCATCGCGTCGCCGAAGACAGCAATGTCGTGGACTCGCCCGAGGATATCCTGCATCTCTTTCGCTTCGCTCAAGAAGCTGACATTGCTCGTGCCCAAGAGCGGCTGAAAAAACTCCAGGGCATAGCGCAACTGTTTGAATTCGACGCGCAGGGCATGTAAGATCCTGTCGTCGGCAGCGGGCAGTACCGTGTCATAGGCGCGGACACGCGCCAGGCGCTCGTGCAAGAGCACCGGTAAGACGTGCCGCGCTTGATGCGGCTCTTCGAGACTGGGCAGCGGCGCGGCTCCCCTGCCCGGCTTTTTGCAGAGCCGCGCGAACTGCCGTAGAAAGCGCGCATAGAACTTCGAATCAAAAAGCGCATTGAGTTTGGCGCGCTGTTCGCCGCGGCGCTTGTCCAACCTGGTGATAACCTGCTCGAGCGCGGCTTGGTCGCTCTCCGGCAAGGACTGGCGAAATGACTCGAGATCCTGAATCAAGACATCAAGATCGCGAACTCGGCCAAGGGCGCGCGCGACGCGCCGCAAATCGCGACCGGCCTTGTCGACGGTCTTGGCTTTGTAGGCGGCGCCAATGAGCATGAAGAGGCTGCGCATACGCCGGATGGCGACGCGCATCTGGTGGACGGATTCGATGTCCTCGCCGCTGCGGCTGCCCGCTTCGTGGCGCTTCATGCGCTCGAATTGAAGAGCGAGAAGTTTGCGCCCGGCTTCCGCCATAGGGTCACGCAATGATATGTCGCGACTTGCTTTGGACTTGCTTGATTTGCCCATAAGGCAATCGACTTTCTCGTTGATCGTCTCGCTCGGGATTTAGAAAAACCTGTCAGCCTGACGGCTGTTGCGGCAGAGCAATCGCACCACCCTTAAAATTCAGGTCATAAGGGTTCTTAAAGGGCTATAAATGGATTATCGCAAAAATGTATGAACTTTTCTGACACCTTGTAGGCCTTAATGAACCCGAAATTGATTCTGGTGCGATTGCTCTGCTGTTGCGGCATTCGTCAGACAAGCAAATTCCTTGCCTATATTATAGCGCGTATCTCAAAGTTTATTAAGTAAAGTTTAAGGATTTTAAGTTTATGTTAGTATTTCCAATAAAGATTTGCATTCCAATATTATTATGGATTTGCAGGGGCGACCCTTGGGTCGCCATTATCGATTCTAATTATTCTGTTGGATATACTGTGAACCGAATGGTACGCGAAGTCAGGAATCCGATATGAGCGCACCGGTCGTCTTCATCACTGGCGCGTCGAGCGGGATCGGCTGGGAGGCTGCCCTGGCTTTCGCGCGGGCCGGCTACCATGTTTGCGGCATGGCGCGGCGTCAGGATCGGCTGGAAGCGCTGGGCGCGGAAATCGCCAATTTGCCGCAGCCGCATGGTGACTTTCTGGCAGTTGCGGGCGATGTTCGCGACGCGGGCGCGGTAGCAGGAGCCGTGACTCGGACGGTCGATGCCTTTGGACGGCTGGATCTGCTGGTGGCAAATGCGGGAATCGGCCACAGCGGCGCGGTGGTTGAGGCTGACTGGGCTGATTTGCGGACCGTCATAGAAACCAATATCAATGGGGTATTGCATGGCATTCGCGCTTGCGCGCCGGCCATGCGGGCGAATGACACTGGCGGGCATATCTTGATCGTCTCCTCAATTGTCGCGGACCTGCATACGCCCTACACTGCGACCTATGCCGCCAGCAAAGCCTTCGTCTCCAGCCTGGCGGGTTCTTTGCGGCTGGAGCTGGAGGACGATCGCATCCAGGTGACCGATCTGCTGGTGGGGCGCACTGTCACGGACTTCAATGTCAACAGGCTGGGATCGATCAAGCGCGGGCCCGGGGACCTGCCCCACCATGGGGGCCGATGAAGTGGCGGAAGCCATCGTAAGGGCGGCGCGGAGGCGACCCAAGCGCGTCGCCTTTCGCTGGTTCGACCGGCTAGTCCTGCTGGGCGGGATATTGGCGCCGGGCATCATGGGGCGCCTGGCGAAGCGACAGTATCAGCCGCAAGATTGAGGCGATTGAGCCGAAGTGTATGGCAAAGAAACGTAAACTCAACTCGATTCGTTTGCTCGAATCGCGGGGGATCCCCCACCAGATCCATAGATATGACGCGCGAATTCGCGACGCCCAGGCGGTGGCGGAAGCTGTAGGCTTGCCGCCGGAAAGCGTCTTCAAGACCCTTGTGGCGGGCGTCCCGTCCCAGAAGAAAGCAATCTTGGCGCTGCTGCCTTGCAACAGGACTTTGAACTTGAAGCGGCTGGCAAAAGCCCTGGGCGCCAAGAAAGTTGCCCTTGCCTCTCATGCCGATGCCGAGAAGCTGACGGGCTTGCAGGTCGGCGGCATCAGCGCACTGGCGCTGATGCAGAAGCGCTGGCAAGTCTACCTCGACAGGCGCGCGCTGGAACAATCGCATATCGTTATCAGCGCCGGCGAACGCGGGACGCAGGTCCGCCTGGAGACCCAAGCCCTCATTGACCTGCTGTCATGCCAGCTGATCGATGTCGCAGACGCGAACGAAACGCGCTAGCGGGCGCGGATTGACTCGCTTTCCGCCGGGCTAACGGGAAAGGATGCGAGCGAGATCAAAGTACTCCGGCGTGATTTGGCGCGTGCGCGAGGTGCAGTCCTTGAGCGGCATCGGCAATTGCTCGCGGCCGACGCGGGCGACCATCACGCCCGATTCGCCGCTCAAGAGCAATTCCACAGCATAGACGCCCATGCGCGTCGCCAACAAGCGATCAAAAGCGGTCGGGCTGCCGCCGCGCTGTGTATGCCCCAGGATGGTTAGGCGGATCTCGAATCCAATATGCTTCTGCTCCAAGAATCTCGCTAGTTCCGGACCTTGATAGGGCGCGCCCTCCGCCAAGACCGCGATAGCATGTGTTTTGCCGCGAATATAGGCGTCTTCCAGCGAGGTGGCGATCTCGTTCATGCTGACGCCGTTTTCCGGCGTGACAACGATTTCCGCGCCGCCGAGTATGCCCGCCATCACCGCCAGGTATCCGCAGTCGCGCCCCATCACTTCGACCACAAAGGCGCGGTTGTGCGAGGTGGCGGTGTCGCGCAGGCGGTCAAGCGCATCGAGGATCGTATTCAAGGCGGTGTCGACGCCGACGCTGGTATCGGTGCCCCAGATATCATTGTCGATGCTCGCCGGTATGCCAACAACCGGCACGCCAAGCTCGTGGAGCTTTTGCGCGCCGCGCAAGCTGCCGTCCCCGCCGATCACGATCACGCCCTCGATGCCGTTTTCGTTCAGTCGGCGCTGTCCTTTGCGCTGGCCCTGCGCTGTCTTGAATTCTTCGTTGCGCGCCGTCTGCAAGACCGTCCCGCCACGCTGCAAGATCCCGCTTACTTCGCGGCTGCTGAGCAAAGCCATATCGCCAGCCAACATGCCTTGATAGGCTTGGCGGATGCCATAGACTTCCACATTTTTGTCCAAGCCAGCGCGCACGACGGCTCGAACGGCGGCGTTCATACCGGGCGCATCGCCACCGCTGGTCATCACAGCGACCCGTTTCATAACTTGCGACTCCATCTCACCTGTCGCGCTTCGCCGCAGATATTTCGGCTGGTTGCGGACTACAGGCGCGGCACAGCGCATCTATTCTAAACAGTTTTATGACGGCTGACAAATGAAGAAAAGTTAAGGATTATTAAGTTTCGATACAGTACGCCGCCACTATCTGTTTCAATCGTCGCCAGCGACTGTGATCAAATCCGGGCTGCCGACGATCGCTTGCAGTTCGTTTTGCAGCTCGGTACAGACCTGCGTCGTCAGCTGGGGAAAGTTTAGCGGGAACGACTTATCGTCTCGTTGAATGACGATCACGAAACGGTCTTTTCCCGGATACTTGACCATGGCATTGTGGATGCGGGACAACTTGCGGCGGTCTTTTTCTTCGTCGGCGCTGGCTCGCAAACACACCGTAATCGTGAGCGGCGGACGTTCTTCGTATTGCGCTTCCCCGGGCAATTCCAGATGGTCGCCGCCATTAGTCCATTCAGGCTCGGGCTCGGCGCTTTGCGGGAGCGACTCGGCTTCGTCGGCTGGCTGCGCTTGCACCTTCGCCGCCGTATTCGCGGTCGCATTTGAAACGGGTTCTGGCTGCGCGTCTGTCGCGGCGTCGCCCGCTTCCGCCACAGCTTCAGTTGGACCCTCTTGCTGCGGCGGAGCGTCTTCAGCAGTCATAGCCCATACCGGCAGCGATTCATCCATCTCAATCGGCGCGTCGCCATCAGCGGAAAAGGAATTGAAATCGATCGTGACATTTTCGGCGATCACTTGCGGATCGCCGCGGCTGTCATCAAAGCGGCCCCTAACCGCCACGATCTCCCCTTCAAACAAGCCCTTTTCAGTCTCGCCCTCTTCCAGGGCGCTATTCAAGTCGGCAAAATAGCTCATCACCTGTTCATAGGCGCGCGGGAAAAGCACAATCTCGATGATGCCAGCGCTGTCGTGCCAATCTTCCAAACTGAGGATAGCCATCAAGTCGCTGTTCTTGGTGGTGATCTTGCGCACAGCCGTCAGCTCGCCGGCGATGCGCACAGCCTCCGGCTTCGGCATGCCAGACTGCTTGAGATCGGAGATCTTGTGCAGGTTCTGCCGCTCAAATATGTTCCGATGCCGGTCGACCGGGCGCCCCGTGACATAGAGCCCCAGCAATTCCTTTTCCCATTTCAACATCTCGCGAGCTCGAATTTCTTCAATGTCGCGCAGGTCGTCCAGCAAATCGATTTCCAGGTCGGCTTTGTCGCCGAACATATCCAGTTGACCGACAGCCAGGTCTTTGTGGTAGCTGCTGCTGGTACTGACGATGCGGTCGAGCGCGGCCATCAAGCTGGAGCGCTTGCCAAAGCCATCCAAAGCGCCAACTTTAATCAGGCTCTCGAGCGACCGCTTGCCAAGTTGGCGCATGTCTACGCGCTGGCAAAACTCCATCAGATCGGCGAAGGGCGCATCTCCGCGAACGGCGAGCAATTCTTCCAGCGCGCGGACGCCGGCATTTTTGACGGCTGCCAATCCAAAGCGGATGGCAGGACCGCCGTCGGGCCTGGTCTCGATATCGAAATCCAGTTGGCTGGCGTTCAGGTCCGGCGGCAGAATCTGGATATTCAAGCGGCGGCATTCTTCCAAAAAGGTCGAGACTTTACCCAGGTCATCGCGTTGCACGCTGAGCAAGGCGGTCATATATTCTTCGGGATAATGGCATTTCAAAAACGCGGTCTGCACGGTGATCACCGCGTAATCCGCGGCGTGCGGCTTGGGGAAGCCGTAATCGGCGAAGGACTCGATCAAGTCAAAAATCTTGCCCGATGTATCAGCCGGAATGCCGTTTTGCGGACCGCGCTCAATGAAGATGGCTTTGTGTTTGTTGAGCTCGGCCGGCTTCTTCTTTGATACCGCGCGGCGCATCAGATCCGCCTCGCCTAGTTCGTAGCCAAACAGCTCGCCGGCGATCTGCATAATCTGTTCTTGATAGACGCAAATGCCGTAAGTTTCATCGAGGATCGGCTCCAGGCGCGGGTGCAGCAGTTCAATCTCTTCTTCCCCGTGCAAGCGGCGATTATAGGCTGGGATAAATTCCATGGGACCCGGGCGATAGAGCGAGATGGCGGCCACGATATTCTCGAAGACGCGTGGGCGCATCCCGCGCAGCATCTGCTGCATGCCGCCGGATTCCACCTGAAAAACGCCGATCGTCTCCCCCCGTCCCATCATGGCAAAAGCCTCATCAAGCATCTGGCTTTCTTCGTCGCTGATCTGCGCATCGTGGCGATAGGGAATGTTGTCCATGTTGTAGTGGATGCCGCGATGACGCGCGATCAATTCGCAGGCTTTGCGCATGATCGTGAGCGTTGACAGACCGAGGAAATCGATCTTGAGCAAACCGATCATCTCGGCGGTTTCCATGGGGAATTGCGTGACGGCTTTCAGCGCGCCGCCGGAGGGATCCTTGCCAGTGATGCGGTGCAGTGGCAGGTAATCAACCAGGGGGCGATCGGCGACGATGACGCCGGCCGCGTGCGTGGACGCGTGCCGCGTCATGCCTTGCAATTCGCTTGCGGTGTCGATAACGCGGCTCAGTTCCGCGTCCTCTTGATAGAGCGCTCGCAATTCGGGGTTAGCCTCGACATAGTCGAGGATCTTCTTTTGGCGCGCCTCCTGCGGGATCATGGCGGCGGCGCGGTTGATCTTGCCCAAATCGACATCCAGGGCGCGGCCGACATCGCGCACCGCGGCTTTGGCGCCCATCGTGCCAAAGGTGATGATTGCGGCAACTTTGTCTTCGCCATATTTCTTGGCGGTATAGGCAATAATCTCGCCACGGCGATCGTCTGGGTAATCGAGGTCGATATCGGGCATGTTCACCCGACCCGGGTTCAAGAAACGCTCAAATAAGAGGCTGTTCTGAATCGGGTTGATGTTGGTGATGCCCAAGCTGTAGGCGACCAGACTGGCCGCGCCAGAGCCGCGCACATTCCACCAGATATCGGCATAACGCGCGAATTGGCACAGATCCCAGACGATCAAGAAGTAGGAATCGAAACCCATGCTGTGGATGATATTGAGTTCGCGTTCGATGCGTTCCGTGAATACGCTGTCCGCGCGCCAATCGGCGCCAAAACGCCATTCCATGCCCATTTCAATCAAGTAGCGCAGGTAGCTGTGCTCGTCGAAGCCCTCGGGCACGGGGAAAACCGGAATATGATAACCCTTGGGCGCCAGATCAATGCCCGTCATGTCGGCGATTTTGATGGAATTGGCGAAGGCTTCGTCGAGCAGGTCGCTTGGCGCTCCCTCGAATGCAGCGCGCATCTCCGCCGCGGATTTGAGGTAGTAGCTATTAAATGGCTCCATGCGCATGCGGTCGCTGTCGGATTTTAGCGCAGTCGTCTGGATGCAGAGCAGCGTGTCGTGAGCGTCGGCGTCCCGCTCGTGAACGTAGTGGACATCGTTGCTGGCAAGCAAACCCACCTTGCTATGCCCGCTCTTCCGATAGTCGAAGAGCCAGCGATTCAAGTTATGCAATTGCGGCAGGTCGTGCGCTTGCAATTCCAAGTAGAAATTCTCTGGACCAAAAACGTCTTGATACCAGCCGACCATGTCGCGGGCGCCTTGATCGTCGCCATTGGCGACCAGACGCGGAATCTCGGCCGCCAGGCAGCCGCTGGTTGCGATGATGCCTTGGGCATGGGCAGACATGAAGTCTTTGTCAATGCGCGGACGGTAATAGTGCCCCTCGAGCTGGGCGGCGGAAGCCATCTTTAGCAGGTTTTGATAGCCGGTCATGTCCTTCGCCAGCAGCAGCATGTGATAGGGGCTGCGATCGAGCCGGGGATCGCGATCGCGCATGGAGCGCGTCGCCAGATAGGCTTCCATGCCGACGACCGGTTTCACGCCGGCCTCGACGCAGGCAGTGTAGAAATCCATCACGCCGAACATCACGCCGTGATCGGTGATGCCAAGCGCGGGCATTTCCAATTCCCGCGCCCGCGCGACCAGGTCCTTGATCCTGCTCTGACCGTCAAGCAAGGAAAACTCGCTATGCACGTGAAGATGAACGAATTCGCTTGTCATCTATCCGCCATTTGGAATCGATTTTGAAAAAACTGTGAACAAGCGTATTATAACATCCGAGATAAGATGTCAAACTACCGCGTTTGACAAAAAAGAAAGAAGCGAAAAAAAGCGCGAAACGATGCCAGAACTGCCCGAAGTCGAAACTGTTGTACGCGGATTGCGCCAGCCACTGCTCGGACGCGCCATCATTGGCATGTGGCATGATTGGGACAGGACGCTTCACTCGCCGCCCCCGCAAGAGTTCGCGGCGCGGGTAGCGGACCAGACTGTGCGCGGGATCGGACGCCGCGGCAAGTACATTTTGATCGAACTTGAACACGATACGCTGGTGATCCATCTGAAGATGTCCGGTCGCTTGTATGTCGCGCGCGCGGAAGACAAGCACGATGCCGACAGGTGGGTGCATCTGCGCTTCGACCTGGACGCGGGCATGCAGTTGCGCTTTTCCGACGTGCGGAAATTCGGCCGGGTCTACTTGAGCGACGACCTGACCCGCCTGCTGGGTCATCTGGGTCCGGAGCCGCTTGATAGCGCCTTCACGCTGGCAGGCTTCCGCGAAGGACTACGGGGACGACGTCGTTCTATCAAGGCGCATTTGCTGGACCAAGAGATCGTGGCCGGCATCGGCAACATATACGCCGATGAGGCGCTTTTTCGCGCGGGCATCCATCCCAACTGCAGGGCGGAAGAACTGAGGGACGAGGAGGCACTGCGCTTGCATCGGACGATCCGCGACGCGCTGCTGGCGGGCATCAAACACGAAGGCGCCAGCATCAATTGGTATCGCAAACCAGATGGCGGCAAAGGCGAATCGCAAAAGCATTTTTTCGTCTATGGGCGTATGAATTTAGCTTGTCGCAAATGCGGCGCCATCATCAACAAGATTCGCGTCGCCCAACGCGGCACGCACTTTTGCCCAAATTGCCAACCCGAGCGTATCCTCTAAGGGTTATCGTAGGGCATTTCCACAACATCGACGACCACATGACCTTTGTCATTCTGGGTCAAGCGGCCCGCCGGTCGGGTCAAGTCGTGCGGGAATATCAGCAAAGCGCTCGTTTCCAGCGCCCAGCTTTGCCAGCGGCGTTTAGTTTCCAGGGTGACAAGCGGCTCGACGTCATAGGCGGTCATCCAAGCCAGTCGCTCTATATGCACCGCCAATGAGGCCAGGTCACAGACAAAGGCGGCATGTTGCCCCTTGCTTTCCAGACGCAGGCTCATGTGGCCCCGCGTATGTCCCGGCGTCGACACTGCCTCGACACCAGGCGCGATCATGGCGTCGCCGTCTAATAGGCGCAGCTGTCCCGTTTTGTGGAGCGGTTGGTAGTTGTCGAGGCTGTATGTGGCTCGCGTGCGCTCGTTGGGCTGGCAGGCCTCTTCGTATTCGCGGCGCTGGACCAGATATTCGGCATTGGGAAAAGCCGGCTCAACTTCCCCCGACGGGTTCACGCGAAAATTGCCGCTGCAATGGTCGTCGTGCAAGTGCGTATTGAAGACGATATTGATGTCGCCTGGCGAGACGCCGATAGCGGAGAGCCCAGCCTGCGTGCCGTCAGTCCCCGTGACAGCGTAGCGCTTCTTTTGAGATTCGCTGAGGCAATTGCCAAAACCGGTATCGACGATGATATTCTTGTTCCCGGCGCGCAGCAAGAGGTTGTGATGAGAAAGCGGCGTCAGATGGCGATCGTCGGCTTCCAGGTAGCGTGACCAAAGCACACGCGGCACCAAGCCGAAAATGCCGCCCGGATCTACCCAGGCTGTCGCGTCGTTGAAGAGATAGATGTCAATGTCGCCGACAGAAAACATGATCTACGGATGCGAACCTATGCGGTTTGCCACTTGCCCGAGGTCTGATCTTCGCGCAGGTGACAATGTTTGTATTTTTTGCCGCTCCCGCACCAGCATGGCTGGTTGCGGCTGGGACGTTTTTTGCTCTTGCGGACGGTCTGCTGGGTCGGGACTTCGCCGTTGCCAGTCAACATATCGGGCCGGAACTCGCGCGTTTGACGGCGCTGCTGCGGGCTCTGCACGATGGCGGGCTGTACCAGAAAGATATTGCGCGCCGCGATCTGTCGATAGGTGGCTTCGACAACCCGAAACATCTGGAAGCCTTGGCGCTGATATTCGACCAGCGGGTCTTTTTGCGCCACCGCTTGCAAGCCAATGCCCTCGCGCAGGATATCGAGGTCGGTCAGATGGCGCTGCCAGTAGTGATCGAGGGCGCGGATGACGGTCTGCCGTTCGGCGATCTCCGTCAAGCCCTCGCGCGCCTCTTCCAACTGGTTTTTTTTCTCTTCCAGCAGATCCCCCAAGTAAGCGCAGATCACCTTAACCAGGGATTCTTGTGGCATGTCTTCTAGCATATCCGTGCTGAGATCCGGGGGCAGCGGCAGCCCTTTGAGCGCCAATTGCTGATACATGGCATCGGCTTCCAGGTAGTCGCCATTGTGATCGGCCGCATAAACTTCCTCAACCGAGGCGGCCGCTTGTTCGTCGATCATCGCCAAGTAATCGGCGTGCAGCTGATCGGCGTTTCTCCCGAGCCAGTCGAGGCGCTGTTTGTAGATGATCTCGCGTTGGCGGTTGACGACATCGTCGTACTCGACCACTCGTTTGCGGATGTCGAAGTTGTGCCCTTCCACGCGGACCTGCGCCTGTTCGATGGATTTGCTGATCATGCCATGCTGGATCGCTTCGTCTTCGGGGAAGCCGGCCGTTTTCATCAGCCGTTTCACATTGTCGTTGGCGAAGCGCCGCATGAGGTCGTCATCGAGACTGAGATAGAAGCGCGACTGGCCTGGGTCGCCTTGCCTGCCCGAACGTCCGCGCAACTGATTGTCGATGCGGCGCGCCTCGTGACGCTCTGTACCCAGCACAAAAAGTCCGCCGGCGTCAAGCACCACCTGTCGGTCGCGCTCTACCATCTTGGTCGCTTCGTCAAGCGCCTTGTTCCGCTGCGCCTGGCTGGCGGCGGTCAAGTCGATGCCTTGCCGGCGCAATGACTGTCGAGCCAAGCCTTCGGGATTGCCGCCGAGCAGGATGTCGACGCCGCGGCCCGCCATATTGGTCGCGATGGTGACAGCGCCGGGACGACCGGCCTGGGTGATAATCTCGGCTTCCTTTTCATGCTGCTTGGCGTTAAGCACTTCGTGTTTGATATCAGCCTTGTGCAAATACTTGCTCAGGCGTTCGGAGGTTTCCACGGCGACCGTACCGACGAGAATCGGCTGCTTGCGCACGTTCCGCTCGCGAATGGCGTCGACGATGGCGTTCCATTTCGCGGTCTCGTTGACATAGATCAGGTCGTCGTCGTCAGCGCGAATGACTGGCCGGTGTGTGGGAATAGGAATGACATCCAGCTCGTATGTCTTCTCGAATTCTTCGGCTTCGGTGAGCGCGGTGCCGGTCATGCCGGCCAGTTTGTCATACATGCGGAAGAAGTTCTGGAAGGTGATAGTCGCCATGGTGATGTTTTCCCGGCGGATCTGCACCCCTTCTTTGGCTTCGATCGCCTGGTGCAAGCCTTCGCTAAAGCGCCGGCCGGGCATCAGACGACCCGTAAAGTCGTCGACGATGACCACTTCGCCGTTTTGAACGATGTATTCTTTATCGTTTTCATAGAGCGTTTGCGCGCGCAGGCAGTTGTCGAGGTAGGGCAGCATTTCCGCATTGTCCGGGTGATAGAGTTGGTTTAGCCCCAGCGCATTTTCCACTTTTTCGACGCCCTGCTCCGTCAGATAGACGATGCGGTCTTTGATGTCCAGCACAAAATCCCCGTCGGGTTCTTCCGCCTCGACGCTGTCTTCGCTGCTTTTCTTCAGCCGCTTGACGATGGTGGCGAAGCGCCGGTAATAGTCGGATGGTTCGTCCGACGGTCCGGATATGATCAACGGGGTGCGCGCTTCATCAATCAGGATATTGTCAACTTCGTCGACGATGGCGTAGCGCAGATCGCGTTGAACCAAGCGATCGTGGGACAGGACCATATTGTCGCGCAGATAGTCGAAGCCGAATTCGTTGTTGGTGCCATAGAGAATATCGGCTCGGTAAGCGTCTCGCCGGCTGATCGGGCGCAGGTTTTGATAGCGCGCGTCATCGGAGATAAAGTCGGGATCAAAGAGGAAAGAGCCGCTGTCCGGCAAGCCGCCTGTGTTTTGAATGACAGCCGCGGAGATGCCCAGCAGATGATAAATCGGTCCCATGGTTTGCAGGCCGTGCTTGCTCAGATAGTCATTGGGCGTCACCAGGTGAGCGCCTTTGCCTTCCAGCGCATTGAGATAGAGCGGCAAAGTCGCTACCAGCGTCTTGCCCTCGCCCGTTTTCATTTCGGCGATGCGCCCCTCGTGCAGGGCGATGCCGCCGATCATCTGAACGTCGTAATGGCGCAAGCCGATCGTGCGCACAGAGGCTTCGCGCACGACGGCGAATGCTTCTACCATGATGTCTTCATAGCTGGCGCCGGCGGCCAAAGCGGATTTGAAGTCGGCGGTTTTCGCCTTTAACTGATCGTCGCCGAGCTGTTGGACGCTCGCTTCCAGCGCGTTGATTTGGTCGACGGTTTCTTGATAGGCGGAAAGCGCGCGCTGCATCGGATCGCCGAAAATGGATTTGACTATGTTGCGGAACATGGACCCTCTCATGCTCGTTGAAATGTTTTCCTAGACGATTATATCATACCGACGGAATCATTATTCTTGGGCTTGCC
Source organism: Phototrophicaceae bacterium (assembly GCA_965232245.1). Lineage (GTDB taxonomy): Bacteria > Chloroflexota > Anaerolineae > Aggregatilineales > Phototrophicaceae > UBA6055. The sequence goes on along the minus strand of CBDDPG010000002.1, from coordinate 1,601,935 downwards.
GCCCGTATTGCTTAATCATGCGCGATAGCGGCTTGCGGAACAAAACAAAGACAAAGAATGCGCTAGCGCCGAGCAAGTAGAACAAGAGCAAGACATTCTGATTCTGTGACGCTTCGGAGCCGATCAAGACAAAGAGCAAGGTGGGCAGGATGCCGCCGACAAAAGATACGCCGATGTACACCGAGAGGCGAATCTGGCTGAAGCCGACAGCGTAGCTGATGAAATCGTAGACCGAAAACAGCAGGACGCGGGCGGCTAGCAGCGATTTCCAGTCCGTGAGATGGCGCTCATAAAATCCATCGACCCGCGACATCGCCGCCGCCCCGACGAAACGGCGCACGACGCGCTGGCCGAATAGACGCGCAATGATCACGTTGACCGTACCGCCCAGCAACTCGCCCAACAGCGAATATAGCGTGCCGGGAATAATGCCGAACAGGATGCCCGAGGCGAACTGAATCGGTCCCGCGGACAAGGGCGCGAAGGTGAAGGTCAATGCCTTGAGGCCGACAAAGAGCAATGGTCCCCAGATACCTCCAGTTGCGATTGTCGCCTGCAATTCCTCGATGCCAATGGACTGAACAATTAAATAGAGGCTCGTCAGCAGCGCCAGGAAAAGGACCCCGCCAAGCAGCAGGCTCCGCGTGGAAAACTCCGCTTGCGGGCGGTCTTGCGCCAAGGCGCTTGGAACTGCCTCCGGCTGAAGCCGCTCATTCATTGAAGAGCGCGCCCACACTTCTGCCTTCGTGCGCGCGCAGGATCACCTCGCCTAAAAGCGGAGCGATCGAAAGAACGGTCATATTCGGCAGCTTGCGATCCTCGGCAATCGGCAAGGTATTGGTGAAAATGATTTCGCGCAGGTTCAAGCTGGCAAAGCGCTGATATGCTTTGTCGGAGAAGAATGGATGCGTGAAGGCGCAGAGCAGGTCTCTGGCGCCGTAATCCCGGACGACATTGACCGCGTTGACGATGCTGCCGGCCGTATTAACTTCGTCATCGACCAGCAGCACATTCTTCCCTTGCACGCTGCCAATCAACGAAAGCGCTCGCGGGCTCTCCGCATTGTCGACGCGGCGTTTTTCCACAAATGCCAAGGGCACACCCAGAGCCTCCGCCCAATTGCGCCCCGGCTTGGCGAAGCCGAGGTCGGTCGTCACAACAACTAAATCCTTCAATTCCCCGCGGTCCAGCTTGGCTTTGACGTAATCGACCAGCAAATGGAAGGCTGTCAGCGCATCGCCCGGGATGTTGAAGAAACCCTGGATCTGTCCGGAGTGCAGGTCGATAGTCATATAACGATCGACGCCGGCCGTTTCCATCATATTCGCCACCAGGCGCGCGGAAATGGGCACCCGCGGCTGGTCTTTTTTGTCGGAGCGGGTATAGCTCATATAGGGCACGACGAGATTGATGCGCCAGGCGGAATCCCGCTTGAGCGCATCTATCATGATGAGCATTTCCATGAAGTTTTCGTGCACGGGGGATGCCATGGTCTGCACCAAATAGACGTCTTTTCCCCGCACGCTCTCTTCGAGCTTGATGAAGATGTTCTCGTTGGAAAAGACTCTGCGCGTATAGGCGCCCGATTTGAGCTTATATTCGGAGACGTCGCAGATGTAATCGGTGATCTCCGCGCCCAGCCCCAGCGAGGCGCTGCCGGAGAAAATCTTCATCGAGCCAAAGCGCATCGTCGATGACATCTGCTGCTCTTCTTGATGGACATTGTTGACGTGAATGGGGTGGTATTTCGCGCCGGGAACTTTTGCCATCGCTCTTGTTCTTATCCGCCTTTCAGGTGCTCTTTTGTCGACGAAACTCACATTTATGAAGGAGTGGGTTCACTGCGAACTGAGGATAGATACGCGCTTGAACCCTGCGCGTGATGATACCAGCAATTTCCCGCGCCTTGATAGTATCAAACAGCCGATGTTGCGGTGCAAGGTTACGGCCAATCCGCGCCTGAACCTACTTTGACCAATCGAAAGAAAAAGCGCCCGCCGTTCATCGGTGAGCGCTTTGCTGAGCGCCTTCGCCAATTCAAGCGCGGGGCGCTAGATATGCGCGGCAATCTGGCTGACGATCTTGCCTTTAGGCTTGAAGCCTGTGATACGCTCCACCGCTTCCCCGCCTTTGAACAGAATCAAAGTTGGGATGCCCATAATGCCATAACTGATCAGGATATCCTGGTTGGCGTCAGCATCAACCTTGGCGACGCGCAGCTTGCCGTCGTACTCATCGGCGATCTCGTCAACGATGGGCGCGATCATCTTGCAGGGACCGCACCATTCCGCCCAAAAGTCAACCAAAACCGGTGTTTCGCTATCCAGAACTTCACTTTGAAATTCGTCCTGGTTCACATCAAAAGTCTTCATGCCCATTGTGTTCTCCTTGGGATACTCAGGTCATGGGCGGGGGTATTCGCCTCATTTCCATAGATTCGTCGCGTAGTTTATGGACGACTGGCGAGGAATACATCTTACATCAGATTTTCCTTTGACGCGCCCTAGAGCGCGTGTTAGCATTCAAGCAATTCACCTGAGCACGCTGGCGATTTCCTTGATGAACGATGAACAGCAACTGCCCCATCTAAGCAGCCGTCAGGAAGACATTCTTACCTGCATCGTGCAAGCCTATTCGGAAAAACCGGAGCCGGTCGGTTCCCGTCATCTGGCGGAGAATTACCAACTCAATATCAGCTCTGCCACCGTGCGCAACGAGATGTCTCTGCTGGAAGAGATGGGATATATCGCCGCGCCGCATACCTCGGCCGGGCGCGTGCCGACAGCGGCTGGCTTCCGCTATTTTGTCCGGCGCTTGCTGCAAACGCGCAGTTTGACGCGCAACGAGCAGAGCCATATTTCCGAGCGGGTCGGCACATTGCACGCGGGCATGGAACAATGGATGCGCCGCACAGCCACATTGCTCGCGCGTTCAGTCCAATCCGCGTCTATTGTGACGCCGCCAATCTCGCAAGCCAATTCCTTCAAGCACGTCGAATTGATCTCGATACAAGGCCGGCTCGCGCTGATGGTGCTGGTGCTAAACAGCGGCAGCGTGCATCAGCGTATGCTGACGCTGGCGGAACCGGTGCCGCAGCTGCAACTGGCGGGGGCGGCCAAGCGCGTTAACGAGGTCTGCGCCGATTTTGGGGCGCGGCAGGTGCGCCTCAAAAGCATCAACCTGCCGATGCTGGAACGCGAAGTGGCGGAATTAACCGCCGAACTGATCGAACATGCCGACAACAACCAGGTGCGTTTCATTTATCGCGACGGCTTGAGCCGGATGATGGAGAGCTTTGGCGATGACGAGGGCGCGCAACAGGCGATCCGCATCCTGGAAGAGCACACGGTACTCAATGCCCTAGTTAACGAATTACTAGATCGGCTGCCGCCCGATGACAGCGATGACGTGAATGTGCAGGTGGTCATCGCCGGCGACGGCCGCTATGAAGACCTCAGTCGTTTGAGCATGGTGCTAAGCCGCTACGGCGATCCGGAAAAAATGAGCGGCGCCATCGGCGTCTTGGGTCCGACGCATATCAATTACGGGCGCGCGATCAGCACCGTGCGTTACGTCTCCAATTTGATGACCAATGTCTTGTCGACGCTCTACCAAGACAATAGGGACGCTCAGGCGCCTGGCAACATATAAACTTCATAAGAAACGCAATCGCTTATACAAATCTGTTAATCCTGCGCTATGCTAAGGACGATATTTTGGCTATCCCGCGTCGGGATAATGACGGTTGAAACCCGCGTTTCAGGATGATCAGATGAGCGATGTAAAAGACCCCACTGAAGAACTTGAAAAAGAGCAGGAAGACGAAGTGAGCGCGAGCCCCGAAGCGGCGGAAGAATTGCCGAGCGAGAAAGACGCGGGCGACAGCGCCAACGAAGAAGAAGCCCCGGCATTGCCGGAAGGCATCAACTTGATGCAGGCATTCATAGAAGCGCAGCGGGAAGCGCAAAGCAATAAAGACGGCTGGCAGCGCGCCCACGCCGAATTCGCCAATTACAAGAAGCGCACCGAGCGCGAACGGAGCGACCTATTTCAGCGGGCGTCGCTGGACACGCTTAAATCGCTGCTGCCGATCGTGGACGATTTCGACCGCGCCTTCGAGAGCCTGCCCGAAGATATCAGCGAGGATCCCTGGATCGGCGGCGTAGCCATGATCCAGCGCAAGTTCGCCGGCCTGCTGGAGCAGTACGAAGTCGAGGCGATTGACCCGACCGGGGAACTATTTGACCCTAATCTGCATCAAGCCATCGGCACGGAAGACAGCGCTGAAGTCGAGAGCGGGCACGTCACCGAGACATTGCAAAAAGGCTACCGCGCTGGTGATAGTATCTTGCGCTTGGCTTTGGTCAAAGTAGCGAGCTGACAAGAAAAGGAATAAGGGACTAGCTGGTAAGGACGCCAGAGAGAAACAGGAGAGATCGGAATGGGCAGAATCATAGGAATCGACTTGGGCACCACCAACTCGGTTGTCGCGGTGATGGAAGGCGGCGAGCCGACCGTCATTCCCTCTTCGGAAGGCGGCAATCTGATTCCCTCCGTGGTCGCCATCAACACCAAAACGGGCGAGCGCCTGGTCGGGCGCGTGGCGCGCAACCAAGCTGTCGTGAACCCGGAAAATACCATCTATTCGGTCAAGCGCTTCATGGGGCGCAAGTTCAATGACAAGGAAGTGCAGGACGGGGCGAAACTGGTGCCCTACCAGATATCGGCGGCGTCAAACGGCGACGTGCGCATTCGCTTGAACGAGCGCGACTACAGCGCGCCAGAGATCTCGGCGATGGTCCTGCAAAAGCTCAAAGCGGATGCCGAAGCCTATCTGGGGCAAGCCGTTGATCAAGCGGTGATCACCGTGCCAGCTTATTTCAACGATACGCAGCGCAACGCGACCAAAGACGCGGGCAAAATCGCCGGTCTGGAAGTGTTGCGCATCATAAACGAGCCGACGGCGTCGAGCCTGTCCTATGGGCTGGGCGAACGCAACGAAGGCATGATCGCGGTCTACGACCTGGGCGGCGGCACCTTCGATATTTCGATTCTCGAGGTCGCGGACGGGGTCTTTGAAGTCAAGTCGACCAACGGCGATACCTACCTGGGCGGCGACAACTTCGATGACCGCATCATCAATTGGATCGCCGATGCCTTCAAGCAGGAAAACGGCATAGACCTGCGGCAGGATCGCCAGGCGCTGCAACGCTTGAAAGAAGCGGCTGAGAAAGCGAAGATCGAGCTGTCGACCACCTTGAGCGCCGAGATCAACCTGCCCTTTATCACCGCGGACGCGGGCGGACCAAAGCACTTGAACATGAGCCTGTCGCGCGCCAAGCTGGAAAGCCTGGTCGAAGATTTGGTGCGCAGCTCCATCGATCCCTGCCGCCAGGCATTAAAAGACGCGGGCTTGTCCGCCAGCGATGTCGACGCGATTCTGCTGGTCGGCGGCATGACGCGCATGCCAGCCATCCAAGAAGCCGTCAAGAACTTCTTCGGCAAAGAGCCGACCAAGGGCGTCAATCCGGATGAGGTGGTGGCGCTGGGCGCGGCCATCCAAGCGGGCGTGCTGGGCGGCGATGTCAAGGACATCCTGCTGCTGGATGTGACCCCGCTGACCTTGAGCGTGGAAACGCTGGGCGGCGTGGCCACCGCCATGATTGAGCGCAATACCACCATACCCAGCAAGAAGTCGCAAATCTACTCGACGGCGGCTGACAGCCAGACCACGGTGGAGATCCATATCACGCAAGGCGAACGGCCGATGGCGAACGATAACAAGTCGCTGGGCAAGTTCATGCTTGATGGCATTCCGCCGGCGCCGCGCGGAATGCCGCAAATTGAGGTGACATTTGATATCGACGCCAATGGCATCCTCAATGTGAGCGCCAAGGACAAAGCGACCGGACGCGAGCAAGCGATCACCATCACCGCCAGCAGTGGACTGTCGGATGAAGAAGTCGACAACATGGTGGCGGAAGCGGAGAAATTCGCCAGCCAAGACGCCGAACGCAAGGAAGAAGCGGAGGTGAACAATCAGGCGGAAGGCGCCGTCTTCCAAGCTGAGAAGCTGATACGTGAAAACAAGGACAAATTGCCGGCGGAAGCCGTTCAACAGACCGAAGAAAAAATCGCAGCGGTGAAGGCGGCGCAGGAAAGCCAGAACGTTTCCGAAACCAAAGCAGCCACAGAAGCGCTGATGGCGCAGCTGCAAGTGCTGGGCGCGCAGATGTACGAAGAAGGGGCTCCCTCGCCCGAAACCCAGCCCACAGCCAAGGATGACGAGGATGTTATCGACGCCGAATACACCGAGACCTAAAAGACAATCGAGATAGCAATGGCTAATGATCGGGGTATAATGAATTATGCCCCGTTTCAAGTTCTGTTAATTTGAGTTGTCGGCAAAATTAGAGGGCGCACAGTGCCTAGAGATTATTATGAAGTGCTCGGCGTCGCGCGGGGCGCGGACACAAATGAGATCAAGACCGCCTTCCGGCGTTTGGCGCGTCAGTATCATCCCGACGTCAGCCAAGAAGCCGGCGCCGAGGATAGATTCAAGGAGATCAACGAGGCTTACGAGGTCCTGTCTGATGACGAGAAGCGCGCCCGTTACGATCGCTTTGGCCATGCCGGCGTAAATGGCGGCGGGGGCGGATACGGTCCCGGCATGGGCGGCTTCGGCTTCGAAGACATCTTCGATATCTTCAACAGCGCCTTTGGCGATAGCCCAGGCGGGCGCCGTCGAGCCCCCAATAGCGGTCGCGACCGCCGGGTCGATGTGACGATTGACTTCGTCGAAGCCGTCTTTGGCGTCGAAAAGGAGATTGAATTTCAACGTCTGGAACGCTGCGATGTCTGTGAGGGCAGCGGCGCTTCGGAAGGCTCAAGACCCGTCGCCTGCCGCAGCTGTGACGGCAGCGGCGAGCTGCGCCAGGTTCAGCAGACCTTTCTCGGTTCTATGGTGCGGGTGAACACCTGCCCCAATTGCGGCGGGAAAGGCAAAGTCATTTCCAATCCCTGCCGCAATTGCGATGGTTCGGGGCGCAGGCGCAAGAAAACCGCCTTGAATGTCAAGATCCCGGCCGGCGTTAGCGAGGGCATCCAGATTCAAGTGCGCGGCGACGGCGATGCCGGCGAACATGGCGCGCCGCCGGGCAATTTGTTCGTCGTGGTGCACGTCAAAGACCACGAGTTCTTCAAGCGCAAGGAAAATGACATCATCCTCGATATCAGCGTCAATGTGGCGCAGGCGACCCTGGGCGACAGGATTACCGTCGACACGGTGGACGGACCAGTTGAATTGAGCGTGCCGCCGGGCACACAGACGGGCAAAGTCTTCCGTTTGCGCGGCAAGGGCATCCCCCGCCTGCGCAGCGACGGCAGCAACTCCGGGCGCGGCGACCAGTTGGTTTACGTGCAAGTCGAGACGCCGACCCAGTTGACCGAGCATCAGCGCGAACTCTTCGAGCAGCTGGCGGGGACCTTCGGGCGCGAGATCACGCCGCAGGCGGCCGGTCGCGGCTTCTTCGACAAGGTGATGGACTTCCTGGGTGGCGAAAATTAGCCTGGGTTCTTGACCAAATGGCATGAGCAAATGGATCGAAGTATCAATGCGGGTCGACGGCGAAAGCGCGGAAGCTGTCGCCGAGGTCTTGCAGCGCTTTGGTCACCAGGGCCTGTCGCTGGAACAAGACGGCATCCCGCCAGATACGTGGGACGAAGATGAAGTCCCGCCCGCGGAAAACTTGATCCTGCGCGCCTACTTCCCCGATGACGGCGACCTGCCCGGCAAAAAAAGCGAATTTGAGACTGCGCTGCGCCACATGCGGCTGCTCTACCCGATGCCGACGCCCAACTATCGCGCTGTGCGAGAAGAAGATTGGGCAGAGGCTTGGAAAGCCCATTATCAGCCCCTGCGCATTGGCAAGCGCTTGCTTCTGCGCCCGCAGTGGATCGCCGTTGATCCAGCGCCAGAGGACATAGAAATCGCGCTGGACCCGGGCATGGCATTTGGCACAGGTAGCCATCCCACAACCCAGCTCTGTCTGGAAGCGCTGGAGACGATGATGCGTCCAGCGCTGGATGTATTGGACCTGGGCTGTGGCAGCGGCATTCTGGCTATCGCGGCGGCCAAGCTGGGCGCCAGGCATGTGCTGGCGCTGGATATCGATGCGATCGCGCTGCGCGCCACGCGAGAGAACGCCGCTCTAAATGGCGTCGCGCGGCAGATACGCGTCGAACAAGGCAGCTTGGAAACTGCCCTGTCTTGCGGGCGGCGCTTCGACTTGGCGGTGGTGAATATCCTGGCGCGGATCATACTCGAGCTGAGCGAGCGCGGTTTGGCGCAAATCCTAAAGCCCGGCGGCATCGCCATATTCAGCGGCATCATTGACAGCCAGGCGGACGAGGTGGAAGCCGGCTTGCGGCGCGCGGGATTGACTCCCAGCGCGCGTCATCAAGAAGGCGACTGGGTGCTTATAGAGACAAAACGCTGCCAAGACCTGAGCGCCGGGGGATAGTCAATCGCGGCCATGGCGCAGCTTGACGGGAAAGAGCGATCCGCATACGTAAAAGCGATGTTCGACCGCATCGCCGCGCGTTACAACTTGATGAACCGCATTATCTCCGGCGGGCAAGACGGCAAGTGGCGGCGCTTTGTCGTGGAGATGGCGGACTTGCCGGCGCAAGGCGCGCTGCTGGATATCGCGACCGGCACCGGCGATATCGCCTTTGAAGCGTTGAAGCAGCGCCCGGACGCCACGGTTGTCGGCGTCGATTTCGCCCTGGGTATGATGCGAGTTGGGCGGCAGGCTCGTTTCGGCAATTTGGTGAGATGGACAGGCGCCGATGCGCAGCAGTTGCCCTTTGCCGACAACAGCTTCGACGCGGTGGTTTCGGGTTATCTGATGCGCAACGCAGCGAATATCCCGCGCGCGCTGGCTGAACAGCGGCGGGCGCTCAAGCCGGGCGGGCGCATCGTCATACTGGATACCAGCCCGCCGCCGCGCAACCTGCTGCAACCCTTGATTCTCGCGCATCTAAAATATGGGATACCGCTGCTGGGTCGCGTCATCGCCGGCGAAGCCGCCAGCGACGCCTACCGCTACCTGCCGGAATCGACGCGCGCCTTCAAAACGCCGGAGGAACTGGCGCGGCTGGTTGAATGCGCGGGCTTCGCCGATGTGCGCTTCCGAACCTTTATGTTTGGCGTGATGGCAGTTCATTGGGGCTGTAAAGCGACATAAACAAACGAGCCAACGGCAGTTGACTCGTCACTCAAGTATATTACTGAAACACGGCAGCGCTGCCAATGCCGATGGCATTCTATGGGAAGCGACTGCCGCGCCATCCGTTTCCCCCGCTATGGGGGCGCTCAGGTATTAGGCGCGCACGTTGTTCTTGTGCCGATAGATGATGCGACCTCGATTCATATCATAGGCGCTCATCTCGACTTTGACGCGGTCTCCCAAAAGTATGCGTATGTAATACTTGCGCATTTTGCCCGACAAATATGCCAGGACCTGATGTCCGTTATCCAGTTCAACCTTGAACTGCGTATTGGGCAAGGCTTCAATTACCGTTCCTTCAACTTCGATCTTTTCTTCTTTCTTGGCCATGTTCCTCCTTAGGTGAACTCAACAGCCTGCATGACAAAAACATAGAAACCCGCTGCGGTTTCCGCCTGCGCACCGGGCTTACGCTAGAACATCCGCGGCGCACACCCGCCGGCAAGCGCTACTTAAGAACGCTCGCGTCAGGATCGCAATTGTCAGACGCGCTTTGGCAAAAACTCGTCAAGCGGATGAATCAGACTTTGCGTTGCCGCCGGCGCGAACGACGAATCGCCTTCTTCTTTTCGATACGACGCAATTCGCTCTTGGAAATATGCCAGCGTTTCCGGCGTACCGTGCTAAGTATGCCGGCATTTGTCACCCGTTTGCGAAAACGCCGCAAGAGTTGTTCTTGACTTTCGCCTGGCTTTAGCCTTACCGAAGCCATGCTCGAAATCACCGCCTTTTGTATGTGTATCCTACGATAATGCCTAGCGCTCAGCTAATTAGCACAGGGAGTGTACATGAGAAACGGAGCGAATGCTATAGCGCGTTTCGCGCCCCGCCCCCATAAGACAATGCCCAGGCTAATTAGTCCGCTTCCGCCTGCGCTTCAATCTGCGCTTCAATCTGCGCTTCTGGCGCCGGCGCGGATTCAGCGAGTGGCGCGTCCCCTTCATCACCTTCAGCTTCCGCCTGCGCTGCCGCAGCGGCGCGCGCTTGCGCGACTAATTCCATCTGCCGCTCTTCCCACTGTTCCAGTTCTGTCGCCGTGACCTCGGTCAAGCTCAGCCCCAGGCGCTGCTTTTCCGACTCGATGCTAATAATGCGCATGAGCAGCTTTTGACCTTCGTATAAATGACGCAGGGGATTCTCTTCCCGGTTATGCGATATCTGGCTGACGTGCAGCAGGGCTTCTATGCCCGGCTCCAAGCTGACAAAAGCGCCAAAAGACTCGACACGGCTGATTGCGCCCTCGACCAATTGTCCAATGTGATACATGTCGTCGACCAGCGACCAGGGGTTGGGCTGCAAGCGCTTCAAGCTCAAGCCAATGCGCTTGCCTTCGTCGTCCAGGTGCAAGACAAATACCTCGACTTTATCGCCGACTGCCACAACTTGGCTGGGATGACGCACGCGGAACCATGCCAACTCCGAAATATGAATGAGGCCGTCCGCGCCGCCCAGATCGACAAAGGCGCCAAAATCGCACAAGCCGCTGACAACACCCTCGCGCGTCCCGCCCTCTTCGAGTTCTTGCAACAAAGCCAGTTTACGCGCCGCGCGGTTTTCTTGTTCCGCTTCCAACTGGCTGAAGACCAAGCGCCGCCTTTTGCGATTCACTTCAATCACGCGCACGGTGATTTCTTTGCCGATCAATTCTTGAAGTTGGATCAGACGCTCGTCCTCTTTCAATCCGCGGGGCAGATCGAGCACATGGCTGGCTGGAATGAAGCCGCGCAAGTGGCCAAAGGACATGATCACCCCACCGCGGTTGGCGTCGACGAGCGCGGCGGAATAGAGTTCCTTGCTATTCATCATCGCTTCGGCGCGTTTCCAGTCTTCGTTCTGGCGCGCTTGCGAGGCGGACAGGAGCAAATTGCCATCGCCGTCGTTCAAGCGCACGACGGCCACGTCGATCTCCGCATCCACCTGGAAATCCTTGGTGCTCATACCCATGCGTTCGATATCGTTGCGCGTGACTATGCCATCTTGTTTCCAGCCGATATCGACTATCAATCCCTGGTTGTCGATGGACAAAACGGTCCCGCTGACGATATCTCCCCGCTCGATCTGGCTGCCGGCAAGGGATTCTTCCAAAAGCGCCGCAAAGTCCAGCTCGTCGACATTTTGATCCAGCACAGCTTCTGTTTGCATAACTTAAGACTCTCCTAAATCAATACGAAAATGATGCTTGATTGGAGGCAAAAATAAAACCCGGTAAGCTTCGGCGATTGCCGAAAAACCAGGCTCGGAATGTGCTTGCGCGTCTGCGATTGCGGGATTACACGAACGGACCTGCCCTCACCAAGAACCGCCGCGCATTATACAGAGCGGGGACCGCCCTGTCAACAGTGCGAGGCAAAGTGATCGGCGAGTTTATGGGGCTTGGCAAGCAGGCGCGCGGCGGCCGGATCTCAGCCTCTAGACGCCTGCTAGTGCCGTCTTAGTCATCTTCGCCAGCTGAGGAATCTCCAGGGTTCTCTGGCGATTCCGCGGCCGCGGCATCTGCGTTGTCGTCTTCTGCGGCTGGGACCGCTTCTTCGTCGATTCCGTCTTGCTCGTCCTCTTCCCCAACTTCGGTGCCCCAACGCTGGGTGAAGCCGACGCGGCGCTTTTCCGGTTCGAGGTGGCTGATGCGCAGCGAAAGCTGATCGCCCTTTTGCACGTAGGAATAGGGTTCTTTGAGGGCGCCGTCGCCCATTTCGCTGAGGTGCAGCAAACCCTCCAAGCCATCTTCCAGCGCGACAAAAGCCCCAAAGTCAACCACGTTGGTTACTTGACCCGCCACCAATTGGCCTTCGTGATAGCGGTATTGCGCCTCGTCCCAGGGATCTTGCAAGAGACGTTTTCTGCTGAGCGCGATGCGGTTGGTTTCGCGATCGAGGTTTAGGACATAAACTTCAATCGCTTCGCCGATGCTCAAGATGTCACGCGGGTGATCGACCCGATGCCACGCCAGCTCGCTGACATGTATCAAGCCGTCAGCGCCGCCGATATTGACAAATGCGCCGAAATCCCGCAATCCGGTGACGACGCCATTAACAACATCGCCGACATTCAGTTCGGCAAGCAGTTTCTGCTTGCGCTTGGCGCGCCACTCTTTTTGGGCTTCCCGCTCGCTGAAGATGAGCCTGCGACGGTCTTGATCGACCTCAATGACCTTGACGCCAAGCGTAGAGCCGATCAACTCGCTCATAGCCTCGCGGCGGTCAGCCGCCATTTTCGCGGAAACCAAATGAGAACTCGGGATAAAACCTTCCAGCCGGTTCCAGCGCACCAGCGCCCCGCCTTTGTTATAGCCGCTCACTTTGACATCAACCGCGTCTTGCGAGCTCAAAAGCTCGCGCGCTTTTTCCCAATCGTAACGCTGCAAACCCATGTTGATGGATACGATCAAGTTATCATTTTGGTCGCGCGGGTTGACCACGTAAACCGGAATGCTGGCGCCCGCTTCCAAGCTTTCGCGGAAGCTGTCTTCCATCCGATCAAGGTCCTGCGACGGCACGATGCCGTCTTGTTTCGCGCCGAGATCGACGATTATCTCGCGTTCATCTATCTGAAGAATGGTGGCTTCGCGTATTTCGCCGCGGCGGGGCGGAGAATACGAAAAATCGAATGATGAGGCGAGCATCTCTGCGAAATTCTCATCTGGCGCGATGTTGCTGTCATACTGTTCACTCATGCGGTTAATTTGCCTCCTGCATCAGCAGGTCATAATCGTGCCGGATCCCGCGGGGGAACCGCGCACTTGGGTCAACAATGAGGTCAGGTGTCCATAAACACAATTACTAGACCTAATCGTAGTATACATTATTTCGCTACAGTCAGTATTCACAGGCGCATGCGCGGCTAAACGCCGCTGCTTTCCCTGCCCTTAGCCTGCTCGAATGAATGGCTGCATCAAACATAGCTGTATTATATCGCAAACTTCCCCGAAACGCACAAAGTTACGCGCGCGGCGAATCAATTCAATTCAGATTTCCGGCTGCGCTTCGCCAAAGCCGCGCCCCAACAGACCGCGATCAATCTCCCATGGATACACCACATAAGCGTCTGCAACATCGCCATACAGTTCTGGCATGATGTTGGAAAACAGCGAGCGATAGGGATTGTAATGCAATACGCAATTGATCGCCCGCGCCCCCGTCGCATTCACGCGTTCCCGCACGGCGATGCTGGTGCGCCCGCTGCCCCAAACATCGTCGACAATCAAGGTTCGCCTGCCGCGCAGCAGATCCGAATCGGGGAACTGCAAGAACGTGGGCCAAGCCATGATGCCGGATTGCTCTGTCGAGAGAAAATCTACCGAAGCTGTCAGCAAGCGCCGCATGCCCAATGCTTCCGCCAGCAAACCGCCCGGTATCACGCCGCCACGCGTGATCATGACCATCGCGCCGAAGGGTCCCCGATCTTGTATGCGCGGAACCAAGCCGTCGATAAGCTGGTCGACCTCCTCCCAGCTGACCAAACGATTTCTGCGCGGTTCTTGTGGCTGCATCATCCAACTTCGCCAATCACATAAGCAAAGACAATTATAATGGATTCGTTCAAATTGCCCAAATTTCGGCTATCGGCGGGCGCATTTCAGATTGTTGGCAATTAAGCGCCGAGGGTCGATGAAAACGGACGGCTGGTCCGACTCTTTGAAAATCACGCTTTCGCGCCAAGCTCCGTCACTGGGGCAGCGCAGACAATGACGACCGGTTTGGCGCGGCAGCGCGTCAAGACTAGCACACGCGATTCTCCCCCCTGCTTCTTCAGACGCAGTTTTGCGATCAGCTCCTCGGGACTCATGGGAAAGCCGCGCTTCTTCACCGTCACCTGGCTGACGCCCCTTTCCAGCAAATAACGGCGCAGTTTCTTGAGGTTGAAGGGCATCCAATCCAGGATTTGCCAGTACCTTCCCCAGGGGCTGTCAACGATTTCATCCATGGTCAAATAGGCGATCGCGCCGTCAAGCATATTTGCAGCGAGCCGGGTCGCCAGTTGTCGCACCAACTGGGCGCGCAGGATCGCCGGATCCGGCTCGAATAGCCAGCCTCGCGGTTCCGAGACGGCAACATTGTCAGCCAGATCCGCCGACAAGTGATGAATTCCGGAAGCGTCTATGCGCGTCGCCAGCGGCGGCGCGGTCGACCGGCTCCGCCACAGCACCGCCTCGCAGAGGGCGCCGTCGACCGAGATGAATTCCACCTGGCCGCCATAAGGCTGGACTTGCGCCAAGGCGACCGCGGGCGACAGTTTGACTATCAGCTCTTGCGCCTGCCAGCGCCGAATCAAAGACAGCGGCGGCATATAACGCTCGACGTCGCGGATGCGCCTGCCCCGGGCATCGCGCCGCGACGGATCGTAGAAAGCGGCGGCATAACCGGATGGCATGCCCGCGCGAACATCCGCCGTCGTGAATTCCGCGTTAAAGCCCAGCGCGGCGGCGTTGTGCCGGGCAATGGCGATGCGCGCGGGGTCGATATCCAAGCCAAGGACTTGGCCTCCGGCTTCGGCAAAGGCAAGCGAGTCGCTGCCGATGCCGCAACAGAGGTCGACCAGCTTGTCAGCCCCCAGCAGACCAGCCCGATAGCGCCTGATTCGCGGGTGACTCGCCTGTTGCAAGCCCGCTTCGGTGAAAAGCAGCTGCTGGGCGTGTTGTGGGAATTTCCGCCTCGCCTTCTTTCTCAACCGCAGCGTAGTCAGCACTGCGGCCGCTTGCTGCGGGGAAAGCGCTTTTCTCAGCTGGGTCAGCAGAGCCAGGGTCTTTGCATCGGAGACATCGCAATGCGCATGTTCCTCCAGGACACGTCGACCGGGGTCGCTGCTCAAGTATTCAATGTCATCCAGCGAAAGCGTCATGACTTCCCGCGTGCTTGGCTTCATGCAACTGTCGCAACTGTGGGACCCAAGTCTATCACTTTTAGAAGCTCTGGCGGTCCTGCGAAATCAAATGACTTTAGCGCTCATTCATCGGGCGCGGCAGCGGTTTCGGCATCAATCTCCAGCCAGATCATTTGCCGATCTTTGATAGAATCCAAGGTCGGGTTGAGCATGACCGGCGCCCCCCCAACCCGCAGCGACTTCTCTAGCGAATTTGCCCACCTTGTTGACGTCTCTCACCCTGTCGATCAAGACGGCGGGCTGCAAGAACCCGACTGCCTTGGGCAAACTGCTGAAGGCGAGCAAAACAGGTTGCGCATCATCCCCCAAGGCAAGGGCGCGCCAGAGGACGGCTTCCCCGGGCTCGCGTTTCCAGGCCGGCTTGTTGGGCGACTGGCGAATCAGCAGATGCAGGTAGCGCCCTCGGTAGTCTGCCAAGTCCGTATGATCGGCATCGGCGCGCGCGACGCTTTGAATACGCTGCATTGTATTGGCAGTGCGATGAGGTTTTTCGCCGCGTATCAGGACGCCGGCGCCAGCAACGGCCGGCTCGACCAGGATCCGCACAAGTCCCCCCGCTTCCAACAGCCGCACCCAGCGCTCGCTGACTTCGCCCTGCGGGAAGACCGCGATAAAACGCCCGCCTGGTCTCATGCTGGCGGCGACCGCAGTCAGCATCTGGCTGTCGAGGTCGCAGTCATAAGCAACGATAGCATCCGCTGGCGGGACAATGCCCGAGCGATGCAGGTCAGTCGCCGCCAAGCAGTGGATGTCCAGGTCCGCGCGCAGACTCGTCAAAATAGCGCCGCAATGCCCGTCAATGTCCATGAGACGCGGCCGAGAGGCGCTGGGCGGCAGATGTTTTGCCAGCGCTTCAACAAAGCGCTGACGCATTGGCGCCGGGGTCATCCGCTGTTGCTAGCCGCGTCTTTCATCAGCTGCAGAAATTCCGCCCATTCTTCGTGATAGAAATGCAGGGTGGCGACGCCCAATTCCAGATGATAGGTCGTTTCCCCGTCCGGCGCTTGCACTTCCCAAATCATGTAATTCTCGGTCTCGGCAATCCCGCGGCCGGGACCGTCGCTCTGGTCTGTCACGATTTCACTCCCCGCGCCAAATAAGCAAAGTAAACAAAAAACGCGCTACTGGCCCGCTGAGGGCGCGGTAGCGCGTCGGCAGTCATTTTGCCCCAGCCCTTCAGCTGCGGCGGCTGCGATCATTCCCTCGACGGTCGCCACTGCCGCGACGGTCGCCACCACGCCGGTCGCCGCCGCCACGACGATTGCCGCGGCTGTTGGCGGCATCGCGCCGGATCGCTTCTTCTACATCCCAGCCCTCCAGCACGGCTTGCCTGCTGAGGCGCACTCGTCCTGTGGGGTCGACGCTGATAACCATGACCATGATCTCGTCGCCGATGCTGACTTCTTCTTCCACGCTTTTGACGCGGTAATCCGCCAATTGCGAGATATGCACCATACCATCGGTACCCGGCAAGAATTCCACAAAAGCGCCGTAGTTTTCCACGCGGGTTACCCGACCTGTGTAGATCTGGCCGACCTCCGGGTCTTCAATCATGGCGCGGATCTTCTCGATCGTCTCCAGGACCTCCGCGCCGGTTTCGCCAGAGACATAAACCAGCCCGTCTTCTTGGATATCGATCTTGACATTGTGCCCTTCTTGCAGCGCGCGCACGTTCTTGCCGCCTGGTCCGATGACCGCGCCGATCTTGTCCACGGAAATCTTGAAGGATTCCATGCGTGGGGCGTGCTCGCTCAAGGTGTCGCGCGGGGAATCGATGGCTTTTTGCATGGCTTCCAGGATTTGCAGGCGCGCGTCCCGGGCTTGCGCCAGCGCCTGCCGCATGATATCGCGGGTTACGCCCGCGATCTTGATATCCATCTGCAAGGCATTGATGCCGTCGGCAGTCCCGGCTACTTTGAAGTCCATGTCGCCCAAGTGATCTTCCATGCCCTGGATGTCGGTCAGCACAGCGACTTTGTCGCCTTCTTTGATGAGGCCCATGGCGATGCCGCCGACGGGGTTCCGGATCGGAACGCCGGCGTCCATCAGAGCCAATGTGCTGGCGCAGACGCTGGCCATGGATGTGCTGCCATTAGAACTCATGACTTCGCTCACCACGCGCAAGACATAGGGAAATTCCTCTTCGGACGGGATCATCGGAAGCAGCGCTTTTTCCGCCAATGCGCCGTGCCCGATCTCGCGCCGGCGCGGACCGCGCATGGGATAAGTCTCGCCCGTGCTGTAGGGCGGGAAGTTATAGTGGTGGATGTAGCGCTTGTCGTCTTCCGGGCTGATGCTGTCCATGAATTGCGAATCGCGCGGCGTGCCCAGCGTGGCAATGGTGAGCACTTGCGTTTCGCCGCGCATGAACATGCCAGAACCATGCACCCGCGGCACCAACTGCACATCCGCGGAAAGCGCTCGCATCGTCGCATAATCGCGTCCGTCGGGGCGCAGGCCTTCGTTGACGATGCGAGCGCGAATGACGTTTTTCATCGTTTGATCGTAGGCTCGTTCCACGTGTTTCAGGTTGTAGCGCTCGCCTTCGTCGGCGATCGTTTCATTCTTGCGGGTGTATTCCTCGAGCAATTCAGCTTGAATCGCGCGCAGCGGTTCGCGGCGCTCGTTGCGATCACTATGCGCCACCATAATCTCGTGGATCGACTCCGCCACTTTCGCCTCGACCTCGGCCTGCAAGTCTTTGTCGATGTCGTCGACCGACGGCTCGTTTTTCTCCTTGCCGATGTCCGCCCGGATTTTGTTCTGCAGCGCGATGATGTCTTGTATGGAATCATGCGCCAGGAAGAGCGCCTCCAGCATCGTATCTTCATCCACCTGGTCGGCATTGCATTCGACCATGTTGATGGCTTCGCCCGTGCCGGAAACACGCAGGTCCAATGGGCTGGCTTGCATCTCGGTATAAGTGGGGTTGACAGCCAACTCGCCATCGACCAAGCCCACGCGCGCGCCAGCCACCGGACCATTCCAAGGAATGTCGGAAATCACCAGCGCGGTGCTGGCGGCGATGACGCCCAGCATATCGACATGATGTTCCTTATCATGCGCAAGAGATATCAAAATCACTTGCACTTCGTTGCGCATGTTCTTGGGGAAAAGCGGACGCAGGGTGCGATCAATAACGCGGGAGGTGAGAATGGCGCCTTCCGAGGGGCGGCCCTCTCGCCTGAAAAACCCGCCCGGCACGCGCCCGGCGGCATACATCTTTTCTTCGTAGTCGACGCTCAAGGGAAAGAAATCCAGTCCCGGGCGCGGCGAACCCATGGTGACGGAGCAGAACAACATGGTATCGCCCATGCGCACCGTCACCGAACCACCTGCTTGCTGAGCGAAGCGGCCCGTCTCGATGATGATTTCCTTGTCCGCCACCTTGCTTCGATATTCGCGTATCTCTAAGCTCATAGAGTTCTCCATACAGTTAAAATGCGCCAAGCCGACGCGCAGCCTAAGCGGCTACCAGCGAAGCAACAGCTGGAAGCTTTGGCGCCGCGCATCATTTTGTCGCATCAAGAATCATCAAATCTGTGCTGTTCAGCCAAAGAGGCTTCATCGGGCGCGGCGGGGTCTCCGCCGACAATGCCGCTTGTTTCCCGCAAGCAGCATTTAGCGCCGCAACCCGAGGCGTTGCAACAATTCACGGTAGACATCTGGTTTCTTCCGGGCGATGTACTTCAAATGGCGGCGGCGCTGCCCGACTAATTTCAGCAATCCCCGCCGGGAGTGCTCGTCGTGGTTGTGCGCTTTGAGGTGCTCGGTCAATTGTTGAATCCGCGCCGTGAGCAATGCTATCTGCACCTCCGGGGAGCCGGTGTCCCCTGCTTCGCGGGCGAAATCGCTGATAATCTGTGTCTTGGTCGCTTTGTCCAAAGGCATGCTTTCCGTCCCTTCTATCGTCACCGTACAGGCAGGACAGTTCGCCTGTCGGTCTTGATCATAAAATCTCGCCGATTATATCAGTTGAAGGAAGCCGCAACAATGCCGAGCTATTTATCCGCTTTTTGCAGCTCGTTCACATCGTCATTCGCGACCAATTTCACTGTGTGATGGGTGCGGAACAAGCTATACTGGTCTGTACGACCAGGCAGCGCGTTCAGCACGTTTTCGATTCTCATGATCGAGATCCACAGATCCACGTCCCAGGAGTCCTCTAGCCGAGAACTGACGCTGGCCACGCTGATCGTTTGATTCTCGTTGTACATTTCCAGCAAGACGCGAACGAACTCATCGCGCTCGGCCAGCAAAGCCGCGGCAAAGGCGCATTTCGGATTGAGTTCAATGCCCTTGGTGTTGTAGTCGCTGCGCGGGTTTGGGTATTCTTGCACGGTAACCATCTCGTTGACGAGCAGGTACTCGACAGCGTATTGAAAAGTCACGCCGCTGTCGAATTCTCGCAGCCGCCGGTGCAAGCTGCCCAGCGGACACCAGGCGAAATTCCGGAAACTGGTGAATTGCTGCACGCTCACGACGACGCGGGTGACCATGCGCGCCACTTCAGGGTCCGTCTCATAGAGTTTATGCGGTGGGATGCCGAGCCACTTGCGGCTTGTCAGCTCCTCGTCGTCGACATCTTCTGTTACTTTGCTGGGCACAGGGCGCGGCGCTTCGACAGGAATCCTAATCACCGGTACCAGATCATCTGGATTGTGGCGATGCGGCACCAATTCCCGCTGCAAGACACGCTCGCGCACCAGGCAATCGATCCAATGCGAGCGCCATTGGTCGCTTTCATTCATGCCGGGACGGTCGAGATCGCGCTCCATTGCCAATCCCTTTAGCAAGAAACCATAATTGACGTATTCCCAATTGCGGGCGTTCAAAGTATTGAGCACCCGACGTACCATGCGCTCGACAATCAACAAGGTCTTGTCTACCACCGGGTTTTGATAACTCAGCTCAATTGCGCCAGAGGCTGAAAGCTGCTTCAAGATGCCTAATGAAATCGCCTGCGACACCAAGTCTTGACCCCGCTCGACAGAAATCACATCGCCGACATCTATCAATTGCGCGATCAAGGTATGCAAGGTGATCTCGCTGGCGGGATTCGCGCTCTGCAGCCGGTAGAACTGGATGATGACACTCGACCACTGAGAGGGGATGAAGCTCTCGGCGTCGTCGGCGGCCTCCACCTGACTAAGTGATTCATGTGTTTGCAGATCGGTGAAATCGTCGATGAATTCCAGATGCAAGGATGGGTGGCTCTGCAAGAGGCGCCCGGTGCTGCCGCGCACACCCCACAAAACGACGGTCTTGTTCCGCTGCAGCATCGGATTAATTACGTCATTGAAGTCGCGGTCGCTGCTGGCCAGGATGATGACATCGCCCGCTTCCGGGTGGCCCGCGTCGGTCAGGACATCACGCGCCATGCGCATATCCGCGCTGTTCTTGCCCGGCAGGTTGAAGACAGGATCGATATTGGCCATCATCAGGCGAGACGGCGCGTCGTCCGCCACCTCTCTGCCCGAGGAATCGACCAGTGGCGGCAATGCGCCGCGCTGGCCCCAAGGGGCGTATGCGGACATTTTCACCAAGCGGCCATGCGCCTGCGCCTGGGAAACGAAGCGTTCGATCAGGTGATCGAGATTGACGACGAATCCCTGCTCGTTCAAGCTAATTGAGATATTCTCGAAGTCGATGTAAATCCAGACATTCTTGGGCCGCAAACCGTAGAGATTTTCCAGCGGCTGGATCAAGACGTTCTTGCGGAATTCGATGCCCGGAACAGAATCCTTTTCATTCCACAGGCGGATGCGCGCGTTAGCCGGCGTCTCTACCTTGTCAATAAGCGGCAGCAAATCTCCCGACCTGCTCGCCACGATCAACTCATCGATCTTTTTGGGCTCTGCCGAGAAATAACGCTCTAACAGACTGTTGACCAGATCTTCACGTTCCGACACGGCAAGAATCTCGTAACCGGCGCTGCGGAAGATCGTCTGCGGATCGAGGGACCAATCACCTTGTTGGGAATCCCAATTTGCGACGGCTATCGCCGTTAACATGGACGAGTCGTACAGACCCGCTACCAGAGCGGCGTTGCCGCGCAAAGCTACCGCCAGCTCCTGAAGGTCTATTCCCTCTTGCGAAGCGAATTGCAGGATGTCATCGGCGTCAACAATCAAGTAAGCTGCCATTATTCTGTCCTAATAAATCAAGCCACCAACCCGACATGACGCAGGCAGGTGGCATGCATATTGCTGCCGCGCCGAGGCGCAGACAAGCGAATTTTCCTTTGATCTGGCTGCAACAATCATCGCATCATTCCAAGAAAAATAAGTACAGATACGTTTCAGTCTAGCACTGTAAGCTAAACTCTACAAATGCTCGCAACAGTAAACTATCCGATCCGCAAATGTACTTTTTTCCAGTTTACCTTCCCGCCTAAGACGCAAAGAAAGCCATTGTACAGGAGTTTTCCAATTGTGTCTATTTTCACAATGCCAGAGTTGCATTAGAAACATCATGCCTTGGCGCCAAGGCGAACAAGGAACAGACACGGCGCGCCCAATGGGCGATAGACGCGCTATCTAGCTACTTTATATACGCGGGTATCGCCTAATAGGCTTTGGCGAAGAGGGCGACTTTTTGGGCAATTTGCCCAGTCTTGACGCAAATGCCCGTTCCCCCCGGTTGATCAAATGGGAAGCAGCGGATTGTGGCGCCCGTTTCGTCCTTGACAGCCAATTCGTCTTCGTCCGAGCCCTTCCACCAAGCGCGGGCCCAGTTCCCGTTAGCAACAACCTGCCTCATTTCATCATAGTCGCCAACATCGCTGATATGCTGGTCGCGGAAGGCGCGCGCGTCCGCCAAGAGATTGGCTTGTATCGCCGCCAGCAGGGATTCCAGCGCCGCCACGATGCCAGCCTGGGGCACAAACTGCTTGCCCGCGCGCCCGGGGATATCCCGACGCGCTAGCACCGCACTGTCCTTCTCCACGTCTTTGGGACCGATTTCGAGGCGAACGGGGACGCCGCGCATCTCCCAGTCGTTGAACTTGAAGCCGGGCGATTGCCCCTCGCGCCGATCGACATGCACGCGGATGCCCGCCGCGCTGATTTCGCTTTCCAAGCTGTTGACCGTCTCCATCACAAGCGGCTTTTGATCGTCCTTGCGATAGATGGGAACGATCACGACCTGATACGGCGCCAGCTTCGGCGGCAGACGCAGCCCTTTGTCGTCGCCATGCGCCATGACCACCGCGCCGACCATGCGCGTGCTCAAGCCCCAGGACGTTGTCCAGCAATAGGCTTGCTCGTTATTCTCCGCCAGATAGCGGATGTCAAAAGCTTTGGCGAAGTTCTGGCCCAGATTGTGGCTGGTGCCCGACTGCAAAGCTCTGCGGTCGCGCATCATCGCCTCGATGGTATAGGTGCGCAGGGCGCCCGCGAAGCGTTCCAGGCTGCTTTTTTCGCCCTGGACAACCGGGATGGCGGCGTCATTCGCCGCGAAATCGGCGTAGATATCCAACATGCGCAAGGTCTCTTCTTCGGCTTCGTCATAAGTCGCGTGCGCGGTATGCCCCTCTTGCCACAGAAACTCGGCTGTGCGCAGGAAGGGCCGCGTGCGCAACTCCCAGCGGACGACATTGGACCACTGGTTGATCAGCAGCGGCAAATCGCGGTAGGACTGTATCCAGTCGCTAAAGGCTTCGCCGATCACCGTTTCGGAAGTGGGCCGCACCACCAAGGGTTCTTCAAGTTCCTTACCGCCCGCGTGCGTGACCACCGCTAACTCGGGGCTGAAACCCTCGACATGCTGCGCCTCGCGCTTGATATAACTTTCCGGGATAAAGAGCGGGAAATAGGCGTTCTGATGGCCCGTCGCTTTGAAGCGTCTGTCCAATCCGGCTTTGATGCCTTCCCAGATTTCATAGCCATAGGGTTTGATAATGACACAACCGCGGACCGGCGACGGCGCCGCCAGGTCGGCGCGATATACGATTTCGTTATACCAACGCGAAAAATCTTCGCTTTGGGCTGTAACAGCCTGTTCCGACATGTGAGCACGATCCTCTTAAATGAATACGCGACCTAGAGTTCGCAAGACCACGGCAATGCCGCGTGGTCAAGTCCCTACGCTGCCTGCGCAGTGCCAGATATTATAATGCGCCGCGTCAAGAATGATAGCCTATAACGAGATGGACGCGGATACGCCGCCGAGGAAGAACCAGGGGTTAATCGGGCTTGGTCTTACGGGCGGCCTCAGTCGCAGCGGGACCATGCCAATCTCGCCGGTGGTTTTTTGCCAGCTTTTTCATCACTTCCGCGCCCAGATCAAGCCCGTTGATATCCGCCAATTGCAGCAGATACAGCAGCACATCCGCCAATTCTTCCGCCAGAGCCGCCGGGTCGGCGCAGTCATCGCCCCATTGGAAGTGTTCCAGAACCTCGCTCGCTTCCAAGACCAGCGAGATAGCCAGGTTGCGCTGGCTCTGCGGTTTGGCGGAGCTGCCGTCCAGCCAGCCCTTGCTCTGGACAAAGTCGCGCATTGCCTCCGTCAGGATTGCCAGGTCCATGTCGAGTTCTTGGCTCCGCGGCTCAATATGCGTTTGGGTTCGAACGGGTGAAGGACTGCCAGATAGTGCGAATGATGATCTTGATATCCAGCCAGAGAGACCAGTTTTCCACATATAGCAGGTCATAGCTCGTGCGGTCGGCGATTGACGTATCGCCACGCAAGCCTTCGACCTGCGCCAGCCCGGTCATGCCAGATTTCTCGCGCAGGCGGGTCATATAATTCGGGATCTGACTGCGGAAGCGCTGTACGTACATCGGTCGCTCCGGCCGCGGACCTACCAGGCTCATGTGACCCACAATCACGTTGATCAACTGCGGGATCTCGTCCCAGTTGCTGCGGCGCATAAAGCGGCCGATACGGGTGACGCGCGGGTCGTTCTCGACCGTCCAAGTTTGCCCCTGCGATTCCGCATCGGAGCGCATTGAGCGAAATTTGATCATGGGAAAGGGGCGTTCGTCTTGCCCCATGCGCCATTGCCAGTAGAAGATCGACCCGCGAGATTCCAGGCGGATCAAGAGCGCGGTCAATAACATGAGCGGCGAAAGCAAGATGAGACCGAGCGTCGCGCCGAAGAGATCCAGCGCGCGTTTCAAGCTCAGCTTCCAACCGCGCAGGGCGATGTCGCGCACAGTCAGCAGCGGCGTTCCGCCCAGATCGTCGACATTTAGGTCGCCAGCCATATAGGAGAAGAGATCGGGATACACTTTTATGTCGACGCGTCCGCGCTGACAGAGATTGATTAGCTCGACCAATTCGCCTCTGCGCGGATCGGACAAGGCGACAATCACCTGCTCCACCATGTGCTCGTCAATCAAGCGCGGGATATCCGCATATTTTCCGATAATGGCGATGCCCGGGATTTCGTCCTGGCTTTCATTCTCGCTCGCCATGCCCACAATGTCATAGCCAAGCGAAGGGCTATTGCGTATTTTTTCAGTGATTTCGCGGGCGATGCGCCCCTCGCCGACAATCAGCAACTTGTCGCGCAGGACACCCTGCCGCCGCAGGAAAGCCCAGACACGTCTGTGAACCTCGCGCCCCAAGCCAGTGAGCAACATGCTGAAAAACCATACATAGAACAAGAGACTGCGCGGGTAGATCGCTTCGAACGACGTGTTTTGCAGCACAAATTCCTGAATGCCGCTCGCGAGCAAAGCCCCCAGGGTCACGACGCCAAGGACATTGCGAAATTGATCAATCCGGCTGGAGGCGCGCTTGAGATGGTACAACTGCGAAAAATAGAACATCAGAATGATTGTCAGCACCTGCAAGACGATCGTTGGGACAAAGTTGGCTATGGGGGGTTGGTCCAGTGGCCGCGCGAAAAACGGCAGCGTCTCGCGGGCTTCGTAACCCAGTATGAATGCAGTTACAAGCATGGCGACATCGGCAATAACCAGCGTGATGGTGGAAAGCGCTTTCAGATGTTCGTTGTTCCAGCGATAGGATCTAGGCGCTAGCCGGACCGAGTCGGATTGCGGATCTCGTTCCATAGGCCGTGACCTCCTTTCAGCAACAGAGCCGCCAGAATCATCAGGTGCAAAGGCAAAATCGTGCTCTGTCGATAATGTTTGCGATAGAAGATCAACATGGCGCGCCAAAACTCGAACTGCGCTTTTTTTGATCGGCTGCTGGCCGCCCGTTTGACGTGCCGCACCGTCACAGTAGGATAATACCAGATTTTGTAGCCCGTCCGCTTCATGCGATACGCCCAATCCAAGTCTTCGCCATACATGAAGAAACTCTCATCCAGCAGACCCGCTTTGGCTATGGCTTCTTTGCGAACCTGCATATAGGCGCCAACGACGGAATCGACTTCCAACTCCTGGTCTTCATCGGCGAAGGTCATGTTATAGCGGCCAAAACGACGGTTGCGCGGGAAGAGTTTCGCCAAGCCGGAATAATGATAAAAGCTCACCATCGGCGTCGGGAAGCCGCGGCGACAGGCTTTATCCAGGCTGCCGTCAAGCAGGGTCAGCTTTGGTCCCGCCGCGCCAACATCGGGCCGCGAATCCATGAACTGGATCATGCGGTAAAGGGCGTCGGCGGGCAATTCCGTATCCGGGTTCAACAACAAGGCATAACGCGGCGCGCTCGGCTCCGCGTCGCCCTGATCCTTGAAACCGAGATGTCGCAAGCCGACGTTGTTGGCGCGGGGATAGCCGATATTCTCGGCATTGGCGATAACTTGCGCGGCCGGGAATTCGCGCTTGACCATAGCCGCGCTGTCATCAGATGACGCGTTGTCGACGACGAGCGCCTTGAAACTGAAATCGCCTTCGCTGGCAAAAACGGTCTCGAGGCAGCGCCGCAAATGCTCGCGGGTATTCCAATTGACGATAACGATGCCGATGTCCTGCACAGGGACCTCTGTAGCGACAGTTTTCAATTATACACAAGGAAAGTCTATCACGGCTTAAGCGTCGCTACAGGCAATCTATTGCCCCAGAGCAATCGCTTCAACATAGAGGACGCAGAGTTTTAGTAGTTTAGACGACTATTCAACTAAATTCGCGGCAAGGAATGGGCAAGGGGCACTAGAGAGACGTTTTTTCACCAAAATACACCGCTGAAATATGACATCTTATGCTTTTCTCTGCGCTCTCTGTAGTTAATTTTCAGTTTAGATTCCCGTCATTTCGTCCGCCATCATTTTGAAGCGATTGCCCTGTCTATCGTCCTGCCTCACAACTGCGTGGATTGAGGCAGTACAGTATCAGCCCCGGGTTGTGGTAATAGGCTGCCATATTCATCATCGCTGCGGAGCCGGTCCAGGTCGGGCGCTTGATCTGCGCCAAGCGCGGGTAGCGAGCGTCGAGCGCTGCCAAGTAGGCGCGCTGCGCTGCGATGACGGCGGGCGGGACGATCCATTCCGAGCGAAAGATATCAAAAGCGCGGGCATCGGAAATGATCAAATAATCAAAGTCGTCGCCCGACGGCAGGTCTTCGGCGTAGCCGACAAAATGCTGAACGTTGGGGTATATGGCGGGATCCAAGGGCGTATTATAAGAACCGTTGACGAAAAAACGGGACCCCGGCGGGATGTTGTTATGGATCCAACGCAGCATGATCTGTCGGGTATCGGGCTGGGAGAAG
Source organism: Phototrophicaceae bacterium (assembly GCA_965232245.1). GTDB lineage: Bacteria > Chloroflexota > Anaerolineae > Aggregatilineales > Phototrophicaceae > UBA6055. The sequence continues at coordinate 1,575,143 of CBDDPG010000002.1, read as the reverse complement.
ATCTTTGCCGCTTGCAGCGACAGCATCAGCGGCTGCAAGATCAAGAGCAGGAGCAAGCCCGGCATCAGCAGGCGCGGCGACAGCGGGATCCGCTCAACCAGCCAGGCAGCGCCGATGGCCGCCAGCAGCGCCGCGAAGGGCAAGATCTGAATCAACTGATGTTCGCTGTGCCCGGGCCGCACCGTGCGCAGTACAACTAGCGAGTATGCCAGCAACATGAGGACAATGAGCGCGACGAACAGCAAGGCTGAGTTCCGCTGCAAATGGCGCGGCGGCGGTCTCTGATTCCAGGCGGCGTAAACTGAAAGCGCCATCAGCGCGATGGCAGGGATACCCAAGGCGTAAAGCGCGGTATAGGTCCACAAGTAGCGCAGCCCGGTCCATTGGTCAACGAGAAAGAAATCGTGAACTTGTCCCGGCGTCTTGTACTGCTCGACGATCCGCGAGACATCATGCCAAAAATGACCAAAGTCGCGCAGGATATAGGGCGATGCCAGCACGAAAAACAAGGGCATGGCCAGCCAGCAAGCCAGCGCAACCGCCAGCATGCGCCGCGTCCGGTGTCGATACAGCAGAACCAAGCCAGCCGGAACGACAATCAAGGCGACGGCCGCGCCATTGTAAAAGGTCGATGCGGCCAAGCCCGTGGCCATGCCGGCTAGAATGGTCATTCGCTCGCGCCAAGGGCTGCCGCGGCTGTAAAGAGCTGCCGTACAAGCCCACATTGCAAGCATCATCAAGGCCGTCGCGGCTGTGCTCGGCTTGACGTAATGCGCATGCACAACCAGGGTATACGAGCAGGCGACCAAGAGCCCGGCGCAAAGCGCCGCGTAAGGCCCCGCGATGATGCGAGCGGTGGCGTAGGCGCAGGCAACCATCACCAAGCCGCCCAGGACGCTATAGATTCTGGAAAACACATAAAGCGGGAAAGCGGCGTAGTTGCGCAGAGTTTGCCCGTCGCGGTCTGCCAGCGAGAGGCCATCCGCCGCGCCGGTCAATTGGTAGAGCAGGTAATTGCTGTTGATGAGCAGCGACGGATAATTGAAAAACTCGGGATTCAAGCGCCGCTTCAATGACATTTCCAGCGGAATCCCGACGATGTGGAAGGAATCCGGATTCACCGGCAGTTGTTCGTGCGCCATGCCATAGGGGGCGTAAGATGGAAAATATTCGGGTTCCAACCAGCCGTATCCGATGCCGACGATGCGCAAGCCGGCCGCGAATAGCAGCAGGGTTGTCACCGCCAGCCAATCCATTCGCCGCATGCAGCGCCTCATAGGCTGAGCGGTCTTATGCGCAAGGCTCACGCCGGGCGCGGAAGGCGGAGGCCGCCGAAACCTGAAAAGCGTCATGGTCCTGACTTTGCGGTTGGCAAGGTCGCCAGCGGCTTCCCGCGCAAAGCCGAGCGCATGGCAGCGCGATCATCCCAAGGGTGCTCGGTGCTGCCAAAGCACATGCTCTGCTCGTGCCCCTTGCCGCAAGCCAGCACCAGATCGCCGCTCCGCGCCATCTGACAAGCGCGGAAGATCGCCTCGCCGCGGTCGGGCGCGCGGATGAAACTCTCGCCCTCGATACCGCCGCTTGCCCGGCAGCCTTCCGCCATCATCTGCAAAATGTCTTGGAGCGCTTCCGTGCGCGGATCTTCGGCGGTTAAGACTGTCACATCCGCCAACCGCGCCGATGTCGCCGCCATGAGCCGGCGTTTTTCCACATCGCGCAAGCCCGCGCTGCCAAAGACGGCGATCAAACGTTTGCCCGGGGGCAGCATGGCTCTGCCCGCAGCCAAAGCGCGTCGCAGCGCATTAGGCGTATGCGCGAAATCGACCATCGCGATGAAGTCCTGCCCCTCGTCAATCCGCTCCATGCGCCCCGCAAGCAAGTCAACCGCCGCCAGCCCAGCGCGAATATCCGACCAGGATATGCCCAGTTCCCGCGCGGCAACAATGGCAGCCAAGGCGTTTGACACGTTGAACTCGCCCAACAAGCGCAATTCCAAAGGCTGATCGTTGACGCGGAAAAAGGTGGCGTCGGGCCGGAAGCTCAGGTCAGTCGCCCGGTAATCAGCCGCAGAGCGGAGCCCGTAACTACAGGCGCGGTCGGCCGCGAAAGAACCGAAATAGGCTGCCGATTCATCATCGGCGTTGATGACCGCGAGCTTTGGGATAGCGGGCTTGCGCCACGTTTCGCCCAGCATCTTGAACATGATGGCTTTGGCTGCGCGGTAGTTTTCCCAAGTGCCGTGGTAGTCCAGGTGCTCGTGCATGACATTGGTCAGGACCGCCACATCAATATCAACTCCATTCAATCGGCCCTGCGCCAAGCCGTGGCTGGTCATCTCCAGCACGCAGTGGGTCAAGCCCGCTGCGACCATGCGCGCCAGATAGGCTTGGATTTGCGGCGCGCCGGGGGTGGTCACGTGCAATCCCGTCGAGACCGCCTCGTCGCCGAAGTCGGCCGAAATGGTGCTGATGTAACCGGCTTTGATCTTGTTGACGCGCTTCAAAATGCTATGCAGGAGATGGCATGTCGTTGTCTTGCCGTCGGTGCCGGTGACGCCGATCACAACCAGCTTGCGCGAGGGGAAATCATGATAAGCGGCTGCCAGCGGTCCGATAACAGCCTGCGCATCCCGGACAAGAACATAAGGCGCCGGCAAGTCCGCCTGCGGGGCTTCGCCGACGACCGCGGCCGCGCCGGACCTGATGGCTTGCGAGATGAATTGGTGGCCATCGACGGACTGCCCAGCCCGCGCGACGAAGATGCCGCCGGGCTGGATATCCAGGCTCGATTCGACGACCGGGGCGGTGATCACGGTGGACAGGTCTCCCTGCGCGCTGATCAAGCGCCGCTCTGTAATCGGCTCAAGCAGCTCACGCAAAGTCTTGGACATGGCTATTCGCGCGTCATTCGCTTCTGCCTTATTTTATCCGGAAACACCGCAATCTGTTCACATGGAAAAAACAAACGCGCTGGGGGCATCCAACGCGTCTGAAATTCTGTAACTGCTTTGGCTTGCGGTCAAATCAATTCAAGCTGCGCGACAGACCGCTCAGTTGCGAGCGCACGCTGCCATCGACCATGCCGCCAGCCCAGCGCACGACCAAGCCGCCCAGAATCTCTGGATCGACCGCGTACTGCACCTCGTCCGCGCCGATTTCGCCTTGGATATTCTTCTGCTCGGTCGCGGTCAAAGGCATGGCGCTGACGACTTCCACGCTGCCGCCGACGCCTTTCGCGCCCTCCGGCAGCTCGGCGATGAAACTGTTGACGAGCGCCTTCTGCTTGGACTTGGTGATATTCTCGCCCAATATGCGGCTGGCGACCGCAACGGAGATATTCAGCACCTGCTCGCGCAAGTTGCCCAACTCGGCATTGCGCGTTGCCACCGCTTCGGTCTGCGCGTCGGACTGGATCTTGGTCGCGGCTTGGCGCGCTTCCTGCTCGACGGCGGCGGCAACATCTTCACCGCGCCCACGCGCTTCGTCAATCACCTTCTGCGCTTCCGCGCGAGCCTGCGCCAGGATTTGGTCGGCTTCGGCTTCGGCGTTTTCCCGCGCTCGCGCCGCGGCGGCCGCATCTTCCAAGCCTTTGGCGATGCGATTGCGCCGTTCGTTGAGCACATTGACCAGCGGATCATAGATGAAGCGCGTCAACAAGACGTAGAGCACGATCAGCGCAAACAGCCAGATGAGCATCAAACCTGGGTTAATGCCTAGAGCTTCCATAATCTTCTCCCGTTCGCCTCCCGACTAATTGAGTACGAAGAGGATAATCAGCGAAACGACAAGCGCGTAGATGGCGACGGCTTCCGCGAAGGCGACGCCCAAGATCATGTTGGTCTGAATGGTCGCCGTGTGGTCGGGATTGCGTCCCATCGCCTGTACCGCGCCACCAACCGCCAGACCGATGCCGATGCCGCCGCCGGCCGCGCCAATCATCGCCAAACCGGCGCCGATCGCCTTACCCATGATAATTGTTGATTGTGGATCCATTTAGGTTTCCTCCAGATATGTTCTAGGACTGCTAATGTGCTTCGGCGTGGTCATGATCATCGTCGTGATGATGGCTGACGGTAGCCAATTGCATGAATATCGCGGTCAACAGGCCGAATACCAGCGCCTGAATAACACCGACGAAAAACTCCAAGATGAAGAAGGGCCAAGGCAGTATCGGCACCAGGAAGCTCATGACGAAGAGCAGGATTGACCCGGCGAAGATATTGCCCAACAAACGGAAGCTGAACGAGAGGATCTTCGCGAAGTCGCCGATTAGCTCCAGCAAGCCGACCGCTACGTCAATCCCGCCTAGCGGGGATTTGAGGAGCGTGCCGAAGTTGAAGAACTTGGTTAGGTAGCCGATGCCCAGCGCCTTGAAACCGACGTACTGGATCATGACAAATGCGATGATGCCCAGCGTCAACGTCATGTTCAAGTCGGTGGAGGCGACGCGGACAAAAGGCAGGACGACCCAAGGCACGCGCTTGGCTTCTTCGCTGCCGGGCTCCGGGTGCAGCGGGATGAGCTTCTTCTCGGACTTGTCCGGCTCAACATAGCCATCTTCCCAAGCGGAGGGCGCCACGCCGGTGTAGCAGCCGCGGTCGTGGCGCGCTTGCTTTTCGGCAGTGCGGGCGTCCAGCACTTCATTTTTGGCGGCGGCTATAGAGTCCGAGTCGACTGCGATGTCCGCATGGTCGTCGCTGCCGTGGTCATCGCCAGCCTCGTCGCCATGGCTGTCATCAGCCTCTTCCTCCCCGCCATGTTCAGCATGCGCGGCTTGGTAGCGGTCATAAGCCGCCGCCTCGATCTGAGCCTGCTGGGCGCTTATCGCAGCGGCATCCGCCCGCGCCTGAGCCGCTTCATCGGCAGCCGCTTCGTCAGCCGGGCTGATCCAGTCGCATTGACCATTGACGTAGGAAATGCCGAGGAATCCCTGATAGATTTCATAGCCGTCGGTGGTGACGACCTTATACTCATCGGTTTCGGCGTCATATTTCTCCTTGACGTGCGGATGGATGAAACCGACGGTGTCGATGCCGGGGACAAGCTCCATCCAATTGGCGATGAGCACAACCAGAAAGATCGTCATGAAAGTGTTGAAGATGATCCGGAAGTGGGGACCGCCGGCGATGCCGCCGATGAAACCCATCAAGCCTTCAAAGAGCGCCTCGAACATGTTGTAAAAGCCGCCTGGCGGGACTGTGCTCCCGTCTTTGGGCCGGCGCCGCGCGACGTAAGCGATCAGCAGCAACAAGATGACCCAAACAATGACGCCCGCCACCAAGGTGTTGGTAATGCGAATGTCGGTGAAGGGGACGTTGTACCCTTCCGGGAAGTTCTCGCCGGGCAGCTGAATGAAGGGGATTACTGGCGGGACCCTCAGCGCGACGAACACGCCAGCCAGAAACATGAACAAGGCGACGAACCGGCGTTTGCCGTTCCAAAAACTATTCACTTATATCTTCCTCCTTCTGTACTGCGCTTCCATGTAACTGTTTCGCTTTGTACCGTGTATAGAAAAATATTGCCGCAATACTTATGGGAACGCTCACCAGCAACATGACAAACATCATTGTGGGGCGCGTCCCGAAAAACTCGTCCATGCCCCAGCCAAGCAACATCGTTCCCAGAATGACAAGCAAGATTAGGCATCCTACCTGCCCCACCACCCCCGCCACCAAGCCATAAGTGGTCAGCGGATTGTTATTTGGTTTCACGGTTCATGTTACATGTCATAGGCGAACCAATAGCGGGAATCAATGCCCAGCCTAGTTCGAGAATTTTATCACAAACGCTTTTCCATTGCTATAACGATTATAAGCCGCTCGCGCCCAGCGCCGCCCAATTATAAATCGGCGTGACCGCGATTGTGCCCAACAAGATGACAATGCCCGCGGTGATGCCCAATGCCCAAGCGTATGAGCGCGGGATGCCCACCGGGATCTCGTCATCCGGTCCTACATCGACATACATCACTTTGATGACAACCAGGTAATAATAAAGCGCGATGATGGCGTTTGCCACCGCGATCAATGCCAAGCCGACCAAATTCGCGCTGACCGCAGCCTGGAACAAAAAGAATTTACCAAAGAAACCGGCCGCAGGCGGGATGCCGCCCAGGGACAGCAATCCGATTGTGATGAAGAGCGCCAGCCAGGGGCTGCGTCGGTTCAAGCCAGCCAGATCTTTGATGTCTTCCTTGCCGGTAGCCGCGATGAAGACAATCACGCCGCCAAATACCAGTAGGTTGGTGAAGATATACATGAACATGTAAAAGGAGACGGACGCGACTGCCAAGCTGTCATCCAGTCCCTGGAGCGCCGCCACGCCGATTAGGGTATAGCCGGCTTGGGCGATAGACGAATAAGCCAGCAGGCGCTTGATATTGCTCTGCCGCAAAGCGACGACGTTGCCAAGTGTCATGCTCACAATCGCGATCACGACCAGCAGGTTGACCCAGAAATCTTGGATGATGACGCCGGCAATCGCTAAATCGGGCGGGAAAACCGCCGTCAAAAAACGGACCAGCAGAGCGAAGCTGGCAGCCTTGCTCGAGACGCTGACAAATGCGGTAACCGGCGTCGGCGCGCCTTCATAGACATCGGGCGTCCAAAAATGAAAGGGAACCGCGCTGAGCTTAAAGCCGAAGCCAAGTACCACCATGACCAAAGCCGCCATTACCGCCAGCAAACCTTGGTCGAATCCGCCGCTCATGGCAGTGGCAATGCCGCCCAGATTGGTCGTGCCGGCGAAGCCATAAAGCAAGCTGAAACCGAAGAGCATGATGGCCGAGGCAAAGGAGCCATAGAGGAAGTATTTCATGCCGCCTTCCGCCGAACGCAAATCGCCGCGGCGGAAGCTCGCCAGCATATAAAGCGGAATTGACAATGTTTCCAGCGCCACAAAGACCAGTATCAAGTCGCTCGCGCTGGACATCATCAAGCCGCCGAGGGTGGCTACGATGACGATCAAATAGAATTCGCCCTTGTCGCCAACGCCCTTGTCGCCCAGCGCCATCAAGCAGGTCACCGCGCCCGACAAGAGCAGCATCACCTTGAAGATCTGCGACAGCGGATCGTAATTGACCATGCCGCCCCAGAGCAAAAGACCGTTCTCGAATAGCGCGGGATCGGGAACCCAGATCAAGGGGACCAGCGCCAACAAGGCCATGCCGACTGCCGAGATAAAAACCACGTTGCGGCGGGTAGCGACAGAACCGTAGATATCGGCGAAGAGCACAATCACCGCGAGCGCCGTCAAACCGACTTCCGGCAAGACCGACGGCAGTTGCGCCCAGAGATCAAATGCTTCCATCTAGCCACCTCCCAAGAGGGCGATTAGCGGTCGAATGCCGGATTCGATCATCGGCGCCATGATCGGCGGGTACAAACCCAAAATGATAAGCGGCGCGCCCAAGATGATGAGTATGATGCGGTCGGTCGTCGCGATATCGCCGACGTCATGGAAATGCTCGGCATCAAACTCGCCGAAGAAAACCTGCCCCGCCACGCGCAATACATAGGCTGCGGTGATGACAATGCCCAGCGCGGACAGGATGACAATCACGCTGTAATAATTGCTAAGCTGGAAACTGCCCAGCTGCAAGGTAATCTGCTCGGAGGCTGCCCACATGCCTTGGAAAATGGGGAATTCGGCGATGAAGCCGCTGAGACCGGGCATGCCCATACTGGTCAAACCGCCAATGACAAAAGCCACGCCCACCCAGGGCATCACTTTCATGAAGCCGCCCAGGCTGGGAATATCGCGGGTATGCGCGCGATCGTAGACCATGCCCACCACACCGAAGAAGAGGGCGGTCATCGCGCCGTGACTGAACATTTGAATGCCCGCCCCGGTCATGCCGGTCAGGTTCATCGTCGTCCAGCCCATGCTCACCAAACCCATGTGGCTGACGGATGAAAAGCCAATGACATACTTGAAGTCGCGCTGTCGAAAAGCGATCAGCGCCCCATAAACGACGTTGATCAAAGTCAAGAAAACGATCCAGGGCAGGTGCGTCTGCGCGCCATCGGGCAGCAATTGCACGCCCGCGCGCAAAGCCGCGAAAGCGCCTACTTTCATCAAGACGCCGGCGTGAATCATCGAGACGGCGGTCGGCGCGGCGACATGACCATCGGGCGACCAATTATGGAAGGGGAAGATACCCGCCAGGACGCCGAAGCCGATGAACATGAAGGGGAACCAGAAGCGCGCGAAGCTCAAGCCTTCAATGCCTAATATGTCAATTGAGAAGGCGCCGTTTTCCGCCGCGAGCGTCAGTTGCACGATGCTCCAGCTATAGGGACCGCTGTCCGCGGGCAGAAGTCCGTTTTCCAGCGCCGCTTGGAAGACCCCCGCGCCGCTGCCGGAGAAAAAAGCGCCAGCCGCGAAATACATCGCGACAGCGCCAACCAAGGCAAAGACCGAGCCCACCAGGATATACAGGGTCAGCTTCATCGCGGCGTATTCGCGCAGCTTGACCCAGCCCCAACCCGCAATCAGCAGGTACATCGGGAAGATCGCCAGTTCATAAAAGAAGAAGAGCATGAAGAGATCAACGGCGATGAAAACGCCATAAACGCCGGCCACCAGGAACATGAAGAAAGCCATAAATTCGCGCAGACGGTCTTCGATATTCCAGGAGATCAAGACGCCAGCCACAGCCACCATGCCGGTGAGCAAGACCATCGGCGCCGAAACGCCATCGACGCCGACGTGATAAGCGATGCCCAGCGATTCCACCCAGACGATACGCTGCTCGAAAGCCAGCGCGTCGACGAACATGCGCGTGCCGCTCAGATCGCCGCCGCCCGCCAGCAGGCTCATTTGCTGGTCGATCAAGCCGCCAGCGCCCTTGACATAATTGTCGTAACCGAAGAAGACCGCCAGCGACAAGGCGAGCACGGCCGCGGCGGCGGTTATCGCGACTCCGCGCACCAGATCGCGGTTCTGCCTGTCCAGAAAAAGAATGACAAAGCCGGCGATGATGGGAATGAAGATGATCGCCGTGAGTACCGAAAAACCCGTTGCATCCATTACGTCATTCCTAGCCAGTTAATCCGGCGAACAAAGTGGTGACGGTCGCGTTGATGGTCGGCAGAATCCAGTTGGGATAAATGCCCGTGAGCAGCATCAAGAACATCAGCGGCGCCATGCCCAGTAGCTCGGCCGGGGTCAATTCCAGGTCATAATCGCGCCAGCGCAAGTTGAAGGGACCGTGCAGAACCGCGCGGATGCCCTTCAGGATATAAGCGCCGGTGAAAAGCAAGCCGATCATGGCGATGGCTGTCAGCCCAGTGAAGATGGACCAGGAGCCGCGCACGATCAGGAACTCGCTGACGAATCCATTCAGCCCGGGCAAGCCCAGGCTGGCGAAGCTGGTGAAGAGCAATATCGCGCCCATGACCGGCGCCTTCACCCAAAGACCGCCGTAGTCGCCAAGGTCGCGTGTATGCGTCTTGTGATAAAGCGCGCCCGCCAGCAAGAACATGCCAGCCGAGCTCAAGCCGTGATTGAACATCTGCAGCACAGTTCCGTTCGTGGCGATGATGGCGCTTTGCACCTCAGCGGCTGATTGCGCGCCGCCCGTCCAAATTCCCGCGTAAACCTGCGCCATGACGGCGATGCCAATCCCGACAAAACCCATGTGATTGACCGAACTGTAAGCCACGAGCCGCTTGATATCGTTCTGCCCGAAAGCCGCAAAGGCGCCCAATACAATACCCACCACCGACAATATGGCAAAGAGCGTCGCCACATTGACGCCGATCAGCGCGACCTCCGTCAGCCAGACATCGGGGAACAGTGGAATCACCAGCCGGATGAAACCATAAGCGCCCAGCTTCAGCATGATGCCCGCCAAAAGCATGGAACCAGCCGTCGGCGCCTCGCCATGCGCGTCCGGCAGCCAGGTATGGAAGGGCCAAATGGGCACTTTGATGCTGAAAGCGACGAAGAAACCGGCGAATGCCAGCGCCTTAACCGTACTGACATCGAGGCCCAGCAGCGCCTGTCCCTGCCGGAAAAGGGGCCAGGTTTCGACCAATTCCGCCATGTTGTAGGTGCCGGCCGACCAGCCGATGAGCTGTGTGGCCAGCAGCATGCCCAGCGTCCCGCCAAATGAGTAAATCATGAACTTGGTCGAAGCGTAGAAGCGGCCGCTGTACTTGAGACCCGCTTTTGGCAGGCTTCCCCACTGATTGATGAGGAAATACATCGGGACCAGGGTCAGTTCATAGAAGAGGAAGAAGACCATCAGATCCATCGCCGCGAAGACGCCCATACTGCCGGTCTCGAAGAAAAGCAGCAGCGCCATGTGCATATTGCTGCGGTCTTCAATGTTCCAGCTTGCCAAAATCGCCAGCGGCGTCAAGATGCCCGTCAGCAAAATCATCACGACGCTGATGCCATCGATGCCCAGCGTCCAGCGCGCGCCCAGCGCGCTAAACCACTCGACATCTTGCGCCACGATAGTTTGATCCTCGCCAATGGCGGGCGCCGCCGCTTGATAATCGAAAAAGACCGCGATGGACAGGATTGCCAGCAGGATAGAGAAAACAAGCGCGGTCCAGCGACCTAATGACTTGCTAGGTACCAGCGACGCCAGCGCGGCCACGACAAATGCCGCCAAAGCTGGACCGAAGATCAGCACAGAGAGCGCGTCAATCCCGAATAACTGTATCATAGCTGCGTCTCCCTATTGCGCTGCGATGACCGCGCCCGACGAAAGTACCAAGACGATTCCGATCAAAACCGCCGCTACCAGCGCCAGCAGCATATACTGCTGCACGCGACCGGATTGCATGCGCCGCAACCAGCCGCCAAAATTGAAAATCGCGATTGGGATGCCATCGCCGACGCCATCAATCAGCCACATATTCAAGACTTTGACCAGATCGCCCAGCCAGGTGAAAATGCGCCCGATGAGGTGCAAGAATGTATCAATGATGCCTTTGTCCAGGAAAGCGATGACCTGTACGCCCAGCCATTGCGAGGGCTTGACGAATGCCTTTTCATACAGATCGTCGAGATAATAGCGGTTCTTCAAGATGGGGTGCATAGCGCCGAGCGCCGATTCCAGCGGATCTTTGTCTCCCGCTTTAAGTGGCTTGCGCCAGTACATCAGCCAGCCGAACCACAAACCCAGCAAGGCGACCAGGAAAGAGGTCGCGACCGGAACGATGTTGAAAGGCGGCGCATGCGGATGATAGTCCGGCAAGCTGGCGTAGGCGGCTGTCGCCTCCGACAGCGGCAGCGCCTCGATTATCAAGTGGTGGAAGGCGTTGTAATCGGGCGAAAAGATTGGACCCAAGACCGGGAAATCGGTCGGAACGCCGACGAAGCCCGCCAGAATAGCGAAGACAGCCAGGATCAGCAGCGGCAATGTCATGGTAAAGCTGACAAGCCCCTGCCCGAGGCTGGCGTGCTCCGCCGCTTCGCTGCGCGCCTCGCCGCCGAAGGTCAAGGCGATTTGGCGCATGGTGTAAAAGGCGGTCATGAACGCGGCGATCGCGAGCAGAACAAAGACCAGGGCATGTGCGCCGCTGCCGTATCGCTCTATGCCAAGCCAGGCATCAGCCAGGATTTCATCTTTCGACCAGAAACCAGCGGTGATAATTGGCAAGCCGGACAGCGACAGGCCCCCGATCAAAAAGGTCCAGAAAGTCACAGGCATGGTCTTGCGCAAGCCACCCATGTTAAACATGTCTTGCGCGTCGAAATGATGATCATGTCCGTGATTATGCTCGCCGTGCTCGTGAACATGATGTTCGCCGTGCTCCATGCCATGGATGACAGAACCCGCCGCCATGAAGAGCAGCGCTTTGAAGAAGGCGTGCGTAATCAGATGAAAAGCCGCGGCCACGTAGGCGCCAATGCCCAAGGCGGCCATCATGAATCCCAGTTGCGAAATCGTTGAATAAGCCAGCACGGCTTTGACGTCGCTCTGGGCGACCGCCATCGTCGCCGCCAGCAGCGCGGTAAAAGCGCCCACAACAGCCATAAAAGCCAGAGGCTCGGTCAAGATGCCGTGATGCGGATCGCCACCGGCGGCGAAGAGCGGATAAAGGCGAATCAATGAAAAGATGCCGGCGGAAACCATGGCCGCGGCGTGAATCATGGCGCTGACCGGCGTTGGACCTTCCATGGCGTCGGGCAGCCAGACATGCAGCGGGAATTGCGCCGATTTGCCGACGGTGCCGATGATGAGGAAGATGCCGATGATGCTGGCTGCGCTGACAGTCCAGCCGCCGAAAATGATGGGAGTGGTAGTCGCCAGCAAATCAAGCGTCTCGGGGCTGTACATGATGTCGCGGTAGTTCAAGGTGCCGGTGACGCTATAGAGATAGGCGATGCCCAGCAGCATGACGACATCAGCGATACGTGTCGTGGTGAATGCTTTGATGGCGGCTTTATAAGCGCTCTCTTTTTCGAACCAGAAGCCGATGAGCAGATATGAGCAGACGCCCATGATCTCCCAGCCGACAAAGAGCAGCAGCACGTTATCCGCCACGACCAGCGTCAGCATCGCGCCGGCGAAGAGCGAGATCAAAGCGAAGAAACGCGCTTGCCGCGGATCATGCGCCATATAGCCGATGGAATAGATGAAGATCATCAACACGGCGATGGGCACCATAATAAGCATAATGACGGTAGCTGGATCGACGAGTACGCCCATGAAGAAGGTAGTTTCGCCCGTGTCCATCCAAGCGACGCTGCTGGCAAGGACTTCCTCGCCAATATGATGCAACTGAGAGGCGTCGGCGAGAACTGTCCAACTGATCAAGAGCGCGCAGATAACGCCAGCCAGTCCGACGCCGACGCTGATGACGCGGCTGTATCTGTTGACGACCGGCACCATCATCCCCTCATAGTCGGGATGATGACCGCCGTATTCGTGCTGGTCCGAGGCCGCGACCAGCTTGGAACGGTTAGTCAGCAGCGTGATGACCAAGAACGCCAACAAGGGACCGGCCGGGATCAGCCAAGGCGTGAGATTCGCGTCGTTGAGGAAATCCATCGCGGTGCTTATCCTTTCAGCGTGTCAGCTTCTTCTGGTATGACCGACCGCCGATTGCGATAAACGGTGATGATGATCGCCAAGCCGACAGCGGCTTCCGCCGCCGCGATAATGAGCACAAATGCGGTGAAGGCGTAACCGTTGAGCAGGAGGGGCGTGCCCGTTTCGCTATAGCGCCAGAACGCGACCAAATTGATATTGACGGCGTTCAGCATCAGTTCGATGCCCATCAGGATCGCCACGGCGTTGCGCCGCGACAGGACGCCAAAGACGCCGATGCAAAAGAGCGCCGCGGCAACCGCCAGATACATCCAAAGAGGTACCATGCGTCCCTACCCCCTAGCTTTCTTCATCGCGGGCGATGAAGATCGCGCCGATCATCGCTGCCGTCAGCAAAACAGAAGCCAGCAAGAATGGCACGACGTAGCCATTGCCTTCCACCAGCGCAACGCCCAGATCGCGCGTGGTCATCACAACTGTCGGCGCCAGCTCCGACGGATAGTCGCCGAAGATCGGCACGGTGATGCCGAAGAGCAGCGCCAGGAAAAGCGCTAGCGAGACGAGCAGGCTCGGTATCGTGCGGATGTAGCGTTCCTTGATGCGCGTGACGCTGCGCGTCAACATGACGGCGAAGGTGATCAGAATAGCGATAGCGCCGATGTAAACCAGCACCTGCACCGCCGCCAAAAAGGGCGCGCTGAGCAGAACGAAATAGCCAGCCACGCCAAACAAACTGACCATCAGCCAGATCGTGCCTTGAAACAGGTTGCGGGTCGTCACCACGCCGATGGCGCCGCCCAAGGTCAAGATAGTGAAAACGAAAAAGCCGATGCTGACCGCGTTCAATTCCATGCCCTGCGTCTCCCTAGTCCCCGGCCCCGCTCGCGGCCTGCGCCAGCGCCTGCTGATCAGCGCCCGATTCGCGGCGCGCTTCCTGCCCGCGCTTGCGCAAAATGCCCAGCAAATAAACGACCAGCGCCAAGTTGATTAAGAACATGATGACCGTGGTCGGCAAGACATCCACAAAGCTCGCGGACAGCATGTCGCGCGGCGCAAAACCCAACTCTTGCAGGATTTTCAGCGCCGCTGAAAGCAAAATCAAATTGACGATGGACAGCGGCACCAGGAACTTCCAGTTGAACGCCATGATTTGGTCGATGCGCAGGCGCGGGACCGTATTGCGCAGCCAAAGCGTGGTCAAATAGATGATCGCGCCTTTGAGCCCCAGCCAGGCGAAGGCGATCAGCGGGGATTCGTAATAGAGCGGTCCCATCCAACCGCCGAAGAAGAGCAGCGCCATCAAGATGCCATTGGTGAAGACGTGCAAGAATTCGGCGGCGAAGAACATGCCAAATTTCATGCCCGAGTATTCGATATTGAAGCCCGCCACCAATTCCGATTCCGCTTCTATCAGGTCGAAGGGCGCGCGGCCTGTTTCCGCTTGCGATGAGATGTAGAAGATGACAAAAGCCAGCGGCGAAAATACAACGAACCACATGCCCGTCTGCGCATTGACGATATCCAGCATGCTCATGCTGCCGGCCAGCATCACCGGTACCAGCAGCGCGAAAACCAGCGGCACTTCATAGCTGACCAGCAGCGCGACGACGCGAAAGGCGCCTAGCAAGGCGTATTTGTTGTTGCTCGCCCAGCCCGCGGTCATGATCGCCAATGTGCCCAGCGAAGCTATCGCCACGAAATACAAAGCGCCAATCTCTAAATCGACGCCGAAATGGAAAGGCGTGAAAGGCACCACCACCCATATAAGAACGACTGACGCGAAGGAAACCAAAGGCGCGGCATTATAGAGGACGCGATCGGCGGAGGTGGGCGTGATGTCTTCTTTGCCCAGCAGCTTGAGCAAGTCGGCAAAGGTCTGCATCAAACCCAGGGGACCCACGCGGTTGGGACCGATGCGGTCCTGGATCCGGGCGGCGACCTTGCGCTCCACCCAGATCAAGATGATGACTGTCAAGAGCGGCACGCCGCTGACCAGCAAGACGCCAACCAGCAGGGAGACGAACTGCGCCAAAGCGGCGTCGGCGCCCGACTCCACCATCAATTTACACAGACCGGTACAGAGTTCGTCCATAGTCGTCTCCGGCAAGCGTCCGCCCGGGCTTACTTCCAGTCCAGGGCGTTCTTCCTCCAAGCATAGAACAGCGCGTCCGTCAGCAGGAAGATAAATAAGAAGCCCGCCACAAATCCAAACAGGTTCAACTCGTTATAGGCGACAGCCCAGGGGAACAAGAAAACCATTTCCACATCAAATACCAAAAATATCAAACCGTAGATATAATACTGTACGCGGAACTGCACCCAGGTATCGCCGATGGTTTCCACACCGCATTCGTAGGTGGAACTCTTTAGCACGTTGGGCTTGCGCGGACGGACAAGCCAAGCGATCACGATTGGCAAAGCCGGAAATATCGGCGCCAACAAGGCGAACAAACCGACAAAAGCCCATTCGTTCAGTACATTCATCGGAGCAATATCCTCAAGTTCCTTACGAATGACGCCAAGGCGTCAATGCAACGGCGGCGCTGTGCAAGTCCAATTCGGCATCCGATTGCGCCATTTATCACAAACTTCGCTAGTATATCATCACCAGTTTGCAAGTGCAACGGATTGTTGGCGACCAAAGTGGCGGAATTTTCCAGGACTTCGTTTGAACCTCAAATCACTCCCGGCGGCCAGCGCGCGAGGAGACGATGACCCCAGTGGTCGGGCGCCGCAAGCGCGCTTTCGGGCGGCAAACTCGGTCTATGATTCGCGCAGCGGCTAACACAGAATAACGACATGAGTGAAGATCCTGTCACGCTTGCTGTCCTGCGCCCCAACCCAGAAGATTGGGATCGTTTTCTGCACAGCCAGGCGCGGGCGCATCTCTTGCAATTGTCAGCCTGGGGCGCGCTAAAATCACAGTTCGGCTGGGGCGCGCGCATCGTCGCGCTTTCAGACGGCCGCGGCATCGTAGCGGGAGCGTCGGTCTTGCTAAAGAACTTGCCGCTGGGCGCGGGCAGAATGGCATACCTGCCGCGTGGACCCTACGCGACGGCCGAAGCGCGCTACCCGGCGCTCTGGCAAGCGATCCGTTCGGAGACTGGCGCGGCTTTCCTCAAGGTGGAGCCCGGACATTTTCATGATCAGCCCGCGCCGGATTTCGCCAGTATGGGATTCGCGCCCAGCCCGCAATCCATCCAACCCAACAATACAATTCTGATTGACATTCGAGCTGATGACGAAATCATATTGAAGCGCATGAACCAAGGCACGCGGCGCAAGGTGCGCAAGAGCCTGAAAGCCGACATCGACTACATACAAGGTTCACGGGAGGACCTTGAAGACTTCAATCGATTGATGCAAGCGACGGGCGAACGCAACGGCTTCGGCGTACATAGCCCGAGATACTATCAGCGCGTCTTTGACTTGTTCATCCCGGAACATGGCGCTCTGCTGCTAGCGAGGTACAAGCAGAAGGCGCTGGGCGCGATCATGGTCTTCGCCCTTGGCTCGAGCGCTTGGTACTTCTACGGCGCGTCATCGCGGGAGCACAGCAATCTATACGCCAGCTATGGCTTGCAATGGCAGGCGATCCAATGGGCGAAAGCGCGCGGCTGCGTCTGTTACGATATGTGGGGCATACCCGACCAGGACCAAGAAACACTGGAAGCCCAGTTTCAGCGGCGTTCGGACGGCTTATGGGGCGTGTACGGCTTCAAGCGCGGCTGGGGAGGCCGAATCTGTCGCGCCTCAGGCGCCTGGGATTTGGCTTTCAATCCGCTTGTCTACGGCGCTTACCGCATGGCGCTCAAGTTTAGCGGCAAACGTTTCATTATTTCTTAGAGAGGGAAAACTATCCTTAGCGTTACAGAGATCGCCGATCGCGAGCAATGGAACAGCCGCTTGCGAGAGTTGCCGGCGGCGCATATCTTGCAGACTTGGGATTGGGGCGAATTCAAGCGCCAGACCGTCGGCTGGCAGCCAACTCGCTTGGCCTTCGAGCGCGACGGGATTCCGGTTGCCCTGGCGAGCGTCGGTATGCGCGGCATAGGACCCTTTAAGGCGCTCTACGTCAGCAAGGGACCCGTGCTGGATTACGGCAATGAGCAGCTCTTGCTTGAGACGCTCGAGGCGCTGGAATCCCGCGCGCGGGATATGGGCGCGGTCTGGCTGAAGATCGACCCGGATGTCGTTTTGGCAACAGGCATGCCCGGGGACGAACAGGAAAAAACCATGGCTTTGGGGCACAGAGTACGGGCGCTGTTGAAAGAGCGCGGATGGCGCTATTCGGATGCGCAGGCGCAATTCCGCAATACCATCAAAATCGACCTCAGCCGCAGCGACGACGCGCTCTTGAGCGCGATGAGCGGCAATACGCGGCGCAAGATCCGCGCAGCCGAAAAAAAAGGCGTGACTGTGCGCGCCGCCGGCGCTGATGATCTGGCGATTTTGTACGAGCTTTATCGGATCACGGCCGCGCGCGACGGGTTTTTGATCCGAGACTATGACTATTACAAGCGCGCCTGGCAAGCTTTTATGGGGGCCGGCTTGGCACATGGGCTGATCGCCGAATACGCGGGCGAGCCGATCGCGCATGTCATCCTCTTTCACTTCGGCGCGACCTGCTGGTATTTCTATGGCGCATCGGGCAACACGGAGCGGCGGCGCATGCCAAATTACTTGTTACAATGGGAAGCGATGAAATGGGCAAAGGCGCATGGTTGCGCCATTTATGATATGTGGGGCGCGCCCGATGTCTTTGATGAAAGCGACGCCTTGTGGGGAGTCTATCAATTCAAGCGCGGTTTCCGCGGACAGGTGACGCGGCATATCGGGGCTTGGGATTACGCGCCGCGGTCCTGGCTCTATGAAGCCTATGCCAAGCTGGCGCCACGCCTGATGAGCTTCTTGCGCAACTAGGAGAGCGGACATGAAGTCTAGCGAAATCATCAAGCAATTCCTGCAAGACGGCTATGCTGTTGTACCGGGACTGTTTGATAGGGACGAGGTCGCAGCGATCAAGGCGCATTTCATGGCTTTGAACAAGCAGGGACATGGTTACGAAGCAGACCAGGCGACGCTGCTGGGAAAGGATGATCCGCTCAAGGCATACCCGCGGCTGGTGCATCCGCATCGCTTCGATCGCTTGTCGCTGGATTGGCTGCTGGACGCGCGGCTGCGCCATTGGACCACTACCCTGCTGGGCCGCGAACCCTACGCCGCGCAGACCATGTTCTATTTCAAGCCGCCGGGCGCGCGCGGTCAAGCGCTGCATCAAGACCAGAAGTCCTTGCGCGTTAAGCCCGGCACCTGCCTGGCGGCTTGGATGGCGGTCGACGACTGCGATGAAGCCAACGGCTGCATTCAAATCGTCCCGGGCACGCAAGACCTGCCGCAGCTCTGTTTGATTGAGGCGGATCTGTCACAAAGTTTCAGCTCCAAGACCGTGCCGATACCGCCGGGGAAGCAGCCCGTCCCGGTTCTTATGCGCGCGGGCGACACGCTCTTCTTCAACGGGCAAGTTATCCACGGCAGTTACCCCAATGTCAGCGATTCGCGCTTTCGCCGCGCCTTGATCGCGCACTATGTCGTCGGCGAAGCGGAAAAAGTGGCGGAATTTTACCATCCTCTTTTGACTTTCGACGGGCGCGTCGTGACGCTGAAAACGAGCGAGCAAGGCGGTCCCTGCGGCATCTTTGTCGATGATGTGCCGCAGATACAGATGGTCGACGCAAACGCTTTCTAGGTCATTCTCGGTTGTAGCCCTTGTCTTCATAGGCTCGATCCGCCAGCTCAAGCACGTCCCCTGGCGCGAACAGTCGCTTGAATTCGTCGAGAGAGAACTGCAATTCGCGGTCGCTCAATTCAATTGACAGGAACAGGCGTTCGCCGTAGTCGCAGAATTCTTGCAGCACCCAGTCGTAACGGTAATACGCGAGTCCCAGCTCGTCGACTTGGCAAGCGCCGTAACCGTCCATGAATGCGAAAACGGCTTCATTTGCATGGCCATCGACAAGGAAAAACATCAGGTCCCTTTCTTTGGGCGCGAGCGTAACTTCGTCCCAGTCGACGATGTGAATGGCGCCGGCGGAGTCGACCATGATATTGGCTAGATGGATATCGGCGTGGCAAATGACATGTTCATGGTCCCGTGCTTGCAAGCGCGCTCCCAAGGACAAATAGCGCCGGCGCGCTTCTTCAATCTTGACGGCATATTGGCGCCAGAGGCGCGCCAATTCAATCGCAAAGGCATGGGGTTGATGAATGCGCTCTGCCGCGCGCGCGACTTTCTCCAGTTTGTTCAGCCAGCGCTTGCCATACTGCTCTTGGGGCATCTGCGCTTTCAGCTCTTCACTAAGACCTGCAAGACCTGCGCGGTGCATGTCGCCCATGATCGCGCCCCATGCGCGCCATTGCCGCGGACTAAGCGTCTTGCCCCACTTGGATTCGCCGTCAATCCAGGGATAGAGGATCAGGCTGTATGCGCCTAATTCAGCAAAAAGCGCGCCCGAAACTGTGACCAGCGGCGCAACCGCGCTGTCGACGCCCTTCTCGCGCAGATGATGGGGAACTTCCAGCGCGGCGCGATTGGGCAAACCCCGGCGCAGCTTCAAGAAATAGTCGCGCTGCTCGCCGCGAACACAAAAGGCAGCAGCGGCCGCGTCATTGCCGATAGGCAAGAATTCCAGGGCTATTATCGAAATGCCATAGGCATATTCTAGTTCAGCAATAATCCGCTGGTCAGGGACTGGCGGTCTGTCGCGCATGGTCATCTCCATCAGATAGCGGCAGATAGCGCGGATTCCATATTATACGGCGCCGCCGGCTTCAGAATCTCCAAAATCCGTTCTGCGCGGTATTGTAAATATATGAGCCTTTGTGGAACATTATAAACTCTTTATAATATATGTAATCTTTTAAGACCATGCGCCAGCGTTTTGACTGGACCAGGAAGGAATAGCTGATGGCGGAAATCCAGAAACTCGATATCAAGCCCGACGCAGTCTATAACCGGCAAGAAGCAGCCGAGCTGCTCGGCGTCAGCCTGAGCACGCTCAAGCGCTTAATCAATAACGGGCACTTGCAGGTGAGCAGGCCCGCCGGCATGCGCCGCGTGTTTATCACCGGCAAGAGCATTCAAGCCATGCTGGACTCGACCGTGATCGAGAAGCATGCTTAGTCCAAAGCTGTAATGATCGCCGTAATTGACTTGTTGGCGCCACAATGACATACTGTTGAAGGTTTGACAGACCCGACCGTAGGTAGCGCCGATGTAATTCCGCATTGCCTGAACACGCTGGGAGGAGGACGAGCGCAATTGTCCGCAGTTTTGGATGAACGCTCCGTATAAGGACATGACCTATTTCAGCCTGCATAGATTGTGCCAGGTTCAGCCAACGCGCGCGCGCTCCGGCTCCCGTCCGCGCGCGGCAACTGCCAATCCGGCTAGCCGTCCGAAACAATCGAAGCGTCGATCTCATGACGACAGTTTCCACCACTAGGGCAAGAATCTGTCACCCGCGAGGAAAGCCAAGCGAAGGGCGTGAGACGGCAAAAGTCTCACGCCCTTTTTTGTTAAATTTGCATCGAAACAGAGCAGACGAACGATCATGACGAGCATGAGCGGAAACAAAGCGCAACAGCGCCAAGATTTAGAAAGCGCCAGGCGCCTGGACCTGGCTTACGAACTACTCGACGAACTGCATTCAGCAATCTGCGCAGATCGCTGGCGCCGCCGCGCGGATTTCGAGAGCGCCGCGCAGCTCGTCAGTTGGCTGAAAGAAGTGAGCTACATCGCCCAGGAGAGCGTCAAGGAGCTGGAAGCGCAGCGAGCGCGCAGAAGTCCCGAGCTGCGAATCCTGGAAAAGCCCGTTGTAACAGTCCCAGAGGAAAAAGCCGAGTGAAGCAGGAGCGCCCCGGCATTTCTCTTGCTATTTCTCATTTCATTTCTCAGTCCATTTCTCCTGCAGGAATTACATATTCGTCAAAGCGCGGATTTCGGGTATAAAATAGCTGGCAAGCAATACTTGAGATGCGACAGGCAAGTTGAGAGGCTCAAGGCAAGGTGGCTAGGTCCGTCGTTTTGCAGAACCGAGTCCTGCTGCTCAACGGCAGCACGTGGGAGCCCCTGTCCGTGATAACGGTGCAGCGCGCGATCAACCTATTGCTTGCGGGTAAAGCGATCGCCGTTGAACAGACCGGGCAATACTTGAACACGGTCCGTACCAGGTTCGAGGTGCCATCCGTAATCGCGCTGCGCTCCTACATCAACGTCCCGCGGCGCAAATCGCACTGGAGCCGCAAGGGCGTGCTGGTGCGCGACAATTACACCTGTATCTATTGCGGGGTCAAGCTGGGCGCGCTGGTAAAGGGCAAGGTGCTCAGCAAGCGCGATTTCACCATTGACCACATCATTCCGCGCTCCAAAGGGGGTAAGGACACCTGGTCCAATACCGCTTGCGCCTGCTCCAAATGCAACCACCGCAAGAGCAACCGACTGCATAACGTCGCCGGCATGCGCTTGCTGTGGGAACCAAAAACCCCACGCACCAGCTATCTCGTCATCGCGCTGGGCTCGGGCCCCGAAGTATGGAAGCGCTACGTCGAGATTTAGCGACAAGCCCCGACATGTCGGCATGTTCGCATTTCCTGTCGCAAAAGCTGAATAGCTTCAGATTAAGACAGCGCCAGTTGCAAGGTCTGCGCCAATAGCTTGCAGCCTAGATACGCGAGGAAAAGCGCGCAGGCCAGGTTAATCCGGCGGAATATGCGCTGATTGAGCAGCCGGCGGCCATATTCAACCACCGTCGCGAAAAAGAAGCACCAACAAACCTGCGCGATCATGAATCCCGCGAAGAATACCAAGAGGTGAATCGGCTGCGGATCGAGGAATCCCAAACCGATGATAGCGCCGCTCATGCCCAGCCAGGCGGTGATGTTCTGCGGGTTGGAAAGCGAGAGCATGGCGCCGGCCACAAAGTGATTGCCGCGCGCCTCCCCGCCAGCGGCGATTTCTATGTCCTGGCGCGAGGCTCGCCAAGCATCCCAGGCGTAGCGCAAGATCAGCCCCGAGCCAAATAAGCCCAGCAGCAGGGTCACGAAACGGTTCTGAAACAACACTGACGCGCCCAATAGCGCCAGCAGCGCCCAGACGCCGTCGCCCACCAGCGAGCCCAACTCGACACGCAGGGCGGCGCTCCAACCACCGGTGATGCCGCGCCGCAAGGCTTCAAAGCCGATGACGCCGGGCTGGACGGCAAAAACCAGCGAAAGCGCAAATGCGGAAAAGAACAGGACTTCCATCACGCGTAAAGTAATGACCGGATAAACATGGCAATTCTAGCGCCGCCGCCCCTGTCAAAAAGTGGCTAGATGCGCCAAGAATGGCAGGCGTCTCTTGTACGATTGCTACAACTGATGATTCGCAATGGCGTGATATTCGCGGCGGCGAATGCGCACAAAGCTGCTCAGTCTTCAGCCTGCCACTCCAGCAGCAGCGCCGCGATCAATGCCGCCTGGCGCGGCAAACTGCTGATAATGACGTGTTCGTGGGTCGCATGGGCGCCATCGCCATGCGCGCCCATGCCATCCAGCGTCGGGATGCCCATGGCCGCGGTGAAATTGCCGTCCGAGCCGCCGCCCGTGCCGCCTTCATATATCGTTAGCCCATGCTTTTCGGCGATGGCAGCCGCCTTCTCGAACAAGCCCGGGCGGCGTTCCATGGGCGGGCGATGCCCCTGCCGCTGGCAAGTTACCTTTGCGCCCGGCATCTTGGCATAAAGACTGCTGAGCGCGTCGTGCAGGTCATGCATGGCGTCGAGCGTCATGACGCGCGTATCGACATGCGCCGCGACCCGGGCTGGAATCACGTTGCCGGCCGAACCGCCCTCCACCACAGTAATCGAGACTGATGTGCCATACTTGAGATCGTTCAGTTGGTTGATTTCCAGGGCTTGCCGCGCGAATTCGATGATCGCGTTGATGCCTTCTTGTGGCGCGATGCCGGCGTGCGCCGCCCGCCCTTCCACGATCAATTCGTATTTGGCGCCGCCTTTGCGCCAGGTCTTGATCGCGCCTTCTTTGGTCGCCGGCTCCATCACCAGCACAAGCCCGCTATCGGCCGCCAATTGCTTGATCAGCGGCTCGGAAACAGGACTGCCGATTTCTTCTTCCGTGGTCGCCAAAAAGTGAATAGGTCCCGCCGGCAACTGTCCCCGCTTGATCAAGCCGTCAATGGCTTCCAGTGCGATGACAGCGCCGCCCTTCATATCAAGGGCGCCGGGACCATAATAGCGCCCGTCCTCAATCTTGATTGGCATGTTTTCCAGCGATCCAATTGGATGCACGGTATCGACATGGACCAAGAAAAGGACTGGCTTGCCCGGCGCGTCCGCCTTCCATTTTGCCAACAAAAAGTCGCCGCAAGCCTCTTGCGGATAGCGGACAATCGAATCAGCCTTCATGGCTTGAAAGCGACCGTACAGCCAGTCGACGAGCAAGTCGACCCGCGCCTTGTCCCGCGTGAAGGACTCGCGCTCGACCATCGCCGTCAAGCTGTCCAGCATGGCTTCGCTGCGATCGCTGAAATATCTGAGCAATTCCGACATCTTTTCCCTTTCCAATGCAAGAAATCGACCGGACCTGTTAATCCGCGTCAGCCGCCAAGATTCAAAGCCAGCCACTCCGCCAGTTGTTCCACGATTTCGGGTTGATTGTCCAGCAATTCTACACCGCGTCCGCGATTGAATTCCAGGAACTGCGCCTCGCCGGCGGCGGAACGCGCCAGAGCCCGAGCCGCGGCATGGGCTTCGGCATCGTCCTTTGCCGCAGTCAGCCAGATCGGGCGCGCGCCATAGCTGGGCAGCATGTTCAGCAAGGTATCCCGCGACAAGGGGCTGAGCAGCGCGGCGGCGTCGCACAATTCGTTGACAGCGCAGCCCAACAGCGCCAGGTCAGCTTCGTGTTCCGCGCCAATAATAGCGATCCAGCCCGCGTCTACCTTGCTGATGGCGGACAGAGAGCGCAAGACTGTCCTTACGTGGTGGCTTTCCAGCCATGCGCCGGTTTCGAGCGCCAAGACGATAAATCCCCGCTCCGCCAAGCGCTTGGTCAGCGGACGCCAATCGGCAACGTCTCGGCTCAATATCAATATGCCCGGCTGACGCAATACGCCGAAACCGTAGCGTTCGCCTTCTAAGACGGAGCCGTCTTCCAAGACGACTTTGACGCGTCGCGTGGAATCCCCTAGCGGCGCGGGCGGCAGCACCGCGTCGACGGGCAAGGAGGCGAAACTTGGGTCGGTGATGCCCAGTACGCTCGCGTCATCCCTATAAAGTTCTTCGGATGACAAGATCTCGAGGGTCGGTTCGGCAGCGGGCAACGGCGGTAAAGGGGTTGCCGTCGGCGCGGATATTGTCGGATTAGCCGCTGTCAGCGTGCAGCCGGCGGACAGCCCCATGACGCACAAGAAGAAGCAAAGGCACAGGCATGATCCGGAGCGAGCGAAGGCTGTCATCGCGAGGCGCGCCTGCGTTCAAAGCGCATTGGCGAAAACGATCATGCGTTCGCTATCGGCTGTGTAATCCGCGCGTTCGGCGTCGCCGTAGACGGCCGCCAGCCCAAGCCCGCAGCGTTCTAATAGCAAGCTGAGTTCAGCCAGGAAAAAATAGCGAAGTTTGTGCGGCGCCAGCAGCCTCGTCACCGCGCCATCGCCGGCGATGATGTCGTAGATCCAGTCGACATGCAGCAACTGTCGCGCGCGGTCAATAAAGCTTAGCGATTGCAGCATGATCATGTGCCCGGTTTCCGGATCCAGAAAGGTTCGTTCCAAGGTGGGCGCTTCGGTATCGCCCGCTGCGAAGGCGGGAGCCGCGTTAGGCAGATCAATGACCAACAAGCCGTCCTGCGCGAGCCAGCGCCGCAGCTTGGCCAGCAGCGCGATCTGCCGCTCTTGCTCGTGAAAGTGCATCAATCCGTTATAGGTCAATAGTATCAGGGCAAAACGCGCTTGATACTCATGTTCCAAGACATCCGCTGCCGTGATGCTGGTTTGCTTGCGGAGTTGGGGCGCCTGTTCCAGCTTGCGCTCGAGCCGCTCCAGCATGGCGCGGTCCTGGTCGATGCCCTGGACTTGATGCCCTTGCCGCGCCAAGTGTATCAGCACGCGGCCCGTGCCGCAGCCGACATCAAGGATCTCGCCGGGGTATTCCTCGGCGAGTGCGCTATAGAGCTGCAAATCATCCGTTTTGTCGGCGTTCTCCGCGTCGTAGAAGCGCGCCACTCTGCTATAAAATGCGGACACAGTTTTCCTCTCATTTGCCTCGCTTGCCTCGCTCGATTATCGCGTCCAGCGGGAATGGCTATTGAGTCTTCAGCGCTTCAGTTGAGGCTTCAGTTGAGGTTCTGGAAGATGCCGGCCGCGCCCATGCCACCGCCAATGCACATCGTGACCAAGCCGTAGTTGCTGCCGCGCC
This sequence comes from Phototrophicaceae bacterium, assembly GCA_965232245.1. Classification (GTDB taxonomy): domain Bacteria; phylum Chloroflexota; class Anaerolineae; order Aggregatilineales; family Phototrophicaceae; genus UBA6055. Next base: position 1,549,653 of record CBDDPG010000002.1, on the reverse strand, counting down.
GTTTCATCTCATTGATAAGCTGCACCGTCAGCTTGGCGCCGGTGCAGCCCAGCGGATGGCCAAGCGCAATCGCGCCGCCATTGACATTGACGATTTCCGGATTCAGTTCCAATTCGCGCATGACCGCCAGCGCCTGCGCGGCAAATGCTTCATTGAGCTCAATGACATCTATGTCCGCCAGGGTCATGCCAGAACGCTGCAGCGCCTTTGGCACGGCTTTGATGGGACCAACACCCATAATTTCGGGCCGCACCCCGGCGACGGCGAAACCGACGAAACGAGCCAAAGGCTCCAGACCGAGGCTGGTGGCTTGCTCCCTCTCCATGACAATCACCGCGGCCGCGCCGTCGCTCAAAGGGCTGGAATTGCCGGCGGTCACCGATCCGTTATTCTTGAAAACCGGCTTGAGCCCAGCCAGCGCTTCTATTGTGGTTTCGCGGCGGAGGTGTTCGTCATGGTCGAGCACTTTTCTTATCGTGGCGGGCAAGCCATCGTCGCCGACGACAGTTTCTTCCCACTCGAACGGCACAATCTCTTCCGCAAATATGCCGGCGTCGGTAGCGGCGGCGGCCTTGCAATGACTTTCATAAGCGAAGCGATCCATGTCCGCGCGAGCGATGCCGAATTCGCTGACGACACGCTCGGCGGTGAGCCCCATGCTCATATAGACATTGGGATCGTTTTCCGCCATGTATGGGTTCGGGCTCAAGTGATGTCCGGTCATCGGCACGGAGGACATCGATTCAGCCCCGCCCGCGATCACCAGGTCGGCTTGGTCGGCGATGATGCTGTTGGCAGCCAGCGCGATGGTCTGCAAGCCACTGGAGCAGAAGCGATTGACCGTCTGCCCTGGCGTATCCACCGGCAATCCGGCGCGCAAGGCGATCACGCGCGCGAAGTTCATGCCCTGCGATCCCTCCGGCATGGCGCAGCCCATGATCACATCGTCAACAGCGGCCGGGTCGAGCAGGCTCTCGGTCTTATCAAGCAAATCGGCGATGACCGCCGCCGCCATCTCGTCCGAGCGGGCGTTCTTGGCGCTGCCGCGCAGGGCTTTGCCGACTGCGGTGCGGGATGTTGCGACTATGACTGCTTCGCGCATGGTGAATCCTTTCTAGCAACACGTTGCCTTATGTTAGCAAATATCCGCGTAGGGTCAATGCGGCGCGCGGGCTGTGGTAATATGAGCTTGGCAGGGAATGGAGTAGCAAGATGTCAAACAAACCGATGCTCAAGTCTTTCAGGTTAAAGAACTTTAAGGCGATACGCGACAGTGGGGTGGTGAAGTTCACGCCGCTGACGGTGTTAATCGGCGACAATGGCTCGGGCAAGAGCAGTCTTATTGAGGGCTTGCAGACCTACCAGCGCATTGTCACAGATGGGCTGGATGAAGCTATGCAGATGTGGCGGGGATTTGAATATATTGTCAACCCGCCTTTGCACAATGGCCATCTTACAGAAGAAAAAACGCCTAAATTCAGTCCAATTGAGTTTGAACTTCGCGGACTGCATGTTCCGCCAATCTCTCAAAATCACAAAGCGGCAAATTACAGAACGATAATGAAAGTCAATAAAGAGCCGAGCTCGGAATTGATCTTCATCGAAAAGGAAAATGTCTATTACAAAGGACGAAAAGTCCTCGCGCGCGACTCAACGGGGTGGATCCAGTACATCAATAAAAAGATGCAATTTGGCATCCGCCCAGGTCACGCGATTATTTCAGACGGAGGCTTATACTATTATGCTAAAGAGTCTGAGAGCGATGAACGAATTAATGATCTCATGGGGTATGGGATCAAATTCGACTGGCAGTTTATTACGCTAAATCCATGGATTATGGGAGAGCCGCGACCGATTCAACGCACAGGAGGCGCGATTCGCTTGCGCAGCGACGGCTCTAACATTGCTGAGTATTTGCGCCATATACTTCAACTGTATCCCGACACATTTGAAGGCATATTGGAAGCGCTGCAATATGTCTTGCCGTATATGCGAGACTTGAAACCCGTTCTCACAGACATCCTTGGCCACCAAATGCACTTGGAAATGAGCGAAGCGGATTTCAAAGTGATGGGCTGGCTGCTGTCAACCGGTACACTGCGTATCCTGGCGTTACTTGCGCTTTTCCGTCATCCAAAGCCGCCGCCGCTGATTGTCATTGAGGAGATCGAAAACGGGCTTGACCCGCGTACAATACATCTAATCGTGGAGGAAATCCGTGATGTGGTCGAAAGTGGGCGGTCACAGGTCATCGTAACGACCCACTCACCCTACCTGCTCGATTTACTGCCTTTGAGTTCAATTGTTACGGTGGAAAGAACTGAAGACACGGGACCGATTTTCTCTCGCCCGGGCGATGATCCCGCACTCGAAAATTGGGCAAGTAAATTCGCGCCTGGCAAACTATACACGATGGGAAATCTAAACCTTCAGAAGACTGTATGAAAGTTGGCATGATTTTCGAGTGCGGTCCCCAAGGTGCCGATCGCAAGGTATGCGAGCATTTGGCAAAACGCATCCGGCCGAATCTCGAAATCAAAAGCGAGACCCTGGATAACAAACCGAACTTGGTGGCCGAGTGCGGGATTGTCGCTGCGCAACTCCTTGATGACGGCTGTGAACGGGTGGTTATAGTCTGGGACTTGTATCCAGCTTGGCGCGCAAAAGGAGCAAAACCCTGTCGCAAAGAAGACCGAGAGGACATCGCGGCTTCACTTACTTCGGCAAATGTAGATCTGGAAATGATTGAGCTTGTTTGTATTGAAGAAGAACTGGAAGCATGGCTACTTGCGGACAATAGAGCGATCAGCGAAGTATTGTCAAGACCAACTTATAAGGTGAACATCAAACGGCAACGGTATCCAGAACGCGGCAATCCCAAGAAGCGCATGACCAAGCTATTTAATGAAAATGCTGGGCAACCATACCGTGATCTGAAACACGCGGAAATGATTTCAAGAGCCATTCCAGACTTTAAGCGATTAAGGAGAGTTGAGACCTTCCGCCGCTTCGCGCTAAAGGTCGCTGACGTAGAACTTTAGAAGAAGAAATTTAGCGTCAATTCCGCAGCGGCTTGTTCGTCTGCAGCATGTGCATGATGCGCTCCTGCGTCTTCGGCTCCATGATGAGGCTCAAGAAAGCCTCGCGCTCGAGGTTGAGCAAGTATTGTTGATCGACCCATTGCGGCTGCGCCAAAGCCCCGCCGGTGAGAATGCAAGCCAGCTTGCGCGCGATCAAGGCGTCGTGCGCGCTGGCATAGCCGGCTTCCTGGTATCCCGCTATGCCGAGCAAGAGCGCCGCGTAGGCATCGCGCCCGGCCGCGTAAACCGGCTCAGGCTTGCGCTGCTGATAAGTTTCGCTTAATGCCAGGGCTAGGGCTTTCGCTGCGCCCAGCAAATGCGAGCGATTCATGACAATCTTATCAGTCGCAGTCAGGAAGCCCAGCGCTTGCGCTTCTTTGGCGCTGCCGCTGACTTTCGCGGTGGCGACGGTCTCGAATGCCCTTTGCAAGCCCGCGATTTTATCGTCCGATCCGGCCGCCGCCAGCGGATTCACCAGTCGTCGAACCAGCTCCTTGCAGCCGCCGCCCGCCGGTACCAAGCCCACGCCGACCTCGACCAAGCCCATGTAGAGCTCTGCCTGCGCCACAACTGCCGTACCGGACATCACCAGTTCCGCGCCACCGCCCAGCGCCATGTTATGCGCCGCTACAAGAACCGGCTTGGGCGCATAGCGGAGGGCGGTCGTTAAATCTTGCAGGGAAACCAGCACCTTCTCGATGCCTTCTCTGCCAGCCATTAGCGCCGATGGATCAAGATTGGCGCCGATGCAAAATCGTTCGCCGTCATTGCCGATGACCAAGGCGCGGTATTCGGGCGATTCCAGCAGTTCCAGCGCCTTGTAGCCTGACTCTATCAGTCCGGCAGTGATGCTGTTCTGCTTGGTGTTGAACTCCCAGAGCAAGGCGCCGTCGCCCATGTCGTAGATGTTTCCGTCGCCATTGCTGTAAACCTCGGCGTCGGACGCGCGCAGGTCGGCGATTGTGATCTCTCTGGGGTCTTTGACCAGCGGCAAATAAGCGCCGTCCTGCGGGCTGTAATAGCCGACTGCCTTGCCGCCGGCGTCTCGCTGATAAAAGGTCTCATTGCCGGCGGCCAGCATGTCCCTGACCCAATCCGCCACCGCATAGCCATCAGCCTCGAAGCGATCGACGGTCCCCGCGACGCCGATGGCGTCCCAGATTTCGAAGGGTCCCATTTTGTGCGCGAAACCCCATTTATGCGCGTTGTCGATGTTGACAATGGTGTCGGTGATCTCCGGCACGCGCTGCGAGGCATAAGCCAGCAGGAAGGCATGCAAATGATATAGGTATTTGCCGGCGCGGTCATCGGACTTGATCAGCAGCCCTATGCGTTCGCCCAGCGGCTCGGCTTTGCGATACTGGCCAACGCTATCGAAGCGCGGCTTGCTGGGCGGCTCGTGCTCCAGCGTGTCCAGGTTGAGCGCCCGCAATTCTTTCGCCCCGCCGTCGCGCCGCATGTGATAAAAGCCGCGACCGGTCTTGCGTCCCAGCCATCCCCGTTCCAGCAGTTTGTCCGAAAGTTCGGTATTTCTTCGGTGCTTCAATATCTCGCGCGCCGGGTCATCGGGAATTGCCTCGTAAAGATTGCGCGCCACGCCCACCGCAATGTCAAAGCCTACTAGATCGTTCAGATTGAAGGTGGCGGTTTTGGGGCGGCCAATCAGCGGACCCGTCAAGGCATCGACTTCTTCCACAGTATAGCCGTGATCCAGCGCGTAATTGATGGCTTGCATGCCCGCAAGCGACATGAAGCGATTGCCGATGAAATTGGGTTTGTCCTTGCAAAGGACTGTGCCCTTGCCTAGCACATCAGCGCCGAAGCGCAGCATGAAGTCGACAATTGCGGGGTCGCTGCCGGCATGAGGGATGATTTCCAGCAGCCGCAGGTAACGCGGCGGATTGAAAAAATGCGTTCCCAAGAAGCGCCGCGTGAAGCCGCCCGGCAGGTTCCCGGCGATCTGATGAATGGGAATGCCGGAGGTATTGCTGCTGATGATGGCGTCTTGACTGACGTGATTGACAAGACGCGCCATGAGCGCGCGCTTGATGTCGCGGTCTTCGACCACCGCTTCTATCACCCAGTCGGCATCGGCGATTTTGTCCAGATCGTCCTCGATGTTGCCGACGCGGATGTTCGCCAGATCCTCCGGGCTGTAGAGCTGGGCCGGGCGCATTTTGCGCAAGGCTTGCAAATTTCCGTCGACAATCGCATTGCGGACCCGGGCGCCGTCCCCCGGCGCGCTCTTCGGCGGCGGGATATCCAGCAGCAGCGTTTCGATGCCGACGCCCGCCAGCAAAGCCGCGATGCCCCCGCCCATCGTGCCAGAGCCGATGACCGCGGCCTTTTTTATTTGCCGTCCCATTTACGCAATCGCCTTTCGATCTCAATTCCCGATCTCGCTTGGGAGCAGCAACGCTCACCAAGGCAGCTCGCTGCCGTCGTATTGAAAAAACTTGCCGCTGTCGCCGGGCCTCAATCGCTTGAACAGGGCGCGCAAGGCGCTCGCCGACTCTTCCGGCTTGAGCGCGGCGTTTGGCCCGCCCATGTCAGTTTGAACCCAACCCGGATTGACGGTCGCCGTCGTGACGCCGTCCATCGCCTCATCAAATGCCAGGACTCTTGCCGCCATGTTCATGGCCGCCTTGCTCATGCGATAGGCGTAGGAACCGCCGACCTCGCGCTGCAGTGAACCCAGGCCGGATGAGATCATTACAACGCGCGGGTTCAATCCGCGCTTCAACAAACCACGAAAGGACTGCGTGACAATCAGCGGACTCACGGCATTGGTCGCGATAACTCTGCCAACCTCGGATGCCGTCAGTTGCCCCATGATTCGAGCGTGGTCGTCGCCGCCGATGCCGGCGTTGTTGATGAGCAGGTCCAGTCCCTCGACTCTTGCCGCGACTGCCTTAACGGCGGCCGCGATAGAGTCTTCATCGCTGATATCCAGTTGCATGACGCGGATCAGACCGTCATAAACATGGGCCAATTCTTGAAGTTGCTGCGCCTGCTCCGGGTTTCGGCAGGTCGCAAACAAGTGGACATCGCCGTCACCCAGGTATTGGCGAACTAATTCGAGGCCGATGCCTCGATTCGAACCTGTGATGAGGATTCTTTGCATGGCGATGCCTCGCATTACTCTTACTTATGCTTCAACTTGCAAATCAGCATCGCCGTCGGGATCGATCAAGCCCAAGCTCGCTTCGTCGAATTCCATTATTTTGATTTCACGGCGGCGGATGCCAATATCATTCTCGATCATAAAGTCAAATAGCGTCTGCCCGTCGATCAGTGTTATGGGCGCCGCACCTTTATCAAACGCTGCACTCTTTGCATTCCTGGTGAAGCCACTGGTGGTTATGACTGTGCCACGCACTGCGTCAAAACGATGTAATGAACCACGTAGTCTATCGAGGATCTCGATTCCAACGTTGTTCTGCTGACGTTTTACCTGGATAACCTCACGCACACGACTGATTCCAAGCTCAATATCAGCAACAACGTCCACACCCTTGTCGTTGCTCCCGGAAGTAACTTCGACGTCTTCATAACCCATTGCCTCGAGAAGACGCTTGATAACATGCTCGAATAAATAGGGATTCATCTTCCTGACGAAATCTTCGAGTTCTGTCCTCGCCGTGTCATTAGTTTTTTTCGCCAAGTCACGTAGACCTGGGCTCGACAGGTCAGGTAAACCACCGGACGTTAGTTGACGCAAATGCTTTAGCCCAGCGTCTGTAATTTGGTATGCATGCCCAACTCTTTCAATTAGATTTCGCTCTTTTAGATGCCTGACGCGTGCACTGAGAGCAAGATCTATGGATGAACCGGCGTTCCAAGTAGTGAAAGGTTGGCAGAACGAGGTGAATGAACCAATCAGATCTAGGCGTCTACAAGGTCCTTTATCTGCGATTTCACGTAAGACAAAGTGCAAACCTTCGATCTCGTCTATGGACTCTATGACTGCTTCTGCCTTGTCTACAAACCTCTGTCCTCTTTCCGTTATTTGAATACCATCCTCTCGAAACAGCGCAAGTCCATGATGGTTTGCAAAGGCACGAATATCGTAAGAATGACGGGGATTAACAAGGTGGTTGGACTCGCGCCACAATTCCAAAGCAAGGTCTTGGCTTTTGCCTCCCAGACGCTGAGGTATCCATTCGTCAGGATCTTTCCAATTGGTTTGGCTTTGCGAAGAACCGACATGGCCCATAATGTCGTTCATCATCGAGATATATTGCGAGAACTGTGTGCCTGACAGAATCCGCAAGAAACATCGTACATTCTCGTACGACGAAATATTAAGAGTCAGCGAGCGATTGTCCACCGAACAGATTCTCCCCTACTCTCAAACCCGCAACCCCGAAATGAAAAAGTCGACCATCACATCCGCCACTTCGTCGCCCGTGAGCCGCCCGCCTTCACGAAACCAGACGCCGACCCAGTTGTGCGCGCCAAGAATCGTCCTGGTTACTACCGCGACATCAACCGGGCGGAACTCCCCCGCTTCGATGCCTGCGGTCAGCGTGTCGTGGAACAAACGCTCGAAATAGTCGCGCCGCTCGAAAAAACGGTCGCGCCGCTCAATATACTCGATATGCGTCTTGGTTCTGCCTTTTCGACGACTGCTGAGATCCACATTGCGCAGCGACCGCATTTCGAAGACCATAGCCGCGCCTACCGCTACGTTTTGGGTGATGCCCATGATATGGGTACGGATCATAGCGTTGAGTTTCTCGGCGTAGGACAGCTCCGACCTGACGATGCTTTCCAGCTTTTCCGTTCCCAACTCCAGCCCGTACTCCAAAACGCTCAGGAGCAGGAAGTCTTTGTTCTTGAAATGATGATACAAGCTGGCGGCGGTCAAATTGACTTGCCCGGCGATGTCTTTCATGGTCGCGGCATCGTAACCCCGACGCCGCATGACTTCCGCAGCTGCCCAAAGAATTTCTTCACGATTAACAGATTGGTCCGCAGGTTTTCGCGCCAAAAGCCTGCTCCTTCAAATAGTCATTTTTTGCGGGAATATATATAACTAGCGCATGATTATAGGACATGAAGCGGCGGGATTCAAGCCGAGTTGCAGCGCCGAAAGTTACGGATAAGAGGCAAGCTAAATTGCCAGTAAACTGAAGCAAGATATTTTGTATGCGCTGTTCATATCATGAACTTCACAGCTATAATAATGGCGTTTTGACCAAGACCTAAAGAGCGGAAGATGTCCGACAGCGGTTGGCAAAGCTACGACCTGATCTTTTTCGACTGCGACAGCACCTTGTCCAGCATCGAGGGCATTGACGAGCTGGCTCGCTTCAAGGGCAAGGAAGAGCGCGTGGGCTTGCTGACCAATAAGGCGATGGACGGCGAGCTTGATCTGGCTGAAGTGTACGGCAAACGCTTGCGCGCCATCCGCCCCACGCGCGCCCAGCTCAAGACGATTGAGGAAAGTTACTGGGAAACCATGGTCGAAGACGCGGCGGAAGTCATCGCGGCGCTGCATTACCTGGGCAAGCGGGTATTCATCATCAGTGGCGGCTTGATTGACGCCGTGCGCGGTTTTGGCAGGCGGCTGGGGGTGGATGCCGCGCGCATTCGCGCTGTCGAGCTGGAATACAACGAGCTTTCCGGGCAATGGTGGCGCTATCACGAGCCGCAGGCGCAACAGGCGCAGACCTATCTGGATTTCGATGAAGGACCCTTGACGGTTTCAAAAGGCAAATCCCAGATTATTCAAGAGCTGGCGGGCGATTTGCCCGGGCGGCGCCTTATGGTCGGCGACGGCGCGAGCGACCTCGCGACCAAAGACCAGGTCGACCTCTTCATTGGTTATGGCGGCGTGTTGGCGCGGGACAAGGTGAAAGCGGGATCCGATGTCTTTGTCAGCGCCAATTCCCTGGCGCCGATTCTGCCAATTGCAGCGGGGCGCGCTGGCTGGCAAACTGTGGCGGGCAGCGCATACGAAGCGCTCTATCAAAAGGGCATCGCACTGGCGCGCGACCCGGCGGCAGTCAGCTTTCAATCAAAAGAACGAGCAAATATGCGACAAGACCAGTTTATGCAGGCATTTGCAGGCAAGCATTCGACATGAGTTTCGACGCGATAATCTTTGACATGGACGGGCTGCTAGTCGATTCGGAACCGCTTTGGCACGAGGCCGAGCTCGAGATGATTGAAGGCGCTGGCTATAGCTATGCCGAAGAAGTGCGGGAGCAAACGATTGGCGTCCGCGTAGATGAATTCGCGCGCGTCATCCACCGCCATTATCCCAAGGTGGGCGAATCGCCCGCGGCGATAATTGAGGATATCACGGCGCGCATCTTGCGCATGCCCCTGGAGAAGATTCAGCCGCGCCCTGGCGCGGAAGAAATCATCCGCTTTGCCGTCGAGCGGGGTATCCCGCGGGCGATCGCCTCAAGTTCCTGGGATTGCGTCATCGACCATTTTGTGAATCTGCTGGGCTGGGACAAATGGATCCCGCAGCGCTATTCGGCGCAGCACATGGCGCGGGGCAAACCGGCCCCCGATATTTATCTGCACGCCGCCGAGCAACTGGGCTGCGCGCCCGCGCGCTGCCTGGCGCTGGAGGACAGCCCGGCCGGGACGCAGTCGGCAATAGCGGCGGGCATGACCTGTTATTCCGTGCCCGACCTGTCGCATTCCACGCTAGAAGACTTCGCGGGCCTCAACGAACACGTTTACGCGAGCCTGCACGACATATTGGCGGACTTTGAAAAGAAAGGCTTCTTCGCTTGAGCCAGCGACGGGTTTTGGTCGCGACCGACCTCACGCCAGAAAGCATCGCCCTGCTGGAAGCGGCGAAAGATCTCGTCGTAAGCATTATCCCGCCAAAGACCTCCCAGGTGCGGGCGGCGCTCGGCGACGCCAGCGCCATCATCACCCGTTCCGATTTCAAGTTGGACGCGCCGCTGCTGGAACACGCGCCAAAGCTGCAACTGATCGCGCGCATGTCAGCCGGCTTGACCGGGATTGACGTCGACTATGCCACGCAACGCGGCATCCTGGTGATGAATATCCCCGGTGTCAGCGCTATCGCCGCCGCCGAGCATACAATGACCTTGATGCTGGCGCTCAACCGCAACTTGCCGAGCATCCATGACAGCCTGCGCGAAGGCTGGTGGCTCTTCGACCGGCAGCCGCAGGTCGGCAAGCAATTGCATGGCAAAACGATCGGCATTGTCGGATTGGGTCGGGTCGGGCAGCGCGTGGCGCGCCTCTGTTTGGCTTTTGGCATGCGCGTCTTGGCGAACGATCCCTATATCCGCGCAGAGCAGGTCAGCGACAAAGGCATTCAATTGACGAGCCTGCGCGAACTGCTGGAAGCCGCGGATTACGTCAGTCTCCATGTGCCGGCGACGGACGAAACCAGCGATTTCTTCACCGCCGATATGCTAGCGCGGATGAAACCCGGCGCCTGCTTCATCAATACAGCGCACGGCGGCGTTATAAAGGAAGCGCTGCTGGCGGAGGCGCTGAAGGAGGGAGGCCTGGGCGGCGTAGCTCTGGACGTCTGGAACGAAGAGCCGCCCTTCAACAGCCCGCTGATCGGTCTGGATCGGGTGATTCACACGCCGCATATCGGCGACAATACCGCGGAAGCGCGGCAAGACCTGTGCCTTCAGATCGTCAAGCAAGTGATTGACGCGCTGCAGGAGCGCGACTATCGCAATGTTGTCAACCTGCCCCTGCTGCCAGGCTTGAATTACAGCGATGCCCGTCCCTATCTGCAATTATCGGAAAGCATCGGCAGCTTGCAGCACATATTAGCGCGCGCTCCCATTCGGCGCATCGCCATCGAGATCATCGGCGACGACATGAACGGGTTAATCAAGCCGATGACAGTCGGCATATTAAAAGGGCTGCTGGCGCCGATACATGGCGAAAAAGTGAGCTATGTCAACGCGCCAGTTTTGGCGACCGAGCATGGCTGGCAGATCACGCAAGCCAAAGGAATCAAGATCAGCGAATACAGCAATGTCATCACCTGCCAGATTACGCTGGATGACAACGAAGAGATCAGCATCGCGGGGACGCTGCTGGACCGGCAGAAGCCCTATATCCTGCAGATTAACAGCTACCGCATCCACTTCGAGCCGCGCGGACATCTGCTCATCATGGGCAGTTATGACCAGCCGGGCGTGATCGGCAAAGTCGGCACGCTGATGGCGGAAAACGGCATCAACATCGCCAGTTGGCATACCGGGCGCGCCGAGCCGGGCGGCAATACGCTGACGGTGCTCAATTTTGACGAGGCGCTGCCGGAAGCGTTGATGGAGATCTTGCGGGGACAGGACTTCATACGCCACGTGCATCAACTGCAGATCTAGACGCGATTTGACTTATACTGTATTCAACGTTATCGAGAGGCGCGCTATGAGCCCTGAAATGGTGAAGGGGTTGGCCCCTGGACGCCATTCGCAAATACTGCGCAAGTCAGCCGATTCGGCGCTTCATGGGGATTTGCGCTCCAACAGCGACATAGACTTGCTGGTGGAGTATGTGGCTGGGGCTCAAGTGGGTATGTGAGGAAGCAAGGCTGATCTTTGAAATCGAACCGGGAGAATGACCGTATTAGGCTGTGCCACGCGCTTGAAGCCGCGCAAATGGCTGGCGCGCGCTTATTTCGACATTAACCTCGACACGCTCTGGAATGTTGTACAGAACCACATAAGTTCGCTGATCGCCGAACTGGAAGCCGTTCTTGCGGCTGAAAATTTTGATTGCGCCGCGCAGGAATAACTGAAATATTCAGTCCAGATGGCTCTTGATCGCCAGGGCGACTTCTTTGTTAATGCCATTCACCTCCGCGAGTTCGCTGACGCTGGCGCTTCTGATCGCGTCAATCGAATTTTCAAAGTGTTTGAGCAAGAACTTGCGGCGTTTGGGTCCCACCCCTGGGATCGTTTCCAGGCGGCTGGCGAGGCTCAGCTTGCGCCGGCGCACCCGATGGCTGGTGATGGCGAAGCGATGCGCTTCGTCACGCGCGCGCTGAACCAGATAAAGCGCTTCGCTGCGGCGCGGCAGCAACACGGATTGCGACTGACCGGGCAGGAAGACTTCTTCAATGCGTTTCGCCAAAGCCGCAACCGGCACCCGGTCTGTCAAGCCAAATTCCGCCAATACGCCATGCGCCACATTGAGCTGCCCCAGCCCGCCGTCAATCAAAAGCAAATCCGGCAATAAGCGCCAGGTTTCAGCCTTGTCCACCCCATCCGGACTCCGAGTTTCTTCGGTCTCAAGCGCGTTTTTCCAGCGCAGAAAGCGCCGCGTCAAAGCCTCGCGCATGGACTGATAATCGTCCGACCCGCCATGGGCGACCGAACGGATATTGAAGCGGCGATATTCGCTTTTGCGCGCCACCCCGCGCGCGAAGACCACTCTGCTGGCGACGATGGCGGTGCCTTGCGTCGTGCTTATGTCGTAACACTCGATGCGGTTGGGGATGCGCGGGAGGCGCAATGCTTCGTGCAGTTGCGCCAGCGCTTCTTCGTGTTTGGTGGTATCGGCTTCGTATTGCGCGCGCATCATTTGCAGGCTTTCCAGCGCGTTTTCCTGCGCCAGCGCGACCAATTTGCGTTTGTCGCCCCGCTGCGGCACATGAATGGATACCTTGGAGCTGGCGCGTTTGTCGCTGAGCCAACGCTCCAGGATACGCGCTTCTTCAACTTCCTCCGGTAGGATCAATTCGCGCGGGATATTGCTGCTGGTGGCGTAAAACTGGCTGATGAACTGCTCCAGCACGGCGGCGTCCGATTCGCCTTCGGTATTGTTTATCGCGCGCGAATCGCTGCCGATCAGCTTGCCGTTGCGGATGAACATGATCTGTACCGTGGCGTCGCGCTCGTCGCGCGCCAGGGCGATGACATCGTGGTCAGTCATGCTCTTGCCGACAGTTTTGTGTTTGTTGGTGATATAGTCGATAGCGCGCAACTGGTCGCGGATGGCGGCCGCTTTTTCGAAGTTGAGATCGCTGGAGGCGCTCAGCATGTCTTGCATCAAGCGTTTCTGCACGCCCTCTGCCTTGCCGCCAAGCACATCCATCAGTTCTTGAATCATCTCGCGGTATTCATCGCGGCTGACAGCGCCGATGCAAGGCGCGTTGCACAACTTGATGTCGTGGAACAGGCAGGCGCGTTCGTCTTGCCCGTCAATATCGCGGTCGCAGGTCAAATATGGGAAGGCTTTGCGCAAATCGCTCAAGGTTTTCTGAACCACCCACATGGCTGTGTAAGGACCAAAATAGCGCGAGCCTTCGTTGAGAACGCGCCGGGTGGTTTCTACTTTAGGGAAAGCCTCAGCCCAACTGACGCGGATATAGGGATAGCGCTTGTCATCTTTCAGCTCGATGTTAAAACGCGGCTTGTGCTTTTTGATGAGGGTTTCTTCCAGAATCAGCGCCTTGACTTCGCTTTCCGCGATGATGAAGTCGATGTCGTCGACTTCGGCGCGCATGCGCAGCGTCTTGCTGTTGCCATCGGCGGCGTTCGTGAAGTAGCTGCGGACGCGATTGCGCAGTCGTTTGGCTTTGCCCACGTAGATGATTTTGCCGCGGCTGTTCTTGAGAAGGTAAACGCCGGGCTTCGCGGGCAGGTTCTTGAGAATGGTCTCGATATGCGGCGGTTTTTGGTATTTCATTGGCGCTAGGGGCGATACTTGGCGAGTGATTGTAATAGTACCATTTTAGCATGATACGCTGTTGCGGAGAATGAATTGTACGGCAACTCCCAGGGCAATATCTGGGCAACATGAGCAAGCTCGCTTGGCAAAACAAGTTACAATTGGATTCACTAGAGGCAAACGGATTTCAACTTGTGAACGCGCATATACCAGTGCTTGTGGAGCCATTGCTTCGACTGATACACCCCGCTGACGGGAGGCTCGAGCGAGTCATTGACGGGACGCTTGGGGCTGGCGGGCACACAGGCGCCATGCTGGAAGCGGGCGCCGCAGCGGTGCTGGCTTTGGACCTTGACGACGGCGCGATTACGACCGCCCGACGGGTGCTGGCGCCATATCTTGACCGCGTGAGCTTCGCGCATAGCAGTTATGTCAATATGCGCGCCGTGGCGAATCAGCGCGGCTGGCATGAGGTCGACGCCATCATAATGGACCTGGGCCTCTCGTCCATGCAATTGGACGATCCCGCGCGCGGTTTCGCCTTTCGACATGAGGGTCCGCTCGACATGCGCTTCGACGTTATGAATACAAGCGCCACTGCGGAAGAACTGGTTAATACCCTGCCAGAGACAGAGCTTGCCGACCTCTTCTTTCGCTATGGGGAAGAGAAAGCCGCCCGCCAGATCGCCGGCGCAATCGTGGCGCAGAGGCCGATACGCAGCACGGGCGAGCTGGCGAGCCTGGTCGAAAGCGCGCTTGGCAAGCGGCGGCGAATGGCGAAGATTCACCCGGCGACCAAAGTGTTTCAAGCGCTGCGCATCGCGGTTAACCGAGAATTGGAAGCCCTGGAACTGGCGCTTCCCATCGCCGTCGACTTGCTGCGTCCTGGCGGGAGACTAGCGGTGATCGCCTTTCACAGCCTGGAAGACCGTATCGTCAAGCGACGTTTCCGGGATCTGGCGCAGGAGGTTGTCGCTCCACCGGGCATGGCCTCCATTGAGGAAAAGCGCGCGCTGGTCAAGCTGGTCAATCGCAAGCCGATCGCGCCTGATGAAAAAGAGCGCAGCGGCAACCCGCGCAGCCGCAGCGCCAAGCTGAGGATTGTGGAAAAACTAGATTTGGATTGAACCTCTGTTGCGAAATATCGCGTTTTTGATAGATTTGTATCTATGCTTGCGCCGCATTTCGCAGGAGCCTGAACTTCCAGCCAACTGAGCAGCCGTCCGGGAAAGACCATTCAAGAGCCGCTGGGCGCGCGATCGGCGATAGCGCCGCCGCGCCTAGAGAAAATAAGAAAGAGTGTGATGGCACAGAATTGGTTTCAACATACGCTTAGCCGCAAGCGCTTTTACGTCCGCAATCAAGCAGCCATGCTTGTGATCCTCGGCGCCGCTATTTTGCTGGCGCTGGGCAGCATCTATCTTTCCCAGGTCGCCTCCTTCGCCATCACCAATCGAACCATTGAAGACCTGATTATCCAGCGCGACGAACTCAAATACACCAATGAACAGTTAATCGCGGAAATCGCCCGCTTTCGCACGGTCCCGCGCTTGACGCTGCGCGCCCAAGATATTGGTTTTCGCCCGGCGACCAACGATGAAATAGACTATGTGGTGATCGAGGGCTACAGCCCAAGCCGCGGAAATAGCTTTGCGGAAGCGGCGAGCGCGCGCGCCGACCAGGATCCAGCGCCCAGCTATGACGAGACCTTCAGTGGTTGGATACAGCGGCAACTATCAACTTTGAGAGAACAAATCGCAGCCTTTAGCAGCTAGCGCGAGAAGCCCATTTTATGCAAGGACAGTCCGCCCAGCAGGCAACAATCCATTCACGACTGCCTTTCGTGATCATCTTTCTCATCGTGCTGGCTGGCTGCCTGGTGATAAATCTGGCGAACTTCCAGTTCTTCCCGCGTTCGGTGCGGCAGGAGATGGAAAGGCGCGGCAGCGCCGTCACCAGTTCAACGCGCCGGATACCTGCGGAACGGGGCCAGATTTATGACCGAGACGGCGAACCCCTGGCTTTTAATTCGCTGCAGTATCGCGTGGGCCTCAGCCCCAGCCTGGTAGCCGACCCGTCAAGCCTCAGCCGACAGCTCGCGCTCATCCTCGATATCGACGAGTTCGAGATACATCGTCTTGCCACCAGCGAGAATCTTTGGGAGTTCGTCGCTGGTCCGATTTCGGCCGACCAGGGCCAGGCGATTGCCGCCCTAGACGAGATTTCGATTGATCTGGAAAGGATACCGAAGCGCTTTTATCCGCAAGGTCCTTTGGGGGGCCACGTCATCGGCTTCGTAGTTGACGAGGACCTGAAAGGCGCGATGGGCGTCGAAGGCGCCTATAACGACACTTTGGCGGGCCGGGTTCTAGATCTTTCCATCAGCAATGTTCCGATTGACTTGCCGGAAGATTTGCCGACCGATCAGCGCGGGCAGGACATCCTGCTCACCTTGGATCGGGATGTGCAATTCTGGGTGGAATCGGAATTGGAGAGAGCGGTTGTGGAATCGGGCGCCTTCCGCGGCTCAGCCATCGTCATGGATCCGCGTAATGGCGATATTCTCGCCATGGCAAACGACCCCGCGCTGGATCCTAACGTCTTTTTGGAAGTCGAAGACCCCAATCTCTTGCTAAACCCGAGCATCAACGAAGACTTTGAGCCAGGCACTACCGTGCAGGCGCTGACGGTTGCCGCAGGCTTGGAAACAGGCGCCATCACACCGTATTGGACTTACAATGATGGCGGCAACCTAGAAGTAGGCGGCTACAAAATTTGGAATCGGCTATTTGAAACCCACGGCACGATTGACGCCGCGCATATTCTCGCGCGATCCGTCAATGTTGGCGCCGCTACCATCGCGCTCGAGATGGGCACGGACAATTTCTATAGCATGATGCGTGCCTTTGGCTTGGGACAAATCACCGGCGTCGATCTATTCGCCGAAGAAAGCGGCGAACTCAAGATACCTGGCGACAGCAATTGGTCGGAGAGTTTCCTGGGACTGAACAGCTATGGACAGCGCATGACGGCGACGCCCCTGCAAATGATTACGGCTTTTGCGGCGATAGCCAACAAGGGCATCATGCGGCAGCCGCGCATCGCGCGCCAGGCGATCACCGAAGACGGACCACAAGAAGCGCAGCCGATCACCATCCGCCGCGTCCTTTCCGAAGAGACCGCCAGCATGGTCACCGATCTATTGGCGCGAGCGGTCATTGAAGGCGCGCCGGCGGCGCAACTGCCCGGCTATACCATCGCCGGGAAAGCCGGCACCGCGCGTATCGCAACCGCCTTGGACTATGAAGTGGGACGCAATTCATCCATCGTCACTTTCATTGGATATTTGCCGGCCGACGATCCGCAAATCGTCATCATGGTCAAGTTGGATCGGCCCGATGATTACTACGGCTACGAAGTCGCCGCGCCGGTCTTTCGGCGTCTTGCCGACCGGCTGGTGATCTTGCTGGAGATCCCAGTGGACGAGGTACGGCGCGACTTGGCGCGCGCCACAGTCAATATCAGTTCGGTCGGCAGCTGAGGAGCCCGCGATAGATGGAAGCGAATCTGCCGCTGGCATTAAGCGTAGGTGGAGCCACATTCTTGCTGGGCCTTATCTGGGGCGGTCCCTTTGTAGAGATCCTGCTGCGCTTCAAGCTCGGCAAGCAGATCCGCTCAGAATTGATGGACAGCGCGCATGTGAAAAAAGTCGGCACGCCAACCATGGGCGGGATCATGATCATCCTGCCGACAATCGCCATCACGCTGGCCCTCAATATCTCGCGCATTGTTCAAGAAGGCGAAGGGCGCAGCGTCTTGCTGCCGCTGTCGGTATTGATTGGATTCGCTCTCTTGGGTTTGATTGACGACTGGGAAGGCATACAGACATCGCGCGGCAGCGTGGGCGAAGGCTTATCGGGCCGAGTGAAATTCTTGGGGCAGATTGTCCTGGCGCTGATCGCATCCACCATCATGTCGCAGTTTGGCTTTTCCTACGCCAACTCCATGCCGCTGCCGCTGATACCGGTAGAAATCCCTCTGCATCCGCTAATCTTTATCGCCATCAGCACCTTTATCATCATCGGCAGTTCCAACGCCACCAACTTCACCGATGGCTTGGATGGCCTGGCCGGCATCGTGACTGCCAGCGCCTTCGGCGCTTACGGCGTGATCGCCTATTTGCAGGATCAGATTTTCTTGATAGACCTGTGTTTCATAGTCGTGGGCGCCTGCTTCGCTTTTCTCTGGTACAACGCGCATCCCGCGCAATTGTTTATGGGGGATACGGGCTCGCTGGCGCTGGGCGCGACCCTTGGCGCGGTCGCGGTTATGACCGGTCAGTGGCTCTTGCTGCCGATTGTCGCGATCGTGCCCGTCATGGAGATCTTAAGCGTGATACTGCAGGTGGCTTCCGCCAAGCTGAGCCGGCGCTTTTACGGCGTGGATATCCGCCCCTTTCGCCGAACGCCCATACATCATCACTTTGAATTGGGCGGCTGGAGCGAGACGCAAATCGTTCAGCGCTTTTGGCTGATCAGCATCCTCTGCGCCTTCATCGGCGTGGCTATGGCGCTGCTGCGGCAGCGCGCGCTCGGACCCTTGTGATGCGCGCCTTGCCAGGTCTGGTCCAGGATTATCCCGTCTGATGCCGGCGCGAGACGCTCTGTCCGGCAAGCGGATTGTCATATTCGGCTTTGGACGACAGGGAAGAGCCTTGGCGCGCTGGTTGCCGACCGTCGGCGCCGAAGTCGTCGTCACAGACAGCCGCGGCGCGAAAGAATTGGGCATCCGCCGCGCGCAATATCCCGGCGCGCGCTTCTTCCTGCGCGGGCACCCGCAAGAGGTTTTGATAGGCGCGAAAGCCATCTGTGTTTCCGGTGGCGTGCCGCTGGACCTGCCGATATTTGGCTTGGCGCGCAAGCGCAAGATCCCCTTCACCAACGACGCGCAATTGTTCATCGAGCGTTGCCCAGCGCCCGTCATCGGCATCACGGGCAGCGCCGGGAAAACAACCACCGCCGCGCTGGTGGCGAAGATTCTGCGGGCAGCCGGCTACAAGGTCTGGCTGGGGGGCAATATCGGCAACCCGCTCGTTGAAGACCTGCCAAAAATCAGCAAGAACGATGTGGTTGTCATGGAGCTTTCCAGCTTTCAACTCGAGTTGATGAGCAAAAGTCCGCAAGTCGCCGCCCTGCTCAACTTGACGCCCAATCATCTCGATCGGCACGGCACGCTGGAGCGTTATGCCGCCGCCAAAGCCAAGATCATCCGCTACCAGAAGCCTACAGAGGTCGCGGTGCTGGGCTGGGACGACCCCGGCAGCCGCGCTATGGAGCAGCTCGTTCGCGGCGAACTGGCGGCTTTCAGCGCCTATGATCTGGTGGCTGATGGCGCCTTTCTATTGGGAAATCGCGTTTTTGTGGCGGGCTGCGCCAGTTACGACGCGACGCCGCATGTTGTCTGCCCGCGGGAGGAGATTCCCCTGCGCGGCGATCATAATGTGGCAAATGTCCTGGCAGCCTGCGCGATAAGCGGTTCGCTGGGATTGGCTGCCGATCGCCCCGGGGTCAATCCCGAGACGATGCGCGAAGCGATTCGCGGTTTTCGCGCGGTTGCGCATCGCCTGGAAACGGTGCGCCGAATCGCCGGCGTCACTTATGTGAATGACAGTATCGCTACCGCGCCGGAACGCCTGATCGCCGCCCTGCAAAGCTACGACGAGCCGCTGATACTGCTGATTGGCGGCGCGGACAAAGACTTGCCCTGGGAAGCCGCGATTCAGTTGGCGCTGGCAAAAGCGCGCCATATCATCATCTTCGGCGAAGAGGGTGAGAAACAGGTCGCCAGCAAGGTCATGAAGCTGCTCTCGCTGATGACCCACCGCGCCGATCAGGTGACGCGGGCGCAGACGCTGGAAGAGGCGGTACAGCGCGCGTCGGAAGCCGCGCAAGCGGGCGATGTGGTGCTTCTGTCGCCCGGCGGCACGAGCTACGATGCCTATGCCGACTTTGCCGAGCGCGGAGATCACTTTCGCCAATTGGTATCTGCACTATAATGGATTGAATCATGTGGGCGGATAAAGAGCGAGACCTATGACGGAACAAGCCATCTTCAATGACAGCGAACGGCGGCGGTTTCGGCGGCGCCGCAGCCCCGGCTTGACAATTGTCGGCGACGGCGGCGCTCGTCCGCTCGCGCCGGTCAAGCGCGGTTTTTTCGCTACGCTGGACAAGTCGCTGCTCGCCATTGTCACTCTGCTGCTGATAATCGGCTCGCTAATGGTTTACAGCTCCACGTTTGACTGGAGCAATGACACCTACGGGACCGCTACTGGTTTTTTCGTGGAAGAGCACCTGCGCAACGTGCTCTTTGGCGGCATGGCGCTCATGTTCTTCGCGGCAGTTGACTATCGGTTTTGGAAACGTTTTTCAGTGTGGCTGCTGCTCATCACCATCGGCGCTCTGATCGCTGTGCTGGTGGTGGGCGATGACAAGTTTGGCGCGCGGCGTTCTCTGGTTGGGGGCCGCTTTCAGCCGGGCGAGCTGGCGGAATTCACAATCGTGGTTTATTTGGCGGCTTGGCTGGGTTCAAAGAACGCTCGCGTCAGCAGTTTTTTCTTTGGATTTCTGCCATTCATTATGGTCGTTGGCGTCATTGCCTTCTTGATTACGCAGCAGCCGGACCTAAGTTCGGCGGCAATCGTCGCCTTGACGGCCGGCATCATGTTTTTTGTCGCCGGCGCGAACCTGCTGCATATCTTGGCGATGGGCGGGCTGCTTGGCGCTGTGGCTTATGTCTTGGTCGCGGGGCTGGGCTATGCGCAGAACCGCATAGCCGACTTTCTGGCGGGGCTCAATGATCTGACCTTGACGAATTACCATACGCAACAGGCGATCGCCGCCTTCATGAAGGGCGGCTGGACCGGCGTGGGATTGGGGCAATCCGCGCAGAAATTCGGCGCTTTGCCAGCGCCGCATACCGATAGCATTTTCGCGGTCATCGGCGAGGAGTTTGGCGTATTGGGCGCCGCGGTCGTCGTCGCGCTTTACGTCGCCTTGGCGATACGCGGCTTCCAGATGGCGCGGCGGGCGCGCGACAGCTTTGGTTCGCTGCTTTGCGTCGGCTTCACATCCTGGGTGATCGTCCAGGCATTGCTGAATATCGCGGTGATGACCAATGCCGTACCGTCTACGGGCGTGCCTCTGCCCTTCATCAGCTTCGGCGGATCTTCTTTGCTGGTGGTGATGATCGGCATTGGCTTAATGTTGAGCGTACAGCGCGTGGCATTGCGGCGGAAGCGCGCTTCCGAACGGAGAAACGAGATTGCGAATACTGATCGGAGCTGGGGGGACCGGCGGTCACGTCTATCCCGCGCTGGCAACCGCCCAGGCGCTATTGGCCGACGGCAATAGCGAACATCAGCTTTACTTTGTTGGCGCGGCGGGCGGTATGGAACGAAAGCTGGCGCGGAAGTCGGGCATCCCCTTTGCCGCCTACCACGAAGTTCAGGCTGGACCCATACATGGCGTTGAGGTCTTCACAGCCGTTTCCAGCGCCGCAAAACTGAGCCTGGGCAGCCTGCAAGCCATCAAGAAATTGCGCGGCATCCGCCCGGGCGTCGCGCTCTTGACAGGCGGCTGGGCGAACTTGCCACTGGCGCTCGCGGCGCGCACACAGGGCGTTCCGATCGTCATCTATTTGCCCGATATCGAACCGGGACTGGCAATCCGGTCCTTGCAGCGCTTCGCAGCGCGCGTCGCGATCACGGTCGGCGAATCCGCCAAGTATTTCCCGGCGGGGAAAACGGTCGTTACCGGCTATCCCTTGCAGGGCAATCGCTTGCGAGCGACGCGGGAGCAAGCGATCAGGCGCTTCGAGCTGAATCCTTCCGGCAAAACGGTATTGGTTTTCGGGGGCAGCCGCGGCGCTCGCAATATCAATATCGCGCTTGGCGACTGCCTGCCCCGGCTGCTGGACGAGGGACTGCAGGTCATTCACATCACCGGCGACTTTGATTGGGAACGCAGCATGTCACAGCTGGCGACCTACAGGCGGCATCCGCAGTATCGCGCCTTCCCTTATCTGCATGAGGATATGGCATTGGCTTTTGCGGCCGCGGACCTGGCGGTCTGTCGAGCGGGCGCGAGCGCCCTGGCGGAATTGCCGCTATTCGCTTTGCCCGCCATCCTCGTCCCCTATCCCTATGCCTGGCGCTACCAAAGCGTCAACGCGGATTATCTGAGCGATCGCGGCGCGGCGCTGCGCCTGAACGACGAGGACATGGCATCATCGTTATTCGACAGCATCATGTCGCTAATCCGCGACGACGCGCGTATGGCGGAGATGCGAGCCAAGGCGCGCGCCTTGGCAAACGCGGAAGGCGCGCGCCGCCTCGCGGACTTGCTCATCGAAGTCGGCGGAGCCTGAGATGTTGGAGTTGGTCACGTTGATGTGGGTCTTCGTCGCCTGTTTCGCTTTTGTCGGCTGGCAAAGAGGCTGGACGAAAGAGATCATCGCCATGGCCGGCATCACTTTGGGCTTATTCGCGCTGCACCAATTCGACGCCGCCTTGCGAGAGCAACTTCTGGCGCCCTTTGCAGCGGGCGCAAAGTTCCTCTTCCAAACCGGCGTCTTTCTGCTCATAACGTTCTTCGCCTACCAAACGCGCGCATTGATCGGCGGCGAGGCGCGCGCAGCAGCCCGCGGCGATGGGCGGGACCCGGCGCAATCCAAGGCGCTTGGCGGCATTGTCGGCGCTGTCAACGGCTATCTCGTGAGCGGTTCCATCTGGTACTTCATGCACATCAATGACTATCCCTTGGCGCCATATCTGGAAGCGCCGGCCGCTGGTTCGCTCAGCTTTCATTCAATCGCGAATTTGCCGCTCTATGTTCTGGCGGGTGGACCCGGCTCCTCGGGCGATCTGCTCTCGCTGCTGGTCATCATCCTGTTCGTGGTGGTGCTGGTTCTGATATGAGGCTGTATTTCGAAGCAGGCAGGACTTTCTGTTTTACGCATGACTTAAATAGGATAGAACAAGGTGATTAGCTTCACATCCTTAATGTTGGGGACGGCGATCTTCTTCGCCCTGGTCGGCGCGTTGCAAGGATGGCGCCGCCAACTGATCGGCACAACAGGCATCGCCCTGGGATTTTTCGCCATTTTCCAATTCGACAGTCTGCTGCGCGGCAGCCTGTATTTGCTGCTGACGAATGGGCAGATCTTCCTGTTGCAGCTTGGCGTCTTCGCGGCGATTGTCCTCTTCACATTCCGCAACGAAGCTGTCATCAATCCCGAAGGCGGCAGCAACAAGCTGCTGGGCGCGGCAGCCGGCTGCGTCAATGGCTATTTCCTGGCTGGGTCCATCTGGTATTTTCTTGACATCAACCGTTATCCCTTCCCGCAACTTTTGTCCGCGCCGGCGGAGGGCAGCGCGAGCTACCTCGGCGTGGGCGCCATGCCAGCGATCTTATTGGGCGGGGGTTTGACCGGCAGCGGAGATCTGCTGGCTCTGGCAATCTTGATTCTGCTTGCGATTGTCATCCTGATCCTGTGACCTGGCAATCGGCTGACCATGCTAAATCGTTTGTATTTCGGATATGCCATGGCGCGAGCGCTAAAAGACTACTTCAACAGTTCAGGCTGTGATGACCCATGCTCAAATTGAAGCCCGGGCAGCACATACATCTTATTGGCATCGGTGGCGCGGGTTTGTCCGCCATTGCGCGCATTCTCCTGCAGCGCGGCTTTAGCGTCAGCGGCTCCGACCTCCGTTCAAGCGCGATCACGGCCGCCTTGCAGGAGGAAGGCGCCCGCGTTCATCGGGGCCACCAGGCCGACTTTGTCGACGGCGCCGATTTGCTGCTGATGTCTTCGGCAGTGGCGCCGGAGCATGTCGAGCTGCGCGCCGCGCGGTCGCGGGGCATCCCGATTGTCAAGCGCAAGGAATTCATGGCGCCGCTCTTGGGGGGCAAGCGGACGATTGCTGTGGCTGGCACGCACGGTAAAACCACGACCAGCGCGATGATCGCGCATATCCTGCAGCAGGCGGGCGAGGATCCGAGTTATATTGTCGGCGGAACCATGGGCAATACCGGCAAAAACGCCGGCGTCGGCGCGGGGCAAGCCTTTGTGATTGAAGCCGACGAATATGACAATATGTTCCTGGGCTTGCAGCCACAAATCGCGCTAGTCACAAATGTCGAGCATGACCACCCCGACCATTTCGCCACGGCGGGGCAGCAGATGGAAGCCTTCGCCGAATTCGCCGCGCTTTTGCCCGCGTCTGGCGCTCTGGTGGCTTGCAGCGATGACAGCGGCGCCCTCAGCCTGCTGAATCAACGAAAAGAGCGAAAGTTGCCCGCCATCAGCTATGCCATAGACGATGCCGCAGCCGATTGGCGCGCGACAAAACTGGTTTTTTCCGAAACTGAGACCAGCGCCAAGATCTTTAGGAATAACGTCTTTCAAGGCAGGTTGGTTCTGCGCATACCGGGCGCGCATAATGTTGCCAATGCCCTGGCGGCAACGATCGTGGCGGACCTGCAGGGCATCGGCTTTGAACAGAGCGCCGCCGCCTTGGCCAACTTTGTGAATGCCGAGCGTCGCTTTGAGCTGCGCGGGATACGCGACGATGTCATTATCATCGACGATTACGCGCATCACCCCACCGAGATCCGGGCGAACATCCAAGCCGCTCGCTCGCGCTATCCAAGACGCCGGATTTGGGCGATTTGGCAGCCGCATACCTTCAGCCGGACGCGCGAATTCTGGAGCGATTTCCTGGCTGCTTTTGACCATGCCGATCAGGTATTGATCACGCCGATTTACGCCGCGCGCGAGGAGCCGATTCCCGGCATCTCCAGCCAAATGCTGGTCGAAGCCATGGCCGATCATGCCAGCGCGCGATACGCGCCCAGCTTTGAGCATGCCGCCGCCTGCCTGCGCCGGGACATCGCGGGTCCGGCGGTGGCGCTGATATTTAGCGCCGGCGACGCCAACTGTATCGCCGATCTCTATCTTGAAGCCGACGATCGCTAGCCATGACCGCGCCCGCCCCGCCCTTCCCTAAGCAAGTGCAGCGCCATCAGCCGCTGGCGAAGTACACCGCCGCCCGACTTGGCGGACCCGCGGATTATCTCTACATCGCCAAAGAACCTGGTTTCGGCGAGACGCTTTCCGTCTTGCGCATAGCCTGGTCATACGGCTTGCCCGTTACCGTCATCGGCGGGGGCGCCAATGTGCTGGTTGCCGACAAGGGCGTCCGCGGTCTGACCGTCATCAACCGCGCAACGCAGATCTGCCACGAGGCGTCTGGCAGCGACATTCTGGTTAGCGCAAGCAGCGGCAGCAATCTGATTCGTCTGGTCCGCTATTGCCAAGAGCGCGGCTTCGGGGGGCTGGAATGGGCGATTGCCGTACCGGGAACTGTGGGAGGCGCGGTCGTCAACAACGCCGGCGCTCACGGGGGCGATATGGCGAGCAGCCTCCGCAAAGCGCTGGTATATGAAGCCAGGCAAGGCGAAACCTGGTATGACCTGGCAGATCTAAAATACGCATACCGATACTCAGAACTCAAGGTCCGCGCCGACAAGCGATTTTTTATCATGCAGGCGGTTTTTCAGCTGAGCAGGGCGCAGCCAGCCGCCATACTGCAGCGAATGAATGACTATAGCGACTATCGAAAACGCACACAGCCGCCCGGAGCCAGCCTCGGCAGCATCTTCAAGAATCCGCCGGGCGATTACGCCGGGCGGCTAATCGAGGCTGCGGATCTCAAGGCTTATCGCATGGGCGATGCGCAAGTGTCCCCGGTCCACGCCAATTTCTTCGTCAACATCGGCGACAATGCCAGCGCCAGCGATTATTACCGCCTGATCGAAGCGGTGCGCGGACGCGTCGAAGACCGCTTTGGAACGCGATTGGAACTGGAGATTCAGACGCTGGGCGAATGGGACTGATATTGCCCGCCTCTTAGATTGCGTCGTATTTCGTGCAAGTGTAAACTAAGTGCGAGTCAAGTCGCGATGAGATTCGAACATACTCGGAAGATCGTTGGTGGTCAGTCACGTTCAGATTCGCAATCGGCAGCCCGATCGTGCGCCAGGAGTGCTTCACCGCGCGTCGCCGAGCGCCAAGCCAGAGCGACAGACCGCCATACGAAACGAACGAGCGCAGACATATCTGCGCTGGCGCGTCGCGAGCGGCGTCCTTTTTGTGATGTTCGGCGTCATCCTGGCACTGTTCTTTTCCAGCGACTTATTCTATGTACGGTCTGTGCAGGTTCGCGGCAACGATTTCTTGGCGCCCGAGGAGATATTCGCCTTTTCCAGCATCGCAGATTTTCACATGTTTTGGCTGGATCCCGAAGAGATACGCCGCAACTTGCTGCGCTCTTCGTCCATTGCCGATGTCACTGTGGAGCTAGGTTGGCCCCCCAACCTGATCACGATATATGCGCAAGAGCGTCAACCTGCGATCATCTGGTCGGAAGCGGGAAATGAAACCTGGATCGATATTCAAGGACGGATCATGCCCGCCCGAGCCGCAATGCCAGAAGTGATACGTGTCAACGTGGCGGTGGACGCCTTCAAGGGACCGTCGGCTACACTGACGGATCTAAAGAGGCTGGACAAGGACGTCGTACTCGGCGCGTTGCGTTTACAGGAGTTTCTGCCGCCCGGCGTCGATCTTGACTACGACCCGATCAAGGGGCTGGGCTGGACAAACGAGCAAGGTTGGCAAATCTGGATGGGGATAGATTCAAGCGCGGGCATGAGCAGAAAAATCAGCGAATATCAAGCCTATGTTAAGAATCTGAATAGCCGAGGCATAGAGATTACCGAATTGAACATCGCGAATCCTGATGCGCCTTATTACAAGATTTTATGGGGGCGTTAAATCCTGATGGCTGACCTGGTAGTAGGAATTGATGTAGGCACGCACAAGATCTGTACGCTGGTCGGCGAAGTGCGCCAGGAGGATATCTACGTCGTCGGTTTGGGTATTGAACCGAGCGCCGGCATGAAGAAGGGCGTGGTCAACGATGTGAACGCCTTGTCGGCCGCGATTGGCAAATCGATCCGAAAAGCGGAAAAATCGAGCGGTTACGACATCAACCGCGCTTTTGTCAGCGTAGCGGGCAGTCATATTTCTTCGTTGACTAGCCGCGGCATCACCACAATTGTCGGTCCGCGCAGCGTGCAAGCGGAAGATCTTGACAAAGCGATGGCGGTCGCGCGGGGTATCGCCATCCCGCACAATCGCGAAGTGCTGCATGTGGTGCCGCGCAGCTACACGCTGGATGGCCAGGAAGGTATTCGCAGTCCCATCGGCATGCACTGCTTCCGGCTCGAGGTTGACGCGCATATCATCACCGCTTCCACCACCAGCCTGGCCAACTTGGAAGACGCCGTGGAAACAGCGGGCGTCTTGGTCGATCGCTTCATCCTGAATCCGCTGGCGGCGGGCGATGCCGTGCTGACAAGCCACGAGCGCGATATGGGCGCGGTGGTTATCGACATCGGCGGCGGGACCACCGATCTCGCCATCTTCATTGACGGCACGGTTTGGCATACCGCTATCATCCCTGTCGGCGGCAATCACGTGACGCAAGACATCACCTATTGGATGCGCGTGCCCTTCGAGCTGGCGGAACAAGTCAAGATGCAGCGGGGCCACGCGGATATGGATGCCGTGGAAGAAAGCGAAGTCTTCCCGGTGGAGCCCTTCGGCGGCGATATATTGCAGGTGAAGCGCCGCGACCTGGCAATGGTGATCGAAGCGCGCTTTGAAGAGATCTTTGATCTAGCCGAAAAAGAGATCAAGCGCTCCGGTTATGCGGGACTATTGCGCGCCGGCGCCGTGATCACCGGCGGCAGCTCGCAGCTCCCGGGCTATCGGGAACTCGCCTCGCGGATACTCAATGTGCCGGTGCGTTTGGCGCAACCGGAGAAGATCACCGGCATCGCCGACACGCTCAAGAATCCCTCCTACAGCACCAGTGTCGGTTTGCTGCGCCTGGGCTTGGAAATGGACAGCATGACGGAAGCGGAAACCAATGATAATGGGGGCTTGCCGGTGTCGCGTTGGGGGCGCGTCATGAACGACTTTCTGCGTCGTTTTATGCCCCAGGACGACTAGGCGCAAAACGAATTCTTTCGATTTTATTTTTGCTGCGAATTTGATTTGCGCAGGTTATGAACGGACGTACAATAAAGAATTATAATCTGGCAATTAAGAAGCGTATACGTGTTGATTCCAAAGGAAAGTCACATGGTCAACGATCTTATAACAGGTGAGAATTTCGCGCAGATAAAAGTCGTTGGTGTCGGCGGTGGCGGCGGAAACGCTGTGAATCGCATGATCAACGAGGGGCTCGGGGGCGTCGAATTCATTGCGGTCAACACGGACAACCAGGCGCTGATGCTTTCCAAAGCTAAAACGCGCGTGCGTATTGGGGACAAATTGACGCGGGGACTTGGCGCCGGCGGCAATCCAGAGATTGGCAGAAAAGCGGCTGAAGAGAGCTCGGAAGACCTGCTCGAGGTCTTGCGCGGTTCCGACATGATTTTTGTCGCCTGTGGTATGGGCGGCGGCACCGGCACCGGCGCTTCGCCAGTGATCGCGCAGATCGCCAAAGAGCTCGGCGCTTTGACGATCGGCGTCGTGACCCGTCCCTTCACATTCGAGGGCACGCGCCGCGCCCAGCTCGCCAAGACGGGCATAGAAGCCTTGAAGAGCCAAGTGGACACCCTGATCGTCATCCCGAACGATCGTCTCATGCAGATGGCGGACAAGCGCTCCACCTTGCAGCAGGCGTTCTCGCTCGCCGATGATGTTTTGCGTCAAGGCATCCAGGGCATTTCCGAATTGATCACCGTGCCTGGCTTGATCAATCTCGATTTTGCCGATGTCCGCACGATCATGTCCGAGGGCGGCGCAGCCCTGATGGCGGTAGGACGCGCGTCTGGCGACGACCGGGCTCGCGCATCGGCAGAGCAAGCGATCACCAGCGGCTTGCTGGATGTCACGATTGACGGCGCGCGCGGCATTTTGTTCTCTATCACCGGCGGCAGCGACTTGACATTATTCGAGGTCAACGAAGCGGCGGCAATTATCAAGGACAGCGCGCATCCGGAATGCAACCTGATCTTTGGCGCTCACATTGACGAGAGTATGGGCGATGAAGTCCACATCACTGTGATCGCGACCGGGTTTGAGCGCAGCCGGCTCGAGACCAGTATGAAAGAAGCGGGCGCGCTGCCAATCCGCCAACCCGCGCCAGTGCCGCATCCAAGCCCAGTGCAGCGCCCCATTTACGAGGATGTTGAAATCGAGTCGTCGTCGCCTGGGGAATCGATGTCCAGTGGCGGCAGATCGTCTTTCCAGCGTCAGCAGTCAGGACCCGCGGCGCCGCCGGAAGATCCGCGCACTTATGAGAATATCGACCCGAAGAATACCGATTTGCCCGCTTTCTTGCGTAAGAGGAATCGCGGGCAATAGTTCCACCGCAACAATTAATTTGAAAACGAAGTGGGCTGTTCAGCCCACTTTTCATTTCCAGCGCGCAAGTTTTTTGGCTCCGATAAAATGAGAGGGCGCATACGCTGCCAAATGAGCGCCTGAAGCTGTAATAACAATGGCGGCTTTCGTAATAGTAGACATGCGACTTCCCGTTCAATCTCGACCGCGATATTTCAATCCGAACTGTTGTTTTTTTCGAACAATGGCTGCGGACTTTGCTATCGCAAGGCTTCCTCGATACACAGGGCGATATGCAGAAATCCCGACCTGTTTTTCTGGCTAATTTGTTCGACAATCGACGCCTTCCGTGCTATAAAATAGAAGTCATTTTCACCACAAGTTATCCAATCCAAAAGTAATTCCGAGGTCTTCTTGGCGCCAGCGTTTGATTTGATACCAGGCGCGAAAGTCAGGAAATCCTCAAGCCTTTTTTGACCGAATCAATTTGGGAAAGCCAGCTCATGATCCAGACTCAGTCCACACAAAGCGCCTTGCACGAACTTGGATATAAGATATTCCTGGATCGTTACGCGCAAAAAGATATGACGCGCAGCACCCTGGCGCTTGGCGACAAGGTGATTGTGGTCATCAACCCCAAAACGGGCCAGCGCGAGATCGGCACGGTGACCGAGATAAACCTGCCGCAAGTGACTGTTGCCCTGCTCGATGGCGAGGTGGTGGCGCGCGACCTTGAGCACGTTGACAAACCGATCGAGACCGAGCCAGCCCAGATGATGGAGCGGGTGGCGCATGGCGTCGCCGCGACCGAAGCGAGCCAAGCCAAACAAGATGAATGGACGCGGAAGTTCCGCTGGCTGCTCGACGACTGGAAGTTCGTGCCGGGGGGGCGCATCCTTACGGCGGCCGGCACCGATCAAGATCTCACTTATTACAACTGCTATGTCATTCCGTCGCCGGACGATTCCCGCGAAGGGATCATGACGACGCTGACCCAAATGACCGAGATCATGTCGCGCGGCGGCGGGGTAGGAATCAATTTGTCGACCTTGCGTCCGCGCCATTCTTATGTCAAAGGGGTTAACGGCCGCTCCAGCGGCGCGGTGTCCTGGGGCGCCTTGTACAGCTTTGTCACCGGTCTCATCGAGCAAGGCGGCAGCCGCCGCGGCGCTTTGATGCTCATCCTAAACGACTGGCATCCCGATGTCTTCAACTTCATCAACAGCAAACGTCAAGCGGGCCAGATCACGAACGCCAATATCAGCGTTGGCGTCTCCGACCGCTTGATGGAAGCTGTCGCCGCGGACGAGGACTGGCAATTGATCTTCCCAGACACGCGCGATCCGGATTACGACGAGTTTTGGGACGGCGACCTCAACACCTGGGTCGCGTCCGGGCGCAAGGTTATCCAATACAAGACAGTGAAGGCGCGCGACCTGTGGCATGCGATCATCGAGAGCGCCTGGGCTAGCGCGGAACCCGGGATTTGGTTTAACGAGCGCAGCAACAAGATGGCGAACAGTTGGTATTTCAATCCGCTGATTTCGACCAATCCCTGTGGCGAACAGCCGCTGGGCGCTTTTTCAGTTTGTAATCTGGGCGCGATTAACTTGTCGCGCTTCTATGACGAAAATAATCGCGATGTCGCCTGGGATGATTTACGCAAGACAGTCGCATATTCGACGCGCTTCCTAGACAATATCATCGACACGACGCCCTATTTCTTCGAAGAAAACGAACGAGTGCAAATGTCTGAACGGCGCGTCGGCTTGGGCACAATGGGCATCGCCGAATTGATGCTGAAGCTCGGCGTGCGTTACGGCAGCGACGAGTCGGTAGAATTGATCGACCAAATCTATAAGACGATTGCCATCACCGCCTATGAAACATCAAGCGATCTGGCGCTGGAAAAAGGCGCATTCGCCCTATTCGATGCCGAGAAGTTCATCGAAAGCGGCTATATGCAGACGATGCCAGAGAACCTGCGGCAGAAAGTTCGTCGCGACGGCATCCGCAATGTCACCCTGCTCAC
Source organism: Phototrophicaceae bacterium (assembly GCA_965232245.1). Taxonomy (GTDB): domain Bacteria; phylum Chloroflexota; class Anaerolineae; order Aggregatilineales; family Phototrophicaceae; genus UBA6055. The sequence continues at coordinate 1,518,420 of CBDDPG010000002.1, read as the reverse complement.
GCAAGCGCCAACCGGCACGACCGGCACCATGGTCAATACCTCGACAGGCGTGGAGCCGTTTTTCTCCTGGGTTTACTATCGCAAGAGCCGCCTGGGCTTGCACGAAGAACAGGTGCCGATTGTCAAGGATTGGCACGACGCGCATCCCGATGCGGAGGAGCTGCCGGACTACTTCGTCACCGCCATGGACCTGTCGCCGGAAGAGCACGTGAAAGTGCAGGGCGCTTTCCAACGCTGGATTGACAGCGCCATCAGCAAGACCTGCAATGTGCCCAATGAATACAGCATCGAACAGGTTAGCGATCTGTATCGCAAAATGTACGATCTGGGCTGTAAGGGGGGCACGATCTACCGCGATGGCAGCCGAGACGAACAGGTGCTGATGCTCAAGGGCGACGAACGCGCCGAAAGCGAAATGGCAGACTTGAAGCATTCCTCCAAGGCGGAAGCGAGCGACGAAGCCGAGCCTGCCTCCACGCCGCATCGCGTCTATCCGCGCCCTGATAGTCTGCAAGGATTGACGGTCAAAACCCAAACGCCATTTGGCAAAGCCTACATCACCATAAACCGCGACGACCGCGGCAACCCCTTTGAAGTATTCATCGCTATCGGCAAAGCGGGTACGGACATCCAAGCCGATGCCGAGAGCCTGGGCAGGATGATCTCGCTTCAGTTGCGTACCACCGCCCCACAGAACCGGCGCGAGATGCTGCGGCTGATCATCGAGCAACTGCAAGATATCGGCGGCGCCCGTCCCATCGGTATTGGTCCCAAGCGCGTGCTTTCGCTGCCCGATGCCGTGGCGCGGGTCCTGCAAATTGAATTCTTCCCGGAAGATCAGCCGCTGCAATTGGACCTGCCCATAGACGGCGAAGACAGATCGGGCTCCGACAGCGATAACCTAGTCGAATATGGCGCCATCTCTGGCGCGGATATCTGCCCCGACTGCGGGACGACGACGCTGATCCGCGCCGAGAGTTGCCGCAAGTGCCTCACCTGCGGGTATAGCGAGTGCTAGAATAAACTCGGGGCCCCATAAGACCTTAGCAAATCGACATGAACAACCGACTCTACTATGGCGACAATCTCGAGATCTTACGTAGCCGGGAATACTTCCCCGACGAGTGCGTCGATCTGATTTACCTTGACCCGCCCTTCAACAGCAACCGCAATTACAACGTGCTTTTTCAATCACAAAGCGGCGCCGACAGCGAAGCGCAGATCACCGCTTTCAAGGACACCTGGCACTGGGGCGAAACCGCCGAACAGACCTACCGCGATCTCATCATCAGCGCCCCAGCCAAAGTTTCGATGGCGGTTGAAGCTCTGCTGAATCTGATTGACCGCAACCAGATGATGGCTTATCTGGTGATGATGGCGGCGCGGCTGGTCGAGCTGGACCGCGTGCTGAAGCCGACAGGCAGCCTGTATCTGCATTGCGACCCGACAGCCAGCCATTACTTGAAGATTTTGCTGGACGCGATATTTGACGCGAGGAACTTCAAGAATGAATTAATTTGGAAGCGCAGCTCCGCGCACAGCGACGCCAGAAGATATGGCAGCGTGCATGACGTATTGCTGTTTTATACCAAGTCCGAAGAGTTCACTTGGAACGAGATCTATACGAATTACGACGACGAATACCTAAGACGATTTCGCTATCAAGATGCTGATGGTCGGCAATGGGCGGATGGCGACTTAACGGCGAAGGGCTTATCAGGCGGTGGTTACACCTATACCTATAAGGGCGTTAATTCGCTCTGGCGCGTACCGTTTGAAAGCATGAAAAAACTTGATGCGGAGAACCGACTACATTTTACGAGCGCGGGAGGAATACGCATTAAACGATATCTTGACGAGCTGCCCGGTATCCCCGCGCAAGATGTCATCACAGATATTTCGCCAATTAACTCGCAAGCCAAAGAACGCCTCGGCTACCCCACACAGAAACCGGAAGCGCTACTGGAGCGCATCATACTCGCTTCATCCAACGAAGGCGATGTTGTACTCGATCCCTTCTGCGGCTGCGGCGCCACCATCGCCGCCGCGCACAAGCTCAAGCGCCGCTGGATCGGCAGTGATATCACTCACCTGAGCATCGCCCTGCAGAAATACCGCTTGGGTGATATGTTCGAGTTGGCCTCGGGGCGGGATTACGCCGTCATCGGCGAGCCGCGCGCGATCGAAGGCGCCAGGGAATTAGCCCGAGATTCCGCCAACGAAGGCCGGTATCAATTCGAGTGGTGGGCGCTGTCGCTGGTGAGCGCGAAGCCGGTTGGCGGACGGGCTGGATCGCGCAGAGGCAAAAAAGACGCGGACAAAGGCATTGACGGCATTATTAATTTCTTCGAGCAAGATGAAAAAGGAAAAGCCAAAGCGCGTACAGTCATCGCGCAAGTCAAATCGGGCAAAACAAGTGTGAAAGATATCCGCGAGTTGAAAAGCACGCTCGAGAGCGAGAAAGCGGCGATGGGCTTGCTCATCACTTTGGAACCGCCCACGCAGAATATGCTCAAAGAGGCGCTTGAGGCGGGTTATTACGAATCGGATTTCTGGGGACGCCGCTATCGGCGTTTGCAAATTCTGACAGTTGGCGACTTGCTTGACGGCGCGCCTTTTGACATGCCGCCGCAGCATGCCACGCATCGGAAAGCGCAGCGCTACATCCCAAGCGATGTTGATGCGGCAGGCAAATCTCAACAAGGCCTCCTATGAACCTTGCCCAAGACATGATTCGCTGCAATGGCTGATACGCTTGGAAGCACAACTGAAAAACAGCTTAGCGAGAAAAACGGCGCTGTCAGGCGCAGCAAAGTAATTCTTATCCTCGCTTTCGCCGCGCTTCTCTACTTCGCAGCATTCCTGGCTGCCATTCACATCGCTGGCGCGCGCGACGCCGCTGCGCCCGCTGACGTCATCATCGCGCTGGGGGCGGGCTTGCGCCGCGACGGCAGACCGGGGCCGGCTTTAACCCGACGCAGCTTGCATGCCGCCGAGCTATGGCGCGCGGGCATCGCGCCAGTCGTTATCTGCGCCGGGGGCAGAGCCGAATCTTCCCCGCGCAGCGAAGCCGACGCCTGCCGCGAGCTTCTGCAGCGACAGGGCTTGCCTCAATCCGCCATCCTCTTGGAAGACAATAGCCACAGCACCGAGGAGAACGCCCTTTTCAGCAGTCAACTCATGACAGAGCGCGGTTGGACCAGCGCCGTGCTGGTCAGCGACAGCTATCATATACTGCGCGCCAGCTGGCTCTTTGCCCAGCAAGACGTCGAGGTATACGCCAGTCCCGTGCCAGCGACGCGCATTCATCATCCGCTCGCCTATATCCGTTCGCTGCTGCGAGAGTTTCTGGCATTCCACTGGCAGTTCATCAAAGAAGCGCTCAACCTGCCTGTCACGCATTTGAATGGGCTATAGAATAACAGACAGCGCAACCATGGCGGCAAAAGTCGCTGCCTGGATCGTCACTTGAGTTTATAATTTCAAGTAACTTGCTGTCACTGGCGCGACATCCGGGATATTGCCGCTGCCAAAGAGCCAGCTAAATCCCGATTTCATCTATGTTGGGCAGGTCTTGATTATTCGATAGGAGCAAGGTGATGCCGAATTACATCTGTATCGGCGCGCCCTACTATCTGGGCGAAAAGAGACGCGATCGCACTGAGGTTCAAACCCTGCGCGGGACGGGCATCGCGGATGAACTGGACGCGGATTGGGTAGACATTCAGCCCGATTTCCAAGCGTCCGAGGACCCGGTTGTAGCTGTCAATCGCGCGCTTGCGGATACCATCAGGTCCTTCCCTGGCAAGGTCCCGGTCGTATTCGCCAATGACTGCACGAGCTGCCTGGGCATGGTCAAGGGTCTGGAAAGTCAGACGCCCGCCGTTCTCTGGTATGATGCTCATGGCGACTTCAATACGCCGCAAACGACGCCCAGCGGCTTCCTCGGCGGCATGCCCTTGGCCGCCCTGGTCGGGCGCGGCAATCAACATTTGATGCGAGGCATCGGCTTGGAGCCAATCGCCGAAGCCGATGTGATTATTAGCGACGCGCGCAATCTTGATGCCGAAGAAGAGATCATGCTGCGCGCAAGCCAAGTGAGGCTTTACGAGACCTTGGACGCGCTTAATCAAGCCGATTTGCCAAATAAGCCCCTTTACATCCACTTTGATACCGATGTCGTCGACTGTGAAGACATGCCCGCTATGAGTTATCCCGAACCGGATGGACCTTCTTTGGGGGAAAGCATCAATTCGCTGCGACAGGTTATGGCAAAAAGCGACACCGCGGGCATCCTCTTCAGCCTGTGGAACGGCACACTCAAGGGCAGCGATCGCGCGCTTGCAGCCACGCTGTCGCTTATTCGCGCCCTGCAATAATGGCGGCTTATGACGAGATTCCGCGACCTTATCCCTATAACGAACCATCTGCCGACTGGTTCGCTCAACGGGATTACTGACGTCCCCGGCCTCCGGGTCGGGCAGGTCACGCGAATTGAAGGCGAAGGCAAGCTGATACCGGGCAAGGGACCAATCCGCACGGGCATCACTGCTGTTCTGCCCCACCCCGGCAATGTGTTTCGCGAAAAGGCGCCAGCCGCGGTTTATACCATCAATGGCTACGGCAAGGCAACCGGCTTTGAGCAGATCCGCGATCTCGGCGTCATCGAAACGCCCATCTGCTTGACCAGTACGCTCAATGTGGGCAAGGTCTGGGACGCGGTCGTCAGCTACTCGATCAGGCAGAATCCCGACATCGCCATCACAACCAGCAATGTCAATCCGGTCGTTGGGGAATGCAACGATAACTTCCTCAGCGATGGGCAAGGACGGCATATCGGCGCAGCTGACGTGCTGCGCGCGATCGACGACGCCAGCGCGGACGCCGTAGCCGAAGGCTGCGTAGGCGCGGGGGCCGGGACACTTTGTTACGGCTTCAAAGGCGGCATCGGCACAGCCTCCCGCCGCGTGATTGACGGCGCTTACACTGTCGCCGCGCTGCTGCAAAGCAATTTTGGCCAGCGTCATGAATTACGGATGCTGGGCGCGCCAATCGGCCAACACTTCGCGGAAGAAAACGTTTATTCGCCGCCAGGCTCGGTGATGATCGTCATCGCGACCGACGCGCCTCTCGGGTCGCGACAGCTTGGACGCCTGGCAAAACGCGCGGCATTCGGGCTAGGGCGCACCGGAACCATCGGCCACAGCGGCAGCGGCGACTTCGTTATCGCCTTTTCAACTTGCAAGCGCCGCGCCCATGACGCCACGGAGCGGATACACGAGGCGGAGACGCTTAACGAAGAAGCGCCCTTTGCAGGCGGCGCTCTCATCGATCAGTTGTTTCGCGCGGTAGTCGAGTGCGTCGAAGAATCCGTGTATAACGCGCTAGTCGCCGCGCAAACCACAGTTGGCAGAGACGGGAACACGCTCTATGCCCTGCCGCATGAGCAACTTCAAGATTTAATGCGCCATTATCGACGTCTGAAATGAGCAGATCTTTGCGGTCTCTCAATTTCGCGCTGGAATCGGCAATGTGGGGTTTGCCATCAGCCGCAAAAACGCATAACATGGTGTGATGTAGGGAGTTATCTGTCTTTTGCTCAGCCGCAAGATCGGAAAACATGTACGCGGACAACGAAATTTTATTCCCGCACTATGCCATTCCGGCGCTTCGCCACACACGGGGTCGCAAATGGATGAATTTCATAGACAGCTTGTCCCGCAAAAAAGAGACCAGTGTCGAGGTTATCGCCTTGATGGCGATGATGATCGAGCTCAATGGCTGCCTGGCTTGCGAAACAGACAGTTACCGGGCGATGAGAGGCTGCACAGCCTGCGCTCAACAGACCTTGCGCCGTTTCAAAGGCAGCGATGAAGAACTCATCGAAATGTACGAGACCTCACTTTCCCAATTGCAAGCCTTGCAGTTGGGCTATGAAGAATAGCGCGCGAGTATCATTCTTTGTCTGGTACTCATAATTGACAAGCGTTTCGCGCCTGTGATAAACTACGCGCCCGTAGTACACTAGGCTGCGCGGAACTTAGTTACCCGCTTTAGCCGAAGGGAATGGTCGAGATAGCGAATTCACCCCATCGAATCAATCGAGATATTCGCGGCGTACGCGAAGTTCGGCTTATTGACGATACCAACACCAATATCGGTGTAGTGAACATCCGTGATGCGCAGGATCGCGCGGACGATGTAGGGCTAGACCTGGTTGAGGTAGCGCCAAATGCCAGACCGCCAGTTTGCCGCATAATGGATTACGGCAAGTTTCAATACGAGCAGCGCCGTAAAGAACGCAAGTCCAAAAAGAACCAGGTTAAGGTCACGATCAAGGAGATACAACTGCGGCCAAAGACGGACGAATATCACCTTCAGTTCGACATCAAACGCGCGGCAAGGTGGCTGCAAGAAGGCAAAAAAGTCAAGTTCCGCGTCCGCTTCCGCGGTAGAGAAATCACACATCAGCATATCGGACGAGATCGCCTGGCGAAAATCGAAGCGGCTTTGCAAGAAGTTGGCGTCGTCGAACAGCGTCCGAATATGGAAGGTCGCGACATGCTGATGATCTTGGCGCCAAACAAAGAAAGCAAATGAAACTGGAGAGTCAGTCGTGCCACGCAAAAAGAAGACGACAAAGTACAAACTCAAAACGCACAAAGCAACTGCCAAGCGCTTTCGTATGACCGGCACAGGCAAGATCGTCCGTACCAAGGGCGGCAAGAGCCACTTGCGGAGGCGTTCGGCAAAGCGCGTGAAGCGGCAGTGGGATAAACGCATGGAGGTCGGGGAAGCCGCGATGCAGCGCCGCATCCGCCGCCTGGCGCCTTACCTCGGCAAATACAAGGCGAATCCACCGGCGTAGGACCGCCGAGATAAGCTGATCGATCGTCCCCCGCCCCTTGCTCCGCGGGGCGATTTAGCTACGGAGAAGAAAGATGGCAAGAACAAAAACCGGATACGTCAGACGCAGACGACACAAAAAAATCCTCAAGCTCACCAAAGGGCAATGGGGGACGCGCAGCAAACTTTGGAAGCGCGCCAACGAAGCTATGATGCGCAGCCTGTGGTATGCCTATCGCGATAGACGGCAGCGCCGCCGTCAGTTGCGCCGCCTTTGGATTCAGCGCATAAACGCAGCCGCCCGTATGAACGGCATGAAGTACAGCCATTTGATCCACGGTTTGAAGCTAGCGGACGTCGAGCTCGATCGCAAGAGCTTGGCGCATTTGGCAATTCACGATGCCGATACCTTCAGCAAGATTGTGTCTGTGGCGAAGCAAAGCCTGTAATTGCGCCTGCAAGCGACCGCAACATGGAAAAGGGTCACGATAGCGACCCTTTTTTAATTGGCGAAACATGATGAAACGAACATGGACATCATCACCAGCCTACAAAACAAGCGCGTCAAATACATCAAATCCTTGCAGACCAAGGGACGCTTGCGCCGCAGCGAAAAAAAACTGGCGCTTGAAGGCGACCGCTTGATCAAGGATGCCTTGCATAGCGGCGGCAGGCCCCATCTCGCGCTTTATGCGCCGGAGTCGGCCGACTATGAGCTCATCGCTATTTTGCAGAATCGCAATTGCGAACTGCTCCCGGTCAACAAGGACGTCCTGTCCCACCTCAGCGATACGAAACGGTCCTCAGGCATTTTGGTCCTTTTCCAGATTCCCAAGCCGCCGATACCGAATCCGCCAGAGCGCGTCTTAATCCTGGACGCGGTCCGCGAGCCGGGCAATATGGGTACAATCTTGCGCAGCGCCGCCGCCGCGGGGCTGGACATCGCCATTTTGGCGCCGGATTGCGCCGATCCATACAGCGCGAAAGTCTTGCGCGCCGGCATGGGCGTTCATTTTCGTCTGCCTGTCGCCGAGGCGAATTGGCAGGAGATCCGCGCCTATTGCGATGGCTTAAGCGTGTACAGCGCGGACGCTGGCGGAGAGGCGATCTATAGCGAGGTTGATTGGCGCCAGCCCTGGGCGCTGGTTGTCGGCAACGAAGCGCGCGGCATTAGTACTGAGGCGCGGCGCATTTCCCAGTCGACTGTCTCTATCCCCATGTCGCATCAAGCCGAATCGCTCAATGTTGCTTCCGCCGCGGCTGTCATGCTCTTCGAGGCAAAGCGCCAGAGGATGATTGAATCCTGAAAGGCGTCCGCTGTCTTTGCCCTTGACTCCGCCACATCATGGCACAAGCCCCGCGAAGGCGCGCCACAGCGCATTCGCGGCAGATTTTCCGTAACCATCAAGAGCGCCTAAATGCACATTGAGCCGCCAAGCCTTGAAGCCAGCGCGTCGGATTGGAATGGGGTACGAATAAGTTAAGGCAAGAGTTCAAGATACTCGCAGTGACTGGGGCGGAAGACGCTGAAATCGCGCCGGTCGAAGGTCGCGATGCGCGTGATATTCAGCCGTTCGGCGATGGCCATGATGCAGCAGTCTACGATGTCAAATCGAGCGCTTTCATATTGCCGGGAAATCTCGTAGACTCTTACCAAGTCTTCTTCAATAATAGGAATAAGCTTGACATTTCTATAGTCGAAGAAATCAAAGAAATTAAAACTGTTTGCATAGCCCAAGTTCCGCCGGAGCAAGTAGCCGACTTCTGGCAGTACAACACCCGGCACAAGTATCGCTTCCGACCGATTCGCTGCGAAAGCGTACGCTTTCTGGTGATGTGCTTCGCTGCCGTCATACAGCGCGACTAAGAAGCTACTATCGGTGATGAGCGTCAAGGATCAATGCGGCTCTTCAGGTAATCGGCGTATTCTGTGTTCAAGATTTCGCGGCTCCGCTGGGCAGTGTTTACCGGCTCAGGCGACGCCATATTCATTTGCTTTGCATGACGAGCCAGGTCCGCCAAGGTCGCCCAGGGCTTTTCATCGGCAGTTCGCTCTTTGGCATAGCGCTCAATCATGTCGCGCAGCAAGTCGCCTAGGTCGGTATCGCGCTGCTGCGCGAGCTGTTCCAACCGCTGGGCGACGTCTTCTGGGATGTCGATAGTCATTGTCGTGTCCTCCGCTTGGCGCTATTGTAGCATGGGATCATGCAAAAAGGACAGCGCGAGGCAAAGTCCACAGGGTAATCGCACCCAGGGCAATCGCTGAAAATTAGTCTTTTTACCGCCGAGGCCGCGCTGGCTTCAAGCGCCGCAATCCCCGCGGGTATGGACATAATCGCCGCTGATCCAGCCCTCGATCTGCCAGATGGCGACTTTGAAATAACCCGCCCGTTTTTCACTGGCGCGCAGCCAGTCTCTGCTGGCGGTTACGCCCAGGACCAAGCCATCAGGCGGGCTTTGACGCACCTTGAGGTTGGCAAAGGGCTGCACCTCGCATTCGCCCAAGCCGCCCCTACATCTTGGTAGATTTATGTGACATTCGACAGACATTGGTTCTGCTGCGATTGCCCTGCAATCGCGCCCAGCCCCACTTCAATTTGCGCCGCGCCTGCGCTAGACTAGGCGAATTGAGCATTCATCAGCGAAGGGGAGCAAGAAGTCCATGACAAAGGAATTTGATCTGGTCGTGCTGGGCGCTGGACCCGGCGGTTACATCGCCGCCATCCGCGCCAGCCAACTCGGGCTGAACACCGCGATCGTCGAGAAGAAATACTGGGGCGGCATTTGCCTGAATGTCGGCTGCATCCCTTCCAAAGCCTTGCTGCGCAACGCCGAGCTCGCCTATCTCCTTAACAACGAAGCGGATGCCTTTGGCATCAGTGGCGAATTCAACCTGGATTATGCCAAAGCCTTTAAGCGCAGCCGCCGTGTCGCCAATGGCTTGACCAAAGGCGTACAGTTTTTGATGCGCAAGAACAAGATATCGACCTTCGAGGGCTGGGCAACGCTTACTGACGCCAATAATATGGCTGTAGCGCTGAATGACGGGAGCGAAGAAAGGATCAACTTCAAGCACCTCATTATCGCTACCGGCGCGACAACGCGGCTCATCCCGGGCACAGCGCTGAGCGAGCGAGTTGTCACCTACGAAGAACAGATTATGGAAGACAATCTACCGGGCAGCGTGATTATCGCCGGCGCCGGCGCCATCGGCGTCGAATTCGCCTACATCATGCGCAACTATGGCGTTGATGTCACCATGGTCGAATTCATGGAGCGCATCCTGCCGCTGGAAGATCCCGAGGTGAGCGCGGAGCTCGGCAAGATCTACGCGAAGATGGGCATCAAAGTCATGACTAGCGCGCGGGTCGAGGGGATTGTGGAAGACGCTAGCGGCGTCACCGTAAACGTATCAACTGACGATGGCGGGCAAAAAGAACTGCGCGCCGAACGCGTGCTGCAGGCGATTGGCTTCCAGCCGCGCGTGACCGGATACGGGCTGGAAAACACCGGCGTTTCGCTCGACGCCGGGGACGCCATCGCGATCAACGAAGAGATGCGCAGCAATATCCCGCACATTTACGCCATCGGTGATGTAACCGCCAAGTTGATGCTCGCCCACGTCGCCGAGGCGATGGGCGTGGTCGCTGCGGAGAATATCGCGGGGGCGGCAACCGTTGCGCTCGATTTCGATATGATGCCGCGCGCCACCTACTGCCAGCCGCAGGTCGCCAGCTTTGGCTACACCGAAGATCAAGCAAAAGCGCGCGGTTACGACGTGGCGGTGGCAAAGTTCCCCTTTCAAGCCAATGCCAAGGCGCGGGGCATGGGGGACGCCAGCGGCTTCGTCAAGGTCATCAGCGACAAGCGCTATGGCGAAATCCTTGGCGCCCACATGATCGGCCATGATGTGACGGAACTGCTGCCCGAACTGACTTTGGCGCGCTCGGCCGAATTGACCGCGGCCGAAATCGCGCGCAACGTACACGCCCACCCCACCTTGAGCGAAGCGATAAAAGAAGTGGCGCACGGTTTGGAAGGGCGCTTCCTCAACATCTGATCGCCGCTACTCGGCAGTTTGACGGGACCAACAGTCGACTATCAAGCTGGTATAAAGCAATTTGCCGTCGACATTACGAGCGTCATGCGCAGCCGAACGACTGATAAATCCGTCCTTCGCATGCCAGGGTTGCCGGTGAAATTCACCTGAAGCGTCAAAGTATTCCAATAGTTGATATTCGTAGCCACACTCTCGGAAAACCGTGACGATTTTTTCGCTGATGTAGAGCGTCTTGTGATCGTCGGCGCCCTCGCCTATGCCGCCGGGGCGCACATGTTCAATGTAATGCGCATCTGGATGGTTTCCGTCCGGCACAGCCAGTCGGATGCGCCCGCCCGGCGCCAGGTAGAGGCGCGCCAAACGCAGGAACTGGCTCAATTCTGCGACTGTCAAGTGCTCAAAGACGTGTTCAGCCAACATTCTATTGATTGTCCCGGGCTGGAAGAGCAGCGCCCAATGCGCGTGTTTAAGCACGTGGAAGGCGGGGATATCTGTCGCGACCCAATCTTCATAACGCGTGGCTCCCGCGCCGATGATGACTTTTAGCGGCTTGCCGGATCTTGCGCATTCTTCGACGTCCGCGCGGATCACCCCTTGCTGCTTTTTCAATTCCATGTGATTGCGGTATTGGCGCAGCAGCGGCGCATAGAGGGGCCGCAGCAGTCGCTTGGCTTGGCTCATCGCAGAAAACCTATCCCGGAATGCTGAATGACTCTATGGTCATAATATTCCCGTACTCGCCGGATGCGAGGTCGCTGCCGTAGACCTTGGCGTGCGGGGGATCGCGGTCATAGACCATGACCACTGCGCGATAATCGCCGGGCGCGAGTTCGGCTGTCGGCAGTTCCACGACAAACCATTTCAGGACATGATGATAAAGGTGGCGATCGGGGTTGATTTGAGCGACCTTTTGCCCGTCAATGGAATGGATCTGTATTGAGATATTGTATTGGTACAGCAGCGCTTGGCGGTCGACTTCCCAGCCGGTCACGACGCGCAGGACGTCGCGAACGGGGTTGTAATCCGCGAATTTGTCGACGATGGTGATGCCGTTCTCGTAGCGAATGGGCTGGTATTTCCGCTCACAGTCAAGCGTGCGGTAGACATAGCGTTCTACACGCAATTCAGCATCGTCCAATACAATACCGCAGGGCACATAGTGCCTCTCGATAATTGACCGAGTTTGGTCGAAGATCTCTGGCTTGTTCTGGGGGGCGTATGTGAAGAGCAGATAGGGGTGATCTTCCAGCTTGTCCGGTATGTCTTCCTCAAGCTGAGCGTCATCAAGGCTCGTGCGGATGAAAGTTCCGTCGATGCCCATCAGCGTTTCGAAATAATAATCAGCCGTGCTCTTGCCTGCTTTGCCGCGGCGTATGATGAAGTTGATGTCAGAGAACCCGACAATGAAGTCCTCTTCAGAGACGAGATCCCGCAATGCCAGGACATAGTCGTGGATGGGGGGATAACTCTGAATGGCGCGGATTGTGCCTTGATAGCTTTGGTAATCGTCTGCGCCTCGCAGCGCAAAACCGGCGCCGAGATATGCGGCCAGGAGAATTAGCGGCAGTACGCGCGGCTTTAGCCAAGCCAGCCCGCTGCCCAGAATAAGAGCCATTGGGTAGAAGACGACAAAGAAATAGCGCGATCGGCGTAATGGAATCAGTCTAACGGCTTCGTTCACCGACAATAGCAGCGCCAGGATGACAAAGGCGAGCACCCAAAAGGGCAGCGCTTTTTTCAGGTTCTCGCGCTCCCGCAGGTTAAAGGCAGCCGCGGCAAAGGCAATCAGAAGAAATAGCCAATTATCATTTGACAGCAGTCGGAGAAAGACTTCCACCGCCTGCTCAAAGGGCATTTCTCCCCAAGCATCGAATTTTGTTGTCAAGCCCACGTAAGTTACTGGAAGCCAGGGCAGGTATAATAAGCCGACAAACAAAAAGACCAGCGCAATGTGCAGCCAGCGCTTCGTTTTGGGAAGGAAAAACAGGTGATAGAAACCAATCGCCAAGAAGACAAAGAATGAATAGGGCTGGGCATAAAGCGACAAGGCTGCCGTGAGGATCAGCCCGAACCAAGTAAGTTTTGGAATAGGCGACTTTGAATGCGCGATGTGCAAGTAATGCCAGAGCATCGCGACAAGCATAGCCGCTTGCGGGGTGTACATGCGGATTTCGTGAAAATACTCCAGCCAAAAGACGTTAAGCCCTAGGAATGCGCTGGCGTACAGCCCCGCCCGCCAACCCAGAAAATCCACCCCAATGCGGTATACCCAGGCGACCGTCAGCAGCCCAAAGAATAGCGTTAAGCAGCGCAAGACAGCATGGTGCCAGCCCACAAGCGCGCCCCAGCCCGCCAAAAGTTCAAAAAACAAGGGACCGTGTTTAGGACTGTGCGTGCTGATCGAGCGGGCTATGTCCAGTGGCGAGAAAGGTCCGGTCAAGCCGCCGGCATGGCCGATCGAGGTCAGTTCATCGTACCAGATGACATCGGCGTTGATGCCACCCGCCGCAAGCAGCGTCACCAGCAGCAATAGCGGCAGCATCCAGCACCAGCGCGGAAGGCCCTGGAATGTGTGCCGCTTGCTTGCGCCTGAATCTAGCATGAGCATCTAGGCTTCGACAGAAAAGGTCAAGAGCGGCAAGTATTGGCTCCTTTCGCCACTGCTTAAGTCTATGCCTGTTACCTTCTCGCCCGTGTAGCGATCGTATAGGATTATCATGAGGCGATAGGCGCCCGGCATTAATTCCCGCTCAGGTTGGAATTCCAGCTCGTGCCATTTCAAGATGCGGTTGTAGAGATGCCAATCTCGCTGCCAGTATTTCTCCCATTCGCTATCCAGCAGCTGAATCGAGATATTGTATTGGTCAAGCTGCTGCTCGGAGGCGACTTGCCAACCGGTGACGACGCGAACGAGGTCCTCAGACGCGGCGTATTCGCCAAAGCGGTCGACGATGATGATTCCGTTGTCGAAATGAATGGGCTGGTATGCGCGCTGGCAACTGGTCAAGGGATTCGTGAAACGCTGAACAATCAAGTCTGCGCTGTCAATGACAGCCTCGCAACTTTCGTAGCGGGCAACTATATACTCGTACACGTCTTCGTGATTCTTCTTGAGGTCATTGGGATGGTAGGCGAGCAAGACATAGGGATGTCGATCGATCTTGCGAACGAGATCGATTTGCAATCGTTCATCTTGCCAGCGCCAGGGGATAAAAGCGCCGTCGATGCCCAACTGCGCGTCGGTGTAATAGTCAATCACGCTATCGCCAAACTTGTAGACATTGTTCACATAATCCACGAAGGAAAACCCCAGCAGGAAATCTTCCGCCCGAACCTTGCCGAGAAGCGCGTCCCTGTATTCGTGTATTGGCGGGTGCAGGCGCGCCTTCTGCATACCACCAATATAGTCTAACAGTTGTTGCGAGCGATAGAATTGGAAACTCGCGAAGATCCATATAAACGCGAACAGAAAAGTCGCGCGATGCCAACGCGGCATTGATGCCAAGCCAAAGGCGCAGATCATGACAAAGGGAATCCACAAGATGAGGAAATAGCGCATGCGCTTTACGGGGATGATGCCTACAAGCTCGTTGAGCAGTGTGATCAACAGCAATACCGCCAGCGACACTAGCGCGAACTTCCAAGCGACGCCCGAGCGCGTGCGCCATAAGCAGTAAATCACAATGCCTGCAAACAGTGGGATCAACAAGTTTTGACCATTGAAGAGCAGGAACGCGAAGTGATAGATCAATTCCGGGATAGAGGCCGCAGCCTCCGTCACTTTTACGTTTTCCGCAGCCAAAGCGATGGCGGTAAACAGCGTTGGCAGATAGGGCAAGAACAACAACCCGGTAACTGTCCAAACGATTAGCACGCGCAGCCAGCGCGCCGACCGTGGCGCGAACAGCAGGTGATATATGCCGAGCAGCGCGAAAACCAGCAGCGAAAATACATGCGTATAGAGTAGCGCCAAGGCAGTTAAGAAGAGCGCGATCCAGTAGCGGCGGGATACATGCCGCGCGTGAGCGATGCGCCAATATAACCAGGCTTGCATGGCAAAGAGCATTAAGAGCATCGTATACATGCGAATATCGTGGAAGAAGATGATCACGTAGGCTGATGTGCTCATGAGCAGTGCCGCAATCAAACCGGTCCGCCGACAGAATACTTCCGTTGCCAGGCGATACAGCCAGGCAATCATCAGAACCCCGGACAGTACCGAAAACATGCGCATGGCAACTTGCGTCCAGCCGACAAGCTGCGCCCAGGCTGCCCCCAACAAGTAATAGAGCGGCACATGATCCGAACTATAGGTGGTGATCGAATTGATGATTTGCTCTGGGCTATAGGGCGGGCTGAATACACCCATGTTCGTCAAAGAATACAGTTCATCCGCCCAAATCGGTTCTGAATTCAAGCCGTTGGCGCCAAAAGCGAAAGCCAAGAGCAGCACAATGGTCAAGCAGGCTAGCGCGCTTCCGCGACCGATCGCCCACTGTGCCGCATCGCTGCTGGATTGCGCTGCCTCCATGGCTGGATTCCGTACCTGACCCGCGACGGCGAAGTTGATCAATTTGCGCTCACGCTTCTATGGCAAAGGAAACAATTGGGAAGATTCCGTCTTCCCAGCCGCTCGCCAGGTCGACTCCCCTCACTTTTTCCCGCGATTCGCGATCGTAGAGGATGAGCATGACATGATATTCGCCGGGCGGCAATCCCTCGGTAGGCAATTCGACGGAAAACCACTTGAGGATATTATCATACAGATGGCGGTCAATTTGCTCTCCTAGTCGTTGCCAATCCGGCGTGATGAATTGCAAGGACAGATTGTACTCATATAGCGCTTCTTCGCTTGCCACTTCCCAGCCGGTGAGGATATGAACTTTCCGCTCTTCTGGATCATATTGGGCGAAGCGATCGACCAGCTCCACGCCATTCTCATAAGTTATGGGGCGGTATTCGCGCTCGCAATCCAAGCGTGGATCGACATAGCGCTGGACAAAGAGGCGCGCTTCATCCACCACGATATCGCACTGTGAATAGTTACTCTCGATGAATTCGCGCACTCGCGGGTAACTATTTGACAAATCTTTAGGATCAAAAGCAAATAGCGGAAAAGGCTGATTGCCCAGCCATTGCCTGATCTCGGCTTCCAACCATTCGCCATAGGCGCCACGACGAATAAACGCGCCATCGATGCCTAGTTGCTCCTGCGTGTAATAATCCGCTACACTCATGCCCAATGTCAGGTCTTTGTTCACATGGCTGCTCTTGGAAAATCCTAGAAGATAATCTTCCGAGCGCAGTTTGCCTCGTAGATGCCAGACATAATCAGGCAGAGGCGGATAGAGCCTGGTAAACACCATACTGCCGACATGGTTCATGATCTCTTCCGAGCGGTAATGCTGATAGCCCGACACGAGCCAGAGCAGCAGTAGAATTCCGCTTGCCAGGCGCCGCCGCGGCGCCATGCCCAGGCAGGCGCCAACAAGCAAGTAAACCGGGACCCAGATTACGATGAAATAGCGCATCCGCGTTAGGGGAATGAGGCCAATTATTTCGTTCGCCAAGATGATGAACGTTGTCAACATGACCGGAAGGATCATCCATTGAATTAGGCGAGACGGGCGGCGGCGCCAGATGATATAGACAAAAAGTCCCACAAGCATCGCGCCCATCAGCCAACTGCCATTGCTCAAGAGATAAGCTAAGGTCTGCAGCAGTTCCGGGGCGGAAGCCGCGCGGCTGGTGACATTCGTTTTTTCAGAGGCGCGCTGCAGTCCATCAATAAGAACTGGCAGGTAAGGAAGGAAAAGCAGAGCGCCGCTAGCCCAGCCCAATAGAATCTGTCGCCAGCGGGGGGAACGCAGCCCAAAGAGCAGGTGAAAAATACCCAAGCCCGCGAACAGAATGATGGCGAAAAAGTGCGTGTATAAAAGCGCCACCGTCGACAAAGCGAAGGCGACAAGCGTCAGGCGCGCATCCTTGGGTTTACGTTGCAACAATCTCCAATACAGCCAGAGATGCAGCGTGGCAAACATCAGGAACAGCGAATACATGCGGAAGTCGTGCATATACAGGACCATGAAAGCTGAAGTACCCAAGAGGCTCGCGGCAGCCAGCCCGGCAAAACGACCGAACATGTCGCTCGCCAAGCGGTAGATCCAGGCAATCATGAGTACGCCAGCGAATACCGGCAGCAAACGCAGCGCGAACTGTGTCCAGCCAGCGAAATGCCCCCAACCGGCGCCAAGCAAAAAGAAGAGCGGCACGTGATCGGGGAAGTTCTCGGATACTGATTTGATGACCTGCGCCGGCGAATAAGGTCCGTCAAAGCCGCCCATGTTGGTGATGGCATATAACTCATCGGTCCAGATGGAGTCGGTATTCAAGCCATTGGCGCCAAAAGAAAATACGCAGAGGAGCGCGAAGACCATCAGCCAAAATGACCTGCCTTTGCTTATCGTATTCCGGTCGTCAGCGTAGATGCCGTCAGTCTGCAAATCAAAGTCTCCCTGGTTGGAACTGTCGCCAATTGCGACTTCTGCCAAGAAAGAGAATGAAGCAACTATTCTATTCTACAATAAAGCTGCGAATCGGAAGAAGCGCGCCCGTTTCGCCTGTGTTAAGATCGACTCCGCTGACTTTCTTGCCGCTTTCGGTATTATACAGAATGACAACTAAGCGATACTCACCAGGAGCGATGCCCGCGACCGGCAGTTCAAGCGTGTTCCACTTGCGCGAGAACTGATGGAGATAATAATCGCTCTGGCTTTGCGCCGCCTTTTCCCCTTCTGGCGTAAATACCTGGAGCGAGAAACTATGATCATTTAGCAGCCGCTCCTCAGGTACATCCCAGCCGATTAGTATCGACAATAGAGCGGCATCCGGCTGGAACTCGACAGCGCGGTCGGCAATTGCGATGCCATTTTCGTATTCGATGCGCCGATATTCTCGATCACAATTTAGCCTGGGATCGACGAATCGTTGTACAAAGAGCCTGCTGGAATCGACCAGGATGCCGCAGGCTTGGTACTCGCTGTGCATCAAGAGTTTGGCGCCTTCAAGCCCGTCAGGCGGGTTCTGCGGCTCATAGGCGAACAAGAGATAAGGATGCCCGTCAATCATTTGGCGCATCTCCTCGACGAGCCAAGGACCGATCGCCCTGCCCCGCACAAATGCGCCGTCGATGCCGAGTTGCAACTGCGTATAATAGTCGGACACGCTCTTGCCGTGTTTGTGATCGTGATTGAGATAGAAATTGCGGGCGAAGCCGAGCAGGAAGTCTTCCGAGCGAACTTTGTTATTCAACTGTGTCACATAGTCATCCAGAGCGGGATAGTTGCGCGTTTTGGACATGCCCCCTATGTAAAGCAGCACATCCTCGGAATGATAGAACTGATATCCGGCAACCGACCAAGCGATCACAAGAAGCGGCGCGAGCCAGGTCCAGCGCGGCAATAGCGTGATGCCGCGGGCAAAAAGCGCCAGGAAGGGAAACCAAAGTATCAGAAAATAGCGCATGCGCGAGAGCGGTATCAAACCCACAAGCTCATTCAGCGCGAGCGGGACAACAAGCATTGCCAGCGCAAGAAACATCAGCCGGAGCGTGGCGCGGTCTCGCAGGCGCAGGACGGCATATAGGACAGGCGCGCCCAAGAAAACCAGAAGCCAGTCAGCGCCATTCATCAGCAGATGCGCGAAGGTTGCAATCAGTTCTCCGACGCTCGCGGCGGCTGTGGTCACCTTTTCGATTTGAGCCGCTTGTTCCAGCGCGGCAAGTGTTGTTGAGAAATAGGGCAGATAAACAAGCGCGGCTAGCGCCCAGCCCACCCAAATCTTGAAAAAGTATTTTGATTTATGCGCAAGAAACAGGTGAAAAGCCGCCAGTCCAGCAAATAGAATAACCGAAAAAGTATGTGTATAGACCAGCGCTATGGCTGAGAAAACAAATAGGCTCCAAGTCCAGCGATTGCCCGCCTGTGCGCTTTCTAGCCGCCAATAGAGCCAAGTGTGCGCGATCGCCAGCAAAAGCAGCAGCGGGTACATGCGAAAGTCGTGAAAATGCAGAACTAGGTAGGCGGAGGCGCCCATCATGAACGATGCAAGCAGACCTGTTCGATAATCAAAAGCATCTGTCGCATAACGATACAGAAAGGCGATCATCACCAGCGCCGTCAAAACAGCGAAGATGCGCAAGGCGAACTGTGTCCAGCCCGCGACACTGGCCCAACCGGCGCCAAGCAAGAAAAAGAGCGGGGCATGATCCGGGCTGTATTGTGAAATCGAGTGAATTATCGCGGCGGGGCTGTAAGGCGGATCAAACCCGCCCATGTTGGAGACAGAAAACAGTTCGTCGGTACGGAAGATATAGCCATTCGCGCCGCCGAGACCGAGCGCAAAAACCAGCAGAAGAAGGGCGACCATGATTGTTAGCCTGCCCTGCTGCCTGAGACTGCCTTTAATAGAGACCATAATTCGAGATGCGCTGGTAGTTGGCTCCATACTTGTTGAGGGAACGAGCCTTGCCCCGGAGGCCTCGTTTATCAGAAATGGTTCTAGCTGTCGATGGAAAAAGCTTGTATCGGAAGTATGCCGGCCGATTCGCCGCTGCGTTCATCGACGCCTGGGACTTTTGACCCGCTCTCTCGATTGTACAAGATCAACACGAGTTGGTAGCCGCCGGGAGGCAGATCTGCAGTGGAAAGCTCAATGACACTCCAAGGGACCAGTCCGCTATAGAGATGATGATCGCTTTGTCGGATATTCCGCCGATCCGAGTTGATGATTTGCAGTGAGATATTGAATTGGTTCAGCATTTCGTCGTCCGGGACATCCCACCAGGTCAAAGCCCGAATCCGCTGAGCTTCCGGGTCAAATGCCACGGCTCTGTCTATTAGGCGTATGCCATTTTCATATTGAATGGCTGCGCTTTGGTGCTCGCAGCCCATAACGGGATGGGCATATTTGCGAATTGACAGGTCAGGTTCATCGGCCAACATGTCACATGGCGCCAGCGCTTCGCTTACGATTGCCAGCGTTCTGGTGTAGTTGAGCGGGACATCGCTTGGGTCATGCGCGAGCAAGATATGCGGATGGGCGCTGAGGATGGATCGAAGGTCTTCCGTAAGCCGGTAGCGTTTGAGATGGGTGTGCAGGAACTCGCCGTCAATGCCGAGTTGGGCATCAAGGTAGTAGTCGGAGACGCTCCAATCATAGCCTTCCCGCATTTCGTTGACCGCCAATGAATCCGTAAATCCAACCAGGAAGTCTCCGTAGCTCACCTTTCCTTGGAGGGAAGACCTATAATGTTGTAATGGCGGATATTTGCCGGACTGGGCGGAAATGCCCGCATATTGCAGAATCTGCCCGGTTCGTCCCAAACTTACTCCTGCTATAGCCCATACTACGACGAACACAAGAATTATCAGAATTGAACGAGACAGCAGGGATATACTGTATGCAAAGAGAATCATACAAGGGAACCACAACAAAAGAAAATAGCGCATACGGCTAAGAGTTAAGAGATCAAACATCCAACTTACAAGCACATAAGCGATGCCCAACAAAGCCGTTAGCAGCAAGAGTCTTGTAATCGCAGGATACCTTTTTCGCCAGTGCCGGTAAACAAGATAAAGAACCAAGGGAATAATCACCACTCCCAGGCTGTTTGACAGTAGAGCAATCAAAGGCTCAGTCAATTCTGCCGCGACGATGGCGCGTTCCGTTTTTCCCCATGCTACCGCGCTGGAAAGCATCGTCCACAAATAGGGCGAAAAAATAAGTAAAATAGCTATCCAGCCTGTCATTAGCATCTTGGTGCGACTTGACCGCCCTTCCAAAATAACCTGAGACGCGCCGAGCGAAGCGAGCATGATTAAGCCAATAACATGCGTATATAACATTGCCGAGCCTGATACGACAAAGAGCGCCCACAGGAGCCGCGAATGACGAGTATCGCGGTTAATCCGCCAATAAAGCCATGAGTGAATGGTTGCCAAAAGCAGAAGCAGTGTATAACCCCGGATCTCATGAAAATAGACAAGAGCGAAAGCGTTGCTTGCCATGAGAAAGGCGGCTATAAGCGCTGTTCGCTTGTCAACGGCAGCTCGAGCGTATCCATATAGCGCCGCAATCATTGCGATGCCAGCCAACAGCGAAGGATACCGCATTGCGAATTGAGACCAACCTGCCAAATGGGACCATCCTGCTCCCAACAGGAAATAAAGCGGCACATGATCTTTCGCGCGCAATGAAATGGATTCCAAAACCTGCTTCGGCGTATGGGGAGGGTCAAACGCGCCCATGTGAGCCAAGGAGGACAACTCATCCGCCCAGATGACGTCAACGTTTAAGCCACTTAATCCTAAAGCGAAAGCCAGCAGCAAGATAAGAGTCATCAAAGATAGCGCCACCCCAAGACCTGGACCAGAGGATGCGCCTGGTGGAGTCGCCTTCAAATCTGACATAACTGGTGCAAATGACCAAGCGTGGATAGATCGCAGTTTCGGAACTTTAGGTCTACTTGGGAGTTGCTCATATCGCTGGACCTAGATGTTGAACTCTAGCAATACATGGAATCCACCACTTTCCCCACTAGCTTTGTCAACCCCGCTGAGCTTTGCGCCTGTTTGACGACCGTACACAATTAATACGACTTCATAATCTCCACTAGGTAGCCCGGCTGTCGAGACTTCCAGTACGTTCCAGGGAAACAAATTGTCATAGAAATGTCGATCAATCTGTCTCAGGTTTTGCCAGCCTGCATTGATAATCTGTAAGGATATGTTGAAATCGTCCAGAGTTTTTTCGTCTGGCGCATCCCACCAAGTCAGCGCTTGAACAATCTCCGTGTCGGCATCGTAACCCGCGGCGCGGTCGATAAGTCGCATGCCATTGTCGTAATCAATGGGAGCAGGTTGGTGATCGCAATCCATGACCGGGTGCGTGTATTTGCGAATTCGCAGCGCCGGCTCCTCTACCAATGATGTACACGGCATGTATGCTTCTTCAATTATTGAGAGTGTTCTGGCGTAGTTGAGTGGCTCGTGCGATGGGTCATGCGCAAGTAGAACATGAGGGTGCGATTGCAGGATTTCGCGCAGATCTTGCTCAAGGCGATAGCGTTTCTTGCTTGAGTGGAGGAATGTGCCGTCGATGCCCAACTGTGTCCCTAAATAATAGTCGGAAGTGCTGTTGGAACTGTTATAGGAAACGCGGCTGACACGATCGTTCTCGGAGAATCCGATTAGATAGTCCAAATGTTGCGTCTTTCCACTTAGCGTATATACGTAGTCGTGTAGAGGCGGATATTGCCTGTCGCGCGCCATCAATCCCGCATAGGTAATCACCTCGCTCGACTGAAGAAACTGATAGCCGGCCACAGACCATAGAATCGTGAATAGGAATGCCATAGCTTTCCAATGACGAATAGACGTGAGACCAAAGGCAATGATAATAGCGATAAGAAACCATACAACCAAGAAGTAACGCAGCCTGGTCGAAGTTATAATCCCATAGCGCCAGTTGATAGCCAGGATTAAACCGACCATTACCAGAGCAATGAAAACAAGGCTCAGGACCGATGAATCACGCTTCTGCCACAGCGCGACTGCTCCAATTGAGAGGATTGGCAGCCAAAGGTAACTAGCGCCATTAACCAGCAGATAGACGAATAATTTCAATACTTCGAGCGTCCCTAACGGGTTAACAGTAACTCCCTGATTAAACTGTAGACCGGCAATGACATAGGGCGCATAGGGCGCAAAGATCGCCGCCCCCAAACACCATCCCAAAATGATCTGTAACCAGTGGCGAGATCTACCAACTAAAAGCACATGATACAAACCCAATCCTGCAAAAAGAATTATTGAGAAGTTGTGCGTGTAGAAAAGCAGCGCCGCCGATCCAACGAACAGACACCAATTGGATCGAGTGGCACGATGATTGTGCGCCAGTCTCCAGTACAGCCAGGTGTGCAGTATGCCAGCCGCCATGAGCATGGTGTACATGCGAATATCATGAAAATATAGAACCACGAAGCTGTTGGTGGTCGTGAGCAGCGCGGCTAATAGCGCGGCGCGCTTGCCGAAAACATCGTGAGCATAACGATACAGTCCAGCGACGAATAATACAGCGCAAAGTAGGGACAGGCTTCGAAGAGAAAACTGCGACCAGCCCGCCACCTGAGACCAATAAGCGCCTAAGATAAAATAGAGGGGGGCTTGATCCGGACTATATTCCTGAACGGCCTCTATCACCTGCGCCGGCGAATATGGGGGATCAAAAGCGCCCATAAATGTGACCGACGCCAACTCGTCCGCCCATATCGGATCCAGATTCAACCCGTGAGCGCCCTGCGCAAAAGCCAGCAGCAATATGATCGTCATGGCGGCAATTGCTACTAAACGCTTTCTATGGAGCGTGGCTTCAGAAGTGTCCATAGGTGTCATCTGTCTTTGGAACCAGAATGGATACTCCAAGAATGAGATATCACAAAACAAAAGAACGCGAATCAACTGTAATCTTACAGGCGCTTAGTGAATTCCAGCATGGGAAATACATTACCGTACTCGTCAGTTAGTTGATCCACTCCAAAAACTTTCGAGCCTGAGTCACGTCTGTACAAGATCAGCACAAGCGCGTAGTTATCGGCAGGCAACTCTCCCGTCGACAAATCGAGCACAGACCATGGCACAACACCGGTATAAAGATGATGATCAGTTTGTCGAACATTCTTCCCTTCTGAAGAGATGATTTGCAAGGAAATATTGTATTGCTCCAGCATGGCTTCATCTGGCACATCCCACCAGATAAGCGCTTCTATTCGCTCCGCTTCAGAGTCGAATTCTACAGCTCGGTCAACAACGCGGATGCCGTTGTCGTACACAATCGGCGCGGCTTCGCGCTTGCATCCCATGACGGTATGCGCGTATCTGCGAACCAATAGCGTCGGCTCGTCCACCAGCAGGTCACATGGCGCCAATTGATCCTGAACCGTCGCCAATGTTCTGGCGTAGTTCAGCGGCGCGTTGCCCGGGTCGTGAACAAGTAAGACCTGAGGATGAGCTTTGAGAATGGAGCGGACGTCTTCCTCCAGACGATAGCGCTTCAGGTTTGCGTGAAGAAACAGGCCGTCGATGCCAAGCTGGGCGTCTAGGTAGTAATCTGAGATCCCCCAATCATAATTGCTTCTGTTTTCGTTTAAGGTTAGGGACTCCGTAAACCCAACCAAGAAATCATTCGCGCGCGTCTTTCCGTGAAGGAACTGAACATATTTATGCAGCGGTGGATACTGCCATGTACGTTTGCCCACTGTTGCGTATTCTTGGATCAGCCCGGACTGCCCGAAATGGATGCCAGCCACAGCCCATATCAGGACGATAACAGCTATCAGACCATCTGAGCGACTAAGCGCGGTAAGGCTGTAGGCGATGAGAATGATGGCTGGGATCCACAATACCAGAAAGTAGCGCATGCGGTTCTCAGCTATCAGGTTAAAAGCCCAACTAATTAGCATCAGAATTGCGCCTAAAATAGTAGACAGTAGCAGTTGTCTCAAGATAAAGCGCTGGTAGCTAGAGCATAATTGGTAAGCAAGGTTTAGGACCAGTGGAAGCAAGAGAACACCTAGCCCATTGGCCAGCAAAGCGAGCAGCGGCTCGCCTAATAGAGCAGCCGATGTTGCGCGCTTTGTTTCGCCCCAAGTCAATGCGTCTGACAACATTGTACTCAAATATGGCAAAAACAGACCGAGTCCAATAGCCCATCCAATGAGAATCTTGGTGGATTTACGTGAAAAGCCTTCGACAAGTAGATGCGTAATCCCTAATCCAGCCAGCATAATTAGCCCGAGCGCATGCGAATACAACATGGCCGCGGCAGATGCTGCAAATAGCGTCCACAACCGCCATGAATGACGCGCTTGTCGAATCAAGCGCCAATACAAGCAGGAATGCAGGGCTATCAGAAGCAACAACAGCGTGTAACCGCGGAGTTCGTGAAAATAGAATAGCACAAAGGCGTTGTTCGCCAAGAGAAAGGCGGCTACGAGAGCCACGCGCTTGTCGACGGCGTGCCGGACGTAATTATAAAAACACGAGAGCATTGCGACGCCGAGCAACAAAGACAAGTAGCGTAATGCCAAAGGCGTCCAGCCCACAAATCGAGACCACACCGCGCCTAACAAATAATACAGAGGCACATGGTCGGGCGCGTGGTCGCGAATGGATTGCAGGACCTGTTGAGGCGAATATGGCGGATTAAATGCCCCCATGTGCGCCACTGAAGACAGCTCATCCGCCCAGATGACATCGGCATTCAAAGCCATGCCGCCAATTGCGGATGCCAATAGCAGGACCAGCGTCATGGCGAAGAGAGGCTTTACATCGCTGATCCGCATTGAACTCATCCGCTGCTGTGGCAAGAAAACCATGGACAACTCTACGATGCGACAATCTCCGTATACAATCTACGATTCAATAATGGCGACGCTAGAAATCGGCGCATTTGGCGTCCGCATGTTGCCGATACTCCGCTTCCAAAAAGCCAAACTGCCACATGCCATGATAAGATCCCCGCGCATAAACGCGTTCCCGCCAAAAGCCCTCCAAGCTAAAACCCAGCTTCCGCAACAAAGCCGCCGACGCGACGTTGCCTTCGGTCACATCGGCTTCGACGCGATGAACCTGCAGGCGATCAAAACAGAAGCGCAAAACTTCGCTGAGCGCTTCGGTCATGATGCCCTTCCGCCAGTAAGCGCTATGCAACTCATAGCCGATTTCCAGCCTTCTGTTATGCGCTTCGTACAAATGGAAGCCGCATGAGCCAATCATCCGATCCTTACGATTCTTCGCTTTCAGCGTGATCGCCCAGCGAATGCCCGTCTTCTGTTTGAAAATGCGCTCCGCCCATTCCATGATAGACCATACCACCGAATCATCGGGGGCATCCTCAAATTCAAGCAGGTATCGCCGCACCTTGTCGCACTGCCAGATGGCCGCCCAAGCCGCCAAGTCGCTGGCGAGGATGCGCCGCAAGCGCAGCCGCTCGGTTTCCAGCAGCGGGACCTCTTCAAAGTCGAAAGCCAAGCTCATGCCCTCCCGGCAGCCAACGGGGCTTGAGTCGATAGGTGCTCAAGTCGCTTTGCCGTGTCTAGGCAAGCGAATGTCATAATCTGTCGGCGACGATCTCGGCGATATCCACCACGCCGGTTTCGCCGCCAAGTTCCTTGTCGGCATCCTCGAACATGAGCATGCAAAATGGACAGGCGACCGCGATCGTGTCGGCGCCTGTCGCCTTCGCTTCTTGAATGCGCTCCACACTGACTTTCTTTGCGCCGGGTTCTTCTTCCTTCCAGAATTGCGCGCCCCCCGCCCCGCAGCAAAATGAGTTTCCGCGATTGCGCGGCATTTCCGTGACGCCAAGTCCCACCGCGCCCAAAGCGGCGCGCGGTGGGTCGAATACAGCATTGTGCCGACCCAAATAACAGGGATCATGAAAGGTGACATTGCTCCAGCGCGAGGCTGTAGCCGCAAGCGGCAATTTGCCCGAAGCGATCAGCTCGTCTATCAGCTCGCTGTGATGAACAACCTCGAAGGATCCGCCAAACTGGTGGTATTCCTGGCCGATATTGTGCAAACAATGTGGGCAGGTGACCACAATCCTCTTCGGAGAGACGGCATTTAATGTTTCGACATTGGCATTCGCCAATTCATAATACAGATATTCATTGCCGGCGCGGCGCGCGACATCCCCCGTGCAACGTTCCTCTTCGCCTAGAATCGCGAAGTTGACACCGGCGGCGCGCAGGATTTTCACCAGCGCCCGCGCCGTTTGCTGCGCCCTGGGGTCGTAGCTGACCGCGCAGCCCGTCCAGTACAAGACTTCAAAGTCGGGGTTCTCCGCGACAGTTGGAACAGGAAACTCAAGTCCCTGCGCCCAGCCGACGCGAGATTCAGCGATTTGCCAGGGGTTTCCTTGCCGCTCCATACCGTTGAAGGCGCCCTGCAACTGATTGGGAAACTCGCTGCGCATGAGCACGGCGTCGCGCCGAATGTCGATGATGTCGAACATCGGCTCGTTGCCGACCGGACAAATGTCGATACAAGCGCCGCAAGCCGTACATGCCCAAAGCGCCGACTCGCTCAGCAGCAAGCCGCCTAAAGCCCCTTGAGATTCTTCGCCGTTTGCCAGCGATTCCCAATTGTCCTTCATAAGGAAACGTTTATTGACTTCCAGCGCGGCCGGCGACAGTTCCTTGCCGGTCGCATAAGCCGGGCAAACGTCTTGACAGCGATTGCACATGATGCAAGCGAAACCATCGAGGATATGCGTCTGATGTAGGTCTTCCAGCCGATTTGCGCCGAACTGTTCGAGCGCGTCATTTTCGAAGTCCAGCGCTTCTAACTCTCCTAGCGAACTGCGCTCGGGCCGAGTCAAGAAATTAAGCGGCGCCATGAAGAGATGCGCATGCTTTGTTGACGGGAAATAGGGCAAAAAAACCAGAATGCCGCCCAATGCGATCCACCAGCACAGATGCCGCATTACTGCCAGCGCGTCGACATTCAGGGTTTGCCACAGTGGCGCGAGCGCCGAAGCAAAGGGCATGAAAGCATCATGACCCTGCTGCGCCACTGTTATGGATTCGCCCAGAAAACGCGCGCCGACGTGCAGCAGGATGAAAGCCGCGACAATCAATGAATCGCGGGTAATCGCGCCAGCGCGCGCGCTGGGATGAAGCAGGATATTGTCATTGAATTGCAGCGCGCGTCTGCCCGGCAAAACGAAGCGCCGAGCGATGAAATAGCAGATGCCCAAGAGCGCCACCACGCTCAAGACATCCCCTAGCAAACGAAACAGGTCGAACCATGCTCCCCACCCAGACAAGATCAACTCGAAGCCCGGCGCGAAGCCAAGCGCCAAGTCCACAACGTTGACGAGAAAGTAATAAGTGAAGCCTAGAACGACGCCCCAATGGATGAGGCTCGTCGCGCGGCGAGTCCTTAGCGTGGGCCGCTGAAACAAGTATATGGCCAGCGCCCGAGCAGCCCGCCGCCACAGCCCGTCCAGTTGCAGTCCACCGCGACCCCGCTGAATGATGCGGACCATTTCAGAGAAACCGGCGTAAGCCGCGCCCAGGGAGAATGCCGCCAAGAGGAGAAAAAGCAGTTTCTCAAGGTCTGTCAACATGCCTGTCTTTCCGTTTCAGCAATGAGCGAGTTCAGTTTACCACCGCCGGTATCTTTCACCAACTAGACGGCGGGAGCAAGTTGCGGGGCAATCGCACCAGATATTTCCGTAACCACCGAGGGCGCCAAGAACACCGAGGGTCGCGTAGGGCGCGTAAGTTTGATACTGTTAAGATCATGCAAAATGTGAACAGGCTGCGGCATAAATCACGGGAGTACATGCAATGATAGATTTTGCACCAATGCAGAACGGCGAGATAAGCTATTTGCACTACGCGGAGCGTGAAGGTATCGGCGCGGCGGCGCTACGAGAATTGAGCGACGAAAGTATTGACTACTTGCTCTCGCTACTGGACGGCTTGACCGACGCCGACATCGTGAACAGTCCCGAAGATCCAGATGCCGATGATCCCTACGCCGTCGATGGCGAAGAGAATATCGGCTGGACATTCGGACATCTTGTCGCGCATGTCACCGCCAGCAGCGAAGAAGCGGCCGCCTTCAGTTCCCTGCTGGCTCGTGGCGTGGCCGCCTCCGAAAGGCCGCGTTACGAGACGCCCTGGCGCGAGATGACAACTGTCGCCAAAGTCCGACAGCGGCTCGAGGAAAGCCGGCGCATGCGCAATGCCTACCTCGAGACCTGGCCAGATGCGCCCTTCCTTGATGTACATCGCGATGTGTCCGAGCGATTCGCCGCGCGCTTTGGCAATATGAACGCGCCGGCCGCCTTCCTGTTTGGGCTTTCGCATGAAGTCGGTCATTACGACCAGATTGAAGAGGTCAAACGGCAGGCACTAGCCGCAAGGTCCATGGCATAAAAAGTCCAGATTGCCGCGCGCACAAGGCGAGTATCAAAGGGGCGGGCGCTTGGACGCTGTTGAGTCGCCCCTTTTCGCATCCCCGCAACAGTTTTATCCTTCCCAAACAGCCGCTCGGCGGCAGCGATAAGGACTGTCACGCTCGTACAAAATAATAAGCCTTCTCGTGCATGTGCGACGCGGTTAACAAAAAAGGAAACAAGTCTGTCGATTTTGCCGCCATGACAAATTCGCATCAAGAGGACCGTCAATGAGTAAAACCATCAATCCCCGCAGCCCAAAGGGATTCCGTGATTTTTTGCCAGAGACGATGTTGCGCCGCAACTATGTCATCGAGACCATCACCGATGTATTTCAGCGCTTCGGTTTCGAGCCGCTCGGCACGCCCATCCTCGAATTGCGCGAGACATTGCTGGGCAAATATGGCGAAGATGCGGAAAAACTGATTTTCAGCGCGCAGCACGGGCGCAGCAGCAAAGAACCGCTAGCGATGCGCTACGATTTGACCCTTCCCCTGGCGCGGGTCGTCGCCCAGCACGAAAGCGAACTGAGCTTCCCTTTCAAGCGCTATCATATCGCGCCGGTCTTCCGCGGCGAACGACCGCAGAGAGGACGTTACCGCGAATTCTATCAGTGCGACGCCGATATCGTCGGCGTCGCCGGCATCGCGGCGGACGCCGAAATCGTGACGATGACGCAGCGAATCCTGGAGCGCTTGAAGTTCCCGCAATTCACCATCAAGATCAACCACCGCAAACTGCTGACCGCTATTGGAGAATTTTCGGGCTTGCCAGACGCGCAGCTGCCGGATCTATATCGCAGCGTCGACAAATTCGACAAGATAGGCGCCGATGGCGTGCGCCAAGAGCTGATCGAACGCCAGATCCAGCCCGAAGCCGTCAGCCGGATGATGGATCTGCTGCAAGCATACGAGCCGGGCAGCGGCAACCTGGACTTCATCGCGGAAGCGCTCGGCGAGGGCGACAATGGGCTGGACGACCTGCGCGGGCTGGCGACTATCTTGTCCGAATCCGGCCTCCCGGCGACATGCTACGACTTCGATTTCACCATGGCGCGCGGGCTCGGTTATTATACAGGTCCCATTTTTGAGACCGTGATATCCCAGCCAAACTTGGGCAGCGTCACCGGCGGCGGACGTTACGATGAGCTGGTCGGCATGTTCCGCAAACAGAGCCTGCCCACAACCGGCACCTCATTTGGCATCGAGCGCGTCATTGATTTGATGGACGAGCTTGATCTGTACCCCGCGCATCTGGGCGGCACGCTGGTTCAGGCGCTGGTAACTGTCTTCAGCCGCGAGACCAGTACAGCTTCCATGAAAGTCGCCAACCTATTGCGCGACGCCGGCATCAACACCGAGCTCTACTTCGAGCCGCGCAAACTGGGGCGGCAGTTCAGTTATGCCGACAAGAAGGGCATTCCCATCGTCGCCATTGCGGGTCCCGATGAAATTGAGGCTGGGCTGATCAAGCTGCGCCGCCTGAGCGACGGTGAAGAGCGCAGGTCCCCGATGTCTGACCTGGCAAGCGCGGTTGCGGACATGTTACGCGCGCATTGAGAACGGGTTCGCGCAGAATGCGCTGCCAGCCAAGTTTCCTCCAAAAGTCTCACAGCAGCCACAGCCTGAGAAGAACTGGCAGGCGCGGAAAGGCGGCGATAATCATTGCGCCCGCCCCCATTCTAATTTACTATGCCCTGACTGACTGAAGCGCCATCTTTCTTCCCAGGCTATTTCATGATCGCTCTTCCGCGTTCTAGCGGCATCTTGCTCCACCCTAGCTCCCTGCCCGGCAATTACGGTATCGGAGATCTGGGCGACGCGGCGCATCGCTTTGTAGACTGGCTGGAAGCGCAAGGGCAGTCAATCTGGCAGGTGCTGCCCCTGGGACCCACCAGTTATGGCGACTCTCCCTATCAAACGCTGTCCGCATTTGCCGGCAACCCCAATCTGATCAGCCTGGACAAGCTCGTCGAGGACGGTCTGCTAGAGAAAAGCGACCTGAAGGATGTGCCGCCCTTCCCGCGCAAGCGCGTCGATTTCGGCTGGATTATCCCATACCATAACCAGAAGCTCGCTTTGGCGCAGCGCAACTTCGCGGCGGGCGCGAGCCCGCGGCTGCACGCTGAGTACGAAGCCTTCGTCAACGATAACAGCGCGTGGCTTGATGATTTCGCCCTGTTCGCCGCCTTGAAGCGACAGCACAAGCTGCGTCCTTGGGTCGAGTGGGAAAGGTCGCTCCTGCGCCGCGATCAATCGGCGCTTGCGGGAGCGATAAAGCGCTGCGAAGGTCAAATCAATTTGGAACGCTTCCGGCAATGGCTCTTCTTTCGTCAGTGGTCTGCGCTCAAGGCTTACGCCAACAGCAAAGGCATACAACTGATCGGAGACCTGCCGATCTTCGTCGCCCACGACAGCGCCGATGTCTGGGCGAATCAGCAGGAGTATTTCCTGGACGAGCTGGGCAAGCCGACGGTTGTGGCCGGCGTGCCGCCCGATTACTTCAGCCCGACCGGGCAGCGCTGGGGCAATCCGCTCTATCGCTGGGACGTCATGGCGGGCGAGGGCTATCAATGGTGGATTCGGCGCATCGACGCGCTTTTGCGGCTAGTGGACTTCATCCGCGTCGATCATTTTCGCGGCTTCGAGGCTTACTGGGAAATACCCGCCAGCGAAGCGACCGCGATCAAGGGCGAATGGCAAGCGGGACCGGGCGCCGCTTTCTTCCGTGCCTTGGAAAAGGCGCTGGGGAACTTGCCCATCATCGCCGAAGATCTGGGCTTAATCACGCCGGGGGTCGAGAAGCTGCGCGACGACTTCGGCTTGCCCGGCATGAAGGTGCTGCACTTCGCCTTTAGCGACCCAGCCAATCCATTCTTGCCGCATAACCATAGGCAAAACTGCATCGTTTACACCGGCACCCACGACAACAATACCACCCGCGGTTGGTGGGATAGCGAGCTTGACGACGACGCCCGCAGCTTCGTAAGAGAATACCTTGGGCACGATGTTCATGATATCGTCTGGACCCTGGCGCGGCTTGGCATGCGTTCGCCAGCGCAAGCATTTGTCATGCCGATGCAAGATGTGCTGGGGCTGGCGGCCGACGCGCGCATGAATAAGCCCGGCACAGCGGCGGGGAACTGGACCTGGCGCTTTACCGAGGCGGCTTACGCGCAGCCGAGCCAGGACAGTTTGCGCCATTTCACCTGGCTGTATCAGCGACATCCAAAGCAACAGAAGGAAACTGAGCAATGAGCGCCTTGGCAAATTGGACACGCTATATTCACCACGACAGTTCGCAGCGCTACCTCAGCAATCCGCTGCCAGCTATCGGCGAAAGGATCACGGCGCGTATCCGCGTATCGTCGGCCGCCGATATCCGCGCCCTGTACTTGCGCAGCCGTCCCGACGGCGAGTGGCGGCGCATCCGCATGACAAAGACCGACTCAGATCACTATTACGACTGGTGGTCGGCCGAATTGCCGATCAGCATGCGCCATAATAACTACTGTTTCCATTTCTTGACCGAGACCGGTTCTTTCTATTTCAATCAGTTCGGCGTCAGCCCTGTCGACAGCCCCGACTGGTTCAATTTTACCGTGCTGGGCGACTATGACGCGCCCTTATGGGCGCGCGAGCAGGTCTTCTATCAGATCTTTCCCGAGCGCTTTGCCAATGGCGAGCCCGGCAATGACCGCCAAAGCGGCGAGCCAACCTTGATGGGCAAACCTGTCATTCGGCGCGAATGGGGCGATCTGCCGCGCCCCTTTGAAGAATCGCGCAATGTCGATTTCTTCGGCGGGGACTTGCAAGGCATCACATATAACCTCGATTATCTGGCAGACCTGGGCGTGACGGCGATCTATCTCAACCCGATATTTGATGCCGAAAGCAATCACTATTATCTCGTTCGAGATTTCAATCGCATTGCGCAGAGCCTCGGCGGCGACGACTCCCTGAGCGAGCTGCGCCGGGCGATGAGCGCGCGCGATATGAAGCTGATACTAGATTTCACGCCCAACCATATCGGCTTCCACCATCCCTGGGTTATCGCTGCCAGGGAAGACCCCGATAGCCCAGAGGCGCAGTACTTCTATAGACATCCCGATTCCGGCGAGATCGAGAGCTGGCTTGGCGTGAAGTATTTGGTGAAGCTCAATTACAACAGCCAGCGGTTGCGCGGGCTGATTTACCGCGACCAAGACAGTGCGATGCGCAAATGGCTGCGCCCGCCCTATAGCATCGATGGCTACCGCCTTGATGTCGCCAATATGACCGGCAATTTCTGGCATACGCAGCGCGACAGCGAGGTCTGGCGGGAAATGCGCGCGGCTATCAAAGAAGAGAATGCTCAAGCCTATATGATGGGCGAATACTTCCAGGACAGCAGCGCCCACCTGCAGGGCGATGAGCTGGACGCGTCGATGAACTACCAGGGCTTCAACACGCCCCTGCGCCGCTGGCTGGGCAAGGGCGATCACGGCGTTGCGCAAAACGAGCCCTTCGGCGATCGCAATCCGCTGCCGACGGCGGATATGGCGCTGCAATGGCGACAGTACTTAACCGCAATTCCCTATGTCATCGCGCTGCAGCAGTTCAACCAGATCGGCAGCCACGACATCAGCCGTCCCTTGCGCGTCGCCGATGGCGACCGCGACTTGGTCAAAGCCGGCGCGGCGCTGCTGATGGCTTTCCCGGGGGCGCCCTGCATCTACTATGGCGACGAAGTCGGTCTGGACGGCGGGCATGACCCGGACAATCGCCGCTGCATGCCCTGGGACGAGCGCGAGTGGGATCAAGACTTGCGCGCTTACCATCAAAAGCTAATCAGCATTCGCAAGCGTTCCGACGCCCTCAAAAACGGCGGTTTCCAAATGCTGTACGCGGCGGAGGATCTGATCGCCTTCCAGCGACAATGCCTCGCGGAACAGATAATTGTGGTCGCCTACCGCGGCGCCGACGGCATGTCAGCCCTCAAGCTCGATATGGTTTTGGCAAACATCGCTGACGGCAGCTCGCTTCGCGATCTGATCGGCGGCGAGCAGGTTGTCGTCCAAGACGGCAGCTTGCGGCTGGAAAACCTGCGTCATGGCCAGGCGCTCTACCTGCGCGCCGATTAAGGCGAAAAAGCGACTGTCGAGGGTTAGAAAAAGGGCAATTATAAATGGAAGAACGCAGCGTCTTTTTTGCAGAATGGCTCCGCAGCCTGCGCGAGCAGTACAAGCACGTCGTCGCTCAAGATGATCGCTTGACCTTGTCGAGCTTGACCGCGGTCATGTCTGAAGTCGGATTCAGCGCGGATGAGCTGGCGCAGTTGCGGGTCGAAGCGACCATGCACGTGGATAAGGTTGGCGTGGATCATGTGGCGGATATGGCGATTCTTGAGCATACACTGCCGCACGCCGCGGAATGCCTTTGCCCGGTCTGCGCTGCAACTGACGAGACGCGTTCCGAAGTCGACGAGCAGCCTTTGCCGATTGACCCGGAACAAGAGGCGCTTGAACCCAAAAGCGTGTTGCCAGCCGCGGCGCTTGAAAAGGCCGAAACGAACGATACAAGCGAAGCGAATAATGAACCCGCCCCCTTGACCTTCGAAGACAGCCTGGCCGCCCAAGAAAGCGAAGCCAGCGACGCTGACGCCAGTGAAAATGAAGAACCCGTCGAACCCGGTGATGGCGGCGAAGACGCTGACGATCCGCTGCAAATGAGCCTCTTTTAGCCATGCCGGTCACGGCCGAGGACCGCAAATGGATGCGCGTCGCCCTGCGCGAGGCGGAAAACGCGCTAGCGTCCGCTGACGTGCCAATCGGCGCGATCGCGGTGCGCGAAGGGCGGATCATCGGGCGTGGCTATAACCGCCGCGAAGCCGACCAAGACCCAACCGCCCACGCCGAGATGATCGCTTTGCGGGAGGCGGCAGCTGCCCTCGGTCAATGGCGGCTGGAAGATGTGACGCTGTATTCTACCTTGGAACCATGCGCGATGTGCGCCGGCGCTATGGTCCTGGCTCGCCTGCCGCGTTTGGTATATGCGGCAATCGACCCCAAAGCCGGGGCCGCCGGCAGCGTCATGGATATCACCCGGCATCATCGGCTCAACCACCACACGCAGGTCGAGCATGGTCCGCTGGCGGAAGAGGCAGCTGAACAAATACGCGCGTTTTTCCGCAAGCTGCGCGCCGAGGGACAGGCTTAACTCGCCGGGGCTATCAACAAAGATAGTGTTTTCATTTCCTGTGGGGAGTGTATACTGGGGCGCTGCTCGGGAGAGGTGCCAGAGTGGACGATTGGGGCTGTCTCGAAAACAGTTGTACCCTTCGGGGTACCGTGGGTTCGAATCCCACCCTCTCCGATAATGCTAGGCGCGTGACATAAACCCGACGGGGCGAGCGCGAAAACTCGCTCCGTCGGATGCTAATTCCCACTCTCGTCAGTTGCCCATCTGCATCAGCATCGCAAGCGGCAAGATGAAGGCATCTTGCGGAATTGACACCTCGACCGGCTCGTTGAAATGGCTCTGATCCAGGGTCATCGCCATTGACAGGTCAGTCGCGCCCAGTTCGCCAGCTTGGGCAGCGGCGCCGGCCATGCCCATAGACAGTTCCGTGCGATAGGTATAATGATCGCTCAAGCCGATAGACTGCCGCATGTTCAGCGTCATATCAGTCAATTGCTCCCTCATGGCGGCGATCTCGGCCGGATCTAGCGAATTCGTTCCTTCGTAGGCTCCGATGACCATATCCGCTAGCAGGCTCATTTCCACCGAGCTTTCAAACACGGCGACCGCTACGCCGTTGATCTCGCTGTCGGCTAAACGGGTGACTGTTGTCGCGGCGCCTTCAACATCTGACCAGGAGTCCGCGTCCTCGCGCATTTCTGCGCCAGCGCCCATGCCCAGCAGCTCAGCCGTTTCGGGGTCGGAAGCCAGCAGCGTCAGCAGGCCGTTGGCGTCCAGCCCAATCCAATCCATGCCTTCCATGGGCTCGCCCATAAGCTCTGCCAGCGCGCCGGCGCCAAAAGCGACGACACCGTCCCGCATCAGCATATTGAGCGCGATGTCTGTACTTTCGCCATCGGCAACCAGGTGGATATCAGCCGTAATCTCACCGGTCAGCCCGGCGAGGAACGCGTCCAGCTGCGCAATCTCGTCTTCCGTCAGCGACAGACCGGGCGAGTTTTCAATCTGATCTTCCAATTCCAAGATGCCAGCCATCGCTGCGGGATTGACGGATAAGCGGCCTTGTCCTTCCAATGACAGGTCCATGGCAAAGTCCGCGTCTTGCGAACCCTCATGCGCCATATCCAATGTCATCGACATGCCAAACATGAATGACGAGACGCTTTCCATCGCCGCCTTATTGGCTATAAGAATCTGACAGTCGGACTCCGCAAGATCGCCGCAAATGACATTGTGATCATTGTCCGCATAGACGCCAACCGCAGCCAAAGGCACAAGCAGCGCGATCGCCAGAACTACGTAAATCCATCGTGTGAACATTGTCTCTCCTTTATCAAGCCGTCGGTTCACAGCCATACTATACATCACATAGACAGCATGTTTGCCCCCTAAATATAGGGGTATCTCTAACTACGAGATTATGACAAGGATGTTGCGAGAGAAAACACTTTGACAAGTCTATATTAGCGCCCCTAGCGATGTCTGCTATACTTTATGCCTGTTCCAATTGCAGCGCGCAACCGAGGCAGAATGCAAACTATCACCGTCTTTGGCAGTTCCCAAGTCCAAGCGAAAACGCCTCTGTATCATACGGCGGTTGACATCGGCGCGGGCCTCGCTCGGGCGGGTTATAAGGTCATGACCGGCGGTTACTACGGCATGATGGAAGCGGTCAGCAAAGGCGCGCGCCTAGCCGACGGGCGCGTGATCGGCGTGACCACGGATCAAATTGGCAAGCGTTACGATTTGCAGCCGAACAGCTACAACTGCGAAATCGTTCACTTTGCGGACCTGCGCGATCGTCTCTCGTACATGGTCCAGAACGCTGACGCCTATTTGGCCATGCCCGGTGGCGCCGGCACCTTGCACGAAATCGCCGAGACTTGGGAATTGATGCGCATCGGCGGCATCCCAGAGCGGACCTTCGTCTGCTTTGGCGAGCTCTGGCAAGACATCATTGGCGCGCTGCAAGCCAGCCCCTACCTCGGCGCTGGGTACCAGGGCATGATCACTATCGCGCACAGCACGGAAGAGGTCTTAGCGCATCTCAATGGTCAACGGTAAGGCGCGGATGGCGACGCACGGAATTATCAAGATGACAGCCACAGGTCTAGCCTGGCGGCGGACTTTGCTGGCTATCGCCATGCTCTTATTCATATTTTTACATTTGACTGAAACGCAGGTAAACGCGCAAGAGAATCCGCCGGCCGCGGTTGAGGCGCCAGAACGTCCGCTGCAAGCCTGGCTGCCGGTCCCGCTGATATCCGACGAATCCGGCGCCGCTTACGCGCTCTTGCAAGAACACACCAGCGCCTTCTCCTCAAACAACAACATCGCCGTCGAATTCCGCATCAAAGATGTGGGCGCGACCGGCGGCATCATGTCCTCTATTCGCTCCGCGAGCGAGGTAGCCCCCGGCGCGCTGCCGGATCTCGCTCTCATCCGCCGGCGCGACTTCACCCCGATACAGGCGCGGCAGTATCTGTACTCGATGGAGACGCTGTTCTCGTCGGCTTTGATAAGCGATCTGGGAATCGCGCTGGAATTTGGCCAGATCCCGCAGGACGGCAGCATGGAACTCTATGGCTTGCCGTATTTCTTTGAGGTATTGCACGCGGTCTCTACTCAGCCGTTGACCGACGCGCCGCTGGGCCTCCGTTTCGATGATGTGCTTTCTCATGGCGCCACGCTGCTTTTCCCGGCCGCGCGCAGCACCGGCTTGAACCAAACGTTTTTTCTACAGTATCTGACCGCGGGCGGGTCCACATCACGCAACGATGTCCTTGAAATAGATGAAGGCGCGCTTTTCGCCGTTTTGGAGTTCTATGAGCAGCTTGTGCGGCAGGAGCTTATCCCGGTCGACGTGCTAACTTATCAGACGCCGGCCGATTATCGGAGCGTATTTGTCAGTGACGCGGATCCGGCGAAGATCGCCGTGTTCGCTTCAAGCGAATACTTGTCAATGCTGGAGCAGCATGACATCAATTTGTTCCCATCCAACATTCCAACCGCTAGTGGCGAAAGCCTGGCAACGCGCGATGGCTGGCTGTGGGTCATCATCACGCCCGATCAAACGCGCCAGACGCTCTCGGCGCGTTTCCTGGAATGGATGACCGAGCCCGCCTTTCATGCCGAATTCGCCAAGGCGCTGCATCAACTGCCCACGCAACCGGCAATTTTGCAGGATAGCTTGCCGGAGAACGTCGATCACACGTTCTTTGAAGAGCTCTTGTACAAGGGCATCCTGCCATTGCCAGAAAGCGAGGGCGGCTCTGCCCCGCGCATCATGCAAGAAGCGCTGATCCGGGTCTTGCATGGCGAAGTCGGCGCGGCAGCCGCCACGCGACAGGTGATAGACCAATTCGGCGACCGTTAAGGGGCAAGCGCCTTCTGATAGAATCGGTGTGTCTTATAGATTTTGCTGCCCAAATTGACGCTGATGCCAATCAGCGGATTCGTCTCCAGAATCCAGCCGGAATCCAGATAGTCATACTGCGAAGGCAATAAAGCCTTCATCAGAGCCAGGAACATCGCCAGCTCGACGCCTTTATTGCGGTATTCTTTCTTGACGCCCATCAAGGGCATGCGCACACCGCGGATCGACTTGCGGATCTTCCAGTGCCAAGCCACCTGCGCCATCGTCAGCACTTCCGGGACGCCGGGCCGCGGATAGGCGCGCTGCAGCGGCTCGTTGAAATTGGGAATCGAGAGGGCAAAGCCCACCGGCTCGCCAGCGATTTCGGCGAAGCAAGCCAGGTCCGGTTCCACCAGCATGCCCAAGTCATCCACCAAGGAGCGCAATTCCGCCTCGTTCATCGGGATGAAGCCCCAGTTCTGTTCCCAAGCGGCATTGTATATTTCTTGAAAACGTCTGAATTCGGCTTTCTTGTCGCGCCCGTTAAACTTGCGCACGCTGATATTGCTGCGCTGGGCTGCGCGGCTGACCAACCGTTCCAGGCGGGTCAAGGTATCGTTGGCTTCGATCAAGTTGCGATCCATGTACAAGCAGTGCAGATCCATCGCCTTTTCAAAACCCGCGGACTCAAGCAGGTTCTGATAATA
Organism: Phototrophicaceae bacterium; assembly: GCA_965232245.1. Classification (GTDB taxonomy): domain Bacteria; phylum Chloroflexota; class Anaerolineae; order Aggregatilineales; family Phototrophicaceae; genus UBA6055. The sequence continues at coordinate 1,479,246 of CBDDPG010000002.1, read as the reverse complement.
TGGCGGGTTATAGGGCATCATGATCACGGGCGGGGAAAAGTTGTCGATGAGCAAGCCACATTCTTCGTTGGTCGTGAATGTCGCGGGTCCCCGTATGGCTTCGGCGCCCCTGGCTTCGACCCACTCGCAGGCGACATCAAGCAACGCCTGCGCGACCTCCGGCTCGTTGACCGTCTCGAACATGCCAAAGAAAGCGATATTTTCACCCTGGTAACGATTGTGTTCGTGGTTGATGAAAGCGACAACCGTGCCAAGCATGCGCTCGCCCCGCCAAGCCGCGAAATATTCGCCCTCCATGTATTGCCAGGCTGGGTGTTTGCTTTTGTCCAGCAGTTGACGCCGCATGGACAGCAAGGGCGGCGCCCAATTGGGGTCTTCCGCGTAATGCAGCCAGGGGAATTGAAAAAAGCGATTGAATTCTTCTCGGTTAGCTAGGGGGCGTATTTCCATCTATGGGCGTCTTCATCTGTATGAATTCTATAAAACTTGCTCGACATGAGGAAAATATCTTGACAGCCGAGCCCATGCTTGCTATTATACCTCAATATATTCCGTAGTAGCTCAATTGGCAGAGCGGTCGGCTGTTAACCGATAGGTTCTTGGTTCAAGTCCAAGCTACGGAGCAAAGCAGATGCCCCGCATTAGGGGCATTTTCATTTCCCGCGATTCAGCTCGTATATCAGACGCAAGCCGTCAAGGGTCAATTCTGGCGCGACATGATCAATCCGCCTGATATGCGCTTTGAATAGTGGCGCCAAACCGCCGGTCGCGACGACTTGCGCGCCCACGCAAGCAAGCTGATCGAGAATGCGCTCTAGCAAACTGTCGATCATGCCGACATAACCCCAGAAAATGCCGGATTGCATCGCGTGAATGGTATTGCGGCCGATCGGATTCGGCGGCGGGACCAGCTCCACCTTGTGCAATTGAGCGGCGCGGCTTACCAGCGCGTCATGCGCAAGGCCGATGCCCGGCGACAAGGCGCCGCCGATGTATTCGTTATCCGCTGAAAGCACATCGAAGTTAGTCGAAGTGCCAAAATCCACGCTCACCGCAGGCGCGCCGAAGAGCTGCGAAAGCGCCACCGCGTTGCACAAGCGATCGGCGCCGGCTTGTTCGGGCATGTCTATTGCGATATCAATGCCCAGCTCCGCGCCACTGTTGACCGTCAGCGCTTCGATGGACAGATAGCGCCAAATCATTTCCTGGAAGGCGGGCGTCAAGGCTGGCACAACGCTGCTCATGACAACGCCCTTGATACGCTGATGGGCGACATCGGCTGAAGCCAGGAAATTGCGCGCCAATACCGCGTATTCGTCCGGCATCTTTTCTGTCACCGTGCGAGCGCGCCAGGACAGGCGCCAACGCGCGCCATCCCACAAGCCCATGTGGATGTTGGTATTGCCTATATCAAATGCCAGCAGCATGAATCGACAAACTCCTGCGGCGCAACCTATCGTCCCGGCGGCTCCTTTGCGCTATACTATAAGAGAATCCAGCAAAGCTGTAGGCACTATCGTTTGAAGACAATCCCTTATGCAAGTACGTCAAGCCACGCTTGATGACGCCCGCCACATCGTCAGTCTCTTTGTCAGCGGCATTTCCCTCTGGCAGCGGATGGATGCGCGGGGACAGGTGGAAGATCTGCCCTACGACGCGCTGACCATCTACGAACGCTGGCTGCATGGCGGCGCGTGGATGTCGCTGGAAACCGGCGCGATTTGGCTGAGCCATCTGCTCAGTGGCAACGGCTATGCTTACGTCTTGGAAGACGCGGGGCGGATTAGCGCCTATGCAGAGGCTTTTTTCAACCGAGAATTGACGCCCATGAACAGCCACTTGCACGTCGCGCAAATGATCGTCGACGAAACTTGCGCTGACGAAGCGCATCAGACGCTTGCGGACGCGATCCTGGCTGAGGCCCGCTCGCCAGGACGTCTTTCGGTGGCATATCCTGAGTACGACAAATCACTGGCGACATATTATCGCAGCTATTTCGGCGCCACTGAAGCGTTTCGCCAGACCCGATACACGATATCGGCGCAGATCGGTCAAAGTTTCTACAAGAGCCAGGACTATGACAATACCAGCGCGAGCACGATCGACGGCTGGGCAATGGCAGTTGGCCGCTTGACCAGTCCGCGCGCCCAATGGGAAGCTGAATGGCGCGAACACTGGAAAGGCATTCCGCAGATAGTCGAACGCAAAAAATACCGCCAGTACGTGAACGCCTCTGGTCACGAGGCGCTGCTATGTTTCCATCAGCAGCTCTACAATCCGCGCCACGCCGACGTCTATTGCTGGTCGCCGCGGCACTTGAGCACACAGCTGCTGGTGGCAATCCGGGACATGGGTCATCGGCTTGGTTTCCGCGCGCTCACCCTGGCGCTGCCGGATTCCGTCATTGATCTCTTGCCTACAGAAACGAGCAGAGACCCCAATCAACAGGTGATCGCAACCGTAAACGTTTAAGGCGATCTATCCAGCAAAGCAGTTCGACCCGAGAAATTGCCGGGCTGCCTCCACTTCCGATTTATTATGGCAAATGCGCGCCGCAGCCCGCTGTAGCCGTGACTGCGGCTTCGGGTTATCATCGCGGCATGAATCGTCATTGACAAGGAAAATGACATGCCTTCGAAACAGGATATCGCCGACTGGCTCGACGAACATCAAATCCGCTTCACCGCCATGGCTGACGAAATATGGGATAAGCCCGAGCTGCAATTTCTGGAATTCCAAGCGTCGAAGCTGCAAGCGGATTTCCTGGAGGCGGAAGGCTTTCGCGTCACTTGGGATATCGGTGGCTTAAGCACGGCTTTCGCGGCCGAGTGGGGCGAGGGCAAGCCCGTCATCGCCTTTGCCGGTGAATACGACGCCTTGCCGGGCTTGTCCCAAAAGGACCAATACAGTCCTGAGCCGATCGACGCGGGCGACCCGGGCCACGGTTGCGGGCATAATCTGCTCGGTACGGGCTGCCTAGCAGCTGCCGTCGCCTTTAAGGAATGGCTGGACAGCACAGATCGCGCGGGGACCGTCCGTTACTATGGCTGCCCGGCGGAAGAGGGCGGCAGCGGCAAAGTCTTCATGGGACGGGCCGGAGCCTTCGACGATCTGGACGCGACCTTCAACTGGCATCCCTGGTATATCAATTCCGCGATGAAAGGCAGCATGCTTAGCGTCAATCGCTATTATTTTCGTTTCAGGGGCAAATCGGCCCATGCCGCCGCCGACCCGCATTCCGGGCGTTCCGCCCTCGACGCGCTGGAGTTGATGAACATCGGCGTCAACTACCTGCGCGAGCATATCACTGATGACGCGCGTCTGCATTATGTCATCCTCAACGGAGGACTGGCGCCAAACGTTGTGCCGGACTTCGCCGAGAGCTACTACTACGCGCGCGCCCACGACCCGCAAAATCTCGACGAGATCTGCCAGCGCGTGATGCGCATTGCCAAGGGCGCGGCGCTGATGACCGATACCGAAGTTGAGATCGTCTACAAATCCGGCTCGACCCGCGTGCTATCCAACGAAGTGCTGGCCGACCTGCAAACTGATGTGATGCAGGCGCTGGGCGGCATCGACTTTAGCGATGAGGAACAAGCATACGCCTCGAAGGTCAATGCCCATTTCGGCGACGCCAATGTCAAGACCTTGGTCGACCGCTATAGCCTTGATGCGCAGACAGCCAATCAGCCGCTGATCGGCGCTGTGCTGCCGAGCCGCGACAAGGGACTGGTTTCCCCCGGCTCGACGGACATGGGCGACATGAGTTGGCACGCGCCCTGCAGCATGCTGCAAACCGCCACCTGGGCCAGCCGCGCCGCGGCCCATTCCTGGGGCGTTGTCGCTACGGGGCGGACGTCAATCGGGCACAAGGGCATGATCTACGCCGCCAAAGTGATGGCTCTGTCGGCCGCTGAACTGGTCCTATCGCCGCAGAAGCTGGCTGCCGCGCAGGCGGAGTTCAATGCCGCGATCGAAGAGACCCCGTACAAGTGTCCGATCCCGGACGATGTGCAGGCGCCGCGACACGAGCATCCGCTGCGATAGGGCTCAGGTTTTCACGAGTCGCTGCTTATAACCGCGCGCGCAAAGCTGTTCAAAAGCCTCCCATACGTTGTCGGGGATATGCTGAGGCATTTGAAAACCATTGTCGCCATAGACCTTGATACGCTGGAAATCGCCAACGATGTATTGAATCAAGACGTCGCGCGGCAAATCGCCATTGAGGTAGTCGGCGCAGGATAGCGGCGGCGAGGCGACGACAAAATCAAAGTCGCGCCACAGCTTTTGCGCGGTCGCCAGCACCCGCCGCTCCATGAAGGGCTTCTGCGCCAGAATGAAGGACGCGAAGTCCATCTGTTCGCGACGGAGCAAGTCCCTGGCAAAGCGAAAATTCTCGCCCGTGTTGCTGGCGCGGTTTTCCACCAAAATGCGCTCGGCCGGCACCTCGCGCGCTAGGGCATGACGCGCGAAATAGTCGGCTTCTGGCAAGTCCCAAAAGATGCCAAGGGCCTCGTTGCGCTGGACAACGCCGCCCGAAAACAGCAGATAGGGCGCGTAGCCCTGGTGGAAGAGATCAATAGCGTAATCCGCCACGCGGATGTCGTAGCTGCCAAGCATGAAGATGCAGTCAGCGGCGCGCAAGCGCTGACCGATGCGCATATAGTCCCAGATGACTTGCACTAAAGTATTGAGGTCACGATCCATCACGGGCGGTCCGCGCTTGGTTCAGGGGATAGGATTTTCGAAAATGTATAACTGCGCTCATTGACAATGCGGCATAGCTGTTACGGCGTCAGGCGGGGAATATATCGCCGACGCGAAGCTCGAAACCGGGTAGGACATCGCCGCCAGTAAGTAAATCGTTTTCGCGCAGAGTCTTGGCGCCGGAGGGTGAATGGGCAACGACAGTTCCGCTTTCAGGATAAACCACCCATACCAATGACGCGCCAGCCTTCAAAAGTTGCATTACTTTTAAGTGGATATCCGCTGCTTCGTTGCTGGGCGAAATTATTTCGACTGCTAGATCGGGAGCGATCTTTGTCCAGCCGGATGAGACGTGCTCCATGGCTTTCGCTTTGTTGATAAAGGCGAGGTCAAGGCCGCGCACGGTGTCCTTGCCATCTTCTCTGCGCTCAAGCACGAAACCGGTATCCCCGACGGCAACTCGACCTAGGTCATGCGCGCGCGCATAGCGATAGATTCGCGCAGCTATCATCATCAAGATCTCGCCGTGTTCCCAGCCGGGCCGTGACATATCGACAATTACACCTTCCACCAACTCGACGATGCGATCGTCAATCTGGTCGACAAACTCAAGAAACATATCCGCGCTAATTAACTGCTTTTCCAAGACCATGGCAATTTCAGAGTCTCACAGAAAATGAACTGGAACCATTATACCCGACGCTTATGAAGAAATAAACTGCTTCAAAACCTGGAAGTCTTTCTCCAAGGTGACGCGTTGGTTCGCGTTGTAGAGCGCCGCGGCCGGATGGAAGAGCGGCGCCACTGCCGCCTCGCCATAGCCGGTGCGAACTCTTATGACCGTGCCATGCACCTGGCTGATGCGCAAGCCCGCTTTCATCGAGCCGAACTGGCGCAAGATGAACTCCATGGAGAATCTGCCCAGCGTCGCGATGACCTTGGGTTGGATGATATCAATCTGCCGCTCGAGAAAAGGCGCGTAGAGATCGATCTCGGCGCGCTGCGGATCGCGATTGTTGGGCGGACGGTCTTTGACAATGTTTGTCACGTAAACATCCGCCCGCGGAACATGGATCGAAGCGAGCAAGTCGTCAAGCACGCGCCCCGAAGCGCCACAAAAGGGCAAGCCCGTCTCGGCTTCGTTCTTGCCCGGCGCTTCGCCAATGAACATGATATCCGCATAGTGGCTGCCCTGCCCGATGACCGGGAAATAGCCGTTGTCGACGCGATACTGGTATAGCGGAGATTCGGTGAGATTTACGATCTCGTCACGGATTGCGCGCAACAGATCGGTGCGAGTTGCTGTCATTTCGTCGCTGCCTTTCTGGCGTGAATATTTCATCGAAACGTAGCACCGAGAGGATACCGACGCCATGCGACTTAGGCAAAGCGAGATTGCCCGGGCAATCGCATTAGGACAAATCTATGTCGAAGGTCACATTAATCTGGGTAATTTAGGGCGTCAATTGTCATCGCCGGGAAGATCGCGCAGAAGCGCTTGGCTTTTGCGCAGCAGTCTCTTCAGCCCCGGGTCGATTTCGGAGCCGAGTGCGAGCGCATCGTCAAAGCTCAGCCATCTGAATAATGTCGATTCGCCCGCGGCCGGCGCTATGGACTCCGGTCGTCGCGTCAAGAGCAGATAGCGAAAATCGAGATGTAGATGCTCGGGCGTCTTGAGGCGCCGCGGAACGGTATGCACATCGAAGTCAAGCGGCGAGACGACGGGGTCGGCCGGGAAAAACTCGAGGTCGGTCAAGCCAGTCTCCTCACGCGCCTCGCGCAAGGCGGCGGCGGCGATATCCGTTTCGTATTCGGCATGCCCGCCCACCTGCAGCCAGCGGCCAATCCGCTTGTGAAAGTGCAGCAGCAAGCGGCGGGAAGCGCGGTCGACGATCAAGGCCGAGGCGGTGATATGCCCGACTTCGCAGCTTTTGCTGAGGATGTCGGGATGTTCAGCGATCAAGCGCTTGATCAAGTCGACATCGGCCGCTTCTTTGTCATCAGCCGCTTGGTGCGCGTTTAAGATGCGTAAAATGCTCGCGTAGGTTTCTGATAGCTGATAGCGGTAGAGATCAAGCGTTTGAGCGCGCAGGGTTTCCAGCTTTTGCTCGATTGATTTATCAGGCCAAAGCGGCAGACTCGCGTGACGGGGCATGGTGAGGATGGCTAACTGCCCTGTCCGTTGACGACTGAAACCAGGTCCGCGCCATAGGTCGCCCGCCGCCAGGGGCCCAAGCCCGGTATGCTATCCAGTTCGTCGACGGACGCGGGTTTGCGACGGGCGATCGCCCGCATACTCCGCTTGCTCAAGATCACATCGGATTCCACGCCGCGCGCCAGCGCGACCTGCTTGCGCCAAGTGTGCAGCGAGGTATAGCGATCCGCGATTGTCTGCGAGGTCGTCACCCGCTGCGGCGGTCCCGGCGGCGCGAGGCTGCTGTTCCCATGCGCAATCGCTTGCAGGATCTCATCGCCGTTTTGGCGCGCCAGCCACGCCGGCAGTCCCGAAAAGCCAAATAGCTGTTTGCGCCGGGGTGGGGACCCAGTCGCCAGCTTGAGCAAAGCCTTGTTCGCGATCAACTTCTGCGGGGGCTGATCGTAGTTTTGCGCGAGCTCGTCGCGCAAGATGTAGAGCTCGCGCAAGACGGCGGCTTGGCGCGGACTCAAGTCCGTCGGGCGGCACAGATTCCAGAAGCCATCCGGGTCGAATTCTTGAGATTTGACTTCAAATGTCGTGACGTCCGCAAAATACTCGTAGGCTTCTTCCAGGCGGCCCGCGCGCTGCAATTCGCCGTAGAGGATATCACGCAAGGGCAGCAGGTAGTGCGTATCCACCTGCGCGTAGCGGCGGTGGCTCGGCGGCAGCGGCCGCTGCGCCCAATCGTCGGTCTGGTGCTTTTTGCTGTGGCGGACGCCTAGCAGGTCCGCCAGCAAGTTGCCCAAGCCGAAGCGCGAATAACCGCAGACGCGCGCCGCAGCCATGGTATCGAAGACGGGATGCGCATCGAAATCAAAATCGCGCTTGAGACAGATCAGATCGTATTCTGCGGCGTGGAAGACCTTCTCGACCTGCGGATCCGCGAAGAGCGCGCCCAAGGCGCTGATATCGGCGATTCGCAACGGGTCGATTAAGAAGTCCCTGTCAGTCGTCGACAATTGGATGAGGCAGGTCTTGCCGCGGTAGGCGTAGAGACTGTTGGATTCGGTATCGCAGGCGATGCGGGGCTCCTGGCGCAGGGAATCGACCAATTGATTGAGGTCGCGCCGCGCGTCGATGTAGCTTGCTTCGGCTAGCGAGGGAGTGGTCATAGCCAGTTGCGTTTACGGAAATAGATCAGCATCAGGATGGCGATCGCTAACATAGCGACAGAGGTGATTATAAAGGCGTTGTGATCGTCGGCAAAGGGAAGCTCGATATTCATGCCATAGATGCTGGAAATGAGCGTGAGCGGCAGCATGATGACGGAGATGACGGTGAGAATGCGCATGACCTCGTTGATGCGATAACTTGCCAAGGTATCGGCGGTTTCGGCGAAGCTGTTGATGATCTCGTAGTTTTCATCGGCGATATCGCGCAGTTTGAAGAGGTGATCGGCGATATCGCCGAAGTATTCTTCCATCTCGTCGTGCAGGATGGGGTGCTGGACGGTTTCGAGCTGCTGCACGATGGGAATCTGCTGGCGGATGATGCGGCGCAGCGAGATGATATCGCGGCGCAGCAGAGCGATCTCTTGGATGACGCGCTTGGCGTTGGATTCGAAGAGCGCGTCTTCAATGGCGTGAATGCGCCTGTCCACCTTGCCCAGAATGGGAAAGACATAATCCACCAGCGCGTCAATGAGTGTGTAGAAAGCGTGGTTGACGCCGTGCCCCAGCAGGCGCTCGCGCTCGGCATCGTCGGCGGCGCAGGCTTCGACCAGGTTCACCAGCGGCTTGAGCGTGCCGTTATGCACGGTGACCATGTAATCGGGACCGACAAAGAAGTCGACTTCGGCGGCGCGGGATATTTCGTGGCGAGCGTCCCAGAGCGGGAAGTGCATGACGGCGAAGATGTAGTCGTCGTCCTGATCGAGCTTAGACCGTTCGATAGGGCTGCGGATGTCCTCGAGGTTGAGCGGGTGGAAGTGCGGAAAGCGCTGGCTGAGGCTGGCGACATCGGCTTCGCTGGGGTGCGTCAGGTCGAGCCAGGCGAGCTTGTCGTGGGTGATGAGTCGGGTGGTCATGGGGTGATTTTGCCACAGGGGGCGCGGGGGACACAGAGGGATTTTCGCCACGAAGAGCGCGAAGGAGCAGCTTAGCGGGTTCTTCGACAATGATATAGACTGGCAGTCTTAACACTGAATTCATTCTTTCTCAAGCAAACTGTTCACGCTGCGCGCGCCGGCTTCCTATACAATTGCAGCGGGAAACGAGGGGGACACGATGGCATTACAAGAAACAGTCAAGATAATCTTCGACATCATCTATGAACTGGCAAATGCGCCGGATGGCGTCAGCCGAGCCGAAATCGCAGCGAAGTACCGAATAAGCCCCAGCGCTGCCCACAAATATATTCGTCTCATTGAAGACATGGGCGTGCCGCTATATACCGACGGACAGAAGTACCATGTCGCCGCAGACTATTTCGTCAACCTCAAACTGACCAGTGAAGAAGGCGAGTTCCTCTTCTTGGCATTAGAGCGCGCGCTGACCGCTCACACCTCGCAATCGCAGATTGTCCGTACATTGATTTTCAAACTCGCGCGCAAACTGCATCCACACCTGGCTGGCGAGCTGCAAGACCGCTTCCGCCAGCAACAAGGGAATCTGGAAGCGGCGCGCATCTTCACGACGCTCGCGCAAGCAAAAAAACGCCGGCGGGAAGTCTGGGTCGATTATCATCCGCTCAGCCGCGCGGATTCGTCTCGCTGGCGCATCCGCCCTTATCGCTTCGTCAGCAACCCGCTGTCGGACGGCTTCTATGTGCTTTGTGATGGCAGCCGCGACGGCGAGGACTACATCAGCCTCAGCTTGAAATTCGACCGCATCCAAGATGTCCGCCTTTGCGATGAGAAGTTCGAGATCCTTGATCTGGCGCGTTTTCAATCGCATTTTGGGCGGGCTTGGGGCGTGTGGAGCAGCGGACGCGGCGAACCAACTACTGTGGTCCTGCGCTTTGAGCGGCGGCACTATGACCGTCTGCTGGAAAGCGAGTGGCATCCCACGCAGCGGATCACTGCTGATGCGGATGGCTATGTGCGTTACTGCGTCGATGTTGCCGAACCCGATGAGATGGTACCGTGGATCCGCAGTTGGGGTTCTGGCGTCGTGGTGGAAGAGCCAGAGAAACTACGCCGGCGCATCGTCCGCAGCCTGAAAAGGCAGGTCCAGCACTATGGCTTGACGATGAATGACAACAAGAATGCGGATGCTTTGCATCTGCTCTGGGCAAAGCGCGAACCTATGGGCAAGCCTAAAGCCGAAACCTGCAAACAGCACCTGCTGATTTATCATTTGCTGGATGTAGCGGCGGCCGCCTGCTGCATGTGGGACGATGTACTAAGCGCTGGGCAAAAGACCTGGCTGCAAGACCTGCTGGGCTCGGACGAAATTGCGGCGCGAGGGCAATTGGCGCTGCTGGCGGGCTTACACGATATCGGCAAGGCGACGCCGGGCTTTCAGAAGAAGGTCAAGGATTTGTACGAAGCCCTGTGCGAAGCGGACGAGAACCTGTACGAGAAGCGTACTCATGAAGATAACCACGGTATCCTGTCCGCGGTCATTCTGCGGCGCTGGCTGTTGGACAAGGACATCGGCAAAATGCAGGCGGGGCAATTGGCTGGCGTCATCGGCGGGCATCACGGCAGTTGGATATCTTCCAACACCAGGCAAGGAGCGCGAGCGGGGGCCGGCAATGCGCAATGGCAAGCGCTGCAAGACGAACTGATCGGACAGTTGCAAGGGGCGCTTGGCGCTCAAGAAGTCCGCCTGCCAGATGACCCGCAGCGCTTCAACCGCTTTGCGGTCTTTCTTTCCGGCTTCGTTTCGGTCTGCGACTGGATCGGATCCAGCCTGTTTTTCCCTTACGAAGAAGAGGCAATTGACCCACAAGACTATTTTCAACAAGCGATAAAACAAGCGCGGCGGGCGCTGAACGAGCTAGGCTTTATCGGCTGGAAAGCGGATGGCAATGAACCAAGCTTCCACGAAGCCTTTCCCGAACTTGAACCCTATGACATGCAGAGAGCAGCCATCGACAAACTCTCAGCCTTCAAGGAGATGCCGCGGCTGATATTAGTCGAATATCTGACCGGCGGCGGCAAGACCGAGCTGGCGTTGCACATCGGCGATCGGCTGCTCAACCGCTTCGGTTTGAGCGGCGCCTATATCGCCATGCCAACGCAGGCGACGAGCAAACAAATGTTTGAGCGTGTTAAAGATTATCTTCAAAGGCGCTATGAGCAGCAGAATATCAACCTGCAACTCGCGCACGGACAGGCGCAGCAGCAATTCAATCAGTGGCGGGCTCAAGCGGAATCGGAAGGCAATGACAGCGGCGATGCGGCGGGGGATTGGTTCGGGGAAAATCGCAAACGAACGCTGTTGGCGCCATTCGGCGTCGGCACAATCGACCAAGCCATGCTCGGCGTCTTGCAGGCGAAACATCATTTCGTGCGCCAGTTCGCGCTCAGCCAAAAGCTCGTCATCTTCGACGAAATCCACAGCTACGACAGCTATATGAATACCATCATCGAGCGCCTGTTCAATTGGCTGCGCGCGCTGAACTCGCCGCTGATCCTGCTCTCTGCGACTCTATCGCGGCAAGGGCGGCAAGACATCCTGCAAGCTGTCGGGGCAAAGAAAATCGAAAAGATGCCGCAGGTCCGCTATCCACGCCTAACAGTCGTCGAACACGATGGAAATATCAAGGTCCATGAATTGCCGCAGCCAGAAACGCGCGCCGTCCGTATCCAGCGCATTCCGCCCGACCTCGACAGCCTGCTGGCGGAGGTTCAGCCGCGCTATCATCAAGGCGGCTGCATCGCCATCGTCTGCAACACGGTGAATGAATCGATTGATGTCGCCCGTTTCTTGCGCGAAGCCCAAGGAATTGACGCGGATGATGTGTGGCTCTTCCACGCGCGTTTTCCACCCGTTTGGCGCGGCGAAATTGAAGACGAAGCGCTGTCGGCATTTGGCAAAGAGGCTGCAGACAGACCGCGGCGCAAGATCCTGGTCGCCACGCAAATCATCGAGCAGAGCCTCGACCTCGACTTCGACTTGATGATCAGCCGCGTCGCCCCGATTGACCTGCTGATCCAGCGCGTCGGACGCTTGCATCGGCACGCAGGCAGGAGCCGTCCGCCTCATTTATCAGAGCCGGCGCTGCTGCTGCGGGCGCCGGAGATAGGCGAAGGCGATGTGCCGGATTTCGGCGTAGACGAAGTGATTTACGCGCGCTTCTTCCTGCTGAAGAGTTGGCTGAAACTGCGGGATATGGACGCGCTGCGCAGTCCCGATGACATCGACGCGCTGATGGATTTTGTGTACAGCGCTGATGTTGAAGTTGATGGTATCGGCGAGGTTTATCGGGATACGTTGGCGGATGCTTGGCATGAGATGAAGTTGCAAGATACCAACAGTGTGTTTAGGGGGGCGCAGTATGTTATTGGGCAAGCCGCTGACAAGCGCTTGATCGGCCGTTATAGCGCGGAATTAACAGACAACGAAGAACGCAACATCGCCACCCGAAACATCCATCCCGGGGCTGAGATCATTTGCATTATCAATGAAGACTTGCGCGCGTTGCTAGCGCGTGGACCGAGCAAAGATGAAATCGCTGACTTGCTGCGGCACAGGATTACTGTGCGAGGGAAGCATATCAAATCCGCATTGGAGCGACTTGACGAAAATCCATCCTGGCAAAAGATACCACAACTCAAGTTCGCTCGCGCGGTTATATTTGAGGGCGATCTTTTTGATGTGCCGGATAGCCCATATACCCTGCGGTTGACGCGAGATTACGGATTGGAAATTGAAGAAAGTTAGCATTCTCCCTCAAATAAAGAGAAGGTCCCGATTCGATTTGTGGTATAGTGAATTGGGCCGTATATTCCTCACAGATGTGGGGGTGAACCGTTGGTAGAGATTAATCGCAGTAGGTTACTGTGATATTCCCCACATGAGTGGGGGTGGACATTGGATTGCGCAAAGTTACTCTTGACAGGCTGCAATGGCGGTATATACTAAGGATAATTTGGTAGAGATAAATAGCTCTAGCTAGAGAACCGAAGCGGTTCGCCAGGAGGCGAAGCATGTCATTCAACTTAATCGACGAACTCTGGATACCTTGCATCACAAGCCGGGACGAGTTTGTCGAAGTCAGTCTGCGCGATTTGTTCGCGCGAGCGCCAGAGTTGCGGGAAATCGCCTGCGAAACGCCGATTCAATCCGCCGCGATTATGCCGCTGGCGCTGGCGATATTGCATCGCGTCTTTGGCCCAGCCGATGAAGACGAGTGGGGAGCCTTGTGGCAAGCTGGCGCGTTTAATATGGCGCGGCTTGATGAATACTTCGATACCTGGCGCGAGCGATTTGACCTGTTTCATCCCGAACGTCCCTTTTATCAAGCGAAAGAAGACCGAGTCGAGCCTAAGTCAATCATTCATTTGGTGCATTCCATTGGCAACACCGCCACGCTTTTCACCCATGCGAATGACTCGTCGGGCATAAAGCTTTCTCCAGCCGAAGCAGCGCGCCAGTTGCTTGCGGCGCAATACTTTCATACTGCTGGCTTGGGACCGGCGATAAACAAGAAACGCGCGAGCTTCAAAGACAGCAACTATGCGCGCGGCGTCATTTTTTGGGCATGTGGCTCGACGCTATTTGAAACGCTGGCGCTGAACCTAGTGGCTTATCCCGACCAAAACACGATGCCTACTCAAAATGAAGACAAGCCAAGCTGGGAAATGGGGAATCCCTTTGAAATGCGCGAAGTACCAAGGGGTTATCTGGATTACCTGACCTGGACAAATAATCGCGTACAACTAATCGCGCAGGCGGCAGAGGATCGTATCATCGTGCGCGAGGCGATGATTGCGCCGGCGCTCAACCTGGGTCCAGGTGTCAAGAGTCCGCAAAAGCGCTACATGCAAAAGAAGAGCAAAGGTGAGCCCACCGGCGAATTCTCGTTTCTTTATTTCAATTCCAACAAAGCGCTGTGGCGCGACTACGCCAGTTTGGTAGCGGAGCGCAGCGAGGCGAGCAGACCGCCCGAGGTCATAGAATGGCTTGCCCATCTAAAAGATGCGGAAGCTATCGACGAAAACCGCTATATTCGTTTGTTGGCGACAGGCATGCTGGCTGAGCAAACCAAGCCCATCTTTTACCGACAGGAAATCATGCCTCTGCCGCTCAAATTGCTGCGCGATGCTAACTATGTCCTCGACATCGAGGCTGCCTTGGCGCAAGCGGAGAAAATCGAAGGCAGCTTGCGCTTCGCCCTGGACATCCTGGCGAACGCAGTCTTGCTGCGCGGCGCGGAAGGTAAGCCGGACCCGAATGACCGCCGCGGTCTTATCCGGCAATGGCGAGCGCGTGAACATTATTGGCTGGCGCTGGAGCCGCATTTCTGGCGGTTCATCGAGACCTTGATCAAGGACAGCGATGAAGCAATTGACGCATGGATCGACACGCTCAGAAACACGGCGTTGGAGGCGCTCCGCCATGCAGGCAAACTGGCTGGCGGCAGCCCCTGGGCATTGAAAGGCGCAATCCATGCCGAGCGTCAACTACACATCGGAATGAATAAGGTATTCAAGGATTAGGAGGCAGCTATGAACACTGCTGAAACGAAGCAACATCCCTTTATTTCCTATCTGCAGAAAAACGCCGAGAACCGCGCCATGCTGGCGGCGCTGCGGCGCGGACTGGGCGCGGATCCGGGCGACGCGCCCGGCATGTTCCCTTATGTTGTGCCTAGGATCCGCAAAGAGGCAAACAGGCGCGAAGAATCGGACATCTACATGATCGCCTCCCTTTTCGCCCTGCAGCCAGAATCGTCGCGATTCGGCAACATGGGAGAACACATGCGCAAGCTGGATCCTAAGCATGAAGACGACGCCACCGAACGCCGTTTTGTACAACTGCTGCGCATGAGGCGCGACACGCTAGAACCGCGCCTGCGTCAGCAAATTAGCATCTTGAAAGCCAAAGACATCGCCGTCAACTGGCATCAGTTGATACGTGATGTGGGCTATTGGGATCATCAAGACCGCTTTGTTCAGCGCCGCTGGGCGCGCGGGTTTTGGGGATCCTATCAATCAGAATCTGACAAAGAAAGGACAAGCCAGACATGATTATCGAATTGCACGCCATCCAAAGTTTCGCGCCGTCGAATCTCAATCGCGATGATACCGGCAACCCCAAAGAAGCGCTCTTCGGCGGGGTGCGGCGGGCGCGCATCTCCTCGCAATCCGCCAAACGCGCCATGCGCGTCTCGGACGTCTTCGCTGGCGCGATTGACGTTCCCACCGGGACGCGGACGAAAAAACTAGTGACACACGTCAGCGATCTGCTCAGCCAGAACGACGATGATGTCCTCTGGTATCAACAACAAGCGGCTGAAATCGCGACCAAACTCTATGCCAAACTGGACTCCAAATCCAAGACAAACGAGACCAGCGTCTTGCTCTATCTCAGTGACAGCGAGATAGACGAAATTGCGCAGTTTTTGACAACAGCGCGGGAAAATGACGAGACGCCAGACATCACTGCTTTCAACAAGCAATTCATCAAAAACTTCGCCAACCGCAGCTCGGCGCCGGATATCGCGCTCTTCGGGCGGATGCTGGCGGAGAAGCCGGAACTCAATATCGACGCGGCTTGCCAGGTCGCGCACGCCATTTCTACCCACGAAGTCAATACAGCCGAATTTGACTACTTCACCGCTGTAGATGACTTTAATCCTGAAGAGGAGACCGGCGCAGGCATGCTCGGTCTGGTCGCATACAACTCCGCCACATACTACCGCTGCGCTCGGATTGACTGGCAGCAGCTTGTCAAGAACCTCGGCGGCGATGAAGACCTGGCGCGGCAGACCATCGGCGCTTTCATGCAAGCCTTCGCCGTCGTCGTGCCCAGCGCCATGCAGAACTCCTTCATCAACAAGCATAAACCCGATTTCTTGCTGGCGGCTGCCCGTCCCGACAACGACGGACAATCCCTCGCCAACGCCTTCGAGAAGCCGGTCCGCCGCGACCATAAAGAAGGCGGACTGGTCCAGCCTTCAATTGACGCGCTCTGCAACTATTGGGATCAGGTCGAAAACTGCTTCCGGCTGGGCGTCCCGACGCTCGCCGTCCTGAACCCGCGTGGATATGGCTTGTCGTCCGAAGAGCTGGCAAGCGCGACAGTGAGCAATCTGGGCGAATGGGTTGGCGCTATGACAACTGTGCTGAACGGAGCTTGAGCGATGGCCACATTGCTGATGCGTATCAGCGCGCCCATGCAAGCCTGGGGCACGCAGAGCCACTTTAGCCATCGTGATACGGGCCGCGAGCCTTCCAAAAGCGGGATAGTCGGCTTGCTATGCGCCGCCCTAGGCCGCCCGCGCCAGGAACCGATAGACGACCTGCGCAGCCTGCGAATGGCTGTGCGCATCGACCAGCCCGGCGCCATCCTGCGCGATTACCATACAGCCGCGCATTATGACAAAGCCACGAACTACGGCGGCTATTACACAGTGGGCGGCAAGATCAATCGTAAAAACGCCATCACATCCGAGCGCTATTACCTGTCGGACGCCAAATTCCTGGTGGGCTTGGAAGGCGATCGCGCGATTCTTGAGACTACGCAGGCCGCTTTGCAGCGGCCTGCCTGGTTTCTCTTCTTCGGGCGCAAAGCCTTTTTGCCAGCCGAGCGGGTTTGGCTGCCGGACGGCTTGCAGGACGCGGGCTTGCAAGACGCTCTATCTCGGCATCCATGGCTGGGACAGGGCAAGCCGGCGGAGCAGCTGCAATTGCTGATCGAAGACGACAAAAACGGTTCAATCGTGCGGAATGACCAGCCCATTTGCTTTCAGCCGCGGCGCTTCATTCCTCGCCGGCTGCGGCGCGAGTTCCTGCCCAATCCCGCTATGCAAAAGGGGGGCGATGATGTTTCTCTCTCAACTGTTGATTAATCTGCGACATCGCCCAGCGCGCCGCGATCTCGGCGACCGCTACGAATTGCACCGCAGCTTGCTTTGCGCTTTCCCCGCGCAACTGCCGGCCGAGGAGCGCGTCCTGTATCGCGTCGAACATGCGCCGCGGCAGGTTTATGCGACAGTGCTGCTGCAATCACAGACAGCGCCGGACTGGCATCAAGCGCAGCGGCTGAGCGCGCCGGGCTATCTCTGCGAGCCGCCAGCCCTGCGCGAGTTTGAGCCGCAAGCCCAGGAAGGCATGCGCTTGCGCTTCCGCCTGCAAGCCAACCCCACCGTCAAGCGCGATGGCAACCGTCATGCCATTTATGCCGAAGACGCGCTCATGCGATGGTTGCAGCGCAAGAGCGACGCGCATGGCTTCGCGGTTGAGCCGCGGAATGTCCGCGCCGTCAGGCTGGGCAAGCTGCATGGCAAGCGTCGCAGGCAGACCTGGCATGCCGTCCAGTTTGAGGGTTTCTTGCAGGTGAACGAGCCAGAAGCCTTTGTCGGCGCGTGGCGGAATGGGATTGGCAGCGCCAAAGCTTTTGGCTTCGGCTTGCTTTCTGTCAGCAGGCGCTAACTGCCACTGCTCACAAATCGTTTCTCCAGAAGCATAAGAAATGCTGAAGTGCGGCTTAACAAGCGAATAGGAGATTAAGAATGAGCAAGGCATCCCGTTTTTCGGACAGGCGCGGCAGCGCGCCGTATAGCGATCTGCATATTTTGCCCAAATTGCGCGACAGCCTGAGTTATGTCTACGCCGAGCGCGCTGTCGTCCAACGCTACCGCAATGCTGTGGAATTAGTCGATGAGAAAGGCAAGGTAGCGGTCCCAATTGCCTCGCTTTCGCTTTTGCTGTTGGGACCGGGCGCCAGCATCACCCACGAAGCGGTGAAACTCTTGGCGCAAAACGGCTGCTCTATCCTTTGGGTTGGCGAGGACGCCACTCGTTTCTACGCCCAAGGGACGGGCGAAACGCGCAAGGCATATCGACTTATCAAGCAGGCAAGCCTCGTTTCGGAGCCAGAGTCGCGGCGCAAGGTCGCCTTGGCGATGTATGCCTATCGCTTTGATGAGGAATTGAAGCCGGACCTGAGCCTGGAGCAGATTCGCGGCCACGAAGGCGTACGCGTACGCAATACCTATCAGACGATGAGTCGGCGCTATGGCGTGAGATGGCGAGGGAGGCGCTACGATCCGCGCAATATGAATGCCTCGGACCCGATCAACAGCGCCTTGTCCATGGCGAACGCTCTGCTCTATGGCCTTTGTCACGCCGCCATCGTCAGCGGCGGCTACTCGCCAGGTTTAGGCTTCATCCATACTGGCAAGCAATTGTCCTTTGTGCTCGATATCGCTGATCTCTATAAGACAGAATTGAGCATACCCATCGCCTTCGAAACAGTCGCGCTGGGCACAGATGACCTTTATGCGCGCATCCGAAAACGTTGCCGCGGGGAATTCAAGAAAGCCAAACTGCTCCAGCGCCTGCTGCCGGATATAGATGCTATCCTGGAAATAAAAGAGGAGCCATTGGCGGATTATGATGTCGATGGCGAGCCGCCGGGTTTTGCATTGGATGATCTGGATTTCGATGCGTTGTTCGAGGAGGATGAGACATGGTCGTGATGATCATGGAAAGCGTGCCTGTGGGCTTGCGCGGGGAGTTGTCGCGCTGGTTGATCGAGCCGCACCCTGGCGTCTTCCTGGGTCACCTGACGGCGACGGTGCGCGATCGCTTGTGGGAACGCGCCTGCGCAGCTTGTCGCGAGGGCGGGCTTATACAGATGTGGACGACAAACAACGAGCAGCGTTTCGCTGTTCGCGTTTACGGGAACACGCGCCGCGAGATCGTCGATCTTGATGGCTTGCAATTGGTTCGGCGTCCGCGAGCTGGCGCGCATGACGAAGACTGAGCCTAGCCATCATCGGAAATTGGTTTAAACTGCATAAGCCCTTCGGAGAATATTACAATTGTTACCGAAGGGTTTTCCCCACAGGCGTGGGGGTGAACCGTCGAACAGTCAAATCTGGGTTTCGTGGCCGCCGTTTTCCCCACAGGCGTGGGGGTGAACCGTGCAAGTGTAAGTTGTCGATAGCATTGTCGATGTTTTCCCCACAGGCGTGGGGGTGAACCGTCATGCCACACCATTTTTCTGCTGGCGAGCATGTTTTCCCCACAGGCGTGGGGGTGAACCGTGATCGACATTTATGTTGTTGGTCGAACGGCTGTTTTCCCCACAGGCGTGGGGGTGAACCGTCGAACAATCAAATCTGGGTTTCGTGGCCGCCGTTTTCCCCACAGGCGTGGGGGTGAACCCGTATCGAAGAGCGGCGCCACTCTTGCTTCGAGGTTTTCCCCACAGGCGTGGGGGTGAACCGGCCGCTTGTCGGTTCAACAAGCGCCCCGCATTGTTTTCCCCACAGGCGTGGGGGTGAACCTTTTATCAGGACCTAGCGCAAGTCAATGGGAAAGTTTTCCCCACAGGCGTGGGGGTGAACCCTGTATCCTGATTCGACATTATTGTTCTCTGAAGTTTTCCCCACAGGCGTGGGGGTGAACCTCTATGGAGTATGAAAATGACCAAGAAACAGCAGTTTTCCCCACAGGCGTGGGGGTGAACCTGATAGCAATCCCATGCGGGGCAGCCGCGCTGAGTTTTCCCCACAGGCGTGGGGGTGAACCTACAACGCTTTAGGCGCGGTTGCCTTGCGCCCTGTTTTCCCCACAGGCGTGGGGGTGAACCCCATGATACTGCCGCGTCAAAATCGCTGCCGAAGTTTTCCCCACAGGCGTGGGGGTGAACCGAATCCAAGCAAGACGCCTTTGCAATCCAGAGCGTTTTCCCCACAGGCGTGGGGGTGAACCGAATCCAAGCAAGAAGCCTTTGTAATCCAGAATGTTTTCCCCACAGGCGTGGGGGTGAACCATCCCTCGGATTCCCTTGAATCTGGGCCGAGAGGTTTTCCCCACAGGCGTGGGGGTGAACCTAAAAAACTGCCTGCCTGCCACTTACGGCAGGCGTTTTCCCCACAGGCGTGGGGGTGAACCGCCCGTGCGCGACCAGCTATGTCGCTCGCCATCGTTTTCCCCACAGGCGTGGGGGTGAACCTCGGCTTGTAGCGCGGCTGCTGGATAGCTTAAAGTTTTCCCCACAGGCGTGGGGGTGAACCGCCTCTGCCAGCTTGGGACTCTGGACAGCCAAGGTTTTCCCCACAGGCGTGGGGGTGAACCGCTTCGGAAGACGCCGATAGGCGCGCGCAAGATGTTTTCCCCACAGGCGTGGGGGTGAACCCTGCCTGCGGCAGCCCTGCCCACGTGGACATGGGTTTTCCCCACAGGCGTGGGGGTGAACCGGCGCAAAACGCAGAAGCCTATGCCCAGTGGGAGTTTTCCCCACAGGCGTGGGGGTGAACCTGAACTGCGCGAACTGGCAATCGGCAACGGTATGTTTTCCCCACAGGCGTGGGGGTGAACCGCGCGGAGCCGCGCAAAGAAGTTCTCGGGAGCGGTTTTCCCCACAGGCGTGGGGGTGAACCGGTAGACAGTGCGCAACGCAACGGGTGATTCTGGTTTTCCCCACAGGCGTGGGGGTGAACCTTTCGTACGATTACGGGTCCGACATCCAGGATCGTTTTCCCCACAGGCGTGGGGGTGAACCGATCGCCGCGACGGGTTCAGTCGGGCTACAGGTGTTTTCCCCACAGGCGTGGGGGTGAACCGGACGATGAGAGGATCACGCTGTCGCTCGAAGGGTTTTCCCCACAGGCGTGGGGGTGAACCGCGCGAGATCAGCGATCCGACTGTGAGCCACACGTTTTCCCCACAGGCGTGGGGGTGAACCTTTTTGGTGTCCGACTCGACCATCATCGTGTTTGTTTTCCCCACAGGCGTGGGGGTGAACCGGACTTGACTGGCATCATCCGCCCACGTCCCATGTTTTCCCCACAGGCGTGGGGGTGAACCGGATGCCTCGCAAATCACTTTTCGTGAGGTGGCGTTTTCCCCACAGGCGTGGGGGTGAACCTCTGGCTGAGTATCTAAATGACAAGTGGAACATGTTTTCCCCACAGGCGTGGGGGTGAACCTGTATGGGTAGGTGTTTCAAGTGCGCCTGATATGTTTTCCCCACAGGCGTGGGGGTGAACCGCCTGGATGACCCCGATGATGATCGCCCAGACCGTTTTCCCCACAGGCGTGGGGGTGAACCTCGGGATCGGGCTGTTGTTGGCCGATGTGGGCGGTTTTCCCCACAGGCGTGGGGGTGAACCGCCGAGAGATCGCACGGCAGTCTGTTTGAAAACGTTTTCCCCACAGGCGTGGGGGTGAACCTTCGAGCCTGCAATGCCCTGATTCTGCCGTTTTGTTTTCCCCACAGGCGTGGGGGTGAACCTCGCTCGACGAAAGAGTCGCAGCGCGCGCTGTCGTTTTCCCCACAGGCGTGGGGGTGAACCGCTTCGCTTGCAGCCATTCCAAATGGACTTCCTGTTTTCCCCACAGGCGTGGGGGTGAACCGTCCGGGCGTCCCCCATCGACCCCCAGCCAGAAGTTTTCCCCACAGGCGTGGGGGTGAACCACGCGCGGCGGCGATCACAGTCAGGCCAGAAGTGTTTTCCCCACAGGCGTGGGGGTGAACCTCAAACCGGCCGCGGCTTCGAGCGCCGCGACTTGTTTTCCCCACAGGCGTGGGGGTGAACCTGTTAATCGCCGCGTTAAGGTCGCGGTCTAAGGGTTTTCCCCACAGGCGTGGGGGTGAACCCGAGGCCGACATCGATTTCACGGAGGTCCTAGAGTTTTCCCCACAGGCGTGGGGGTGAACCTGAGGTATTGCGGTTGGCTGAGATCGCGCGGCTGTTTTCCCCACAGGCGTGGGGGTGAACCGCCAGGTGGAAGGCTAATCCCGCGCGCGCGAGGGTTTTCCCCACAGGCGTGGGGGTGAACCCGATCACCATCATGCCCGCGCTCGCTCACGAGGGTTTTCCCCACAGGCGTGGGGGTGAACCGTTCTGAGGGCCTTGCCGTCTGACCATGGCAACGTTTTCCCCACAGGCGTGGGGGTGAACCTAGTCCTCGGCGTTTTTGGCTACGGTGACCTGGGTTTTCCCCACAGGCGTGGGGGTGAACCTATGAGCAGCTCTATCATCTTGGCGAACTGCGCGTTTTCCCCACAGGCGTGGGGGTGAACCTCGGGGTTTTCGCTCGAATCCGCGACGCCGCGCGTTTTCCCCACAGGCGTGGGGGTGAACCGGTCCGGTATTTTATCTGCGCCCAGATTGACCTGTTTTCCCCACAGGCGTGGGGGTGAACCGCCCTCGCCGATCTGATCATCGTCTGCCGCTTTGTTTTCCCCACAGGCGTGGGGGTGAACCGCTGATAATAGCGACGCTGTAAGGCGACAGCGTGTTTTCCCCACAGGCGTGGGGGTGAACCTAGTTTTTCGACGTTCACGCGAAGGCCGAATGAGTTTTCCCCACAGGCGTGGGGGTGAACCATTGAGGCTGGGCATATAGCCGCTTGGATAACGGTTTTCCCCACAGGCGTGGGGGTGAACCGCCAAGAGATCGCACGGCAGTCTGTTTGAAAAAGTTTTCCCCACAGGCGTGGGGGTGAACCAACGGCGACGGTATTTCTAGCGCCCGCTTGAATGTTTTCCCCACAGGCGTGGGGGTGAACCTGGTGATAGAATGTAGTCATAGTATACAGCCGGCGTTTTCCCCACAGGCGTGGGGGTGAACCCGTCGCCATGAATACCGGCACAACCGGCGTCCTGTTTTCCCCACAGGCGTGGGGGTGAACCTGGCGGGGCATCGGCGCGTCATCAACAGCCGACGTTTTCCCCACAGGCGTGGGGGTGAACCGCAATCTCACCGTTCAGTTGATGTCGACGCTGCAGTTTTCCCCACAGGCGTGGGGGTGAACCTGCTTACGAGGTTCGGACCAGGCGGTTCTTCCAGTTTTCCCCACAGGCGTGGGGGTGAACCGTCCGCCGCCTTGTCGGCGTCGCGTTTTAGCTCGTTTTCCCCACAGGCGTGGGGGTGAACCACCGCGACAGTCTCTTGGATGAGCTCGAGATTAGTTTTCCCCACAGGCGTGGGGGTGAACCGTTGACGATATTCAAACCTTGTTTGACAAAAGCGTTTTCCCCACAGGCGTGGGGGTGAACCCGTCGGGTTAGGTGGGGTAGTGGAGCATGGCGAGTTTTCCCCACAGGCGTGGGGGTGAACCGCCGATGTAGAGGACGCGATAGCCGCCAGCGGCGTTTTCCCCACAGGCGTGGGGGTGAACCTCGGTGATGTCGACCTCAGGCGTAGCGATGCGAGTTTTCCCCACAGGCGTGGGGGTGAACCGTTGTGACTGCGTTGCCGGCCACGGCACCTGGGAAATCGACGACCATGACGACGAGGCCCGCCGGAGTTTTCCCCACAGGCGTGGGGGTGAACCGCTGTCGCCTAAGCGGTCAACAATTCGCCTGACGTTTTCCCCACAGGCGTGGGGGTGAACCGGCCAAGGGCGCGTCAACCGACAGCGCGGACGCGTTTTCCCCACAGGCGTGGGGGTGAACCAGCGCCAGCGATAGCCGACGCCGCGCCCCACGCGTTTTCCCCACAGGCGTGGGGGTGAACCTTTATGAGCGAGCAGACGACAGAGGCTGTTGATGTTTTCCCCACAGGCGTGGGGGTGAACCAAACTGATCGACCAGGGCGCTCTTGGTTGGAGCGTTTTCCCCACAGGCGTGGGGGTGAACCTATGGGTTGGTAGCGGGGACACTCGCAGGGATTGTTTTCCCCACAGGCGTGGGGGTGAACCTTTGGGGGGTCTAATTCGCGCGCCGCCGGAAAAGTTTTCCCCACAGGCGTGGGGGTGAACCATAATGCGTCCAATGCGTCTGCCGCAGCGGTCAGTTTTCCCCACAGGCGTGGGAGTGAACCGCCTTTTGCCGATAAACTTCTCGGCAGGCTGCAGTTTTCCCCACAGGCGTGGGGGTGAACCGTTCCAGTGGGTTACTGCTCAAATGTTCCAGGCGTTTTCCCCACAGGCGTGGGGGTGAACCGTTGTAGCGCTTGGCGCGGAAAAAGCCGCTCGAGTTTTCCCCACAGGCGTGGGGGTGAACCATTGCCCCTTGCAATGCTGTTGAACAGGGGGTAGTTTTCCCCACAGGCGTGGGGGTGAACCGCGCATTCCTTGTGCGCCAATACGCGCCGCGAAGTTTTCCCCACAGGCGTGGGGGTGAACCAGAGCGGCTTGAATCGTGGGTCGAGAAAAGTATGTTTTCCCCACAGGCGTGGGGGTGAACCACTCGCTTCAATATGTTATAGTTAAAGCATAGTGTTTTCCCCACAGGCGTGGGGGTGAACCACAACTCACTATTATTGACTGGGGTAGGAGGAAGTTTTCCCCACAGGCGTGGGGGTGAACCCATCCCGGTCAACAGCACATAATCATAGGCATCGTTTTCCCCACAGGCGTGGGGGTGAACCGAATGGTAGCGGGCGCTGGCAACTTGCTAACGCGTTTTCCCCACAGGCGTGGGGGTGAACCTCGGACAGCCGGCCCCGTAAGGTCTGCTACAAGGTTTTCCCCACAGGCGTGGGGGTGAACCTCTTAACCGTTACAGCGGTCGCGCAGTTCATAAGTTTTCCCCACAGGCGTGGGGGTGAACCTGTCGCCACCGCCCTTGCCGACCACGCCCAGATGTTTTCCCCACAGGCGTGGGGGTGAACCGCCGTCGGTGGCGTGTTGCTTTCCGCGACTTCCGTTTTCCCCACAGGCGTGGGGGTGAACCGATCAGCGGCTTGCCAGAATTAGCATGACCTGGGTTTTCCCCACAGGCGTGGGGGTGAACCAATGGTGATAAAATCCTGAATCTCTCGAGTGAGGTTTTCCCCACAGGCGTGGGGGTGAACCAGCCGCTTGCGCCGCGTCTCGCTCGGCAACTTCGTTTTCCCCACAGGCGTGGGGGTGAACCATTATGCTCGCAGACGGGCCGACTTCCGACATAGTTTTCCCCACAGGCGTGGGGGTGAACCGTATTCTAATGCCAACAACGGCTGCCCTTCTAGGTTTTCCCCACAGGCGTGGGGGTGAACCGGAATTGGTGCCCGTCTAGCAATAGAGCCAGAAGTTTTCCCCACAGGCGTGGGGGTGAACCGCAATGAAGATCTACCCTTTCACCATCTCTGACGTTTTCCCCACAGGCGTGGGGGTGAACCTCCGGTCAAGCGTCTAGCCGCACAAGTGCGCGGGTTTTCCCCACAGGCGTGTGGGTGAACCTGGGGTTGATTGTCGCCTTTGCGTTTCGTTATCGTTTTCCCCACAGGCGTGGGGGTGAACCTGGGGCGCCGGATAGACCGGTTTACAGGGTAGAGTTTTCCCCACAGGCGTGGGGGTGAACCGCGAGCATAGCGAGGCACAGGCAGGGCGCGCGCGTTTTCCCCACAGGCGTGGGGGTGAACCTAGGATGCGGTGAACACTCGATAGGGTCCCTCTGTTTTCCCCACAGGCGTGGGGGTGAACCAGAGGTGGCGCGCGCCGCTGCCGATGCGCAGCAGTTTTCCCCACAGGCGTGGGGGTGAACCGAAGATTCCGGCTGAGTTGGTCTACGCCATCATGTTTTCCCCACAGGCGTGGGGGTGAACCTATAACTGTCGCCTCTTTCTCTGCCGTCTCGGAGTTTTCCCCACAGGCGTGGGGGTGAACCTTTCCTGCACTGCCGCCCAGGATTTCCGAAATCGTTTTCCCCACAGGCGTGGGGGTGAACCTCCGGCGCCGGTTGCCGTGAGCGCGAACGCGAAGTTTTCCCCACAGGCGTGGGGGTGAACCGTCGCATATCGCGCCAAATCGGAACCAAAACGTGTTTTCCCCACAGGCGTGGGGGTGAACCAGGATTTTGAACACAGCGGCTTCATCTGTCGCCGTTTTCCCCACAGGCGTGGGGGTGAACCTTGCTTTCGTTCACCGTGATCGCCGCGGCGCGCGTTTTCCCCACAGGCGTGGGGGTGAACCTTGTGCCCGAGATAGCCGTGCTGGCGAAGGCGAGTTTTCCCCACAGGCGTGGGGGTGAACCGTTCCCGAATGACTATTCGCTTCATCGGCTTCGCAACGCCGTGGACTACAACATCAAGCAGGACCCGACGCTCGTGTCCCGAAACATACTCGAAATCGTCAACTGAAAAATGACATAAAATCTATGGCTATTTCTGTAGCCACAGATTTTTTCTTTGCAAAGGAAATTATAGTGCTTTTCACGGCTCCGCCCAGCGATGAGTAACAGCTACTTCCCAACCAACTAAGTTGGGAAGTAGCTTACTCCAGGGCAATCGCATCAAAATCATTTTGGGGGTCATTAAAGTCTATAAGATGTCAAAAAGTCCAAGCATTTTTGCGATAATCCTTTTATAGCCCTTAAAGAACCCTTATGACATGATTTTTCATTTTGATGCGATTGCCCTGTAGCTTACTCAAGCGACCCAAGGGAAGGTAAGTCAAGTAAGTTACTCTATAAGCCTTACCTTACTCTTGCGGGGGTAAGGTCGGGGTTTTCCCCACAGGCCTGGGGGTGAACCGGCTAGTCTATGGCAAAAATGAAGGTGGCGCAAGTTTTCCCCACAGGCCTGCAGGGCAATCGCATCAAAATATTTTTCACCACAGAGGCACCGAGAACACAGAGTTTAAGTTTTTTCGGGGCAGAACTTCTCTAGAATCGACACACAAATGGGTGAAAATGCTTATCACGGGGTTCAAAATTGAAGTGCAATTTCACAATATTTACAAATGAAAGACTTTTCTCTGTGCCCTCTGTGTCTCTGTGGTTATATTTAAGTTTTTATAGTGTTCATAGTTCTGCATATTCATTTTGATGCGATTGCCCTGCACAGGCCTGGGGGTGAACCGCTAAGACCGTTAGTAATTTTCCGTTACTCGTAGTTTTCCCCACAGGCCTGGGAGTGAACCGGTTGAGCCGCCAAGCCTGCGGCATTGTGATACGACATGGTATGATTGGGCGGTAGCAAAGGCGCAACCAAGACATGTCAAGCACAACCCAGCACGTTCTCGTCGCCCAGCCCGGCGCCGTTCGCCTGACGCCCGGCGCGCTGCCAGCGCCAGCGCCCGACGAAGTATTGGTCCGGACAAGCAAGACCTTGATCAGCCCCGGCACCGAGCGCGCGATCTTGTTGAACCTGCCCGGTCTCGCACTGCAATACCCCAAGCCAGTCGGTTACAGCCATGTCGGCGAGATTGTACAGGTCGGCGCGGGAGTCCGCAGCCTCCATGTCGGCGACAGGGTCGCGAGCAAATCCCGCCATGCCAGCCACGTTCTCGTCAAAGAGGCGCTCTGTCATCAACTGGCGCCTGACCTGGACGATGAGCGCGCGACATTTTTTCAACTCCTGGCGACCTCGCTGCAAGCGGTGCGCAAGACGCGCCTTGAAGTGGGTGAAGCGGCGGCCGCGCTCGGCGCGGGATTGGTGGGCCAGTTGGCATTGCAGGTTGCGCGCGTGGCCGGCGCCATGCCTGTGGTCGCCATCGACAATCACCGAGCCCGGCTGGAGCTGGCGCGTGAGTTGGGCGCGGACCACATAGTCTCGGACCTGAACACGGCAAAAGATACCAGTGCGACAGCTGCCTTGGCGGAAGGCTTTCCGGTTGTGGTTGAAGCCACCGGCAATCCCGCGGCGCTTATGAGCGCCTGCGACATCGCTGCCTTTGGCGGCAGGATCGCCCTGCTCGGCAGTTCGCGGGGAGCAAGCGAATCATTTGATTTCTACAAGCGCGTGCACAAGAAGGGCATTACACTAATCGGCGCGCATATTGACACTGCTGCTCGGCTCTCTTCGGCGCCGGGCTGGTGGACCCTGCGCGCCGAACAGCGTACCGCCTTGAAATTGCTGCAAAGCGGGCGCGTCAATGTCGCCCCATTGATAAGTCATCGCTTTCATCCCAGCGAAATAGCGGCGGCTTACGAGCTGCTGGCGCAATGGAATCTCGACGCGATAGGCATAATCATCGATTGGCGCTAAGCCAATAGCGATCCGAAAGAGAGACAAGATGCCAAGACATGCGATGAACGAATTATTCAATGCGCCATATTACGAAAAGCCGCGTCAATTGAGGCAGACGTGGCTGAAAGATGTCGGCTATGATGAAGCGCCACATTACATTGAGCGCATGGGTTTGACCGAGCTGGAAGACTTCCTGCAGGTCGCCGGGCAGCGCTTGGATTATGTCAAGATCGTTACCTCGCAAGTCATCTACAGCCCGAGCGACTGGCTAAAGCGCAAGGTCGCCGCCTATCAGCGCCACGCCGTCGAGCCATATCTCGATCACGGCTTCTTTATGACTGCCTACCAAAACGGCGTGGTTGAAGAAGCGATAGCCGCCGCCCGCGACTTGGGCTTCCGCGTCATTGAATTTATGAACACCACCGCCGAAATCAGCCCGGCGCAGTGGAAAGCCTGGCGCAAATTCGCCTTGGACAAAGACATGCGCATCATCCAAGAACATCACCCCATCAATCATTGGGACAGAGCTTTGCCGCTGCGCCCCGCCACGGCTGAGCAGATCCTGCAAGGCGTGGCGCCAGCGCTGGAAGATGGCGCCTTCATCGTCATGATCGACCACGAGGAATTCGATCTGCAGGGACAATGGGCGGCAGATGTAATCGGCAAAGTCGTGGACGAATTAGGCTTGGAGAAACTGGTCTTTGAAGCAACCTCGCCCAAAGAAGGACCCATGCTCTGGTACGACAATTTGACCAGCTATTTCGCCATGTTTGGGCACAACTGCAACGTATCCAACGTGATGCCGAGCCAAGCGCTATACGTCGAAACGATGCGCGCGGGAGCTGCGCGAGGCAGTCAAGGCTAAGCCGGCCCCGGCTACCGAATCAAATCAAGGAGCGAATGCTGATATGCAGGCAAATGTATTAGACAAGCTGAGGCAGTTTGATACGGCGACGATTTGCAACGTCATCGAGCTTTTTGAAGTCCGTCCGCGAAATCAAGGCTTTATGCGGCGGGGGATAAAAGCCGCCTTTCCCGATCTGCCGCCTATGGTGGGTTTCGCCTCCACCGCGACCTGCCGCACCTTCGTTCCGCCTGTCACAGGCAAGACCGCCGGCGTAGCCGATGTCATCGAACGTTTCGCCGAATTGTCCGGTCCCGCGGTGCTTGTGATTCAAAACCTGGACGGCGGCGGCTCCGCAGCCATGTTCGGCGATGTCATGTGCACCGCTTTCCGGGCATTTGGCGCGGTGGGTTTGGTAACCAATGGTCCGGGCCGCGACCTGCGACAGATAGCGCCGCTCAATTTCCCGGTATTTTTCGACGGTCTTGTCTGCTCCCATGGCTACAATCATCTGCTTGATGTGCACGCGCCAATCCAAGTTGGCGGCATGACCATCGCGCCGGACGATCTGCTGCATGGCGACGGCAACGGCGTCACGAACATTCCCAGAGACATCGCGCATGACGTCGCCGACGCCTGCGCGGATTTCGCCGCGGCTGAAAAAGTCATTCTGGATCTGGGCTCACTTAGCGCGCCGAGCCAAGCGCAATTGCGGGATGCTTATCGTGAAAAAGCGCGCCTTGTGGACCAGTTGGCTGCGCGACTGCGGCAGCCGCGCTAAAATCCCAACTCTGGCGAACACGACGAACACTTAGGAAGAAAGCGGCGTATGAGACTCTATGTCACCGGCGGCACCGGACTCGTTGGCAGCAATGTCATCCGCTTGGCGCGCCAACGCGGACTGGAGGTTATCGCCTCGCAATACGGGCCCGAGCCGGAGTGGCGCGTGGATTACCAGCTCGATCCCCTGGATTTCGCCGATCACGCCGCCGTCCGCGCTTCCATTCACAAGTACCAGCCCGACGCGGTCATCCACAGCGCCGCCATCCTCGACCAGATTTTCATGGATACGCAGCGAGATGTGTCCTGGAACATCATGGTCGAAGGCAGTCGCGCCCTGGCGCAAGCCTGCCGCGACCTGGGCGCGCGCCTGGTATTTGTCTCTTCCGACTGGGTATTTGACGGGCGCGCCGCTAGCGTAAACGAAGACTCGCCGCCCTGCCCGGTCAACTTTTACGGCGTGATGAAAGTCGCCACCGAGCGGGAACTGAGCGTGATGGCGGACCTGGATTACGCCATCGGCAGACTGGCCGGCGTCTACGGCTTGAACTACGCGGCGCCCTCGCTGACGCGCATGGACAACGGCCTGGGCTTCGATTTTTCTGTCCACGTCATCCACCGCTTGGCGGCGGGCTTGCCGGCGACGGTCTGGACCGGTCCCAAAGTCAATGACATGGCGCATCCGACCTTGGCTTCCGACTGCGCGGATTTGCTCCTGCGGCTGGCGCAAGCCGACGACAATGGCATCTTTCACTGTTTCGGCAGCCAATCAATCAGCCGCGTCGAGCTCGCCCATCAAATCGCGGCGGTTTTCGAGGCCGACCCCGCTCTGATCAATACCACAGTCACCGATGCCGCGGTCCTGGACGCGCATCGGCACATCGGCATCCCTTATCGCACTATAGCCAGCGCCGGCAAAACAGCTAAGATCTTGGGGCGCCGCGCGTTCAATGTGGCGGAGGGCCTGCGAGCTTTCCGCAAAGAGTGGGACGCATTTAGGGGCTAGCGAACGCTATACACTTTTCTGTGCCGCATTCCGATCGATCATCCGCCAGAAGGCGAAAACCATGCCCAAACCCAATGTCGTTTTCTTGCTGACCGACCAATGGCGGCTGCAAGCCTTGGGATACGCCGGCAATGCGCAAGTGCGGACCCCAAATATCGACCGCCTGGCTGGCGAAAGTCTCAACTTCAAACATGCCATATCCGGCTATTCGGTCTGCTGCCCCTGGCGCGCCAGCTTCCTCACAGGACAATATCCGCTAACGCATGGCGTCATCATCAACGACGTGCCTATCGGCAGCGACCCGGTCGGGCTCGGCGCCGCCTTCAAGAACGGGGGCTACAATACCGCCTACATTGGCAAGTGGCACGTGAACGGCCGGGGCCGCAGCAGCTACATCCCGCGCGAGCGCCGCCTGGGCTTCGATTACTTCAAGGCCCTGGAATGCAGCCACGACTACAACCGATCGGCATATTACGCCCACGATGACCCGACAATGCGCTTCTGGCACGGCTATGACGTCTTCGCGCAGGCAGGGGACGCCCAAGCCTATATCCAGTCGCAGCGAGCCGATCAGCCCTTTATGCTGGTATTGTCTTGGGGACCGCCCCACGATCCCTACCAGACCGCGCCCCAGGCATACCGCGACATGTACCGCGCGCGGGATATGCAATTGCGGCCCAATGTGCCGGACGCCATGGCGGACCAGGCGCGGGAATGGATCGCTGGCTATTACGCCCATTGCAGCGCCATCGACAAAAGCGTCGGCGATATCCTGAAGACGCTCGACGACTGCGGGCTCGGCGAGGATACGCTAGTCGTATTCGCCTCCGATCACGGCGACATGCTCGGCTCCCAGGGCTTGGAGCGCAAGCAGAAACCCTTCGACGAGTCGATTCGCGTTCCCTTTCTCTTGCGTTATCCGCGGCAATATGGGCGCTCCGGGCGCCAGGTCGAGCGCTTCCTCAACGCGCATGACATCATGCCCACGCTCTTGGGCTTCTGCGGCTTGCCCATCCCCGACAGCGTCGACGGGCGCGACTTGTCATCCGAGCTGGCGCTGCCGGCTGGCGCGGAGGACGGCGCGCTGCTGGCCTGTTTTCAGCCCTTCGGCGAGTGGCATCGCGGCCGCGACGGCGTCGAATACCGCGGCATCCGCAGCCCGCGCTATACCTACTGCCGCAAGTTGGATGGACCCTGGCTGCTCTACGATAACGAAGCGGATCCCTATCAACAGCGGAATCTGGTCAATCAGCCGGGCATGGCGGGAATCCAACATGCTTTAGAGCGACTGCTACAGCGGAAATTGGAGGAGCTGGGGGACGAATTCCGGCCGGGGCGCGCCTACATCGACAAGTGGGCTTATCCGCTGGACGACACCGGCACCATGCCCATCCGCTGGTAGTGCCCGGCAGCGCCGCTTGAGACAGAAAGCGCCATCTACCAAGAATGAACGATGTTTTCCGCCGTTCGCCAAGCCAGAGCCATAATCGTTTCGGCCGGGTTGAAACCGCCGTTGGTCACATGCGGCGATGAATCGGCAATGTAGAGATTCTCCTGGCTGTGTACGCGACACCATTTGTCCACAACCGAGGTCGCGGGGTCCTCGCCCATGCGACAGACGCCGGCTTGGTGCTGCCCGCCCGAAAGGCGCAGGACGGGCTTCGCGCCCCAAACCTGGATTGCGCCCGAAGCGCGCAGCCATTCTCGCGCGCGCTCGTGCATGAAGGCCGCGCTGCGTACCGTCTCTGGATGAGTTGTTCCCGAAAGATGCGCCACGGGAATGCCATAGCGATCTTTTACTTTTGCGTTGATCGTCACACGCCCATCGGGATGTGGGATCTCGTGCACGGGTCCATTGATATCGTTGATGCGGCGGAAGTTCTCTCGCATGAAACGTTTCGCTTTGATGCCCCAGCGCGGCGCATCCGGCGGATACTGGCTTTTCCAGACGACAATCGGCGTACAGACATCGGAATCGGTCAACATGCCTCCGCCGATGATGTCGTCGTTATCGTGGTTGAAATCACAGGTTGCGATTGATGCGCCCGGTCCCATGCCATCATAGATGTCGTCGGGGAAAAGCCCAGTGGCGCCCGGATAATAATGCCCTTGCAGATGCCGGCCCACCTGATCGCTGTTATTGCCGACGCCTTGGGGCTCGCGCCGGCTGGACGAATTGAGCAAGAGCCGCGCCGTTTCAACCGCGCCGCAGCTCAAAACCACGACCTCGGCTGCGATGTCCTGTTCGCTTCCGTCAGCCGCTACTACAGTCACGCCTTTGACCGCGCCAGCATCGCTGATCAAGAGCCTGCGAGCCATCACCTGGGACCGCAGCTCACAATTTCCTGAAGCCAAGGCGCGCGGGATCGTCGTATTGTGGCTGCCGTTTTTAGAATCGTTTGGGCAGCCGAAGCCAAAACAATGCTGACAGTAAACGCAGGCGGGGCGATCGTTGTACGGGATTGAATTGATTAATCTGGGCATGCGCAGCCCCCGCCAGCCCAGGTCTTCCAGCCCTTTCAAATGCAGTCGCGATTTATCCGGCAAGGGCAGAGCCGGCATCGGATAAGGCTTGTTGTATTTGGGCAGATGGTACATCGTTCGGTCATCGCCACAGACGCCAAGCTCCCACTCGACTTTCTCATAATAGGGCGCAAGGTCGTCGTAGGATATGGGCCAATCCGCCAGGGAGCTGCCCGCGGGAACACCATAAATGCTGGCCATGCGGAAGTCCTGTGGCATAAAGCGCCAAGCCTGCCCGGCATAGACGCGCGTGCCGCTGCCCACGCAAGCGGCGTTATTCAGGTAGCCCGGCTCGTGCGGGCGAATGACCCGGCCCTCATCGCTCGTGCGTGGATTGCCGTCGATATCCGGCCCGGCGTTGTGGCCATAAAGCGACACACGCTGGTTGCGCAAGTGATCGCGGCCAATGTCTGCGGTGGAAAGCTGCCGCCCGCGTTCCAGCAGCAGTACCGCTTTGCCAGCTTCCGCGAGCACGGCGGCCGCCACACCGCCCCCGGCGCCAGAACCGATCACGATCACATCATATTGGCTCATGCTGTCACCTTGAATCCCACCATTGTCCAGGCGATCCCGTCGCGATTGCCTCCGTTGCCCGGGTCGGCATAGAAGCCTTCGCTGCAGTGTTCAACAATCTGAGCAAAAAACGCTGCCCCTTCAATGTGCCAATTCGATTTTGTTTCGCCTCGCTCGATGGCTTCTAGCAAGGCGGTTTTCGCCGCCAGATCGAGGCTGGCAAACGAGACTTGAAACACTTTTTCAGCTTCAAGCTCGAGCGCGTCCAGCCAGTCGCGATAGGCAGCCAGAGAATTCGACAGGTCGCTTTCCAGTTGACGCAGCAGGTAGTCCCCGACACCAGATTCCCAACCGCCTGGGTAGTCATCTTCCGGAATGATGGCGTCGACCAAGGCTTGCAGCGTCAATATTTGATGTGGTTCAAGCACAGCTCAGCTCCTTCAGCTACACTTTCCGCCATATCATTTACGATTTCGCCGCTGTAATAAGAAACATCAAAAGACGCCTAGCGATTGGGCGGCTGCGGGCTTGCGTCGACGGGCGTTGTCGATGCGAGCCAGCGAGCCGACCCTGCCTATGCCTATTTCTGGCTTGGAACTGCCCCCGCCGCCCAGCGCTGTCGAATGGCGCAAGACGCTGCTTTCGGCATTGCTTTGATGCAGCGCCGCCCGCCACAAAGCCCAAATGAAAAGCTCGCGGACCAACAGGAACAAAGCCAGCGCCAGCGCTAACCCAAGCGCCGTGATGTCCGCAGCGAGCGGCTGCTGCCGAGCAAGCGCCTGAAGCGTCGCGGGGGCGGCTAGCGCTAACATGAAACTCAAGATCTGCAGCGTGGCATAGCAGGCCATCACCAAGGCCGCGCCGTCAATCGGTCCATTCAGCCGGCGACCGAGCGCCATCGGCAGCAAAGTCAACAAGAGGACGGACTGCTTGTGTTCGTGAATGATGAGGAAGGACAAGAGCGACAATTCGATGAGCATGAGCGACAGGCGACTTGTATTGATGTTCTCCAGAGCAATGAGCGTGACAAATAGGGTCATCGCAAAGGCGAATAACACGATAGCCCCTGCGAGCTTGCGCAGCAACGTCGTCCAAGCCAAGGCATCGTCCTCGCGCAGGACCAGTTGGCATATCGCCAAATAGATGAAGACCCTGCCCGCCGGGATCACGCTCACCTCGTCCATACGACCCTGCCGCGAGATTAGCGAGACGATGCGATAAATCCATTGAGGCGAGCAAATGAGACTATGGAGCGTCAAGCACAAGGGCAGCAGCCAAATGACGCCGACGCCGACGCTGCCATAGAGGCTGGCGACCGCGAAAAACAAGAGCGCCGCCGCCAGCAACGCCAGCGCAATGACCGGCGGACCGCTGCGGCTGCGCTTGAGCTGGCGGGTAAAATGCTTGGCGATGGGGTGATATACCGGGCGGTTAATGCGCTGCCACAGCCTATGGCTGGGCAAGCCGAATTGAAGGCGGGTTTTGAGCGAGTCAATGATTGGCGGGAACATCCGCAGGCGTCCGAAATTGCGCAAGCCGATATGAAACAGCTTTGCGACTAAGCTCTTGCCGCAGGGCTCAAATAGGTTTTCTTGGCTGTGTCCACATTCTCGTCATACAGGAAGCACTTGACCTCGCGCCCTTCGTGGACAACGCTGGGCGGGATATTGTCGTGGCAGATGTCCATCACGGCCGGGCAGCGCCCGGCGAATTTGCAGCCGGTGCGCGTGTATTCGTCCGCTTCGATGACAGCCAGGTCGATCTTGTCTTCCCAGGTATCATCGACGTTGATGCTGGGAATGGATGTCTTGAGGTTTTGCGTGTAGGGATGCAGCGGATTGCCCAGCACTTGCTCGGTAGTGCCGAGCTCAACGATCCAGCCGCGCAGCATCACCGCGATGCGATCACCGGCGTAATAGGCGGTAGCGAGATCGTGCGTGATGTAGATGACGCTGACGCGGTTGTCCTCTTTCAACTTGCGGAACATATTGACAATCGACATGCGCAAGGAGGCGTCCAGCATGGACACGGGTTCGTCGGCGACTATCAAGGACGGTTTGGTTATCAGGGCGCGGGCGATGGCGACGCGCTGCGCCTGCCCGCCCGATAGTTCGTTGGGATAGCGCCCGGCGATCTCGTCCAGCGTGAGGCCCACCTCGCTCAAAACTTCGTTGATATAGCGCGGGGCGGCTTTTTTGTCCGCCACCATCTTGTAGTTGTAGACCGTTTCATACAGGTAGCGGTCGATGCGCTTGAGCGGGCTGAAGGCGGCGAAGGGGTCTTGAAAAACGGGCTGGACTTCGTTGTAGAACCAGGTTTTCATCTCTTTGTTGCTTAGATCGTTTATGACGCGATCCTTGTAGCGCAGAATCCCCTGCGAAGCCACCTCCATGCCCAGCACCATCTTGGCCAAGGTGGTCTTGCCGCTGCCGCTTTCCCCGACTACGGCGAAGATCTCTGGCGTGTCCGATTCGATTGTGATGGATGCGCTGTCCACCGCATGGAATTCTTGCGAGCTGAAGCCCTGGCGGATATGAAATATCTTGCTCAATTCTTCAATTTGCAGCAGCGGACTGCTAGGCGACTGGCGCATGGCTCAATTCCTCTTCTACGACGTGGCAGGCGGTGCGATGCCCGGGCTCGACTTGAATCATCTGCGGGTCGATGGTCTTGCAGATATCCTTCGCCAGCGGGCAGCGCTCGTGGAAGCGGCAGCCGCTAGGCGGGCGATCCAGGGCTGGCGGGCGCCCGGGGATGCTCATGCGCTCGGCGCGCGAATCCAGGTTGGGCAAGGATTCGATCAAGTATTGGGTGTAGGGATGGCGCGGACGGGTCAAGATCGTGCGGGTGTCGGCTTCTTCCACCAGCTTGCCGGCGTACAAAATGGCGATGCGGTCGGCCAGATTAGCGTGTACGCCGATGTCATGCGTGATTAAAACCAGGGTGCTGCCTTCTTTTTGCTGCACGTCCTTGAGCATTTGTATCACGCCGCGCTGCACAACCACATCAAGCGCTGTGGTGGGTTCATCGGCGAAGATCAGCTTGGGCCACAAGATGGTCGCCAGCGCGATGGTGACGCGTTGGCGCATCCCGCCGGAAAGCTGGTGCGGGTAGGAGGCCATCACTTTTTCCGGCAAACCCAGGTCGCGCAGGTAATCGGCCGTGAGCCGGAACGATTCCGCCTTGGTGACATCACGGTGGGCGCTGATGAAATCGTGGAAGGTATCGCGGATGCGGCGCACCGGATTCAAGACATGCATCGAGCCCTGTGGAATGTAGGAAATCGTGCGCCAGCGCAGGTCGTTGCGCTGCTCTTCGGTCATGTCGGCGGCATGGGTGGTTTCGCCGTCGAGATGATAGGCGACGTCGCCGCCGACGACTGTCAAAGGCGGTTGGTAGGCGTTTAAGAGAACGCGCAGCAGGGTCGATTTGCCGCAGCCGGATTCGCCGGCGATGCCATAGACCTCGCCTTCTTGGATGGTTAGGGAGATGTCATCGACGGCTTGCACGATTCGCTCGACGCCGTAGGCTTTGGTGATGTAATAGGCGCGCAAGTTTTTCGTTTCGATTATGGCGCCCATTGATCGTCCTTCTCTTTGCGCGGGTCGTCGGCTTCTTCTTCAACGTGCATCGTCAGGCGGGCGAGGCGCTTGCGCGGATCGAGATATTCGCTGATGCCGATGGAGACCAGGTAAAAGCCGACAGCCATCACAATGGAAGCGACGACGGGAACGATCATCACCCAAGGCTTGCCGGCGAATATCGAATTCCATTCGTTTGCCCAGTAGAACATCGTACCCAGGCTCAAACTGTTGAGATCACTCAAACCCAAGTACGACAGCGTGACCTCGATGCCGATGGAAAACACAAAGCCGCTGACCACGTCCGCCAAGAGGTAGGGGATGATAAAGGGCAGATGCTCCTGAATGACGATCTTCACCGTATTCATGCCGCTGAATATCGCAGTATGCGTGAAATCACGCTCGCGCAGGCTGAGGACTTGCGCCCGATAACGCTTGGACGGATACGCCCAGTCAAGAGCGCCGATAAGGATGCCAAGCGTAACGAAGGTCAATTCGCCCTTCAATATCACGGCGATCAATATGAGCAAGGGTAATCGCGGGATGACAATGACGCTTTCGACGACGGATTGGATGACGCGGTCGGCGATGCCGCCAAGATAGCCAGAAATCATGCCCAAAATGACGCCGATGCCGCGGCCGATGACGACAGCGATGCTGGCGATGATCAAAGTGTTTTTGACGCCGGCTGTCAACATCCAGAAGACGTCTTGCCCCAGTGCCGTCGTCCCCAGCACATATTCCGCCGAAGGCGGTGTACCGCGCATATTGCGGGGTACAACCCGGCGCTTTTCTGGCGGATAGGGCGCGAAATACGAGGTCACGACAACAATCGCAATCAGCACCAGGATGAGCGAGCCAAAGCGAAATGACAGGCTAAAACGAAACAGGTCTCGGAGAGTCGTTAGCATGGCGGCAGCCTCATCTCAGACGGACGCGCGGATCGAAAACGGGATAAAGCAGGTCCACAATCAGCGAACCCGTGGCGATGCCGACAATCGACATCAGGACAATGCCCATGATGATGTTGTAATCGGCATTGCTGATGGCGGTGAAAAGCTTCGACCCCAAGCCGGGATAGCCAAACATCACTTCAACAATCAAGGCGCCTTCAAACATGGCGCCCAGCGACAGCGCCAGATCATTGACATGGGGCAGCATGGTGTTCCGAATCACGTAAGACATGACAATTCTGTGCTTGGGCACAGCCGCCAGCTCGGCATATTGCACATAATCGCTGGCAATCTCGGTAGTGGCCAGCGCCTTCGCCATAATGAAGCGGAAGGCGAAGCCGCCGATGACTATCGACAGCGCGGGTAAGAATCCAAAACGCAAAATGCTGCTGATGTAATCCCATGTCAGCGCCGGACTGCCTTGCGCGCCGCCAACCATCGGGAAGAGGGGCCAGTAGAATGTTAAGAATACCAGGAGAATCAACGCAATGATGAGGTAGGGCGTGGGATAAACCACAATGACTATGCGTTCGAGCGCCTGTGCCCAGCGCCGGTGCTGGTTGTAACCCACCAGCGAGCCGACGAAGATGCCCAACACCCAGGATATAAGCGTTGTCGTAGTCAACAGGCCCACCGTCCAGGGCAAGCCCGCCGCGATAAATTCGTTTACAGGCGTCGGGAAGTTCTGAAACGACGGACCGAGATCCCCCTGTATCAGGCGCCCCCAAAAAGCCAGGTATTGTTCCAGCAGGCTGCCGTCCAAGCCGTAGAGATCTTCCATGGTGGCGCGCATGGCGACGACCGCTTCCGGATCAATCGTCTGGAAAGCCGTCATGCGCGCGATCATGTCGTCGACCGGATTGATCGGTGAAAAGCGGGGTATGAGGAACGTAATTGTTACGCCCACGAATATAACGACTGCCCACTGAATGACGCGCGGAAGAATATAAGTTCTTAGCAGCTGCATGTGTCCCCCATCCCCCATCCCCTTCCCCCACAAGGAGGGAAGGGGAGCTTAAACTATCTGGGGATTCGGCAAGCCAAATTAGCCCGTCGGATGCAGGTTCTGGATGGCGTACTTGCCGCCCTGGAACCAGTACAAGGGTTGATAGTTCGGGTTTTCCGCAGTCGGGAAACCAGTCCAGTAGGTCTCGTCCCAAGTGACGAATTTCTTGAAAGCGATGCAGGTGATATCGAACATATTCTCGACCCAATGCTGCAAGAGTTGGGTGTTGATCGCGATATTCTCGGCCTCTTGGGATACCGGGTTGAGGGCTTCCATGGCGTCAATTAACTCGTCGACTGTGTCGTCGCGCATGCGCCGTACACTGTCGCCGCCCAGCGGACGATAGTCCTCGCCGGCCGGGGCGTAGTACTTGGAGTGGCGACCGCGAATCTGGGGCCACATATCGCCTGACGCTAGCGCGAAGCTGGTCCAGGGCGTACTGACCTCGTAGCTGCCGACGTAGTGGTTCTGGTTCCAGGTATTGCGATCCAGCGTGCTGAAGTTGACCTCGATGCCGAAGTCGGTCCACATGTCGAAGGCAGCCTGCCCCATGCGATAGGCGTCATTCTCGCTGGGATCGGACTGCAAGTCCAGCACCCAGGGCTCGCCATCGGGCGTCATCCACATGCCATCGCCGCCGCGGCTCAAGCCGGCATTGACCAGCAGCTTCTCGGCGGCGTCAGTGTCGTACTTCCACCAACCGCTGCCGAAGACTTCGTGCGGCTCGCCGGGCACGGTGAAGCCCTGCTCTTCCGCCCAAGCCGCGATCTGATCGGGCACGGTGGGATCGTAGGGGTTGTACATTTCGCCGCCACCGAGGTCGATCTGCAAGTTGGTCAGCCACTCGGTCATGGGACTGTGATAGAGCTCATACAGCTTGGCGGTCGGGGGAACCGGGAAGGGCGTGACTTTGGCTACGCCGCCGACGTATTCGGTCTGCAGCTCAACGATATCAATGGCCAGCGCCAGGGCCCAGCGAACATCCTTGTTGGAGATCAATGGATCGCCTTCGTAATTCAATGCCAACTGACGCGAGCTGACTTCGTTGGGATATGCCCAGGGGAAGTCCTGATACCAGGAGCGGGCGTTGGGCGCGTTTTCCAGCGTGAAGTCGAAGGATTCGATATCGACATCAAAGTACACGTCCAGCTCGTTGCGGGACATGGCGATGGCTTTTCTGATGTTCTCGTTGCCGTAGAAAATGCTCAAGGCATAGGGAGGACCGGAACCGCCAGTGATGATGCCCGCCAGCGAATTTTCCGGATCATCGCGGCGCTTGAACAATTCCCAATAACCGTTGGGATCTGCTTCTTGCGGCAGGTAGTTGCCCAAGACAACCACATCTTCCGCCGCCCATTCCCAAGCGCCGAGGTTTTCGGTTGCCGCCGCAGCCGAGACAACATGGGAGGGCATCATATAGATGCCATTCCAGCGCGACTCAAAGAGCGTGTGGAAACGCGGATTGGAACGGTTCAGCGTGAAGCTGACGCTGTAGTCGCCGGTTTTTTCGACGGCGACGTCAAAGTCGACCAACTGCGCATGCCAGCCGCCTTGGCCGAGCTCCGGCACGGCTTTGATGGTCTCAATCGTGTAGACGACATCATCGGCGTTGAATTCTTCGCCATCGGACCACATGACGCCGGGGCGCAATTCAACCGACATTTGGGTGAAATCGTCATTGTAGATCGGGTCTCCGTCAGCCAAAGCATGGATGAAGGTTCCCGTTTCCTGATCACGATTCCAGAAGGTCTCCAGCATCAGCGCGTGATGGAAGGGCGTTGACCCGCCGATGCGCCAGACATTGTAGTTGCCAACCGTGCCCCAGCGGAAAATTTGGTCAAAGACCCAAAGATCTTCGCGCGGGACATCGACGGGCAGACCGTCAGGTTCCTGCGCGAAGCCGACAAGCGATGGCACGACGAGCAGTGCCAGCACTAAGAATAAAACAAGTTTCCTTAACATAGGAAAGCTCCTTAAAATTGGATAAACGTTCTTAAGAGCGTCATTACAACACTCCCAATACCAAATTAACCTAGCGCGACGGCGGTCGATTGCCGCAGCGCCAGCCGCGGCTCGATCGTAATCGACTCTGGGCATTCGCCCCGCATCAGCGCCAACAGCATGTTCATCGCCAAGCCGCCCCATTCCGACAAGCGGTGATTAACGGTCGTCAGCGGCGTTTTGAAATCGCGCGAACGCGGCAGGTCGTCATGGCCCACCACGCTAATCCGCTCCGGCACTTGATAGCCGATTTCCTGCAGGCGCCGTATCGCGCCCATCGCCATCCGATCATTAAACGCCACCATCGCGGTCAGATCGGGATTGGCGCGTATCAGCTTCTCGGCCGCCAATTCGCCGCTTTGTTCGGAGAAGTTACCATATTCGCAAGGCAAAGAGCAAGCATCCAGACCATAATCCGCCGCCGCCATTCGCACGCCCAGCAACCGATCTTCAATATCCCGCAAAGCGATTAGCCCAATCTGGCGATGACCCAATGCGAGCAAATGCTCCATCATCAAGCGGCCGCCCATCTGGTTGTCGCTGCGCAGATGATGTTGATATGGATAGGTGCCCAGGATCACCAGCGGCAGCTTCAACCCGGACATAAAGTCCATAATTGGCGAAATGTCGGAATGCCCGTCCATTATAACGCCGTCCAAGTAGCCGCCGGAAAGCAAATTGACGAAGTTGCGGTCGAGCCGACCATCAT
Organism: Phototrophicaceae bacterium; assembly: GCA_965232245.1. GTDB lineage: Bacteria > Chloroflexota > Anaerolineae > Aggregatilineales > Phototrophicaceae > UBA6055. The sequence continues at coordinate 1,437,456 of CBDDPG010000002.1, read as the reverse complement.
GAATCTTGGGCGAAGAAATGAGCAAGTGATAACCCTCGTCGCTGCAATAGGCTTCGATGCCGGCCAAGATCTGCAGCGAAGCCAATGCCGTAAAGGGACTATCATGGAAGCGTGGGAAAACCGCCGCGATGATGCGCGTTTCGCCCGATACCAGAGCCCGCGCCGCGAAGTTCGGACGGTAGCCCAATTCCGTACTCGCCTCCCGCACCCGCTCCCGGGTCTCGGCGGCGTATTTTTCCTTGGAGGAATTGGATAGGATGCGCGACGCCGTTGATACCGATACGTTGGCGCGGCTGGCTACATCACGAATGGTCGCCAAAACAATCTTCCTCAAAACAAGCGACGCGAGCAATAGACATGACTATAACCAGAAATCTAAAATAGCGCAACCGTTTGCATAAAAACGAGAAACTGTTTATAATGCCCTGCCATAGTTCGCGCGGTTGTATACAATTGCGCGACAGCCTAATTGACGTTTATGGACCGCTTCAGGCTTTATTGAACTACGGTTCTTCCGAAAAGGACAAAATGGTGCCAAAACAACCGAATGTCTTACTGATCGCTATCGATTCCATACGCGCCGATCACATGAGTTGCTATGGCTACGATCGGCTGACGACGCCGCATATTGATCGCTTCGCCCAGTCCGGAACCCTCTTCGAAAACACCTTCAGCCCGCATATCCCCACAACGCCGGCTTACGCGTCGATGCTGACGGGCCGGGACTGCTTCGGCACACAGGTTGTCGCTCTGCGCCACAAGGGTCCCTTGCGGGCGGAGGCGCCGACGGCGGCTGAAATCTTCCGCGGTTACGGCTACAACACAACTTCTGTCGGCTTCAAAGGCAATCCCAGCTCGCGCGGCTTTGATAGCTACATTGAATTCGCCGGTTGGGGCAGCTTCAAGAGCGGCCGCAGCCCCAAAGCCCAGCGCCTGAACGAAGTCGCCATCCCGGAGCTGCAGCGCCTCTGCGCGGATGACAAACCCTGGTTCGTGATGCTGCGCCACATGGATCCACATGCGCCTTATCTGCCGCCCGAACCCTATGAGCGCATGTTCTACCACGGGGATGAAACAGATCCGGACAACCGCTCGATGGATCCCGTTCTCAGCTTCAAACCCTTCCGCGACTTTTTCAAATCCTGGATGCCGCCGGGCATCACCGACAAAGACTACATCATCGCGCAATACGACGGCGCCATCGCCTATATGGACGCCTGCATTCAATCCATTTTCATGTCTCTGGAAAGCCTGGGCGAGCTGGACAATACCATCATCGCGCTCAATGGCGATCACGGCGAAACGCTTTACGACCATGAATGCTGGTTCGATCACCATGGCATTTACGACAATGTGCTGCACGTGCCTCTGATCATCCGCTATCCAGGCGCTGTACCAGCCGGTGAACGTGTCAGCGGCTACAACCAGCACAAAGACCTGCTGCCCACCCTGCTCGACCTGGCTGGACTGTCCGAAAATGCCGCCGACGATGGGCACAGCTTCGACGGCGAAAGCTTGATGTCCCTGGTGAATGGCGAAGCAGCCTCATTTGACAGCGAGTTCTACATCAGCGAATGCACCTGGATGCGCAAGCACGGCTGGCGCAGTCCGACCTGGAAGCTGATGATCGCCCTCGAGCCGGATTTCCATTTCAAGCCGCCAGTCGAGCTTTACAACATGGTCGAGGACCCGGAAGAGAACCATAATCTGGCTGAAGATCGTCCCGATGTCGTAGAGTCGCTGCGGGGGCGCATGGAGGCCTGGATCGCCAAGCGGGAAGCCGAAACCGGCTTAGCCAACCCCATGCTCACGCAAGGCGATTGGCATGGCAAGGAAGGCATCGGCGCATTCAAAACTTCGCAGCAGGCTTATGACACGCTCTACATTGGCGACCTGGACGAGGCTATCAGACTGCAAGCGCAATCGCGAGAAGAGGAATAATCCAGATTTTCCGCTGTTTGTGAACGAGAAACGAGTAAGGGCTGGGCGACACTGTGAGTCGCCCACAAACCAAGCAAAGGAGATTACTTATGACTTTACGCGTCGCAATCGTTGGCATGGGCGGCATCGGCAACAATCACGGCCGCTGCTACAGCAACCATCCAGAAGCGGAAGTCGTCGCCGTCTGCGACATCATCCAAGAGCGCTCCGACAAAGCGGCCGAGACCTTCGGCTGCCAAGGTTTCTATTCGGTCCAAGCCTTGCTCGACAGCGGAATCGAATTCGACGCCGCCAGCGTGACAACCGCGGGCGTCGAGAACGGCGGCGACCACTACCAACCAACCATGCAATTGTTAGAGGCCGGCTACCCGGTATTGGGCGAAAAACCGATTTCCAATCGCGTCCCAGAAGCGGAGGAGATGGTGGCGCTGGCGCGCGAGAAGAACCTGCGCTATGGCATCAACCTCAACCACCGCTTCACGCCCGCCGCCGTACTCGCGAAAGAATGGATGCTGCGCGGCCGCCTGGGCGAAGTCAATATGATCGACATGACCATGTGGATCAACAACCCCAAAGAATCGTCGCCCCATTTCCACATGCGCGCGCTGCACCCGCATTCGCTTGATGTCATGCGTTATTTCGCGCAGGCGGACGTGAGCCAGGTTCACGCGATTTTCAAGAAGGGCAAAGGACGGGCGATTTGGTCCAACGTGCAAGTGAACCTGCTCTACGAGAACGGCATCATCGGCCACCTGCGCGGCAGCTACGACGGCAACTTTGGCCATACGAGCCTCGGTGGCGGCAGCTATGGGCTGGAGACCCTTGACGTCTTCGGCTCGGACGGGCGCTTCTTCCTCAGAGACGCCTGCGAAGAACTTATCTACTATCCCCGCTTTGAAGGCACGACCGAGCGGCATGAGAATTACGGCGGCATGAGTCACTTCGGCCAAACTTTCCAGAGCCGCATCAACCATTGGGTCGACCAGAATCTGGCAAAGGTCGCGCCGGACAAGATTGACGCCTCGGGCGCCGACGCCCTGCACGTGCAACGCATCATCGAAGCCGCAATCGAGTCCTGGGATAGCAAGCAGGTGGTTTCGCTGTGATAACGGTCATCGGGCGCGGACACTCCGGCACGCGCGCCATCTCGCAAACGCTCTATGCTTCCGGCGTCTACATGGGGCAGACGCTTAACCCGTCGGCTGACCTGGTGCCGGGGCATGACATGTACGACGCCTGCCGCGTTTTCGCGCGCTATGTGCGCTGGAATGGCGACCTGAACTGGGATTTCAGTCGCGCGCATGCGGCGGAAATACCCGCGCGCTTTACCAAGCTATTAAGCGACTATCTCGCCTCTGTGCTGAACCATGGCGGCGCGCGCAAGGGTTGGAAGATCCCGGAAACGACCTTGGTCTACCCCTGGCTGGCGCGGATCTACCCAGACATTCACTACATCTTTTGGATTCGCAATCCGCGCGATTGCATCATCGGCTCGCACAAGACCGATGATCTGCGCGATTTCGGCATTCAATACCCCACCCCCTTCGGTCCCCCCGATGAACAGGGGGAAGCGAAAGAAGACGAGCGCCTGCGCCGCGCCATTTCCTGGAAGTATCAATACGATTTGGTCAAGTCGACGCCCAAGCCAGAACGCTGGATTGAAGTGCGGTTTGAGGACTTCGTATTAAAGCAAGAAGAAACCCTCGAGCGGCTGGAAGACTTCCTGGGCATGCCACTGGCTCGCGTCGTCATGCGCCAGGACACGATAAAGCGCTGGCAGCGCGATGAGGGACTCAATTATTTCGATTTTTTGGAGCCTGCCATGCGCGAATACAACTATGAGATTCCGGCGCGGGAATACAGTGCAGCCCCCGCCAGGAGCGCCGTTGAATGACATTGCGAGTCGCTGTCATCGGCTTGGGACCCATCGGCAACCGCCACGCCAAGCTCTATGAACAAGATCCGCTGGCTGAGCTGGTGGGACTTTGCGATGTCATCAAGGCAAAAGCCGACCAAGCTGCCCGCGATTATCAAGCGCGGGCCTTCTATGACGCGGAAACGATGCTGCGGGAGCTGGCGCCGGATGTCGTCAGCGTCACGACCGGCGGCTACGAGAACAGCAGCGATCACTACCAGCCGACCATGCAGGCTTTGTCGGCAGGCTGTCACGTCCTGGGCGAAAAGCCCATCTCGAACGAGATCGCGCCCGCCGAAGAGATGGTCGCCAAAGCGGCGGAAATGAACCTCTGCTATGGCATCAACCTCAACCACCGCTTCACGCCCGCGGCCCGCCTGGCGCGAAGTTGGATTGACGAGGGCCGCCTGGGCAATTTGCTCTTCGTCAATATGGCGATGTGGATCATGAATCGGGCCGAGACCTCGCCCTACTATCATATCAAGTCGCTGCATCCCCATACCGTCGATGTCATGCGCTATTTTTGCGGGGACATCACAGCCGTTCACTGCTTCGCCACCAAAGCGCCGGGCCGGCAGATTTGGTCGACGGCGCAATTCAGTTTTCGCTTTCGCAACGGCGCGGTCGGCGCATTGACCGGCAGCTACGATATCGAACGCGGTCATCCCATGGAGCGCTGCGAAGTGGCGGGCACGGGCGGGCGCTTCGTGCTCGACGATATGTGGCGCGAACTAACGCTCTACCCGGCCGGCAACTTGCAGAAGACCGTGTATAGCGATCCGCTCTTCGGCGGCTTCCACAATTTTGAAAACACCTTCCGCGAACGCATCCATTGTTTTCTGCGGCAAGTGAGTGAGGGCGTCGCGCCGGCCGACATTGACGGCAGCGGCGCGGAAGGCTTGGCGGCACAGAAGGTGCTGGCTGCTGCGATTGAATCGCTTGAGACGGAGTCGGTTGTTTATCTGAACGATTGATATATTAGCAATTCGGGAAAAGGAAGAAGAAATGAAACTCGGAGCAAATTCACTTTTATTTGGATCCTGGGACATGGAGACCGCCTTCAAGTACCTGGCGATGGCGGGTTACGACGGCATTGAAATGTCAGCCATCGACAGCATGAGCCAGCACCTCGTCTTAGACCGCTGGCAAGAGATCGCGCCCGAGGTCAAGCGGCTGGCAAAAGTCTATGACCTGGAACTGCTGGCCATGGAGCAATCCTCGCGCGATGAGCCGCTGATGGAGAAGGCTTTTCAGGCGGCTGTCGAAATCGGCATTCCCATCATCTGCTGCGGTCCTGGCGGGAAATCCGACGACGAATCAACCTATCAACAAATGCTGGATGAATTAGGCGTCTTGGTACAAAAAGCTGAAAAATACGGCGTGATGCTCTGCGTCAAGGCGCATGTCGGCAATTACGTCTACAACACGCCTACCAGCCTGAAAGTTCTGAACGACATCAGGTCGCCCTGGTTCGGCTTGGATATGGACCCATCGCATATTCATCGCGCCGGCGAAAACCCGGTCGAGGCGATCGCGGCGGTTATCGACCGCATCAAGCACGTGCATATCCGCGATTGCAAGGGGCGGCAGCAGGGTCCCGGCGCGCCGGAAGACCAAGCCAACGGCCGCGGCGATATCGACCTGGTCGGTTACATCCGCGTTCTGCACGAAAACGGCTATACCGGTCCGTTGGACCTGGAGGTCATTGGCGCCAAGAGACTTGGGCATTCGCTCGAGCAGTGCTGCATCATCGCGGCCGAAGCGCGCGGTCACATGCAGGCTTGCCTGCAAGCGGCCGGCGCGCGCTGAAAAACCGGCAGAGGGGATTAAAAAGAGATATGAGCTTTCAACCGAGCGAGAAACAGATCAACGCGGCTTATGAGATCGCGCGCGAGCGCTACGCCGCCTTTGGCGTTGATGTGGCTGCAGCGGCCGCCACGCTGAAAACCGTGCCCATCAGCTTGCATTGCTGGCAGGGCGATGACGTGGGCGGCTTTGAAGACCCTGACCGCGGACTGAGCGGCGGCATCATGGCGACGGGCAATTATCCCGGCAAGGCGCGCAGTCCCGAGCAATTGCGCGCCGACCTGGACAAAGCCTACAGCTTGATCCCCGGCAAGCATCGGCTGAATTTACATGCCTCCTATCTGGAAGCGGATGGCAAAATACCGCGGGACGAAATCCGCGGCGAACATTTTCAGAACTGGATCGATTGGGCGCGAGAAATGGATCACGGCGTCGATTTCAACCCCACCCTGTTTTCGCATCCGCTGGCGGACGATGGCTTCACCTTGTCGCACGCCGACGAAGGCATCCGCGCTTTCTGGATCGAGCATTGCATCGCCTGCCGCGAAGTCGGCGCTTATATCGGCGCGGCTCTGGGCGAACCTTGCATCACGAATATCTGGATCCCCGACGGCTACAAAGACTTCCCCGCCGACCGGCTTGCCCCCAGGCAAAGGCTGAAAGACGCGCTGGACAAAGTCTTTGAAAAGCCAATTGATCCCGCGCATAATCTGGACGCGGTCGAATGCAAGCTCTTCGGTTTGGGTTCGGAATCTTACGTGGTAGGCTCGCACGAGTTCTACCTGGGTTACGCCATCGCCAACGACAAGGTTCTCTGCCTCGACGCCGGTCACTTCCACCCGACGGAGACCATCGCGGACAAGCTGTCGTCAGTCCTGCTCTATGTTCAGGATATTCTGCTGCACGTCAGCCGCGGCGTGCGCTGGGACAGCGATCACGTGGTCGCGCTCAACGACGATTTGCTGGCGATCATGCAAGAGATCGCGCGCAGCGACGCTCTGGACCGCATCCACATCGGGCTCGACTTTTTTGATGCCAGCATCAACCGCGTTGGCGCATGGGCGATCGGCACGCGCAACGCCCTCAGAGCCTTGTTGATAGCGCTGCTGGAGCCGCGCGAGCTGCTGCGCAGTTACGAAAACGAAGGCGACTTCACCGCCCGTCTCGCGCTGCTGGAAGAACTCAAAGGGCTGCCCTTTGGCGCGGTCTGGGACCATTACTGCTTGTCACAGAACGTGCCGGTCGGCATGGCTTTCATGGACGAGATCCGCGCCTACGAGCGGCTGATCTTGCCACAGCGCTCCTAAGCTGATTGTCGCTGGAAAAAGCCGGCAATCAACAGCGAAGTTTCTTTTTCCGCAGTGTCCATGTCGAACATGGCGGGACGATACAGATAGAGGACATCAAATGCAGCTCTTCAAGCCCGACGCATACCGCTTCGTCAAATACCTTTGGGACGATAAACAAGCTGATTCGCTGGATGCGGTCGACCGCCTGGTATATCGCTCGAATCTCTTGGGCGCGGACCAGCGCGTCACCAACACCGGCGGCGGCAATACCTCCAGCAAAATCATGCAAATCGACCCCATAAGCGGCGCCGAAGTCGACGTGATGTTTGTCAAGGGCTCGGGCGGCGACCTGCGGACGGCAAAACGCGCCAATTTCGCCTCGCTGTATATGGACAAGCTATTGCGGCTGCAAGCGGTTTATCAGGCGGCGGAGCTGAAAGGCGTCAAGACGGCGATCGAAGACGAGATGGTCGCCATGTATCCGCATTGCGTCTTCAACCTGAACCCGCGCGCCAGCTCCATCGACACGCCCCTGCACGCCTTCATTCCCTACCGTCATGTTGACCACAGCCATCCCAACGCCGTAATCGCCATTGCCGCCTGCAGCCAGGGACAGCAACTGACGCGCGAGATCTATGGCGACGAAGTGCTCTGGGTCGATTGGCAGCGCCCCGGTTTTGACCTGGGTTTGCGCTTGCAAGAGACGATAGCCGCCAACCCCGGCATTGTCGGCATCGTCCTTGGCGGGCACGGGCTTATCAACTGGGCGGACGACGATAAAGCATGTTACGAGCTGTCGCTGACGCTGATCGAAAAAGCCGCGCGCTATCTGAGTCAGAACGACATGGGCGCTAATACATTCGGCGGCGCCAAGTACGAGTCGCTGCCCCCCGGCGAGCGCGATGCGGTGCTGGTCGAGATACTGCCCCAGCTGCGGCGAATGATTTCGACGGACAACCGCTTCGTCGCGACGATTCAGCACGATGCCGATATCCTCAGTTTCGTGAACAGCAGGGAGGCGCGGCGTCTGGCTGAATTGGGCACCTCTTGCCCGGACCATTTCTTGCGCGCCAAGATCAAGCCACTCTATGTGGATTGGGATCCACAGCGGGAAGACCCGCAGGCGCTGTCGCAAAAGTTGCGCGACGGTGTGGCGCAATATCGCGCGGACTACGCCGCCTATTATGAGGCATGCAAACATCCGGATAGCCCAGCCATGCGCGATGCCAATCCGCGTGTGATTTTGATTCCCGGCCTCGGCCTGATCGCCTACGGCAAGAACAAAAGCGAATCGCGCGTGACCGCCGAGTTCTACAATTGCGCCATTGCCGTCATGCGCGGCGCCGAAGCGCTCGGCGAGTACGTCGCGCTGCCCTGGCAAGAAGCCTTTGACATCGAGTACTGGGCATTGGAAGAAGCCAAGCTGCGGCGCATGCCGCCCGAACGCGCCTTGGAGCGCAAAGTTGTGCTTGTGGTGGGGGCTGGCAGCGGCATCGGCGTCGCCGTTGCCAAACGCGTGGCTGCGGAAGGCGCGCATGTGGTCTGCGCGGACCTGAACCTAGAAGCGGCGCAAGCCACCGCGGAGGCATTGACAGAACAATATGGCGCCGGTATCGGCGTGGCTGGCTCGGGAACATCCAATTGCGGGGCGGCGATCGCCTTGCCGGTCAATATCACGACGCACGAAAGCGTGCGCGAATTCTTGAATCAAGTCTTGCTGGCTTATGGCGGCATCGACGACATCATTGTCACAGCTGGCGTATTCTTCGCGCCGGACAAGACCGGTCACATCCCGGACGACAAATGGCGCTTCACATTTGACGTCAATGTGCTGGGCGGCTACATCGTGGCGGACAGCGCCCAGCCGATCTGGCAGTCGCAGGGGCTGGCTTCTTCTCTGGTGTTGACCACCAGCGTCAATGCCGTCGTCTCCAAAAAAGGCTCTGTGGCTTATGATACCAGCAAAGCCGCCGCCAACCATCTTGTGCGCGAGATGGCGATTGAATTGGCTCCCCTGGTTCGGGTCAACGGCCTGGCGCCGGCGACGGTCGTCAAGGGCAGCAGCATGTTCCCGCGCGAGCGCGTCATCAGTTCGCTGAATAAATACGCGATCGACTATTGCGAAGATGAATCCACGCCGCAGCTGCGCGATCGGCTGGCCAGTTTCTATGCCCAACGCACCTTGACCAAGTGCGCCATCACGCCGGAAGACGAAGCGGAGGTGGCCTATCTGCTGATCACCGACGCATTCAGCAAGACCACCGGGCATATCATCAGCGTTGATGGTGGCTTGAACGAAGCTTTTTTGCGCTAGTTTGTCTGGCAAGCGGCAGTACACCCGTCAGTCAGCGCCCCCCAAAAGTCCGAAAGTAGTTCACAATATCCCAGATTTGCCCTTCGCTGAGCTCGCCAGAACAGCGCGGCAAATCACGCCAGCCGCCCGTCACAACCGCAAAGAGAAAATCATCGCCCACCGAGCTTAACTGCCGGCGCAGGGCGCGGAAATCGGCTGACTGCCCCTGCCACAGCAAGCAGTGTTCTTCGTACAGCGCCGCGCCCCGCGCCAGCGAATCCGCATCCGGCAGAACAAAGTTGACGCGCTCGGGCGGCGGGTTGAGCGTGCGTTCATATTCTCGCTGCTGTTCGGCGATCAGCTCGGCGCCAATGCCCATCGCGCCGAGCGCCACGACAAGCGCGCCGCCAGCCAGCAGACAGCTTGCAATACCGAGCTTCAGCTTGACGAGCAGGCGCTTTCCGGCGGGATAAGCCAGCGCGCCCAGCACAATCAAGACGGTCGCCAGCGACATGACTTGCAGCGGATTGGCCTCACGGGACTGCCGCACGGCGGCGGCGGCGCTTATCTGCCAGGCAAAGGCGGCGCGCGTTATGCTATCGTCCTCGACAATATCAACCAGCGCCTGCCAGTCGCCCGCTCGGTTGATATCATCTCCCGCAGCCACATATAGACCCGCTTGCGCTTCTTCCGCCCGCTGCCAGGGGCTGCGCCGCCCCCGTTCGGGATGGACCAACTGCAAATAGAGCTCCAGGTCGGCAGCCGGCGCGCCGGCGCGGCTGAGCAGCAGATCGAAAGTATTGACGCCGGGTCCGCCGGGCAGCGCAGCCGCCGTTATCGTGAAATCGCCGGCGTTTTGCGTCGATTGCGGCACAGCCGCATCGGGCGCCGTCGATTGCGGTTCGGGAATGGGCGTCGCGCTGAGCCAGGCGGCTGTGAGCAAAGTCGCCAATGCCAGCAGCACTTCCAGCCGCAGCATGCCTTCACGGCTCTCTACTCTAAATCGGCCAAATCCACCAAATCGAATGCCTGCTCGCTCCAGATTGCCGCGGATGCGCGCCGTAAGGACTGGACGCAGCGCGAGATGCTGCCATGCCCCCGCCAGCAGCAGCATACAAACAAGCGCGAGCTTCCTGCCTAGCGCGCCGCCGTAGCTGGTGGCGATCTCCGCTGGACTGGCGAAATAGTTCAGGGCGTTGTAGGCGCCGCTGACGAGCGCAATGATGACCATGATCTTGGCAAGTCGCGAGAAAGTCATCAAGACCGCGGTCCGCGCCCGCCGTCTTTCGTCTTCCGCATAAGGCGCGAGCGCAACTGGCATAACCAGCGCCAAAGCGAAGAGACCGCCAACCCAGCCAGCCACCGCCAGCGCGTGAAGCCAATTGACCAAGATGGCGACCCAGGGCAGAACCAATGCCCCAGCCGCGTGACTGGTTATCATGCTCAAAACGATGAAGAGCGCGCCGAGCCAGGGCAGGCTTTTCCAGATGCCCACAGAGATCTGAGGAACCGTTTCGCGCATGTATTCAGCCGCGAAAATAAGCATGGCGGTGAAGATGAGCAAGACCATGCGCAAGGTCCAGATATCGCCGAAGCGCGAGCCAATCCGCACCACCTGCCACAGACCTCCTTCGACAACTTGAGAAGCCTCCGTGTTGAAAAAGACCATCGACTGCTGCAGCAGCGCCAGCGCATTCGCGCTGATGGCGATTGCCACAGCCAAAAAGAAGCCATTGCGCAAGCGCCGCATCACGCGCGGCGGCAAACCGCCCGAGGCAAGGCGCGGGCTGCCCCAGGCGGGCAATAGCACAGCGACATAGGCAAAGGAAGCGCCAAAGAGCGTCATATTCGCGCTGCTGAGCAAAAATCTCCAGAGCGCTTCTAGGGGGATGGCTCGGTCGTCGACCGCGCTGCCGCTGACGCCGCCGACCTCTTCCCCCACAAAGAATACGCGGCTTTCGGCGATAACATGGCCGTCGCTGGCGAATGCGGGGCGTAATTCCACGATATAGGCGCCGTCGGGCAAGCCGCTCGGCACGCGCAGCGACAGCAAAGAAAGACTGTCTCGATCGACGCCGCCGCTGGCGATGATCTCGCCCGTCTGATCACGCAAGTTGATCGCGCTAAAACGCGGTTCAAGCGCTTCGCTGAACCAGTATTGCAGCCGGGTTGGCGGACGTTCAAGCGCGCTGCGGTCGGCGGGTATCGCCCGCAGCACATAGCCATGCGCCCCTGCCAGCAGCAGAGAGGCGGACAGGACAAACAAAGCGAGCGGCAGACGCAGCAGTCTCATCATGGGTTTATTATATGGGGCAGCCGCATAACATGGAAACGCTGAACATTCCCGGGCGCGTTTCAATATGTTGGCATAATCGACAAAGACAGCATCGAATTGCTTCATAAACTGCCCGCTCTGACAGCAAAATCACGAATAAAATGACGATCATATATGGGCGTTTGACGGTCTGTGTCTACACGACCAGCGATGCTGAAACTACATGAATCGATTGCCCTGCCGCAACAACCCACTTGAACGAATAGCCGCGGATGAATATGATAGAATGCCAGCTAGTGTTTCAATCCCGGGAAAGTAGAAGCAGAGACCATGTCGGCAAACGAGACCAAGAAGAATTTCATCACCGATATCATCGCCGCACAGGCCGAAAGCGGGCGTTTCGAGGGCAAAGTCCATACCCGCTTCCCGCCCGAACCCAACGGTTACTTGCACATCGGCCATGCCAAGTCCATCTGTTTGAACTTTGGCATCGCGGAGCAATTCGGCGGATTGTGCAACCTGCGCTTTGACGATACCAACCCCGCCAAAGAAGAGCAGGAATACATCGACGCCATCGTCGAAGATGCGCGCTGGCTCGGCTACGACTGGGGCGATCGCCTCTACTACGCCTCCGATTACTTCGACCAGCTATACGAGATGGCGCTTGAGCTGATTCAGATTGGCAAAGCCTATGTCGACGAGCTTAGCCAGGACGAGATCCGCCAGTACCGCGGCACGCTGACAAAACCGGGGGTGGAAAGCCCCTACCGCAATCGGCCAGTTGAAGAAAACCTGGCGCTCTTCGAGAAAATGCGCGCCGGCGCTTTCAAAGAAGGCGAAGCCGTCTTGCGCGCCAAGATCGACATGACATCTGGCAATATCAACCTGCGCGATCCGGTCATGTATCGCATCCTGGATGCCGCCCACCCCCGCACCGGCGACAGGTGGAAAATCTACCCGATGTACGATTTCGCCCATGGACAATCGGACTCGATTGAAGGCATCACGCATTCCATTTGTACGCTGGAATATGAAGACCACCGTCCGCTCTATGACTGGTATCTGGACAATATCGAGATCTTTCATCCGCAGCAGATCGAATTCGCCCGGCTGGAGCTAAGCCATACGGTGCTTAGCAAGCGCAAGCTGATTCGACTGGTGCGAGAGAAGCATGTCAGCGGATGGGACGATCCGCGAATGCCGACCATCGCCGGGCTGCGCCGCCGCGGATACTCGCCTGAAGCGATCCGGCAATTCTGTGAAGACATCGGCGTCGGCAAAGTCAAGGGCGTGGTCGCCTTTCACAAACTGGAGTATCACATCCGCCAAGCCCTGAACAAAAGCGCGGATCGCGTCATGGCTGTGCTTAACCCGCTCAAAGTGGTGATCGAGAATTACCCCGACGACCTGGTCGAAGAACTGGAAGCGATCAACAATCCGGAAGATGAAGCGGCTGGCACGCGGCGCGTTCCCTTTTCCAAAACGCTCTACATTGAGCGCGACGATTTTATGCAAGACCCGCCGCGCAAGTTTTTCCGTTTGGCGCCGGGAAGAGAAGTGCGGCTGCGCTATGCCTATTTCATCACCTGTACCGATGTCATCAAAGACGCCGACGGGGAAATCGTGGAACTGCGCTGTACTTACGACCCAGCCACGCGCGGCGGCGCAGCGCCCGACGGCAGGCGCGTCAAAGCGACCTTGCACTGGGTATCGGCGCAGCACGCGCTACAGGCGGAAGCGCGGCTCTATGACAGTCTTTTCACTGTCGAGAACCCTGAAGGCGACAGCCAGAAGGATTTCACCGAGTTCATCAATCCGGATTCCTTGCGCCTCGTCGACCCTATCTTTGTTGAACCCAGTCTCCGCCAGGCGAAAAGCGGCGATCGCTTCCAGTTTGAACGACTGGCATATTTTGTGGTCGACCCCGATTCCACTGCTGACAAGCTCGTCTTCAACCGCACGGTTGCTCTGCGCGATCAATGGTCCAAAGCGCGGAAGAAAGGCGGCGGGCAAGCGCGGAAGAAGAAAAGCCCGCGACCTTGACTTAGCCCTCTGGTCTATTGGGACCGAAAGTGGATTAGCCTTGTTCCACAAACGATTCGCGCTGGCTTTAACGCTGCTGTTTACTTTCGCCATTTTCGTCGCAAGGGCGCAGGAAGCCGTTTGCGAGGCAATCGTGGCTCAGGCGCTGCTGGATTTGAGCGAGAATTGCGCCGAGCTCGAGCGCAACAGTTTGTGCTACGGTCATGCCCAAGTCGAAGCCAGCTTCGCGGATGACTCAGAAGCTGTAGGTTTCACTGCGCCCGCTAATCGCGCCCCCCTCTCCAATTTGAAACAGATTCGTACCTCCGCAATTGATGCGGAACAGAGGCATTGGGGCTTGGCTATCATGAACCTGCAAGCGAACCTGCCCCAGACGCGCCCGGACGCCGGCGTGATTATGCTGCTGGCCGGCGACGCCAGACTCGACCATGAGCTTGAGCTCGCTCAAATAGACGAGATGCGCGAACCGCTTAGCGCAGCCGCGCTGCGGTCTACGACGCGCTTCTCTCAAGCCGCCAAGATAGCCGAAGAACTGGGACAGTTGCAGCAGGACGAAATCGCGCTGGTAGACGCCAGGACGCGCGGGGGCGATTGGCTGCGCGTCGTCAACGATGGTACGGTTTCTTGGGTAGAACGCGATCATCTGTCGCCCCTGCAAGCGATGGAATCGCTGCCGGTTGTCGATGTCGCCAAGCCCTTCGCCATGCAAGAATTTACATTTTCATCCGCCAGCGGAAGCCCGGATTGTGAAGCCGCGGAGCCGCTGCTCGCGATTCAAACAGCCGCCGATGCCCCAGCGAATTTAACCGTGAACGGCGTCGACATCCATGTTCAATCACTGGTCAGTTTCCAACAGGTTCACCGCAACGCCCTGAGCCTGACCGTACACCTGGGCGCCGTTACCACCGCCTTTGGCAATACGGTCTTGGCGGGCAACTCTGTCGTCGGCATCCTGACCGATATCGGCAATGGTAAAACCGTCGTGCTGGATTGGAGCGGACCCACAGCCGTTTCCGAGGCTGAATTGGCCCGCGGTCACAGGCTGCTGGAAGCCTTAAATCAACTGGCGCGCGCCAATGGCTGGGCGGAACAGGATGGCAAGGTGTCCGCGGGCGATCGCATTCATGTCGTGGCGCGCGGCGATTCGCTTTTTGCCTTGGCGCGCCGCTATGATGTCCGCGTGGCGGATATCGTAGCAGCCAACGACAGCCTTGCTTCATCGCCCCTATATGTCGGCACAAAACTGCTCATCCCCAACCCAGGCAGCGGATTCGGCGGAACGGACGCAGCAAGTTCCGAAACGCCCTCGACGCCGCTTGCGACCGCGACAGAATCCGCGGTGGTGGATTGCCAGGACCTGCGGCTGACATCGCCCTTGGAGGCCGCGCCGGGCGAAATGAGCCACTATTATTGGGATGGCATCGCCGCCGCCACGGGCTATCAAGTCAAGGTATACGACCATGGCAGCGGCTCGCTGCTTGGCAGCTTCCACACCGGCGCTGGGCAAACGTCGATCAGCTTCAGCGCCGGTCAACTGGGCGTTGGCGGCGCTTTGCAATGGGAGGTCATCGCGCTGGCGGGCAGGCAGCCGCTTTGCAGCACCGGCAAGAGCGTCCCCCTGCCTCACTTGTAGACTTGGAATAGACGGTACGAGTTTCCCCGTCAATTAGACGGGCCGCGCCACCGAATCTTTGAGCAGCGCGACAAACGCGGCGCGATCGACGCTTGTCGCCACCGTCATTTGCGGGTCTCGTCCCGTGACGCCCAATACATCTACAACCGTGATGCCGCGCTGCAAACCATCTCCAGTCGTCACATCGACGCGAAAGTCTTGGCAGGTTGCGATGCCGGGGTCGATGGCCACCGCCATCGTAACGGGGTCGGGCAGGTCAAAACCCGCCAGCTGC
This sequence comes from Phototrophicaceae bacterium, assembly GCA_965232245.1. Classification (GTDB taxonomy): domain Bacteria; phylum Chloroflexota; class Anaerolineae; order Aggregatilineales; family Phototrophicaceae; genus UBA6055. The sequence goes on along the minus strand of CBDDPG010000002.1, from coordinate 1,421,987 downwards.
GTGGAATCAATGGCATACTGCGTCAATGTTGCCTGGATATCGACGACGAATTCGGCTAATGGACTGCCAATCGCGCGGATTTCAGCCGCCTGCGCTGGGTCGAAGGTGGCGTATTTCCAGGAAATGTCCCAGCCGACCATGGTCATCTTCATGCCCGATTCAAAGACGATTTTTGCCGCTTCGGGATCCACCCATATATTGAACTCGGCTGTTGGCGTTACGTTGCCATGTCCCGCGCCAATGCCACCCATGATGTAGCAATGCGCTACCAGCTCGGCTAATTCTGGCTCGCGCAGCAAAGCCAGCGCGACATTGGTCAAGGGTCCCAGCGTGACCAAGGTGATGTCGCCGGCGTTTTCTCGGATGACTTGGCGCAAAACATCAACCGCATGACCCTGGGCCGGCGCCCTGCCCGCGAGCGGCAAGCCGATGTCGCCCATGCCATCGGCGCCATGCGCGTCTTGCGCCGTCTCCAGTTCACGTAAGATGGGCTTGGCGCAGCCGACATGCACGGGTGGCATGGGCGTATAGGGTGCGCACAATTCCACCGTATACAGCGCGTTCTGCACAGCCTGATTTAAGGGCACGTTGCCCGCCACAACGGTGATGGCGCGCACATCAATATCGGGAGCTTGCAGCGCCATCACCAGCGCGACCGCGTCGTCGGAGGCGGTGTCCGTATCAATGATGAATTTGCGCATGACAGTCTCCTTCCCAGCGCTTTACGCGAGTATACCCATTATCAGGCAGCTATGGGGGCGATCTGGTCCGTTGCAGCGCGCGAACGGATTTTCGCCAAAACGCTTCCGCTCTTATGGTATACTCGCCTGTCAACATATCCGGCAGTATCGGCGAGGGTAAGGGCATGGATTTCACCATCCCCCGACATGCGCAGAGCATTGCGCATCGGGTGCGGCAATTCCTTGACGATGAGGTCATCCCGGTTGAAAGCGAGTTGCTGCGGACGGGCAAGGACCTGAACAGCGACATCTTGCAAGATCTGCGCGCCCGGGCAAAGGCGGCGCGGCTGTGGGCGCCAACCATGCCCAAAGCCTGGGGCGGCATGAACCTCAACATTCAAGAGATCGCGCCGGTTTTCGAAGCAGCGGGCCGCAGCCTGTTGGGACCGCTCGCGATTCATTGCGCCTCGCCCGACGAAGGCAATATGCACCTGCTGCGCGAATGGGCGAACGAAGCGCAAACAGAACGCTACCTGGCGCCGCTGGCGCGGGGCGAGACCTTTTCCAGCTTCTCCATGACCGAGCCCGCGCCCGGCGCGGGCAGCGACCCGCGCATGATCTTGAGCAGCGCCAAAAGGCACAGCGATGATTGGATCATAAACGGACATAAGTGGCTGAGCACCAACGGCGAAATCGCCGATTTTTTCATCATCATGGCAGTGACGAACCCCGACGTGCATCCTTATCAAGGCTGCACGCTGTTTCTCGCCCCGCGCGAAAGCAAGGGCATCCATATCCTGCGCGATGTGCCGGTGATGGGCGCCAAAGACTTCGGCGGTCACGTCGAGATCCGCTACGAAAACCTGCGCCTGCCACAGGCGGCGATTCTAGGCGAAGAAGGCAAAGGATTCATGCTGGCGCAATCGCGCTTGGCCCCGGCGCGCCTGACGCACTGCATGCGCTGGACCGGCATCGCGCAGCGCGCGCTGGAAATCGCGACAGAATACGCCACAAGCCGGGAGGCTTTTGGCGGCGCGCTGAGCTCGCATCAATCCCTGCAGTGGATGCTGGCTGATTCCGAGATGGAACTCAAGATGGGGCGCCTGCTCATCCATGAAGCGGCTTGGCTTTTGGCGCAGGGCGAGGAAGCGCGGATCGAAACCTCAATCGCCAAAGTGCAAGTTGCGGAAGCCGTCAACCGCGTATTGGATCGCTGTATACAGATCTGTGGCGGACGCGGCATCTCGCGGGATTTGCCGCTTTCCACCTGGTACGAAAAAGCGCGGGCTTTCCGCATCTATGATGGCGCTTCCGAAGTGCATCGCATGGTCGTCGCCCGCGATGTCATCAAACGTTACGGCGCCAGGGACAAGACCAATTAAGTCAATTGCAAGAATTGCCAATGCCCAAAGTTTTCATCAGCCACAGCAATCAAAACAACGACGAGACCCTGCGCATCGTCGACGGCTTGAAGCGCGCCGGGTTCGACGTTTGGGTCGATTTCGAGAACATTCGCGGCGGGGCGGATTGGCTCTGCGAGATTCAAGCCGGCATCGAACGCTGCGACGCTGTGGTGACGGTGCTTTCCAAAGCCTCGCTGGGATCGGTCTGGGTCGAGCGAGAATGCCTTTACGCCTTTCAATTGCAAAAGCCGCTATTCACCGCCCTGCTGGATGACCTGCGCCTGCCTTTGCATCTGATCAACATCCAGTATTGCGACTTCCGAGAAGATTTCGCGGGTGGATCAAAGGAGCTGGCAGAATCCCTGAAGAGCGCCTTGTCGTCGACTGAATCCGCAGCCGTCTACCCAAATGACGCCAAAGCCAACGAAGCCAATCACGTCAATTTTTTCCCCTACATCGGTCAGTTGCCACAGGGCGAAGTCGCCGCATTGGTGGCGCGAGACTTGTTTCATTGGTCGGCTCGCATGGCGGATGAGGTGGCATTTGGCGGACGCGTGAATCCAGGCTGTCATGTACGACTCAATCTCAAAGACGGGCCGCTGACGGTGCTGTCAATTTGGGCTTACCCCAAGAGGCCGGCCGCGCAAGTGTATTTTGACCACTTGGCAGCCTGCGCGCCCTACCAGCGGAAAACCGCTCGCCGCGCTCTGTTGAAGCAGCTCAATCAAAACCTGCCGGCCGAGTATAGGCTGCCCGCGACCAAGTCCGAGCGCAGACCGTCCGTCCCGCTAGCTGTTTTGAGCAGCGCGGAGATTTTGGAATCGTTCAAGGGACTTCTGGCAGAGATCCTGGCAGCCCTACGGGCATCTGAATCGTGTTGAACAGCCGCGTCTAACGCAGCGCCTCTTTCAGATGTTCGAGGCGCAGTTGCCGGTCGTAATATTTTTCCGCGGCATCCGCCATGCTGCGCATGGTTTGGACGTTGAGGAAGGCGTTCACGACCGCGCCCGCCAGCGGAACGAAGCCGACGATCATCCTGGCCGGCACGCGGGCGCCCAAGCGCGAAGCCAGCTTGCTCGCCAAACGCCAACTGACTTTTCGCCCCAGCGGACGGGTTAACATCACTTCGCTGTCAAGTCGCCGCAGGTTGGCTTCGCCGCTCTGAAGCAATTCTTGCGCGAAGGTCTTGCCGCCGATTGCCTCCATCATCAACAGGCTTCGTTCGTCGCCAGCCACATATTTTTCCACCAGCCGCTGCAAGATATGGTAGGTGCGCAAGGTCGTCTGGTCTGTGGAGGACTCCAGCAGCTTGGGCATAGCGTCTTGTCCATCCGCAGACGTCGCCCAGCGGAAACAAGCTAAGGAAATCGCCAGATGTTCGATAATGCTGGCGTCAAAATGCGTGTCGTTCGCCCAGAGCGCCAAGATATTGCGCAAATCCGAATAGGCTTCCGTTTCGACCACAACGGCGCCCTTCAATGCGCCGACGCCCCAACTGATGTAGCCCATCTTGTGCAGCAAGTAGCTGATGCCGGTCGGAATCGTGAAGGCATGCAAGCCCGGTATGACCATCTCCGCCCCGCCAACCAACGCGAGTTTGGTGGTCTCTTGCTTGATCCACTGCGCCGCCGACTCGCATTCCATGGCCGAAGCGACAGCCTTTTGCGGGTTCCCAGCCAGCTCATCCATCGCCATCACAATGGCTTCCGCAATGCTGTCTTCCAGTCCCATATCACCGACCTGCAACCGAGAGTTTATACTGTACAGTTATACGCGAGATGAGGCACGTCCGTTGCGACCTCCCGTACAGGACCGTCATCGAATTACGCGCCGGAGCCATCCAGCGCGGACAGCCAGATTTTGAGCTCGTCAAAAGCCACTTCCACGGTCTGGTCCCTGTAGTTCATAACCGCCGCCAAACCCGCCGCGCCGGACTTGGCGCGGCTGTCGCGCGCTTCGGCGACGAATTGACCGTTGATCCACAGCGCTAGATAGTCCCCCAGGCAAATCGCCTTGAGTCGGTTTGTGTACGAGCCGCGCCTGATCTTGCTCGAGGGCTTGGCGCTGACGATGGCATCCAGGGAGCGGCCATTGCTCCAGCGAATGCTGTAAGCGCCGTCGCCGCCTATCAAGAAATAATAGCCGCGCCCGCTGTTTGCTGGATCAAGCCGACAGGCGATTCCATAGGCGTTATGCTCAAAGCCGGACAATTGCCGGACTTCCGCTTCTATAACCACATCATCATATTCATCGGGAAGCTGCGTCCAGACATATTGGCGGCTCGCGAGCCAGATCCTGTAGCTGCCGCCTGCCACCGCCATCTTTAGCTTGTCGCCGCCGTCATAGGTCCGCCAGTTGCCGCTGCCGTCAAACTGATCGCTGTAAACCAAGTCGAGGTATGTAAAACCGACGCTGGGACTGGCGTCCGAACGCAGTCCTGCAACGATGGGCTGGCAAGACGCTGTCAGCAAGATAAAGAGGAAGAATAGATGAATGCGCAAGAGAACCCCATGCCGTCGGCTGCTAGAAGTGTAGTCAATATCCGCTGCAAATTGTAGATTTGACAGCGGCGATCCAGAGCAATCAACGTTGATTTGCTGGAGCGAATACCCAGCGATTTAAGCAAACTGTTTTGAAGTGGCGCGATAAGGGTGTATAATCTGAGCAGGTCCATTCTGAGATAAAGTGATCGAATTCCATGATTGAAATGATCGTAGATCGTGTCCAAGTGAGCCTGATGTCGCAGCATCGCCTGGTTGTATTGCGGGACGCGCAAGAAGAGCGATACCTGCCGATCTGGATAGGCGCCTTTGAATCCGAAGCCATCACCCTGGAACTGCAGGGTATGCTGCGCGAGCGCCCTTTAACGCACGATTTGCTCAAAGCGACAATCACCGAAATGGGCGGCTCCGTTCGTCACATTTTCATCAACAACTTGAGCAAAGACGTCTTTTATGCCCAGATCAACATCGAAGTGAATGGCGAATCGATAGACATCGATTCGCGCCCAAGCGACGCTATCGCCTTAGCTGTCCGTCTCAATGCGCCTATCTACGTTGGCAAACAAGTAATGGACAAGGCCGGCATTCGCCCCGACCGCAATGTCGAGCCAGAGATACTCGGGCTGGACGATGAATTCGCGGATCCATTGGAACAGGTCGACGAGACCAAGCTGAGCGCCTTTGCCGATTTCGTAGATACGCTCAATCTCGATGATTTCGACGGGGATGAATAGACAGGGATTGGGCGGCTGTCGCCTGAAAAATCGCTGCTGGCGCCAGTTGCAGGCATGAAGCGCTTGCGCTGCCATAAGCGCGTTTTTCCCGCGGAATCGAAGACATGACAAATCAATTGACGCAAACGCATTTGCAGATTCCAGCCAGCCTGGAAGCCGAGCAAGCTTTGCTCGGCGCAATTCTATTACAGCCCAAAACCTTCCTTAACATCGCCTCGTTCCTGGAAGGCGGCGATTTTTTCCTCAAGCGGCACGAATATATTTGGACAGCGCTCAACCGCTTGCAAGAACGCGGCGACGCCATCGACTATGTGACCCTGGCTCGTGAACTGCAGGACATGAGCGTCCTGGATGAAATCGGCGGTCAAGCCTATTTGACCAACTTGGTGAATAATACGCCCTCGTCGATACATGCCGAAGTCTACGGCAAGCTGGTAGAGCGCACCTCGATTCGGCGCAAAATGCTGCTGGCTTCCGACGAGATCCGCCGCCTGGCAGTTGACGAAGAACTGCCCATCGACAAAGTGATTAGCGATGCCGAATTGGCGCTCTTCGCCGTCAGCAACAGCCAGATCAAGCGCGAATTCGTGCCGCTTTCAGACGCGCTCAGCGAATACTACGACGAGATGGAGCGGCTGCTGGCGGCCGGTGAGGGCGCGGTCGGGCTGCCGACCGGCTTCAAAGCGCTGGATGGCTTGTTGGGCGGTTTTCAAAAGTCGGACCTGATCGTCTTCGCCGGGCGACCTGGTATGGGCAAGACAAGCTGGATCTTGACCGTCGCCTTAAACGTGGCGCGGCGTGGCGCCCGCGTCGCGATGTTCACCATGGAGATGGGCGTCGAGCAGATGATACAGCGCCTGATCTCGATGGAAACCGGCATTCGCATTCACCAATTGCGCTCGGCCAATATCTCGGCGCGCGAGCATACGCGCTTCACCGAAGCCATCAGCCGCATATCCAACCTGCCCTTTTTCATCGACGACACGCCTTCAATCACGCCGATAGAAATGCGCACCAAATGCCGGCGGCTGCAGCACGAATACGGGCTTGATATCGTGATGGTGGACTATATGCAGCTCATGTCGGCCGGCAAAGTCTATGAAAACAATCGCGTGCAAGAGATCAGTTATATCAGCCGCTCGCTCAAAGAACTGGCGCGCGAGCTCAACGTCACGATCATTTCGACAGCGCAGCTTTCGCGCGCGGTCGAGCAGCGCCAAGACAAGCGACCGCAGCTATCCGATCTGCGCGAGAGCGGGAGCATCGAGCAAGACGCCGATGCGGTATTGTTCTTGTATCGAGACGAGGTCTACAACCCGGATACAACCGAATTTCCCAATCAGGCTGACGTGATGCTTTCCAAGCATCGTCATGGTCCCACCGGCGCCATTCAACTCTATTTCGAGAAATCAATCACCAAATTCATGGATGTCAACATGAAGCGGGTTGATCTAAGCAATCTGGAATAAGTGATGACCCAACCCTTCGCTGGATTCATCGACAGAGACGAGCCAGTCGCCCTGCCAGCCCAGCTAATCGAGTCCCTCTTGCTGGAGATTGACGACCTGGCGGAATTAAAGCTGACGCTCTTTTGTCTGTCCGCGCTACAGCAGAAGGAAGGCAGTTACCGCTACCTGCGCTATGACGAGTTGCTCAAGAACGAGCGACTGATGCGCAGCCTTCAACCCGGGGGCGATGCGCGCCGGGCGCCCGAAACGCTGGATGAAGCGCTGGATGAAGCGCTGCAAAGCGCAGTTCGCCGCGGCACGCTCTTGGAGGCGGTAATCGACCGCCGGGCTAAGCAAAAGCGCGTTTTTTTACTCAACGACGTGGAGGGGCAGACCACCCAGCGACAGCTTGCCGCCGGTGAATGGCTGCCGGCCGGCGATGACGAGATAGAAATCCTGCCGCCGCGGCCGACGCTTTACGGGCTTTATGAAGAAAACATCGGTCCGCTGACGCCCATGATCGTTGAGGCTCTGCGCGAAGCGGAAGCGGAATTCCCCCATGACTGGATTGAAGAGGCGCTGCGTTACGCGGTAGAGCGCAACATCCGCAACTGGAGATATATTCGCAAAGTGCTTGATAGCTGGCGACGCGAAGGACGCAAAGGTGAAAAAGCTGGACGAGATCTTGAGCGGCGCAAACAGTACACCGCTGGGGAATGGAAAGACTTCATCAAAAGTTGAGCCGGAAAGCGGGCTCGAACTTCCCCTGCGGGTCATCTGTCGCGATCCGCAAAATAAAGACGAACCCTGCCCGCTATGTGGCGGGAAAGGCGTGTACGCCTTCGACGTTGAGCCAGAAGACCCGCGCTTCGGCAAGTTCCAGCGCTGCCCCAACAATCCAGTCCAAGACGACCAAGAGATGCACGCGCGGCTGCGGCGCTTTGGCAATCTGGAAGCCTACAAAGAGAAAAGTTTCGAGAATTTTCAGACCGATTTCGGCGGCGGCAGCTACACGCAAAACGACCTCAGCTCACTCATCAGCGCCAAAAATGCGGCGCAACGCTTCGCGGACAATCCCAGTGGCTGGCTGGTGTACGAGGGGCGATTTGGCTGTGGCAAGACGCATTTGGCAGTGGCGATTGCCAATTGGCGTCTGGAAAAATACGGCGAGCGCGTCTTGTTCATTACCAGTCCCGACTTGCTCGACCTGCTTCGCTCGACCTTTGATCCAAGCGTTCAGAGTTCCTTCGACAGCTATTTTGAGCGAATACGCGGCGCGCCTTTCCTGGTATTGGACGACCTGGGTGTGGAAAAACCCAGCGACTGGGCAAAAGAGAAATTATTTCAACTCTTGAATCACCGGCACGTCGAAGCCCTGCCCACGGTTATTACCACCAACAGACCCGTCGCCGATTTGGATCCGCGACTTGGCAGCCGCTTGATGGAGCAGTCGCGCGTCACGCGCATCAAGATTCAAGCGCCGGATTACCGTAGAGTGTCGCGCAGCGCGGCGCGCGACAATGACATTTTCGACATGCGCCTATACCGGGATATGCGCTTCGAAACGTTCTCCACAGACAGCGCCTTCGCCGAAGATGTCCGCAACTTAAAACGCGCGCTGAAAGTAGCGGTGGAGTGGTCGGCCAATCCCGAGGGCTGGTTGTATATCATGGGCGAGTATGGATCGGGCAAGACGCACCTGGCGGCCGCCATCGCCTATGATTTGTACGAGCGCGGCTATGACGTCATGTTCACGACAGTGCCCGATCTGCTGGACTTTCTGCGCCTGAGTTTTGATCCGCGCTCGGAGGCGCGTTTCGACAAGCGCTTCCACGAGATCGTCAATGTGCCTTTCCTGCTGCTCGATGATCTGCGAATGGCCAGCGCGACGCCCTGGGCGAAAGAGAAGCTTTTCCAGATCATTGATTACCGTTATCTGGCGCGTATGCCGACGGTCTTCACCTCCTCGGAAACGGTTGAAGAGACCGATGAACGCCTCGCCACCCGCTTGGCTGACGGCAGGGTATGCACGATCTTCGCCCTGGAAGCGCGCAGTTATGTCAAGCGGATGAAAAACCGGCGCTGATGCTTGGCACGCGGCTTCACATTAGACCCTACAGTCGCCGCTATCGCAGTGAGCTGCTGGACCTGGCTTGGTACAGCCAGTGGACGCACAAACACCTGGATTGGTATACACTCAGCCGCTGGCTTGATCGCAACGACGCGCTGATTTTCCTGGCTTGGGCGGGTGAGGAGCTGCTTGGCTACATAGGCTTGTCGCCGGAAAACGCCGGCTCTTCCTGGATCCGCCTCATGGGGCTGCGCGATGGCTTCATGCCCGAAACCATCATAAGAGAATTGTGGCAATACGCCGAGGCGAAGTGCATCGAACTCGGCATAAAACATGTGATGGTCTTGATGGTAAGCAATTGGCTGCCCGCTTACCTGCGCGATTACGGCTTTATCTATTGGGACGATATCATCACCTTCAATTTTCTAGGCAAATATGAGCCACATCAGTCCAAGACATCGGTCACAATACGGCCGGCTGAAATGGAGCATCTGCCGGCTATCGCCCGGGTCGATCGCATGGCATTCCGCCGCAACTATCGCCTGTCGCAAATCGATCTGCGCCAGGCTCTGCGCAGCGCAGTGGCCGCCACTATCGCTGAATATGAAGGCGAAATCGTTGGCTACCAAGTCAGTACGCGACATCGCGAAGTGGGCCACTTAGCTCGGCTGGCTGTCATCCCAGGCATGCAAAGGCGGCATATCGGTTCGGCGCTGCTGCAGCGGCAGCTGGCTGACTTCGAACAGAGGGGCGTCACAACCATCAGCGTCAATACACAGCTGAGCAATTTTCCATCGCAGCGCCTTTATCAACGCTATGGCTTCTTCCGAACTGGCTTTGACCTTGAAGTCTGGAAGAAAAGCCTGCCCAGACCAACAGCAGATAAAACAAACGAAAGGTCCTGATGAGCATCATCTATCATGAAAACGACGCCAACCTAGGCGTCTTGAGCAGCAAGACCGTCGGCATCATCGGTTACGGCAACCTGGGCAGACCTGTCGCTAGAAACCTGCGCGATTCGGGCATACGATTGTTGATCGGGCTGCGTGAAGACGAGACCCGCGACCATGCCCGCGAAGATGGCTTTGAACCACAAGATATCGAGCAAGTTATTCCCCGCAGCCATATCCTGCTGCTGATGCTGCCCGACGAAGTTCTGCCCGAGGTGTATTTGGAGTCGATATCGCCGGCGCTGCAACGGGGGCATCTGCTGGTATTCGCCAACGGCTACAATATCGCTTTTGGCTTCGTGGAGCCGCCGCCATTCATTGATGTCGGCATGATCGCCCCGCGCACCATTGGCGCCGCCGTCCGCACGCGCTATCTCGATGGCAGCGGTTTCTTTAGTTTCATCGGCGTCGGCCAAGACGCGACCGGCACGACTTGGGAATCGCTGCTGGCTTTGGCAAAGGCGATGGGCAGCCTGAAGGCGGGCGCCATCGAAATCTCCATGGTGCTGGAGGCGCAGCTCGATCTATTTGTGCAGCAAGCCATATTGCCGGCTTTCCACAATGTGATGACCACCGCCGCTCACGTATTGCTGGAAGACGGCTACCCGGCCGAGGCTGTCATGACCGACTTGATATTGTCCGGGGAATTCACCGACTATTTATCCCGTGTGGCGCAGGGGGGGCTCTTGCATGCGATGCGCCTTTCTTCGCTCACCGGGCAATACGGCATCTTCAGCCGCCTGCCCCGCTTCAAAGAACTGAAGCTGGAAGGACTCATGGAAGCCACCTTGCAGGATATCCGCAGCGGTGATTTTTCCAAAGAATGGGCCCGCGAATACGAAGCCGGTTATCCGCGCCTCGACGCCCTCCTGCGCGAGCAGGAAAGCGACGAACTTCTGGCGCTTGAGCAGCAGACACTGGATCTCTTGCGTGGCAAGTAATCGCGCATTGCTCAGGGAGTGGTGGATTTCAAGGGTGTAGAAAAACGATAAACTGGGCATGCGGTATGTTTTTGGATAATGCCAGCCTCGCGCAGACATCTTTGATTTGCCGCTGAGCATCTTGGCAGCAGGGACATTTTCTCACGCGCCCTTCAGCATATACTTATCATTTTCTCTACTTGCGCCGCGGTTTCAGCCTTGACCAATAATTAAATCTGTGTTCGAATAACTCGGGTTATTATTGCATCTTTGTCTGGTCGCAGGAAGAACAATCTCATAAAAACTATGCCCCCCCCCCCCCCCCCCCCGCATTATCCATCATGCTGCACAGGAGCTATTTACTGGTGAAACCATTGATTCTACTGCTCTGCGCCTTCTGCGCGCTGTCGTCTGTTTCCGCCCAGACCAACCCGCCCGTCGCAGCCTGTGGCATGCCGCTTGAGGGAGAGATCCAAACAAGCGTCACCTACAGCCTCAGCGGCGACTGCGCCCTTACAGACAAACTCAACATCGATTATTCAGGAACTGTCGTAACGGTCACCATCAATGGCAATGGGCATGCCATTACGCTTCCCAGTGTCAGCACCGCTATTGGCATCCATGACAATTCCATATTGAATCTGAATCAAGTGACAATAGATGGCGCCGAAGACACCAACATCTTAGTCGGTTTTGAAGGCGGGACCTTAAACGCCAGTCAAGTGACATTCAGAAACAGCGCTGGGCTCATGCTAAACGTCGTGAGCGGCAGCCTGAACAACTCGCTGCTTGAGTGGAATTCTTCAGAAGCTTTTGCGCTTGGGTCCAATGGCAGCACCGCCTTGGTCAAATCGGGTCATACCCTCACGCTGAACAATGTTGTCGCGCGCAACAACTTGTTTGGCTCCGGCGCGATCTCAGTCTCCAGCGGCGGCAGCTTGACGGCGACCGGCTGTCTGACCCTTTCGGGCAACATGCCTTATGACGTCTACGTCCGCGATGGCGGCGCCTGGACCGACAGCAGCACGGGACCCTGCAGCGGCGAGATCGGCAATGGCGATCAAGCCGTCATAGCAACCCCTCTGATGGCTTGCGGCTTTCCCGCCGCCGGCAACCTGGATGTCTCCGCGACTTATATCTTAAGCGCCGATTGCGAGCTGAGCGGCGCCTATTATATTTCGGAAGATGTCAGCATCAGCGTCATCGGCAATGCGCGTACCATGCGGGCGAGCCGCAGCGGCTACAGCTTCTACACCGCCGTCACCAGCAGTATGCGACTAGAGAATATCGCCTTGGAGGGGGTTCGCTTCTTCAATTGGGGCGATCTCCGCGCCGAGCAAATCAAAGTGACGAATACCGTCAACGGCATGGTTTACAACTTAGGCGAAATCCGCTTCCAAGACGCTGTCTTTGAGGAGCTTAGCGCGACCAATCCGGCAACCAGATCGGTTGCGATAGCCTACAACGGCTATGAAAATGGCTTTTCCAGCTTCACCGACGCCAGCTTCATCGGCAATACTGGCGGGCTGGGCGTATTGGCGACATGGGGCGCTGTCATTGAGTTGAGCGGCTGCATCCATTTCGAGAACAACAGCCCAGTCGACACCCATATTTATGCTGGCAGAGGCGGCGTGGTGAACGACAACCGCGACCCGGACTGCGACAGCCCGATTGTCGATCCCTTGATCCCGCCGCCGCCGCGCGCCAGGCTCGCCGTCGCCAGCCAGCCCGCCAGCCCGCCTGAAGTAAAATGCAATCCACACTGTGATTTGCCGACGCCCCCAACTCCTAAATTGGAAGAATGCGACATTCGCCTCGGCGCGATTGGCGCCGTCTGCCGCTCGCGGACGCAGCCGGCCGCCGCGACGGTTTTGGGGGTGGGGCCCGACAGCAAAGGCATATTCTTGTTTGGACTGACGCAAGCGAAGGTAGAAGCGGCGCAGGCGGGCATTGTGGGTTGTTCGGAAGATGGCCGCGCCGCCGTCCGCATTGGATTGCCGGAAGAGCTGCGCCAAATCTTCTCCCAAGACCCGAATTACCGCGAAGAGCTAAAGGTAGCGAGGAAATACATCGTCATCTCCGAGGGACCGACGGACGAAGGCAAGGTGCATCATGTCGTGCTGGACAACTCTTTGGACGGGCACGTCTTCGGAACGGTCGATACCTTTGGCGGACCGCCGGGAGCGGACTGCATCCCCGCCTTCTCACTAGCTGACACGGTGGAGAAGCCGGCCGAGCCCACAGCCGCTGAAGTTAGACTGGCGCCGAAAGTATTGCCCCAGCCGGCACAGCCTGATGGCTCCATCATGCACATCGTACAGCCCGGCGATACCACCAGCGCCATCTCAATCGCCTACCGCGTGAGCCAGCGAGAAATCATCGCGCAGAATGATTTATCCGGCACAGGCGACTTGATCACTGTTGGGCAAGAGCTGCTCATCCGCGCGGCGGAGGACTAGACTGAGCAATCACATAATTTTTCACCACAAAGGACACCGAGGCTCGCCCCTGCATTTCCCTAGATTTTGTGACATTCGACAACATAATGGTTCTTGCGCGATTGCCCTATGCCGATTCTTGAGCGCCTATCTAAACTTGCCGCGCGCATGCTAGAATGACCGGCTAGCAAGAGCAGAGAAGGAAGCTCAATTGTCCCAAGATATACGAGCGATTATCTCCGACATGGATGGCGTCTTGTGGCGCGGCATGCAGCCTTTGCCCGGCTTGCATGACTTTTTCGCTTACCTGTCGGGCAAGAACATCGGTTTTGTTCTCGCGACAAACAACAGCAGCAAAACCCGGATGGACTATGTGGAGAAGCTCGCGCAGCTTGGCGTGCCTGGATTGCAGCCCGCGCATATTGTCACCAGCGGCACAGCGACCGCCAGCTACTTGCAAACGCAGTACCCGACAGGGGCGCGCGTATATGTGCTTGGCGGCGCGGGATTGAAGCGGATCCTGACGAAGACCGGCTTCACGCTGGTCGAAGACGCTGCCGAGCTGGTCGTCTGCGGCATTGACTTTGACCTGACCTACGAAAAACTGCGTCAGGCGACGCTGTTGATCCGCGGCGGGGCTGTCTTCATCGGCACAAATCCGGATTCGTCATTTCCTTCGCCGGAGGGCTTGGTCCCGGGCGCCGGCAGCATTCTGGCGCTACTCGAGGCAGCCACCGGGCAGCCGCCAATTGTCATCGGCAAGCCGTCGCCCGGCATGTTCGAGGCTTCGCTCCGTCAACTGAAGGCGCAGCCCGCAGAGACGCTGATGATCGGCGACCGCATCGGCACCGATATCGCCGGGGCGCAGGCGCTCGGCATCAAGACCGCGCTGGTCATGACCGGGGTCGAAGATGAAGCAAGCCTGTCGGCGAGTGAAACGAAACCAGATTGCGTATTCGAGGGCTTGCCGGATTTGATTGCAGCCTTGAAAAGCGCCGACTAAGAACGAGGGTCCGCCAAAGCAGCCAGGACTTCGTCGAGCGGCGGCAATTCATCCGCGTCTTTGAAATGCGACATGCGCTGGTAGATGTGCTGGGCGGCGAGGAAGAAACCGTCTGGCAGCCCCGCCCCCGCAAAGGTATCCGCGATTTCTTTCATCTCCCCCGTGAAGCGCCAAGCTTTAGCCGTCACGCCGCGCATATTGTCTTGCGCCCGGCTTGCTGAATCCGCATCGCGCCTTTCCCACTCGCGATACAAATCTTCCCGTACGCCCAGGTTTTCGGCGACTGCCTGTATCGCCGCTTGCAAGGCTGTAAAGCCTTTTGTCCCCGACGCGAATACCATCTTCAGCGCAGAGGCTCGTCCAATCTCTTCGCCAATTACCTGCGCTTCCGTGACAGTTCCCGTGAATAAACCCGCCACCTGCGCCGCGGCAGCGCCCGAGAGATAGAAGCGCGTGGTTCCCGCCTGCCAAGCCGGCGGTCCGATGATGCTGCCGTCGACGAAGTCGCTGCCCGCCGCGCTCATTCGCTCGCCTATCGCGACAGCCTTCTGCGGCGCGATGGCGTTGCCATCACAATACAGACCATGAAATCCAGCCGCGATGACCGCGTCCGCCACAGATTCCGCCGCATGTGGCGGGCAGACGCAGAGAATCACCTCGCAAGCCGCGCAGAGCGCCGCAATCGAATCGACAGCGAGCAAGCCCTGTTCCGCAGCCCGTTGTCGGCTGGCTGCGCTGCGCCCGGCCGATGCCCAGAATACGTCGTGCCCGGCCGCCCGCGCCGAAGCCGCGATTGATATGCCCATCGCGCCTGGATTAATGATGCCAACTTTACTCATGCTTATTCTCGCAAGCCGACACTATCGTCGCTAGACAGCAAGGATTCAAATCGTTCATAAGTTTCCGACTTTTCGTCAAAGACATAATTCGGTCGCATCACGATGATGTCGGTCCCGCCCAGATCCCGCAAGTGCCGCATGGTTTTGTGGATCAGGTCCGCCGGCGTCAGCAAGTTTGTCTCGAACCACTTTTCAGTCACGCCCGGCGGACTGGCCACCGCAACCACGCCGGGTCCTTTGCTGCCGCTTAAGGCGGGGTTGGCGAGGATTCGCCCTTGCACATCGGCAAGTGATTCGCCGCGGATGTTCGCGCGCAGAGATACAAAGCGGCTGGCGCGGCGATGCGCCTCGATCAGTTCAATCATCTCCCGCAGGGTCTCCAGCTTGGCTGAGGACTCGCGCAGGCTGCGTCGATTGCCAATAAGCACCGCTTGCGAAGCGAGCAGCGCGCCGCCGTCAATTGGCCGCAGATGGTTCTCGCGCAAGGTCGTGCCCGTTTCGGACAAGTCCGCGATCATATCCGCGTAGCCCATACGGGGCGCGGCTTCCATGGCGCCGTCGGCATGAACCAGCAAAAACTGGGAAATGCCCTGACGGTACATAAAGCCCTTGGTCAAGTTTCCATATTTTGTGGCGATGCGCAACTGTTTGCCGCGCGCGTGATGCCGCAAACTCAAGTCGGCCAAGTCGGCAATCGACGTGACGTCAATCCAGGAGTCGGGCACTGCCAAAAGCAATTCACATCTGCCAAAGCCGAGCTGGTCGATAATAATCACGTCTTCAATTTCGCCGCCGTATTCGGCAACGATGTCGTAACCCGTGATACCGATGTCGACGCGCCCCTCGCCTACTTTGCCGAGGATATCGCGCGGACGCTGATAGACGACTTCAGCCTGTGGCAAGTTGGGTATCGTCGCGGTGTATTGACGGCGATTGGGTTTGTATATGCGCAAACCCGCTCGACCAAAAAAACTCTCGGAATCGTCGCCCAGCCTGCCCTTGCTCGGCAATGCCAGTATCAGTTTATCCGCCGCCATCCTGTTAATCATCGCCAGTGAACAACCTCGTCACTACATCGGGCGCATCGTGCAAAGCGACGGTCATTTCTTGGCGACTGCGCATATCCCTTACCAGGACTTGACCTCGCTCGCGTTCTCTTTCGCCGGCGATGACAACTGCGGCGGCGCCCTTGCGGTCAGCGTGTTTGAGGCTCCTGCGCAGATTGCGCTCGTCCAGCCCCACCTCCACCACCAAGCGCCTGGCGCGCAGGCTGTTCGCCAATTGCAGGCAATAGGCGACTTCGCCCGAGGCTACCGGAATAACGTACACGTCAGGGCTGCTCAGCGACGGGCGATCTGCGGTATTCAAAACGCTGGCGACCCGTTCGATGCCGTAGGCGAAACCAGCCGCGGGCTTTGGCTCGTTACCGCCAAGAATGCTGACCAGATTATCGTAACGCCCGCCGCCGCAAAGCTGAATATCTTCCCCGCTTGCGGTCGCGCAATGGATCTCGAACATCAAGCCGGTGTAATAATGCAATCCTCTGTTCAAGCCCAAGTCCAACTGTATCTCCGCGTCCAGCTCGCCGAAGAGACCGAGGTGATCGATTGTCGCCTCCAAACTGTCCAGGGCGCTGGGATTGACATGGTATTCCGCGAACAAATCGCGCGCCCGCCCAAGGATTTCACCTGTCGGACCGGTCAGATCGCTCAGCTTGCGCATGTAGTCGAGCGCGGTTCGAACTTTTGGCGCTTGCTCGTCTTCTCGGATCTTATGCAAGAGCCGGTCGATTACTTCACCTTCGTCGCGATTGCTGTCTATGCGGATATTGAGGCTGCGCAGAAAGTCCGTGATCGCTTGATGCGCTTCGCCATCACTCATCTCGCGCAATACACCAACCAAGTGCTGGCTCTTGGCGCTGTCGGCGGCTTGAGGACTCGCTGCGTCAGTCGCAAGACCGTCAAGCTCGGGATAAAGATCGCATAGAGAAGCGATGACGGCGGCCAAGCCGCGTTTGCGGACGTTCTCCATATTCCGCAGCAGAAAATTCAGCAGTTGCCTGCGCAAGCCCAGCGAGCGCAAAAAACCTTCCAGCATCTCGCTATGACCGATAACGAGACGCTGATTGCGAATGCCCAGCGCCGTCAAGCCGCTGCAAGCCAGGTGAAGAATCTCGGCATCCGCCAATGGTCCCGCCGCGCCCAAAAGCTCGGCGCCGGCCACGGTAAATTGCCGGAAGCGATTCTGCTGCGGCTTCTCGTAGCGAAAGACCGGGCCCGCATACTGAAGCCGCAAGGGCAGCGGCTCATCCTGCAAATGCTCGACATAGGCGCGCAAGATGGACGCGGTGAGCTCCGGGCGCAGGGCGATGCGCCGGCTCTTGAAATCGAACTCGAACAAGCGCGAGGCGATGTCTTCGCCCGATTTGCGCAGATAGAGTTCGGTGTTTTCCAGGATTGGCAATTCGACCGGCGCATAGGCATGACGCAGCAGATGCCCTTCAAGCTGCGCCTGAATGTCCCTGCGCCGGGCGTATTCAGCGCTGAACACATCGCGCATGCCGCGCAAAGCCGTGATTTTTTCTGCCGATGGCATCAGCGAACCGTATCTACCCTTTGAACCTAAAGACAAAGACTACCATGCAAATACCTGAACGAGTAGAGCGCGCCACGGCGCTTAATCGTAGGTATCAATCACGACGGCAGCGCCCCTCGCCTGGTCGTCAAAGAAGCGAAGCAGGCGGTCGCCCTCCTCCTCTATCGCCTGCAAACAATCTTTAGGCTGCGCTGCGAAGAGCTTGACAAAGAGGCTAAGCGAATGCTTGTCCTTTTTGACCTGCCAGGTCGCGCCGACGAAACCGTCAAGCAAGACCGTGCCAATAACACGCCCGGCGCTCAAAAAGACTTTTTTGCGATGCTCGTCGGGGAGGATGCGTGAGCGATCCCGGTGCGCGATAAGCATGTTATCGTATTCCGGAATGAATCGGACGGGCGCTAGCGCGTCCGGCGCGGCAATTGTCGCCTCGGGCAAGTCGTAGATGGTCCTGCCGCTTTCGCTCTGATAAACCATGAGATCGCCAAGCGTCGGTCCCAGCTGAGACTTCAAACGGGTCATGCCGGTCCAGGTCTGGAAATCCATGACACTCGCGGGACCGAAGGCTGCTAGGTATCGGCGGAAGAGACACGGCAGATCGGAAGGATCGGAAGGAGTCGTTGGTCCCAGCCAGCTATCCGCGGTCGT
Source organism: Phototrophicaceae bacterium (assembly GCA_965232245.1). Lineage (GTDB taxonomy): Bacteria > Chloroflexota > Anaerolineae > Aggregatilineales > Phototrophicaceae > UBA6055. The sequence continues at coordinate 1,403,760 of CBDDPG010000002.1, read as the reverse complement.
ATAGGTCGCGCGCGTACCCGCGCCCCAGGTTCCGCTAGGCGGGATTTGCACCAGTGGCAGATAGCTGCGCACTGCATAAGCCATCGCCTCTTTGTTTAATTGCGGCTCATGTTCCTGCAAATGATCTCGCAGCGCGCCTATGGCCGGCTGATGCGCCTCCAAGAAGGGTTTGGCAATCTTGAGCAGGCGCTCGATATCCAGGTTCGCGCCGCGCGCCCCGAAAAAAGACCGCAGACCGCGAACCAGAGCCGGTTGAATGACCGACTGAAAGCGTTGATGATCCGCCGCCGAAACCAGGTGCAATGTCGAGCGTATCCACGGCGCGCGCGCTATTTGGCGCGCTTCCAATAATTCGGTCAGGTGATCGCGCTCGAATGAACGCAGTCGCGTCCACAAGCCAATATAAGGCGGATTGGGTATCTGTGACTGCAAGGCAATCAGACGCTCGATAGCAGCAAGCGGAGTCGCGTCCTGACGCGCCAAGAGCATTTGCCGCGCCAGTAATGTGCGATTCAGTTGTCGCAGCGTAAGTCGAGTCTGCGCCATTTAGCGGTCGGTCCTAATACAAGCCAATCGTCGCCGAAATAGTCCGGCTTCCTGAAGATGCGCCAATAAAGCTGGGGGCGAAAAACCATCGCGTACTACGTGTAAAACTCGGTTTCAATCAGTATCGATCAGTATCAATACAAAGGCCGGCTAAAGCGCTGTCGCCACAGGTTCTTCGGAGATGTCCCGCGCGCTGGAGGCGCCAAACAGCCGCCTCGAAAGCAAGAGGCTGAATCCGGCGAAGACAGCAAGAATCGCGGCGACATGAAGGCGCGCGGGCTTTTTGCGTAAACGCGCCGCCAAGCCCGCTTCGCTCTCCAGAAGTTGCGTTTTCAAGTGAGCGGCGAAATCCGCGCTTGGCTCAACCGGGACCATGGTATCGCGCAAACCTTGAATGACAGAAACTAAATCCGCATACTCTTCTTGGACGCCGTCTGACAAGTCAACAAGCGGGTCTAGCGAATGCCCCCGCTGCAACGCGCCGGTGATGTTGTCGGCGAAGTCTTGCGCCTTCGCGTCGGCATGTGAATCCATGATCGCCTTATCCTTTTAATCTAACAATTGCCTGGCGCGCGAGCGGAACGAGATGGTTGATCTGCCCGAGCGCGGGCGTCATTTTCGCTGTCGCCGGGCGGCGCTGATATCTTCCCCGCGCTGCAAATCTTCCCGCAAAGCCAACAGCGTCCGATGATACAGCGATTTTACCGCGCCCTCTGTTCGATCCATAATCTCGCCAATTTCCACATTGGACAACTGCTCGATGAATTTCAGCACGAGCAACTGCTGACGATCGTCCGGCAATCGGCGCACCGCTTCCATGAGCTGCTTCTGCTCTTCCTGCTCTTCCGTCCTGCGATCTGGCGCTTCGGACTGCAGCGAATGCGCGACAAAGTCATCAAGCGCGATGATCTTGCGTCTACCCTGGTCCCGATGCCAGTTGGCCACCAAATTGTGAGCGATACGGTAGAGCCAGGCTTGAAAAGGCAGACCCCGTTCGACATAAGCGCTGATATGAGACATCGCGCGCTGGAAAACCTTGGCGGTCAAATCCTCGGCATCTTGCCTGTTGCCGGTACGATAGTAAACATAGTTGTAGATCTTCGTCAAATATCGCTCGTATAGCTCGCCAAATGCCTCTTTGTCGTCGACAGCCAATTCTACCAGCGCCCTGTCAGCAAGCGTTTTGTATTTGCTGCGCCGCGCGAAGAACTTTTGCATAATCTAAAACCCGCAACGATATGCTCGGTTACGCAACTCTAGGGATCCTAAGCTTTTACTTGCCGCGCGCTTGCAAAAGCGCATTTACTGCGCTCAAGCGCGGCAAGGACGACATGGTACCGTGTTTGCCGCAAGCGAGCCCAGCCGCCGCTGACGCGAATTCCAATGCCCTTTGCTCAGCCCAGCCTTCAATTAGAGCAAGCGCGTAAGCGCCGACGAAGGCGTCGCTCGCGCCGGTTGTATCCACAACCTCGACCGGGAATGCGGCTTGCGCCAGCTTGCGCTCGCCCTCATAAAGCGCGCAGCCGTCTTCCCCCAAGGTCATCACGACTTGCCCGATACCCATATTCAGCAAGCGCCGCGCCAATTCATCCGGGTCCTCGCTGTCGTCCCCGGCGATCAACTGCGCCTCCAACTTGTTGGGTATGATGACATCCACCAAATGCAGATATTCAAATACGAAGGCGTCGCGGGTAAAGAAGGGCGCCGGGTTCAGGACCGTCCTGAGGCCCCCGCTCTTTGCCGATGTCAGCGCGTAATGGACCAATGCCTGCGGCACTTCAAAGTCAATCAACAGCAGATCGTCCTCGTGCAAATTCCGCAGGGCTTTGTCGATATCGCCTTCGTCGATCTTGCGGCTGGCGTCTGGCGCGCCAATGAAGCCCGGGACCATGTCTTTGACCACGATGCTGGCCAAACTGGTCCTGGCCGAATCATGCACCAAAACATGATCGACGTTCAGGCCGATAGCCCGCAGTTCTTGCAGCATCTGCGCGCCAAACAGATCGTCGCCTACACAACCTATCAGCGCGACGTCGCCGCCAAGCAGCCGAGCCGCCGCCGCCTGGTTCAAAGCCTTGCCGCCAGGGGACAAGGTCACCTGGGTCGCGTGGACAGCGCGATTGGGTTCAATCCAATCGGGGACATTAAACACCAGGTCGTATACCAAGGCGCCAATGACGTGGATTTGAGGCATCAAATGCTGTCCTAGCAGGTTTGATCGTCGCAGCCTATTGTATCACGAGTAACATCAAGTAGTTTATGAGAATGCGGATATGTTTGACAGTATTGGGCGGCACAGCGCGCCGCCCCTACATTGCGCTAGATTTATGAGACAATCGGCATAGATTGATTCTGATGAGATTGCCCTGCCAACAGCGATTTGCACTTGAATTTGAGCTACAAGACGCCTATCCTGCTCTTCGCTACTGTGCCTGTAGCTCAGCGGATAGAGCACTGGTCTTCGGAACCAGGTGTCGGGAGTTCGAATCTCTCCAGGCACGTACAAAGGCAATCATATCTGGCAGGGTTGGCAAATACAGATCCCATTTCTCTCATCGCTTCTATTTCCACCTAGAGTGAACGCGCCAGTAGGCTCGACGCTCTGGTTGATCCAGCATCAAGGCAGCAAGGCAGCATTGATTGACACTTGACTTTGAGCCGCAAAACGCCTATCCTGCTGATGGTTAATGTGCCTGTAGCTCAGCGGATAGAGCACTGGTCTACGGAACCAGGGGTCGGGAGTTCGAATCTCTCCAGGCACGCACAGGGGCGAGGCTTGCGAAGAACCAGCGAATGCGCTGGTTTTCTGTTTTTTTCGCGGCAGTATGAGAACGCCCGCCCACAGCGCTGGTCGGGATTGACGCGCGGTCGACTCAAGCGGAGGGGGATTCCAGCCGACGGAAGCGTGGTTTCTCGCCCGGCGTCGGCGAATTGATGAAGGACCCGCGCGCGAGCACCGCGTCGCGTCCGCCCAATTCTTCAATGCGTCGCTCCTGATCCGCTTTCGCCTGCGCATCAACCGCTTCCGGATCCAGGATCGCGCGCAATTGACGCTCGTATCTCCTCAGCATGTCGCGGGCGCGCTCATCCGCGTCAAGCGCCAGATCCTGAAGTTCTAAAGGATCGGCGTGCAAGTCAAACAGTTGCGGCGGCGCAGCCACGTGATAGACATACTTATAGCGTCGGTCGCGCAGCATATAATAAGCGTTTCGCGAACCGATGGCGTGATATTCCGCAAAAACCCTGCGCTCGCGATCGACTTCATGCGCGATGGACCACAGCGACTCGCCCGGGCGCGTAGAATCCTCGTCACTTGGCGGGCAGCCGACAGCGCTCAGGACAGTTGGGTAGCAATCAATTAGCGAGATCGGTGTATCCACTACTTTGCCGCGCGGCACATCGGGACCGGACATGATGAAAGGAATAGCGGAGGATTCTTCGTACATGGTGAACTTGCCGAAGAGGCCGCGCGCGCCAAGCTGTTCGCCATGATCCGAGGTATAGATAAGCCGCGTTTTTTCGCTTAAGTCCAATGCGTCAACTGCTTCCAGCACCTGCCCAATCTGCGCGTCAAGGAAGGTGCAGATGCCATAATAGGCGGCGTGGAGCCGGCGGATGGTCGCTTCGTCGAAGGGTTCTTCGTAGCCGAAGAAACGGCGCATATACTCAAATTCTGGATGCCTGACCCAGTCCGCCTCGCGCCACTGCGGCGGCAGCTCGATCCGATCCTGCGGATAGCGCGCATAAGTATCCGGCGGCGACAAGAACGGCGGATGCGGCGTGACAAAGCTCAGGAACAGCACCCAGGGCTGGTCGTCATCAGCGTGTTCGCGCAGCCAGCGGATGGCATTGTCTCGATTGCGTATGTCGTAGGCTTGATATGTGCTGGGTCCAGCTCCCGCTTCGGCGATGCCGCTGCGTGAATTGCGAATCAAGGAGCCGTCGCGGATGCCGCTGGCGGGATCGCCGATGCCCTCGACCACGTGCAGCGGCTCGATTTCTTCACAGAATCCATTGTCGTCCTCCGCGCTGCGGAAGTGCAACTTGCCGATGGAATCAACTCGATAACCGCATTCTTTCAGTCGATGCATCCAACTTTTGACGCCCCCAGCGTAGGGAAAGCCATTGTCCCAATTGCCAATTCTGTGCGCATATTGACCCGTCGCCAAAGCCGCGCGCGCCGGCACACAGATGGCGCAGGGCGTATAAGCATTGCGGAAACGCGTGCCGGCTTCCGCGAGGCGGTCGAGGTTTGGGCTATGTACCAAGGGATGCCCGGCGCAGCCCATCGCGGACCCTTGATGCTGATCGGACAAGATAAAAAGCAGATTGGCAGGTTTCATCACGTCGCCCGGGGCTCTAATATGCTGATGACTTCCGGCGCGATTGTAACCTAGGTCTCGGCTGGTGGGCAAAGACAAAAGATTTAGATGTAGGGGCGGCATACCATGTCGCCCGAAACCTAAACGCAGCAACGTCGGGCGACCAGATGTTTTCGCATTATTTTCTTGGATTTACTTCTTGCGCCTCTGTGGTGAATTTTCTTTACTTGCTTGGTATTACTTCTGTCCTTCGTGCCTTTGTGGTGAATTCTATTGCAGCGCTCGCCTTGCGCCGCTCAAACGCAGGCGCTACACTTCCCTTGATTAACGGTACCCAGGCAAAGGCAAACCCTTGACCCATACCATTCAAGCCGAGCCGCTGAAGCGCCTCTGTCGCGATATTTTCGCGGCTTGCGGCGCGCCAGAGGATATCGCCTCCCAGGTCGCCGAGTCGCTGGTATTGACCAACCTCTTCGGCCACGATTCGCACGGCGTATTGCGTGTGAAGCAATATGTCAGCATGATCGGCAAGGGCATGATCAAGCCGAGCGCGCGCCCAAGCGTCAAGCGCAGCTTCGGCGCGACAGCCATGGTGAGCGGCGGATATGGCTTCGGGCAGATCGGCGCGCGCTTCACGGCGGCGCTCGCCATCGAATTAGCGCGACAGCATGGCATCAGCGCCGTCACGCTGGGGCAAAATACGCACATCGGACGCCTGGGAGAATATACGCAGATGATGGCCGCCGAGGGCTTGATCGGCATCTGTTTCACCAGCGGCACCATGTTCCGCGGCTGGGTGACGCCTTATGGCGGGCGCGAGCGCGTCTTTGGCACCAACCCGATGTCATTCGCTGTGCCTTGCCAGGATTCCGGTAGCTTATTGCTCGATTTCGCTACAGCTGGCGTGGCGCATGGCAAGATCGTGCTGGCCCGCGCCAAAGGCGCGCCCCTGCCAACCGGCCTGATGCTGGACAAGCAGGGGCAGCCCACGACCGACGCCGCTATTCTGGACGATGGCGCCGTCTTGCTGCCCATGGGTTTGCACAAGGGCTCGGGCTTGGCGCTGATGATGGAGATTATCCCGACGCTGCTGGCGGGCCACCGTCCGATCACATCTGACGAGTTTCACTTTGGCAATCCGACTTTGATGATGGCGCTGGATCCGCGGGCCTTCGACGCGGACACAGATTTCCAAAGACACGTCGGCGCCTTGACGCGGCGGATGAAAGCGGTGAAGCCCGCCGAAGGCTTCGACGAGGTGCTATTGCCCGGCGAGCCGGAAGCGCGGTCCTATCGGGAGCGGGTCCGGCATGGCATCCCCCTGCCGGCTGCCGTCTGGGCGGATCTGCAAGGATTAGCGCGAGAACTGGATCTAGACTGCGCCTGCCTCGATTAGCCAGCTCTGTTCGCTGCAAAGCTCTCTCGGTTTATCGACTAATGGAAAGGAGTATCAGATGCATCAGCCAAAATCGACCAAAGGCAACAGCGAGTGGTTCGTCAATGACCGTTTTGGCATGTTCATCCACTGGGGCTTGTACGCCCTGCCGGCGCGCCATGAATGGGTCAAACAACGCGAGGAACTAAGTGACGAACAATACGCGCCCTACTTCAAGTACTTCAACCCGGTCCGCTTTGATCCCGGCAAATGGGCGGACCTGGCGCGGGAGGCCGGCATGAAATACATGGTGATCACCTCAAAGCACCATGATGGGTTCTGCCTTTGGGATTCTCAACATACCGATTACAAAGCGACCAATACGCCCTGGGGCAAGGATCTGCTGGCGGAAGTCGTCGCGGCTTTCCGCAGCCGCGGCTTGAAAATCGGCTTCTACTATTCCTTGATCGACTGGCGCCATCCCGATTTCACGGTGGACCGCATTCATGCGCAGCGCAATCATCCCGATCGCGCCGGCTTAAACCGTGGGCGCGATATGAGCAAGTACCGCGACTACATGAAGGATCAGGTTCGCGAGCTGCTGAGCAACTACGGCAAAATCGACGTCATCTGGTACGACTTTTCCTACCCGGGTGAAGATGGCAAGGGGCGCGACGACTGGGACAGCCCAGGTCTTGAAGCCTTGTCGCGTTCCTTACAGCCGGGCATCATCATCAACAACCGGCTCGACCTGCCGTCGTCAGCCGATTTCCACACCCGGAGCAATTCCAACCGCGTGAATGGGTCACCGTGGATGGCGAACCAGTCCTATGGGAAACCTGTCAAACGTTCAGCGGATCCTGGGGCTATCACCGCGACGAAGCCACCTGGAAAAGCCCCGGTCAGTTGATCCGCATGTTGGTCAATACCGTCGCGACAGGCGGCAACCTGCTGATGAATGTGGGACCAACCGCCTCCGGCGAGTTGGATCAACGCGCGGAAGAGGCTTTGCGCGTCTACCGCGACTGGATGGCGCAGCACAGCGAAGCCATTTACGGCTGTACCGCCAGCGACTTCGCCGCGCCGCAGGATTGCCGGCTGACGCAGAACGGCGACCTGCTCTATGTCCACGTCTTCGCCTATCCCTTCCGACATCTCTACCTAGACGACATCGGCGATCGCCTTGCCTATGTCGAGTTCTTGCACGATGGCAGCGAAATCGCGTTCACAATTGGCGATGACAATACCGCGCAACTGCAATTACCGGTGGCGCAGCCAAAAACCAAAGTGCCGGTGATCAAGCTCTATCTGAAGTCATGACGGGAGCGCGGGGACAGTCTACAAGCACAGGCGCGGTGGCGCGCTGTCAGCCGACATAGTTCACTTCCAGGAACTGATTGACCGCGACATCGCTGAGCAAGGTTTCTTCGCCGTTGGGCCAGCGCACGCGCAGTTCCCGGATACTGTCTTCGCCCAAGCCAAAATGCAGGGCGGTATCGTTGCCGGCGCCCAGGCTGGAGCCGGATTTGACCTCCTGCATCAGCGTTCGGTCCCCGTCTGTGGTCAGGTACACACGGGCGCCAATCGCATCGCGGTTGATATCGCCGCCGCCCCGCAAGCGCACATTGATCCAATTACGATCATGACTGAGGTCGCCGGTGTTTTTGTACAAGACATAACCCTGATTCCAGTTGCCCAGCACAAAATCCAGCCAGCCGTCCTTGTCATAGTCGGCATAAGCCAAGCCCATGCTGGGTACGGCATCATCAATCCACTTCTGCGGCGTAGCGTCGGCGAAGCTGCCGTCCCCCCGATTGCGGAACAAGAATTCACGGTACTCGAACATCATGCCTTCGGGACCGGATGTGATATCGAACTGGACGAACTCGGTGGCGGTCAAATACAGATCGAGCCAACTGTCGTTGTCATAGTCGAAAAATATCGTCGCCCAGCCCACCGCGCTGCTCGGTCCCACAGCGACGCCAGCCTCATCCGCGACATCGTCGAAGCTGCCATCGCCCTGGTTTTGCAGCAGCACCATGCCATTGACCATATCGGAAAAATAAAAATCGAGATCGAGGTCGTTGTCGTAGTCGCCCACTGCCAAGCCCATGCCGTGGATGAAGGTGCGCGCGCCGGCTTCGACCGAGGCCTCGGTCCAGCACCAATTCAAGCCCTGCCCCTCTACCACGCTCAGCCCAGTGCTATCGGGGGCAACGCAGCCGGGACCGTCGTTGCGCCAGAGGATATTGCCCAACATGTTTTTGAATTGGTCGTTGACCACATAGATATCGGCATCGCCATCATTGTCGTAGTCGCTGAAACTGGCGCTGAAGCCCGACCCCAGCAGCAGATCATATTCCAGCAGGTAGCTGACATCGACGAAGCTGCCGTCGCCTTGGTTGTGATAGAGCGTGTCGCGCGCGGCATCGTGCTCGCGGCTGATATTCGGGTCGCCGCATTCGGGGAAACAGGACCAGTTGACGACATAGAGATCGAGGTAGCTGTCGCCGTCAAAGTCGCCCCAGGTGGCGGTGGTTCCCTTGCCGGCGTCGCCCACGCCAGCTGCCGCGGTGACATCGCTGAAACCCGTGCCGCCCTCATTGTGAAAGAGAACGTTGGCTCCGTGATTCACGACATACAGGTCCTGCCAGCCGTCATTGTCATAGTCGACCCAGACAGCGCCGCCCGTCTCCGCATCCGCCAGCGCGACTTGCGGACTCAGGTCCGAGACTGAAAAGGCGCCAGCGCCATTATTCTGGTAGAGCACACTGGGGTCTCTGTTGCCGGTGACATACAAATCGAGCCAGCCGTCATTGTCGTAGTCGCCCCAAGCCTGCCCGATGCCCAGATAACCCGTGGCGAAATCGTCGTCAAAAAGTTGCCATTCGCCGCGGTGGCTCGCGCTGATGCCGGCGCTTTCGCTGACATCGACGAAGGGATCCAGCTTGCCGATGCCGGTGAGCAATGTAATACAGAGGATCGAAAATGCCAGGCGGACGCAAGTTTTCATTGGACGATAACAGCTGTGGATGGTTTTTTCTCAGTCATTCCAACTAAGAAATGCAATTTCAAAATATATGTGGATTTGTAGGGGCGAGCCTTGGCTCGCCCAACGTGAATTGAATCCTACAGTTTGCGCGACTAACGGTCAGTGTCTACGCGACCAATCTGGTCGCCCGCAGCCGCTGCGACTTGTGGTTTCGGGCGACATGGTATGTCGCCCCTACAAGATCCATAATAATATCGGATTTGCATTTCATACTTCGTTTTGCTTCTGCGCCTCTGCGGTGATTTAGCCCTTAACGCCGGAGGTCGCGATGCCTTCCACGAAGTAGCGCTGGCCGAAGACGAAGATCAGCAAGACCGGGATGACCGCGATCGTCGCTACCGCCATCATCAAGTGCCAGTCCGTATTGCCGTAAGCGCCCTGATACTGTACCAGGCATACCGGCAGCGTCTGCACGTCGGGCGTGCGCAGGTAGAGCAGCGGACCAAAGAAGTTGTTCCAGTTGCCGATGAAGGCGAAGATGGCCAAGGTGGCCAGCGCCGGTTTGGACAGCGGGATGAAAATCTGCAGCAAGATGCGCGCATGGCCCGCGCCGTCAATCTTGGCGGCATCGATCAATTCTTCCGGTATCGTGAGGAAGAATTGCCGCAGCAAGAAGATGAAGAAGGGCCAACCGAACCAGGGCGGCACCATCAAGGGCAGGTGAGTGTCCAGCCAGCCAAATCTATTGAATAGCACATACTGCGGCACCACGAGCGCCTCGGTGGGCAAGAGCATGGTCGCCAAGACAAGGGCGAAGCAAAAGTTTTTGCCGCGGGCTTTCAAACGGGCGAAGGCATAAGCGGCCAAGGTGCAGGAGACCAGATTGCCGATGATGTTGTTCACGGTGATTTTTAGCGAATTCCAGGTGCAGGTGGTGAAATCGACGTAGCCGTAACCGTACCAGCCATCAGGGAAGTTTTGCCATTGAAAAGTTTCGGGTATCAAACGCGGCGGGAAAGCGAATACTTGATTCAGCGGTTTCAGCGCGGTCGACACCATGACAATGAAGGGCATGACAAAAAAGATGCCGAGAGGGATTAGCAAGGCGAATGTGACGATAATGCCGATGGCGCGGCGACCCTTGATTGACTTGCGCCAGGCGATCGTTTTTTTGCTTTTGCTGGCTGTCATCGCGATTCCGCCTCGTAGTAAACCCAGCGCCTGCCCACGCGGAACTGGATGCCGGTCAGCGCCATGAGAATGACAAACATGATCCAGGCGACAGCGGCGGATATGCCCAACTTAAGGAAAATAAAGGCGTTTTCCCATAAGTACCAGATCAACACATTGCTCGATTCGCCCGGTCCGCCTTCGGTCATCACGCGGATTTCGGTGAAGTTTTGGAAGGAGCTGACGACTGAGATAATGATGACGAAGAAGAGCACCGGGGAAAGCATGGGCAAGGTGACATTGCGGAACTTCGCCCAATTGCCGGCGCCGTCAATTTCAGCCGATTCATAAAGTTCTTTGGGGACGCCCTGCAAACCCGCCAGCAGGATGATCATATTGGGTCCTACCTGGAACAGGCTCATCAGGATAAGCGACGGCTTGACCCAGGTCGAGCTGTAGATCCAGGGCGGTCCCTGAATGCCGATCTGCTTCAAGGTGTAATTCAGGATGCCCAGGCGGGGATTGAAAATCCAGATCCACACCAGCGCCACCGCCACGCCGGCCGTAACCGTTGGCAGATAATAGACAGCGCGAAAGAAGGGGATGCCAGGCACTTTTTGATTGAGCAATATCGCCAGCAAGAGCGCGAATGCCGTGCCGAATATCACTCTGCCCACGACGATATAAAGGGTGTTGCCCACCGATGTCCAGAAGATGGGGTCGGCAGCCAAACTTCGGTAGTTCTCCAAGCCGATGAATTGCAGATCGTCCAGCGAGATGCGCCAGTCGGTGAAGCTCAGCCCTAGCATGCCGAGGATAGGACCGGCATTAAAAAGCACCAAGCCAATCAACCAAGGCAAGATGAACAAATAGAAGATACGCTCTTCACGCCGAGCGCTTGGTGAGATGGGTTTTATTACTCGCTTAAGCACCACAGAAACTGTGCGCTCAACAGCTGTCGATAATTGCTTGCGTACAATTGCATAACCTATCAAAAGGATGATCGATAGGAAAACTAATGCAAGCAGAAGTAGAGTGACGAAAGTGCTCAAGATGATAGCAAATCCCTTATCTCATCGTCGAAATCAGGAAATTAATCATTGATTACAACAAAAATCTAAACAAGCGTTGCAATGAGCAGCGAACCGTAAGCTAGGAACCTCAGTTTGTCAGATGACGCTTCCGAATTCTTCTTCTTTTCTGACATTGTATTCCAAACCTGCGTTATGTAGAAAACGGAGGGAGGGCAGAATATGCATTCCCTCCGTCAGTCTACTATGCAATTCGATAGTGCTACATGTCTTCGGCGACAGCGTCCAGGGCAGCCTGCCCTTCTTCCATGATGGTGGCGATGACTTCGTCGACGGTTGCCTCGCCCAAGCGCAGCAGATTCGCCTCGCGGCCCAGGATGTTGCTGACCTCAGCCGAAGCCAGCGACGAGTACGGGTGGCCCGTCGTGGCATAGTCAAACATGGCTTCCAAGAAATAGCGCCCGCTGGGCGGCGCCGGGTCGGAGTCCAGCCAGACTTCCAGCCCTTCCGGGCGTGCCGGTGAACCGCGTCCCGACAGGCTCCACATGAAGATCATGCCGTCCAGTGACAGGTATTCACGCAGGTAGCGCCAGGCGACGTCGGGCTTGTCGCTGGTCGGCGTGATGCCATAGCCGCTGCCGAAGGATCCGGTGGCGCGGGCGCCGTCAGCGCCAGTGGGCACAGGCGCGACATCCCAATTGAAGGGCGCTTGCGCGCGCATGCTAGGCGTATCCCAGGTGGCGATGTGGGACATGGCGGCGGCGCCAGCGCGGAAGGGATGTTGATTGGGGAAGGCTTCGGCTTCGGTGCCGCTGGGGGCAGCCCCATCTTCATGAATCAAGCTGTTCCAGAAATTAATCGCTTCCCGGGCTTCGGGGGTATCGAGAGTCATCTCGGTTTCTTCGTCGTTCATGATCGCGCCGCCCCAAGCGCCCAGGTAGAAGCCGTTGCCGCTGTTGCCAAGGTTAAAGCGACCGTCCCAGCCATAGATGCCCATATTGGCGTCAGTCAGCGCGTTGGCCGCGGCGGCGAAGTCTTCCATCGTCCAGTCCTCGCCGGGGTAATCCATGCCGGCTTCATCGAACATGTCGACGTTGTAGCCGAGGATGACCGGACCATGATCGTATGGCAGGGCGTGGATGCGGCCGTTCACGCGGTAGAGACGCACCGATTCTTCCCACATGCCATCGACATTGAACTCATCATCAGCCACGACAATGTCATGGATGTCGATGATGATGCCCTCGTGCGCCCAGGGGGTGGCTCGGCTGCCATGCACATAGATGATGTCCGGCAAAGTGCCGGCGGCCGCCCAGGCCGGCACCACGTTATTGTGGTCTGCCCAGGTGTTGTAGGTGATGTCGATCTTGATGTCCGGATGCCGCTCCATGAAGCCTTCATCGTATTCCGCCTGACGGGGGCGGAAGGCGGCTTCCCAGTGACGCCCGAAAGTCAGTTCGGCCGTGTCTTGCGCGCTGGCGATATTGCTCAAAGGACCCAGATAACCGACCACAGCGCCGCTACTCGAGGCCGCCGCCAACTTGAGGAAATTGCGCCGTGACAACTTTTTGCTACTCATGACACATCCTTTCTCTGAAAAAGACTCTACTCAGAACGGGTAAGGTGATGTTTTTCCGGTGGCGCCTCCCCTCAATCCATATTGTCGATTGATGATGGCAGAAAATCGCGGACGGCAATGATTTGGCATTTGCAGCATATCTTAGATGAATATGGCGAGTTTGTCAAAAACTGTTTTGGGACGGGTCGGGCGCATGATGGCGCAGCCTGTGATACGCCTCAAACGTAGAACCCGGATTATCCGCACTGGCGATCTCCCATTTCCACAATGAATCGGCATGGATGAGGGTATCCTTAGAAAATGCCAGATCAATGGAGTCGCTCTCCATATCGGCGGAGCGCGCGCAGGGCAAGCGTAACGTCATATTTGCCCTCCGATGACGCCAGGCAGCGCTTTGGCAGGCAAAGTCAATTGTGGTATGCTAAGCAGCGTTCGCTTGCCGACGCCCGTCACGCGGGAGCTGCTTCGCGTTGCGCGCGCGTTTGATGCAGAAGCGGCATGATTTAGCCACCGGTATTCACGCGGAATCCATGCCCGTTCCAAAAGTCATCCACCAGCCAGGGACGCAAGACGCGATTCGCCGCGGCGTCGCCGCCTTGGGCAATGCCATTCGCCCGACGCTGGGTCCTTTGCCGCGACGCCTGATTGCGCAAAACCAGGCGAAGTTCGAACTGCTGGATGACGGCGGCACCATCGCCCGGCGCATTATCGCGCTGCAAGACAGAGAAGCGGACGTCGGCGCCATGCTCTTGCGACAGGTCTTGTGGCGGGCGCGTCAACAAGTCGGCGACGGCGCTGCCACAACCGCCGTTCTCTTCGAGAGCATCTACAACGAGGGGCTGCGTTTTATCGCGGCCGGCGCGGACCCCATGCGCCTGCGAACCAGCTTGGTGGAACTCCTGCCGCAATTGACCGATTCCTTGCTAGCGCAGGCGCGGGTCCTGACCGATGCCAAGGAACTCGAGGGCATCGCTTTTTCAGTCTGTTACGACGAAGAAATGGCGGCGGTGCTGGGCGAGGTCATCGACACGGTCGGTCAATACGGACAAGTCGATATCCGAGCCGGCCACGGACGCGGCATGGAGCACAACTATGTCGATGGCGCCTATTGGCAAGGCGGCGTCCAATCCAAAGAAATGCTGCGCGGGTCGGCGCGGCTGGTTGCCGAAATGGAGGACGCCGCGGTTCTGGTCACGGACATGGAAATCGAAGAACCGCGCGAACTGATCCCGCTGATGCAATTGGCGCTGCGCAGCAAAATCAGCAAGCTGCTTTTGATTGTCCAATCCATCTCGGAAACGGGCAAATCGGTGGTGCTGGATGATCGTTTGCGCAGCAAGATTCAGACGGTCGTGGTCAAGATTGACAGCTTTCTGCCAGAGGAATTGCTGCAAGCTTGCCAGGATATCGCCCTCTTGACCGGTGGCAAGCCCGTACTGGCGGCGGCGGACCAATCCCTTGCCGAAGTCAGCGGCGCGGACTTCGGTCATGCCCGCTGGGTTTGGGCCGATGACAAGAACTTCGGCTTCGCGGGCGGCGCGGGCGATGCCATCCGGATTCGGCGCCAGGCGCGCATGTTGCGGCAAGCTCAATCCGCTGCCGCCGACGACGATGCCCGCGAGCGTCTGCTCAAGCGCCTGGGCAAACTGAACGGCGGGCTGGCTACAGTGCGCGTCGGCGGCATCGCCGATGATGAAATCAAACAGCGCAAGGAACTGGCGGAACGCGCTATCCGCGCCCTGCGTCTCGCGCTCGCGGGTGGCGTGATTCCCGGCGGTGGAATCTCGCTATTGAACTGCGGACGCGGCTTGCGGGATGCCGCCGGCGACCAAGCCAGCCTGGAAGCGCGCGCCGCGCGACAGATCCTGGCGGCGGCGCTGGAAGCGCCCATTCGTTGCTTGCTCGAAAACGGCGGTTACGCCCCCGGCGAGATCCTCGCGCAATTGGATTCATACAAAAATGGCAGCGGTTTTGATGTGATGCGTGGCGAATTCGTCGATATGGCGACAGCGGGCATTTTTGATGTGGCGCAAGTGCAAGTGGAAGCGCTGCAGCGCGCCGTCGCCAGCGCGGCGCTGGCATTGACAATTGACGCGCTGATCTTGCACCGCGAGCCCGAAACGATGACGGAGCCCTAGCGTGAGCGAAGAGCGCCAGCCCTACATCATAGACCCTATAGACCCCATAGACCGCACTTACGCGCTAGCCGAAGTTGAAGGCGCTTATTATGTAGCGCGACAGAGCGGCTTGTATCGCCTCGCTTCCTTCAATGGCAATGGCAGCGGCAATGACAGGGCGCGCAATCTTTATCAGGGCTGGCAGCCGGGGCAAGAGATCCCGACGCTTGACATCGCGCTGTCGCCCCATTTCTCGGATGATGGCTTGATTCTGACGGGCATCAAGGGCGGCGTCGCCCGCAGCCAAGATGGCGGCGCAAGCTGGGCAACGCAGGCAATACGCCAGCCCCCGCCGCTTGTCACTTGTCTGGCGCTTTCGCCCGCATTTGCCAGCGACCGCCGCGTACTGGCGGGCAGCTACGAAGACGGCATGTTTCTCTCCGACGATGGCGGGGGGAGCTGGCAGACCTGCAATTTTGGCTTGTTTGATCGCAAGATCTTTTGCCTGGCGCTTTCGCCGCAGTACCCCGACGATGGCTTGGTCCTGGTCGGGACGAGCAGCGGCATTTACCGCAGCGACAACGGCGGACGGCGCTGGCAAGATCTGACCATGCCCGGGGATGAAGCGGTGCTTAGCCTGGCGCTTTTGCCGGCTTGCGCCGACGATCGTGCCATCCTTGCTGGAAGCGAGTCGCGCGGGCTGCTGCGCTCGGCTGATGGCGGCGCGACCTGGGAAACCTTCTACCGCTGCGCCGGCGCGGTTAATGCCATCATCCCCCTGTCAGCCGAGGACGGTCTGGCGATTCAAGTGGAGGACACGGTTTGGGCGCAGGAAACCGGCAGCAGTAATTGGCGGCAGGTGGCGGCGGGGCATGTTCATGCGGTCGCAAAAAGCGCGGACGGCAGAGCCTTGCTGCTGGGCATGGCTGATGGCAGCGTGCGGCGCGCGCTCATATAAACTGAGGCGGTTGGCAGCGCCTAGACAGCGCTGATTCTTGTTTCATAACTGAGGAAAAACAGAATGACATTTGAACCCACAATCGAATCAGTTCGCAGGCGCGAGGTCCCGGACTGGTATATGAATGCCAAGCTGGGCATCTTTGTTCACTGGGGCTTGTATTCGGTGCCGGCTTGGGCGCCGCATGGCGGCGACATCGGCGAGGTCTTCGAAAGCGGCGATATGAGCGACTGGTTCCGCAACAACTCCTATGCCGAGTGGTACATGAACACGCTCAAATTCCCCGACAGCCCCACGCGCGCCTACCACAATCGACATTATGGCGCCGACTTCGCATACGATGATTTCGCGGACGAATTTAACGCGGCCGTCGCCAATTGGGAGGCCCGCGAAATGGCGGCGCTCTTCAAGCAGGCGCAGGCCCGCTATGTGGTGCTGACAAGCAAGCATCATGACGGCTTCTTGCTATGGAACAGCGGCATCCCCTGCCCGCAGAAACCCGATTACCTCTGCCAGCGCGACCTGGTGGGCGAGCTGACGACAGCGGTGCGCGATCAAGGCATGAAGATGGCGCTCTATTATTCCGGCGGTCTCGACTGGTCCTGGAACAAGACGCGCGTCAACGATGTCCGCGATGTCTGGGGCACGATTGTGCAAGACCCGGCATTCGTCGAATACTCGGTCGCGCATTGGAAGGAATTGATCGACCGCTACCAGCCATCAGTCATGTGGAATGACATCGGCTACCCAAAAGCCGCCGACCTCGGCGAGCTATTCGCCTACTACTACAACAGCGTGCCCGACGGGGTCATCAACGATAGATTCACGCAATCGCGCGATCAGACGCCGAAGGCTGGCGAGCCGCTGACAAACCCGCGCGGACCTCACTACGATTTCATCACGCCGGAATACGCGACCTTCGATGACATCCAAGCGCTCAAGTGGGAGTGCTGCCGCGGCATCGGCCACTCCTTCGGCTATAACCGCGACGAAGGCGACGAGCGGCTGCTGGCGGAAGACGAACTGATCCACATGTTCGTCGATATCGTCAGCAAAAATGGCAATCTGCTGCTGAATGTGGGACCACGCGCCGATGGCGGCATCCCGGAAAATCAGGCGGACCGCCTGCGCGCCTTGGGAAGTTGGCTGGAGCGCAACGGCGAAGCGATCTTCGGTACGCGTCCCTGGAAACGGGCTGTCGGCAAGACAAGCCAGGGCTTGGATCTGCGCTTCACAGCCACCAATGAAGCGACCTATGTCACGCTGCTTGGCAGCCCCAGCGAAAGCGAAATCGCCATTGAGGGGCTGGAAGCGCCGGACGGAGCGCGCCTGCAACTCTTGGGCGATGAGGTCGATTTGACCTGGCGGCAGAGCGGCGCCGATCTGCAGATCCGACTGCCGGAAAACCTGCCGCCGGCGCCCGCCCATTCACTGAAGATCTCGGGCGGAGGCGCGTAACGTGGCTGAGAAGATCGACGCCTTTGTCGCCAGGAATTTCCCTTGGAACTTCTCTGTCAATTTAATCGACATCACTTTTATCACACTGGCTTTCAGCGTCATCTCGCGCGAGACGATCACGCCCTTGCTGGTCAGCAACTTGACCGATTCCAAAATCGCCATCGGCTTGGTCCCGGCGATTTTCAGCCTCTCGTTTTATCTGCCGCAGCTATTCGCGGCCAATCACGCCGAACGCCTGAAACGCAAGCTGCCTTTTGTGATGTTGATCGGCGGCGTCCTCGAGCGGGTACCCTATCTCTTTGTGGGCATTGCCATTCTGCTCTTTGCCGAAAGCGCGCCGATTCTGGCTTTACTTTGTTTGTATCTGGTGATCGGTCTGGGCGCATTTGGCGCCGGCGTGGCGACGCCCGCCTGGTTCAGCATGATTGGCAAGGTCTTGCCGGTCAATCGGCGCGGCATCTTCTTCGGCTTGAGCTCGGGCTTGGGCACGCTGATGGGCATCATCGGCGCTTATTTCGTCGGCGTCATTTTGGATGACTTCGGCTATCCGCAAAACTTCGCCACGCTGTTTTTGATCGCCGCCGTCTTCATGGGCATTTCCTGGATCGGCTTGGCGCTTAACCGCGAGCCAGAAAGCCCCGTGGTCAAAAAGCAAATTTCGCAGCGGCGCTATTTCAAACAGTTGCCCGGTATCCTGCGCGGCAACCACAACTATCGGCGTTTTCTACTCAGTTATTGCATCAGCCGTCTAAGTTTGATGGGAACCAGCTTCTTCATCGTTTATGGCAATGAGAACTTTAGCCTGAGCGGCGCCGATGTCGCGCTGCTGACAGCAGTCCTGATCGGCAGCGAAGCGGTCATGCAATTGGCTCTGGGTTGGCTGGGCGATCGCCGCGGGCACAAACTCAATTTGATGATCTCGGGTTTCGCTATCGCGCTGGCGGCTTTGGTGGCGACCGCCGCCAGCGACCTCATCAGCCTGATACCCGCTTTTGTCCTGCTGGGCGCGGCGCTGGCCAGCGACCGCATCTCTCACTTGAACATCGTGCTGGAGTTTGCCGTGCCAGAAGATCAGCCGACTTTCATCGGCTTGACCAATACGCTTTTGGCGCCCGTCACATTTTTCGCGCCCATCCTGGGCGGCTGGGTGGCGACCAGCTTCGGTTACGACAGCCTGTTCAACTTGACCCTGCTTTGCGGCGTCGTCGGTGGCGCGCTGCTGGGGCTTTGGGTAAAGGAACCGCGGCATATCCCGCCGCAAGCCATGCCGGAGCCGGAGGCGGCTTAGACTATGGCGAAAGAATCGGCTATGTCCCCGGCGACCGCCACAAACGAGCCAGTCGAGAAAAACCTCAACTGGAACTTCTCGGTCAATGTGCTGGACAATATGTTTTATGCCCTGGCCATCAGCCTGGTTTCCAAAGAAACCATCATGCCGCTTCTGGTCAGCCGCCTGACCGATTCGCCACTGGCTGTCGGTCTGATACCCGCTATTTTCAGCTTGTCTTTTCTGCTGCCGCAGCTCTTCGTCGCCAACCATGCCGAGGGGCTAAAGAGAAAACTGCCCTTCGTCATCTTATTGAGCGGCACGCTGCAGCGCTTGCCCTATCCCTTGATTGGCTTGGCTTTGCTGCTCTTCGCTGTCGAAGCGCCCGGCCTGGCATTGGCGCTTTTCTTCATCGGCATTGCGATAGCGGCTTTTGGCGGCGGCGTGGTCACACCGGCTTGGTTCACCATGATTGGCAAGGTCGTGCCCATCCGGCGGCGCGGTATATTCTTCGGCTTGGCGGACGGCGGCGGCATGTTTATGGGCATCATCGGCGCCTATTTCGTGGGCTTGATATTAGATCAAGTCGCCTACCCGGGCAATTTCTCGCTGCTATTTCTGATTGCGGGAGTGGTGCTGGCAATATCCTGGATTTGGCTGGCGCTGACCCGCGAACCAGCCAGCGACGAGGTGAGGTCGCCCGTCGCTTTGCGGCATTATTTCAAGCGACTGCCGACCGTGCTGCGGCGGCATGACAATTATCGCCATTTTCTCATCGCCTACGCGCTGGTCCACCTGAGCATGATGGCGGTCAGCTTTTACATCGTATTCGCCGATACAGTCTTCAATCTGGGCGGCGCGGATGTCGGATTGCTGAATGCGGTTTTCATCGGTACCCAAGCCGTGATGCGCCTGGCTTTTGGCTGGCTGGGCGATCGCTGGGGGCATAAGCGCAATCTGGCTCTATCAGCCGCTTGCATGGCGCTGGCGGCATTATTCGCTTTACTCTCGGAAAATGTCATCGGGCTGCTGCCCGCCTTCGTCTGCCTGGCTTGCGCCATCGCGGCCGACGGCGTATCTAATTTCAATATCATCCTGGAATTCGCCTCTCCGGCCGAGCAGCCGACTTTTATCGGGCTGACCAACACCCTCATCGCGCCTGTCACCTTTGTGGGTCCGATCTTGGGCGGATGGATAGCCGCGACCTTCAATATCGAGGCGCTCTTTGTCTTATCGCTAATTTGCGGTATCGTCGGCGCGGCACTGCTCAGATGGTGGGTACATGAACCAAGAACGGCGCAAGAGTCTTTAGTAATGGGACAGGAGGCGGCATGAGCGAGGCTTATCAAGCAAGTTGGGATTCGCTGACGCGACATGAAGCGCCGCGCTGGTTCAGCGATGGCAAATTTGGCTTGTACGCGCATTGGGGGATTTATGCTGTGCCGGGCTTCGGCAACGAATGGTATGGCAAATGGATCTACGATCCCTCGCACGAGATTCATCACGAGCACGTGAAACGCTTTGGTTCTCCGGCGCAATTCGGCTATAAAGATTTCATTCCGCATTTCACCGCCGAACATTATGACCCCGACGAATGGGCAGAACTCTTCGTGGCCAGCGGCGCCGGCTACGCCGGTTTTTCCCTGGCGCATCATGACGGATTCGGCTTATGGGATAGCGCCGTCTATCGCTGGCACGTCGGGGCGATGGGACCCAAGCGCGATCTTTATGGCGAGCTGGCGACGGCGCTGCGACAGCGCGGCTTGCGTCTGGTGGCGCCCTTCCATATCGTGCGCGGCTTCAACTGGTTCTTGGCCGGCTGGAACCAATGGGATCAGAGCTTCGACGCGGCGGCAATCGAGCGCGGTATGGCGGAAGGCTGGGACCTCTTCAATCCAGCCTACGCCGATTTCTACTGGGTGCGGCAAACCAGCCAATTCGCCGATTTCTTCGAGGCTTGGCAGCTCAAAGTGCGCGAGGTCATCGACAAATACCAGCCGGACTTGATGTGGTTCGATGGCGGCAAATTCCGCGAGGACGGCATCGAATCGACCGCGCTGGAAATCCTGGCGCATTATCTCAACCAAAGCCGGCGCTGGAACAAAGAGGTCTTGGTTCTCAACAAGCTGCCGGTCAGCATGCAATACAATTTTCATCCCGATTTCGGCGTCATCAATTTCGAAAAAGGGCGGGATCGTCCGGCGGTCTATGACAAGCCCTGGAACGACGATATGCGTATCGGCGATCAGTCCTGGGGCTGGGTGGAAAACCAGGTCTACGCCGACGGTCATACGCTGCTGAGCAAACTGATCGACTGCGCGGCGCGCGGCGGCACGATGATGCTATCGCTCTCGCCAAAAGCGGACGGTACGATTCCAAACGGGCAACGGCAGCCGCTGCTGGAAATGGGCGCATGGCTGCAACTTAATGGCGAAGCCATTTATAACACCGTGCCTTGGACTATTCATGCCGAAGGCGACATGGAAAAGCTATTTGAATATCGCAACAATCACAGATTCTGGGTCTATGACAAATGCGATGCCGACGACCGGCGCTACACACAATCCAAAGACGGCAAAACCGTATACGCGCTGACGCTGGGCATCCCGCCGCGATCCGTGACCTTCGAGGCTCTGAACGACGATATAGCGATTGATTCCGTGACCTTGCTGGAATCCGACCAACCGGTCGCTTGGACGCAATCTGCGGGTGGACTGACAATTGACGTGGCGAGTTGCGAATTCAAGACAGATCTGGCGGCAGCCTGGAAGGTGAGATTAAGCTGAATACTGCGAATGCGCGCTTGTCATCGAAATCGATCAGCGCGGTTTTGGCGGCGCTTGGTCACGCCCGCGCTGCTTTCAGCATCGAGGCGCTGCCTGGCAGCTATTCCAATTTCACGCAAATGCTGCGTATCGAGCGGGATGAGGCCGAGCCGCGCAAGATAATCATCCGCCGCTACAACCCCGAAAACGATGAAGCAGGGCACGACAAGCCGGCCTGCGAATTCCACGCGCTGCGTTTGCTGCGCGCGCATGGCATCCCCGTGCCGCCACCCCTGCTGCTTGATGCCGATGGCAGCCTATTGGGCCTGCCCGGCATTGTTACCGAGTTCCTGCCGGGCCGCCAGATTGAACCGCCTACAGAAGCGCCGCGCTGGGGAGCGATGGCGGCGAACAACGCGCGCATGTTGGCGCGCATTCATCAGACGCCCTTCAGCGACGCCGACAGGCGCTTCATGATGAACGACGATGTGGAAGTCGCCTGGTTCATCAAAAGTGGCGAGATTCCGGCTTACATGCGGGCCGACCCGGACGGCGAAATGGTTTGGCGTCTGGTCAAGGAGCATTGGCATCGGCGTCGGCTTGCCGCGCCGCGTTTCCAGCACACGGATTATTGGTCGGGCAATATCTTATATCTTGTGGCTGGGCGACGCGATCTCGGCTGTGGTGGATTGGGAGGAAGCCGGCTATGGCGACCCGGCTTGTGATGTCGCCTACGCGCGCATGGAATATTTTCTGGAAGGTCTGCCAGAGGCGGCGGATACCTTTTTGCAGGTATATCAAGCGGAGACCGGCTGGGGATTGCCCAATTTGCCCATCAGCGAGCTGGCGGCCAGCGTCCGCCCCATGACTGACCCGGCCGGTTGGTTCACGCGGCCCTATATGAAAGCGCGCTATCGCCGCTTTATCGTCGCCGCCAAGCGCGCGCTGCTGCAAAGCAACTAATCCACATCAAGGTAGTAGCGCTGGTCGCCGACCTCCGCTTGCAAGCGATGCATCTCATCCTTGAGTTCGAGCACTAATTCAGCGTAAGCCGGGTCCTCAACCACGTTCTTCAATTCGTAAGGATCTTCTTCGAGGTCAAAGAGTTCCCATTCCGGCTCGTAAGTCTCGTCGATGGCGCCCGTTTGCCCCAGGGCGTCGGCATAATAATAGATCAGTTTATAGCGATGACTGCGGATACCGTAATGCGCGTAGACATTGTGATGCGTCTTGTGCATCCAATAGCGATAGTACATCGCCTCTCGCCAATCGTCGGGCGCTTCGTCGGTCAACATCGGCGCAAAGCTGCGCCCTTGCATGCTCTCCTGCGCGGGCAGCCCCGCCAGCTCGAGATAGGTGGGCGCGAAATCAACATTGAGGATCATGTCCGCGTTCACGCTGCCGGCTTCAATCAGGCGCGGATAGCGCATGATATAAGGCATCTTTAGCGATTCCTCGTACATGAAGCGCTTGTCGTACCAGCCGTGGTCGCCCAGGAAAAATCCCTGATCCGAGGTATAGACGACGATGGTGTTCTCGGTCAGCCCCTCCGCGTCCAGATAATCCAGCAAGCGGCCCACATTGTCGTCAATGCTGGCGACAACGCGCAGATAGTCCTTGATATAGCGCTGATAAGCCCATTTGCGCAATTCCATCTCCGGCAAGTCATGCGGGATCTCGGTTTTGGTATCGAGCGGGACCATGTGCAAGCCCATGCGCATTTCGGCGGCGGCCGCGGCCGAAGCGCGATTGCTGTAGTCGTCATAGAGCGTGTCCGGCTCCGGCACATCTTCGTTGAGGAACATGTGGGCGTGCTTATCATCCGGTTCCCAGTGACGGTGCGGCGCCTTGTGATGACACATCACGAAGAAAGGGCGCTCGCGGTCGCGATCTTGCAAGAAATCTAGCGTCATATCCGTGATGAGATCGGTTGCATATCCGTGTACGGGCCGCCGCTGCGAGCCGTCTGCAGTTTTGAAGATGAAAGTCGGATTGTGATAAAGCCCTTGCCCGGGCAGCACCGCCCAGTCGTCGAAGCCGGTCGGCTCGTGCGCGGGACCCTGCCCCAAGTGCCATTTGCCAAACATGCCGGTCTGATAGCCGCTGGCTTGCAGATCCTTGACGAAGGTCGGCAGCCTGTTGTCCATGTGGGTATCGAGCGTCGTCACCTCATTTACGTGATTGTAGGTGCCGGTCAAGATGGCGGCGCGGCTGGGCGTGCAAATGGAATTGGTGCAGAAACAGTTATCGAAGCGCATGCCTTCGTCCGCGATGCGGTCGAGGTTGGGCGTCTGATTGATGCGGCTGCCATAGCAGGTCATGGCATGCGAGGCATGGTCGTCCGACATGATAAACAGGATATTGGGACCTTGTTCGGGCATGGATAGAGCTGCCTTTGGTTATTTGCCAAGCACAGTAATTGTACAAAGAAAAATGGACTGCTCCAAGCAATCCATCATTTCGCAGCATATCAATAATGTGGTTTTGCGGTGGCGGACTAGAGCTGGATCAAGCCAATGCTCACCGCGCCGACAAAGGCGTTGATGGCGGCGACGAGAACGGACAGCGTTACGGCAACAACAGTGAAAATCGACGTTACGCGGGTACGAAATTGGCGATTCTTTTGGATTTCACCCTGAATATCGTTGGTCTGTTTGTCGAATTTTTCGGAAATTTCCTTCAGGAGCGCGGCATTCTGCTCGCGTACGAAATCCTTGGTAGCGAGGGCGTCCAGCTTGCCCCGCAGCTCGCCAATCTCGGCGGCGTGTTTGGTGACTTGCTCTTGCAGATCCACGATGCTCAACTTTCTCTAGCGGCTAGCATGTTTGTCGATGAAATCAAGCCTATTATAGCAAGCATACACAATTTGTCAAACCCTTCATAAATGCGAAATATACGGATGATCGGCTGCTAGCAAACCTTCGTCCTGCAGCGCATGCCAGAACGCGCTCGGTATGTCAACCGACATGGCGTCGATATTCTGCTTGACCCGCCCCGGCTTGCTGGTGCTCAGCGCCAGCGCCGCGATGCCCGGGTGCGATTTCCCGAATTGAATGCAAACCTCCGACGGCTTCTGGTCATGCCGCTGGCAAAGCGCGAAGAACTTCTCGCGCCAGGCGAATTTCTCCCCATGTTCAGGATTCGCCGGGTCCAGCTTGACATAATTGAAGAACTCGCCGCCAGTCAGGAAGCCGGCGTTGAATACGGCCGAGTTGATGATGGCGACGCCCTTCGCGTACAGCGAATCCATGAAGTCCAGCAGATCGGCCGGATGCGAATAGAGCGTATAGCTGTTGGCGAACATGACCCAATCGAGCTCGACCTGGGCGTCAATCTCGGCGATGGATCGCCAGTTCTTGGCGCCGACGCCGATGCCCGCCGCTTGCCCCCGCGCCTTGAGCTCATTGAGCGCGCGATAGGCGCCTAGGATGTCCTCAAAGCGGCGCGCCCGGTCAGCGGACGAAGCCGCGGCGTCGAGGTACTCGTCCGGGTCGTGCACCGACAGCAATTGCGTTTGATAATCGCCGCCTAGCAGCTCGAGACCTTGTTCAAAGCATTTGAAGATGCCGTCGTAGCTGATGTCCTGCCGGGCGTCGTGCGCCAGGCCGAACCAAGCGCCGGGCTCAAATGTCGGCTCGGGCGTCCGCAAGGGCGCGCGCAGCCAAGCCAGCTTGTTGCTGATGATAACATCGCCGGGCGGGACGCCCAGCTCGCGCAGGCACTGCCCCATGACTTCCAATGCCAGCCCCGCGCCATACTTGCCGGCCGAGTCGATGACAACTGGTTTGGGCAGATGCTCGAAGATGGCGCGCATGGTGGCGAGTTTGGATTCGTAGCTGAATTCGCGGAAGAGGTTGCCCAGCGCCGTCGAGCCGAAGACCAAGGGCGGGGTCTTCAATCCTGTGTTGCCGAAGGGGATCTGTTGCATTGTTTTGCTCCTGGTAGTTCAACTCGATCGCGGCAGCGCTATCGTGAAGGGCAGCCTAACTGTTGTGCTCTCTCCGCCGGCATTGCGCACGGTTACCTCGACTTCGTGCTCGCCATCTCCCAACTCTTCCGCTGGAATCGTGAAGCTCTCGTCGCGAATGACCTCCCGCGGTCCATCGTCGAAAGCGACCTCGATTTGCGTGATGTCCGTTTGTCCGCCGGCCTGCACTGCGACATCCTGGGCGCCCTGCAAGATCCCATCAATCGCCACCCCGCTGAGCGCCACTATCGGCGGCAGCGCGGCGACTTCAAATTCCAGGGTCTGGACGATTTCCGCGCCGGCGGCATCCACCGCGCGCACAGCAATCGTGTTCTTGCCCGGCGGCAGCTCGGCGGCGTTCAAGGTGAACTGCATGCGATTGTCTTCTACGACAACTGCCAAGCCCGGCTCGGTACTGATGGACGTGATTGGCGACTGCCCGCTTGCCAAGACGCGGCCAATGACGCTGTCGCTAATGACTGTGTCTTCCGCCACTCCTTCGATTTCCAGGCGCGGCGCGATGACATCCACATCGAATTGCCTGTCCACTGTCGTACTCTGGCCGCCGGCGTTGCTTGCGCGGACGCTCAGCGTATGCTCGCCCGGGAGAAGGTCAAAGGGATCCAGGTTGAGCTCGTAGGGGGCTTCGTCATCAACCTGGTAAAGTTCGTCATCGATGAAAAACTCCACCTGGGTGATTTCTGTCTGCCCGCCCGCGTCAACCGTTATCACTTCGGCAGTGCGGGAATCCGCCAGGGCGGCCGGGTCAAAATCGTCAGCAACGGTGGGCGGCAAAGCCGCAACCTCGAATTCGGCGCTTAAGCTGCCGACATCGCCTTCGACATCGCTGACGGTGATATCGAGCCGATGTTCGCCGGGTTCGGCTTCTTCGGGTTCAATGGTGAAAGTCTCATCGGTAGAAACGACTTCGCCATCAAGGGCGATTTCGATGCTTTCGATTTCCTGGTCGGCTAGGATCTCGACCTGGATCTGGGTACTTTCGCGCAGGGCCTCCGTGAAAAGTTCATCGGGCAGGAAGACCAGCGGTATCGGTATCGGCGCTCGCAGCGTCGCGGCGCCCGATGCGCCGCGCCCGTCCGCGGTCAGGACCTCCAGCGTAAAGTTGTATCGCGTCCCGTCGGCTGGCACAGTCGCTTCAAGGGTGATGATATACTGCCTGCGGAACAAGTCAGCCAATTGCTGGTAAATGGCGACCAATTGCTCCAGTGTCGGCGAAAAAAAGAATTCGGCGTTGGTCTCGGACGAGATCAGCTCCAGGAAGCGGCGGTCAATTGAGCGCGACCAGCCCAAGCCAACCGTATACACGGGTACGCCGTTGACGGTCGCGGCTTTGACGCTTTCGTCGCGGCCATGCTCGCTGATATCGCCGTATTCGCCGCCGTCGCTCAATATCACGACCGCGCGGCGCGGGCTGGGCGCGCGGCTGGCGATCTCGATACCCAGGTGCGTGGCGTCGTAAAGCGCGGTTTGCCCGCCATAAGCCAGGCTGTCAATCGCGCGCAGGAGCAAATCGCGGTCTGTTGTGTAATCTACAATCAGCGACGCTATTGTGCTGAAAGTGACGATTGCCACCGGGTCGTTCGGACGCAGGGACATGACATAGCGCGCGGCCGCCCGTTTGGCTTCTCGCATCGGACGATCAGCCATGCTGCTGCTGGTGTCAATCACCAGGACGCTGGCAAATGCCAGGTCGTCGTCGGTGATATTTTCAACGCCAGTTACAGTGGCTAAATCTTCCAGATCTCCGCCGACCGAGAAATTATCGACATCCAAGCCCGAGACGAGCTGACCGCTGGCGTTGATGGCAACCTGTGACAAGTTGGTCGAGTCAATGCCGATGACATCCAGCGAGATGCCGGCGCTGTCCTGGTAGAAAACCGGCGAATGACCGGCGCCGTCCTGGAGATGGCGTAGCGAAACACCAGCGCCGCCGTGGGTGAAAACGACTGGCGTGGTAGGGCAATCAGTCGAAACGGGGGGTTTAGAGGTAATAGTCATACGAGGCATTGGCCTGTCGGCGTCTGTTGGAACAGGCGTGTCGGTGTCTGTTGGAACAGGCGCGCCAGTATCTAGCGTTGGCGTCGCCATTGGTTTCGCAACTTCCGGCTGATTCAAGGTCGGCCAAGGTGTCAAGGTCGGCCAAGATGTCAAGGTCGGCCAAGGCGTCACAGTAATACGAAATTGTTTTCCAGCAATCATGTTCTTAGATATGCGCTTCACCCGGTTCGACGGAATGGCAAAGCCCAGATTGTTGGCGCTTCGATATCCGGCAGTGTTCACGCCTACCGCTTCTCCAGCCAGATTAAACAGCGGACCGCCGCTATTGCCGGGATTTATCGCCGCATCGGTCTGAATCATGCTTTTCATGATTGAGCCATCATCAATCTCGATCTCGCGTCTCAATCCGCTTATGATGCCTCTGGTCAAGCTACCAGCCAGTCCATGTGGATTGCCGATCGCTAGAACCGATTGCCCAATCGCAAGCTCGTCGGAGTCGCCAAAACTGACCGGTATGAGATTATCTGTTTCAACATCAACTTTGATTACCGCGATATCCGCGAGCCTGTCGATTCCTATCAACTCCGCCTGGGTTTCCAATTCATCGAGGAAAATGACGCGAATATTACTGGCGTCTTCTATAACGTGGGCATTGGTCACAATATGCCCTTTGTCATCAACAACAAAGCCTGTTCCATTGCCAGATCTAAAAAAGCCGCTTCGGACTTCTATCGACACGACCGATGGAATAACCCGGCGATAGATATCCGCGATGTCCGCGCTGGCAGCCGGCGTATCATCATCAGCAAATGCGCTTGACGATTTCTCAAAAAGGAAATGCCCCGCCACAGCCAAAACGCACAACAAGAAGAATAAATTAAGACTTTTACGCATAGCTCGACCGATTTGCTTGACAGCTACAGCTTGCCTAACTAGACTCTGCCAAGTTAAGATAGCCTGAACAGCAATCCCACAAGTATATTTCATGGCTCGCCCTGCGGCAAACAGCGCGAGCTTGAGAAGTCGGCGCTGATTGAACAGGAGAATGAAAATGACAGTAGCGGCGGGAAAATACGAACCGACTTGGGAATCCCTGCAGCAGTACCAGATTCCCGACTGGTACATCGACGCCAAATTCGGCATCTTCATCCATTGGGGACCCTATTGCGTGCCGGCTTATGGCAACGAATGGTACCCGCGGCGCATGTACCTGCGTGAGGACCCAACCTTCGAACATCATCGTAAAACCTGGGGCGACCATCGCGAATTCGGCTATAAAGACTTCATCCCCATGCTCACGGCCGAGAAATTCGACGCCGACGAATGGGCGCAGTTATTCAAGGAGTCCGGCGCCAAATTTGTGATGCCGGTTGCCGAACATCACGACGGCTTCCCCATGTATGACAGTGCCTTGACCGATTGGTGCGCGGCCAAAATGGGACCAAGGCGCGATGTCGTCGGCGAATTGGCGCAGGCCACCCGCGCGCGCGACATGGTCTTCGCGGTATCGAGCCACCGCGCCGAGCATTGGTGGTTCTTCGACGGCGGGCGCGGCTTCCCCTCCGATGTGAGCGACCCCGCCAATGATGGCTTATACGGTCCAGCCGTCGCAGCCTCCAAGGACAAGACCAATCGCGCCGAATGGAAGCAGAAAAACTGGCAGCCCGCGCCCGACGCCAAGTTCCTCGAGGACTGGCTGGCGCGTTGCTGCGAGCTGGTGGACAAGTATCAGCCGCAGGTTGTCTGGTTCGATTGGTGGATCGAGCAGATCGTCTTCGCGCCCTACCTGCAGCGCTTCGCCGCCTATTATTACAACCGCGGCGAAGAATGGGGGGTGGGCGTCGCCATCAACCACAAGTACGATTCCTATCCCGAAGGCGTCGCCGTCTTCGACATTGAACGGGGTCAACTCAACCAGATCCGCGACTTTTTCTGGCAGAACGACACCTCGGTTTCCAAGAATTCCTGGGGCTACATCGCCGACCACGACTATAAAAGCGCCGGCGACATCATCGCCGACCTGGTCGATGTGGTGAGCAAGAACGGCGCTCTGCTGCTCAATGTGGGTCCGCGCGCCGACGGCACGATACCCGAAATCGAGCAGGACATGCTGCGCGAGATCGGCCGCTGGCTGGCGGTCAATGGCGAGGGCGTCTATGGCAGTCGCGTCTGGGATGTCTATGGCGAAGGACCAACCGAAATACCGGAAGGCGCTTTCACCGATACCAAGCGCAATCCCTTCACCCCGGCCGATATCCGCTTCACGCAAAAGGGCGATACGCTTTATGCCTTTGTGATGGCATACCCGGAGGACGAGACCGTGATCACGTCGCTGGGCAGCGGCGCAGTGGCAATAGGCGGCGCGCGCATGCTGGGTTCGGATGAGAGCATCGCTTGGTCGCAAGACGAAGCCGGGCTGCGCCTGTCCGTGCCCGCCGCCAAACCCTGTGATCATGTGGTCGCCTACGCCATCGATTTGCAGCGCTAAGCCGCTCGGCCGTCGCGTAGGTCGCGTAGACACTGACCTGCGACACTGACCTTCGACAGCGAAAAAATCGACCGCGCTCGCAGAATGTGGTATGCTTACCGTCCGACGCGCAAGACGTAAAATGAGCCAGAGAAAGCGAGAGAATATGCCGGCAGAACCATATTTCAAACCGGAACGCGGTCAGCGGCCCGGCGCCAATCAAGACCCACGGCTGGACTGGTGGCGCCAAGCCAAGTTTGGCATGTTCATCCATTGGGGCGTCTATAGCATTCCCGCCGGCGTATGGAACGGCGAGCATATCCCCGGCATCGGCGAGTGGATCATGCTGCGCGCCGAGATTCCTATCAAGGAATACGAGCAGCTGGCGCTGGAGTTCAATCCGGTCAAATATGACGCGGACCAGATCGTGCGATTGGCGAAGGCGGCCGGGCAAAAATATATCGTCTTCACCTCCAAGCACCACGATGGCTTCTGCATGTATGGCAGCGCGCAGACCCCTTACAATATCGTCAACGCCACCACTTACGGCAAAGATACCTTAAAGGAGCTGGCGGAAGCATGCGAGCGGGAAGGCATCAAGCTCGGTCTCTATTACTCGCAGACGCAGGACTGGCACCATCCCAATGGCTACGGCAATACCTGGGACTATGACGAAGCGGAACAAGACTTCAACGACTACATCGAGACCTTCGTCAAGCCGCAGGTGGCGGAAATCTTGACCAACTATGGACCGATCGCCATCATCTGGTTCGATACGCCCAAGATCATCTCGCCCCGGCAGAGCCAGGGATTGCTCGATCTGGTGCGCGAATTGCAACCGGAATGCCTGGTCTGTGGCAGATTGGGCAACCAATTGGGCGACTACGCCACGGCGCAGGACAACGCCATTCCTCCCGACTTGCGCGCGGAAGTCGACTGGGAGACGCCCGCCACCATCAACGACACCTGGGGCTTCAAGACGCATGACCACAATTGGAAATCGACCACGCAACTGATACAGAATCTGGTCGACATCGTTAGCAAAGGCGGCAACTACCTGCTCAACATCGGGCCCGATTCCCTGGGCGCCATCCCCGAAGCGAGCGTCGAGCGCTTGCGGGAGATGGGCAAATGGATGGACGCCAACGGCGAAGCAATCTACGGCGCGAATCCAGGACCCTTGCAAGGCTTGCCGTGGTGCCGCAGCACGCAGGAGCCCGGCGCTGTCTACTTGCATGTTTTCGATTGGAGCCGCTCCGGGCGCTTCGTCCTGCCCGATTTTGGCGCCGGCAACGCCAGCTGGGTGGATCAATCCCTGGACGCGCCGCTGAGCTTGACGCGCAAGGGCGGCCAACTGATCTTGCAAGGTCCTCGGCAAGCGCCGAACGCGCATGTCTCGGTCATCAAACTGACAAAATAAGCGCTGCAGCAAGCGCGAAAGCGCGAGCCATGCTTATGGCGCCATACGCGCCATAAGCTTCTCTGCCGTAAAGGGGATCTCGCGCAGCCGGATGCCCGCCGCATCGTAGATCGCATTGGCGATAGCGGCGGGACTGGGATTCTGCGCCGCCTCGCCCGCGCCGAGCATCGGCATTTCCGGCCGATTCAAGATGACTGTTTCAATGACGGGCGCGGACTCAAAAGTCATGATGGGGTAGCTCTCCCAATCGAGGCTGGTGACGCCGTGCGCGTCAAATTGCACGGCTTCGAACAAAGTCCAGCTAGCCGCCTGAACAAAACCGCCTTCCAGTTGATTGCTCAAACCATCGGGATTCACCACTTGCCCGGCATCCGCCGCGATGATGACGCGCCGGAAACGGAGGGCGCCGCTGCCGCGCTCAAGCTGTAAATTCACGATGACGGCGCAGTAAGTTTGCAGATTCTTGTATTGCGCCAGCGCCATGCCCCAGCCCTGTCCATCGTCCTGTCTTTCGCCACGTCCGTCGTTTCTTGCATGCCAGCCCGCTTTTTCCGCCGCGGCCAGCAAGACCGCGCGAGCGCGCTCGTCGGTCAAGTGGCGCAAGCGAAACTCCAGCGGGTCGCTGCCGGCCGCGGCAGCCAACTCGTCCATGAAGGACTCGATGGCAAAAACATTGGCGTAGGCGCCCAAGCTGCGCAGGGCAGACACCCGCAAAGGACTATCGTCCACGGCATGACGCAGGATGCGTTTGTCGGGCAGGCTGTAGAGCGGGTCGGCATTGCGATGCGCCCCGGCGTGATAGCCGCCCATCGGTCGCGGCTGCTGTGGGGCGAAGGGCTGCGCCAAATGCCAGGAAGCCAACAAGCCAGAGCTCTGCAAGCCGACGGCGGGGCGCGTCGAATGCGCGTAACTCCAGATACCTTGCCGCCACCTGGCGATCTCTCCCCCTGGGCTCAAGTCCGCCCGCAGCTTCATGACCATCGCCGAGCCATAGGGTTCCCAAGCGTGTTCATCAGCGCGCGTCCATTTCAGCAGTACCGGTCGGCCCGGGACAGTCCGCGCTGCCAAAGCCGCGTCCAGAGCGGCGTCGTCCGCGCCATTGTGTCCATAACATCCAGCGCCTTCGGCGTGGATAACGCGAATCGCCTCGCTGTTTATGCCCAGGACCTGCGCCAGCGCGGCGCGCAATACAAAAGGCGCCTGCGAATGCGACCAGACAGTAAGACCATCGTCCCCCCAAAGCGCTAAAGCGGCCGAGGGTCCCAAGGAGGCGTGCATTTGAAAGGGGCGAAAATAGCTTGCCTGATGCGCAGGCCCTGGCTCCGCGGGACTAGCGCCCGCGTCAAATGCCTGATCTTGCGCGACGCCTTCCAAGATTTCAACTGTTTGCGCCGGTCCTGCGAGCAAATCTGCATAGACGCGCTGCGCTGGCGGCAGCGGCTCGGCAGCGCGCCAAGCCGCGTTTGCTCGCGCTTTGTCATGGGCCCGCGCCGCTTGCCATTCGCTCTCGGCTATTATCGCCAGAAAGCGCCCATCGCGCAGGACCGCGACAACACCGGGCATGTCCCGGATCCCCGCCGTATCGATGCTCTCTAGCTGCCCATGGTAACTTGGCGGGCGCAGGACGCGCGCGTGAAGCAGGCCCGGCAATTCCAGATCGTGAACATAAGACGCGCCGCCAGTCACTTTGGCCAGCAGATCAAGACGCCGCGCCGAGGCGCCGACATGCTGATGCCGACTATGGTCTTTGCCCGAACGCCGCTTATTGATCTGCCTGGCAAAGCGCTTTCCCGCCATCAGCGCCCAATAGCTCGTCTGGCGGCCGCTGCGCTTATCAGTGATGATGCCGTCTTGCACAGCCAAGTCATCGGCAGCCGTCAGCGAATCGAGTTCTTCAAAGGCGAGCGACAGCAGGCGCGAGCGCGCTTCGGCCGCGGCCAGCCGGATGGCGACCCCGCTGGTTTCCAGGGAGCGGCTGCCGGTGGTGCCGCCTTCGTCCGGCGTGCGCGCGGTATCGGCGCTGACGACGCGAATCCGCTCCAGCGCAAGGTCCAGTTCATCAGCCGCGATTTGCGCCAGCGCCGTCTTGATGCCCTGCCCCAACTCCACTTTGCCGCTGAATATGGTGACAGTCTCGTCCTCGTTGACGCGCAGCCAGGCATCCAGCTCGGGCTGTGACTGCAATGACGGCGAGACCGCGGCGGCTTGAGCGGGTTCCCGCAGCGGCGCCGCCGCGACGGTTTCGTAGATTCTATCTGGCTCGGGACGCCCGATACGCAGTTTGATCGCCCGCCGAACGCGATCATAGACGCCACAGCGACAGAGGTTATTCGCCAGTGCGGCCCGGATCTGCTCGTCATCCGGGTAGCGGACGCGATTTAACAAGCCCTGCGCGGCGACGATCATGCCGGCGCTGCAAAAGCCGCACTGCGCGGCCTGTTCTTCAATGAATGCCTCTTGCAGCGGATGCGGTTCTTCAGCGTCGCCCAAGCCTTCAACAGTGGTAATGCTCAAGCCGGCGACGCGGCTGACGGGCAGTTGGCAGGAAGGCACGTCGACGCCATCCACCAGGACTTTGCAAGCGCCGCACTGTTCCAAGCCGCAGCCATATTTCGCGCCCTTCAAGCCCAGGTCCTCCCGCAAGACGTAAAGCAGCGGCGTCTGTGGATCCAAGTCCAACGCGCGCGCCTTGCCGTTGACGATCAATTCGACGCGTTCTATCGCAGCCATCGCAATCTCCTCGGAACCGGACGAGGCGGGTCCTGAAAAAGAAAAAGAACACAGCGTGTTCTTTTATCACTAGCGGAGAAGGTGGGATTCGAACCCACGTACGGTTTCCCGTATCCGCTTTCCAAGCGGACGCACTAGGCCTCTATGCGACTTCTCCATTCAAAGCGGCGCGGACGCCAATTCAATTATATCGACGGCGAGCGCATTCTCCAAGCATCAATGGCGCGTTCTTCACATTTCGCCCGGATCCCCGCCAAAGTTAGACTTGCTCGCAAGTCGCCGGATCAGCGTCCTCCTTCGGGAGTCGGGGTTTCCAGCAGCGGCACAAGATAGCGACTGTCTGCCCGCGCCGGCGATAAACTAGAGACATTGCCCGATACTCCCAAATAACAGTAAATGCCATTGGTGATGGCTTGCGCGAGCAATTCCGGTTCCTTTTCCAATACCTCGCGGTCCGCCAGCATATAACCCATTTCGAGAATCACGGCCGGCGTCAAAGGATGTATTGTCCGGAAGACATGATAATCGGTCATATCGAGCGTCAACACAAAGCTGCGCTCCAGCGGCACAAGCGCGCCGAAGTTAAGCGCGACGCACTCGCGCAGCAGGGTATCGTTGCCGGAATCTGGCCTAGCTTCGGCTTTGGCGACAATATAACCGCTGACCAACTCGCCGAAATCGTAACAGGTATTGGCATGAACCGATACCAGAGCGACGCCTTGGTAGTTGTCCAGGCGCGGGTCATTCTCATCCAATAAATCGACGGCGAAGTTTTCCGCTTTTAACTTCGCGACCACGCGTTGGGCAACTTCGAAGTTGATATCAACTTCCAGCAAATCCGGGTAGCCGTACTCGTCTTCACAAACTGCGCCCGAGTCCTGCCCGCGATGTCCGGAGATAATGCCAATTCGGTAATGCCAATTAGGCGTGGCGACCGGCGTCGGCGTCGCGGCGGGACCCGCGATGTTCGCCAGCAGCATCGGATCGTTCAGTTGCAGTCCCCTGACGACAGCCGGATTCAGGAATTGTGGATCGGTGAACCAGGTCAAAACCGTGGCGATCAAGCCGGCGCTGATGCCGACAACAAAGAGCGTATGCAGGAAGCTGCGAGCCAAGCCAGAATCGCTGCGACTCCGATGTATTGTCCCATGCGGAATGCGGCGGAATCGCGGCGGCGGGTCCGCCTCTTCACTATCATCGACAGATGCTGTGGCATCGGGCTTTTCACCCGCCGATCGCTCGGTCGCCACCTCATTTGAGGAAGCCGCTTGCTCATGCGAGGAGAAGGCTCGAACTTCCGCGCGATCGTGGCTGTCTTTTTCGCCGCCGCCGGTCGGCCGCGCTATGCCAGGCGACGCGGTCGCGCTCGTTGGTTTCGCCTTTTCAGCCGCTTCGCGCAGGATCGCGGCGAAAATTGCCGAGGCGGAATCAGCGGATTCGTCGTCTTCCGGCGCTGGAATATCCTTGATCTCGTCCGACATGGATGCCACCCCCCATGAGCGCGCATGCCAGGCTGCAAATGCTAACTATAAAGACTGAACAGACTAGCTCGCTCGCAGCCCCCTGGCTGCCTAAGCAGGCTTGAGCCCCTTCTACTCACACGCGAGCCGGAAGGACTCGCGCTCGGCGCAGCTCAACTCGCGGATATAGCGATTGTCTTGCGCCCAGGCGATCAAATCATCGGCTCTGCGTCTGATGCGCCAACGGCGCAAAGTAGTGTCTTGACTGGCTGAAACAGCAAAGCTCTCATCGGGACCGAAGACAATTTCCTGGACCCAATCGCTATGCTGATCGAAGCGATTGAGCTCTTCGCCGGTCGCGATGTCCCACATGCGCACTGTGCTATCAGATGAGGTAGTCAAGAGCGTCATGCTATCGCTGCTGATGTCAATGCCGAAGGTATTGCCGGTATGACCGACAAATTGCCGAACTTCCTCGCCACTTTCGATATCCCACATGCGTACGCTGTCATCCCAGGAAGTGCTGATGATGAATTGATTATTGGGCGCGATGCGAGCGTAATTGACTATCGCCGTATGCCCTTCATAAGTAGCCAGCAACTCGCCGCTTTCGGCATCCCACAGGCGCAGGGTATGGTCTTCGCCCGCCCAGTTGCCCGCGGCGCTGGCGATCAGGGCGCCATCATCGCTGATATGCAGGCCATTGACATCGGCACTATGCCCGAGGAACTCTTTCACTACCTGACCGCTTTCGATATGCCACATGCGGATAATGCCATCGCCCGATGCCGAGGCGAAATGCTCGCCGTCCGGGTGCAAGTCGATCATATAGACCGGCGCGTCCGGCACGTCATAGCGCGCGACTTCGCCGCCGTCGGTCAAATCCCAGCGGCGGATGCTGCCATCCCAACTGGCGGAGAGCAAATAATTCCTGTCCAGCGTAAAGCGGACCGAATCAACCGTATTGCTATGTCCTGACAAAGCGAGGACCTGCTGCCCGCTCGCTGCGTCCCAGACGCGCGCGGTGGCGTCCAAATCGTCGGGTGAAGCCGGCAGCGACAGCGGTCCGGAACCGGATGCGACCAGGTTGCCGTCCGGGCTGATATCAGCCGCCCAGGTCCAATTGCTGTGGCCCCCGTAAACCTGAGCTTGCGTGCGATTGCGCAAATCCCACAAATAAGCCGAGCCGTCAACCGGGTTGTCGCTGCCGTCCGGGAAATCGCCGGCGTTGCCCAAGCCGATCATCATGTATTCGCCGTCCGGCGAGTACTCAATGTCATGGACGCGCTCGAGAAAACCGACGTAACTGGTGATTTCAACGCCTTGCTCGATATTCCAGATCTTGACCGAGCCATCTCGCGAGCCGGTAGCCAGCATCTCGCCATCAGGCGAGAATTCAACATTGGATATTGTGGTTCGATGGGCATAGAGACGCTGCAGCTCGGCGCCGCTCGCGGAGTCATAGATGCGCGCCGTGCCGCCCAGCGCCGAACTCCAGGTGGTAGCGGCGATAGTCAAACCATCCGGACTGAATTCGACATCGCGAACGTAACCGATGCCATCGGGCGGGATAGTTAAGAGGTTCTCGCCGCTGGCGACAGCCCAGACCTGAATGGTGTTATGCTGCGGCGTCCGCTCATTTTCGCTGACGCCGATGGCGGCGGAAGAACTGGCGAGCCGGGCGCCGTCGCTGCTGAAGCTGAGCTTGATGACATAGTCAATGTGTTTTTGCAAGATATGGCGCGCGGCGCCGGACTCGACATCCCAAAGCCGCACCGACGTGTCGGCGCTGGACGATGCCAGGGTCGCGCTGTCGGGACTGAACTCGACATCGGTGACCATCATTTCGTGTCCCGTCAAGCGATAGAGCTCTGCGCCGCTTTCCAATTGCCAGAGGCCGACGCTGCTGTCAGCCAAGCCAGCGGCGATTAGGCGATCGTCCGGGCTGATGGACAAGCCGATGACCGGACTGCCGGTTTCTATCATGCTTAGCAACTCGCCGCTGACGGTGCTGACGAGGCGGATGAGTCCTTCCGACCCGGCATAAGCGCCGATGCCGCCATCGGAATTGGTCGCGACAGCCAGCGTGGATTGAGGCGAATCGGCAAAGCGGAATCTGGGACCCGGGGAGAAAGCCGCCTTGCCCAGGATACGCAGGACTTCCGCCTCTGGCGGATCAAAAGCGTAGCGGGCTTCAAGCGCCAAAGGCAATGCCAGCGCCGGGTCGTTCTCGCTCAATGTGCCGCGGGCATTGGCAGCCAGCGCCAGGCTCAGGTTCTTGCGTTCGTTGATTTCGGCAACTTGTCGGGCGTCTTCCGCTATCATGCGCTGCTCGTCCGCGCGCTCGCGTTCGCTCACGGCTATTTCTCGCTGTTCGTTAGCTTTGTTGGATTGGTCGATCGCGAACAAGCTCAAGATGACGGCGACCACAGCGGCAATGCCGAAGACAACCGCGGCGATGCGCAAATTGCGCGCTTTTTGCCGCTCAAGTTCGCGTTCTCTTTCCTGGCGCGCTCTTTCGATCGCCTCTCGCTCGCGCCGGTCGGCCAGGCTGGCTTCCAGGTAATCTCGCTCCAATTGATTGAGCTGCAAGGAAGTGCTTTGCGCCCATTCCTCAAACTGCTGCAGGCGCGTGCCGCCCATCACATAACTCTTATCCCTTTGCGCCTCGTCCCAGACCTCCGCCGAATGCAAGAGCTGCCGCTCGAGCCGGACATCTTCGCGGCTTTCGATCAACCACTCGCGCAGGCGTTCCCACTGTCGGATGAGCGCTTCGTGCGCCACCTCCACAGTAGAACCGCGCGTGGTTTCGTCGCGGTCAAATGTCAGCAGGCGATAGCGCCCGAAGTGATCGAGCACATCTTCGACAACTTCGCGGTCGCCCAGCGTCAACAATTCTGTTTGCAGGATGCGGCGGCGGGTATCTTCTTGTCCCTCGCCCAGCGTGACCAAACGCAAAAACATCTGACGAGCCATTTCTTTGCCGTCATCGCGGAAGCGCAAATAAACTTCTTCCGCGCGCTTTGCCAAAGCGCCGAGCGTGCCGCCGATATCCGAATACGCGAACTTGGTCAAAAGAGCGCCGTCGCGCCGTTCAAAGAGCTCGGTCAAGGCGTATTGCAAGAGCGGCAGGGCGCCGGGCTGCTCGCGCAGGTCCTCGATAATCGTTTCGACCAGCCCTTCTTCCAAAACAGCGCCAACGCGATAGGCGGGACCGGTAATGGTCTCTTCCAGTTCTTCGTCATTCAATGGCAGCACCAGCTCGGTCCGTTTGCGGATCAGCTCGCCGAAGCCCTGATAGAGCAGCGGTCTGTCATAGAAATCGGCGCGCAAGGTCGCGATGATGATGACCGGGCTGTTTTCCGCAGCCACCGCATTGAGGATGAGTTCAAGGAATTGCTGGCGGTCGCTCTCTTGCTCGACCTGCGTGAAGACTTCTTCGAATTGATCGATCATAAGCACCAGGCGGCTATCCTCTGAAGGCAGCGCCCAGGCGACGCCTTCGGCGAGCCCCTGTTCGCTGTCGCGCAGCAGGTTCACGATGCCGGGCAGTGGCGACGTGGAAACGCTCAACAATGCCGCCGCCAGTTCCTCCAGCGGGACTTCGCCAGGCACCATCTCGGCATAAAACCAATGTTCCGAACCCGGAATCCGGCCTTGTCGCAGCGCCGGTAGCACGCCCGCTTTCACCAAACTGGATTTTCCACTGCCGCTGGGTCCGATCACAGCCAGGAAATTATTCTCTACGACCGGTTCCTGCAAGCGGTCAAGCACTTGCTGGATCATAGACGCGCGACCGAAGAAGTCGGCCGCATCCGCCTGTTGGAAGGCGCGCAGACCCTTGTAGGGATTCTTCGTCTCCAGCAGTTCGAAGTCCGAAAGGTCTAGTTCTTCCAGCGACAACTCGACTGTCGCCGCGCCGTGGCGCAAGGTTTGATGGAACTCCATCACCAGCGACTGCGCGTCGAGATAGCGCTCGCCCGGGTCTTTGGCGGTGGCTTTCTGTATGATCGAATTGAAGGCAGGCGGCAGATTGAGCGCGTCATGGTCGATCATCGGCAGCGGTTCATTGAGGTGCTTATATACCAGCGTCGCCAGTGTCAACTCGGCGAAGGGCCGCCGTCCGGACAGCATTTCGTAGAGCATGATGCCAAAGGCGTAGACATCGCTATGCGGGCCCACATCGCCGCCGCGGATTTGCTCCGGCGCCAGGTAAGCCGGCGTGCCAACGATATCGCCCTGCCCCCCGCCGCCATCGCTGCCAACTTCCTTGGCGATGCCGAAGTCGCCCAAGTAGGCGTTGCCGTCTTCATCCATCAAGATGTTGTCGGCTTTGACATCGCGATGAACCACGCCATTGCGATGGGCAAAGGTCAAGGCAGATCCAACCTGCTCGAGGATCTTGCCGGTGGTATCAACGTCCAACTGACCCTGCGCGTCTATTTTGTCCCGCAGGCTGCCGCCGCGCAGATAGCGCATCACCAAATAAGCGCTGTCTGGCTCTCTCCAATAATCATACAGGGGGACAATATGAGGATGTTCAAGGCGGGCGACTACTTGCGCCTCGCTTTCAAAGCGCCGGATGAACTCCGGCGAGTTCGCGTATTTGGGCAGAATAACCTTGATGGCAACTTCGCGCAGGACAGCGCTCTGCTTGGCGCGATAGACAACGCCGTAGCCGCCTTGCCCCAGGAGGTCTTCAATTTCGTAGGACTTTACGGCTTTGCCGGTTAATTCCAAGATTTCCATAAGTCTACCTTACCGAGAACATCATATTCTTACGCTCGTCATTGTGGCACAGTATAGCATACAAGCCAGTCTTTGACATCAAGCCCCGCAAGAATCCGTAAGCAGCCTGCGTTTTCCAGCAGCCTATCGGCGCAACAGCCTGGCGGACCAGCTTATCCCAAATATCCCAATTTGGGAAATATCTTGATGATTTGCCGCAGTCGCCAGATTACCGGATTCGCGCGCAGGCTATAGCTTGCGCGAAAGAGATGTATTTGACACAATGGGTGGGCATTTCTGATGGGGCAGGGATTGAAGGTCGCCAGCGTGCCCGAGGCGCTAGACTACTTGATAGCGGGTTACGATGAAAACGACGCGCTTGTCGCGCTTGCGCGCAGCGCGGATTTCCCCATCGGCGACGCCGCCCAGTGTCGCCGTCAGCTCGCTTTGGAACCGATGACCTTGGGCGACAACAGCCGCGCGCCCGCTTTGGCTATTGCGAAGTCGGACAGCGAACGCGCCATGCTGGTCTATGCCTGGTCGCCGGAAGAAACAAATGGAAGCCCCCGTTACCAATATGTTTTGCTTCCTTATGAGCTGTTGAGGACGAAAAAGTCCGGGCTTGAGCGGCTGCTCGAGAACCTGCCGCTGGATCTGGCGCGGCATGGCGACGCTGGAGCTGCTTTTGCGCTGCCAGACACTGCCGATGCTGTCGCCAAAGGGTCCGAGAATCGCTTTGGCGCAACGCTGAATCAACTTTTGGACCAGGATTCCGAGCTGGCGCTGACCCTTGCGGGAGCGCTCTTGCACGAGCGAAAACTGATGATTCGCAATTTCCCGGCCGATTTCCAGCAGCGTCTTGACCTGGTCGCGGGCCTGCGTGGGCTGTTGCCGGGCGCTGCATGCGCCATGCTGACCTTTTCAACAAAGGACCTTCAGACGCAGTTGGAAGCTCCCCATATCGTCTTTTCCGACAGCGACAGCGACACAGGATACTGGACGCTGGACTGGAACAATCCCGAAGCGACAGCCGCAGTCCGAGATCATCCCTACATCCAATTGCTCAGCGATTGGTGGCGGGCGGATAGCGCCGCATTAGCCAACCGCATCGACAGCTTGGCGGATCTGGCGGCCGAAGCCATCGGCGACGGGGATCTGTCGGCCACGCTGGCCGC
This sequence comes from Phototrophicaceae bacterium, assembly GCA_965232245.1. Lineage (GTDB taxonomy): Bacteria > Chloroflexota > Anaerolineae > Aggregatilineales > Phototrophicaceae > UBA6055. The sequence goes on along the minus strand of CBDDPG010000002.1, from coordinate 1,362,214 downwards.
CGTCGCCGAACGCTATTTGCTGGACCAAAAGATCTTGACAAAGGACGCGCTGGAAACCAGCGCCATGATCGGCGTATTGTCTGGCGCTGCGCCACCGAGGGGCGAATTGCGCGTCCGTTACATAAGAAAGCTGCTCGAAAACGCCTTGCGCAACCGTGACGGCGTGGCGGGGAAACGCGTTGCCGAAGAGCTGGAGCAAGACGCGCGGCTCGAAGCGGAACTCGCGGGCCTCTTCGACGAAATGCTGGCCTCGCAGCCGGATACCGTCTATGTCTTCGCCCGCAATCGCTTGAATCATTTAGGCGTCGACGACAAATGGATCCCGCGCTTGCAAGCCGCCGCGCGCGATTCGCTCGAAGTCGCCATTGAAGAAGGCGACGCGCCGACTTTGATCAGTTGGCTGGAATTGATCGCGCATGAGCCGCTTTCCTATCAATTGCAAGACATACTGCGCGCTGGGGTCTTGTCGTCCATTGAGCGCGCGCATGACAACGGCGAATTAGGCATCCATCTCATCTTGATCGCCGCGCGCCGCTTGCCGGGCATCGCCGATACGCTTTATGAGGATGAAGCGCTGATTGCCGCCCTGCCCGCCAAAATGAGTCACGCGCTGCGCGACAACACGGCAGCTGCTTTGGAACCCTTAATTGAAGAATCAGCCGAATACTTTCTGCTTGCGCTTTTCCACGGCATCGAGACCTCCGACGAGCAGTTGGTCACGATCGCGTCGGTGGCCTATTTATGGACGCTTTTCGCCTCCGAGAAGCGAGTCGAACTGCCGGTGATATATCGACCGCCGGCGATGATCCGACTGCTGGCCACGCGGGCTAGCCCTAATCTCGCCGACGACGCGCTTGATCTGCACTTGCGTCATATCCTGATCAGCGATGATCGGGAATTGCTCGTCGAAGCGGCAAGTCACCTGGCCAAGCGCGGCGCGCTATTTCCAAGGTTGAGCGCCTTGCTCGAGGACGATAGTTTCACGCTGGAACAAGTCTTATCGATCTTGAACGCGGTATCCGGCGTCGACAAAGTGGCTCCCAGAGAGACCATTGACGCCTATTTCGGGATGCTTGATTTCTACGATTGGGAACCCGAGACGCAGCCGCTGATGGAAGCGCTAGCGCGTTTGATGTCGAAGAACCAGTCTCTGCATGTCTCTTATCGACATCTTTGGAAGTGCTTCGATAGCTGCAGCGGCCTGCAATTGGAAACCGCGACCCGCGCCACCGTCATGCACCTTTTTCAGCAATTTGAAGCCGAAGAAGATATTCCGCTGGTCGTCGAGGGAATCGAACGTATTTGGAAGCGCGGCAACTGGAGCCGAGCGCTGCTCAATACCCTGTACGACTGGTGGCGGGAACACACGCACAGTTGCGCGCTGACGCAATTGCAAAAGCTTGAGCGCGAGCTGGAGGCGCACCGTCATCTCGAGCCGCTAAAGCAGATCTTGCGCACGGCGCTCGCCATGCACCGCTGGATGCCAGACCGCGATCCCGCAAACTTCGCCCATGCGATCAATGTGGCTTGCGCCTTGGTCGAACATATCAGCGACGCCTTCGACCACGCGCACTTGACCGATATTGATCCACACACCGTGCGCCGCGAATTGGCTTTTGTCCGCGACGATCTGACGGCGGACGAGCGTCATATCTTGGCGAATAACCTGCGCAAACTAGCCCACCTGATGACCGAAATGGCGGAAAACCGCAGCAAACCCTCGCTTATCCGCAGCGATGGCAGCATCGATCGGCAACTGAACCTCGGCGAGGCGAAACCGCACGGGTCTATTGATATGATGAAATGGGTGGCCGGATATCTCGACGGCGCGCACAAGCAAAGCGGCGAATGATATGAGCCACGAGTCAGCGGCGATACCCGCGCTAGAGCGCTAGCAGGAAGACGACGAAGTATGGAAAAACTCTTCACCTACGGCACCTTGCAGGATCCGGACACACAGAAACAGTTGCTCGGTCGCGCGCTGGGCGACGGACAGCCGGATGCCTTGCTGGGCTACCGCCTGGCAAAGCTCACTGGCATCCACTACGTTTATAGCATCTTGCAGCCCCAGGGCGGCTCACGGGTAGAAGGCTTGCTCTTTGAAGTTAGCAGCGAAGAACTCAAGAAACTGGACGACTATGAAGGGAACGCTTATGTGAGGGTCAGCGCAAGGCTGGTCAGCAAGACGCGCGCCTGGGTCTACATCGAGAATCCCAAGTCGGAATTCCGCAGCCATATTGAAGCGATCGACGGTTAATGGCTGCTTTTCTCCCGCCCTTCATAAAATGACGGCGCTGCCAGAATGAGCGGCATGACAGGAGACAGTATGAGGACCCTCGGCATCGGCGTGATCGGCATGGGCTGGATGGGACAGGCGCACAGCCGGTCCTACAGCATGGTCTCGCAGCGCTTCCCCGACAGCTGCCTGAAAGCGAAGCTGATTATATGCTCGGACAATGTGGCGGAACGCGCGCGGCAGGCGCGGGAGCTGCTCGGCTTCGCAGAGGCGACGACAGACTGGCGCGCGGTGATAGACCATCCGCAAGTGCAGATTGTCAATATCGCGACGCCAAATAATCTGCATGTCGAAATCGTTGAAGCGGCGGCCGCGGCCCGCAAGCATATCTTCTGTGAAAAGCCGGTCGGGCGCAATCCAGAAGAAACCGCGCGCATCGAATCCTGCGCGCGGCGAGCCGGCGTGCAATCCTTCGTCGGTTTCAATTACCGCTGGGCGCCAATGGTGATGCATGCCAAAAAACTGATCAGCCAAGGCAAGCTGGGAGAGTTGACCCAATACCGCGGTCGTTTCTTCAGCATGTACGGCAGCAATCCCTATGGACTGTTGACTTGGCGCTTCGACAAAGACATTTCGGGTTACGGCGCGCTGGGCGATATCATGGCGCATGTGACCGATATGGCGCTCCACCTGGCGGGACCCATCAAGCGCCTGGCCAGCAACGCGCATACCTTCATCGCGGAGCGACCAAAGCCGATACCCGGCAAAGGAACGCACTATTCGATGGGCGCGCCGGGCGACCCCACGGGACCGGTCACCAACGAAGATTACGTAGGCGCCCTGGTCGAATTCGCCAACGGCGCGCGCGGGACCTTCGAAGCTTCGCGCACGATCTTTGGTCCCAAGAACCAATTCGGCTTTGAAGTCAACGGCACCCAGGGCGCGCTGAATTGGGACTTCGAGCGGATGAACGAATTGCAGCTTTACCTGCCCGGCGACGATGGCTTGCGCGACGGTTACCTGCGCCTGGTCGGCGGAGAACAATATCCCTACCACGGCAATTTCAATCCGGGCGAGGGCAGCGGCATCGGCTACGAAGACATGAAAGTCATAGAAGCCTATCAGTTCATGAAATCAGTCGCCGAGGGACGGCAAGCCGCGCCCGGCTTCGGCGCTGCCCTGGCTGTCGCGCGGACGCACAGCGCCATGATCCGCTCCTGGAAGAGTGGCGCCTGGGAAGACGTGGGAGCCTTGAGCCATGCCTGACAGCCCCGCGACCATGCCAGCGGACTCTTACCGACAGAATATGCGGCCGAGCTCGACGCGATGAACAAGATTGCCTTGCGCGGCTCGCTGTTCTATGTGAGGAACGATCCCTTCTTCAATCCGCCGGAGGACTGCGCGGTATACGAGTCGGACGGGATCATCGTCATCGAGGGCGGCAAGATCGCTGCTGTCGGCGGCGCATCCGAGCTTCTGCCCGCGCTGCCAGACGAAGTTGAAGTACGGCGCTATGCGCGCTCGATCCTGATGCCCGGTTTCGTCGACGCGCATATCCATTATCCGCAAGTCGAGATCATCGGCTCCTACGGCGCGCAACTGCTCGAATGGCTGCGGAAATACACCTTCCCGACCGAAGCCAAATTCAATGATGAGGCGCACGCGCAGCGCATCGCCGAGTTTTTTCTTGACGAGCTCCTGCGCAATGGCACGACTTCCGCATCGGTATTCTGTACATCGGCGCCGGGTTCCGTCGACGCCATATTCGAGGCGGCGCAGCGGCGCAATATGCTGATCCTGGCGGGCAAGATGATGATGGACAGCCATGCCCCGCCCGCCATCCTGGATACAGCCCAATCGAGCTATGAAGATTCCAAAACCCTAATCGAACGCTGGCATGACCGCGGGCGCTGCCTCTATACGGTGACGCCGCGCTTCGCCCTCACCAGCAGTCCCCAGCAATTAGAAATGGCTGGCGCGCTGATGCGAGAATTCGCCGATGTACGACTGCAATCGCATATATCGGAGAATCTGGCGGAAATCGCGCGAGTGCGGGAATTGTATCCACAGCGCAAGCACTATACCGATATTTACGAATATTATGGTTTGCTGGACGAGCGAGCTATATATGGACATGGCCTACATCTGGCGGAAGAGGAATTGCGCCGCTTCCACGCGACCGGCGCCAATATCGCCCACTGCCCCACCTCGAACTTTTTCATCGGCAGCGGCCTCTTTGATATCGCCAAAACCAAAGCCGCAGCCCGCCCGGTCACGGTGGGCTTGGGCAGCGATGTCGGCGGCGGCACCAGTTTCTCCCTGCTGCAAACCATGAGCGAAGCTTACAAAATGGCGCAGCTTCGTGATATCTCGGTCACAGCGATACAGAGCTTTTATCTGGCGACTTTGGGCAGCGCCCAGGCGCTTGGCATTGCCGACCGCGTCGGCGCGTTGAGGGTCGGCTACGACGCCGATATCATCGTCATAGATCCGCGCGCGACGCCCCTGCTGGAGCTGCGCAGCGCGGTGGCGGAGACCTTTGAAGAACTCTTGTTCGCGCTGATGATCTGCGCCGACGACCGCGCTGTCGAAGCGACTTATGTCGCCGGTGAAGCGCTATACCGGCGCGATTCCGCCTAGCCAATGCGGATCCGCGCCAGCTCCAGGTAGTCGCCCTCCGCGACTGGCAGGCGCGCGCCGGCATCATCGCTAGCATAAAGACCGGCGATCAGCTGATAATCGCCCGGGGACAAATCTTTTGGCAGCAAGAGCGCGTGTTTGTCAACCACAGGCGCGCCAGGCTGCCAGTCGACGGTCTTCGCCAAACCTCCGCCCGGTTCGCTGTCGCGCTGCGCCACCAGGAAGCCTTCGTCATCGAGCAGTTGCAAGAAGACCTTGTAGCGCGTTTCCAGCGCCGCGGCGGCAACCCAGGTGAACTGAACCTGCAGGACATCGCCCGGCCGATTTCGCTCCTGCGCGCTAAGGGCGACCGAAACCAGGGTGATGTCTTCACCGAAGCGCGCGTTCAGCGGCTGCGCCGGACCAAAATCGGCCGGGCTGACGTATTGCACGTAGCGCAGATCGCCGACCCAGACGTCGCTGATCTCGAAGGCGTTTTGATTGAGCGTGGCTTCGACAACTCCTTCGGGGTCTTGTTCCGCCGCGCCATAAAATATGACGTGCAGTCGCTGCTGCGCCGCGATAATTTCGCTCACCTGCGCGCGCGTGACATCGCCGTCCGCCGTGAGCGGCAAGCCGTAAACGGGCGCGTCCGCGCGATAGTAATAGCCCAGGACCTCCGCAAGCCCCGCCGCGCTGACGATGAGCGCGTCGCCTTCTTTCAGTTCGTCTTCGATCTGCCGCGCCAAGCCGCGTATGTCATCGCGTTGGAAATCGGCATGATGATAGAGAATCGGCAAGCCCTTGAGTTGCGCCAGGAGCAAGCCAGCCACAGCAACCAGCGCCGCCAGCTTAGGCAGATAGCGCAATGCGACATGTCTTGCGCGGGTCTGGCGCGCCCACAGGATCCAGACGCCACGCCCCATCCACAGCGCAAAAGCCAGTTGCGCCGGCAGCAAAAAGCGCAGATAGCGCGCGCCCAAGCCCAGAGCCAAGTAAATGCCAAGCGAGAGCAAGACCCAGACCGGCGGCAGCAGCATATTCCAAAGCGCGCGAGCCCGCGTTCCGGGCGGAATCAAGCCGAAGAGCAGAAAGAAATAGACCACAAATGCCATGTTGCCCATGCTCCACTCGAAGGTGATGCCAAAGGCGAATGCGCCTTGTATCTCGCGCAGCAAGCGCTCGAGGGCGACAGGCGCCGCCAAGTTGGGCTGAGCGAAGACTTGACTGACAGCGGTCGATATCCAGGGAGAGAAGAGCAGCAGGGTCAGGGCGTTGGCGAAAAGGTAGGCGATCAGCGTTCGTAGGCTTGTCGGGGCGGAAGCGGTCGCTTGACCTTCGCTCCCCCAGGACGCGCCAAACCACAGCAGCGCCATGACAAGCTGAGTGAGCATTATCAGCGCGAAAACGACATGGGTATATAAGCCCAGCGCGTTGACAAGCCCCAGCGCGATAATGCAGCGCCTGCGGGAGCGTGCCGGAGAGCATAACGGAGCGGAGCGACAGAGAGCGCGCAGAAAAACGACGAAAAGCAACATGCTGCCGGCTGCGACTGCCGTCAACATGGCGTACATGCGCGCCTCTGCCGCGTAATAGATGCTGAAAGTATTAAGCGACACAAAAGCCGCGGCCGCCAAACCAGCGACCGGATGGAAGAGATGCCTGCCCAGCAGATAAGCCAAGGCGACGCTTATGAGGCTGAAATAGACGGAAAGCGAGCGCAAGGCGAACTCGGAGGCGCCGGCGAGATCTTCCCAGAGCCCCAGCAGCGTGAAATAGGCTGGCACATGCACATTGCGCTGCAAGAGCGGAATCAATTCCGGCAGCGCCCGCAGCGCATGGTTGTAGGCGACGCCTTCGTCATACCAGAGGGACTGCTCGCCCAAGCGATGAAAACGGACGGCGCTTGCCAAGATGAGCAAACCCAGCATCAAGAGCAGCGGCAGCGCGCGCCGTCCGCGGTTCCAGGCGCCGGGGTTCATTTCAGGCGCTCGCGCCAGGCGATAGCGATGGTTCCCGCCAAGACGACCAAGAGCGCCAAGCCCGCTGAAACCAGCGGAAAAAGTTGATTCAGGCTGAGGTCGTAGACGGCGATTTCATCAACGATCACCGCGGCCGAACCCAAGTCCAGCGCCGCGGTACGCGCGCCCCCCGCCGACAGAACAAAGCGGCTGAGGCGCCAGGCGCTGTCGTCGCTGTCGGCAGGGCGCCAGCGAACCTCGACAGCTGTGCCGCGCGCGCGGAAAGCGATTCCGCTTGCGAAGCGTTTCGCCTGTCCGAAGCGCGCGCTGTCATCAGCCAGGAGCGTGCCCGCGCTGCGCACCTGCCAGGTTTCGGCTTGGTGCCGGCCGCGGTACAGAATCGGCTCTTGATTGAGGATGTAGTCGCGCACGCTTTCATAAACCGGCAGCGGACTAAAAGTCGGTTTTTCCGGCTGATAATCCGGTTCGACCATGCGGAAATAGTATTTGGACTGATTGGCTTCAAAAGGATCTTTACGGGTGAAGAACCAGTACATCACATTGCCGATCCAGGACCATTCCTGCTGCGCCCGGTCGTAGAGCAGCGGCATGTAACGCGCCGCCTGTTCTTGCGTCACATTGCCAAAGCGGCTAAATGCCTCAATCTCTGCGCGCGGCAGTTCGGCGTCAAGCGTGGCGTTCCAAGCCGCTTCGCTCAACCAGATTGGCTTGTGGGCATCGCCATTGCGCACCATGATATCGCGATAATAGCTGTGCCGCGCCACATTGACCGATGTCGCGCGCAAACGGCGATCGGTCGGTCCGCTGAATAGCCCGTAACCCTGCGCCGAAAGCACATCGAAGCAATGCCCGCCGCCGAGATCGTAAATCTCTTGCAGGAAGATCAAATCGCTGAAGCCAAAATAACCGTCCAGGGAGACGGTCGGCGCTATCGCGGCGCTGACAACCACGATCTCCGGGTCAACCCGCTTGAGCGCAGCGTGCGTCCGGCAAAGCATTTCCACATAGCGCGGCGGATCGACAAAGGCATTGCCCCACTCCGGGTAGATGTTGGGTTCGTTCCAAACTTGATAGTGGCTGATGCGTCCGCGATAGCGCCGCGCGATCGCGACAGCGTAGTTCACGAAGTCCTGCAGGTCATCCGGCGGCGCGAAGGCGCCGGCGTCGGCATCCGCGCGCGACCAATCGGGCGGATTGCTCAAGCGGACCAGCAAGCGCAGTCCATAGGCTTCGGTCAATTCAAGGATCTGGTCGTACTTCGCCCAGCCATCAACCGTATCGACCGCGCCGTCGCCATCATGATCTTGCCGCGAGTCCTTGAATTGCCCGCGTCCGTCCACTTCCAGGTCTTCCCAGGGGAATTCCTGCCGCAGCCAGGCGAAACCGGCCGCGCGGATCATCGCCAGCATCGCTTCAATCTTGGGGCGCTCGACCTCATGCTGCAAAAAAGTGTTGACGCCATAAGGGATGTCGCTCTTGTGCTTGATAGGCGCGAGCGGCTCTGTCGCCAACGGCTGCCGCAGCAGGTTGCCCGCCACCTCGACCAAGCCGCGGATCTGCGCCAAAGGCGCTTCTTCGCCGGTCTGCGACCATAAGACTTGCCAAGCCAAGCCGCGGTTGCGCAGATCCAAGCCGAGCAAACTGACCAGCAGCAGCATAAATGCGAGCGCCGCAATCAGATTTCGGCGTCGCCGGTTGATATTTGAGTTCCGCGTTCCAGTCATAGGGCGCATTATAATGGCAGGCTAGCCGGATGGGATAGCGCGCAAGTCGCCAACACAGAGCAAGCGCGCCACCGTCCGTTTTTTGATTTAACCCGCGATATGTGCTTAACTTGAACTAAGCATGCGACGATTGCCGGCTATGATCAAATATACTTTCGCTTGGGTCTTTCTGATTCTTATCTTCGCCGCGAGCGCAAGCGCCCAGGGCATACACGAATCCGCCGACTGTGTGGAGGAGCCTTACGATTTTGTCTCGCGCTGCGGCTATGTCACGCTGCCGCAAGATTACGCCAATCCAGCCGCGGGCAAGGTGGAGATTTTCTACACATTAATCAAGAGCAAGAACCCGCAAGCACAAGCGGATCCGCTGGTTTATTTGGTCGGGGGACCCGGCAGCAGCGGCTCGCAGCTATTGCAGACTTCCTTCCGTCTTTACCTGCGCGCCTTTGCCAGCGAGCGCGACATCATCGTCATCGACCAGCGGGGCACCGGGCTTTCCAATCCGCCGCTTTATTGCCGCGAAGTCCTCTATCGCATTGACGAAATTTTGCAAAGCAATCACGCCGAACACGCTGAAGTGATGCTGGAAATCTTGCGCGAATGTCACCGCCGCCTTTCGAGCCAGAACATCCATTTCGAGACCTTCCACAGCGAAAATAACGCGCGCGATATTGTCAATGTGCTGCTCGCCCTGGGCTACGAGCGCTGGAACCTGGTCGGCGTGAGTTATGGATCGCGCCTGGCGCTGGCTATGATGCGCGATCACCCGCAATATCTGCGCAGTGTGATACTCGATTCCGTCTATCCGCCCCAGGCAGACATATATCTTGATTCCTATTACAGCGGCGAACGGGCGCTGCGAGAAGTCTTTGAGGCTTGCGCCGCGTCGCCGGCCTGCAGCGAGCGCTACCCGGATCTGAAGTCGGTGTTTTTCGAGCTCTACCACCGCCTGAACCGGGAGCCGCAGATCGCGACTTATACGCCGCCACAATACAAAACGCTGGAAATAGAAATCAGCGGGTATCGACTCTATGACTGGGTTTTCAGTTGGCTTTATGACGTGCGCTTTATCCAGCGCATGCCCAATTTGATATTCGAGCTGCAGCGGGGAAGAGTCCAAGATGTCGTCGCTACTGGGATTGCGCACGAAGCGCTTATGCGCAACACCTCGCTTGGCATGCACTATACCGTGCAATGCCAGGAAGAGCATATATCAACCGACTTCCGGGATTACGCCAGTCTGATAGCCGCCCATCCCCACTTGAGCGGCTATCTCGCCTATCCAGTAGAAGGAAGCGCCACCTTGCAGCGCCTCTGTGACATGTGGGGGGCAAAAGCGCGGCCCCCCAGCGCCAACAGCCCAGTCGACAGCGCCATCCCCGCTCTGCTGCTTTCGGGCAATTTCGATCCCATCACGCCCCCGTCTTATGCCGAAATGGCGCAAGAGACCTTGAGCAACTCCTACAGCTACGTCTTGCCGCAGGTCGGGCATGGCGTCTTGCGCTCGGACAAATGCGCCGTAGAGATCGCCCTAGCCTTCATCAATAATCCAACTGCCGAGCCAAACAGCAGTTGCCTCGCCGAGACGCCCGCGCTTAGCTTTCACTGAATTCCACTGTCTGGCTCTCCGCCATTCCGCATAAATGCCACTTAGAAATGAAATCAAGCGGGCTCCTGCGCGGGGCTGCAAATGACGGCGCGCCTACGTTTGAGCTACGGCAATTCTACTATTCTCACAACTTAGCTGGCTGAGCGTTAGATTAGCCGTAATGTAATAGTGGACAAAATATTGAAAGGAAGTCGCTAATGTTTGAGCGAATAAGGCTGTCGTTTCCATTCGCGCTGATTCATCGTTATTTGGCGCGAGTCTTGGTTATAGGCGCAGTTTTTGTGCTATTTGGCACAATGATATTTTCCAGCGCAGTCGTGCAAGGGCAGGGACGAGCTGGCGCGGAGAGGACCGTGCCGGGCTTGGAGAGCGTCAATCCGCTGCGGGATATCGTCTTGCCGCGCGTCATCCCGGTAATCGCCGCGGATGTTTCCACCACTTACGGCGACGCGACGCTGATAAACCGCATCTTCTTTGTCACAACTTTGGCGATGGTAGACGCCGCCGCGCCCTATCATGCGACCGCAGTTGGCGTCTACACCCGCTTCGAGCGGCAGCCGGAAGCAGCCCGAACCCAGCGCAACATCAATGTGGCGATGCTTCACGCCGCTTACCACGCGCTGTCCGGCATGCTGCCCGAACGTCAAGCGGCTTGGCGCGAGATGTTAAGCGAAAACGGGCTTAATCCCCTCGACGAAGGCGCCCAAGCCAACAGTCCCGAAGCTATCGGCAGCGCCGCGGGCAAAGGGGCGGTGGCAGGTCGAATCGACGATGGCATGAACCAAAGGGGCAATTACGCCGATACGACCGGCTACGCGCCGATGAATACCGCCTACCATCTGTACTACCCGGCACGCTGGCAGCCGGGCATGCGTCGGCAAGGCAATGGCGTCTACACCGTCCAGCATTATGTCACGCCGCAGCTTGCGAACACCGAGCCCTTCGCCATTTTCGATCCGCGTCAACTGCGCGTCGCCCCGCCAGTCGCCAGCGACCCAGAAAACTGGGGCGCCTACAAGAGCCAAGCCGACCACGTACTCGCCGTCTCCGCCAGCCTCAGCGACGAAGAAAAGATGCAATCCGAGCTTTTTGATAACAAGGTTGTCTCGCTGACATATTCATTTCTCGACCTCGGCTCCGCGAATCAACTGTCCCCGCAAGACTTCGCCCGGGGCTACCTGGTTTCGCTGGCGGCGGCAATGGATAGCTCGATCGTGATCTGGCAGGAAAAGACGCGCTATGACGGCGTCCGCCCCTACAGCGCCATCCATTATATCTACGGCGATGAACCGGTCAGCGCTTGGGCAGGTCCCGGCCGCGGCGCAGCGGAAATCCCCGCCACTTCCTGGCAGAGCTACTTGCCAGAAGCCGACCATCCCGAATACCCCTCGGGTTCCACCTGTGGCTGCTATGCCTATGCCCAATCCATGCGCCGCTTCTTTGGCAGCGACGAGCTGAACTGGTCCCAGACCTATCCGCCCGGCTCCTCGCGCATTGAGCCGGGCATAACGCCAGCCAGCGACATCAACCTGAGCTACGCGACCTGGACCGATTTCGCCAATAGCTGTGGCGAAGCGCGCATCCTGGGCGGCGTGCATTTCCAGGCGGCTGTCGACGCCAGCGCGGCCACGTGCAGCGTCTTCGGCGACTTGGCATACGATTATTACAGCAGCCTGATGGACGGCAGCGCGCCGCAACGCGCGCCGGCCCAGCCGCTCGAGCCAGATCCGCTGGCGCCAGCCATATCGGTCGAGACCGCCGCCAAATCCCTGCCGCCAACAGCCAGCTCGCCGACGCCAGAGAGCTGCGAAAGACTGTCCGATACCATGCTCGTGAGTTCGCCGAGCAGCGCTTTCAATTGCCATTCCCTGGGCGACAAGAGCTTGCCCGTCGCCGGGAAATTCATTGACGCCGTAGAGCTAACGGGCGACCTCGACCAAGGCGTGCAGGTCTGCTTCAAGAAGAGCGGGATGCTGATCTTCCTGGAAAAAAACAGCGGCCAAGAAGCGATATCCTTGATGACAAGCTATGGCATGGGAGACCTAACCTGCGGCTGGTTGGATTACCCCGGCATCGTCATATTGGCGTCGGGCGCCAATCCCGCCCCCGCGGCGAATCTTGAAACAGCCGACATCGACGATAGCGTCACGCCGCTCTCGGGCTGCAGGCTCACAACAACCTACTGGCTGATATTCCGCGTCGCGCCCAACGGAGCCAGCCTGGATGCAATCGTCCCCAACGGCGCGCAGTTGACCGCATTCGCGCGCACCACATCCTGGTTCAACGTGATATATGAAGGAAGACCAGGTTGGATCAGCGCCGGCTACGTGGAGCATGAGGGCGATTGCCTTTAGCGCAGAAGCAAGAGCCAGCGGGTCTTCGCTGGCTGCTTGACACTGTAAGGTGCGGGGCGGCGCGATGCGCCGCCCCTTTTGATTCCGCCATTAAATCCACCATTAAAAGTGAAAATGCCCGCAAATTCGTGCTATAGTCCACTGCAAATCGACGGGTAGCGATAGGCAGCGACAGGGAATCGCCATGATTACAGTTTCTGACATTCACGCCGCGGCGGACAATGTGCGCCATCTCTACCGCCGTACCCCGCAATGGACATCGACCACGCTCAGTCAGCGGCTGGAATGCAATGTGCATTTGAAGCTGGAATTGTTCCAGCACAGCGGCTCTTTTAAGACGCGCGGCGCCTTTCACCAGATGCTGTCTTTGGGTCAAGCGGCGCTGGACCAAGGCGTGGTGGCTGTCAGCGGCGGCAACTTCGCCCGCGCCGTCGGCTATTGCAGCGGCGCGCTCGGCGTGCAAGCCATCGTCTGCATGCCGGAAAACGCCCCGCGCGGCTCAATTGAAGCCACCCGCGCTTACGGCGCCCAGGTCGAGCTGCTGCCGGATGCCGTGGTCGCCTTCGCCCGCGCCGACGAATGGGTCGCGCAGGGACGCGCTTCCCTGCACCCATTTGACAATCCCGCGCAGATGACGGGCAACGGCATCGTGGGCTTGGAGATCCTGGAAGATTGTCCGCAGCTAAGCGATGTCATAGTCAGCATCGGCGGCGGCGGTTTGATCGCCGGCGTCATTTGCGCCATCAAAGCCCGCAAACCCGCGGTCCGCGTCTGGGGCGTGGAACCGGAAAAAGCGCCGACCATGGCTCGCGCGCTGGCAGCCGGCAAGATCGTCAACATCGTTCCGACTTCACTTTCCAAAACGCTGGGCGGTCCCTTCGTCGGGCAGACCAGTCTGGAACTCTGCCAAGCGCATCTGGAAGACGTGATCATCGTCAGCGATGCCGACATGATTGCCGCGCAGCAAGTCATGTTGGAAAGCGAGAAGGTCTTCGCCGAACTCGCGGCAGCAAGCACGCTGGCGGCCGCGGAAAAAATCCAGCATCGTCTGAGCGACAGGGATCATCTGGCGCTATTGATCTGCGGCGGCAACGACTCGGTCGCCGAAGTCGCCGCATACGCCCAGATGAACTAGGCGCGAAGCCTCAGCCATAAAGACGCTGATACAAGTCTAGCTGTCGCGCCCGCGCCGCGGCATAAATCCGCGCATGTTCGGCATTGGGGCGCAAAACGCGGCTGATGCGCGGCGGGTCCGCGTCCAGCGGCGCGCCGTCCAGCCGCTCCCGCAGCAGCAGCGCCACGCCACGCGCGGTGATCTCCGCCTCGTCAAGCAGTTGTATAGGCGCATTGAAGGCATCGGCAATCATCTGCGCCCAGGCGGCGGAGGACTGCAAGGCGCCTCCCCCGGCTATGACCGCGCTCGCCTCTGTTTTGAGCTGGTCGAAGATCATGGACAGACGAATCGCTACCGCTTCCAGTTGCGCCTGCGCGATATCGAGCTTGCTGGTGCTGCGGCGGATGCCATGTATGGTGCCGGACGCGTCCGACTGCCAGCCCGGGCTGCGTTCGCCCGCGATCAAAGGCAGAACCGTCAAGCGGTGTTGATCGGGGCGAGCCGCGCGCAAATGCGCGTTGAGCGCAGCCTCGTCAATGCCCAGTTCTTCCACCGCCCACTGATAGACGTTGCCGCCTTCGCTGGTGGCGCCGCCAACCAGCGGCATGCCCTGGCAGACGAGGTAGCGCCACAGCCCCTCTGGCAGCGCTGCCCGGCGCGTCACAACCCGCAGCGCCGACGTGGTGCCGATGGTTAGGGCGATGCGGCTGGCATCGACGGCGCCTGAGCCCAGGTTGGCGGCGGCGCCATCGCCTACAGCCAGGAAAAATGGCACAGCACGCAACTGCGGCCAGCGTCCCGCATAAGTGTCCGTCAATCCGACCAGGCAGTCATCGAAGTCGGCCAGGTCGGGCAACTTTTCTAGGAGCTTCTCGCCCAGCAACTGTCGGATGAAGTCATCATGCCAGCGCAAGCGCTCCGTCCCCAGCAAGCCGGACCAACTGGCCAGGGAATAGCTGATCGGCGCCGCGCGCCCAAACCAGTGGCTATAGAGATAACCGCCTATGGCGCTGATGCGCCGAATCTGTCGCAGCGATTGGGCATCGCTGCCCTGCATGAAGGCGTATTGCGCGGGGAAATAGGCGGGGTGGATGAAGCAGCCGCTGGCTTGATGATAGGCTTCCAGCGCGCCGCCCAGCCTGCGCCGCAAGCCCCTTATCGCGCTGCGGCCGCGCGTATCGGCATAAGTCAGGACCGGTGTGCAGGCTCGTCCATGCGCATCGACGCCCAGCCAGTTGCCGGCGAAGCTGGCCATGCCCACCGCGCGGATGGACGCAGCCGCCGGGTGCTGCAATATGTCGTCCACACAGGCTTCGGTCAAGGCGCGCAAGCCTTCGGCGCTGGCTACCGCCTTGCCGTCACGGTC
Organism: Phototrophicaceae bacterium; assembly: GCA_965232245.1. Taxonomy (GTDB): domain Bacteria; phylum Chloroflexota; class Anaerolineae; order Aggregatilineales; family Phototrophicaceae; genus UBA6055. The sequence continues at coordinate 1,347,210 of CBDDPG010000002.1, read as the reverse complement.
CGTTGCGAAGTCATGCTTGCGGCTGCAAATCGCTCCCTCGATCAAGCGCGCGCCGTCGTCGAATAGCAAAGTACGGACAGAGGAGCTGCCCAAGTCTATGACGAGGAAGGTCATCAGCGCCCTATTCGCCTAAGATCGCCTCAATCCGCGCCAGTTCATCGTCGCTGAATTCGAGGTTATTCAGCGCTTGGACCGCGTCTTCAATCTGAGCGGGCTTGCTGGCGCCGATCAGAGCGGAGGTCATCACCGGCAGCCGCAGCGTCCAAGCCAGCGCCAGCTGCGCCATGTTTTGATCCCGCTCGCGCGCGATGGCATTGAGCTTGACGACCTTGGCGATCTTCTCCTGTGACAGGCGGTCGCCCCATCCCAGCTTGATGGCGCGTGAATCGTCGGGCCTGGCGCCGATGTACTTGTTGGTCAAGATGCCTTGATCGAGCGGCGAAAAGCAGATGCAGCCGACGCCTTCGTCCTCCAGAACATCGGTCAAGCCGTCTTCGATCCAACGGTCAAACATATTATAGCGTGGCTGATGGATCAAACAGGGCGTGCCCATTTCGCGCAGAATCTTCGCCGCTTCCCGCGCCATAGCCGGGCGATAGCTTGAGATGCCCGCGTAGAGCGCGCGTCCGCTGCGCACGATGTGATCGAGCGCCCCCATGGTCTCTTCCAGCGGCGTATCGGGATCGGGGCGGTGGCTGTAAAAGATGTCGAAGTAGTCGAGCCCGGTGCGCTTGAGGCTCTGGTCGCAGCTGGCGATGAGATACTTGCGCGAGCCCCATTCGCCGTAGGGTCCCTCCCACATGCGATAACCGGCTTTGTTAGAAACGATTAACTCGTCGCGATAAGGCGCCAGGTCTTGACGGAAGATCTGCGCGAAGGACTCTTCCGCGGAGCCGGGCGGCGGACCGTAGTTATTGGCGATGTCGATGTGGGTGACGCCCAAATCGAATGCCGTCCGCAGCATGTCGCGCGAGTTTTCGATGGTATCGACGCCGCCGAAGTTCCACCAAATGCCGATCGAAATTGCCGGCAACAGCAAGCCGCTGCGGCCCGTGCGACGATATGTCATCCTGTCGTAGCGCGTGTCCGATGCCTGATAAACCATAGGTCATCTCCTTCAGATAGCATGTTGGATAAACGAAGCTGGCACAAATATAACATAGCCGCGTCATTTAATCCTTGTCCCGTTCCCGCGCGCTATCCAGGCGCGGATTCGCCTTTTGCCAAGCAAGATTGCAGCCATGACATGACGCAGCGGCGTGATACAATAGGCAGCGCCTTGCACAAACAGCTTGGGTATTCGATGCCAGTACGCGCTCTTCGTTTATATTATTTGCAGCCTTTGTTACCCCTCCTCCTGCTGTTGCTGCTGCTGCCTGTCAGCGCCCAGCAGAACTTCCAGGATGTTATCGAGATGGAGGTCGAGGTCGGTTTCGATTCCTTCTTCCGTCCTCGGCAATGGACGCCGGTGCGCGTTGAGCTCGGCAACAATGGCGAATCCATCAAGGGACGCCTGGTGATACGCCCCGAGACCTCCGGCACAGTGGTGGGCAATGCCTTCAGCACCGCCATCGACTTGCCAAACGGCGCGCGGAAATCCGCCACGCTTTATATTCAAGCGCGTTCCTCCCCCGATTCGATTCGCGTCGAACTCATTGATGAAGACGGCCTCATCCACGCCACACGCGAAGCCAGGCTCTATGACTTGCGCAGCGGCGATCAGCTCTACGCCGTGGTTAGCGGTCCCAACGTCACCGTGCCGAATCTTGCGGGCGTTCACATCGGCGGCGCCGCGGCCGAGCAGGCGCTTTGGCAGATTCACGAAATCCCGGAAAGAGCGATGGCTCTGGATTCGCTGGACGCGCTGCTCCTAATCAACATCAACAGCGACAGCCTGTCCAGCGCGCAAAGACGCGCCATACAACGCTGGGTGCAGGACGGCGGGCATCTCATCGTGATTGGCGGTCCCGCGGCGCAAGCCAGCGCCCTGGCGCTGGGCGACATACTCCCGCTGCTGCCGGCCGACAGCCGCTCGCTTGATGACATCAGCGCGCTCGCGCGCTTCAGCGGCGACCACAGCAGCCAACTGCGGCAGCGGACAATCGTCGCGGTCGGCGCTTTACATGAAGAGGCGCAGGTACTTGTCGAGCAAGAGGGACTGCCCCTGTTGGCGCGGCGCGAAATTGGCGTCGGGCTGGTGGATTTTCTGGCGGTTGATCCGACGCTGGAACCGCTGGCAAGTTGGGAGCAAATCAACCGACTGTGGATGACGATAATGGCCTCTCGCGCGCCGCATCCGACCTGGGTTTCGGGCGCCACCCGCCCGGAATCGGCAGCCGACGCGGTCGCGAACCTGCCCGGGGTGGACCTGTTGCCACCCTTGCAAACGCTCTGCTTGTTCCTGATTTTATATATCGCATTAGTTGGACCCGTCAATTACTTCATACTGTCGCGGATTAAGCGCAGCGGCTGGGGCTGGGTCACCATTCCCCTGGTCATCGCCGTCTTCACAGGCATCGCCTGGACAGTCGGCTTCAGCCTGCGCGGCGCCGAGATTATCGTCAGCCGCCTCAGCGTCCTGCAATCCTTCCCGGATAGCGACGAGGCGCGGCTGGATCAGGTCATCGGCCTGCTGTCGCCGCGGCGCGCCACCTATTCGCTGGATGTGCCGGAGGGTCACTTCCTGGCGGTAGCCGGCGCGACCAAGCCCAGTACGCTCTTCGCCAGCAATACCATCCAGACCGCAACCGAAATCCGACAGGCATCGCGCTTTGGCGCGCGCGATTTCACGATAGACGGCGGCATCTTCGCCAATTTCGCCATCGGGGGCCACATACCGAAGCCTCCTATCGGCGGCAGTTTCGTCCTCGACTTTGAAATCCTCGAAAGCGGGCGGATGGCGGGCGCCTATCAGGGGCTCATCCGCAATGACAGCGACATCAGCTTGCGCGATGCGGTCATCCTGGGGCAAGGGCTGGACTATCGCTTGGTCGGCGACTTCGCGCCCGGTGATATCCTGGCGCTGGACGGGCAGACCCTGCGCGCCGATATCGCCGATTACCCCATACAGCCCAACCAATTGGAATTCGCCCTCACGGCGCTGGACTACAGCTCATCGCCCTTTTCCGGCAGCAATATCAATATGTCGCTGAAACAAATCCAAGGCGAGCGATTCCTGCGCACGCGGGCTTTCCTCAACGTACAATCAATCGCAGAAAAACAGGCGGCGCGGGAACAATCTTTCTTGGCGAGCTTCGCGCTCGACCAATTCAACTCGACGGCGCGCGGGACGAAGCTGTACCTGGCTGGCTGGCGCGATAGCTGGACCCGCGATCTGGAAATCGAAGGAGCGGCTTGGAGTTCCATCGATTCCACGCTCTATTTGATCGAACTTGATGTCGAAATCAACTTGCCCCGGGGACGAGCCACGCTGCCATCCGAATACTTCACTTGGATCACCTTGAGCCGCGAGGGCATCACCGGCAATGGCACCGAGAATTTCAACCTGTATGAGGACCAGTCGGTGGAATTCCTGCTCCGTCCGCAACCTGGACTGGCTATGGACAAGGTAGAGCGCATGTATCTGGAGATCGATCGCGGCGGCGGTTATGCGCAATCCTTGGATATCGAGCTGCTCAATACCCTGACCAAGGAATACGATGCCTTCGGATATCGCGAGGGCGACGAATTGGACCTGGCGAATCCACAGCCCTACCTCGGCGTCAACAACGAAGTTCAGGTTCGCCTGAAATTCGACGAGGGAATTGGCACAGCGCGCGTTCGGAAAATCCGCATCGAGCAGACCGGCGCATACAGCGGCGCGAACAATTGAGAAAGCAAGCCTTCTTTGGAAGCAACGACGGAAGCAGCGACGGAAGATACGTTGGAACAAACGATGGAGCGAGCGATGGAACAAGCGACCGAACAAGCGATCATCAGAACGCAAACGCTAAAGAAATCCTTCGGCGAATTTGAGGCTCTGCGCGGCATCTCTTTGGAAGTCCCGGCCGGTTCAATCTATGGATTCGTCGGTCCCAATGGCGCTGGCAAGACCACCACCATGCGCATTTTGACCACGCTCACCCGCCCCAACGCCGGGCAAGCCTGGGTGGCCGGTCATTCGGTGCTGGAAGACCGGCGCGCTGTGCGGCGCGCTATCGGCTACATGCCCGACGAATTCGGCGTCTATGAAGACTTGCGCGTCTGGGAATACCTGGACTTTTTCGCCGCCTGCTACGACATATCCGAAAACGAGCGCAAGGTGCTGGTGGCGGACTTGCTGGAATTGGTTGATTTACAGCATCGCCGCGAAGATATGGTGGACAAGCTCAGCCGTGGCATGAAGCAGCGGCTTTCCCTCGCGCGGACCCTGGCGCATGATCCGCAAGTCTTGATCCTGGACGAGCCAGCCTCGGGGCTGGACCCGCGCGCCCGCGTCGAGATCCGCGAATTGCTGGGCGAGCTGGCGAATATGGGCAAAACGATCTTTTTCTCGTCGCATATCCTGGCGGATGTCGAAGACATCTGCTCGCATATTGGCATCGTGGAAGCGGGCGAGCTGATCATGCAAGGCAGTATCGATGAACTCAAGTTGCACTTGATGGCGCACCGAGAGATCGTCATCACCGTCATGGACCACGAGAACGCCCAAGCTGTATTGAGATTGGTCGGCGGCATGCGCAATGTCGTGGCTGCGGAAGAGATCCTGCCCAAGAACGGGCGCGCCCGCGTGCGCGTCGATTTCTCCGGCAATGACGAAAGCCTGTCGCAGCTCAACCGAGACCTGTTCGAAGGCGAGATCGACATGCTGGGATTCAACGAAGAAGAAAAAGACCTTGAGCACATGTTCATGCGCGTCACGCGCGGCTTGGTAACTTAGTGGCGGGTCTAATGATGGAGCTTCGCTATGTCGGCTTTCACAGCGGATAAGCTGCATATTCCAGCGAATGACAGCGGCAGAGCCGGCGCATTCGCCGCGCTTGACGCCAAGCGAGCCGGCTGGGATACGCTGAACTTTGCGGCGGTGCGCTTGAGCGCGGGCAGAACCTTCGAGATCGCCATTGACGCCTTCGAGTACGTTGCCGTGATCCTCCGGGGCCAGTGCCATATCCGCACCAACAAAGGCGATTTTTCTCAAGTGGGTCGGCGCGAGAATGTCTTTGGGGGCTTGCCCTATGCCCTCTACCTGCCGCCCCACACCGAATTTGAAATCGAAGCCATCAGCGACGATTTCGAGTTCGCCTCGTGCTGGGTTCCAACGGAAAGGGACAGCCAGCCGCGCTTGATAAGGCCGAGCGATGTGGAAATGAGTATATTGGGCGGCGGCAACGCCTCGCGGCAAATGTGCCGCGTGATCGGTTCGGGATTCCCCGCCGACCGCATGCTCGTTTACGAACTGTATACGCCGGGCGGCAATTGGTCGAGCTACCCGCCGCGCAAACACGATAGGCACAAGACAGACGAAAAAGGCAAGGTACTGGAAGCGCAATTGAACCGCTTTAGCTTCTTCAAGTTCGATCGTCCCACGGGATACGCCTACCAGCGCGTCTACAGCGCCGACAAGAGCTCGAATGTCCTGGTCATGGCGCGGCAGCATGATGTCGTCACGATGCCCTCCGGTTTCTATACTTTGGTCAGCGCCCCAGCCACGACGACTTATACGCTCAATTTCCTGGCCGGCTCCAGCAGGTCCTTCGCCGCCACGACCGATCCGGACTACGCTTGGGTGGCCGATACCCTGGCCGGGGGCGATCCTCGCCTGCCGATCGTGGATATGGGCATGGAAATCGGACGCTAGCGCATTCCCGCATTATTACGACACGAACCCGCAAAAGCTCTGTTTTGCCTGTCAATTTTGCTTGCTTGCCCTCAGCAGCATTCTATGACCCGTGCTAGAATTACCTAGCATTTGTCGAACTATGTTGCGAATCTAATGGCAAGGAGCGGATATGCGCCGACTAATTCAACTCTTAGGTACAATGATCGTCTTGACGACGGTCGCAACATCAGCGGTACTGGCACAACAGATTCATATCGTACAACCCGGGGAGACCTTGTTTCGGATCGCCTTGAACTATGGCGTTTCGCTCGCGGAGCTGGCGGACGCGAATGCCCTGGACGCGCCATACATCATTCACTCGGGCAACCAGATAATCATCCCTGGACCAGACGCGCCAGCCCCTCAGCCCGAGGCGCCAGCGCAAAGCCCCACAACGCTCGCAACGCATACCGTACAGGGGGGCGAAACCCTGGCGGTTATCGCCGCGAGGTACGGCTTGACTTATGAGCAATTGGCAAGCATGAATGGGATTGCCAATCCGGACGCGCTCTTTGTGGGTCAAGTATTGCGCGTGCCGGTCCCGCCGCCGTCCAGCACCCAGCCGGTCAACGCGCCAGCTCCCCAGCCTGCGCCAGCCACCGCGACCTATACAGTACAAGCCGGCGATTCGCTTAGCACAATCGCGGCGCGTTTCAACATCAATTATTTCGAGCTGGCGAGCATGAACGGCATCGTCAATCCGGATGTCTTGTCGGTAGGCATGGTATTGCGGGTGCCAGGCGCGCCGCCCCCGCCGGTCGTTCCAGATCCGGCGCCCCCAGAGAGCATCGGTCCGCCGATCACGACGGATCCGCCCGCGCCGGCGCCGGTCAGCACAGCGAATACTGGCGGCTTTGAATTGGGCGGGCAGGCATTGAGCTTCGCCCATCCTGGTCACATGCGCAACGCGCGCATGACCTGGGTCAAGCGCCAAATCAAATGGCATGGCGAGCCAGCGAGCAACTTCCAGCACGTTATCGACAGCGCCCATGGCAACGGTTTCAAAGTGTTGCTGAGCGTCATCGGCGAACCAGGCGGCATCGCCGCCAATCCCGGCGCATATTACCAGAATTTCGCCAACTTCCTGAGCGGTTTGGCGCGCGGGGGCGCGGACGCTATCGAAGTTTGGAACGAGATGAATATCGACCGCGAATGGCCCTCGGGCTTGATCAGCGGCGCCAACTATACGCAGATGCTAAGCGCCGCCTACAACGCCATCAAGTCCGCCAACCCGGGCACACTGGTCATCAGCGGCGCGCCAGCCCCGACCGGCTTCTTCCAGGGTTGTTCCACCAACGGCGGCGATGACGACTGTTACATGCGTCAAATGGCCGCGGCCGGCGCCGCCAATGTTCTCGATTGCGTAGGCATCCATTACAACGCGGGCATCGTGCCGCCGGACGCCTCAAGCGGCGCGCCCGTTGGCAGTTCGGGCCACTATTCCTGGTACTTGCCGCGCATGATGAATCTCTATCGCAGCTTCTTCCCCAACAAGCCGCTCTGCTTCACCGAATTGGGTTATTTGACCGGCGAAGGCATCGGGGCGCTGCCCAGCGGCTTCGCCTGGGCTTCGGGCAATACCCTGGGCGAGCAGGCTTCCTGGCTGGCTGGCGCGGTTCATCGCCTGCGCGGTTCCGGCTATGTTCGCTTGTTCATCGTCTGGAATGTGGACTCGACGCATTGGAGCTCCGACCCGCAATCTGGTTACGCGATCGTTCGTCCCGATGGCACTTGCCCGTCTTGCGATTCACTGCGCGTCGCCATGGGCGGGTAGACCAGCGCGAGCATCAAAGAAAAGGCGGAGGTCTATTTCCTCCGCCTTTTCTTTCCGTTCTAACGCGCCTATCCAGTGAAAGGCGCCTGTCAAGGGTCCGCCTTAGAGTTGATAATCCCCCGTGATACGCACGATCTTGTGGCTGTAGTTCTCCACGTACTCTAACAACTTCGCCTGCAAATCGGCCCAGTCGGCGCTGGTGATGATCCGGCGCATGGATTCGTCGTCTTCGGCGATAGCGCCCGCCATGATTTTAGGAATATCGGAATTGGAGTAGATGCTGAACCAAGCTTCAATCGGCGTTAAGCCTAACTTAGTCGAATTTGGCACCCATTCGCGCATCACGAATTCAAAGTACTCTTGATCAAGCCCGGGCTTGATGTCCCAGTTCATCAGTAGCTTGACATTTCCGTTTGACATGGCTTTGCGCTCGCTTTTGTTGGATCCTAAGCAACACTATAACGCATAATCGCTTCAAGCGTCCAAAAACGTTTTGTTAGAACGTTTCATTAGACCGAAGACGCCCGCAATAGCGCCACCTGCGTTTGTTCCGGCAGCTGATTCTTCGTCACGCGCAATGAATCTACCGCTTCCATCTTGCCCGTGCCCAAAGCCTTGAGGAAGCCGTCAACGACCGCGCCGCCGCCGGGGCTGCCGTTCTTGCTCTGGTGCATAGGAATAACGAAATTAGGTTCGATCAAGCTGATCAATTCCGCCAGTTGCTCATTGGACAGATCCCCGCCGCCATTCACGGGAATCAATAAAACATTGACTTCGCCAAGCTGCTCGATCATGGATTGGTCGGGCGCCTGCCGCAGCTTGCCCAGATGCAATACGCTTAGATCGTTGGAAAACTCGAAAAAATATGCGATGTTGTCCAATACGCGGTCTTTTTCGGCATCGTGAACATGAAGCTGTATACCGGTGACGAACAAGTCGCCCACTTCATATTCGCCCGGTCCGGAAATCACATAGTCATGGTCTTTCACTTGATCGACATTGTGCCGAGACAAATCATGGCTGACAGTGACAAGATCAGCGCGCAGCTTCAACTCTGGCGCCCCCCGCGCCGGTTTATGGGGATCGGTCACCACAGAGGTATGACCGCGCTCGGTAATGCGAAAGCAGTTTCTGCCAAACCAAGTAATATCCAAGAAGTCGCTCCTTTATCGCCAGCTTAGCAAGCATGTTCTAATTGTAGCGCCAGACCGACCTTTAGGAAAGTCCGCAGCGGCAGGGTTCCAGCGCCTCAATCCGCAAATTCGCCCCACTCGTCCAGCGCGGCTTCCAATTCCGCTTGGGTCTTTGTATAAGCCGCTCCCAGCGCCCCTACACTCTCGGCATCTCCCGCCAAACTGGCGCGGTGCAACTGCTGGTCTAGCTCGCTCAGATCCTTTTCCATTTGCTCAATTCTGGCTTCGAGTTCGTCCGCGCGCCTGGCCGCTTCAAATGGATTCAAGCCACGTATTTTGGCGTTGACCTTTGCCCCTTTAGCCTGCTCGCTGCCGCGCGGGGCGCCGCCTTTCGCCTTGGCTCTCGCTTGCGCCTCGCCTAAGCTCTGGTTGCGGTTGCGGACAAACTGCCGGTAATCGCCATCGACCATAGTCAAGGCGCCAGCCGTCATTTCCCAGACCTGAGTCGCCAGCGCGTCCACGAGATAGCGATCGTGGCTTGCCAGCAGGATAGTGCCGGTGAAACCTTCCAGCACCGCCTGCAATACCTCTTGGCTGTCGATATCCAGGTGATTGCTCGGCTCGTCCAGCAGCAAGAGATTCGCGCCGAGCAAGGTCAGCTTTGCCAGCGCCACACGGCCGCGTTCGCCGCCGGACAGGCTCGCTATTGTTCGGAAGACATCCTCGTTGCTGAACATGAAACGTCCCAAATAGTTGCGCGCCGCCGATATTGGCATTTTCTTGGTCGCGCGGATCTCGTCCAGGAGTGAATTGTCGCGGTTGAGCTTCTCATGCGCTTGCGCGAAGTAGCCCACTTTCACCTTCGCGCCCAGCCTGACCCGCCCGCCCAATGGCGCCAGGTCGCCGGCCAGCGTTCTGAGCAAGGTTGACTTGCCGACGCCGTTGGGGCCAATGAGCGCGACAGTTTCCCCGCGCAGCACCAAGGCGTCGGGCGCAGTGAGCAAGGGACTGTCAGCGTCATAACCGATACGCAGCTCCTCCGTCATCAGCACCTGATCGCCGCTGCGCCTATGATCGTCCATTTGCAAAAACATCTTGCGGCGCTGCCGCGGGGCGCTTTCCAAGATTTTCCCCCGCTTGCGCATGGTTTCGAGCTTTTTCAGACGCCCTTTCGCTTGAGCAGTGCGGCGGCTGCCCATGTGCCGGCCTACAAACTCCAGCTCTTTTTCGATGAACTGCTGCTGCCAATAATAGTCGTGCCGCAGGCTTTCTCGCTGTGTATCCCGCTGCTGGAGGTAAGCGCTGTAATTGCCGCGGTAAACCAACAGGCGCTTGTATTCCAGCTCCCAGATGGTCCTGGCGAAGCTATCCAGAAAATAGCGATCGTGGCTGACCGCCAGCACCGCGCCCGGGAAAGATTTGAGGTAATTCTCCAGCCATTCCACCGCCTGAATATCCAAATGGTTGGTCGGCTCGTCCAGCACCAGCAAGTCCGGTTCTTCGAGCAGCAAGCGGCAAAGCAAGGCTCTGGTTTTTTGTCCGCCGGATAACTGTGGCAAGGGCATATTGTATTCGTCGCGGGTGAAACCCAAGCCGCTTAGGACCATCTTGATACGCGTCTCGTACTCATAGCCGCCGCGCCGCTCGAATTCGGCTTGCAAATTGCCGTAGCGCTCCAGCGTTTCATCGTATCCAGCGTAGCCATCCGGGTCTGCCAGCTGATCTTCCAGCGCTTTCAAGTGGCTTTCCACGTCGCGCAGGTCGGCAAAGGCATTCAACTGCTCTTCCCACAGGCTATGCGCGCCCGCCAGTTCCGGCCGCTGCGGCAGATAGCCCAGCCGTGTTTTTCTGGCGAGGGTCACACTGCCCGCCGTCGGCAGATCCAAGCCCGCCAGAATGTCAATCAGCGATGTTTTGCCCGCGCCATTGGGACCCACCAAGCCAATGCGCGCGCCAGCGGCTATTTCCAGGCTGATAGCGCTGAAGATTTCATCCGCGCCGTAGAATCTGCTCAAGTTTGTCGCGACGAGCAGGGACATGATATTTCTCTAAATACATGTGGACAACGACGGCAAGAATTATATCACGCGGGTCGAGTCGATTTAACGGTCGCTTAGGATGCAATTCACTCGATTGAAAAGACAGAATAGGCTATAGTCTGGCATCGTCATAGCGCGTCAGCAACGTAGCATCAGGGACGATTCGCAGCCAACTTCATGAAGCCGCATAGCAAATATCTGATACCCTTCCTGTTTATCTGCGTTATCGTCCTGGCGCTCGCGCTCGCGGCGCAATTTACGCCGCCTCCCGCGCCCGCTCCCCCTGCAAAAGGCGCGGGGCTATCAGCGACAGCGGCGCCTTATACCACCGTGAAATACCGCTTCGGCCGCGGTTATATCGGCGACAATTGGCAAGTGTATTTTAACGAACCGGACGCCAGCGTAGACAGCTCCAACTATGCCGATGGCATAGACGCGCCGCTTGCCAGCGCGATAGACGCCGCCCAGCGCTCGCTGGACATCGCGGCCTTCGAGCTGAACAGCCAGCCCATCTATGAAGCCATTCTCGCGGCGCATCAACGGGGCTTGGCGGTGCGCATCGTGACAGACGACAGACATGGTCTGGATGACGATTCGAATACGGAACTGCGAGATCTACGAGCGGCGGGACTGCCCATCGTCGCGGACAATCGCAGCGCCTTGATGCACAACAAATTCACCATCGTCGACGAGCGCGCTGTCTGGACCGGCTCTATGAATTACACCCGCAACGGCGCCTATCGCAATAACAACAATGTCCTGGTATTGGAAAGCGCCCAAGCAGTTGCGGCCTATCAGAGCGAATTCGACGAAATGTTCGAGCGGAGGGAATTTGGAGCGCGCTCATCCAATGACGGCGTCATCAGCATCGGTGAGGACAACGAAGAAGACGCCGGCGAGATCAGCATCATCTTCGCCCCGGAAGCCGATGAAATCGCCGCGCTGAAGGCGTCGATACAAGCGGCGCAGTCCTCCATTCGTTTCATGAGCTTCGTTTTTTCGCTCGACGAATTGGCGGAAGCGATGCTCGAAAAGCTGGCAGACCCGGACTTTGTCTTGCGCGGCGTCTTTGAAGAGCGCAACAGCCTGGCGAGCTGGAGCCAATTGCCGGCTTTTGTCTGCGCCGGCGCTCAGGCGCGCCTGGATGGCAATCGATATATCTTGCACCACAAAGTCATCATCATCGACGACGACACCGTCATCACGGGTTCTTTCAATTTTTCCAACAGCGCCGCGCAAAACAATGATGAAAACATCGTCATCATCCGCGACCAAGTTATCGCGAGTCTTTATCTCGAGGAATGGCGGCGCATCTGGGATAGCGCGCGGGCAGCGCCGCCGGGCGAAATCAACTGCGATTAGGCGCCATCCGCGCGGCAGCGCCGCAAATGCAGCGGCGATTTCCTGGCTTGACGCTCGATTTCGCCGCGCGCTTCCAGGTCCAATTGGACCGCCTTGCAATACCAGCGCACGGATCCCGGCTTGGGAAAGAGCGACTTTGGCACATGCTTGTCTTGCAGGTAGGCGCGCACGCGATCCTCGAGCGTGGCAAAAGGCATCCACTCTTCATGTGACAGCGCGCTTAGCATCGCCTCGCGGATGATGTGATATTTGTCCGCCTTGAGGTTTTCTCGGTGCTCCGGGTGATTGACGTTGCGCGCGCTGATGCTTGTCATCTTGAACTCTCCAGCCTCTGTTCAGGGTAAATTGTCGTTCTAGTTAGGCTATCCGCGATTCTTGCGCCGAATCCCTAATCTGTCTGTATAACTTGAAGGTGTCTTCTTTGCGGCACAATTGCGTGCCCGCGGTCATCACGGCGGCGCTGCCAGCGGCAATGCCCAGGCACAAAGTTTCTTGCAGGTCCCGCCCCTGCGCCAAGCCCAGGACCAGCCCCGCCACCATGCTGTCGCCGGCCCCGACTTTGCTTTGCGCCTTGACGATCGGCGCGCGCCGGCGCAGATATTCGTCGGCGGTGATCAGCGCCGCGCCTGCCGCGCCCATCGACACGACGATGACCTGGGACAAGCCCTCGGCAATCAAGCGGCGGGAGACTGTTTTAATCTGCGCTTCGTCATGCAGTTTTTCGCCGGCGAAGAGTTCCAGTTCGCGCAGATTCGGTTTTAACAGATAGACGCCTTTGCCAAAGGCGCGCTGCAGCGGCTCGCCGCCCGTATCAACAAGCATGCGGATGCCATATTCCGCGGCGTAGCGCGTGATCTCGCCGTAGAATTCGGCGGGCACGCCAGCCGGCAAGCTGCCGCTGGCGACGATGATATCCGGTTCGAGATTGAAAAGCGCTTCCAGGCAAGCGATCCATTCCTCCGCGCTCAGCTCGGGACCCGGCATGGTGAAACGATATTGCAGGGTCGAGCTCTCTTCATAGACCACGAAGCTTTCGCGCGTGATGCCGGCGATGGGTACAGCGCGGCACGTGATGCCTTCGGCATCTAGCAACTGGCTAAGCATGGCGCCGGTATGTCCGCCGGTCGCATAAACCGCTGTGGATTCGCCGCCAAGAAAGCGCAGGGCGCGTGAAACATTAATGCCGCCGCCACCGGGATGAAACTTAGGCGCGCCACAGCGCAATTTAATTTCCGGCGCGACAGAGGCGACGCGCGCGCCGATGTCCAGCGCTGGATTCATGGTGAGCGTTACGATCTTGTCCACAATTTTAATGGGTTTCCCGTTTAATGTGCGAGCAAGTTTAGCGACTGACCAGGTCATAAACCAGACTTGAATCGGCGCTCATAGTTGCGGCGCGCTTTCAGGGATTGTCGAGAGAAGCCAATTAAACAACTGATGCGTTTAGCGAGGCTCACATGGGGACTGCGAATAGGCGCGGCATGGGTTTCATTCAGGCGATATTGACATATAATTCCACCATCTGCCGGTCCATGCGAGAAAAAGGTCCTCTCGATGCACGTTTATCTCATCCGTCACGCGCAATCAGAAAACAATATCCTTAGCGAAGAAACCTATCACCAGCGCAAGGTAGACCCCGCGCTTACGGAATTGGGCTATCGTCAGCGAGATATGCTCGCGGATTTCCTGGCAAATGGCGCGGACGTGAAGAACGAGCGCTTTGAAATATCGCAATTATACGCCAGCGCTATGTACCGTTCGCTGTTGACCGCGCAGCCGGTCGCTTCCGCGCTTGATCTGAAGCCACAGGTCTGGGTGGATCTTCACGAAAAAGGCGGGATGTTCCTGCGGCGGAATGGCAAAACCAGCGGCTTCGATGGCATGAAGCGGTCGTCGATTCAAACGGAGTTTCCCGATTACGCGCTGCCGCAAACGATTAGCGAAAGCGGCTGGTATGATGCCGAATTGGGCATGGAACCGGAAGAACACAGCCTCTTCCGCGCAATAAAAGTAGCCAAGTCGCTGCGGGGGCGCGGGCATCGCGACGAAGTCATCGCCTTGATTTCGCATGCCGGCTTTCTCGATATCTTGCTCAAGGCGATATTCGATCAACTGCCGTCCCGACCTCACAGCATGCGCTACTTCCATGACAACACGGCAATCACGCGCATCAATTATCAAGGTTCGCGCCCAACTTTGCATTATATGAACCGCGTGGAGCACCTGCCGCCGGATATGCGCAGTTTTTGACAGATTGAGCAAGGGAACTATGAGACGGCAACTTTGAGATGGCAACTTTGAGATGGAGACTTTGAAAATGAAACCGACGACGCTCGCAGGGCAAGTCGCGCTGGTCACCGGTGGCGGCGGCGGCATCGGCAGCGCGATCTGCCGGCGCTTGGCAGCGGAAGGCGCCCAAGTCATCATCACCTACCATAGCGACCAAGCCAAGGCGCTCGCGGTGGCGGATAGCCTGGCGGGTGACAATCACTTGACGCTGCAAGCGCCCGTGGACGATGGCGCGGCTTTGCGGCGCTTGGCGGGCGCTGTGCAAGCGCGCTACAGCCAGCTCGATATCCTGGTGAACAACGCTGGCATTACAGCGCCTGTCCCGCATGACGATCTTGATGGGCTCGACGACGAACTGATCGACCGCATCTTCCGGGTCAATTGGCGCGGCGCATTCGCTACGATTCGGGCGCTCAAAGCGCTTCTGATGGCGGGAGACGGGGGACTTGTGATCAACATCTCGTCAATTGCCGGGCGCACCGGCGTCGGCAGCAATGTGGCTTATTGCGCCAGCAAAGCCGCCATGGACAGCATGACACGCTCGCTCGCCCGCGCCCTGGCGCCGCAGATTCGCGTACTGTCGGTCTCGCCGGGCTGGGTTAATGGCGACTATGCGCGCCGGATGCCGCGCGCGCTGCTGGCTGAGCAAGAAGCCAAAACGCCTTTGGCGCGCATCGCCGAGGCGGAAGATGTCGCGGAGGCGGTTTATGCCGCGATCGCCCACCTGCGCTTCAGCACCGGTGACATCATCCCGGTCGATGGCGGGCGGCCCCTGGGTTGAATCAAGCCGAGTCGCTTGACTTGTATTAACACCTAACTACGCGACCTGTGGCAATAGCATTGAAGCCCTGCCCAGCAAAATACCCGCGGGACGTTGCTTCATGTTTCATCTGACCTATAATCCTATTAAGCAACCGATGCCGCATTCACGCCAGCCCAGGGATTCCGGAGGCGAAGCCATGAAATTCATTGTCCTTGTTCTGATAGTCCTGCTCAGCGCCCTCACGACCTTGGCGCACGGCGACGAGACACATGACGAAGCCGAAGCCGAGAGGACCGATTTCAGCGCCGTCGCTGTGCCAGAAAACCCAAGCTATCACCAGCATGTTCGCCCCATCCTGGAAGCGAATTGCGTCGCCTGCCATGCCGACGGGCAGATCGCCGCTTACGCGCCCTTAACAAGCCAGGAAGACGTGAGTTTTTTCGCCGAAGATATTGCCTTTCATGTATCGGCGCGCCTGATGCCACCCTGGATGCCCTCCTCATTGAACCTGCCCTTGAAGCGGGACCGCAGCCTTTCCGACGAGGAGATCGCTACCATCGTCGCCTGGGCGGAAGGCGGCGCCCAAAGCGGCCGCGAGGCGGATTATCAGCCGCCAGCGGCGACCTATGCTTTCCCCGAGGTTCGCGCCGATCTGACGCTGCAACTCGACGAGCCATACGCGCCGGATGAGAATGCGCAAGACGACTATCGCTGTTTCGCTTTCCCGCTGGAGATTGATTCGCCGCAGTTCATCACCGCCTACGAATTCATCCCCGACGTGGCGGAGATGGCGCACCATGGCATCGTCTACCTGCTCAACGCAGACTTGGCGCCGGAAATCGCCGCGCGCGATTATGCCGATGGTCGCCCCGGCTGGTCCTGCTATGGCGCGACTGGTTTATCCAAAGGCGGCGATATCATCGCCACCTGGACGCCAGGCGCCTTTGGCGTCCGCTACCCCGAGGGCACGGGTTACAAAATTGAGCCCGGACAAATTGTTGTGCTGCAGATGCACTACAACCTGTGGACGGCGCGGCAGCCGGACCAGACCCGCGTCCGCCTGCAGCTTGAAGCGGGCGATTCGGCTTTGGCGGAGCTTTGGACAATCCCCTTGAACGCGCCGGTCGAGATCCCTTGCCCAGCCGGTGTCGAAGGACCGCAGTGCGAGCGCGAATACGCCATCAATAACATCGCTGAACTATACGGCGAGGCGATGCGCGCCGTGCCCGACCGGCGCTTGAAGCGCTGCCGCCAAACCTTGGCGGATTACAGCGACAACACGGGTGAAGAAGCCCGCGGCTACTGTGATTATCCCTCGCCCTTCTTCGAACCCCTGACGGTATATGGCGTGCTGGGACACATGCACGAGTTGGGGCGCGGCTTCCGCATGGAACTCAATCCCGAAAGCGACAACACCATCATGCTGCTGGACATCCCGCGCTGGGATTTCCACTGGCAGGATCGCTATCAGTTCGTCGAGCCAGTTAAAATCGAATTCGGCAGTACCTTGCGTATCAATTGCACTTGGGACAATACGCTTTCCGATGATCCGCGCTACGTGGTTTGGGGCGAGGGCACAGCCGACGAGATGTGCTTCGGCACGGTAATGGTCGAGAAGCCGTAGTGGAGCTCGCGGAGTAACTGAATTAATCTACTGTCTCTAATAACTGTCTGTTGTATTCAAGCATGATTGGCTGATTTCTTGAATCGTAAAGGATCGTCTCTCGATTGGTGAGATATACTTGGTTATCACTATAATCGCTAAGTACGATGTTCTCATCATCCGCTGTCATCACAACGTTTCTATTGCGGTTCTGGGTAATTTGCGCGTGCTCAAATGCGCTGATATAGACCATATTTTCCCAGTTGTCGAATAGCTTAAACTGCTCTTTACTCTCGGACCAGGCAAGCGGCACGACGTGATGGAGCTCAAATCCAGGCGACCGATCAACGCGATGCTGTTTAAAATACTGTAGCTTCTGACTAAGGGACCTTACTTTTTCTCGCTGGAGATACAACGTCTTGGCGCGAACATCAAAATAAACTGTTTGATCCAAGATATAGAAAATCTGTTCAGCTTTATTGCGCCAATTGTGGAAATCCCTTTTAGATGTCTTGTCGCCCTGATAATTCTCTGGCTTTAACTTGGCTTTCAAGGTTTCGATAACGGCGCGCCGCTGCATTCGGGAAAGATTCCGATAAGACTCTATTAGTTCAACACAACGCTCACTGTCGATATTGAATGATGTATGTGCACCAATAGCGGACGCGAAAAACATGAATTCATGGATTTCTATACGCTTTAGCTTGAAGTCAGGATCACGAAGCAATCTCAATAGTATATTGATGAACCCGCCTAATAGTCGATCGATTCCTCTTGAGAAAATATAGAATTGCTCATCAATAGCCTCTGCCTGAATGAGTCTTAATCCTTGGTCACTCAGCGAGGCATATTTGACTCTTTGACTGGACAGTGGATCAGTGGGAATCTCGCTGGGTCCATATCGGACTATCAAACCCATTCGATGGAAATCAACAAAGAGATTTTTGCGCATAGCATCTTGAGTGCCAATACCAACTGCAAGTTTGCACTCATCACAAAACTGCGCAAAAATTGCTTCTTCGGGAGTATTTCCCGGACGCTTTGATATATCAGTCGTCCGAACAGCCATAAGACCTTTGTTAGGCGCATATTTGTCAAAAATAGCGAGGATAGCGGCAACCTTTCGCATGGTATAGCGATTGTGCTGCGAAGAAATATCCCCGCGGTAATAATCATCTAGCAATCGCTCGTCTATAAATCGCAAAGCGACGTTTCCAGGATTAATACTGCTCACATACCCCTTGCTCATAGTTATGTCTCGGCCATGCTTTCCAACTTGCTACGAGAAAGAGCCACATATTCTTCGCTCCCGTCTGAACAAATAAAATTACGCCCAAGTTTATTGGCTGCCAACGCTGTCGTACCCGTTCCCACAAAAAAATCCAATACTAGATCGCCTTTGTTAGAACTCGCTTTCATAATTCGTTCAATAAGCTCAAGCGGCTTTGGCGTAGCATGCCCCAATTTGCGAACTTTGCCATTGACTTTGTTTTTATGTCGGGCGCTAGTAATATGCCAGACTTCACCGCAAAGTCGGCCATTGGGATTGGGATACCAGCGCTTTCCGTTTTTGAGAATTCCTTTTTTTTCAGCGTGTTTAATTCTTGCAACAGACTCATAAGGTACGCGAACATCATCGAAATTAAAGGTATGCTTCTTACCCTTTGTAAAGAAAAGTATCGTCTCTTGACCATTGCTGAAGCGCCGCCTCGCGCCACCCATACCATCTCGCTTGTCCCATGTAATCCAATTCTGAAAATCCAGGCCATGATAAACAAGATGTTGCAGTATAAAAGCGCAGTTGTACGGTGTATTGAAAATGTACAAACTTCCGTTTTGTTTTAGTTTAGGAATTAGCTCATCTATCCAAGAAAACGTAAATTCAAAGAAATCCGAATCTGACTTAAATGTGTCCCAATCAGCTTTTTTCAAATTATACGGTGGGTCTAAGATGGCCAAATCCACTATTTCATTTTCGAGTTTGGCTAATACTTCGAAACAATCCAGATGAAGGATTTCATTGATTTTTAGATTAGTCCCCATACTTCAATCCCAATTCTCTATGACGCGCCATTGCCAGCTTTCTGTCAATCACGTTCTTGTAGTTTTGCATAATTTCATATCCGATATAGTTCCGGCCATTTTCTTTTGCAACCTTTAGTGTAGTTCCGCTTCCCGCAAATGGGTCTAAAACAGTATCACCGACGAATGTGAACAACCTCACGCAACGATAAACGATCTCCTCGGGCATTATTGCGCTATGCTCTCCAAAGGCTAAATCGTCTTTTCCTGGAATGGGTATCCGCCAGACTTGCTTCGTATATTCAACCCATTCGCCTTGCGTAAGTCTGCTTGCTTCTTTGTTACGCTTTTCCACATTATTGAGCGGTCTACCGTCCTTTACATATACGGTAATGAACTCGCTAGTATTTTGAGCGTAGAAGTTGCGGGGATACGGGTAACTGCCAAACATGAGCTTTTTGCTGGGATTTGTCCGATCCCAAATGAAAACATCGTACAAATACATGTCTGTTTTTTCTTGGTAAAGGATTGAATGCTGAATATCCGCATTCAAATCAAACACGTGTCGGTTGTAATGCGTACGGTAATCAGCTTTTTTCATTGGCACCAACGGAGTATTTATCACCAGCTTTCCGTTCGGCTTTAGTACCCTTTCGCATTCCTTCCATACTTTTAAAAGTTCATCTATGAATACTGAGTAGTCCTGTAAATCCCCAATTTGCGCACCGTTCTTTTCACTATGGTTTGTAATCTGGTATCCGTCTAATGAGTAATCTTTGATATTGAAATAGGGTGGCGAAGTTACAACCAAATCCACGACGCTGTCAGGCACTTCTGACATGCATTGCGCATTTTTGTAAAAGACGCGGTTCAAGTGGCTTTTTTCGTTCATTGTCTGACAAAGCATTTTCGACTTCACAAATTATAGCGTCTTTCGACATAGAACAAAATTGTGCTTCGGCACGGTGATGGTCGAGAAGCCGTAGCGCTAGTTCCCAAAGAGGTTCATCATATAGTCGGTGGAGATGCCCTGGTTTTCCAGGTGCGTCTTGAGCTTGCGCCGCGCGTCATGGATCAGCTTGTACAGCGCGTTGCGGTTTGTGCCCATGCGCTCGGCCAGCACATCCATGGGAATGCCCTTTAGCGCGACAGCGACCAGCGCTTGATATTGCCTTTCGGTTAAGGACTCTTGCAGCGCCAACTCGATTTTCTCGAGCACATCGTCGCGCTCGGTCTCTTTTTCTGGGCTGGGCGGCGGCGAGGACAAGCGAGTCGCCGACGGCAGCAATTCGCCATCCGCCGTCAATTCGTCCAGGCTGAAGTCCTTGTAGCGCGCGCGGCGCAAATCGCTGATGGCCAAGCGCACCGCGATTTTGTTTGCCCAGGTCGTGAAGCGGCTTTCACCGCGAAAATTGTCCAGGTTGTCCATCACGCGCAGGGTGGC
Source organism: Phototrophicaceae bacterium (assembly GCA_965232245.1). GTDB lineage: Bacteria > Chloroflexota > Anaerolineae > Aggregatilineales > Phototrophicaceae > UBA6055. The sequence continues at coordinate 1,326,963 of CBDDPG010000002.1, read as the reverse complement.
GTCTTGCGCCAGATCCTCCGCCATTTGCGCCAATTCCTGCGCCGCCAATCCCCGCAGGTCGCTGCGGTCTTGGCTGAGATAGAAGTAGATGCTGCGCTGCAGGCGCTTGCGCAGCTCTTCCAGCGCGTCGGTCTGCGCGGCGTCGCCCTGCCCGCGCAGCGCCGCGATCCATTGCTCGTTTGTGCGACCCGTCATACAATACCGTTCACTGGCTGAACTCTTTTGTGGCGCTCATGATAGCGGAATATCTTTGTTTTTCACTGGGCGAAGGGCGAAAAATGCGCGATTCAAAATCATGAATAGCCATTTGCTGGAATTACTCCGTTGGCAAATCGAAGCAATATATCACCTTTTGCCGCGCAAGTGGGTCTATATTAGTAGTGAAGAGGCATAGGGTACGCGAGCAAAATCGAGAACGGAGTTTCAACCATGAGCAATCGACCCGATCCGCCCCGTCATGTGACAGAAGGCGGCAGGGATAACAAGAAAAACCCGGACGGCAAGAAATCGCCCTTTGGCAATCCCAATGCGCAGCGCATGTGGATCATCCTCGGCATAATCGTGCTGGTGATGTTTTTGCTCTTCTTCAACGGGCGCAGGGGATCCAGCTTCACCAGCAGCTTGCCCATAAACGAGTTGGCATCGCATATTCGCCAAGGGCGCGTCGAACGCATCGTTGAACGAGGCGGTCACGACCTCTTTGTCACCTACACCGATGGCACGACGCAAACCGCCTATAAGGATTCATCAGCCAGCTTCTACGAATTGATGGGCGCCTTGGACGTGTCGGGCGCTGCCCTGGAAAACTTGACCTTTGTCGCGCAGCCAGGCGACAATTCGCAGCAGATTATCTTCCAGATACTGCTCGGCGTGGTGCCGATTTTGATCATCGTCTGGTTCCTGTGGCGCATGATGCGTTCAATGCGCGCCGGGCAAGACCAAGCCATGAGTTTTGGGCGCAGCAAGCCCCGGGTCTCGCGCGATATGGAACGCCCTCAAGTAACATTCACTGATGTAGCGGGCGCGGAAGAAGCCAAAGAAGACCTGCAAGAAATTGTCGAGTTTTTGAAGGAACCGGAGAAGTTTGTTCGCCTGGGCGCGCGCGTTCCCAAAGGCGTGCTGATGATCGGCCCGCCCGGCACCGGCAAGACGCTGATGGCGCGGGCTGTGGCGGGCGAGGCGGGCGTGCCTTTTTTCAGCATATCCGGCTCGGAATTTGTCGAGATGTTCGTCGGCGTAGGCGCCAGCCGCGTCCGCGACCTGTTCGAGCGCGCTAAGGCGGAAGCGCCCGCGATCGTCTTCGTTGACGAGATTGACGCCGTCGGCCGGCACCGCGGCGCCGGCTTGGGCGGCGGGCACGACGAGCGCGAACAAACCTTGAACCAGATCCTGGTCGAGATGGATGGCTTCGACAACGACACCAACATCATCATCATCGCCGCCACCAATCGGCCCGATATCCTGGATCCAGCGCTGCTGCGCCCGGGGCGCTTCGACCGCAAGGTGGTCATGGACAATCCCGATGTCAAGGGGCGCCAGGACATTTTGAAGGTGCATTCGCGCGGCAAGCCGTTGGGGGCGGATGTCGACGTGGAAGCCTTAGCCAAGATCACGGCCGGTTTCTCGGGCGCGGACCTGGAGAATCTGGTGAACGAGTCGGCGATCCTGGCCGCCCGGCGCAACAAAAAGTCGATCGGCATGAGCGAGATGCAAGAATCCATGGAGCGCGTGGTCATGGGTCCCGAGCGCCGCAGTCGTGTCATCACGCCGGAAGAGAAAGAGAAAGTCGCCTATCACGAAGCGGGGCATGCCCTGCTCTTCCACCTTTTGGAAAACACCAGCCCGGTACACAAGATCACGATCGTGTCGCGCGGGCGCGCCGGCGGCTATGTCATGCCCCTGCCCTCCGGGGACGATATGCTGGTCACGCGGGATAAATTCGAGGACGATATCGTGGCCGCCATGGGCGGGCGCGCCGCGGAAGAAATCATCTTCAACCAGTTCACCACCGGCGCCAGCAACGACTTGCAGCAAGCCACCCGCATGGCGCGCGCCATGGTGACGCAATTCGGCATGAGCGACCTGCTGGGTCCCCGCTCCTATGGCAACGGACAGGGCGCCGTTTTCCTGGGACGCGAAATCGCCGAGCAGCGCGACTACAGCGAGCACTACGCGCAGCAGATTGACGACGAGGTCAAACGCATACTTCAGGCGGCTTATCAGCGGGCGAAAGACATTCTGCTGGACCAGCGCGGCAAGATGCAAGAACTGGTCGAGATCCTCATCGAGCGCGAGACGCTCAACGCGGATGAGTTCGTCGCGATTGTGGATGGTCCGGCTGCTGTGGCTCCCGCCCCGGCGACGTAAACTGCCGCAAACCAACACATTGCAGGGGCGAGCCGGCGGCTCGCCCTGTGTTTGTTTTCCAATCCCCTTTCGTATTTGTCTGCAAGCTGATAGAATTTCCGTTCGGTTATGAGTTATTCTGCGATCCTAAGATGACGCAATCCGTTTGACGGGAGCAATCATTGGCACAGCACGTTCCTAGTAACGAAAAATACCAGTATGACGTTTTTCTTTCTCACGCATCTGAAGACAAGGATGACGTGGCGCGGCCGCTTGCACTACAGCTACAAGAGCGACAGTTACGAGTCTGGTACGACGAATTTGAATTCAGAATCGGCGACAATATAGTCGAAAAACTGAACAACGGAATCAATTCAAGTCGCTTTGGAATCTTGATCTTGTCCAAGTCCTTTGTTGACATGGCAAAACAATGGACAAAGCATGAGCTTGACACATTAGAAGGTTTGTATGTGACAGAGGACAGGGTCATGTTTCCGATCTGGCACAATATCTCTGTGAAGGAGATTAGGGCCTTCCGTGCCTCGTTAGCAATCATTTTTGCCCGAAGCACCGCAACTCACACGCTTGAGGAAATTGCCAAAGAGATCCATGAGGTAATCATGGATCTGTACAAAGTAGAATCTGGGACCGTGTGAGTTAAGCCGCTGTTATTGAGCGGCTTGCACTTTGAGTCATTGGTGCTTCTCAAACTTCGCCATTGCAGTAAATGGACCGGACGTGTGCTATACTATTGTCACGCGTAATCAATTTGAGGTAGACAACTGTGCAATTCATTAAGCATGATTTAGGCCACAGGACGGGTGGCGAAATTGTCGAAATCATCCTCAAAGGCAATGCCGCTAATGTGCGCCTGATGGACAGTTCTAATTTCCAGAATTACCGCAGCGGTCGTCGTCACAGTTATATTGGTGGCCACGCCAAGCGTTCTCCCGTTCGGCTACAAATACCGAGGTCAGGGCATTGGTATGTAGCTGTCGATATGGGGGGATACAAGGGCAAAGTTAGCTCCAACGCACGCATGCTGCCGGGCAAGTTGCGTCCACTAGTTGAGACGCCGCTTTCCACTATCCCTACATTATTAAGAGACGAACCTAACGTTACGTACGATGTATTCATATCACATGCATCAGAAGATAAAGATGAAGTGGTAAAGCCGTTGGCCAATGCGCTTCTCGCAGGGGGACTTTCGGTATGGTATGACGACTTTGAACTTAAGATTGGCGACAGCTTACGCCGGAATATTGACCGAGGTATCACTTCCAGTCGCTTTGGTGTCGTTGTCCTGTCAAAGGCGTTCTTCAAAAAGGGATGGACCAATTACGAATTAGATGGACTGGTGACCAAAGCTCTAAGCGGGGATCAGGTGTTGCTCCCAGTTTGGCACAAGATTACAAAAGATGAGGTTGTTTCATATAGCGCGCCTCTTGCTGACAAGGTCGCTAGAAATACCAGCACTCAGACAGTGGAAGAGATAGCGGACGAAATAGTCGAAGTTGTTCAAGGCATACCAGTCGCAGTCTAAGTTGTTCGAATGGCATCGGGCAATCTCATGCGGTACGCCTCGTTTGTAGCTGCTCATCCAACACGAAGTTCTGAACGATGCAATTCATCAAACATGACTTGGGTCATCTTCCTCGTGGAGAGATCGCTGAGGTTACTATAACTAACGCGGCAAATGTACGTCTGTTGGATAGTGACAATTTCCTCATGTATCGTAGTGGACAGCGTCACAACTATATCGGGGGCCACTACAAGCATTCGCTTGTTCAGTTCGAGATTCCTCGCGCCGGGCACTGGTATGTTGTTGTGGATTTGGGCGGATATCCAGGGGAAGTAGGCTCCTCGATTCAAGTCCTGTCTAAGGCAGCTCTATCGGGTTGAGAAGACAGGCCGCCAGCCTCGCAATCGTTAGCTGCACGCTTGTTCAAGGCCAAATGCGAAGGCTTTACTCTATCATTGAGCTAATGCCGCCGAGCAAGACGCCCAGATTCTTTGATATGGAGGCGGGCGGGTTTGCCTAAGTCACCCGGTGACAACTCACATAGTGATTCGGGCGCACCTCAATCAGCGGCGGATCCGGCTCTTGATGACAGAGATCAAAGACCACCGGACAGCGGGTATTGAAGTTGCAGCCGGTCGGCGGATTGGCCGGGTTGGGCAGGTCGCCAGAGATGATAATGCGCTGGCGGGTTTCCTCAAGCGCCGGGTCCGGCACCGGCACAGCTGAAAGCAGCGCCTGCGTATAAGGGTGTTGCGGATTGTCGTAGACTTCATCGACAGGACCCAGTTCGACGATCTTGCCCAGGTACATGACCGCCACGCGGTCGCAGATATGCCGCACCATGCTCAGGTCATGCGCGATGAAGAGATAGGTCAAGTTGAGCTCGTCTTGCAGCTCTTCCATCAAGTTGACTACCTGCGCCTGAATCGATACATCCAGCGCCGAGATTGGCTCGTCGGCGACAATAAAGCTCGGCTCCAGCGCCAGCGCGCGGGCAATGCCAATGCGCTGCCGCTGCCCGCCAGAAAATTCGTGGGGATAGCGATTGATGAAATAAGGGTTCAGACCCACTTTTTCCATCAGCTGTTCCACATATTGCTGGCGTTCTTTTTTGTTGTTGTGAATCTTGTGGATTTGCAGAGGTTCGCTGACGATGCTGCCGACGGTCATGCGTGGATTCAAAGAAGCGAAGGGGTCTTGAAAGATGATCTGCATCTTGCGGCGCATCTGCCGCAATTCATTGCCGGCCATCGTGGACAGTTCTTGCCCCTCGAATTTGACGCTGCCTTCCGTGGGACGATACAACTGCAGAATAGTGCGGCCGGTGGTGCTCTTGCCACAGCCCGATTCGCCCACTAGCCCCAGCGTTTCCCCGCGAACGACATTAAAACTGATGCCATCCACCGCGCGCACAGCGCCAACCTCCCGCTGAAATACGATACCGGCGGAAATCGGGAAGTATTTCTTCAGGTTGTGGACCTCGAGGATATAGTCGTCGTCCCGTTTTTCTTTGTCCATTGTCATGGTCATCGCTTCACTAGACATTTTGCGCTACCCCCTCGCGGATGTCTGCCCAACAAGACATAACATGTGTGCCATCGCCATTGGAATCGAGCACCGTCTCAAGCGGCGGCCGCTCGTCCCAACACCTTTCCAGCTCGAATTGCTCGCGAACGTCGCAGCGCGCGGCGAAGGGACAGCCGGCCGGTTCGTTGCGCATGTCCGGCGGCGAGCCCTCGATTTGAATCAGCTTTTCTTCGCCGCTGGAATCCAAACGCGGCAGCGAACCCAAGAGGCCAACCGTATAAGGATGACGCGAATCGCCAAAAACTTCGTGCGAGGAGCCGGATTCCATAATGCGCCCGCCGTACATCACCTGGATGCGATCGGCGATACCGGCGACCACGCCCAGATCATGCGTGATCCAGATCATCGCCATGTTGAATTCGTCTTTCAGTTGTTTGACCAACTCGATTATCTGCGCCTGAATCGTTACATCCAGCGCGGTCGTTGGTTCGTCGGCGATCAGCAGCTTGGGATTGCAGGATAGCCCCATGGCGATCATCACACGCTGGCGCATCCCGCCGGAGAATTGATGCGGATAGTCATCGAGCCGGCGATAGGCGTCGGGAATACCGACCATATCAAGCAAGTCGGCGGCGCGCTTGCGCGACTGCGAGGTATTCATGCCCTCGTGCAATTTCAAGGATTCTGTGATCTGTGTGCCGATGGTCAGCACCGGGTTCAGCGAGGTCATCGGATCCTGGAAGATCATGGCGATTTCCTTGCCGCGTATGAGCCGCATCTGGTCGGGTTTTAGCTGCAGCAAATCTCGTCCCTCAAAGTTGACCGTGCCCGATTCAACTTTGCCCGGCGGGCTGGGGATCAAACCCATGACAGCCAGGGAACTGACGCTTTTGCCGCTGCCGCTTTCGCCGACGATGCCAAGCGTTTCGCCCTCTTCCAGGTCGTAGGAAACGCCATTGACCGCGTAGACCGTTCCTTCTTGTGTATAAAAACGGACAACAAGGTCCTTAACTTCTAGTATGACGCCCAATGTCGCACCCTCCTCCCGCAACAAAATCTCTATGAATAATTTCAGGTCAAGAGAGTTTGTCGAACAAAAACCTGCTCGTCACAAGGATACCTTGAAACGATAGGTACAATCATACCAAAGATGTATCAGATTTACCAACAACTCGAAAAGAGGCGCGCGCGGTTGAATCTTAGCGCTGGGATCGGTACCAATTGATGGTTTCGCGCAAGCCGGCGCGGAAGTCGGTCGTCGCGACAAATCCAAACTCGCGCTCGGCGCGGGAAACATCCAGCTTGCGGCGCGGTTGGCCATTAGGTTTGCTGGCATCCCAGCGCAATTCTCCGCCGTAACCAACTTCCTCAGCGATAATCCCCACCAGATCGCGGATGCTAATCTCGTAGGCGCTGCCGAGGTTGACAGGCGCTGAACTATTGTAATGTTCGGCGGCCAAAACGATACCGCGCGCCGCGTCGCGCACGAACAAGAATTCACGAGTCGGGGAGCCGTCGCCGAATAGCGTTACGGTGTCCTCGCCCCGCTCCAGAGCGTCGACCATTTTTCGGATCACATCGGGGATGACATGGGCTGATTTGGGATCGAACTTATCGTGCGGACCGTATAGGTTGACGGGCAGCAGGTGAATGGCGTTATAGCCATATTCCTGTCGATAGGCTTGGCTTTGCACCAGCAGCATTTTCTTCGCTAAGCCATAAGGCGCGTTGGTCTCTTCCGGGTAACCCGCCCAAAGATCGTCTTCTTTGAAAGGGATAGGCGCATATTTGGGATAACTGCACACGGTGCCGACGCCGACGAATTTGTCCACCCCAGCGCGCCGCGCGCCCTCCAGCAAGAGCGTGCCCATCATGATGTTGTCATAATAGAACAGCCCGGGGTGCGCGCGATTGATGCCGATGCCCCCGGCCGTCGCCGCCAAATGGATCACCATGGTCGCCGCTGGATGATCGGCATATAAGCGTTCCGCATGCTCGGCCAAGCGCAAGTCGTATTGGGCGCTGCGAGGTACGATGACATCGGCAGCCTCCTTGCCTCGCAGCGTTTCGACCACATGGCGACCGAGGAAGCCGGCGCCGCCCGTCACAATCACAACTTGTTCGCGCCAAAACGTCTTAGTCATGCCTCGCCCTCTCTAAAGAATTGGACCAACAGCCCCAGAGACTAGACCAGTATATCACCTGAATACACCTTTACATGGCTATATTCTCAAGAGAGTCGGCGCGCGCAGTTTTTTACCTTCCCGTATCTTCCCGTCGTTGCATACACATTTGAGCCAAGCAATTGTAAGATGACCGCATTAGCCAACTGCGGAATACACGAGAAAGGCAATCTCTTGGAACGCACACTGATAATCGTAAAACCGGATGCGATGCAGCGCGGCCTGGCCGGCGAAATCATCAAACGCTTCGAGCGGCGCGGCTTGAAGATCATCGGCATGAAATTGCTGCAGCTCAACAGAGCATTGGCGGAAAAGCACTATGATGTGCACCGCGAACGCCCGTTTTTCGGCAGCCTGGTGGAGTACATTATTTCGGCGCCGGTGATAGTCATGGCGCTGGAAGGCAGCGACGCCGTTCTAGCCGCGCGCGCGACCATCGGCGCGACCAAGCCGGCGGAAGCGGCGGCGGGCACGATCCGCGGCGACTACGCGCTGGAGATCGGCCGCAACCTGGCGCATGGCTCGGACAGCGTGGAGAACGGGATGATTGAAGTCGCGAATTTTTTCAGCGCGGCTGAGCTCTGCGGCGGCTGGACACGGGATGTGGATGGCTGGGTGTTTGAGTAGCGCTCAATCTAAACAAGGCTGGTTGCAACTCTCTTGACAGTCGCGATGGGCAAAGCTAGAGTTTAGCAGATACGAATTGGATATTTGGTAATGGCTACTGAACGCATGCCCATCACAAGGGAAGTCTTAACGTGGGCTCGCGAGAGGTTAGGTTACACTCAAGAGGCTCTCGCAAAAAAGCGCTCTGAATTCAGAAAAATCGCCGCGTGGGAAAGTGGTGATTCAAAGCCTACGTATCGGCAACTCGAGTTGCTGGCCAAGGATTTGTGGGTGCCGGTGGCGATATTTTTTTTCCCAGAACCTCCGCAAATCCCGGAAATTGAAAAATCGTTTCGGACGATTGGATCCGAGCAATTCGCAGAGATCCCGCCCCGTGTTCGATTGCTGCTTCATAAGGCTCGCGCTTTTCAAGTCGGTCTAGCCGAATTGAATGAAGGTCAGAATCCAGCGCGCCGCATGCTGACCAGGGAATTGGCATTCAGTCCTGACGACAATACCACCGACATGGCAACGCAAGTCCGAGAGATTCTTGGCATCAGCCTGGATGACCAATTCGCGTGGTCAGACGCGGATACCGCGCTGAAATCATGGCGAAAAGCCTTCTATGCTGTTGGCGTAACGATTTTCAAGGATACTTTTCGGGATGAGCGCTACTGCGGATTCAGCCTGTACGATGTGGAATTTCCAGTAATCTATGTCAACAATTCCAACACCAAGACACGTCAGATTTTCACGCTTTTCCACGAATTGGCGCATCTTCTATTCAACACCAGCGGGATTGATAGTGATTTTGATTTCCAGCATCCCTTATCCGGTGAGAAACAACAGATCGAGACGGCATGCAATCGCTTGGCAGCTGAAGTCCTCGTGCCAGACGAAACCTTAAATACTGAATTCCGCCACACAGATGCAACTATATCTCAGGCGAAAAAGCTGGCTCGTAAATTCAGCGTCAGCAGAGAAGTGATTTTCCGGAAATTTCGCGATAGAGGATTAGTCTCAGATGCGGCATACGAAGCGGCAAAGCGAGAAGGGAACAGCCAAATCGCAAGAAAACGCGGCGGGGGGGGGAACTTCTATCGCACCAGGATCGCGTATCTTGGCGAGGAGTACATTAGTCTGGCGTTCAAGCGATACTATCAAGATCGGATCGACGAAGAGGAGCTAGCGGATTACCTGGCGATCAAGCCAAAACAAATTGAAGCGCTGGAAGATACTCTCTTCGAGGCGTCAAGGTGAGATACGTCATAGATACAAGTAGCTTTCAGCAATTGTTTGGCTGCTATAAACGCGCGCGTTTTCCATCGCTTTGGAATAAGTTTGATGAATTGGTTGACTGCGGTGCGATCACTTCAATAGAACACGTCATGAGGGAGATAAGAGACAGAGGCAAAAGTAATGGTGAACTCGAATGGGCGGAAGCACACACCGAACTGTTCCCAAGGATTACCGAAAACGAGTCGCTGTTTCTTCGTCGTATATTTGATGAACCTCGCTTTCGCCATGTCGTTCCCACAGACATAAGAGATACGGACGCGCCTGCCGATCCCTATTTGATTGCGCGAGCCAAGACCATTGATGGGATGGTCATTACCCAAGAACGAGAGCGAGGCAACAGAGTGCGCATACCAAGTATATGCAATCATTTCGACATCAAATGTGGGATGCTAGATGATTTAATGGAAATAGAAGATTGGTCATTCTGAGCCTGTGTGCGCTCAAAAATATGATATGGTCGATTTCACTGACTTGATTGCCATTATGTCTCTACGTAAGTGATAGAATTCGTGCGCCACTCCCCCGCCCTGCCGCTCTTCCTAATCCTAGCCCTCTTCGGCATATTCGTCGCTCTGCTGACCGTCTTCCTCGAAGGTCGCGACGCGCCCGCCGCCCAGCCCGCCTTCAATCCCGCGCCACAGCGCGCCCTCATCAACTTTCGCGCGCCCAACTTCGAGTTGCCGCTGCTGGACGGCTTGACGCTGGTTTCCCCGTCAGATTACGCCGGGCGACCGCTATTCCTCAACTTTTGGGCGACCTGGTGCGCGCCTTGCGTGCGGGAGCTGCCGGCGCTGGAGGAATTCGTCCTCGCGCACGCTGATCAAGAGCAGGGACCGGCGCTGCTAACGATCAACCTGGGCGAGACAGCCGCGGAGATCAGCGGCTTCTTGCAGGAAATTGGCTTGCGCAATTTGCCGGTCGCCATGGACATCAACCAGGTGGTCAAGCGCGACTATGGCGTACAGAACTTGCCCACGACCTATGTGATCGACGGCAGCGGCATGGTCCGACATACAAAGCTGGGCGAGATGAAATACGAACAAATGGGGCTATACTTGCAACAATTGGAAGATGAGTCCTGACGGACAGACGCGCAACCGAGGGCGACCCTATGCCTCAAGAAAACAGAGCAAATCTGGAAAGCCTTGCTAGGAGCGGCAGATGCGCATTGAACTAAAGGACAAGGTCGCCCTTGTTACCGGTTCGGCGCGCCGGATTGGCCGCGCCATCGCGCTGGAGCTGGCGAAACATGGCGTGCATATCATGGTGCATTACCATCGCAGCGATCCAGCCCAAGTGCGGGAAACCTTGCAGGATATTAAATCGCTCGGCGTAATGGCATTCGCCGCTGGCGCGGACCTCAGCCAAAGCGCAGGCGTCGAGCAGCTCTTTCAAGAGTTTCGCGGACGATACGATCGCCTTGACATCGTGGTGAACAACGCCGCGGTTTTTCAGCAGCGGGAGTTTCTCGACGTGTCCCTGGAAGATTGGGATCTGACGATGGCGCTCAACTTGCGGGCGCCTTTCTTGATTACGCAGCGCGCGGCTGTCATCATGCGAGAAAAGCCCGAGCCAGGCGGGACCATCATCAATATCTGCGATACCGGCGTGGACGGACCCTGGCGCAAATATCCCCACCATGGCATCAGCAAATCCGCCTTGTGGATGCTGACGCGGGTCAGCGCGCTTACGCTCGCCCCGGCAATTCGGGTCAACGCGGTCGTTCCGGGACCCGTGCTGAAGACGGACCGGCGGGATCTCACGGACGCCGCTTGGGCGAAGGTCGCCGAGCGTATCCCGCTGCAACGCACAGGCTCGGCCGGCGATGTGGCGCGGGCTGTTGTCTATTTGTGCCAAGAAGATTATGCCAGCGGCGCCCTACTCCACCTGACTGGCGGCGAGCATCTGACCTAGAGCGCATCGTTCCGCATACGCCGGAAACCGGCCCCATAAGCAGCGTGTCCCATGCCAATTACTATGAAAGCATTGGGGTCCACACTGCTAACCACCTCTTTCAGCTCGCGCGCCTGTGACCGGCTAATCGTGACGTAAAGCATGGTGTGATCCGCCCCCGTGTACCTGCCCTTTATGGTCCAACTGGTGGCGCCGCGCTGCAAGTTGGCGAAGACCAGCGCCGCGATTTCGTCAGGCTTGTCGGTGATGATCATGGCGGTGCGGATGACGCTGGGTCCTTCCAAGACATAATCGGTGGCCATACCTGCGATGAAGAGCGCGACCGCCGCGTACAAGGCGCCTTCCCAGCCATAGACCAGCCCCGCGCCCATGATGATGACGGCATCGGCGCATAAGAATGTGGTGCTCATGGGGAAGCCGAAGCGCCTCTGCAGAATCAGCGCAATGGTCGACGTACCGCCGAGCGTCGCCCCGGCGCGATAGACCAAACCGAGCCCGACGCCGCTCAGCAAGCCGCCGAACAATGCGTTTAACATGCGGTCTTCGCTGATGCCTTGCGGCACTAGAGGGCTGAATATATCAATCATCAGCGAGAGTATCACGGTTAACAGAAGTGTTCTCAGGATAGCGTGTGCTCCACCCGGCAACAGCTTGTATGCAAGCGCCAGTATTGGGATGTTCAAGACGAAGATCATCAGCCCAATCGGCGTATCGAATAACTCATTGAACAGTGTGGCTGCCCCCGCGACGCCCGCTGGCGCGATATCTAGCGGCTGCAGAAAAACAATCAGCGCTAGCGCGGCAGCCACGACGCCGAGGAAGATCAGAACATAGCGAAAGACAAGAACGCGAAGCGTTGCCAACATGGGCGGCTCTCCTAACTGGAACGCGCGAACCAACGAAGCGAGTTTTTACCTTGCTATCATTATACTCCCGCGCCGCGTTGCGTCGGTCGCTTGTTGCAGGCGAATCCGATAGGAGCGTCGGCTTGAGCTATGTTATACTCATAGCTCGAATCTACGCCAGAGTTTCGCAAGTCTTGGAGTTGATAGGCTATGCCATTAGTTGCGCATTCATCCTTGCCCAGTTTTGACCGTTTGAAGGCGCGCGGACAAGAAGTGCTGGCGCTAGACCGCGCTCTGACGCAAGATATCCGCGAGCTGCATATCGGCTTGCTCAACATGATGCCGGACGCCGCCTTGGAGATTACCGAGCGGCAGTTCATGCGTCTGGTCGGCAACAGCAACCAGATCGCTCAATTTTATGTGCATGTCTTTTCCCTGCCCGGTTTGGATCGCAGCCCAGAAACCAAAGCCTATATCGAAGAATACTATACGACTTTCGAGCAAGTCAAAAAGGACGGTCTGGACGCCCTGATTATCACCGGCGCCAACATCGCCAATCCCAGCCTCGACCAAGAGAACTTTTGGCAACCCCTCACAGAGGTCATCGAATGGGCGCGTGTCAATGTCACCTCTACCATGTGTTCTTGCCTGGCGACCCATGCCCTGATGAAGTACTTTTATCAGATCGAGCGCGTCAAACGAGAGAGCAAGAAATGGGGCGTCTTCGAACATCGCGTCACACAGCCCGCGCATCCCTTGCTGCGCGAAATCAATACGCGCTTCGACGTCCCGCATTCGCGCTGGAATGCCATCACGCGGGAGCAAATCGAGCAGGCCGGCTTGAGCCTGCTTATCCAGAGTTTTGATGGCGAGTTCCACATGGCTGTCAGCCCGGACCAGTTGCGCATCGTCTATTTTCAGGGGCATCCCGAATATGACATCAACAGCCTGCTGAAAGAGTATAAGCGCGATCTCTCGCTCTATTTCGCCGGCCAGCAGGAACAGCCGCCCTACCCGGAAAATTATTTCCCGCTGGAAGCGCGCGATATCGCCGAACGCTACCTGCGGCAAGCGCATTTGGCGCTGGAACGGGGCGCTGAACTGCCGCAATTCCCCGAAGACGCCATGATGCCTTATCTCGACAATACCTGGGGCGATACCGCTCGCGCGATTTTTAATAACTGGTTGGGCGCCGTATACCAGGTAACCAATGTCAAGCGCCATATTCCCTTTGACGACGGCGTCGACCCCGACAATCCCTTGGGGATACTAAGTTAAAGCAAGTAGGTCAGGAAGATTCACCGCAGAGGCGCAGAAGTAAAACCAAGAAAATAGTTAGAAGCGGTAGGGGCGACTCGCTGAGTCGCCCTATGAGCAGGATCCATTTCACGTTGGGCGACCCAAAGGACTCTGTTGAGAAACAGCCCCCATCACCCGGCCCCTTGCCCAAAAATGAGGCAATGGGAGTCTTATGACCTGTAGTGATCCGTTAAGCCCCTCCCTCTTTATGGGGGAGGGGTTTGGGGTGGGGGGTAAATTGAGTATTTCAACAGAGTCCAAAGGTCGCCCCTAGAATATCCATTATAAAATTGCAGGAGCAACAGCATGACATTGCTTACCCCAGCGGATTACCAACTCTTTCCGACAGTCGACCCTGATTGCCGTTATGCTTATGGCTCGCATCCAGAGCAATTCGGGGAATTAACGCTGCCGCCTTCGCAAGCGCCGCATCCCGTCATCGTCTTGATACATGGCGGCGGCTACCGGGAAGTCTATGACCTGCGCCCACTCGGGCAGGTGGTGAAGGCTTTGGCGGCAAAGGGCTTCGCTGTGTGGAACATTGAATACCGTCGGCAGGGCAACGGCGGCGACTATCCAAATATGTTCCTGGATGTCGCGGCCGGGGCGGATTACCTGCGTCAGCTGGCGGCGGCGCATGCGCTTGACCTGAACAATGTCATCAGCATGGGGCACTCGGCGGGTGGTCACCTGGCGCTGTGGCTGGCGGGGCGAAGGCGCATTGAGCGTGAAAGCCCCTTATACGCCGAAGAGCCCATAATGATAAATGCTGTGCTGGCATTGGCGCCGCTGGCGGATGTGGCGGGGGCAGCCAAACATGGCTTGTCTAGCGATGCCTTGGCAGCCGTGATGGGTGGCGACCCGGAAACCGCCCCAGCCAATTTCCGCAACGGCGCGCCAGAAGCGCTGCTGCCATTTAATGTGCCGCAAACGATCATCGTCGGCGACAAGGATGCGGCGATGCTGGTGAATGCGCGCGGTTATGTGCAAGAGGCGAACGCGCGCGGCGACGCGGTTGAGCTTGTGGTCTTGCCCGGGGCGGGACATTTTGAAATTGTCGCGGTGGGAACTGACGCATTCGACGCTACCTGGGGTGCGGCGCTGCGATTGCGGGGGGCAATCGCAGCAAAATCGCTACCTCATAATGCAGCCAATTCAATCTAACATTTAACTATAGAAGACACCGAAGTAAATCCAACAAAATAATGCGAAAACATCAGGACGCTGTAGGGGCGGCCAATCTGGTCGCCCGACGTTGCTGCGTCGTTGATTTCGGGTGACATGGTATGTCGGCCCTACATTGCGATCTATCGTAGAGTTTTTCATGACTTACTTGGTTTTACTTCTGTAGTTAATTTGCAGTTTAGATTCCCGCCATTTCATCCGCCAACATTTTGAAGCGGTCCCCCAAGGGGCGCGTCCAAAATGATTGCGAGAAAGGATGAAAAACGTTAGGCTCGGTTCACTGGCGAAGCGGTTGAGCTAAACTGTTTTTCAAGGGGCGCGGCTGGCGAGCATGGTCCCCTGGCTTTGTCGCCCAGAAGTGTTTTTTTGCGGCTTTAGGAGAGAATACTGTGACAGAGCGATCCGCCGCGGCGGACAGCGTTCACGGTCCACTTCTCGAAGCGGATTATTACTCGCGCACGGTTGTTGTGCCTGTGGGACGGCCCGATACCGCTGTCGAGATGCTGAATTTGGCGGGGGAGATGGTGCATCCCAGCGAAGGGCTGGTGATCGCCTTGGTCATTTCGCTGGGGGACATCGAAGAAGCGAATAAGGTCAGCACTGAACTGAGCCAGGTCATCGAAGATTTCCGCAATGCCGACCGCGGGCATCAGGTGGAGTTAGTGACCGAAATGGCGGTCAGCGTCTCGCGCGGCATCCTGGATGTGGCGCGGGAACGCAACGCCGATGTCATCATGCTCGGTGTGCGGCGCTCAATCCAACAGCAAGTCAAACTGGGAACGGTGGTGGAAAACGTCATCGCGACCGCGCCCTGCGGCGTCTTGATCTATCGCAGTTCCTTGTCGCCAGCCTTCAGCCGAGTGGTCATACCAATAGACGGCAGCCTGGCCGCCACAGCCGCCACCAAGCTGGGGCATAGCATCGCCCTGCAGCACAAAATCCCGGTGCGGCAGATGAGCGTGCAGCAAGGCTATCATTACAATCCGGACAATGAAGCGCTCATGCACAATTATGAAACGCAATTCCCGAGCGATATCGGCTTGTCAAAAATGATCATCGTCGGGCGCAATCCAGCCCGGGAAATCGTCCACAGGCTGACCGAAGACGACTTGCTCGTGATCGGTTTCTCGCAAAAGTCGGACTTCGAACGTCAAATCACGAATGACCTCGGCAATCAACTGCTCAATCAAGCGCTGGGACCCGTGATCCTGATTTCGCAGATTGAATGGCATCGCGGTTTCCGCGGCGCCATTGAGCATGGCATAGCCAGGATCAATCCGCAATTGACCTTGGTCGAGCAGAACGAATTGATCTGGAGCGCGCAGAAAACCGCCCACAGCAATCTCGATTACACGGTCATGATCGTGCTGTCGGCGGCGCTGGCGACCCTGGGATTGTTGACGAACAGCGCTGCGGTGATCATCGGCGCGATGCTGGTGGCGCCTTTGATGTCGCCCCTTTCGAGCTTTTCCGTAGGCATGGCGACCGGCATCTTGGAACTGACTCGGCGCGCCAGCCTGACCTTGGTCCAAGGCGTGAGCCTGGCGCTGCTGATTTCCATCGTGATGGGCATCGTGCTGCCGATAGACAGTCCAACCGAAGAAATCTTGGCGCGGGGCAGCCCCAACTTGCTGGATGCCGCCATCGCTCTGGTGTCGGGCTGGGTGGCGGCTTACGCCACCGCGCGCAAGGGCATTCCGGCCGCGCTGGCCGGCGTCGCCATCGCGGCTGCGCTGATGCCGCCGCTTTGCACGATTGGCTTGGGCATCGCGCTGCGAGATGAGAATCTAGCGCTGGGAGCCTCTCTACTCTTCCTCGCCAATATCACCTTCATCATCGCCTCGGGTTATATCACCTTTCTCTGGCTGGGCATGCACCCCAGCGGGAACCGGACCGGCAGCATGAACCAGACGCGCTCCTGGTGGATTGTGCTCTGCATCATCACCGTGGTGGTGACGGTCGTATTCGCGCGATTGGGCTCCCAAGCTATCGACGAATCGCATATTCGCGACCGCCTGGAAGCCGAGGTCTTCCCAGGGGCGACCGTTGTCGAATACCATGTCGTCTCTTCCGCGCCCATGGGCGTGCAGATGATCGTGCAAACCGAAAAGCCGATCAGTCCCGATGCGGTGGAATCGGCGCATCTTCTCATCAACGAGCTTTATGGCAGAGATGTTGAGGTCAAGGTGATCGCGCGCCAGGTCGTCCTGCCTACCGCGCCATTAAGCGCCGCGGTCGCGGCCATCCTGGCGGAAGCTTTGCCGTCAGCGCGCATCGTCGATGTGATGGCGGCAGACGACGACGGTCTGATGATCAGCGTTACCATTCAAGACGCCGCGCCGCCATCCCCAGAAGCATTGACGGAACTCAAACAGCGCTTGAGCGACTTGTCCGAAGAGACGGCGCAAATTGATATCCTCTTCCAGCAGGTTCTCCGTTGGAGCGAGCCGTCAACAGACATCACTGACAATTCTTGAATTGGCGGCGGAAATCAATCGCCGCTCTCGCCAGATATCGCGCTAGCTTTCCCGCGCGATAGCCGCTTGCAGGATCGCATCGACAGCCTGGTCCCAGGTGGGCAGCCAGGCCGCTTTGACTTCGCAGCCAGCGTCGACCAGCAATTGCACGCAGGCGACATGATCGCCGCCGCTGAGCCAAGTGTGCTGGCGGCCATAGAAGCAAGTTGTAAGCGGCGTGCCACCGTATCCGTTGAGCCAAGCCAAGGGCGGATCGCTGTCGGCTTCCAGCAAAAGCGCCACCGTCTCGTGGTAGCCATGGAAAGCCGCCCAGTGCAAGGGGGTCATGGCGTCGTCATCGCGGATATGCAGGTCGAAACCCAGCGACGCCATCAATTTGACCGCTTCAGCATCGCCGGTCCAGGCCGCATGCAATAGCTGTCTTTGATCGGCTTCCGCCAACTGTGGCACGATCGCGGGATTCTCCCGGACAATGCGCCGCGCCGCCTCGGCCTTTCCCGCCGCGCACAATGCCAGCAGTCGACCATCCAGGGGACTCTGTTCGAGCAAATAGTCGAAAATCTCTGTATATCCGAATGCCAGCGCGACCTGATGCGGGGACATGCCAGCGCCGGAAAAGGCGTAAACATATTGATGCGACCCGTCAGCCGTCGGCGTCAACTCATAACCTGCGTGATTGACGCGCGCGCGGATGGCATGGGGGCGCCGCGCCAGGGCGTCCTGCACCAAATCGATCTCGCCCAGCACAACTGCGGCAAAGATATCGACGACCGCGCCGCGTTTGATCAATTCTCGCGCGGCGTCGAAATTGCGCTCGCCGATTTTCCATTGCAAGGGCGTACTTTCGTGATCGTGATCGCGCGCTTCCAGGTCCGCCCCGCGTGCTAACAACCAATCCATGACCGCGGGATCAGCGGCATAATGCAGGGGCGTCTTGCCGTCGCCGCCGCGCTTGTTCACGATGGTCGAGTCCTTTTTGTAGGCTGCTTCCAGCCAATCGAGCCAACCTTGCTCTGCCGCCGCATGAACGGTCACTTCAGCGCCGCGTTCGATCAAAGCCCGCGCCAGCTCCGCCGACGCCAATTCCAGCACGTGGAAATCGCCCGCCCACCATTGTGATTTGGCCTTGATGTCCGCGCCGTGTTTGAGCAGCGCGTCGACCACATCAAGGTCGCTCTTCGCGATTATCAATGCCGTCGATCCGAAATCGAAATGCGGGTCGTCCAGGGTATCGCGCAGTTCGGGATGCGCGGTCAGCAAGGCGTCGAGACCGACCGCGTCGCGCGCGTACACCAGCTGCTTGAACTGCTCCAAGGCAGCCCCATAATCGACCTGCTCGAGCTTGATGGCCAGGCGCAACTCGCCCCAGCTTTTCAAGCCGTGTTCGCGGGCAATGACGGTCCGCGCGTCCTTGAGCGAGAGGCAATATGCGGGAACTTTATGGTCTGCGAGGTGACGGACCTGCGGCAAGTGTTGCCGGACGCGCTCGATCGCTGAGGCGTCCCCGTCCCGGAAGGATTGCAAAAGCGCTGCCGCTTCTTGAGCGGCATCATGGTTTTCGGCTAATGTCTTTGGCATGGCATCAAAAGTGATTAGGTAAAAAATCCCTAGCCGTCTCGCTGCAAGGACTCACAATTGGTCGTTCACGGCTACGTTCTTATGCAACTCTTCAACGAGGGGCGGTAACTCATCCGGTACCGCTATCCACATAATCCCCAGATTAATTTCAAACTAGGCATGCACAAGTCGATTTTAGCATACCTTCTTCAATTCTAGTAAATGCTTAATCCGAACACAATACCCGCCGCAACACATGCGGATCGACATTGCCGCCGCTGAGCACAACCGCGGTCACAGCGCCATCGCGCGGCAAGACGTCGTGCAGCAAAGCCGCCACGCCGACGGCGCCCCCGCCTTCGACCACCCAGCCTTGTGTTTCGATCATATAGCGCATGGCAGCCGCAATCTGCCGTTCCGATACCAAAACCACGTCATCAACGGCGCGCTGCGCGATGGGCGCCGTGATTGAACCCGCTTCGATTTCGCCGGAAAGCGCCTCTGCCAGCGTCTCCCAGACTTGCGGCTTGTCGCTGCCATGGAAGAGGTTGTACATGGCCGGCGCCGACTGCGCATTGACGCCGATGACCTGGATATCCGGCTTTAGGCTCTTGACCGCTGTCGCGACGCCCGCGATCAGTCCGCCGCCGCTGACGGGAACAAGCACTCGCTCGACAGCCGGCAACTGCTCGACAATCTCGAGCCCGATGGTACCGGCGCCTGCAATCACATTCGCGTCGTTATAGGGCGAGATCCAGGTAGCGCCAGCGGCTGCCCGGCGCAACGCTTCGGCTTCCGTTTGGTCGTAGTTGTCGCCGAAGACAATCGCCTCGGCGCCATAGCGGCGCACATTGTCGATCTTTTTCTGGGGCGTGTTCGTCGGCATCAGGATTTGCGCCGAGGCGTCGCTGACATGCGCGGCATAGGCGACCGCGCCAGCGTGATTGCCCGATGAAGCCGCGATGATGCCTTTTGCGCGCGCAGCCTCATCCAGGCACAGGATGGCATTCAGCGCGCCGCGGATCTTGAAGGAATGCGTTCTATTGACATTTTCCAGCTTGAGCCAGGACTTTGCGCCCAGCTTCGGCGCGGCTTCCAACGGAGTCGGCTGCAGATGCGCCCGCAGGCGCTGCCCAGCGCGCGCGATATCGCCCAGGGTGACGGGTTCGGGCATGGCTCAGAGACCGATTTGCCGCAGGTACTCGCGATTGCGCGTCGCTGATTCCAGCGGCGCGCCCAAGCCCGGCAAGACGTCCTGCTCAACCACGACCCAGCCGTCATAAGCGATCGCCTCTAGCTTGTCCAACACGCCCGGAAAATCGACATCACCCTTGCCCAATTCGGGGAAGATGCCCTGCCCAACCGACTCTGGACCGTCCCAGCCGTATTGGCGCGACCGCGCGGCCACGACCGGGTCATGATCTTTGAAATGCACCAGCCAAATACGCTCGGCGAAGTCTTCGATATCAGCCAGGGGATCGCCGCCGCCAAATGCCCAATGCCCGGTATCGAAGACCAAGCCTAGGGTCTCGCTATCCGTCATGTCCATCAGGCGCGCGGTTTCGGCCGGGCTTTCCACCCAAGTGCCAATGTGATGATGAAAGACGGTGCGCAAGCCGGTCTCGTCCATCACGCGCCGCGCGACGGTATCCGCGCCCCGCGCGAAGACCTGCCAGCCCGCCTCGTCCAAGCTCATTTCGGCAGTGATGCGACCGGCGTTCAGAGTCCGGGCCGGATCGGTGTATGGGTCGTTCCCGAGCACGATTTTGCAGTTTTCGCCGCCGACCGCAGCCAGCAGTTTCGCGGCGCGCAGGCAATCATCAGCGCTCTCTTGATGTCGAGCGGCGTCATGCAGATAAACGCTGACCCAAGAGGCCAGCAGCGCCAAGCCGCGCCGCGCCAGCTCTTCGCTCAGGCGCGCCGGGTCGGTGGGCATAAACCCCCAATCGCCCAGTTCGGTCCCGGCATAGCCGCTGGCCGCGATCTCATCAAGAACGCGCGCGTAATCGTAGCGTTCGCCTTCAATGTTCTCAATGACACCCCAGGAACAGGGCGCGTTCGCCACCCGTAACATCATCGCCTCCAGGTACTTGCCCGTAACAGTTTACAATTGCTCAGCTATTTGTCATCGAAAATATCTCGCGCTCCAGCGCCGCCCCTAGGGCGATACCAGGACCGCAATCCGCGCTTGAGTATAACAGCTTTTGGGCTACAATGCCCTCGCCTGTGCAGTTTTTCACAATAAGCATATAGCCCTAGGAAGGCGAGCTAAAGATGCGCCAAGTTGATCACACGCGCTTGTTTTTGCCCGGTCCCGTCGAGGTGCGGCAGGAGATCCTGCAAGCGCAAAGCGCTTGGATGATCGGGCATCGCAGCGCCGAATTCGCCGAGTTGTTCGCGCGCCTGCAAAGCAAATTGCGGCAGGCTTTCTTCACGGAAAACCGCGTCTATATCAGCGGGTCTTCGGGCAGCGGCTTGTGGGAAGGCGCTTGCCGCAATGGCATCCGCGACGACCGCAAAGCGCTGCACCTGACCGGCGGCGCCTTCAGCGAACGCTGGGCGCAAATTAGCCGAGCCAACGGCAAGACCGTCGATTGCATCGACGTGGCTTGGGGGCAGGCGCATACAGCGGAGATGGTCGCCCAAGCGCTGGAAAAAGCAAGCTACGACGCCGTCTGCGTCGTGCATAACGAAACCAGCACCGGCGTGACCAACCCTATCCAGGCGATTGGGGAAGTCCTCAGCCAGTACCCCGATACCCTGTATTTCGTGGATACCGTCAGCGGCTTCCTGGGTACGGAACTGCGCGTGGACGATTGGGGCATCGACATCGCCTTGACCTCGAGCCAGAAAGCCTTCGCCCTGCCGCCCGGCATCGCCTTCGCGGCCGTCAGCGACCGCGTGTTGGAACGCGCCAAGAGCATCGCCAACCGCGGTTATTACTTCGATTTTCTGACGCTGGAAAAATCTTTGCTGAAGAATAATACGCCTTCGACGCCGCCGGTCGCGCTGATGTTCGCGGCCGAGCTGCAAATGGAGCAGATCCTGGCAGAGGGCATCGAGTCGCGCTGGCGGCGCCATCAAGACCTGCGCGATGCCACGCATCGCTGGGCGCTCGATCGTGGTTTCGGCCTCTTCGCCCAGGAAGGCTATCGCAGTAATACCGTGACTACCGTGGAAAACCGGCTCGGCATCGACGTCGAGGCAATGGATCGCTTCATGCGGGAGGAAATCGGCTTCGCCATGGACCAGGGCTATGGGAAAATCAAAGGAGCGACCTTCCGCCTGCCGCACATGGGCGATGTGACCATGGACATGCTGCGAGAAGTCCTGGCCGGCATCGACGCCTTTTTGGCGCTGGCATGACAGATCGAATGAACCATTGATTGAAACAAGCAACGGAGCGTCATCAGCATGACTTATCAGGTTCTGGTTCCCGATAACGTCAATCAGAAGGCGATAGAACTCCTGCGCGACTGCGCCGGGATCCGCGTATCCGCGCCGGGCAAGCTGGATCGGCCCGCCCTGCTCGCCGCGATAGCCGACGCCCATGCCATCATCATCCGCAGCGGCGTGACAGCCGATGCCGAGTTGATCGCCGGCGCGGCGCAACTCAAAGCCATCGCGCGCGCCGGCGTCGGCGTCGACAATGTCGATCTGGCGGCCGCGGCCGCGCGGGGCATCGTGGTCATGAACACGCCGGGCGGCAATACCATCTCAACCGCCGAGCACAGCTTCGGCTTGATGCTCGCCTTGTCGCGGCATATCCCGCAGGGGCATCAATCGCTGCTAGCAGGGCGCTGGGATCGCAAGGCATTCGTCGGCGTCGAGCTCAAGGGCAAGACCCTGGGCATCATCGGGCTGGGGCGCATCGGGCAGGCAATCGCCCGGCGCGCGCAGGCTTTCGAGATGAAGGTCATCGCGCATGATCCGTATTTGCCGCCGCCGGTCGCCGCCGAGCTCGGCGTGCCGCTGCTCGCGCTGGCGGAGGTTTATGCGGCGGCTGATTACCTGACGCTGCACGCCCTCGTGACAGACGATACGCGCGGCATGATCAATGCCGAAGCCCTCGCGGCCATGAAAGACGGCGTTCGCGTCATTAATGCAGCCCGCGGCGCGCTGATACATTCGGCGGATTTAGCCGCGGCGCTCACTAGCGGCAAGGTGGCGGGGGCCGCGCTTGATGTCTTCGAAGCCGAGCCGCCGCCAGCCGACCATCCCTTGATCGGCCATCCCAAGGTGATCCACACCCCGCATCTGGCGGCCAGCACCGCCGACGCTCAAGTGACTGTCGCCATCGAAGCGGCGCAGCTGGTCCGCGACTACCTGCTCGACGGGGTGACGGCGAATGTCTGCAACCCGCAAGCGCTGGGATAATCCCCCCAGCGCCGCGACAGCCCGCTTCAAGATGTAGCAGGATGTACTTGAGAAAGGAATAGCGCGTGATTAGCAAACTACTAGGCATTGCCGGCGATCTCAAGCCGGAGGCTGTAAAGAAAGACTACAGCGCGATCCTGCTGGACGAAGAGCGGGTCGAGGCCGGCTTCAAAGTCATACGCGATACCTTCATTTTCACAGATATTCGCTTGATAATCGTAGACATCCAAGGCATGACCGGGCGCAAGAAAGAATATCTCTCCATCCCCTACAGCAAAATTACCATGTTTAGCGTTGAATCAGCGGGCCACTTTGACCTGGAAGCGGAACTAAAAATCTGGGTTGGCAGCCACAGCACACCCATAGAGAAAAAATTCAACACGAAGGTTGACGTTTACGACGTTCAGAGAATTCTGGCTTGGGCGACTAGCGGGAACAAGCGATAAAAGCAACCCAGAATACCCGCAGGGATTTCCGCGTTCCTCTGTCGCCGCGGCTTTAGGGTCTTGCGGGACTGCCGTCGGGCAGGCGCGTTTGCGTCCAATCCTCGACGATGTCCTTGGGCGGATACTTGGAAGCCAGCCCTTCGTCGATATTGATGCCGAGCCCGGGTTGCGTATTGGGGTAGAGATAGCCATTTTCCACCACAGGCAAGCCGGGGAAAATGGCATAATCCAGATCCGACGGTCGATACCACTCTTGAACGCCGAAATTGGGATGCCACAAATCGAGCTGCAAGTTCGCCGCGTGACCCACCGGCGAGGTATCGCTCGGTCCATGCCAGGCGGTGCGGAGGCCGTACATATCCGCGAATATCGCTACATTACGCGCTGGCGTAATGCCGCCCATTTGACTGATGTGCATGCGAATGAAATCGATCAGGCGCTCTTGAATCAGCAGTTGCCATTCATGGGGATTGTTGAACAACTCCCCCATCGCCAGCGGCGTGGCGCATTGCGCGCGTAGCATCCGGAACCATTGAATATCTTCCGGCGCCAGGGCGTCTTCCAGGAAGAAAAGTTTGCAGGGTTCGACGTCTTTGGCGAACTGCAGAGCCTCTATGGGACTCAGGCGCTCATGGATGTCGTGCAGCAATTCAATCTCTTCGCCGAGCTGCTCGCGCGCGTAGGCGAGCATGTCCAACGTGCGGCGCGCATAATCGCGCCGGTCGAAATAGGCGCCCGGCGGCGCGCCCTTCGGCTTGACCATGGGGCTGCCTACCCCGCCATAGCCGCCCAACTGCAAGCGAATGTAACGAAAGCCCCGCTCCATGTAAGCCCGCGCCTTATCGACAACTTCTTCTTTGCAGCCGTCATCGGCATGCACATAAACATGCGCCGCCTCGCGCGATTTGCCGCCTAGCAGATCGTAAAGCGGCATGCCGGCGCGCTTGCCCTTGATATCCCACAAAGCTTGATCGACGCCGGAGATCGCGTTGTTCAGCACCGGACCATTGCGCCAATAGCCATGAACCATCGACATATTCCAGATCTCTTCAATGCGGTCGACATCGCGGCCGAGCAAGAAGGGTTTCAAATGGCGCTCGATGGCGGCGGCTACGGCGAAAATGCGCTGCGTGAAGGTGGCGCAGCCGAGGCCGTAGAGGCCCGGCTCGGAGGTGATGACCTTGACGATGGCCAAGCGCGACTTGCCCGGTTGGGTCAGGATGACATGCAGGTCTTCAATTGTGACTGGTTTCGGCATAATCCGCCCTTTTCTCACAAGCTCAGCATCGCGCCGCGGCGCTTGTAGCCATAGAGCGGCAAGTCTAACTGCCCATCGCTCAGCAGGTTCTCGACGCTGAATCCCTGAATCACCGGGTAGCTGCCCCAAGCGTCTTTGAATGTCGCCTTGACGCGCTGGTTCTCCACTGTGCCAAGCTGGTCGCCGAAGCAGACCAAAACACCCGCCGTCGCTTCGTAGCGGCGTACCGTTTCATGCAGCGCCTTCACATTGTCGGCGCTGACATTGCCACCTTTGACCTGAACAATAGCATATTCCGGCTTGACCTTCTTGCCCTCGCGCACTGGGTAAAACTTGAGCACACCATCGACGCCGCCGTCCGCGCCGCGTTCGCCCGGCTCGCGGAACATGCCCTCGGCGCCAATGTAGCCGCAGACCCACTTCTCAAATTCAAATGGGTCTTGCCGCGCCAGCGTCCTCGCTTCATCCACTGAATCGGGCGTGCCGCGCATTTCGATATCATCGACGTTGAGGTACTTGAAATTATGCAGGATGCGGTCGCGGATGAGCCCGGTCGAGAACTTGGAAATGTCAATGCCGACCCACTTGCGCCCCAGCGATTCGGCGGCGTGGACGGTTGTGCCGCAGCCGCAGAAGGGGTCAAGCACGGTCTCGCCTTCGTTGGACGATGCTTTGATGATGCGCTCAAGCAGGGCGAGCGGCTTCTGTGTCGGGTAGCCGAGGCGTTCTTGGGCGTTGGAGTTTAGTGGGGCGATATCATTCCATACAGAATCAATTATGTCGCCAATGGTTTCGTCTAGGTATATTACTCGCCTGCCACCGCCAGTAGGATTCACATCATCGCGATACAATCGACCATCTTCATCGCGTTTGAAACGACGAATGTATTCGGGTTTGTGTGGCTTGTATTGCGTGTTAAAAACGGCATCATTTCTTGACTTTGAATAAAACAAGATCGTATCACTCTTTTGCGGGAACTGCCTTGCGGTTTTACGTTTAAATCCTCTTGAGCGGTGCCAAACTATTTCTGACTTAAAGTTACTCATCCCAAAGACGCTATCCATGATCAACTTTAAGTAATGGCTCGCATAAGAATCACAATGCAAATAAATGCTGCCAGTTGTTCTTAACAGCCGTCTCATTGCACGAAGGCGTGTAGCCATGTTTAGAAGGTAAGAACCTAAGCTACTCCCTTCCCTATTTGTATTTCCAACTTGTAGAGCGAACTTGATGATGGTCGCCAGCGGGCGCGTACGCGGGTCGCGCTCCAAGTCGTCGAGGGTCTCGGCGTCCTGGTCGCTCCACTTCCAAATGTCGACGAAGGCTTCGACGGGTTTGTGGGTTTTGTCTTTGCCTTTGAAGGGCAGGTTGTACTTGGAGTTGGAGTTGAAGGGCGGGTCGAGATAAATGAGGTCAATTGAGGCGTCGGGCAAGGCGGCGCTGTCCTTCAGTACATCGAGGCAGTCAGCGGCGAAGAGTGTGCGGTTCACGGCGCTGCTAGCTTGCGCCTGCTCATTTTCCAAGTACGGTATACAAAAAACCAGCTAAAGCAAGTTGAGTCGCTATCATCCACATCACAATCAAGCGCGTATGCCGTTCTAGATCCGCCTTGGTGGCCAAGTGCGGACGTTCTGTATCTATAGCAGTTTCAACTTTGCTTAGTCGTTCCGATACAGCTGCAATTTCTCTGATGACGTTGTCTTGGGTTGCCAATGCTCAGTCCTATATGCACAGCGGTCAATCAGATACATTATAACACCCGACAACTATTCGTCAACTTGCCGATGCCGGGGATTTCGACGCTGACAACATCGCCATCGCCCAGGAACTGCGGCGGATTCGCCGCCTTGCCCACGCCGGAAGGCGTGCCGGTCAGGATCATATCGCCCGGATACAGCGTGAAAGCCCGCGACAAAAATTCGATCAATTCGCGCGGCTTGAAGATCATATTCGCCGTTGAGCCGTTTTGCTTCTCTACGCCATTCACGGTGGTCACAATGCGCAGGTCTTGCGGATTCGCTATCTCGTCCGCCGTGACAATGCAGGGACCGATCGGGCAAAAGGTGTCCAGCCCCTTGGCGCGCGTCCATTGCTTGTCGCGGGTTTGCAGATCGCGCGCCGATACGTCGTTGGCGACGGTGTAGCCAAAGACATAATCAAGCGCGTCTTCCCGCGCGACCCGGCGCGCGGTCTTGCCCATGACCAGCGCCAGCTCGCCTTCCCAATCCACCTGCGAAGTCAAGTCGCTTTCCCATTCGATGACGTCGCCAGTGCCGATGACCGCGCTTGGCATCACCGCGAAGACCAGCGGCTCGGATGGGACCTCGTTATTCAATTCCCGCGCGTGCTCCACATAATTTCGCCCAATCGCCAGGATCTTGCCCGGTCCCAGCGGCGGCAAGACGCGCGCCTCCGCCAAATCATCCAGCAAGCCCGTCTCCACAAAAGCCGCGTCCTCCGACATCAGCTCGGTCATGTCTGTAATGCCCAGGCGCAGAATCTCGTCGCCGTTCAATATGCCAATATGCTCGCTGTCGCCAAGCGCGTATCGTAGCAGTTTCATGTCGCCTTCGTTCCTGATTCGATTCAATTCAAGTTATTGTATTCAATGAGCTGAACTTTTTCTACAGCCCAGCGGCGAACCAGTCTTTTATCTCGCGGCGTCAAGGGTAATGAATCAGTCAAGCCTCGCCTTTCGGCGAGGCTGATGCAGCTGCGTCAGTGTGGCGGCTCAAACCTGGCAGGTCTTCGCTTCCACATGCGAGCCATAGTTAGTCTTGATTCTAACCGTAACCGACGACTCTCCCTTGCTGGCGCTTCCGGAGTAGCCTGATGGCAGATCGCTGCTGACACTAATGATGTTAGCGAGGTTCTTCTGTTTCGCGACATCCCAGTAGTATTCAAAAGTGGCGGTTACGCTGCCAATTCCATCAGCCTTGGCTCTGCAGTTGACAACATTGGACTGATAGAAACGCGGAGCCTCCTTGCTTCGCTCCGCGCCGAGAGCAGGCAGGGCAAGCGCAGCGACCAAGATTGCCAAAAGCGACACGAGCATAAAGCGCTTCATTGTGGGCCTCCTAACATATAAGCTGACGTCACTGAGGGATACATAATGACTGAAGCGCATTGCTTAGCAATTAACGAGCTATATCATATTCTCTAAGCCCGCCTTAATATCTGAGGGCGCTGAAGATTTTCGCTATAACGCGCAGTCCAGGAGAAGCAAAATCTGCTAAAATACACGATGAACCTTGCCATAAGCCATGTGAGAATATGACAAGAATGAAACTGGCCTGCTTGCTGATGATAATCTTGCTTCTAGGCGCGGCATGCAGTGATACCGGCAATACCGCCACGGACGCCCGGTCGGCGCAGCGCCTGATGCCCAACCTCGTCCACTACGCCGCGACCGATGTCGATACCACCCTTGACGGCGCCTTCGCCGCGGTCGGCGGCGCCGCTCTGGTGGGCGGGCAAATCGGCATTACGGCATTTGTCGCCAAGGCGGAACAGATCTTGCAATGCTTCCAGGATCGCGGCGCCATCGCCGCCAAGTTCTATTCGCAAACCGATCCGGAAAATACCATTCCCCAGGTAGGCGCCGTTCTGGTCATTAACCAGTCGCGCATCAATCAAGAGATGATAAACTGCGCCCTGGGCGGGCAAGAAGAAGCCATCTCCGCGCAAAACCTGAATATCGAGCCCTGCGCCAGCGCAGGCGCCATCAGCTACGAAGGCGATACCATCAGCTATGTCTACGCCGGTTCGCACCCCGATGTTTGCGCCCTTTATCAATTGCATTTCGACAACCTGGCGAATCAAAGTAGCGCGGCAACAGAGAAATCGAGCGCCTAGAGAAACTGATCTTTCTAACATGACGATGAACTGGAACGATTCGCGCATCTGACGGGGGGCAATCATGGGCGAGTTCAACGGCTTAGGTTTACATTTGGGCAATCTTTCGCGTCTGTCGGCGGCGAAATCGCGCTCGATCAGCGCCGAGAACTTCGACGGCGCCAAAGGCAAGGGCGGCATGGCGAACGAAGGCACCGGCAGCCAAGCCGCGCGCGACTTGGGTCCTGGCTGGAAAGTCTCGCCATCGGTGCGTATCGAAGCCGGCGAAACCTTCACCATCGCCGACATCGCCGGTCCGGGCGCGATCCAGCAAATCTGGATGACGCCCACCGGCAACTGGCGCTTTGCGATTCTGCGCATCTATTGGGACGGCAGCGAATCGCCCTCGGTCGAATGCCCGCTGGGCGACTTTTTCGCCGTTGGCTGGGGCGAATACGCGCAGGTAACGTCGCTGCCAATCTGCGTCAATCCGGGCAGCGCCTTCAACTCTTATTGGCAGATGCCCTTCCGGCGGCATTGCCGCATCACCTTGAGCAATATCGCCGAAGAAGACATGACGCTCTATTATCAAGTCAATTATGCCTTGACCGATGTGCCAGCGGACGCCGCCTATTTTCACGCCCAGTTCCGCCGCGTGAATCCCCTGCCCTATAAAGACGTCTACACCATCGTCGACGGCATCCGCGGCCGCGGGCATTATGTCGGGACCTATGTCGCCTGGGGCAGCAACAATAACGGCTGGTGGGGCGAAGGCGAAGTGAAGTTTTACCTCGACGGCGACGACTATCCCACGATCTGCGGCACCGGCACGGAAGACTATTTCTGCGGCTCGTATAATTTTGATCCCAGCCCGCGCCACGACCAAGGATACCAGACCTTCACCACGCCTTACGCCGGTTTTCATCAGGTCATCCGGTCCGATAACGATTATCGGTCACAACTCAGAATGGGCATGTACCGCTGGCATATCATGGATCCGATCCGCTTTGACGAAGACTTGCGCGTCACCATGCAAGCGCTAGGCTGGGCATACAAGCGCCGCTATCTGCCCTTGCAGGACGACATCGCTTCGGTCGCCTATTGGTATCAGACCTTGCCGCAAGCGCCATTCCCGCCCTTGCCCGAGCGCGACCAGCTGATGGTGATCTAAGCCTCAGCGCTCCCGCGCCAGTTCGTCGTAAAGCCGCTCATAACTTGCCGCCGTCTTTTCCCAGGTGTATTCGGCTTCCACCAGTTCCCGTCCGCGCCGGGACAGGCGCCTGCGCAGCGCCTCATCGCGCAGGAGCCGCAGCGTCGCCGCCGCCATGTCCTTTATTTCGGCAAGGACTGCCGACTGGCCAGCTTCAACCTGAATGCCGTCCACACTGAGCGGCGTTGCCACAAGCGGAATGCCCATCGCCAGCGCTTCCAGCGCTTTGTTTTTCTGGCCCGCGCCCAGGCGCAAGGGGCAGATGAAAGCCGTCGCCCGCGCCAGGTAAGGCTGGACATCGGGAACGCGCCCGGTAACTTCGATTCGGTTATCAGCCAGGTTTAGCAGCGAACCAGGCGGGTTGTTGCCGACCAGTTGCAGCCGCGTTTGTGGCATTTGCCGCCAGATCTCGGGCATGATTCGCTGAATCAGCAGCCGCGCCGCGTCTTGATTGGGCTGATAGTCGAAGTTGCCCAGGAAGAGCAAGGTTGCCTGGTCGCGCCCATCCCCGCGCCAGGCAAAGCGCTCCAGCTCTATGCCATTGGGAATCAGGTCTATGGACAGTTGGGGTTGCAGAGAGCGCAGCATCGCCCGGTCTTTTTCGGCGATCACCACGGCGCGATCATAGGGAGAAAACATGAAACCTTCGAAGCGGCGAACGATCGGCAGGCGCAGCCTGGCGCTGAACATGCCCTGCCGCGCGGCGCGGCGCAAATAGAGCGCGTGCGATTCGTAGGGTGTAATCAAGTTGGGTTTGTCCGCGAAGAGCGGATGATATTCGTATACGCTGACCGAGCCGAAACAATGCGCGACATCGTAATCATAAAGCCGCAAATAGCGCTCTATCATCCGCCACAGATCAGGCGAAAAGCTCATGTCGGCGCGCTTGGCGAAGCGCGCCGCCGGATCGAGCAAGCGCCGCAGGTAGACTGCGCCGCTGCGGCGGGTTTCTGGTATCAGCTCGATATGTCGGAAAAATGCGCGATATTCCGTCAGCCACTGGGGATCGTCCTCGCGGTCGTACAGCGCGAGCAGGTCAATGGTATAACCCCGCTTGGACAGCTCCCGCGCCAAATGCCATACGATCAGGCGATCGCCGAGATGCAGCGGATAGGGCGGGCAGCGCGAAATCAGGAGAATCGTCTTCATAAGCCGGGCGTCGGACTGTCCATGGCTCCTCTATACTAGCAATCGCGTAATCTCCTTGAAAGCCCGCGCCATGTTTGGGGGAACGGAAAAGACTCATCGCGAGGATGAGTCCTTAAATGCCGAGACCCAGACTTGAACTGGGGACACCCGCATTTTCAGTGCGATGCTCTACCAACTGAGCTATCTCGGCATCTCATCGTGAAATGAGAAGCTGAAGTGTAGTAGTCTGGGCGCAGGATGTCAAGTAGAAAGTGCGCGGGGGGTGCATTTCAGATTGTTGGCGCTTCAAGCCCTATCTATCAAAAAGCGGAACTCGGTTTGGGCGAGCCGGTGGACTCTGTTGAAATACTCAATTTGCCCCCACCCCAAACCCCTCCCCCATAAAGAGGGAGGGGCTTAACGGATCACTACAGGTCATAAGACTCCGATTGCCTCATTTTTGGCAAGGGACCGGGTGATGGAGGCTGTTTCTCAACAGAGTCCGGTGGCTCGCCCAAATGTGAGATCTTGGTTTCGGGCGACTCAGCGAGTCGCCCCTACCGATCGTCTTTTTATTTGTGATTCTGCTGTTAGAGCGGATAGTCTATGACGAGATTCGATATAATGTTTGTTCATTCTGCCAAAATATTGAAATGCACCCGATTGCCTTGAATCTCCGCGCCGTTTGCTTTGACAAACGCGCTGACTTGGATTAGAATCAAACGCAATCCGCAATTCTCGCTTCTGGGACTGCTTGGAGGAACGCAATGATGTTTAGTAAGACGGCGACCATGATTGAAATATTACATAACATTACCCCCCCCCCCCCCCCCCGAATATTTGTTCTAATTTCATTCTGCTGCTTTCTCGCTTCACTCAGTCTTTTGCCCCTGCAAGCCCAAAGTCCTCCGTCCGCGCCCACGGGCCTCTCGACCAGCGGCATCACCAACGACAGCATCACTCTCAATTGGACTAAATCCAGCGACGCCACTAGCTACGAAGTCCGCTACAACGACGACCCATCGGAATTCACCGATTGGCTTGATGTCGGCGATGTCGCCAGCTATACCTTCACTGGGCTCACGGCCGATAGGCGCTACGTCTTCAACCTGCGCGCCAAAAACGCCAACGGCGTTTCCTCCAATGCCAATACCAACGCCAACACACTCGATGGACCCAATAAAGCCCCGCCCAAGCCGACGAACGCTCGCCTTACCCGCGTCACGCATAACAGCGCCACCATAAGCTGGCTCAAATCCCCCGGCGCCACCAGTTACGACATCTCAAACATAATTACCGCTGTGTTTATTGATGTCGGCGATGTCGCCAGCTATACTTTCACCGGGCTCACCCCCAATACCGTGTACCCCAGACCGGTAGTCCGCGCTAAAAATGCCTACGGCGTAAGCACACATCAGGCAATAACAGATATATCCATAACTACCCTGCCCGCTCCGCCGCCGGGCAAGTCCAGCCGTTCCTCCACCGCCACACCTACCTTCACGCCCAGCCCCAAGCCCACGGTCCAGACGCTCAAGCAGCTGCCGCCGGAGATCCAAGTCAACAACTGGCTTGACGGCGCCCAGGGCCGCCGCATCGGCATCCTCGAAATCGGCCAGCCCGAGATCATCGCCCAGGGCGTCCTGGATGCCGTCGATGTCTACGGCTATGTGTCGCCCGGCGTCGAAGTCTGTTTTGCGCAATACGGGCGCATCGTCTTCCTTGACGCCGCCTACGCGCCGCGGCGCGCCTCCGACCTGTCAGCCTATCAGCGCGCTGGGCGGACCTGCGCCTTGATTGACCGCGCCGGCGCCGTCGTCCTGCTGCGCGGCGACGGTCCGCCACCGCCGCAAAACACGCCGCCGGCCAACACAAATCCGAACCCAGGGCGCGGCTTGGGCGAATGCGAGGTGCAGCCCTTTGCCAACCTCAAGGTGCGTCAAAGCCCGCCCGATGGTTTGGTCCTGGGCGTGACCGCCAGCAGGGACTGGCTGCGGGCTAGTGAAAAGCGGGCGGGTTATTTCAAAGTCGCCATCTGGCAGATCGAGGGCTGGATCAGCGGCGATTATGTCAATACCCGCGGGGATTGCGGCGCTTGAAGCCAGCGCCACCTATGCGACCCTTGGCGGTATCAATTTCAAGTTGAAGCGATTGCCCTGGTTCCAACTGCCAGAGCGGGAATTCATCAGCCCTTGTCGGGAAAAGTCCCCGCGCCCAGCCAGGAGCGGATCAACTTGCCCGCCTCGCGCGGCGCCGACTGCGGGAAGAGGTGGTCGCCGCCTTCAATCACGGCTATCGTCGCCGAAGGCACAAGCCGCCGCGCGGCTTCCTGACCCGACTGCTCGAAGGTATCGCTCCTGCCGCCGCGGATGATCAGAACGGGCAGCAGGCTTTCCAGCTTGGGCAAGTCTTGCCAGGCGCGCTGATAAATCGTGGCGTAATAATAGACTTCCCATTCGACGGACCAGGTCAGTTCGTAGCCCGTGTTGTCCGCGCGTTCCTTCAAGCCATGGTCGACATACAAGCGCAGCGTCTCATCGGGAAAAGCGGCGAAATGAGACCGGTTGCGGAAGCGCGCGAAAGCCTGATCGCGGCTCTCGAAGGCGCGCCGGCGGCGCAATGCCGCTTTTATCAGCGGCGTCTGATCCAGCGCCTTGCGCTGGCGCGCCATTTTCAGCCAATCCAGCCGTTCCTGCGACAGCATCGCCGGGTCGAGCATGACCAGCGCGGCGAAGCGCTCAGGCTCCTTGAGGACCGCCAGCATAGAAGCGACCGCGCCAATGGAATGTCCGATCAGGACGAGATCTTCCATCCCGCTTTTATCAAAGGCGCGCAGCAAGTCATCCGCCAGATCGTGCCATTCGCCCCATTGCCGCGGCGGCTCTTGATCGCCCCAGAGCGCGCGCGGCGGGAAGCAGATGGCGCGAAAGCGATCGGTCAAAGCACGCAGCATGGGCTGGTAAGTTTGCGGCGGGAAGCTATTGGCGGGGGCGATGTGTATCAGATCAGCCTCCGCCGGTCCGCCCAATTCGACCAGTGTCTGTGGCACCTTTTACACCTTTGTCTGCGGATAATTGTAAGCTACATTGTGAAGCGCTCGAGTGGGCTGATGGGGAGACTGAACATGTTTGACCGCTCCATATTGTTTGCTGTCGGCGCCTCGCTGATCGCGCTCCTGGTGGTGCTGGAATTGGTGCGGCGACGGCGCTTGCGCGAGGAATACTCGCTCTTGTGGCTGGCGACAGCCATCGTGATGCTCGTCGTCGGCGTCTGGCGCGAGCTCTTGCACAGCCTGGCCGACCTGGTCAATATCGAATACCCGCCGAATCTGCTATTCCTGCTGGCGGCGCTGTTCCTGCTATTCATACAACTCTACTTCTCGACCGTCATCACCAAGCTGACGCAGGAGAACAAAGAGATCGCGCAGCAGCTCGCGCTGCTACGGTACGAAGTTGGGCATCTGCGCGGGCAGCGCGTTGAAGACGACAAGGACAATTCCGATTAAGACGAAGACGTAAATGACCAGCTCCGGCAGATGCAAGCGCAAGGGGTTGCTATCCAAACGCGCGAACTCCCTCATGCTGCGCGGCGGCATTGTCGGTCGGCTCAGGCGCGGCGCGATCCGCCAAGCCAGCGTGAAGCCGCCAATCAGTCCGCCGATATGTCCCCAATTGTCAATGCGCGAGCCCGGGAAAAAGCCGATGACCAGGTTCATGCCGATCAAAAAGAGCATGTGGCGCAGGCGGCTTCTCACGTTAGGATAAATGCCGCGGTGCTGATAGAGATGGACCGCCTCGGCCGCGAAGATCGCGAATACCGCGCCCGATGCCCCCACCGACGGCGACAGCGCATTGCCCAAAGCCAGGCTCGCCACCGAGCCCGTCAATCCGCCTAAAAGATAAATCAAGAGAAAGCGCAGCCGGCCGAAGATCGGCTCGACGGTGCTGCCGATGATATACAAGGCGTACATGTTGAAAAGCACGTGGGCGAGGCTGCCGTGCAAGAACATGGCGGTGAACAGGCGATAGACCTGCCCTTCGAGCACGACCAGCGGCGGAAAAAGCGAACCCTGTACGAAGAGCGCGCTATTGACTTCGGGCGATATCATCATGGCCGCGAAGATGAGCGCATTGACCGCTGCCAATAGCAGCGTCAGCAGGGGTCTGTCTTCCGGCGGGCGGCGGAGGCGCTTTCGGCCCGTCTGCGCCGCGGCGCCCCGCGGATGCGCCGGACCCTTGGGCTTTTCGTACAATGGATGTTCCTGGTCGGGAGGCGTGGACATAAGACAATCTCGCTTTTCTGTGGACGGCTCTATGATATGCCAAAAGCCTTATATGTATATTGGAATTTCACAATTGACGCCACCATGCGCTCAGCTTGCGGCAAAACATTGTGATAAACATGAAAATACTGCAACAATTTATGATAAACCTATTCTATATTCACGTCTTTGACCATATAATGGTTTAGGCGAAATTATTAGACAGGATATGTGGGCAGATGTTGGGGAACAAAATCGCGGACATGATGATCGTCCCGGACCGGACGTATTGCGAGATGCACGAAGAGGGGGACGCCTGCGACGTGATCGTGCAGATGGAAGATGGCGCGATGTACACGGCGCTCTTCGCCACGATATCCTATGTCCACCGCCAAATGGATTTGACCTTGATGGTGACGGAATCCATTCCAGAGACGCCACCCGTTCGTTACGCCGCCGTCGATACCCCGCATATCATCGTTGACGAATTGGAGCGTGTCATAATTGAGGACACGATCGACAACTTGGTGGCGCAAGACGTCTTCGAGAGTCTTTTCACGCGCGTCACCCAGGACGACGCCGCCGACAGCCAGCGAACTAGCAGCGATGGCGAGCGCGCCACGCAAGAGATAGCGGCCGCTGTCATTGAAGAAGTGCTGGTGGTCATCGGCGACTAAGCGACGCTCCAAGCCAGTCCGCCATCACCGCCCGCGGGCATGCCTGCCCGTTCAGGTTTTCCACTTTCTCCGCTATAATTTCCCGCGGCTCGCCGTCCGAATCCGCGACGGGCTCTTCCGCCTGGTTTGGCGGGAGAGCGCATCTGATGCCATAGCGCGACAGAACAGAAAGACCCGAGGAATGTCAATGTCCGACGAAAGATATGAAGACAGTCAACTCTACAAGATTCGCCATTCGACCGCCCATGTCATGGCAGAGGCGATGCTGGAACGCTTCCCCACAGCCAAGATCGCCATCGGTCCGCCCATAGAAGACGGCTTCTATTACGATTTCGATTTGCCGAGCGCCATCAACGACGCGGATATCAAATGGGTCGAGAAGCGCATGAAAAAGCTCCTGGCGCAAAGTCACAGCTTTACTACCCGCGAGGTCACGCCGGCGGAAGCGCGCGAGTTATTCCACGATCAGCCTTATAAGCTGGAATTGATAGACGATCTGGTAAATGGCAGGCTAGACGACAACGGCAATCCGGTCGCCGCCCCGGCCGAGAGCCTGACCATATACACGCAGAGCAAGTTCACCGACCTCTGCCGTGGACCTCACGTCGAAAGCACCAAGGAGATCAATCCCAAAGCCGTCAGCATTTCGCTGCGGCCCCCGGCCGGCGCCTATTGGCGCGGCGATGAAAAGCGCCAGCAACTGACGCGCATCTATGGCGCCGCCTGGGAAACGCCGCAGCAACTGCGCGAGTACCGCGCGCAGCTGGAAGAAGCCATCAAGCGCGATCACCGCGTCCTGGGCGAAAAGCTTGATCTCTTCGTGATCGATCCCATGGTCGGCAAGGGTTTGCCGCTATGGCTGCCCAATGGCGCAATCCTGCGCGATACGCTCGAACGCTGGCTGCGCGATATTCAGATCGAGCGCGGCTATCTGCCCGTGGTCACGCCGCACCTGGGCAATATCGAGCTTTACAAGACCTCCGGGCACTACCCCTATTACGCCGACAGCCAATATACGCCCATCGATGTCGACGGCAACGAATACATGTTAAAACCCATGAATTGTCCGCATCATTGCCGCATATACAGCAGCCAGCCGCGCTCCTACCGGGATTTGCCTCTGCGCTATGCCGAGTTCGGCACGGTGTATCGTTACGAGCAATCGGGCGAGCTGCGCGGCTTGACCCGCGTGCGCGGTTTCACCGTGGACGACGCGCATCTCTTCGTCCGCCCCGACCAATTGCTGGACGAATTCATGGCTGTGGTCAAGCTGATCCAGCAGGTCTTCGGCGCCTTGGGCATGACCGATTTCCGCGCGCGCATCGGCACGCGGGACGAACAAAGCAACAAGTGGGTTGGCCATCTTTTTTTGTGGGAACAATCGACCATAGCGATAAAAAGAGCTTGTCAGGAGTTAGAGCTAGATTATCACATTGAAGAGGGCGAAGCCGCCTTCTATGGACCCAAGCTCGATTTCATCGTGCGCGATGTCTTGAAGCGCGAGTGGCAGTTGGGCACGGTTCAGGTCGATTACAATCTGCCGAATCGCTTCGACCTGGAATATGTCGACAGCGACAACAAACGGGTGCGCCCGGTCATGATCCATCGCGCGCCTTTCGGCAGCTTGGAACGCTTCATCGGCATCTTGATCGAGCATTTCGCCGGCGCTTTCCCGCCTTGGCTGGCGCCGATGCAAGCCGTCATCATCCCCATCCGCGGGAGTCACAACGCTTACGCGGTCGAGATTGAAAAATTGCTCAAGGCACGGGGCATGCGCGTCAAAGCCGATTTGCAAGATCGCAATATGCGCTCGAAGATCAAGCAGCACCGGCGCATGAACATTCCCTGGCTGCTGATCGTCGGCGACCGCGATATCGAGCAGCGCACGGTCAGCGTGCGTTTGCGCACGGATGAAGACTTGGGGGCGATGCCGCTGGCGGAATTTGTCGAAGCGGCGCTGGAGCGGATCAAAAGCTATTCGCAGGAACTCCAAATCTAGGACGCGAACTCTAGTGGTGATCGAAGGGATCGCGCGCCTTGCCTAATCCGCTAAGCTTGCGCTCCAGGCAGGACTCGAACCTGCGACACTTGGTTTAGGAAACCAATGCTCTATCCACTGAGCTACTGGAGCAATGCAGGCATTATAGCAAATATGCCCTGCGGCTCAAGCGCCATAGCCCCAATTTTTGATGGGTCAAAAGGCTTGAAAATCGTGGTATAAACTTTACAGTTACGCTAGCACTGGGGCGGAAAATACGATACCATAAGCGAAGTTCGTAATCGTCCCGCCAATTATCGGCTGGCAAGCCGACATGCTTTGGCACGTGACACGTTCAAGGAGAGTCCAAATGACCCATATCATCACCAGCCTGTGCCTGCGGGATGGCGCTTGCGTGGAGGTCTGCCCGGTCGAGTGCATCATCGCCGGCAAACCGGAAAACGAATGGCCCTGGTACTTCATCGACCCCGATACCTGCATCGACTGCGGCGCCTGCATTCCCGAATGCCCCTTTGAAGCCATCTTCGTCGAAGAAGAGGTGTCTTCCGAATACGAAATGATGGAAGGTCAAGAACGTGTGCCTTTCGATAGCAAAGTCATCATCGAACATGAAGAGGGCGACATTGTCGATCTCACCCCAGACATTCAACCCAATTACGATTTCTTCACCAACGGTCCGGGCTACGACGCCCTGAACATGTAAGCGCCGCTAGACCCCGACGCCGCGCCTTGCCGTCCCCGCGCAAGCAGCGTGTTTGCCAGCGCTAGGACTACAGATTAGGCGCTCTGCTTTCATGGGCAGGGCGCGTTTATGCTATAGTAACAGCACAGTGCCACCTGGCGCCTTCCGACGTGCGGAACCAGATAATGAGCAAGAAATACGCAGCCAATGCCCTGATCGTCTTATGTTCTTTCGCTCTCGCGCTGATATTGCTGGAAGCGCTGGTGCGCCTGGCTGGGGAAACGGATGCCGACGGGCAATTCACCTTTCTAGGCTACACCTTGCAGCCTTATGTCCTGCCTGTCAATCAGCTGCGCTTGCGAATTGATGATTATGTCGCCAATCAGGAATATGCCACCATCATCGCTGACGAATGGCTCGGCTGGACCTATCACCCCAACTGGGCTTGGAATGACGGCGAGTTCACGATCAACAGCGCTGGTTTGCGGGCGCGGCGCGAATACAGTGCGCAACCCCTGCCCGATACCCTGCGCATCGCGGTCTTTGGCGATTCCTTCACAGCCGGCGAAGAAGTCAAGGACGAAGAAACCTGGTCCCATCATTTGGAACTGGGGCTGAATCAAGCCGGGATACGCGCCGAGGTCATGAACTTCGGCGTTGGCGCATACGGGATGGGACAAGCATACCTGCGCTGGCAGCGCCTGGGGGAAGGATTTCAACCGGATATCGTGATCTTTGGCTTGCAGCCGGAAAACCTCAAGCGAAATGTCAATGTCTTCAGACAAATGCTGAATGCGGCTGGCATGCCATTTTCCAAGCCGCGCTTCGCCCTTGACGATCAGGAACTGACCTTGCTTAACGCGCCGGCTCTGCCGCCAGAGCAACTGATAGCTGTCTTTGAGGACTTTGCGGATCACCCGCTGGCAGCTTGGGAATTCCATTACGGCAGCCGCCAAGTGGCGGCGCAATGGTGGTCGCGGTCGCGGCTGGCGGGATTTCTCTACGAAGCGCTGAAACCGAAGGGAGACGAGCAAGACGTCTATCTGCCAGACAGCGAAGGAGGCATGCTCGGCAAAGCGATCCTCACTGCCTTTGGGCAAGATGTCATGGCGCGGGATAGCTTGTTTATCGCGCTGCACCTGCCACTGCGCAGCCACCTCATTCGGCGTTTTGAAGGCGGAGACCCGCCCTACAAGTTCCTGCTCGATTACGCGCGAGAGAATTATCACTACATCGCTATGGAAGAATATCTTGATCCGCGCCATGTGGAAAATGAATACTGGGGCGCGCAGTTTCATTATGGACCGCAGCTAACAGCCCTGGTCGGCCGAGTCGTCGCCGACCGGATAGCTACCTGTGTTCGAGACCGTTCTTGCGCGCTCCCGCGGTTCGAGGAGCCTTCGCCCTTGTTCATTGAGGTTGACCGCGAGGCTTGAGCCCGGGCGCGGCGCCAGCGACCGCGTGCCAAGTCTACTGGCAGGGGAATCATGGGCTTTCCAGGCGGCGGCGCTTTGGCGAGACCATGCCCGTCACTAATCCAACGCTGAACAGAACGATCAGCAAGCCCAATAACATGCCCGGGCTGACGCGCTCGCCCAGCCAGAGAGCGCCCCAAATCACCCCAAAAATCGGCACCAGCAAGGTCACGGTCAGCGCCTGGATCGGTCCCGCGCTGATGATGAGATAATAATAGAGTTGATAAGCGAAAGCCGTGCAAAGCACAACCAATGCCAACAGAGTCAGAATGGCGTCGCTTGGCGGAAGCTCGCGCGGTAGATTGAACAGCGAAAGCGGCGCCAGGATCAAAGCGGCGGCGATTAGTTGCCCGCTCGACATTGAGAGGTTGTTCACACCGTGGAAGGTCCGCTTGGCGTAAACGCCGCCCAAGGCATAACTGAGCGCCGCGCCCAACAATGCCAAGGTCGCCAGCAAGAAACGGGCATCCAGGGTCATGGGACTGCCGCCGACCACGATCGACACGCCCATGATGCCCAGGAGCGCGCCAATCAACTTGTAGGCGGTAAGCCTTTCCCCCAAGCCGGGAACCGCCACCAGCGTCGTGAAAAGCGGCGTGGCTGAGGTTAGGATCGCAGCCATGGATCCGGATACAGTCAATTCCGACCAGGCGATCAGCGTGAAGGGCAGCGCCGAACCCAAAAAACCCAGAACCAGAAACTGGCGCCAATGGGCCCGTATCTGCAAATCGATGGCGCGCAAACGGGCGTATCCAAGCAATATCGGCACAGTCAGCGCCACCCGCGCGAACATCAAAAAGACGGGACCAAAGGGCTCGACTGCGACGCGAATGAAAATGTAAGACGCGCCCCAAATCGCGCCCAAGAAGAAAAGAGCGCCCAACTGTGCGATTGACAATGCCGCTTCCTTCGACTCGTCGACAACAGCGATAAACTGCGGTCATTCTAGCAGAATGCGCCCAGCGGCATATCCGAAACATGCGCCCCTGCGGGAGATCCGACATGCCGCCCTATCCAAAAGCATAGGCGCAGCCTCGCCATTGGTTGAATGCCGGACGAGGCAAAGCCGGCGCATAATGTTCTTATCGCACACAAAAAGGAGAGGCATGTGAGAAACGCATTGCAACAATTTTCAGACGATATGGCGGACTTGATCGAGGGCGCCGCGCCGAGCTTGCTGCGCGTCGACGCCCGACGCCGTCTGCCAGCCAGCGGCATCGCCTGGTCGCAGGAACTGGTGGTGACAGCCCATCATGTCATTGAGAGCGATGAGGATATCGTTATAGGCTTGCCGGACGGCAGCCGCGTCGCCGCCAGCCTGCTCGGCCGCGACCCGCATAACGACCTCGCCCTGCTGCGCGTTGACAGGGGTCTGACAGCAGCGAATTGGGCGGCGGACGACGCGCTGCGCGTCGGCAACCTGGCGCTGGCGCTAGGACGCCCAGGGCTGAAAGTCAAAGCGACGCAAGGCATTGTCAGTGGCTTGGTCAGTCGGTCCGATCTCGCGCGGCGGCGCGAAAAGTTCAAATCAGGGAAACGGAACTTCGCGCGCGGACGCAAGCGCCGGGGGCGCGCCCGCTTCGACGGCCTGGGCGATTTATTTGAGCGCGGCGGCTGGCTGCGCGGGCTCGCCGATGGCTTCATTCAGACCGATGTCACCATGTATCCCGGGTTCTCGGGCGGTCCCTTGCTCGGCGCTGAAGGCGCCATGCACGGCTTGAATACATCGGGATTCTCCCAGGGCGTCAGCATCGCGATTCCGGTCGCGACGATCCGCCGCTCCGTCGACGCCTTGTTGACGGATGGCAAAATTCAAAGCGGGTATTTAGGCATCGGCGTGCAGGAAGCGCGTTTGCCGGATAATGTCGCCGAGGACCTGGAGCAGGACACCGGTTTGCTGATCGTGTCAGTCGATGCCGACAGCCCCGCCGCCAAAGCCGAATTGATGGTCGGCGACATTCTGACCGCCCTGGACCAAAGGGCGATCGAACATGTCGACGAACTGCAGCTCCTGCTGACGAAACTCGCGGTCGGCAGTGAAGTTTCAGTGGACTACGCGCGCGGCGGTCAGCGCCGAGACGGCAGCGTCGTTGTCGGCGAGAAGTAGCGACGCTTTCGTAAAGGAACAGTCGCGAGAAACTGTCGCGGAAAAAACTGAACGGGCGACCTTTTGGGCCGCCCGCTCTTGTATCTCGCTTGTGTCTAATGAAGCCAAGCGCTAAACATCCGGCGCGACGACCGCGCGCTCTAGCGCGATCTGTGTGATACTGTGATCATCCGCCGCGACGACCGGCACCAGATAGACCACCGTTTCAATGTAGCAGAGACCTTCCGCGCCTTCACGGCAATAATACAAGGTCAACTCGGCGCTGAACTCATGCTCGCCGGCCGCGAAGGTCGCCGGGATCTGTACTTCCTGCTCGAGGATGGTCACGCTTTCCGCGACCGAGACCACATCTGGATTAGCCGCAATGCTCAATACGCTGTCGATGAGCGGATTGATCTTGAAGTCTTGCGGCAGGCTCAAGCTTAGGCTGATTGCGCCCGCGCCTGTCGCGATCTGCTGGGCATCGAGCTGCACGATATTGCTATCGGCGCTGTTCCCGCCCAGGATCGTCAGCGCTTCCGGATCAATGACCAGCGCCTCGGGATTGCTGAACTCCAGCGTATCGACCATGCCAGCCCCAAGATCAATTGTGCGGATGGCATGATTGTTGGTATCCGCCACGTATAAAATACCGTCCGCATAGCTCAAGCCACCGGGTTCGTCGAAGGCCGCGACCGAGGCGTCTCCATCGGCATAGCCGCCCAATCCACCGAGGCCGAAGACCGTCTGCGTGGCTGTTTCACCGGCGCGGATCACTTTGATGCGGCTGTTGTAGGTATCGGCGATATAGAGGTCGCCGCCGACGCCTTGCACGTCAAGCGCATGCTGCAAGCGGTTGACGCCCAATTCGCCATCGATGTCGCCGTATTGGAACAAATGGTTGTTCGTCGTGCCCGAAACAACTGTGACCAGGTCATCAGCGAAATCCGCCAACCGGATGGTGCTCGATTCGCTATCCGCGAAATAGAGCTTGCCCTCGCCGGCGTAATACAAGCCGCTGGGCTGCGCCAATTCGGAGTCGGCCAGGCTGACGTCGTTCAGATTGGCTTCCCGCCCATTGCCCACCGAGGGATAAAGTTGA
Organism: Phototrophicaceae bacterium; assembly: GCA_965232245.1. Taxonomy (GTDB): domain Bacteria; phylum Chloroflexota; class Anaerolineae; order Aggregatilineales; family Phototrophicaceae; genus UBA6055. Next base: position 1,283,668 of record CBDDPG010000002.1, on the reverse strand, counting down.
GCGCTATCGGGTTCGTAGATGTAAAGCTGATGCGTCCCCGCCATAGCGATGTGAAGCCTGCCCGCGTCATCAAATTCGAGGTCCCAAGGGCTGCGCAGCGATACAGCCAGCGGATCGGGCACGGGCAGGCCAAAGGCGATGCGCTGCCGACCCATGACGCCATTGCCCGCAATCGTCGAAACAGTCCGCGCCGTCAAATCAGCCACGCGGATAGCGTGGTTGTTGACATCGGCGATATAAAGCAGATCGCCCGCCAGCGCCAAGCCCTGCGGCTTGTCGAAAGTCGCGCTGGCGAAGTCGCCATCGTTCAAGCCGCGCCCTGAAGTGCCGATGATGTCCAGCACTTCCCGGCTGCCGAGCCCGGCGATGACGATGCGATTGTGGCTGCTGTCGGCGATGAACAGACGGTCGCTGGCTTCGTCCGCCAAGACCTTGCCCGGAAAGAGCAGCGGCGTGCCGGGATCGCCCGCGCCTTCCAGCGCCAATTCCAGCGGGGTTCGATCGATGATGTCTTCTTCCAAACTATCGAAATAGCTGATCATGCCGGAGAGATAAGCGTCAAAGGTTTCGAAAGGTATCTCGCCAGACTGCCGGACCAACCAGTGTCCGCGCGGGTTGACAATCGCGATCGTGGGCCAGGCGCGGGCGCCGTAATCGCCCCAGACCGCGAATTCATTGTCGTTGATGACCGGATGGTGGATGCCATAGCGCTGCACGATCTGCCGCAGATTTTCCGTTTGGCCCTCGTTCTCGAACTTCGCCGAATGAACGCCAATGACCACGACTTCATCCGCGAATTTCCGCTCCACCTGTTCCAAGACCGGGATCACGTGAAGACAGTTGATGCAGCCATAGGTCCAAAAGTCGAAGATGACAATCTTGCCCAGCAAACCCCGCATCGTCAGTGGCTGGTCGACGTTGATCCAATCCAAGCCCGCGGGGAACTCCGGCGCGACCATCTCGCCTTCAAAGATGTCTTTTGGATCTCGTTGGTCCTGCGCCATTGCGCCGCCCGCCAGCAGGAGCAGCGCGAATAGTAGAATCAGCTTCTTCATAGTCTGTACTCCCCTAGAAAATAAGCGAGAGGAGCAACTCGCAGCGCTCCTCTTCACAGTCGTCACCGCCAGCTTAGAGCCAAGTTATAGCCGAAGGGTGACGGATATCTTGCGATTCGCTAACGAGATCGCTGGCAGATGGCTAAGCGTCGCGCCCGACTTGCATCAAGGGGGCGCGCGCATCACGCAGCTCTTGGTACACCAGGCTCAATTCGCGGCGAATATCCAAGCGACCGGGATCCAAGTCCAATGCCTGCTCGAACCGGATGCGCGCTCGCGCCCAATCCAGATTGCCTGTGAAGTTGCGCGCCTGCTTGATAAAGTTGTCGGCCAGGCTGAGGTCTTCGCCCCTAGCGACAGGATCAATGTCGCTCGTCTCGTCAGCTCCTGCCGCAACCAGGCTGGCTTCGCGATTGCCAGTAGCGTAGAAAAGCCAGAACCAATTCCCGCTGCGCCCAATCGCGATTGAGGCTCGGACCTCGGCGAACTCCGCCAAGCCCGGCCAGAGCTGGCTAGGGCGGGACTGCTCGACAATCAGATCTTGGAAGTCTTGTTCGCGGCTCGGGCGGAGGCGCTCGCCCCAAGTAGAGACCGGCGGCAGTTCCAGTATTTCCGCCGTGGTCGGGGCAGCCTCCGATGACCAGGCGCTGCCGGCTGTCGCGATATCCTCGTGGACGTTGGCGATGAGGAGCGGAATCACCGCGTCATCGGGATCTTCTTCCAGCGCGCAGTGATAGTGTCGCAAAGCCGCGTCGTAATCACCCATATCATGCAGTTGAACGGCGCGGGCATAGTTGGAATAGCTGAAATCGCAGTCGGAGCTTGCGCCCACAAGCGGACACAGGGCGAAAACTAGGAAAACTACCACTGATAATACTTGAATGCGCTTGCTCATCGTAAGCCATCCTTGTCTATTTGGCAGTTGCCCAATGTTAACCAACTGTCAGCGATTGACGCAAATTATGTCGCGGACTCCTTCCACTCACAACGACAAAAAGCGCTCCGTCAAGGGCGGGCGCGGCTTGCCCTGCCGGTCCACGATGCCGTAGCAGTTGTGCATGCCTTCCGCCCAGGCGTACCAGATGATGGCGGCGAATTTGCCGGGGTAATTCACTTTTAGATGGCGCACCATATCGGTGGCGTATTTGGTGATATGCTCGATGTCATCGCGCGGACGATCCAGCACGCCCCATTCGGTTATCCACAATGGTTTCTTCGGCAAAACCGCGCTATATGCCCATACCGACTCGTCAATATGTCCCCAGTTGGCGTATTTGGGCTGGTCGTTCAAGCCGCGGCCATAGGGATGAAACGCGATGCCGTCCGGCTGGACATCATCGGGCAAGCCCCGCAGCAGCCGCCGGGCGTAGGCGCTGCCGCGCTGGGGACCGCCGGTGAAACCGCCAGTGATAATGCGCACGTCGCTATCGGCGCTGCGGATGGCGCGATAGGCTTGCGTGAACATCTTGGTGTAGTTTTGAGAGGACATCGGCACCGAGGCGATAGCGCCGATGTGCGCGTCCTGTTCGTTCCAAATCTGCCAGGCGGAAACCAAATCACGCCCCGCCCATTGCGCGGCGATATCGCCCATCATCTCGGCGAAGCGCTTGATCAAGCGCGCCCATTTGGCGTCGGTCATCTGTGGCCAGGACCAAAACTCGCTCTGCGCTTCACCGTAGGTTTGGTGGCTGGTGGTAAAGACGACGCGGTAGCCCGCCTCGCGATAAGATTCGACCAAGGGCAAGTAGCGCTCCAGAGCCGCGGCGATGTCTTCGGAACCCCTGAAATTGGAAACGTTGTAGCCAAAGCGAACCCAACCCAGCCCGCCCAGGCGCGACGCCGCGGGCTTGCCGAGATTATGATAGACGTCGAGGTTCACGCCCACCGGATTGATACCGGGCAGCGCCTCCGCCCCTTCGCTCGCGGTCGTCGCGCCCAGGTACCAAGCCGCAGCATAGCCTTGAATGCCGCCGAGCGAACGGACCTTGATCCATTTGTCCTCGACGCCGATTTTTTCGATCGCGCGTCCGTGATGCTCCAATGGCTCCAGCAGATCCCAGCTATAGACTCGGCCCAGGATCTTGCCGAGCCGGGAAGGCACATTGCGCACGCGCAAGTGGTCGGTTTGGGACCGCACTTTGAACTCGGGAATATAGATGTAATCACGCGGATTGACAACATTGTCGATCCGAGGAAAGCTGATTCCCCCGTCCGGCGGGTTCTGCAGGATGACGCGCAAAGGATCGCCCTGCGCCTTCGCCAGGACCTGCCCCAGTTTGACTTCATCGCCCAGTTTCACCCGCGCCAGCTTCAAACCCTCATAGGTTGTGATGAAACGCGCTTCGCCCAGGCGCGACTCAACCTGCGCATAGCTGCGATAGCCATAATCGTTGCGGTCGCCGGCCAGCCCCACGACTTCCCCGGGCGCCCCGCAAATCACGTCCGCATCGGCCCCGCATCGAATAGCGATAACCTCGCGCAAATCGCCCCGGCTGGCATGACGATTGAAAGTTTCGCTGACCGCCATGGGGCGGGCGCTGGTGGGCCATTCCAGGACAAAGCGCCGGTAGATATGCTGCGCTTCCAATTCCAGCTCGCCATAGCGATCGTCGCGCCCGATACGGCCAGTAACGATCGCGCGCAGCTGTGATGGCGTCGCCGCGCGAATCACATCAACCATGACGACCCGGGGATACACGCGGCGGATATGGGTCAGCGCCGAATCGCTCAGCCAGGTCAGCGGCGCTTCCACCGCGCTGACATTGCGGAAGCGATTCAAGTCATTCCCGGCCGGCGAACGCACAATCACTAGGTCCGCGAAATGCTCCTGATATGGGCGAGCAATCTCTAGCCATTCAAAAAAGTTGTGGTCGGGCAGAACGAGAGCATGGGAAATGACTGTCTCAGCTGGCATGGGGGACCTATCCTTGGCTCGGCGCGAGGGGCGCTTAACTGCTGACCTTTATAGCACAAAATCGCATACCCAGAGCGGCGATTCAGCCGCAGTGATCCGCGCTAAACTGCCGAGACGCACTGGAATCGGCGCGAATGACGTATAATAATAGCTGGAAGCCGCTAACTCGCGCAGCCGACCTGGCGAAATCAGGAGCGAGATCGATGGAAATCGACCGCAACAAAGCCTTCAAACTGGTCATCGTCATTTTAGGCACTTTGGCTGCGCTGGCGGTGATGAGCACCATGGTGCAGTTGATCCAGACGGTGCTGCCCTTCTTGATCATAGGCATGGGCATCTATGTTGGCTATCGCTGGGCTTTGAGCGATGCCGAAGCGCCAAGCGCCGATGAAGTCGAGCAACAGGCTCGCGGCTGGTTTGACCGCTTCCGCCGCAGCAAGCAAGCTGTCGAGACAACAGTCAAAGTCGGCGCGGCGCTGCAAGAGATGGGCGGGAAAGCCGACAATATCGGCAAAAGCGCGGGGACCGCCGTCGCTGGCGAAGCGACAACAGTCCAGGACCCGGTCCAGGACCCGGCAAAAGAAGCGCCAGGGGACGAAGCGGCGGCTCAAGATAAAACGCGCCCAGCGCGACAATCCGCGAAAGTCCGCCGGGCAAAAGCGGCGCTGAAGAGCAACCCGGGCGGGGCGATCGAATTCAAAGACCGCGACGTCGTGATCAGCCAAGAGGATGTCGTGCAGCCCGATATTTCTCGGCTGGAAGAGAAGGAAAAAGAAGAACCGCAGGTCAATGACAGCGTCATAGCGCAGATTGAAGAGCGCCGGCGCCGCTTGCACGACGGCGGATAAGCTATCCCTCGGTTGTCAAGCTAATCTTCTTGCGCCATCGCCGCGTAAATGGGCTGCAATGCCCGATAAAGCTCCTTGAAAATTGTCAGCTGCTCTTGATAGCGCCGCGCGCGCTCGGGACGCGGGTGGAAGGTCTTGCGCACTTTGATTAGCTGCGCAGCCGCTTCTTCGAGGCTGCTGTAAACGCCGGTTGCGCAGCCCGCCAGCATCGCCACGCCCAGGCTAGCCGCTTCCGATGTGTGAATGATCGAGACGGGCAGATCCGTGATATCGGACTTCATCTGCATCCAGCGTTGGGAGCGCGCGCCGCCGCCGACCGCCGTCAGGCGCTTGATGGCGACGCCGATTTCGTTCAAGCCGCGGATGCAGAGCGCCTGCTCGTAGGTCAAGCCCTCGAGGATGGCGCGCACAATGTCCTTGCGCTTGCTGTCGAAGCTCAAGCCAAGCAGCGCGCCCGTTGCCGACGGATCGTTGTGCAGCGCGCCGCTGCCGACGAAGTAGGGCAGCAGGAGCATGTCGCCCGGGCTGTCGTCAATCTGCTCGACGATGACATCATAGACATCGCGTCCTGTCTCTGCGGCGAGGGCGCGTTCAGCCGCCCCCAGCTCGTCGCGATACCAGCGCAGCAAGCGTCCGCCGGTCTGGTTGCCGCTGAGCGCGATGAAATAACCCGGCGCCGCATGGGGATAGCAGGATACGTTGTAAGCCAGCATTTGCCGGCGCGGCTTGTCTGTAACCGCCACCAGCGCCTCGGTGGTGCCGATTGAATACATGGCGGTGCCCGGCTGCAGCACGCCAGCGCCCAGGGCCCCGGCCGGCTGATCGTGCCCGCCCGTGACGACCGTGACCGCACTTGTGAATCCCAGATCGGCAGCCAGCCGAGCCGGTATCTCGCCGATGATTTCGCCGCTCGGCAGCGCCTGCGCCATTTGCTCGCGGCGGACCCCGCCGGCGGCCAGCAGCTCGTCCGACCAAGCCAGCCGGTTGACATCAAAAGCCAAGGTGCGCGCCGCCATGCTGTAATCAATGACCGGCTCGACGCCCAGCTTATAGGCGACAAAGTCGATATAGCAGAGGAATTTCCAGGCGCCTTCAATGATTTCCGGCGCGTTGTCCCGCCACCACAGCAGCTTCGGCAGCGTATAAATCGTGCTCATCGGCTGCCCGGTGAGCACGAAAATGCGCTCTGTGCCCAGCGCCGCTTCCATCTCCGCTGTCTGTTTTGTATTGCGCCGGTCGGAGCTGACCGGGCTATTCGCCAGCACTTCGCCATCGGGGCTGACCGGTATCATTGCCTCGCCTTGGGACGTGATGGCTAAAGCCGTCACCGGATCATGCCGCAGCCCGGCGTTGACCTGGCGCAGGCACTGGCAGACGAAGGACCAGACTTGGTTGGGATCGAGCTCGTACCAGCCCGGCTGCGGGTTCAGCAGCGGATATTCCCGCCCGGCTTGCGCCAAAACTGCGCCCGCTTCGTCAAAAGCGACAACCTTGCAGCCGGTCGTGCCGACATCAATGCCCATCAAGCTCATATCTTCCCCTATCCCCGGACGGCGCCAGATGTCAAACCGGAAACCATAAAGCGCTGCATCAGATAGTAAACCACGATGACCGGCAGCGTGATCAGCGTGAGGATGGCGAACATCGGACCGGGCCGCATCATGAATTGCCCGCTATAGACCAGCGGCACCAGCGTGAGCGGTTTGACCTGGTTGCTATTCATGGTCACCAGCGCCAAGATAAACTCGTTCCAGGACGTCATGAACTGCCAGATGATCACCACGGCGATGGCGGGCCAGCTCACCGGCATCATGATGCGCCAATAGACGCCGAAGGGATTGCAGCCGTCGAGGATCGCCGCTTCTTCGATTTCTTTCAGGAAGCCGGCGAAGAAGCTGCGCAATATGACGATGGCGAAGGGCGCGCCCAAAGCCGTGTAGGGCAAGATAAGCCCCAGATAAGTGTCATTGAGCCCCAAAGCCTTGTTGATTTGAAAGATCGGCACGACAAGCGTCGGGATCGGCAGCATCAAGGTCATGATGAGCAGATAGAACCAAATATCACGCGCGAAGAACTTCAAGCGCGCCAGCGCGAAAGCCGCCAGCGAACTGATGGCCACCACCAGAATCACCGACGGAATGGTTATCGCCATGCTGTTGACAAAATGCCGCACAATCTCCGCATCGGCAAAGACGGTGACATAGTTCTGCAAGCTGACGCCGCTGATGAGCATGCCGCCGAAGCGAGGCGCGCGCTGATCGGGCGGCATGAAGGAAACCACCAGCATCATGATGATAGGCACAAGCCAGACCAGCGCCAGGACAGAAACAAAAACGAATGCCAAAGCCTTGCCCAAAGCGCGCGGGGATCGTGGATTCTTGGTTTTCATCAGTCCGTTACCGCGACTCTAGTTGCCATCTAATTTACATCTAATTCACATCTAGTTTCCGATGGTAAAGCGCGAACCCAGCACGCGCACCTGGAAGATGCTGGCGCTCAGGGCGATCACCAGCAGCACGACAGCCACAGCCGAGGCGTAACCCATGCTCTGCAGCGGGAAAGCCTTCAAGAAAATATAGGTGGGCAGCATCTCCGTGGCGTGGTTGGGTCCGCCCTTGGTCAACATATAGACCAGGGCGAAAGTCTGCAAGGTGCCGATGACGCCCAGCAGGATCAAGGTCAGGTGGACGTGGCGCAGCATGGGAAAAATGATGTATTGAACGCGCTGGCGCAGGCTGGCGCCATCGACTTCGGCGGCGCTGAGCGCTTCTTCGGGCAAGCCTTGCAAGCCGGCCACATACATCAGCATGGAAAAGCCGGTCCATTGCCATACGTTGACAAAAATGGTGGAAAAAATGGCGATTTTGGGATTGGACAAATAGGGCTGGACCAGGAAGCGCGCGCCAGTTTCGAAGCCGATGTCAGCCAGCAAGCCGCCGAAAGGCGCGTATATACGCTGCCAGATAATGCCCAGCACGACCGGCGAAATGATCGCCGGCATGAAAAAAATGATGCGAAAGATATTCTGAAATGGGATGCCCGAGGTCAAGATGCCGGCCAGGGTGAAGCCCAGGAACATCTGCGGGAAAATCGTCAAGAATGTCCAATAGACCGAGTTGCGTATCGCCAAAGCGAAGGAGCGGTCGTCGGTGAACATCTCGACATAGTTGCGCAAGCCGATGTAAATCCCGTCGTTGACGCCATCCCAATCGTACATGCTGGCGCCGAAGATATAGAAAATGGGATACAAAACAAAAACGACAAACAAGATCATGGCCGGCGCCATGAAAAACAGACCTTGATTGTCAATCAGCCATTTGCGTGACATGACGAAGAATCCCCAACCAGCCCCGGTTCCGCAGGCGGTGGCGCAAGGGCGACCTATCTGGGCCGCCCGCAGTAGTTCCTTGTGTTGATTCAGGGCGACCCAGGGGCGGCCGCCCCTGCAAGATATGCTTTGCGTGGCGCGCTTGCGCCAGCCCAGCTACATGCTATTGGCGTCTTGCACCATCTGCATGCCTTCCGCCGGCGTCATTTCGCCCGCGGCCACGCCTGCCAGCGCGTCTTCCAGCGCTTGCTTGACATCAGGGCTTTTCAGTTGGCGGGCGTACTGCACGGATGCCAGCCAATCTTCGGTGAACAGGTCCCAAACCGCTTCTTGATTTTCCGACCCGAAGGACTCGGGCCGCAAGCCGATGTAGGCTGGCAGGTCGTTGTAAGTGTTGATCAGCGCCTGCGCCCCAGCCCCGCTTATGAAATCCGTGATCACCTTGCAAGCGGCGTCCGGATTGGCTGAATCCCGCGTCACGCCCAGCATGACGTCAATGCCGCCCAGCAGATCTTCCGGCGCGCCCATCCCGGTGACATCGGGGAACTTGAAGGGCGCGTAACCAGCCAGGTTCTGGTCCAGCGGCGGCGGATCAGGGTTGGCTGCTTGCTGCTGCCACCAGGCGCCCATCGGGAACATGGCCGCGCGTCCGCCTTGAATCTGCTCGACCGCGGCCGGATAGTGCGACATGCCCAAGGCGCCCATCTGGAAAATGCCATCGTCGAACAAACGCTTCCACCAGGTCATTGCCTCGACAAAAGGCTCATCGGCAAAGCTGGCATTGCCGTCTTCGGCTTCATAAATCAAGCCCGGCGCGATGTTGTGGATCAGCTGCATGTAGACATCACGGCGGATCCAGCCGTCGAGCGCGCCAATCATGACCGGGGCGATGCCCTGCGCGTTGAACATTTCCGCCAATTCCAAGAGCTCGTCGTAGCTGCTCGGCGGCTCGACGCCGGCTTCTTCAAAGATCGGCACCGTGTACCACATATTGATCGTCTGCACCAACACGGGCAAACCATAGATATTGTCGTCGCCTTCCGGGTTGCCCAGGCGCGCCTGCTCGATGCCGACCGGGAAGAATTGATCTTCCCAATCTTCGCCCCAGGTGGCGACGGCGCAATCTTGCAGCGGCATCAGATGGTCGCGGTACTGCTGCGTCAAGGCGCCCGGTTCCAAGCCGATCAAATCGGGCAGGTTGCCGCCGGCCGCCATCGTCTGCAAGTCAACAATATATTCGGTGTAATTCGTAATGTTGGGCTCGATGGCGATGTCCGGATTCTCGGCATTGAAGGCTTCGATCATCGCTTCTGTGGTGGCGATGACCGGGCTCCAGGAGCGGAAGCGCACCACGACATCGTCTTGGGCGAGCGCTGGCAAGCTCACTGCCAAAATGAGCAGGAGCATCAGAGCAAACATGAACTTCTTGTACATTTCATTTCTCCTTATCAAGCGTCTCTTGCATATTCAAAGCGGTAGATGCGGATGATTCGTCGATCGTCCTCCTTTCCGATTGCAAAATACTCCATCCAGCTAGGCTAGCCAAGCAGCCTGTCGCTGAACTCCGGCGGTATCAGATGCGGCTGACCGTGCTGCAGCGCCATGTGATAGAGCTGCGCCGCCAGCTCGACCATGACCGTGCAGTGGATCGCTTTGCTCAGGGAATCCCCCACAGCCAGCATGCCGTGATTCGCCCAGACCACCGCCCGTTTGTCGCCCATGACTTCCAACATGTCGTAACCGAACTGGCGCGAGCCGCTGGGCGCGAAGGGCATGACCGGCACCTCGCCGCCGACATCAATCAGCGTGTTGACGTGCAGGGGCGCGATCGGCATGTGCAAGACGCCGAAGACGTTGGTATAGACGGGCTCGGCATGCACGATGGCTAGCGCATCGCGCCGCCGCTCGTAGACAGCCAGATGCACCGGCGATTCATGCGATGGCTCGCGGGTTCCCTCGATCACATCGCCGGCCAGGTTGAGGACAAGCACATCGTCAACTGTCAGTTGGTCATAAGGATAGTCATGCGGGGTGATGAGAATGTTCCCGCTCTGCGGATCGCGCAGGCTGAGGTTGCCTTGCGTGAGCGGCACGAGCCCGATGCTCGCTACCTGCGCCGCGCCGGCGATCAATTCTTCTTTCAGTGATAGCAGCGCGTCAGTGCCATAGACGGCTTTTGCCATAGTTGCCCCTTGATCATTGATTGTCGGCAATGCGGATTGGATTACCCGAAATTGTACTGTTGCCGCCCTTGCTTGTCAAAAAATGCTGTCAAATTCAGGGCTTGGACGAAAGTCAGACCTGGCAGGGCAAGATTCATCGATTGCGCAAATAGGGATCCAGCGCGTCGCGCAAACCATCGCCGAGCAAATTGATGCTCATGACGGTGAGGAATATAGCCGTGCCCGGCGCCAGAGAAATCCAAGGCGCTGTCTGAATGTAGCGATTGCCGACGGCGACCATGCTGCCCCAGCTGGGATTGGGCGGCTGTATGCCCAGACCCAGAAAACTCAAGGTGGCTTCCGCCAGGATGATGCCGCCGATATCCAGCGAGCCGGTCACGATAATCGCGGCGGTGATATTGGGCAAGATGCGAGGCGCGTTTTGAGCCGGGATATTCTTACTCCGCGAGCGCGGGATGGTATCGCCGACAGTCTTGCTCCGCAAGGAGTTTAGCGAGTGGCGCTGGCAGCCGCAAATGGTTCGCAGTAAACTACAATCTGTAAGCAGGCGGAGCGAACGCGGCGATGAAAGCGACTGTGATACTGGCGGGCCAATCGAATATGCTGGGGCTTGGCATACTGCCGGAGCTAGACGATGCCGCGCTGCCCGACGGCGTCACGCTATTTGACCTCAATCCGCGCGCTGGCTCTTTTGGTCCAGAGCTTGGTTTCGCCCATAGTTTTCTGGAACTCGTGCCGCTGGACGAGTTGTGGCTAGTCAAATATGCGGTTGGCGGCAGTTCGCTGCTGGCTTGGGAACCGGACTGGTCGGCGGAGCGCGCGGACCTCGCCGACGATGCCGATAAGGGTCCGCTTTACGCGCGCTTGATTCGTCATTTCGAGCGAAGGACCCAGGGTGAAGAAATTGCTGTCCTCGCCTGTCTGTGGATGCAAGGCGAAAGCGACTCCAGGTATCAAGTTGCCGCGGCGCAATACGAGCGCAATCTCAAGCGCCTTATTTCAAGCCTGCGGCAAGACTTGAATCAGCCGGACCTGCCCTTCATCCTTGGTCTGGCGAACCCGCCCGCCGCTGCGTTTGACCATGCGTCGGTCGTGAGAACAGCCCAGAGACAAGTCGCTACAGCCGACCGGCATGTTCATCTCGTCGAGACGGAGGGACTGACAAAGCTCGCTGACGACCTGCATTATGACAGCGCCGGGCAGCTCGAATTAGGTCGACGCTTCGCGCATCGGCTTGCTGGCAAGCTCCGCGATAGCGCCGCAAGCTAGCCCTAGGTTAGACAGGCAGAGCAATCGCACCAGAATCAATTTCGGGGTCATTAAAGTTGACAAGATGTTGGAAAAGTTCATGCTTTTTTGCGATAATCCTTTTATAGACCTTTAAGAACCCTATGACCTGATTTTTCAGGGTGGTGCGATTGCCCTGTATTTTGATGCGATTGCTCTGGCCGCTTTCTTGCAGTATACTCCACTCCATCTTCATTACGATGGGAGAGAATCGATGCGAACCAAGTATATCGCAGTTCTGATCGCGTTCTGTATGCTCGCAGCCCTTGTTTCGGCGCAAATTGACAACTGCTGTTTTGTTGACAGGCAGTGCAGCAGCGACCAGGACTGGAGGGACGGCTATTGGGCATTCCAGAATGGGCAATGCTCCGCCCCTGCGCAGTCTCAGCCTGGGACAAGCGCGCCGCCCGCCAGCAGCGCGCCGGCGAACGTGGACAACTGCTGTTTTGTTGACCGACAATGCCAAAGCGAGAAGGAATGGAGCGACGGTTATTGGGCCTATCAGGCTGGGCAATGCCACGCGCCCGCGCAGCCTCAGCCGCAAACATCCGCCGCGCCCGTGGGCAATGTTCCTGCGAATGTTGACAATTGCTGTTTTGTTGACCGACAGTGCAATACCGACTGGGACTGGGAAGTTGGCTATTATGCCTTTCGGGATCACCAGTGCGCCGCGCCTGCGCAGCGCGTGGCCAGCGTGCCGGCAACCGGAGACAATTGCTGTTCCCTTGGTTGGCAATGCTATGGCGAAGTGGAAAGGGCGCACGGTTATTGGGCTTTTCAGATCAATCAGTGTGCTGGCCTGCCGCAGACTTCCGCGGTCACGCTTACGGGACCCGTGCCCAGGATAGAAGGTTCGAGTCGATTTGTTGCTCACATTACCGCGACGCTTAAATTTATGAAGAGCGTAGCGCCGGACTGGTACAACTACGTGATAACCGGAATGGACTCAATCGTTGAAGTGCCCGGCCCCGGTGGGGACTGGTGCACCGCGCGCGCTTATGATCGCGAAAGAAAAACTACCCTGGAATCTTGCTGGGTAGATTTTTCCGGGCTTTCATTCCCTGAGTTCGATCAAGCGTCAACAGCTGGGGCGCTTGGCCATGAGGCTTGCCACATTCATACGCATGAAGAGGGAAAGCACTTTGCGACGTCTGAAGACGAGGAAGCGGAGTGCAGGAAATTCGGATTGGGCGCACGTGTACTCCTTAACAGCGCCCTCGCAACTGGTCTTAACCCGCGTCGTGGGACGCAATACTGGTATCAAGAAGACGCAAGAAGCGATATCAGACAATACTGCTCGGAAGGATATAGAGCAGATCTGTTTTGTCCGACGCTTCAAAGGCTGGAAGAGATATGGAGAAATGTGCCATACGCGATTTTCCCACCTCCACATGGGTCGCTTGAGTAGTGAGTTTTAGCCATCCCCCCTCCTTTTTGCCAGAAAAGGAGTTAAATCTCGGGGTCCTCGGTGGTTAAAATAATCTGGTGCGATTGCCCTGGCTAGACAGGCGGGAGGCTAGCCAGCATGCGGCCTCTGTGCTAGCATGGCGCGATTATTCGATTCCCGGGCTGTATTTGTATATGCTGAACAGACGCGGGCTGATCCTGTTCTCGATCATCTTCTCGGCCGGCGTCACGCCGATCGCCATTCGCATCACCCAAAGCGAAGGCATGCCGTCGCTGGTGATCGTCTGGATCCGCCTCTGGCTGATTTCGCTGCTGCTCGCCCCGCTAATTTGGACGCGCTACCGCGAGGACTTGCTGCGGCTAACGGCGCGGCAATGGCTGCTTTCCGGCATTGCCGGCTTCTGGCTTTCGCTGAATCTGCTGCTGCTTTTTCTGTCGCTCGAGTACACCAGCGTCTTGATGACCAGCGTCCTGCGCCGCACCACGCCCATGTGGATCGTGCTGCCGGAAATCCTGATATTCGGCATCGTATTCTCGCGGCGTTTCTGGTTGAGCCTGGTCGCGACGGTCATCGGCGTGGCGCTGGTCGGCTTCGGTGGTTTGAGCGCCATTGAAGCGGGGGCACACCCGCTTCTCGGCGGAGGCATGGCGCTGGTCGGTTCTTTATGTTTCGGCATCTATCTCTTGATTGGAAGACAGTTGAACAATGTCATTCCGCCCCTGCTCTATAGTTTTGTCGTCTTCTTCAGCGCCGCTATCGTCACTTCTTTTTTCGTCGGCGCTACCGGCACAGCTGTCACCGGCTATCCCGCGAGCAGCTATCTCTGGGCGATCGTGGTGGCGGTCCTGGCGCAGGTCTTCGGGCATATTGCCATGAACCTGGCGCTGCAAAGCTATACAGCCACCGCCATGGCAATCGTCTTGCAGATTGCCGTGGTCCTCAGCGCGCTGATCGCCTTGTTCATGTTCGGCGAGATTCCCTCCCCAGCCCAGATTATCGGCAGCGCGCTGGTTGTTTATGGCGTGGTTGTCGCCACCATCGAGCAGACGCAGGCGCATCGGCAGCGCAAAGCAAAGGCATGACAAATTGCAATATATTGCCACTTTAACTGGGTTAGAAATGCGGTAAAGTTTTACGCGAAAATATAAGAGTCCCGCTTAGACAAGGAGAGCGCGAATGAAGCTAGAGACACAAGCCATCCACGCCGGCTATGAACCTGAACCAACTACGCACGCGGTAGCGGTGCCGATTTATCAGACCGTCGCCTATGAATTTGACAACGCCCAGCATGGCGCAGACCTCTTCAACCTGGCGGTGCCAGGCAATATCTACACGCGCATCATGAACCCGACCAACGACGTCTTGGAGCAGCGCGTGGCGGCGATGGAAGGCGGCGTCGCTGCACTGGCGCTGGCTTCCGGGCAGGCGGCGATACATTATTCGATCGTCAATCTGGCGGAAGCCGGCAACAATATCGTGACCGTGCCACAGCTTTATGGCGGCACCTGGACGCTCTTCCGCCACATGCTGCCGAAGCTCGGCATTGATGTGCGCTTTGCCGATGGCGATAGGCCTGACGATCTGGCGCAGCACATCGACGACAAGACTTCCGCCGTCTTCTGCGAGTCAATCGGCAATCCCGCCGGCAATATCCCGGATATGGCCGCCATCGCGGATATGGCGCACGCGCACGGCATCCCGGTGATCGTGGACAACACCGTGCCCAGCCCGGCGCTTTGCCGTCCATTTGAGCACGGCTGCGATATCGTTTTGCACTCGATGACAAAATATATGGGCGGGCATGGCAACAGCATCGCCGGCATCCTTGTCGACGGCGGCAGCTTCGACTGGGCGAAGCACGCGGAGCGCTTTTACATGTTCAGCAGCCCAGAGCCGAGTTATCACGGCGTTGTTTTCACCGACGCCATGGGGCCCGCCGCCTATATCGCCCGCGCCCGCGTGGTCGCCCTGCGCAACACCGGTTCCGCCCTCAGCCCCTTCAACGCTTTCCTGATTTTGCAGGGTTTGCAGACCTTGTCGCTGCGCATGGAGCGCCACGTCGACAATGCGATGGCGGTGGCGAAACACCTGGAGAGCCACAGTCAAGTGGAGTGGATTACTTACGCCGGCTTGGAAAGCTCGCCCTATTATGACCTGGCGCAGAAATACACCGGCGGTCGTCCCTCCGCCCTGCTGACATTCGGCATCAAGGGCGGGTTTGAGGCCGGCGTCAAGTTTTACGACGCGCTGCAAGTCTTCACGCGCCTGGTCAACATCGGCGACGCCAAGTCGCTGGCGGCGCACCCGGCCTCGACTACCCACCGCCAGCTCACGCCCGAAGAGCAAGCAGCGGCCGGCGTTACGCCGGAAACGATCCGACTCTGCATCGGCATTGAGCACATCGACGATATCATCGAAGACCTGGAGCAGGCGCTGGCGGCCGCGCGCTAAATCCAGCGAGAAAAACATCGGACACAGTCTCAAACGAACAGGGGCGACTTGCTAAGTCGCCCCTGTTATGCTTGGTCTGACGAGATAGTCGGCTTGTCGGGCGCGTAGACGAGATCCCCCAAACCCAATTCCTGCAGGACAAGTTTGACGCGCTCAACATCGTCCACATCATCGGCGTCGTAAGTGCGCGCGCAGAGCAAGCGCTCGTCCGGATCGGCTTGCCCGGCGGCCGGGCGCGTTGACAGCTTGGACTTGTAACCCAATTTTCCCGCGACTGTCGCCCGTTTCACCCGTTCCCAGACCGCGTCGACCGTCGCGACGGTCAGCCGCGCGCGCCATTCGCCGGCATTGACCGTCGGCGCCGGATAATCACCGGCCTCGCGCTTCGCCTCGATCCAGTAAACCGCCGCGTAGTCGGAAGGACGCGCGTCCGCGTC
Source organism: Phototrophicaceae bacterium (assembly GCA_965232245.1). GTDB lineage: Bacteria > Chloroflexota > Anaerolineae > Aggregatilineales > Phototrophicaceae > UBA6055. Next base: position 1,267,757 of record CBDDPG010000002.1, on the reverse strand, counting down.
ATGCATCATGCGGGCACGCTGCACCATCTCGATCAAGTCGAGGTTCATTTTCTCGGGATGATTCTCTTCCGCCATCGCCTTCGTCTCCATTTCTGATCCGGATTCTAGCCTAACAGAATCGGGGCAAGTTCAAATGATGATTTCTATGAATGACATATCGCCAGCGCGGAAGACGCCATCTACAGGCTATAATCCGATGCGGATTCTTGGTATGCTGATGACCTTTGTGGCTTGTCGGAAACACGATGCCATGTCTGCTGACCAGCGTCGACTCTTGCTCAGCGCGCTCCTGCTGCTCCTGCTATCCTTTGCCAATGGCGCCTTGCTTGCGGATGATGCCTTTGTCAGTTCCGAAGGCATCCGCTATCGCGTGGAGCGCTTCCTGCTGGCGGATTTCCCCGTTGGGCTGGCATTCACGCCAAAAGGGGAGCTTCTTTATACCGAGAAATCGACCGGCAATGTCCGGCTGGTGGACGCCGACGGGCGGCGGCAACACGCGCCGGTCCTGACTCTGGCGGTGAATGCCTTGCAAGAGCGCGGCATGCAGAATATCACGCTGGATCCCGATTACGAAAACAATGGCTATGTTTGGGTTTTCTACACAGCCGCCGGCACCGCCAAAGCATTTCCAGCCAACAAGGTTCTGCGCTTCCGCCTGGAAGAGGGCAAAGCCACTGACCAGAGCGAAATGTACGCCGTATCAATTGACAGCGGTTTTCTGGTGCATAATGGCGGCGGACTGCAATTTGACGACGACGGCTTCCTATACATTGGCATCGGCGACTATGGCGACGCCAGCCGTCCGCAAGACCTGGCTATTCCGCATGGCAAAATCCATCGCTTTGCCGTCAGCGAAGACCGCCTGACTGTGCCCGCCGACAATCCCATCGCGGGCAGCAGCATCTTCGCCTATGGATTGCGCAACCCCTTCGACTACGCCTTTGATCCGCTGAGCGGGCGGCTGTTCGCCACCGAAAACGGCGACAATTGCGATGACGAAATAAATCTGATCCTGCCGGGCTTCAATTATGGTTATCGGGAGGAGTACGAGTGCGTCGGCAGGCAATATATCGCTGGCTTGGGCAAATATTTGCCGCCGCTTGCGAGTTATACGCCGACCATTGCGCCGGTAGGCATCGCCTTCTATCAAGGGGAGGCTTTCCCGCGCTGGCGCAACGACCTGTTCTTTTGCAGTTGGAACGATGGTCAACTGCATCATGTGCGCTTGAGCGAGAGCCGCAACCGCATTCTATTTGACCGGGCATTGGAGTTGGGAGCGGTCTCTTGCCGCATTGACATCACCGTCAGCCCCGACGGCGCCATCTATTTTGGCACCATCGACGACGAAGGCGGCGCCATCTATCGGCTGGTTCCAGCTTCGGCTTAGAGCAGGTCGACATCCAGGTCAAGGCTGTCGCGGAAGCCATAACGGCCAATCAAAGGCACAAAGCGGCAGCGCAGCAGCGTGCGTGTTGTGAAGCGCTCGCCTTGCCGACAGATCAACTGAAGTTCCTGTAATTGCTGATCGCCCACCGGCAGTATCATGCGCCCATCGTGGTAGGCAAGCTGCGAGCAAAGCACAGTCGGCAACTTGGGAACAGCCGCGGTGACAATGATGCGGTCGAAGCGCGCCTGGTCGGGCAAGCCCTGGCTGCCATCGCCGACGTGTATGTCGATGTTGTTGTATCCCAGCTCGCCAATGCGTTGGCTCGCCAGCTCCGCCAAGCGACAGTAGCGCTCAATACTGTAGACGTATTTTGCCAGGTGACACAAGATGGCGGTCTGATAACCGGAACCCGTGCCGATTTCCAGCACCGTGTGTTCAGGCTTCAGGCGCAGCCGCTCCGACATAAAAGCGACGATGTAGGGCTGGGAGATCGTTTGGCTTTCCCCAATGGGCAGGGGTCTGTCCTCATAAGCATTTGCTTTGAACTCCTCGGTGACAAAATCATGCCGCGGCATGGCGCGCATGGCATCCAGCACGCGGCGGTCGTTTATGCCGCGTTTCACCAGTTGATCGTCCACCATGCGCGACCGCATACGCGCGTACTCGCGTGAAGTTGGCATCAAGGCATCCGTCCGCTCAATTTTGCAATCAACTTAAAGCTAGCATACAGGCATGTAGCGGGCAACTCTCATGCCATGCCAGTATTGTTAAACAGCGGCGCGCGCTGTGGATTCGCGCCGATTCAGCCCTAGAGCAATCCCAGAGCAATCCCAGAGCAATCCGAATCAGGCTAGCCGCAGAACGCTGGTCTGCTAGAGTATGCGCTAATCTGTCAGTAGGCGACGAACGCTTGTCCGTGTCCGAACCAGTCAACCGAGAGCCAACCGGGCTTGATATGCGGCGGGTCATTCCCATCTTCTTGATGGTATTCGTCGACATGCTCGGCTTGACTCTTGTCTTGCCGCTCTTGCACCTCTATGCGGCTGCTCACGGCGGGGGACCGCTGGAAGTGGGACTGGTGGTGGCGGCATTCCCGCTGGCGCAGTTGCTCGGCGTTCCCATGATGGGCGCCTTGTCCGATCGCTACGGCAGGCGGCCACTGCTCTTGATCAGCCAGGTGACGACCTGCCTCAGTTTCATCATGCTGGGCTTGGCGAATTCATTAGCGCTTATCATTGTTTCGCGGCTGGTTGATGGTTTGTTCGGCGCCAATATCGCCACGGCGCAAGCCGCCTTGGCCGACATCACCGACGCTTCCAACCGAGCGCGTGGCTTAGGCATAACCGGCGCCGCCTTTGGATTGGGCTTCATCTTTGGTCCCGCCATCGCGATTCTTACATTTGAACTGACCGACTCGCTCGCCGCGCCTGCCTTTACCGCCGCCCTCTATTCCGCCCTGTCGATTCTGATCACAACCTTCATGTTCAAGGAAACCCATCCGCCGGAGCGGCGCGGGCGAGCGTCCCGCAGCAGCACAGCGTCAGTGATGCGCTTGCGCTTTCTGTCGCAGCGCTTCCTGGGCTTTCTGCTCTTGCTGATGTTCGCGCAGCAGTTCATTTTCTTCGGTTTCGAGAGCTTGCTGGGCCTCTTCGCATTGACGCGCCTGGGTTTGCTCGGGCAAGGCAACGCCGCCCTCTTTCTCTTTGTCGGCATCATCCTGGTATTTGTGCAGATGCGCGCCATCGGACCCTGGAGCAGCAGATTCGGCGAAAAACGCTTGGTGATGGCTGCGCTTTTCCTGCTGGCGCTTGGCTTGCTGCTAGCCGGCGCGACGCCGCAGCAGCCGCATCCCTTCTATGTGCGAGAGTTGGTCGCCCGCGATCTGATGGCGCAGGCGCCGACGCGCGCTCAAGCCTTGATGGGCGATCTGCGCTTTCAGTTGCCGGCCAACGGAGGCAATGGCATCGCGGGCTTGCTCTGGCTGATGCTGGCTTTGCTGCCGATTTCTGTCGGCGCGGCGCTCATCCGTCCCGCGCTGAACAGCTTGATTACCCGAGCGGTCGGCGAAAACGAATATGGCAGCGCGCTGGGCTTCAGTTCGGCCTTGGTCAGCGCAGCCAACGCGAGCGCGCCGTTGTGCGCCGCGTTCCTGTTTCAGCAATTGGGAGCGAGCGCGCCCTTCACAATTGGCGGCGCGCTAATGGCGCTGCTGTGCCTTTCCAGCTTGTCGCTGCCACGCTGGGCTGCGCGCCAAACCTGACTTGCCATTCAGCCCGCAAAACGCTCGAAAATAATAGTAATCTAACAGGGACCTCTCGCGTGACGCCCCTACAAATAATGAAAGAGCGGGAAAATGCGCCAGTATTCGAAATCACAATTGAAGCTATTACCCTACCCCAAACAATTTACACTCTATTTGAAAAATGAGAATTTGGCATAATGCCATCGTTTTCACTCTCGCATGGAGGAGTGCGCATGGTGATGGAAGCTACCCTGGCAGCAGGCGATATCGAGAACGTCCCCTACAAAGAGGCTTGGGTTATCAGCGCGCGCCCACAGATTCAGCAGCTGATGGCAGGCTCGCCGGATAATCACGTCGCGGCAATGACACTGCTGATTCCATGGATGGATCGCTTATATACTCTCGAATCGGGCGAATCGAGCAAGGGCAAGACCAAGCAGGTCGCAGCGCATTTTTTCCCGCAGATTGAAGGTTATGAATTGGGTCGTTTGACCGGATTCCTGATTGACCTCAAGCATATTGGGTACGCGGGGAAAAAGTGCGCCTTGTTGGATTCCCTACCAACCATAAATCTAATGGGCAATGTTGAAGTCCAACACGATCAGCGGTTTTCCAAGCCATATACACTGGTAAACGACATTCTTCTAATTCACCCTACGGCTTTTGTAGAAGAGGTTCGGGGGCAAATTGACAAAGTATTTCTCGCTAGCCCCAGCGAAGACAGTCAGGCGTGAACCCAGCCATTCCAGCCGCGGGCGCTCCAGGCGGAATAGAGCGCGATGGCGCCGGCTGTCGCGACATTCAAGCTGCCGACCTGCCCGCGCATCGGCAGCGTCAAGAGCAAGTCGCAAGTATCGCGCACCAAGCGGCGCAGACCTTCGCCTTCACTGCCCATCACCAACCCCAGCGCCATGTTCAGGTCGGTTTTGTCCAGCGGGGGGATATTATGCCCCACGTCCAGCCCGACCATCCAGATATCTTGATCCTTCAATTCCTTCATGGCCGAGACGAGGTTGGTCACCTGCGCCACATTGACATGTTCCACGGCGCCCGATGAGGCGTTGACCACGGCCGGCGTCACCGCCACGCTGCGCCGCTCCTGGATCACGATGCCGTGCGCGCCGACGGCGTCGCTGACGCGAATCAAGGCGCCGACATTCTGCGGATCCTTGAGCAGGTCGAGCAGGAGTATGAAGGGCTTTTCCTTGCGGCGGGCGGCCGTTTGCAGGATCTCTTCCACATCACAATAGGGATAGGGTCCCACGCGCAAGACCAAACCCTGATGATTGCCGTTCGTTGCCAAGTCGTCGAGGATGCGTCGCTGCACACGCTGGATCGGCACATTGAGCTCTGCCGCCATGCTCATGGCGTCGCCGACGGCGCCGCGTTTTTCGGCGCGTTCATGAATCATCAGCGCGTTCAGCTTGCGCCGCCCCGCGCGCATCGCCTCGATTACCGCCCAATGCCCATAGAGGAATTCAGGCATCTTTTTGCGCTTTCCGATCTATAGACGGTTTACTCACAGTCGCTAAACATCAATAACTGTTTATCAAAATTTATTCGATCACAATTAACAGATTTGCTGTAAGAGTCAGCAGCGCAATTCGTCAATTTATCAATGTTCACTTGATCATATACTGCTTTTAAGTTTATGCGCTCCAACACGCTTTTTGTAATGGGCCTTTTGGAATCCGAAAAAGTAATGCTCGCTAAGAATTTACTCGCCGACGGGTGATTCAACAGAGCGCAGATTAAGTGAGCCTTCCACTCTTCATCAAACGACAAAGAATAGCAGGTGTCATCGATAAGAATCTGTTTGCCTTGGTACACAGAAATAACAGCGAATCTCGCTGGCAAATAGAAACCTGCCACCACAACCTTGTAAGGTTGAAAGGAGTAGTTGCCAATTCCAAACATCGAGAACCGTGGAGCATTCTTATAGATACTCGATTTTCGAGCGTCCAGTTGACCTGTGTGCGAGTTCAAGTAACGCCAGAGTTTTGGGGCATGATCACGCAAATGCGCAGTTTGCTGACCCACTTTCTTTTGCGTCACTATTACGTACTTTCTTGGTACGAATCCTGAGCTGATTGTTTTTACATCTGAACTCTTTAGGAGGGGATAAATATAATCCGTTTCAATATCGACATGGTCGCCGTATCCATTTCTTAAAATACCATCTCGGTATGACAATTCCATAATTTTTGCCGCGTCATGTTTCACCCCTTGGCGCCAGATAAGCCGACTAGTCCCCTCCAAGCTCTCAACATGACGATAAGAGTCTAAGTCCGCGACGATATTCTTTCCATTAAAACCGAATGTTCTTATATGGCGAGCATCCAGCAAGCTGTCGAATTCGGCGACATCATAACAGGTATCACCCTGGTTGAGTTCAAGCGCAAATAGACCGGCATCAACGGCAACGTTAAACCATCTCTGCGCCTCAATGCGATACAGGGACATGCTGTTTACAGGCAACTTGCTGTCTAGAACGAATTGCGCAACTTTGCGAGCAACTGATGTTTTACACAACAAAGCAATAGTTACGGGTTCATCAACATATTCGTGAATGAGCTTTAGCCAGACAGCCTCAGCGATGTCAAAATTCGACTTGCCAGTTATCGCATCAAGACCAGAAAGTCTTTGAAAATTTGATTTCCTTGGAACATTCTTTCCGTTTAATCGACCTTGTTCCGCGTTAGTTATCCAAGGTGGGTTGCCAAGGACAAGTAGCGGCGACGAGGTATTCCATTGCAGAGCGGTGGTTAAATTTATGTCAAAAATGTCCTGATGGCATATCGATATCTTTACCATTTGCGAGCGGATATTTTTGGACTCATTTACATATCGTTGCTGGATTTCCAGCCCAATTATCTCGCGAACACTAGCCGCCTGTTCGATGCACGCGCGAATGAAATTACCTTGCCCGCATGTTGGTTCAAGAACACGTTCCCATTGAAGCCCATCGGCAAATAACCTTGAAACAACATTTCGCGCAAGTTGAACGGGAGTCTGATAGTCGCCAAGAATTTTTCTTTTGCTCACAAGAGGCTGTCCACGCCATCTACCTGGTCTGCGACTGATATGATCCGAGCATATTGAAGCCGCCATTGAAGCGCGTTAGAAGCGGAACTATAAGGGCAAGAAGACTGTGGCTGGCGAGTTGACGTGACCTTTATGTCAAGGCCAAGTTCTGGAAAGTCAATGCCTCTAGCGGAACTACCTAGTACATAGTCATAGTCTCGCTCCAAATGCGCATGGAATGCGTGTTCTACGAACGTTCCCACGGCTTTGCCATCAGTTGCGCCAAACAGCGAGGCGATATCGCGTTGACTTAGAGCGCGCAGAAAAATACTCGCTTCAAGTTTGATGTCAGTTACGGTAAGGTCCTTCAATAAAATTACCTCAACAGCTCTAGGAACGGAGGAGGGAAGGCGCCACTCTGCGCCCGGGGCTTGTCCGCTCAGTTTAGCTTCCATACCGTGCCATCGGCGCGGTCTTCCAGCACGACGCCCAAGCCAGCCAATTGATCGCGAATCTGGTCGCTGCGCGCGAAGTCGCGCCGCGCCCGCGCCGCCGCCCGCATATCAATCAAGATCTGGATCAAAGCCGCCTCTCGCTGTCCATCGCCGCTTGCGCCCGTTTCAACCGCAGGCGCCAGCCCAAGCACAGCGCCGCCAAGCGCCGTATAAACCTCGTCGATCGCCGCTAGCGTCTGCAAGCCCACTTCGGCATCACTGTTCAGCAAGGTATTCACGTCGCGCGTCAAGTCTTGCAATACGGCAATGCCGCGGGGCGAGTTGAAGTCCTCATCCATGACTTCCGCGAAACTCTCTCTGGCGCGATCAAGCCGCGCGCGGAAAGCGCCGCCGGCAGCGTTGTCGTCCGCGCTGTTCATGCGCTGCCGCACCAAGCGCACGGCGTTCATCAGCCGCTCCCAGCCGGACTTGGCGGAAGCCAGCGCCAGCTCGCTAAAGACAACCGGATTGCTGTAATGCGAGCTGAGAATAAAATAGCGCAGTTCCTGGGGGCGGTAGTCGTTCAGCGCATCTTTGATCGTCACGTAATTGCCCAGGGATTTGCTCATCTTGACTGGGATCCCTTCGTCGGGATCAAGCACGTTCAGGCTGCCGGTCAGCATCCAGTAATTGGCGAAAGCCTCGCCATTGGCGCATTCGCTTTGGGCGATTTCGTTCTCATTATGCGGGTAGATATTGTCGATGCCACCGCCGTGAATATCGAAGTTCGCGCCCAAATACTTCTGCGCCATGGCGGAACACTCGATGTGCCAACCGGGGAAGCCGACGCCCCAGGGGCTGTTCCAGCGCAGGATGTGTTCCGGTTCGGCTTTCTTCCAGAGCGCGAAGTCGGCCGGATGCCGCTTGCCCCCGCCGACCAGGTCGCGCGTTTCGTCTTGCTGCTCCGCCACGCGCCGGTTCGACAACTTGCCATAGTCGTCATCGCTGAGCACATCGAAATAGACATTGCCATGCGCGACATAAGCATTGCCATGGGCGATCAGCGTTTCTATCATCTCAATCTGTTCCGGCACATGACCGCTGGCGCGTGGGGAAATATCCGGGCGTTGTACGCCCAGCGCGTCCATATCTTCAAAATAACTGCGGGTATAGGTCTCCACAATTTGCATGGGCTTGGCGTTGAGCTGTGCCGCCCGCACCAGGATTCTGTCTTCTTCGTTGGCGCGCAAGTGACCGACATCGGTGATGTTCTGCACATAGAGCAGGTCGTAGCCGCGATAGCGCAGGTAACGCGCCACCACGTCGAAAGAAACATAGGTCTTGGCATGTCCCAGATGCGAATGCTCGTAGACCGTGGGTCCACAGACATACATGCCGACGCGCCCGGCTTGAATCGGATTGAAAGCTTGTTTTTCGCGCCCTAGCACGTTGAAGATCTGCAAAGGCATATTCTACGCCGCTCCTCGTTAATTGCGCCAAACATTGTGTGGCGTATTGTAACAGATTGTGGCGCGATGTGAACGAAGGCGCTTGCGCCGAGTTGGCAAAATCGCCGCGGCGAGCCTGCGCGCGCCGATCAGCATCTTAGGTCAAGGGCTTGACATATTCGTAAATCTTGTGAAGTTCTTGAAAACCCGCCGCCGCGTACAAGGCGCCGGAAGCCGGATTCTTCTCGGCCGGTTCGTGACAGACGTAGGCGCGTTCTATGCCGCGTTCCGCGCGCATCCGCCGCAAGACATAGACCATCAGCGCCTTGCCGATGCCGCGCCGGCGGAAGTCCGAGTGCGTGCCGACCGGCTCGAAGAGCAGCGAGCGATTCACATCGTCGATCCAAACATTGGTGAAAGCGGCGAAGCGCCCATCCGGCGCCACAACCACGATTTCGTATTCCAAATGCGGCGCTCGAAAAACCTCGCCGTAGGATTTGGCATTCCATTTGTTGGTGAAACTGTGATTGTGAACATCAGCCAGTTTCTCGGCATCTTCGACAGTTGCGTCGTGAAAATGAAAGCCGGCCGGCAGCGCGGCATCGGGAAAACCTTCGAGACTGTGCCGCGTCAATGTGAACCAGTGCTGGCTCTTTGTGTAACCGCAGGCTGCCAAAAAGTCCTGATGCGCCGAACCGCAGTCGCCGACCTCAATCACTAACTTGTTGATGGTCTTATTGTATTTTTGCCCCAGGCGGAGCGTCTCGTCTTCACAATGCTTGATCAAGCCGGCATGCGCGTCGCTGCATAAAAGGCGCGGCGCGACTTGAAGGTCAAAAGATTCCCAATGCGGGTAAAGAACGGCGAAAGCGCCTGGCTCGCCCGCGTCATCCAGCCAATAGCGGAAGACATCCGCTTTATCGTAGCCATAACAGCCGTTGAACAAACGATGCCCGATATCGCCCTTATGCAAATAGCTGTTTGGGCTCGTCTCGCGCGTCCAGTTCATCAGAGCGTTCAGGGCGCGTCGCAGGTCGCTTGCGTTGCGATAGGCGCGAACTCGCAAATCATTTATGCGCATGGCACTCTCCTTCACCAGCGTCGCCCGCGCATTGCGCGCGCGTAAAGATCCAGCATTCGCTCGACCTGCTTGTCCAGCGTGAACTGCTCGCGGATGCGCGCTCGTCCTCGGGCTCCCAGCTCGCGGCGCAAGTCGCGGTCGACAAGCAAGCGCTGCAAGCGCTCGGCCAAGGTTGCCGAATCCAATGGATTGACAATGAAGCCGGTTTCTCCATCCATTACAACCTCGGGGGAACCGCCGAAACAGGTTGCGATGACCGGTTTGCGGGCCGCCATCGCTTCCAGGTTCACTGTCGGGAAGGGGTCGAGGTACAGCGAAGGCACGACGACCAGGTCCGCCAAGTCATAAGCCGCGCGCAATTCCGCGCCGCTGAGCCAGCCACCAGCGCAAATAAACGGGCGCAGGTGCGAATATGCCGCCGGGATCTGTTCGTCGATATCGCGCGCGGTCAATGCCAGCAGGCGCATTCCTGGCAGCTTCTCCTTGAGCCTGTCCATGGCTTTCAGCAAGGGTACTGTGCCTTTGTCCGGCGACAAGCGGCCCGCGAACAGAATAACCTGTTTGCCAGCCAAATCGAAGCGGCGCCGCAGCCCCAGGACCGTGGCGCGATCAGCCCCCGACCAATCCCGCAGATCAATGCCATTGTGAACCACGTCCATCGGCGGCAGGCTGTTCACCATGTAAGCCTCTGCCAAGGCTTGACTTGCTGCGGTACGCGCATCGGCATAATGGCTGAGATAGCGCCGGATGACGAGATTGCGCCAGGGGTTGTAACGAAAGCGATTCGTTTTCAAGTTGTAAAAGCGTGGCAGGCGATAAGCCTCGGGCAAGTTTATCGGCCGCGGATCGCCTCGTACAAAGTGGCGCAGCTTGGAATAAACGAAGGGCATGGCATCGTGGGCGCTAAAGACTGTGGCGGCGCCGGCCTCCCGCGCGACTTTCAGCGCATGATAGCTGAGATAGAAGTGTATGTTGTGTGCGTTGACGATCTGGGGACGCAAGCGCCGCAGCAAAACCCGCAATGGAGCGACCGTTCCCGGGTTCCATAATGACAGCCAAGGGCGGAATCGCTCGGGATATTTACTGTGGATATGATAAGTTGGCAGGCTCTCGCGGATTTCTTCAAAAGAATCGCCCCTGGTCGTGGCGACGACATGCACCTCCTGCCCCCGGTCCGCCAAGCCCCGCGCCAGCCGCCAGACGACCGCCTCTGCGCCGCCGCGACCTTCTGGCGGTATCTGATCGCTTAGCAGAACGAGCTTCATTCGTCACATGCGCTGCGATTGCGCGACCCAGACTCGGAAGTAAAAACAAGCAAGTAAAGATAATTCACCACAGAGGCGCAGAAGTAGTTCAAAGAAAATAATGCAAATTTTACAGAGGCGGTGTAGGGGCGGCCAATCTGGTCGCCCGACGTTGCTGCGTCGTTGATTTCGGGCGACATGGTATGTCGCCCCTACATTTAGACCCTTCGTCGAGTTTTGCATGACTAACTTGGATCTACTGAGAGCACAGAGAAAATTGGCAGTGCGGCTATATGTAATTCGCATCATCAGAGCAATATGCGGCGACGACTGCAATATGATTCCCTTTGCCGTCCACCGTCCTGTGCCTTTCTATACCCATCGCAGAGCCGGATCGCTCGCCATTCCACAGCCTTAGGATACACGAAGGTCAAGATTAAGGCGATAGCCCCCGTTTGCTCTGGAATGGCGCGCGGAACAACGAGCCTGTCTTGCCCGCGTAAAAGTGTATAATGACCCTATCAGGAGCCTAGGAGGCATTGCATGTCGAAAACACTGCAAGAGGCAGACCGCAAAGCGCGCAAGCTGGTCGCCAATTGGACGACAGGGGCTGCGCTAACCGGCTGGATACCCGGCAGCGCTTTTTTCCTCACCGCGGCGGACACCGCCATGATCCACCAGGTCGCCAATGCCTACAACGTGAGCGCCTTCGACATGAACAACCTGTTGTCCGTGCTGGGCGGGGCGGTTGCCAGCGCCATCGCCGGCGGACTGATCAGCGAAGTCGTCGGCATCATCCCGCTAGTGGGCTGGGCGGTGAAGAGCGCGGCCATGGCTGCCAAAGCCAAAGTGATCGGCGACGAAGTGATCCGTTATTTCCGTGAACGCTCCGACCTGCCCGATACCAAAGTCCTCATTGATGTGGAGATCGACGACGACTAGCCGCGACCTTTGCTAAGAGTTGGATGCCGCTGTTCCCGCTAACGCAGTTTGCAAATTCAAGCACCGCAAAAGCGGCAATGCTTTCGCGGCAGGCAAACTCTCGGCGCATGGTCAGCCGCGAGAATCTCATGTACACTAGGCTGAACGCAATGGCAACCCAGCGGAAGGACGCGACGTGTCAGAAGAGAACAATGAAGCAAAGAGTGGCGGCAGCACGTTAGACAAGGGCATCTCTCGCAGCGCTTTCAACTACGCGCTTATTGCCGCAGTGTTCATGTTGATCGGAATCATGATCGGCAACTATCTCTGGAATAGCGACGCGGACAAGCGCGTCCTGGTCGACGAGGCGCAACTGCGCAGCCTCATGATCAGCGTGCTGGAAGAGAGTGACATCGCCCGCGCCAGCGACATGGCGCTTGCGGCCGAAGAAGAATTACCTGACCGATTCGCCCTGGTGGACGACGATCCCTACCTCGGCGAAGCGGACGCGCCAGTGGTCATTGTCGAATTCAGCGACTTTTTCTGCAGTTACTGCAAGCGTCACTTCGACCAGACCTTCGCGCCGCTGCTGGAAAACTATGGTCAGCATATTCGCTACGTTTATCGCGATTTTGCGCGCCTAACCCAGGAATCGACGCCGGCCGCGGCCGCCGCGCAATGCGCCTTCGCCCAAGACAAATTTTGGGAATTCCGCGAAGACTTCTTCAATAATCAAGGTTCGCTCAATCGAGACTATTACATCCAAACTGCCGAAGCCCATGAGCTGGATGTCGCCGAATACACCGCCTGTATTGACGAGGGTCGCTTTGTTGGCGAGGTTGAATTGGATGGCTTCGACGGGCAAATCGCTGGCGTTCGCGGCACGCCGGGCTTCTTCATCAACGGCCAGATCTTGAGCGGGGCGCAGCCTTATGTGATCTTCGAAAGAATGATCCGGTTGGAACTGCAAAAAGCGGGCATCGACTTCAGCCAAGATGGCTAGAAAGACCAGGCGCAAGCCGAAAGCAAAGCCGCAGGCCAGCAGAGCTAAGAGCCAGCGCGCTAAAACAAAACAGCGAAATCGCCCGTCTGCCCCAAGCGGCGGCGCTAGAAAGAAGAACCGAGCAGTCAAGTCCGCGCTGCTCGGCAAGACCATCAAACTGGAAATCAGCGATATGGCGCAGGGCGGCTTCGCGCTAGCCAGTCATCAAGGCAAACGCGTATTTGTGCCATATACGCTGCCCGGCGAATCGATCAGCGCGGAGCTTAGCGATAATCGCGGCTCGGTGCTATTCGCGCGCGGCAAAGAACTATACGCCGCCTCGGCTGATCGCGTATACCCTCGCTGCGCTCATTTTGGTCCGGGGCGCTGTTGGGGCTGTCAATTCCAGCACATCAACTATCAAGCCCAGTTATTGATCAAGCAAGACACGCTCGCCGATCAGTTGTCGCGGGTCGGCAAACTGCCTGACAGCCTCATCGACAGCGTCATGCGTCCGCTCGTGCCAGCCCCCGAGCAATGGGAATACAATCACCGACTGACCCTGTCACGAAATTCGGCCGGCGCATGGGGCTTGCCGCGGCAAGGTAAAAGCGGCATAGAAGCGCTCGCGGAGTGCCACACCAGCCACCCGCAGCTGGTAGAAACGCTTGCGCAGCTAGATCTTGATTATGAACAAGCGCGCCGGCTGACGCTCCAACGCGGTTCCGACGGCCGCATCATGATCATTTTCCATGTTGATGAAGAAGTAGCGCCTGATCTTCATACTGACTTGCCTTTAAGCGTCAATCTGCTGTTGCCGGACAATTCGCCCCTCAACTTGGTTGGCGACGCCTACAGCACCGTCGCCGTCGCCGACCACGCAATCCGCATCACAGCGGGAAGCTATATGCGGCCAAATCTCAGCCAAATCGGCGCGCTGACGGCTGAAGTCATGGAGGCGCTTGGTCTTAGCGGCAGCGAGCGGGCGCTTGATCTCTATGCCGGCGCGGGGTTCTTCAGCGCTGTCATGGCGCGGCGCGCCAAACTGATTTCGCTGGTCGAGAGTTATCCGCCGGCCGCGAACGACGCCGAATTCAATCTGCGCCAATACGAGCACATTGATATTGTCGAAGGACAAGTTGAAGCCGTTTTGCCGGACATGGCGGCGAGCGCCGCCCGCTACGATGTCGCTCTTGTCGATCCGCCGAGCAGAGGCATCAATAGCGAGATTGTGGATAATCTACTTGGGCTGGGAATACGGCGTCTGGTCTATGTCAGCGGGGATCCGGCTTCTTTGGCTCGCGATTGCCGGCGCCTTATTGACGCCGGTTTTCAGTTGCAATCCTTGCAGGCGGTGGATATGGCGCCGCAAACGTTCTACATCACCGCGGTGGCGGCATTTGAGCGTTAGTTCAGGATTTCTTCAAGCGCCATGACCAAGCTCTGCAAGTCCGCCTTGGTGTTGTAAGCCTGTACCGAAACGCGCATGAGGCAAGAGCCCTCGAACCTGCCGACGGGTACTTCAATGCGGTAGTCCTCGTACAATCGCTCTCTGAGCGCGGCGACATCGCAATCCGGCAAAGGGATAGAGGCCATTTGCGCGAACTGATCGCGGGACAGCGGCCGCAAATCATAGCGATCGCATAACTGCGCCTGCAAAGCAGCCGCGAGCTGATGACATTCATGTCTTACGTTTTGCCAATCCCGCCGCCGCTGATAGTCGATGGCGGAAGGCACGCTCAAATAGGCTGCGATATCTTTGGTGCCGAGCCATTCATGGCGTTCGATGAAACCCGCGCCTTCTCGACAGCCGTGTGAAATGACCAGCGGATCTATCCGCGCTTGCAGCTCGGGGCGCACATGCAGGAAAGCCGAACCCTTGGGCGCGCAGAGCCATTTGTGGAAATTGCCGCTGTAAACATCCGCGCCGATTTGCGCCAAATCCAGGGGGATCTGGCCCGGGGCATGCGCGCCGTCGATGACGGTCGTGATGCCCATCTCACGCGCTTTATGACAGATCTGCTCAACCGGGAAGATCAAGGCTGTCGGCGATGTGATATGGCTCATGACAATCACTTTTGTTTGCGCGGTCGCCGCAGCGAAAAAGTCGGCGACAAAGGCTTCGTCGCTCTCGTATGGCAGGCGAACCTGATGCCTGACAATTTCCGCGCCGCTGCGCCTGGCGACGGTTTCCATCAGGCGATCGACCGCGCCGTATTCGTGATTCGTCGTCAGGATTTGCTCCCCAGCCGCCAATGGCAAGGAACGCAAAGCCGCGCTCAGCCCATAGGTGGCGTTGGTCACAAAAACGACTTCGTCGTCCGGCGCATTCAGATACGCGGCAATCTGGCGTCGCGCATTGGCTATCAGCTCCTCACGACGGCGCAGCAAAAATTCGATCGGCTGCCGCTCCAGCTGCAATTGCCAGGCTTGGTAATCCGCAAACACGGGTTTGGGACAGGCGCCAAAGGAACCGTGATTGAGGAAAACAATGTCGTCACGGATAAGGAAATCGTCGCGAAATGACATGGCTGACATAAAAATGAAGTCCCCGAACGATTTGATGGACGGCTGGATTATAGCGCATGCAAATTGCCAGCAAGCGGCTACTATTCAATATTCAATGACCCGGGCCAAGTTGGAAGCGGACAATGCGGTCCAAGCCCGCATAATCTTGCAAGACATCAGGGGTGGCAACAAGGGATGCAGCAACGGCATCGACCACGAGGCGACACACCGATTCGGCTTGGTCCGCGCCGATTTCCAGCAATACCCAAGCGCCTTCGCGGCAGATCCGCGGCAACTGCCCGAGGATGCGGCGAATGCAAGCCAAGCCGTCTGCGCCGCCGTCCAGCGCAAGCGCCGGCTCGTATTCGCCGACTGCCAGCGCCTTCAATACGTCCGTCGCGATATAGGGAAGGTTCGCCATGACCAAATCTAGGCAAACACCGCGCTCAATAAGCGGCTGCGCCAAATCTCCTGGCAGCAACTCTATACAAAGACCGTGGCGCGCGGCGTTCCGCCGGGCTATGTTCAGCGCCTTTTCGCTGATGTCCGTGGCATAGACGCGGCTGCCGAGCCTGTGCTTGACGAAGGTCAGCGCCAGCGCGCCGCTGCCTGTTCCAATATCGGCCGCCTGGCAGTTAGACTGCTCTGCGGTCAAGCGCAAGGCTTCTTCCAGCAGCAGTTCGGTTTCCGGCCGTGGAATCAAGACTTCTGGCGTGACTGTCAATTCAAGATCGTAGAAGGGCTTGCTGCCGATGATATAGGCGACCGGTTCCCCGGCGGCGCGGCGATTGATGAGCTCGGTAAAGCGACGCCGCTGTTCGGAGGCAAGCTCAACTTCCCCGCGCGCGAGCAGATATACGCGTTCCGTTTCCAGCGCATAGGCGAGCAAGACCTGCGCGTCGAGGCGCGCAGAATCGCAAGGCGGCAATTGGCTGTAGGCTGCGCGCAGCGTCGCCGCAATTGTGGTCAATTTTGAAACTCTCCAAAGACGTCCATGGGATTCTCAAAGTTGCGCAACAATTCCATTAACATCTCGTGATCGGTATAGGCGTAGAAAAGACTCGCTTGATTTTCGATTATTGCCAATAGCATACGCAAGGAATTGGACTCGGCACTATGATGACCATCGTACCATTCTTCGTATGCAGCCCCCCAATTACGCATATCATCAAAAAAGTAATATGCGAAGTCATAAGATGAAAACAGCGCTTCTAATCGGGAAACAGCCTTTTCCATGTAGGTGTAATCGCCAGACCTCCGCATTTTCTCGTAAATCACGAAGTGATAAGGCGTTGTGACTCCAATGACTTCAACACCGTCTGATTTAAACTGATCAAGGAAGCCCGAAAGCAATTCCAATGTATCGCTGTTCAATTCGTCGCCAGCCGTGTAACTATAACCAAGTCCCTCGAACCTCTGTATGTCTCTTTCAACCCGTTCTGAGCGCATCATCGGGTTAGCGACAAGCAAACCTCTTTGCAAGCTTCCATCCGCACGGAAGCCAAAGCTGATTTCCAGCGCGTGCAATCCAATTACTTGACGACCGTAAACCGGGTCGCGTCTTCTAATCATATCCCCAATAGTGAGATCTCCACCTAGCAGCTTGTGAACCGTTTCGATTGTCGCCAGGCGGATACCTTCCAGATTAGAATCAGGATTTCGCGCGCCCGTCACCCTAGATACTTGTGCCACTTGAGCGTTAAACCAGAACAGGTCGACGCCAAGGATGACAATGGCTGGCGATGATTCCAACTGCTGATAGAACTGGATAAGCTGGGGCAATCTCCATCCTCCGCCACTAGCATTGTATACAGCGTTAGGAGCCTTAGAAAAGAAAGCCGCGCGAAATTGCAGCAGTTGCGAACTGCCTAGAATCAGAATTTGCGATTGCCGCTCCTTATAAGTCGAGAGCTTATAAGGCATGATGTCTTCTAGCAGCCGTGCGCCATAGATGATGTCTTTAGCCGATTGCTGCCTGCTAACGACTACATCAATTGGCAACGCTTCGCCTGTATGCCAAGCCAGTCCCGACAGGCTAAGGGATACGACTGCCAAAGGCGCGACTATCAAACAGAGCTTGCCCAAGAATCGGATCACACAACCTCAAAACTGAAAATATATGAATTCTTGTTTCGTCGTCTGGTAAAACAACGAGATATAGATTGCGATCAGAATCAGATAATACACTGTCCAGCGCCATACGACGGGCAAACGAGCAAAAAGGGAGAATATTCCCACATGTTCGTCAACTACATCCACAGCCAGCAAAAAGCCGATCAAAACAAACGAAATGAAGAATTCAAACCGCTGTGGCAGGAGGCCAGCGCTAAATGGATCGGTTAGCCCGGCGAAACCTACGGAAAAATCACCGATATGCCGCAGGATATACACAATATCCTCTATGCGATTCGCCCTAAACAGAATCCAACCAAAATATATGAATACGAAGGCACAGAGCAATTTGATTATTTGTCCCAAGGCATTGTGCGGTACAAGTCTTACGTGGAAAGCTCTCAAAACAGTCTCAATGGCGACAATAACACCGTGATAAATGCCCCAAATTGCAAATGTCCAATTCGCTCCGTGCCACAAACCACTTAACGCGAAAACCAACAGTAGATTAACTATTTGGCGCGATAAGCCCTTACGGTTTCCCCCAATGCTGATATAGACATAATCGCGAAACCAGGTTGACAGCGAGATGTGCCAACGCCGCCAGAAATCGCTGACAGAACGGGAAAGGAAAGGTCGCCTAAAATTCTGCATCAGATCGAAACCCATTATGCGCGCCAATCCGATAGCGATGTCGGAATAACCGCTAAAGTCGCAGTAGATCTGAAACATGAAAAACAGAGTGGCCACTATCAGGCTAAGTCCGGAGTGCGATTGCAAATCGCTGTATACAGCATCGACATATATCGCCAGACGGTCGGCAATCACCAGTTTCTTGAATAGACCCCACAACATCAAACGCAGACCATCGACTACGCGATCGTAGTCGACAGAGAGCTTGCGCTTGAACTGCGGGAGCATGTTCGTCGCCCGTTCAATAGGACCGGCAACTAGCTGAGGGAAGAAAGCTACATACAAAGCAAAGGTCACGAGCTTTTGGCAGGCGGGCAAACGACCGCGATAGACGTCGATGGTGTATGCCATCGATTGAAATGTGTAAAAGGAAATGC
The DNA here is from genome assembly GCA_965232245.1 of Phototrophicaceae bacterium. Classification (GTDB taxonomy): domain Bacteria; phylum Chloroflexota; class Anaerolineae; order Aggregatilineales; family Phototrophicaceae; genus UBA6055. Next base: position 1,249,304 of record CBDDPG010000002.1, on the reverse strand, counting down.
CAACCGGCAATGCCAAATGCAGCCAGCGCGCTTCGAGAGGGATACCAAGCATAGCCGCGACTTCGGAAGCCGCCGCGCTGAACAAATTGAAGTACTTGAAAACAATTAGAACGCCAAGATTCGCCGCTATACTACATAGCAATAAGAGTCGACGTTGCGACGCCTGTTCGTGAGGCCTACGGTGAATGCCTAAAGCTGCCAAATAGTCGACAAGTGTGGAAAACACGATCAGCAAAAGGTAAGGCGCTCGCCAGCCAGCGTAAAAGATGTAACTCGCCGCGAGCAGCAAAATCAAACGCCGGCGCGACGCCGTGAGAAAGTAAAGTGGAATGACGATCATTGCAAAGACGACGAATTCGGTCGAAACAAACGACATGAATCACCTTTGCTATCTGGATGGAAGTCTCCAAATCACTCGCCGCCGCCCGCAGCCAACTGCTCAGCCTGCTGCTGCGTCGCCAGTTGATCAATGAAGCTGTCCAGGTCGCCGTCCATGACCGCCGGCAAGTTGAAGTTGCTGTAAGCGATGCGATGGTCGGTGACGCGCCCCTGCGGATAATTGTAGGTGCGGATCTTTTCGCTGCGGTCGCCACTGCCGACTTGCCCACGACGCTCCGCATCCCGCGCGGACCGTTGCCGTTCCACTTCCGCTTCATAGAGGCGGGCGACCAGCACTTGTCGGGCGCGGAGCTTGTTTTGCAGCTGGCTGCGTTCGTCCTGCATTTCGACCACCAGACCGGTTGGTTTGTGTATGAGCCGAACGGCCGAATCAGTCGTGTTTACCGATTGTCCGCCAGCGCCGCGGGCGCGGAAGACCTGCGTTTCCACATCACTCATGTCAAGCTGCACATCAACATCGTCCATTTCAGCCAGGACGGCTACGGTGGCGGTACTGGTGTGGATGCGGCCCTGGCTTTCGGTCGTCGGCACGCGCTGGACACGATGAACGCCGCTTTCGTACTTCAGGCGGCTGAAGGCGCCCGCGCCCTTGATCTTGAAGGTGATGTTCTTGAAAATGCCGTTGCCCTGCTCGTTCACATCGAGCAATTCCACTTTCCATTTATTGGATTCGGCATAGCGCGTATACAGGCGCAGCAGGTCTCCGGCGAAAATGCCGGCTTCGTCCCCGCCCGCGCCGGCGCGTATCTCGACGATCACGTTTTTGCTGTCGCGCGGATCCTTCGGCAGCAGCATCAGGCGCAATTGCTCGAGCAGTTCAGCGCTGCTCGCTTCCAATTCCGCAATTTCCATCTGCGCCAGTTCTCGCATTTCTACATCATCGGCGCTGCCCAGCAGGTCCTTCGCCTCGCCCAGCTCCCGCGCCTGCTTCTGATAGGCGCGGTAGGCATGGACCACGCTTTGCAAACTGGAGCGCTCCTTCGCCAATTCCGCCACTTTCTCGTAGTCGGTGGCGATGGCGGGATCGCCCATCAGGCTTTCGATTTCCCGGTAACGATTTTCAACCTCGGCAAGTTTTTCCAACATCAGATTCGACTCAATTCGTGATTATAGGACGTAGCGATGAAAAGCGCGCGATTGCGCGGCGAAGAGCGGGAGTCTCGTGAAACAGGAGACGAGCCTGTTAGAATTCGTCGAGGCGATTTGGGGCTAGGGAAACTGTCGACATAGTCATGCCGCATATTATACAGTGGGTTTGCAGCCTGCACAGACAGATCTGCGCCAGGTCTGCGCAATCGCAAGCTGATTCTTTGGCAGCGGCTCCACACGCGATATAATGAACGCGCCGGTATAAACAGCGTGGCAGTGATGAACAAATCCGACAGCGAACGCAATCCCGGCATCCCGCTGGATATGGGCTGGGTGCGGGACACCAGAGTCAACTTGAGCGCGACGCAACACCGCGCCCGCACATTAGGTACGCGGCGCAGCGTCAAGAAAGAATGGCAAGCCGCCTGGCTGCTGCGCGCCATCACGCTGATTGATCTCACCACACTGGCCGGCGACGACAGCCCGGGCAAGGTAACTCGGCTTTGCGCCAAAGCCAGACAGCCTCTGCGCCAAGACATCATCCAGGCGCTGGATGTCGAGTCTTTGCAGCCAAAAGTCGCCGCCGTATGCGTATATCATCAGCGCGTCCGCGACGCCCGCAAAGCGCTGAAAGGCAGCGGCATTCCCGTTGCGGCTGTGTCCACCGGCTTCCCGGCCGGGCTCAGCCCTTTTGAACAGCGCCTTGCGGAGATCCACCAATCGGTTGAAGCGGGGGCGGAAGAAATCGACATTGTGATTTCCCGCGAGCATGTCCTGCGCGGCGATTGGCAGGCGCTTTACGATGAAGTCCGCCAAATGCGCCGCGCTTGTGGCGGGGCCCACATGAAGACGATCCTGGCAACCGGCGAGCTGGGTCCGCTGTGGCAAGTGGCGAAAGCCAGCAAAGTTTGCCTGATGGCTGGCGCCGACTTTATCAAGACCAGCACCGGCAAAGAAGCGGTAAACGCAACCCTGGAAGTGGGTTTAACCATGGCGCGGGAAATACGCGCTTATCAGCAGATGACCGGCTTCAAGGTCGGCTTCAAGCCGGCCGGCGGCATCCGCAGCGCCAAAGACGCGCTGAATTGGCTGATCCTCATCAAAGAAGAACTGGGGGACGACTGGCTGCAAAACAGCTTGTTCCGCTTTGGCGCATCGGGCTTGTTGACCGACATCGAAAGGCAGCTTTCTCATCACATCACGGGCCGCTATGCCGCCAGTCATCACATGCCCATGGCTTGACGGACAGCGTTCCTTAAGGCAATCGCAGCAATAAAATCAGCTACAGAGCGCGCAGAAGGTCGCGCCCTACGCGATCCCCTGTAGTTAAGGAGTAATTGCCTAGCCCGCCCGGATTTCGAAAAATTTGATTAAATTTGATTAAGCGGTATAATAATGAGTAGTGAAAATTTAGTAACAGAGGTGGCAGCCTTGTCAATTTGATTACCTTCCCTTCACATCCGCAATATCTTACAAGCTATTCAATCAAGGAGAAAACACATAATGAAGAGAGTAAAGTTCCCAATATCCGCGGTCTGTTGTTTGACGCTCATTGCCTTGCTCTTCATGTCCATTGGAGCGGTTAGCGCCCAATCCATGGACATGGATGATGATATGATGATGGACGACATGGCTATGGACGACGGCATGATGATGGATGACATGGCTATGGACGACGACATGATGATGCAAGCGCCGCGAATTTGCGAACACTTGCCGAGCCATATCGCGGTTTATGGCGATGCTATGAGCGTGAACTGCCGCGATGTAGGCGCCGCTGGCATCGGCGTGGAATCCATCGTTGACGCTGGCTTCATCTCGGCAGTTGATATTTGGAGTTCGATGGCTGTCGATGTTGAATTCTGCTCCTCAATTGCAGTCTCAATCACGGTGCTCGATGCCGCATCGTCGCCGCGCATGGCGATGACGCCAGCAATGTATTCACGCAACAACTTGAGTTGCGTGCATTTGAGCGGCGCGGGAACCGTTGTCCTGGCGCCCGCTATGATGATGGATGACGACATGGCTATGGACGACGACATGATGATGGATGACGACATGGCTATGGACGACGACATGATGATGGATGACGACATGGCTATGGACGACGACATGATGATGGACGATGACATGGCTATGGACGACGACATGATGATGGACGACGACATGATGATGGACGACGACATGATGATGCAGGCGCCGCGAATTTGCGAACACTTGCCGAGCCATATCGCGGTTTATGGCGATGCTATGAGCGTGAACTGCCGCGATGTAGGCGCCGCTGGCATCGGCGTGAAATCCATCATTGACGCTGGCTTCATCTCGGCAATTGATATTTGGAGTTCAATGGCTGTCGATGTTGAATTCTGCTCCTCAATTGCAGTCTCAATCACGGTGCTCGATGCCGCATCGTCGCCGCGCATGGCGATGACGCCAGCAATGTATTCACGCAACAACTTGAGTTGCGTGCATTTGAGCGATGCGGGAACCGTTGTCCTGGCGCCCGCTATGATGATGGACGACATGGCTATGGACGACAGCATGATGATGGACGACGACATGGCTATGGATGACGATATGATGATGGACGACAGTGGCTGATGAAAGGCAGTGGCAGCGCCGCTCTCCCCAGGCAACCTGAGTTGCAAACGGGGGAGCGCTTGCCGCTAGATATCCGCCAATCGGATAAGCAAGGGGCGCTGGATCAGCGCCCCTTTTTCTTTGCCTTTGCGCGCTTGCAAAAGCCAATCGCAGCAAGCGCCAAAATTTGTCCAAAGATCGCATAAAACCAGCGGCGATAGGGGCGTCTCGCGAGACGCCCTTGTAAAATGAGCTTTCAATCTGTGGGCGACTGACCTCCTAGTGGGTGTCTACGCGCGGCGCAGAGTCGCCCGAAATCAACGACGCAGCAACGTCGGGCGACCAGATTGACTCTGTTGAAATACTCAATTTACCCCCACCCCAAACCCCTCCCTCATAAAGAGGGAGGGGTTTAACGGCTCATTATAGGTCATAAGACTCCAATTGCCTCATTTTTGAGCAAGGGGCCGGTGATGGAGGCTGTTTCTCAACAGAGTCAGATTGGTCGCCCCTACTGCGTCCTGATGTTTTCGCATTATTTTCTTGGGTTTACTTCTGCGCCTCTGTGGTGAATATTCCTTTGCGCTTTGAAGTCACAGATTCTATACTTTTCAAAACCGCTCGTCCCGGAAGGAAGTTCGAGACCCCATGCCAACCTTGCGCGAGGCATTGCAATTGCCCATTTTGGAAGACGCGCGTGTGGTAGCGGGCGCAGCCGGGCTAGCGCGCGATATTCGCTGGGTCCACAACGTTAGCGTACCTGATGCCGCTAATTGGCTGCACGGCGGCGAAATGGTGCTCACGACCATGCCTACATTGCCGGCCGCGCCAGCTGCCCAATGCGAATATCTGCGCCAATTGGCGGAAAAAGACATCGCTGCGGTGGTCATCACCATCGGCAAGGCACTGGACCAGATACCCGATTATCTGCGTCAAGCCGCCGAGGAACTGGACCTGCCGCTGATAGAACTTTCTTATAAGACCCGTTTTGTCGATATCGCAAAGTCAATCAACGAACGCATTTCAGAACAGAACCTGGACAAGTTCAGCCGCGCCCTCAGCATTCAACAGCGCTTGACCAGGCTGGTACTGGAAGGTGGCGGATTCCAGGAACTGGCGGAAATGCTGGCTGATTTGGCTGGGCATTCCATCAGTATCGAAAACGATCGCTTCGAAGCCATCGCCAATAAGAACATTGCCGAGGTCGATTCCGCCCGGCGCTACACCATCAGCCATGGGCGCACCAATCCTCAATTGATCGAAGCGCTGGAGGGCGAGTATCTGCCCAAGATACGGGCAACCCTGCGCCCGGTCTACTTGCCGGTGATGCCGCATGTAGGCTTGGAAATGGAGCGCCTGCTGGCGCCTATTGTCGTACACGGCGATATCTATGGCTATATGTGGATCATCGCCGATGTGCATGCGCTTTCGCCCATCGACATGATGGCCATCGAAATCGGCGCGACAGTAGCTGCCCTGCTGATGCTCTATCAGGAATCGCTGCAAGCGGCTGAAGCATCGCTCAAAGGCAATCTGATCGCGCAGCTCATTGAAGGCGATGACAGCCGCCAAACGATTCTTAGCGATCAGTCGCTGCGCTATGGCTTGGACCTGCGTCAAGCCTGTCAACTCTTGATGATTGGTCTGCGACATACACAGCCGCCGCAGGTAACCCGCATCTATCGCAGCGTCAATCAGATCTTGAGCCAAAGCGAAGAAGTCGCCGTCGCGGCGCAATTCGCCGGTCAAGTCCTTGTTCTATTGCAAGCGGACCAGGACGTTGAGGCACTGGCGGAGACCTTGGCGCAGCGGCTTGCGCGCCGCGGTCATGGCGAAATGCGCATCGGCATTAGCGCGGTCTTCTGTGGCGCGCGCAAGGTCGGCGCCGCGCATCAGCAATGCAACGAGGTCTTGGAAATCGCGCGGCGTTTGCGCAGCCATGAACAAGTTCAGCGTTTTGATGACCTGGGTTACATCCATACTTTGTTTCAGGCTGGGCGGCAAAGCCTGGAACGAAACGCGCAGGCGCCGGTATTGCGGCGACTGCTTGTGGAGAAGCAAGCAGATCTCTTCCATACCTTGGAAACCTATCTTGACGCCGGAGGGAACAGCGTACAAACCGCCGACTCCCTGCACATTCATCGCAGTACGCTGAACTATCGCCTGGCGCGCATTCGGGAAATATGCGCTGTCGATCTCTCCTCGCCGGGCGCGCGGATAAACTTGCAGATCGCGCTTAAGCTCTTGCGCCTGTTTGATGACTTGCCGGATGCAGGTTCCTCCGCGTAAGCGGCATTTGTCCGCAGCGCTTGCTGCTGGTCATGCGTCACTGGACTTGGCGACGACCAGCGCGATTGCCAGTTCATCTGTATGCGACAGGCTGATATCCCACTCAGCCAGTGCCAAGCTCGCTGCCAGGGTCTTGGCACTGCCATGCAGTATCAGACGCGGCTTGCCACGTTGCGCGTCGATCCGGATTTCGATGTCGACCCAGCCGATGTCGCCGATGCCGGTGCCCAGCGCCTTGCCCACCGCTTCCTTCGCCGCGAAGCGCGCGGCCAGGCGGTGAGGCTTGTCCGCGCAGTCTGCGCGCTCGCCCGCCGTGAAGAAGCGCTGCAGAAAGCGCTCGCCCAGGCGCTCAATGCCGTCCGCAATCCGCTGGCATTCAATCATGTCGACGCCGCAGCGTATCATCGCCCGCCTCGCTTTATCCGCGACAGAACACCATTGTACATCAGGACGCCGCGCGCTCCCTGCGCGAATCCCGCTAGCGCAATACGGCGATTTAAGTACAATGGCTATATTAGATCATTCGGGGTTTCAAATTCGCCAATGTCATTTCGTACAAGTTTTAGACTGATCATCTTAGTCATGTTATGCTTACTGTCGGCTTGCGGCGGCGATATGAGCGAGCCAGAGGCGACGCCGGTACCATGGCAGCGGGCTTCCTTTGTGAGCACAAGACTGAGTCCGGGCTTCGCGCTGCAATTCCCAGCCACATGGCGCTACCAAGTATTGGAAGCCGGCATCATCCTCAGCAACGATCCGGATGTCTTGTCCGCCCCGGATACCGCGGAGATACCGAGTGGCGCGTTGATCATGAATATCTCCCTGCTCACCGAAAATCAAGTGCGTGTGATTGGCGCCCGCAACGCGGCGGATTTGATAGACGCCTTTGTCGCTTCTTCGTCCGATGACGCCCTGAGTCCCAAGTATCGAGATAGCAATGCGATCAAGATTGAAGGGCGTGACGGGGCGCAATCCTTCGTGAGCATTGCTGGCAGCGACAGCCTGTTGCTCACCTTGAATCTGGAAGGCAATTTCGCGCTCGCGGTCGTAGTCGCGCCTGAAGGCGAACTCAAAACACATACTGATATCCTGAATGAAATCTTCGCATCAATCGAATTGCTGAATCCAGAATAGCCAACCGTCCCTAGCAAAGGCAGCATGTTCCATATTTATCCTTGGCTTCCAAGTCCTTCCCCTGTATCCAGATTCTTGGGCGCGGGTCCGCATAGAGTCTTCGCATCAGCTTCCAGCGGGGAATGCCGCGGCGCCGTCATTTTCCCCGTCCCGGTCGCTGGAAAAGGCCGCAACCTAGATGGCTAGCCCGAGCTTCCGTTGTCGGCAAGCCTACTGGCGCTGGAGCGCTCCCGGCAGAATCCGCCGCTACCTGAAAAGCAGCCGCAGCCGCAAATTGCAGATCGGCTGCGGCTACAACCTGCTGCCCAGCTGGCTGAATACCACGCTCTATCCTTTTGCGCCTGGCGCGGTCTTCCTGAACGCCTGCCTGCCCTTCCCCATAGCCGATGATTCCTTCGACTATGTTTTCAGTGAACACGTGATTGAACACCTGGAATTCGAAGAATCGTCGGGCATGCTGCGCGAATGCCACCGGGTATTGCGCGTGGGCGGTCGCATCCGCCTCGCGACGCCGGATTTGCGGCAGATCATCGCCTTGTACACGCAGCCCGAAGCAGCCGCGCAGCAGCATTACATCCGCTGGATCATGGACAACTTTCGTTCGCAAATTGGCGAATACAGCCCGGCGCAGGTGATAAACCAGTCATTTCACGGCTGGCGCCACAAGTTCATCTTCGACGAGGAGACGCTTGTCAAAGCGCTGGAAGACGCGGGGTTCAGCGGCGTCAAGCGCGTCCAACCGGGCGAAAGCGGCGACGCCAACCTGCGCGGCATAGAACAGCACGGCCAATACGTGGGCAGCGAGCAAGCGATGCGCTACGAGACGATGGTATTCGAGGCGGTCAAGCCATCGGGTCCGCGCGCCTAGCGCTAGACGCGCCTTCAATTGAAGAAGGCGAAGAGCGTGAAGAACGCGAAGAATGCTTGCGCTTGCGCTTTTCGCTACCACGATTCCGGTACAAGTCGACAGCAGCAATGAGTATCATAACCACGGCAAGGAAGGGTAAGATCGAGCCGGTCACAGTGATTCCTTTCGCTCCAGAATCCCGCCTGCAAAATCTTGCGGTCATCCAGTATAATAGCTGGCTTATCGCTTAGGAACGATATGCAGTGGTGAAAGCGAATGCCAGTCTATACCTATCGCCGTGAGGACGGCAGCACCTTCGATATCCGACAGAGATTCCTGGACGAGCCATTAGCCAGTTGCCCGAAGACCGGTCAGGCGGTCAGCCGGGTGATTCAGCCGGCCGGCATCATCTTCAAAGGCAGCGGCTTTTACGTCAACGATAACAACAAGGCGAACAATCCAGCGAAACCCTCTGCCGCCAATGGCGACGAAAAGAGCGCCGGCGACAAGGACCCAACTTCCAAGAAAACAGAAGCCAAGTCCGAAAGCAAATCCGAAAAGAAGACTGAGAGCAAAACACCGGCCGCGGCGGGCGCTTGAAGTCCTTTTGCGCCTTCTGCATGGTGAACGCACATCAGTCACGGAGGCAATATGCGCCTTTATTTTTTGCGGCATGGCATCGCGGAAGACCTGTCCAGCAGCGACTTCGCGCGCGAGCTGACCAAGCGAGGGCGCAAGCGCCTCGCCAATGCCGCTGCGGTCATCAAGCGGCTGGGCATTCAGCCCGCGGCGATTTTCAGCAGTCCGCGGCTGCGCTCTCTTCAAACTGCGCGGATTGTCGCCGCGGAACTTGAAGTCGACGTGACAGTCAGCGAGGCGGTCAACTTCGGTTTCGACCTGTCCGATGTTCAGTCCTTAACCCGCGATCTGGGCGCTGCCGACGACGTCATGTTTGTCGGGCACAACCCGGATATGAGTGAACTCGTCAACGAGCTGACCGGCAGTGATGTCGCGATGAAAAAAGGCGGCTTGGCACGCGTCGATATCTTCGGCCGCGCAGCCGCTCGGGGGGAATTGGTCTGGCTGATCGCCCCCAAGGTATTCGACGCGCTAAGCCGGCAAGACGCGCAATCATCACAGAGCGCGGCGGCGCTGCCCGATAAACCGGCCCTGACGCAGGCGCCTTTGCATGACTTGATCAAACGGCGCTGGAGCCCGGTCGCTTTTGACCCGACGAGGCCCATCGAGCATTCCAGGCTCCTCAGCATCCTGGAAGCGGGGCGTTGGGCCGCCTCCTCTTTTAATATACAGCCCTGGCGTTTTATTGTCGCGCCACGGGACAACAAGCGAGAATTCGAAAAAGTCTTCTCCGTTTTGAAGGCGGGCAACCAAACCTGGGCGCAGCAGGCCGGCGCTTTGATGATCGCGGTTAGTCAGACCCATAGCGACACAGGTGAAGCCAACAGCCATGCCATGCACGACCTGGGTTTAGCGATTGGGCAAATGGTCTTGCAAGCGCTGGAATATGATATTTACGCCCATCAAATGGGTGGTTTCTACCCAGAGCAGGCGCGCGAGCTTTATCAGATACCAGCGAACTACCAACCCAAGACCGCCATCGCTTTTGGCTACCGCGCGGGCGACCCGAGCCACATCAGCGATGCGCAGCGCGAACGAGAGGCCGCGGGCAGGCAGCGCATCCCGCTAGCTGAAATGGTCTTCAACGGCGGCTGGGCGCGGCGCGCCAGCTTCCTCGATTGACGCTTCTTACAGATGTAAAATCAAGTAAATAAAGAAAATTCACCACAGAGACGCAGAGGGCGCAGAGACAAATGGCACGAGTTTTGCTGACGGGCGGCGCAGGATTCCTGGGCATCAATCTCGCGCGTTACTTGCTGGCGCGGGATCACGAGATTGTCTCGCTTGATATCGCGGATTTTGCCTATCCCGAACGGGAGCAAATCAACGAGATCACTGGGGACATCCGCGATCGAGCGCTGGTGGACCACGCGATGGACAAGGTGGATTTTGTAGTGCATTGCGCGGCGGCGCTGCCGCTTTATTCGCCGGAAGATATCCATTCAACCGATATCACTGGCACGCGCAATGTGATAGATTCCGCCAGGCAGAGCGGCGTCCAGCGCTTCATGCACATTTCTTCAACCGCGGTATACGGCATCCCCGATCATCACCCCTTGCGCGAAGACGATGAGCGGGTCGGCGTCGGACCCTATGGGGAAGCCAAGGTAGAAGCGGAAGACATCTGCTTCGCCTATCGCGACGGCGGCATGACTGTCCCGGTCATCCGTCCCAAGTCCTTTGTGGGACCAGAGCGCTTGGGCGTTTTCGCGCTGCTCTATGATTGGGCGAAAGACGGCCATGGTTTTCCCATGCTAGGCGACGGCGGCAACCGCTATCAACTGCTGGACGTCGAAGATCTCTGTGAAGCAATTTGCCTGTGCATGACCCTGCCCGCAGAAGCATGCAACGACACCTTCAACATCGGCGCCGAAGACTTCACGACGATGGGCGAAGATTACCAGGCGGTACTCGACTACGCTGGCTTCGGCAAGGTGGTCACCGGTTTGCCCGCCGAGCCCGCCATCTGCTTGCTGCGCCTATTGGAATCGCTGCAAGTTTCGCCGCTTTACAAGTGGGTCTATGAGACGGCGGCAAAGGACTCTTATGTCTCGATCCAAAAAGCGCAAGAACAGTTAGGCTACTCGCCGATTTTTTCCAATAAAGACGCCTTGATACGCAATTATCAATGGTACCTCGACAATCTCGACGCCATCGAAAGCCAATCGGGCATTACGCACCGGGCGCCCTGGAGCCAAGGCATTCTCAAGCTGGCGAAACACCTGTTTTAGGAAAGCGCTTTATGCCAGCCGCCGCAACTGGGGTCCTGCGAAACATCCCAGCACGAGACATGGAACGCGAGACATGCACAAGCTGAAGCGTGGCGGAATCGCGGTCATCGACTATGGCTCCCAATATACGCAGTTGATCGCCCGGCGCATTCGTGAATTAGGCGTCTATTCAGAGGTCTATGCCTATGATGGCGGCGCCGCTCACATCAATCGGCATCATCCGGCTGGCTATATCCTTTCAGGCGGTCCGGAGAGCGTTTATCAAGCCGGCGCGCCAGAGTTGCCAGACTTTCTATTGGCTAGCGGCAAGCCTGTCCTGGGCATCTGCTATGGCATGCAACTGCTGGCGCTGGCACTTGGCGGCCAGGTCGCCAGCGCCAGCCAAAAGGAATACGGACCGGCGGCTATCACGCACAGCGCGCGCAGCCCGCTCTTCGACAATTTACCGGGCGAATTGGATGTGTGGATGTCCCATGGCGACCGCATCGAAGCGCCGCCCGCGGGTTTCGTCGCCTTGGCGGAATCCGCCAACTCACCTTACGCTGCCATCGGCGATTTGAGCCGACAGTACTACGGCGTCCAATTCCACCCGGAAGTCAAGCACAGCCCACAGGGCAAAGACATTCTCGCCAACTACCTTTTTGAGATCTGCGGCTGCAAGGCGCAATGGACGCCGGCCGCTTTTATCGACGACGCCGTGGCAAAAATCCGCGAGACGGTGGGGGAGGAGCAGGTTTTGCTGGCTTTGAGCGGGGGCGTGGACTCTGCGGTGGCTGGCGCGCTGATCCACCGCGCCATTGGCGAGCGCCTCTGCTCGATTTTCGTCGATCATGGCTTGCTGCGCCTGGGCGAAGCCGACGATGTGATTCGCGTCTTTCGCCAAAATCAGGCAATGCGCCTGATCGCGGTCAACGCTGTAGAACTGTTTCTCGACGCGCTGGCCGGGGTGACGGAGCCCGAAGCCAAGCGCAAGACAATTGGCAAGCTGTTCATTGATGTCTTCAGCGAGGAAGCCCGCAAGCTGCAAGGCGCCCGGTTTCTGGCGCAAGGCACGATCTATCCCGACGTCATCGAAAGCGCCGCCAATAGCAAGGCGGCGAAAACCATCAAGTCGCACCACAATGTGGGCGGCTTGCCCGCCGACCTGAACTTTGAACTGATAGAACCCCTGCGCGACCTGTTCAAAGACGAGGTGCGCAAGATTGGGGAAGCGCTTGGTTTGCCGGAAGCGATCGTTTGGCGTCAACCCTTCCCCGGACCCGGCTTGGCCATTCGCTGTCTGGGAGAACTGCGCTGGGAGCGGCTGGAGAAATTGCGCGCCGCCGACGCGATATTCGCCAGCGAACTCGCGGATGCTGGCTTGCGCCGTCGCGGTACCGCGCAAAGTTTCGCCGTACTGCTGCCCGTCAAGAGCGTGGGCGTGATGGGCGACAATCGCAGTTATGAAGAAGTCATCGTTTTGCGCGCGGTGACCACGGACGATTTCATGACCGCGGATTGGGCGCGCCTGCCTTATGATCTGCTGGCGCGGGTGAGCGCGCGAATCGTGAACGAGGTAGCGGGCGTCAATCGCGTGACTTATGATATAACCAGCAAGCCGCCTGGCACGATCGAGTGGGAGTAGTCTCTCCTGCGATTGCCCCGCAAGACAAAAACAGGTATAAGTTAAATGATGGTCGCATCTGGAGAGTAAAAGCTATGCTCGCAACCAATGTGCTGTCGGTTGACTTCGCCGATTCACTGCGCGGCTCGTGCGGACGATCAGCGGTGTCACGGGACTAGGCAAGACCGACACCCTTTCTATTGTGGAGATCTAAGCGAATCAGGTGGATTGCCTCGTTTGAATCGTCTAATGCGGTCTCAGGCTCTCGGCATATTGGTTCTGTTCGCGAGCGCGTGTTCATCGCTGGCGCCGGCCAAAACGCCGCCGCAGATCCAGCATACGCCGGGCGCTTTTGTCACCATTAGCGGAAACTACTTCGACGCTGGCATATTTCAACTCCAATACCCTGCAAACTGGCGGGTTGTAAAACTTAGCACAGCCGATGCCAACTATCTCAAAATCGCCTTCGTCGCCCCGGATCAAAGCATTATGTTTCTGACGCAAGTTGAGAATACAGACAAAAATGTGATACGATTAGGTAACGGGGTCGCGCTCGCGGTGGAGATAGACGCTTCCGACAATGCAGATAGCGGTTTTTTCAACGATGCCAAGCATCTGATCAGCTTGATACGCGCCTGAAACCGCTAAGCGCTTGCGCGGCAATTTGAAAGTTTTTCGCTCAAAAGGTCCGGTAGCGAAAAGAGGCTAGTCATATTTAGTAATTTTTGTTATAAAGCTATTAAGATTCGTTCGCAATAATACTCTGGTAATCACTGTAGTATATTGTGATTGTGGCAAGTGGCGCAGGTTCTGTGATTCAGTGAAATATTGTACAGGCTCGGGAGCAAAAGCAAATGGCTGAGAAAATACTGGTTATTGATGATGACAAGCCTGAAGTTCAAGAGGTTTCCATGCTTTTGGCGCGGCATGGCTTTGAGGTATTCAAAGCCTATTGCGCGCAGGGCGGCTTGCGCATGGCCTATCAACACCAGCCGGATTTGGTTTTGCTCGAAGCCATGCTGCCAAATACCGACGGCTGGGAAGTCTGCAGGCGCCTGCGCGAGATGTCGGACGTGCCCATTATCTTCTTGACGGCGCGGGACAATCCCAAAGACGCTGCCAAAGGTTTGGACCTGGGCGCTGATGACTATATCGTCAAACCCCACGATGACGACGAATTGGTTGCGCGCATCCGCGCGTCTTTGCGCCGTTCGCCCAAGCCCAACATGAGCGAAGAGCTGGTGTTCAACCGCGGGGATTTCCGCGTCAACTTTATGAACCGCGAAGTCTGGGTCAAGAACTCGCACAAACATCTGACGCCCAAGGAATTCAATCTGCTGGCAGTGCTGGTCCGCAACGCGGGCCGCGTGGTCACCCGCGATGAATTGGTCACCGAAGCTTGGGGAGAAGAATACAACGACGCCATCGACAGCCTCAAACTTTATATCCATTACCTGCGGCAGAAGCTGGAGACAAATCCGCAGCAGCCCGAATACATCCTCACCTCGCGCGGTGTTGGCTATCGCTTTAGCAAGCGTTAAGCGGATTTATCTAAGCAGAGATCTGAGCAGCCTGTCCGTTCGCTCCACCATGTTTTCAAAGCTGAAGCGCTCCAAGCCGATCGTGGCATTGCTCCGAAACTGATCGCGCCGCCTCAACAGGCGCTTGATGCCATGCCGCAGCGCCTCGAGATCCACATAAGGCACGAGAACGCCGTTGACGCCATCCCGCACGAGTTCTGGATTGCCGCCCTGGTCGCTGGCCAAGACGGGCGTGCCCATTTGCAAACACTCCAACAGCGTATGAGACAAGCCCTCATAGCCGCTATAGAGGGCGAGACCATCGGCCGCCGCCATCAGCTGGCGCGCCTCGGCGCCCGGCAGGTAGCCCATAAAATGGACACGGTCGCTAACTTCTGTCGCCATTTTTTGCAGCCGGGGCAGATCCGGACCTGCGCCGACCACGACCAAATGCAGCTCGGGCAAATCGGATAGAACAGTAATGAGATGATCGATGCCCTTCCAAGGCTGCAAGCGCGCCACGGACAGCAGGGTCGGGCGATTGTCCCAGCCCAATTCAGCGCGCAGCGCGGCGCGATCAACGCTTGCGCTCTCCGGTTGCGGCAGCGCATTGTAAATGAGCTTGAGTTTGGCTTCCGCCACGCCCCAAGCCCGCGCCATGCGCAACAGATAAAGACTGGGCGCGATCACGGCGTCCATGGACATCGCCTGGCGCGAGCGAGAAGCCTGCTGCCAGCGGGCGCGCCAGCCGCCGCGATAACTTTGGAAGCGGTCGATAGTCAGGTCGGGGGGAATCCAGCGCTTGCGCAGGCAACGTTCCCAAGCCTGGTCGCCCACAACTTTGAGGACGCGAGGCGCGCTGATGCCCCATAGCGGCAGATCGATAGAATGCGCATAAACCAGATCCGCCCAATCCGCCTGCTGTCGTATTTCGGCCTTGTATTTGGCTAGACGAAGCGGATAGGCATTGCGCTTGACGCGCCTAACGGGATAAGGATACTCAGCCGCGCCGCTTTCGCCATAAGTGACAACTCGCGGGGACCAGCCGCGCTCTTGCAGCGCGGGCAGGATCTGCCGCAGATAGGTGGAGGGTCCGCCCGGTTCGGGATGAAAGATGCCCGTTGCTACCAGCAGGTTCGGCACTTGAGGTCCCGGTCAAATCGCGCGGCCGCGCATCAGGATATGGCGATTCACAAAGGTTGCCGCCTCCGTCCCCCAATGGCGCGGCATCATCCAGTCGCGCGCGATCGGCGCCGCCCCGCGCAACATTCGCACCAACTCCGCGATAGTTTCTTCATCATTGCCTTGACGCTTCGCCCAAGCGAGAAAATCATGACGTTTGATGTATTCTTCGCTGCGCTCGACAACGATGCCAGCCGCGGTGAACATCGCCCGCCACTCGGCAGTGTTGAAGGCGCGATGATGGCTGGGATCGCGCAAGCGCTCGAAGTCATCAACAAAACGCGCCGCCTCTTGATCATCCGGCAGCAACTGATCCTGCAGCAGCAGCAAGCTGCCCGGTTTCAAGACGCGGGCGCATTCGCGCACAAAGGCTTGCGCATTGGGGAAATGGTGAGGGGCGATGCGGCAAGTCACCAAGTCAAACTGCGCATCTTCAAAAGGCAAGTTCTCGGCATCCGCCTGCCGAAAAGAAACGTTGCGCGCGCCCTGCTCCGTCACGATAAACTCTTCGGCTTTTTCCAACATGCGCGGGGTCAGGTCGCTGGCGATCACATGCCGCAGATGCGGCGCGAACTTGAGCGCCGTATGCCCGCCGCCGGTGGCGACATCAAGCATAGACCAGTGTGATTGCGGTTCGGCGATTGCCAGCAGGCGATCCAAGTCAGAGCCCCTGGCGTGGGTCTCGCTGGTGACATAACCATCGGCGTATTGGGTGTAGCGCTGCTGTGACAAGGTCTTGGAGTCGGGCGCCTGGGTCATATTGCTGTTCCTTTGCTGCTGCATTTGCCATGGCTATCATACAGCAGTTTCCGCTTATCGTCAGCGTGGCGGACCCGCCAACAGAACAATCCCGCCAGCTCGTGATAAAGCTGTTACAATTGGCGCAGTTTAATCCATCCCGCAAATCCGATTCGCGAGGTCAATATGCCAGGCAAACGCGCTATGCAACCGCAAGATCTTTTCAATTTGCGCTTTCTCAACGGTGGCAAACTGTCGCCCGACGCGTCGCAAGTCGTCTATTCCGTCTCGCAGATCAACGCCGAGGAAGACAAAGAGTATGTGACGATATACCTGCTCGACCTCGAGCGCGGATCGACGAAACAGCTAACCAGCGGCAAAGCCAGAGACAGCAACCCGCAATGGTCGCCCGACGGCAAGTCAATCGCATTCGCCTCCGACCGCGCTGGGGCGCAGCAGCTCTATTTGCTGCCGGTTGATGGCGGCGAGGCGCGCCAATTGACCGAGGCTAAGCGCGGCGTCGGCGGCGGCTTCGCTTGGTCGCCCGATGGCGGCAAGCTTGCCTATAGCGCCGTGCCCGCCGCCGAGCCTGTCGACCTCCGCAAAGACCCCTATCGCGTCGACCGCACGGTTTACCGCTTCGACGCCATTGGCTATCTCGATCAAACGGTTCAGGACATCTTTGTGCTGGAGCTCGCCAGCGGCGAAACGCGGCAATTGACCCGGGACCGGACCAATAACGTCAACCTGCGCTGGTCGCCCGATGGCAGCGCGATCTTGTACGACGCGACGATGCGCGCCGACGCCGCCCGCGCAATGATACCCGACCTGATGACGGTGGATCTGCACGGTGTGCAAAAGACGCTGCTCCGGGACTGGGCAGCTATCGCTGGCGCCAACTTCACGCCGGACGGCAAGCGCATTGTATTCGTCGGTCGACCCAATGACGGCAAGCCGATCGGCAGCAAATCGGATCTCTACGCGCTTGATATCGCCAGCGGCGACATAGAAAACCGCACGCCGGCTTGGCGGATCGGCATCGGGGGCCGCTTGTCGCTGGACATGCCCATCGCTGGTTTGAGCGAATGGAATACCGCCATCACCGACGATGGCGCATCAGCGATTACAACGGTGCAAGAAGGCGGACTCAACCATATCTATCGGGTCGCCTTAAGCGGGGCGGAATCTTGCCAAGCCCTCACCGAGGGACAGCGCGCCGTGTTTCCGCTGGACCTGCGCGGTGATCACCTGCTCTATGCCAGCACCTCACTCAATTCGCCGCCCGATCTGCAGCTCGCAAACATGAGCGCTGGCACGCATCGGCAGCTCAGCCGCTTGAACCACGACCATCTTTCGGGTCTTGACCTGCCTTGCGCCGAGCGCCTGCTATGGGAAAGCGTAGACGGCGTACAGGTGGAGGGCTGGTATATGAAGCCGGCGAAAGGAGAAGCGCCCTATGCGACGATTCTGTATATTCACGGCGGTCCGCACGCCGCCTACGGTTATGGCTTTCACTTCGATTTTCAGATGCTGGCGGGGGCTGGCTATGGACTACTCTTCCTCAACCATCGCGCGTCGACCGGTTATGGCGACAGCTTTTCGACCGCCATCAAGGGCGATTGGGGCAATCTCGATTATCAAGATCTGATGACAGGCGTCGATCATGCCATTGCCTTGGGACTGGCTGATGCCGAGCGATTGGGCGTCTGCGGGACCTCCGGCGGCGGGAATTTGTCCTGCTGGATTGTCGGGCAGACGGACCGCTTCAAAGCCGCGATTCCGCAGAATCCTGTCACGAATTGGCGCAGCTTTTATGGCACCAGTGACATTGGCATATACTTCGGCGTCGAGCAGATGGGCGGGCATCCCCAGGAAATCCCGGAGGTCTACGACAGATGCTCGCCCATCACTTATGCGCACAACTGCCAGACGCCGACCTTGCTGGTGCAAAGCGAGTTGGATTGGCGCTGCCCGGCCGAACAGTCCGAGCAGTTTTATACCGTGCTCAAAGCCAACGGCTGTATTGTCGAAATGCTGCGGCAGCCGGGCGGCTCGCATGGCGCGTCGATTTACGGGGCGGTCAAGCTCCGCCGAGCGCACAATGAGGCAATGCTGGATTGGTTCGCGCGCTATGTCTTGGCGGAAGATCAGGCGACCGCTGTCTAACGAGGCGCGCTAGGGCAGTAAATCCCGCAAAAATTAGAAACGGCAGGGGCGACTCGCTGGACTCTGTTGAAATACTCAATTTACCCCCACCCCAAAGCCCTCCCCCATAAAGAGGGAGGGGCTTTACAGCTCATTATAGGTCATAAGACTCCCATTGCCGCATTTTTGAGCAAGGGGCCGGTGATGGAGGCTGTTTCTCTACAGAGTCCGCTGAGTCGCCCAATCTGTCGCCCCTGCAATTAGACCTTTCGTCGAGCTTTGCATGACTAACTTGGAACTACTGGCGTTTGCCAGATCACGGGTTTGAGCAACTTGCGGTCCAGTTCTTCCAGGCGTGCCGGACCCAAACGTTCCAGCTCGGCGCGGACCGCGTAGGAATCGCGCCGCAGTTCTTCGACGGCGATTCCCTGGCATGTCGCGGGCATGATGTGCAGCCATTGCACACTGCGCTGCAGCATTTTTAGCGCGCCGCGATAATTGCCCTTTTCGATCTGATAATAGGCGACGCCGACTTGCAGTATGGCGCGATATAGGTCGCGAACAGGTCCCGTCGTATTCGCCCATTGCTCCTCGAACAAGTCGTGCTGCCGGTAGTAGTTGCCCTGGTTGAATTCTTGCAAGCCCCTCTGCGCGAGCGCGGGCAAACTCCCGCGACATTCACAGTCCAGTTGATCGAGCAGCTTGGGGGCGGGGACGCGCGCGAAGTCTTGCGCCAGCTTCAAGCCCTTGCGCTCAAACTCGCGCCAGCTTGCGGTCAAGTCGGCGCCAGCGAGCGTCGCTTCGGCGCGTCGTTTTTCACAGTCGCTTATTAATAGAATCGGGATGCGCCGCGTGGCTGCGCTGGCTTTCGGCGCGATGACAAAGCCGCGCCAAAGCGGGTGCGCGCCGTCAACCAGGATCATAGCGGCGCGGGTGTCAATCACCGTGTTCATGAAAGCCCGCTTGCCTGTAATCTCGACAATTTGGTAAGATGAAAATGCCGAAGCCAGCGACGAAAACGATCGCCGCTCCGACACAAATACTAGGGGACCAGACATATTTCGTGACATAGCGTTTTTCTGTGTTGCCGCGCTTGGATAATACGCTTAGCCAGGCGCTATTTTAGCCCCTGGCTCAATTGATACGCCCTTGATATGCTTTGTAGACATAAAAGTTTGTTTTTCTTTGATTTCACTTGATTTGCTTGACATTGTACACAATTGTTGCATATAATTTCCAAGCTTGAATCAGGCGTAGATAATACATTCTTCAAAGCGACGTTGCTACGAGGAGCATCGCGGGTGAGTACGAATAGCAACGGCTATCTCAATAAGCGACTGCTCAAGCTGCAAGTAGGGTTTCTGTTATCGGAAGGACCGGGCAGCTCAAGAGCGATTCCGATTCATATTCCGCAGCGGCTGCATGTCGATCAAGACCTGTATCTGGAATCACTTTCGGGCAACCTGACCTTAACGCGCACCAAAGAGGGTATCCTGGTTCAGGGTACATTGCGAGTGTTTCACCTGCGGGAATGTGACCGTTGCCTGGAAGACTTCGTTCATGAGTTTGCGCTGCCAATAGCGGAATTGTTCGCGGCGCCGGCCGATCCGAATAAATGCGCCTTTAGTGTAGATAGCAACGGTGAAATTGATCTTGGACATTTGTTGCGAGAAGAAGTTATCATTGAAGAGAGCTATCGCGCCGTTTGCCGCGGCAATTGCCGTGGCTTGAGCGCCGAAAGTGGAGTAAATCTGAACTATGAGTCCGATACTGCGCTAGACGACAGTCAAGACTTGGGGAGTTACGCGGCTTATGATCCGCGGCTGTCGATCTTGAAGCAGTTATTGGACGAATAAACGCAATACTGTAACAACTGCGAGAGCGATTCTCTGGTCGCGCTCGCCGACATGTTTGGGGGGGAAGATCGTGAGTGACTTTGATAGCAGGTTTGAGTCTGATATTGACCTGATTACTTATCTTGAAGAAGATAAGAATCAAAAGGAAAGTTTTGAGCTTTTTTTCGACGACGACATTGAAGCCTTTGCCGAAGTCTACGAAGACAACGTCGAGCTGGAAGAAGACGAAGACGAGCACGACCTAGGCGAAATAGCGTCTAACGATACAGTGGGCTTGTACCTCAAGGAGATGGCGCGTGTGCCACTCCTCACCATTGAAGAAGAAGTTCACCTTGCCATGCGTTTGGAAGCGGGCCGCGGCGCCGAAGCCCAGCTTTCGCGGAGCCCCGGCCATGCCCGCAGCGCCGAATGGAAATTCCTCGTCCAAGACGGCCTGAATGCGCGCGAACATTTGATCAAAGCCAATACGCGCTTGGTGGTATCGATCGCCAAGAAGTATATGTCGCGCGGCGTGCCCTTTCTGGACTTGATTCAAGAAGGCAACCTGGGCTTGATGAAAGCTGTGGAAAAATTTGACTATCACCGCGGCTATCGTTTCAGCACCTACGCCACTTGGTGGATCCGACAAACAATCACGCGCGCCATAGCCGATCAGGGCAGAACCATCCGCGTTCCGGTCCACATGACCGATCGCATTCGCCAGTTGTACCGTGTCGCGCGCGACCTGGAACAGCAACTCGGGAGAAAGCCGACGGTCGAAGAAATCGCCGTAGAAATGGACTCCGAGCCGCGCAGGGTTCAATGGATGCTCAAGGTCTCTTGGCAGCCGCTCAGCCTGGAGCACCCAGTGGGCAAGGACGACGACAGCGAACTGGGCAACTTCATCGAGAACGACCGCGAACCAACACCATCGGATAGCGCTTATAACAAGCTGCTCAAGGAGAAAATCGAAGAGCAGCTTAATTCATTGTCCCCGCGCGAGGCGCGTATCCTGCGCCTGCGTTTTGGCTTGCAGAATGGGCATAGCTATACGCTGGAGGAGGTTGGCCAGAAGTTCGGCTTGACCCGCGAGCGCATTCGGCAGATCGAGGGACGGGCATTACGGCGGCTGCGCCACCCGCGCCGCAGCCGTAAATTGCGCGACTATCTCGACTAGCCGGCT
This sequence comes from Phototrophicaceae bacterium, assembly GCA_965232245.1. Classification (GTDB taxonomy): domain Bacteria; phylum Chloroflexota; class Anaerolineae; order Aggregatilineales; family Phototrophicaceae; genus UBA6055. Next base: position 1,227,890 of record CBDDPG010000002.1, on the reverse strand, counting down.
GCGACGCGCTTGCAAGCATAACGCTCGATTTTTTCTGTGAGCGCGACCTGCTTGGGGGCTTCTTCGCAGCCTCCGAGCGGCTGTTGACCAGAATTAAACGTCGGACATGGCAAAACTGGTCCTGGTTAAACACAGCAACAGCAATCATAACCCGGCGCAGCCGGCCCAGGACTGGGAACTGACGCCGGCAGGCTATGAGCGCTGCAAGCCCTTGGCGAAGCGCCTTGCCGCCTATCAGCCGCGGCGACTGTTTTGCAGCACGATGCCCAAGGCGCTGCAAACAGCCAAAGCTGTTGCGGAGGATCTTGAGCATATTCCAGTATTCGAAAGCCCTCTGCTGGCTGAACACAGCCGCCGCAGCAACGCTCCTTATGGTTCGTCCGCGGCCTTTGACGCGCGGATCCGGCAGCTCTTTGACCAGCCCGATGCGCTCGTCTTCGGCGATGAAACCGCGAATCAAGCCAGGCAACGCTTCCAACGCGGCATCGCGTCCCTGCTCGAGATCGCGCAGCCCGCGGAAAACATCCTGGTCCTCACGCATGGAACGGTAGCGGTACTGTTTGCCGCGCAATACAACGCCATTGACAGTTACGATCTTTGGCGAAGGCTGAAGATGCCATCCTTGATCGAGTTGGCTATTTCCGATTTTCGCATTTGCCAAGTGATCGAAGACGCCGGCAGCGCCTAAGCGCGCTTGCGGCGAGATATTTTTTTCATCACAGAGTCGCGAGTAAACCCAAGTAAGTAATGAGAAAACATCGGGACGCTGTGGGGGCGACCAACCTGGTCGCCCGACGTTGCAGCGTCGTTGATTTCGGGCGACATGGTATGTCGCCCCTACGCTGCTCAGGGCGGCTGACGGTCAGTGCCTGCGCGACCTGCGCGACCCGCTGTGATTATGGAAGAATCTGGGCGATTGCCTTGGTCTGCGACGACTGCGCAACAGGCGAATTATGCTAAAATCACCCTCATGAGCGCGCATCGGAATACCATCCTCATTTTGCTCGGCTTCTTGCTGCTGCTGGTCGCCTGCAACCTTGGAACCAGCGAGAACGCGCCGCCGACGCTGGCGCCCCTCGCGACACGGACTCTGCCGCCCACGCTGGGCTATGTAGCCGCGGGTCCAGCGCGTCTACGGGGCATTGGCGCCACGCCGGACGCGCCCTCCGATGTCGAGGTCCTTCGCATTCTGGATCAAGTGGAATCCGACCGCTTGATGACGCATATCCGCACCATGCAAGATTTCTATACCCGGCATGTGAACTCCAGCCAAGACTCAAGCAGCCAAGGCATCGGCGCGGCCCGAGCCTATATCAGCGGTCAATTCGAGACCTTCCGCCAAGCCTCTGGCGGCAATTTATACACATTCGACCTGCCATTTGAATCGGTCACGACAGACGGCGAGCGGCGAGCGCAGTACAACCTGGTCGCCGTCATTCAAGGTACAGAAGTCGGGGCGGGCACGGTTCTGGTCGGCGCCCATTACGATAGCGTTGGGCGTCCGCTCGACTCGATTGATGTCTTTGCCCCCGGCGCGAACGACAACGCCTCGGGGGTCGCGGCGGTCCTGGAATTGGCGCGCATCATGAGCCAGACGCGCTACAAAGCCACCATCATGTTTGTGCTTTTTTCCGCCGAGGAGGTTGGCAGGCAAGGCAGCAAAGCCTTCGCCTCTTGGATACGCGAGGATCAAACCGATCTCATAGCGATGATTAATGTCGACACCATCGGCAATGTGCACGACCGCAGCGGGCGGGTGAACGATCGCGAATTGCGCGTGTTTTCGGCCGGACCCAACGAGAACTCTGCGTCGCGCCGTTTGGCGCGCATGGTTAATTTCATCGGCTTCAACTACGGCGTCAACCTGGATTTGGTCGTGCAAGACGCGATTGACCGCGAAAACCGCTATGGCGATCATTTTTCTTTCAGCGAGTTGGATTACCCAGCCATTCGCCTCATCAACGCCTATGAAGAGAAAATCAATGGCGACCCGACAGACACCATCGAATACATTGAAGCCGGTTATCTGCGCGACGCCAGCAAAGCCATCCTCGCGGTCTTGACCGCCCTCGCCGACGGACCGCGTCCGCCGCAAAACATCGTCTTGCGGCGGGACGGCGGCGAGCCTGAATTGGTATGGGAACCGGTCGCCCAAGCCAGCGGCTACATCATCGCCTTACGCCGCCCGGGCGGGCTGTTCTACGAGCGCCAGATCGTCCATAGCGAAACCAGCCTGGTTTGGGACGGTTTCTCCAATTACAGCGGCATCGCCATCGCAGCCAAAGACGCGCGCGGATTGACCGGTCCCCTGTCGCAGGAAATCGCGCTGCCATGAGCTGCGCTTAAAACTAGCCCCTAAGCGCGCGGTCTGCTACAGTTGCCGCAGCCCCCGCCATCGGAGCGTCTCATGCGCGTCGCCCACGTCATAAAAGTCACGCGAATCAGCGGCGCCGAACGCCATCTGCTGGTTTTGCTGAGCGCCCTGCGACAGCGCGGCGTCGACGCTCATCTGCTCATCTTGGTCGAAAATGACAAACCCATGGAGGACATGGTCGGCGAGGCGAAGGAGCGCGGCATTCCCCTGCGCCGATTGACAATCCAGCGCGACTACGATCTCACCCTGCTGTTCAAGATTCGCCGCGCCTTGCGCGAGATCAAGCCGGACCTCGTACACAGTCATTTGATCCATGCCGACCTTTACGGCTTGTTCGCCGCGAAGCTTGCGGGAATCCGTACAGTCATCAGCAGCCGCCACAACGATGATCAATTCCGCTTTCACGTAATTTGGCAGCGCCTTAGCCCGCTGCTGTGGCGCCTGACCCAGGGCGGCATCGCCATTTCCGGGTCCATCAAGGATTTCATGATCGAGGTCGAAGGCGCGCCCAGCGACAAGATCGCCGTGGTTCACTATGGCTTGGAGCACAAATGGCTTGCCGATGAGGAACTCCGCGCCGCCCGGCAGAGCTTGCGCCGCGAGCTGCGCCTGGAGCCCGACGCCTTGCTGCTGGGCTTGGTCTGCCGCATCGTTGAGCAGAAAGGCATCGCTTACGCCTTGCGCGCCTTTCAGCAGATCCGACAGCGCTTCCCGACCGCGCGTCTGATCATAGCCGGCGACGGCGACTTGCGCCCGCAGCTTGAGGCGCTGGCGCGGGAACTCGATATCGACGAATACGTTCACTGGCTGGGATGGCGCAGCGATGCGCTCAAGTTGATCGGCGCTTTTGATGTTCTGCTGATGCCGAGCCTGTGGGAAGGGTTTGGACTGGTCCTCTTAGAGGCGATGTCCAGGCGCGTGCCGGTGATCGCCAGCCGCGTCAGCGCCATACCCGAGGTCGTGGTTCATGGCGAAACCGGGCTGCTGGTCGAAGCCCGCGATGTCAATGCCCTGGCAAATGCCATGACACGCCTATTGGAAGACCATGCCTTGCGCCAGCACATGGGCTTGCTGGGCGCAGCCCGCTTGGAAGAACGCTTTAGCGTCGAACGCATGGCGTCGGCGACGCTTGCGGTGTATGAGCGGCATCAGCCTTAAGCGCTTAGCACGACCCAACTCAAAGCTTGTCCTTAAACATGCGCCACCGGCGTATGCCGACTGATTTCATAACTCGTCGTCGCCAGGTCTTCATAGCCCAGGTCATGCACGCTGCGCTTGCCGCACATACGCGCGAACTCGCTCATCTGCTCCGTCATCGCCTCGAAGAAGTTCACCAGGCGCTGCTTGGAGGTCTCCACGTCGAAGCGCGCCCGCAATTTCATCTTCTGCGTGGCGATGCCGACCGGGCAACTGTTGCTGCTGCAAGCCCGATACTGCTTGCAGCCGATGGCGATCATGGCTGCGGTGGCCAAGGCGACGGCGTCCGCGCCCAAAGCCAGCGCTTTGGCGACGTCGGCGCTGGTGCGCAAGCCACCGGTTACGATCAGGCTGATATCGCGGTGGCCATTATCATCCAGCCAAGCGCGCGCGCGTGGAATGGCGAAAACCGTCGGCACACAGATATTGTCCATGATATGCTTGGCGGCCGCGCCCGTGCCGCCAGCGCGTCCATCAAGCGTGATCCAATCTATATCCAGTTTCACCGCCGCCGCCAAATCCGCCTCGATGCGGCTGGCAGCCAACTTGATGCCAACGGGCATATCGGGTTTGACGGAGCGGATCCAGTCGATGCGTTCTTGCATATCAGCCACAGAATGGATATCGGCGAAACGCGATGGGCTGCGCGCCGCTTGTCCTTCCCGTAAACCGCGCGCCGCCGCGATATCCGCCGTAACCTTGTGCCCGGGCAGCAAACCGCCCAAACCCGCTTTGGCGCTCTGGCCCATCTTTATCTCGATGCCGTCAGCCTTGGCGATGTTCTCCTCGTTCCAACCGAAATAGCCCGACGCCATCTCGAAGATGTATTGTCCAGCCGCCGCGCGCGCCTCCGGCAACATGCCGCCCTCGCCCGAACACATCAAGGTGCCAAATTCGGCGGCGCCCTTCGCCAAAGCCAGCTTCGACTCTTTGCTCAAGGCGCCATAGCTCATGTGGCTGACGAATATCGGCGCCCGCAGCTTCAAGGGCTGCTGCCGTTTGGCGGCGATTACCGTTTCGGTGTTGACTGGCACATCGTCGAGCAAAGGCATGACAGCCAGCTGCCCCGGCAGAAAATACAGGTCGCCCAAGCTGGCGTAATCGCGTTTCTCGCTGCCCATGCCCTCGACAAAGGCGCGCCGCCCGCGCGAGTAACTGTGGATATCGTGCATCTCGCTTTCCAGCGGGTCGTTGCGCCTCGCCCACAAACCCAAATACTCGTCTTCGTAGCGCGGTTTGGGCGGGACGGCGTCGGCGTCAATTTCGACGCGACCATTCACCTGGCGCGCGGGATAAACCGGCACCGTTTCGTCTTCGGTATAGCGGCTGACGCCGGTCCGCACATCGTAGTCCCATTTGTGCAAAGGGCAGAAGACATTGGCGCCTTCCATGTAGCCGTCGCCAAGTTGACCATCGCGGTGGACGCAGCGATTGTCCAAGGCATAGAATTCGCCCAGATACTTGTACAGCGCGATATCGCGCTCGTTTACAAAGACCGTTGTGCCCTTGCTCTCTTCAAGCTGGTCGGCTTTTAGCACTTCTACCCAGTTAGCCATATATCCCCCAAATTCGCGATTATTTTCATCTTGCTCTTATTGTATGACAGATGAGCGGCAAACAGTAGCCGCCGCAGCGCCAGACGAGTCTTCCGTAGCCCAAGCCCAGAGCCCAACCCAAACTTGCCATAAAACTCGCTGAACGTGATAATCAATTAGACAGCGTGGACGCCGGCGTCAATGAATTTCAGCCCACTGGAGGACATAATGAAGCAAAAGCAAACGTGGCGCCGCGTAGCGGCGAAGGATCCCCTGGATGACAACAGCGTCGCAAGTGTCGCCGCAGGGGTGAAAGCAGTCTGCCTGGCAAAATTCGAGGGCAAGTATTACGCCCTGGACAACCATTGTCCACATCAAGGAGGACCGCTCGGCGAAGGTTTGATCGAAAACGGCTACGTGCGCTGTCCTTGGCACGGTTACGAATATGCGCCGCAAGACGGCTCGCCGCCCGGCGGATATGATGATCGCGTCGAGACCTTCCCCTTGGAAATTCGAGACGACGGCATTTATGTCGCGGTGGAGGAGCGCGGCGCCGCCGACACGATATCCAATCAGATGATGCAGGTCGCCACCGATTGGGGCATTGAAGCCTGCTTCGGCATGGTTGGGCATTCCAACCTAGCAGTGGCGGACGCCATAAGGAGTGAAGAAGCAAAAGGCAATCTGCGCTTCATCGCCGTCCGCCATGAAGGCGCGGCGTCCTTCGCCGCGAGCGGCTATGCCAAGCTAACCGGCAAACCCGCGATGTGCCTGGGCATTGCCGGACCCGGTTCGACAAATCTATTAACAGGACTATGGGACGCCAAAGTCGATCGCGCGCCTGTGATTGCCTTGAGCGGCCAGGTCCAGACGCAAGTGCTTGGACCCGGCGCATTCCAAGAAATTGATCTTTCCGCGGCTTTCAACAGCGTCGCCGATTGGAGCCAGACGGTCCTGTCCAACGCGAACGCCTCTGAACTGATGGCGCTTGCGATCAAACATGCGGTGGTCAATCGCGACGTCGCGCACCTGATCTTTCCCGACGAAGTTGCCTTTGCGCCCGGGCTGGATCCCCGCCCTGCTACGCCGCGCAAAGGGCGAATCGGCGCGAGCGCGATTGCCCCGCCACAGGCAGAACTGGACGAAGCCGCGCAATTAATCAAAGACGCGCGTCTCGTCACGATCATCATGGGACACGGCGCCAAGTCATTCCGCAAGGAGATCGTCGCGCTGGCAGAGAGAATCGAAGCGCCGGTCATCACGACTTTCAAGGCGAAGGGCTTCATTCCCGACAGTCATCCACTGGCATGTGGCGTACTTGGCAGGTCCGGCACAATCGTCGGCAGCACGATGATGGGACGCGCCGACGTGCTGCTCGTCTTCGGCGCGTCCTTCAGCAACCACACCGGCATCTCCGAAACCAAAAAGATCATTCAAGTCGATTTCGATCGCATGGCGCTGGGCAAGTTCCATCCGGTCGATGTGCCGCTTTGGGGCGACATCGGGATCACCTGCGCGGCTATCAACACTGCTCTTGACAATGCCAACCGCGCCTTTGATCGTAGCTACGTTCGGCGCGAAATCGCCGGGCGCTGGCAGCTGTGGCGCGCGGAAAAAGCAGCGCGTTCCGCCCAGAATGACGCCGACGGCGTCAATTCGGCCTGGCTTTTCCAGCAGATGAGCGAGATCGTGCCGGCCGGCGCAGTGATCGCGGTAGACGTCGGCAACAATACCTACAGCTTCGGGCGCTATTTCGAAAGCAAGCCCGGGCAAGAGTGCTTGATGTCCGGCTACCTCGGCAGCATTGGTTTCGCGTTTCCAGCTGCCATTGGGGCGGCGGTGGCCGCGATCAACCGTCCCATCTGGGCTGTTGCCGGCGATGGCGGTTTCGGGCAATATGCCATGGAATTGACGACCGCGGTTCAGTACGACCTGCCGATCAAGCTGGTGCTGCTCAACAATAGCGAGATCGGCAAAATCAGCAAAGAACAGCGGGGTGTTAAGGTGCCGGTCTGGGCGACCAAACTTGTCAATCCGAACTTCGCCGAATTCGCTCGAAGCTGCGGCGCTTGGGGCAAGCGCGTCGCATGCAAGGACCAGCTCCGCGCGGGATTGGAAGAATTGCGCGAGCTTGACGGTCCAGGCCTGCTCGAAGTGATGACGGATGTTCTCAAGATTTAGTCCGGCCAGGCTTGAAGGACGAATATTACACTGCGGGCGGGTCACTGAGGAAGCGCAATGAAGAATGTTTACCTGTCTTACGATCCCTCGGCGCAGACCCGCGCCGAGGAACTGCGCCGCATCTTGCGCGCGCAAGGATACCGACCCTGGATTGACCGCAACCCTGTTGCCGGGCAAGCCTGGCACGTCGAAATGGATGCCGCGATTGGCCATGCCGACGCGCTGATTATCCTGCTGACCGACGAAGCGGCGGATTCCGTATACTTGACTTATGAATTCGCTTATGCCAAGGGCGGCGGCATACCGGTCTTCGCCATCATCTACGACGATGCGCTCTTGCACCCGAGCCTATTGAACGTAGAACGCTTTGACATCCGAGCCTTCGCCGACGAAAATCATTTTTGGGATCACTTTATGGCGGCGTTCCGCGACAAGGTCGAAGCAGCGCTCGCGGGAGCGATATCCGGCGCGCCTGCCCGGCAAGCCCTGCCAGAGATTGACAAAAGCGTCATGCCCGAGGAGCCCGGCTTCTGGATCGTGGTCAGGAGCGGACCCATCAAGCATGCCATGTTTCGGCTGGAAAAAGAGATTGTCACATTGGGCCGCGACAGCGCCAATGACATCGCGATAGAGGATCCGCAGGTCAGCCGCTATCACCTGCGGCTATTGCGGCGCGAGGCGGGTTATGAGATCGAGGACCTGGACAGCACCAACGGCGTGCGCATCGCGGGCTTAAAGATTGACGGTCCCGCCCCGCTCAAGAACGGCGATATCATTGTGCTGGGCGATACCATCGCCTTGTCTTTTGAAATCGTTTACCAGTGAAAACGCGGGAAGAACTATAATTCGCGGACGACCCGCGCCGGGTTGCCGGCCACCACGCTGCGCGGCGGCACATCGCGGACGACGACGCAGCCGGCCGCGAGCACCGAGCCCGCCCCGATAGTTACGCCTTTCAAAACGAGCGCGTTCATGCCGACAAAGACGTCGTCCGCGATCGTGACAGGCGCCGTATTCGCGGCTGAGGGCTGGGTTCGCCGCTGCTCGGGATCAAGCGGATGGAAATCGGTATCGGTGATAATCGCGTTTGCGCCGACCCAAACGCGGTCGCCGATGCTTATCCGCCGCTCGCAGACCAGCGAACCGCCGGTCATGCCGAAGTCGTCGCCTATGGTTATGCTGGCGCCGGCTCGTCTTGTGCTGATGATCACGGGGCGGTTGGGACCCAGTGGATTGCTGGCGGCGCTCGAGCGAAGCGCCAGCCGCCGACCGACGCGAATCTCGCTATGCCGATGCCGTTGGATGATCGGCAAGCCATAGCAGCGCCAGCCGCCGTCTATTGTCAGCCCGCGCAGCCGCCACCATGCCATAGGCAAGATCAGCCAACGCCGCAGCTCGTTGCTCGCTTTCCAGGGCATGTCCCGCGCCTGGCGCAGGGTTTCCAGCGACAGGAGCGGCGCCGGCGCGTTTCGATCTTGGCTGGTTTCATCCATCACAAGCCTATACATCATTTCGCTGCGTTTTGCGCAAGCGCCGTCTATCGCGCCGAAAATATGACTTCATCAACCTGCACGATATCCCCCCCGCGGATCAGAGCCAGCCGCAGGATATAGGACCCGGGTTGCAGGGCGTCGGCGTGCAGAACCTCCAGTTGCCCATTATTCACGGGCTGATGATGGCGCTGTCCCAAAGGCGTCCAATCGGCGAATTGTCCGCCGCGAATATACAGATGATAATAGTCGCCTTGACCGCTGCTGAATTGGGCGCTGCCGATGATTGGCAGCACGCTGTCGACGCTTTGCCCGTTGACGGGCTGCTGAATCTGCAAAAGCGCGCCGACGTCGCCAATCGATCTCAAACTGTAAAAGCTGGGCAGGCATTCGATAGTCGGCAGCAGCGCCAGGTTTGCTTCGCGGGCGTAGCGCTCCGCCTCGACGACATCGCCCGGGGATGTCGTCGGACTTTCAATGAACCATAGATTTTGCGCGCCAGCGGCGATCGCCGCCTGCGCGTCTTGCACGGGCACGCGGCAATAACTCGGCGGCAGTGGCTGCTTCTCGCCGGGATCCACCTGGAAGCGTATGCTAGACGCGGCTTCCGGCGGCAAAGGGAATGCCAAAGTCTGATAGATGCCGGGCGACACGCGATGAAGAACCGAGCCTTGCACCGGCACAGGTGTCCGTTGCGCGATCACTTGTGGATAGCGCAGGATGCCCTTTTCGTCGGGAACCCCGGCTGGTCCATCGAGAAACCATTCGTTGAGGGTCGCCGGGCAGCGCGGCGATGGATCGGTCAAGCGCCGCACATCGCAGATCTGCCGCCGGCTGATACCGGCTGGCGGGATCGGCTGATCCTGCAGCAATTGCCCCTCCGTCGCGAAGGCGCCTAGCAGTTTCCGGTTGCCGTAGATTCCCGTCAGCACAGCATTCCAGATTGGCGCGGCGCCTGTCAAACCGGAAGAATTCACCATGGGCCTGCCGTCGTTATTGCCCACCCAGACACCGACAGCGACATTGCGCGTATAACCGACAGTCCAGTTGTCCTTGACATCGTCGGTGGTGCCGGTCTTGACCGCGGAGAATATGCCATCGGTGCGTAAAGGGCTGTAGGCGCCCATAGCCGCGCTGCGGGCTTGGTTGTCGCCAAGCATGTCCGTCATCAGATAGGCGATGCGCGGGTCAAGGACCAGCGCGCCCTGAGCCTCTCGGTTGACCGTCGCCCCCGTGACGCGGCCGGCCGGGCAACTGTTTTCATACTGATAGAGGATCTCATCGTCGCTGTTGATGACGCATAAGAGGGATGTCACCGGCACATAAGATCCTTGATTGGCGAAGACGGCGAAGGCGTTTGTCAGCTCGATGAGCGTGATTTCCCCACCCCCAAGCGTTAAGGACAAGCCGTATTGTGAAGCGTCTTCGCTTAAGCTGCTTATGCCAAAGCGGCGCAACAAGTCCAGCAGATAGTCGACGCCGACAGCGCGCAGGGTCTGCACCGCCGGGATGTTGTAGCTGTTCGCCAGCGCGGTACGCATGGTCATGGGACCGTGAAAAGCGTTGTCGAAGTTGCGCGGCGTGTACAAGGGCAGGCCGGGAAGGGAGACCTCCGCACGCGTGTCCCATAAGACATCGCCAGTCGTCATGCCGCGCTCAAGCGCGGCCGAATAGGTGAAGGGCTTGATGGTGCTGCCCGGTTGCCGGAAGGCGGTTGTTACATTGACGCTGCCGTCAATCGCCTCGTTGTGATAATCGATGCTGCCAACCATGGCGATAATCTCGCCCGTCCCCGGCTTGGCGACGAGCACAGCGCCGTTGCTGACGTTTTTGTTCCAGAGCTGCGCGACTTGATTGGCGGCGGCTCGCTGCGCCATTTGATTGACATTTTGGTCAAGCGTGGTGTAGACGCGCAAGCCCCCGCGCGCGATGTCTTCCGGGCTATAACCCAAGCTCGTCATCAAGCGTTCCAGCTCGCCCTGCGCATAGACAGTGAAATGTGGCGCGTTCAAGGAAACGTTGGCTGGCGCGAAGTACAAGCCCTCGCTCAAAGCCTCTTTCACCTGCTGCTGAGTGATATAACCTTCTTCCGCCATTTCCCCCAGCACCTGTCGCCAGCGCGCGTCAACCGCCGCCTGCACCGCCGGGTCGGGATTGAGCGGATCAAGGCTGGCAGGCGCTTGCGGCAAGCCCGCCAACATCGCCGCTTCGCCCAGGGTCAATTCTTGCACGTCCTTGCCAAAAAAGGTCTGGGCGGCGGTTTGCACGCCGTAAGCCAAATTGCCGTAATAGATCTCGTTGAAGTACATCTCGAGGATGTCTTCTTTGCTCTTGGCGCCCGTCAGGACCATTGCCAAGACGATCTCTTCCGCTTTGCGGGCGACGCTGCGCCTGGCGCGCTTTTCGAAATCGAAGAGAACATTGCGCACCAATTGCTGCGTGATGGTGCTGCCGCCGGCCGTCAGCTCGCCAGGGGCAGCGCCAAGATAGGTCAAAGCCGCCACCGCCGTCGCCCCGATGTCAACGCCGATATTTTCAAAGAACGTGTCGTCTTCAATGGCGACAGTCGCCAGGATGAGCGACCTGGGAATGCGGTCGTAACTGACGCGCACCCGTCTGCCTTCGCCAAAAGCCTCATACAAATTGTTGCCGTAGCGATCGTAGATGAAGCTGCTTTCAAAGCCGCGGTAATTGTCAACCTCGGCCATGCGCGCCGCCCACTCAGCCTCGACCTGCGGGAAAATGATCAGCGCGCCGACGGTCGTCAGCAAGGTCAGACCGCCGCAAAATGTGAGGCACAGCCCCGCCAGCAACCAGACACAACCCAAGGGCAAACCGAAGAACCGTTTGCGGCGCGCGCGCTTGCGTGGCGGCGCCCCGGTTGGGCTTGTCGTCTGAAGCGCGGCGTAGGGATTCGGACTATTGGGTGGCGCATTGCCGCCTTCGCCAGAACTAGGCGGCGAGCTAGGCGACTCCAGGCGCCGAGATGGGACGGTGTCCATTTCTGCCTGACTGGATCCGGAAAGAACTGTAGGCGCGGGGCGCTCAGCAGGTCCGCCGAAGGCTGGCATGGCGATCGGCTTGCCGGCTTCTTTGCGCGCGTCACGGGGCTTCGTTTCCAGCTCGGAGACCTGCGGCAGCGAGAATGGCAGGTCGCTCGCCGGCTCCAGATTGGAGGTCTTCGTATCGCCGCTGGGCGGCATTTGCGCCGTCCTGGCAATGCGCGTATCGCCGTCTTGGCTGTATTTTGTCTCTTCTATGTTGTCGTCTGACATTTCTTGACCCGAGTTCACGTGTTGCTTTATTCTATCAGCAGCTCGGCGGCAAAGAAGGTCTGCCGCCGCCAACATCGAGATACCTGCGCCAAATTCGCCTTTTTACATAGAGACCTTTGCGTCTTTGCGGTGAAACTATGTTTGAGCCAATTGAATTGCCGCCAAATGGATTGGCTAGCCGTCCCGCAACGTCTGGTATACCTGAGGGCGCAATGTTAGAATACGCGCTAGTTCCGCTGGAGAGACCCGATGACAGTTTTGCCCGAAGCAAACAGGCGTCCCGAGCTTGGCATCTCGGTAGTCATACCGGTATACAACGAAGAAGGCAATATCGACCGGCTCTATCAAGAATTGACCGCCGCCCTGGAAGATATCGGACGTGATTACGAGGTAATCGCGATCAACGACGGCAGCAGCGACCGCACTTACGGCATGTTAAATGACGTACAAGCGCAGGACGCGCGCTGGCACATTATCCATTTTCGCCGCAATTTCGGCCAGACGGCGGCTATGGCGGCCGGGTTTGACGCGGCGCGCGGCGAAGTCGTCATCACCATCGACGCCGACTTGCAGAACGATCCGCGCGATATTCAGCGCATTCTGGATAAATTCGCCGAGGGGTATGATATCGTCAGCGGTTGGCGGCAAGATCGTAAAGAGCCGCTCTTTTTGCGCCGCATCCCGTCGATGATCGCCAATCTGATCATCTCGCGCACGACCGGCATCCGCTTGCATGACTACGGCTGCACCTTAAAAGCCTACCATTTTGATGTCGCCAAGGGCGTTCAGTTATATGGCGAGCTGCATCGCTTTATTCCGGCGCTCGCCAGCCAGATGGGGGTGCGCGTGGCGGAAATCCCGGTCAAGGATCGGGCGCGCAAGTGGGGCAGCAGCAAGTATGGCTTCAGCCGCACCTTCAAAGTGATACTCGACTTGATCGCGGTGATCTTCTTGCTGAGTTATTTCAATCGGCCCCTGTATGTCTTCGGCGCGGCCGGCATCCTGGTAGGCGCGGCCGGCGGTTTGCTCGGTTTGTATCTGACCGTGTTCAAGCTGCTGACGGAGAACAAAATCGGCGATCGTCCCTTGTTGCAGCTTTCCGTCTTGTTAGTGGTGCTGGGCGTGCAGTTCGTCAGCACCGGCATCGTCGCCGATATGATCATGCGCACCTATCACGAGTCGCAACATAAGGCGATCTATTTCATTCGCGAAAGACGCCAAGCCACTGCCGCGCCTGATGACGAGCTTGAGCCAGTCGCATGATTTATAGCTTCGGGCAAGAATTTGCCGCCTTTTTTCATAAGTCGCGCTGGATGAGGTAATTCGCCCAACTCCGCAGCAGGACCTTGTACTCGCTATCCGGCAGCGGACGCAGATGCTCCAGCGCTTCGGCGACATACTTATGCGAGATATTCCGCGCGTACTCGATCGCGCCCAGGTCGCGCAGCAGTTGGGCAATGTCGCGGATAGCGTCATCGCTGGCTTCCGCATCGCCTAGCGTCAGGTGAATCCGGGCGCGCTGCCGATCGTCAGCCAATTGCAGCGCTTTCAGGGTCAAGAGCGTCGACTTGCCTTCGCGGATATCGGAACCGACCGGTTTGCCCAGCTGTTCTGTATCGCCGAGCAAACCCAGAATATCGTCTTGAATTTGAAACGCGGTCCCGCACAAACTGCAAAACCGAGCCAATGCCAGGGCCTCTGGCGCTTCGCCGTCCGCGCTGTTGAGCGCGATCGCCGCGCCGGCGCGCCCGGCGAACTCATAAAGCACGCCGGTTTTTTTCCACAGCATATCCAGGACCTCGGCTTCGCCGAGCTGATTGCGCAGGCTCGCAAACTGAACGTCCAGCGTTTCGCCTTCGACCAGCAGCGGGGTTACATGGCTCGCCAATTCATGCGCCAGCGCCAGCACGACATCAGCCGCCACGCCATATTCCAGGTGCGCTTCACATAGGAGCGACCAGGACCAGGCTTGCTGAACGTCCCCGGTTAGCAGAGCGATAGTCCGACCATAGTGCTCGGCATCGGCGCCCGTCCAACCGAACTCTTGGCGCGCGCGCTCCGCGTATGCCACGTGAACCGTTGGCGCGCCGCGTCTGATCCTGTCCTTGTCGATCACATCGTCATGCACCAGTGTCCAGGTGTGATAAATCTCGATGGCCGCAGCCACGGGCAAGATGGCTGTCTCCTCGCCGCCCAAGGCGCCGCAGGCGAGCATCGCCACGGCCGGGCGCAGGGACTTGCCGCCGCTCTTGACATAACTGTAAACCGCCTCTCGAATATGCGCCGGTTGGAAGCGCCGCGCGAAACGGTCCTGGAGCAAATAGTCCAAGAGCAGCGTTCGGCGCTCGGCGACCGCAGCTATCAAATGCGCGAAGGCGTCCTGGTCAATTTGCTGCCTCGGGATCTTGGGCACTTGCGGGGGCGCTCCTCTGCGGCTGTGGAACTTGCATCCATCATAACATCATGCTGCGCAATGCCCCAAGGGGGCGCGTCAGGGCAATCGCCAAAAATTATGAAATTTAGAACGATGATAACCTAACTGAAAATTAACAACAGAGAACGCAGAGAGCGCAGAGAAAAGGAAAATTGGATTTACAGTCTTCGTTGAAGTTACAAATCATATTGTGGCGGGTCAATTTGCTCACCAACATTTTGGCGCAGATTTTGCGGAGCTTTACCCTATTAAATCTTAACTCTGTGTCCTTCGTGTCTTTGTGGTGAATAAACGATTTGATGCCATAGCCCTGCCAGAAAAATCAAGCCAGGCTGGTGATCTTGATATCGCGCAAGATGAGTTTCTGTGGCTGCGGACAATCCAGCAAGCCCCAGCCGAATCTGCCCTGGGGCGTCACAATCGCGTATTGATTGTCCACCCATGCGATGAAACCGAGCGCCGAGCTGGGCGGACGCTCGCTGCAGAGCGCAATCTCATCGTCAACCGAGAATACAACCCGGTCCGCGCGCCAGTCAATCGCATAGCTGTGAAAATCGCGCAGGAGCAACGGATCGAGCAGCTTTTCCCGGACGCCGATCGCCCGCTGCCCAATGGGCCAGAGCTTCCGATAAAGCGTTTTGCTGCGCAGCGCCAGAAAACCAAGTGGCGCAAAAGGCAGCAGGCAATAAAATCGCCAGCCGCGCGCGTTGATCGTAGCCGCCTTCCAGCCCTGCCCTGGTACGTCCCTTGCCAGCGCGATGTCATTGGGCGGACTGCCGAAGAAAAACCAGATCGCTTGCGGCAAACGAAAACGGCGGCTTCCGGGAACGAATACTTGATTCCAAAAGCCAAAGCCAGCCGTGCCTCTGATAGCGCCCTCCGCGCGAGCCAGAAGGCTGAGCCGCAGCGGCGGGCGATTGCCAAAGCGAGGTTGCGCAGCGCGGTAATCGCTGATTTGCGCGTCATGGTAACAGTCCTTGCCCGCAGGGGGTAGCGACAGGCGGACCTCGCCGTCCCGCAGCAGTACCTCGCCGACGCCCGCTTCTGACGCGAGCCACTTGCTGGATTGGCGCAATATGATGCTACCTCACGACGATATTACAGCTTTCCTCTTCGTATTCTGTGCCGGTGCCCGGTCCATAAGACTTATAGCCATCGCTGATCGCGTTGCGCCAGGTCACGCGATAGGTGATGCGATAATCGCCGGCCGCCAGCGGACCATAAGGCACGTACCAATAGACCACCTGCTCACTGCCACGCTGCCGGGACGCGCTGCGGAACTGATCGACATTGGCGATCTGCGTCCCGTTGATGCGCAATTCATGCGTGGCGTTGGCGATATGTTGGCGCAAGTAGGCATCTGTGCTGGCGAACCAAGCCCAAAAGATCTCAATCGTGGAACCATCTGTCAAATTGGAGGGCGCGCCAATGCCATAGACCGGGTTGTTGCAGAAAGCGAAGACATCAACACCGCTGCGTGGCGCGGCCGGAACGCGCGTCGGCAGCTCAACGCCGCTTGTGCTGGGGCGCGTCGGCTGGACTGGCTCGCCGGTCGCCACCCCCACCGTCGCAGCCAGACCCGGCACAGGCGAAGCGGCATTGGCGACCAGGACGGTTGCCGTCAGGTTGATGGACTCGAGATCGATGATGGGCACATTGAGGACCAACTGACTTTGCGACCCGGATGCCTCGGCAATGGCTTGCGCTTCGTCGGCTGCGGGCGCGGCGCCGATCGGTTCATCTTGGTCCTCCGTCGCCGCGCTTTCCGCCGTTGCCACCGACGGAGAAGCGGGACTTGTTCCAAGCGCCGGCGCTGGCGCGGCCGGCGGCGGATTCACAACCTGCAAGAGCCTGGCGCTAATCCAACCCCGCTCGCCTTCGTCCAGCCGAACCTGATACCAGTCCCCTGCTTCGTTTTCCGCGACAATCTCTACACCGCTGCCGGGCTCCAGTATGTCAACAATGTCGTGATTCGTCCCAGGACCGCCGCGCACATTCACGCGCAACTGGGAACGCACCAAGGCGAAAACTGTCGGGGTGGCTGTGGCTGTCGCTGTATCGGTAGACGTGGGCAAGGGCGTATCGCTGGCTGTTGGGCTAGGCAACGGCGTCATGGTAGGCGCGACAGTTGGGCTGCGCTGTTCTGTAGCGGTCGCTTCAGGAATTGTCGTCGCCGAGGGCAAGGGCGGAACAGTCGCGGTCGCCGCGGCTTGACCGAGGTTGCCGATGCTGCACCCGGTGAGGACGCCGATCAATAGCAGAGCTGCCGTCAATCTTCGCCGCTGTGAAACTGCGCTTCCCCCGATCCATACGGGAGGTAAAATCCGCCACCCGCGCAAACGAAAGGCTCTCCTGAACGATTACCCGCAGGAATTTAATTATGGTTCATGTCAAGAATTATGCCTAGCAGTTTTGAGGGCAATCAACAGGGGCGGGCTGGGCTAGGCCGGGTTTTATTTGCTTTTCCCAGGGCGATGCAGCAACAGATAGTCGTCTGATTACCCCAAATCTCTATGTCCTCGATGCCTCTGTGTCGAATAATTTGAAGTGATTGCCCGGGGCGAATCCCCTGTTTTTGATTTCGCATCCGCGTTGGCTATAATGAATGCAGCCGGATGCAAAACGCGAGCAACTGATGAAGCGTCAAAGAACAGCAGATACTCCACGATTGCGCTTCTTTGATACGCGCCGCGGCCGAATCGTACTGGAAAATCTGACAGCTTACGCCTTCCTCGCGCCGGCCGGTCTGCTCATTGCCTTGTTTGGGCTCTTCCCGGTGGCTTTCGCTTTCTTCGTCAGCCTGCACCGCTGGCGTCGTTTTCCTGATCATTACAATGGCTTAGCCAATTATGAAAAAGCGCTGGGCAACCTGGCTTATATTTTGTTTTTCTGGTTGGCGCTGGCGGCTTTTGGCTTGGCGGCATTGATGCTTCGGCGCACCCTGCGCGCGCTGCGGCAGTCAGATTCGCCGACCGAAGCCTTGAATCTCTTGGCTGGTCTTGTTTGCGGCTACGCGGCGCTGCTCGCCCTGGACTGGTTCTTCAAGCTCATCCCAGCCATCATGCTGATACCGCGTCAAGTCCGCGGGCAAAACATCAGTCTCGAATTGTTCATGGGCAAACTCGGCGAGAGTTTCACTACGCCCGCGGCGCTCGCGGCCGGCAACCTAATGCTGCTCGGCCTGCTCGGCGCGATTGGCGTCACTGCGCTGGTGGCTTGGTTTTTTCGGTCAGCCCGCGGCAATGACTTGATCATCTGGAGCGCCGTCGCAACTGCTGTGACACTCTGCGGCGCCTTCTTGCTAGAACTCACCCTGAGCGAAATTGGCGCAGCGCTTGATGCCGCCCGCGAATCCGGCGAAGCGCTGCCGATCTGGTCCCAATTGGTCTTTGTCAGCGCGGGTCTCCTGCTTATCGCGCTGGCATGGACGATCTTTCAGCGCGGCATCAAAGCCCAGGAAAACAGGCGCTTCACGCTGATGGCATTTAGCGGTCTGGCGCTCGCTGTCGGCGGCTACCTGCTCATGGCGGAACTGCCCGCCGCCCTGGCCGAGGCCGATGACGATCTGCTGCAAGGCTTCTGGGTGACAGTTATGTACGCCTTTGGCACCGTGCCGGTGCAATTGTCCGTCGGCTTGGCGCTGGCTTATTTGCTCTTCCAGCCTATCCGCTTCCGCGCTTTCTTCCGCATGGTCTATTTCATACCCTACATCACGCCCTTCGTCGCCACCTCGATCGTCTTTCGCGTCATGTTTGACGCGGGCAAAACCGCGCCGGCGAACCGCGTTCTCTCGCTATTTAGCATCGAGCCGCAGCGCTGGATTCTGGAGCGCAATTCCATAGGCGAGCTTTTTGGGCTGCCCGATTTTCTGGCGGGACCGGCTTTGGCGCTGGTCGTGATCATGATCTATTCGACTTGGACTTATATCGGCTACGACGCGGTGATTTTCCTGGCCGGCTTGGGCAATATCCCGGGTGAACTCTACGAAGCCGCGCGCATTGACGGCGCCAGCGGCTGGCGCATCTTTCGTCACATCACCTTGCCCATGCTCTCCCCCACCGTATTCTTCCTGTCGCTGGTGGCGATAATCGGCACCTTCCAGGCTTTCACGCAGATCTGGATCCTGCGCACCGGCGCCGTGGGCAGCAAGGTCAATACCGCCAGTGTCTATATCTTCGACGAATTGCAGAATAGCAACCGCTACGGTTACGCTTCATCAATGGCATTCGTGCTCTTCGCCTTGATCCTGCTGATGACGCTATTCCAAAACCGCGTGATGGGAAGGCGAGTGTTTTATGCCTAGTCCGAGTCGCGCCTCGCTATCAACTAAAGCGAAAAAGGCGCCGCGCGTCAACTGGACGCAGCTCGCGATTTACGCGGTATTGTTCGCCGGCGTCATCATTGCGGTGGGTCCCTTCCTGTGGATGATCAGCGCTTCTTTCATGACGCTGAGCGAGGTCAATCTCACGCGGCTGCTGCCGGAGAATCTGCTCTGGGAGAATTACGCCACTGCTTTGCGCCGGGCGAACTTTCTCGATATCGAACTGAGCACAGATCCAACTACTGGCGTCTTGCAGGCCATCGGCGTATCGGGCTATCTGTGGAACAGCCTGCGCATTACGCTGATCAGCGTTAGCGGGTCGCTGGTCGTCTGCATTCCGGCCGCCTACGCTTTCGCGCGGATGAATTTCATCGGGCGCAATTTTCTATTCGCCCTGTTCTTGTCCACCATGATGATCCCGGGCATTGTGATGCTGATACCGCATCTGCTAACCGTCATCTGGCTGGGGCGTTTGAGCGAAAGCCTGTTTGGTCCCGCCGGCGCCTGGTTCAACAATTGGCCCGCGCTGACCATCCCCTTCTTCGCCTCCGTCTTTAACATCTTTTTGCTGCGACAATTCTTCATACAAATCCCCAACGATCTGTGGGAAGCCGCGCGCATTGACGGCGCGGGGCATTTCAAGTTTTTAAGGAGCGTGGTGCTTCCTTTGTCCAAGGCGCCTATCATGACCATCGTGACCTTGGGTTTTATCGGCTCTTGGAACGCCTTGATGTGGCCCCTGCTAGTCACCATCAACGACGATTGGCGACCGATAGCCGTGGGCTTGTCCAATTTCGTAACAGCCGACACGCCGGGAGATTTGAACTTGCAAATGGCGGCTTCCGTTATTACCGTCATACCGATCCTGATTTTGTATTTTGTAGCGCAGAAGCAATTCACCGAAGGTATCGCGCAGACAGGCATTCGCGGTTAGTATTGAACCCTCCACCGTGTGCGGCGACGCGGTGCGCGTTCCCATGGCTGAAACCCGTAAGAGGGGGTATGGAATCAGCCGTCTATTTCGAAAGCTCAATTTATGCGAAGGAGACTCGCAAGCTATGAAAACAAAAATGATTGTCGCGCTCTTGTTCTGCCTTCTAACGCTGGGGCTGGTTCAGGCGCAGGGCGCAACCGACTATGAAAGCGTTGATCCCAGCGGACAGACGGTCGTCTACTGGCATCAACACGCCGAAGACGGCTCACAGGGCGACACGATGGCTCGCCTAATTGAAGACTTCAACAGCAGCAATGATTACGGCATCACCGTGGAAGCGATTCACCAGGGACACTACGGCGCCATTCAAGACCTGATGAATACGGCGATACTGTCGGGTGAACTGCCGAATATGGTGGCAGGATACGCCAATGCCGCGGCCGGCTGGGCCAACGAAGGCGTGGTTGTCGATCTCAATTTGCTGCTCAACAGCCCGAAGTGGGGCATATCCGCCGACGAACAGAGCAATCTCAATTTCAACCTGCTCAATGTCAATCAGTTGGACTTCGCGCCCTTCTACGGCATGCGTGTGGCTTGGGCCAACCAGAACTCGTTGAACGTCTTCTACACCAATCTGGATATCGTCGAGGCTTTGGGTTTTGAGCGGCGCGTGCCCGAGACTCTGGCCGAGTTCGAAGAAATCTCCTGCGCGGCCGGCGCAAGCGACATGTACCAGGGTTATCCGCTGGATACCGGCACATCGCATTTCGAGAGTTTTGTGGCAGCGCATGGCGGCGCGATATTTGACGCCGACTCGGGCGAGTATATCTTCGAATCCGCCGAAGTCGCCGCCACCCTGGAGATGTTCACGCGCATGCTGGAAAACAACTGCGCCTATCTATTCGCGGAGCGTTTCCAGAACACGGGCGACTTCGCCGTGGGCGTCACGCCATTCGCCGCCGGCAGCTCAGCCGGCATCCCCTACATCAGCGGGGACGCCGCTGAAGCCGAAATGACCGACGAATGGGTCGTTACGGCCTTCCCGGGCGCGGACGGCGTGGGCCGCACCATCCAGCTCTTCGTGCCCAGCCAGGTGATTCTGACCGCCAGCCCGGAAGCTGAGTTGGCCACCTGGCTCTTCGTCCGCTACCTCGCGGGCGCCGAGGCGCAGCTTGCCTGGTCCAGCGCCACCGGTTACTACAGCATTCGCAAGGACATTGAAGTGGGCGAGGACGATTTCACCGAGCCGAGCATGCCCTATCACCGCTTTGTCGAAGTGCAGGGCATCCTGGCGGACGAAGCCGTCAGCATATATTCCTCGCCCGGGCTGCCCAGTTATAGCGCCGTGCGCGGACTGGCGCCCAACGTGATCGCCGAAGTCGTCAATGGCGATGCCGCGGTCGCCGACGCGCTGGCGGAATTGAACGAGGAAGTAGCTGAATTGCACGCCGACTTGGACATGTAGCCGTCCAAACGCCCAGCAACAGATCCCCGCCTTCGGGCGGGGATCCATCCAGGAATTACAATCTCAACTCAATTTCCGCATATTACCTAATTCAGATTCATTTGCCCTTTGACGCCCTATAGAATCTATGCTATAGTGTGCTCTGAAGGTTCTTTTTTCCACGTCTATACTCGTAAACGTCATAATTGTGGAGCGTCAAAAACCTCTTTTGGCTATCCGCGCAGCGAGTGAATTAAGTGAGCGTCTCTTGAAAGTCGCCCGTCGGTCTGGATTTCAAACAGTTGAGTTACTCCGCCTATAGACTTCCTGAAGGCGTCGGCTTTCTATTTCCCAAGGAAACGGCATTCCAGCAATCTTTCAGCAATTCAGTAAACGTGCAGAGGATATATTCCCGATACGCGCGGCTACCCCCAGCATCAGCCCCTGCCGCGACAAATAAACCCAGGACGAACAGCATGAATATCGCAAAACTCGAAACAAAGACCCTACCAGAATTGCGCAGTATGGCGCGCGACCATCATGTGCCGCGCTTCAGCCGATTGAAGAAGCAGGACCTAATCATAGGTTTGCTGCGCCAGGATGCGGTGCGGCGGGGTCACGAGCTCCGCGGCGGCGTGCTGGAAGTGGTGGACGATGGCATGGGTTTCCTGCGCGCCGAAGGTTACCTGCCGGGCAAGAACGATATCTATGTCAGCCAGACGCAGATCAAAAAGTTCAACCTGCGCACCGGCGACATGGTCATCGGCCAGGTGCGCCCGCCAAAAGATACCGAGCGTTACTTCGGATTGCTGCGCGTCGACGCCGTGAACGGCCTCAACCCCAACGAGGTCCGGCATCGCGCCAATTTCGAACGCTTGACGCCCATCTTCCCGGAAGTTCGCTTCAACCTGGAAACGCTGCCGCGCGTCTTGTCCACCCGCATGCTGAACCTGATCGCGCCGATCGGCTTCGGGCAGCGCGGTTTGATCGTCTCGCCAC
This sequence comes from Phototrophicaceae bacterium, assembly GCA_965232245.1. GTDB lineage: Bacteria > Chloroflexota > Anaerolineae > Aggregatilineales > Phototrophicaceae > UBA6055. Next base: position 1,205,706 of record CBDDPG010000002.1, on the reverse strand, counting down.
CCAAGGCCGGCAAGACCACCGTGCTCAAAGACATCGCCAACGCCATCAGCCACAACTATCCCGAAATCCACCTGATGATCGCGCTCATTGGCGAGCGCCCGGAAGAAGTGACCGATATGGATCGTTCCGTTGACGCCGAGGTCATCGCCTCCACCTTCGACGATCCGGTCCATCATCATGTCCGGGTGGCTGAAATGGCGCTGGAACGCGCCAAGCGTCTGGTTGAGGTCCGGCGGCATGTCGTGATGATGCTGGATAGCGTCACGCGCCTGGCGCGCGCCTATAACCTGGTCGTTCCCACCAGTGGGCGCACGCTTTCCGGCGGTTTGGATCCTTCCGCGATTCACCCGCCAAAGCGTTTATTCGGCGCGGCGCGCAACGTCGAAGAAGGCGGCAGCCTGACCATTGTCGCGACTTGCCTGGTCAATACCGGCAGCAAAATGGACGACGTCATCTATGAAGAGTTCAAGGGCACGGGCAATATGGAACTGCACCTCAGCCGCAAGCTGCAGGAGCGGCGCATCTTCCCCGCCTTTGACATCGATCAATCTTCCACCCGCCGCGAAGAATTGCTGCTCGGTCCCGATGTCTTGCAGCGCGTCTATACCATGCGGCGCATGTGGTCTCATCTGGCGGAGCAGCCGGAAGGCATCGTCGGCGCTACCGAACATTTATTGCAGCGCTTCCGTCTCTACGACACCAACCAAGATTTCCTCAACAACTTGAGCGGCTCAAACGGGCGCTGATAAAGGAATTGCCCGACGAAATCAAATAATGTGTTGACAGTGGCGCAGACATGCGCTAAGCTCGTTGCAAATCGGTCAAGAAGCTTGGAAATCCCGATGTATCGCAACTGCTGTTCCACCTGTTGTTGTCAGACACTATCTTCCGATAGTCGAACGGTGGAGCGTCGCTAGGTTACTGAAAGCCTAGATCAACCCGAAACGCGCAGCCCCGTTACGACACGGGGCTTTTTTCTTGCATACGCAAGGGACATGAATGAAGATGTCAACACGCAAGTTCCACTGCCGCCACGCATGTTGTTGCTGCTGCTGCTGTATGATGCCGGGCAGGCGGGGTTATCCGATGCTGGCGCTTGAATCGCGCTAGCGGAATCGTTCAGAAATCACAGGACGCTTCGGATAATCCGAAGCGTTTTTTGTTTAGGGGTCCATAACGCGGGTTAGGAGTACAAAGTGCAGGGATTGAACGCAAGCGTCGCGCAGATTAGCCAGTTGGCGGAACAATTCGAAAGCGCGCATCCACGCGAAATCTTGTCTTGGGCGCATTGTACATTTGGCGAGACCCTCGCCATCGTGACCAGCTTTCAAGCCACAGGCATTGTCACGCTGCATCTGATGCGGGAGCTTGCGCCGGCTACGCAGGTGCTGACGCTGGATACGGGCTTTCTATTTCCAGAGACCGTCAATCTGATGAATACGCTGGAAGAGCGCTTCCAACTCAATCTGCGGCGCATCAGACCGCGGCAGACGCCGCGGCAGCAAGCGCGCGATTACGGCGACCGTTTGTGGGAGCGCAATCCCGACCGTTGCTGTCACATTCGCAAAACGATGCCCTTGCGCGAGGCGCTTGCGGGATATTCGGCTTGGGTGACCGGGCTCCGCCGCGATCAATCGACAAAACGCGCCAACACGCCCATCGTCAGCCGGGATTCGCGCACGGGTCTGATCAAGATCGCGCCCTTCGCCAACTGGAGCAGCGACATGGTCTGGTCCTACCTGCGCGCGAATGACCTGCCCTACAATCCCTTGCACGATATCGGCTATCCCAGCATCGGCTGCTGGACCTGCACCAAAGCGGTACATCAAGAGGCAGATTCTCGCAGCGGTCGTTGGGCGCGGCGGGAAAAAACAGAATGCGGCATCCATATCCAGCATAGCGCCGAAGCTGACCAGGTTGGCGCCCATGCCTGAGCCGACTGCCGGGTACGCTGGATACCCCATCTTGCTGCAACTGCAAGACAAGCAAGTCGCTGTCATCGGCGGCGGCGCTGTGGCGACGCGTAAAGTTCAGCGCTTGCTCCATGCGGGGGCGCGCGTGCTGGTTATCAGCCCGGTGGTTTCGACTGAGCTCATGCGGCTGGCAGACGAAAGCCGGATAGAGTTAATCCGTTCGGCATATCGGCGCGACATGCTAAACGAATATATGCCTTTGCTGGTCATCGCCACGACCGACGATGAAAGCGTCAATCAAATCGTGGCGCAAGACGCGCAGCGCATCCGCGCCTTAACAAATGTCGCCAATGGCAGCGGCGATGACAGCGACTTCAGCAATATGGCCGTCATCGACCGCTCTCCGCTCACAATCGCGCTAAGCAGCAATGGCGCCTCGCCCGCTCTGCTGCGCAGGCTCAAGCAGCAGCTGGAGCGCGCTATCGGCGACGAATACGCGGTTCTTAGCGCGTGGCTGGGCGAACTGCGGGAGCCGCTCAAAGAGCAGCTCGATTCTCAAATGCAGCGGCGAGAACTCTATCGGCGCGTTTTGGATTCGGATGCGCTCGCGTTATTGCGCGCTGGCCAACCCGAATGCGCCAGGCGCATCTTCGATGACATTGTTAGCCGGGAACTGGCTTTATGACTGAATCCGCGCTGATACTCGCCGGGCATGGCTCGCACATCAGCCCCAACACGGCCGGCGTCGTCTGGAGCTATGTCGACCGCCTGCGCGCGCTTGGGGCAGCTGAGGAAGTTACAGCTTGTTTCTGGAAAGAGCCGCCGGCTTTGAACCAGGTACTTGATACGATAACGGCGGCGCAAGTCTTCGTCGTGCCAGTATTCACGGCGCGCGGCTATTTCACGGCTTCGGTGATTCCGTCAGAAATGGCTTTGCAAGGACCTGTGACCAGGCGAGACGGCAAGCAGATCATCCTGACGCGACCGCTCGGCGAGCACCCGGCGATGGCAAGGGTTGTGCGGAACATCGTGCGGGCGCACATTGACGAACACGGTCTGGATCCAGCGGATACAGCCGTGGCGATCATCGGTCACGGCACGCGCCGCAATCCAAATAGCCGCGATACAACCCGCTACCAAGCGAAAAGCCTGCGCGATATGAATTGGGTCGGCGAAGTAGTTGATGTATACCTGGACGACGAGCCGGATATCCCAAGCCTTTATCGGCGGACTCGCGCCGGCAATATCATCGCGCTGCCCTATTTTCTGGCGCCGGGCTCCCACGTCAGCATTGATGTGCCGCGCGCGCTTGGTTTATCCGGGCGCGCTGCGCCACAAACGGTGGACGGGCGCCAAGTCTTTTACACGCAATCTCTTAGCGACGACGCATTCATCTGTTCGGCCATCCACGAATTAGCGCTCGAGGCTGGGCTTCCCAAGCGCCGCAACCCGGGACCCGACCCATGGCGCGGCTTCCCCAAAGTCGGCCGCGGCACGCTGCTGAAGGCGCTAAAGGAAAGGGAAAAAAGGGGAAAGAAGCAGAAACAGCCGCTGCAATTCGGCCAAGTTTTGCTAACAAGTAAACGTGTCTGGCATTGCGACAATGCTGAAAACAGCGCCGCTATGCCAACGGCGGCGCAGCTGCGCGACCGTTTGCGCGCCGATCCCTTCCGCCCCTTGCCCACAGCGGCGGATCTGCCGGCCGGTTGGCGCGTTGATCTCGATCAGCCCGCGGCTGCGCATGCCGTGCTGGAAACCGTATATCCGGGTCTGGTCGCCGATTGGGCGCTGCAGCGACAAGGCAAGTTCGCGGCTGAACCGCTCGAAGTCGCCAGCCAGCGGCAGCTTGGCATGTTCAAGGGCATGCACAATCTGGCTGCGGAACGCATTGAAAGGACGGTCTACAGCGTTTGCGGCGCTTGCGTCCGACAACCGACCTGGTGGGTGGACGAGCCAGGCGCGGAGCTGCCCTGCAAGGCGGCCTGCAATCTCTGGCTGTCGCGCGCCGCAGAAGCGGGAGAAGCGGCGCTATGAAAATTGGCAAGGTATATCTAGTCGGGGCAGGACCCGGCGACCCGGACTTGATTACGCGCAAGGCTTTGCGGCTGCTGGCGCAAGCGGATGTCGTTTTATACGACCGTCTGATTCCGCCTGAACTGCTGTGGGAAGCGCGCGCCGACGCCGAATTGATCGACGCCGGCAAAGAGCCGACGAAGCAGCGCTTGTCTCAAGAATCAATCAACCGGACGATTGTCGACCGCGCCTTGCGGGGCAAGACGGTCATTCGCTTGAAGGGCGGCGATCCGCTGGTCTTCGGGCGCGGCGGCGAAGAAGCCTTGGCTTGCCGCCAGTACGGCATTCCATTCGAGATCGTGCCCGGCATTTCCAGCGCTTATGCGGTACCCGCCTATGCCGGCATCCCGCTGACGCATCGTCATCTCAGCAGTTGCTTCACGGTTATCACCGGGCACGAGGACCCACAGAAACCCGAAAGCGACATTAATTATGCGGCGCTGGCAAAAATCGGCGGGACCCTCGTCATTTTGATGGGCGTGAAGCATTTGCCGCGCATCACCGAATCTCTGATCGCGCAGGGACTCGCGGACAGGACGCCGGCCGCGGTCATCGAATGGGGTACGACTGCGCGCCAGCGCGCCTTGATTGGCACGTTGGCCACTATCGCGGGACTCGCAACTGAACAGCGCATCCAAGCGCCCGCCATCACCGTGATCGGCGAAGTGGTTCGCTTGCGCGAGCGGGGCTTGCAGTGGTTTGATCTCTTGCCGGCCGATCTCGCTACGCCCTGCCAAGCCGCTGATGAAATCGTTTAGAGGACCGTAAACTCAACTCTCACGCAACAGTGATTAGAAATGGAAGGACAAATCATGAATACCTGGAAAGAGCAGCTTGCGCATCAGATTCCAGCCGAAATGGGGATTCTGATCGATACATTTGAAGCGCAGATCGAATTGCGCAAACAGGGCAAACTCGATGAAAAAGTCTTCGCCGAGCAGAGGCTGCGCAAAGGCGCCTATGGGCAGCGCTATGACAATGGACAGCGCCATGACGGGGTGCGCACCCGCGAATTGAGCTATCCCTCCGGCGCTTTGGTCAAAGGACCCGACACGCTCTGGGACGCGCCGGGCATGCAGCGCATCAAGATTCCCTATGGCGGATTGACGGCGGAGCAGCTCGAAGCGCTGTCGGAGCTGGCTGATGAATACGCCGATGGCATCTTGCACATCACCACGCGCCAGGACATTCAGCTGCACTATGTTCATATCGACGATACGCCCGATCTCATGCGCCGTCTCGCCGCGGTCGGCATCACCACGCAAGAAGCCTGCGGGAACTCCGTGCGCAATATCACGGCATGCACGCTGGCCGGCGTCTGCCACGACGAGGTTTTCGACGTCAGCCCCTATGCCGACGCCATGACGCGCTTTTTGCTCGATCATGACGACGTGCAAGATTTCGGTCGCAAGTTCAAGGTGGCTTTTTCTGGCTGCGCCGGGCATGCCTGCGGCTTGGTCAAGATGCACGATCTGGGTTTGCTGGCGCAGACGCGCGAGCTTGACGGCGAGACCAAGCGCGGCTTCACCGTCTTCGTCGGCGGCGGCTTGGGCACAGTTCCCCAACAGGCGAAGGTACTGGCGGATTTCGTCACGGAAGAAGAACTGCTGCCGCTGGCGCAAGCCGTAGCGCGGGTATTCGCCCGGCTGGGCGAAAAGAAAAATCGCAATCGCGCCCGCATAAAATTCCTGGTGAGCAAGCTGGGCATCGACGAATTCCGGCGCGAAGTGCAAGAAGAGCTCAAGACCGTGCCGCATGACCAGCGCCATACTGCCTACCTTGATACTTTGGGCGACTTCGCATACGAACCCGCCAAAGCCGGCATGGCGCTAAACGGAGCGCCCCTGCCCGACGGTTTCTCCGACTGGTATCGCACTAACGTCTATCATCAAGCGCAGGCTGGCTACAGCACCATCACGCTGAATACGCCGCTGGGGGATTTCACCGCCATGCAAGGCTTCCAACTGGCGGAGATCGCCCGACGATATGTTGGCGACAATATACGCCTGTCCGTGGAACAGAATATCGTGCTGCGCTGGGTAGCGGATGCCGATTTGCCCGCCATTTATCGCGAGCTCCGCGAGATCGGATTGGCTGACGCCGGCGCTGGCACCATCGTCGATATCACCGCTTGCCCGGGCACGGATACCTGCAAGCTCGGCATCGCCTCGTCGCGCGGTTTGACGGCTGAATTGCGCACGCGGCTGATTGAGCGAATCAATCTGCTGCCGGACGCCGTGCGCGAACTCAAGATCAAGGTCAGCGGCTGCTTCAATTCCTGCGGGCAGCACCACGTCGCCGACATCGGTTTCTTCGGCAACAGCCGGCGTTCCGGCAATCACAAGATGCCGCATTTCCAGGTCGTGCTGGGCGGGCAATGGCAGGAAAACGCCGGCAGCTACGGCTTGGCGGTTGGCGCCGTGCCGGCAAAACATATCCCGGAAGTGCTGGAAGCCTTGACCAATCGCTATGTCGCCGAGCGCGCCGACGAAGAAATTTTCCAGACCTGGGTGAAGAACCTGGGTCGCAAGGAAATCAAAGCTATGCTGCAGCCCTACATGAAATTGCCCAGCTTTGACGACAAGCCGGAGTACTTCAGCGATTGGGGCGACTCGCGCGTCTACACCATTGACGATATCGGCGTCGGCGAATGCGCCGGCGAAGTGGTCTCGCTCTTCTCGCTGGAAATCGCCCGTGCCGAATCCGCGCACTTCGAGGCGCTGCTGGCGCTGGACGACGGCAATTACCCGCTGGTTGACCAGCAGGCTTACAAGGCGATGGTGCTGGCGGCGCGCGCCTTGGTGCGCACCAAGTACCTCGACGTAGGCGATGAGTATGGCAATATCGTCAATGAATTCCGCAGCCGCTTCTATGACACGGAGTTGGTCTATGACCGCTTCGCCAAAGGCAAATTCGCCCGCTACCTTTTCAAGCGGCACGATCAGCCGCCGACGCAAGTCGGCGAGGACTATGCGCATCAAATGATCGACGAGACGCAACTGTTTATCGAGAACATTCACAGCGCAGAGCAGCGCATCAACGGCGTCATCGTCAGCTAGCGGCGGAGCGCGCTGGTTGCAAAGCATCTGGAGAAAACACCTGGAGAAAAGCAAATGACAATCGTACCCAATCGCCTTGGGGTCAAATTCAACCTGGAACGCGAACCCGTGCTAGCGGCGGCGGACATCGTGCCGATTTTCCAACGCTGGATCCAGGAACATAGGGTCGAAGGCATGCTGATTGACGTCATCGACTACAAGCACGTGCCCGAAGGACCGGGCGTGATCTTAATCGCGGACGAAGGCGACTACGCTTATGACTTCGGCGATGGTCAAATCGGCTTGCACTATATCCGCAAGCGCAATCTGCCGGGAGACATTTCCGACGCCCTGCTCTTGACTTTTCGCCTGGCGCTGCGAGCGGCGCTCTGCCTGGAAGACGAAGCGCCCGGCGATATCGCCTTCGATTTCAGCCGCGCCAAGATCAGTTTTCTGGATCGCCAGCGCTACCGCAACGAGCAGCCGCTTTATGCGGCGGCGCAAGCTGGGCTGAGCGCGATTCTGGCGGACATATACGGATGCGATGTCGCGCTCGCGCGAGCTTATGAGGATCCGCGTCTCACGTTTGCCCTGCGCGTTTCAGCGCGGGCCGACAGCGTCGACGGTCATCAGCTGCTCGCGCGTTTGTCGACAAGCGCGCAAACAAGTAAAATAAAGAAAATAAAGTAAATTAATCATAGAGGCACAGAAGCAAATCCAAGAAATAATGCGAATATATCAGGACGCTGTAAGGCTTGTCCGCTATTAATGAAATTGCGCTAAATTCGGGTTTCTTGCCTGTGGGCGACTCACAGAGTCGCCCCTACAATCGACTTATGGGACTGAAAACAGTTCTATTTTCGTAATTTTTGCATTGGGGATCCATCTTTATTGGGCAAGAGGCAGAAGGATTGGGGCAAAAATTGGTGAGCAGTCATAATAGCGGACAAGCCTTATAGTCGCGCTGACATTTTTCTCTGCGCGCTCTGTGTGCTCTGTTCTTAATGTTCAGTTTGAATTTACGCTATTCTAAATCATACGATTTTCCCCCCCCACAAACTGCCCGTGCATCTATCTGCGCAATCGGTTATAGTTTCTGGCAAGTTTTTTCCTGAAACCGCCGTGAATCAGAGAAAGCCAGAACATGACCGAGTACAACTTCGATGAGATCATCGACCGCAGCGGGCATCACAGCGCGAAATGGGGCGCTGTCGACGAGGGCTGCTTGCCGATGTGGGTGGCGGACATGGACTTCCGCTCGCCGCCTTCCGCCATCAGCGCCATGATTGAGCGCGCAAATCACGGCGTTTTCGGCTACACGCTGGATCCGCCCAAGCTCAAAAACCTGATCGTCGAGCGCATGAGCCGGCTCTATAATTGGGAAATAGAGCCCGATGACGTGCTTTTCTCGCCGGGCATGGTCCTGGCGCTTTCGGCGGTTTGCCGCGGTTTTGGCAAACCCGGCGACGCCGTCTTGATCCAAACGCCGGTATACGGCTCTTTCTTCAAAGCGGTGACGAACAATCAGAAGTTCACTTACAATCTCGACATGACTTACGTTGCCGACGACGCCCACAGTTTCCACTACGAATGCGACTATGAGGCTTTCGAGCTGGCGGCGCGCGAAGCGCAGACATCAATTCATTTGCAGTGCAATCCACAGAATCCGGCTGGTTTCATTTATCCGCGCCAAGAACTGGAACGCGTCGGGGAAATCTGCCTGGAAAACAATGTGCTGATAGTCGCCGACGAGATTCATTCCGATCTGATTCTGGAAGGCGAACACATCCCCATCGCCACCCTGTCCGACGAGATCGCGCAGAATACGCTGACCATGATCGCGCCCAGCAAGACTTACAACCTCGCGGGAATGGCTTGTTCGGTCTTGATCGCGCAAAACGAAGACATCCGCGCGACCATGTCCAAGGCGCTGCAGAGCATCAGCGCGCATGTCAACATAATGGGTTACGAGGCGGCTTACGGCGCCTACAGCGGCGGCGGCGAATGGCTGCGGCAATTGCTGCGCTATCTGAAGCACAACCGCGACTTCGCTATCAACTTCATACGAGAACACATGCCGCGGATCAAGACGACGATTCCGCAATCGACTTATCTGCTCTGGCTTGATATGCGCGACTTGCCGATAGCGGGCGATGTCACCGCGTTTTGCACGGAACGCGCCGCTGTCGCGCCAACCGGAGGTCCCTTCTTCGGCAGAGCCGGCGAAGGTTTCGTCCGCTTGAATTTCGGATGCCCGCGGTCGGTCCTGGAAGAGGGTTTGCGGCGATTGAAAGCCGCGGTCGATAGCCTGGCAATCGAAGCCTAAGCGGCTCTGGGAGAACGGCCTATGTCCCGCCCTTTTTTGATTGATACCGACGCCGGCTCGGACGATGCCGTCGCCCTGCTGATGGCGCTGCGCCACAGCGATATTGACGTGCTGGCGATCACCGTCGTAGCCGGCAATGTGCCCCTTGAACAAGGCATTGAAAACGCGCTCTACTTCGTCGAGCTTTGCCAGGCGAATACCCCCGTTTACGGCGGCGCCGATCGTCCGCTCAGCCGCGAATACGTCTCGGCCGACTGGTTTCACGGCGCGGATGGCTTGGGCGACTGGGGCGACCGTTACAAACCGCGCCGCAGCCAAGCCCGGCAACAACATGCCGTAGAAGCGATCATCGAGACGGTCCGATCCACACCGGATATCGTGATCGTAACCTTGGGTCCCCTGACCAACCTGGCGCTCGCGCTGCGACAGGCGCCGGACATCGTGGCGCGGGTATCCCGCTGCATTGTGATGGGCGGCGCCGCCTGTACCAACGGCAACGTGACGCCAGCCGCCGAATACAATATCTGGTGCGATCCCGAAGCGGCGCAAATCGTCTTCCGCTCCGGGTTGCCGGTCGAAATGGTCGGCTGGGAGTTCAGCCAGGGCGAGTTCGTGCTGTCGCTGGAGGATATCGAAAGCCTGCGCGGCATCGGCAGCGAATACGCCGACTTCACCATCGATTGCAATATCAAGGGCATGCGCGGTTACGAAATACAGACCGGCGAGATCGGCATATCACTGCCGGATGGCGTGGCGATGGCTGTTGCCATTGAGCCTGCAATCGCCATTTCAAGCAGCCGCCATGTCGTCGATATCGAATGCCGCAGCGAGCTCACGCGCGGCATGACCGTCGTGGACAAACTCGACCTGTCTGACGACGTAAGGAATATCGACACCTGGCGCGAGGCGCTAAAAAGTCCCGTTAAACCGCTTATCTGTTGGGAATTGGACGCGGCGCGCTGGAAGCGCATGCTTTACGATTCCCTGCGCTAGATAATCGGCTTTAGATGACGGGGCTTTAGATGAAGAGCCTTAGATGAACGGCGCGGTCGACGCTGGCACAACTCAACAGCGGCGAATACGTAGAAAGAACTGGATGAAGCATGCCAGTGGCAGGAGATAGACATGAGCGAAGATCCACGCAAGCCGAAAAATCAGCGTGATTGGGTCGAGGAGATGGAAGTCGCCGGCAGTGATCTGGTCGAGCGCGTCAAGGACCTGGTCGCGGAAGGCAATGTGCGCCGCCTCATCATCCGCAACGCCAATGACGAAGTCCTGATCGAAGTTCCCCTGACGCCGGCCGTAGTGGTTGGCGGCGTCGCCACCATCTTCAATCCGGTGCTGGCGGCTTTAGGCACGATGGCTGCGCTGATCGCCAAACTCAAAATCGAGATCGTGCGCGTCGAAGATATTGACCAAGACGGCGAGACGATCGAGATCTCGGCAGACGATGTAAAGCCGATAGACCCGGAAGACTAAAGCTGCGGGAATTATTTCGGGCCGCGACATTTGACGTCGCAGATTGCCGCGCTCCTGTCCGTTTGGCGGTGGGAATCCCGCCTGCCTTGGGTTATAATGCGGACAAAATGAAGCTGCGCGCGGACCGAGGGTCGGCGCCCCGAGTTCTATACCAGAGGAAGACCATGATCGTAAGTGTGCTGCAAGAAAACCTGGCTAAGAGCTTGAATATCGTGACCAAAGCGGTGGACAGCAATCCACCGTTGCCAGTGCTCGCCAATGTGCTGCTGGAAACCGAAGATTCGCGCTTGAAGCTGTCCGCGACAAACCTGGAAATGAGCATCACAGCCTGGATCGGCGCCAAAGTGGAACAAGCCGGCAGCATCACGCTGCCCGCCAAGACCTTTAGCGAATTGGTCAACAATCTGTCCCGGGAGCGTGTCGACCTGCGCCTGGACGCTGCCACAGACACCGTCCACATGCGCTGCGGCATACAGACTTCCAATGTCCGCGGCATCAACGCCGACGAATTCCCGCCGATTAACCACAACGAAGAGGCGGATCTAAATCTGGAAGGCAAAACCCTGCGCGAGATGATCCAGCAGACGGCTTTTGCCGCCGCCCGCGAGCAGAACCGTCCCATCTTGACGGGCGTCTACATGCAGCTTGAAGGCAATGTGCTGACGATGGCGGCGGCTGACGGCTATCGCTTGGCGGTGCGCACAGCCGAGATAGCCGAAAGCTTCGCCGAACGCCAAGATCTGGTCATCCCAGCCAAAACCATGAGCGAAGTCGCGCGCATCGCCGAAGACGACCAGGAAATCGGGATTTCCCTGCCCAAGCAGCGCAACAGCATCACGGTCTTTATGCCCAATATCCTGGTTTCTTCACAATTGTTGGAGGGGCGTTTCCCCGATTTCGCCTCGATTATTCCGCGCTCCTTCGCGACCTCGACAACGCTGTATACAAGCGACTTGCTGACCGTCTGCCAGCGCGCCGAGATCTTCGCCCGGGACAACGCCAACAGCGCCAACCTGCATGTCAAGCCGGCCACCAACCCCGGCGAACCAGCCGAGGTGCTGATTGTAGGCAAGAGCGCCGAACGCGGCGACAGCGAGGGCATGCTCGACGCCTCCGCCGAAGGCGAAGCGCTTGACATCTCCTTTAACATCAAGTATTTGATCGAAGTGCTGCGCGTCATCAAAGAAGAGCGCGTGGTCTTCCAGAGCAATGGACCGGAGAATCCCGGCGTCTTGCGCCCCGAAAACCGCGAGGACTTCACCCACGTCATCATGCCCATGAGCAAATAGCGCCTGGGGCAATAGGCAACCGCAGCATCGTCATGATCCAGCCCAAGAACGCGCGGCGCGTCCGGCCGAATATGCCGCACTACGGCGTCATGGTCGAAGAGACAGGGTTGATGCTGACTTGGGATTGGGTCGAGCGCCAGATGCGCGCCGCCCGCAACTATTGGCTGTGCAGCGCGCGCCCGGATGGCCAGCCACATGCGGCGCCCGTCTGGGGCGTCTGGGTCGGAGGACAGTTCTTCACCGCCACCGATCGCAATTCGGTCAAAGCGCGCAACATCTCGCAGGACAGCCGGGTCGTCATACACCTGGAAAGCGGCGATGAAACCCTTATTTTCGAAGGCAGGTTATGCGAAACGACGCCAGGCAAAACCTTGCAGGCGAGGATTGAGCAAAGCTATCTCGAGAAATACGATCTCGACCCCAGCCTAGGCGATGAAGACGCGCTTCAATATCGCTTGAAACCCCAGAAAGTCATGGCTTGGCTGGAGCGTGATTTCCCGCTGACGGCGACCTATTGGCTCTTCGACGTCTGAGGCTTGAACTGAATCAGTCCGCGCTTGCCGTTTACCCGCCAGCTTGGATCAGCCCGGTCTAAGCGCTCGGCGACGGTCGCAGAAGACAGACCGACGATTGGATCGCTCTTGAGCGTGCGCAGGCACAAAACCGGCGCGTCGAGATAAGACATGACATCCTGGAATGGCGTTTCTACCTGCCAAAGACAATCGCCGACCGCGCGTCGATAGTTGGCGTCGCCCTTGATTATCACAAGTCGCGCCGCGTTGAGCTTGTCGTAGAGCGCGGTTGGCATATCACGCAGAAATACGCTGCTGTTCCAAAACTGATGCGGCAGGAATCGCAAGCGCCCCGTATTCCAATTGGCAACCAGTCGTTCAGCCAGTTGAGCGCTAGCGCCTTGGCGCCGATTCATCTGCCCCAGCATGATCCAGACATCTTCGGGCGTGGCGTCGCTGACGAATGTTGGATGCGCTTTTAGGTAAAGCACGACGCGGTCAGCCGCGTGGCGCAGCAGACGATCCGCCAAGACCAGGTCCATAGCCAATTCCGTGCCGGCGTTGTCCGCCACAATGTAAATGGCGCCTTCAGCGCGCATTTGCCCAGGGACAGTCGCCGAGAGATTCAGGTATTTCAGCAATTCAGCGCTGTCATCCACCAGCAGGTCTTCGGGCGCGATATCCGTGCCCCGCTCTAAAGAGGCCGCGTAACTGAGGTCGATGCGGTTCGCCCACAGATCCAGTACCACCGCTTGCGCGACCTGCCGTTCCGCCGCGGCATCGGACGCTAAAGCGCCTTCGAGCAGCGACCACAGCGACTCGCTCGACAGTTCAGCTTGCTTCTTGGGCGCGAAGGGATCTCGGCGCGATTCGAAATAGCGCGTCGCTTCAACCAGGCAGCGATAGGCATAGGTCTCGGCGAAAAACCACTCGCAGCTGTGCCATGTCAGCGGCGCGCCCATTATCGCTTGCTGTTGGCGCAGCGCCAGCAGCCACTGCTGATAGTCGCTCGCCCCCTCGGCGTCCAGCGGCGGGATGGCCGCTCCAGCGGCGATGTCATCGCGCAAACGACCGAGGCGATCCTTGATAAACGCCGGGTAATCCGGATTGAGGTCGAGCGTTTCTTGCAGGATGGCCGGGATGCGCGCGGCGATGGTGTCGCGCGCGAAGGCATTGCTATTATCGGCGCGAATAGGCGGCGGGGGCTTCAAGCAAACAGGCATGATTCCCCTCCCGGCGGCGGCAAAGACTCAAGCATCGCGGAAGATGGTGACATAGCGGCGGGGTTCATCGCCGACGCTGGCTGAGTGCATACGCGCCTGGCGCGCCAACTGATGCTGGCGCTTGCGCACCTGGGAGGCTTGCGGTTTGAGATTGATATAGTCTTCCCCAGCCCGGATGCGCCTAATGGCTTGTTCAGCTTCTTGCATGGCTTTGCCAAAGGGATCAAGATCTTTCCTGCCATTCAACCGGAACAGATCGACCAGGAAGTTTTCCATTTGCGTCACGGTATTCGCGCGCAGAACATAGATCGACATGCCCCGTTTTTCGCCATCGGTGATCAGGCGCGGACGGCGGCGATAATGTGTCTTCAGCGTGACAATGGCTTGCGCGTCGCTAAAGTCATCGGTCAAAACGAGCGGCACGTTCAGGCGACGCGCGGCTTGCTCGAGCCGATTGCGCGCCACGCCATAGGCATACACGCTCACCGGGCTCAGATCGCGCGGACCAATCTGAGCCTGGTCGTCTCTCATCTCGTTGCGCGTGAGACCATTTTCGCGCGTGCCACGCACGTGATGCGCGTTCATGTCGCGCCTGTTCCCCGGCAGCTGGACGCCCAGACGAGCCGGGGATGAGCGCGAATCGGCTTCCGGGATATATACATTCACCTGAATAAGTCCCGCGCTATCGCGCTCTCGCAACTCTGCCGGCTGGGGACGGCTGCGCAGAATCGCGTCCACAGCCGTGGCCACGTCCGCGTGCACGACCAAACGATCGCGGGCTTGAATCTCGATCATGATATCGAAAGTTGGGGCGGTGCGCCGCTCTAGCACGACCTTTTGCGTCCCGCGCCGGCGCGCTTCGTCATCGGAAAGCGTGACGGATTCGATGCCGCCGATGAGATCGGACAGGGTCGGGTTCAGCATCAAGTTTTCCAGGGAATTGCCGTGGGCGGTGCCGATGAGCTGCACGCCGCGTTCCGCGATGGTGCGCGCCGCCTGCGCTTCCAATTCGCGGCCGATTTCGTCAATCACAATCACTTCGGGATTGTGGTTTTCCACTGCCTCGATCATCACTTCATGCTGACGATCGGGCTGCGACACTTGCATGCGGCGCGCCTTGCCGACCGCCTCGTGCGGGATATCGCCATCGCCGCCGATTTCATTCGAGGTATCAACGATGACCACGCGCTTGCGCGTCGCCCGCACTCGGGCCGCTTCCCGCAGCAATGTTGTCTTGCCGACGCCGGGCGGTCCGACGATCAAGACGCTCTGCCCCGTTTCGATCAAGTCGGCGATGATGTCGATGGTGCCGTATACCGCCCGACCAATGCGGACGGTCAAACCGACGATCTTGCCGCGGCGATTGCGAATCGCCGAAATGCGATGCAGAGAGCGCTCGATACCGGCGCGATTGTCGTCGTCAAAATCGCCCAGTTCATCGAGCAGCTGCCGCAGATCTTCCTCCGTCACCTCTCGGTCGGAAAGCGCGTACTCGCTGTCAATATATCGAGCGGCCGGGGTCCTTCCCAGATCCAGGACGATCTCTAGCAGTTGACTGGTGTTGCCGACTTCATCAACCGCGTCTCGGATGCGCGGCGGCAAGACCTTTCTGAGTACATCAAAATCGTCCGTTATTCGTTTGTCCATCTAATCAGAGCTTGTCCTTTTGCTATGGCGGGATTCGCTTGAATCAACACAACTCGCTAGGCGGCGCGACCGAACCTGCTTTCACTCTCGCAGGGCGAGATTATCGTTGAGATATTCCATTTGCAAGGTAGCGGCTGGTTTCCGCCGGCCGCTCGCGCTCAAATTCACTTGCGCGAACGAGGTCTGTCGGACGCCGGCGGTCAAGTGCTTGACCATCACCGCTTGCTCCAACCAAGGCTTGAAGCCCAGGTCCAGCATGGCGTTTTCCAGCCAGCCTTGATAGCCGCGGACGCTGATGTAGACCGGCAGCTTGCGGCAACGTTCGATTTTCAACAGCGCGGCGGCGATGACAGCCGGCGCCTCGCTCAATACTTCCGGATGCAAAAAGGGCAAAAGATAAACACCGTGTTTGCCTTCGGAATAGGCGACGTAGGCTTCCACTGGTCCATCTTTGCGATAGACCAATCCTGCCATATCGGCCGAGGGACCCATGACTGCCTGCATGATGCGCGGTATCGTACAGCCCAGGAGCGCGGCTATGCCTATCTGATCCTGCTCGGATTCCGGCGTGATTTCCACATCGGCGCAGGCGAGCTCCGCGACAATGGGCTCATGCCGCCAGATCACTTGCCGGCTATACACCGCGTAACCCGCTCGGCGCATCGTCTCAAAAAGCCGGTGGCTCAGTTCGACCTCGCCCACGAGGTTGTGCGCGCCGTTTTTGCCCGCTTCTTCCGCCATGGCGTCGAGCATGTGCAGCCAGGCGCTGTCGTCCTCGTTCTCGTCTAATGTTGGCGCCAAGTACACAATATGGGCATTGGATTCGCCCGGGCGATAGCGAAACTGCCCAACAACATCCTTGTCGTCAACATGAGCCAAGAGCGTGTGCAAGCCGCGCGGAAAAACGATGCTGGAGAGCAAGGCGCTGTTTCTCCCGCGCGCGTCCTCGGTCAAACCCAGCTCGCTATGCAAAACGACGGCCTTTTGCTTGAGACGCAGCATCAACGGGAGATCCAGCAATTTCATCGAGTGCGTATCAGTTTGCAGCGCCATGACGGTCCTCGCTTGGGAAAGCTCCATCAACAATATCCAAATAGAGACGCTTCCCACTTCATTGTATCACCTACCCCCAAGCTATGACAACGGAAGCGCAATTATCAGACAGGGCAAACGCCCCTACAATGTCTCCTTTTTTTGCAGATCAATGGATAAATCTTGGTGTGCTTGGTGGTAAAATTATCGGATGCGACTGCTCTGGATTGCCGCGCGGCCGCATTTGACAAAGCGGCGAAAAGAGTTTACACTTCTACATATCAAGCCATTGCGAGGCCGGGTATGCAACCCGATCAGTTCACCATCAGCCTAATCGTATCCATCCTGTCTATCTTGAGCGCGGTTTGGTGGCTGGGCAGGAAAATCGGCAATGCCGCGACCAAAGATGATCTCACCCAGTTGAAAGCCGACACAAAAGGGGACATGCTGCGCCTTGAAGAGCGGATGAAAGCGGACATGCTGCGGCTGGAAGAGAATGTGAAAGCCGACAACATCCGCCTCGAAGGGAGTTTGAGAGCCGATATCGTCCGCGTCGAAGAAACAGCCAACAAAGCCCACCAGCAAGCCATCGCCAACGAGAGCAGGCTGATTGCGATGGACAAGCGTTTCGAGCAGGTTGACAAGCGTTTCGAGCAGGTTGACAAGCGCCTCGAGCAGGTCGATAAGCGCTTCGGCCGGGTCGAGAGCAAATTGGAACGGGTGCATGAGCAAGTCATCGCCAACGAGAACAAACTGATCGCGATGGACAAGCGCTTTGAGCAAGTCGATGGCCGCTTCGAGCAGGTTGATGGCCGCTTCGGCCGGATCGAAAACAAAATGGAACGGGCGCGCCAGCAAGCCAGCGCTAACGAAGCCAGGCTGCTTTCCATCGGCGAAAAGAGCGACTACATCGTGCGCCAGGTCGAGCGCATTGAATCGCGGCAGTACCATCAGCTGGCGGGAAACCCGGAGTCAGCGATTGAGGAAGAACTTGATGCTCAGTAATATAACGCAATATTACCCCCCCCCCCCCCCCAGAAAATATGTTCTAGTCAGGGGACGGGGAGTTTTGTCCCCAGTCCGCGCAGCCATTCGCGCAAGACAAGCCATCTTTACTCCAAGCATTCGCTAAAGCGCCCCGCAGCGGCGAGGGCGCGTCTTTGCTTTGCCTGACACTCAGACCAAATAATGCGCCAGAAAAGCGCAAATTAACTTAAAGGAGCAAACTAATGTCCGCTAATTCTTTCTCCGTCCGCAGAAATTACTTTCCGATTTCCAAGCGCTGGCTCCTCTTCTGCCTGGGGCTGCTGGCTTTGATCAGCCTCGCGCCGGGCTTGCCAATAGATGCCCAGGCTTTCAGCGTATCCGCCACCGTCACTAGCGCCGGCGTCAGGCTCGGTTTCAGCAATGTGCCCAGCAACACCGATTTCTTAAACATCAGCTTCGTCAACGACTCAGATGCTGATCTGCCCAACCCTCACAACATATATCTGCATGCCCCGCGGCTGCCGACGGATTTCGCGCGTGATTGTCGTTCTGGACTTAACTGCCGACCTGCCCCCGTTGCGCCGAACTCCAGCTACCTGGCGCCAGCCAATCATTTTCACGCCAACATGAACTACATAGTCATAGTTGCGGCATACAGCGGTCCGATGCCCAACTCCTTCCGCAGTGATATTAGCATCACAAGCACCGAATTGGCATCTACGCTTCTCAACCGCCCGTTCGTGACCTTCAACGTAGGCACGCTGGGCCTGCCGAAGAAACCGGAAGTGCCTTACGAGGTCGTGGGCAAGGGCGACCACGAGATTGTCCTCAGCTTCAGTGCGGTGACTGGCGCCGATTCCTACCGCATCACGAGCCCCTTCCCCAAAAATGCTGACCTTGACTTGGCAAGCTGCCAGAGAGACAGAACAGGAAGAGACAGCAACAGGCCAACCCCCGTCCCGCTCCGCCGCACCGAGAGCGACAGCGGTCTTCTACAAGATCATCACCTTCCCGACCAGACCTTGCCCGCCCAGCCGGACACGGATTACTTCTTCTGCAATCTGGCAAGCAATACCAATTTTGAGTTTTTCATCCGCGCCTATCAGCAACATGCCACCTCGAACAGCCACACTGTCATCGCGGAAAGTCAATTCAACGTGCGCACCCTGGCGGAGGGCGGAGACTACCGCACCGGGGATTCGCCGCCGGCGACGCCAACAGCGACAGTGCCCCCAGCCCTGCCCAGCTTGAGCCTGGGCATTGATACAAGCCCCACCAGCATAACCGTAAGCTGGAATGATGTGGTCGGCGTGGATGATTACCTGCTGGTAATCATCGGCGGCGACACTGCCGATGCCCGATTCCTGCCGGCCGGCACGACTTCGCAGACCTTCAGCGGCTTGAGCCCGGGTACAACTTACGACGTCAGCCTCACCGCCCACTTGACGGACGGGCGCAGCGTCCAGATCGAGCAGAGCGTGACCACGCCAGCCACCCTGAATGATCAGCCTGAAGGGTTGCGGGGCCAGCAACAGCAAGACCAGCAGCAACAGCAAGATCAGCAGCAACAGCAAGATCAGCAGCAACAGCAAGATCAGCAGCAGCAGCAAGATCAGCAGCAACAGCAAGATCAGCAGCAACAGCAAGACCAGCAACAGCCACCGCCGACCAACACGCCACTGCCACCGCCGCCGCCAACCAACACGCCTGTCCCGCCGCCGACACAGCAACAGCCAAGCGGACCCTATGCCAGCTTGATTCAAGATATGCTGACCTACGAAGCCGAGACGCACAACGGTCACGAGCATGTCGAGCGCTGGACGCGGGCTTTGGCGGCGCTGGGACATGGCAGCCATGCCGATCCCATGACAGCCAGCGAGGCGCAGGGCTACGCCGACCGCGGCTGGCCCCGCTGGGACCCAGTGGTGGAGGCGCTCAAGGCGCTGAATCCGCCGCCACCGACCAACACAGCTGTACCACCGACGCCTGTACCGCCAACACCTGTACCGCCGACGCCTGTGCCGCCGACGCCTGTACCACCGACACCTGTGCCGCCGACGCCTGTACCGCCGACACCTGTACCACCGACGCCTGTACCGCCGACACCTGTACCGCCGACGCCAGTCCCGCCGACGCCAGTCCCGCCGACGCCTGTACCGCCGACCAACACGCCCGTGCCACAGCTGCCAGCCCAGAGTTTCGATATTTCCTTTGGCGCCGTCGGGCAGGACAGCGTTACCGTGAATTGGTCGGGCTTAAAGGGTTCCCCGGTCTATACATTGGTGTTTCACAACGACGAGATCTTCGAGGTATTCACCTTCGACTATGGCGAGACGGCGCAGACCATCGCCGGCCTGCGGGCGGATACGGAATATACGGCTGAGGTCTTCGCCTATCTGAATGACGGCAGCGAAAAAAGCGCCAGCGGCAAAGTACGGACGCAAGCGGGCTAAGCTCGGCGCCGCCAGGGCATGGAGCAGAGCAATCGCACCAGATTATTTTAACCACCGAGGACATCGAGAACACCGAGATTTAACTCCTTTTGTGGCAAAAAGGAGGCAATGTAGGGGCGACATACCATGTCGCCCGAAACCAACGACGCAGCAACGTCGGGCGACCAGATTGACTCTGTTGAAAAACTTGATTTACCCCCACCCCAAGGCCCTATGCCCCCTCGGTCCCCCGTTTTCGGGGGATGCTTCCCATAAAGAGGGAGGGGCTTAAGGGCTCAATACAGGTCATAAGACTCCCCTTCCCTGATGCTTCGGGGAAGGGGCCGGGGGATGGGGTAGAATTTCAACAGAGTCAGATTGGTCGCCCCTACAAGGCTCACTTTTTTGCGCGACTTACTTGGTTTTACTTCTATGACTCTATGGCGAATAATAAATGGTACAATCGCCCTAATGACCTGCCAATGTGAGGCTGGCGATGGACAAACTTCGCGTAGGATTCATCGGAACGGGAAGAATATCGGATTTGCACGCCCTCGCCTACCTGGACGACCCGCGGGCGGAAATCGCGGCGGTTTGCGATCGCAGCATCGAGCTGGCGCAGACGCGCGGACGCGCCTGGGGGCTGCCGGACGCGCGCATTTTCAGTGATTATGGCGAGCTCCTGGCGCTTGATGACATTGACCTGGTGGAGATCCTCCTGCCGCATCACCTGCACTATCAGGCAACCCTGGACGCGGCCGCAGCCCGCAAGCACGTGTCGGTGCAAAAGCCGATGGCATTGACGGTCGCGCAAGCCAGCGCCATGATCGACGCGACGCGGCAAGCCGGTGCGTTGTTCAAGGTTTACGAAAACTTCATCTTCTATCCGCCCGTACAACGCGCCAAAGCGCTCGTAGACAATGGCGAGATCGGCGACTTGCTAACGATTCGCGTCAAGAGCAATTCCGGCATCAGCCCGACAGAGTGGGACGTGCCAAAGGCGGCCTTGGCGTGGCGCTATGATCCGGAGGAATGCGGCGGCGGTCCGCTGGTATTTGACGACGGTCATCACAAGTTTGCGCTGGCTTGGCATTTTATGGGCATGGCTGAGCAGGTGCATGCCTGGATCGGCAGTACGGAAGTCGCCCCCGGCATGGTTCTGGACGCGCCCGCCATCGTCTCCTGGAAGTTTTCCAACAACCGCTACGGCTCGCTGGAAGCGGTCTATTCTCCCGAATTGGTCTTGGATACGCGACAATACGCGCAAGACGACCGGGTGGAATTGACCGGTACAAAAGGCGTCATCTGGGTGACGCGGGGGCACGGCAAAATGATGGATCTGCCGCCGGTGATCATGTACAAGGACCGGCAGACGCGGACCTTTTCGGATATGCCAGTCGGCTGGGAACAGAGCTTCATCAACTCGACGCGCCATTTTATCGACGCCTATTTCGCTGGCGAAGCGCCCAAGCTGACGGGGGAGGAGGGCCGCGATGTATTGCGCTTCACGCTGGCCGCGCAAGAATCCGCCCGTAGCGGACAAGCTGTCACGCTCTAAGCGCCCGATGCGCGCGGCGCTTAGTTCTCACGAACCGTGATTGTCCCGCCTTCCATACTGGTGATGGTGGCCAAAGCCTGAATCGGCACGCCGTACTTTTCCAACATTCGCTCGCGCCCGCCTTCAAAGGTCTTTTCGACGACAACACCCGCGCCAACCAGATTGGCTTTTGCGCTGGCGACTATGCGCGCCAAAGCCAGCAGGGTCTGCCCCGTCGCCAGGAAATCGTCGATGATTAAGACGTTTTCCCCGGCATGCAGGAATTCCGCCGCTACCAGTAACAGGGTTTCGCCGCCCTTGGTATGGCTGGGCGCTGTTTCCAGGAATACGGGACCAGCCATGGTTATGGGCTTTTTCTTGCGCGCGTAGACCACTGGCACATTCAATTCGATACCGGTCATGAGCGCCGGCGCGATGCCGGAAATCTCGGCGGTCAAGATGCGGTCAATCTTGACATGGGAAAAGCGCTGGGCAAAGCACCTGCCCATCTCCACAACCAGTTGCGGATCGAGCTGATGGTTGATGATGCTGTCCACTTTGAGGATGCCGCCACCGAGGTTTTGACCCTCCGAGCGAATTCTTTCGATCAATGCCCGCATCTAAAATCTCCTGATCGCTGGCTAATCGCTAGACTTTGCTTCAAGCCTACTGCGCCAGAACGCGCGTAATCTGTTCCAGATGATCCAAATCGTGCAAGCCAACCTGCATCACGGCATCGGTCATTGTGAAGCTGTCGCGTTCCGGATGCAGGCCAGCGCGCTCCCACTGTTCCGGCGTCAGAGACGCGAAGAAGGCGAGCGTCTCGCGCCGCGACGCTTTGAGCTGCTCACAGACGCTCGCGAGCCGCTCTTGCTGATATGCCCCTTCAACAGCCATGGCTTCGTGGTCATAGGCGGGCAAGCTCGGGCGATGCTCGTTCAGCATCATCTTGGCGCGGCTGCGAAAGATCGCGTCGAAATCACGCAAATGACAGAGGATTTCGATAATGGACCAGCCATCCGGTCCATCGCGCGCTTCCCGCGCTTGTTCTTCGCTCAGGTCCCGCGTTATGTGGCTCAATACTTCGTCTGTCAAGCGCATCGCGCCGATATGGCGTTCTCGTACTTGCCGCAAGCTCGTCTTGCTTGTACTCATTCGCATTTGCCTTCATTTCACTGAATGGAGATAGCGTTCATTCTAACGTTTGCGTCTCGATATTGCCAGAAAACGATAGCAAAAGCGGAGCGGTCGGACAGCGTCAGCGCATCCCCCAGAGCAGCGCCCGGTTGTCGCCCCCGCCGGAGACGAACATCGTGCCGGCGGGATTGCGCGCGATGCTCAAGACGGGGCGGCTGTGGGCGCTTACGCTCCGCCGCAGGCGCCCGGCAGCCAGATCCCAGAATCGCAACATATTATCCCGTCCGCCGCTCGCCAAAAGCGAGCCATCGCGAGAAAAAGCCAGGGTATCCGCGCCACCGGGATGCCCGGGCAAAATCTGGGCTTGAGCGCAGCCCCGCAAGTTCCAGATGCGGATAGAGCCGTCTTTGCAAGCCGAAGCCAGCTTGCTTCCAGCCGTGTCCAGGGCAATCTCCCGCACCCAGTCTTCATGTACGCCCAGTATGACGCTCTCGTTCTTTCCCGCCAGATTCCAGGCGCGAACGCTGCCGTCACGGCTCGCGGAAAATAGCGCCGAGCCGCTCGCATCAAAGCACAGGGATGTCACTTCATCGGTATGTCCAGTAAGCACATTGAGCGTAGTTTCAGTTTTCAAGGTGGCTGCATGCCACAGGCGAATCGTATGATCCGCGCCGGCGGTCGCGATCAGCGAACCATCGGGGCTGCAAGCCACGTCGGCGACCAAACCCTCGTGCCCATAGGCGCTGCGGCGCTCGAGCAGCTCCTTCTCATGAAATGTCCATAGCCGTAGCGCGGTGTCAGCGCCGACCGACGCCAGCCCAGCGCCCGCAGGATCGAAGGCGATTCCCTTAACCGGCGCGCTCTGCCCTGCCAGCCGAAACTTGGGCTGACCGCCGAAGGCATCAGCGTAAACCGCGATGCCGGCGCCGCCGCAGACCGCCAGCATGTTCCCCGAAGACGACCACAAAACTTGCGAAATCCAGCCGAAGGCGACCGAGCCTAATGGCGCGAGCGCGTCAATGTTTTCGCTGCTTATTTGTTTCATTTCCCAAGTTCCGCGCGCTTGCGGGAGTTAGCTGACGGGAAGCGACTATAGCATACAGCTGCGACAGCCCCAGAAAATTGCTCCCTCTGATTCGTCATTTGCCGCTATAATGGCGGCGGATGCGCGCGCCGATAAGGGACAAATTACCCATGCCAAAAACACAAGTATCGCTTGCCGACGTTCGTCAACTGGAAAGAATGAGCCGGCAGCGCATTCCCGCCGCCTTCATGGATGAGAATTCGCACATGAATGTGCAATTCTACCTTCACGTGGCTGAACAGGGGCTGAGCGAGCTCCTGCGCCGAGTTGGCTTGGGCGAGCTATATGCCGCGGCTGATCAATTCGGTAATTTCGCCCTGGAACAGCACATCCGATATTACGCCGAAATAGTGACCGGGGACCAGATCAGCGTGCATGCGCGCTTGATTGACGTATCGCCGAAGCGCTGCTACATCATGTGCTTTCTGATCAACGATACGCGCGAGCAATTGGCGGCGACAGTGGAAGTGGTCATGATGAACATCGACATGACACAACGCCGCGGCGCGCCATTCCCGCCCGAGGCAAAAGCCGCCCTGGACGCGATGCGCGCCCGGCACCGCGGCTTGCCCTGGCAGGCGCCCGTTTGCGGGGTCATGCGCGCTTGAGGTCCCCGCCCACTCTGTTATGGCAAACTGAACGCCGTCTTACACAAGCGCCATGCTCCGCAGAATCAGCAGAAGATGGACTAGAGCTAGAGTTCGCGCGGGTATGACGTCAGCACGTCCAGACCAGCTTCAGTGACCAGGACATTATCTTCAATTCGCAGGCCGCCGAGTCCGGGAATATAGACGCCGGGTTCGATGGTGAAGACCATGCCCGGCAGCAATTCTTGTTGATTGCCCGCCACGATATTGGGCAATTCGTGCACGCTGAGCCCCAAGCCATGCCCCAAACGATGGATGAAAAACTCGCCCAATCCCGCAGCTTCAATCACATCGCGGGCGACGCGATCCACCGCTTCGCAAGTGACTCCCGGGCGCGCGAATTCGCGCGCGGCTTTATTGGCGTCGTAGACTGCCTCGTACATGGCGCGCATCCGCTCGGTCGGCTGCCCGGCGCAAAAGGTGCGCGTGATATCGGCGGAATAATCCTCGAAGCGCGCGCCGAAGTCAATGAGCAGGAATTCATCTTCGCCCCAAACTCGGTCGCCGGTATCGCCGTGTGGCAAGCCGCTCTTTTCGCCAGTTAATACCAGCAAGAACGGCACGCCTTGCGCCCCGCGCTGCAGCATTTCGGCTGACAATCTGTCGGCGATTTGCCGCTCGGTCAGCCCGGGATGCGCCCAATTCATTGTCGCTTCCAAAGCCCCCTCGCTGATTTCGATGGCTTTGCGCAGCTTAGCGATTTCAGCCGGCGCCTTGCGGGCCCGCAAGTTCAAAAACAGGTCGCCGCCGTCAATCACTTGATCTTGAGAAAGTCCCGCCCGGCTCAATGCCAGCCATTCAAACAGGCGCAGTGTCTGCCCATCCAGGGCGATTGAATTGTCCGCGAGCGCCAAAACTTCGACCGATTCGCGAAAAGCCTCATCATAACCGTCGCGGTCCCTCCACATGAAGCGGCGCGCCTCCAGGTCGGGCCGCGCTTCCAGCTTGGCGACCTCCAATTCGGGAATGATTAGCGACAAGCCAAGCCGGTTATACAGCGCTAGGATCGGGCGTTCCGACAGATGAAAGTGCAAGCCAGTGAAATAGACCATATTTTCGCCCGGGACCATCGCCACCGTGTGGGCGCCGCTCTGTTCCAGCAAGTTGTCGAGACGCTCTTGATAATTGATTTGCATATATCTCACCTCCGAGAGCAATCAGCTTACACCGAAGCGCGCGACACTTCAACTGAATTATCCAGAGCATTTACAAGCGAATTCGCCAAATATGCTATCATTAAGCGGAAATGGAGCGCCGGCGGAGATGGCAAAAAGCGTCGTTATTGACCATTACGAACCGCAAGCGGTCATGCGAGGGCTGCTGGATGGAGAGGGCTTCCGCAACCGCGTGGCTGGCGCCTGCGTCTATACTTGCCCGCGCTGCCGGCATCGCATCCGCTTTCGCTGGCGCAGTTTCTTCCGCGCCGATGGGCGCTCGCCATTGCCCCGCCAACTGCGGCGCATTTTCGACGATTTCACGCCCGACCTGCCTACAGCGGAACAGAGCGTCGTCGATTTTTATTGTCCCACCTGCCGGGCTCCCACACGCATCATCTTCAGCATTCTCGATCACAAGAAAATCGCCTATCACTTCGACATCTACGCCGCGCTCGTGGGCGAAGGCAAAGCGCAGACATGAGAGACCTGCTCGCGACCCTGAATGACTACGACCCCGGCATGCTGCCCGCTCTGGCGGAAACCTGGGGAATCGCCAGCAAGAGCCTGGTCGCTGACGCGATAATCCCAGAATTGCAGCGCGCCATGCTCGATCCACAAGCGGCGGAAGCGGCTTGGGACAAGCTCGACGACAGCGCACGCAGCGCCCTGCAACTGCTCGTCAGCAGCGCGCGGCGACGCATGAAAACCGGGCAGTTCGAGCGCTTTTATGGCAAAATTCGCAAATTAGGTCGCGCGCAGATCGAAAAGGAACAGCCCCATCTGCAAGGTCATAGCATCGCCGAAACGCTGTATTATCGGGGCTTCATCGGCGAAGGCTACGACAAAGTCGAAGATCGTCTCATCGGCTTCTATTACATTCCGCCGGATCTGGCGGAGGCGCTGCCTCTGCACAAAACAAGTTACGAACATATCGAGGTCGAAGATTCACCTTCGCTTGACCTGCCGGCGCTGCCCACAATTGACGACGTACAAGATAAAAACGCCGCCGATACTTCGATCATTGACGACCTGACCACCTTATTAGCCTTCATCCAAGCCAATACGGTTGAAATGGCGGATGACGGATTTTCCGAACAAGCTGTAAGCGCGCTGATCCCGCATCTCTTGCATGACAGCGCAACCCGGCTGAATTTCTTGTTGGGGCTGGGCATCAGCGCGGCGCTCATCACGTCACAGGACGGCAGAGCCTTCCCGCGCCGCAGCGACGCCCGCGGTTTTCTATCCGCCACGCGCGCGGAGCAAATCCGGCTGCTGGCGCAGGCTTGGCAGGAGAGCCAGACCTACCGCGATCTGTGGCATATTCCCGGACTTTTTCCCGATGACTCCGGCTGGTCCTATGACGCGGCCGCGGCGCGCGAGGCTGTTATGAGCCTCTTCGCGGAACTGCTGCCCGAACAAGGCTGGGTGTCGCTCAACGACTTGATCGCTATTGTCAAGGACATCGAGCCGGATTTTCAACGACCGGATGGCGATTATGACAGTTGGTACATTCGCAACGCGGCTGGCGAGTTCCTCAACGGGTTTGAAAGTTGGGACGCCGTGGAAGGCTCATTGATAGAATTCTATGTGACGGGTCCGATGTATTGGTTGGGTTTGGTCGATATCGGCGAAGATACCTTGCGTTTGACCGCCTTCGGACGCGCCTTCCTGGAAATGCAGGATTGGCCCCAGCCGCCAGAACAGCCCCACCTGATAGAGATACTTAATGACGGCGCCTTGCTGGCGTCGCGCCGCGTCAATCGTTTCGAGCGCTTTCAACTGGCGCGCTTCGCCCGCTGGCAACAGGCGGGGGATCCGTATATCTACCGGCTTGACGCGGACAGTATTCAGCGCGCTGCCGCCCAAGGCATCAAGGCGCAGCACATTCAGGCTTTCTTGCTGCGACAGTTGGACGATAAGCCGCTTCCCATCCCGATCATCCGACTTTTGCGCAACTGGCAGGATGGCGCCAAGACCACTGTAAGTTTTGAATCGCATATCGTTTTGCGCAGCGACAATGAAGAGGTATTGGACAAGATCTTCGCCATGCCGGCTTTTCGACGGCACTTAGGCGCGCGCCTCGGTCCGATGTGCTGCGTCATCCGCGCGGACCAATGGCAGGAGCTACGGGACAAGCTCGGAGAAAACGGCATAGAAGTAGACGCGGCAAGCGTGGTCCAGGGCATCAGCGAATAAGGATGAGGGGCGGAATCAAATGAGAAGCGCGGCGGTCAACCCGGCTTGATGCCCAGCTGATAGACATCCCGCTTGGACCAGCCGGCGTCTTTGGCAATCGCCTTCGCCACCGCTGGCAGGCTTTCCCCCGCGCTTATGCGCGCCTGCAGGGCCACGCTGACCTGCTCAGCAGTCCAATGGCTCTTTGAGGGCGGCGCGCCGGCAATCAGCAAAGTGACTTCCCCGCGCGGGTTCTCTCGCAAAAAATAATCATGCGCAGCCTGCGCGGAGCCGCGATAAAACTGCTCGAATTTCTTGCTGATTTCGCGCGCGACGCAAACTTCTCTCCCGCCGCCCAAAACCTCTGCGATGGCGCGCAAAGAGTCGGTCAAGCGGTAGGGACTCTCATAGGCGATGACCGTCGCGGTCTCGTCCGAGAGTTGCTCTAGCAGCGTCTTCAGCGCGGAGGATTTGCGCGGCAGAAATCCAAGAAACAAGAAGCGGTCCATCGCCAAGCCCGAGCCAACTAAAGCGGCGGTGACGGCGCTGGCGCCGGGCAAGGGAACCACGTCATAACCCCGCGCGATAGCCTCTCGAATCAGTTCCGCGCCCGGGTCGGATATCCCCGGCGTGCCGGCATCCGATATCAGGGCTACATCAGCGGTCGCCAGCGCGGACAGAATCTGATCCAGCTTGGACAGCTTGTTGTGTTCGTGATAGCTCGTCATGGGCGTTGTGATGTCAAAATGCCCTGTCAGCACACGCGATGTGCGCGTATCTTCCGCGGCGATCAAGGATGCCTCGCGCAGGATGCGCAAGGCGCGCAAGGTGATGTCTTCGAGGTTGCCGATAGGCGTTGGCACGACGTACAGGCTTCCCATGCGGTTGATTCTCTCGTTTTTTTCAAGCCGCTTGCCGATGCAAGGGCGGCTGGCTCAGGTGATTTTGCTCGCCTGGGCTGGGAAGACATGCGCCAGCGCTTCCGGCAAGACGCTCTTGAAAGCGACCAGGCTGTGGCCGCTGCCCAACTCGACGAACCTATATTCCAGCTCGGGGTCCTGCCCCATCCGCCGTTCCAGAATCCCGCGCAGCGCCAAAGCCGGCTGATAGAAGCGCAGGTCTTGCTCGTAGCGGCCGACAGATTGGAAGATCCGCCGAGGCAAGAGCGGAGAATCGCGGAAGCGTTCAGCATATTCCCGCAGCTTTTGCAGAGCGGGCTTTCCCCCCAATGGCGGGGAAATCATAATCAAGTGGGCGAATATAGCCGGGTTCTTTAGCGCGGCGTGAGCGGCCGCCACGGCGCCTTCGCCGACGCCGCCCAAACCTAAATTGACCGGCTCGATGCGGTACTCGGTCTGCAAAAAGGGCAGCAACTCCGCGACCACCATGGCGTAGTGATGGTCGTTTCCAATGTATTCCGTCACGCGCTGCGAACCCCCGCCAGCAGCGAGCATGGCAATTATCACCGCTTCCATGCGCCCATGCTTGAGCAGCGCGTCGGCGATATAGGGCGCCTCGAGGATGTTCAGCGCCCATTGGCCATCCATCAATATCAGCAAAGGGTAAACTTGGCTCGAACTGTGGTTGTAACCGGGCGGCGTATATACCCACAGATCGCGCTCGTTGAAGTCCAAATTGGTCGAGCTGAAGCGATGGCGATAGACATTCCCGCGCGGCACCGCAGCCATCGCGCGCCAGCTGGGGACGGGGCGCGCCCGCGGCATCTGCAAAACGGAGGTGCTGACTTGCGTCGTCTGTACGCTTAGGGCATTCAACGGGTCGGCTTGCCAAAAGCGATCCACCCGATCCATCAAGTTCACTTCTTGCGCCAGCGGCGTGCCCGGATCGTCAATCGCGTACATATAATCGACCAGAGCATCGCGGTCGAAGTAGCGCTGGAAATACCATAGCGAGGTGTCTTCCAAGCGCACCAGATTTTCAAAAGGCGGGTCCCGATTCACAATATCGAGGTTGACCGAGACGCGGTGCGCGGTCACCGAATCATAAACGAAGGTGGCGCGGTCGCGCTCGACCCAGGGCCATTCCCTACGCGTCGACAGCAGCTCGTCGGCAGCGGCTTGGCGAAGATCGCTGGGCAGTTGATAGATCTCGCATAAAAACTGAATGAAAGAATTCCAGCGCGCCAAGCCCAACACTCCTGTCAGTTGCCGGGGAACATATTCATTTTATCACTGGCTTGCCTTATCGAAAAACCCGATACGCGCCTCCTATGCCTCACAGCGACGTTCGTGGAACCCTATGCAAGATGCACAAGTTCGCTTTCGCCCAGCAAACAGCGCGTTATCATAATGCTATTCTCATCAAGCCGCGACCGGAGCATGCAGCGCCATGAGCAAACCCTACATCTATTCGTTCACGGAGCCGATCAATCCCGAAGCGCTGCGCGCGCTCTTGGGGCAAACCGATTGGGCGGATACGCGTTCCCCCTTGGATATTCAGCGCATGCTCGACCGCAGCCAAATCACCCTGGGCGTCTGGAACGAAGACCGCTTGATCGCCTTTTCCCGCGTCATCACGGACGACCTATATCGCGCTTTGATTGACGACGTGGTCGTCGACAGCGCCTTCCGGGGACAGGGCATCGCCTCGACGATGCTGGACAAGCTGCTCAAAAGGCTGCAACATGTAGAGCAGGTCATGCTGGATTGCGCGGCGGACATGAGCGGCTTTTACGCGCGCTTCGGCTTCCGCGCCAAAGGCGGCTCGTCAATGCTATTGGAAAACAAGCGATGAGCAGACCTGCGCTTGCAGCGCAAAAGCAGCCGTTTGTCAGCTGCGTTCACAGGCATTCGCAACTCGCAAACTATCCTTGAATCAGCCAAGCAAGAAAGCGCCAAATGAGCCAACTCGCATATAATCCGCATATCCAGCCTTTCGTCCGCGCAGGCGCCCGCGACTCGCTGGAAGAGCTGCAAGAAAAGCACGGCATCAGCAAGGTTTACCATCTGGCGAACAACGAGAATCCGCTGGGTCCCTCTGCAAAAGTGATCGAAGCCATCAACGCGGTCGCCCCAACGCTTTCCTATTACCCGGATTACTCGGACATTGAGCTGCGGCAAGCGCTCCTTAAGGTGCTGGGGCGCGGTTTGACGGCGGAACATATCTACACCGGCTGCAGCGGTTTCGAGTCGCTTGAACTGATCGCGCGCGGATTCTTGAGGCCGGGCGACGAATTGATTCTGTCTTCGCCGACATTCACCGGCGCTTATAAGAAAATCTCGGCGCCCTTGGGCGCGAGTGTCGTCGATGTGCCGCTGATTCCCGATTCATTCGAGTACCGCGTCGACGCCGTGCTGGCAGCGATCAACGAAAAAACGCGGCTCATCATGCTCTGCAACCCCAACAATCCGACGGGAACCGTGATGCCCGCGGCTGCGATGAAGGCGCTGATGGGCGGCATTCCCGATCAAGTCTTGGTTGTCGCGGACGAGGTCTATCATCATTTTGTGCAGGACCCCGCCTACCCCGATTCGCTTCGCTATGTACGCGAAGGCAAGAATATCGTGGTCGTTCACAGCTTTTCCAAAGCCTACGGTCTTGCTGGGCTGCGCCTCGGCTACGGCATTGCTAAGCCCGATATCGCCAACTACATCGCGGGCTTGCAGCGTGGTTTTCACCAGAACAAGCTGGCGCTGGCTGCTGGCATCGCGGCCTGCGGCGATCAAGACCACGTGCGCGAGGTCGTGAACTATCTGCGGGCGGAGGCAAAATGGGTCTGCGCCGGGTTGGACCGGCTGGACATCCGCTATTGGAAGCCGGCCGCGAATTTTATCTTGTTCGAAACCCATCTGCCGGGGGAAGATTTGCAGCAGGCGCTCTTGGAGCGCGGCATCTTGCTGCGCGCGCAAAGGCGAAACGGCTTGCCGAATGCCCTGCGGGTGAGCATTGGCGCAAGAGAAGCCAACCAAGCCTTCTTGGGCGCCTTGCGGGCTATCCTCAGCGAATCCGACTGATAGCGGCTGCCAAAGACATCATT
Organism: Phototrophicaceae bacterium; assembly: GCA_965232245.1. Taxonomy (GTDB): domain Bacteria; phylum Chloroflexota; class Anaerolineae; order Aggregatilineales; family Phototrophicaceae; genus UBA6055. The sequence continues at coordinate 1,174,021 of CBDDPG010000002.1, read as the reverse complement.
GTCGCGCTTCCTTGCCTGTGATAAAATCCGCCGCGGAATCGCGATAAATTCGCGGCTCAAAATTCCACATGTCGGGACTCTTGGTGGGTGTTGCCCGCCCCAGGCGGATTTTCACCGGAGGATGAACGACATGCGAGACCAAAACACCCATTATCAAGGAGATTTCTGATGCCCTCAGCGGTAAAAATGCGTTCCCTTCTCGAAACCGGTGTCCACTTTGGCCACCGTACCAACAAGTGGAATCCCAAGATGAATGAATTCATCTTCACCCAGCGCAACGGGATCCACATCATCGACCTGCAGATTACACTGAAAAACCTCCATCGCTTCCACGACATGATCGCCAAGATGATCGCCGATGGCGGCAGCGTGCTTTTTGTCGGCACCAAGCGGCAGGCACAGGAGATTGTCCAGCGAGAGGCTGGGCGCTGCGACATGCCCTTTGTGAATTACCGCTGGCTTGGCGGCACGCTCACCAATTGGAAGACAATCCGCAGCCGCATCGACACTTTGAAGCAGCTTGAGCAACGGCGCGACGCCGGCGAGTTTGACAAGCTGACAAAGAAAGAAGCACTGGTGCTGAGCCGCAAGATATCCAAGCTGCAATTGCGCCTCGGCGGCATTCGCGAGATGAAGCGCATCCCGGATATGCTAATCGTCGTCGATGCCGAGCGCGAGCATACCGCCGTGAAAGAAGCCAATATCCTGGGCATTCCGGTCCTGGCGCTGGTCGATACCAATGCCGATCCGGACCTTGTTGATCACATTTTGCCCGCGAACGACGACGCCATGCGTTCGATTCGGCTGCTGGTGAGCGCCTTGGCTGACGCGGTGCTCGAGGGGCATAACCTGCGCCTGTCCGCCGGCGCCGAAGAGGAAGAAGAGCAAATGTTCAGCGATGCCTATGACGACGAGCTCGGCGACGAAGATCTGCTGGGCGAATCGACATTGGCGAAATTGCGCGATTCCAAGCTCTTTGGCGATGGCGAAGGCGAGACGGATGAAACCGCCCAAGCGGCCGATGGCGCCGTGGCTCAAGCAGCAGACCAAGCAAAATCATAAGCTGAAGCATAACTGAGGACCCTGTCCGAATGGAGCAAGTAAGGCAAATGGCTGTAAGCGCAAAAGAAGTCAAACAACTACGAGACAAAACTGGCGCCGGTCCCTTGGATTGCAAGAAGGCGCTGGAACAGTTTGACGGTGATATGGACCAGGCGGCGGAGTTCCTGCGCGAAAAGGCGCTCAAAGATGGAATCAAGCTGCAAGGCAAGGGCAGAAGCGCCAATGAAGGCGTGATTGGCAATTATGTCCACTTCGACAATCGTTTGGCGGTCATCGTCGAGGTCAATTGCGAGACCGATTTCGTCGCAGCCACCGATCGCTTCAAAGCGTTTGCGAAAGATATCGCTATGCACATCGCCAACCTCAACCCGCAATTTGTCAAGCGAGAAGATGTGCCAGCAGACCTCGTCTCGGCGGAAGCGAGGGTGCAGCTCGAGCGCGCGCTGGAAGAAGGCAAGCCGGAAAATATCGCTGAAAAGATTGTCGCCGGGCGCATGAACAAATGGTACGAAGAGATCGTTCTGATGGAACAGGATTTCATCAAGGACGATGACAAAACCGTTAGCCAATACTTGCAAGAAACGGTCGCCGAGGTCGGCGAAACCATCAAAATCGAGCGCTTCCAGCGCTTTGCCATTGGCGACGGGGCATAGGCGGGTGTAAACAAGGCCAGCCGAGATGCCCATGCTCACGGAGTATCAAGACAAAAAGGGGATTAGCGCCGCGCTAGTCCTTTTATTTTGCCAACTGCTGACATGCTAGAGCAAATGGACTGGGCTGCGCTATTTTTGCGCCCCAGCTCGGACGACAGCCTGATGGCTGATTAGAAGCGGCGAGCAATGGAGGCAAATTTATGGGACAAGGAGCGAAAATGAGCGAGACTGGTCAACTGCCCTACCGACGTGTATTGCTGAAACTGAGCGGAGAAGCCTTGGCGGGCAACGGCGGAATTGGCATTGATCCCGAAAAGGCGGCATACATCGCCCAGCGCGTGCGGGAAGTCTATGAATTGGATATGCAGGTAGCCATCGTCATCGGCGGCGGCAACCTGTGGCGTGGCGAGCCCGCGGCGAAGCTGGGCATGGAGCGCAGCACAGCCGACCACATGGGCATGATCGCCACAGTGATGAATGGTTTGGCGCTCCAGGACGCCATCGAGCGGCTGGGCGTCATAACCCGCGTACAAACCGCTGTGCAGATGAATTCAATCGCCGAGCCTTATATCCGCCTGCGCGCGATTCGGCACATGGAAAAAGGCCGCGTCGTCATCCTGACCGGTGGCATCGGCACACCCTATTTCACCACCGATTCCGCAGCCGCCCTGCGCGCCAGCGAGATTGACGCTGATGTGATCGTGAAAGCCACCAAAGTAGACGGGGTGTATTCCGATGATCCCCTGCATAACCCGCAGGCGACGCGATTTGGCAGATTGGCTTATCAAGATGTGCTCAAGCGCCAGCTGCGCGTGATGGACACCACAGCCTTCACGCTTTGCCAGGAAAACGAGATGCCGATCATTGTGCTCAACTTCTGGAACCCGGACGACTTGGTCAATGCCTTGCGCGGGGATAGCTCTGTCGGCACGCTCATCTGCGATTGATGGCGCCTGATTTGCCTGCCCATGATGATTGGCGCCGCTGGCGGGCATAGTCGCCGTCCATGTTACACTTGGAAACGATTCCTACATAAATTAGCTGGGACGACATGAGCTCGAGCGCAGGCAAGCGGATTGCCGTCTTTTCCATGACGCCGCTCTTCCCCGATTACGCGATGGGCGGCGGGCAGGTGCAACTCAAGAAGGTTGCGCTTCACCTGGGCGAGCTTGGTCATCGCTTGACCATTCTGTCGACCCGGCACGAAGAATCCAGCGCGCCCTTCTCCTGGCACGAAAACGTTCGCATCCAGCCGATCCTGCGCTTCAAACAGCCCTATCCCGAGCCCTATTTCACGCCCCTTTACAATATCGCCAACGCTATGCGCGCCGTCGGCGACGCCATTGCCAGCGCCGATATTCACTATAGTCACGACGGCGGTTTGATATTCCCCTATGTCTACCGGGACAAGCCCACCATCTTTTCGATGCGCAGCATCATCTATCCAGAGACCTTGCAATCCGCCCTGCTCTTCCAAGGCGATGAGTGGATCTTGCCCTCGGAGCATACCAGAGCGTCTTATGCGGCGGTCGTCGCGCAGTTTTGCCCCGATGTCGAAACGCGAATGCAGTCCATCCATAACGGTTTCGACTGGCGGAAATTCCGCTATACCGAGCCGGACGCCATCTTCGACCTGATACCCAGGTCGATTGCGGAAGGTCCCATCCTGCTGTTCCCGCATCGACCGGATGTGAACAAGGGCATCTATGAAGTGATTCAGGTGGCGAGAAAACTCGTCCATGACTATGGTTGGAGCGAGCTGCGCGTTTTAGTGCCGCGGGGAGTAGACGCGGAAAAGGAACCGGGCATTCGCGCCTATTTTCAGCAGTTGCGGCAAGAGATCAGCGCGACCGGCCTGACTGACTGTTTTTATTTTCATGATTGGATTAGCGAGGATCTGATCGCGCAATACTACAGCATCGCCGATGTAACCATGTGCATCGGCAACTGCGTCGAGACCTTCGGCAATACGCCCTTTGAATCGCTGGGCTGTGGCACGCCGCCGATTCTAGCGCGCGTCTCGACCTATCGAGATCTTTTCTCGGACGAACATGTTGATCGGGTCGACTACGGCGACATCGACGGGGCGGCTGCCCGCGCGCATCAGATCTTGAGCGAAAAGCGGCGCGCGTCGCCGGCGACGCTGCAATACCTCAAGCGGGAGTTCTCGCTGGAGAAAATGGTGACACGCTACGCGGATGTGATCCTCAATGCGCAAAAGAAAGCCCCGCTAAACTACCGGCTTCCGAAACTTACCCGCAACACCATATATCGCAAGGCGCCTTGGTGCTATCTCTCGGAGCGCTTCGGCATCTACCATGATTTCCGCGCCAGCTACAGCGAGGACGACCTGTTGGTCTCAACCTTGCGCGACAATCCAGAAGGCTTTGCCGGCAAGAGCGTCGATTCCGCAACGCTGCGTGATTGGCTCGACAAAGGATATGTGACGCCCCTGCCCTCTTCGACTCTGTAGCTGATTTTCAGTTTGCATCTGCGCCATTGAAGTCTTCGTCTTTTTGAAACTGCCCTGCGACAAATGCGCCAGCGCTGCGTAGTATTGGCGTAACATGCTATACTGATTTCAGCTCACATGCTTCGGGAAACTGAACCAATGGCAGTTGTCAGCGAATTGATTGACCTGGGCTTGGCTTTGAAGCGGCAAGGCAAGCTCAAAGGCGCTATCGAACATTTTCGGCAGTTGCAAGCGACATATCCCGAAAACGCCAGGATCATGTTCGAATTGGCGGTCTGCTGGTCGGAATTTGATGTTCCCGAGCAAGCGCTGCCGCTCTATCGCGACTTGCTCGCCCGGCCCAAGGGCAAGAGCCTGCCGGCGAAGGACTTGCCGCGTCTTTACACTCGGCTCGGGGCCGCGCTTTATGCCCTGCAAGAATATGACCAAGCCTTGTCGATTCTGGACGAAGGGCTGCGCCTCCATCCGTCATATCGCCCCCTGCGCGCTTATCGCATCTTCGCGCTGCAAGCCGCCGAAATGACCGGGAGCGCGCTGCATGACGCGCTTGAGCTCATGCTGGAGTCGCTGGCGCCTTCGCGCTGGGATACCTTTGAAGATCAGATCCGCCAGATCGTCAAAGCGCTGCGCGCCCCGCATGACGAAGCCGCGATCGCCGCTGACCTGCCAGAGAAAAAAGCCGAGGCGCAGGCATTGGCGCAGCCGGCCGAGGGCAATCAATCCCGTCCGCCCGTCCATGATTCCCCCGCCCCGCCAGAGCTCGCGGCGAAAGTTGAGAAAGAGCAAGTGCCCGAAACCGCGGCGGATAACAAAATCGCAGTCGAGTGGAGCGCCCCAATTGAAGAAGATTTTGAGCTAGACCTAAGAGTGCATAAACAGAGAGCCAAAACGCGGGTGAACAAAAATGCGCGGGGCGGGCGCGGCCAGCTGGGCAAGAAGGCGGTGCGCATCAATATCAGCGATGCGAAGGACAAAAACGAAACAGCTTCCAAGGATGGCGCGAACTCCGTTCCGTCCGCTCCATCCAATCCATCCGGCAAGTTTCAGATACCGATTGACGAGGACTAAGCGTTTCGGATTCCCGCGCTGATGTCCCGAGATCGCTCAAGACTCGGTACAGATCTGGCTCGGCTTCCTCTATAATCAAAGCTCTGTGACATGAAGAACGCGAAAGACAGACATGGTCGTCATTCTCGCGCATGGCGCGCTGGGTCCCTTTGACGAGATCATATTTGCGAGCATCGCGATCATCTTTGTGTTAATGATGGGCATCAGCTGGGCGCGCAGCCAAGGATTGCCCGAAATAGAGGATGACGAGTCAGAATCAACCGACAGCGAACATTTTGAACTGGAGTAAAAGAACCTCATGCGACTAGAGCACGCAGCCTTCAACGTGAAAGATGTCAAAGCATTCGCCGCTTGGTATGTCGAACATCTGGACATGGAGATCATTCGTTCCTTCGACGAACCGCCCTTCATTCACTTTTTGGCGGATTCAGCCCGCAAGAGCCTGATAGAAGTTTACAGCAATCCTCTGGGCGAGTTTGTCGCCTACGGCGATTATCATCCGGTCACATTTCACTTGGCATTCGCGGTCGACGACATGGAAGCCACGCGCCAGCGCCTGGCAGCGGCCGGCGGCACGTTGGAGGGCGAGGTAGATCGGACGCCGAGCGGTGACAAGCTGGCTTTCCTGCGCGATCCCTGGGGCTATACGATTCAGCTCGTGCAGCGCGTGAAGCCCATGTTGGATTAAGCCGCGGCGCATCAACCGAAGACGCCAACTGAGACAATCAGGTGAAGATAGAATTCGACTTGCGCAGCGAAGGCGAAGCGCTCCCAGAGGCTTTCCTCGACGAGACGGAACTCGAGCGAATGTTTGCTAGCACGCGCCGCTCGATCGGGGCAGCTTTGCGGCGCAAGTTTCGCGATGTTCATTGCGCCGAACATGAACAAGCGCCGAGTTTCCTTATTAGTGGACTTTACGACAGGCAAACAGAAGAATTGGATATTCAATACCATGTGGATACCTGCTGCCGCTATTTCTTGCTGCGTGTGATGCAGATTCTCAACCAGCGGGGCTAGCGGAGAACAGATCGTGAGAGTTCTACTGCAACGCGTGAGCGCCGGCTCGGTCACCGTGGACGGGGTCGTCACCGGGGCGATTGACCAAGGCTGCGTGGCGCTGGTCGGCGTCACCCACGGCGATACCCAAGAAGAGGCGCGGCGCTTGGCTGGGAAAACCGCCAACTTGCGCGTTTTCTCGGACGATGACGGCAAGATGAATCTGTCGCTGCTTGACATCAACGGCGGCGCATTGGTCGTTTCGCAATTCACTTTGTACGCCGACGCCCGCAAGGGCAGACGTCCCAGCTATATCGGCGCCGCCCCGCCACAGCTGGCGGAACCGCTGGTGGCGCATTTCGCCCAATGCCTGCAAGCCGCTGGCGTGACGCGAGTTGAACACGGGGTCTTCGGCGCGCTGATGCAGGTCGAAATCCACAATGATGGTCCCGTGACCATCATGCTCGATAGCGATTTTCTTTAGATCGCGCGCGAAGACAATTGAAAAAGCGGCTCTTGCCGAGCCGCTTTTGTTTATCTGTTCCGTTGGTCGCGCCACGCGCAAGTCTTAATCATCTTCCTCGCGCAGCGGCAGGACATTGGGCCAGACCGAGGCGTGATGCTCGTAGGCGTCAATGCCGATTCTGTCCGCTTCCGGATCGACATGCAAGATATTGGCGGCTTTCAAAACGCCGAACATCAAGAAGCTGGCGACGCCCGTCCAGATGGCCACGCCAGCAACCCCGACAATCTGCGAGCCGAGCGTATCCAGTGTGCCGCCGTCCAGCAAGCTGGGCGCCCCGAGCGCGGCCGAGCCAACGATGCCGATCATGAGCGTGCCAAAGGCGCCGCAAGCGCCGTGTACAGAAAAGGCGCCTACCGCATCGTCAATCTTCATGGATTCAATCAAGCTGATCGAAATGACGACGACAATGCCGGACAAAGCGCCAATGACCAGCGCGCCAATCGGCGTGACCGACGCGCAGCCAGCCGTGATGCCGACAAGACCAGCCAGCGAGCCGTTCAAGATGAAGCTCATGTTCCAATTCTGCGTGAGGTAATAGGTATAGAACATCGCGCCCAGCGCGCCAGCCGCCGCCGCTAGCGTGGTATTGACAGCCACCAAGCCCAATTGGTTGGGGTCGCCCGCGCCCAGGGTCGAGCCGACATTAAAGCCATACCAGCCAAACCACAGGATGAAGGTGCCAAGCGCCGCTACCGCCAGGTTCGATGCCTCCGGCGGACGCCCGAAGATGCGCCCAGCCCGCGGTCCCACCATGTATGCGCCCACCAGCGCAACGATACCGCCGGTCATGTGTACGATGGTCGAGCCGGCGAAGTCGATGAAGCCTTGCTCGGCGATCCAACCACCACCCCAGGTCCAGAAGACCACAACCGGGTAGATGACCGCGCCCAGGATGGCGCTGTAGATCAACTTGCCAACAAAATTCGTGCGTTCAGCCATAGCGCCCGTCGCGATGGTCGCGGCCGCGCCGGCAAACGCGAACTGGAAGAAGAAGCCAACCAGCTTTTCCCCGTCGCCGGGGTTCGCGCCGTGGATGCCGCCCAGGAACAATTCGACCTGGCCCAGAATCGAGCTGCCGATGCCCGCTTCGGCATCATAAGCGCCATAGGCGATGCCATAGCCGACAATGAAAAAGACGATGCCGGTAACACAAGCGTCCATGAAGTTTTCGGCGAGCGAATTGACCACCCCCGTTTCGCGGATCATCCCGCCTTCCAACATGGCGAAGCCAGCCTGCATGAAGAAAACCAGGAAACCCGCCAACAAAATCCAGACTTGATCCAGATTGTATTGAACATCAGCCGCGCTGATTCCCTCTTCCATCACCATTTCCGCGGCCGCGGCATCCTCTGCGGGAGGGTCGTCTTGCGCGATGGCGTCAAAGCCGAAGCTATACAAAACCGCCAAACCTATAAATATGGACAAAAGCCGATACAACATCTTGCGCTTACTCATGCGCATCCCTCCAGGCAGTACAACTGCGACTTCTACAGAATCTGACCCTAAACAGTCTATCGCAGACCTAAAGCATACAGTTACCGCAAATCTATCTCAATTCTAAGCAATACTTTTAGCAGTTTTTCACAATTCATTGACTGATTTACGCAAGATTCAGCGTCATCATCTGTAACAATATCATGAATCGCGCAAAAATGTCAAGTATTCCAGCCCGCAATTCCAAGTTTCTTGTCAGAAATAACCAGAAAACTATGATGACTATCGTTTAACTGCCGCGTTTTGACAAATAATGGCTGGGTTGCCCGGCTCCGCGATCCGCGCCGGGGCAAATGATGGCGCGCGAATCCAGACAAGCGGAAAGTCTTTGTACGTTTTTGACAGGCGATTCGCCTTTACAGGTCCAAGGCGCAAAATAGGTCACGATAAGGCATCGCGCCTTATCGCTTTGAGGCGTTTCATGACATCGTTGCTCCCGCGCCCGAAATAATCGTAGAGCAGCCGATACTCGGCGTAGAGTTTGTCATAGACCAACTGATTTTCCGGTATGGGCTCGACGACCTCGTCTTTGAGCTTGCCCATTTTCACGGCGGCAGCCTGTATATCCGGGTAAATGCCCGCCGCCACCGCAGCGTGCATGGCTGACCCCAGCGCAGGCGCTTGCGCCGAACCGGAGAGCTTGAATGTTCTGCCCGTGACATCGGCATAGATCTGCCGCAAGAGCGCGTTTTTCTCTGGCAAGCCACCGGCCGCCACCAATTCATTGACTTCGACGCCCTCCGCTTCAAAGGCTTCGATAATCTCGCGCGTGCCATAAGCCGTCGCTTCGATAAGCGCCCGATATATGTCCGGCGCGCGCGTCGCCAGCGTCATGCCCAGGATCATGCCATTCAGATCCACATCGACCAGGGTGCTGCGGTTGCCGTTCCACCAATCCAGGGCGATCAACCCGTGTTCGCCAACTTGCTGCTTCGCGGCTTCCCGTTCCAGGTACTCGTGTATGCCGATGCCCGCCTCCGCGGCTGCCGCATGGTATGCCGGCGGCACGGCATTGTCGACGAACCAGGCGAAGATGTCGCCGACGGCGCTTTGACCAGCCTCGTAACCGTATAAGCCGGGAATGACGCCGCCCTTGACCACGCCGCACATGCCGTCAACCACTTTCAAGTCGACGCCGGATAAAATGTGGCAACTAGAAGTGCCCATCACCATCACCATCACGCCTGGGTCCGTGGCTTTGACGGCTGGCGCGGTCACGTGGGCGTCGACATTGGCTACCGCAACCGCGATGCCGGCCGGCAATCCCATCAGCCGCGCCATCTCAGCCCTTAGGTCCCCGGCTCTATCACCCAGTTCGGCTAATTGCCGCCCGATTTTCTCGTCCACCACGTTTTCGAAAGCCGGATCCAGCGCTCTGAAATAGGCTTTGGAAGGGAAGTCGCCATCCTGTACCATTGCCTTATAGCCGGCTGTACAGGTGTTGCGCGTTTCCACGCCCGTCAACTGCCAGATCACCCAATCCGCCGCTTCCACGAATTTATCAATCTGGGCATAAATGTCGGGCCGTTCTTGCAAGATCTGCAGCAATTTGCTGAAGAACCACTCGGACGAGATCTTGCCGCCGTAGCGCGGCAGCCAGCTTTCGCCCATTTTCCTGGCGGTTTCATTGATCTGGTCGGCTTGGCGCTGCGCGGCATGATGTTTCCACAGCTTGATATAGGCATGCGGCTCGTCCTTCAGCTCGGGCAGGAAACAGAGCGGCCTGCCATCAGCCTTGGTCGGCATGGGCGAGCTGGCGGTGAAGTCGATGCCGATGCCCTTGACAGCGGCGGGATCAATGCCGCTTTCCCGCAAAACCGCCGGAATTGCGCTAGCGAAAACATCAATATAGTCTTGTGGATGCTGCAGCGCCCAATCCGGCGGCAAGCGTTTGCCGGACGGCAAGGTTTCGTCCATGACCGCGTGCGGATATTCGAACACTGCCTCGGCAATCTCGCCGCCATCGCGCGTATCGACCAAGACCGCGCGCCCGGACAATGTTCCGAAATCGAGCCCAATGGTATACATGAAGCAACCTCTCTCGTTCGTCATCACCTGCGCTGTATATTGTCACAAATTTATCATACTGCGCAAATGCTTTCGATACACCACTTCGTTACATTTCGCATCCGGCTGAGATTATCATCCGAGCGCATAATCCGTTAGAATCAAAATATGGATTGATTCAATAGTCGAGGCAAGCGCTAATGTCAGAGGGTCGATTCCCGCCGGGACCGCCGGACGTCGGCAGCAGTCCCATCGAACAGTACCTGGCTTATCGCAATTTCCTGGCGGATCCGCTCAAGCAAGTCACGGAGTGGGTCGCCGCTTATGGCGATGTCATGCACTACAAGTCGGGCGGTCGCCACCAATACCTGATCGCCAACCCCGAAATGATCCGCGAAATACTGGTGCGGCAAGCGCAGATCTTCATCAAGGGCTCTGAATACACCAACGAAAAAACGGGCTTGGCGCGCTTCATGGGCGAGGGGCTTGTCACCAGCAATGGCGAATTTTGGAAGCGGCAGCGGCGGCTGGTCGCGCCGGCCTTTCACACGGGGCGCATCGCAGCCTATGCCGATACGATGGTGAATTACACCTTGCAAGGTCTGGAGCGCTGGCGAGACGGCGCGGTGCTCGATGTCGATGAAGAGATGATGCAGCTGACGCTGATGATTGTCGGACGCACCCTGTTTGACGCCGACGCCTCCACCACGGTCAACCAGGTGAAATCCGCCGTGGAAGTCGTGCAGAAAGCCAGCAATACGGCGAACTTGCTGCCGGCCTGGGCGCCAACCCCCCTGCGCATTCGTTCGCGCCGCGCCAAAGCCGTATTAGACAAGATCGTATACGGGTTTATCAATCAACGGCGCGCCACAGGCGAAGACCGGGGCGATCTCTTGTCCATGCTGCTCTTGTCGGAAGACGAAGACGGCGACCGCATGACCGACCTGCAAGTGCGGGACGAAGCGGTCACCCTATTCCTCGCGGGGCACGAAACGACAGCGAACGCGCTCAACTGGACCTGGTGGCTGCTGGCGCAAAACCCGCAAGTCGAGCAGCGGCTTCACGACGAATTGGACAGCGCATTGGCGGGGAAAGCGCCAACGCTGGCGGATTTGGACCGCCTGCCTTATACCGATATGGTCCTCAAAGAATCCATGCGCCTGATGCCGCCCGTCTGGTCGATCAGTCGTGTGAACCGGCAGGCAACGGAAGTCTTGGGTTACAGCTTCCCAGAGCGCTCCGGCGCGCAAATCCTGATCTATTGCGTTCACCGCCACCCCGAGATCTGGGAGCAGCCAGAGGCATTCATCCCCGAACGGTGGGCGGAAGACCGCATCAGCGAGATCCCCAAATACGCCTACATCCCCTTTGGCGGCGGTCCGCGCATCTGCATCGGCAACAGTTTCGCCAGCATGGAAGCCAACTTGCTGTTGGCGACGATCGCGCAGCGTTTTCAGTTGCGCCTGGTCGAAGGCGCGCAGATCAGACCCCAACCTTTCATCACCATGTTCCCGCGCGATGGTCTGCCGATGCGGCTGGAAGCGCGCCAGCCGCAGCCGCTCGGCGCCTAATCGGCGCAAGTATCCGCCGCGCTCGCGCAAAACATCAAACCCGCTGTCGATAGGCAAGAAAATAGGCGTTACAATACTGCTCTGATTCAGACATGGATTCTGGAGCCTATCGTGATTGAACTGACCCGAAAACTGGTGGAAACTTGGGGACCGCCCGGCTATGAACATCGCATCCGCGACATCATCCGCGACGAGGCGAGCGCCTTAGCGGACAAGACATGGGTTGACGGCTTGGGCAATCTGATCTGCCGCCTCGGCGCCGGCGGCAAGAAGGTCCTGATCGCCGCGCACATGGATGAAATCGGCTTGATGGCCAATTACCAGGAGCCGGAAAGCGGCTATCTGCGCTTCACAGCTATGGGCGGTTTGCGCGCCGACACGCTCAACGGCAACCGCGTACTTTTTGAAGACGGCACAGTCGGCGTCATCGCGGCGCAGAACGGCGCCGGCAAATCGCTCGGCGACTTCTATATTGATGTGCAAGACGACGAGAACAGCAATGCCACTCCAGTGGGCCAGCCAGCCGCTTTCATGCGCGAGCTGCAGACGCGGGGCCAGCGCATCGTGGCCAAGTCCCTAGACGACCGCATTGGCTGCGTCGTTGCCATCGAAACCATGCGCAGGCTGAAACGACAAGCGCCCAACGAAGTCTACTTCGCGTTCACCGTCCAGGAAGAAGTTGGCTTGCGCGGCGCGAAGACCGCGGCGCAGGGCGTCCGCCCGGATATCGGCATCGCCATTGATGTCACGGGCAGCGGCGACCAAATCCGCGGACGCAAAATGCTGGTCAAGCTGGGCGGGGGCGCCGCAATCAAGGTCCATGACCCGGGCTTGGTGGTGCCTGTTGCGATCAAGAATTGGATGATCGACCGCTGCGAAGCGGATGGCATCCCCTATCAGTTGGAATTATTGGCTGGCGGCACAACAGACGCTTCCGCCATACAATTGGCAGCGGCCGGCGTACCCAGCGGCTGCATCTCGATTCCCACGCGCTATCTGCATACAACCAGCGAAACCGTCGACATCAGAGATGTTCAAGCATGCGTCGACCTGCTGACCGGCTTGCTCGCCAATCCGATAGCGATCTGAGCGCAGCCGGGCAGCGTATCCGCGAGTCCAAGATTCCGGGATCTTCGGCTTATGAAAGCCGTACTCTGCAAATCCTTCGGCGCGCCCGCCTTGCTAACAGTCGAGGACGTCCCTAGCCCGCCGGTCAAACCAGGCGAAGTCAAGATCAGGGCGCGCGCCTGCGGCGTCAACTTCCCCGACGCCCTGATGATCCAGGGTTTGTACCAATTGAAGCCGCCCTTCCCTTTCAGCCCGGGCTTGGAAGTCGCCGGCGATATCATCGAAGTTGGCGCGGGTGTGGACGCTGAGCGCCTGGGCGAGCGGGTCATGGCCACCATGATGTTCGGCGGCTTCGCCGAAGAAGTCGTCGTGCCGCAGTCGTCGGCGTTGCCCATGCCCGCGAACATGCCCTACGCAACCGGCGCTGGCTTCCCGCTGGTCTATGGCACGGCGCATGTCGGCCTGGCGCATCGAGCGCGGCTGCAAGCCGGCGAAACCTTGCTCGTCTTAGGCGCGGCCGGCGGCGTCGGCTTGGCGGGGGTGGAAATCGGCAAGCGGATGGGCGCGCGCGTGATTGCCGCCGCCAGCAGCGCGGAGAAGCTGGCGCTGGCGCGGGACCGCGGCGCCGATGACATCATCAACTATCGCGCCGAAGACCTGCGCGAGCGCCTGAAATCGCTCACCGAAGACCGGGGCGCGGACGTGATCTTCGACCCCGTTGGCGGCGATTTTTTTGACCAGGCTTTTCGCCGCATCGCTTGGGAGGGGCGCTATCTGGCGATTGGATTCGCCAGCGGGCGCATTCCCAGCTTGCCGGTCAATATCGCCTTGCTCAAGAACGCCTCATTGCTGGGTTTGTTCTGGGGCGCGTACTTTGCCCAGGATCCCGACGTGATCAAGCGGTCTTTTGAGCAATTGCTCGCCTGGTACATTGAGGGTCGTCTGCGGCCGCATATTCAGCGCAGCTACGCGCTCGAAGACGCGCCCCAAGCGCTTGAGGCGCTCATCAATCGCAGGGTACTGGGCAAGCTGGTTCTGACGGTCTAAGGATTCTTTTCAAGCCCAGCGGCAGATTATCCCCAGAGCAATCGCACCAGATTATTTTAACCACCGAGGACACCGAGATTTAACTCCTTTTCTGGCAAAAAGGAGGCAATGTAGGGGCGATTCTGTGAATCGCCCACGATATTCTCACTCTTTTCATGGGCGATTCACAGAATCGCCCCTACATCTTGGTAGATTTATGTGACATTCGACACACATTGGTTCTGGTGCGATTGCTCTGGATTATCCCTAACATAGAGTTGCGAATATATGTTCTAAGCACAGTCGCCCGAAAACGGGTTCTGTGATATGCTATGCGTGGGGACGCAAGTATTTGGGGGGACCAATACTGTATATTCCCGACCGACAAATCAGAATCAGTCGAGGTTGAATGATGGACCATCGCGGCGACGATGAGCCAGAATACATCGACGACGATGAGTTTTTCGATCCAGACGCGCTAAGGCGCGGCTCCTCCAATGTCTTGGGCGGCAGCGGATCGCGCGGACGTACAAATAATGCAAACGACGCAAATGACGCGCGGGATGATTATGCTGCGGGGAGGAGTTCTGGTGCGCCGCCCGAGCCCAGGCGCGCCCGAGCGAACCGCCCTGCCAAGAAACCGCGCCGGGGCAATATCCCGCCCGCCAAGGCGCGGGAGAGCGGCGACAAGCGGGCTTCCCGGCGACCTGCCAATGCGCCGCGAGGGAAGCCAAACGAAAGTCAAGGCGAAGCGCGGAACGATCAAAAGCGCGCGGGGGAGCGTCGCTTCAGCCGCCTGCGATCGCCCTTCCGGCGCGACAAGGCGACCGCTAATGCCGACACTGACGTCAAGAAGGATGCTACGAAGGACGCTAAGAAAGAAGCTCGTCCGCGTGACAATAACGGAAAGACAAGCAAACTGAAGGCGCTTTCCAGCCGCGTCGGCAAATTGCGTCAAAGCCTGAAACGAAGCCAAGCAGACGAGGACGCTCGTCCGCCACAACCTGCCAGGACCTCGCAAGACAAAGCCAACAAGCCCTCCATTCGCGCCGCCTTTGGCGCAAGCCGCGGCGATACGCGCAGACCAGGCGCCGAAATGCCGGCTGTTGGCAAGTCCCGGGGATCATTGCAGCGCGCCGACGCCGCCGAGCGGCACGCGCGTCCCAGCAAAGCGCCCATCTTCAAGTCAAGCGAATGGCTCGATTTGGATCGGAAGCTGGATCTGATCGGCGTCGGGTTGGTCTTTGGCGCCATCGTCCTGTTTTTCAGCGCGCTCTCGCGCGAGCAGGCTGCGATTAGCGCGCTGCACAAGCTAATCGGCCAACTGCTGGGCTGGGGAGCTTTAGCGGCGCCAATCACGATGTTTGTCATCGGCATCTGGCTAATCGTTCGGCACTTTGGCGATCAAGCGCCAATGATAGATCCAGTGCGTCTGGCTGGCGCGCTGTGCGCATTCATCGGCGTATTGGTCTTGTTCCAGTACGGGGAATCATTGAGCTATGCCGGCGACAGCTATTGCGGGCCCGAATGCGTGCGCGGCTTGGTGGAACAGTCCTATCTCGGCGGCCGTGGCGGGGGGCTCATCGGCGGCTGGATCTACCAGGTCCTTGTCATTAACCTGACCGAGCTGGGCGGTTTCGTGATCGTGGCAATGGTCTTGACCTTCGCGACGATGATGATCACGCGCTTGAGCATGGCGGAGTTGGCCAGCGTGACAATCGGATTAACGCGGGACCTGCGCGACAACATGGCGCAGCGAGCCGCCAGACGGCGCGCGCGACAATTGCAAATGGCGGAACAAAGCATGCTGGCGCAGCAACAGCCAAACGTGCGCGTATCAAAGCCGGAAGCAGCCAAATTATCCGGCGCGGTAGCGGGCATGAAGGCTCTGCCAGAACCATCCGGCGCTGCCATGCCGATACCGATTCGACTGCGCGACATGTTTTCCAAGCGCGTCAGCATCTTGAGAGCCTCGGACCAATCCAACGCGGGGAGCGCCGCCCACGAGGCAGTTTCGGCAAGAGCCTCAGACCGGCAAGGGGCGCGCATCTTCGGGCGACTCTTCGGCAGCGCTGCCAGCGCAACTGAGGCGCGCAGCCATATCTCGGCGACCGATACCAAGGCGCCAACCGCCAATAAACCAAGAGTCAGACCCAATTGGCGAACTTTCGGCAACAGACCTGCGCCTCCGTCAAGCGTTTCCAGCGTTTCCAGCGTATCCGGCGAAGCCAGCGTATCCGAAGAAGAATCTTCCACAGCAGAGCCGAAGCGACCGCAATCCACTGCATTCTCGTCCTTAAGCGGTTTAAGTGGCGGAGCGCCGGCCGCGCCAATGGAGCGTTCATTTTACGAACCCACTGCCGAACCAACTGCCGAATCCGTCAGCGCGCCGCCTCAAAATCCGCGACCCGCATCGGAGGATGTCGCCGATGAAAACGCGCGCGCAGACAAAAATACTTGGAACAAGGAGTCGGCACAGGTCATCCGCCCCGCAAGCGCCGCTGATGAACCGCCTGAATCCTTCAGCCAAACTGATGTCCCAGACGATCAGCTCGACAAGCCGTCGGGGACGGTCGCGGAAAGCGCGTCTGAACCCTCGAGCCCCCTTCCCCAGGACCCCGAGTCGGCAGATCCTGAAAACCAGCCTGTTTCGAGCCGGTCCGCGCGGCGGTCGCGACCGCGCGCCGATTGGCAGTTGCCAGAATTCCGCGCTTTGCTCACCGGCGGTTCCACTGGCGAAATGGACGAAGAAGTCCTGCTGCAGCAAGCACAGATAATCGAAGATACGCTGGCCAGTTTTGGCGCGCCCGGGCGCGTGGTCGAGCTGAACACCGGTCCGGTGATTACGCAGTTCGGCGTCGAACCCGATTATTTGACAGCCAAGAGCGGCAAGCGCAGTCGCATCAAGGTTAGCGCCATCGCCCAGTTGGACAAGGATCTGCAATTGGCGCTGGGCGCGAAGTCGATTCGCATTCAAGCGCCAGTGCCGGGCAAAGGCTATGTCGGCATCGAGGTGCCCAATCCGGATTCGGCCATGGTAAGCCTGCGCGATGTCATGGAGTCGCGCGGTTTTCAACATATCGATTCGCCCCTGGCGATTGCGCTGGGCATGTCCGTGGACGGCAAACCGGTTTCCGCTGACCTAACGCAGATGCCCCATCTTTTGATCGCCGGCACCACCGGCTCGGGCAAATCCAAGTGCATTAACGCCATCATTATCAGCATCCTGGCAAACCGGTCGCCTGATGAAGTCAAATTCATTATGGTTGATCCAAAACGGGTGGAACTGACCGGCTACAATGGCTTGCCGCATTTGGTCGCGCCTGTTGTCGTGGAGCTCGAAAAGACCGTCGGCGTCTTGCGCTGGGTCACGCAAGAGATGGACAAGCGCTACAAGAAGTTCAGCCAAGCCGGCGCGCGCAACTTGATCGATTACAATCACATTCTTGATGACGAGTCGGCGTCCATGCCCTACATCGTGGTGATCATCGACGAATTGGCCGACCTGATGATGTCCGCGCCCGAAGAAACGGAACGCGCCATTTCCCGCATTGCGGCGCTGGCTCGCGCGACTGGCATCCATCTGGTGATCGCCACGCAGCGCCCCTCTGTTGATGTGGTGACCGGGCTTATCAAAGCCAATTTCCCGGCGCGCATCGCCTTCGCCGTCGCGGGCAGTGTTGACAGCCGTGTGATCCTAGATCAGCCGGGCGCGGAACGCCTGCTGGGCAAGGGCGATATGCTCTACCTGTCCGGCGACGCGCCGGCGCCCGTGCGCATGCAGGGCGTCTTCGTTTCCGACGAAGAGATCAATAGCATCAGCCGCTACTGGAAGCTGCAGAACCTGGGCATCGCGGATATCGAAGCGATCAGTCTGCCGGCGGAAGCGGGGAGCGGGAACAAGAAGCGCAGCAACGGCGCGGCAACTATCGAAGCGCCCAATCAGGCTTCGTTTTGGGATAGCCCCGCGCAGCGCGGCATGGCGGTGGAGGGTACTGATCCACAAGAAGACGAGCTGTACCAAACCGCGGTCGACATGGTCCGACGGCTGGAAAAAGCGTCAATCTCGCTCTTGCAGCGGCGTTTACGCATCGGTTATACACGCGCGGCGCGCCTGGTTGATATGATGGAGGAACGTGGCGTGGTGGGCCCGCCCAAGGAAGGCAGCTCCAAGCCGCGCGACGTCTTGCCGGAATAAGGCTTTCCACCACAAGGGCGCAGACGTAATAATGCGAAAACATCAGGACGCTGTAGACGTTGCTGCGTCGTTGATTTCGGGCGACATGGTATGTCGCCCCTACATTTACTTAGATTTGTGTGATATTCGACACATAATGTTCTGGTACGATTGCCCCGCTTGCCGTAAAGCTTCCGCTGTTTCAGCCGCCCCTTTGCGCTACAATGAGGCGCGAACAGAAAGGAATTATACCTATGGAATACAGCAGAATTCAGGGCTTGGATAAACCCGTGGCGCGGCTGATGCAGGGCACGGTGATGCTGTCGGCCGACACGACAGACGACAATCGCCGCCTGCTGGACGCGCTCTTTGAAAACGGCTTCACGGCTTTTGACACCGCCCATGGCTATGGCGGCGGCAGCTGCGAAAGCGAGCTGGGCGCTTGGATTGAGGCTCGCGGCATTCGCGATCAAGTTGTGATTTTGACCAAGTGCGCCCACCCTTACAAAGGCGAAGCCGATCGCGTCCGTCCCGAGTTCATTCGCCGCGACATGCAAGAATCGCTGGAACGCCTGCGGACCGACCATGTTGAACTGTATTTGCTGCACCGCGACAGCCCGGGTTATCCCGTCGACGAGATCGTCGATGTGCTGCACGAATTCAAGGCAGCGGGCAAGATCGGCCTTTATGGCGGTTCCAATTGGCGCGCGGAACGGGTGAAAGCCGCCAACGCATACGCCGTCGCCAATGGCAAGACGCCCTTCGCCATCAGCAGCCCACAGTTCAGCGTCGCCGAGATGATCAAGGAACCCTGGGCTGGCTGCATCAGCGTCAGCGGGACGCAAGGCGAAGCCGACCGCGCCTGGTACGATGCCAACCAGATCTCTCTCTTCACTTGGTCGAGCCTGGCTGGCGGCTTCATGACCGGCAAGTTCCGCCGCGACAATCTGGACAGCTTCAGCAGCTATTGGGATACCAATCCCATCGGCGCCTACGCCTACGAGAGCAATTTTCAGCGTCTGGATCGCGTCTTGGAAATGGCTGCCGACAAGGGCGTCACACCCGCCCAAATCTCGGTGGCTTACATATTATGCAGCAATCCGCGCTACCATCCGATCGTCGCCAACTGGAAAATCGCAGAAATCGCTAGCAATGCGGCAGCAGTTGATATCAAACTCAGCGCCGAGGAAATCGCTTGGCTGGAAATGAAAACGGAGGAAAAGCCGCTATGACTGACAGCATCCGTTGGGGACTCATCGGCTTGGGCTCCATTTCGCGGAAATTCGCCACAGGATTAAGCTATCTGAATGATGCCGAGGTCTATGCCGTCGCTTCCCGCTCGCAAGAAAAAGCCGATGCCTTTGGCGCGGAATTCGCGGCAAGCAAGTGTTACGGCAGTTACGAAGCGCTGGCAAATGACCCGGCTGTTGATGTCGTTTACATCGGCACGCCACATACCTATCACCTGTCCCATACGCTGCTATGCCTGAACGCGGGCAAGCACGTTCTCTGCGAAAAGCCCTTCGCCGTCAACCGCGCGCAAGCGCAGACGATGATCGATTGCGCGCGCGCCAATAAGCGCTTTCTGATGGACGCCTTCTGGACGCGCTTCTTCCCGGGCATGATCAAACTGCGCGAATTGCTCGCGGACAAAGTCATCGGGGATGTCATGCTGCTGCAAGCGGATTTCGGCTTTCGCTTGAACCAGATCATGCCCGAACATCGGCTTTTCAATCCCGAGCTGGCCGGCGGCGCGCTGCTGGATGTCGGCGTATATTGCCTGCAATTGGCTTCGATGGTCTACGGCAAACAGCCCAGCGAGATCCTTTCTCTGGGCACGCTTGGCACGACCGGCGTCGATGAGCTTTCGGCGACCATCTTCAAATACAGCGACTACGAACTGGCGACAATCGCCACCGCCATCCGGCTAAGTACGCCGCAGGAAGCCCGCGTCATGGGCAGCAAGGGCTACATCAGCCTGCCTAACTGGTGGCAGCCCAGCGAGATGACAATCGCCCTGGCCGGGCAAGCGCCAGAGAGGTTGACTTTCGAAAATGAAGGCAACGGATTCAATTACGAAGCGGCGGCTGTCGGCAACTGCATTCGCGCAGGACTCATCGAATGCGACGTCATGCCTTTGGACGAGACGCTGGCAATCATGCAGACCATGGACCGAATTCGAGAAATATGGGCTTTGCGCTATCCAGTCGAAGACTAGCCGAATCGCGGTAGTGAATCGCGTTTGACACGCCGAGCCCACCTGTGTTACGCTCCAATCAAGTACATACTTCTAAGACTTGGGTGTGCCTGAACCCGGATGTTCGGCACGAACAGGGAAAGTCGGTGGAAGTCCGACACTGTCGCGCAGCGGTAACTGATCGCTCGATCAGAAGTCCGAATTCCTGCCCGGGGCTTAGCTCGTAAATCTTTCGCGTCAAAAGGGAGACGAGCGTGGTTAGCGTCACTTGCGCCCGCCGAAACCCGGCGGGCTTTTTGATGCGCAGTCGCGTGGCGGTAGTGTGCATCAATACAGCTAACCAACCCCGTTTCCTCCTTTATCCTAAGGAGGGATAAAATGAAACGCAAGCTAGTTCTGTTCTTCAGCATATTGATGTTCTTGCTCCCGGCGGCAGCGCAGGAGCGCAACCTGACCGAAGGCTGCATCAGCGATTTCAGCGCCGATGTCGACTATTTCCCCGAGAAGGTGGAAATACTGCACGCGGACAAATTCACAGTCGCCTATCACAATCACTACAAAGTCATTAGCGTCCAGGACGCCTACGACGGCGCGCCCGGCTTTGACTATGTGCTGGTGCAATGCGGCGCGCCCGCGCCGCCGGCCGCCAATTTCGCTGAAGGCGCGCAATTCATCGAGGCGCCCGCCGGCGACATCATCGCCCTTTCCACGACGCAGTTGCCGGCCCTGGCGCAGCTTGGCTTGCTCGAACATCTGGTAGGCGTCGACAGCGCCTTTTATATCAGCACGCCAGAAGTGATCGACGCCGTTGCCGAAGGACAAATCGCCGAGCTGGGGTTCGGCGCGCAGATCAACATCGAGCTGACGCTGGACCTGGAGCCGCAATTGGTCATGAGCTATGGCTACAATCCGGATAGCGATGCCCATCCGGTCTTGCTGGAGGCGGGCGTCTTCACGGCGCTGGACGCCAGTTGGCGCGAACTGTCGCCGCTGGGCCGCGCCGAATGGCTGAAATTCATCGCCCTCTTTTACAACCGCGAAGGGACCGCGACCGAGCTTTACGCTGACATCGCCTCCCAGTACGAAGACGCGCGGCAACTCGCCGCGGACTTGCCGGAAGCGCAGCGACCGACTGTGCTGATCAACTCCTTCCTGGGTTATGCCGACGCCTGGTTCATCCCGGGTCAAGAAACATACGTCGGCAGGCTTATTCAAGACGCCGGGGGCGAGCTGCTGCTGGCCGAAGCAGGTTCAGCCTCGAGCCAAGGCTTGAGCTTTGAAGCCGTCTACGAGGGCGGGCTAGCGGCGGATATTTGGCTTGTTGAGACCTTTGGCGTCTCGTCGCAAGCGGATCTGCTGGCGCTCGACAGCCGCTTCGGCGACTTTGCGGCTTTCCAAGCTGGCGCTGTCTGGAACAACAACGCCGACGAAAACGCCAACGGCGGCAATAACTACTACGAATGGGGCGTGACCAACCCCCACCTGATATTGCAGGACCTGGTGGCGATACTGCACCCGGACTTGCTGCCCGAGCGCGAATTCGCCTTTTATCAGAGACTTGCGAGCGAGTAGCATGTCGCAACTGGCGCGCAAAACCAGCCCGGCGTCGGTCCTCGTTGAAACGCGAGGGACCGACGCAGCCCGCATCTGGAGCCGAGGCCGGCTGGCCGCCGGGGCATCAAGCCTGTCTCGCCCTTTTGTGATTCTGCTGCTGATGAGCCTGGCATTGGGCGCGCTGCTGCTATTGAGCCTGGCGCTGGGTTCGGTATCAATTCCCTTGGAGCAGATCCTTTCGGCGCTGCTGCATGGCGAGTCGGACAAAGCAGCCTGGACGAATATCGCGCTCAAGTTTCGCCTGCCCAAAACGCTGACAGCGATGCTGGCGGGTATGGCTTTGGGCGCAAGCGGGCTGCTGATGCAAACCTATTTTCGCAATCCCCTGGCCGAGCCCTTCGTGCTCGGCGTCAGTTCGGGCGCCAGCCTGGGCGTCGCTCTGGTGGTGCTCACGAGCGGCGCCTCGGGCTTGGCGATGATGGCGGGCTTGGGTTTCGCGGGCGATCTGCTCTTGACGACGGCGGCCGGGCTGGGCGCGGGCTTGACCATGGGGCTGGTTTTGCTGGTTGCGACCAGGATCCGCAGCAATCTGACCCTGCTGATTCTGGGGCTTATGTTTGGTTATTTGGTGGCGTCGCTGGTCAGCCTGCTGCTCTATTTTGCCCTGCCGGAGCGCATCCAAGCCTATATCAACTGGACTTTCGGCTCATTCAGCGGGGTCACGCTTGAACAGTTGCCGATTTTGGCGGCGTTTGTCTGCGCCGGCTTGTTGATCGCGGCGACGGCGGTCAAAGCGCTGAACGCTCTCTTGCTCGGCGAAGACTATGCGCGCAGCATGGGAACGAACCTGCGGCGCGCGCGACTGGTCATCGTGCTTTCGACCGCGCTGCTGGTGAGCGCGGTGACCGCCTTCTGCGGTCCGATCGCCTTTGTCGGCATCGCCGCGCCTCATCTTTGTCGCGGCATTCTGCGCGTATCGGATCATCGCACGCTGCTGCCGGGCGCCTGCCTGTGCGGCGCAATCGCCACCGTCTGCGCTTCCATAATCGCGGAATTGCCGGGCAATAACCTGGTCTTGCCGCTCAACGTCATCACCGCATTGCTAGGCGCGCCGGTGGTGATGCTGGTGATCCTGCGTCAGTTCCGGGGGCGGCAATGAGCGTGCCCGCTTTGCAAACGCGCGATCTTGCCATCGGCTATCCGCGCAAGCGCAAGGCGGACATTTGCCTGGCGAGCGCGCTCAATTTGCGCCTGGAGCCGGGCGCATTGGTCGGATTGCTGGGTCCCAATGGCGTCGGCAAATCGACGCTCTTGCGCACCTTGGCAGCGCTGCACGCGCCTTTGGCTGGAAAAGTCCTGCTCGCAGGCGCAGACACAAGCCGTATGGCGCCTGGGGATCTAGCAAAAGCGCTCAGCCTGGTCTTGACCAACAGTCCACAGCCGAGCTTGATGACCGGCTTTGAGTTGGTCGCCCTTGGCCGGCTGCCGCACAGCGACTGGTTGGGCAGGTTAAGCGAGGGCGACCATGCAGCCGTCAATGGGGCGCTGGACGCGGTTAATGCGGGCGAGCTGGCGTCGCAGGTCCTCAGGGAGCTCAGCGACGGCCAGCGCCAAAAGCTGATGATCGCGCGGGCGCTGGCGCAGGAGGCGGCGATCATGCTGCTGGACGAACCAACCGCATTTCTCGATCTGCCCCGCCGTGTCGAAGTCATGCGCCTGCTGAAGCGCTTGGCGCGGCAAACGGGACGCGCAATCCTCGTTTCCACGCACGACCTGGACCTTGCTTTGCGCAACTGCGACCAGCTTTGGTTGCTGCGGGAGGGCGCCATGCTGGTCGGCGCGCCCGAAGACCTGGCGCTTGATGGCGGCATCACAGAGACCTTCCGCAGCGAGGGCATCCATTTTGATGAAAACAGCGGCGCATTCGCTGTGGAAAAATCCCCGGGCGCCCCGATACAGGTCAAAGGCAACGGCACGCGAGCAACCTGGATGCGGCGAGCGCTCGAAAGAAATGGCTATCGCCACGATGCAATTGCCGGCGTCGCGGATATTTCCCTGCAAGAAAACGGACGGGGACCTGAATGGCATTTGACCATCGAAGGACGTCTAAGCCGGCATCGCTCGGTGGCTGCGGTCTTGGCCGCGCTGAAAGAGGCGGGGATATAAGCGAGAAGCCTGTATGCAGCGCGGTCCCGCGCTTAGCGCGTGGTTCTAAAAGAAAAAACCGGCAGCGCTGCCGGTCATGTCGCTATAAGTGGGCTGTACAGGACTCGAACCTGTAACCTCCTCGACGTCAACGAGGCGCTCTGCCAGTTGAGCTAACGGCCCCCTATGGATACTTTAGAGTATACAGTTTTTGCCGCGAGGGTCAAGCCCAGCTCAGCCAGGCCGTGTCGGGCGATACATACACCCCTTTGACAAAGGCGACCCATTCGACTTAGAATCCCCCAAACAGCGAAATTAGCCCGAGCCCGCGCGTGAAAAACATCATCGCCCAATCTGCCAAATCGCGCTTTTGCGAAATACAAGACGTCAAATTCGCCACGACCCGCCCGGAGGCCAACCTGGTCTTCCGCAGCCACGAGCCAGATGTCATCGTCGAAACCTGGATGAACAGCCGTCTCTATGTATACATGCTCGATCATGCGCCCAAAACGCGAACGATAAAATCAATTCTCAAGCAGAACAGCGCCGCCAGCATCGGCACGCTATTTTTGGTCGCAGCCCGGTTATTGCCGCATGACGGCTATGTCGGGCGGATCGCCAGTTGGCAAGATGATCTGCGCGTGATGAATATGGGCGCCATCTATGCCTACGAACTCGGGGAAGACGCGCTTCGTTTCATACAGGTCAATTATGACGAGACAGCGCAGCGCAACCAGTTCATCGTCTGGCGCGCGAGCGAATTCCCCCTCGACGCCCTGTCCGTTCGCCGGCGCGATTTTCAATCAAACATCAGGGGCAGTTGGTACATCGGCGACATTGCCTCGCCCCGCTTTAAGCGCCGCATCAACGAAGAACGCGCCCGGCAGCGCTTTCACTATCAGACCAAGCGCAGGCAGAAGGTCGATGGCGCGCCTGCCGAACAGATCAACGCCGCTTATTTGGCGCTGGAGATTGAAGTCGGCGCGGGCCAAGAAGCGGTCAAAGAAGCATTCCGCAAACTCGCCCGTGAATATCATCCGGATGTAAGCGCGCACGAAAAGGGCGAAGCCGAGCGGCGCTTCAAAGAAGTCCAGTCCGCCTACGATCAGATCAAATCCCATCGGCGCTGGCGCTAATACTGAGGGGAGGGCGCGATTAACTCGCAGTTCCTCATGATCCTTTTATCCGCCGAAAAAGTCCGTAAAACTCATGTCAAAGTCAACAGGTTCCCGCAAAGCGGCGACTATCTGCAAGATCTCGGCGCGGTGAAGCGTATTATGATTGCAGACCTGAAATAGCAACTGCCAAACCGGGACAGCAATTACGGTATCGCGATAGACCGTTTCAAGCTCGCGGTCAAACTCTCGCTCGTCAAACCGTGTCAGGTACGCCTTCCAATCGGCTTCAACGGCGTCCCAGCGTTCCCGCACCTGCGCCCGATCCGGGTTGTCATGCGCAAATGCCTTGGCGATTTGCTTGCTGCCATGCAGCCTTTGCATATAGCCGTGCATGGCGTCAATCACGTGGGCGCATTCGCGCTGCAAACTGCCCCAGGAATAACCGGTGTCCACATAGAACAGCGCCTCGTCAAGCGGCATGATGACTTCATGCCAGAGCCGTCGGTCCTCGCGCAACTGATAGGCGCAGACAGCTTTTGCCAGGTCTGACTTCATCCGCGCAGCAGCCCCGTCAAATGTTGCAACAAGCTCAGGTCAAATTCTACCGGCTGGCTCACTTCCGCCACCAAGCGCAATATGCGCGAACGCCGCGCCGTGCCCTGATAGAGGACATGGAAGATCAGTTGCCACACTTGCATTTCGCGCGCTCCGCCGTGGTCCGCAAATTCACATATTGAGAAAAACTTGTCCCCATCAAGTTCCTGCGCGAATTCAGTCCAGTCCTCCCGCACAGACATCCACTTGGCGGCGATGCCCGCCCGATCGGCTACGTCTTCAAGCCATGCGCCCCTGACCGGTGAGGCGCCCTGGATCCTTTGCAAATAGACTGATTCAGTCTCGATAAGCCGTTGAGTTTCGCTATGGACGGATGCGCGCAAAAACTTGACTTCGCGCCGGAATTGCTCTTCCGGCAGCGGCGCGATAGCCAAATCCCAGACACGTTGGTTTTCCCAGAAGTTAAATCCGATCAGCTCGCGGGCGAAATCAACATTGATAGCGCCGGATTCGGTGTCCAGAGTGAGGTCCTCCAACGCTCAGGGGATGCTTAAGCTGCACGACGGGGATTCATAAAGATGAAAACGTTCAACAATAGCGACCTCGAAAAAAATGGGTCCACCAGGACTCGAACCTGGAACCAATCGGTTATGAGCCGACTGCTCTGACCATTGAGCTATGGACCCGGGCGGAATACCATCATACGAAGTAAGACCTGCTAAGTCAATGCGGATGAGGACAGAGGGCAGGGCAATCGCTTCAAAATATTTTTCAACATAGAGGACGCAGAGTTTTAGTAGTTTAGACGACTATTCAACTAAATTCGCGGCTAGGAATAGGCAAGGGGCACTAGAGAGACGTTTTTTCACCAAAATACACCGCTGAAATATGACATTTTATGCTTTTCTCTGCACTCTCTGCGTACTCTGTAGTTAATTTTCAGTTTAGATTCCCGTCATTTCGTCCGCCATCATTTTGAAGCGATTGCCCTGGGACAGAGGGCGGACAGAGGGCGCATTTCAGATTGTTGGCAATTAACCACCGAGGGCATCAAGAGCACCGAGATAATTTGATGCGATTGCCCTGGGACTGAGAGCGGGTAACGGGATTCGAACCCGTACTGACACCTTGGAAGGGTGGAGTGCTACCGTTACACCATACCCGCATTTCTGTCGCCGCAAGTCGGGGCGCCCGGATTCGAACCGGGGACCTCACGGACCCAAACCGTGCGCGCTACCGGGCTGCGCCACGCCCCGAGGACTGTCATATACTACAGCGACGCCTTGCCAAAGTAAAGCCGCAGTTCGACAGCCAGGCGCGCATCAGACGCAATCACGCGCGCTCAGCCCTTGCGCCTTGGGCTGGAATGGGACTCGCCGCCGCCGAAGAGATCCAGCCATTCCTCCACCTCTTGGTCCGTGATCTGTATATCAACTTCCTCGCCCGGGGCGCCTTCCGCCGGGCTGTCCCCCGCAATCCTGTCAACAAATTCGGCTGAGCTCAGCCATTTCATCTTGTGCGCCCGGGCGCAATCCAGCACTGCCTGGTCAGAAGAAACCACTGTCCAGTTGTTTGGATCTCTGGC
This sequence comes from Phototrophicaceae bacterium, assembly GCA_965232245.1. GTDB lineage: Bacteria > Chloroflexota > Anaerolineae > Aggregatilineales > Phototrophicaceae > UBA6055. The sequence continues at coordinate 1,146,746 of CBDDPG010000002.1, read as the reverse complement.
GCGGCGGATATGCAGTTTGAGCAATCGGTCGGCGTCCGAATGTTGCATCGCGGCGAAGATAACCTGAACGGACTTGCTCGACATCGTGGAATAGCCGCCGGGCAAACCGCTGTCGAAGATCACAGTAATTTGCATGCGGCCGCGCCTCTTCGCGACGAGACCCTTGAGCTTGGTTACCAGCTTGGCTTCGTCATTTGGATCGGCCAGGTCGATATCGGGCAAGCTGGCGATCAAGTTATGTCCATCGATGAGATAGGGCATTTCAGATTATTTTCCCTTTTGTGGACAGTGTAAGGACAGACGGACAGGTCGCCACCGCGCCTTCGCCATGCCCCTTGAGCCAGCCGTTGCCGCCGGCTTTTCCGGCTCAGCCATAAAGAGGCAAGCCCATGGTGAAGGCGCTGCCGACATTCAGGCGGCTGCGAACTTGCAAGAAACCGCCATGCGCTTCGCAGATTGCCGCCGCGACATACAGCCCCTGCCCCAAACCCCGCCGTGATTCAGCCGCTTCAAGGCGGTCGCTATCGCCGCGGTAGAAGCGCTCGAAGATATGCGGCAAGTCCTTTTCGCCGATGCCGATGCCGTTGTCTGTGACGCGAATCGAGATATAGGTTCGATCGGCAATCGCGCTGGCGCGCGCGGACAAAGCGACATAACCGCCACGACGATTGTACTGCGCGCCATTGCGCAGCAAATGCCCCAGCGCCCATTGCAAGCGCTTGTCGTCGCCGCGGACCTGCAAAGCGCTGATGTCGCGCGCCATGACCAACAGATCAATGCCGCGCGCCTGGAGATCCAAGTTAATGCCGCGGACGACCGACCACAAGAAGTCTTCGACCGACACGGCTTCGCGCTTGACGTCAAAGGCGCCAGCCTTCATTTCGGCAATGTCCAGCAATTCCAGGACCAATTGGTCGAGCAAATCAACGTTGAATAACAGTTTGTTCAACAATTGTCGATTTAGCGCGGCGTCTTCGGGCTTGGCGCCCAGCAATTCCGCAGCCAGCTTGATAACGGACATCGGACTTTCCAGCTCGCGCGCGATTTGTGAGACATAGCCGTCCTTCAGGCGCCGCGCCAGCGCGTCGTGAGTGACATCGCGCAAGAGGATGACGGTGCCGATGCGGCGTTTATTGTCGTCGCCGATGGCAACAACTTGGGCGCGCATGATGCGATGGTTCAGCGCAATCTCTTCCGATTCGCCCAAGGGCATTAATTCAGCCTGTATCTGGGTCACCGCGCGATACTGCTCGAAGAGCGAACCCAGCGCGCTGTCCCAAAATGCCTTGCGTCCGCCTAACATGATCTGCGCGGCTTGGTTCATCATGGTGACTTTGCCGTTCAGATCTTGCAGAATGATGCCGTCATTGACACTGCCAAGAACCGCGTGCAGCCGCTCCAATTCACCAGCGCGCGAGTGCAATGCCCGCTGTAAATGCCGCTGTCGCCGGTCCAGTTCTTCATTGCGCTTGGCTTGCGCCAGCAGCAGTTCCTGTTGTCGGCGCAGATGTTCTTGCACATCGCCGCGCTGATGCAAGCCGCGATAGAGCCGGCGAAAAACCGATTCGCTCGCCGCGCCGAACTTATGCACCTGCGCGACTGTTTGCCCGACTTCTGTTGGCGCTGCGGAAGGTATTTTGCTCATCTTCGTTTCCCGTACCGCGTCAACTCATATCGGATCTGGTGGATTTGTGAAAATATCGAACTCGCCCCAGGGGCGCTGCCATGAAGTCTTCAACTCTCATGATTATAGTCAAATTGCGAAATGGGCGCGAACCAGCCGCCAGAGTTTGCGCTGGCGGGCAATCAGCTTATGATGGTAGGTATAAAACCCAGCGAGACGGACTACCGGAAATGCAAAACCTAGCGCCAACAGGACGGCTGAGCAGGCGCTCGCGCGAGCTCTTGGTCGCTGCCGCCGTCGTATTTCTCGCCGGCGCGCTGTTGACGATGGCGGGAATCGCGCTGCATATTTTCAATCTGGTCGTCCCATTCAATCCCGGCTCAGAAATATATGATCTGACTAGAAAAGGCATGCTGTTTCTCGGCGCTGGCATCATATTTCTGTCTTTCTTGATGGCTGCGCGCGCCATCACCTGGAAGACCGATAACGCCCTGGCGCGTGAACTGGGCGCCTTGCTCGCCGATCATCTGGACCGGCGATTCGTCTTTATCCGCAATATCAGCAAGCGCCCGATCGGCGAGCTCGACGCGGCGCTGGTCAGCAAACACGGCGTGCTGGTCTTTCGCATTAGCAAACGCAAAGGGGTTTTCTTTAACGATAAAGGCGACTGGCTGCGGCGGCGGCGGCTTAAGGGACAATGGAAGCCGATGCGCTGGAATCCGACGCGCGAAGTCGCGCTGCAAGTAACGAAGCTGCGCGAATATCTCGACGATTTCCAGCTGACTGCCGTGCCCATCGGCGCCGTGATCGTCTTTACGCCCGAAAGCCCGCTGGTACAATTGACGCTGCGCGAGCCCGCGGTTCCCGTTCTGTACGGCAGCCAGCTCCTGGAACATCTGCAAGACAACTATCTTGGAAACGAGCGCCTGGATGCCGAGACAGTGCAGCGGGTCGCCAATCTGCTCTATCGCTGAAGGTCGAATATGCCTGCCAATTTGTATCTAGCCCCAGTCGGCGTCGACAAGACCGCAGCCGTCATGGATGGTCTCCTGGAGGCGCTGCAAGTTCAGGGGCCGACGCTGCCAAAGGTCTGGGCGCTGACGGCAAATCGGCGGCAGGAAATGAGTTTTCGCGGACGGCTGACCGACCGCGGCGGTCCAGAGTCGACAATCTTCAATATCGAGTACTTCAGCTTCTATACGCTAAACGAGCGCTTGCTTAACTTGGCCGCGCAGCCAGCGCGCAAAATCACCCGAGATACGCAATTGGCTCTGCTGCGCAGCCTGGCAGGTCGCATAAACGCCGCGGGCGAACTGCGCTATTTTCAACAGATCGCCGATACCCGCGGTTTCATCAAGATACTTGCCGAGCTCATCAACGAATTGAAACAGAACGGCGTCGATGTTCAGCAATTCGCGCGGACGGCAGACAGCGACAAAGACCGCGATATCGCGGCCATCTATCAGCAGTACCAGAAGACGCTGAGAGACAGCGAACTCGTAGATATCGAAGGCGAAGGCTGGCTGGCTTTGGCGACGCTTCGGCAAAAGCGGGATATCGTGGCGGATGTGGATCTGGTCATTGTCGATGGATTCGATCAGTATACGCCGGTGCAAGCGCAACTGCTGGCGGAACTGGCGCGCGCGCTGCCGCGGGTCGACATCACGCTGACGGCGCTGCCGGGAAAAACGGGCTTGTTTTCCCGGCGCAGCGAACTGACCCGTTCGCGCCTGGCAGACGCGCATCAAGCGGCTGGCGCGAGTCTTCGCATCTGGACGCTGCCGGCTCGTGGCGGCGACCGTCATGCCGACCTGGCGCAACTGGGCGAATTGATATTTCAAGCCAAGCCCGCTGCCTCCAGCGGCGAGGCTATTCGGCTGATCGCCATGCCGAGCGAAGCTGAAGAAACCAGAGCTGTCTTGCGCGCGGTCAAAGCTCAGTTGCTAAATGGCGCGCGCGCCGACGACATATTGATCGCCCTGCGCGACTGGGATCGCTACGCAGCCTATTTCCGACGCGGGCAAGACGAATACGACCTGCCCTTGCTGCTGCACAATCCACCGCTATTGCATACGATTCCGGTAATCGCCCTGCTGATCGACCTGCTTGATCTGGCGCCGCATTTTCGGCGCACGGAGCTCTTGGACGTTTTGCGTTCGCCCTATCTCGATTCCGGCTTGAGCGCGGTGGACATCGACCGCCTGGAGGGAATCAGCCAAGAGCAACTGTTCTTGCGCGGCAGCAAGGAAAACTGGATTGACCTGGCTGCCATGGCAGCGGCTCAAGCGCGTGAAGACGACGACGGGAGCGCCGCGGGCGCGCAGGAAGAAGCCGCCGACTTGCCGCGCAAACTGGCGCGTTTTCTGGCTGGCGTCAGCCCGCCAGCCTCGGCGAATGTCAATCAATATGTCGACTGGCTGGCGCGCCTTATCGGTCCAGATGCCTATCTTGACAACCGTTTGCCGCATGTCAGTGACAGTTTTTCGCTCGGCATCAACCAGCGCATAAGCGACGGCTCGCGATCGTCTAAGGACATCGCGCAGCGAGATCTGACGGCGCTGCAAAGCCTGAAAAATATCCTGCGCAGCACGCTCGACTCCGGTCATATCCTCCGTACAGAGCTGGGAGAGCCAAAGGAAATCGAATGGCATCAGTTCTGGTCCGAGCTCAAATACGCCTTGCAAAATACCTCCGGGCAATCTTCCGACGCCGCTCGCAACGGGCGCGTGTTAGTCAGCACCGCGACGGAAGCGCGCGGATTGCCGCAGGCGCACGTTTATATCATGGGCTTGGCGGAGGGGCTGTTCCCGGCCGAGACAGCCGATGATCCCATTTACCTGGATTCGGAACGAGAGCGTTTGCAATCCAAAGGCATTCATCTGGCAACGCAAGCGGAGCGGGTCGATGACCGCGGCTTATTCGTGGAGTTGATCAGCTTGCCGCGCCAGTCCTTGACCCTGTCGCGCCCGACCTTCCAGGATGGCAAAATCTGGCTGGAAAGCTATCTCTGGACAGCGGTCCTGCAAGCCTTCCCGCAGCTGCCGGTTGAGACGGCCGCCGCTGGTGTAGTCGCGCCGCTGGAAAAAGCGGCGTCCCCCGCGGAGCTGATGCTGGCAATGGCGGATCAGCCAGCGGATGACCCAGCCGCAAGCGAGTATTCCGGGCAGGCATGGCTCGCTAGTCAGCCCGAGCAAGCGCGTCTTTGGCGTCATATCAGGCGCGGCCAAAGCATCGAGTTGGGAAGGCTGTCGAGCAGTCCTTTTGACCAATTTAGCGGTCAGGTCACGCGTCCGGAACTGCGGGCGGAGACAAAAAAAAGACTGGGCGCGAACAGGGTTTGGAGCGCGTCGCAGCTCAAGGACTATGGCTTATGCGGCTTTCGTTTTTTCGCCAAGCGCCTGCTGAAACTGGATGAGGTTAAAGAACCGGAAACAGGCTACGACAGTCTGCAACTCGGTCTGCTCAACCACAAAATACTGGAAGACAGCTATCGCCGCTTCCGCGAAATCGGACTGGCAATCCATGCGGACAACCTGGAGCCTGCGCTGGAGGTCTTCGAGAGCATCGCATTAGAGCGGCTCGAGAGCGCGCCGCGGGACTTTGGATTTCTGGCTCGCTCCAGTTGGGCTGCGGAGAAACAGATGCTATTCAAACGCCTGAGGGCTCTGATCAAGCGAGATTTTTCCGCCGATAGTCCGCTCAAACTCAAAGACAGAAATCGTCAAGTCTATGACGTGGAATACAGTTTTGATGGCGTGGAAATCGACTTGCCCGAGCTCGGCGAGAAACTGCGCCTGCGCGGCGTCATTGACCGCATTGATGTCGTGAATGGACAACTGATTTTGGTCGATTACAAGACCGGCAGCACCCGCATCGGCAAGAGCGAGCTGGAGGCCGGGCGCGACTTTCAGATGATGGCTTATATATCCGCGCTGAGCGTCGAATTGGAGCCTGAGATTGACCCGCCGCCTATCAAGAGCGGCTTGTTTCTGCATCTGTGGGATCTGAAATCAAGCGGCGAAGTCGATATGGACAAGGACGAAGATCTGGCGGCAATTGCAGCGGCAAAAGCGCATGTTGCCGATAATCTGCGCGAGGGGCGCGATGGCGGTTTCCCGGTATATCCAACGGAATTTGAGAGCGGCAAGTGCGCTCGTTACTGCGAATACGCGCGCCTCTGCCGCGTCAGCGTCACCAATCGCTACAAAAAGCAGACGCCCTAATGGACGCTAAAGCCGCAGCCGCAGTCGCTTCTCCAGCGCGCTTCACGCCCGAGCAGCACGCCGCCGTCCACATTCACGACAAGAACCTGATCGTGGTGGCCGGCGCCGGGTCTGGCAAGACGCGCGTCCTGGTCGAACGCTATTTGCAATTGCTGGCAGCGAACCCGGACTGGTCCATCAAATCGCTGGTTGCCATCACCTTCACGCGGACAGCCGCTTTCGAGATGCGTCATCGCGTCCGGCTTGAATTGCAGCGGCGCGCCGAAAGCGCAAGGGACCCCGTCTGGCTGCGTCATTTGTCCGAGCTGGACAGCGCGCGCATTGACACCATTCATGGCTTGTGCGCCTCGATCCTGCGCGCCAACGCCGCCCAAGCCGGCATCGATCCCAAGTTCGAGGTGCTGGACGAAATCGAAGCGGCGATTCTGCTGGAAAACACGGTTGAAGACGTCCTCGAGGCGCTCGAGCCCGAGCTGCTGCGGCTTTTCGCTTACTATGATTCGGACAAGATTCTGAAGAGCCTCTGTGATCTCGAGCTCGCTAGCATGGCGCTGCCCGCCGAAGCGCCTCATCCCGACGACATGCTGCGGAAGTGGCGGCAGCAATGGGCAGAAGCGCTGCGCTTGCCGCTAGAGCGATTTTTCCAGGACGAAGATGTCGTGTTTCTTAGGGAAGACGCGCAATACCCCGCCAATGACAAACTCGGGGAGCTATACCAGCAGTATCAACGTTATCTGAATCGCATGGCTGCGCAAGATGATGCCGAAAGTATTTGGGTTTCGATGTCGATATGCGTAATAGAAGGCACGGTTGGCAACAAAGGTTCGGCAGCGAATTGGGGCGGCGTGGAAGCCAAGAAAGAGGCGGCTGATCTTTTGCGCCGCGTTCTCGCTAAACTCAAAGAGTTGCGAAAAGAAGTTGGTCCCCCCATAGGCGAACTTGATGAGCGCAGCGCGCGACTGCTGCCGCTTTGGATGCGCTTGCTGGGCAAGGTTCAAGCAGCCTATCGGAAACTCAAGACGGAGCGCGCCCTGGTCGACTTTGAGGACCTGGAACGCTTGACCGCGCAGGTCTTGTCGCGGGAACCTGTCAGAAGCCGCTATCGAGGAGCTGAATTCAATCACCTGCTGGTCGACGAGTTTCAAGATACCAATGACCGACAATGGCAGATCATTCGCGCTTTGGCGGACCTCGACCGTGGCGGCGCGCTCTTCGCCGTCGGCGATCCCAAACAGAGCATCTACCAATTCCGCGGCGCGGATGTCAGCGTCTTCAACCGCGTCCGCGATCAGATCGCCGGGGACGCCAGCGGGCAAGAACTGTCGCTGTCCACTTCATTTCGCAGTCATCGCCGGCTGATCGAGCAATTCAACGGGCTCTTCGATGCCATTCTTGTCCGCGACGACGACAGCCTGGTTGCGGATTTCCAGGTGCCCTTCGACCTGCCCATGAAGGCCTTTCGCGAAGAATCACCAGCCGCCGAGCCGCCCATCGAATGTATCTTGCTGGATAAGCTATCGAGACGCATCCCGGCTGACGAGATGCGGCAATGGGAAGCCGACGTGATCGCGCAGCGCATTAAAGAGCTAATCGATTCGGGCAGGCTTGTTTTCGATCGCGACAGTGGCGGATGCCGCCCCATCCAGTATGGCGATATCGCCCTGCTCTTCCAGGCGATGAGCAAGGTCAAGATCTACGAAGACTGTTTCAAGGCCCAGGGGATGCCCTTCCTGACAATCGCCGGACGCGGCTACTACGACCGGCAAGAAGTTTGGGACATGCTGGATCTTTTGCGCTGCCTGCACAATCCACTCGACAATCTGTCTTTGGCTTCCGCATTGCGTTCGCCATTATTCGGCTTCAGCGACAATCTACTCTTTGCCTTGCGCCTGATGAAAGCGCCCGACTCGGCGTCGAGCAAAGCCTTGCCGCTGTGGACTGCCATGGGCAGCGCTCGCATCGGTGGCGCGCCGGGCATAACTGACGAAGATCAAGACCTGCTCAAGTTCGCCGTGGAAACGCTGGGCGAGCTGCGCCAAATCGCCGGGCGCGTCACAATCTTTGAATTGCTGGGGCGGGCGTTGAGCGCGACCGGCTACCTTGCCATATTGACAGGCTTGCCAGACGGCGCGCGCCGCCGCGGCAACATAGAGAAATTGCTGCAATTGGCAGAGGACAGCGGCAAGATCACGCTGGGGAAATTTTCGCGCTATCTGGCCGACCTCAGTTCGCGCGAAATCCGCGAAGGCGAGGCTTTGATCGAAGCCGGGAACGCCATTCGTTTGATGACTGTTCACGCCAGCAAAGGGCTGGAATTCCCGATGGTCATCCTGGCGGACGCTTCCTGGGAAAGAGGCGGCGGCGCCAAGCCGATATTGCTCGGCGATGCCGATTTTGGCTTGAGCTGCCAGGTATTTGACGACGAGACAATCAAAAACGTCAGCGCCTTCGCCCACCGCCGCAACCTTAAGTTGCTCGCCCAGAAAGAAGAGGCTGAACGCAAACGACTGCTTTATGTAGCGGCGACCCGCGCGCAAGATTATCTGCTTGTCAGCGGCCAGATGACGATTAGCGATAGCGGCAAACTCTCCGCGCGCGGCTGGCTGGGGCAGCTTCTCGACGCCTTCGACATGGCAGATATTGAAGATATAGAAGATGTGAAAGATAATAAAGAGAAGATCGAGCAAAGGGTCAGCTTCTACGGTGACGAAATTCGCGTGCTGATGCCGCGCCCGCCACACTCAAGGCGCGAGCGGCAAGCTGGCTTTGAAGTCCCCGCTCGGACAGCGGGCGTTGAGCAAAGCCCGGGCGATCTCCCGCCCCCGCCTCTGATTCATGCGATACCGCCTCAAAACAGTTTGAGCCTCAAACATATTTCAGCGACGCAGTTGGCCGACTTGGTCGGCTATCAGCATAGCAGCGGGCCCGCGCGTGAATACTACCGCAGACGCCTGCTTAACTCCGCAGAAGATGATGAACGAGCCCTGCCGGATTTGAGCCTGTCTGAACCTGGGATGCGCCTCCGCCGCGCGCTGGGCGCTGTCGCGCATGATCTGCTGCGTTTCGGCCGCTATGACGCGACAGCTGACATCATCCGCGCCCAAGCCTGGCAAAAGGGCTTGACCAGCAAGCGCGAAATCGACGAGGCTGTAAGCGAGGTCGAGCGCTTGCTGGACCAGTTTCGACAAAGCGATGTCTTCGGCTGGCTTTCATCAGCCCGCGCCGAGAGTCGTCCCCTGTTCACCGAATTGCCTTTTGTCTATCGCGCCGGCGGCCGCATCATCCACGGTGTCATGGACCTGCTATTGCAGCAGGCTGACGGAACCTGGGCGATTGTCGATTACAAAACAGCCCCGATCCGGGGCGACCGCCAGAAACAGGCGCGGCGCTACACCCTGCAATTGGCGGTTTATGCCGCGGCCGCGCAGGCGCGCTTGAAATTGCCCGAGCTCCCGGCGACATACCTCCACTATCTGGCGGACAAGCTCACGCTGCCAATTGACAAACATGACTGCCTGGCAGAACTCAAATCGCTGGAAGCGCGCCTCGTCGAGCTGGAACAATTCCATGCCTGAACTATGGCAGACGCTGCTGCCCGACTGGGCGCGCCCGGAGGATCCGATCCTGCAATACGAGTTGGCGCGGCGACGGCTCATAGGCTCGCGCTGGAAAAGCGCATTGCAGTTCTTCTTGCTGGCGCTGCTCCTGGCTGGCGGCGGATACTTCTATGCCAGAGGCGACGCCGGCGGGGAGAATCTCGTTGATCTTCTCTGGCGCGGTCTCTATTTCCCGTCGCTAATGATTCAAACGGCGGCGGTCCTGGCCGCCTTGGCTTTTGGCATTGGATCGGTGGAAGCCGACCGCAGCCGCCAAACCTGGGACAGCTTGCGGGTCACCGAACTCGGTGTCGGCATGACGCTGCGCGCGCGCTGGATGGGCATACTCTATCGCTTGCGCGCGCCGATCAGTGCGCTGCTGCTGGTCCGCCTGGTTATGATAGCCGGCATGACAGTCAACATGACAGCCTTCGGCGGCGGATACCTGCCTGTCCTCAGCAGCAGCGCTGACGGCGCCACCGACCTTTGGATCACACTGCTCCTGGTCATCCTGCTGATGACAGCCTATATTCTGCTGCCGCTCGCCACATTGGGCGTCGCCGGCGCGCTCGGCATTTTGATATCGGTCACGCTGAAACAGCGCCTCTTCGCGCTCATACTTCAGTTTGTCTTGTCCGCTGCGGCAGTCTTGGCGGTGGCCGCGGGGCTGTTCGCCGTCACAAGCGCTTTGCAGAGCCGCTTGACAGCGCCGGATGGTCTGTTGTTTTTGCTCTTTTTGGCTTACAGCGCTTTCGCGGATGGGGGCATGCTCTTGGCAAACTTGGGCAGCCTGGGCGCGGTATGGGGGCTGCTCCCGCAGGGCGCGTACTTGTCAATCGGGCTGCTGCTCATTCTTGCTTTGCAGGCATTCTTGATTGACGGCTGCCTGGGTCTGGCAATTCGCCTTTCCGAACGTGGCGAATAAGCAGAGTAATCGCATCAAACATTTTACCAACGCGCGCAAAAGAAAAAATCAAAATAATGAGAAATGTAGGGGCGACTCGCTGGACTCTGTTGAGAAACAGCCTCCATCACCGGCCCCTTGCTCAAAAATGAGGCAATCGGAGTATTATGACCTGTAGTGAGCCGTTAAGCCCCTCCCTCTTTATGGGGGAGGGGTTTGGGGTGGGGGTAAATTGAGTATTTCAACAGAGTCCGCTGAGTCGCCCCTGTTTATTTGCCTTCAATTTGCGGGCGTTTCAGTGGGTCGCGTAGGGCGCGTAGACACAGCCCTTCGACACTGACCGTCAAACGCACCTACATTGCCGCCTTTTTTGATGTACCAGTGGCGAAGGAAGGCGGAAATCTGTCCCTACCCGCTATGATCAGTTTGAAGCGATTGCCCTAGACGAACAAGCAGAGCAATCGCACCAGAATCAATTTCGGGTTCATTAAGGCCTACAAGGTGTCAGAAAAGTTCATACATTTTTGCGATAATCCATTTATAGCCCTTTAAGAACCCTTATGACCTGAATTTTAAGGGTGGTGCGATTGCTCTGACGAACAAGCAGCAGCACTGTCGTTGGACTGCGCAAGCTGTTACAATCAATGCGTTAGATATCACTTCGCTATCAACTCAGTTGCTACATCCACATCTCACATGCCAATCGACAGCCGCGACTACAAGAACCTGACCGACTACCTGCAGCATCTCTATCAATGCCAGCCTTTCGCGCGTAAGGACATCGAGCATCCGGTGACGGTTTTCTACCCCTCCGCGGACCAGGTTCACGATGTGGACAGCCTGCTCGATCCATATCCCCCGGCCATCGAGCCGCGCGACTACGCCGCATACGACTACAGCTACCTGCACGATTTGCAAAACCGCAAGCCCTTTCTGCATAACGGTTTCACTTTCACCATGAAGCGCTTGACAGCCAAGCCGCTCAAACTGCGGGGCGCGCTGGGACGGTACTTCGACATGCTCGCCACTTGCGCTGCGCTGGAAAACGAGCTGCGCGACGTCGTGGCTCAAGGCTGGATGCGCGCGCCTTCGCGCAGCGCTTACCACCGCGCGGTGGACCCTAAAGACGCGCTGCTGCGCGGGATTAAACGCTGCGCGACAATCGGCATCGGCGTCCTGACCGTCTTCAACGACGGCGGAACTTACAAAGCGCTGCTGGCGCGCCGCTCGGAAAAAACGGCTTACGACAGTGGCATGTTTCATGTGCTGCCGGCGATGATCTTTGGTCCCACGACGCCGGACTTCGCCCATCCACAAGAGTGGAGCGTGCGGCACCAGGTCTTGCGCGAAGTGCTGGAAGAATTGTTCAACATGCCGGAAGAATGGACGCCGCAGCGCTGGGATTTCTTTTATCAGCACCCAGCCCTCCTGTATCTGCAATCCTTAATGGCTGCCGGCAAAGCTGAACTCTGCCTGACGGGCCTCATCATCAATCTGCTGACCTTACGCCCGGAAATCAGTACCCTGCTGCTGATCCATGATCCGGGGTGGTACGCGCGCATTAGCGCCGGGGACAGCGATATTCCCTTCGCGACAGCCGAAGAGACCGAGAGCCGCAGCGTCATCGCCGCCCCAATTGAAGAAGACAGCGCCTTTCTGGCCCATTTCCCCGCCGAGCTGCACCTGCAAATGCCCGCCCAGGCGACCGCGACGCTGTGGCTGGCAATAGATCTGGCGCGCGACTTGATTGACAGACGGCGCTGACTGTCGCGGGACGATTAGACTGCCTTGCATCCCAGGGCAATCGTATCCAAATTCGCATAGACCGCGCCGCGGCATCGGTTATAATCTGAGGCATCTTTGCACATTAACGGAAGGAATGCGCCATGCCACTGGTAGGAGAAAAAGCGCCGGATTTCGAACTCTTAAACCAAGACGGCAAAGCAGTCCGCTTGAGCGATTATCGCGGCAGCAAGGTCTTGCTCTTCGCTTATCCTAAAGCCGGCACATCGGGCTGCACCGTGCAAGCCTGCGGCTTCCGCGACAATTTCGCGCAAATCGAAACATCGGCGGCGGTCGCGCTCGGCTTGAGCCCCGATGAACCAGCCGCGCTGAGCAAATGGATCGCCAAAGAAAACTTGCCCTACGACTTGCTGTCCGATCCGGATCACAGCGTTCTGGAGGCTTGGGCGGCTTGGGGCGAAAAATCCATGTACGGCAAAAAATACATGGGCGTCATCCGCTCGCACTGGATCATCGGCGAAGACGGTACCGTCTTGGACGCCCAAGTCAAGATCAGCCCAAAGAAAAGCATCGAAAAAGCGCTGAAATTCCTGGCGAAATTTGATTAGGCTATCAGGCTACCTGAGAGCCTTGTCCAAGTTGTCATGCGCATACGCTTCGCTCTTCTGATATCGCTAGCGCTAGCGGCTGTCTCCTGCCGAGCGCAGAGAGATACAGCCTCCGCCGAAGCTATCGCCGCGCCCAGCGCCACAGTCGAGATCCTCTATGTAACGCCGACTACCGCGCCAAGCCCCGTGCCGACCTTGGCGCGAATACAGCCGACCGCGCTACCTTCGGCAAGTCCCAAAGAGAGCGAGCCGACAAAGAGCCAAGCCGGCGGCAGCGATGAGCTTGACTGTGCGGAGGCGCTCATACGCGCCTATACGGAAGCGGGAAACCGCTGTCTTGGCGGACCCAGCGGTCATTTCTGCAACGGCGGCGGGGCGCCGATTGCCAAGCCCGATGAAAGTCTATTGCAGGAACCTGGCGCGCTTGTAGAGGCACACAGAGTAGAATCCCTGCGCTCGGTTGCCTTGGGTAGCGCGGATGGCGGCGGCTTAATCTGGCTGCGCCTGGAAGAGAACATCCTGATGGACGCCCTTCTGATTGGACAGCTCAGCATTGAAAATGCTGTACTGCCCGATAGTGATTTTGCCAAATGGCAGTCCTTCACTTTGGAAAGCGGGAGGAGCGAATGGCAGTGCGCTGGCGCTCCCAAGATTGGCGTCATGGTGATACAGGGGCTCTATGGGCGGACAGCGCGCGTGGCGGTCAACGGCGTATCGCTGAGTATTGATGGCACGGTAGTCGCGCTCACCCAAGACAATATCACCAAATTCATCGCCATTGAGGGACAGGTCGGCCTGCGCGCCTCCGGGCAGTCCATCAACATACACGCCGGCGAAGAGCTCAATTTCAGCTATTCACCGGGCGATTGGCGGAAACCTGAAAGCGCTTCTGAAGGTTCATCCGAAGGTTTTAGCCCAAGCCCAGCGCTTTTTGAATACGACTTGGTTAAGGACCTGCCAATTGTACTCTTCGACCGCCCAGTGCCGATTCCGCAGCCCGGTTACGCGCAGACGCAAGGCGGCGTCAATATGCGCATGGCGCCCGACATAGAAGCCCAATTGCTGTTCCAGGTGCCGGCCGGCGAAACCATGAGCGTGCTCGGCATCAGCACAAATCGCGAATGGCTGCACATCCGATTGGGCAACGGTGAAACAGGCTGGATGAGCGCGGGCTTGCTTGCGAAGAACCTGGGGGAAATCAAACAGGTCTATGATGTCACCCCGCCGCCGCCGCAACGCTACGGCGAGCTTGGCAGCCGCGCGTTTGTGAACGTCGCCGCAGGCGGCAACCTGCGCGAAGCCCCAGATACCGCCTTCCGCGTCAAACGCACCTTGCCATACGGCACGCAGGTGAAGCTGCTCGCGCGCAGCCCCTACAGCCCCTGGGCAAAGGTCAACTTCCGGGATGAAGTCGGCTGGATGGCTCTGTTCACGTTGCGTTCAGAAGCGGTGATTGGATCGCTGCCCATCGACTACAACGTACCCTTGCCGCCACGCGCTACCGCCACGCCCGTATTCAGCTACGGAGGCGGTCACGCCTATCCTGATCCCGATGGCGGATATTAACCGGCTGCGACGCGAATGGCGCTCAGCGGAACGCTGTCGCCGATAACAGCGCCAGTCTCATCGCTTACCGTGGGACGGTAGCCATTGCCGCAATCGTCCGCGGGCATCAGGTCGCAGGTATACAAGCCGACAATGAGTTGATATTCGCCCTCTGCTAGCTGCTCCGGCAGCCGCAAATCATAAGTATCCACGATATAGCCTTCGGGTCCCCACCATTCGCTAATCGCGCGTCCAGCCGGGTGCAATTTGTCAACTTGCGCTTTGGGCGGTCCCCCGGACGAAAGGTGCAAGAAGCTGGAAAAATTGACATCCATTTCTTCCAGGGCGTACCAATAGACGCGCAGGCGCAAGTGGTCGCCCGGGCGCAGCTCAGCGGCGCTGAGATCATAGCCCAGCACTTGCAAACTGTCGTCCAGCGTGAAGCGCGTCCGGAACTGCGCCGGCAAGGCTTCCCCAGGCGGGGAGTTATGCCAAGCCAAGCCTTCTTGAAAGAAGATGAGAACGCAAAGCAGCGCAATCCCGCCTCCTAGCAGCGCGCCAAGGCTCGCGGCGCGCGCCAGCGGCGCGGCGCGCCAATAGGGACGCGGCATGACCCGGCGGCGGCGCAAAAGCGTCGCGGCGGCAAGAGCCAAGAGTAGCGACAAGAGCGATACCCAGGCGGCTAAATCGCGGGCGGGCGTCGAGCCGAGATACACGCGAACCTGATGCTCCCCCGCTGGAACGGGAAAAGTGATGAAGCCATGGTGCGTGGAAGGTGTGATTTGGACCGGGCGGTCCGCAATTTCGGCGCGCCATCCCAGCCAATAAAAATTGTAAATCTCGGCGACGAAGTCTTCGTCCGTCTTGATGCGCCACTCAAGCGCTTGCGGCGAATTATGAATCAAGTCGGCGGCGGCGCCAGCCGGCAAGAGCGAATGATTCAGCTTGTCTATCGGGTAGCCATCGGCGTAGTCCAGCAGCAAGTGCGATGTGGGATCGGGCACGGAATGGACATGACGGGGCCGATACTCGCCGGTGAATGTCGTGCCGAGCTGCCGCCGCGCCGCCTCTTCCGCGTGATAGGCCGCGATCGACGTATCCAGCGTTTCATGACGCCACTCAGGCACATAGAATAAGGGAATCGCCAGCAAGATGGGCAGCGCGACCAGCGACGCCAGCAAGCTGATTTGCCAGCGCGAGTCGAGCTTTTCCAGCCATATACCGTTGGCGCCCCCGATGATGGCCAGGCAAGCCGCGATTGGTCCCAGCAAGCGCCAGGGAAATTGCAGAAACTGTATTGGTCGCAGGCTGTCCCAGATCGGCAAAGCGCCCGGCATGACCAACAGCAACATCGCCAAAGTGATAATGGCGAAATATACGCTGCCGAGGAAGCTCTGCGGGTGTCGCGAGCGATAACCACGAATGTAGAGCGTCGCAGTGGTCGCTAGGCCGAGCAGCGCCAGCATCCACTGCGCAAAGCCCAGGGTTTTCAGTTCGTTCAGTCCGTTGATGGCGCCGGCGTCATGGATGGGCGGCAAAGCCAGCAAGTCCGGCAGCCGCAGAAATCCCTCTCGATAGTCCAGCAAGCCAACCACTGTCAGGTTTTGCAGATGCACGGAATCGCTTTCCAGCACGATCGGCAGCCAAAAGCTCGCGGCAGCCCCTATGCCCAGCGCTATAGCCAGCAAAGACCAGGTCCCCCCGCGCCAATCCATGCGGCTGGCTTCGCGGTTCAAGCGCTGCAGGGCCGCTTCGAAAACGACCCAGGCGACGGTGAGACCGGTCAAGACCAGAGCCATCAGATTATGCGTGTTGATCAGCGCCGTTTGCAGCAGCGCCAGCAGCAAGAAGTTGGCCGCGGAAGGTTTGTCGCGCAGGGCATCGACGCGCCACAGCAGCCAAGGAAAGAGCGCGAAGGACAAGAGTTCGGGATAGGTGCCGCGGGCGTATGCTTCGGTATACATCAGATAGGGGCTGTAAACATAGAGCAGCCCAGCCAGGATGCCGCTCAAGCGCCCGTATCGCCGCCGCGCGAAGAGATACATGCCGCTGCCGCATGCCAGCAGGCTGAGTACCAGCAGGGCGCGCAAAGCGTTGAGGGCGTCCAAGCCGAAGACAAAATTAAACAAGCTCGTGATGATATAGGTCAAGCGGGCGTAAAAGTGAAACAGGGGCGAGCCATAACCCAGGTAGAAGCCTTCCCCCCAGGTCGGGAATAGCAGACCATGCGACCAACTGCGGTTCATCTCCGCCACGCGATAGCTGTGATAAAGCACATCGGGACCGTTGGGCAAGCCGGCGTTTCTAAGCAGGGGCATGAAGGCGAAAGCCGTCAAAGCCAAGACGATAACCAAGCCGGGGTCGATGAATTTGCGAAAGCCGCTCAAGGAAGGAAGGCGCATATTCTCGCTTGCATGCAAGGTTCGTCAGCAATCCAACAGTATACAATGCGCTTATGGTCCGGGCAATTTCGAGTCGCGACGCCGCCGGGCAATCGCATCAAACTGATGGCGACTGCAAGGCAAAATGCAAGAAAACAATCGAACACAATGAAGTAATTCCATCAAAATAATTAAACTGTCAGGAAGTTGCAATTTGATTCAAGCGAATTCGATGCGCCATCGTCTCGACAACAGCGCCGTCATCCACGACTGTAAAGCTCAGCGTTTCGATGTATCTTTAAGCTGGAAGCGCCAATCGTTTTTCGGGAATCCGACCATGTCGAGCGAAGCTGCCCAGCCAGAAGCATCCCTCTACAGACGGCGAATCAACGCTTGGGCGATGTACGACTGGGCAAATTCCGCCTTTGCCACCACGATTCTCGCCAGCCTGCTGCCAATCTACTACAGCGGCGTGGCCGGCGCCACCTTGCCCAGCGAATCCACCGCCACCGCCTACTGGTCGTTGACGATCAGCCTGTCGCTCTTTATCGTCGCCATATTGTCGCCCATATTGGGAACCGTCTCCGATGTCATGCGCAGCAAGAAGCGCTTTCTGGCGCTATTCATCGGCGCGGGCGTGCTCGGTACCGGTCTGCTGATCTTTGTCAGCACGGGAGACTGGCTGCTAGCCTCGCTGTTTTTTGTATTGGGGCGCATCGGCTTCGGCGGATCGCTCGTCTTCTACGATGCGCTGCTGCCCCATATCGCCCGCCCGGACGACCGCGACTGGGTTTCCACTAGAGGTTATGCCCTGGGTTATATGGGCGGCGGCATTTTGCTGGCAATCAATGTCGCCATGTTCTGGTTCATCCCCGACAGCCTGTTCGAAAACGCCGGCATAAGGCTCTCGTTCTTGAGCGTCGCGATTTGGTGGGCGGTGTTTTCCTGGCCGATATTGCGCCAGGCGCCCGAGCCGCCGGCCGTGACAGCCGCATTGAAAACTGGCGAGACCGTTATCGGCGTCAGTGCCCGCCGCTTGCGCGATACCTTCCGCAATATCAGGCGCTATCGCGAACTGTTCAAGTACCTGGTCGCTTTTTTGATCTACAATGACGCCATCGGCACAATCATCGCGCTGGCGGCCATCTATGGCGCTGAACTCGGCTTTGGCATGGTCGAGCTGGTATTGGCGATTCTGCTGGTGCAATTTGCCGGCATCCCATTCAGCGTCATTTTCGGCCGCCTGCCCGCCCAAAACGACGCGCGCGCGCCATTCTACCTGGCATTTATCCTCATCAACGCGCTGGCGCTGCCTCTGCTTGGCTTGGCGCTGGTCAAAGCGCTGCCACCGGACCTGACAGGCGCCCCGCCCCCGCCTTACGCGACCGACGGCGCTTTTGTCGGCGAAGGCGCATACGCTGTCGGCGAGGCGCCCTTCACCGCCTCCGGCAACTGGCGCGAGCTGAGCGTGAGCGGGGACGAACTGATCGGCGACGGATTCGCCGGCAGCTTGACCGCGCTGCTGGGGGGCCGACCCGCGGACCTTCACTACCAGATCACGGACGAAACAGGCGGCGCGCAGCGCTTCGCCTTCAACGGGAAGGCGATCAAGCTGGAGTACCGTGCCGCCCCCGACGGCGGCCTCATCGCTTTCCGGCTCAATGGCGAAGTTCTGACAAAAACTGAGATTGATGAAGCCGGCAACATGGTTCAGGCTGCCCTGACCCTCAACACAGCGAATGACAGCCTACGCTATGGCGAAACCTTCACCTTGGAATTGGACGCGCCGGGTTTGCACAGCCTCACGATCGTCAATGCCTCTGATGAAAGCGCGGGCGAAATTGCCAAGACAATCGCGCTGGGTCAAATTGAAGTCTTGCGGGCTACGCGCGAAAGCAGCTTGCCGATGATCATCGGCATTATCGCCGCCTTTGAGCTCATCGCCTTGCTGGCCGCATGGCTCATTCGCTCGCGTTTCAGCGCGCTGTCCCAGCGTTTGGATACCAAGCGCAGCATCCTCTTGTCCCTGCTGGTCTATTCGATCATCGCCTGTTGGGGATTCATCCTGGACGCCACGCTGGAATTCTGGATGCTGGCGCTGATGGTGGCGATGGTGCAAGGGGGCAGCCAAGCCCTCAGCCGCAGCTTGTACGCCAGCCTGTGCCCCAAGTCAAAGAGCGGCGAGTTCTTCGGCTTTTACAGCATCATGGAAAAATTCGCCTCAATCATCGGTCCGCTGATCTTCGCTTTTGCCGCCCTCGCGCTGGGCAGCAGCCGCCCCGCCATTCTCAGCTTGGTGCTGCTATTCATTCTTGGTGGCTATTTGCTCAGCCGCGTCGATATAGCAGCCGGGCAGCGCGTCGCCCGCGAAGAAGACGCCGCGCAGTTCCAGATGGGGAATTAACTACAGCCGCCCTATCCGCCGCCAAGCTCGTCATCTAGCGCATCGGTCTGTTCCCGCAGCAGTTCCACGACGCGGCTCAAATGACGGACGCCCGCCAGCGACAGGCGGCGTGGCTGCGCCGCGGACGCGGGCAACTCATCCGACGCGGCGCGGAAGAACGTGATGCTCCCCCGGCCCCGACGTTCTGACTTTATGCGGACAGCGCTCAGCGAATCGAAGCGCATGGCGCGCACGATCCTGTTCTTGTGCATATCCGCCAGGAGCACCCGCTGGTCGCTGATGGCGTTTATGCCACCGGTCATCAGCCCGAATGCGAAATAGAGCAAGATCAATAGCAGACAGATGCCGTCCACGATCAAAAGGGGAACCATCAACCAACCCAGCGAGCTGGTTCCCGGCAGCAGCGACGGCGCGAATATCAGAATCAAGATTGCCGCGTTCACCAACAGGGTGAAGAAAATCAGCGTCTTGCCGAAGCCGCCGACGAGCGACTTGTCGCTCAGCTTATCCCACCAGAGCAGCGTCTCTCCTTCATTGAGCAGCGCCTGGATCTGCTCCGCCAGGTCCTCTGCGTCCGCCTTGCCGCGCGTCGACATAACTATAGCAACCGTCATCACCCTATAGATCGGGCGATATTATACGACAGTTGATCTGATATAATCAGCGTCGAGCCTGTCAATCCAGCGCAATCGGACCAGAGCAGGTCGCGGCTGGCGAAATGAAATGCGCGAGCCTATATGAAAGGAATGCACGATGCCCGATATTGGAAAGATGGCGCCAGATTTCGCGCTCAAGAACCAAGACAACAAGCTGGTCCGGCTCAGTGATTGTCGCGGCAAACGGGTGATCATCTTCGCCTTTCCCAAAGCCAACACCATGGGCTGCAATAACCAAGCCTGCTCTTTCCGCGACGTCTTCCCGCGCATCGCTTCCCATAATGCGCTTGTCTTCGGCGTCAGCTCCGATTCCATCGCGACACTGGCTGCCTGGAAAAAGCGCAAGCAACTGCAATATGACCTCTTGTCGGATCCGGAGCACGAGATGCTGGAAGCTTGGGAGGCTTGGGGCATCGACCTCAAGCTGTTCAAGCTGCCGCTAGGGGCGACGCGGTCCTATTGGGTCATCGACGAAAAGGGGGTGCTGGTGGATCAGCAGATTGGCGCGCGCCCAATGGAAAGTGTTGAAAAAGCGCTGGCGAGCGTCGAAAGACTCGTGGGCGCGGCATCAGGGCAATCGCAGCAAAACGATGACGACTGAAATAGCGCAAACTCAAGCTGAAAATCAAACACAGAGCGCGCAGAGAGCGCAGAGTAAGACAAACTGCCCTTGTAATCAGAACTGTCTTTTTGCAACTGATAAAGTTCCGCTGGCGACATTGCCACATTTTGTCGCGGATTTAGAAGATATGTTGTCGAAAAACACTAAACTCTGTGCCCTCTGTGTTCTCTCTAGTTAATATGATTTGATGAAATCGCCCTGGGCGCGGTCTAAGTCAGGCTACCCCCTTATCCGCAACTCCTTGTATCATTGCGGGTCGGGTAACCAAGCGCGAAATGGACAACATGATGAAACTTATCCTGATCGGATTTGGCCTGGTCGGGCAGGGGTTCGCCGAAATCTTGCTTGAAAAAGGCGGCGACTTACAAGCCCGGCACGGTTTCTCAGCCGAGATTGTCGGCGTCGCGACCGCCAGCAAAGGCTGTCTTTACCAGCCCGCCGGCTTGGATATCGCGCGTTTGCTGCGGGCGGCGGAGGCCGGCTCCTTTGCGCATTATCCCGAAAGCGCGTCGCTGCGCCGTGGCTGGGACGCGACTGCCATGATCCAGCGCGGCAATGCCGATGTCTTGCTAGAAGCCAGCCCGACTGATTTGCAGACCGCGCAGCCCGCCCTGGCAACTTGTCACCTGGCGCTCGAGCATGGTCTGCATATCGTCCTGGCAAACAAGGGTCCTGTGGCGCTGGACTACGCCAACCTGCGGGAAAAAGCCGCCGCCAGCGGACTGCATATCCGCTATGAAGCGACGGTGATGGCTGGCACGCCGACCATGCAGCTGGCGGAAGACGCCCTGGCCGGCTGCGCGATTCGCTCGGCGCGCGGCATCCTCAACGGCACCACCAATTACATCCTGACGCAAATGGAAAGCGGCCTGACTTATGCCGAGGCTCTAGCGCAAGCCCAGGATCTGGGTTATGCCGAGACCGACCCGACCGGCGACGTCGAAGGCTGGGACGCGGCGGGCAAAGTCTTGATCCTGGCAAACGCGCTCTTCGGCAGTTCATTGACGATGGGCGACCTGGACGTGCGCGGCATCACGGACATCAGCGCCGAAGATATCGAGCGCGCGCGACAAGCGAGCCAGCGCTATAAATTGATCGCCGAAGCGACGCCTGGCGGCGGCGCGGTGTCGCCACAGCGACTGCCTTGGAGCGATCCGCTGGCCAGCGTCGGCGGCTCGACTAACGCCATCACGCTCAATACGGATCTGCTGGGCGAGATCACCTTGATTGGCGCGGGCGCCGGCAAGTTGGAAACGGGCTACGCGCTGCTGGCTGACTTGATGGCGATACAGCGCGCCAAGTGAACAAGCGCCGCCTGAAACTTGCTAGAGCGAATCGCGTATAGTCCTATACATGCGGCGATACGCTTTTGAAATTGTTGAAGCCCCTATGCTATACTGAAGCGATTGTGAATTGTCGGCAACATTAAGTCAATAAGAGGAAGATGCGAACATGCCATCGATATTACAGAAGGTTCAAACGCTTTTCAGCGCCAATATGCACGGCATGATCGACCGTGCCCTAGAAACCAATTCGCTGAAAGTCATGGACGAATACATCCGACAGGTTGAGCGCAATCTGGACGCGCTGGAAGACTCCGCCGCGACCGTCGGCGGTTCTGTGCGCACATTGAAGCGCAAGTACGAAGAGTTCTCCAATCAGGCGGACAAGCTGGACCGCGACATCGATACCTTGATCTTGCGCGGCAAAAATGACCTGGCGGCCGCGGCTCAAGCGGAGTTCAACACCAAACAGGAACTGGCGCAGGAATACTACGAGCAGTGGCAGTCGCAAGAAGAGCAATATCAGGGCATGTTGAATATGCGTTTGAAGCTGGAAGGGCGCTTGACCACCATCAAGCAAGAGCGCGAAAAGATGCGCTCGCTGCTGGACTTGGCGGAAACCAAGAAGGTCATGACCAAGACGCTCAAGAGCATGGACAAGCTGGATACCTCGGGCGACCAAGAGATCGATACTCTGCTCGATTCCATCTATTCGCAGATCGACCAAGAAGACGCCCGCGCCGATTTGGCCAGCCGCAAGCTTTCCGACCAGATCGAGGACACCGTTGGCATCGGCCAGGTCGAGCTCCAGCTTGAAGAGCGCAGACATCGTTTGCTCAGCAACGACTGATGCGGTCATACAGCCCGCGCCGATTGCGAAAACCATTGATGGCGTCGACAACTGAAATAGCCGAGAGCCGCGGCGCGAACGTCAATTGAAGCGGAGAAGCCATGTCTAGCAACGAAAGCGGCAGACAAAAGGTCGTTGGCGCGCTCCTGGCAAGCGCGCTCTTGCGCTGGGAGACCTTGGTGACCGTCATGGTCACCGCTATTTTGTTCCTGTTTGTGCAAGACGTGAACCTGCCAATGATGGAGTGGCAGCCCTGGTATTGGCTGGTGCTCGGGGGCTTGGCGGAAACAGTGTTGATCGCCGCCACGCTGAACGACCCGGAAGCGACGGAACAAGCGCTGGCGGAAGACTTCGAGCGCGAATACGACCTGCGCAATATCCGCAATCGCGTTTCCCGCGAGCGGCTGCGCGATGCCTTTGAGTACCGCCGCAACATGCTCAAACTGGCCGACCGCAGCAAGGGCGCCATGCGCAACCGCCTGCGGACCTTGGTCAGCGACGTCAGCGACTGGATCACCTATATGTATAATCTCGCCGAACGCATCGACCTCTCCGAAAGCAACGATCTGGTGCTGCGCGACCGCCAGCAGGTCCCGCGCAAAATCGAAAGCGTCAAGGCGCGCATCAAGAAAGAACCGGACGAACACGCCCGCCGCAGCCTGCAAGTGCAGCTGACTCACCTTCAGCAGCAGCAGATGAGCCTGGAAGCGACCTTCAGCAGCATCAAGCGCGCCGAGATTCAACTGGAAAGCACCCTGTCGGCGCTAGGCACCGTCTATGCCCAAATGTCCTTGCTCGGCACAAAGGAAACCGATAGCGCCAAGGGACAGCGCCTGAGCATCGAGGTCAAAGACGAAATCGACAAATTGCAAGATACCATCGACGCCATGGACGAGGTGCAAATGCAAAGCCTGCGCTTGAGTTCGGAAGTGAAAAACGAAATCGACCGGCTTGTCAACGAAGCATACGAAGAAGAGGAAGAGCTGCTAAGCCAGCAGCAATAAGCGCGCGAAGCTCAAGAGCGCCGCCCCAGACAGCTCCAGAGCAACCCTAGGGCATACTTTATACTCGTCTAACTTCGCGTTATCCTTTGCATGTTTATCATGCGAAGCGAGGAACGAAACATGTCCGTCATCAACTGGTTCGAAATCCCGGTATCCGACTTCGAGCGCGCCAAGACATTTTACGAGGCTGTTTTGAATACGAAGCTCTTTGTCAACGACCAGCGCGAGACCATGGGCAGTATGCTCGGCGTTTTCCCGCATGACGGGAGCGTAGGCGGCTGCCTGGCGCACAATCCCCAGTACGGATATACCCCTTCGACTGAAGGCACGCTGGTCTACATCACCGCCACTGGCGATCTAAGCGTGACGCTGTCGCGGGTAGCGGCGGCCGGCGGCGAAGTCTTGCTGCCGAAGACGGCGCTGGGCGAAAACGCCGGCGGCGGTTTTGTCGGCTGGGTAAGAGATACCGAAGGCAACAAAGTCGGTTTTTATTCAGAAGAATAATTTAGTCGAATGATTCGGCGATATGTTCGCGCTTCTTCTTGCCCGGCGCGAGGGACTGCAAGCGCTGAATAAGTCGCGGCGTTTCCCGCTCGAAGTTGACGGTATCCTCCAGCATATTGACCAGAGTCGTGGCCAGAATGACCAAGGTCAAATACATATAAGCAACCACGGCATAGGTCTCGACGTAGCGAAATGACCGCCCAGACGACGTTTTTGCGATCTGCGTGATATCGCGAATGCCCAGGAACGCCAAGAGCGACGAATCCTTGATCATCGCCACGAAGTCGTTGCCCAAGGGCGGCAGCACATTGCGAAATGCCTGCGGCAAGATGATCGAGCGCATCGTCTGCCAGTAGGTCATGCCAACGGAATAAGCCGCTTCGAACTGGCCCCTTGGGATTGACTGGATGCCCGCTCGCACGGTTTCTGACATATAAGCGCCGTAGGTGATGGCAAGCGCCACAATCGCCGTCGCGGCCGAACTGCCGCGCCAGATGAGATCGGGAATCTCTGGATCCTGCGCGAGGTTGCGCACAGCCTCGACCAAGTTCTCGTTGATCAAGTCGCGCAAGGCTGGCACGACAATGAAACCTGTTACGAGCAGCACGACCAGAATCGGGATGCCGCGCATCACGCTCACGTAGACCGTGCAGACATTGTAGCCGCCAATGCGGATGATCCGCAGCAGCGCTTTGCGCGTCGTTTCGCGCGATTGAGGCGGCGCCGGCGGGTTCGAGCGCACAATCCCGACGATGACCGCGATGGTCAGCGCGCAGAGATAGGAGGCGGCGCTGACAAAAAGCGTCATGCCGACGCCTTCCATCAACTGATTGAAGATATTCGAATAGATTTTGTCGGTAACAATGCTGATCGCCAGCAGCAGGCCCAGGATCACAAGAAAGAAAATCCAATAGGGCATGGTATAGAAGCGCGCAAAGCGCATCACCCGACCACGAGACTCGGCGATGATTTCGTCTAGCTGAGGCTCTTGCCCTGCGCAATTTTCACGCTCCTCCCCTGCTGACCTTGCCATGGTCTTTTCCAGTCAACTCGTTTGTGAGAGCAATCCAATATGAAGTGGGACAGGATGAACCTGTCCCACAAAACTATGCGTTTTTTTGAAACTGCGATGACTGCGACAATGCACGATATTAGCTGTCGCCCAGCCATTTCGCGTTGATAGCGTCCAAAGTGCCGTCTTCGCGCATGCTGGCCAATGCCATGTTGAAAGGCTCAACCAGCTCGGAACCCTGGGGATAGATGAAGCCCAACTGCTGCTTGATCAAATCGTCCGGCAGCAGCTTGATCTTGTCGGCGTTCAAACCGGTATAGCCTTGACCGGCGACATCGTCGATGACCACCGCGTCAATATCGCCCGTGATCAAAGCCTGCACCGCCAAACCAAATTCGCCATAGCCGACGATGCGATCTTCGTCCCCGCCCAGCAATTCGCTGGCGGCGATGTAATTGGTCGTGGCTACTTGCACGCCGATGACAAAATCGCCAGCCACGAAATCTTCGGCGCCGCTAAAGCGATCCTCGCCGACGCGCACCATCATGCGCTGAATGACATCAATATAGCCCTCGCTATAGTCGACGATTTCGGCGCGCTCTTCCGTGATGGTGATGCCATCCGCAGCCATGTCATATTCGCCATTCGAGACCGCGGCAATCAAAACTTCCCAACTGGTCTCGATGTATTCCGGCACGCAATTCAGCCGCGCGCAGATCTCGCCCAGGGTATCGTAGTCCCAGCCTTCGCCTTCGCCTGTTTCTTCGTTTAGCACGTTGAAGGGCGGATAGGCGTTTTCCACCGCCACTGTGACGGTCCGTCCGCCGAGATCGGGCATGTCCATCATTTCTTCTTCGCCGTCGCCCAGCCATTTCGCGTTGATGGCGTCCAAAGTGCCGTCTTCGCGCATGCTGGCCAATGCCATGTTGAAAGGCTCAACCAGCTCGGAACCCTGGGGATAGATGAAACCCAACTGCTGCTTGATCAAGTCGTCCGGCAGCAGCTTGATCTTGTCGGCGTTCAAACCGGTATAGCCTTGACCGGCGACATCGTCGATGACCACCGCGTCAATATCGCCCGTGATCAAAGCCTGCACCGCCAAACCAAATTCGCCATAGCCGACGATGCGATCTTCGTCCCCGCCCAGCAATTCGCTGGCGGCGATGTAATTGGTCGTGGCCACTTGCACGCCGATGACAAAGTCGCCAGCCACGAAATCTTCGGCGCCGCTAAAGCGATCCTCGCCGACTCGCACCATCATGCGCTGAATGACATCAATATAGCCCTCGCTATAGTCGACGATTTCGGCGCGCTCTTCCGTGATGGTGATGCCATCCGCAGCCATGTCATATTCGCCATTCGAGACCGCGGCAATCAAAACTTCCCAACTGGTCTCGATGTATTCCGGCACGCAATTCAGCCGCGCGCAGATCTCGCCCAGGGTATCGTAGTCCCAGCCTTCGCCTTCGCCTGTTTCTTCGTTTAGCACGTTGAAGGGCGGATAGGCGTTTTCCACCGCCACCGTAACCGTCCGCCCTTCGAGGTCGGGCAAATGACCGTCCGCCAGCAGGGACGAAAACGGCAGCGCCAATAACAGAACCGCAACAATCAATAAGCACCTTTTCATCGCTTGATCTCCTCCTAGAAATCCTGGATGTCCGCGCAGTTCATTGCGCGGGTGGTTATTGTAACACGGCCGGATTGCTCCTCATAGCGTTCGCCGCCGCTTGGCAGGGAATTCGCTTGGCTATTCCGCAAAAGGCGATTATCATCTGCACAAAGTTTGACGGCTTTTGAGCATGACAGCTTCGGAGCGAAGCCGCAGAAAGCGACACTGATGACGGTTTCTCACTGGCAGATAGCCGAGCAGACCCAGCGCGAGGTCGATTTCCTGGTGGTTGGCGCCGGCTTGGTGGGCAGCGCGGCCGCCTTTTTCGCGCGTCAAGCGCATGGCCGCGCTGTCGTGATCACCGATGCCCGCGATGTTGGCATGGGCGCCAGCGAACGCAATGCCGGCTTTATGATCAGTGGCTTGGATATCTACTACCATCGCGCCATTGAAGAATATGGTCATGACGCGGCGCGGGAATTATGGGCGCTATCCAAGCGCAGCATGGCACTTTGGCGCGAATTCATCGGCGCCAGTCCCTTCACCGTCCCCATAGACAACAGCGGCTCCATGCTCTTGGCGGAAAGCGCGGCGGAAGCGAAAGAACTGGAGTTGGCTGCAGCCGCCTTGACAGCGGACAAGATCGAGATCGAATTCTATAGCAAAGACCCCTTGCGGCGCGGCTATTACGCCGGCATTGAACAGCCGCTTGATGCGGGCTTGCAGCCCTATCTG
The DNA here is from genome assembly GCA_965232245.1 of Phototrophicaceae bacterium. Classification (GTDB taxonomy): domain Bacteria; phylum Chloroflexota; class Anaerolineae; order Aggregatilineales; family Phototrophicaceae; genus UBA6055. Next base: position 1,119,443 of record CBDDPG010000002.1, on the reverse strand, counting down.
CTGGCGAAGTCCGTGATGGCGCAGAGCGGCGCCGAACTGATCCCCAACAACGAACTGTATCGCATTGAGCAGGATGATGAGGAATCGGTCCGGGTCTATACGCGGCAGTACCTGTTCGAGGCGCGCCATGTGCTGCTGTGCACCAATGCCTGGTCGCCCGCGATTGATCCATATTTTGTCGGCAAAGTGATTCCCACGCGCGCGCAATGCCTGGCGACCGAGCCGCTGGATCATGTGCCTGTTCCCTATTGCGGCTATAGCGACTATGGCTATATGTATTATCGCAGCACCTTTGACGGCCGTTTCTTGCTGGGCGGCGGCCGGCAGCATTACAAAGGTGAAGAAGACAACAGCACTGAAGATCGACTGAATGCAAATGTTCAGGCATTCCTGGACCGCTACCTTGCCCGCTATTTCCCCGATGTGACGGCGCCGGTCGCCCAGCGCTGGTCCGGCATCATGGGCTTCAGCGTCGATGGCTTGCCCCTAGTCGGGACCTTGCCGGGCAAGAGTCGCGTGGGCTTCGCTGTGGGCTTCACCGGACACGGTTTGGCAATGGGCGCCGCTTCCGCCGAACGGGCGGTGGACAAGCTGCTCAACCAAGTTTCCGCCGGCGCGGTGGATGCCGCCCGCTTCGACTAACCCCCACCCCAAGCCCCTCCCCCATAAAGAGGGAGGGGCTTAACGGCTCACTACAGGTCATAAGACTCCCATTGCCTCATTTTTGGCAAGGGACCGGGTGATGGAGGCTGTTTTTCAACAGAGTCCTTAGATTGTCCGCCATTTTCGCAATAGATTAGCGCGCTACATAGCAAGCGGCTAGTCCTCTCTCAAGACGTATCCCACGCCGCGCACCGTGTGTATCAGCCGGCGCTCATCGTCATGTTCCGTCTTCTGGCGCAAGTAGCGAATGTATACCTCGATGATATTGCTCTCGCCGCCAAAGTCATATCCCCAGACCCGGTCGAAGATCACATCGCGCGTGAGGACTTGGCCCGGATTGCGCATGAACAGTTCCAACAGGTTATATTCCTTGGCGGTCAGGTCAATCGCGCGCTCATTGCGATAGGCGCGATGCGAGCCCGTATCCAGCGAAATGTCGGCAAATCTCAACACTTCGGGGTCTGCGCTAGTCGCCGCGCGGCGCAGCAGGGCGCGGACCCGCGCAAGCAATTCGTCGATGGAAAACGGTTTGACCAAATAATCGTCAGCGCCGGAATCCAAGCCCAGCACGCGATCGCGAATGTCGTCCTTGGCAGTCAACATCAGAATCGCGACATCGCCGGCCGCGCGCAGCCTTTTGCAAACTTCCAAGCCATCAAGCCCGGGCAGCATCCAATCCAGAATCACGAGATGCGGCGGATTGTCCCGGGCATTATTAAGACCGGCCTGGCCATCGCGCTCCACTTTCACGTGAAATCCTTCATAGATCAGCCCTCGTTCGACAAATTGAGCGAGGCAGGCTTCGTCCTCGATGATCAGAATGCGTTCCTTCACCATCATTTCCCCCCCCATGACAGTATCGTCCACTGTTATGATAACCGGGTTAAATGAGAAACAGTTTAAGATTGATTAAGCGCAAGCTTTCTTTTTATTCGCTCCTTGCTCCGCGCAAGCTGGCCGAATGCGAGAAAATAGTGGGCTTCTGGGCGGAGCCGCCAAACTTGGGATCACCACTCGGCAAGCGAGCCGTCTTCGCGGCGCAGCACAGGATTGCGCCAGCGATAGCCGCGGTCGTCGGCCGCGCGAACCTTCTCTTCATCAATGCTGATTCCCAGCCCGGCACCGGCAGGCGTCTCGACATATCCATCACGATAATCGAAAATGGACTTGTCGGAAAGGTAATGCAAAAGATCGACGTCGCGGTTGTAGTGGATGCCCAAGCTCTGTTCTTGAATCAAGGCGTTGTAAGCCACCGCGTCGACTTGCAGGCAGGCAGCCAATGCGATGGGACCCAGCGGGCAGTGCGGCGCCAGCGCGACATCATAGGCTTCGGCCATCGCGGCGATGCGAAATACCTCGGAGATGCCGCCGGCATGCGAGAGGTCCGGCTGGATGATATCAACACTGCCGGCCGCCAGGATCGTTTTGAAGTCCCAGCGCGAATACATGCGTTCGCCGGTCGCGATGGGAATCGACGTGGACCGCTTGATATCGAGCAGCGCCTCGTTGTGCATGGGCAATACGGGTTCTTCCACGAACATCAAATGATACGGTTCCAGCTCTTGTATCAGCATCTTCGCCATCGGCTTGTGAACGCGACCGTGAAAATCGACGGCGATGCTGAAGTCAGCGCCGACCGCTTCCCTGGCGGCGGCCACCCGGGCCACCGCGTCGTCAATATGTCGGAATTCGTCTACGTAGTGAATACCGGGGACAGCGCCCATTTTGATCGCCCGCAGTCCCTCTCGCTTGCAGCGCAACGCCTGCCGCGCGACTTCTTCGGGGCTGTCGCCGTGGACGCCGGCATAGATCTGCACGCGGTCTCTCACTTTGCCGCCGAGCAAATCGTAAATCGGCGCGCCGTGATACTTGCCCTTGATATCCCACAGCGCTTGGTTGACGCCGGCTATCGCGCTCATCATCACCGGTCCGCCGCGATAGAAGCGGCCCCGGAACAAGGTCTGCCAGATATCTTCGATCTGCAAAGGGTCGCGCCCCAGCAAATAATCAGACATATCTTCGACAGCGCCGCGGACCGTGCCAGCCTGCCCTTCGACGATCGGCTCGCCCCAGCCGAAGTAACCGTCATCGGTGGAAACTTTCAAGAACAGCCAACGCGGTTTGACCGTGAACAGTTCTAATTCGGTGATTTTCATCAAGCCCGTCCGCCATCTGCTTTACCTAAATTTTGATCCTGGATTATAATCAAGCGCAATTCAGATTCCCAATTCATGAAAGAGAAAGGCGAATGCACTTGAATCGATTGAGCGGACTATTTTCGCCGCGTCTGTTCATGCTCGCATTCACGATGATTTGGCTCCTTGGCGGGACACGGCTGACCGTCCTGGCGGAAGATGCGAACGGACCTGCCACAGACGTCAATCCCTTTATCCCGCTGATGCTCGCTTTGGGCATTATCCTGCTGGCATCGCGCACGGGCGGCGCGCTGGCGCGGCGCTTGAACCAGCCGCGGGTCTTGGGGCAATTGATCGTTGGCGTCATCCTCGGACCCACGATATTGGATTTCCTGCACTGGGACATCCTGCAAGGCGCCGAGCTGCAACATACCATCAAAGAATTCGCGGAGCTGGGCGTGCTGCTGCTGATGTTCAACATCGGTCTGGAAGTCCATTTGAGCGAATTGGCGAAGGTGGGCAAGGTGGCGGTATTCGCCGGCATCCTCGGCGTTGCCGTCCCCGTCGCCCTGACCGTCTTGGTCCTCATCCCGGCCGGTTACGCCTGGCTGCCCTCTATCTTCGCTGGCGTGACGCTGGCCGCGACATCGGTCAGCATCTCGGCGCAAGTGCTGCTGGAGCTAGGCTATCTGCATACAAAAGAAGGCAACGCCTTGCTGGCCACCGCCTTGATAGACGATGTGCTGGCGATTTTGGCGGTTTCGCTGACCCTGGTGGTAGGCGGCGCCGGCGGCGACCAGGGCAGCGCCGATTTCAGCCAACTGCTGCTCATCGTGATACAGATGGGCGCCTACATCGCTGTCGCATTCTTGATCGCCTGGTACGTTCTGCCAAAAGCGCTGCTCTGGGTCGACAGGCGTCATCAGCTGTCGCAAGCCTACGGCATTCCGATTTTCGCGCTGATTAGCGCCTTGCTCTTCGGCTGGTCGGCCGAGTACCTGGGCGGCGTCGCCGCGATAACTGGCGCCTTCATCGCCGGCGTCGGCTTGAGCAAACTGCCCTCGACCAATATGAAGCACGACATCGAACATACGATGAGCCACCTGGCTTATGTCTTCTTGGTGCCGATCTTCTTCGTCGACGTCGGCTTGGAAACGGATCTCAGCAGTTTTCCCATGGAGGCAGTGCCCTTCATGTTAATCCTGCTGCTGATGGCTATCATCAGCAAGGTCTTTGGCGCTGGCTTCGGCGCGCGCATAGGCGGCTTCGACCTGCGCGAGTCGCTGCGGGTTGGCGTTTGTATGGTCTCCCGCGGCGAAGTCGGACTGATCATCATTTCCATTGGTTTGTCGAGCGGCATCCTCGACAGCGGCAGCGAGCTTTACGCAGCGCTGTTCATGGTCATCTTGCTGACAACGGTGCTGACCCCCCCGATGGTCCGCTGGGTCTTCCAAGACAATAGCGCAGGCGCGGGCAGCCAAACTGCCCTCGCCGCAAGCGCGAGAGGTGAAACGTAATGAAACTGGTCATCCTAATCACATCGAATACGGAAAATGGGATTGATGTCGCCCGGCGCTGGCAAGCGGCCGGCGCGCCAGGCGTCACCCTCATCAAGAGCGTCGGGCTTTACAGCTTGCAGCAGATTATCAACGAACAGCGCATTGAGCTGCCGATGCACAGTGGGCGCTCCATGAACAGCTTAATGGCGCGTGTGCTGCGCGACATGGAACATACCAATCATGTCATACTCTCGGTCATGCCCAAAGAAATGGTGCCAAAGATGCTCGAAGAAGCCAGCGCCGTCATGGGCGATCTCACCGAGCCGAAACACGGCGTGGCATTCGTCGTGCCGCTTGACCAAGCCATCGGCCTGCGTCAGCCCGAGAACGGGGATGGCTAAAACTCACCACTCAGGCGCCCCCCGGTGGAAAAACCGCGTATGGCACATTTCTCCATATATCTTCCAGCCTGTGAAGCGTCGGACAAAACAGATCTGCCCTATATCCTTCCGAGCAGTATTGTCTGAGCAAGCCTAGTGTGCGTGCTTTATCAAAGTAGTGCGTCCCACGACTCGGGTCAAGACCAGTTGCGAGGGCGCTGGAAAGGAGCGCGCCTGGGCCTGTTGCGAATTTCCTGCACTCCGCTTCCTCGTCTTCTTGCGTCGCAAAGTGCTTTCCCTCTTCATGCGTATGTATGTGGCAAGCCTCATGGCCCAGCGCCGCAGCCGTATCGCGTTGATCGACCTCAGGGAATCCAAGCACCCGTGAGTCATAATCTATCCAACAAGATTCCAGGGTAACTTTTCTTTCGCGATCATAAGCGCGCGCGGTGCACGCGTCCCCGAATTTCCACCCGGGGACGGGCACTTCAACGATTGAGTCCATTCCGGTTATCACGTAGTTGTACCAGTCCGGCGCTACGCTCTTCAATAATTTAAGCGCCACTATAATGTGACTAACAAATCGACTCGAACCTTCTATCCTGGGCACGGGTCCCGTAAGCGTGACCGCGGATGTCTGCGGCAGGCCAGCACACTGATTGATCTGATAAGCCCAATAACCCTGCTCTATTTCCACGCCCCCTTTCCAATTCGCTGAGCAGGTCCAACCAAGGGAACAGCAATTGCCTCCGTTTGCCGGCGCGCTGCTGGCGGGCTGCCCGGACGGCACGGGGGCGGCGCATTGCCCATTCTGGAATGCCCAATAGCCGTCGCTCCAGTCCTGGTCGCTGCTGCATTGCCGGTCAATGCCGCAGCAGTTGTCAACATTTGCCGGGACATTGCCCACAGGCGCGGCGGATGTCTGCGGCTGGGCTTGAACGGGCGCGTGGCATTGCCCGTTCTGATAGGCCTGCCAGCCGCTTAGCCACTCCGCGTCGGTACTGCATTGTCGGTCGACGTAACAGCAGTTGTCAATTTGCGCTGGGGCATTGCTGGCGGGCGGCGCGCTTGTCCCAGGCTGAGACTGCGCAGGGGCGGCGCATTGCCCATTCTGGAATGCCCAATAACCGTCGCTCCAGTCCTGGTCGCTGCTGCACTGCCTGTCAACAAAACAGCAGTTGTCAATTTGCGCCGAAACAAGGGCGATGAGCGTACAGAACACGATCAGAACTGCGATACACTTGGTTCTCATAGATTATCTCCCCGTGAGGAATACAGAGTGGAATATGCCACAGATAGTGGCGACCTTATTCTTCAGCGAGCTTCCGCCACCATGAACCTGGAGTCTTGATTGCTTCGATAGTATGTTGAAGATGCGGTACCCAGGTAGGGTCATAAAACTCCGCAAGCTCAAGTTCCTTTTGATAACAGGGCAGTTCGTCTTTCCACACGATGTTTGTATCCAATCCGGCATTGTAGCGGTGTACATGGCAGGCTTCGTGAACGAGCGACGAGAGTAAGAAAAACGGGATCTGTGCCTCTTGAGGGGTGTTGATCATTTCCCACATCAAATTGGTGTGATAATTGGCTGTCCCCGTATCTGGAGACGCGTTGATGAAGCTTTTGCCCGATCCTGGCATTATCCCCTCCACCTCTCTTATCTTCCTCAGTCCAGTGATGACATAGTGATACCATTGCGGCGCACCGTCCCTCAGCTGATTCAAGTATCCTGAGATCCAGTTGATGAAGGTTGGCGATCCATCAATTGGAATTGGAATATCCGTACGGCACTGCAAAAACTTGTAGGCTGCCCAGCCATTCGTCCAATCTCGTTCGGTCGCGCATTGACGATTCACACGGCAGCAGTTGTCTACATTCGCGGGGATATTGCCCACTGGCGCGGACGAGTTGGCGGGCGGCCCGGACGGCGCGGGGGCGGCGCATTGCCCATTCTGGAATGCCCAATAGCCGTTCGTCCATTCCTGGTCGCTGCTGCACTGTCGGTCAACAAAACAGCAATTGTCAACATTCGCCGGGACATTGCCCACAGGCGCGGCGGATGTCTGCGGCTGGGCTTGAACGGGCGCGTGGCATTGCCCATTCTGGAATGCCCAATAGCCGTCGCTCCATTCCTGGTCGCTTTGGCATTGTCGATCGACGTAACAGCAGTTGTCAATTTGCGCTGGGGCATTGCTGGCGGGCGCGGCGGATGTCTGCGGCTGAGACTGCGCAGGGGCGGCGCATTGCCCATTCTGGAATGCCCAATAACCGTCGCTCCAGTCCTGGTCGCTGCTGCACTGCCTGTCAACAAAACAGCAGTTGTCAATTTGCGCCGAAACAAGGGCTGCGAGCATACAGAAGGCGATCAGAACTGCGACATACTTGGTTCGCATCAATTATCTCCTGTCATATTGAATACAGAGCGGAATATGCCACAGAAAGCGGCGACCTGTAAGTTGGTTTCGTGTACCTACGCTCCTGGATGAAGCGCGGGCTGTCATGGGCGACTTGCTGGAGCCGAAGCATGGCGTCGCCTTCGTGGCGCCGATTGACCAAGCCATCGGCCTGCGTCAGCCCGAGAACGGTGATGGCTAAAACTCACCACTCAGGCGCCCCTGGGCGGCTGGGTGGAAAAACCGAGTATGGCACATTTCTCCATATTCCTTCCAGCCTTTGAAGCGTCGGACAAAACAGATCTGCTCTATATCCTTCCGAGCAGAATTGTCTGAGCACGCTTATTGCGAGATCTTTCTTAAAGTATTGCGTCCCACGAATCGGGTCAAGACCAATTGAGAGGGCGCTGGCAAGGAGTACTTGTGCGCCCGTTCCGAATTTCCTGCACAACTCTTCCTCGTCTTCAGACGTCGCAAAGTACTTTCCCTCTTCATGCGTATGTATGTGGCAAGCCTCATGGCCAAGCGCCGTAGCTGTTGACACTTGATCGAACTCAGCGGGCCCATTCCCGTCTATCGTCAAACTCATATAGCAAGTTTGCACGGTGGCTTCTCTTTCGCGATAATTAGCGAAAGCCCAGCAGGTTGTGTTCTGATAGTCGACCGGTTCTTCAACGATTGAGTCCAGTCCGGTTATCACGTAGTTGTACCAGGCCGGCGCTACGCTCTTCATGAATTTAAGCGTCTCTATAATGTGTTGAACAAATCGACTCGAACCTTCTATCCTGGGCACGGGTCCCGTAAGCGTGACCGCGGATGTCTGCGGCAGGCCAGCACACTGATTGATCTGATAAGCCCAATAACCCTGCTCCCTTTCCTCTTCGAATCGGCATTGCCAACCAAGGGAACAGCAATTGCCTCCGGTTGCCGGCGCGCTGCTGGCGGGCTGCCCGGACGGTACGGGGGCGGCGCATTGCCCATTCTGGAATGCCCAATAGCCGTTCGTCCATTCCTGGTCGCTGCTGCACTGTCGGTCAACAAAACAGCAATTGTCAACATTCGCCGGGACATTGCCCACAGGCGCGGCGGATGTCTGCGGCTGGGCTTGAACGGGCGCGTGGCATTGCCCATTCTGGAATGCCCAATAGCCGTCGCTCCATTCCTGGTCGCTTTGGCATTGTCGATCGACGTAACAGCAGTTGTCAATTTGCGCTGGGGCATTGCTGGCGGGCGCGGCGGATGTCTGCGGCTGAGACTGCGCAGGGGCGGCGCATTGCCCATTCTGGAATGCCCAATAACCGTCGCTCCAGTCCTGGTCGCTGCTGCACTGCCTGTCAACAAAACAGCAGTTGTCAATTTGCGCCGAAACAAGGGCTGCGAGCATACAGAACGCGATCATAATTGCGATGTACTTGCTTCGCATCAATTCTCTCCCGCCGTAATGAAGATGGAGTGGAGTATACCGCAGAAAGCGGCGACCTGTAAGTTGGTTTCGTGTACCTACGCTCCTGGATGAAGCGCGGGCTGTCATGGGCGACTTGCTGGAGCCGAAGCATGGCGTCGCCTTCGTGGCGCCGATTGACCAAGCCATCGGCCTGCGTCAGCCCGAGAACGGTGATGGCTAAAACTCACCACTCAGTCCCAGGTGGGAAAACCGATTATGGCACGTTTCTCCATATATCTTCCAGCCTTTGAAGCGTCGGACAAAACAGGTCTGCTCTATACCCTCCCGAGCAGTATTGTCTGAGCAAGCCTAGTGTGCGATCTTTTTCATAGTAGTTTGTCCCACGACTCGGGTCAAGACCAGTTGGGAGGGCACTAGAAAAGAGCGCGCCTGCGCCCATTCCGAATTTATCGCACTCCGCTTCCTCGTCTTCTAGCGTCGCAAAGTGCTTTCCCTCTTCATGCGTATGTATGTGGCAAGCCTCATGGGCAAGCACCGCAGCTGTTGTTCTTTGATCGTAGTAAGGGACTCCAACTCCAAGTCTACCAAGATTATCTAGCCAACAAGATTCCAAGGTAACTTTTCTTTCGCGATAATAAGCGCGCGCGGTGCACCCGCCTCTCACACAAGTTTCCGTGGTAACTTTTCTTACGGGATCATAAACCTCGGTGCACACCTCCTCGAATTTCCAACCGGGGGCGGGCACTTCAACGATTGAGTCCATTCCGGTTATCACATAGTTGTACCAGTCCGGCGCTACGCTCTTCAAAAATTTAAGCGCCGCGGTAATGTGATTAACAAGTCGACTCGAACCTTCTATCCTGGGCACGGGCGCGGTGGATGTCTGCGGCTGAGGCTGCGCGGGCGCGGCGCATTGCCCATTCTGGAATGCCCAGTAGCCATTAGTCCATTCTTGGTCGCTACTGCATTGCCGGTCAATGCCGCAGCAGTTGTCAATTTGCGCAGGGACATTGCCCACAGGCGCGGCGGATGTCTGCGGCTGAGGCTGCGCGGGCACGTGGCATTGCCCATTCTGGAATGCCCAATAGCCGTTCGTCCAGTCCTGGTCGCTGCTGCACTGCCTGTCAACAAAACAGCAGTTGTCAATTTGCGCCGAAACAAGGGCTGCGAGCATACCTAACGCGATCAGAACTGCGACATACTTGGTTGGCATTGATTCTCTCCCGCCGTAATGAAGATGGAGTGGAATGTACCGCAGAAAGCGGCGACCTGCCAGTTAGTTTCGTAAACGTCAGGCTCTGGCGCTTTCTCGCGTCGGTTTCGCGCTTGAGGTTCGCGCGCGTTTTGCTACAATAGGCGCCCGGTATAGCGAGGTAGCTCAATCGGCAGAGCAGGTGCCTTTGGAGCACAAGGTTAAAGGTTCGAGTCCTTTCCTCGCTGAGCAACGAGGAAGTCTGCCCCAGGGCAGGCTTTTTTGTATTCCCGCCGCGCGCCCGTTTAGCGGTCAGAGCCGCGGTGAAAGTCAAAAGTCAAAATGCTGCGGGTGGCTTGATGCGCGTCGGCGATAGGCGATATGGGACTCGCTTGATGCCACAGGCTGGCGTCGCGGAAGAAATAGCAGTCCAGGATGTCTTCCAGGCGAAAGCTGGCGAGGGGCTGCTTGTCCTCTGCATAGATCGAAACATCGCCGCCCCGGGCATTCACCAATTCCGCCAAATGCACCGACACATATTCAGCGCCATCGCGGTGGATGCCTTCCGGCGTCGGATGACCCTGCTCGCCCGCGCGGGCTGTAACGCGGATCAGATGTGCCTGCACTTCCCAGGCGGCTTGCCTATCTGCGCGATCAAGGGGAAACTGAGCGAAGTCGAATCGAATGAGCTCGCGCAGGAAGGCATTGCCAAAACTGCCCTCTCGCATAGGCGCGAACTTGCGGATAAAGCCGCCGGTCACTTTGTTGATGTCGGCGCTCTGGAAATAATCGACATGCGGCAGGGGGCTCAATTCGCCGCTGGCAGGCGCAAAGCGGAAGCGTCCATAACGGCGAAAACGGTACTTGCCGCCGCCGGGCAAGTATTCGTCGCGGGGCAGATCCGCAAAATCAATCGACAGGCTTAACCAAGCCTCGCGCAAGTCGTCGTCCATATCAATCGCCCGGGCGCGCAAGCGGCTGTAACCCTGCCCCGCCAATTCGCTCCGCACAGGCTGCCGAGTTCTGATGCCTGACATTACCGTCTTTCCAATTTCTCGATGATGCGCCCGAGAATCGCGATGCCTGACTTTAGATCTGCCAAAGGCACATAGCTGAACGAAAGCCGAAGGCGCCGCGCGCCGTCTTCGGGCTCAACGAAGAAGCCTTTGCCCGAGGCGAAATAGACATTTTGCGCCTTCGCCGGCGCTTCAAGTTCATCGACAGTCAGGTTTTTTGGCAAGCGCAGCCAGATGAAATATCCGCCTTCGGGCCTGCTCCAATGGACTGACGGCGGCATGGCAAGTTCCAGCGCGGCCAAGGCGCAATCTCGGCGCAACCTGTATTGATCGCGCAGCCAGGCGACATGTTTTTCCCAGCGACCGCTGCGGCAATATTCCGCGACAATCGCAGCGGTAAAGGGATTGGCGCCGCCGCCCATGCGCAGCATGCCGCTTTCGACGAAGCGCTTTACAGTTTCGGCGCGCGCAAGCAACCAGCCGATGCGCAGCCCGGGCGCAAGCGTTTTGGAGAACGTCCCGAGGCGCAATACCTGCTGCCCGCGCGCCAGGGCATAGAAACTGGGCGGCAAATCGTCGCCGAAGCGAATATCGCGGTAGACATCATCCTCGACAATCGCGAAACCATATTTTTCGCTCAAGTCGACGACAGCTTGCCGGCGTTCCCGCGTAAGCGTCATGCCGCTCGGATTTTGAAAATTGGGTACGACATAATAAAACTTTGGCAGGCGCTGCCGTGCAGCCAACTCGCGCAGGCGCCGTGCCATCACATCGACGAGGACGCCGCCAGCGTCAATTGCGATGGACTGCATTTCCAGCTTCGCATCGCGGAAGATATGCAAGGCATCCCGATAGGACGGCGCGTCCACCAGGATGGTATCGCCCGGTCCTGTGAGCTGATGCGTGATCATGTCCAGTCCCCAGGTCGAGCCCCCGATGATCATCAGGTTCTCGTGGCGCAGAGCCAGATTCTCGCTGCGCTGGTGCCGCGCCGCCAAGAAGTCGATTAGCGCCCGGTTGCCGCGCTCTTCGCCGTAATTGAACAGGCGCGCCGCATCGGCGCCCGCCCAGACGGCGTCGACAATCTCTCGAACAGCGGCGATGGGCAGCAACTCCCGCGCTGGATGACCGGCGAAAAGCGGAATACTGCCCGCGACAACGCCTTGTGGGCTCGCCTGCAAAGCCATCTACTTCGGCGTCGCCTCCGGCGGCAAGGGGCTGACGTAGTCTCTACCAGCTCGGGCGCGCTCGAATTCCGCTTTTGCTTCCGCCAAGAGCTCGGACTTGGTCATCAGATCGAAGCCCGCCAGCGCCATGGCTTTTGCCGCGAAAATCATGCCTTTGGCGCCGATGCTGGAGCCGGACGACGCCACCGTCTGCCAGCTATGCCCAGGCGTGCCCAGGGGCCAGCAGGTGGTGGTGATCTGACCGGTCGGCGTGATCCAACTCACATCGGCTACTTCGGTCGAGCCGCCCAAGAGCGGCGGGTTTGGCGAGTGCGGCAGCACGCGCTCCCACAAGGGCTCGTCGATTGCGGCTGGGTCAAGCGCTACGCCGCTGGAAAGCTGCGTCCAATCAAAGCCGCGCTGCACCGATCCCGCGGGAAAACTCGCCTGCAAGGACCTGGCGAATTCGCGTTCCTGCTCAGAAAAGCGCATGTCGTCGATCTCCGCCATCTTTTCGTATAAGAGATCGGACATGACATCGTTTGGCAAAATCTCGCAGCAGCCGGTGAGAAATTCGATCTCGTGCCGGGTGCCGCTCATCAGCGCCGCTCCTTGGGCGATGTCGCGCATCCAGCGATAGATTTCTTCGACTTGGTCGCGCTGGGGGGCGCGCACAAAATACCACACTTGCGCGAAGGCCGGCACAACGTTGGGCGCCTGTCCGCCGCTGGTGACGACGCTGTGAATGCGGGAATCCGGCGGCACGTGTTCGCGCATATAGTTGACGCCGGCGTCCATCAGCATAACGCCGTCGAGGGCGCTGCGGCCTAACCAGGGCGATCCCCCGGCATGGGCGGCCACGCCATAAAAGTTGACCCTGAATGAATTCATCGCCAAAGAGGAGCCGTTCCAAGTGATATTCGTATCGCCCGGGTGCCAACTGATGGCCGCGTCCAAGTCATCAAATACGCCGTCGCGCGCCATGAAAGTCTTGCCGACCAAGGTCTCTTCGGCCGGGCAGCCATAAAAGCGGATCCTGCCTTTACGTCCGCTCTCTTGCAGCGCCGATTTCAACGCCATTACCGCAGCCATGCAGGCCGTGCCAAAGAGGTTATGGCCGCAGCCATGCCCGGCTCCGCCGGCAACGATGGGCGATTTTTCGCTGGACAGCTGCTGCGACAAGCCCGGCAGCGCATCGTATTCGCCCAGGAAACCGATCAGCGGCGCGCCCTCGCCCCACTCGGCGATAAAGGCTGTGGGCATCCCGCCGGCGCCCCAGGTAATCTCGAAGCCGTCGCCAGCCAGTTTTTCCGCCAGCAGTTGAGAAGCGAAGGTTTCCTGCAAAGCGACTTGCGGATGATCCCAGATTTCTTTAGCGATGAAAGCAAGTTCTTCGTCTTGCTGGTCAATCCGCTCCAGAATGAAGCCTTTGGCGTCCATAAAAGCCTTCCCATGCGCTTAACCTCGACATGCCAAGAGATTAACGCAATCGCCGTCGCTTGAGAATGTCTAATCGCAGCCGGAGGAAATGGAAACGCCCCGCGGGAACGGGGCGTTGGAGGATTCAATAAATCTGCTTTCAATAAATCTCTCTGCCTGTATTTAAGCCTATGTCGTCTGCGCAAGTTTGTCAAGCAATTTAGCATAAATTCATAGAAAATCGTGTAAATTCGTAAAAATGCTATGTTTTTTCCGAAGGCTTAGTTAAACCAAGAATGAAATGCAAATCCGATATAATCATGGATATTGTAGATTTCGGGCGACCTGATAGGTCGCCCCTACAAGGCTTGTCCGCTATTGTGACGCATTCACCAATTTTTTCCGCAATCCTTCTGTCCTTTGCCCCATCAAGGAGGATCGCCAATGCAAAAATTCATAAAATCTTTTAACCCCCTTCAGTCCCCCCATTGCAATGGGGGGAAGTTTTGCATTCTAATGAGACCGATTACTTTGCGGCTGACTCCCTTCTCCAATGCTTTGGGGAAGGGCTGGGGATGGGGTTAGAGAGTATTCTAATTACTTGCTTGGTTTTACTTCGCTTCGGTCACCCGATCGCCTTTGCCTAAAGCCGCGAGCATGCCCGCGACAGTGGTGAATTTCACGCGGCTGCGGCCGCTCTCGGCGCCGCGCTGCCGCTCGATTGCGTCCAGCCTTTCCCAGTCGGCAAAGGTGCAATATGTTGGTTTGCGCGACTGAATAAGCGCGCGAATAGTCTCGCTGCGCGTATCGACCGGTTCGAGAACGCGCAGCGCGCGCAAGTCTTCCAGGAAGCATTCCGCCGACTCGATGGCGTCCGGCTTGTTGGTGCCGATGACGCCGCTAGGTCCGCGCTTGATCCAGCCGACGACATAATTGCCGACCAGGCGTTCTCCGCCTTCATGCCTTGTCAAGACTCGGCCCTGATCATTTGGGATTGTGCCCCAGCGATCATAGAAAGGGACGTCTGGCAGCCGGACGCCGCGATAGCCGACCGAGCGAAAGACCATATCGACCGGCAGGGTTTCCTGGCGCGCTGTCGCCCTGGGGCGCAAGGCGCCGTGTTCGTCCAGATAGAGTTCGTTGCGGACGATGCGTATCGCCTCTACTTTGTCCTTGCCAAGCAAAGCCACCGGCGATACCAGAAAGCGCATGTGGATCCGCCGAGAGCGCGCGCGCGGCTTGCGGGCGGCATAGGCGCGCAAAATTTTCACATTGCGCGCGGCCGCGCGGTCGCCGCTGGCTTTTAATGCCGCGGCGCTTAGCTGGTCCAAGGTCGCCTCTTCCAGCGAAACGACGATGTCCGCATCCGCCATTTCGCCCAATTCCTTTATTTCCGGATTGCTGAATGCCGCCTGCGCTGGACCTCGCCGCCCGAGCACAATAATCTCTTCTACCTGGCTGTTTCGCAAAGACTTGAGCGCGTAGTCGGCGATGTCCGTTTCATAGAGTTCTTCGCTCGTGCGCGCCAATATACGCGCGACATCCATGGCGACATTGCCTACGCCGATGACGGCGACGCGTTTGATGCCGGTCAAATCGAAGTCGTATTCGTGATAGTCCGGATGACCGTTGTACCAACCGACGAATTCTGTCGCGGCGAAGCTGTTGCGCAGATCTTCACCGGGGATCCCCAGCTTTTTGTCGGTCTGCGCGCCCACCGCGTATATGATGCCCTGATAATGCTTGCCAAGATCCTGTCTAGTTAGATCCATGCCAAATTCGATATTGCCGAAGAAACTAAATCGCTCGTGCTTGGCGATGCGGCTATAGAGTTTTGTGACCGACTTGATCTTGGCGTGATCGGGCGCGACGCCGCCGCGCACCAAGCCAAAGGGCGTGGGCAGCCTTTCGTACATATCGACGCAAATATGGGCATCGCGCTGTTTGAGCAAATGATCCGCAGCGTAAAAGCCCGATGGACCGGACCCGATAATGGCGACGCGAATCTGTGTCGAAGCCATGTTTTCCTCGCAAGCTACTCTTCGGCTGTTCCTTTGCTTATAGTCCTGCTTATAGTCCCTTGCTAAGCGGAATCACCAAATCCTTGCGGAAAGGCGTCAAGGAGACCAATGCGCCGTTCTCGTCGATGATGAAGAGGTCTTCCACCCGCAGTCCAAAACCGCGGTCAGGATAATACAGCCCAGGTTCAATGGTCAAGACATTCCCAATCTGGAAGACATCGTCCTGCCTGGTGTGGCTGATCGAAGGCCGCTCGTGAATGTCGATGCCGACGCCGTGGCCCAGCGTATGGATATAACCTGCCATCGCGCCGGGATCAGTGCGAATCGTGGCATGTCCCTTGTCTTCATAATGATCTAATACCGCTTCTTGCATCAGATGGGTTGGCTTGTTCAATCCGTAGGCTTCGACTGAAATGTCAAATGCTTCCATGACGGTATCATAAGCCGCTTGCACCTCGGGCGGGGCATAGCCAATACACCAGGTCCGCGTCATATCGTGGTGGTAGCCGCCGCCCTGCTCGCGCGGGAACAAATCAAAGACGATGGCTTTTCCGATTTGCAATGGCATGTCCGCTTCGCCACGGCTATGGGGAAAACCGGCATCCCGGCCCTGCGCGAAAATCATGTTGGTGTCTTCCAAACCGCGTGCCATCAGTTCGCGCCGCGCCAGGCTCTTGATATCGCCGATGGTCACTTGATTGCCCGCTTCGTCGTAGAGGAACTCGCCAGCGACATCCAGCCCGGCGATATAATCCCAAGCCATTTCCATGGCCGCATTGGCGCGTTCCGCCACAGATTTAAGCCGCTCGATCTCTTGCTGATCTTTGGTCAGCATCGCTTCTTCAAAGAGCGTATTTTCCCCCTCCGCCAGGAATTCATATTCGGGAAGGCATTCGCGCAGCGCCTCTTGCAGCCTGATTGTCTTGTTGATCTGCCAAGCGCCATATAGGCCGACGCGCCCGCCTTGCAAACCCATGGACGAGAATATGTCCTTCCAGAATTGGGCTGTTGCCTGGAATGGGTCCCAGTCAGCCGCCTTGAGCTGCTCGTGGAAACCTAGCTCGGCATCTGTGCGCACTTGCAAGCCGCTCTTTTGCGCTTCTTCCAATTCCATGCGGCTGCAAACGAGCAGCGGCTCGCGTCCGCGCGATTTGAAGATCGACCCGTGGGTGA
The DNA here is from genome assembly GCA_965232245.1 of Phototrophicaceae bacterium. Classification (GTDB taxonomy): domain Bacteria; phylum Chloroflexota; class Anaerolineae; order Aggregatilineales; family Phototrophicaceae; genus UBA6055. Next base: position 1,102,981 of record CBDDPG010000002.1, on the reverse strand, counting down.
TATGCGCGCCACTGCTCAGGTAGAAGCGAATCGCGTTGAATTCTTCGCCGCCCGTGACGACAAAGGCGTCCATGTCGCGCTCGCGCATCAAGCGGTCCAAATCAGACTTCATGACAGCCACCCCTTATCAATTGGTTTCATCTTCGCTTTCACCTTTGTTTGCGCCAATGTTATCACCAATGTCTTCATCATCGGCAAGCGCAGACAAGACGCGCAGCAAGTCCACCTCTTGCTCGGGCAAAACCGTGCGCGGGTCCAGCAGCGCCTGACTGTTCGCAACGCGGGCTATCACCGGTGGATCCGCTTGCCGCAGCCGGGCGATAAATCGCGCCGGAGAAGCGGCATGAATCGCCAGGAGACGCGTGGGAAGATCGCTACCGGGCAAACTGCCGCCGCCCACAGTCGAGCGACCAGTGACAACTTCCCCTCCGACTTGCGCGCGCCAGCGCTCGGCCGTCCGCTCGATTTCGGCGAGGGACCGCGCGATCATGCGCCAAATTGGCACATGCTCCAGCGCCTCGTCGCGAAGATAGTGCCGCAAGGTCGCGATGAGCGCGGCATAGGTTAGTTTGTCGACTCGCAGCGCGCGGGCAAGCGGGTGACGCTTGAGCCGGGCGATCAACTCGGCCTTGCCGACAATAATTCCCGCTTGCGGTCCACCCAGCAGTTTATCCCCGCTAAAACAGACCAGATCAAAGCGGGCCGCAAGACTGTCTTGTATTGTCGGCTCGTATGCCAAAGCAAATTGTCTGGTATCAATGAGCGTGCCGCTGCCCAGGTCGTCAACCGCCAGCAAGCCATTTTGGCGAGCGCATGCGGTCAATTGGTCTAAAGCCGGCTGTTCAACAAAACCGAGCTGGCGAAAGTTCGAGGCATGAACGCGCAGCAGCATGGCTGTTTGCTCGGTCACAGCCGCTGCATAGTCCGCGATGCGCGTGCGGTTGGTCGCGCCCACTTCAACCAGCCCCGCCCCGCTTTGTCGCATAATGGCTGGAATACGGAACCCGCCGCCGATTTCTACCAACTGACCACGTGAAATTATGACCTCGCGATCACGCGCGAGCGCGCTTAAGATCAGAATCAGCGCGGCGGCATTGTTGTTGAGCGCAATCGCATCTTCGGCGCCGGTCAAGCCGCGCAGCAGATTCGCGGCGTGAACTTGGCGGCTGCCGCGCTCGCCCGCTTCCAGGTCGTATTCCAGCGTATTATAGGCGCCGGCGACGGCGGTCATTGCCGCCTGAGCCGCCTTTGACAAAGGGGCGCGCCCCAAATTCGTGTGGATTATGACGCCGGTCGCATTGATGACGGGGCGCAGGCTCGGTTGAAAACTGCTTCGCAAATCCTGGGTAATCCGATCCAAAATCGCGGATGCCGAGATATCGCAGTTGCGCTCGGCAAGCAGGCTGCGGCGCACCGAGTCCAGATCGGCGCGGATGGCTTCGAGCACCAAACGGTGGCTATATTCTTTGATCAAAACTTGGACACGGTTATGCGACAGTAGTCGATCGACGGATGGCAGCGCGCGCAGCCGATCCCGCTTATCGTTCATGCGCCAATTCTCGGTTGCGGAGGAAGATCTCAATAACCAGGAGAATCAATACCAGGACCAAGACATAAGCAGGTGACAAAGCGCGCGGGATCAATAGCCAGGCGCTGCCGACAACCAGTATGCCAGCCCAAACGCTCCGCCGCACAATGACGCTGGCCGGCAGTGGTTCGTCATTGACCGAGGTGAAGCGCAGGCTGAGGAAACGCAGAACTGGCAGCGCTGTTCCGGTAACCGCAATTTGCAGCAAAATAAAAAACAGCCATAGTTCGCCGCCAATGCGGGGACGCGTCGTGGCTACCAACTGCAGCAAACCGCCCCAGCCAAGAACCGCCATGACAAGCGCGGCCAGCAGCAGTCCATGCTGTTCCGCGGAAGACTTGGTTTCTGGGGGATTTTCGGAAGAATGAGACTGCAAATCCGGCAATTGACTGGGCAACATCAACGTTCCCTAACATGAAACCTGTTTTATTCGACGGTATTCAGTATATCAGAAGGAAAATAATATGGCGATTCATTAAGGACGGATCGCGGGACAATCGCTTCAAATAGAAATTGATACCGCCAAGGGTCGCATAGGCCGCGCTGGCTTCAAGCGCCGCAATCCCCGCGGGTATTGACATAATCGCCGCTGATCCAGCCCTCGATCTGCCAGATGCCGACTTTGAAATAACCCGCCCGCTTGTCACTGGCGCGCAGCCAGTCTCTGCTGGCGGTTACGCCCAGGACCAAACCATCGGGTGGACTTTGACGCACCTTGAGATTGGCAAAGGGCTGCACCTCGCAGTCGCCCAAGCCGCGCCCTGGGTTCGGGTTTGTGTTGGCCGGCGGCGTGTTTTGCGGCGGTGGCGGACCGTCGCCGCGCAGCAGGACGACGGCGCCGGCGCGGTCAATCAAGGCGCAGGTTCGCCCAGCGCGCTGATAGGTCCCCAGGTCGGAGGCGCGCCGCGGCGCGTAGGCGGCGTCGAGGAAGACGATGCGCCCGTATTGCGCGAAACAGACTTCGACGCCGGGCGACACATAACCAAAGACATCGACAGCGTCCAGGACGCCCTGCGCGATGATCTCGGGCTGGGCGATTTCGAGGATGCCGACGCGCCGGCCCTGGGCGCCGTCCAGCCAGTTATTGACTTGGATCTCCGGCGGCAGCTGCTTGAGCGTCTGGACTGTGGGCTTGGGGCTGGGCGTGAAGGTAGGCGTGGCGGTGGGGGAACGGCTGGACTTAGACCTGCCCCAGCCCGGAGGCGCGGCAAGGGTGGTGACGAGATGGAAACCAATGCTAACGGAGATTCCGTAGCTGTTTTTGGCGCGGACATAAAACAAGTAGGAAGTTTCGGGAATGAGCCCAGTGAAGGTATAGCTGGCGACATCGCCAACATCAGAAAAGTCAATACCCCCGTCTCTGGAAACGCCAATTTCGTAGCTGGTGGCGCCACTGGATTTAGTCCAGTTGAGAGTGACGCTGCTATGCGTGATGTTGCTGGTCGAGGGGTCGGTGGGCATGGACGGGGCTTTGTTGGGTCCATCCAAGGTGTTGGCGTTGGCAGTGACAGTGGAGGAAACGCCGTTGGCGTTTTTGGCGCGCAGGTTGAAAGCGTAGCGCCTATCGGCCGTGAGCCCAGTGAAGGTATAGCTGGCGACATCGCCGACATCAAACCAATCGGTGAATTCCACTGGGTTGTCGTTGTAGCGGACTTCGTAGCTGGTGGCGTCGCTGGATTTAGTCCAATTGAGAGTGATGCTGTCGTTGGTGATGCCGCTGGTCGAGAGGCCCGTGGGCGCGGACGGGGGACTTTGGGCTTGCAATGGCAAAAGACCGAGTGAAGCGAGAAAGCAGCAGAGTGAAATTAGAACAAATATTCGGGGGGGGGGGGGGGGGGGGGGGGGTAATGTTATGTAATATTTCAATCATAATCGCCGTCTTTCTAAACATCATAGCGTTCCTCCAAGCAGTCCCAGAAGCGGGAATCGCGGATTGCGCTTGATTCTAGTCCAAGTCAGCGCGTTTGTCAAAGCAAACGGCGCGGAATTTCTGGGCGACATGGTATGACGCCCAGGGCAATCGCATCTATTTCTTCCAACAAAAATGTGAATCCCACAACAGAATTTGAAACGGAAAGCGCGAGTCGCCGAGTCGCACTGATTTTCTTATTCTTTTCTTGGGGCGGCGTTTCAGCTAGCGTTCTTCGATCGTGACGCTTTTGATCTTGTCGGCCACGATGGCTCGGTTCGGGCGCTGAGGATCAATCCGCTGCAAGGCGCCCAGCACCTGCAAGCTGTCTTTTCCGGTCACGCGCCCGAAAACGGCATGGCGTCCATCAAGGTGCGGCGTCGGCGCGAAGGTGATGAAAAACTGCGAGCCGTTGGTATTGGGTCCGGCATTCGCCATGCTCAAGGCGCCGGGCGCATCGTGCGGGATGCGCAAGGCGGCGTCCTCGTCGTCCCAGCGATACCCGGGTCCGCCGCGTCCGCTGCCGGTGGGGTCGCCGCCCTGCGCCATGAATCCGTCCAGCACGCGGTGGAAGATCACGTCGTCGTAGAAGCCATCGCGGCAGAGGAAAACGAAATTGTTGACCGTGATCGGCGCGCGGTCGGCGAAGAGCTCGATTGAGATCGCGCCTTTGCTGGTGTCCATGACAGCGCGGTAAGTCTTTTTCGGGTCGATGACCATGGCGGGCGGGCTGGCGTATTGTTTTGGCATTGGGGGGTGGCTCCTGTTGTTTGAAAGTTAGGTTTTCTTGTCAAGTAGACCGCTAAGTTTTTCAAGGGCACGTCTATGCATGGCAAAGTCAGCTAGATCAATCTGCTTCGCATGTGCATCTGGTCGATCATTTATGATGTCACAGTTCTGCTCAAAATCTCTCTTGTCAGAAAATACGGGATCAAATAATCTCCATTCCTTAAGAATCAGTTTCGTTAAGTCTGTCCAGAGAAAACTTGCTATAATCTCTTCGCTGGCCACTTCGGCTAGTCGTGCATGGCGTTCCTTGGGAATAACTTGAAGCAAACGGTCCTTGACTCCCTTATTGCGATTGCCATGCAGACTGTCATATCTTAAGAAGCCAAGTGCCGTTTCACGCAACCTCTTTTCGAGAATGTTTCGTTTTCTGTTAATTATGGCAAGCTCATCGGCCCAATCGCCTTCCAAAGGTCCATTTACCTGTGGTTGACTGTCTACCTCCCCTGCACCCGTCCTTTCGTCGAGATAGTCTTCAAACCCGGCACGCATCATATCGCCTGACATTTCATAGGTATCGCGCCTACCCGCAACGATTCCGTAGCGTCTTAGCTTGTCAAGTATATGCTTAGGACAATCCTCGCTTTTACCGTCGTAACAGTTTAAGACCCCTTCTTCTAATTCTGGATAAACTGTAAACAAATGTGATAGCGCGACTCTGGCAATGACAGCCCCTTCCGATTCAACAAATTCTCGCAATAGTCTATCAATTTGGTGATGTGACGGCTTGTAAGGCCTTTTCTCGATTGGTATGTGGCGATGAATAAAGGAACATGTTTTTCGAACCCAAAACGGAATGTCCGCCGCCACTTCAGCAATCTTTTCGCGAACCGTTTCCGTAAAAATTAGCCCAGATTGACGTGACATGTCTCGAATCATGGCAAGAGTTGCCCCACGAGGAAGGGGGCTCAAATATTCCTCAGGAATAAGCGATAACGCTGCATTCTCGACATCAATTATCGATGGTACTGAAAACCACTTGCTTGATACTCCACTTATCAGAAGCGATAAGGTTCGCTTGTTTTCGCGCGTCAGTTCCTGATATACAGCTCTGAAGTTTCGCCAAAATACACTGAATTCAGACTTCCAATGAGTTGCAGAGTTGCTACCAGGAGTAATATAATCTATCTCATCCATAAAAATGATAACTACTTGTTCGCTGGACTGAACTGCATCAGTCAATTTTTGACGACCTTCAGAGATTGATTTATTACTCTTGCTAGGGGATACAGCAACATAGCTATTTCCGACTCTAATTGTGTCGTGAATGCTAGTAGCTATAGACCACATTAGTTCACTTGCATCTAACGACCAAATGTCATCCTTTGAGCAATCAATAACAACGCAGATCGATTCGTGGTATTCCCTAAGATGACTTACTACCCTATTCAATATCGATGTCTTACCGATTTTCCTGATTCCAAGACAAGCATGAATTTGGCCGCGCTGAAGTTTACGACCTAACTCCTGAGCTTCCGTCCGGCGCCCATAAAACTGACTATCATCAGAAACTGGACCTGAAATGTCAAAAACATCGTGACTAAATAATTCTCGGCTCAAATACCTTTCAAGGTCATCCCCAGCTGGCATGTCACCTTTTTTTACATATATTGGCAGGACAGTCATTCCATCTTGACGTCCCCAGTTTTTTAATCTGTTATTTCCCCTTGAGTCTCTATGCACGATTATTGAAAGCGTCGGATCTAGACGAACACCTTCATCCGAGATTACACTTCGCGCGAATTTGATGGTTCTCGCCTGCTGGCTCGTAAAACTCGAGAATATAATTACTACCTCACGATCCACAGACAGTACGGATTCAAGTCGCTTTGAAAGCTTGGCGAACACGACACCATATTGCCCCTTCTCAAATTTTCGAAGGCTTTTCTGAGAGAATGTAAGTAGATTATGCGTATTCGTTTGGAATGTATCCATCATATCGTTTAGTTCAGTACTCGGATTTTGTCTACTCACTGGCACCATCCCACGCACTTATAGAATTCCTAGAAAATCATTGTGAATACAGATTAACTTCAACAGTGACGCACAAATTGAAGTCTAAATTTACTATATCGCAACAATTTTGTCGACCTGAAACCGCTTCGTTTGCATAACATAACTAGAGCAATCGCACCAGATTATTATAACCACCGAGGACACCGAGGACACCGAGATTTAATTCCTTTTCTGGCAAAAAGGAGGCAATTTAGGGGCGATTGCTCTGTGTATAGATGTGAGGCAGCGAACAGGCTTATACATGTTGGCAACTGCCTTCATGGATACTATAATCTTTCTAACCAATTGGGGTGATTATGATGGTTGCGGTGAATCCAGAGATTCTCAAATGGGCGCGCAAGACTGCTGCTCTTGAATTGGACGAAGCAGCTAGAAAGCTTGGCTTCCAAGACTCCAAGAAGCGCAGTGCGGTCGAAAAGCTCGAAAGGCTGGAGAGCGGGAAAGACAGCCCAAGTCATTCGCAGCTTATCCGAATGTCGCAAGCCTACTACCAGCCGCCCTTAGTCTTTCATTTGCCTCATCCTCCGGTTAAGGACGACCGCGGTGAAGACTTTCGAACGCTGCGCGAACGGAACAGCGATCGCAAAGGCAATGCGTATTTGAACTTCCTGATGCGCAATACAAAGGCTGCCCAGAATATTGTCCGCAGCCTGCTTGAGCAAGACCAAGCCGAGCCGCTTTCGTTCGTCGGTTCGGCGGCCATGCCCGACGGCGTTGAAGCTGTGGCTCGGGACATTATGGACAAGTTAGAATTCGACCTCGCTAAGTTTCGCGCAAAGCGGACAGTTCGCGATGCTTTCGCATACCTGCGTGAAAGGATTGAACAGAAAGGGATTTTCGTACTGCTGCTTAGCGATTTGGGAAGCTACCACACAACAATTTCTGTGCAAGTGTTTCGCGGATTTGCATTCGCCGACGACCTGGCGCCTTTTGTCGTCATCAACCGGCAAGACGCTGTTTCCGCCTGGAGTTTCACCGCTTTGCATGAAGTCGCGCATCTGTGGCTGGGCAAGAGCGGCGTTTCCGGCGCATGGGGAGAAGCAGATGTGGAGCGATTCTGCGATGAAGTCGCCGCGTCGATCCTTCTGCCGAGATCCGAATTGCATGAACTCCTGACTTTGCAGCATATCCACCTGGACGATGCCGCCGCCGCAATCAGCGAGTTCGCCAATGCCAGAAGCATCAGCCGGACGATGGTCGCTTACAACTTGATGCGAGAAGGCGGGATAAGCCGGACGCTCTGGCAAGCGCTGCGGGATAAATTCCGCATAGACAGAATGCGAAGCAAAGAAATCAAACGCGAAACGCAGAATAGTCAAAATGGAGGTCCCGACTACTATAAAGTTAGACGACACTCTTTAGGCAATGCCTTGATTGAACTCGCTCGATATTCTGTGCATTCAAGATCGTTAACGCCTACTAAAGCTGCCGTGGTTCTGGGCGTAGCGCCGCGTAACGTTTACCCCATGTTATTCCCTGAACGCGCCTAGAGGATTCGACAGTGCTCTTTCTTTTAGATGCAAATGTCTTGATTGAAGCCAAGAACTTGTACTATCCAATCGACCGCATCCCACAGTTCTGGGCATGGATTCTAGAGCAAGCCGAGATTGGACACATAAGAATACCGACAATGGTGATTGAAGAGATTTTTCGAGGTCATAAGAATGACGAGTTACTCCAGTGGGTCAAGGCAAACCGAATTAAGCTAGAACTTAGCGCGGAAGTTGACGAGCGAAACTGGTCCCAAACATTGACTCAGGGATACGGTTTCCCCTCAACTTCTGTTGCGGAAGTGCTGCTCTTTGCAGAGCGAGCAGATCCCTACCTAATTGCACACGCGCTTTCAGACATCAAGAACATACATGTTGTTACGTTGGAAGCAGCAAAATCGAATCTCACCAGCTTACCGAAGCCCATCAATCGGAAGATACCTACCATCTGTGAATTGCTTAGAATAAAGTATCTGGACACTTTTGAACTCATACGTGTACTAGACTTTCGAATCTTGTAAATCGCCAATTGTCTGTAGTTTCTTTACCCGAAAAGGACCCCCACCCCATGCCCAAAGTAACCCAACTCTTCAATTCCATGAGCTACGGACCCGCGCCGGAATCCGCCGCCGCCGCCGTCGCCTGGCTGGACAGCCACAATCGCCAATTCGAGCTCTTCATCAACAACAGCTGGGTCGCGCCGGCCGAAGGCAAGACCCTCACCGTCAACAACCCAGCCCGCGCGGAAACCTTGGCGCAAGTCGCCGACGCCAGCGCAGCCGACATCGACGGCGCCGTTGCGGCCGCGCGCGCAGCCTACCCGAGCTGGAGCGCCTTGAGCGCGCATCAGCGGGCGCGGCATGTCTACGCCATCGCCCGCAACGTACAGAAACACGCCCGTCTGCTGGCTGTCGTCGAAAGCCTCGATAATGGCAAGCCGATCCGCGAATCGCGCGACATCGACATCCCGCTGGTGGCGCGCCATTTCTACTATCACGCCGGCTGGGCGCAACTGATGACAAGCGAATTGCGCGGCTATCAGTCCCTGGGCGTCGTCGGGCAAGTGATACCCTGGAATTTCCCGCTCTTGATGCTGGCTTGGAAGATCGCGCCAGCTATTGCTATGGGCAATACCGTGGTCATCAAGCCCGCGCCTTATACGCCGCTTTCCGCGCTGCTCTTCGCCGAGGTCATCGCGGAAGCCGGCCTGCCGCCAGGAGTCGTGAACATTGTCACCGGCGGCGACGAAGCCGGCGCGGCGCTGGTGGCGCACAGCGATTTGGACAAGGTCGCCTTCACAGGTTCGACGGCCGTCGGGCGCCTCATTCGGCGGGTGACGGCCGGCACAGGCATCAAACTCACATTGGAACTCGGCGGCAAGTCGCCATTTCTTGTCTTCGACGACGCGGATCTGGACGGCGCGGTCGAAGGTTTGGTCGACGCCATTTTTTTCAATCAGGGCGAGGTTTGCTGCGCTGGGTCGCGCTTGCTGGTGCAAGAAAACATCGCCGATCAATTCATTGCCAAGCTGAAACGGCGCATGTCGCGCCTGCGCCTGGGGGAGGCTCTGGACAAGGGCATTGACATTGGCGCGATCGTCGATCCGATCCAACGCGACAATATCGCCGCCTGGGTCCAGCGCGGCGTCGCGGATGGCGCCGAGCTCTATCAACCGCAGATTGAAGCGCCCGACAAGGGCTGCTTCTACCCGCCGACGCTCTTGACAAACGTCGAAGCGGCCTCGGCCGTGGCACAGCAAGAGATCTTCGGTCCGGTGCTGGCGGCGATGAGTTTCCGCAATCCGAGCGAAGCGATAGAGTTGGCGAACAACAGTCCTTACGGTTTGGCGGCGTCGATTTGGAGTGAGAACATCAGCCTGGCATTGGACGCCGCGCGCAAGATCAAAGCCGGCAGCATCTGGATCAATAGCGCCAACTTGTTTGACGCCGCGGCGGGTTTCGGCGGCTATCGCGAAAGCGGCTTCGGGCGCGAAGGAGGCAAAGAGGGCCTCTTCGCCTATCTGCGTCCGCGTTGGATGGCGCGCCCCCGTCCGCAGCTGGATGACGCTCCTGAAGACTGGGGCGCGCACGTGCCCCCCGCGCCTCCTGCCCTGGGCAATGGCGCAGAGGACGACGCGCCCATAGACCGCACAGCAAAACTCTACATCGGCGGCGCGCAGAAACGTCCCGATGGCAATTATACTCGAGCAGTCTTTGCGCCGTCCGGCGCGCGCGTCGGGCAAGCGGGCGATGGCAACCGCAAGGACATTCGCGCGGCTGTGGAAGCCGCGCATAAAGCCAAGAACTGGGCATATTACGCGCCACACAACCGCGCGCAGATCTTGTATTACATCGCGGAAAACTTGTCGGCGCGCCGCGGCGAATTCGCCCGTCGCATCACTATGATGACAGCCTGCGAGACAAGTTTGGCGGAGCGGGAAGTCGAGGCCGCGATTGACAGATTTTTCTTCTGGGCTGCTTTCGCGGACAAATGCGGCGGCTCTGTTCAAGAGACGACCCTGCGCGGCTTGGTAGCCGCTATTCACGAACCCATCGGCGTCATCGGCATCGCCTGTCCCGACGCGCGCCCGCTGCTGGCATTCACCTCCTTGCTCGCCCCCGCGATCTCGCGCGGCAATACCGTCGTCTGCCTGCCTTCGCCGCTTTACCCGCTGAGCGCCACCGATCTCTATCAAGTTTTTGATACATCCGATTTGCCGGCCGGCGTGGTCAACATCGTCACCGGCGAGCGCGACCATCTCGTGAAGACCTTGGTCGAGCATGATGACGTCGACAGCCTGTGGTACTTCGGCAGCGCCGAGGGCAGCCGCCAGGTCGAAGCGCGCTCGGCGGCGAATATGAAGCGAACCTGGGTCAACTATGGCGTCGAGCGTGATTGGTTCGATCCGGAACAAGGCGCTGGCGCCGAGTTCATGCAGGAATCGGTACAGGTCAAGAATATCTGGGCGCCAAGCGGCGCCTAGCCGAGCGTTTCGCTCAATCTAATCCATCCTATCCGCCCAGTCCGCCCAACCCGTCCAATTCAATCAATGTGCGCAGCATCAGATTCGCGCCATTGACGCAATCGGCAGCGCTGGTGAATTCCCTTGGATTGTGGCTGATGCCGCGCGCCGACGGCACAAAAAACATTGCCGCGGGACAGACCCGCGCCAGCGACTGCGTATCGTGGCCGGCGAAACTTAACATGCGGCGATGGGACAGGCCCAGCGCGGCGCAGCCCCGTTCAATCGCGGACATGACTGTCTCGCTCATGCGCGCGGGCTGGACAGCCGGCGTCTCTTCAAACGAGGAGCGCAAGCCAAATTCGCGGGCGCATTGGTCGAGCAAGCCCAGCAGATCCTCAGCCATGGCAGCCATTTCTTCTGCCGAACCGTGCCGGAATTCCAGCGCCAGATCAACCTGCCCCGGGACGATGTTAAAGGCGCCGGGTTTGGCGTCGATCATGCCGATATTGCAGACGCCCGGGCTGTAATTGTCCATGACATGTTGACGCGCGCGCAGCGCGAATGCAGCCGCTCCCCAGAGCGCGTCTTGCCGCTGGCGCATGGGCTTGGTACCGGCGTGCGCCGCCTCGCCATACAAGCTCATACGCAGCGAGCGTATCCCGACGATGGCATCGACCACGCCGATGTCGATGCCCGCTTCTTCCAAGCGCGCGCCTTGCTCGATATGCAATTCAAGCCAAGCCAGCACGTCGTCGCGGCGCGCCCCCAACAGCGACTCCCGCGTGAGGCTCGCCGCGCCTAGCCGCGCCGTCAGTTCTGCCGGGCTCAGCTTCGTCCGCTCCAGGTCGGCCGCCTCGAGCTGACCGACCAGGGCGCGGCTGCCCATCAAACCCATAATCGCGCCTTCTTCGTCGGTGCAGTTGACCGCCTCCAGCGTGACTTTCGGCTGTATGCCATGATCCTTCAGCGCGCGCAGAGCCTCGAAGGCGGCCAGGAGACCCAGCGCGCCGTCATAAGTCCCGCCATTCGGCACGCTATCCAAATGGGAACCAGCCAATATGCGCTTGTCGCTCGGCGGATCGCTGCACAATATCGCCGATTGATTGCCCGCCCCGTCCACCGAGTAGTCGAGTCCGGCCGCGGCGATTTTGCCGCGATACCATTGCCGCGCTTCGATATCGGCGGCTGTCAAAGCTGGGCGCGAGAGGCCTCCCGCAGCGGTCGCGCCGATCAGCGACAGCTCGCGCAAATCAGCCAGAAAGCGTTTTTCGTTTATCCTTAGCATCTGTATTCGTTTCCCAAATTGGACGATCTCGATTGCGTCTTACTCGCCTGTCGCTATAAGTCTATAATATCGACATCACATCACAAAATAATCTTTGGAGTATCGCATGAAACTCTATTCATGGAATGTCAACGGCATACGCGCCGCGCAGCGCAAAGGTTTTCTGGATTGGTTTAGGGCGGCGCAGCCGGACGTATTGACCATTCAGGAAACCAAAGCCCGTCCCGAGCAGCTCGACGCCGAACTGCGGCAGCCAGAAGGTTATCATAGCTGCTGGGTCAGCGCCGAAAAGAAGGGCTACAGCGGCGTCGGTTTGTTCAGCAAAAAGGAACCCGAGGACATCAAGCTGGGCTTGGGCATCGAGAAGTTTGACAGCGAAGGTCGAACGATCATCGCCGACTATGGGGATTTTACCTTGATGAGCACCTACCTGCCGAATGGCAAAGCCAGCGCGGAGCGGCTGCGTTACAAAATGGAATACAAAGAAGCCTTCCTTGATTATGCCGATCGCTTGCGGGCGCAAGGCAAGCCAGTGGTATTTTGCGGCGATATCAACACCGCGCATAACGAGATTGACCTGACGCATCCCAAGCCGAACGCCAAATACTCGGGCTTCCTGCGCGAAGAGCGCGACTGGATGGACAAAGTGCTGGAACAAGGTTACATCGACACGTACCGCCACCTGAACCCGGACCAGGAAGGCGCCTATTCTTGGTGGTCTATGCGCAGCGGGGCGCGGGCGAAGAATGTCGGCTGGCGCATCGACTATTTTTTCATTTCGCCCGACCTGCTGGACAAGATGATTACGGCGGAGATCCACGCCGATGTCATGGGCAGCGACCATTGCCCGATCAGCTTGACCCTGGATGTCTAAGCGAATTGATTCGATTACGAGACCGCGACCTGCAATTTCAGCGCTTCGCGTTCAATGCGCCGCAAGATCTTTGTAGCCCCTTGCGCATTAGCGCTAGATCTAGGCTTGGCTTAGCGGATGATATATTGATACTGCCAAGTTGAATCAAGCGTGAACCACATGATGAGCGCGATAAGCAGGATGATGGCGATGACAAGCCCGGGGTGATTCACCATAAAGTCGGTGATCTTGTTATCAATCCGTTGACGGGTACTGCCGCGCTCGGAGGGTATTTCCTGGTTCCACAATTCATATCGCGTTTGAATGGGACGCCGGGCTTGAGGGCGGCCTTGCTTGGCGGCGTCAACGCTATTTGAAAGCAGTTCTTCCAGCGTGACTTGGCTCGTCGCGCTTGTTTCGACGCTCGACCGTTTGGCCGCATCCACTTTTGCGCCAGCGCTTGCCCGCGCCTGATGATGCCCATGCGACCTGAGATATTGACTGTGAAAAGTGTTGATCTGCAAGATAGAGCCGCGCAATTCGCGCATTTGATAGTCGTCCAGACTCATCCATTCACCGCCGAGCGCAGCGTCATAGCGCTCACGCAGAAGGTCCGCAAAAGCCTCCAGATCACTGGTCTGCACAATGGCGAGCAACTCGATGCCAAAGTCGCCAGCTCGCTCATCCAACAGGCTTTCGATGAAGCCGGGTAGATCTCGAGTCGCGTCTATGCGGTAGCAATCGCTGTCGACGTCGCGCACGACGCAAACGTAACTGGCTGGCATTTCCAGTTTTGCCAGGTCCTGATAACTGCTAGGCGGCAGGCTGCGCAAGCGATGCTCCTTCAAGGTCAAGCGTCTCTCGCTCTCGTCTTTACATGCTTCGCATCGCGCTTATTTTATATCCCAAACGCGATATGACACAAGGTTTCCATAAAGCAGACGCTATCCGCCCTTTGGCTCAAGCAGTGCGCTGTGAATATAGGCGGTCTCGCCCTTGTATTCAAACTGAATCCAAGTCGCGCTGCCATAGACTTCTTCGCCCTCAACCTGCCCAAGAGCCTCGATTTCCACATCAGGCCGCAAGGTAACGATAATCGCGCAAGTTCTGCGCGGGCAGTCGCGCGCGTAGGCGCCGAGATTATTGCGGGTCTCCACGAACATGATTTGCCGCGTTGCCGTCGGAGTCGAACTTGGCGCTGGCTTTTGCGTCGATGTCGCGCTGGGTTCGGGGCTTTGCGTCGGCGTCGGGCTTGATGTCTTGGTGGATGTCGCGGTAGGCGGCGCGGGGCTTGCCGACGCCGTGGCGGATGGCAGTGACGTATCGGTCGCCGTGGCGGATGGCAGTGACGTATCGGTCGCCGTGGCGGATGGCAGGGACGTATCGGTCGCCGTGGCGGATGGCGGAACAGGGGTTGCGGAGGGCTTCTTGGTCGGCGTAGCGGATGGCGCTGGAGTCGATCCAATTATGCTGCCGATGACAGCGCCGGAGTCCTGCGCCATGGACAAAGCGACAATTGCGATCAGAGCAACTAATACAAGCGTCGCCAAGCTGCGCCAGGCCCGCTTTGACTTTGGGGGGGTCATCGGTGGCTGAGGTCTATGATTCGGCTGGCGCGTCAAGCCGCCGAAATCCCGCAACTGCGCAGGGCTTAGCGTGAACCAGTCATCGCCGTCAGCATAGCGCTGGAGCAGCATCCGCTCGTGCTTCGCAACGCCTTGCGTCAGCCCGAAAATCTTCTCAATCTTGGTATTGAAGACAAGTTTTTCGCGGAATGCGTCAATTTCGCTGGGGTTTTGGACGCGGATGATGGCAAACCTGTCTTGATACTCCTCATCGCGTATCAAGCAGATATAGCCGGCTGGCGATACAAGCGCCGGCAGCAATTGGTAATCTTTTGTCGGAATTTCTTTCAAGCTATCGTTCTTTATGAATGCAAAATGGCTATAAGCGAATTGTAGCGCGTAATATGCCGCATTCGCCCTCAATTATACGAGTATAATTGAATGATGCGCATACATGACGTCCTACGCGACAGCTATCACAAGGCGCTCAAGGCGCTGGTGATGGGCACATCGCCGGGGTCGCTGGCGCGGGCGCGCGAACGCGCCTTCGTCAAGAGCCTGGCGACGCAATTCGAGGCGGGTTTCGCGGACGAAGAATGCCGTGTTTTCTCCGCTTATGGACGCGGCAACCGCGCCGACTTCGGGGGCGAGCAATTGCTCTTCGACATTGAAGTCTGCCGCGTCGCCGCCGCAAGTTCCGCGGAGCGCAAAACGGAGCCCTTTTATGTCGTGATAGAAGCGCTGTGGCAAATCGAAATCGACTTGTCGCAGGACTGGCGGCAGGTCGTCTTCGCCATGAACCGACTGCGCTGCGGGGCGGCGGACAACAAGCTGGTCATCGCGGCTTTGCCCGCGGCTGAGCCGGACAGTTTTCTCAAGACCCTGGCGCATTGCGGAACAGGCTGTGACGGAAAGTTCTATCTGGCGACGATTCCCCATCCGCGCGACTGGGAGGACGCCGAAGAAACGCTGAAGCTGTGGCAGAGCGCGGAGGGCAATTGGCAGGCAGTCATATAGAGGCGGATAGAGGCGGAATGAAAAGCGCTTGCCCGCGCCCTTGGGCGCTCAGGCGGCTTCGATACACGACAGCATAGGAGGACAGATGCTCAAAGTCTATCTCGCGCTCGGCTTTGCGCTGGTGGTCATCGGTTTGTCCGTCGTCGTACAAAACAAAGATCTATCCACCTATCGCGTCTGGTCCGTCATCGACAGCGTGAGCGCAGCGCCAGCGGACGCAAACAACGGACAAGCATGGAACTTGTGGGTCAAGGGCAGGCACGGCGACGCCTGCGCGCTCGAGCTGCATGTCGACAGCGCGCGTTATCCGCAAAATATCGACATTCAACTCTATCGCGAGATCCCCTCCACAGCCAATTGCGACGGCGACGAAGCCTTCTTCGACAGGCGGCTGCCGCTCTCTGACGAACTCATTGCCGGGCAGCCGCCCTACTTGATTATCAACAATCAAGCCTGGGCGATTGCTTATCCAGATGAGAGAACCAACGGAAGAAGCGATGGGAAGCCCAATGACCCTCCGCTCTTCGAAGCGCGGGAGCTGCTGCCGCTGCAGGTCGAGCAAGCGGCTTTGCTGGGCAGCGCCGATATATCCGAGCAAGTCGAATTGCGCATCCGCGGGGCGCAAGCGGTCGGCTGCGACTTGCCCGAGCTGTATTCCCTGCGGGCTTTTGCCGAAAGCATCGCCTTGGGCGCCTTCAACGCCATCGCCGCGGAAACCGCCTGCCCGGACCGGCTTGTCCCCGTTGATGAAAAAGTAACATTTCCTGCGACGAATGCGCTGTCAGATTCGTTATTCAAGTTGAACGCGATTCCTATCCATGAACTGGAGATGCCGCAAATGAACGCTATCGACAAAGTCTTGACCAATATCCTCAACGTGACGGTCAAGATCGAAAAAACCGACTCGACGCAGGTCAGCCTCGATGTGCAAGGCGAACACCCAGACGGCTGCGACCTGCCGGTTCTCGTCAGCCAAGCCCGCCGGGGCAACACCGTCACGGTCGAGGTTTACCGCGAGGTGCCAGCTGATATGCTTTGCCCGATGATCCTTCGACCCTATCAGGCTACGATTGACCTGGAAGACGGCTTCGCGCCCGGCGAGTACATCATCAACGTCAATACCTACACGCAAGCTCTGAAGATCTAAGGATGGACATGATGCGACGATTCAAGATCGCCCTGGCCGCGGCACTGCTGCTTGGCAGCCTGTTCGCCGCGTCCGCGCAAGAAACAAGCCAAAGCATCGCCGTCACCGTCTACAACGAAGGTACTGCGCTCATCCGCGACCAACGGCGTCTGACGCTCGACCGGGGCCTCAACAGCGTCAACTTGCGCGATGTCGCCGCCACCATCGATCCCACATCCGTAACCTTGCATTCGCGCAGCGACCCCGACAGCCTAATCGTCCTGGAGCAGAATTACAGCTACGATTTGGTTAATAGCTCGGCGCTGATGTCGCGTTATCTCGAAGAGACCATCAGCATCACCGCCGCCGACGGCACGCTCTACAGCGGCGAGCTCCTAAGCGGGCGCGACAGCGAAGCCATCCTGCGCGCGGAGTCCGGCGAAATCATCGTCGTGCGCCTGGATAATGCCCGCGACATTCGCTTGCCGGCTCTGCCCGAAGCGCTGATCACCCGCCCGACATTGCAATGGCTTTTGCGCAGCGCCACAGCGGGCGAACAAGATATCGAACTGAGCTATCTGGCCGGCGGCTTGAATTGGACCGCCGACTACAATCTGCTCTTGACCAGCGATCAATCCAGTCTCGATCTGAAAGGCTGGGTAACGCTGAACAATCACAGCGGGCGCGCCTTCGCCGACGCCCGGCTCAAGCTGGTGGCAGGGGATCTCAACCGCATACAGCCGCCCGAGCTGCAAGAAAGCCGCATGATGGCGATGGATATGGAACTGGCAGGCAGGGGCGGCGGCGGAGTCGAACAGCGTGGACTCTTCGAATATCAGCTCTACGAAATCGAGCGCGCCGTGACCATCAGCAACAACGAAACCAAACAGATCGAATTCGTCAGCGGGGCCGGCATCGCCGCGCATACCTATTACGTCTTCGACAAATCGCCGCAATTCGGCGCATATTACGCGCCGGTTGACTATCCGGAAGGTTATGGCGTTGACGACAGCGACGATGTGCTGGCTTATCTGGAATTCAACACGGGCGCGGAAAGCGGCTTAGGCTCCGACCTGCCGGCCGGGCGCATCCGCGTCTATCAGCAGGACGTCGACGGCGCCAGCCTGCTCATCGGCGAGAACCGCATCGAACACAGCCCCGAAGGCGAAGATCTGCAATTCCCGCTGGGCAAAACATTTGACCTGCTCGGCGAGCGCGCGCAGAGCGATTATCGCATGCTGTCGCGTGATGTCGCCCAGGAGAGTTTTGAAATCCAACTGCGCAGCCGCAAAGACGCTGAAGCGGTGGAAATCCGCGTGCCGGAACGGCTCTATCGCTGGAGCGATTGGCAAATCGTCGACAGTTCACAGCCCTACGAGAAGCTGGACGCCTCGACCATCGAGTTCCGACTGCAGATCGCGCCGGGCGAGGAAGCCGCCGTCAGCTATACCGTGGAGTATCGCTTCCCCAGCAATCGCTAAGCCCATGGGGCGGATCCCCCGCCCCACTAATCAAAATCTAATTCAATCCGGTGTGCCGCAGAGGCCATAACTGTTTCTCATGTAATGAACATGGGAATCGAAGGCGCTCATATCTTCTGTGTCCCAAAGACGCTGATAGCGCCCGTCATGCCCCAGCAGCCAGGAGTTCTTGATGTCTTCAAGATCGGTCTGCAAGATGCGCAGGACCCGCCACTGAATGCGCGGATCAAGAATGGGGAAGACGACCTCCACCCGGTTAAGCAAATTGCGCCGCATTAAGTCGGCGCTGCCAAGATAGAGCTGCTGACGCTCGGGCGCGTTGCGGAAATAATAGATGCGGCTGTGTTCCAGATACCTGCCCACAATGCTCTTGACAGTGATGTTCTCGCTCAAACCCGGGATGCCCGCGCGCAAACAGCAGAGTCCGCGGACGATCAGGTCAACCTTGACCCCAGCTTGCGAGGCTTCATACAGCTTTTCAATCATCTGATCTTCTTCCAGTTGGTTCATCTTGAAGATCAGGCGGGCTTCTTCGCCGCGCCGCGCCGCGTCAATTTCGTTGTCGATGAGCGCGATCAAAGCCTCATGCAGGTATTCGGGCGCCACCAGCAAGCGGCTGTAGGCGGTCTCCGGCGCGTAGCCGGTCAAGCGGTTGAAGAGCCGCGAGGCATCGTCGGCGATCTGTTCGTCGCAGGTGAACAAACCGATATCGGAATAAAGGCGCGCGGTCGCGGCGTTGTAATTGCCCGTGCCCAGATGCACATAGCGGCGCAAGCCATCGCGCTCGCGGCGGATGACCAACGAGATCTTGGCATGGGTCTTGACGGGCAGCTCTTCCACGCCATAGATCACGTGCACGCCTTTTTCGCCCAGCGCGGTGACCCACTCCAGGTTGTTCTCTTCGTCAAAGCGCGCTTTGAGCTCCACCAAGACGGTCACTTGCTTCTCGTTGTCGCGGGCGTCCATCAGCGCGTTGACAACCGGCGAATTGGAACCGACGCGATAGAGCGTCGTCTTGATCGCCAGCACATCCGGATCGCGCGCGGCCCGTTTGAAAAAGTCCTCGACCGGCGAAAAAGAATCGTAAGGATGGTGGACGATAACATCTTGTTTGCGGATGACATCAAAAAAGCTGGCGCCTTTGTTGAAGGGTTCCGGCAACCGCGGCACATAGGGCGGATCTTTCAGATCGGGCTTGTCAACCTGCAAAACCTCAAACAGATCCGCCGAGCCCAATTCCCCTTCAATCCGATAAACTTCGCGGTTGGAAGGCACTTCCAGCGAACTCATCAGTCGTTTGAGCATGCGCTCGCTGATTTCGGCTGGCACGCTCAAGCGGACCACCGAGCCAAAGCGCCTTTCCCGCAGTCCCTGCTCAATAATGGATTTGACATCGAGCAGGTCTTCGTCCTGCTCGTGCTCATAATCGATATCGGCGTTGCGCAAGATGCGAAAGGGAAATGCCTCCACAATGCGCATGCCGGGGAAAAGCTCCGACAAGTGATCGGCGATGATGTCCTCCATCCACAGGAAGTGATAGCCGTCGCCCTCGATTCCGGTAACGCCTTCCAGCACCCCTTCCAGGCGCACAATGCGCGGCAGCACATCAACCGGCACTTTGATGCGGGCGAATTCAAATCCCGAAGCCAAGTCGTCGCGCGCGCGTTCCAGATAGACGCCCAGATTGAGGCTCAAGTTCGATATGAAGGGGAAGGGTCTGGCGTGATCAACCGCCAGTGGCGTCAGCACCGGGAAGACCTGCGAGCGGAAATAATAGGACAATGCCTCCTGCTCGTCCGCCGTCAATTGATGTGTCTTGACGAAGTGAACCCCTTCCTTTTCAAGCAGGTCGAAGACACGCCGCCGCACCCGCCGCTGCCGCGCGATCAAAGCGGCGACCCGTTCATGAATGGCGCGCAGCAGTTGACTTGGGGTGATGCCGTCGGGACGGGTTTTGGGATTGTTGAGGTGCAACCTCTGGAAATATCCCGCCACGCGCACCATATAAAACTCATCGAGGTTGTTGCCCACAATCGCGATGAACTTCACCCGCTCCAGCAGAGGCGTCGATTCGTCTTCCGCCAGCGCCAGCACCCGCTCTTGAAAGTCCAAGGTGCTGATTTCTCGATTGATGAAGTTGTCCGGCGAAAGCCGCGGCGGGCGATTCTGAATTGCTTCGCTCATAAACGAACCTAACTGCGCCTGTCGTACTCAATACTGATTGCATACATAATACTGTAATATTGGCGGAAATGCGAAACAGGCGGCAATTCGGCAAGTCAGCCAGGGAAATCGTTTGCCTCACCACCGGACATGGGGTATGATTCGCAACGATTCATCTACGCAATTGACGAGGCAAACATGAACAATTCGCTGCGACAGCAGGTGCTAACTTTGTATCTGTCCACCTCTGCCTTGGATAGCCGCGTTGTCGGCTGGGCGATCTATGATGGCACGGGCAAAAACCGATTCACCACCGGCGACAACAACGAAGCGCCCTATGAAACGGGCTTGGACGCGCTGCTGGATGGCTGGCGCCTAATCCAGCATCCCATTCTCATCCCGCCTTATCCCGGCGAAGAGTACAGCACTTCTTTCATGAAATACGGCTTTGTATTTGAAAAACTGGAGGCGATGGAAGCATGATTGATAAAGCGAATTTGCTCAATTCGAAACAGATGGCGGAGTTTGTGGCGCGCGGCTTCCTGCGCTTCGACGAACTGGTGCCTGACGCGATTAACGAAAAAATCATGCGCGAGATCGACAGCGACGCCATCAAGGGCTCGCCGGCCGGGACGCCGCTTTCGCAATGCTATCAAGGCACAGCCATCCGCGAGCTGCTTGACCTGCCACAGATCCAAGGGCTGATTCAGAGCTTGGTGGGCGAAGACCCGCTCTTCGACCACGACGCCATCCACGTGCGCGAGCCAAACGAAGGCAAGGCGCAGGGCTTGCATGCCGATTCGATCATCGACCTGCGCAGGCATTTTGACATTCAGCTCATGTACTTCCCGCATGACGTGCCCCTGGAAATGGGCGGCACGCTGCTGTTGCCCGGCAGCCATTTCCGCAAAGTCAACGAGGCGGATATCGCCGCTTATCAGAATATGCGCGGGCAGATCCCCATGGTCTGCAAAGCCGGCTCCATTCTGGCGCTGCATCACGGCATCTGGCATTGCGGACGCCAGAACAAGACGAACCGCCGCCGCTATATGTTCAAGCTGCGCCTGAACCCGGCCGTGCGCCAACTTCGCCTGTGGAATACCGACGACCTCGCCGGGGGCTACCGCGAGCACCAGGAGATTTTCACCGGCGCCCGCGGGCGCGGCAACGTCCAGGATATCCTCAGCCAGCGCGAACCCTGGTTCGAGGAAGCCTCGGGACGGCTGGAGATTGTCAATCGCATCAAGCTCTGGCGCTTCTTGACCGGGGACGACAGCTTTGATGTGCACTACTGGCTCACGCGCCTGGAGAACATGCCGGCCTGACCGCCACAAACTCACCCTAGCGTCCTGGGCAGAATGCGTTACGATAAGCGGCCGATTTCCGCAAGATCGCGCCCTTCGGGTCGCATTGAGTTGGGCGAAATACGCCCGCTGTGAAACGAGGAAACTGTTAAGTATGGCTTCATATCACGGACCAAAAGCGAAACCGCAGCGCCGCTTTGGCGAATTGTTGGTGCCCCGCCCGAAATACTCGAAAATCCTGGAAGAGCGCGCCTACCCGCCGGGCGAGCACGGGCGCGAAAAATCCTTCCGCTCCGGACGGCGCAGCAATTACGCCCTCCAGTTGGATGAAAAGCAGAAGCTGGCATTCATCTACAATGTGCGCGAACGCCAGATGCGCAACTATTACAAAAAAGCTGCCTTAATGTCGGGACCGACCGGCATCAACCTCTTGAGCTTGCTGGAACGCCGCCTGGACAACGTGGTTTACAAGTCGGGTTTGGGCGCGACCATCTGGGCAGCGCGGCAAATTGTCGGTCACGGACATATCATGGTGAATAGCCAGCGCGTGAACCTGCCTTCATATCAAGTCAAGCCCGGGGACATCGTCGAAGTCAGCGACAAGATGAAGAAGAACGTACATATTCAGGAATGGGTGCAGCAAGCCGCCTACTTCCCGCCTTATTTGGTCGTGGACAAGGACAACTATCGCGTGACATTGGATCGGCTGCCGCAAGAAGGCGAAGTGCAGACGCCCGTCGATATTCAGCAAGTCGTGGAGTTCTACAACCGTTTGACCTAGGCTGGTTCAAGCTTTCAGCGGTAACAGACTTCGGCGGGACGCGACTAAGCCTCCCGCTTTTGATTTAGCGCAGGCGGCTGAGAATATGAAGAAATGCCGCCAAACCCGCGCTTCCCAACACCCCTCCAACCCCGACAAGCCACATAATCAAGGTTCGCTGCATGCCTTCGATTGTCGTTTCAATACGAGCGATGTCCGCTTTAGTCGCCATGTGAGCACGTTCCGCTTCCAGCGCCGTAACTCTGTTTTCCGTCGTAGTCCTTGTCGGTCGCGCTTGCACGTCGCTTGCCATTGAAAACCTCGCCTGTCGTTGTGACGTACTTGCCATAATACAACTTTTGCAACTTCAAGACAAGGTGCGGATTCGCTGAATCAACTCGCTGGTGCTGTGACCGGGCAGGTAATCAATTAGCGCGACCCGACCACCGTATGCTTCAACTGTAGACCGCTCTGGCAAGTCCTTATGCGCATAGTCGCCGCCTTTGGCATAGACCTCCGGCTTTAATGTCCGCAGCAAGTCATCCGCCGTATCCGCATCAAAGATGATCACGGCGTCGACCGGTTCCAGCGCCGCCAGCAGACGGGCGCGCTCCCGCGCCGGCACAATCGGACGTCCCGGCCCTTTCAAGCGCGCCGAAGACGCGTCGCCGTTTAGCCCAACGAAGAGCGCGTCGCCCAGGGCGCGCGCCTTTTCCAAGTAATCCAGGTGGCCCAGGTGCAGCAAGTCGAAGTGCCCGTTTGTGAAGACGAGCGTTTTGCCCGCGTTGCGCAACTCTCCGCGCAATTCACGCGCTTTTGATATGTCGAGCAATTCGCCCATGCGCGCTCAGCGATCACGCTTGCGAAAAACCAGTTTCAGCCCCGACCACTGCGCGTCAATCGCGGCGACCTTGACATCGACCAAGCCCCCCGCCAAGGCAATCTCGCGCACGACGTCTTCCGTGATATCGGTCGGCATCTTGGCGGCTTTCTTGTACCAGGAGATCCAGATCATGCCGTTCTTGTGAATCGCCGCTTTCAGCGCGGGAAAAGCCGCTGCATAGTCGGCGCGATTGACATAAAAAGCCTGCAAGAAATCATAGTCCGCGCCGCAGAGCGCCTCGTCGATGGCGATGCCGGCGGGCAAAGCGCCCAGCAAATCGCGGTAATGCGCCGGCGCGCCCAGCAGCGCCATCCGATAGCCGGCTTTGACGCCCAACTTCTTTTGCAGTGGCGTTCCAGAATAACCTGCTGTCATCTCTCGAGCTTCCACCCTTTCAGGACTGCCGGGAAGGCGCCCTCAAGCGAATCTGTCGGGCAGCAATTCGCGCGCCAGCGCTTCCGCCTGGCCGATCCAGCCGTCAATCACATCAATGCCCTTCCGCCAAAAGCCCGCGTCATTGATGTCAACGCCGATTTTCGCCAAGAGCCGGTCCGGATAATCGGAATCGCCCGCGGCCAAAAGCTCTAGGTACTTCGGCACGAAGGCTTCGCCCTCGTCCTGATACAGGCGGTACAGCGCCAATACCAGCAGCTCGCCGAAAGAATAGGCATAAACATAACCCGGCGTATGCAAGAAATGCGGCACATAGCTCCACCACAGCCCATATTCCTCGGTGATGGTCACGCTGTCGCCGAACATATCGCGCTGTGTTTCCAGCCACAATTCGCTCAGTCGCTCGGTGGTCAACTCGCCTTCGGAGCGGCGGGCATTGTGCATCTTGTCTTCGAAGCGATTCATCGAGATCTGACGGAATACCGTGGCGAAGGTATCTTCAATCTTGCCCACCAGCATCGATAGCCGCACCTCTCTATCCTTTTCCGCCGCCATGAGATCCTGGAAGACCAGCATCTCGGCGAAGGTGGAAGCCATCTCGGCAGTGGTCAGTGGCGTATACAAGGCGAAGAGACCCTGTTCTCTTCCCGACAGCGCCATGTGGATGCCGTGACCTAATTCATGCGCCAGGGTCGTGACATCGCGCGCGCTGCCCAGATAGTTGAGAAAGACATAGGGAGCGGCGCTGGCGACTGTCGGGGCGGCGAAAGCCCCGCCGCGTTTGCCGGCGCTGACCGGCGCGTGGATGCGCTTCTCGGCGAAGAACTCCTGCGCAATCGTTTTCATGGGAAGGCTGAATTTCTCAAAAGCCTCCAAAACGATCGCTTTCGCCTCATCCCATTGATAGAAAGCCTCGCTTTCCTTCAGATTGAGCGGCGCATAGCGGTCGTAATCAAAGAGCTCGTCATAGCCGAGCAAAGCCCGCTTGAGCGCGTAGTGCCTTGCCACCAAAGCGTAGTTGTCGGTCACGCTTTGGATCAGCGCCTCGACCACCGCGTCCTCCGCTTTGTTGCTCAAGTTGCGTGAGGAAACCCAACTCGCATAGCCGCGGCGCTTGTCGCTGTTCGCCTTGTCCAGCGCCAGCGTATTGAAGATGAAGGTCAACTCCATCGAGCGCTCGGCGAGCCTGTCGGTCACTTTGCGCCAAGCCATCTCGCGCGCGTCGCGGTCGGGGTCATACAGTTTGTTCAGGATGAAGGACATATTGACCTCGTCGCCCATCCAGTCGAAGCTGAATCCGCTGGTCAACTGGGTGAAAAAACGCGCCCAGGCGCTGCTGCCCGTCACCTGCTTTTCGATGATGATCTGCTCTTCCGGCTCGCTCAGCCGATAGGGCTTGTAGCGCCGCTCCGCCTCGAGAAAGTAACGATACTTCGCCACTTTGGGGTCATCCAGAATCGCTTGAGCGCGTTCGGCGTCCAGCGCGTTCCATTCCAACTCAAAGAAGACCAAGACCTGGCTGAGCGCAGCGTGCAGATCTTGCATCTTGGCCACGAAGGCTTGAAATTCCGCGTCGCCGGTATCGGTCGAGAAGTTCAAAAAGGCATAAGATTCCAGCCGCCCGCTCAGGTCATAAATGCTTTCCATGGCTTCATAGGCTGCGACAAAATCCTCAGCGCGCATCTGCCCTAGTTTGCCGCGGTAGCGTTCTTGGAAGGCTTCCGCCAGCGCCTGGACACGGGCGATATCGGCTTCAATCTGGGGATCCTCCATACTCTGATAGAAGATTGACAAATCCCAAATGACATCTTCGGCGCCTGTGCGGCCTCCGGCTGCTGCATCGGTCATCTTGTTCTCTTTCGTCCTTGGTCAAACAGGATAAAAACGCGGCTATCTTAACAGATGCCGCCGCGCGATGACACACCGATTCGCGCGCCGGACAAAACAATCGCGCCAGATTATTTCCGTAACCACCGAGAGCGCCGAGATAAACTTCTTGACTGCCAAATCGGGAGGCAGCGTAGGGGCGACATACCATGTCGCCCGAAATCTAAACGCGGCGAAGCGGACGACAGATTGGACGACTCGGCGAGTCGCCCCTAACATTTCTCACTATTTTCTTGAGTTTACGGAGAAAAATGACAGCGCGACTATATGAAAACAGAAGCGGCGAGCGAATAGGCAAGGTCTAGCGCTGCCCTTGTCGCTCGGGCACGGCGAAGATCATGCGCCCGGTGGGACGGTTGATCAGCTTGGTAACCTCGACGCCGACATTGCGGTCCATATACTTCTGGCCCGATTCCACCACCACCATGGTGCCATCATCCAGATAGCCGATGCCTTGATTGGGATCGCGCCCTTCTTGAATGATGCGGATGGCGAAGGTCTCGCCGGGGATATAGACCGAGCGCACGGCGTTGGCCAGGGCATTGATATTGAGCACGTCAACCCCTTGGGCGTCGGCGACCTGGTTCAGATTAAAGTCGTTCGTCATCAGAGAGGCGTTGAGCTGAATAGAAAGCGCCACCAGTTTGGCGTCGACTTCGTTGAATTCTTCCGGATCGTCATCAATGATTTTGGCTGGCAAGTTGTTGCTGCGCTGCAATTCGTTCAACTTCGCCAAGCCGCGCCGCCCACGGTTGCGCCGCAAGGAATCCGCGGAATCAGCCACGCGGTGCAATTCGCTCAATACAAAACGCGGGATGATCAAGGTGCCGCCGATAAAACCTGTTTCCGCGATATCGACGATGCGGCCGTCAATCAGTACGCTGGTATCCAGCAGCAGCTGCCGCGAGGAAATAGGGTGGAAGCGGCGCTGCCGGCCGATAATGCGCTCGCTGATAATATCGAGCAGCTCGCCCGAGCGCAGGCTGAATACGCTCATGCCCAACAAGCCAAAAAGGATGGAAACGAGCGCGGGCAACGTCGAGCCCAATAGACCGCCCAAGAGCGAAAGCGGGAAGGCAAGCATCAGCGCCAGCGCCAGCCCGGTCATAGCGCCCGCGATCGCCAGCCCAAGCTTCGAAACCGACATGACGGCGATCGCCTGGCGCAAGCGCCGCCAGGGATAAACTGTCATCCAAGGAGCGCCAATCAAACCGGCCAGCGCGCCAAGCGACAAAATGATCAACGATGCTTCGCTCCTGGCCAAGTTTATGAATTCGGCGAGCTCGCCGCCGATACGAAAACCGATGAACCCAAAGAGAACCAGCCCCAAAAAACGTACAAAAAGAAGCGCTTTCATCCCGAAGATATCTCCTGCGCCAATCCTCCTCCACAGCCCAGCTTCCAGCTCAAGCCCGGTGGCGCGGATGAGGATAAGCGGCAACAATAAGACGGACTATATTTGGATTAACCTACCTGCGATTTCTGTGCTGGCGTCTATGGGCGACATGGCAAGCAATAAGAGATGAAGCAGGGAAATCTACTTTTATTATACGGGCATGAAAAATCCGCTACAACAGATTGCGCCTGGATTTAGCGCTCAGTTTGAGGATTAGAAAAAGGCGCGGTTCAATAGGCAAGCTGCTGGTAGCTCATCCGGACCGCGCGCAGCCTGCGCCCGAAGGCGCCCGCCAGATAACCATAGACCGGCACAAAGAGCACCGCGCCCAAAAAGAAGACCGGCAGCAAAAGCGCGAGCAAGACGCTCGCCGCAAGCGACGAGACCAGCCATTGCAGGGTCAGAGCGGCATTGCTCTGCATGGTGGACAGGAGCAAGCCCAGCCGATAGAATTCGCCGGAATCCCAACTATCGGCGTAGCGGATGAATCCGATAGTGAAGAGCGACCAGGCGAAAAGCAAATAAGCGAATAGCAAGGGCAGCAGCGCGCTGACCACCCCGACATAGGTGATGCCGCCAAAAAGACTGACGCCAATTGAAGAGCGATATGAATAGAGCAGAGCCGAAACCAGGATCAGCGGCAGATGGTAAAGGAACAGGGCAAGCAGCACGTGAATGCCCTTGCTGAAGTCTTCGCCGATGTGATTCCACTCCGGCAAGGGTCTGGGATAATCATTCGAAACATTGTGGATGATCTCCGCCAGATAACCGAGCAAGGCGCAGAGCGGGATCAAACCAATAACGGGGGTGAAGCAGAGCAGAACCAGCAGAGCGAGTTCGCCCATCTTCTTGAGCCTATGCCGATCGCGGCGAATGGTTCCAAGCGCGCGTAGAATATCCACGACAGCCCCTCCCGATATAGAACTTCACATGGAGTTAATAATATCTTAACATAATTTAATCCAATAAAATTGTCTTTTGGTATGTATTCATGTTACGTCGCGCAATGATGACTTCCCGTGTACACCTGTGTACAGCGCGATCGCCTCGCCGCATCACCGAGGCAGGCCAACCGGGCAATCCATCAGAGCCTCTATGCTTGCGCGCGACAATCGGTTACATTTCGCCCCATTATGTTAAACGCGCTGATGATTTATTCAATCCTGGGACGCCTGCTGCCGCAGCGCGACATGACCTCGACGCCGCGGCGCATCGTCGTCATTCGACCCTGCTGCATCGGCGATGTCGTGATGGCGACAGCCGCACTTAGCGCGCTGCGCGAGGCATTTCCCCAAGCGCATATCAGCTTCGCCGTTGGGACTTGGTCAGTCGCGGCCATTGCCAAGCACCCCGCGCTTGACGCGATCATCGACACCGGAGCGGCCGACTTGCCCACTCGCTCGCCGAGGGAATTTCTGAGATTTGTCGGGGAATTGCGGTCGGGCAACTTTGACCTGGCTGTTTCACTGGCGCGGTCGCCCTTGCTGAGCCTAGCGGTCTACCTGTCGGGCATAGCGCTGCGAGCGGGCTTGGACAGCGCCGGACGCGGCTTTGGATACAACTTGCGCGTGCCGGTGGAGCCCGCGGCCCGCGAACACGAGAGCGCGATTTACTTGCGGGTCATCAGCGCGGTCGCGGGAAGACCATGCCGCGCCTATGCCAACCTGCCGGTCGATCCCACAGCGGAAGCGGATATCCAGCGCCGCTTGCGGGCGGAGTCCCTCGCCGCTCCTTACATCGTCGCGCACCCGGGCGGCGGCGGCAACCCGGGCTCGACCAGGACCAGCAAACGCTACCCGCCGGCGCAATTCGCCGACCTGCTTGATCGCGTCGCGCGGCAGACGAATGCGGCGCTTATCTTGATTGGCGGACCCGGCGACGAGGATCTGGTCGACGCCGTCCGCCAGCGCCTGAAGAAGCCCGCGACCGCCTGGGTGAATCAGTTGAACTTCGCTCAGATCGCGGCGCTGGCCGCGGCATCGCGCTGCTATATCGGCAATGACACGGGGCTGACGCACCTGGCGGCGGCGGCCGGCGCCGCCACGGTGATGATGATGGGTCCCTCCGATCCGCAGCGCTATGCGCCCTTCACCGAGAACCACCTGGTCCTCTGGCAAGCGACGGCGCTGACAGCGGGGGGCGTCGCCGCGGCGCCAATATCGGCTTGGGACTGGGCGCGGGACGGCTTCAGCCCCGAGGACGGCGCGGAGCAAATCCTGGACTTTCTGGGCGCGACTGAATCAGCGGAGCAGCGTAAGTAGGTCCGCATGCTGTCCCTGCGCCTGGCGCTTATTTTGACCCCCAACAGTCAGAGCAATCGCACCAGAATCAATTATGCCGAATGTCACATAAATCTACCGCGATGTAGGGGCGACACTGTGGACTCTGTTGAAATACTCAATTTACCCCCACCCCAAACCCCTCCCCCATAAAGAGGGAGGGGCTTAACGGCTCACTACAGGTCATAAGACTCCCATTGCCGCATTTTTGGGCAAGGGACCGGGTGATGGGGGCTGTTTCTCAACAGAGTCCTGTGTGTCGCCCATGAAAACAGTGAGAATATCGTGGGCGATTCACAGAATCGCCCCTACATTGCCTCCTTTTTGCCACAAAAGGAGTTAAATCTCGGTGTCCTCGGTGGTTAAAATAATCTGGTGCGATTGCTCTGCCCAACCAGGGCAATCGCATCAAATTGGTTGAAGCAGATGGAGCAAGAAATCGTTATCCATCGCTGCGCGGAAGCGTTTTTGCCGTAAACTGCTTTTGCCTGTATCACGCTTGAGCAGATTCAAGGCTATAGCGCGTAAGGTTGCCATATTTTCGGAACTTTCGCCGTCTCGGATGCGAGAATGATCCTCGCCGAAGGTGACATCCAAGACCCAGTGGTAGCTGTTTTCGATTGCCCAGTGCCGCCGCGTTGCTTGCAAGATAAGCGCGGCAGAAGTGTCAAGGCTGCTGATATAATAGGCAGTCTGGTAGCGAATTTGCCCTTTATGACGGCACTCTCGCTGGACACGTATAAGACTACGCAGGTCAGGCCATCCTTGATAATGGCGGATATATTCGAAAGCCTTGGGATCACTGAGCACCCAACATTTGCGTATTTCAATCCGTCCCCTTGACTTGTTAGTTGTTTCGTTGAAGTCACAGTCCATGTCTTCAAATCCATGTTTGTCGCCATAGCTGAACCAATCGGCTATATCCTGTTTTAGATTGCCCTGATTGCCCTTGACCTGCAGAATATAATCCGCTTTCTCGTTCCGAATCGCTTGCGCAATCTTGGTTTGACATCCCATCGCATCTATTGTCACAATGCAACCGGAAACATCCAGTAGACGCAACAACTCAGGAATGGCTGTTACTTCATTGGACTTATCAGCCACTTTGCGCTGTCCTAATACCAAGCCATTTTCACTTGCCCAAGCACTGACCAAATGGACCGCATCCTTACCCAGCATCTTGTCATGGCTACCGCGCAAGGTCTTGCCGTCAAGGGCAAGCACCTGTCCTTTACTGACTGCAAACACCGACTCTACCCAGCGCATAAAGCGCTGCTGGAACTCCTCATGATTGATCCTGGCAAATACATAACCGAAGGTATCATGCGATGGAATGCCATGCTCTAGCTTCAGAAACTGGCGAAACCAAGGCTCCTTCGCTTTTCCTACGGTTTCGATGCCAACCCAACTATCCGCGCCACAGAGCACAGCACAAACGGCGATGATAATGATATCGAGCAATTTGTGGTCACAGCGCCCCTCTATTCGGGGATCAGGCAGATCAGCAAAACATTCCTCTAAACTCAATCCTCTACCTTTTGACATGAGGCAACTCCTCTTTTTGCCTCAGTATCGCCCCAAAATGATTTTGATGCGATTGCCCTGGGTGGATGGTTTCAATCCAGGCTCGCCGACTCGCGAAAATCATTCCAACACAATTATACATAAAGGCGGAACTTGATCGGATAGCGATGATCTTCTTTTCCTTGCGTTCCAGGGTTCTCAACAAACTGTCCGTGCGATTGCGAACAAAGAATGCGCTCTGCCACCTGCTTTGTTCTATGAGTTCGCTGAACTCCAACTGAGGTATCTCCCAGCCGGAACGGGTGTATATCGGTTTTCGCGGGTCGTCTTCAAAGGGAAGCAGCGTCATTGTGGTGCTTATCTAGGTTCTGTTGACATTCTATCGTAACCAGATAAGTACGCCGACAAAGTGCAGAAAACCTTGATGGGATGTATCCAATTTCTCAAATCGAGAAAAGACGCGGCGGAAATGCTTGAGCTTATTGAAAAAACGTTCCACCAGATTCCGCTCGCGATACCATCGCTTATCGTATTCCCGTTTCTCCTTGGCACGCGGATGTGGCGGAATCACTACTTCTATGCCCTTTTCCAGCAAGGGATTCACAAAATGCCCCGCCGCATAACCCCGATCAGCGATAATCCGCTGAAAAGCAAAGCCCTCAATCAAGCCATCCGCCTGTGTGATATCATGAGCTTGCCCCGGACTCAAGCGGAAACGCAAGGGCTTGCCCATACCATTTACCGTAATATGCACCTTGCTGCTAAATCCCCCGCGACTGCGACCTAAGGCTTGCTTTTCACTTTTTTTTGGGCGCCAGCGGCACAGGGATGCGCGCGCACAATCGTACTGTCAATTATCACGATTTCCACATCGGCATCATCGGCGAAGGTTGCCATCATCCGTTGCCAAACGCCCTTTTCGCTCCAGCGAACATAGCGTTTGTAAACCGAGTTCCATTTGCCGTATTCGCTCGGCAATGCGCGCCATTGCGCGCCGGTACGGCATATCCATAGAACGGCTGAGAGGAACAGGCGGCATTGGGCTTCGTTGCCCAAATAAACATTCGGGTCCTGCTTCAGAAAATCCCGAATTTTCGTCCATTGATTGTCAGTTAGTCTTATGTAGGTCATAAGACTATTTTACGCATTTATGAAAATGCCGCTGTCAAATATCAACAGAACCTAGTCAAAGGCGGCGTCGATCAACGAGAGGAATATAACACAAATCAAACTTCATTGCAAATCCACCGCCACCCACGCTACGCACACAATTCCGCCCTCCAACAGCCTGATCCACGACCTGACGCGCCGGCTGCACGCGACTGTCCACGGCGAACAAATCACCAGGTCTGGCTGGATTGCGGATTCACGCAATTCTAAGTCGAAACGGGTATTACTCGGGGGTCGCCTTGAAACCCTCAGCATCGGCGAAAATCTTCTTGGGACCATATTCGTCAAACAATACACTGACGATCTCGCCCTTGTTCTCGACTCCGATGACCTTGCCCTTGCCAAAGCGCGGATGCGATACCGCAGCCGCCGCCTTACTCGTATGCCTAGCATCCGTCATTCCAGACCTGGACTTCCCCTGAGCGGATGCTAGCGACAAAATCTCGCTGCCTTTCAATCCAGGCGGGCTCAACATTGAGTTCGATCATGACCTCCAACTCTATCTCCCGGCAGATGCCCTGCGACCGTGGCGGCGCTAGTCGCACTCTGATTCGTCGCCGTGCCACCATACGAAATCACAGCCGCGCCACCATTGATTTTCGGGTTTGTCGATGTTTGCCAGTAAATCCCGCATCCTGGGCAGATCTGGATGCCCCGGACAACAGTCCTCCAATGCTTCGATCTCTAGTGTCAGGCACTGCCTTTCGGCCTCCAGCCCTGTTGAGAATAACTTCGGCCCTGCTCCCGACGCAAAACCGGCTTGCTGTTGATACAAGTGGCAAGCTTCATGGACAAGGACGCCGGCAAACTTGACTGTTTCTCCTATATAGAGGTAAGTCCAGTCCTCACCGAAGATCCAAACCTTTACATCCGATGGGTGTGTGACAACAGTTAAGTTCGGAAGCTCAAAGAACCAGTCTATGCCGAAAACGGTATAGTCATACCAGTACGGCGCTCGGGCTTTGAGCAAGTCCAGTGAGGCGTTCACCTGGGCAATGAATTCCGCTGAGCCCTCTATTCTCATACCCATGCGCTTGTTGTCCGCTTGACCAACACTCAGTACTGATTGCCCGGGCGCCCAGCATTGCTTGTGCTGGAAAGCCAGATAGCCGTCCGACCAATCCTGGTCAGTCTGGCAATGGCGATCGACGAAACAGCAGTTGTCAACCTGAGCGGAAGCGCCGCCTGTCGGCTGGGATGACGCGCCGCATTGATTGTTCTGATAGGCGTTATAGCCGTTCGTCCAGTCCTGGTCAGTCTGGCACTGCCGATCGACAAAACAGCAGTTGTCAATTTGAGCGGGAGCCGCGCTGACCGGCTGCGATGACGCCGGAGGCTGCGATTGCGCCGGGACTGGACATTGGTTGTTCTGGAAAGCGAAATAGCCGTCCGTCCAGTCCTTGTCGCTATGACACTGGCGGTCGACGAAACAGCAGTTGTCGATGTCGTCCGCGGTCCCCACCAGCACCGCAGCGCAGAGAAGTATCGCGGTTGTCATCATCAGGGCGAATGTTCTTGACGTCATTGAGGGTCTCCTTATTGACCAGCCGCGCCACTTCGCGGCCGGCGGCCTGAGCCTATCTTGAGCATATCTCTTCCCGTTGCGAAAAAGATGCGCAGACTGTGTGTAACACCCTATCGTCAGCGATAATATATCCTTTCATTGTGTTTGGCAAATGGCGCGGCCAGGCGGCGTTGCTACAACGGTCGGTCCGCAATTCGAATAAAGAAGTGGGCTATGCTGCTGCAGAGATCAAGTCGCTGCTGGATGCGGGCGTCATTCGTCAAGCGCCGTGAACCCATCGGCGTCAGCCAGGATCTTCTTAGGACCATGCCCCTCGAACAAGACGCTGACGATGCCGCCGTTCCCCTCCACGCCGATGACCTTGCCCACTCCGAATTGCGGGTGTGACACGGACATGTTGACTTTGAATTTGGACTTGGTGTTAGCCGACTTGGACGAGCCCGGAAAGGGAATGATCTTGCTGCGGATCTTGCTGTCGGACGGCGTGACCTTGTCCGATTTCAAGTCACGCTCCAGCCGACTGACCGATGAAGGGGAGCCGTCCCAGCGCGTCTGAGATTCGAGGCTGCGCGCCTTGTTCAAGTTCGCCAAGGTCAGGGGCGAGCCATCCAGCAGATGCCTAGGCAGATCAGCCAGGAATTCCGAGGGGCGGGACAGATTGCCACCGCCGCTATACAGCGCGCGCCGAAAAGCATAGCAAAGATAGAGGTTCTGCTTGGCGCGGGTGAGGCCCACATAAAAGAGCCGCCGCTCCTCCGAGATGCCTTCCAGCTCTTCAAAAGCGCGGAAGTGCGGCAGGACGCCCGTCTCTAGCCCGGTGATAAAGACGACGGGGAATTCCAACCCTTTGGCGCTGTGCAGCGTCATCAAGGTCACGGCATCCGCGCCATCCTTCAGGCTATCGACATCGGCGACAAGCGACTGCTCAGCCAGGAATTCATGCAAGGGCTGTTCGTATTCCTGGGCGTATTCCAGCAGACCGCGCAGCTCGCGCACGTTGTCGGCGCGTTCGGCGGCTTCTTCGGGCAGATTGCTGGTGTTTTCGAGGTGCATGGTGTAGCGGGTCTGCGCCGTTACATTGTCGAACATATTCACCAAATCGCCAATTTTCGCCAGCTCTTGCCAACTGGATAAGAGCTCGGCGAAGGCGCGGAACTTTTTCTTAGCCGCCGTCGACAGGGGGCTGGGGTCGTCGTAGTAGAGATGATTCAACGCTTCGCTGATGGTCAGTCCCGCGCCAGCGACCCAATCCAAAAATGCACCCAGCGATTTCTTGCCGATGCCGCGCGCGGGCACATTGACGATGCGTTCGAAGCTGACACGATCGTCCGGGTTGTGAATCAAGCGCAAGTAGGCCAGCATGTCCTTGACCTCGCGCCGCTTGTAGAAGCCCACCCCGCCCACCAATACATAGGGCGTCGACTGGTTGACAAACGCCTGTTCCAGCGCCCGCGACTGCGCGTTGGTGCGGTACATCACCGCGAAGTCCTTATAGTCCAAGCCTTCCTGCATGCGCAATTGCTGGATCTGTTCCAGCACATAGTCGGCTTCATAGCGCTCGTCGTAAGCCTCGAAGATCTGGATTCGTCCGCCGCGGCCTTGATCGGTATGCAAATGCTTGGGCGTGCGATTGCGATTGTTGTCGATGACCGCGCGGGCGGCATCGAGAATATTCTGTGTGCTGCGGTAGTTTTGCTCCAGCAAGATAACAGTGGGCTCGGGATAATCCTCGCGGAAGCGCAGCACGTTGCGATAGTCGGCGCCGCGGAAAGCGTAAATCGCCTGGTCTTCGTCGCCGACGACAAAGACATTGTTCTGTGGCGCGGCAAGGGTTTTGACTAATTCGTACTGGACGCGGTTGGTATCCTGAAACTCGTCCACCAGAACGATTTCGAAGCGTTGCTGATAGGCCTCCCGCAGCATATCGCTGTGGCGCAATAGCAAGACCATATTCAGCAGCAAGTCGTCGAAGTCCATGGCGTTGGCAGCGCGCAATGCCGCCTGATAGGCGCTGTAAACTTGTTTGACAACCTCGCCGAAATAGTCGAGGGACTGGAATTCATCCGCCTGAATCATTTCGTTTTTGGCTTTGGAAATCCTGGACAGGATGGCGCGGGGGTTGAACTTCTTGGGGTCGATGCCGAGAGCCTTGACAACCTGCTTCACCAGCGCCACCTGATCGTCGCTGTCATAGATCACATAGTCGCGGCGGTAGCCCAGGCTTTCCGCCTCTCGGCGCAAGAAACGCGCGCAAATCGCGTGAAATGTGCCGATTTGCAAACCGCGCATGCGATCGCCAAGCAGGGCTTCGACGCGCGAGCGCATCTCGCCCGCCGCCTTGTTGGTAAACGTGACCGCCATGATACGGTGATGCGGGATGCGCTCCTCGCGGATTAGCCAGGCGATTCGTCTTGTCAGCACGCTGGTTTTGCCGCTGCCGGGTCCCGCCAAGACCAATACGGGACCAGAGCCGGTGGTGATGGCGGCCGCCTGTCGCTCGTTCATGCCTTCGATGAGGAAATGCTCTTTCATAGCGCGGATCTCCAATGCCAAGTCATGCACCATTGTAGCAGAATAGATGAGCTATAGAGTTATACATCTAACCAGGGGCAGCGAGCGGATTTACAATGACCGCGTTCATCCGCTTAGGGCGCGGGCGTACCCAAGGGAATGGAAACGATCGTCGGCTGAAAGACGGCGTCCTCCGGCGTCGCGGTCGGCGTCGAGTTCTCCAGGCGCAAGTTGATCTCGGCGTTGATGTTGCCGCCGCCGCTTGAATAAGCCGCCAGACGCAAGATATAGTCGCCATTCGGGACGCCCAATAAGCGCGTATCCCATACGCCCAAGACAGTGCCGTAGTTGGGCATTTCGACCAGAGCGGCGCTAATCGGCAGGAAATTGTCCGGGTCGTCGCGAGAAGCGTATTCCAGCTCAAAGCGGTCGAAATCCGGACCGCGCGCTTGACCGCGGATTTCCACGGCGTCGCGTACAACCGCGCCATCATTAGGCGCGCTGATGTTGATCAAGGGCAAGGGTTGGCCCTGCGCGCATTCGGCTTGGGGCATAGGCAGCACAGGCAACTCCATGCCGATGCTCTTGGCAAAGGCATTGCCCGCGGCGGAGCCTGCCAGCCAGTCCAGCGCCGCCG
Organism: Phototrophicaceae bacterium; assembly: GCA_965232245.1. Classification (GTDB taxonomy): domain Bacteria; phylum Chloroflexota; class Anaerolineae; order Aggregatilineales; family Phototrophicaceae; genus UBA6055. Next base: position 1,066,468 of record CBDDPG010000002.1, on the reverse strand, counting down.
GATCGTCGACCGCGACGAAAGTCTTCTCGCTGATGTTGCCGCTGCAGAATTCATTGGCCAGCAAGCCGGTCCAACTGTCGACGGTCAACCGCTTGATATAGGCTTGTTCGGCCGGCGGGGGATATTGTTCGTGCAGGAAAAGACCTGTGCTGGGATCGGGACAAGCCGGATAATTGAGCGTGCCAGTCGTGCGGCAGATCTCGCGCGCGACCACGCCGCCGGGATTTTCGAATGGCGCGGGCGTCTTACGAAGCGAAGCGGCGGTCATCACCGCGTTCCAAACCGGCGCGGCGCTGCTGATGCCGGAGGTGTTATAGGTCGGCGAATTATCTGATGTTCCCAGCCACAGCCCAACCACGGCGTCGCGCGTGAAGCCCATCGTCCACAGATCGCGCGCGCCATTGGAGGTGCCGGTTTTGGCTGCGACAAGATTCTGCGCCGGCAGGCCGATATGCGCCAAGGTCAAGGCGGAGCCGGGATTGAAACTCGGTCCGCGAGCAGCGTCGTCGCTCAGGATATTTTGCATGAGATAAGCGAGGGCCGGCGAGATCGCCTGCCGCGCCCCCGCCCGCTCTCGCGGGAGCTCGACTTCTTCGCCGTCGATTGTTTCCGTGACGCGCTCAATAGCGTACAAGGGCGTCCATAGCCCCCGATTGGCAAATACGCCATAGGCTGCCATCATATCGTAGAGCGTGACGTCGTTCGCGCCCAGCGCGCTGGACAGTGTGATCAGAGCGTCTTCGGGCAAAGCCAAGCCAAGAGCCGCGGCCATTTCGGCAAAGCGGATCTTGCCGACCTGCTCATAGACCTTGATGGTGGCGACATTCAGGCTGTTCTGCAAGGCGGCGCGCAGGGAAACCGGTCCGCGGAAGCGCCCATCGATATTCACGGGCGAGTATAGTCCAGAAGCCCCCATATCGTAGGTCGTCGGCACATCCCAGACGATGCTTGCGGGTGTCAGATGGTTGCCCTCCACGTTTTGGAGGGCGGCGGCATAAACAAAGGGTTTGATGGCTGAACCGGGCTGCTGCCAAGTGAGGGCGTTGTTGACCTGCCCGGCATAGTCATCCTCAAAGTTGTGGCTGCCGACCATCGCGCGGATCGCGCCAGTCCGAGGGTCGCTGACCATAACCGCGCCGGTATTGACGCCAGTCGCCGCCCCTACCAGGTGATTGACTTGATTGCTCAATGCCTGCTGGGCCGCGTCCTGCAAGGCGGGGTCCAAAGTGGTGTAGATATTGAGACCGCGCTGGAATAGCCCATTAGCGCCGATCTCGGCTTCCAACTGCGCCTGCACAAAATTGACAAAATGCGGATAGCGCAGGCGAACCGTCAAGGGTTCAAAGGCAGTGGTTTCGATTTGCGCGATCTGCACGATAGCCGCGCCGCCGACGATTACCCCCTCCTCGTCGACGCGCGCCAGCACTTGCGGGCTGCCGTCGATGTCAAGCTCGCGCCCGTCGATGATGCAGAATGGACCGCGCTGGGACCAGTCGCCATGCTGGAATTGCAGGCAGCCGACGTCGATCATCTTGCGCATGGTGGCGCGCATGCCAGCCACGGCAACCGGGCGGTTGCTGACCGGGTCGTTTTTGGCCGGCGATGGCACGATGCTGGCCAGCATGGCGGCTTGCGCGAAATTGAGCTCGGCTGCGCTGTGGCCGAAATAGAACTGCGCGGCGGCTTCTACCCCGTAATTCTGGTTGGCGAAGAAAACCTCGTTCAAGTACAGCTCGAGGATGAAGTTCTTGTCGTATTGATTGGCGATTTCCAGCGCGACCAGGATCTCGTTCACTTTCCGCTGGACCGTGACTTCGCTGTCGCGCAGCACCAGATTGCGCGCGATCTGCTGGGTGATGGTGCTCGCGCCGGATTCGATGCCGCCGCCGCTGATATTTTGCATGAAAGCGCGCGCGATGGCGATGGGATCAAAACCGGGATCCTCAAAATAGCGTTCGTTCTCTTGCGATACGATGGCGTGGATCATATAGGGGCTGACACGCTCCAGCGGGATGGTGGTGCGGGCGCCCGTTTCCTGGCTATTAAGCGCGGCGATCACGCCGCCATTGACGTCAAAGATGCGCGCCGTTTGATACTCCGGACTGTAATTTGCCAGGGCCCCGATCCGCTCCTGGAATGGCTTCACGGTGTCGCTATACCAGAACATGATGCCGCCGGCTGCCACAATCGCGCCAACCAGCGCGATCACCAGCAGCACCACCAAGACGCTGGCCAGCGCGCGCAGCGAGTTCCGCCGCCGCGATGCCAGCAATTCCGCGACGATAGGCGAGCGCTCCAGTTCATAGCCGCTGTCGATGGCGCGGGGGATCACTTCGCCGCGATCGCCAGCATCGTCAAACTGGGTCTGCGCTGGCTGTGTCCTGGCGAACTGCGGGTCCGCGGCGACAGTCCGCTCCTGACCCGGCAATTCGTTTTTGAAGGCGACTGTGCTGGGGACGGTATAGAGCTCGTCTTTGGTCGGCGGCATTCTGCCGATTTCGACGCCCCTGTCGTCAAGGATAGGCGCGCCTCTTTGCGGCTCGGTCGCTCCCTGGTACGCGGGCGGCAGATCATAAACCGTCTCCGTTTGCCCGCCCCCTTCAGCGCCGGAGGACCGCTTGTCTTGCCCCGCCTGTTGGAATGCCTCCCACTCGCGCAACGCGGCCGGATAATCGACGACCCATTCATTCTCCCCGCTATCGTGCCGATACCACTGCTCGTTTTGGGCGTCGATCATCCACCAGGCGCCATTCTCGTCCTGGGTCATGCTGTCATAGAGCAGGCGCTGATATTCTTCGAAGCCGATCTCTTCGCTGTTGAGCATGTCAGTCAGCGTGGCCGCTTGATTGCGCATCTTGACAAAGCGCTCGGCGGCTTCGCGCAGGCGAGGTGCGATTTGCGGGCGCGGCGCTGCGGACTCGGCGGGGGGCGGCGGCGCGTCCAAGTCTTCCGGCGGACCTTGCTCGGGCGGCTGCAAATAGTCTTCCGGTGGCAGCGGCGCCTGCGCGCCCGGCTGTGGATTGAGCATGCGCTGCATCATCTCTTCGGGAGACAGGGGCGCGTCTTCGGTTGATTTGTCGTCCGCAGGCGGTTTGACGGGCTCGTCGGGCATAGCTTGATTACCGTGCTCGGCTGATGTCTACGGGTTCATTATAGTGGAATCTCGGGATTGGGGGAAATTGGGGAAACACGTCTTGGTTCCGCGACCAGAACTTGCGCTTGTAGATGGTATACTGGATTAGCAACTTGTACTCAACGAGGTCTTATACATGAAGAACACAATCTACTATGGAGACAACCTGGACATCCTGCGCAATCGTGAATATTTCCCAAATAATTTTGTCGATCTCATTTACCTTGACCCGCCCTTCAACAGCAATCGAGATTACAATGTCTTGTTCAAAGCGGAAAGCGGCGCTGACAGCGAAGCGCAGATCACGGCATTTGAAGACACCTGGCATTGGAGCGAAGCTTCCTTATCGACTTACTTTGATTTGGTCGGGGATGCCCCGGCAATGGTAGCGACCGCAATCAAGGCGCTGATGGACTTGATCGGGCACAACCAAATGATGGCTTATCTGGTGATGATGGCGGCGCGATTAGTGGAATTAGAGCGCGTCCTAAAGCCGACCGGCAGCCTTTATCTGCATTGCGACCCGACCGCAAGCCATTATTTGAAGATTCTGCTGGACGCGATATTTGGCACAGAGAACTTTCGCAACCACATTACCTGGAAGCGCACAGGCGCGCATAGCGGTGCCAAGAAATGGGGTCCCATCTCCGACAACATCCTGTTCTATACCAAGAGCAATGACTACCAGTGGACTCGAGTCTATGAAAATTATGACGATAAGTATGTCAAGAAGTACTATCGCTACGAGGATGAGCGAGGACCCTATCAGCTTGTTAGCCTTACAGGCGCTGGAAAATCACAAGGGGATTCGGGAAAATCTTGGCGTGGGGTTGACCCTACAGATTCCGGCAGACACTGGGCGACGCCAACCGCTTCCCTTGAACATGCTTATCCCGATCTTGATTTGTCAGAGCTCACAGTGCAGGAAAAGCTGGACTTATTGGATGAAGCTGGTTTAGTTGCCTGGCCTGAAAAAGGAAAAGTTCCTCGTCACAAGCGTTACTTGGATGAAGGTGAAGGCGTGGTCATCCAAGATGTCATCACTGACATTCCACCGCTTGGCGCGCATGCCAAAGAAAGGCTCAGCTATCCGACGCAGAAACCCGAGGCTTTGCTCGAGCGGATAATTCTTGCTAGCAGCAATGAAGGCGATTTGGTTTTTGACCCCTTTTGCGGTTGTGGCACGACGATAGCCGCCGCTCACAAACTGAACCGCCGCTGGATAGGCATTGATATCACCCATTTGAGCATCGCTCTGCAAAAATACCGACTACAAGACAAATTCAAGTTGGTATCGGGCACAGATTACGAGGTTATCGGCGAACCGACGACTGTCGAGGGCGCGAGAGAGTTGGCGACAGATGTCGAAAATGAGGGTCGCTATCAATTTGAGTGGTGGGCGCTGTCGTTGATAGGGGCAAAGCCGGTTGGCGGGAAACCGGGTTCACGGCGCGGGAAAAAGGGGACGGACAGAGGCATAGACGGCATCATAAGCTTTTTTGAAGAAGATGAAAAAGGCAAACCCATTGCGGGTACCGTTATCGTCCAAGTCAAATCCGGCAAGGTGACATCCCGTGATATTCGCGATTTGAAAGGCACGGTCGAGCGAGAGAATTCAGCAATTGGCGTTTTCATCACGCTGGAGAAACCGACGCAGGCTATGCTGAAAGAGGGGCTGTTAGCTGGATATTACGAGTCTCCGGGGAGAAATGGGAAACGCTACCGCAAGATCCAGATTCTCACTGTAGGGGATTTGCTTGAGGGCGCAGGTGCCGATATGCCCGGCCAATATACTGAGATAAAACGAGCCAGACTCCATAAGTCGGACAGTATCAACTCCGATGGCAAGTCTCAGCAAGGGCTTTTCTGACTTGATTATCCCATTCCCTGCCCTAGACCGCCGCCGCGTCCTCCTCCACCAGCTCGTGCGGATGCGACGCCAGGTAGCGATAGACATAGGGATTGCCAACCACAGCCATATCAGCCACCACCTCGTCGCGCCGAATCGTGAAGTGGAAGATCTCGATACGGCGCATGCCGGCGAACCAGTGCCGCCGCAGCGTCACCTTTTGGTCGATCGACCAACCGCGGGCGACGGCAGTGAGCAGGTTGTCCCCGCCGGCGTATTGCTCCGATGAGTAACTCCAATGCTGCGATGTAATGTCTTGATACTGAACGCGGAGATCTTGTTCGTTCTGCTTCACGATGTCACCATTCCCAAAAAACTTGGTCGCGCTAGGCGCAATTATAAGCCCCGCAATCACAAGCGGCAACAGTGCTATGCTAGATTAAGTGATATTAACAGCGCTTTGTTAGAACGAGGTCTATTCGGGAATGACTACGTGATCGGGGCTGTTATCGAAGCTGACGCGGAGGCGCTTTTGCACGATGAAACGCTCGATGTATGGATTGCTTAGCACCGGCATGATCATGAGTTGCCCCGCGCGCATCAAGGTGAAATCATAAATCGTGCGCGGACGGCTGCCGCTGTTCCAAACTTGACGGGCGCTCACGCGGGGCAGCGCCAAGACCCATCCGGAACGCATGGCGGTGATCAATTGACTGGCAGCAGCGTATTCTTCGGATTCGGGGCTCCAGTATTGGCCGCTTTCGGTGAATTTTTCATGTGTGTAAATGGTCTGACCCAGCTCCATGATGGGTCCTCCGTATTTGATGGGCGGAGCAACGGCGCTGAAAATGCCAGAACCGCTATGTTGCGCCCAGTCGAAAAAATTGTGTTAATAAGCCTCATAGCATGAATATTAATGACTATAACTTCATTATATACGAAAATGCCTGCCCAACAGTAAAAATAGAATAAAATTGAGATTGTCGATGTCGTTTTCTCAACTATAGGCAGGGCGAGCAATGCACTGCCGACCGCTATGGACAGTTTTTCGCGCACAGCTAGGGAGCGCCGCCACCGACCTTGCCCGCAAAATACGCTTCCAAAGCGTCTAGCATCGCTGCGGCGCCTGTTACCGGTGGGGTGATTAGGACAGTGAAGCCAAGTTCATGGGACCGTTCGGCTGTCACTGGTCCCAGGCAAGCGGCGGGCAAGGCTTTCGCGGCGGGCAGGGGACAGCGCCGCGTGAAGTTGCGCGCGGCTGATGGGCTGACAAAGGTCAAGGCGTCGACGGCGCCATCCGCGATCAATGCTGGCAGATCGGCGCCGCCAAGCCCCATGACCGTCTCGTAGGCGATTACCTTGCGCACCTGCGCGCCGCGCTCGCGCAGGATATTTGCCAAATAGTCGCCCGCCACAGTCGACTGCGGCAACAGGATGCGACTGCCGGGGTCGATAGGCAGGGCGCGGGCCAGCGCATCGCTCGTCGCGGCGGCCGGGCTGATATCGGGGAGCGGTCCCAATAGATCGCGCAATGCCTCGGCGGTGGCTTTGCCCACCACCGCAATGCGGACGCTCGTCCAGTCTGGTTCCAAGTCCAGCGCTTGAAGGCGCTGGGCGATGGTCGTAACGACATTGACGCTGGTGAAGAGCAGCGCATCAAAGCGAGCCAAATCCGACAGTTGTTCATCCAATTCGCGACTGTCCGCCGGCGGCTTGATGGCGATGCAAGGATAACTGATGGGCACTGCGCCTCGCTCGCGCAGCGCCCGCTCCAAAGAAGCCGCTTGATTGAGAGCGCGGGTCACGACAATGCTTTTGCCTGCTAGGGCAGATTGATCGGACATGGCTGTTTTCATTCCTTTTCCGCCTTTCCCGCTGATAAAGCGGCTTTTGCTATGCCGGCGAGGATTTGACGCGCGCCTTTTTCCAGCGCTTCTTGCGCCAAACGCGCTCCCAGCTTTCGCGCCACAAGCAACCCACTAGGACCAGCGGGGGCGTGGGTTTCGCCGGTCACATCAATTTGATGACAGCCATCAAGCGCTGTCACGCGTCCCCGCATAAGCAGCTTGCTGCCCGCGACATAAGCGTAAGCGCCGACCGGCAGGGCGCAGCCAGCCCCGAGAACCTGGAGAAAAGCCCGTTCCGCTGCCGTGGCTTGCGTGGCATGCGCGTCCGCCAGCCGCGCCAGGAAAGCCAGTGAATCGGCTTCACAGCGGCATTGAATGGCGAGCGCGCCCTGCCCCGCGGCGGAAAGCATCTGCCGCAGCTCCAGCGTTTCGCTGATCTGCGACTGCAAGCCCAGGCGCTTCAAGCCGGCAGCCGCCAATATGATGGCAGCGTAGGGACTGTCGTCCATCAGCAATTTGTCGATTCTCGTGGGAACATTGCCGCGAATATCCAGCACTTGCAGATCGGGGCGCAGCGCCAGCAACTGCGCGCGCCGGCGCAGGCTGCCCGTGCCAATGCGCGCGCCCGGCGGGAGTTCGGCAAGGGCGCGTCCGCCCCGGCTCAGCAATACATCGCGATGGTCGCCCCGCTTGGGTATGGCGCCGATGGCCAGCCCAGCGGCATTTTCCACCGGCAGATCTTTGAGGCTGTGCACGGCGAAGTCGATTTCGCGGCGCCGCAGCGCCTGCTCCAGCGCCTCGGTGAAGACGCCCTTGCCGCCTATCGCCGGCAGAGCCGCGCGCTGATTCAGGTCGCCGCGCGTCTGATAGGTCTTGATTTCGACAGGCAGGCCGCCGTGACAGTCGCGGATCAGATCGGCGACATGATTCGCCTGCCAAAGAGACAGCTTGGAGCCGCGCGTGCCAATACGGACTGTTGCAAACACTTCATCACCGGGCTGCAAAATGACCAGTTCCTTGTGAAAATTATACAACGAATACAGGCTAATCGTTGAATTTGCCAGGCGACGTTGTATGCTAAAGGCTGCCAACTCATTCGTCATTGCGGCGGAGCAACGCTGTAGATTTCAAGACGGAGTCGCCAATGCGCCTGCTTAGCATGCTTTCCTTTATCACACTAATCACACTAATTTTCTTCGCGCCGATAGCTTTAACGGCGCAAGAATCGACTGCCGATATCGCGTATGACCCGGCCGTCTGTTGGTCTGGCGCGGACGACAGCGCGGCCTGCCTGGCGATGATGGCGGCGCATCCGCGCCCGCAACTGGACGCGATCCTGCAAGACCGCTATACCCTCGGTCAGTTCAGCTTTTGGCGCGTGGGTCCGCAAGCGGTCAATCTCTTCGACGCGCCCGGCGGGAATGTGATTGGGCAGATACCGGCCGGTTTCAACTTTGTCCACGCCACCAATACCGATGTCGATGGCTGGATTCAGCGCTTGGGCGGCGAATGGATCGCGCGCGCAGACGCCAAATATACACGAGCCTCGACCTTCACGGGCTACCTGCTGCCGGCCGATTGGCGGCATCCCTTCGCCATCATCCTGGACAAGACCGGCATTTACACCTCCTTGCGCCCGGGCGGAAGCGGCAGCGCGGAAAGCGGCTATGTCACCCGGCGCTATGACCTGGTCAATATTTTCGCCCGCCAAGAAGACCGCGACGGCGAGGTCTGGTACTTGATCGGTCCCCGTCAATGGCTGCGGCAAGAGTTCGTCGCCATGTTCGCGCCAGCCGAAAAACCCGCGGGCCTTGCCAGGCGCTGGCTGGCGGTTGATCTCTTCGAGCAGACGCTCATCGCCTACGAGCATGATAAACCCGTCTTTGCCACGCTCGTTTCCAGCGGCTTGCCCGAATGGTCAACTAACGAGGGCATATTCGAGATTTGGGCGCGGCTCGATCGCGATTCTATGAGCGGCGCCACCGGCGCGCCCGATGCCTATGCCCTGCAGAATGTGCCTTGGACGATGTATTTCGACGGCGACATCAGCCTGCACGGGACCTACTGGCACGATGACTTCGGCTATCGGCGCAGCCACGGCTGCGTCAACCTGAGCATCAGCGACGCGCGCTGGCTCTATGAATGGACGGCGGAAACGGGTGCGGGTGCATCCGGCGACAGCCTGAACCAGGTCTACGTCTTCAGTTCGGGGCAGTATGCCGGGGAGCAGCCGCCCGCCTAAACCGTATGCACAGTCGGTTCATATGCCAGCAAGTCGCGGGCGCGGTCATAGCTAACCAAAGTTTGGGCGCCGGCAATCGCTTTGCTGCGCCCCCGCGCCTCCGGGAAGAAAATCGCGAGCAGCGCTTCCGAATCGTAATCCAGATAGTTGCGATCGCTGTTGACGAAGAGCGGATGCGCCCCCGTGAAGTCAGCCGTGAGGGCTCGCTCAAATGCCTGGGTGGAGTCGTCGGTATGGATGAAGGTCCAGAAGTTGAGGCGATCGAAAAAATAAGCTGAAAACAGCCAGCTTTCATCTATAGCATTATTCGCAATGTGCGACGCATGATCAAAGTCGCCGGATTGAACTGCCTCATATTCCAAGATGCGCCGCGCGCGCAGTTTCAGCGTTTCAGCCCGAGCGGCCGCCAACTGCCGGCGCTGCTCGCCCGCGGGCAGCTTCCTGAACGTATCTACCGCTTCTCGCTTCGCTCGCAGATCTTGACGCAACTGACGCTGCTCGATCAGGTCCTGCGACCAGACGGCCGGGAAGCGGAAGGAGACGCTGCTGATGCCAGCGCGCCGCCAATAGTAGGCGGCGATCTCTTCGACCAGTTGTTTCGATAAAGAATAGGCGTCCGTTGTGTGAAGCGGATGCGCTTCATCCAATGGGAAATAGTCGAACTGCCGGTCGTCGCAGCCCCAGTAGCCGCCAAGCGCGTTAATCGAGCTGGCTTGCGCGATGCGTTTGATCCCAGCCCGCTCAGCCGCTGCAAAGACGTTGTATGTACCGGCGACATTAATTTCGAAGAGCTCGTGACTAGGATGAGTGCGCGTGCTGGGAATAGCCGCCAGATGCGCGATGGCGTCGCAGCCTTCGACATGGGTCCGCAGCGCCTCGTAGTCGCGAATGTCGCATTGCGAATAGGCGACGCCTTGCAAGTCGCAGGCGGGGTCGACGCCAATAACCCGCAGATCCCAGCCCAGCTCCACAAAGCGCTTTGATATGGGACTGCCAACCAGTCCCGCGCCGCCGGTGACCAGTACGCGCATTGCCTAGCCCGAAGCCCGCATCTTGAAGGCGATGGGCGCGGCCAAAGCCAGCGACGAGCGGTAGGTCAGCGAGCCCGTGGCGGCCTCAATCGAAAAGACAGCGGCGTTGTCGGTATGGCGATTGCCGACCACCAGATATTCGCCGCGGGGGTCAATCATGAAGGCGCGGGGCCAAGCGCCACGAGTCGATTCGTTGGCGAGGTAGCGCGGCATGCCGTCGGCGTCCAGGCTGTAGATCACGATGGAGTCGTGCCCGCGATTCGACCCATAAAGGAACTTGCCATTGGGATGGACATGGACGTCGGCGGTGTTGTTGGGGCGCTCGGATGGCTCTTGATAGCCGGCGGGCAAGGTACTCAAGATGGGTCCCGCCCTCCAATTGTCAGCTTCGTCATACCTAAATGTCGCCAAAGTGGAATCGAGCTCGTTGATGACGTACATCAGCGACAAGGTCGGATGGAAGGCGACATGGCGCGGTCCGGCGCCTGCGGGCAGCTCCAGGGTTCCCGACAAGCTCAGCTTGCCGCGCTCCGCATCCAGCGCGTAGAGGTAAACCTTGTCCGTGCCCAAGTCGGGAACGACCGCAAAGCGATTGTCGGGCGTGGTGACGATCATGTGCGGATGGGACACTTCCTGGCGCTCGGGATTCACGCTCTTGCCGTCATGCTCGATCATCTCGGTTGCCGCGCCGATCAGGCCGTCGCTGTCGATGGGATAAACGCGCACGTTGCCGCGGATTTTGCCGACAATGTAATTGACCATCAGCAGGTTTTTCCCGCTGTCGTCGACGACCACGTAGGCCGGCGACGTGCCGGCCGCGGGCTGGCTGTTGATCGCCCGCAGCAAGCCCGTGTCGGGCTCAATGGCGAATGACCAGACCCGCACATCGTCATCCATGGAGCTGGCGACCAGGAACCTGCCGTTCGGATGCAGATTGAGATAATGGCATTCGCTGATTTCGCTAACCTGCTGCACGGGCTGTAGGGCGCCGCTGTCGTAGTCGAGTTCGGCGACGGTGATGCCGCAGGCTCCGCCGCCGCCGTTGGCGATGTAGACTAAATTTCGCATAAGTTATCTGTCCTTCACTTGAGAGGATTTCTCGCGTGCAAAAGCATGCTGCAAATATGAAATCATGCAAGAGATGAACGCCGCTTGAGCCTGGGATTATAGTTGCGTGATAGTTCGCCCCCAAGACCTTGATTTATCTCTCGCATCGAATAAATTGAAAATATCTGGGCAGTATACGTCAATAATGCCTGCCAAGTAAATTCTGTATTCGCGCGACAGAAAGGTGAGAATTTGGAGAAAAGACTGCGGTTGAATTCGCTCGCCATTAAACTGTAGGAGGTCAAGCCATGAAAAAGATGTTCGCGATACTGCTATTGCTTTTGGCAGTTGCGGTTCAGATTCCCGCATCGGCGCATGGTCCCGCCAAGTTCACATTTGACTATATGTTGGACGCCGGCGGTTGGATTGACTACATGCATTTCGCCAGTAAGGGATATTGCACAGCCAGCCGCAGGTTCAGCTATGGCTCCATCGCAATCACCCTGAAAAACAACGGTCTGAGCACGTATGGCGCATTGCGTCATGTCAGCGGCGACATCAGGGACGTCAACATCACCCAAGAAGAAAAGCAGTCAGACGGCATCCATGGATTTTATCTCAGCGCGGTCCTCCGCTACAACGTTTGGATAGACGGCAACTTCCAAAAAAAGTCGATCGGCATGAACTGCAAAGCCATCATCACTGGCTGGGTCTAGCGCAGACTGCTGCAGGAAGGGAATGGGCGGCTCGGCGCTGCGCGCAGACACCGCAGGTCAGCCGCCCCTACATTATAATGTCGCTATAATGTCGCTATGCCATCAATCCGAAATGTCAGCGATTTTGGGCATCTATCGACCAACCACGCGCCATTCAATGAAAGCCATCACAAGACCCATCAACACACCCATTGCCAGCAAAATCCGCCAAGTCAAATCCGCGCGCAGTTTCTCGATTTTTGCGTCGAGCCCCGCGATATCCGCTTTAGTGGCGACGTGTTCGTGACCACCTTGCAACTTGGCAATCTGCATCTCGTTCTCCCTCACACGGTCGCTCAAGCTGATGTCGTTCATGTTAGATTGCGCAGCCATTCACCACCCTTTCTCCGATAGCGCCGCGATACGGCCGACAGCAGTTTCAACGCTAACTAAAGCATTAGCCGCTTGTCAAGCGAGCTAGCGCGAAGCCACGCGGGCGTAACGCCAGACCGCCATCGGCAGGAATACCGCCACGATGCCGGCGATCCACAGCAGCGAGAGCACAATTTCGTCCGGATTGACGGTGCCGGTCATCAAATCGCGCACGGTATTGGCGACGACGCTGACCGGCTGATTCTCGGCAAAGGTACGCAGCCATTCAGCGGTCATGGTGCGGGTCGGCACGAAGATCGAGCTGGCGAAGGTCAAGGGGAAGAGCCAGATAAAGCCGGCTACCTGCGCCGCTTCCGGGTCTTTAACGAAGAGCCCGATGGTGGCGGAAATCCAGGTGACGGCGTAGCCAAATGCCACCGCCAGCGCCAAACCCATGATGCCGCTGCCCCAGTTTTCAAAGCGAAAGCCGATGATGTAGCCGGCGACGATCATGATGAGCACGGTGAATAATCCGCGCAGGGTATCGGCGCTGGTGCGCCCGGCCAGCACAGCCGCCCGCGACATCGGCAGCGAGCGAAAACGGTCGATGATGCCGCGCGAGAGATCCACCGCCAAGCCCACCGTGGTATTGGCGGAGGCGAAGAGAATCGTCTGGATGATGATGCCCGGCAGCAGAAAGTTGATGTAATCGCCGCCGGTGGAGAAGCTGATGGCGCCGCCAAAGACATAGGTGAAAAGCAACAGGAATATGACGGGCTGGATGGTAGCGAATACCAGCAGCTCCGGCTGTCTTTGGTAGGCGAAAAGATTGCGGCGCATCACGACGAAGGTGTCGCTGAAATTCCACAGGAAACGCTGGAATGCGCTGGATTCGCCAAGGTTCTGGCTGAAGGCAGCGGTTGCGGTATTTTGGGTCATGGTGCTTGTCCTCGTAAAAATGCGAAACTGGCTTGGTTAGGCGCTGCGGCGGCGGCCGAAACCGCGGCGCTTGGGTTTGGCTTGTTCTTCGACGATTTCTTCGCCTGTGATGCTCAAGAAGACATCGTTCAGCGACGGGCGGCGCAGGTTGAGTTCGGCGATATGAATCGCTTCGGCGTCCAGCAGGCGCACAACTTCGGCGATGCTTTGCGCCCCGCTCTCCACCGCGATGCTGACATTGCCGCGGCCTTCGTCTGTCTGCGGGCTTTCGTTGCTCAAGGGACCCAGCAACTGCGACGCTTTGGCGGTTTCGACCGGGTTGGCGACGGTGATATCGATGAAGTCCGCGGCCATATTGGCTTTGAGCTCATCGGAGGTGCCTTCGGCGATGACCTTGCCGTGATCGATGACGACGATCTTGTCGGCCAATTCGTCGGCTTCTTCCAGGTATTGCGTGGTGAGCAGCAGCGTCGTGCCGTCGGAGACCAGGCTGCGAATCGTATCCCACATGACGATGCGCGTGCGGGGATCCAAGCCGGTCGTCGGTTCATCGAGGAAGAGGATGTCCGGCCTGGCGACGATGCTGGCGGCCAGATCGAGGCGGCGGCGCATCCCGCCGGAGTAAGTCTTGACCAAGCGGTCGGCGGCGTCGACCAAAGAGAACTGTTCGAGCAGTTCTTGGGCGCGCTTGCTGGCGGCGGGGCGCGACATGTGATAGAGGCGCCCGACCATGATCAGGTTTTCCCGCCCGGTCAAGATTTCGTCAACGGCGGCGTATTGGCCCGCCAAGCCGATGATCTCCCGCACATGCTGCTTCTGCCGCAGGACGTCGAGCCCGCCGACATTGACATTGCCGCTATCGGGTTTCAGCAAGGTCGTCAAAATGCGCACGAGGGTGGTTTTGCCCGCGCCGTTGGGACCGAGCAAACCCAGCACTTTGCCGGTTTCCGCGCCGATAGACACGCCGTCGAGCGCTTTGATTTCTCCGAAGTGTTTATAGACTTCTTCGGCGATTATTGCGTGATTGTTTGACACCATGTTGACCTCCTGTGAATGATGTACGATGATTTACGATGAAATGGTTTTCACTCTTGCTCGGCTGGGGCATCTTGCAGCCCCTCGGAACCCTCGCTCTGGAAGGCTTCGAGCAGGCTCAGGACGTGCCGCAACGCGCGTATCGTGCTTCCGCGTTCCTGCTCGCTCAACGGCGCGAACAGCGCTTTCGCCAGGTTGAGGTGCTGGGCATGCCCTTCCCGCAGTCTGGCGGCGCCCTGCTCTGTCAGGCTCACCAAGACGCTGCGGCGGTCTGAAGGATTTTCTTGGCGATGCACCAAGCCCTCGGCTTGCAAGCGGTCAATCATTTGGCTGGCGTTGGAGCGGCTGGAGAAAAGACCTTCGGCGAAGAAGCTGACGGGCTGTGGCGCGCCGGCGTCATCCAGGCGCTTGAGGAAAAAGAGCTGCGTCGGACTAATACAATCTTTAACCAGTTGCTGGTCTGAAAGCTGCCTCAACTGGCGATTGATGCCCGCCATCAGACGGAAGAATTCTTCTTCGAATGTCGGCGCTTCGCCCAGCTCAGGCGGCTCGCAATAGTTCATATCTGAATTATCCATATATGAACTATACAGATTCTTATTGAGATGTCTATAAGAGAATTGTTAGAAACAGTTCCGATGAGGAATTGGAGGGTTTAGCTTTCGACGAAGACGACTTCAAAGATCTTGGACCATTTCTTGCCGGTGATGAAGAAGGTCTCGCTTTCGGGGTTCCAGGCGATGCCATTGAGCACGCTGCCGCGGTCCAGCTCGGCTTTTTCAGCCTCGCTCAACAGTCCACTGGCGTCGATGACCGCCACAATTTGCCCGGAGAACTTGTCAATGCGGAAGATGTAATCGGTATTCCAGGCGTTGGCATAGACATAGTCGCCGACGCACTCCAGCTCGTTGAGCAGCTGGGCTGGCAAGATTTGCCCATTGTAGGTGACCGCGCCGCGGAAAATCAGCTCGAAACTCTCTGGATCGCGCAGGCTCAGATAGGAACTGCCGTCGCTCATGAACAAATGGCGCCCGTCATAGCAAAGTCCCCAGCCCTCGCCCTCGTAGAAAAACGTATCAAGCTGTTCAAAGCTGTTGAAATCGTATACAAAGGCGAGCCCGGCTTGCCAGGTCAACTGAATGAGCCGGTCGCCGACGCGCTCCAGACCTTCAGCGAAAAGGTCCTCATCAAGCGCGACCGTTTCTAGCGACAAGCCCGTCTCAAGCTCAACCCGCCGCAGCGTGGATTGACCGCGCAAGCCCGTCGATTCGTAGAGATAACCGCTGTCCCAGAGCAGTCCTTGTGTAAAAGCCTCATCGTCATGGGGGTAGACTTTGATCACCTCGGGCAGCAATATGGGCGCCTGCGGCGCTTGCGCGGCCGCTGAAATCGCTAGGACGGCGATAAGCAAAGCTAGGATCAACTGTCGTCGCACGGGATCATCCCCCCAAGGACAATTGCTGGTTTAACAGGCTGGCTTATGCTAGCAGCCGTCGCCGATGGTCCGCCAGACTCGATTTGAAATCGTCAAAAGCAAAACGCCTTGGCTTTTGGCATCGGAATGAAGCCTAATGCGATTATGGATTAGGAAACTTTGGTTAGTTTTTACAGAAAAACAGGGGCAAATTCGATTAGATTCGCTGTGGATGTTGTAAGAAACGTCCAATAAAATACCGCTGTTAATCTTTATAGGACTCTAGCAGAAGGATAAATGGACATGGCAAGGTATGTTCCCCCCGCTTCCGCGATGGAATCACCCGCCGCCCTGCTGGCTTGGGCGAATGAGAATGACATCGTTGAAGTCGATATGCGCTTCGTCGATATTCGCGGCGTCCCGCAGCATTTCAGCATGCCGATACAATCAGTCGACGAGGGCGCTTTTGAAGACGGCTTTGGATTTGACGGTTCGAGCATCCAAGGTTTCCAGGCGATAAATGAATCGGACATGATCCTGCTGGCGGACTTGTCCACGGCTTATGTCGATCCCTTTTTCCGTTACAAGACCCTGGCGCTCTATTGCGACGCGCACGACCCGATCAGCCGCGAGCCATACGCCTTGGACGCGCGCGGCGTGGCGAAACGCGCCGAAGCCTATTTGCATGCCTCGGACCTGGCTGACATCGCCTACTTCGGACCCGAAGCCGAGTTTTTCATGTTCGACAACGTGCAGTACAGCACATCGGAAAACAGCAGTTACTATCGCGTCGATTCCTTCGAGGGCGACTGGAACAGCGGCAACGAAGACCCCGCCCAAGGTCACATGAACCGAATCAAGATGGGCTATTTCCCGCTGTCCCCGCTCGACAAAACGCAGGACGTGCGCGCCGAGATGGTGCAGACCATGCAGGATGTCGGCATGGAGGTCGAGGTGCATCACCATGAAGTGGGCGGCGCCGGGCAAGCCGAGATCGACCTGAAGTACGCGCCGCTGCTGCAGATGGCGGACACGATGGTAACTTTCAAGTACATCGTCAAGAATGTCGCCATGTCCAATGGCTTGCACGCCACCTTCATGCCCAAGCCGCTTTTTGAAGAGAACGGCTCTGGCATGCACGTGCACCAATCACTGTGGAAGGACGGCGTTCCGCTCTTTGGCGGCGATATGTACGCCGGCTTGAGCCAGATGGCGCTTTGGTATATCGGGGGATTAATCAAACACGCGCCGGCGATCTCGGCCTTCACCAACCCGATCACCAACAGCTATCGGCGTTTGGTGCCCGGCTATGAGGCGCCGGTCAACCTGGTTTATTCGGCGCGCAACCGCTCGGCGGGCATCCGCATCCCCATGTACAGCAACAACCCCAAAGCCAAGCGCGTCGAGGCGCGTTGGCCCGACCCAGCCGCCAATCCCTACCTGGCGATGCCAGCGCTCTTGATGGCGGGCATCGACGGCATCAAGAACCAGATTGATCCCGGCGCGGCTTCCGAAGCTGACTTGTACGAAGGCGATCACGAGACGCCGGTCATGCCCGGCACCTTGGGCGAAGCGCTGCGCGAGCTCGAGGCGAACCACGATTTCTTGCTGGAAGGCGGCGTCTTCAGCGAGGCTTATATCGAGAACTACATCGCCTACAAGCAGATCGAGGATCAGGACGCAGTTGCCATGCGTCCGCATCCTTACGAGTTCGAGCTGTACTTCAGCATTTAGCGATAGTTGCGCTTTGAAACAAAAAAGCCATCCGCATTGGATGGCTTTTTTGTCAGAATCTGTATCGTCTTTTTAGCCTTAACGGTCGACCGAATTTCATTGTCTCCGATAAAGTGCCTACCTAGGTTCTGTTGACATTCTATCGTAACCAGATAAGTGCGCCGACAAAGTGCAGAAAACCTTGATGGGATGTATCCAATTTCTCAAATCGAGAAAAGACGCGGCGGAAATGCTTGAGCTTATTGAAAAAACGTTCCACCAGATTCCGCTCGCGATACCATCGCTTATCGTATTCCCGTTTCTCCTTGGCACGCGGATGTGGCGGAATCACTACTTCTATGCCCTTTTCCAGCAAGGGATTCACAAAATGCCCCGCCGCATAACCCCGATCAGCGATAATCCGCTGAAAAGCAAAGCCCTCAATCAAGCCATCCGCCTGTGTGATATCATGAGCTTGCCCCGGACTCAAGCGGAAACGCAAGGGCTTGCCCATACCATTTACCGTAATATGCACCTTGCTGCTAAATCCCCCGCGACTGCGACCTAAGGCTTGCTTTTCACTTTTTTTTGGGCGCCAGCGGCACAGGGATGCGCGCGCACAATCGTACTGTCAATTATCACGATTTCCACATCGGCATCATCGGCGAAGGCTGCCATCATCCGTTGCCAAACGCCCTTTTCGCTCCAGCGAACATAGCGTTTGTAAACCGAATTCCATTTGCCGTATTCGCTCGGCAATGCGCGCCATTGCGCGCCGGTACGGCATATCCATAGAACGGCTGAGAGGAACAGGCGGCATTGGGCTTCGTTGCCCAAATAAACATTCGGGTCCTGCTTCAGAAAATCCCGAATTTTCGTCCATTGATTGTCAGTTAGTCTTATGTAGGTCATAAGACTATTTTACGCATTTATGAAAATGCCGCTGTCAAATATCAACAGAACCTAACCTGTTATGAGCGAACGCAAATTCGCGGGCAATTGATTTAACCCAAACCAGTTTGGATCATTCTCCATAAGAACACGCGGAGTGCGGGGTATTGTTCCATCCTCGAGCGCGATAGAGACAGGCAAACAGATCCGCCAGTCGTCATAAGCGCACCGCCGCAGGGCGTCCTCTGTTTCAGCGCCATAGAATTGCTTGAGCCACTTGATTGCCTCTTCGTCCTCAATAAGGGGCAGTCCGCGATCAAGAGTTTTGCCACGGAAAATGGCATTTGACACATTGCATAATAGCACATCAAAGTCGCCAACCTCATAGCGGTCGTTGTGCGCTTTCGTAAAATTGCTCCGCGATTTATGACACTTCACTGAAAAATGAGGGACTTTCGTCATCCTTGCGCCGAGACTGAATTTCCCTCGTACCGCGTTCTTTGTTTCAGCCTTTAATCTGTCTCCAGTGCGACGGTAAGTGATGCTTAGATCCTCATCGTATTTGCCTGGTTGAGGGTTAAGATTTAATTTTTGAACATCCCAATCACGCGGATCAAGCGCTTGTTTCAGAACTACCGCGCCTAAGAATTCAGTAGCCTTGCCTCGAATCATCGGCAACACTTTTTGATCTTCCAAGATATCCAGCAGATTTTCTTTAGGTATGTTATACGTTTCGCAGTATTCACGGATGCTGGCATAAACACGGTGGGCATCGTCGTGATTAGACATAGAAGTTCCTTATGAAGAGTTCTCTACCTTTGGAGCGCACACCGCGAAAACCGTCTTTTAGCTTGTGACCGTTGCGCTGATCATCTGTGCGATTTATCGTATAGTTCCACTGCTTATTGCCAACTGACTCAACCCATTTGTACATTGACAACACTTCGGGGTGATCGTCATAAGTCAACAGGAATAAAATGCGGCCAGCATTACGTCTAAGACACTTTACAAGCCGTTCATGATCAGCCTTGCCAAAGGCGCAATTGTAAAATTTTTGTTGGTCTGCGCTGTAATATGGAGGATCTATAAACGCAAATGCACGGTTTGGCAAAGAATCTATGACCTCCTCAAAGTCAAAGGACGTTAATTCTACACCTTGTAACTTGTCAGACACTGTTCGTAAGTGTGGCGGCCAGTTTTCCGGGCGCATCGAGTATTTTCTTCCATAACCCCAATAGCAATTCTCGTGGCGCATGATTCCACTATAGGAAGTCCGATTTAGGTAAAACCATCTGAATGCACGTTCTAATCCATTAGCTGGCTCGTATTCGTTCTTATAATACGCGTGATTAGCCTTCGTCGCTTCGACACCGGTCAAAAGGGATATTAGGTCTTCCACACGATCTCGTATTTGACGTAACGTGTTGATGACATCTATGTCAAGATCATTTAAGCTTGAGAAATCCGCGGATTCCTTGGCAAAGAATACGCTAGCGCCACCCGCAAACGGTTCGCAGTAATGCGTGTGCGGCGGCAATTCATCTAGTATAAGCTTCCTTGCATAGAATTTACCGCCAGGATATCGAAAGGGCGAATTGGACCGGTTAGAACGTGGAAGCATGGAGTTTATTGCTTGAGGCAGTTTAGCGAGATTCATGTATCGGCCTCCACTTTCTTATTCATTACATATTACTTCACCTTCTCGAATTCTTATACCGCAGAATCTTGCCAGCTGCAACCTAGTGCGTCAGGGCAATCGCATCAAGATGAATATCCAGAACTATGAACATTATACAAACTTAAATGTAACTATAGAGACACAAGAGAGCACAGAGAAAAGTCTTTCATTTGTAAATATTGTGAAATTGCACTTCAATTTTGAACCCCGTGATAAGCATTTTCACCCATTTGTATGTCGATTCTAGAGGAGTTCTGCCCCGAAAAAACTTATACTCTGTGTTCTCGGTGCCTCTGTGGTGAAAAATATTTTGATGCGATTGCCCTGCCTAGTGCGTTGTAGAGTCTCGGCAACTCACTGATTAACTGCTAGACTGCTCTCCAGATGAGTTATATCAGGTAGCTAGATGAAGGAGAGCAACATGGCTAAAGTTGCCACTTGGCACTCTGTGCAGAGTAACGTCCACCACGTTTGTACAAATTGCAATACAGGTAACAACATCGAAAGAGAAAACCGTCGGTCGGGAACTGGTGGCAAGTCCAGGTGCCAGGAATGCCAAAGGCTCATCAAGAATAGGGGATGTTAACTAGAATCATTGATCAAATGAGAGATTCTCTATCTGTAATTTGAGACGGCTTGCTCGTGAATAATACGAGCAAGCCTAAAACATTCCCGCGCTGAAAGGCGAATTCTCCCAGTCAGCATCGGCGAAGCGCGGCGCGGCGCGGCCGCCGATGCTGTTCCAGGGCAAGGCTCGCTCTTTCATCCAGTCGATCTTCGCGGCATAGGCGCGTCCGATTTTTTCCAGCAATTCGATTTCCACCCGCGCGCTGCTATCCAGCGCCAGCGCCGCCGGGTCGACATCGCCGCAGTCGATTTCCAGGTTATGCTCGACATTTTCCCGGCTGAGCAGCGGATTGTAGCGGCGGAAGTCCATCTGCCTGTAAATGGCGCGAGCCATGAAAGCTTGCTGCAGCGCGGCCTCGTCTATGCCCTCGAAGATCAGGTATTCGATCCAGGGCTTCAACCAGAATCCCGCGCCAGCGCCCTCAGCCGCTTCGTTAGAGATATAGCCGTTGCCTAGCGACAGGTGGATGAGGTTGTCCGCTTTCATCCCCAGGTATTCAACCGCTTCCACAGATACCGCGAGACAGGGATTGCCATAGCTGCCGACGCCACCGTCGACCAGGTTGCCCTGCACGGGCGGGAAGAAAAGCGGCGCGGCCACGCTGGAAGCGACGGCGCCGGCCAGGGGCCAATGCGCGAACATGGGGGCGCCTGGTCCCTGGTTGATGATGTAATAGGTATTGCTGCTGCGCACATCCTTTGTCGTCAGCAAGATCGCGGGTTTGTCTATATCCGCCATGCGCTTGCCTGCGGAATAGGGTCCCAGCGCGTCGATGAAAGGCTTGTAGGTGTACATATAGCGCAGGCCGCTGAAGATAAAGCGCAGCCAGCGAAAGCGTTTGACCTTGCGGAAGGCGCGCGGCAGGAGGTCCTTATAGACGTCGTCCATCATCTCGCGCGCGCTCATGCCCAAGCCCAAGCCGGCGCAGATCAGGGCGCCGGTGCTGGTCCCCCCGACCAGCTTGAACAGCTCGTAAGCGGGTTTGCCGGTTTGTTCCTCCAGCCAGCACAACATCGCCAAAGCGACGATGCCGCGCATGCCGCCGCCGTCGATCGACAGGATGAGGTCTTTTTGATATGGATTGAACAGGAACTTGTATCGCGGCTGATGGACCATGTTATCGCGCGCAGGGAATCCATGAACGGTATCCCGCTAAGTTAAGCACGGCAAGTCAATATGGGCAAGCGCAGGCGAGCGACAACCGCTGATCTGCCCAGAGCAATCGCAGCAGAACCAATGTCTGTCGAATGTCACATAAATCTACCAAGATGTAGGGGCGGCTCGCGAGCCGTCCGCGAAAATAACCGATTATTTGTGGGCGTTTCAGCGGGTCGCGTAGGGCGCGTAGACACAGCCCTTCGACACTGACGTCAAACGCCCCTACAATGTCTCCTTTTTTGCAGATCAATAGATGAATCTCCGCACCGTTTGCTTTGACAAACGCGCTGACTTGGACTAGAATCAAGCGCAATCCGCAATTCCCGCTTCTGGGACTGCTTGGAGGAGCTCAACGATGTTTAGAAAGATGGCGATTATGATTGAAATATTACATAACATTACCCCCCCCCCCCCCGAATATTTGTTCTAATTTCACTCTGCTGCTTTCTCGCTTCACTCAGCCTTTTGCCCCTGCAAGCCCAAAGTCCCCCGCCCGCGCCCACGGGCGTATCGACCAGCGGCATCACCAACGACAGCATCACTCTCAATTGGACTAAATCCAGCGACGCCACCAGCTACGAAATCCGCTACAACCAAAACCCAGTGGAATTCACCGATTGGCTTGATGTCGGCGATGTCGCCAGCTATACCTTCACGGGGCTCACGGCCGATAGGCGCTACGCCTTCAACCTGCGCGCCAAAAACGCCAACGGCGTTTCCTCCACTGTTAGCGCCACCGCCAACACCTTGGATGGACCCAACAAAGCCCCGCCCGATCCCACCGACCCCTCGAAAAGCAACATCACGCATAGCAGCGTCACTCTCAACTGGTCTAAATCCAGTGGCGCCACCAGCTACGAAATCCGCTACAACCACACCCCAACGGAATTCACCGATTGGTTCGATGTCGGCGATGTCGCCAGCTATACCCAGGCCGGGCTCATTCCCGAAACTTCCTACGACTTCAACCTGCGCGCCAAAAACAGTTACGGAATCTCCCTTAACGTTCCTTTCGGATTGTTCACCACCCTTGCCGCGCCGCCGGGCTGGGGCAGGTCCAAGTCCAGCCGTTCCCCCACCGCCACGCCTACCTTCACGCCCAGCCCCAAGCCCACAGTCCAGACGCTCAAGCAGCTGCCGCCGGAGATCCAAGTCAATAACTGGCTCGATGGCGCCCAGGGCCGGCGCGTCGGCGTCGCCGAAATCGCCCAGCCCGAGATCATCGCCCAGGGCGTCCTGGACGCCGTCGATGTCTTTGGTTATGTGTCGCCCGGCGTCGAAGTCTGTTTCTCCGCTCATGGGCGCATCGTCTTCCTCGACGCCGCCTACGCGCCGCGGCGCGCCTCCGACCTGTCAGCCTATCAGCGCGCTGGGCAGACCTGCGCTCTGATTGACCGCGCCGGCGCCGTCGTCCTGCTGCGCGGCGACGGTCCGCCACCGCCGCAGGCGCCTCAGCCGCCCCTGCAAAACACGCCGCCGGCTAACACAAACCCGGGACGCGGCTTGGGCGAATGCGAGGTGCAGCCCTTTGCCAACCTCAAGGTGCGTCAAAGCCCGCCTGATGGCTTGGTCCTGGGCGTAACCGCCAGCAGAGACTGGCTGCGCGCCAGTGAAAAACGGGCGGGTTATTTCAAAGTCGGCATCTGGCAGATCGAGGGCTGGATCAGCGGCGATTATGTCAATACCCGCGGGGATTGCGGGGCTTGAAGCCAGCGCCGCCTATGCGACCCTTGGCGGTATCAATTTCAAGTTGAAGCGATTGCCCTGGATCTGCCAAACGAAGGCTTGCCTATTATGATTCCCTTGGCTATACTGTCATACACTGCGCGGGTATAGTTCAGCGGTAGAACATTTCCTTGCCAAGGAAAAGGTCACGGGTTCGAATCCCGTTACCCGCTTCGCGAAACCAATGGTCGGCATTGGTTTTTATTTTGTGAAGATTTTCCACTTTACTTGCTGATCCAGGTAAGATGCGCGCTGGCAAGCGTGTCCGCCTTAGTGTGCATTTGACGGGAACAGCGCCGGCAGGAAAGAAATCGCGAAGGAGAGAACCCCTTGACTACAGCCACAAGAACCTCTGTCTTCCAGGAAGACGCGCAGTTGGTCATTGACGTGCTCAGCGAAAAAGAGCGAGTTCATCTGGACTATTCAGCCCAATCCATATCCTGGTTGGACAATTACATTGACGAGCATCGCGCCGAGCTGAACGATGGGGAGAAACTGCTGCTCCAGGAGAAATTTGGCGCCTTCCTCGGCGAATCCATCCTGCGCAATTTCGGTGGGCGCTGGGTGCGGAATAGCGACAATCACTGGATGATCGCATTTGGCGAGACTGTAAAGGCTTCACCCTTCGAGTTGATCGCTCAACATCTGGATCATCATACAGCCCTGTCGCATGAATTCCAGCATATTCCTGATCAGATCGGCAGGAAGGCCGCGCAGAACTAGCCCGCGCCATAACCCAAAGAAACAGCAGGGCGCCGTCAGTTCGGCGCCCTTTTCATTTTTCGCGTCTTCTTCGTATTCGTCGCGGGTCGATAAGCCGCGGCAGGATCAGGCGTAGTTGTAGGCGTTTGCCGCGTACTCCCGCGCTGTCCCTGCCACTACCGCCAGGGCGATGCCCCTTTCCGCAGCCATCTCTTTCGCCTTGGCGATCTCTCGCTGGAGCCGCAGCAGTTCGCGGTCGTCGGGGTCGTAGGCGAGCCCGTCATTCACCAGCAACTCGCAAATGGAAGCCAAGAACTGGTTCCTCATCATCAAGTTCACCAGCTCCCCGATCACGCCCGCGATGTTGCCCGCATGACCGCTTTCGTAAGCCACATGCAGCGCTTGCCGATAGCGCGTCAACGCTTCCGGCAGTCGCCGCGCTTGTATCAAGACCTTGCCTAGCAGGCGCAGTTGCTGGGCTTCTTGTTCTTTATCCTGGATCTCGCGGGCGATATACAAAGCCGATGTATGGAAGTTGACCGCCTCGCTCCAGCGTTCCAATACAACGTTGGTCTCTCCCAAGCCGCGCAGCACCAGCCCTTCCATGTCTCGCTTGGACTGCTGTTTGAAGAGTTCGTTGGCGCCCTCCAGCATTTCGATGGCTTGCTTGGCGTCGCCCGCGTCTAGCTGCCCCATGCCCAGCTTGTAGAGAACATGCGCCTCGTTCTGCTGGTCGTCGCGGTCGCGGGCGATGGTCAGCGCCGTTTCGTAGCTTTCGATTGCGGTTATCGCTTCGTCCAAGGCAAGGTGGGCATCGCCGAGCGTGACGCGCAAGAACATCTCGGTTTCACGGTCGCTCAATTCTTCCGCGAGGTGCAACCCGCGCTGGATATGGCTCAGCGCCGTGACGGCGGCGTCCGTGCGCACAAGCAAGCCGGCCAGCATATCCAATGTCCCCAGTATGCCCGCTTTGTCCTCTTCGGCTTCGTGAATCGCCAAGACCTCATTAAATGTAGCCACTGCATCGTTTTCGTGTTTATGTTCGATCTGCGCCTTGCCAATCGCTTCCAGTATCTGCAAAACGCGCGGGCTGTCCTCGTGTTGGCTTGCGAGCGTGAGCGCCGCGCGCAGCTTCGCCTGTTCCAGAATCGACGGCGCGCTCTCGCTGCTCACGAGCAGGCCAGCCAGCGCGTCAAGCGTTTCGAGGACGCCGTCCGCATCGGCGCTCGCCTCATAAATTTCCAGCAGTTCTCCGAAAGTTGCGGCAGCGTCGACATGCCGCTCTTGATTGATCTGCACCTTGGCGATCGCCTTAAGAATCTGCAACTGTCTTTTGGTCTCGTTGTTCTGGCTGGCAACATGCAGGGCGGTCCGCAGCTGGTCGATATTCACGGAGCGCAATTCTTCGTCATCAACTGAAATAAAGGTTGAGTCCTTGGCAAAGGGCGCCAGAGCTGGCTGCGTCGCTTCATCGACGTCATCTTTCATTTCAATAGTTTCTTCAAGCTCCTCTTCCCCCGCCAGGCTTTCCGTTTCGTCATCTTCGCCTGCTGGCAGGTCCGCCACAGCTACGACCGCCTGGTCTTCGTCGGATTCTGCGTCAGCGCGTAGATCCTCGTCAGCGTCAAATACAAGTTCGCTGCCGTCGCGGAGTGATTCCAGCAGCGCCAGCTCATAGGCGTAACCCGCTTCGTCTACCAGCCCGTCCACGTCGGACAATGCGTCTACAATGTTGTCCGCCAACTCTTGGTCGTCATTCTCGGCTGCCCAGGCTACCGTGGCGATTAGGTTATCCAGCTCGCTCACCACTCGGATCAGCGCGTCGGGACCAGCGCTGTGGGCAAGCAGAAAATCGCTTACCGCAGTCCTAGCTCGCTCTCGCAAGTCAGCAATGCGATCTTCTTCAGCAGACCGGGACTGTACAAAACCCTGCGCCAGAGGGTGCATGCGGTAGCATGTCTCATCAAGGCGCTGAAAGCGTTCGACAAGGAAAAGGCGCGACAAAATCGTCATGGATTGATCGATGGCTGACACCGGCATATCGCTAAGCAGGCGCAGGAAAGAGATCGTGGCTTCTCCGCGCGGGGTCGCGCCCAACTGCTGCAGCAATTCCCACAGGCGCGGATTAAGCGCGTCGACGCTGGCCGCCAGGGCGGCGCTGGCTGCTTGACGCTCGTGTTCGTCCAGCAGCGCCAGCAAGGCGGCATGATAGTCCTCGGGCGACTGACGAGAAATGATCATGCTGCGCGCCGCCAGCACGACGGGAAAGGCTTCATTATTGAGCTGCGTCACTATCGCGGCAGCCATGTTATCGGCTTCGCTGCCTTGGATGCCCGCTTTCTGTTTGAAGAGCAGCAGCGCGTCGTCTGCGCTCAAGTTGCCGATGGCTTGGTTGCGCCAAGCGCCGCCAGCCAGCGCCTTCTCACTGGTGACAACCAGCGGCAGATCCTGGGCGCAATCGTCATAAAACTGGTTCAAAACCGTCGCGTCTATATTGCCGTCAAGCACGATCAGCGGCTGATGTTGCCGCAACAATTCGGCGACCGCCGCGCGCTGCCGCAAAGGGTTCGCGGCATTGCAGACATCTAAAGCGCCATAGGCGCGGCCAATGCGCGCAAGCAATTCCACCAGGGGCGGTTCCTTGACCGGCAACCATAAAACAGACTGCTCCGACTGCTGCACGGAAACGTTGGCGATGGTGGCCGCGATCGTGGTTTTGCCGATGCCGGAGGCGCCGTGCAAGACCAAGGGTTGGTTCTGTCGCAATCGCAGGAGGAGCGCCCGCAGCAAGTCGTCGCGCCCGATGGGTCTCCCGAAGCGCCTCAGCGGCAGATCGCTCATCGTGGCGACGGCAGCTTCCAGGGGTCTCAGTTCAGCCATTTTCCCCCCAAGGTAATGTAATCCAGGTACCAAGAGTAAATCAAAGTCAAGTATAGCATTGACAAAGAAATTCGGGCAATTTGAGAGGGTGGATAATCAGGGCAATCGCTTCATCATGAAATTGCGCTGACATCAACTATTTTGCCACAACTTCGTAATGTGTAGGGGCGGCTGACAGTCAGTGTCTACGCGACCCTCGGGAGCCTCGGTGGTTTATTATAGTTTGAATTAACTTCATTTGAGGCAAGGATTGCCCAGCCTGGGTAAATAGAAGCAGCGAGCTGCGGCTTGATTCCGGGCGCGACAATCACTATACTGACGCGCAGTTTGGGCGCGTGGCGCAATGGCAGCGCAGTTGACTTTTAATCAATTGGTTGCAGGTTCGAATCCTGCCGCGCTCAATCCCGGTCGCCCGGCATCCAAGCCCGCGGGGCGATGCCCGCGACATCGGTCTTGACATCAATCACAACCGGACGCTCGGCCGCGAAGGCGCGTTCCAGCGCGGCTCCGACCGCGCTCGCTTCGGTAACGGTGATGCCGAGGCAGCCCATCGCTTCGGCGATGCCCGCGAAATCGGCGTCATCGAAGAGCCAAAGCTCGTCCGAGCCCGCTGTCGTGCCGCCATAGATGGCTTCGACGCCATCGCGTTCTTGATTGAGCGAGTGGTTGTTGTTCACCAGGACCACAGTATTGACGCCGCAGCGCGCGGCTGTCTCCAGTTCCGCCAGGTGATACCAAACGCCGGCATCGCCGGTAAAGCAGAGCACCGGTCGATCGGGCGCGGCGCATTTGGCGCCGATTGAGGCCGGCATGCCCCAACCCAGCGAACCGGAACAGCGGATATAAGACTGCTCGGGATGGCGCAGGTCCAGCATGGTACCGGTCCATACGCCGGAGTGCCCGGTATCGGAAACGAGAATGGCATCGGATGGCAGATGCTCGCTCAATTCTTTGCAGAGCCGTTCGGGGCGCATCGGTACAGCGTCCGAGTGGTAGCGCGCGCCGATCTCGTCCCACCAGGCTGCGACCCGCTCCCCCACGCGCTCAATCCACTCCATTCGCGCGGGAAAGCCATCCGTGGAAGCCAGCATTTGACGCAGCGTAGCGCGGACGTCACCCTGCAAGCCCAGCTCAACTGGGTAGTTGCGGCCGATCTCGGCGGGATTGATGTCGAGCTGAATGACGCTGAGACCGGGTGGCGGAATCGTGTAATTGTTGGTGAGTTGCCCACCCGTATGGCTGCCAATATAAAAGACGAGATCTGCCTCGCAAAGAATCTGGTTGGCGCAGGCGCGCGAATATGAACCTGGCACGCCGACCGCCAGCGGATGATCGGCGGGGAACATCGCTTTGGCGTTGAGCGCTGTCGCGACGGGAATTGAAAGTTTTTCCGCCAGCGCGATCAACTCGGCGCGGGCGCCCGATGCCGTGACTCCCCCGCCGGCGACAATCACCGGTCGCTGCGCCCGGGAGAGGCGCGCGAGGGCTCGGTCAATCGACTCCTGATCGGCTGTCGGGCGAAACGGCGGCAGGCGCGCGAATTGCTCTTCAACGATGACTTCAAGGTCGGCCTCGACATCCACCACCGCGCCGCCGTCAATGCCTTGCAGGTCCAAGTGCGTCGGCTGTGGCGTACCCGTTGTCGCCGCGCGAAAGGCTTGCCGCAGATGATGCCCCAACTCCGTCGGATCGGAGACATAAGCGTTATACTTTGTAACAGCCGAATAAGGCGGCCTATGATCCACTTCCTGGTAAGCGTGGCGCAACTGATGCCCCTGCCACTCGCGCCCGGTGATGGCGACAACTGGCGAGCAAGCCAGAAAAGCGTCTTGCAAGCCGGCCGCCAGATTGACCGCGCCCACCGATTGCGCCATGCACAAGCTGGGCGCGCGCCGCACGCGGGCGTAGGCGTCAGCCATATAAGCCGCCGCTTTTTCGCCGCGGGCTTGCACGCGCTTGATGCCTAGCGCTTCCATCTCCATCAGCGCCCGCGGCGCGATATAGGGCACAAAAAACACGGTGTCAATTCCGTATCCGCGGACGGTCTGCGCCAGCAATTTAGCGCCTGTCATTTTCGGCATATTTGTCACTCCGGATTAGTCGGCATTTGCGTGGAGGATAACGCCATATCGGCAGCAGCGCCAATATGGAAAGTGGCGCGCGATGGCGAATCCCACGGATCGAACGCGCAAGGGGATGATAGTCGCGATTTTCAGCGCTTACATTTGCCGCGCTATCTAGCGAGCGCCCCCCATGCCTGTTACAATGGCGACGCTTTCGCTGGGATTTCGCTTGGAATGAAGCAGAGTTCGGGAGACATGAGGAACATGAGCAACCCCCTGCTGGACATACAAAAACACGGGCAAAGCGCCTGGCTGGATTATATCCATCGCCAAGACCTGGAAAACGGCGACCTGCAGCGTCGGATTGATGAAGAAGGTGTACTGGGCGTTACCTCGAACCCCGCGATATTCCAGAAAGCCATCGGCGATTCCGACATCTACGACCAAGCCATCTTGACCATGCTCGATCTGGAAGCGCAGGACATCTATGAAACGCTGGCTATCGAAGATATCCAAAACGCGACCGACCTCTTCCGCCCGATCTACGAAGGCAGCCAGGGCGGCGATGGGTATGTCAGCCTGGAAGTGTCGCCGCTGCTGGCGCGCGATACGCAAGGCACGATCGACGAAGCAAAGCGCCTCTTCCAGACGGTCGATCGCCCCAACCTGATGATCAAGATTCCAGCCACGCCCGAGGGCTTGCCAGCCATCGAAGCAGCCATCGCCGCCGGCATCAACGTCAATGTCACGCTGATTTTCGCCATCGCAAATTACGAAGCGGTGGCTGAGGCTTTCATCCGCGGGCTGGAGCGGCGCATGACAGCCGGCGAAGACGTCGCGCGCGTGGCGTCGGTGGCCAGCTTCTTCCTCAGCCGCATCGATGTCATGGTCGATCACATCCTGGAAAACAATATCCGCGCCGCGCAACTGCGGGGGGATACCGCCCGCATCGCCTCGAACAGCAAACTGCTGGGGCAAGCCGCTATCGCCAGCGCCAAAAATGCTTATCGCTCCTTCCAGCGCATCTTCGCTGGCGAACGCTTCGCCGATTTGCGGGCGGCTGGCGCGCAAGCGCAGCGTCCGCTCTGGGCTTCGACCGGCGCCAAGAACCCAGCCTATCCCGATACCGTCTATGTCGATAACCTGATCGGACCAGCGACGGTTAACACGCTGCCACCCGCGACTTTGGCGGCTTTTAAGGACCATGGCACAGTCGCCGAAACGCTGACGCGGGACCTGGGCAAGTTTCTGCCGCCGGACGAGGTCATGGACCGCTTGCTGGAAGTCGGGGTCGATTTGGGGCAGGTGACCTCGCGCTTGCAAGACGATGGCGTGGACGCCTTCATCGAAGCCTTCGAAACGCTAATCTCGCAAGTGGCTGCCAAGCGCACCCTGCTGCGCAGCGGCATCATGGAGCGCAGCAAACTGGCGTTGGGCATTTACCACGGCGCAGTGGACAAGGCGGTCGCGCAACTGGACGGCGACTTCGCCAATCAGCGGCTTTGGAACAAAGACGGCAGTCTGTGGAAGAATCACGGTCCCACGATGGAGAAGATCGTGCAGCGGCTAGGTTGGCTCGATACCGACAAAAGCATCGACCGCGACCGGCTGCGCGCCCTGCGGGCAAGCGTGCGCGGCAGCAGCCTCAAGCACGTTGTGCTGCTGGGCATGGGCGGCAGCTCGCTGGCGCCGGAGGTGCTGGCCGCTACCTTTGGACCCCAAGAAGGCTTCCCGAGCCTGATCACGCTCGACAGCACCGACCCCGCTCGCATCCGACAGGTCGAGTCTGAAATCTCGCTCGCGGACACCCTCTTCATCGTCGCCAGCAAATCGGGCGGCACCATCGAGACCCTGGCGCTCGACCACTACTTCTGGGAACGGACCGGCGGCGCGGGCGAGCAATTCATTGTCATCACCGATGCCGGATCGCGCTTGCAGCATGTCGCCGAGGAAGCCGGCGTGCGCGATATTTTTCTCAACCCGGCTGATATCGGCGGGCGTTACAGCGCCCTGAGTTACTTCGGCTTGGTACCGGCGGCGCTGCTCGGGCTGGATCTGGATGGCTTCTGGGAGAGCGCCGACACCATGATGGCTTCCAATCGCGAGACGATCCCCGCGCATTATCATCCCGGCATCCTGCTAGGCGCGGTCATCGGCGCGCTGGCAAAAGAGGGTCGCGACAAGGTCAGCATCTATACATCGCAATCGCTGACGAGCTTTGGCAACTGGGCGGAGCAGCTGCTGGCGGAAAGCCTGGGCAAAGAGGGGCAAGGCGCGCTGCCGGTTGTCGGCGCGACAATCGGCAAGCCGCACGATTATGTCACCGACCGGCTCTTCATCTATCTGCGCGTCGATAATGACCCCGATGTCGCCGAAAAGGACGCGGCGATACGGGCGCTGCGCGAAGCGGGGCACCCCCGCGTGACCATCCGCATACCGGACAAAAACGGCATCGCCGGGGAATTCTTCCGCTGGGAATATGCCACGGCTATCGCCGGCAGCTTGCTGAACGTGAATCCCTTCGACGAACCCAATGTCACCGAAGCCAAAGAAGCGACCAAGGCGCTGCTGCATATTTACGATGAAACCGGCAGCCTGCCCTCGGATGAGGCGGTCCTGACGCGCGACGGTTTGCAGATGTTCGCCGACGAAACCACGCTCGAGCCGCTGCGCGAGCTGTGCCAACAGCATGGCTACGATGGCGGCGACCTCGCGCAGGTGATCGCGGCGCAGATGGCGGGAACACAGGCTGGGGATTATTTCGCCTTTTTGATTTATTTCAGCCCCGACGCCGACGAAGAACGGTTGATCCATCACATACAGCGCCGGCTGCGCCATGTCACCAAGCGCGCCGTCACCATCGGCTACGGTCCGCGCTACTTGCATAGCACGGGCCAATATCACAAAGGCGGCGGCAATAACGGCGTCTTTTGGCAGTTGACGGCAGAGGCGCCGCCCGATTTGGATATCCCTGGCTTCGATTTCAGCTTCGGCACGCTCTTCGCCGCGCAGGCGGCCGGTGATTTGCAGGCGCTGCGCAATCATGAACGGCGGGCTATCCGCCTGCATCTGACCGGCGATCGCGGCGCGGGCTTGCGGAAACTGCTGACCGCTATCGACTTTGTAGAATCCCGCCGGGGCTAGCGCGGCGCGAAGCGAAAAAACAAAAAGCCCGCCTTTTTCAAGACGGGCTTTGTCTACAAATTCGGACCGAACTTACTCCAGCAGGGAGACGTTGCTAGCTTGCTTGCCCTTCCGACCTTCCGTTATAAGGAATTCGACGCGCGAGCCTTCATCAAGCGTGCGGTAGCCGCTCCCTTGAATCTCCGAATAGTGAACGAAAAGGTCATCGCCACCTTCCTGGGAAATGAAGCCATATCCCTTTTCGGCGTTGAACCATTTCACGGTGCCTTGCATACGTTGTTCTGACATTGCTGCTTGCTCCTAAAAATACGATTATCTGGGTATTGCCAAAGTCATCTTGCCATCGGCATGAAGTCCAACCGCGCGACCGAACCGATGCGAGAGGATGACAGACCAGCGCAAAGCATCGACGCAAACGCGCCGAATTGTCGTTGAGCAAATCGCATTCTCTCGAGGGGACTTATGGGTGCATACCCACTGCACCAATGTGGATAAAGCCGACATAGCTACCTTATTTGCCACGTTGCAGGACTAATGTATCATCCTTTGCGCAGGCTGTCTATAGCGACTTGCGGAATCGTCCGGGCAAACGTGGAAAGCGTTCCCAGCATACGATTGCCCGCCCGGCGGCGAAGCCAGTAGTCGCGTCAAGCGCCCGGTCGAAGCCGATTGAGCAGGTCCGCCAGGAACCAGCCTATCAAGATCATGAAGAGCGGCGCCATCGAGGCGTAATAGCGCGGCTCGATGGCGGCGGCTATCGCGATTAATATCAGACCAGAGAGCAGCATGGTCCCGACAGTAAGCAGCAGCCAATCGCGCCGCCAAAAGGCCGCGACCAGCGCCAGCGGCGTCACAAGCTTGATCAGGTTGAGCGCCGGAAACAGCGCGCTGTAGATCGCGACGCCGGGCCGCCATAAGCGATGCCCGTTATAGGTTGCGCTTTCCGCCCGCTGGAAACCCAGCCAGCCTTCGTCCAGCCATGTCAGCTTAGCGGGTCGCTCGACATATTGCAGGGGAAAGGGGGGAGCTTCGGGGTGTTGAATCAGCATATTGAAGACCGCTTTCTTGTTCTCCCAGGCTATCTTGAGAAAGTCGCGTGAAATGGTTTCTACATAAACGTCATAGAGCAAGGCATCGGCGGGACAGGGACCGAGGTGCCAGTAGAGCGCGGCCGGGAAGACGATGTCGATTTCCTCTTGTATTTCGCCATAGGGCTGCGCCAGAAAAGCCGCTTTTTCCTCGGCGCTCACCCAAGGACCTGGATTAGTCCAAAGCGGGTAAGTATCACTGAAAAAATCAACGCTGCGCTGCGGACGCAGTGTCAGCAAGCGCGCGTAGTTTGTCGAGTGCGGTCCGTTGGAAGCGCGCATCTCGAAGTTCTTTTCCGGCAAGCTTGCCACCAGGGTCGCGCCGGCCGTACAGCTCAAGGTGCTTGTGCCGGTTGACGGGATGTGAATCAGAGTGATGTAGGACCCCAGGATGCCGCCGCTAATCAAGCCGACCATGATAAACAGCGCGAAACGCTGTCGCAGCGGAATATGGGTCCACAAGAAAAAGCTCAAACCGTAAATCGCGACCAAGGGCGCGTAATTGAAACGCGCGAAACTCATGATGCCCAGCGCGCCAGCGGCTAGCGCTATCAAGGCAAAGCGCCGCCGCGGCGGCGCCGAGCAAGCGAGCTGCGCCAGCCATAGGGCGAATACGGTCGTCAGAGCCAGCAGCCAGCCAGGCAATTGAAAATGCGCCCATTGCAAGTTGAAAGGATCGATCAGAACCAGAAGCGCGCAGATCAGCGCGCAGCGACTGTCAAAGCGGCGGCGCATGATGTCATAAACCAAAAAAGGAACGGCGCTGCTCGCCAGAACTTGTATGAGCAGCAAGGCGCGCTCCGACAAAGGACCGAAGTGGTCCGTCAGCGTTTTGAAAGGCGCCATGACCAGCGCATAGCCGGTGTTGTAACGCAGGTTGCCCACCAGGTAATTGCCCCGGGCGTATTCGCTTATCAGATACTTCTGCGCCGATTCGTTGTCGTTGTTGCTGCCGGCGCCCAGCGGATAACTGACGAACATGACAGCTTGAATCAGGATGGTCGCCAGCAACAGCAGCCACAGATGACGCCGGTTGATTGGCTTAAGCGGATTATAACAATGAATAGTAGGATCTGTGTTTTTGTTCATGTTGTCTCAAGCGACAGGCATTTGCATTTTCAGCCTAGCGTAAAGACGAAATCGCCGCAAGCCTGCTGGAATGCAGCGGCAGAGCCAGCGGATAGCAAATTATCCAAAGCCCATTTCAACCCAGTCATCGCCACCCTACACCGAACGCGCCAAGGCATACAGCCTGGGGGCTTGCGCGGCGATGACTTTGGCGTCGCTGCGCCAGGCGAAGAGCTCGCCGACCCCGCCGTATTCAAAAGCCATTGTCTCCGGTTCGCGCCATTTTCCGTCACGAATCCGCCCTATTGCCCATTCAGCCATGGACCAATCGTCATCGGTCATGGCGAAGTGATCTTCGCGCGCGCCGAACTCGTCTTTGTCTGGCAAGATGCCAACCAGGTGCAATTCGCGCAGGTTGGCAACGGGCATGGCATCAAGATAAGCATGCACATCGGACCGTCCCGTGCCTTCGCAGGCGCGGATGGCGTGAGCGACATCCAGCAGCAAGCCGCAGCCGCTGCGGCGGACTATTTCGCTGAGCACGGCCGGATCTACCACTTCCGCCAGCAGACCGGCGTCCCAATTCGCCATCGGATAGGGCGGGTTCTCGACGACGACGTTTTCATTGCCGAAGCGTCGCCCCAGCCGATCAACCCAAGCAATCGCTTTCTCAATCACGGCTTCCGGCGTCACAGGCGCGCCGTCGGCAAAGTCGCTTGCGGAGATGGCGAGATGCGTGTTGACGACGAGGGTATCGGTGCTATCCAGCCAGTCTTGAATGACAGCGGGAGCATGTTCTTTCGCGTAAGGTCCGCCGGCGATATTTCCAAAATGGATATAGGCGCCTGGTCCCAACCGCATTTGCGGGCGCAGTTCGTCCCAGGGCGGGAACTTGAACAAATCGACCTGAATCCGGCTGTCCCGCCATAGTTTCAGCGCTTGCGGCGAATAGTTTATTGCGAAGTTCATGCGCTCCTCCCGGGCGATGGTTCGTTAGCAATTCATACACGTCGAGCCTCGCGATGTCGCGCTTGTCTAGCCGACGCGCGCGCGACTATGTTATGATGTTACAGGTATATTGACGCTTTCGGCAGGACTTGATGACGACCTTCCTTTTGATACGACATGCGGTCAACGACTATGTGAAAACCGGCAAGCTGGCGGGACGCATAGCGGGCATTCACCTCAACGAAGAGGGCAAGGCGCAGGCGCAAGCGCTTGGCAGGCGTCTGGCGACGGCGCCGCTCGAGCATATCTACGCCAGCCCGATGGAGCGCACTATGGAAACCGCCCTCGCCCTGGCCGCGCATCACCCGACATTGACGGTGGAAGCGCATGAGGGTATCACAGAGGTCCATTACGGCGATTGGCAAGGCAAGGCGATCAGCGAATTGCAGCGGCGCAAGATGTGGGATGTGGTGCAGGAATACCCGTCGCGCGCGCGCTTCCCCGGTGGCGAGACTATGCGCGGTGTACAAGCGCGCATTGTTCGGTCCATCGAAGCCCTGGCGCCAGAGCACCCCGATCAAATGATCGCCCTGGTTTGTCATGCCGATCTGATCAAGATGGCGCTGGCGCATTACCTGGGCATGCACCTTGATGTTTTCCAGCGCATCGTCATTTCGCCGGCCTCGATCAGCGCCTTGCGCTTAGGGCATAGCCGGCCCTTTGTCCTGGGCATGAACGATATCGCGCACGTCCTGGAACTGAAGAAAAACGCCGACAAAGAAGCGCAAACATAGGTTGTGGGAGCCTGTCATGTCAAACGTGATTGAACTCAACCCGGTAGATTTTGTGACCGTCGGCACCATCGGTCCCAAGGGCAAGCGCACCTTCCACCTGCAAGCCGGGCAAGACCATCGCATCGTCTCCTTCACTATTGAAAAGGAACAGGCGCAGGCGCTTTCTTCAGCCATCACCGAGTTGCTCGCCGACATCGACAAACATGACAACAGCCAGACAGAAGCCGATTTCAGCGAACTGGATATGGACTTGCGCGAACCAATTGAGCCGCTATTCCGCATCGCGCAGATGGGCCTGGCATACGAGGCGCACAATAACCAAGTCATCTTAATCGCGCAGGAATTCGTGCCGCGAAGCGAAGACGACTTTGAAGACGGCCTCGACGACGAAGACGACGAAGATGTCGATTTCAGCATATTTGAAGGCGGACCCGGCGACCCGCAAGTGGTGCGTATGTGGTGCAGCCGAGAGCAAATGCGCGCGCTCAGCCTGCACGCCATGGACACGGTGAAATCGGGCCGCCCCGATGCCAAGCAAAACGGACGCATCATCTTTTACTGGACCTGATGCGAACTCGTTCAGCCAAGAGCGCAGCAGGCAAGACGATACCGTCAAGATTCAGTCGTGGCATGAAATCAGAGTGAGCGAGGACGGACAATGGTCGCCAAGATCCGCCAAATGACAGTTGAAGAATACCTGGCATTCGATGAAGCCAGCGAAATCAGGAACGAATACATCGACGGAGCGATCATCCCAATGACAGGTGGAACAGGCAATCACAGCGCAATCATTGCTTCCATTATCGCCAGGCTCATCTATCAGCTAGAAGACAGTGATTGCCTAGTACGCTCAAGCGATATGCGCGTCCGAATCGATGAGACGACGTATGTCTATCCCGATGCCAGCGTCGTTTGCGGCGAATCGCTTTTCGAGGACAAAAACGAGACGATTCTGCTTAATCCAACAGTGGTAGTAGAAGTGACATCGCCATCTTCCATAGCCTATGATCACATTGAAAAATCGGCTTACTACGACGCCGTGCCCAGCATACAGGGCTATCTCGTACTGGACCAGTCGCGCGTCTTCGCCGAGTGGTACAGTCGCGCGGAAGCTGGCTGGCGCAGGCAGGAGTTTTCCAGCCCCGATGACGTGATTTCGCTTGACCCGCTGGCTTGCAGTCTGGCGCTGGCTCAAATATATCGCGGCATCGTTATTGAAAAATGAGCGAAACAGGCAAGACGATACCGTCAAGATTCAGTCGCGCCATGAAATCAGAGTGAGCGAGGACGGACAATGGTCGCCAAGATCCGCCAAATGACAGTTGAAGAATACCTGGCATTCGATGAAGCCAGCGAAATCAGGAACGAATACATCGACGGAGCGATCATCCCAATGACAGGTGGAACAGGCAATCACAGCGGGCTTATCGCCTATGCGATAGTTGCGCTTGCTAATGCTTTAGGCGATAAGGACTGCATGGTTCGCTCTAGCGATATGCGCGTTCGCATCGATGAAACGAAATACGTTTATCCCGATGTCAGCGTCGTTTGCGGCGAATCGCTTTTCGAGGACAAAAACGAGACGATTCTGCTTAATCCGACAGTGGTAGTAGAAGTGACATCGCCATCTTCCATAGCCTATGATCACATTGAAAAATCGGCTTATTATGACGCCGTGCCCAGCATACAGGGCTATCTCGTACTGGACCAGACGCGCGTCTTCGCCGAGTGGTATAGTCGCGCGGAAGATGGCTGGCGCAGACAGGAGTTTACCAGTCCCGATGACGTGATTTCGCTCGAACCGCTGGGCTGCAGTCTGGCGCTGGCTCAAATATATCGCGGCATCGTTATTGAAAAATGAGCGAAACAGGCAAGACGATACCGTCAAGATTCAGTCGCGCCATGAAATCAGAGTGAGCGAGGACGGACAATGGTCGCCAAGATCCGCCAAATGACAGTTGAAGAATACCTGGCATTCGATGAAGCCAGCGAAATCAGGAACGAATACATCGACGGAACGATCATCCCAATGACAGGTGGAACCGGCGATCACAGCGCGCTTATCGCCTATGCGATAGTTGCGCTTGCTAATGCTTTAGAGGATAACGACTGTGTTGTACGCTCAAGCGATATGCGCATCCGAATCGATGAAACGACGTATGTCTATCCCGATGCCAGCGTCGTTTGCGGCGAATCGCTTTTCGAGGACAAAAACGAGACGATTCTGCTTAATCCGACCGTGGTGGTAGAAGTGACATCGCCCTCTTCCATAGCATACGACCACATTGATAAAGCGGCTTATTATGACGCCGTGCCCAGCATACAGGGCTATCTCGTACTGGATCAGTCGCGCGTCTTCGCCGAGTGGTACAGTCGCGCGGAAGCTGGCTGGCGCAGGCAGGAGTTTTCCAGCCCCGATGACGTGATTACGCTCGAACCGCTGGGCTGCAGCCTGGCGCTGGCTCAGATATATCGCAGCATCGTTATTGGAGATTAAGCTCTAAGACCGTCATTTTGTCTTGGGACTTGTTAACACGATAAAATAGCCGATGGTTCGTCATACTCCAGGTCTGGCATGATGAAGGTTACGCATGTGCATACTGCCCGCGCGCTTGATGAACCGGCGCGCGTCGCCCTCGACGAAGCGCTGCAAGTCATGGAAAAGGGCGTGATGGGCGCTGAAGTCGGCTTGATGCGCTGGTCGTCCAACTATACTTTCC
This sequence comes from Phototrophicaceae bacterium, assembly GCA_965232245.1. Classification (GTDB taxonomy): domain Bacteria; phylum Chloroflexota; class Anaerolineae; order Aggregatilineales; family Phototrophicaceae; genus UBA6055. Next base: position 1,027,664 of record CBDDPG010000002.1, on the reverse strand, counting down.
TGGTCAACATTGAACTTGAGGGACTGCGCCTCATGGCGATTTACAAACCGCGCATGGGCGAACGCCCGCTCTGGGACTTCCCCGACGGCACGCTCTGCAAGCGGGAAACCGCCGCATACTTGACATCAAAAGCGCTGGGATGGGGATTGGCGCCGCCGACCTTCCTGCGCGATGGCACGCGCGGCATCGGCTCGGTGCAGCTCTTCATTGATCACAATCCCGAAGATCATTATTTCACGCTCGACCGCGATCGCTTCGCGCGGCAACTGGAGCGCATCGCCATCTTTGACGCCATCATCAACAATGCCGACCGCAAGGGGGGCCATTGCCTGCTTGATGCCGACGAGCGCCTCTGGGGCATCGACCATGGCTTGACCTTCAATGCCAGCGAGAAGCTGCGCACGGTGATTTGGGATTACTCCGGCATGCCCATCCCGTCTGAAATCCTAGCGGATTTGCGCTGCCTGCGCCGGCGGCTGGACGATAGCGACGACGCCTATACGCGGGCTATGGCGGCTCTGCTCTCCCGCTCGGAGATGCGCATGCTGGGCTGGCGGGTCGCGCGGTTGCTGGAGATGGGGGTTTTTCCGTTGCCTGGCGAGGGGCGGAATGAGCCTTGGCCGGCGGTGTGAAAGAATCACCTGATTAGAGGCTTGGCCATTTCGCTTGCATTGGACTAAGTAAAGTCAATGAGTCTTGCGTTCCAGCGCAGATCCTGGCACAAGGTGGTTGATCACCACCGTGAACAACGAGTCAAATACTTCGAAATCTTCGTTTGGTAAGTTTTTCAAACATTTTACCAGATATGATTTTCCTGACTGTTTCTTTCCTTTTTCGTTCTCGAAACTACGATGACATACAGTTAATCTCCCATTTTCTATCTCTCTTTGCAGTGCTTCTTCATCCGCATGATACCTTTCGCGATCCTTCACGTAGTTGTTCTTGCTAAATAGCATTTTATCTGAGTCGCTGTGCACTTGCAGCAAGAATGCATCTGAAAAGTAGTGTTCGAGCGACAGATTCAGATTGTTTGCATTACATTCTCGACCGGGCGGAGCATGTAAGGTGCGCGCCAAGATAAAATGCTTGTACCTGTATTCAAAGAATGTGTCATGTTGAAATTGCTCAAAATCGTATTTGCTGAGCTTTTTGATTTCTTTCACGCCACGAATTTCGTGGTCATATAGACCGAATATCAGTCTTGCATTTGTACGTCCATTAGATAGTAGGCTCGTTATGCCACCGGCGCCGCCAGCTTCAACAATGTCGAAGAGCATTTCATTTTGATATAAACGACTCCAAGCATGTCGTAAAGTCAAGCAGTCGTTTTTGCCCTCAACTATAAGGATAGGACTGTCTAGGCTGCCCAGTTTTAACTTAAGCTCCTTGTAGTTTTCTTTCAGAGATTCATATTCACGAAAATCGTGATCGATTCGCCTCATTACTTCCAGAAATCCCAAATCCTCTGACAACTCAGATACTTCGTTAAAGAGTGAGTTCCTAAAAACCCGACTTACCGTACTCACCGTACTTGCATACTTCTCTTCATGATCTTGGTGTTCGCATAGCTTGTTCTCAGGTTTTATTTGGAATATCGACGTTTTGTTGTTCTTCATAGAGATGAACGCAGGAGAGTGAGTTGTGATGAATACTTGAGCATCTCTGGAATAACTCTCAAGTATTTCGTCAGCAAGTTTCGCGGCCCTGATATACTCAAGGGAGTTTTCTGGCTCTTCAAACCCCCAAATATAGCGATAGCTAGACTCCTTGGTATTAAGATCTGCCAGAATTCCAAACACCGCCAAACTTTGAATACCGTCGCCACGAAGTTCAAGCGGGATTCCTTCTTCCGTCAAGAGTCCAGACGCCTCGAGGAGTGCGAGCATAGTCTGCGGGATCTGTAATCTTACGTCGATTCCAGTGGCCCTTTTGAGCTTCCGTCGGAGATCCGAGCTCCGCGAATCAATTAGATTCGACATTATCTCGCTTGCGTTCTTAAGTGGTTTGTCTGGGGTATCAGTGATGGTCTTCGAGAATAGCGCAAGTAGATGCCGAAGATATTGTCGGTCTCTGACCGCAGGAACATAGACAAACTTTGAATACTTGAGAAACCATGTGAGACCACGCTTCCATTCTGGTTCAGCCTCGGAATGCCAAGCCTTGCCCCAAGTTGTTTCCAAAGGCTGACGTTGGTTGTCCTTGTCCCATTCTCGTTTTATCCAGAACATATTAGGAAGAGACTTGTACTTGTCTTCTGGGCGCGCGAATTCCAGTTTCACCGAAATCTCTCTCTTGTCGTGTGCGTGGCGCGCCTGGTGTAAATGCCATCGGTTTAGGTCCCGATCGAAATCTAAATCGTTTTGCCAATCCACTTGGAAATTGAAAAACAGATTCAGAGCTTTCATTACATTAGATTTGCCGACGTCATTAAGTCCGGAAATCACATTTATGTCCGATAATCCGTCGATGACAACTTCGTCAATTGAACGAAAGTGCTTAATCTCTATCCTTTTGATCAGGTCCATTCTGAACGTGTCTCCAGTTCGCCAGAGTTTAGGTAGCAAGTAGAACAGTCGAAACACATCTTAGCAGATTTTCGCATTTTCACATCGTAACATCCGAAATTCTCCGCCTATGCTATAATCCCCCGCATTGACCCACCAAGAAGGAAGTCCCATGCCCATCACAGCCAAAGGTCGCTGGTTCAAAGACGAGACCGGGCGCACGCGCATCCTGCGCGGCGTCAACTTGAGCGGCGGCAGCAAAGTCCCGGCCGAGCCGCTGGGTTATACCCATCTGCCGGAAAGCCTGGACGAGCGGCGCGCTGTCTCTTTCGTGGGGCGCCCTTTCCCGCTGGATGAAGCCGACGAGCATTTCTTGCGGCTCAAGCACTGGGGGCTGGACTTCTTGCGGCTGGTGGTGACCTGGGAGGCGCTGGAGCACGAGGCGCCTGGCATTTATGACGAAGCCTTTCTCGACTATATCGAGGCATTGATCGAAAAAGCGCATGGGCATGACATCAACCTCTTTATCGATCCGCATCAAGATGTCTGGAGCCGCTTCAGCGGCGGCGATGGCGCGCCAGCTTGGACCTTCGATGTTGTGGGCTTGGAGATTGACAACTTCGAAGCCACCGGCGCCGCCTTGCTGCATCAGCAGCGCCTGGAACGCTTCCCGCAATTGATGTGGGCAAGCAATTATAATCGCTTCGCGCCGCAGACGATGTTCACCCTCTTCTTCGGCGGCAATTGCTTCGCCCCGGGGCGCGAGCATGAGGGCGAGACCTTGCAGGACTTCCTGCAAAGCCATTACATCATGGCTTATCAACAGCTGGCGCGGCGCATCGCCCATTTGCCCAATGTCGTCGGCTTTGGCGTCATGAACGAACCGAGCGCCGGGCTGATCGGCGTCGAAGACCTGCGCGCCACCGATCATCTTTTGGTCAAGCTGGAAATCACGCCATCGCCGGCCGAGGCGATCTTCCTGGCAAACGGATTCGAACAAGAGTGCCTGGACTTCGGCAGGCCCCTGATTGATCAACTGCCCGGCAAAGCGAAAAAAGCCACGATCAATCCGCGCGGCATGCGCGCCTGGAAAGACGGCTGCGAGGATATCTGGCGCGAAGCGGGCATCTGGGATCTGGACAAGGACGGCAAGCCGCGCCTGCTGCGGCCCGGTCATTTCGCCCGCGTCGATTTCGCGCAGGACTTCCTCAAACCTTTCACGGAGCGCTTCGCCGCCGCCATGCACGCGGTGATGCCGGAGGCGCAAATCTTCATCGAAGCCGAGCCGCTGGCGCCGCCGCCCATTTACAAAGCTGCCAAGAAGATGGTCTATGCGCCGCATTATTACGATGGCGCGACGCTCTTCACCAGGCGCTTTCATCCGCAGGTGAATGTAGACTTTTTTAATATGCGCCCTTTGCTAGGCAGCGAAAATATCAAAGCGCACATGCGGCGGCAGATCGGTCGCTATCGCAAATACGCCGATCATTGCATGGGCGATGTGCCGGTTGTGATGGGCGAGTTCGGCATCCCCTTCGATCTCAACGGGGCGAGCGCTTATGAGAGCGGCGATTTCAGCCAGCAAGCCTGCGCGCTGGAGTATCAATTGCAAGCCCTGGACGCGCAGCTGCTGAATTACACGCAATGGAACTATACGCCAGACAACAGCAACGAACACGGCGACAACTGGAATGGCGAGGACCTGTCCATTTTCAGCCGCGACCAGCAAAACGATCCATCTGATATCAATTCCGGAGGGAGAGCCTTGTCCGCTGTGGTCCGCCCCTATGCCAAGAAAGTCGCGGGAGAGCCGCTCAATATGCGCTTCGATCCGACGCGCGGCTTGTTCACTTTCAGCTTCCGCCATGACAGCGCTCTTGCCGAGCCAACTGAAATTTACGTGCCCAACTCGCAGTATCCCGACGGCTACCGCGTTGAGGTCAGCGACGGGGAGTACGAGGCGCTGGCGGACGAGCAGCGCGTGATCTATCGGCACAGCGACAAGGACATGCCGCACATGATCCGCATCGTCTCCAACAGCCCGGCGCCGCCCGAGCTCTCGCCTTATGACAAGATGGCGATTATCGGATTGCTTGTGTTGATGGTGCTGTTTCTGCTGGGGCGGGGTTGGAAGAAGGGGAAGAAATGATCTTCGGCGGCGTCCTTATGGTATACAGTGAAGCAAGTTTACTTAGCGTGTGGGAGCATAAACTATGCGAATACTTGTAATAATCGCAACATTTGTCATGTGCAGCTTGGTTTTCGCCCAAGACCTCCCACCCAGCCAAACCATCACCCGCCAGGCGCCAGACGACATCGCCCTCGTCGCCGACCTCTACCCCGCGCCAGCGGACGCGCCGGTCATCATCGCCCTGCACATGCTTAACAGCGCGCGCGCCGCTTACGAAGCGCTCATCCCCGACCTGCGCGCGGCCGGCTACGCCGTCCTGAACGTCGACATGCGCGGGCATGGCGAATCGGGCGGGACGCGCGATTGGGACGCCGCCATCGCAGATGTCGCCGACTGGATCGACTGGCTGGATCAGAACGGGCAACTAACTGACGCTGGCTTGGTCACGATGGGCGCGAGCATCGGCGCCAATGTCGCCATCATCAGCTGCGCCGATAGCGAGCCTTGCCTCGGCGCGATTGCGCTGTCGCCTGGGCTGGATTACCGCGGCGTCACGCCGGAAGCCGCGCTTGTTGACGGCTTGGCCGATCGCGACGCCCTGCTCGTCGCCGCGGCGGGCGACAGCAGCAGTTCGACAGCCATTCGGCAAATGTTCCTCAATGCCAAGGGACCTGTTGCCGCCCGCATGTATAGCGGGCGCGCGCATGGCACGCGGCTTTTTGATTCTGAATATGAAAGTGTCAGGGGCCTGATATTGCTTTGGCTGGAGCAACTCTTTCAATCCGAGGAATCCTGAAAACTGAACAAGGACAATAAGGAGAATCAGCGATGGACTATGATTTGAAGTCCGTGGACTATATTTTGGAAACCACGCGCAGCGTGCGCAAGCGCCTGGATCTGACGCGTCCCGTCGAGCGCGACTTGGTCATGCGCTGCATCGAGATCGCCACCCAAGCGCCAAGCGGCAGCAACCGCCAGGGCTGGAAATGGCTGGTCCTCACCGATGCCGACAAGAAAGCCAAAATCGGCGAATACTACAAAGAGTCCTGGTACGCCTACAGTCGGGTGGCGGTCCGTTCCGCCGGCGCCGCAGAGCAGCCCTCCGCGCAGATGAAACGGGTGATTAGTTCGGCGCGCTACCTGGCTGATCACATGGGCGAAGTACCAATGATGATCTTCCCCTGCGTCGAAGGCCGCGCCAGCGACGCCAACCCGGCCGTCAACGCGGGTTTGTACGGTTCGATCATACCCGCGGCTTGGTCGCTGATGCTGGCGCTGCGGGCGCGCGGAATCGGCGCCGCCTGGACCACCCTGCACCTCGGCTACGAACAAGAATGCAATGACATCCTGGGTATACCCGCTGGCATCACCACCGCAGCTTTGCTGCCGGTCGCATATTTCACGGGCGATACCTTCAAGAAAGCCGAGCGAGTTCCCGCCAGTGAATTGACCTATTGGGAAAGCTGGGGCGCGACAGGCGGCTAAGACGACAAGCGCGGATTGCATTATAATGTTTGCGCGAGGCTTTTTCGGTAGTATAGTAAAGTTAGCGTAAGCCTATGGCTCAGGTGCTTGTTGGGATTGACCATGTCAGGATCGGCTCAAGCGGAGGGCATTCGCCGTTATTACGCAACGGATGCGAATCTGCGTGTGGAGGACGAAACGCACGCCAAATACGCCGTTCCCCATTGCGACCTCGTGAACTGGGCTTTGGATACCCTGGTTTGGCGGTCTGATGACGCGGTGCTCGATATCGGCTGCGGCCGGGGCAAACATTACGCTCAGTTGATCGACCGAGCCCCTGACATCACATACTTCGCGCTGGACCTGTCCCCCTTTATGCTGCGCAACCATCCTGCCAAAAGCGGACCGCTCGCTTTGGGCGATGCGCTGCAACTTCCTTACGCCGATGATGCTTTTGACGTCGTGATGGCCAATCATGTGCTCTATCATCTGGAGGATGTGGACCGCGGTCTGGACGAGATCAAGCGCGTTTTGAAGCCGGGCGGGAAAATGCTCGCCACCACCAACAGCATCCACAACTTGCCCGAATTGCAAGTGCTCTTCCGCCGCGCGATCGTCTTGCTCAGCGCCAACGGCGCCCACGCCCACCCGCCCACCCTGCCCAGCGATTCCTTCGCGCTGGAAAACGGCACGCGTATCCTGGCGCGGCACTTCTACGCGGTCGTCCGGCACGACCTGCCCGGTCAGCTTGTTTTCGACGACGCCGACCCCGCCATGGATTACCTCGACAGCATGCGCGACCTGCGCCAGCACAGCCTGCCGGAAGATGTCGATTGGGACGACACCATGCTGATCATGCGCCAGCAGATCAGTCAATTGATCCAGCTGATGGGCAAGCTGGAGCTGAATATCGCGACCGGCGCATTGCTCGCCAGCGACAGCGGCGGCTTCATCAACGAATTCATCAAGCGCGACCAAGCGGCGAGTTGAGTCCCCCGCTTAACTGTTCGAATGCCAAATACCCGGCGCAAGACGAGGAATGCCCCATGTCCGTCCTATCATTCGGTGAACTGCTGATAGACTTTGTCGCGCTGGAGATGGGCGTGACGGTCGGCGACGCCTCTGGTTTCATCAAGGCGCCGGGCGGCGCGCCGGCCAATGTCGCGGCCGCTGTCGCCCGCCTGGGCTACCAGAGCGCCTTCATGGGACAGGTCGGCGCCGACCCCTTTGGCAGGCATCTGGCGGCTGTGCTGGCGGCTGCCGGCGTCGACATCGAGGGTTTGACCTATTCGGAAGCGGCGCGCACCGCCTTGGCTTTTGTCTCCAACAAGTCCGATGGCGACCGCAGCTTCATGTTCTATCGCCATCCTTCCGCCGACATGCTGATGCGCCCCGAAGACGTCAACACAGCCGTGATAGACGCGCATGACGCTTTTCATTACGGCAGCATCACCCTGATTCATGAACCGGCGAAATCCGCCTTGTTGATGGCGCTGGATCATGCTGTGGCGGGTGGCAAGTTCATCTCCTACGATCCCAACCTGCGCCTGCCGCTGTGGGAGAGCGCGGCGGCTGCCAAAGCCGGCATGACAGCCGGACTGGATTACGCCAATCTGCTGAAAATAAGCGCCGAGGAACTGGCATTCCTGACCGGCGGCGCAGACGTCGCGCCCTTGTGGCGCGAGCGTATGGAGCTGATCTGCGTCACTTATGGAGCCGGCGGCGCGGTCATCCACCGGCGCGATGGCGGCGTCATCAAACACGCAGGTTATGCGGTGAAGGCGCGCGATACCACCGGCGCTGGCGACGCTTTTGTGGCCGCCATATTGACCGGCCTCCTCGCGCGGCGCGCCGACTACGCCGGGCATCTGCCGAGGATTCTCGACTTCGCCAATGCCGTGGGCGCGCTGACCTGTTTGAAGGAAGGGGCGATTCCGGCGCTGCCGACAATGGACGAGGCGCGGGATTTTATGGCGGGGCGGAAGAGATAATCAAGCCCAGCCTTACTCGCAGACTACGCCATCGTTGTCGCGGTCATCCATGTATTGGTAAGCGGGATGCCCGCGGCTGACCGGCGCGATACCGTGACTGCGCGCCTCGGCGCATGTAATCCTGCCATTGCCGTTATTATCGTACAGTGCCAAGGCGTTTATCGGCGCAGGCGCTTGTTGCGTTGGCGGCTGCGCTGGCTGGGTGGGCTGCTGAAGCGCTGTCTGTATCTGTATCGGAGTGGGGGCGATGCCAGCGTAGCAATTCAGCGTAGCAACCGCATTAAGCGATTGACAGTCGGCGCGCGGGTCGCATCGCTGCAGAATCTCGATGGCGGCGTTCGCCTCGCTATCATCCATCGACAGGCTGTACTTCGCTTTTACTTGCACGACGGTCTGCGCGAACCAGCATACGTTTTCAGCGGGCCTCCATTCCGCCAAGTCTTTCGCGCTTTTCTGGTGGCGGTTGAGGCTGGGACTGGCGAGGGTGAGATTGTCTAGATCCTGCGCGAATCCCCGTCTTGTGGCGGCAGTCGCCGCGCATAATCCGCTATCATGCGCTTCGGAAGTAGCGACGATATGCTCGATGTCCGTTTGCGATCGGCTGCTGAAAACTTCACCCGTGTATGGGCTGATGATCTGGCCGTCCAGATTTTCCGCAATAATGCGCAGCTCGATGCTCTGGGGATAATAATAATCGCTGCGGTCGTAAGGTGAACAACGGTTCTCTGGCGCGAGCGTGATTTGCGCCGATACCGACATTGTCATTGCCAAAGCCACTGCCGCCACAAACATAATCCTCGACACAGCATCCTCCAAAAGGAAATCGGATGTGGCGGCTGCCCAGGGCTTGGATGACCACGGAAGTGGATAAATTAGCGGCGCGACTACTCGAGAGGGGGCGGAAAAGCGCGCTCAGCCCGCAAGGGACTTATGCTTGAATAGCCGCAAGACAATATGCGCTGATAATTTGCATAGGGTATACTGGGGACGAGAACCATGTCGGTTTTCACTGAATCACAGTTTCCTGCGGCAGCCTGGCAGCCAACCAAGCAACTGCCGCAGGAGACCCTCTACATTAGCCATGAGAAACTCATCGCTAATGGTGAGCTTAACTTATCTTCATCTTGCACACAAGTTTTGTCTGATAATGCGAATTACATATAGTTGCCCTGCCATTTTCCCGGCGCCCTCGGTGCTGTAAATAATTCCCTAAATTTCGTGTCCTTTGTGTCTTTGTGCGAAAATGTTTTGAAACGACAGCCATGATTTGCTATGCTCAAGGCGATTCTCCAGCAAAACAAGCAAGAGAAAGCGTTCTCATGTCCCAACCGAATATCATCTTAATCCTGGCGGACGATATGGGTTTCTCCGACATCGGCTGTTTCGGCTCGGAAATCGCCACGCCCAATCTCGATCGCCTGGCGGCGGGCGGGGCGCGCTTTTCGCAGATGTACAGCTTCGCTCGCTGCTGTCCATCGCGCGCGGCGCTGCTGACCGGCTTGTACCCGCAGCAAGCCGGCGTCGGACACATGGTGCAGAACCGCGGCTCGCGCGCCTATCAAGGTTTCTTGCGCGACGATGCCGTCACCATCGCCGAAGTGTTAAAAGGCGCCGGCTACCAGACCATGATGAGCGGCAAATGGCATGTCGGCGGCTACCTGCCGGCGCTGGAACCCGAGACCTGGCAACCCGGCAGCGAAGGTTTCCCCAGTCCGCTGACGCGCGGTTTCGACCGATTTTATGGCACATTGGTCGGCGCCGGCAGTTTCTTCTATCCGCACGCGCTGACCGAAGACGGCGAATTCCTGCGCGATTATCCCGACGACTTTTATTACACCGACGCCATCAGCGACAAAGCGGCGCAGATGATCGAAGACGCCCAGGGCGCTGACGCGCCGTTTTTCTTGCATGTGGCTTATACTGCGCCGCATTGGCCCCTGCATGCGCTGCCAGAGGACATCGCCAAATATGAAGGGCGCTACCGCGCCGGCTGGGATACCCTGCGGCAAGAGCGCCACGAAGAGCTCAACAGCTTGGGCATCCTCGATCCGATCTGGCGCATCTCGCCGCGCGATGCGGATTCGCATGCCTGGGCTGACGAAAAACATAGCGACTGGGAAGATCTGCGCATGGCAACTTACGCCGCCATGATTGATCGCATGGATCAGGGCATCGGCGCCATCCTGGCAAAGTTGGACGCGCTGGAAATCACGGATAATACCATGATCGTCTTCCTGTCCGACAATGGCGGCTGCGCCGAGTATCTGGCGGAGGACGGTTTCGTTTCGTCGCATGTGCCGGAATTGCCCGATGGCCGCAGCGTGCGGCTGGGCAACCGGCGCGATCTGCTGCCCGGACCCGCCGACACCTACATGAGTTATGATCTGCCTTGGGCGAACGCCTCCAATTCACCCTTCCGCCTCTACAAGCACTGGGTTCACGAAGGCGGCATCTCCTCGCCTTGCATCGTTCATTTTCCCGCGGGGCTAGAGGCTCGCTCGGTTATTCATAGTCCGGTCCAGTTCATTGATGTGCTGCCGACCTTCGCCGAACTCGCAGGCGCGGAATACCCGTCCGAATATGACGGACAGTCGATACAGCCCGTCGAAGGCGAAAGCTTCTTGCCGGCGCTGGAGCAGCGCGAATGGCAGCGCGAGAACCCGCTCTACTGGGAGCACGAGGGCAACCGCGCCTTGCGCATCGGCGAATGGAAGCTGGTCAGCAAGCACCCGGGTCCTTGGGAACTCTACAATATGACGGAAGACCGCAGCGAATTGAATGACCTTTCCGCCGGCGAAGCGCGGCGCGTCCGGGATATGAGCGCAAACTATGATGTCTGGGCGCGGCGCTGTGAAGTGCGAGATTGGCCCCTGGATTAGACGTTTTCACGGCAGGAATGCGGGGACCGCAATGAAGTTTTGACCTGCCAGAGCAAGCCCCTGCGGCGCATCGCCAAACTGTGCCTTCCCGTTAATTATCGCCACCGAAATTTAATAGATGAGCCGGCATTTATCTTTTGCCAGTCCTTCACATTATGTTACTATTCTAAAGTCCCGCGCGTATGCTATAAGGGGGTGATGAGATGCATTCCGCTCCGCTGACTATCGGCATTGAAGAAGAGTATCAACTGATTGACCCGGCCACCGGCGAATTGGCGGCGGTCGCGCAAGAACTCTTGCACGATGACCGCATCATGCAGATTGGCGATCAGGTCAAACCCGAGTTCCTGCAATCGCAAATCGAAGTGGGCAGCGACATCTGCCGCAATGTGAAAGAAGCCCGCATGGAGTTGCTGCGGCTGCGGCGCGAGGTGGACACTGTCGCGCAGCGGCATGGCTATGCCATCATAGCAGCCAGCACCCACCCTTTCGCCCGCTGGGAAGAACAAGAAGCCAATCCGGGCGAGCGCTACGAAGACCTCAAGAACTACATGCAAGAAGTCGCGCGCCAGATGCTGATCTTCGGCATGCACGTGCATATCGGCTTCGGCACCGAACCCGAACAACTCGATCTGCTAATCGACATACAAAACCAGTTGCGTTATTTCCTGCCGCACATTCTAACGCTGTCCACCAGTTCGCCCTTCTGGCATGGCCATCCGACTGGGCTGAAAAGCTACCGCAGCATCATCTTCGAGAATCTGCCGCGCACGGGCATTCCGCCGACTTTCTCGTCATTCAGCGATTTCAACGCGGTGATCGAGACTTTTGGTCGCGTTGGGGCCCTGGGCAAAGACCGCGCCGACGGCAAAGCCGATTACACCAAGATCTGGTGGGACGCGCGTCCGCAAGAACAGTTTGGCACTTTGGAAGTGCGCGTCTGTGATATGTGCAGCACCATTGACGAAGCTATCGCGGTCGCCGCGCTCATCCAGGCGCTCTGCGCCAAGTTAATCCGACTGCGCAATGATAATCTCAGTTGGCGCATTTACCGCAATGAACTGATCGCCGAGAACAAATGGCGCGCGGTGCGTTGGGGTCTCGACGGCAAGCTGGTGGATTACGGCAAGCGCGAGGCAGTGCCCATGCGTTTCCTGGCGCACGAGCTGCTGGACATGATAGACGATGTCGTGGACGAACTCGGGTCACGCCAGGATATCGAATTTATCAAGACGATCCTGGACAAGGGCACCAGTTCCGATCGGCAACTGGCGGTCTATTCTCAATGCAAGTCCGACGGCGCCGATGACGACGAGGCGCTGCGAGCCGTGGTGGCGCACCTGCGCGAAGAGACGATGCGCGGCGTGATGAATTAAAGTCTTATGACGTATGAATTTCAGGACTTCAAGATTCCAGTGCAGTCTACAGACTACAATGCCTGCTCATACTTCGTGACCACTTCTATTGAAAAAATTATCAGAAAGGCAATTCAACGAGGGAACAATAGAATCATCATTAATACAAATCTTAGGCTTGGCCTCCCAATGGAAAACATTAACAAGATTGCGGGGCCATTCATTGAGGCTTGGGCTGTTGAGACATTCCATGCCGTCCTTGAGGACTCCAACAATAAATACGCGTTAATCAACGTCGAGGCGGTAGAGCGTCTGCACATGGCTGACGTGATACTTCAATTCAAGAAAGCGCGAAAAAATGAGAGCGGCGTAACAGCAGAAGTAGATGTTAAGGCGACTGCCGAAGATATTGTGTCTAGTGGAAAGTCCCCTAACATCACTTCGTTTGCCCGAATCCGAACTGCCTATGTCGAAGACGCTGATTACATTTTCGTAATCTTATCCCTCAAACATCGAGTTTATTCGTCGCGCAACCCAGTTACTGGACTTATGGATGGAACGATGGAAGTTGTTGCTTACAGCGCGTATGATCTAAAGTATATTAGTTGGAAGGACATTAACTATAATCCTGCTTTAGGCACCGGGCAAATTCATGATATTCATTATGTCGAGCTTGAGGAGCGTACCACTTGGGAGTTCTGTCAACTGCTAGACCGCAAGTATTTACAGTCGTCCCGTCGATCATTTTCCGAATGGCTGGAGCTCGCGAGCAAGCACGGATGGATAAAGACAGATGATTGAGCAAAGAGTAGTCTTAGGGAATGCGCTCTCCGAGATTCCCAAATTTGGGTCGGAAACATTCGACCTGATTATTGCAGATCCTCCTTACAATCTTGGTAAGGACTACGGTAACAATCATGACATCAAGGGTTTCGACGAATATTTAGACTTCACCCGTAGCTGGCTGCATGAGGCGTATCGAGTGTTGAAGCCGCAAGGCACGATCTATGTGTTCATGGGTTTCCGCTTCATCGCTTATCTTTATGACATTTTGGAACGTGAATTAGGTATGTTTTTCAATAGTTGGATCGTTTGGCATTACACACAAGGCATTGGCAAGACAAGGGGATTCTCTCCGAGACATGACGATATTCTTATGTTCACTAAATCAAGAGATTTCGTCTTCAATTTGGATGACGTTCGTGTACCGCAGAAGTATTATCGCGAGCGGAATAATATGCGGGGAGCGAATCCCGGTGATGTTTGGAAGTTCTCTCATGTTCACTATTGCAACGAAAACAGGCAGAACCATCCCACACAGAAACCAGAAGGATTGATGGAGCGAATGGTTCTTGCTTCAAGTAATGAGGGCGATTTTGTTCTCGACCCCTTCATCGGCAGTGGGACGACTCTTCGGGTTTGCCAGCAACTTAATCGATACGGCACAGGTATTGAAATAAATCCCGACTATATACAGATTACAAATGAAAGATTGCAAAGCGACTTTTCCGGATTTGACAGCATGGATCCAAGAATGAAACGCGTTCCCCTAGATTTGCGAAATGAATCATTGAGACACGAGTACTTGGATAACCACAAACGTTGGTTCTTGAATAAGCACGAGGACACGGTTGAAGAATTTGAAGATTCGGTCGAAGAAGTTTATCCGAAACACGAACGTAACCACGATCAATTAAAGCTGCTTTAGAACAGCTACGCTCTCAAGTCATCTTGCCCGCTTTGGCGCGGTTGCTGGCGTAACGTCCGCTGAGTTCGGGCTCGGCGGCTTGCAAGCGGCGCGGCGGCAAGCCTTGTACCAGCGCTTCCAGATCATCGACCACCATCTGACCCAACTCGAACATGCCCTCGGCCACCGAGCCGGCGCGATGCGCGGAAAGCAAGGCGCCCTGTGCCGAGCGAATAGGATGATCGCGCTCCAGGGGTTCGGTGGGGAAGACATCCGTCGCTAGCTTGAAGCGCCCCGCCAGAACCAGCTCCGTCAGAGCGTCGAAATCGACGACATGGGCGCGGCTTATCAATGCGAATACGGCGTCGGGCTGAAGCAATTCCAGCAGCTCGCGCGTGATCATGGCGCGGTTTTCGGCTGTTGGCGACGCCAGCACAAAGATCAGGCGCGACCGCGCCAGCAATTCCGCCAAGCCTAGCGGCTCTAGGCCCTGACGGCGCAGATAGCCGTCGCCCAGCCAGGGATCGTAAGCGGAAATCTTCACGTTAAAGGGCTGCAACAGTTTATGCAATTCACGCGCGAGGCTGCCATAGCCAATCATGCCCACCGGCTTGTCGTATAACATAAAAGTACCAACGTTGCCGGCGCGCAAATATTTCTCGCTTCCATCCCGCATCGCGCGGTCGCCAATAGCGATGTCGCGCGCCGAGGCGATTGCCATGCCCAAGGCGAACTCAGCCACCTGCCGCGCGAAAGCTGGCGCCGCGCTGAGCACCCGAATACGATTGCGATAGCAAAACGCGTAATCCAGCCGCAGCGGGAAAGCGCCGGAAACAGTGATGATCGCCTGGAGCCGCCGCGCTTGCTCCAGCGCTTCGCCATAGCGCCAATCGGCGCAGATGACAAAATCAGCCGCGGGCAATGCCTCCAGGAAGTCCGCCTGCGGCATGGGATCGTCGCGCCCCCAGATTACATCGACCAGGTCATATAGCCGCTGCCGATCTTCCGGCGAGAATATCTCGTCTATCTGACGGAAACTGGGATCGACGATGACTTTGCTTTTCATAATGTTTCTCTTCAGTAAATCCAAGCAGATTTGCAAATCCGAAATTATTATGGATCCTAGGGGCGGCTAACGTTAATTGAATTCTTCGAATCGGGCGACTCAGCGAGTCGCCCCTACCGTTTCTTATTATTTTGTTGGTTTTACTTAATTATGCGACCAAGTCGAGTGAAGGCGATCCCGCGCGCTACTTGAAGCGGCGGTCGTACCAGACAGGCAAGTCGCCCAAGCAGACGGCCACATGCACGGCGGCGGCTTGCAGCGCGGTCGCGGCGGAGCCAGGTTCCAAGACCTTGACACCCGCAGGGCGGTTCTTTTCGACGGCGGGGTCACAGCCGGGCAGCAGCGCGTCCGCGCGTTTCTCGTCTTCGACCAGCAAGCGCCGAAAACTGCCATCGACCAGGTGCAAATTTATCTCGCCATGAAAAACAACCGGCTGGCGACCGCGTTTCTTGACCAACTCGCTGGCATATACCGATTGCACGTCGCCGGCCTCAACTTGCCAGCGCATATCAGCGCCGCGCAGGGCGCTGATGTTTTTGTCTTCGGGGCGGATCTTCAAGGTATCCGGTTCTTGCATGATCTGTTTGATTTGCAGCGCGATCAGCGCAAGCAGCAGTAGGGACACGACAAGTCCCAAATAGGGCAAGAGGCTGGGATCGGGAATCAGCGTCCCGGCATTGGGCAAAGCCAGTTGATGGTTTAATGAGGCGATCGAGACCCAGGCATAGAAAGCCGCCAACAAGCCGTACCAGGCGATTTGACGATACCTGCCGCGCAGCCAACGGCGGTCGCGCCCAAATTGCAGTTCGCTTTCCCCCGCCTGCGCCCGCTCCTGCAGGGTCCAATTGCCCAAGTCCAGGGGGAGATCAATCAAGGGAATCGGCTCGGGCTGGTCCAGGGCATCCCCGAGCGCGCTAGCGGCAAAAGGTTTGCCCAAGACATCCGCCAAAGCCAAGCCGATTTGCTGAATCGTCCGCTCGCTGCGCGACTGATCGGGGTCGTCGATGCGCAGCACTTCGAACCAGCGGCTGGCGTGCGAGAATGACAGGTCAGGCGCCAGCGTCATGCCCAGTTGCCAGGCAGCCTCTTCTTCCGACCAGCCCAGGACCACCTCGCCGATGTCCCGCGGGGCGACCTCACCCAGCGGCGGCAAGGCGCGGCGCTTGCCATAATCATCGTCGTAGCGGAAGCTCCTGCCCGCCTTGACCTCGACCAGCAGGGTCGGCGCAGCGGCGGCGTCGAACTGGATCAGGCGCCAGCGGTCTTCGCTATAGTCGACGAGCAGATTTTCCGAGACTGCAATTCGCGTCATGGGTCACACTTGTTTCGAGAGAGCGCGCTGAGCTTGTGGCGCATTATCGCAGATTTCGCTGAAAAATGCAGACGAGATTTATCCCCGCCGCGTCAAATGAGCCGGGTGGATATCTTTTAGTCCAGGACCTTAAGCGCTTCGCTTTGCCAGTGGCTGATAGCGTCTGCGCAGGATGACCAGCGCGACAAAGATCAGCGCCAGCAGCGCCAGAGCCAGCGTCCCCAGCTGCAACGCTTGTCGCTGGGTGATTTGGCTGACAGCCACAGCGATAGCGCCAAAGATGAGAGAAAAAGCGTAAAGCAAGAGCAAAGCCTGTCGTTGCGTAAATCCCATGCCCAGCAGCCGATGCGAGACATGATCCTTGCCGCCCAGCATCAAAGGACGCCTTTCTATCAGGCGCGTGAATATCGCCAGGTTGATATCGATGATAGGCAATGCCAGCACGAGCACGGGCACCATCCAGGTTACATTGAGCGATTGCTGCGCGAATTTCAGCTTGATTGCCAGAATCGCCAAGACGAAGCCCAGCGTGTAGGCGCCCATATCGCCCATGAAACTGCTCGAGGGATTGAAGTTGTAGGTCAAGAAACCAATGGCGCTGCCGAAGATCGCCGCCGCCAGCATGCTAACCAGTATCTGGCCTTCCGTCACCGCCATGAACAAGAAGAAGCCGGCGGCGATGGCGGCGCTGCCGGCCGCCAAGCCATCCATATTGTCAATCCAGTTTACGGCGTTGATCAGCGCGACAATCCAGAACAAGGTGAGTGGGATATCGATCCACTGCTTGCCAAAGAGCCGTATCTGCACCCCCACCAAGGTGACCGCCAAAGCCGCCGCCGTCATCACCAGCAGGCGCAGGCGCGGGCTGAGATGTTTGCGGTCGTCCAGGTAGCCGATCCAAGCCAGCATGGTGGCGCCGGCCACGATCGCGCCCAATTCTTGCAAATGCGCTGGCGGGCTGAACAAGAGGATGGAAAGCACGAAGGCGACATAGATGGCGGCGCCGCCCATCAGCGGCATGTGCCGACCATGGATATTGCGTCCGCTGGGGGCCGCGGTTATGCCCAGGCGCATGGCGATTTGTCTTGTCAGTGGCGTCAGGCACAGGGCAGCGGCGAAACCCACGATCATGATAGGGATAAACTGCTGGTTGGCGTCCATGAATCTCAGTATAAGACCGATGACAGAAACTTGAAAGCCTGTGGCAAGGCGAGCCAGGGGGATCGCGCCAAATTATGGTTCGCCACAGAGGCTCAGAAGTAGATCCAAGAAAGTAATGCAAATTATTATGGGAATGTGTAGGGGCGACCTATCAGGTCGCCCGACGTTGCTACGTTTAGATTTCGGGCGACATGGTATGTCGCCCCTACATTTAGACCCTTCGTCGAGTTTTACATGACTGACTTGGAATTAATGAGGATCGCGTAGACACTGACCGTCAACCAGGAAATAAGCCTTGTCTGCTAGTCGCCTTGCCACTCGAAGACCGCTTTGACCGGCAGGTGATCGGAACCGATCGAGTCGCCAATGCTGGCTGACACGGCGCGCAAGTCGTCACTGTGCCAAATATAGTCGATGCGCAAGAAGGGGTGAACAATCCGCGGCAAGCCAATCGCCTGCGCCACGGGCCAGGTGCGTCCGGCGCCTGTGCCCGCCCCCCGCCAGGCGTCATTCATCTGGGCGGCGATCTCGTCATAGATGAGCGAGCTGTCGCTCATGTTGAAGTCGCCCGCCACCAGGTAGGCTTTGCTCTCGCCACGGGTGATTTCCAGCAGCCGACGTGCCTGGGCGTTGCGGCGCGCTTCGTTGTAACGCAACAGCATATCTAGGGCGAAATGCGCGGAGGGCTGCCAATCCGCCTGTGGCAGCGTCAGGTGCGCGGCGTACACCGCCAGCTCCCGTCCAGCCAGATCCAGCACGAGCCGCAGCGCCAAGCGCCCGGGCTCGTCTTCGATAGATAGGATCTGCCGCTCCAGGATGGCATAGCGAGAGAAGATGCGCACGCTGCCGGCGATATGATCTTCGTGGGCATAGACATCGTAGAGCCGTTCCAGGCGCCGGTCGTAGCCCTCGGCTGTTTCTTGCAATACGATGACATCGGCGCCGGTCGACAGCAGCCAATCGGTCGCCTCGTCCAGTTCCGCATTGCTGCCCTGCACGTTGAAAGTCACGACCGAGAAAGTCTCGCCTTGCGGGGGATCAAGCGCTTTATAGCGGCCGGTCCAGGCAAAGCAGATCAAACCGACGAGCATCAAGACGATTTGCAGCAGCACGCTCCAGCGGACGCGCAGTCGCGACAGCCATGCCCGACGCTGGCGTTTCGCCTTTTCTAGGCCGGGGGCAGGATTCTTCCGCAAGCGCGAAAGCGCAGTGCCTTGCCGAGCGGCGATGATGGACAGGGGAAAGGTCAGCGCCAGAGGCATGTACCAATAGGGCGCGAAAGTATTTGCCAGGTCAATCAACCAGAAGCCGCTGAGGCGCAGGAGGCGCGCAAGCGTGAAGAGCGCGACCAGCGTGGTATAAAGCGCCGTCAGATGGCTTACCGGGCGCGACAGCCGCCGGACGAACCGTTGCAGGGCTGGCCAGGACATGCGAAATGAACTCCGGTCTGCTGTCGTGGGCTGATTGCGCTAAAGCGCGACCAGCGCTATGACAACCAGCGCCACAAAGAGCCCGGCCGCCAATATGCCCATGTTGCGCAGGTCTTTGATCACGAAGCCGTAGTCGGCGCGCAATTCTTCTTCAGAGACTTCTTTGCTGGGGTTGGCGAGCAGATCCGCCACGTATTCGGCATCCAGCGCGCCCTCGTCTTTGCGGCGTTCCAGCTGCACGCTTTGCAGGTCGCGACGGCGGCGGCGTCTGCGCGGGCTTTCGGCGGCGGCAGCAGCCCCAGCGGGCAGGCTGGACGGCGCGCTTTCTGGCGCTGTCGCGTTCGTATCGCCCACGGGGGAGCCTTCGCCCGTGGCGGTCTGACGCGCTTGTTCCAGCACGGATTGAGAGATATTGGGCTTCTTGCGCCGGCGCTTTGCCATGCGGCACACTCCATCGCTTAGCTGTGTTTCTTCGCATTATGGCAAAGGAATCGCGACATGACAAGCGAGCGTGAGCTGGCAGTCAGGGCGATCGCAGCAAATTGAAAACACAAAGACACAAAAGTAAATCCAACAAAACAATTAGAAGCGGTAGGGGCGACTGCTGGACTCTGTTGAAATTCTACCCCATCCCCCGGCCCCTTCCCCGAAGCATCAGGGAAGGGGAGTCTTATGACCTGTATTGAGCCCTTAAGCCCCTCCCTCTTTATGGGAAGCATCCCCCGAAAACGGGGGACCGAGGGGGCATAGGGCGTTGGGGTGGGGGTAAATCAAGTATTTCAACAGAGTCCGCTGAGTCGCCCCTATTGAGATTGGGACGGTCCTGCTTCCAGCAATGTGCGCAATTGCTCGAAGCTGATGCCGTACTGCCGGGCGATTTCCCGCGCGTAACTCTGGCCGCGCGGCGGCGCCGCCAGCACGCGATAGGTGCGGCGCAGTCCAGACTCGTCCTCTTCGACTTCGGAAATCAGGCTTTGCACGCGGCTCTCGCCCGCTACCGACTCGTTGATGCTGTCGCAGTCCACCGCCAGCTCGTGCAAATGCGTGACGAAGACAGCGCGCGCGCCCAAGATGCGCAAACAACTGAGGACATCGCGCGCTAGAAAGTAGCTTTCGGTGGCGCTGGTGCTGGCCAGGGATTCGTTCATCAATATCAGGCTATGCGCGGTGGCGCGGCTGAAGATATCGCGCAGGCGCCTTGCTTCTTCGCCCAGCCGGCCGCTTTCCGACTCCGGATCCTCCTCGACCGGGAAGTGCAGGCGGATGGCATCGACCGGGCTTAATGTCGCCGCGGCCGCCGGCACATACAAGCCCGATTGCGCCAGCGCGTGCAGCAAGCCGATCGCGCCCATCCAGGTGGTCTTGCCGCCGCGATTGGGTCCTGTCAAAACGTGGATACGCCCCTGGTCGTCGAAACGCGCGTCGTTGCCCACGATATGCGCGCCCAGGTCCTCGTCCCGATGCTGCCGGCTGAGGCGCAAGGCAAGATCGAGATTGACCAGGCCGCGCGCATCCATGCGGCGTTCTTCGGGTGGCAGGAGGGTCGGTTTGCACATGGGCAAACCCTGGGCGCGCAGCTTGGAGATCATCCGCGCCGCGCCAACATAGAAGGCGATTTCGCTTTCAATGGCGCGCAGCATGCGGCTGTTGACCCGAGCGTACGTTGCCAGGGCGCGATTAATCGGGCGAATCACGTCATCCAGGATTTTGCCTAAATCGCCAAATACGTTGTTGCCCGCCAGACGATCCAAGGTCTCGCGGCGCGTTACCACGAAGCCGCCGCCGCTTGTCGAGGGCGCCTGCCGCAAGGGACCGATGCCGCGCATTTCTTCCTCGTCATCAAAGCCCCATAACTTGCGGAAGAAACGCGGACCCTTGAAGCGGCGGCGATTGATGGACAGCAGGGTGGCGGCAACGGGCCGCAGGTCCGGCGACAGATTGATGCCGATTGTGACACTGACGATCTCGCGAATGCGCTCGCGCAGTTGCGGCAATTCGCTCGCCATCTGCTGGAAGAGCGGATCTCCCGCGGTCTGCGCCACTTGCTCCGCCAGCTTATGCCAGGCGCGGGACTTTAGCGCGGGTCCAACGCGTCGCAGAAGCGCATCCAGCTCGCTGACGCAATCGACATAATTCTCCAGTTCCGTCAAGCGGGAAAGCACCAGCGCCAATTCATGACGGCGGACGCGGATATCGCTGACGGTTTCGCTCAAACCACGTATCTTGGGCAGTAAATCTGTCAGCCCCGCCGTGAAATCCGGCTGATTTAGGCAATCTTCGAGCGCCTCGTGGCGATAGGAAATGGTCTCGATATCGGTCAGCAGCGTGCAAAGAATGTCGTGAATCGTGGGCAGATAATCGCGATAAGGCGAAATCTCTTCCGCGATGACTCCAATTCTCAAATCGTCGTTGGGGGCAAAAGGCTGAGCCGACGCGGCGCTTGCGCTGCGGCGATCGCGCCACAGAAGACTGATCAAATCCGGCTCGACGGGGCGCTGTTGGAACATGCTTTTCCGCTCGCTGCGCTATTTTGCCGCCCACCATGATAACAGCCGCTCGGCGGCGGCGGAAAGGTCTGTCACGGGCGGATAAGCTTGTGAACCTTCCGCAGCGATGAGCAGGTCTGACGATTGCAAGACACAAGAAAAGCGACCCTGCGGTCGCTCTGATTCTCGCTGCGATCAAGCCCAGGCAAGGCGCAAAACAAGCGCTAGTTGAGTTTCATCCTGCGCAAGCCTTGAAACGCGGGATCGCCCTGAATTTCTTTCCAACGGGCGGCGCCGCCGTCGGTATGCCACTCGACTACGAACATGCCGTCGCTGTCTTGGTAGGTGAAAATGGGCTTCAAGCCGAGAAGGACTTGCCGGATGGTGCCGATGACCTCTTTACGTTCTTCGCCCATGCGCAGGGTGAAGTATTGCCCAGCCACAAATTCGAAGAACATCGGCATGCCATCGAGGCTGCCTTCCAGCTTGATGGGCGCTTCCGCCTGCGTGCAGCTCATGAACACGTTCTGCAGCCGGTTGTTCCACAAGCTATGGTTGACGCGCTCCTCAATGTAATAAGGACGCGCCTCGGGCCTGGAATAAAACCACTGTCGGGAGGTGTTTGCCATCGCAGCGCAGCTCCGCTTGTTTAGGCTTGCCTAATGCCGCAAGTTTACCGCATCGCCCCGAAATGCGAAAAGGGCAAACATCCAACATAACAGGACAATCGCAGCAGATTTTTTCACCACGCAATCGGCCTTGCTGCCAAATTGATCAAGTTTAGACTAGAACATTTGTTCTGTTACTGTTAGAATGTAGCGATCCGAATTAAGTCACGCCTAAGAAAGGAAACATAAATGAAATACCGTGACAATCGCAGCAAAGGCATTTTTGAATTCATCTGTCGTTACATCAGCGAGCATGGCTTTCCGCCGACCTTGGGCGAAATCGCGGCCTCACAGGGTTTCAAGTCCAATTCCGGTGTCATCCGCCACTTGGACAAATTGGAGAAATGGGGCTGGATTGAGCGCTACCATGGCAATGCGCGCAGCATCCGCATTTTGCGTCAACCCGAGCCGGGGCGACCTAATGCAAGTAGCGGAAACCTTTTTCGCCAATCAGTTCCGCGGCGATGATCACGCCCGAATGCGGCAGGATATAAAGTTGGTACAGCTCGCCGGTGGCGAACTCCCGCAGGAGCGCCGCGTCCAGCAGTTTGTAGGTTTCCAATTCCACGCGCAAGGAATGATAGAAGGGATGGGTGCGCAAGACATATTGGCTGACGCGCCCTTTGATGATGCGCACGGCTTCCGATTCGCGATCAGTAGCCAACAGTTGAGCGAAGCGGCTGACGCTGCTGGCAACGTAGACCATGATGCCAACCATCAGCAATTCGACGCCCAGCGCGATCGGCAGCAGTAATACGCGCGCGAATGACAAAAGCACAAGTCCGGCGGTTACCAGTATCGCCAAGCCGACGCAGCGCTTGAAGACCTGTGTGGATTGCGCCTGAAACAGATCGATCTGTGTCTGTAGCATATCGATCTGCGCGGCGCTCATCAAACCCAGACGGTTGTTTCTGAGGTCGTTTTCGCTGGCGGCGATCGTCTGCTTTTCTGCCGCTTTCATCGGGCTTGCCCATGGCTAAGCGAGTGGTCAGCCAATTCTAACAAGAAATTGAGCCAGGCTCAATGAATCGGCCAGCGGGAACCAGGGCAATCGCAACAACTTTTCTTTCAACATAGAGGGCGCAGAGGGGCGCGTAGACACAGAATATTGTGGCAGGCGCCGTCCAATTTAGGCGGAAGCCAGGGCCGGCATGGTCTCGGTCAAATAGACCGCAAGCTGATCGCGCGCGAAGACATAACAGAGCCGCGCCACCTCGTCGAGCAGCGACTGCGGGATAAAGCGCCACAGGCGGCTTTGCATCGCGGTCCTATCATCAAGAACCTCGCGCACAAGCGCCGGGTCCAGCTTCAGGCGTTGCGCGAATATCTCCAGCGTCAGGCTGTCGCCGGCTGGTTCAAGTTGCCGCGCCACCAGGTCGCGCCAATGTGACAGAATCGCGTCCGGCATGAAGGGCAGCCAGCGCTGTGGCTGGGCGCGGCGCAGCGAAGCCGCCTGCCAGTCCGCCAGCGCGGCTTCGTCGCGCTCGTCCATGACCGTCAGGATTAAATGCAGGGCGAAGAATTTATCGCGCCGCTCCACACCAGCCCATTCCTTGCCCCAAAAATGGGGCCGCACCATTTTCAGCGCCCAGGCTTCGTCCGCAGCCAAATGCGCCACATAGCCGGCCAGGAAAGCCAAGTGCGCTTCGTCCTCAGCCGGCTGCAGTTGCGGGTGCTGCCCCAGCATCAGGCGCCAGGGACGCTCGACCATGGGCTGGCCATAGGCATAGAAATGCGTGACCTCGCGCCCATCGCCGCTGGCGACGCGGGCATCGGCGGCGATATTGCCCAGTTGAAAAGCGGGGCGCTGCCGCTGCAGCAAGTCGCGATAGAGCGCGGACAAGGCGGCGTCGACGAGCAAATCCTGCGCGATTCTGAGATGGCTGAAGGGCGTGGGCATAGAGGGGATTGTAAAGCGGAAGCGATGCGATAACGAGTGGCAAAGCGCTTCTACTCGCTGCGCAGCGCCTCTGCCGGTTTCAGCCGACCCAGCCGCCAAGCGGGATAGACCCCGGCCAGCAGCGCCGCGATGATCGCCACCAAAAAAGCTTCGAGGAACTCGCCGGGCAACAATATAAATTGCATCGACCAGCCAAATGAGCGCAGATTGATGACATAGATCAGCACCAGTGACAGCAGCGTGCCGATGGGCAGAGCCAGGACGCCGGCCGCCAGTCCCATGAGCCCGGTCTGAATCAAAGTGTAGCGCGTCAGTTGGCGCGGGGTCATGCCGGTGGCGCGCATGGCGCCGTATTCCCGCGTCTGCTCGAGCTGCAGCGCCATCAGCGCCGACAGGATGCCGATGAAAGCCACCAGCGTCGTCAGCAAGCGCAAGGCGATCGTGATAGCGAAGGTGCGGTCAAAGACCTCCAAAGCGCCCCGCCGCAAGCTGGCATTGTCTTGCGCCAGCAGGTCGTAATCCGCCAATTGCGCGCGCAGGGCGGCGATGACCGCATCGGCATCCGCTCCCGCTTCAAGGAAGATGCCCAGCGAGGTCACGAAGGAATCGTCAAAGAATTGATCATAGACGGAGCGCGCCATGTAAACCGTGCCTTGATCCGTGCTGTAATCGTAATAGACGCCAAAAATCTCGAAGCTGCGCTCGCCCAGATCCGTGGACAAGGTGATGCTGTTATTGGATTCGTCGATGCCGCGCCGATTGGCAAAAGCCTCACTGACCATCAAGCGCCCGGCGTTGAGCGCCGCTTGATGATCCGCCGCTGCAACTTGCGTCCAAGTAAAGCGGCGATTTTCCCCGGCGATATCAAAGTCGGAGGCTAACAAGTTGACAGGTGGAAAATCGGGATAGTCGGGCGAGTAGACCGTCACGGCGCGCGCCGAAGAGACCGCCGCGACGCCCGGGACCGCGCGAGCCAAGCCCAGCACCGCGCCATCCACATCGACGCTCGCGTTGTTGTTGGAAAAAAGCGGCGGAGAAACGAATATCTGCGCCCCCAGGGAATTGCTCAGCCAATCAGCCACGGTCGCGCGGAAGCTGCCAATCATGGTATTGACGCCGACGATCACGCTGACGGCAATGGTCAGCGCCGCGACCGCGACCGAGGTGCGGCTCAGCGAACGGGTGATGGCGCGGCAAGCCATCATCCCCAGCACGCCAAAAACCGCGCCCCCAGCAATGGGCAGCAGCAGGCGCATCATAATCAGCAGCGCCGCCGGTGTGAAAAATGCGCCGCCGACGATGATCATGAGCAAAGCGCCAAAACTAAGGCGGAGGTCGGCGCCAGGCAGCTGCAAGAGCAGCAGCCCGCCAAGATTGAGCAAAGCCGCGAGCATCGTAATATGAGGCAGCAGGCGCCGGGTCTGTTCTTCTTCAGTCGAGCGTTTCATCACGCCGGCCGGCGCTGTGCGCGTGGCATCCAGGGAAGGCAGCAGCGCCGCCAAGACGCTCGCCAGCATGCCGATGCCAGTGCCCTTCAACAATGTCGAAGCCTCGACGCTGATGCCGCGCACATTCACGGCGAAGTAGAGATCGCTGATGGTTTGGGAGACCAGCGCGACCGCGCCCCGCCCCAATATGAGGCCCAGCCCAAGCCCCAGCGCCGCGCCCACAGCGCCCAGAATCAAGGCTTCCCCCAAGATGAAAGCGAAGATCTGCGTCCGGGTAGCGCCCAGGGAGCGCAAGATGCCGATGACGGCGCGGCGCTGAACCACGCTGAAAGCCACGGTGTTGTATATCAGGAACAAGCCGACCACCAGCGCCAGCAAACTCATCGCTTGCAGATTGATCTCGAAGGCGGCGATCATCTGCTCCAGCGCATCGCCGTCCCCGGAGGCCGCCAGCGACAAACCCGCCGGCAAGGCTTCGCGTATGCGCTGGGCATCGTCCCCGGCCAGGATCAGGTCGATGCGGCTGAGCCGCCCGACCATGCCCGTCCATTCTTGCGCGGTGGCGATATCGCTGATGATCAGGTCATCCAGCGCTTGTCGAGCGCTATTGTTTTCCGATTGCAGGATGCCGACGATCTTCGCGCTGCTGAAGCGCCCGGCCGCGCTGATCTCTAAATCATCACCAGCGGCCAGCCCGAGTCTTCCAGCCAAGGCGTCGTTGATCACCACAGCACCCGGAACAGCGATAAGCTGATTCAGCGCGTCGAAGTCTGTGACGTCGCTCTCGCCCTGCAGATAGGAGCGGAAAGGCGCTTCCGCGAAGGGGTCAAGCCCCAGCAGGCGCAAGGCTTGATCGCTGCCGCTCGTCCGCACGAACTCGCTCAGCACCGGCGCGCTGACTTTGATACCCAATTCCAGACGCAAGCCTGTGTAAAGGTCGGAGGAAAAGCCATTGGGACCGCCGATGATTTGATGGGTGGCTTTGCCGGCCACGCTTTCGCTGCTCAAGGCGAAGGCGCGGCTGGCGGAACCGTTGGCGATGTCGATGGCGACGATCACGCCGACGCCCAGCGCGACGCCCAAGACGAAGAGGGCGCTCTGGAAGAGACGCCGGCCGATATGACGTGTGGCGAGGCGAAGCAAAGCTAGCAAGAAGCTGCCCTCATGCGGACCCCGGTGCAGGCGCGTTCAAGATTCACTAACTGTGGTTTGCTGCGGCTTGCCGCTAGTCGCGCGCATCGTTTGAATAAGCGAATATGGTATTGATGGATGAGATGGTAGACATAGTAATGATGAACGCTCAAAAGCCAAACAGCGCTTGGAAGCGCCGCATGACTCCCAGATAGTCCTCAAGTTTTTCGCCATCTGGATAGACCGCCAGCTCGGTCGCGCCCAGCGCCTCCCAACCGGCGACATAGCTCTCCCATTCGCTCTCCGGCACTTGCTGCGTGCTCAAGCGCGTATGCAAGCCCACGCGGTCGGCGCTGCCCGCAGCCTCGGCATAAGCCCAGAATTTGGCTGTATGGTCGCGATGAAGCTGTGGATCGCCCGATTGCGCCACCCAACCGTCGCTCATGCGCGCCGCTCGTTCTAGCACGGCATCGGCCGTGCCGCCGATCCAAATGGGCACTGGACGCCGCGGCAAGGGATTGAGGCCCGCGTCATCAATGGTATCAAAGCGGCCCCGGTAGTTCACCAAATCGCGCGTCCACAGCATTCGCAGGAGCTCAATCTGCTCCTCGCAGCGAGCGCCGCGCGTCCGAAAGTCCATGCCGAGCGAGGTATATTCTACTTCGTTCCAGCCGATGCCGACGCCCATGCGAAAGCGACCGCCCGAAAGCAGATCGACTTGCGCCGCCTGTTTCGCGACCAAAGCCGTCTGCCGTTGCGGCAAGATCAAGACGCCGGTCATGAAGCCGATGCGCTCTGTCTGCGCGGCCATCCAGGCGAAAAGCGTGAAGGGTTCATTGAAGCTGTCCGTATACGTATAGGGTCTTCCCGATTGCCAGCCGGCGCGAGCGGGGTTGGCGCCCAGCACGTGGTCATAAACCAGCAGGTGATGGTAGCCCAATTCTTCGGCTGCTTGCAGGAAATCGCGCATCACAACTGGGTCCGCCCCCAATTGCGTCTGTGGATAAACGACTCCAAATTTCACGATAGCCCTCCCCGGGTTCCAATTGCGAATGCGGCAACCATGCTAGCGGAGAGGGTCGGTTTGCGCCAGAGGCTGCCTGTCTGCAACTGGCTTTCGCGCTGATCGTGAAATGAGGGAGCGGCTGTGCCGAGACCCTACCGTGCAAGCTGGTTATAATCTAAAGAGGGTGAATAGCGGAAGAAAGTATTCGCAAGCGTGATTCAGGTTCGTAATGCCAATGTCACGAGCAGGTTTGCGCCAGCTACCAAAACGGAAGCCCCGGCGATGATCGCGCCGATCATCCAGCGCATATTTTTCAGATCGCTGCGCAGACTGCCAATATCAGCCTTGACCTCTGTGCGCAAATCACCAATGTCGGTGTTCAGTTCTGTGCGCAAATCACCAATGTCGGTGTTCAGTTCTGTACGCAAGTTGGCAATGTCAGACTTCACTTCCGCGCGCAAATCGGCAATGTCGGACTTCATTTCCGCGCGCGATTCGGCAATGTCGGACTTCACTTCCGCGCGCGATTCGGCGATGTCGGTCTTCAATTCTGTGCGCGATTCGGCGATGTCGGTCTTTAGTTCTGTGCGCAAATCAGCGATGTCGGTCTTCAATTCTGTGCGAAGATTTGCGACTTCTGTTCTAACATCCGCGACCTCGGTCCTCATATCAGAGATATCCGCCTTGGTGGCGACATGGGCATAGGTAGATTCCAAGGCGACGATGCGTTCGGATTGTGTGCGGGCTTGTACGTCTGTTTCGGGTTGCGCCATCTTTCCTCGTCCTGTGTCAATGTTTATTCTATTGTATCAAAGTTATCTTGTAGTTTCAAATAGCATTTCTTCGAGCTCCTTCTATTACTCAAAATTAACGCCGCGCGATGGAGCGGGGTATTATGTGAACATGTTTGACTTGTCAGTGGTGATTGTCAGCTACAACACGCGCGAGCTGCTGCGGGACTGCTTGCAATCGCTGCGCGCGAGCGTCGGCTTGCGGCTCGAGGTCATCGTCGTCGACAATGCTTCCGCTGACGGCAGCGCGGACATGGTCCGTCAGGCTTTCCCGGAAGTCGTCTTGCTGGAGCAGGCGGTCAATACCTGGTATTGCGGGGGCAACAATATCGGCATCAAACGCGCGAGAGCCGATGTTGTCCTGCTGCTCAATCCCGATACCGAAGTCGCGCCGGACGCGCTGGCGCTTTTGCATCGCTTCTTGCTGGACAACCCGGGCTACGCCGGCGTAACCGCGCAACTGCGCTCGCCGGATGGCGAGATCCAGCGCACCGGCTCCGAGATACCGACATACCTCAGCTTGCTGCTTGACTACAGCGTCTTGGGCAAATTGCTGCCGACCGCCAGACGCCGCCTCCACGCTGAAATCTACTACGGAGATTGGGATCGTCAGAGCGACCGGGAAGTCAAAGTCATGCCGGGCTCCTGCACCATGATGCGGCGCGACGACCTGTGGCTGGACGACGACCTGCTGCTGTACTTCCCGGAAGACATGCTCGCCTGCCAACATCAGAAGCGCGCATTTTTCTTGTCAGCCGCTCGCATCAAGCATCACGAAAAATCGTCCACGCGCAGTTGGTTTGCGACCGGCATCTTCTTCCGCGATCTCCTGATCTTCTGTCGCAAGCAGCATGGAACCCCTAAAATGCTGCTGCTCTGGCTCTTGAGCAGACCCATTTACGCGCTGATGTGGTTAAAGAAACATTAGCATATCAAAGATAGGCACTTAGACTGCTGCTCCGTCATTGACGATGAAAAGTCGAGCCTATTCGCTAAACAGAGCCAGGGGTATATGAAAGGACACTACCCAATTGGGCGCGTCGACAATCTCGCTGATCTTCAGGTCGCCGGCGACGCTGCAGAGGATATAAGCCTGGCTGCGATTCATCTGATGGTTGCGGCAGAGCCAGTCGATCATGTAGCGCACGGCTTTTTTGGCGTTCGTCATCAAATCGGGTCCATGCGCGGTTGTGATGTGATAGCCGCGGCTGTCAAGCTTGCTCATGGGGCTGGGGCGGCGCAACTGCGTCTCTTCCAGGCGCAGATCCTTGCGGAGTTTGATACGCATGGTCATCGTCATCGGCGCTTCAATGCCAGTCACGCAGACCTCGCCCTGCCCCTGCGCGGCATGACAGTCGCCCGTGGCGAAGAGCGCGCCCTCAACCAGGACCGGCATCCAGATTGTCGAGCCAATCACCATATCGCGCACATCAAGGTTGCCGCCGTTAGCGCGCGGCGGCGCGGTGATGAAGCGCCCCGTTTCACGCGGGGCCACGCCCACGACGCCGGGATGCGGCTCGAAGGGCAGGCTGATATGATTGAGCTCGCTAGAGTAGCAGGTCTCGCCCTCGATCCTCCAGTGATGCAGATAGCTGTATGCAAAATCTTCCGGCAGCAAACCGGCGCCGGCGCGATGGGC
The DNA here is from genome assembly GCA_965232245.1 of Phototrophicaceae bacterium. Taxonomy (GTDB): domain Bacteria; phylum Chloroflexota; class Anaerolineae; order Aggregatilineales; family Phototrophicaceae; genus UBA6055. The sequence continues at coordinate 997,615 of CBDDPG010000002.1, read as the reverse complement.
GGACCATCCCCAGCCCTTATGCCGCATATCAAGAATGTCGATTTCCAAGGCGTCGCCGGGTTGGGCGCCCTTGATCCAGACCGATCCATTTAGCGCATGTACCTTGCCGCGATCAAGCGCCTCATATTCGGCGACGGTCCAGTCCGGCCTCACCTGCCCGCAAGGCTCCGCGCAATCGAAAACCACAACATCGCCGCTATCGATCTCCAGGCGCGGCCTCACGGAGTTGTCCCAAAAGGGCTGCGTCACGCTGTCATCAAGAAAATGTTCGGTCATCAGTCGTCTAAGTGTCCTTTCCGAAACTGTATACAAATCAGTTTCGCCATAAGACGCGGCGTTCTCAAGACTGCGGAAGCAGAGGGCAAGGCGGACGCTAATCGACGCATAGCCGTCAGGTGCGCAGCCAAGCAAAGCATGGTAATATGGCGATTATAATTTCTGTCAAGAAGGGTAGCCATGCGCATTCTGATCATCTCTGATATTCACGCCAACTATACCGCTTTCGAAACAGTTTTGACTGATTGTGAAGGCGAGTGGGATTTCGTCTGGTGTTTGGGCGATGTCGTCGGTTATGGGCCCGACCCCAACGAATGCGTCGACCGGCTGAAGACCTTGCCGCAGCTTTGCTTGGCCGGCAATCACGATTGGGCTGCGCTGGAACGCCTGGACGTGCGCACTTTCAACCCCGACGCCCGCCACGCGGTTCAATGGACGCGGGAAACGCTGACCGATGAAAACACGCGCTGGTTGGAAGCGCTGCCCGTGACATTTGTCATCGGCGAATATACGTTGGTGCACGCCAGCCCGCGCGAGCCGATTTGGGAGTATATTCTGGAGCCGATGATCGCCGCCTTGAACTTCCCGCATTTCGAAACGCCCTATTGCTTTGTCGGGCATACGCATCAGCCGGTGATCTATACCATGGCAGCGGAAGACGGCAATGCCGAATCCGCCGCGCCGCATTATAACGAACCCCTTGCCCTCAACGGTCGGCGACAGATCATCAATCCCGGCAGCATCGGGCAGCCGCGCGACCAAAACCCAGCCGCCGCCTATGGCATTCTCGATATGACTGACGGCATCTTCGAGCATCGGCGCGTCGCCTACGACATACGCGCGGTGCAACGCCGCATGTATGACCACAACTTGCCCGAGCGCTTGATAACGCGCCTTGAGCACGGCTTGTAGCATAGCGATGTCCGCCCGCCATTCCGCGCGCCAAGCTAAATCCGACGACTTGAGCTACAAGATGCGGTCTTACATGGCCGAAATCTATCGCCTGGTCGACCGACAGCCGGAGAGCGTCACTTTCACCAGCACATCTCAACTCACCGATCTGCTTGATGTTAGTCCGCCTGCGGTCAACCGCATGGTCAACAAACTCGCTGCATTGGGGATGCTGCATCACGAACCTTATCAGGGCATCGCCATCACAGAAAAGGGCAAAATCGTGGCGCTGAAGCACATCCGCTACCAGCGCATCGCCGAAGCTTTCCTGGTCAAAATCATGGATATGAGCTGGCTGCGCGTCTATGACGAGGCGCAGCGTCTAAGCAGGGGTCTCAGCGAGGCGGTCACCCAGCGCATGTACGAGATGGCGGGCAAGCCCGCCGTCTGCCCGCATGGCGAGCCGATCCCCGATGTCGAAGGACGCATCCCGCCCGCCACAGACGAATTCCTCTCTGGAGTGGGCGCCGGCAGCCGCGTCCGCATCAGCCGTGTGATCACGCGCGAATTCGACCGCCTGCAATATATCGAGGCGCTGGGCTTGGCGCCGGACCAAGTCTGCGAGGTCATCCATGTCGCGCCTTTCGACGGACCCATGCAACTGCGGCTCGATCGCGAGTTTCGCATCATCGGCGACAGTCTGGCGCGCCTCATCCGCGTGGAGCGATTGGACTGAATAGTCCCTTGCGTCATGCGCGGAAGCCTTTCACAATAGCGGACACTATCCACAGAAATGCAACCCTGCGGGAAGAACCGTGAAAATCGGCGTATTGGCGCTGCAAGGCGCTTTCATTGAGCATGTCAAGATGCTGCGACAACTTGGTGTTGACGCGGTCGAAGTGCGGCTGCCCCAACATCTTGAGGACTTGCACGGCTTGATCATACCGGGCGGCGAAAGCACGACCATCGGCAAGCTGGCCGCGAGTTATGGCTTGGTTAAACCCCTGCGAGATTTTGCCGCCAGCAAAGCCACCTGGGGCACCTGCGCTGGTATGATCTTCCTGGCGAAGGATATTGGCATCGAAGAACAACCGATCCTGGCTGCCATGGATATTCAAGTCAATCGCAACGCCTTCGGCCGGCAAATCGACAGCTTCGAAACCGACTTGCTCATTCAAGGTTTAGGCGTCGAGCGCTTCCATGCCGTCTTCATCCGCGCGCCCATCGTCACCGCCGTAGCAGCGCAGGTGCATGTGCTTTCCCGTCTGGATGACGGCTCCATTGTCGCGGTGCGGCAAAAGCACTTGCTGGCGACCTCATTTCACCCGGAGCTAACCGACGATTTGCGGCTTCATTCATACTTTTGCGCTATAGTGAAAGAGGGTTAAACTTGACGCTGGCACACCGAGCAACTACCATTGCTGGCTTGCCGATGACCACGACAAAGCCAGAGCGATTGAACCTAGTGGAGGCGCTGCCATGTCAGCCGGTCGCGACGTTCGCCAAAATAAAGACTTGCCAGAAAAACGCGCCGAAGAGGGGTCCGTCATGTCTTCGCTAATGGGCTTGATGATGAAGGGTCCACTGGCGGATCTGGAGGATATTGAAGAGCCTTCCGCGGCCGAATTGGCCGCCTTGGAAGCAATGGCAGCGGAAGACGCGCCCCTCGAACTGCCCGAGGCGATTCAGCCCCCTTTGTCAATGTTGAATACCCTGGAAGAATCCGACGCCGACCTGCCGGACAAGCGCGCCGAAGAGGAGTCCATCATGTCTTCGCTAATGGGCTTGATGATGAAGGGTTCGCAGGCGGATCTGGAGGATATTGAAGAGCCTTCCGCGGCCGAATTGGCTGCCCTGGACGCCATGGCAGCGGAAGACGCGCCCCTCGAACTGCCCGAGGCGATTCAGCCCCCTTTGTCAATGTTGAATACCCTGGAAGAACCGGAGCTGGTCTCCTTGGAAGGTCTCGACGATGCCGACGCCATTGAGACAATCGGGACGATCGAAGAAGACCTGGTGGAAGAGGAGGATCTTCTGGAGGACCTGCTGGATAACTACGCTGATCACGACCTGGACGACGACGATATCGAAGACGAGGGCTATGACCTGGACGACGATGATATCGATCATTATCAGGATCTCTATGGCGATGACGGCGATATCATCCCCTCTTTTCGCGAGGGCGAAACGGATGACGAAGACGAAAGCGACATCGCCTATTACGATGACCTGCGCTGAGCGCGGGCGGCGCTGATGGACGGCGTCATCCTGGCCGGGGGCAAGGGCGCCCGCATGCGCCCCCTCACCCTAGACAGACCGAAACCACTGCTGGAGCTGCAAGGACAGCCAATCCTGGCTTGGTCCCTGCTGAGCCTGCAAGGCATCGTCGATCATGTGCTGGTTGTCGTCAGCTACCTGAAGGAGCAGATTGAGCGCTTCATGTCGGGGCAGAACCTGATCCCAGCCTACACCCTCGTCGAACAGCTGCCCGCGCCTATGGGCACAGGGCACGCCCTGCAAGCTTGCCAAAAAAGCCTGCGCAGCGACGGCTTTCTCGTCATCAACGGCGACGACCTGTACAGCCGCGCGGCGCTGGGCCGGCTGGCGAGCCAGGAATACGGCGTCCTGTCCATGTTGCGGGATGATTTCGACAAATACGGCGTGCTCGTCCAAGACGGCGCTGGGCGCTTCCTGCGCATTGACGAGAAACCGCCGCGCAGCCGTTATCAGGCGCCGGTCCCTTGCAGCATCGGCGCATACAAGTTCCAGGCTCGGGTCTTCGATTATGACTTGCCAATCTCGGGCCGCGGCGAATACGAAATCAGCGATTACGTCGGTCTGGCGGCGCAAGATCACAGGGTCAATGTGATCGATTCTCCCTTCTGGCTGCCAATTGGCGACCCCGCCGCGCTGGCAGAGGCGCAAGCGCTCGATATCGAGCGCTGGCTAGCCCCACCCGCGGGCTAAGCCCCAGGCGCGTCAGGATTCCAAGATGCGAAGCGGCTGCCCATCATGCCAGTCTAGGAAGGTTCGCCTACTTATGCCACAATTGCTTGTACCATTTTTCACAATGCCGGGGGATTGCCCGCAGCTATGATTCATATCACCTATGCAGCTGAGCAAAAGGATCTCGCAGAGCGGATCCGCGACGATTTGTCAGGCGCGTTTGAAAGCCCGCCGCCGCTGCTGATCGTATTGGTCTCGGCGGCATCCAATCAGGACCCGGTTGTCGCTGCGGAAATCGCGCGCGCCCGTCAAAACGGCGCGCAACTGCTGCCCATATTGGCGGAAAATGTAGCCCTGCCGGAAGCGCTGGCATACGAAAAACCGCTCAACTTCAGCGCCGCTTACCAGCGCGACAGTTTGCTGCGGCGCCTCGCGCAATTGACTATGACAAACAGGGAAGCCCGGCAAGCGAATCGGCGCGCCTTGCTGGTCATCGGCGCAATCGCGCTGCTGATGTTCAGCTTGGCGATCATCGGCATGTTGTCCGGGCTGGTGGCTTTTCCCGTAGCGGAATACAACGAAGAAGCGACATTTCAGTCGCTGTGGATCGATGGCTTGATTCGCGAGACGCTGGAATACGCGCAGCCGCGCAGCACGGAGGACGCGCTCAACTTCGCGGCGACGTTGGAGGCTGCGCCCACGCGACTGTACAACTATGCGCGCGGGACCGCGACCGCGCTGCCGCGAACGCTGGGGGCATAATGCCGCGGGCAGACGTGCTGATCATCGGGGCGGGACCCGCCGGCATCAACGCCGCCTATGCCCTGGAGCGCGCCGGCATCGAGTACCGCATCATCGAAGGCGCCTACCAATTGGCGCCCACCTGGAGCAGCCTCTATCCCTCGCTGCGCTTGAATACCTCGCGCTTTTTCAGCCATTTGCCCGGGCGCAAGTTTCCCTTGAGTTGGGGCATCTTCCCCACCGCCGAGCAGTACCATCAGCATCTGGTCAGTTGGGTGGGGGAACAGGATTTCAACATCGAATACGGTATCAAGGTTGAGCGCGTGAGGCCGCGCGACGACGGCTTGTGGCAAGTGGAAAGCAGCGAAGGCAGCGATTGCTACCGCGCGGTGATTCCGGCGACGGGCGTCTTCAACAATCCGATCTTGCCGGATATCGCCGGCCTGGCGCGCTTCCAGGGCGAGATTTTGCACTCGCGCGATTTTCGTCATCCCGAACAAGTGCGGGACCAGCGAACGATGGTGGTGGGCAATGGACCCAGCGGGACCGATATCGCCGTGGCCGCGGGCTCGGAAGCAGCCGAGGGCTTTGTCTATCTGGCGATCCGCAGCGGCGTCGACCTGCGCCCGCGCTACCCCTACGGCGTACCGCGACATGCCTGGATGCTGCTCGGCGAAAATCTGCCAGAGTCGCTCTGCGTCTGGCTGCAAAGCCATACCGGCGCCATCAAGTACAATCACGAGGATTTCGGCGTCTGGGCGGCGCCGCCCAATACCGGCAGCGCCGTCGGCTATCGCGGACCGGAGCTGCTCAACGCCCTGCGCGAAGGGCAGGTCAAACCTGTGCGCCATCCGATTCGCTTTGACGCCAGAGGCGCGGAATTGGCGGATGGCTGCTATCTCGAGCTCGACACCGTGATTATGGCCACCGGCTTCTTCCCGGTGCTGCATCAGTATCTTGATATCGACATGCAATTCAGCCGCGAGACCTATTACCCGGAAACGGGCTGCGACTGGGATATCGGACCAAACGGCGTCCGCGGCTGGCCCCTGCGCGATGTCAGCGAGCATCCCAACGGCCGGCAGATCGCGGACCATCCGGGGCTCTATCTGGTTGGCGTATTCTACAAAGGGCGCGGCGCCTTTTATAACATGGGCTTGGAAGCCGCCATCGCCGCCGAACAGATCCAGGCACAGCTTTCGCAGCGGCTCTATCCAGCAGTCGCCGTATAGAATGCCATGCGCCGCAGTTTTTTCTTCCTGACAATCATATTGAGCCTGATGCTCGGCGCTTTGATCGCGCTGCGCTTTTTGCTGGCAGCGCTCTTCCCCTCGGCGATGGTCGTCTATATGTCACTTCCAGATGGCTTGCCAGAGATCATCGTTCACGATCTAAGCCACAATCTTAAACTGCGCCTGGACCATTACGATTATGTCGAGCCGGCGATTTCGCCCGATGGAAAGCGCCTGGCGCTGACACAATTGCTGCCCTATGGCAGCGATATCATGGTCTACGATATCGCCAGCGCGGGTTCGCGCCGGCTGACGGGATCGGAGGCCATCGCCGAATCACCCGCCTGGTCGCCCGACGGACAGTGGATCGCCTTCCACAGCAACCAGGCGGGCGACAACAACATCTATGTCATCCGCCCGGACGGGAGCGACTTGCGCCGCATCACCGCCTCGGAAGCCAGCGAAAGACAACCCGCCTGGTCGCCGGATGGGCAGTGGCTCGCCTTCAGCTCCAACCGTGGCGGCGGCTGGAATATCTATACTTACCACCTGCCCAGCGCAGCTGTGACACAGCTGACGACGCATCCCAACCCCGACAACTCGCCCGATTGGTCGCCCGATGGGAAAACAATCGCCTTCGCCTCGCGGCGCGATGGCGCTTCTGCGATATATCTCTATTCACTGGAGACGAGGCAGGTAAGCCCGTTGGTGGTGGAATATCGCTACGACAGCTTGCCCAAGTGGACGCCCGACGGCCGCGCCGTGACTTTCGCGCGCTCGGTGGACGGGGTCTCGCGCATAATGCGGGTCGATGTGGAGACGGGTGAATTGACGCGGCTGCGCTTGGGCGAGCCGGATGCCGATTCGCTCAGCTGGTGGCGGGCATGATTTCCTGCGGCGCTAGAATGCTAACTGGGCTTCAAACGCTGCCGAAGGAGAAATGGGCAATTCGCGCGTCCTCCCCCTCGTTTTCAAATACATGATTTGCGGTATATTTCTGTCATACGCGGGAGTTGGCAAAGGCGAATATCATGGCGGCGCAACTGGGATTTGGCTTTGAACAAAAGACTAACGGCGTATTCTCGAACGTGCGCGCTCTGGAATGTCCTCAAATTACATTACCATCCAGCTTGCCCCTCAACGAACGCATAAAAATGGACGGGCTGGAACTATTGAAATTACTTGAGAGCGACTCTATAGCCACCGCATTTTTTGACCCGCAGTTTCGTGGGGTTTATGACAAGATGAAATATGGGAATGAAGATACTAGCCGTAACAATGTTCGCGTGAAACTTCCACAAATGTCTGAGGAAGTCATCATGAAGTTCACAAAGGAGATAGGGCGGGTCTTGATTCCATCGGGCCACCTGTTTCTGTGGATGGATAAGTTTCATCTTTGTACGGATTTCCGCAATTGGATCGAGGGTACGTCGCTTAGCGTCGTTGACATGTTGACATGGGACAAAGGGCGAATGGGATTAGGATATCGCACGAGACACCAAACAGAATTCTGTGTCATACTTCAGAAAGAACCTCGAAGAGCCAAAGGCGTGTGGACGGTCCGAAATATCCCGGATGTTTGGAGAGAGAAGATAAAGAAATCACACCCGCACAATAAGCCTGTTCAGCTGCAAGCGAAGCTCATAGAGGCAACAACCGCGGAAAATGACTTGGTAATTGATCCTGCGGCCGGTTCTTTCTCGGTGATGGCGGCATGTCATCTGACAAATCGTAATTTTCTAGGTTGTGATATAGCGGTTTACGATGGCGCGGCTAAGTGAAATTGCGGGCAAATCTATTGAAGAGGCGCGTAAAGGCGCTTATGCGCGCTGTTTCGGAGATGCGGATTTGAGCCGCCTGCTGAGCCGCGTTCAGGGTCTCATTTCCTCCGCGCGAATGAAGGCGGATCGCTATGCCGAATCTCCGCAATATGGATCCAGTCCTGGGAATGTTCCTCGACCAGGTAGATGCCCGGTATTGATAAGATGCCGAAGACCAGCCGGACGATGGTCGTGCCGATGAAGGCTTCGACCAGACCGTCGGTCGACATCGTGCCGATGAAAGCCAGTAGCAAGAAGAGCATGCGATCGAGCGGGATGCTAACCATATTGCTGACGAGGACGCGACCCCACTGATTTGCGCCGCCGAAGCGCTCCACCCAGCGCGTATAGATTTCGGTATCGACCAGCTGCGAGACGACAGAAGCGACGACAGCCGCCATCAGGATACGCCATTCGGGAGAAATCAGCGCGCCCAGGGTGACGCGCTCCTCTTCGGTCATGGCCGGCGACAGGCTGGAGATGATGGCGAAAAAGGCTTGCGCGACCAGGTAGATAACGGCAGCGGCGAGAATCAATGTCCGCGCTACGTGGGGTCCCGCTAGTTTGTGCGCCATATCGCGCAAAGTGAAGGTCAGCGGATAGACGATGGAAAAGGCGGTGGTCGCATAGCCAAATAACATCAAGTTGCGCAAGCCGGAAATATCGGCGACCATCTGCGCGGCGACATAGGCAACGCTGACGAGAATAAGCACATGAAGATTTCGGATAGACATGCGGACAGCCTTTTACTCAGCTTATAGTAGCAATGTTAAAACAAATTCGCTGTTGGGCGCAAGCTAATCAAAACAGCTTCGCAGGGTGGTTCAAAGAACGCTCTCGTGCCGATGTCTCCGGTTTCTGGCACGCTGATTCCACATAGCGTCTTTCGCCTTCCAGCAGCGCTCGCTTGCGTTCAATGCCCCAGCGATAGCCGCCCAGCCCTTTGTCCTTGCGAATAATGCGATGGCAGGGGATGACCAGCGCCACCGGATTGCCGGCGCAGGCATTGGCAACCGCCCGGCTTGCCGTCGGCTGACCGATGGCGGCGGCGATATCGCTATATGCGCGGGTTTCGCCGACGGGGATCGCTTGCAGCTGCCGCCAGACTTTCAATTGAAAGGCGGTCGCCCGCAGGTCGAGCGGCAGGTCGAGATGCGGCTGCCAGCCTTCGAGATAGACGATGATCTTCCCCACCCAGTAACCGACGCCTTCGTCATCGCGAAGGCGCTCGGCGCGCGCGAATTCATGCGCCAGGTCGGCGAGCAGCTCCTCGGGTTGATCGCCCAAACTGAGCTTGCAGATGCCGCGCTCGGTCACGGCGACCAGCAACTGACCCAAGGGGCAGGGCGTCACGCTGAAGAAAATGGTCATGCCCTGCCCGCGCTTGCGGTAGGCGGAAGGCGCCATGCCGAGTTTTTCGTCGCTGTTTTCATAAAGCCGGCTGGAAGAACTGTAGCCAACCGAATAAATGGCATCGGTTATGCGTTCGCCCCCTTGCACCCGCGTTTTGAAATCTTCCAGCCGCAGGCTGGCGGCGAACTCGCGGGGCGATACGCCGGTCGCCGCTTTGAAGAGCCGCTGCAGATGGTAAGGGCTGATGTGGAACTGCTCCCCCAAATCTTGCAGTCGCGCGGATTGCGGATGCGTCTCTTGCAAATAGGCGCAGACCCGCGTCACCAAATCCGCCTCATTTGCCCTGTCTCGCTTGCCTTTCATCTTCCGCCCTCCCCTGCTCGGCGCTGATGATGACATCATAGTCGAGATGAAGTGACAAAACACTCTGATTCTTGCGCGAAGCGTCGTCAGCCTGCAATCCGCGCGCTCAGTTATGAATAGCGCGGCGGTCTAGCGAAATTGCGCTTATGTCATATCAGGTTTAGCGGAGCCCCAGGGTTGGATGAAGTCTTCCGGTTCGACGCCGAGGGCGTCGGCAACACGGTTGATGTAGTTGAAATAAGCGATCACTTGCGTGGCGTCGTGAATGGCGACATCGTCCAAACCGGCTTGGCGCAGCGCCGCCACGTCCGCCGCTGTCATCTCGCTTGGCTGGCATGTCAATTTTTCCGCATAGGCGCAGAGCGCGCTATCGACCGGGTTCAGCCGCGCCGTGCGCCAATCGCGCGCGATGGCATGTACGAAGTCATCCGTTTCGGCTGCGCTCCCGAATCCCTCGACCTCGGCACGGAGGTCATGCGCGTGCGACTGAATTCAGTAGTCGCAGCCGTTGGCTGCGCTGACGACCACCGCCAGCATCTCGCGCTGTTGCCGCGACAGGGGCGATTCGGCGAACATGGTCGCGCCGTACATCTCCATTGAGGCTTTCATGATGCGGCCGTTCAGCGACATGATAGCCACGATATTCCAGACGCGGCCCGCGCGCTTGACGGCCTTTTCCAGTTCTCGTTTGACCAAGCCACTGGCGCGGTCGATGGGAATTTGTTTGATATAGGGCATGGGCAAGGTCTCGCTAGAACAAGTCGGGCGCTTGCATGACGCAAACGGCATTATATCAAGCCATGACCGCGACGCAAAAAGAGCGGGTCGACTCGCCCGCCCTCGAATCCGCCTTGCTTGGACTGGTCTATTTCCTCAAGCGCGGGTCCAGCGCGTCGCGCAAGCCGTCGCCGATGAAGTTCACGCAGAGCACGGTCATCGAGATCAACATGCCGGGCCAGAATACCAACGTCCAGGTGATCGTCAGATAATCCTTGCCATCAAAAAGCAGGCGCCCCCAGGTGGGGAAATCGGGCGGGAAGCCCAGGCCGAGGAAGGACAGCGCTGATTCGGTGATGATGGCGCTGGCGATGCTGAAGGTCGCCGCCACGATGACCGGGCTCATCACGTTGGGCAAGATATGCCAGCGCAGAATACGACCGTCTTGCGAGCCTAAAGCGTTGGCGGCGGTGATGAATTCGCGCGACTTCACGGTCAGCACCTCGCCGCGCACCAGCCGCGCCGTGGGCATCCACTGCAAACCGCCGATGACCACCACCATCAAGATGAAGACGCCGCCCTCGGGACCGAAGGACGCTTTCAGCGGTTCTCGGAAGAGCATCATCAACACCAGCAGCAGCGGCAACTGCGGCAGGGCGATGAAGATATCGGTCATACGCATCAGCAGATTATCAAGGCGCTGGAAGTAACCGGAAGCCAGCCCCACGATGGTGCCGATACTAATCGCTACAGCCATGGCCGAAACGCCGATCGCCAGGGAGACGCGCCCGCCTTGCAGGCAGCGCGCCAAAGTATCGCGACCAAGGCTGTCCGTGCCCCAGGGGTGCTCCGGCGAGGATATTTGATAGGCGGCGACAATATCAATATAAGTGGGATCCAGCGACCAAAAGAATGGACCCGCAAAAACGCCGGCGATGATCACCAAGAGGACCACGACGGCGACCATCGCCAGTTTGTGCTTGCGGAACTGCCGCCAGGCGTCACCGGCGAATGTGCGCGCTTGCAACTCTGGCTCTTCTATGTGCTTGGGTTTCGCCTTTGCCATTGCAGTCATCGTTTCAGCCAATCAATATGAATCTAGGTATAAGTTACACGGGGATCGAGAACCCCGTACAAGACGTCCGCGACAATGTTGAAAAGCACCACCAGCACCGCGAAGATGAAGGTCACGGTTTGCACAGTGGGCAAATCGCCGCCTTGAATGGCGATAATCAAATACTGGCCGATGCCGTTGACGCGGAAGATCTGCTCGGTGATGATGGCGCCGGCGAAGATGCCGGGGATGCCCAGCGCGATGAGCGTGACCACGGGGATCAAACTGTTGCGCACAGCATGGCGCATCACCACCACGCGCTCGGTCAAGCCTTTGGAGCGAGCGGTGCGGATATAATCTTGCTGCAAATTGTCCAGAGTCGACGCCCGTGTATAGCGGCTGAGCTGGGCGGTGAAATAGAGGGTCAGCACGGTCACTGGCATGAACATCTGGTTCAACTGCTTTTGCAGCGACGCCATGTCATTCACCACAAGGGTGGTGTCATACACCGACGGGAACCACTTCAAATTGACGCTGAAAATGATGATGAACATCAAGCCGGTGAAGAATGTCGGCACAGAAAAGCCAATCATCATCAGGAAAGTGCCCACCTGGTCAAAGATGGAATACTGTTTGTAAGCGGAAAATACGCCAACTGGCACGGCGATGAGCACGCCTAGAATGTACGATGAGCCGACCACCCAGAGCGTCTGCGGCAATCGTTCGGCGACGATGTCAATGACCGGTCCGCGCGTCGCCCAAGAGATGACGCGGACGCGATCTTCCGAGCCGGGGAACGTGACGCCCAAGGTGGACTCGATGAGATTCAGCGGCTCGGCGATGAAGAATTGCTGCAGCCATTTGACATACTTGACGGCGAAGGGGTCGTCCGCGCCTAATGCTTCGCGGATTTTCGCCCGCACCTCTGGCGGGATGGTCAAGGGCAGATTGCCCGTCGGGTCGCTGGGGGATAATTCAAGAATGGCAAAAATAATAAAACTGATGACGAGTATCGTCGGTATGGCGGTCAAGAGGCGTCGAACAACATATTTTCCCATGGGATTGCCCCTTTAATTTGAAACCATCAATTCCCGGAAAACGGGACTTGTATGGGCGACTCGCTGAGTCGCCCATACAAATTATTTCCGCAGGGTCGCGCTTACATGCGCGTCCAGTCGGCGATATTCCAAAGTTCGGAATCCCAGGCATTCATGTCAACGCCGCTGACGCTGTTGTGGTGCGCCGAAACGCTGCCGCGATAGACCAGCGGGATCATCACGCCGTTCTGCACCAGCATATCATTCATCTGGATCGCCAGCGCAGCGCGCTCTTCCAAGACGGCCGTCTGAGCCATTTGGGCGAGCAAGTCATCATAGTCTTCATTGTACCAGCGCGGGATGTTCGAGCCATTCCAACTGTTGTCGGGATGCGCGATTTCCGAGGTGCGCCAGTTGCCCATATAGGCTTCGGGATCGGTGCCGTTGGAACCGTTGGTGTACATCTCGATGTCGGTATAGAACTTCGAGTAGGTATCCGGGCTGGCGATATCGCCGCCGAAGAAGACAGCCGCGTCGATGTTGCGCAGCTCGGTCTCGACGCCGATTTCCGACCACCATTGCTTGATCAAAGCCTGCGTATTCTGGCGCACAGCATTGGTCGAGGTCTGGTAAGAGACCTGCAGCGGAACGCCGTTGTATTCGCGGACGCCGTCGCCGTCGCTATCCATGATGCCAGCCTCATCCAGCATGGCGTTGGCGGCCTCAACATCTTGCGCGAGGCAGTCATCGTTATTTGCCGAGGCGTAGATGGGCGGACCGGGCAAGACGTTGCAAGTGGCGACGCCGCCGGCGCCATAGAGCTGGCTGGCAATCACGTCGCGATCAATCGCTTTGGACATGGCTTGCCAGACTGCCGACACTTGCAAGAAGGGATGACCATTGCTGCCATCCGCCATCCAGACCGAGCGAGTATTGGAGTCCAACATGGGATCCGGGTTGGTGTGGTTCATGATCAGGCGCTCGACATTGGTGGCGAAAGCGACGACGACCGTGCCTTGACCGGCCGCTTCCATCGCGTTCAAAACCTGGGGCGAAATCTGCAAGTTCCAGGCATAATCGGCTTCACCGGTTTCCAGCACAGCGCGCGCCGCGGATTCCGCATCGCCGCCGCCCTTGAAGACCGCGCGGGAGAAGGCCGGCTGACCCGCTACGCGGTAGTTGGGGTTGGCGGTGTAGGTGACGACATCGTTGGTGCGGAAGTCTTCCACAACGAAGGGACCCGTGCCGATGGGGGCGAAGTTCTGCTCGTTGCAGCCGAGCGCGGCCGCGCCCATGCAATCCCCAAACTGCGCCTTCTGGATGATGGGGGTGAAGTAGCCGACGAATGCGCCGTAAGGGAAGGGCTTAGGCGAATCGAAATTGATCCTGACCGTCAGATCATCCAGCGCTTCGATGGATTCCACATTGGCGAATTGCGAAAGCACGGTACAGCCCGTATCCGGGTTCATGCAGAATTCGCCGCTGAAAACGACGTCATGCGCGGTCAAGGGACTGCCGTCCGACCAGGTGATGCCTTCGCTCAGCTGCCAGGTGATGGAAGTCAGGTCTTCCGCTACCCCGCCGTTGGCGACGGTCGGAATCTCGTCCACCAGCCAGGGCACCATGACGCCATCCGGGTCATAGCGCGCCAGCGGTTCCAGCACCAGCGCCGCCGCTTCGAATTCTTTGGTCCCGTTGCCGAGATAGGGATTGAGGTGAGACGCCGCCTGCCAAAACAGGATATTCACGGTGTCTTCGCTTTGGGCTATGGACAAGCCGCCGAAGGTCGACAGCGCCATAACAACGATTAACAAGAGGGTGAGCTTGGTTTTCATAGTCTCCTCACATATAGATTGAACACGTTACATAAAGCACAGCAGGGTGATTATACCGATAAAACCAGCGTTTAAGCAAATCCGAATTGCTTTTAGCCGCGTAGCCAAAGAACGAGCTAAACAAATGAGGCGCGCTGACGCGCGCCCCTAAAGCGATCTTGGCTGTCACGGCCGATTACATATCGGCGCGATGCCAATCCTGGACGTTCCACATTTCCGAATCCCAGCCGTTCATGTCAACGCCAGCCAGCGAATTGCTGTGGGCGGAAACACTGCCACGGAAGACCAGCGGAATAAGCGCGCCGCTTTCAATCAGCAGGTCGTTCATCTGCTTGACGATCTCGGCGCGGGCTTCCACGCCGCCCGTCTGCGTCAATTGCTCGTACAGCGCATCATATTCAGGGTTGCAGTGCCGTGGCACATTGCGCCCCAGCCAGCCGTTATCTGGGTTGGGGTCCGCGTTACAAATCCAACGCACCATGAAGGTCTCGGCATCGGGACCGCTGGTGCCGCTGGTGAACATCTGCACGTCGCTGTAGAACTTCTGATAGGTATCGGGGCTGGCGGGGTCGCCGCCAAAGAAGACAGCCGCGTCAATGTTGCGCAGCTCGGTGTCGATGCCGATTTCGCTCCACCATTGCTTGATCAGCGCCTGCGTGTTCTGGCGCACGGCGTTGGTCGAGGTCTGGTACTGGACGCGCAAAGGCACACCGTTGGCTTCGCGGATGCCATCGCCGTCGTTGTCGATGATGCCGGCTTCATCAAGGATCGCGTTTGCGCCGGCGATGTCCTGCGAGCAGCCCAGATAGGTCTCCGATACGTTGACGGGCGGACCATTGACGATATTGCAGGCTTTTTGTCCGCCTGCGCCATAAAGCTGCCCGGCGATAATATCGCGGTCAATCGCCAGCGACATGGCGTCGGCCACCTCGGGGATGGTCAGGAAGGGATGCGGATTGTCGCCACCCATGACAATCGAACGATTGGGATTGTCCGGGCTGACATCGGCTTGATTCAGCATGAGGCGCTCGACCGAAGACGCGAAGGCGACAACCACAGTGCCATTGCCGGCCGCTTCCATGCTGCTGAGCACGGCGGGCGAAATTTGCAGGTTCCAGGCGTAATCCGCTTCACCGGTTTCCAATACGGCTCGGGCGGCCGATTCGGCATCGCCGCCGCCTTTGAAGACAACGCGATCGAAATGCGGCTTGCCCTCTTCGCGGTAGTTGGGGTTGGCGACGTATGTGACCACGTCGTTGGGGCGGAACTCATCCACCATGAAGGGACCCGTGCCGATTGGCGCGAAGTTTTGGTCGGTGCAGGCGGACATGTTGGCGCCCATGCAATCGGCGAATTGGGCTTGCTGCAATATCGGCGCGTTTTGGGAGACAAAGGGATCATAGGGATTGGGCTTGGGTACGCCGAAAGTGATCTTGATCTGGTTGTCGCCGATGTCTTCCATGCTGACGACGTCGTTGTAGAAATGCTTGGTCGAGCAGCCGCCATCAGGATGCGTGCAGTATTGCCAGGTGAAGATCAAATCATCAATGGTAACTGACGTTCCATCCGACCAGACCAAGCCATCTTTGAGCTTCCAGGTAATCGTGGTCAAGTCTTCCGATACGCCGCCGTTTTCCAGCGTGGGGATAGATTCCGCCAGGTCGGGCACCAAAGTGCCATCAGGCGCGATACTCGCTAGCGGCTCGAGGATGAGCGCCGCGGCGTCGAAGTCCTTTGTCCCGCCCGACAAATACGGATTCAATATCGAAACCGCCTGCCAGTAAAGAATTGAGACTTCATTCATGTCTTGCGCCACGCCAACCCCACCAAACAGGGTGCTGAGCATGAACATAGCTAAGACGATCATTAGCTTGAAACGCATTTTGCTTCCTTTCTATCAATGTGCTTTCCGAAAGTTTAGAGTTGCCGATGGGATTATACACGACGAATGACCCAAAATACAAATCTACTCCCCGTTCGATTATCTGTGTACAGCGCCAATAATAGACTATCGCTTCACGTGAGGCGGCTGCCGCAGCAAATTGATCAGAATCGCCAGCATCACCTTAATCATATAATAGACCGAACGCAGCGGTGTGATAGACGAGTTGCCATGCCGCCGCGGGATCATTTTGACCGGGATTTCCAGCTGGCGCAGACCGCCGCGATGCGCGATGACGATCGCTTCCGGCTCCGGGTAATCGTGCGGATAGGCTTGGGCGAAGAGTTGAATCGCGCGGCGGTTGAAAGCGGCGCAGCCCGATGTCGGGTCGGTGACGCGCTGGCGCGTGATGAGCGAGAGCAGGCGCGCCAGGATGCCGCTGCCCAGCCGGCGCAAAAACGGCGTGCCATAGTCGCCGGCGGCGCCCAGGAAACGCGAACCGATGACCACATCGGCTTTTGCGGCTCGCAGCTTTTCGATCAAGTCCAGGTTGGCTTCCGGCGCGTGCTGACCGTCGCCGTCGTTGCGTATCACGATGTCATAGTCGCGCGCCGCCGCGAACTGAAAGCCAGCCTGGACAGCCGCCCCGATGCCGACATTGTAGGGCATGTTCAGGACCAGCGCGCCCGCGCCAGCCGCCGCGCTTCCCGTGTCGTCAAAAGAGCCATCGTCAATCACCAATACCTCCGCGCCCGGCAGCTGACCGCGGACGCCATTGACAACGCGAGCGATATTGCGGCTCTCGTTTAAGGCGGGCAGTATAACGAGGATGCGCTCGGAACTCATCTGAGAAAATCTCCTAGGCGGCGATAGTAATTGAGAATGCGCGCCTTTCACAGGCTGCGAAGGTCCGCAAGCCTGGCAATCGCTCCAAAATCAACTTTTGCCGCAGAGGCACAGATGTAAAACCAAGTTTGTCACGAAAAACTCGACGATAGGTCGCAATGTAGGGGCGGCATACCAGACTCCGTTGAAATTCTACCCCATCCCCCGGCCCCTTCCCCGAAGCATCAGGGAAGGGGAGTCTTATGACCTGTATTGAGCCGTTAAGCCCCTCCCTCTTTATGGGGGAGGGGTTTGGGGTGGGGGTAAATCAAGTATTTCAACAGAGTCTGGTATGCCGTCCCTACAGCGTCCTGATGTTTTCGCATTATTTTGTTTGGTTTACATCTGTGCGCTCTGCGCGCTCTGTAGTTGATTATCAATTTGCAATTGCGCCATTTGAGACGACATCATTTTAAGCGAATGTCCATGCCGCTTGCAGGCGCGCTAGTATCGCTGTAACATTTATTTGAAATACGGTCGTCAGTCTATCGCAATCAGTGAGCAATCAGGATCGAGCATGCGTGACAATGTATCGCTTAGCGCGGGGCTAGACAATTTCGACGCCTGCCTGGCGCTGGCTCGCGAATATCAGTTGGGTCTGGAGCTGATGGCTTTTTCGATACCTGCGCTGCTCGATGGCAATTGGCGCGATCTGATGAAACGTTATCAAAAAGACCTAGCGCGCCTGCCAGGTCCTTTGACCATGCACGGACCCTTCATGGACCTGGCTTCCGGCAGCCCGGACCAACGCATCAACGATCTGTCTTACGGGCGCTATGAGCACGTCATACGCATCGCTTCCGAGCTAGGCGCGCGGCAGGTCGTCTTCCATGTCAATTACATTGGCTTGCTGCATAACGACTCTTATCGTGAAGGTTGGCACCAGCGCAATGTCGACTTTTGGGGTCCCCTGGGCGATTACGCCAAGTCCTACGACGTGATTATCGCAATCGAAAACATGTGGGAATTCGAACCCGCCATCATCGGTAACTTGCTGCGCGAAGTGAATCATTCTCATCTCAAATCCTGCATTGACGCGGGACACGCCTTTCTCTTCTCCGATGCCGGCGTCAGCTTTGACAACTGGCTGGATACGCTGGGGCCCTGGGTCATCGAATTGCATCTGAACAACAATGACGGCGTCATGGACGGGCACTATAGCTTCGACTGGGAGGGGGGCGCGCTCGATTATGAAGCTTTGATGCCCGCGCTGCGGCGACTGCCCAACAAACCGCTCATGGTGCTGGAGATGGACCGCGTTGCGGACATGAAAGAGAGCCTGCGCTACTTCGAGCTCAAGGAATCCGCTTTCGATTAGCTAGCCGTCTTCCGCCGCCTCTGTCGCGACAACCTGGAAAGACTGTCTGCACAAAGGGATGACGGACTCGAGGGCGTCAATCAACTCGCTGAAGTCTTGGTCGCGAGCCAATTGCAAGCCCTGATCGAAATAGAACATGGCGCGCGTACAGTTGTTGAGAACGCGCTGAGCCTCGCCCGCCCAATAGAAGTGTCGCGGATTCTCGCTGCCCAATTCGATGGCTCGCGCGAGGGTTTCCGCCGCTTCCTGCGTGAACTCCAATTCCAACTGCGCGCGCCCCAGCTCATAGTAGCAGCTGATGTGAGCGGTAGAAAAATCGACGCAATCTTGCAGATGCCGCAGCGCTTGCGACGGGTTGCCCAGGTTATTCCGATAAATCAAACCCGACAGATAAAGCGCCTGCGTGTTGCGGGGATTGGCTTCTGTGACGTCGCTCAGGATTTCCAGCGCCGCGTCCAGATTGCCGAGCGCAGTTTCGGTCCGCGCAAGGTCAATCGCGACCAGGTTCATGTTCTCGGCGATGCTATATGCCGCTGCGAAGTCTTCCGCCGCGCCGGCATAGTCGAAGCGACCTTCCGACCTGATCAATCCGCGCGCGCGCCAGGCTTCCGCGCTGTCCGCGTTATCCGCCAAGACCTCGTCTATCAGCTCTTCGGCGCGGCTCAGCTGACCCAGTTCTAAATAGGCTTCCGCCAGATAAGCCCCGGCGCGGCTGTTTTGCGCATCCAACTCCAGCGCGTGCAAGGCGCTGGATACCGCCTCGCCATCCCTGCCCGCCCAATCGAGCGCCCAGGCGCGGATTGCCCAAGCCTCGGCCGAAAAGGGGTCGGCATTTACGGCGCGCTCGGCGAAAGCCAGAGCCTCGGCGGGCTGCGCGGAGTTGATCAGCGCGACAGCGATGCGCCGGAACACTTCCACCGAATTGGGCAAGGAGCCGGCGATTTCGGTATAAATGTCCAGCGCTTGGTTTAGCGCGCCACGCGTCCAGTAATTATTGGCTTCGACCAGCTTGTTGCGCGGGTCGACAGTTGGACTGGGAGCTGGCACAGCCATGGTCGCGGCGCGATCTTCCATTCCGCGAATGGTATCCAGAAGCGCGTCTTGCACAATCGGCGCCAGCGTCCCCCGATTCAAGAAGACAACAATGCCCGCGCCGATCAAAGCCAGCATCAGCAGATAAAAGAGCAGCCGCCGACAGCTGACTAGCTTGCGCCGCTGTATGCCTTGGTATTTCTTGGGGGTACGGATCTGCATCGGAATCCGGCTTCGATCAAATTGCCTTCCGCCAGTTCAGGTAATTCCGTTCCTGGTCTATCCGCATTCTACACCATGACCGCAGCCATGAATGAAGTCAGGTCATCCAGCAGGAAATCAGGCTGGCGCGCGCGCAATCGCTCGCGCTCTGTATAACCGGTGCAGACGGCAACCGCCACCGCGTCAATGGCGCGGGCGGCGTCGATATCGGCGGCGGTATCGCCAATCACGAAGACATCGCCGCCGTCAAATGAAGCCGCCGCCATTTTCTCCGCGCGCGCCAGCGCCAGGCGCGTCAGCTTCGCGCGCTCGGCGGCTTCGTTGCCGAAGGCGCCCACAGCGAACCAATCGCGCTGGAAGCCCGCCATTTCCAGCTTGATCTCGGCAGTCATGGCGGTATTGCCGGTGACCAAACCCACAATCGCATCGTCGCGATCGCGCAGCTCCCTCACCAGTTCCAGGGCATGGGGAAGCGCGTCGGCGCGGTAATCGTCTTTGATCCCCCGCATGTGGCGCGCCATCGCCTGCTGATAGGCGGCGATCTCGCGCCCGATATCGGCCGATGTTTTGCCAAAAGGCGCCAGCAGGTCAGCCAGGATCTGCCAATCGGTCTTGCCGCCGAAGACATGCTGGTCGAGATCGCCGACCTCGCCGAAGCACTCGAGCATGGCGCGGCGCTTCGCCTCCCGCCCGATGCCGCGGCTGATTAGCAGTGTGCCGTCGATATCAAAGAGGACCAGTCGGCGGCTGGCGGCTGGCTTATTCATAGCCGTCCATGACGATGAAGGAAGCCTGTGCCGCGCCCTCGCGCAGCTTTATCGCCGCTTGATATTCGTCGGAGTTGTACATGCGCTTGGCGGCCGCGACATCGGGGAAACGCAGCAGCACGATGCGCTCAGGGACCGCCGGTCCTTCGAGCACCTGCTTCTCTCCCCCGCGGATGACGAAGGCGCCGCCGTATTTCTCCAGGATAGCGGGCGTCAGCTTGGTGTATTGGGCGTACTGGTCCGGATCGGTCACCTTGGCTTGCACGAGCATATAAGCGGGCATGGACTTTTCCTTTCGCGCTGGGCTGCCGGTCTGCGCTGGCATGATACCTTTGGACTGCTATAATGCGCAAGTGGGGGCGGATGTGTCCCGGTGGATGCCCCGGTCTTCAAAACCGTTGAGCGGCTGCGCGCAGCAGGCGCTGGTGGGTTCGACTCCCATGCGCTCCCGATTTCTTGACATTGCGAAATATTTATGATCGAATTGTGAAACGCGCGGCGCGGTCGCGCGTTTTTGGATCGGTGATTGGGAGAAAATAAGATGTCGAATATTCCTGTGCATACAACATACGATACTTGGACAGTTGCGGAACTTGTTGACGCGACTTCTCCGAATCCACGTGGGAACAAAAAAGTTACGATTCCTGAATTTCAACGGCGCTTGGTGTGGACTCGCAAGAAACGTGAAGGACTTATTGAGTCAATTAAGGGCGGATTGCCTTTTGGATCGCTCCTCGTTTACAAGGACACAGATACAGCAGGGATAGTAGAGCGATACAAGCTGATTGATGGTTTGCAACGAACTCAGACAATAATGCAATATTCAAGCCACCCTAATAATACTTTCAACAAATCGCATATACCTGACGAATTCATTGACTTTGTCGCCAAAGAAATAAATTTCTATTCTGATTTGAATTGTCTAGCCCCGCGAAACAAAGAAAAAATCCGCCATTGTATCTTAGAATGGGTCTGGGAAAGTCGAGGATTTACCGAAACTGTCGGTTGGGGGATTAACGCGCTTACGGATGTTCTGCTTCTCAAAATGCTTGAATTGGAAGAGGAAACTTTTGAATTATTTATGGCGCGAAAAGAACTGTTAGACCCTGAAAGTGAGTATAGTCATCAATTGCAGCAATTTCTCAATACGATTCAAAACATATCAGATATTGGCGGCATTGAAATCCCTATCACAATTTATTCGGGTCCTTCTAAGTCGCTTGCCAACGTGTTTGTGTTGCTAAACCAGGAAGGTATCAAACTAAAGCGCTACGAGATTTACGCAGCAGAATGGCTTGATTGCCGTTATCGTATAACAAATACGGACATAATTGACGCCATCTGGAAAAAATATGCAGAATTAGAAAAGGCCGGCTTCAACCTTGATGTAATCGCGGAAGCCCCTGACGCGGAATCTCGACTAGAGCGCGAGTACACGCTATTTGAATACCTATTTGGCTTGGGTCAACAACTAAGCATAAAATATCCACTCTTTTTCAAACCCGTAAAGAACGACCAGCCGAGTCCTTTTGGCTTTAATCTGATGTCTGCTTGCGTTGGCGGTAGTGTAGCGGAAAAAGATGTTCGCAATTTGCCAGAGAACATTCGTGGCTTGGATTTTTCAAGATTAGAACAATGTTTATTGGAATCGGTTGAGTTTGTCTATCAACTGATAAAGCCCTTGCTGTCTTCCCAGCGTATTGGGCAGAAGAAGACTCCATATTTCCATGCTGATTTGCAAATCGTCTCCCAAATCGCTACGGCATTTCGCGTTCGCTATAACACGAAAGATCTAACTGAAATTGAGGGGTGGGAAGAGAAACGAAACACTTTGGCTAAGCATCTGCCTATGTATTATCTGCGCGACGTGTTGCAACCGAACTGGCATGGATCTGGTGACAGACGATTAGCTGACATACTAGAGAACGAGAGATATTTGGACTCTCCCGCTTCAAAAGAAGAATGGAACCAAATTCTAAACTTGTGGTTTAGTGACCATGTCAGCAGTCGCCAACATGCCAATAAATTTGTCAAAGATGACTACCCTGAGTATCTGCTCTTAAGATTTATTTTGGTACATAAACTCGCGAAACAGGAATCATTTCATGTCCAACATATTGTGCCTGTTCTACGACTTATTTCTCCGCCCAGCTATTATTATGAAAACAATGGTCCAATCAATTCCGTCGGCAATCTAGCCTTAATTTCCGATAGTGAGTTCACAGACATTGGCGACCTGACATATGTCGAATTCCTCAACAGAAAACGAAGCAGCGGCTCAATAAGAGGTCCGGGTTATTACCATGATGAATTGAAAAAATGGAGAAAACTCCTACTATGTGAAGCCGATATGCTGCCGTCAGAACTAACGCAAGAGGCTTTCGAAACTTTTCTCCGCCGCCGCTTCGAACTGCTAAAAGCCGAATTTTTGCGCGTCTGGCGCGAGCACATCCCGCCCGACCCGCAGACCTAGTGTCACAAAGTCTAAGTCAAAGCGAGATCTCTCAGAATGCGCCGAATTTGCTGGGGTCTTACTGCGTCGCATTTGGGCTTTCGACAAACAGCGAGCAAGGTGATTTGTTCATTTCCAACATGGTAGGCTACACGAAAACCGCCGCGCTTCCCGCTTCGGCCAGAAGGATTCGCAAGACGCACCTTGTATACTTCGGCACCGGTGCCTTGTAAGCGATCGCCTGGCTTTAATCCTCGAGAAAGCGCCACATGCAATGCGCGCAGTTCCGAAGTTAGCGAAGGATGTTTGTGAGCAAGGCGATTCGCTTTCCGGGTGAAACTATTCGGAAAGACGACTCTCAAGCTCATCGTCATCCAAGCCCAGTTCTATAAGCTGCAAGGCCTCCGCGGCCGGCAAGACTTTGCCTTCTCGCATTTCTGTTAAACTGACTCGGATGTCATCCAAAAACTCCGCTTGAGCGCATTCTTCCTCAACGGTTTCCTGCGGCATCTTCTTGATACGCGGCGCGGCTTTCATAGCCTTGATCCTCAAACTTGCGACAGACGCTCGCTGGCAACTTGCTGACAGAACAATACCCTATCAACATGACATCCGCAACTATCTTTTCTAACCGCGCCGCCAAAGCGAAAGCAAGCCCCAAAGCAGCCGCTGCGCCCGCAGGACAATCAGATAGCCCTGCATCTCGCTGTGATTGTCAAATTCCCGCGCCGCGCCGCTTTGCAAATACGCGCTGATGTCTTCAACCGCCAGATCGAACTTGAATTGCTTCGCCCGCGCCCGTCCGCGGGCTTCGTATGCTTGCCCTAACTTGGGATTGATGCGCAAAGCCATGCTCAGATCGGCTTCGGCGTCGGCATAGCGACGCCGCGATTCATAAGCCAGCGCGCGATTGTAAAAGGCTTCGTCATAATCCGGCTCGATGTGAATCGCCGTGCTGTAATCGCGGAGGGCATGCTCCAACTTGCCCCGCGAGCGATAGATATTGCCGCGGGCATTATAAGCCGCCGCCAGGTAGGGCTGCATTTGCAGAGCGGCGTTTATGCTGTCTTCCGCCGCGCGCCAATCGCCCAGGTGAGCCAGAGTCTCGCCGCGGCAGACATGGATCTCGGCGAGATCGCCCAAGCCCAGCTTGAGCGCCCTGTCGAACATGGCGACCGCGCCCTCGTAGTCCCCCCTGTCCAGCAGGCGCAAGCCTTGCGCGAAATAGCTTTCTTCGTATGCGCCCACGGAATCGCTTCCCAATGCTCCCTTATTTACTCTAGCGCAAATCTCGCGACCGCAAAAGTCAGGCGGCGCCGAGACAAGGCTCGGCGCGCCGCTGTATAACAGCGCGCATAGACAGATTTCCCGCCCGTCTGTTAGGATGTGGGCAGTTCCCGCCACTATGCCGGAGTTGGATTTGGCGCGCCGCCTGCTCTTCCCCCTAATTCTGTTTCAGGTCTGCAGCCACCTGTTTTGGCTGTCGCCGGCGGCGCATTCGGGCCAGTTAGCCATCCCCTGGATGATGAACCGGGGCAAGACGCTCTTCGGCGATATCTGGGAGCAGCACGCCCCCGGCAGTTCCCTGCTCGGCGCCGCCGCTCAAGCCCTGCTGCCCGCGCTTGACCCGGCGCTGCTGATCAAAATACTCAATACTATTTTGGTTGTCGCCTTGACCCTGCTGATCTATCACCTGGCGGCGCGGCTGAGCGGCAGGTCCTTGGCTGGCGCGCTGGCTGCCCTGTACTGGGTTTGGTGGGAGCCGGTCTACGGCAACATCATGCTCTATTTCGACAGCTTGCTGGCGCTCTGCGTCCTGCTCGCCTTGATCTTTTATTATCAGGCGAAGGAAGATCCGACATATAAGCATATCGCGCTGATGGGCGCGCTGATGGGCGCGGCGACGCTCTTCAAACAGCAGGCTTGGCTGGCTGTGGCGCTGGCCGGACTCTGGTTGATTTTCGCCGAGGACCGCAAGTCCTTTGTCGTTTACGCGCTGATGGCGCTGGCGCTGCCGGCGCTGCAATGGCTGGCGCTGGCGGCGGGCGGTTTGCTGGACAGTTACATCTTCTGGAACTGGACCTTCAACTTGCGTGGCTATATGGACGGTGTGCCGCTCGATGGCGATCTATTTCGCAAGCTGCTGCTGGGCAATTTGCTGGTCTTTCCCTTTGCGCTGCTCGCCCTGGGACGAGGCAAGCGGCGCCTGCTGCTCTTGGCGCTGGTATGGCTGGCAACGCTGAGCGTGCTCTATCCGCGCTTCGGCGAGATTCACGGCATGGGGCAACTGCCCTTCGCCGCGGTGATGTCCGGCTTGGTCTTGGCTTGGGCTATGCCCCAAGCGCGCGATCCGCGCCAGTGGCAAGCCGCGCAAATCATATTGGCCGGGCTGGCGCTGGGCATCGGCGTCGGCTGGTTGTGGACCGGCGCGGTGACATATATCCCGACCGCCCTGGGACCAGGCGCGGTTTTGGGCTATGACGAGTTCGACGAGCTGGCCGCGCAACTGCTTCAGGAAACCGAAACTGAGGATACGCTCTTCGTCTTGCCCGAGACCGACAGCAGCCCCCAGCTGCATGCGCGTACCGGGCTGCTGCCGCCCGGGCTCTGGATCAAGGGCTGGCGCTGGTACTTCCGCCCCGATTTTGTCTTGCCGGCATTAATCGAAGACTGGGCAAGGCAATCGCCCGCCTGGGTTGTGGTCTTCCCCGATCTGATGCCCGCTGGCGAGCCGGGCATTAGCCAATTGCTGGACCTTGTTCAAGAGAATTATCAACTGCAATTCACCGTTGATGGTATTTTCGATCACGGATCGGCGCAGGTCTATCGACTGCCTGCATAATTCGCATGATCAGACTGTCTCTTCGCGGCAAGATCCAGTACCAGTTCTTGAGCCTGATCGTGCTTTTGCTACTTCTGACCAGCGTCGGTTTCTTGCTGGAGGCGCTGTTTCAGCTGCCAGGGAATCCTTTGGCGCCGCATTTCGACGCCGAGGCGGTCAAACGCTTCGGCGCGCGCTGCTTGTCACTGACGCTGGCGACGGTGCTGGTCGCGGCTGGCCTTTCAATGGCTGCTGACAGCCTTTCCGCGCGCAGGCTGCAGGTTTTTCAGCGCGCCTGGGTCGCTCTGATCATCGTCACGCTGATTGCCAGCCCCTTTGTCAGCCTCAGCCTCCTGGACGCGCTAAGCGCCCTGGGCTTGCTGGCGCTGCTGGCATTGACCTATAACGGCAAAACGGCTTCGGCATTCATGCGCGTTTGGCAAGCGGGCTTGCTGCTGGTCTGCGCGAGTTCGCTGGCAAAGCTTTTCGCGAGCGCGCCTTGGGACAGGGTCCTGGAGCTCTTTCATTTGCATGTCGCCTATAGCATCGCCGCGCTGAGCATGGCTTTCTGGCTGATGACCCGTTTCAGCGCCGTTGAGCGGGAATGGGCGCAGGCTGGCCTCAAGATCGTCGCGGTTCTGCTTTTTCTAGCGGGCAGCCTAATCAGCATCGCGCCTTTGGGCTTGCCGCCTGTGATTAGCGTCAGCGCCAGCCCCCTGGTTGTCCTCTGTTACACGATCCTTGGCGGGCACGCCTATCGCGCGCTCAGCCTGCGCTGCAGTGATATGTCGCTGGCGCCTCACTGGACAGCCGTGGCGACGCTGTTTTGGCTGGCGGCCGGCGGATTCCTGGGCGCGCTAAGTTTGCAAGCGGGGCTCAACCAGGCACTGCAAGGCACGGCATTACAGGCGGCGCAAGGCTGGCTAATGAGCTGGGCGCTGCTGGCGCTGGTTTGCGCCTATCTCAACAGCGTCGCCACAGAATTGCGCGGCGGCAACCGGCGCGTTACCGGGTACGCGCCCTTCTGGCTAGTCGCCTTTGGCGCAGGATTGTCGACGATCGTTCAAGGCTGCCGCGGCGTGGTGGAGATCTACCTGCGCGACAGTTTTGCGCTGGACCGCGCCACAGCGCTCAAAATGACCGCGCCGCTGACTCAGATTTGGATCATCTGTTTGCTCGCCCTTGCCCTTGGCGTCATGATCTTCGCTTTGGGCTTCTGGGCGCGGCGACCCAAGATTCAAGTCGAGTCGGGTTAGTTGGCGGCGCAATCTCACAAGCAATTTGCGTCGAATGTCAGATTAATCTAAGGAAATGCCGGGCGACTCAGGCTCAAGCGCTCAGTCGCGCGCGTATCCAGTCGAGCTCCGGATAGCCCAAAACCCCCCAGGTCCGCAGCGTTTCCTCCACATCGTAGGGCGGGCGTCGTAGATCAACCGTCAGTTCGCCCTTCGTCCACTCCAGCAGCGCCCATTCTGCCAAGCCGGGATTGCCGAAGGACAAGCCGACGCTGCCCGGGTTGACCACCCGCCAGGCGCCGATCTGACGATCCATAGCCAGGTGCGTATGCCCACAGAGCGCCAGGCGCCCGGCGCGATCGAGCAAAGCGTCAGCCGCTTCTTCCTCGGGGCTGTCGGGACGCAAGCTGACGGGCTCGTCCTGACCGGGGATAGCGTGGAAGCCGATGACCTGGCCATAGCCAGCGACTTTCAGCCGCAGTTCACGCCCCAGCAATGTCCGCAGGGTCTCATAGTCCTGCCAGGTCAAGCGCGCCGCATTCCAAGCATAAATGTTGTTCATGCTCAGCAGGTTGTCGCGCCAGGCGGGGAAATGCGCCTCGTCAGCCGGCGGCGCCAGCTTGATGCGCTCGCCGGTCACCAGATAGCGATCGGTATTGCCGCCGATGACGCGCAGTTTGTCTTCGCCGAGGTCCTCGCCAAGCGCGCAAAGCCGCCGAATGCAATCATGTGGTTGCCCGCCCATCAGCGCCAGATCGCCCAGGCACCAGATCTGATCAAACTCGCCGCAGCCCGCGATGTCGGCAAGCGCCGCTTCCAAAGCCGGCAGATTGCCGTGCATATCCGCAAATACCGCCATTCGCATAAGTCATCCCTCCCTCGCCAATGATGAAACGAATCTCAAACAGGCTCCTCTACTGGGTCCTCTGCAAAGAGCGACGGGAAATGACGCAGTGGGTCGCCGGGTTCGCGGAAGAGGATTTGCTGTCGCGGCGTCAATTCGACCGAGCGCGGCATCTCCACCCGTTTTGAAGTCCAAGCCATGTGCGATACGCAATACTTGTACAAGACCGTCCGGCGTTCCTGCTGCCCGCGCCAGGTGGCGGTTCCGTGCGTCAACGCTTCCGTAAATAAGATCACCGACCCGGCCGGCATTTCGGGAACATGAACATGGGGCGATTGCTCGAAGTTCTCGTCAATTTGCCGCGGCAAGCGGTAATTGCTCTTGTGGCTGCCGGGGATGCAGCAGAAGCCGCCCAGCTCCCCGCCGGCGTCGGACAGCGCCCAAGCCACCACGATGAAACCGTCATATATCTGGTTGCTGCGGAAGGCGTAATATTCGCCTGGCGCCACCTGCGACTGCTTCGAGGTCGCGCCATAATCGGCATGCAGCACGCCATAGCTCATGCCCTGGCGCATAGTCATGCCGTAGAGTCGATCCAGCCGAAAGGCGTCGCCCAGGCGAAAGCGCAGCGCGGGCATGATGGCTGGGTGATCCAACAGATCACAGAAGGGCTGCCCCCACTCGAGAAAGCCGGAGCCGACAGGCGCGCCCCGATCGCCCTTCATCTTGCTTTCCGGGAATTCGTCCGCTTTCAGCAGCGACGCGCCCAGCGTCGGCGCGCTGCCAAAACGCGGCGATACGTCTGGCGGCGGCAGGTTTTGCGCGTCGATCAAACTGTTCAGCGCCGCCAGCTCTGCTGAACTCAAAGCGTCTTTGATGACCAAATAACCCTGCACGTCAAAAAGATACTGCTGCAATTCCAGATCGTTCATACAATTTCGCTCCAAGCCAATATATTCAATCGTCCGCGCGACCGATGCGTCCTTCTGTAACATAGGAACTTATCACTCATCGGCGCAAGACGCAAACTTTCGCGATTGCTCTAATCATCCTCAGAGCAATCGCACCAGAATCAATTTCGGGTTCATTAAAGTCTACAAGGTGTCAGAAAAGTTCATGCATTTTTGCGATAATCCATTTATAGCCCTTTAAGAACCCTCATGACCTGAATTTTAAGGGTGGTGCGATTGCTCTGAATCATCCTAGGGAGCAGTTGACAGGCCCGACATTAGTCGCTATGCTCTGCTCGGTGATCGCGTCAAGTGGAGACGCAGATGAAATACCCGACCTGTTGCTGCTGTTGTTGTCAGATGAGACGCCTTTAGCAACAGCGAACAGCAAAAGCGACTGAAAACACAAGTCAACTTGCAGGAATGCGCGCTAAAGGCGCCGCTCGTCGGAAGCCTGTCCCGCGCTTTTTTCGCAAGTTGACTTTTTGTTTAGGCGATCGCCGCAAGGGAAAACCGGAGACCGCATGACTTTGCTAGCGAATTATCCCCTAGATCTCATCGCCGACGCGGGTGAATCCGCGCTTGATATCGAGCGGCAGATCGGCAATACGCCGCTCTTGAGCTTCCGCCGCGTCACCCGACATTTGCCGGCCAACATCAAAATCTTCGCCAAAGCCGAGTGGCAGAATCCCGGCGGCAGCGTGAAGGACCGCGCCGCTTACGAGATCATCCGCAGCGCGGAAGCTGACGGACGCCTGCTCCCGGGCAAGACGATTCTGGACAGCACCAGCGGCAACACCGGCATCGCCTACGCCATGATCGCCGCCGCCAAGGGCTACCGCGTCAAGCTGGTCTTGCCGGAAAATGTCAGCCGCGAGCGCATCTCCATCTTGCGCGCCTACGATGTCGAGCTGGTTTTCACCGACCCCCTGGAAGGCTCCGACGGCGCCATCCGCGTCGTGCGGGAGCTGGCAGCGCGCCAGCCGCATCGTTACTTCTATGCCGATCAGTACAATAACCCCGCCAACTGGCAAGCGCATTACCATGGCACCGGCGCCGAGATCTGGCGACAGACGGGCGGCGGACTCACGCATTTTGTGGCTGGCTTGGGCACCAGCGGCACCCTGATAGGCGCGGGCCGCCGCTTGAAAGACTGCGATCCCGCCGTTCAGATCATCTCGGTCGAGCCGGATTCGCCCTTCCACGGCTTGGAAGGCTTGAAGCACATGGCGACCGCCATTCAGCCCGGCATCTTCGACCCGCGCTTCGCCGATCGTAAGCTGTCCGTACGCACGGAAGACGCGCATGCCATGGCGCTGCGCCTGGCGCGCGAAGAGGGTTATCTGGTGGGCATCAGTTCGGCGGCGGCCATGGTCGGCGCGCTGCGCGTGGCAGAGGCGCTCGCCGAGCGCGAGCGCGCGGGCACAGTGGTGACGCTCTTCCCGGACAATGCCTACAAGTACCTCAGCGAGGCTTTCTGGCGGGGGTAGATGGAGCGCAGTGCGGTGCCGTCGATTCCATTGTGTGGCACTCTACAGATTCGCAATAAACCTGCTCATGTGTACAGAGAACAATCCCAGATTAGGGTATGTTTGATAAATATAAATTAATATTAGTTCTATATTATTCTTCGATTGCCTTGTATCCCTTGCCCGGTTTTTCATTTATATTACGTTGATCGCGTGAATCATTTTGCTAGCGAAATCGGGAAACCAGACCATGACAAATATGTCAGATCATCAGGAACTTGATCGGCTGCTTCAGACGGAGTGGCGGGACCATGTTATTCCAAATATGGGATCTCAACCATGGATTACTGTCTATAAGTCCTCACCATTCGGCACGCAGGAGCAAGTCGGTTTCTTCTGCGGGTTAGTGCCTAACAATAACTTGCAGCATGTCCTCGGCTCTTACAAGTGGGATATTTTTGTTGGCGATTCGGCACCATCATTTATGCGAGTTCGCGGCGAGAATTCCGAAGCCCCAACTCTGATATATGATCGTTTTGGTCATCACGATCACGGTATTGAGCCCTTGGTTATCGTCAGAAACTTTCAAGGACTCCGACCTAAAAGCGTTGAGGTAATCGAGGAATTCCGACTTTTTCACAATCTATATTTCGAGTCAAGCCGCTCAGTGTTTATTAAATTTGACGATAGTGGCGACGAAATTCCTGTCATCAAAATGTTCGACGACTTTGTAAAGATTAGCCGAAAACATCTTCGCCAGTTTCTCGCTGCGAAAAAAATGTCGCTGGTTATTTATTTTGACCTTTCATATTATTCAAATCATCCGCTGGTGGACTTAGGAATCTCAGAGACACGGAATGAAAAACGATTAGAAAGCGGAATATACGAATTCGGAATGAATGACTGTCGTAATCTAGGTATAAATTACGTTTCACGTTCGTGGATAATAGGGAAAAAAATCATCAGGGGATTTCCTCTAGAGAAATGTGGAGTCTGGCCATTTGACGAAGAGTTTGAAAGGAAGTTTGAGCAATTCGTAATTGGGATAGACGACAATGACGATCCGATTTACTACACGTCGAATCCCGACAAGCTATCTAACAACTTTGGGAAAAACACCCATGCGCCCAATTTTCTCACGCCTGTTTTCTTTAAACGTGGGGTACTTGTGAAATACTACAATGAGCTAACAAAGTATAAGGTAGAAGATGGATTATTACGGTGTGGTAGCAAATGGGTATTGCAAATAGACAATAACCATCCCAATTATGTAATTGTTTTCTTGGGCGATTTGGGCCGCGATCTCCCTCACAGGGAACAATTGTATTGGAAGCGTTATAACGTCGTTCCCGATGGCAAGATGAGCGAAACGTATTTTAGACGGTCGTTTCTAGCTGAATGGACAGAAGCAGAAGATAACGCTCTTCGTTTTCAGCAGGCATACGCGACATTTTCTACAATTTGGCGTCAGCAATTTGGGTGGCATCTATTTAAGCCACTGACCGCAGCTGATACACACCATTTCAGCAAACTACGGCGTCCGCTGACTAACGAATTAACCGAGCTTCATGAAATCGTTCTGTCGCTTTCGATTCTCCTGCAAGATAGAATTGATAAGAAAGAGCTTGGAAAGCTCATTCCCGGATTCCAAAAGAAGGATGCCGACAACAAGGCAAAGAAAAATATTCCCGTGCTCGCAGAATTTCTTGAATCCGAATGTTTCGCAGACACGGACCAATATGTTAAATACTTGCGAATGTTACAACTGCTACGCTCTAATAGCGGTGCCGTCCACCCGCGAAATGAGGATGAGTACCAAAAGGCCGTAATCTTTTTCTCGTTGGACTCCAAATCAACAACTCAAGTCGCAGACGAGATCTTCGCCACTCTAACCGACTTCCTCGACAGCCTGCGCGCTCACTTCTGCCCCGACGAGTCCGACTGACCTACCCCGCCGCATCGCGATCGTAAGGAATAATCTGATCCCACTCGTCAGCGGTCGAGCGCGCCACAAAAGCCACCACCGGCTCGCTATCGCTGCGGTTAAAGACCTCGTGCGGGATGCCGGGCTCGATGAAGATGAAATCCCCGGCCGAATTGTCCACGATTTGCTTGCAGCCTTCGCCATACTCGTGCCGCACCTCGCCCTCGAGGATGTACAGCATCACCTCGAAGTCGACATGGATATGCGCGTAAGCCACCCCGCCGGGCGGAATGGTCGCGATATTGATTGACAGCTCCTGGGCATTCACGTTCTTGGCGGAAAGCCCGGTCTTGTAATGAATGCCGTTCCAATCGCGCTTCTGTCCGCCGCCGCGCAACACGCTGATGCCATCGTCGCCTTCGATCAGCGCTTTCAAGTCGCCATGTTCGTTCATTGCAGTCGCACTCCTATTGTCTAAACGCCGCGAGTATAGCTAAACTAAGGCATTCTATCCATAGGAAAGGAGCGGGCATGACAGCAAAAATCGGCATTCTGACCGTATCCGACCGCGCCTACCGCGGCGAATACGAAGACTTGGGCGGTCCAGCCATTCAGGAATACCTGCGCGAGACGCTGATCAATGACTGGCAGCCGGTGGCAATGGTTGTGCCGGACGAGTACGATCGCATCACAGCCGCGCTGATCGGCATGGTTGATGACGAGGGTTGCAGCCTGGTCGTCACCACCGGCGGCACCGGACCCGCCATCCGCGACATCAGCCCCGAAGCCACCGAAGCCGTCTGCGAAAAGATGATGCCCGGCTTCGGCGAGCTCATGCGGCAGGTTTCACTGCGGTTCGTGCCGACGGCGATTCTTTCGCGGCAGACGGCCGGTATCCGCGGCCGGGCCCTGATTGTCAACTTGCCCGGCAAGCCCAGCGCCATCCGCGACTGCCTGGACGCGGTGATGCCCGCCGTCCCCTACTGCGTCGATTTGATCGATGGCGCTTATCTGCGGACGGACGAGAGCAAGATCGTGGCTTTTCGGCCCAAGGGGAAGTGAAAAAGGAGCGACAACATGAAAGCGCTGATTACCGGTATTAGCGGTCGCCTTGGCGCCAACCTCGCCTATCAGATGAAGCGGCGGGGCTATGAAATCCGCGGCTTGGTCATGCCAGGGGACCCGCAAGCGGACAAAGCGGCGCGACTCGGCGTCGAGATACTGGAAGCGGATATCGCTGACGCGGAACAGGTTCGGGCGGCTGTCGATGGCGTAGACATCGTCGTGCATCAAGCGGCGCAGATCCCACAAGGGGATTCCTCGGCGGAGCGCATGCTCGATGTCAATACGCGCGCCACGCTGAGTTTGCTGGAAGGCGCGCTGGAATCGTCATCGTCAGTCAAGCGCTTTCTCTTCGCCAGCACCTACCAGACCTACAATCCCTTCGTCACTCGTCAAGTTACATTTGACGAAGAAACGCCGCAAAAGCCGGTCGATATCTACGCGCTGACCAAGCTGCTGTCCGAGGAACTCTGCTGGTCCTACAGGCGCGAATACGGCATGCCGGTGACGATTCTGCGCTATAGCTCCATCAAAGCCGCCAACGAGGTGCTGGGCATGCTCAAGCCGGCTTGGTTGAACTACTTCATAGAAATGACGCTTGCCCAGAACCGCATCCCCTGGTTCGGCGCGGAACATATTGAGGAAACCAAGGCGATCATGAGCGAATTGCTGGAAACGCCGGATGCCGTCTGCGGGGTAAGCGACTCGACTGGCGAGCCTTGGCTCTTGGTTGTGCAGGACGCGCGCGATACGGTGGCGGGTACCCTGCTGGCGCTGGAAAGCGACAAAGCCATCGGCGAAGCCTTTAACATGACCGGTCCTCCGCCGATACCCTACACCGATGCCGCGCGCGCCCTTGCCGCCGCGACCGGCCGACCCTATCGTGACGTGAAGATGCCCTTCTTCCGGGGAGCGCAGGCTTCAACCGAAAAGGCGCGCGCCATGCTGGGCTACAATCCGCGATACAGCTTTGACAAAATGGTGGAGACGGCCCTGGCTTACGAACGCGGCGAGCCGATCAATCAGATTCCGAACTAGGGCGGCTAGCTTCTTTAGCAAGCTGGTAAATCAATACTGCTTGATGAAAAGCGCCGACTTCAGGGTTTTGGCGCCGCCTTTTATCTTCCCGAGCGCGCCATCCCCGATACATAGACGCAGTCTATCTTCCCCCACAAGCGCCTTAATGCCGCCAAACCGAGTGTGATAGGCAAATATCAAAATGGAGGTGATGCCAGCGTCGTTGGACGTCCAGCGAAAATGTGCGAGCCGCGGGGATTAAACTTGAAGACGAAAATGGTCTCATCGTCAAGGTCCTTGTCGCCGGGTTTTTGTCCGTCGCAGATGTAGGGATTGCGATAATATTGCGAGGGAGTGATTAAGCCGTCTTTGTCGACAGTATGACCCAGCAACTGGGACTGACTGGCATAGAATATGTCACTGCTCTGGTGGAACATATCGGCGTCGCTTTTCAAGAGTTGATTCCACTCTTCCGCGCTCATACCAAGCTCAGCAGCCAGTAGCAGTCCGAATCGTTCACGCTCTAGGTTCGACAAAGCCGCAAAAACGCTAGCGACTTCTTGTGTTGTGGCTTCCCCAGTTAGAATGCGCTGCACGAAATCCTGTAAGCTGTCCTCGGTTTCGCTGCCGTAGACGACAAACTGAAAACAGAGTGATACAGCCACTACGAAGCTAATAATCATCAGCCAGCGCATGTTAAACTTCAGCATTTCACATCCTCCCAGATAATCCGTATGTCATCTCCAACATACACGACAATTTGGGTGTGTGGCGCAAACGCTGAGCAAACTCTAAACGGCTGCTAATCAACTATTAGCAAAATGTGGAGAAACAGGGCAGCGTCGATGAGGCGCTCTCAGATTAAGCCAGGTCAGACTCTATGCCGCTGCCAACTGCCGTCGGCGAGGATCTCGGCGATGGCTGACATCGCCGCCCGAATCTCCTCATCCGAATTGTAAAAATGCGGCGCGATGCGGATGCCCGCCTTGGGACGAAAGTCGACCTTGATATCCCGCGCCAGCAGCTCGCAGGATACCTCATAGGCATGCGGCGGATTGACCGTGACCGTGCCCGCCCGGCAAGCGGCGTCGCGCGGCGAGACGACTTCATAACCCAGCTCATCCGCCAATTTGATTAGCAGCGCTGTTTGCCGCATGGACTTCGCGCGGATGGCAGGTATTCCGATTTGCGCGATGATATCGACGCCGGGCTGGATGGCGTGCAGGGAGGCGATGCCCGGCGTGCCATTCATCAGACGATAGGCGTCCTCGCGCAGGTCCAGCTTCTCGACGTCAAAGGAGAAGGGACTGCGATGCGCGAACCAGCCCGTGACCTTGGGATGCAGGCTGGGCAGCAAATCAGGCCGCGCGTACATAAAGACGCCGCCGGGTCCGCCGCAAAGCCACTTGAGCGTGCCGCCGATATAGAAGTCGACTTCCCATTCGCCGACCGCGACCGGAATGACGCCTACGCTGTGATAGCCATTGAAGACGACCTGCGCGCCGACGCTGTGCGCCTTGGCGACAATCTCCCGCGCCGGCATGATATAGGCGCTGCGGAAGAGCACATGCGAGACGCTGACCAGCCGCGTGCGCTCGTCAATGGCCTCCAGCAATTCCTCCGGATCAATCGTGACGCCGTCGGGAGATTTGATCATCTGGACACGGATATGATCCGGCAACCAGCGCCGCAGCACATAAACATCGCTGGGGAAATCCAGTTCGCTGATGAGCACTTTGTCGCGCTTGCTGTCGCTGAAATCGAGGCTGCTGAAGAGGATGCTGTTGGCGATGCTGGCGTTCTGATGCGCGAGAACGGTATTCGGCGCGGCGCCCATCAAAGGCGCGATTTTGTTGCCCGCCGTCTGCGGCAGCTCAAACCAGCCGCTGCCCCAAGCCGATACGCCCTGCTCCGCCCAGGTATCCGCGTAAAAGCGCAGGCTGTCATAGACGCCGCGCGGCATGGCGCCCAGGGAATTGCTGATGAGGTAATTGCAGCGGCTGAGAATCGGAAATTCGTCGCGCCATTGCAGCAGGCTGTCCGTGGTCATGTTCGTGGCTTTCACTGTTGTCGGTAGGTTTCGTATTTAACCACAGAGCGCGCGGAGGACACAGAGGAAAACAGGTCGCTTTTCCAGCTTTGTCGTCTGGCTGCCTTTTGCGCTCATTTACGCTATGCGCCGAACCACGCTTCCTACAAATTGACGCTAGCCGCGACGCACAGGTAAAATGTCGAGATATGATCACATGCGCGAGGACAGACATGCCCGAACTCAATATCAAGACCGTGGCCGGCAATGGCAACTTTGAAGAAGTCATCGCGAGCGCGAATCCCGACATTCAAGCGCTTGCCCGGGACGCGCGCGCCCTGCTGGCCGATGTCATGCCCGGCATCACCGAGGTGCCCTGGGCGCGGCAGAAGATCGCCGGTTATGGCGTCGGTCCCAAGAAGATGTCCCAGCACTTCTGCTATCTCGCGCCCTACAAAAAGCACTTGAACCTGGGTTTCTTCTATGGCGCCGACCTGCCCGATCCACAGAATTTGCTGGAAGGCGCGGGCAAGGAGCTGCGGCATATCAAGATCCGCAGCGCGGAAGAACTGCAGCAGCCGGCCGTCCGCGTCCTGATTGAGCGCGCCAGCCGTCATCTGCCCAAGCTCAAATGAGCGGCGACGATGTGGCGCGCCTCACCGCGGCAATCGCCGACTATGACGGCAAGCGTAACAACGGTTTGGAACTTGTCGCCGCGCAGGTTGACCCGTCGCGGGCTGTCTTGCAAACGCTCTGCGAGCTCGTCCAAGCCGAAGACGCGCGCATTCAGAGCGCCTCTTCCTGGCTGCTGCGGCGCTATGTGGACGCGGGGGCGGCGTTGTCCCTGATGCAAACAGAGCAGGCGCTTGCTGCCCTGACGGCCAGCTCTCATTGGCTAGCGCGGCTGCACGTGCTGCAAATGATGGGAAATCTGACCCTGCCGTCAACGCTAGCCGAGGGACTGTGGCATGCGCTTGTCGAGGGAACAAAAGACGCCAACAAATTCATCCGCGCCTGGTCCTATTACGGCCTGGCTGTGCTCGCCGAGCAACATCCGACCTATCGCGTCCGCGCGCTTAGTCTGCTCGCGGTGGCGGAACACGAAGATGCTCCGTCCGTGCGCGCCCGCGTCAGACGGATCCGCAAGGCATTCAAGTGGGTATTAATGTAGCCATCTAAGCTTGAGGGAAGTTTCATCTATCTTGCAATTTGATCTTTACTTTTTTGCAATTGACTGTATTCTAACTTAGACTAATATATGATACAAAATATGGTACAATGTCTATCAGACAGAATATCAGATCTTGGCGTCGCAAGCGCCCTGGGATGAGCGGTCCAAAGGCAATGCCACTAGAAACAATGATAAGTCGCAAAGAACAAGGCAATCCTATCCATGCGCCATATCAAGAGCTTAGACACATTCAATTGGCGGCGATAGTGAATACCTTAAAAGAGAAGTGGGATACAATTCTCATCCTGATAGTTTTACTCGGCGCATTGTTTGGCTTAATCAACCCTAGATTTGATGCCATAATCGCCAGCTTTGACGCCAAGTTTAGCTCTTTTGAAGCGAAAAACGACAACCGATTTAGCGCCTTAGAAGCGAAAATCGATAACAATTATAGTGCCTTAGAAGCGAAAATCGACAACAATTATAGTGCCTTAGAAACAAAAATCGACAACAAGTTCGATAACCTTTCTAGCATGATGATCATCGCCCATATTGATGGCGATGCCACCGAAGAAGAGCTGCTTGCAATCTGGCAGCAAGTTGAAGACAAGCAAACCTTGACTGTGGGCGGGATAAGTCGGCGTCCGCAAATCACGCTAGGAACAGAAACACTCGCGTAATTTCGCTTTCTGTACTTTACCCAGCGCGTTGCTAGGCAGCTCGTCCGCCACGATGACGCGGCGCGGCGTTTTGTAGGCTGCCAGGCGCCGGCGGCAATAGTTGATGATTTCGGCGCTGTCTATCCTTGCGTCCGCGCGCGGCACGACAACCGCGAGCGCTTGTTCGCCCCATTCGGCGTCCGGGCAGCCGATCACGGCGCAGGCTGCTATCGCCTCATGCGCCAGCAGCGTCAGCTCAACTTCGGGCGGATAGATATTCAAGCCGCCGCTGATAATCAGATCCTTGGCTCGGCCCTTGAGCGTATAATAGCCATCCGCCTCGCGCAGCGCCAGGTCGCCCGTCCGCAGCCAGCCATCGTCCGTGAATGCCTCCGCCGTTTTTTCCGGCTGCTTCCAGTAACCGGCGAAGACGTGATCGCCTTTGATTTGCAGCTCGCCGACTTGATCATCCGGCAGAACAGCGCCGCTATCAGGGTCGACGATACGCGCCGAAACGCCGGGCAGGGGCTTGCCCACCGCGCCAACACGCCGTTCCCCGCGCAGCGGATTGGACAGGTTCATGCCCGTCTCGGTCATGCCATAGCGCTCCAGCAAGGTAACGTTAAATGTGCGCTGATAACCAAAAAACAGGTCCTCAGGCAAACGGTCGGAGCCCGATGTCAAGAGCCGCATGCCGCTGAGGTCATAGCGTTGCTCGCCCGCCTGTTGATATAGGCGCCGGTGCATTGTCGGCACGCCCATGAATACGCTGAAACGCCCGGACAGGAGCAGATCCAAGGTCGCCGACGCCTCGAAAGCGCTTGTGAGCGCGGCTGTCGCCCCCGCGTGCAGCGCGCCGTGCAGCGCCACGACCAAGCCATGTACGTGAAAGATCGGCAAAACATGCAGCAGCATATCATCTTCGCGCCAGCCCCAGGCTTCGTGCAGCGCGGCGATATTGGCGCTCAGGTTGCCATGCGTGATGCGCGCGCCTTTGGGACGGCTGGTCGTGCCACTGGTATAAAGCATCATGGCGGTCTGGTTCGGATCGCTCGGCAGGGGCGGTCCGGGGCTGGGCGCAAAGTCGTCCAGCCAGTCCAAGCCGCCGCGCTGGGGCTGATGGATGAAAGACGTCCTTGGGCGAGCGGGCAATTCGTCGCGGAAGGCATTGATCAGAGGCGCGTCTTTGGCATCGGCGATAAAGACGCTGGCGCACGCATCCTCCAGAAAATAGCGTAGTTCAGTTTCGGGATAAGCCGGGTTGAGCGGCAAGAAGATCGCGCCGAGCTGCATTGTCGCCAGGTGAAAATAGATGAAAGGCAAGGACTTGGGCAATTGTACGGCGACCCGGTCCCCACGCTTGACGCCCAGCGAAAGCAAATAGGCTGCTGTGCGCTTGACATGCTTCTCCAATTGCGCATAGCTTAGCTGCTGGGTCCCGAAGTCGCCGATAAACTCAATGGCGGTCTTGTCGGGGCGGTCACGATAATGCCGCGCCAGTGTATCGAGAAACATATCCTTCGCCTTTCCCCCAGCATGCGCGCCACAATTATCTTAAGCCCGACATAAAATTTAGAAACGGCGGGGGCGACTCGCTGGGCCGCGTAGGGCGCGTAGACACAGCCCTTCGACACAGACCGTCAGTCGTCCAATCAGCAGGCCTCATTTCATGTTGGGCGAGCCAAAGTTCGCCCAACTTTGATGTGTATAGATTTCGGGCGACATAGTATGTCGCCCCTACATCGCGACCTATCGTCGAGTTTTGCATGACTAACTTGGAACTACTTCTGTATCCTCTATAGTTAATTTCACGTTAGATTATACATGGTTCTAAATGACATTTTCTGTGCGCGAGGCGGACATGACAATCTGTCCAGCAAGTCCTAGGGCAGGCAGGCTGCGACGGCATCGAGATCTGCCAGATAACGGGTGGTACCGGGGAACTGGCACATCAGGCTAGCGGCGGCGCAGCCCCAGCGCGCCGCTTCGGGCAGCGGCAGTCCCTCCAGCAAGCCATAGAGCAAGCCCGCCTTGAAGGTGTCGCCGGCGCCGGTGGTATCAACAACGCGGACAGCCGGCGGCTGGATCTGCTGCTGATCGCCCGCTTTTGGCAACAAGGCGACCGGCGCCGCCGCGTCGGTGACGATGACATGGCAATCGCCCGCTGCCCGCAGGCTCTGCGCCAGCGACAGCGGTTCGCTGCCCGGCGCCCTGCTGCGCGCGACCGAGGCCGAAATCACCAGCGCATCGACATAGGGCAGCAGCGCGTGATCGTGCTGGTAAATGTCATTGACCAGCACGGGAATGCCCGCCGCGGCAGCCAGCCGAGCGGCTCTCAAGCGCGGCTGCAGCGGACCCGACATATCGAGGTTGAGCCACTCTATGCCCCCCAGCATCGGCGCTTCCAGCTCGGTGATACGCAACTCGTCCAGCCAGTGCATGATGAAGCTGCGTTCGCCATCCGGCGTTACCAGGCATTGACAGCGCGGGCTGCGATAGCCGGCGTGGCAGGCGACATAGCGCGCGTCGAGATCTTCCAGCGCGCCGAGCAAGCCGCGCACCCTATCGCCGGCGCGGTCATCGCCGAGGTCGTGCCCCAGCAACCGCGTGGCGATGCCCCAATTCGCCAGCCACATCGCGCTATTAGCCGCGGCTCCGCCGACATTTTCAAATTCGTCTTGGGTGTTGCCGGCGCGGTTCAATGTGGGCAGGCGGTCGAGCTTGAGGTAGATATCGAGGTCGATTTCTCCATAGCAGAGGATGCGTGGCTGGGTCATGGGCTTGGTTTGACGAGAACGAGCCAGTGAACTATTTTTTGGCTCGCCTCGCAGTCTATTCCGTTTGGCAAAATACACGGCGCAAGGCCGCGGATAATCTGACAATTATGAAGGACGGGGACCCGCCCCCCACCAAGTATGATACTTCTTGTAATTGGCGATGGTGTTTCGGTCCCAAGCGATCCAGGGACTGTCAGGATCGATTGTTGAGATCGCCTCCAGGGTCAATTCATGGCAGGTCAGTTCGTTTCTCCATTCTTCCGCGTACCATATTCCAGCTTGCCAGTGGTGGACATGGCAGGCTTCGTGCAGCAGCGCCAATACCAGGTGGACATAATAGTCTTCGCCAGCGCCAGGCGGTGGCTCATCGTCACGGTCTACAACCATTAACTTCGCTTGTAAATATACGCCCGTCGAGCCACGGCCTTTGTCTTGCCTGACTATATCCAGTCCAGTGATCGCGTAATTGTACCAATGCGGGGCTCGCTTCTTCAGCAAATCAAACGCTCGTTTGATTTGCGCGACAAAGCCCCCCGAGCCTTCTATGTCTACACCGAGATCTTCGCATTGATTCCGTTGAAACGCTTGGAACCCGCTTGCCCAATCAGAGTCGCTATGGCATTGCCAACCAGCGTCGCAGCAATTGTCGACTTGAGCTGAACCCGTATTCGCTGATTGCGTCGGCGGCTGTCTCCGAGATTGCGTCGGCGCGGCGCAGTGACCATTTTGATATGCCCAATAGCCGTCTGTCCATTCCTGGTCGCTATGGCATTGCCGATCGACAAAACAACAATTGTCGATAGCGCTGGCGAGCTGCGCTGATGTTTGCGCCCCGCTATCGCCCTCAACTCGACTAAAACTGACCCAGCCCGCCATCCAAACTTCGTTCCCGTTGCGCTTGATCCTCAACCAGCGGTCGGACTCGCCGATGACCTGCAAAACGCTGCCGGCCGACGCAGTCGCGACAACGTCGCCCTGGAGGCTATTGCTCGAGCGCAAATTGGTGTTGAAGGCGACTCGGATGGAATAATGTTGCGCGCTTGCCAGGTTGGACAAAGCGAAGAGCACAAACAAGATTGCCAAGAACCGGGCTCTCGGCAAGGGAATTCTCATCGAGCGCTGTTTTACCGCCAAGTTCATTTAACTCCTGCGCCTGGCGCATAAGAGCAAAGCCTAGAGGGGCCGCACCTCGACATCCTCGCAGCCAATCCTGCCCTCTTCCGCGATGAGCGCGATGCCGCCGCCGCTGAAGCGCGCCTGCGGATCTTCGGCTTTGACGCGCAGCGCCCCGTCGACGTAACCGCTCAAGGTGCTGCCTTCAACCTTGAGCGTGAGCTGGTGTTCCTTGCCAAAGCTCCAGCCGCCGTCAGCTTGCGCCAGGATCGTGTCTTTGCCTTCGCAGCTAGCGACCAGGCGCGTATTCTCTTCGTCGCAGAGCAGCGCGTAGTGGCGCTTCATGCCTTGGACGCGCGCGCCCAACCCGCCGGCTTTGCACATGTGCGGCGTCATCTTGGCGCTGACTTGATAGTCGGTCCAATCGCGGCAGCCGGTCATCATCAGCCCGCGCCCCTCGTTCTGGATCAGGCGGTAAGTTTCCGGATAAAAGTCGAGAAATACCATTTTGCCTTTGGCAGCGTCGAGACCGTTCACCCAGGCGCGCTTCCACATGATGCCGCCCAGTTGACGATCCCAGCGGGCGAAATTGCGCGCATGCGGGCGTTTCAGGCTTAGGTTCGGCGCGCCCTCCCAGGTCAGCCAATCGAGATAGACGCGCCCGCTGGCCCCGCCTTCGCCGCTAATCTGAATGCCGACCTTGGCGATGGGATAGCCTTCCAGATCCGGCACTTGCCAGACGAGTTCAGCCGACTGCCCTGCGGAAAAACGATCGCCCGATCCGGTCAGCGCGACGAGGTTGTCGTCGCGGTCGTAGTGCTGCACATACAGCGAGATCTCAACCGCTGCGTCGTTCTCGTCCGCGGCCAGGACGCGCGCGCGAACCGTCTGACCAGGCGAGAGCCTGGGGCTGGCCATCAGGCTGTAGCCGGGACCCTCGAAGTGTTTGTTGACTTCTAGGGAGGGTACAAAGGTGGCTGTCTCGACGCGGCCCACGCGCCCAGGCGCCAAGCCAGCGTAATCCAGCGCCAGCAGGCGCTCGCCGTTTAAGCTCAGGTCGGGCGCGTGCGCGTTGCTGATGGCGCAGACATCGCGCGCGGCGATCGAGTCCGCATTCATGAAGCCTTGCACAGAGCCGGGCAAGTCGAAGTGGTAGCGCGCGCCGCCTTTGGGCGCGATCGGCGCCATGCCTTGCAGCGCGCGTCCCGTGTTCACCAGGCGAACGGTTTGCGTGACGGCATCGGTGACCGCATTGCCGCCATCGGCCGTGGGGATATACAGGCGGTCGGCCACTGGACCGCGGTAATCGGGTCCTGTTTCCAAGCCCGCCAAGCCGTCTTTGATGCCCATCAGGCAGCCGACATTGCCGGAGTTGCAGTCGGTATCCCAGCCACAGGTATTGACGATCATCAGCGTGCGCTGGAAATCGTCATCGCCATAGAGCATCGAGAAAACGATCAGCCCATGGTTGGGA
This sequence comes from Phototrophicaceae bacterium, assembly GCA_965232245.1. Taxonomy (GTDB): domain Bacteria; phylum Chloroflexota; class Anaerolineae; order Aggregatilineales; family Phototrophicaceae; genus UBA6055. Next base: position 954,247 of record CBDDPG010000002.1, on the reverse strand, counting down.
ATCATGTGGCAATTGCCGCCATAAATGTGATAGCCATAACGCTCCGCCAGCAGCTCGCGCCCCTTGCGCCAGTCGGGTTCTTTGGCATGCCATTCGCGGATATCGTTGATCATGTGATAAATGATGGAGTCGTCTGGAATCACGGAGAGACCGGTATCAATGAGCTTGTTGATATCGGACTCGACAAAGGCGGCCGCTTCCATCGCCGCCAGGCACTGCGCGCCATAGATGGCTTCGCCGCCATGGCTGACGGATGCGGCGCGCCCGGCCAGGTCGGCCGCGAATTCGGGATCCCCCGGCGCGACCATCGCCCAGCCATCAATGAAGATCTGCGAGCCGATCTGCTCGGCGACGACCTTGCCGTTTAGCTCCACCGAGCCGCTGAGCGGCGGTTCGTAGCCCTGTTTCAGGCGCAAATAGGCGGTGTGTTCGGTGGAATTGCCCATGCCGCCCCACCAGAGCACCGTCTGTTCTTCGACCAGGTAATTGAGCCAGGTATGCCCAATCTGCGCGGCTGTCAGATCGCGATTGTAGGCGTAATCTTCCAGCGCGCGGACAAAGGTGAAGGTGCCGGAAATATCATCATCGGTGACGATCAAAGGCACGTTTAGTTTATCGTGCACGTAATAGTTGATTTCGCCGAGGTGCTGCGTGATCGCCTCGTAGGACCAGCCTTCAAAAGGGCGTCCCAGATATACGCCGATGAGTTTGCCCAGCACGCCGGCGTAAACCCGTTCCAGATAATCCGAGGGTAGTGTCATTTTCTTCTCCTGTCTTCCGCAAAACCAATGTCGTCCAAAGCCTGTAAAAGATTGAAAGAAGCCAGCCCATGGCTGACTTCCCAACAAATCCGAAATAGCTGCCGTCCATCTAAATCTGCGCCCAGCTTAGGTCTTGACGCCGCCTTCCGCCAAGCCCTCGATGAACTGGCGCTGCAATGCCAGGAATAGCACCATGACCGGGAAGAGGATGATGACGGCGCCGGCGCTGGTCAGCGCCCAGTTCCGCGAAAAGCGGTCGACGAATTTGAAAAAACTGGTCGTGACCGGAAATAGGTTGGGGTCATAGATGAATGTTAGCGCTAGCAAGAATTCGTTCCAGACGCCCAAGCCCACAACCAAGCCAACGGTTAAGAAGCCGGGTTTAGTCAAGGGGAGGACGATGCGCGTCAGCACCTGGAATTCGTTGGCGCCATCGACGCGGGCGGCGTCTTCCAATTCGCTGGGCAAGTCGATCATGTAGGAGCGCAGCAGGAAGATGGTCAAAGGCGCGTTTCCAGCCACGTAAATCAAGATTAGCCCGTGTACGGTGCCGAGCAGCTTAAGCACGCGCATTTGCACGAAGAGCGGGACGATATACATCCACAGCGGAATAGTCGAGGCGACCAGGAAGTAGAGCATGAGCAAGTCGGAGCCGGGCGGTCGCTTGCGCGCCAGAGCATAAGCCGCCAAGCCGCCAAGCACCAGTTCGACCGCGATAGTGACCACCACATAAAGGGCGCTGTTGCGCATGGTGGTGGCGAAATTGCCCTTCTCCCAAGCCTCGATATAATTCTCGGCGATAATCGTGCGGGGCGGACCCAGCGGGTTGCCGCCAATCTCGAAGTTGGTCTTGACCGAGTTGAAAACTAATACCAATAACGGCGCCACAGCGAAGGCAGTCAGGAGCAGCAGCACAGTATGGTTGAAAACCAGCAGCTTGTTGCGCTCTTTGCTCCGTCCTCTCTGCAGGATATTGTCGCGCAGCGATACTTTGCCAACGGTCGTCATATATCCCATCCCCTCCGCCGCATAGTGACAAATATCATGATGATGAAGCCGGCAAATATGCTGACGACCACGCCCTGCGCCGCGCCATAACCTGCCTTAAATTTAATAAATGCGTTCTTGTAAAGCTGAGTAGCGATCACTTCGGAAGCGCCGGCAGGTCCGCCTTGAGTCAACAACCAGATGTAATCAAATGCCAGGAAGGACCATATCGCCACCATCATGAACATGAAGAGTACGATGGGCCGGATGCCGGGCAAGGTAACATGGCGAAATTCTTGCCAGCGGTTGGCGCCGTCAATCTTGGCGGCGTCGTAGAGCACGGGCGGGATGGCTTGCATGGAGGCCAGGAACAGAATCATCAAAAAGCCCCAGAAATGCCAGTTGTCGATGAAGGCGATGGACATCAAGGCGGTCTCTTTGCGCCCTAGATACGCCACATCAAAACCTTCTATCCCTAAACTGGCCAGGGCAGCGCCGACTCCCTTTTGTGGGCTAAGCAGGTTCCGCCAGATCGCAGTGGTGACCACGCTCGCCAGCACGTAAGGGATAAACAGGATACTACGGTAGACCATGCTGCCGCGCTTGATCTGAGCCAGAACGGTAGCGCAGAAGAGCGCCAAGATAAAAGGCACAGTCAGGAAGAAAGCCATCCAAGAAAAATTGTTGACCATCGCCTTGCCGAAGGCTTCGTCCTCAAAAAAAAGTTCGCGGTAGTTTTCCAGCCCGATGAACTCAACGTCTCTGCCAATACCGGTCCAATCGGTCAAGGACATGTAGATGCCCTGCACCGCCGGAATGGCAACCACAAAAACATGGATCGATAATAGGGGCAAAATGAATAACCATGGGATGATGGTGTTACGCAATAACTTATAACGCCAGGTTTCGTCGCCAAGCTTGTCAAGTATAGTTGTCCGCTTCTTTCTTGGGAGTGCTGCCATGATTTGTAGCCTTTCCTGCAATCCGGGGAAAGGCGCCAGCTACCTGGAGGCAGCCAGCGCCAGTTTACTCGGGCTTAACGAGTTGGAATGGGCGGAATTTCACCGGCGGCAAGTTGCTCGGCAAACATCTCGTCCCCGACCTCCAGGTATTCCATGACAGAAAGTTCGCCCGTCCAAACGCGTTCGATCTCTTCCGTCAGATAGACGCGAGTCTCTTCCGGCCAGAAAGTCCAGGTGGTGTAACCGTAGCGGTCATTGGCGGAAGCATCCGACAGCTCGGCATAGACTCGTGCAATGCGCGGGTCAAGCTCGCCCATGACTTCTTCTGAAATGGCGACCGGCGCAGGACCCTTCGAGCATGAAGTGAGCAACTGTCCCTGCGTTTCCGGCGAGAAGTACCAGGTCAGGAATTTGGCGGCCGCTTCGGGATGCGGACTAGCTGCGTTTATGGAGCTGGTGTTGCCCATGCCGATGGTGAAGTAGTCAGTGCCGTCGTGGCTAGGTACAGGTACCCAGTCCCAATCATGGCCTTCGGATTCGGCGAAGTAGTCCTGCGTTTCACGGATAGCCCAGCTGCCTTCGATATTCATCGCCGCAGTGCCATCAGCCAGCATCGTCCGCCGGGTCGGTCCCTCGTTGGTGAAATAGAGATCAATGCCGCCGCCGTACCAACCAGCCTGCATTTGCGCGTCCAGGATTGCGATAGCTTCGACCATGCTCTCGTCGGTCCAGGGGATCTGCCCGGTCAGCGCCTTGTAGACGTTGTGGGGACCAGCGATTTGGGTCATGTATTCGCCGACGAACCATTCGTTCGAGTAGCGCCAACTGGCGTTGCCATGGGAGAAGACGGTGTAACCGGCCGCGGCGACTTCTTCGCCCAGGGCGTTGAGTTCGTCCATGGTATCCGGTGGTGTCCAGCCGTTCTCTTCAAAGACTGTCGTGTTGTAATACAGGAGTAGCGTTTCGAGTTCATCGGAAAGGCTGTAAAGCTGGCCGTCGACCAAGCCCAGGTCAAGCGCCCAATCAAAGAAGGTGTCACGCCAGCCCATTTCGTCGGCGAAGCTGTCCAAGGGCAAAATCAACCCGGCTTCCGCGAACTGAAAGACGAACGACGGTCCCGGCGTGCGGACAATATCAGGTCCAGCGCCACCGACAACAGCGGTGAGGGTAGTGTTCCAGGTGTCGGCCTGCGGCACAATCTCCAATTGAATCGATGGATCAATATCGTTAAACGTGTTAAGGACTTCCGTCCAACAGTCCATTGTGGCGCTTTCGCCGAGCCACATGCTGACGGTGGCGACATCTTGGGCGCCAACTGGCGCAAGCGCCAGCGCCAATATTGCGATTACGAAAAGAAGTTTGATGCCTTTCATTATTTCCTCCTTATAGAGCGGAATAGTACAGACAAGCATGGTTTGCTTCGCGGATTAGTCTCGTTCAATAAAGCCTCCTTTTATTGTTCCTTCTATATTGATTTCCAATTTACCAGATGTTCGCTTGACCGTGCAAAAAATGACTATTGAAAATAATAGCGCATAGGAAACCGATTACGCAAGTAATTTATGAAAGCAAAGGAATATTGGGAAAATAATCCATTTGCGAGCTCATGACGAGGGATTAAGCACAAAGACACAAAGTACACGAAGTTTTTTCTTATATGCTCTGTGTGCTTTGCGTCGATGCTATTCGCCGCGACCGAATTTCCCTAAAATGCCGCGATCTGTCCATCGGCGCGCGGCTCGCTGCCGCCGTGCATCACGCCAGTTTCCGCATCATAGCGGATGATCTGTCCGCGCCCGAAATTGCCCCGTCCCAGTCCCGCTTCCGGTTGAATGCGATGACCGCGCTCGGCTAGATCCGCCATCGTCTTGAAAGGCGTCCCCTCTTCGATCAGCAGGCTGCCGCCGGGGTCGCCATTCTGGATCATCCAGCGCGGTCGATTGAGCGCCTCTTGCGGATTGAGGTCGTCGTCAACCAGGGCGCTGATGACCTGGAAGTGGCCCTGCGGCTGCATGAAGCCGCCCATCACGCCAAAGCTGGCATAAAGCGCGCCGTCTTTCAGCGCCAGACCCGGGATGATGGTGTGATAAGGGCGCTTGCCCGGCGCCAGGCAGTTGCGATGACCGGGCTTCAACGAGAAGCCTGCCCCGCGGTTCTGCAGCCAGACGCCTGTGCCCTCGGCGACGATGCCGACGCCAAACCTCATATACAAGCTCTTGATGAAGGAGCAAGCGTTGCCCTCGCCATCGACAACGCTGAGGTAGATGGTGTCCGAGCCGCCGGGCAGATCGCCGGGAACAGGCGGCGGATCGATAGCGTAATAGTCTTGAATCAGCGCCGCCCGTTCCGCCGCGTATTCCGGGCTCAGCAGCCTGTCCAGCGGCAGTTCAGCTTGACTCATATCGGCGATGTATTCGTGGGCATCCGCCCAAGCCAGGCGCATGCACTCGACCATCAGATGAATGCGCTGCGGCGAATCCCAGGCGAGCGCGCCCAAGTCGAAATTCGCGGCGATATTGAGCGCGATCAGCGCCGTTAAACCCTGGCCGTTTGGCGGACATTCGACAATCGTCACACCACGATAATCGGTCGCGATCGGTTCGTCCCAGGTGGAATGATGATCCCGCAAGTCCTCGCGCGTCATTAAACCGCCCCGCTCTGCCAGCGAGGTTACGATGGCGTCGGCGACGGGACCGCTGTAGAAGGCGTCGGGTCCGCCTTCGGCGATGCCGCGCAGCGTCTTTGCCAAGCCCGGCAAGCGCAGGACTTGACCCGCTTTTGGCGTGAAGCCATCCGGCAAGTACTCCTCGGCATTGGCGGCGCTCCGCAAGAACGCGCCCGAGCGCCCCCAGCGATAGCCCACCACCGGCGCCAGCGGATAACCCGCCTCGGCGTAGTGGATGGCGTCTTGCAGCACATCAGCCAGGGTCATCCTGCCATGTCTGGCGAGCAAGTCATGCCAGCCGCGCACGGCGCCCGGCACGGTCACCGCATGGGCGTGACGGGGGTTCATCTTCCGCCAGCCCAGCGCGCGTACTGCATCCAAAGTCAAGGCTTGTGGCGCGCGTCCGCTGCCGTTGAGGGCGCTGACCTGCTTGGTCCTGGCGTCGAAATACAGGGCGAAGCAATCGCCGCCAACGCCGCAGGACCCCGGATCCATGACATTCATCATGGCGGATGTGGCGACGGCAGCGTCGGCGGCATTGCCGCCCAGGCGCAAGATGTTAAGCCCGGCTTGCGCCGCCAGCGGGTTGCTGGCGCCGACCATGCCGCGCCGCGCGCTGATCATGGAGCGGCGGGAGTTGAAATCGAATGACATGGTTTTCATTGCCGAGCCTCCTTTGGGAAGGAAGGGAGATGCGAACTTCAGCGTATTGTCTCTTACTTGGATTTGTTCGCGCAAGGCGTAACCAGTCAGGTAGTGTATCGAATTCAGTTGAATGAAATTACAACATCCTGACAACCGAAAGGATACACTACCGTCAGTCAGGACTTTTGTCCCATTCCGCCTCGAAATCCGCCAGACTCTAGCGACGCTCTAGTCGCCGCCCAGCGCAAACAGCAAGTGAATCGCCACCTCAATCGCGCTGTGCAGATCCTCGATGACGATGAACTCGTTCGGCGCGTGAGAATTGTCGCCCGAGCCGTAACCGAACATCGTGACCGGCGCGCCCAGCTCCCGCCCCAGGATGCCGCCAATCGGCAGCGAGCCGCCATGCCGCATGAGCAGAGCTTCCCTGCCCAGGACGGCTTTGAGCGCTTGCTGAATCGCTCGAATCTCCCGCCCGTCCTCCGGCATCAAAAAAGGATGGGCGCTGCTGAGCAGCTCGACGTCGATGGCGATACCGGGCTCGGCGAATGACATGACATGCTCGACGAAGCGCTGCCACATCGCCTCGGAATCTTGCCCAGCCACCGTGCGCATCGTTACTTTGAAGCCCGCTTCCGCCGGTATGATCGCGCGGCTTCCCTGCCCACGATGGCCCCCGTAGATGCCATTGACATCCAGCGTGGGCAGCGCTGTCGTCCGTTCGGCGAAGGCGCCGAGGGCATCGCCAAAGAAAGCCTCGACCCCCGCCGCGCGCTGCAAGCCCGGTCCGATCGTCTGCCAAAGTTGATTCAAATGGCGCGCCTGCCGATCCGACAGCGGGATGCGATCGTCGTAGAAGCCTTGGATCCGCACGCGGCCGCTTTTGTCGTGGAAAGAGGCGATGAGGCGCGCGGCGACATGCAGCGGGTTCTTCACCGCCCCGCCATAGCGCCCGGAATGCAGGTCATGCGGCGGTCCCTTTAGCCTCACTTCCGCCATGACCGCGCCGCGAACCGCCGTGCCGATTAGCGGTTGCCGGGGCGAAAAAGGACCATCGCAAATGATCAGCGCATCCGCCGCCAGCAGCGCCTTATGCGCCTGAACGAAGTCCCCGGTGTGCCGCGAGCCAAGTTCCTCTTCGCCTTCGAAAAGGAACTTTATGTTGACCGGCAGCTTTTGGGATACGGCAAGAACAGATTCAACCGCTTTGAGATTGACCCAAATGCCGCATTTGTCATCTACCGCGCCACGCGCGACCAGGCGATCTGCCACAATGGTCGGCTCGAATGGCTGCGTCTGCCAGAGCGCGGCAGCGCCGACCGGTTGCACATCATAGTGCGCGTAGATGAGGATAGTGGGCTTGTCAGCGCCCGCGCGCAGCCAGTCGCCATAAAGGACGGGATTGCCCGCCGTCGCGATCGCCCGGCAATTTTCTATGCCGACGCGCCGCATCTCGGCGGCGATCCAGTCCACACAAGCCAGCAATTGCGGCTGATACACTGGATCCTGGCTGATGGACGGGTAGCGCAGCAGCGCCTTGAATCCCGCCAGATTGTCATCCCTGGCGCGGCGGGCGTATTCGACTGCGGCTGAGACGATACTGTCATTTGCAACCATGGCAGAAATCCCTTGCTGATCCGCTCAATATCCGATTTGTCGCAAGTCAGTTTTGACAGAGCGCATCCGCTTGTTACAATATGCCTGCGCTGAATATAACTCGGTTCCGCTGACGGGAACAAGGACGCGAGCCGTAGTGCGACATTGCCCGGATCCAGCGACCGAAACGAATCAAGTTGTCAAGACTTTCAATATCAAGACATTCAAACGGAGGAATCAGCAAATATGCAAGCACTTTACGAATCCAAGCAGGCTGACCTGGAAAATACCTTGCTCGACGCGCTCGACTCCCACGAGCCTTGGTCATTGATTGAACGCTTCACCACTTTGGTGCGCGAATCGTCGTCCGAGGACGAGCGCGCCGCTTTTAACTACATCGCGGATCGCTTGTCGGCGCTGGGCGTGCCCCATACCATGCACATGCCGGAGCTCTTCTTGAGCGTGCCGGTCAGCGCGTCGCTGGTCGTGGGCGGCAAAAGCTATCGCTCCAAAACGCCCGGCTTTTCCATCAGCACGCCCGACGGCGGCATCAGCGGCGAAGCCATCCGCATTGAAGGTTTCGCCGCGGGGCGCAGCGTCGACTTCTTCGATTTCTCGCCCACAACCGATGTGGATGTCGAGGGCAAGATCGTGGTGGTCGATGGTTTTGGCGGTCCGCCGCCGGTCTGGTATTTCCAGAATAAAGGCGCGAAGGGCGCGATATTCATCAACCCCGGCGTCGATATTCATTGGGGCATTTGCACGACCATCTGGGGCGCGCCCGACCTGGATAATTATCACCGCCAACCGACCATCCCCGTCCTCTCGATCAACCGCCCTGACGGAGAAGACCTCTTAAAACAGATGGAAGAGATGGAAAACGGAGCGCTTGAGGTCACATTGCACACGGAACTGAAAGAAGGCTGGTTCGAATGCCCCTGCCTGGTCGCCGAAATCAAGGGGGTAATCGAGCCGGAGCGTTTCGCGCTGGTGCATGGTCATCTCGATTCCTGGGATGTCGGCATCGGCGACAACGCCGTCGGCGACGCCACCCTGCTGGAGCTGGCGCGCATTTTCCACGAGAATCGCGCTGGCATGGCGCGCAGCCTGCGCGTGGCTTGGTGGTCCGGGCATTCCACTGGACGCTACGGCGCCTCGACCTGGTACGCCGACGCTTTTGGGCTCGACCTAGCGCGCAATTGCGTGGCGCAGATGAATATCGATTCGCCCGGCTGTCGTTGGGCGACCGAGTACCGCGGCGTAACCGTCATGAGCGAAGCCGAAGAATTCGCGGCGACATCGGTCAAAGATGCCACGGGCAAGGGCTTCAGCGGCGAGCGGCCCCATCAAGCCGGCGATTATTCCTTCAATAACATCGGCATCTCGAGCCTGTTCATGCTGCTCTCCTCCATGCCGCTGTCCAAGGCGGAAGAAATGGGCTACTACCCGGTCGGCGGCTGTGGCGCCAACATCGCCTGGCACACGGAAAACGATCAACTGGAGATCGCCGACAAGGACAATCTGATGCGCGATCTGCGGGTCTATGCCACCGCGCTGCAGCGCCTGGTCAACAACCCGCTGCACCCTTACGACTTCCGCGCGCTGACCGCCGAATTCAAAGCGACCCTGGACAAGTACGCGGCCGCGGCCGGCGCAGACGCGAACTTCGCGCCCGCCTATGATGCGCTGGCGGACTTGAACGACGCCCTGGACAGGCTATACGCCGCTTCAGCCGGGTTGGCGGATGCGGAGGTCGGCGATGCGCGCGTCCGCGTCTATAACGACGCCCTGCTGGGCATGGCGCGCGAACTGGTGCTGATCAATTACACGCGCAAAGGCCGCTTCCGCAACGAGCCGGCCGTGCGCGTGCCGCAATTGCCCGATCTGGCGCCGGCGCTGGATCTGGCGGAGGCCGATCATCACATGCGCCGCGTCACGCGCACGCACCTGCTGCGCGGCGTCAATCGCGTGGCTTGGGCTTTCGAGACATCAGCGAACATCGTGCGGGCCGCGCTGGAGAAGATTTAGCCAGCGCGAACGTGTTAGGCTTGTTCGGCAGTGTGCTGTTTACGCCAGTATTTCAGCCAGTATCCCTGCCCCCTCCCCAAAGCATTAGGGAGGGGGAGAGAAAGTAAATGAACATCAATACAAAGTGGATTAAGATGATCGCTACGCTGATTGTACTGCTCTTTACGCTCTGTCTTTCGCTTCAGATTGTGAGTGCGGATGATGTGATTTGTGACGGGCTGATGAGCTTGCATTCCAAGTACGGCAGTGAATTGGAATCATATCTGAATGATGCGGGCAAGGATTGTCTTGTGGCGAGAATGCTATGTGATCCAGCGATCGGGACTCTTGATTTTGAACGGTCATTTGTTGGAACACAGCAGACCCAAGTAGCGTTAAATCTATGCCCGGGCATGTATCGATTTGATCTCAGAATTCCCGTTTATAACAGCGACCGCGCTGGCAATATTAGATACATTACCTTGTCCGACGTAGTTGAAACGCCAGAAAACTGCATAAAGACAGATGCTTATAGCACCATATATTTTCCAACGCAGATACGAATTTACGAAAACTGCAAAGTTTCCGCAACTCTAGGGGAAATGGGTTCATCTAGTCATCACAAGTATAAGGTGTCAATTTCAAGAATTAGCCCTCGCTTGTCACCCAGGAAAGCACAACGATGGACACAATCCGGGATAGGGAGCGATTACAACACAGTAGAAATCGTATTTTCCCCCGGGTCTTATTCCTTAAATATTCACGAGCCAGGAGCTGGCGATTGGGGAACCATAGGGCTGGACGATATCGTTAGCGATCCACCCGGATGCTTCGGGTCATCTTGGATAAATTTCCCATCTCAAGTCCATATCAGTCAAGACTGTCGAATCTACACAACTCTCAACACATACTTAAAGGATAATCATCTGTTGTTCTGGAATGTTTCCATCAACAAGCTAAATTAATCCACGTGCATGACAGGAGCAGGCTAATATGAAACTTATCTACCTTGTATCCGGACCGATGGGGCGCAGTCCCGAAGGGCAAGCCGAGCTGGACCGGCGGCGCGAATACTTGCAGCGTTTCGCCAGCGCCGATACCGAAGTCGACATCACCGACATCCCGGCTGGTCCCGGTTCCATCGAGAGCATGTACGAAGAATACCTGTCCATCCCCGAGACGGTCAAAAAGGCGCATGAGCTGCAAGCCGCGGGCTGGGATGGCATCTTGCTCGGCTGTTATGGCGATCCCGGCTTAGGCGCGCTGCGGGAAATGGTCGATATTCCGGTGGTGGGCGCGGGACAGGCGACGGCTTTGATGGCATCGGCGCTGGGACGGCGTTATTCCGTCATCACGGTGACCGACAGCGTGATCGGTCCCATGGAAGAACAGATGCGCAATACCGGCGGCGGCGAGAAGCTGGCTAGCGTGCGCGCGGTCAATATCCCCGTGCTGGAACTGCACCGCGACCGTGAACAAGCCATCGAGATTACAATTGAAGAAGGTCGGAAAGCCATCGAAGAAGACCGCGCCGATACGCTGATTGTCGGCTGCATGAGCATGGGCTTCCTGGAGATTCCCGAAGCCTGCCAAGCTGAACTTGGCGTGCCCTTCTTGAATCCAGCCCGCGTGCAGTTGAAATTCCTGGAAGCCATGCTGGGCAGTGGGCTGAGCCATTCCAAGCGCGCTTACATGACGCCGCCCAAGATCGCGTCGGGCTTGGCCTCGTCGCCGGCGGATCTTTATCACAGCAAGAACTAAGTAGAGCCAAGTTTGTCATGAATAACTCAAAGATAGGTCGCAATGTAGGGGCGACATACCATGTCGCCCGAAATCAACGACGCAGCAACGTCGGGCGACCAGATTGGTCGCCCCTACAGCGTCCTGATGTTTCCGCATTATTTTCTTGGGTTGACTTAAGTTAAGAAGATTCATCACAGAGGCACAGAAGCAATCCCAAGAAAGTAATGATTTACACGTCGTCTAAATTGAAAAACTTCGGAGGAAAACAGCATGGGATTTGTACTCACAGGCGCAACACTGATAGACGGCAACGGCGGCGAGCCGCTGGCGGATGCCGCCGTGCATGTCGAAGGCGAGCGCATCGCCTGGGTGGGTCCTGCGGCGGATCTGCCCGCGGCGGCGCAGGACTGCGAAGAATTCGACGTCAGCGGCAAGTGGCTGCTGCCCGGCTTGATTGACGCGCACATTCACATCTGCTACAACGGCGCCGAGAGCGTCTTCGCGCTGCTGGAAAAACCCCGCGATGACTTGGTGCTGGAAGCGGTGGATATCTGCAAGCGCACCCTCGCCCAGGGGGTGACGACGATTCGCGATGTCGGCGGCGAGAAACATATCGAGATGGGTTTGCGCCGCGCGATCGACCGCGGCTTCATCGAAGGACCGCGCATGAAACTCTCGGGCCGCGTGATATCCATGACGGGGGGCCACGCTCATTTCATCGCCCGCGAAGCCGATGGGCCGGACGAGATGCGCAAAGCCGCCCGCGAGCAGATCAAAGCCGGCGCCGATTTGGTCAAGCTCATGGCCACCGGCGGCAGCGCCACGCCCGGGCAAGACATTCACGCCAGCCAACTGACCGTCGAAGAGATTAGCGCGGTGACCGAAGTGGCGCACATGATGGGGCGGACGGTGGCGGCGCATTGTCACGGCACCGGCGGCATCCGCAATTGCGTGTTGGGCGGCGTCGACACGATCGAACACGGCACCTACCTCAACGAAGAGACCGCCGACATGATGGTGGAGCGGGGCGCCTCGCTGGTGCTGACAGTCGGCGTCGGCAACCCCGACTTGGAAAGCTATCCGCTTTCGCCGGTGCAAAAAGCCGATGCCGAGCGGCGCAAACCCATGATCGAGCAAGGCGTCAAACAGATCCGCGAGACCATCGCCCTGGCGCGCTCGAAGGGCGTCTTCCTGGGCTGCGGCACCGACGCCGGCGGCAACCCGCTGGCGCCGCATCAATTCGCGATGGCGCGCGAACTCGAGCTGCTGGTCGAGAACGATTTGACTGCGCTGGAAGCGATCACGATTGGCACGCGCAACAACGCCAAAATTCTGCGCTGGAACGACGAAATAGGCACGGTAGAAGCGGGCAAATACGCCGACCTGCTGCTGCTTGACGCTGACCCCCTGGTGGATATTCGCAACCTGCGCGCTATCGCCGCGGTCATCAAGGGCGGCAAGAAAGTTCAGGCTTAGGCGATGCCCACAATTGCGCTGGTTGGCGACATCTTTTTGCAGCAGTCCTTGCCGACTGCGGACGAGCTGTCGGCGGTGTCTGAGCTCCTGCGCGGCGCGGATATCGCCTTCGGCAACTTAGAGACGCCTGTCACCACCCGCGGCGCGCCGGTCGAGAAGTGGATCAATATGCGCATGCCGCCGGAATTGCTTTCCGATGTGAGCGGCTTGGGCTTTGATATCCTAACACTGGCGAATAACCACATGATGGATTTCGGCGCGCTGGCATTCCGCGATACGCTGGATCATTTATGCGCCAAGGATCTGCGCCATGTCGGCGCGGGGATGGACCTCGCAGCCGCCTGGCGCTCGGAAGTCATCACAGTCGGCGGAAGGCGAGTCGCCTTCCTGGGCGCGGCGTCTACGCTTGGCGCGCAGTCCGCCGCTACCGCAGACCGACCGGGGGTAGCGCCCATTCACGCGTCGGAAGCCTATGCCATCGATGCGGCCGCCAGTTTGGAGCAGCCGGGCAGCGCGCCTTATGTCTTCACCAGAGCCTGGACTGAGGATGTCGAGCGAGCAACCGCCGCGATTCAAGCGGCGCGGGAAAAGGCGGACTTTGTCGTTCTCGCCATGCACTGGGGCGTGCCGCCCTTCTGGCGCTCGCGCTTTCAAGACGGTTTGGCGGATTATCAGATTGAGGTCGGTCACGCGCTGATCGAGGCTGGCGCGGATGTGATCGTCGGGCATCATCCACATTCGCTGGCTGAAGTCGAGGTCTACAAAGGCAAAGCCATCTTTTATAGTTTGGGCAACTTCGTCTTTCATCACAACAAAGGACCGGTCGCCGAGACGCCCGTCAGCCGCAACGCGCCTTATGGCATGTCGACAGACCTGCGGCGCAATCGCGCCTGGTCGGAATCGCTCATCGTCATCGCGGAACTGGACGCCGCGGGCGAAGTCGCGTATCGTTTAGTTCCCATCCTGCTGGATGAGCTTGGCAATCCGGCGCTGCTGGATGGCGCGGAGGCGGCGGCGCTGATCGAACGCGTTGATGCCATGTCGCCAAATGCGACAATATCGCATGTTGACGGAATCGGATATTTGTACTTAGCTTAACAGTGGCATCACTTGTCCGTTCTAAGTTTTGTGGAATTGCAGTGGAATTGAAGCGCAGTTGAAGGGAGGCGCCGCCAATACCCCCAAAATGAATCGACCGCAATTTGTCAAGCATATAAAGAAATGGAGAAAACGAGTCATGAGTGTAAAACTGGCAAGAATCTCGGTGATTGTCGCCTTGCTCGCTTTGGTGATGGCAGCGGTTGCGCCGGCATCATCGCAAAGCGCGGGCGAAGCGGTGCCGCCGATCATCGTTCGCTCGGTCACACAGGCGGAGCGCCCAATCGAATATGAGACCACCCGTTTGGTCGTCGAGAGCATGCGCGAACTGGGCTTGGAAGTTGAACACCGCGCCATCCCCTGGGCGCAATTGATTGACGAAATCTGGTACACGCGCACTGGCGACGAGGCTTGGGAGATGACCTACTGGCGCATGGTCGGCAGACCCGAGCGCTCGGATCCGGATGAGTTCACCTACAACCTCTTCCATTCCAGCGTGCGCGATGGCGGTTATAACTTCATCGGCTACAACAACCCCGATTACGACGCCCTGGCGGAAGCGCAGCGCGTGGAAGTGGCGGACAAAGAAGCGCGGCTGGACATCATCTGCGAAGCGCAGCAGATCATCCGAAACGATATGGTCAACGCCTATTTCGTGCATCCCTTAACGCCGCAAGTTGTCAATACGGACGTCTTCAGCGCGGACAGCGTGGTGACGCAGGCTGGCATCGGCGTACATAACTTCTGGACCTGGATTGGCATTGAGCCGACCGGCGACGACAAGACGCTGATCACCTCGACCACGTCTTTCCTGAATTCTTTCAACCCGCTGGAAATCGCCGGCGACGCGCCCAGCCGCGTTACCGAGATGACCTGGGACCGCCTGATGCGCATCAACCCGATTGGCGTGGCGGAGCCTTGGGCGGCCGAGAGCGTCGTCTGGGAAGACACGCTGAACGTAGTCGTCACCTTGCGCGAAGGCATGAAGTGGCATGATGGCGAGGACGTGCTTTCCGACGACGCGGCCTATTCCTTCTTAGCGGCTTTAGTCGGCACGATGCGAGTGAACGAGGAGAATGGCAACTTCAGCGTAGGATTCCGTGCCGAAGCGCCGGATTATCACCCCTTCGCCCGCAATGTCGCCAATATCGAGATCATCGACGACCTGTCACTGCGCATCACTTTGCAAGAGCCCTCCGCCGCTTTCGAAACCAGCTCGCTGGCAAAGCTGAATTTGATTCCCAAGCATGTCTGGGAACCGATCATCAATGACCTGCTGAACCAGGGTGACGCCGATGTCGATTCCATCCAAGAAGAGATTCCCATCGGCTCCGGTCCCTTCAAGTATGTCGCCTTTGATGTGAACGAATTTGTCTTGCTCGAGGCATTCGATGATCACTGGGCGCGCCCGAAGATCGATACCTGGATTATGAATGTGCTGCCAAACCAAGAAGCGACCTTGGGACAGATACAATCTGGCGAGATGAACTTCCTCTGGGAATGGCCCGGCGATCCGGCCGTCTTGCAGGAAATCGTGGACGAGAACGAACACCTTGATTTGTTCTCAGCCATCAGCATTGGCTTCCAATACTTCGCCTTCAACGTGCGTTATGCGCCCTTCGATGACCTAACCTTCCGTCAAGCCGTCGCGCATACCATCCCGCAGCAGTTCATCATCGACAACATCTACAATGGCTTCGCGGCGCCGGCCGACAGCTTCGTTTCGGCCGCCTTGGAATACTGGCGTCAATGCGAAGATCTGCCGACTTATGACCAGGGCATTGATGGCGCGCGCGCCTTGCTGGAAAGCGCCGGCTACACCTGGGATGACGACGGCCGCCTGCAATACCCGGCGGAATAACGCTTAAGCAATCTACAGGAAGAGCTTGCCAGCTCTTCCTGTAGAATATGTAGGGGCGGGCTTTGGCTCGCCCTCATCAAACCTTGTCCTTGTCGGGCGGCTCACGAGCCGCCCCTAGAGGCAATTAAGCGAGATAAAATATGAACCGTGGCGTCGTCTATTACATCTTAGGCCGTTTTTTGCAGAGCGTCATGGTGCTCTGGATCATCGTCACCATTCTCTTTTTGCTCTTCCGCCTGGCGCCCAGCAATCCCCTCGCCAGCTACATCGACACCACCTTCACCAAACAGCAAGAAGCGGCGCTGCTGGCGCGTTTTGGCTTGGACAAGCCGCTGGGCGAACAATACATCATTTATTTAATTAATCTGCTCAAGCTCGATCTGGGCGACACTTTCAGCTATTCCGGCAAGAGCGTTCTGGATATCCTGCGCGCCGACCTGCCAAATACTATCTATTTAACTTTGAGTTCTTTGCTGCTCGCTTATTTCGTGGGGGTGCTGGGCGGTATCGCCATGGCGGCGCTGCGCGGCAGCCGAATTGAGCGCGTCGGCACCACCTTCACGCTGATGACGCGGGCGGCGCCGCAATTCTGGGTGGGCATGTTATTGCTGACGTTTTTCGCCTTCCAGTGGAATATATTGCCGTCTTCCGGCATCGGACCAGCCGTCGTGCGCTATCGCTGGGAAACGGAGTGGGACAAGCTGCTGTCGCCGGTCTTCTGGCGTCACATGATCTTGCCCACCTTCACGCTGGCGCTTTATTTGCACGGGCTGCCGCTGCTGCTGATGCGCTCGAATATGCTGGAAGTGCTGGACCAGGACTATGTGACGATGAGCCGGCTGGCTGGCTACAGCGAATGGCGCGTGATGATCCAAACCGCCGCGCGCAATGCCATGCTGCCGGTCTTAACCGCGCTGACCCTGGGCATCGGTTACAGCATCGGCGGCAATGTCGTGATCGAAAACGTCTTTTCTTGGCCCGGGCTGGGGCGGACGCTGGTGCGGGCGGTCCAGCAAGCCGATTATCCACTGGCGCAGGGGGCGTTTTTCTTGATCGCGCTCATCATCGTTTTTATGAATTTCATCGCCGATCTCTTATACAGCTTGCTCGACCCGCGCGTCGGGGCATCGGCGCAGGCGCAGATCTCTTGACGCGGAGGTAAGGTCTATGCAGCAAGAAGCGATGGCGCGTGAAGGACAGACGAGCCAGTCCGGCAAGCCGAAGGCGCGATACCGGCAGGGCTCCGCTATTCGTCAACTATGGGAGACGAATCTCGAGGTTTTTCAGCGCGACAAGATGGCGCTGCTGAGCCTCGTGATCTTCGCGCTATTCGCCCTCGTAGCGATTTTTGCGCCGCAGCTCGCCCCCAACGACCCGCTGACGCCGCTCAAGAACAACGAAGGCGACTGGATAAAGGACGCGATGCCCTATTGGCTCGCCGAACCGGGCGAAGACGAGGCGGAGGGTTATATCAACAGTTTCACCCTCGGCACAACCAATATCGGGCGCGATATCTTCTCGCAATTGATCCACGGCTCGCGCTCGGCGCTCTTGGTCGGTTTTTCCGCGGCGGCGGCGGTGGCGATCATCGGCACGGTTATCGGCTTGTTGGCCGGCTATTACGGCGGCTGGATCGACACCATCCTGATGCGGGCGGCTGACGTCGCTTTTGGCATCCCCTTCATCCCTTTCATTATTGTCATCTCGGCATTTTTCGATCCCAGCATCTGGAATGTCGTCATCGCCATGGCGCTGCTCTTGTGGCGCGATACGGGCCGCGTCATCCGTTCGCAAGTGCTGGTGATCAAAGAGCAGGCTTTTGTCAGCGCGGCGCGGGTATCCGGCGCCAGCGACCTGCGCATCATTTTTGTCTATATCGCGCCCAGCATTCTGCCGCTTTCATTTCTCTATGGCTCCTTCGCTATCGCCTGGGCCATCTTGACCGAAGCGAGCGTCAGTTTCCTTGGTTTCAGCGACCCGGAAACGATCAGCTGGGGCTTCATGCTGCAGGACGCCTTCAACTCTCTAGCGCTTTCGCGCGAGGCATTCTATTGGATTGTGCCGCCCGGGATATGCATCATGCTGACCGTGATGGCGGGATTCTTTATCGGGCGTGGCTATGAGGAAGTCTTGTTCCCGCGTTTGCGGCGGATGTGACGTGATTAAGGCGAGGATCATGCAACTGCTATGCAGATATAGCCCCCCTTCCCACGCTTCCCCCCTTAATGGAGGGGGGAAACATCCCGCGTTTGCGGCGGATGTGACGTGATGAAAGCGAGGATTATGCAACTGCTATGCAGATATAGCCCCCCTTCCCACACTTCCCCCCTTTTGGAGGGGGGAAACATCCCGCGTTTGCGGCGAATGTAGTCAAGCGCTAAGGAACCAGCGATGTCCATACTCTCCATCCGCGATCTGAGCGTTAACTATGCTACACAGGACGGCACGGTACAGGCGGTTGATGGCGTTTCGCTTGATCTCGAAGAGGGTCAGCGCCTCGGCTTAATCGGCGAATCGGGCTGCGGCAAAACCACCCTGCTCAAGGCGATCGTGCAGGTGCTGCCGCGCAACGGCTCGATTGTCGGCGGCAAGATCTTGTTCAAAGGCATGGACCTGCTGCAGCTGCCAGCGGACCAGATGCGGCAACTGCGCTGGCGCGAGATCGCAACCATCCCGCAAGCCTCGATGGATTCGCTCAACCCGGTGCAGCGGGTCGGCAGTCAACTGACAAAACTGCTGCGCGTGCGTGGCGGATACAGCAAAAGGTCCGCGCTGGGGCGGGCGGCGGATCTCTTTGACCTGGTCGGCTTGGATACCGAGCGGCTCTCGCATTATCCGCACGAGTTCTCCGGCGGCATGAAACAGCGCGCCGTCATCGCGATGGCGCTGGCGCTGGAGCCGAGCCTCTTGATCGCGGACGAACCGGTCACCGCGCTTGACGTCATCGTGCAGCATCAAATCCTGGAAGTGCTGCGCGAATTGGAGCAGGAACTCAACCTGACGGTCATGCTCATCACCCACGATATCTCGGTAGTGGCGCAAGTCTGCGACTCGGTTTCGGTGATGTACGCCGGGCGTATTGTCGAGCAGGCTGCCGCTGAACCTTTCTTTGCCTCGCCCGCCCATCCTTACAGTCTTGGCTTGCAGCAAGCCTTCCCGAATCTGGCGCGTCCGCGCGATGCGCTCGTTTCCATAGAAGGTTATCCGCCGGATCTGCGCGAACCGCCAAGCGGCTGCCGTTTCGCTGAACGCTGCCCCTTCGCGCAGGAAGCCTGCCACGACAGCGACCCGATGCTAGAAGCGATCGGCGGGGGGCGCGCCGCCGCTTGCCTGCGCTCCAACGAGATGGATGACCTGCGCGTACAATCGGAAGACCCGTCCCTGTGGCAGCGCGTAGAGGTGGCGCGACAGTTTGCCCCCACCCTAAATCCCTCCCCGAAGGGTCAGTGTCTACGCGACCCCAAAATGAGGGAGGGACTTTCTTCTACCAAAACAGAGCAGCGGGAGCATCATGCTTCCCTTCACACTGTAAGGGAGGAGCCGGGGGATGAGGGCGACGACATCCTGCTCGAGATGCGCAACGTTTCCAAGCGCTTCAAGATCGGCGGCGGCTTGGCGGGTTTGCTGCGCGGCGACAAAGAGCAGACGGTTTACGCCGTCAACAACATCTCCTTCTCGCTAAAACGTGGCGAGAGCCTGGGGCTGGCAGGTGAATCCGGCTGCGGCAAATCGACCACGGGCAAACTTTTGGTTAAGCTGATTGACGCCAGCGACGGGGAAATCATCTTTGACGGCGCTGACCTGGCTGAGATGGATGACGTTGCTTTGCTGAATTTCCGCAGCCGCGTCCAGTTGATGTTCCAGAATCCCTTCGAGGCGCTCAACCCGCGTTTCACGCTCTATCGCTCGTTGACCGAGCCGCTCGTGATCCATGGCTGGAAAGACGAGAACCAGCGCCTCGATCGCGTGATTGAAACCTTGGATCGGGTCAATTTGCGCCCGGCAGAAGTCTTCCTCGACAAGTACCCGCATCAACTTTCCGGCGGTCAATTGCAGCGCGTTGTCTTGGCGAGGTCGCTCGTATTGCATCCCGATTTTCTTGTTGCGGATGAACCGGTGTCGATGCTTGATGTGTCGGTGCGGGCCGGCATCTTGAACACCACCCGCCGCCTGGCGCGGGAGTTGGGTTTGGCGACAGTCTATATCTCGCACGATCTCTCGCTGCTGCAATACACCTGCGACCGCATCGCCATCATGTACCTGGGCGAGATTGTCGAGATCGGTCCCAGCAAAGAGGTCATCAACAATCCGCAGCATCCCTATACAAAAGCGCTGATCGCGGCTGTGCCTGTGCCCGATCCCACCATTGAAAACCCGCCCCTGCGCATCCAGGAAGGTATTCCCCGCCCCACCGAGCAGTTCATCGGCTGTCCCTTCTCCCAGCGCTGCCCCGACGCGATGGAAGCCTGTCTCACGGTCCGTCCGCCGCAGATCACCGACGAGAACGATCACACAGCCCAGTGCCACCTCTACGGCGAGCATCGAGATTCGCCCAAGCTCAAGCGAGCTTGAACCAGCCGCCCAATTGCTTCTTGAACCTATGAACAGCATTGAACTCGTGTTTTCCAGCGAC
Organism: Phototrophicaceae bacterium; assembly: GCA_965232245.1. GTDB lineage: Bacteria > Chloroflexota > Anaerolineae > Aggregatilineales > Phototrophicaceae > UBA6055. The sequence continues at coordinate 933,813 of CBDDPG010000002.1, read as the reverse complement.
GAACTCATCCGCATCTTCATCTTCCTGCTCTATGTGCCGGCTTGTGCCATAAGTTTCTGGCAACTGATTCCGCGGCTATCGCGGAACTCGGCGCGTTTGGCAAGCCTCATGCTGGTAGCGCAGTTGCTGGTTATTGTGGTGTCGCTGGAACTAAACGCGACTTCGCAGTTTGACAAGTGGCTTTGGAACTTTCACGAAGAATGGAATGTCCCCGCCACCCTGGCGTCGACTCAACTGGCAATGGTCGGCGGCGTCGCGCTGATAACTGCTTGGCTGGCTCGGGCGCGCCCCGCGCTATTCCGTTTCTATCTGGCGGCGACTGGCGGCGTCTTTGTCTTCCTGGGCTTGGACGAATACCTCGCCCTGCACGAGTTCATCGAGGCTTGGGAGCGCTATTACATTGCGCTGGGCGCGGTGGTGGTCGCCGCGACCCTATTTGTGGCGTGGCGCTCGACAAAGAGGACCTGGATCTGGCATTTTTGCCTCTTAATTGGTTTGGCTTTGAGCGTACTGGGCGCGATGGTCTTCAACGCCTTGCCAACAACTTGTGACAGTTTAGGACCAATTATTTTGGATGGCTGCCTGGAGTTTTATTTCCAGGAAGAGTGCCTGGAGCTGTTGGGCATCTGGCTGACGCTCGTCGCCATGCTGGGGCATTTTTCCGATTCGGTAGCGACGCCGCGACGCCTTGCCCGCGTCCTCTTGTATGCCCTGCCCATCTTGTGGATTCTTTTGCTATTGCTCAATTCCCTTGTCCCCCGCCTGGAATTGCGGCTATTGGCAAAGCCAGCCTCTGTGGAATTTGAATCCGACATCCATCTGCGTGGTTATACCTTGGAAAACCTGGGAGGATCTTCACGTGTCCGGCTCTTTGTATCCGCCCCGCAACGGCAGTATCTCGGTTTGGGTTATTCCATTCACCTGGTTGATCGAGTCAGCGGCGAATCGGTCGCGGGCTTCGATGAATGGGGGGATCGCCAACATGGTTTCTGGCTGCTCGGTCCCAGCTATGCTCCTGTCCATGGGCAATGGATGGAAGCTCGCCTCTCGCCGGAAGCGCCAGCCAACCGCGCGCTGTCGGTCGTGCTGACGCTCTGGCGTAAAAAGGGCGGGCAATTCAAGCCCTATAATGTACGCGCCAGCGACCATGCCCTGCTGAATGAGGCGCAAGTCATCTTGGGCGAACGTGTCCTGACTGCCGAGACCTCCGCTTCCCAAGCCACGCCCTTGGCTCTATTCGACAACGGATTTGCCCTCGCTGCCGCCAATTTGCCGGAGCGCGCCCGACCTGGCGACGCTTTGAGCGTATCCTTCACTTGGCGCAGCGATGTCGACAGCCAAGAAGATCATGTGCAGTTCCTGCACCTAGGGCTTGAAGAGAGCGACGAGTGGTTTGTCTATGACCAGCAACCGTTGGGGCGGCGCTTGCCCACCCGCTTGTGGTACAGTGGACTTGCCGACAGCGAAACCTGGCGCGTGCCGCTGCCAGCCGATCTTGCGCCCGGGCGCTACGCTGTTTTCACCGGCTTATACCGCGCGCGCGACCAAGAACGCGTGAATGTCAGCGACGCTAATGGTTCACCCTATATCGACGCCCGTGTGCCGCTGGGCACGCTGATAATCGAGAGAAAGTAGACACCAGTGTGTTCGCGATGAACCCGGTTGAGGAGGCCACCTGACATTGCAATGCCCACTGGATCAAATTCGCTCTTGCGAGGATAGAGCCGATGACTGGCGGCGAGTTGCCAATTACTGACAAAACTATAATCCAAATCGTTCTCTGCCTGGCCTATGTCCCACTTTGCCTAATTGTGTATCGGCGTCTGTTCTCGTACCTGACGCTAGACGCCAAGCGCCTGGCCATCGGATTCTTGGCAGCCCAGGTAATCGTGATTATTCTGTTCTTGGAATACCGACCGAAATCAGAATTTGAGAAGTGGCTTTTGCATCCAGACCTAGAATGGAATATCCCTAGCGTCCTTTCATCAACACAACTGGCGCTTGTTGGCTACGTAGCGGTTTTGACAGGGTCTTGTGCCCGGGTTAAACGCAATTGGCAGCGTTTACACTTGCTCGCTCTTGGTCTGTTTATCCTGTATGTTGGTATGGACGAATTCTTTTCATGGAAGTCTTCCGTTTCAGATTGGAAGCAGCAATATGTGATAGTCGGCGCCCTACTGGCCGCCTGGACGTTATTTGTCGCAATTGCTTCCCCAAAGACTGAGCGCGTCTGGTTCATTTGTCTGCTCACTGGCCTTGCCTTTATTGCCATAGGCGCTGTTCTGATTGACAAATTCCCTAGGCCTTGTGGCGAAATTGGACCGTTGCGCTTCTATGGTTGCATCAGAGTTTATGTTATAGAGGAGGCGCTAGAGTTTATGGGAAGCTGGCTGGCGCTAGTAGCTATGCTGGGCCAGTATTCTGTCGCTGCGCCGTCCCCGACACAACGCGCTCGTATAGCACTTTACTCCATGCCGCTAATTTGGATTGTCCTTATCTCTCTTTTTTCTCCGTCCAACATAATTGAGGTCAGCTCCCCCGATACGCCCGCATCAGTGGAATTCATGTCGAGTGTCCACTTATACGGTTACCGCGAAACAAAAGAAGGAATCCCCACCTCCATAATTCTGCGGCTTCCAGAAGACGCGTCTGGGACGGGGTTTTCCATTCATTTGGTAGACCAGGTCAGCGGCGATTCCATCGCAAGCCATAGCAAATTGGTGAATCGAAAAGACATCGTTTGGCCGAAACGTCGCGGCTTCGTGCCTCTCCAAAGGCAAGCCATAGACCTTGCAATCACATCGCAAATGACGACTAACAATGTGTTCTTTGTTGTACTGTCGCTTTGGCGCTACACCGATGGCAAATATGTGCGGCAGAAAATCGTCGCCAGCGACCTTGAACTGTTGAGCGAAACGCAAGTCATCTTAGGCGAACTGGTCATACCAGCGGAATCGGCCGCCGCGCCGACCATCCCTCTGGCTCTATTCGACAACGGATTCGCCCTCGCTGCCGCCGATTTGCCGGAGCGCGCCCGACCTGGCGACGCTTTGAGCATTTCCTTCGCTTGGCGCAGCGATGTCGACAGCCAAGAAGATCATGTGCAGTTCCTGCACCTAGGGCGTGAAGAGAGCGGCGAGTGGTTTGTCTATGACCAGCAACCGTTGGGTCGGCGCTTGCCCACCCGCTTGTGGTACAGTGGACTTGCTGACAGCGAAACCTGGCGCGTGCCGCTGCCAGCCGATCTTGCGCCCGGGCGCTACGCTGTTTTCACCGGCTTATACCGCGCGCGTGACCAAGAACGCGTGCCTGCGGCCAACGTGGACGGCGAACCCTGGTTGGATGCCCGGGTACCGCTGGGCACAATGATAATCGAGTGATGAAACGTTGAGACAAGCCATCGTGATCAATTGACCACCCGCGTTTCCGGGCGGGACTGTGAAGTTGGGGGGACATGGGCAACGGTGAGATTATTGTATCGCCAGATACGATCAACCGAATATTCCTAATCTCATTATATCTACCGATCGCCTTGATAAGTTACTGGCGCTTGATACCCGGTCTTTCGCAGACAGCAAAGCGTTTGGCGATCGCGCTGCTGGGGAGCCAAGTTCTCGTGATCTTGTGGTCGACGGAGTGGCAACCCTCTTCGAATTTCGAACACTGGCTCCAGATTTTAACCGGAGAATATAACATCCCGGCCACGTTGGCGTCGGCGCAACTCGCGCTAGTCGGCTGTGTTGCGCTTTTAACGGCTCAGGTCGTAAAGACGCAGCGTCTATACAACATTGGCGTCGGACTTGTATTTTTGTTTCTGGCGCTAGATGAATATCACAAAATACATGAGCGTGTGCCAAATTGGGCGGCGTATTACGCTGCGCTTGGCGCGGTCATCGCCTTGGCGACAATAGTTCTCGCGATATTTTCGCCGCGGCGCGCCAGGAAATGGCAGGTCTGTTTTTTGTGGGGCTTGGCAATAAGTGGCGCCGGCGCAATTGCTTTCGAACTGATGCCGCCAGTCTGTGAAAGCATAGGACCGTTCCGTCTCAACGAATGCTTGCTGTTTTCTACTATGGAAGAAGCGCTAGAGTTTATCGGCGTTTGGCTGGTACTGGTTTCCGTGCTGGGCCAATTTTCCCTCTCAGCGCCGACATCGTCCGCTCTCATCCGGCGAACACTTTATGCAGTGCCGATACTCTGGGTGTTCTTGCTTCTGCTAATTTCCTTTGTCCCCGCGCTGGAGCTCAGGCTCCTCGCTAGACGGGGCTCTGTACAGTTCCAATCGGGTCTAAGTCTTCATGGCTACACAACTGAATCGTCCAGAGAGGCTACTCGCGTTCGGCTTTACGCATCGGCAAAACAAGGGAGTACACGGCTAGGTTACTCCATTCACCTGATTGATCAAGTCAAAGGAATCTCTATCGCCAGAAGTGACAAATGGGAAGATCGACGGAACGGCTTTTGGCTATTTGGACCAGAATACGCGCCAATATACGGGCAAGTGATAGAGGTGGAGATCCCGCCGCAAACCCCGGTCAACCGCGCCTATTGGGTCACACTTTCGCTTTGGAAAAAAAGCGGCGACGATTATGCGCGTCGGAGGGTCCTTGCCAGCGACCTTGAACTGTTGAGCGAAACGCAAGTCATCTTGGGCGAACTGGTCATACCAGCGGAGTCAGCCGCCGCGCCGACCGTCACGCTGGCTCAATTCGACAACGGATTCGCCCTCGCTGCCGCCGATTTGCCAGAGCGCGCCCGACCTGGCGACGCTTTGAGCGTGTCCTTCACTTGGCGCAGCGATGTCGACAGCCAAGAAGATCATGTGCAGTTCCTGCACCTAGGGCTTGAAGAGAGCGGCAAGTGGTTTGTCTATGACCAGCAACCGTTGGGTCGGCGCTTGCCCACCCGCTTGTGGTACAGTGGACTTGCCGACAGCGAAACCTGGCGCGTGCCGCTGCCAGCCGATCTTGCGCCCGGGCGCTACGCTGTTTTCACCGGCTTATACCGCGCGCGCGACCAAGAACGCGTGAATGTCAGCGACGCTAATGGTTCACCCTATATCGACGCCCGTGTGCCGCTGGGCACGCTGATAATCGAGCGAAAGTAGACAGCAAAGCGCTGGGCTTGAACTCACTTTACGAGTACAAATGACAAGGCGATGTTCGCTAGAAAAAAGAACTACAGACGAGAAAACTGCCAATGACTAATGGTGGTGAACTGCTTGTCTCTGAAGACATAATCATCCGCAGCGTTCTATTTCTGATATATGCGCCGGTCTGCGCGCTCGTTTACTGGCGACTGATCCCTCGTCTTTCGCTTGCGTACAAGCGGCTGGCTAGCGGCTTCCTGGCGGCACAGATATTGGCGATCGTCGCGGCGCTGCTATATCGACCAAAATCGGGATTTGAGGTATGGCTCTGGAATCTGGAACAAGAGTGGAATATCCCAGCCACGCTTACATCGACGCAATTGGCTTTAGTCGGCGGCATCGCGCTACTGACAGCCTGGCTTTCCAAGAAGCGAACCGCTTGGGAAAGCCTCCACCTGGCGAGCATCGGTCTGATATTCCCGTATCTCGCTTTGGATGAATACTTCAAACTGCACGAACATGGCCAATTGGCGATACCATACAGCGCGCTCGGCGCAATAATTGTAATCGCAACATTCGTTGTGGCTTTGCGCGCGCCACGTCAGAAACTGTTATGGCACTCTGTTCTGCTGGCAGGCATGGCGATAGGCGTGATGGGCGGCATTATCGTCGACAAGATGCCGCCCCTTTGCGGCAATTTCCTATTCCTGCCCCTGGATGGATGTCTGCAACTCTCGTTTTGGGAAGAATCCCTCGAGCTGCTTGGCATCTGGGTTGCAATGGTCGCCATGCTTGGCCATTTGTCCGACGCCGTCCCAATGCCAAAGCCGTTACTACGAAGCCTCCTCTATTTGTTGCCGGCGCTTTGGATTCTCTTTCTGCTTCTAGATCCTTTGGTCCTTCAGCTTGAGTTTCGGTTTCTGGCGCAGCATGCCGATGTACAGTTCAAATCGGGCGTGACTTTGCGCGGATACCGAATCAACCGCGAAGACGACTCTTCCCGTATTCAGCTATATGTGAATGCTCGACCCCGCGACTATATCGGCCGTGGCGTCAGGATGGGCTATTCTGTTCATCTGGTCGACCAAGAAAGCGGAGAGTCCATCGCTAGCCTCAATGAGTTCGCTCATATTCCACAAGATTCTTGGCTCTTCGGTCCTTCCTACGCGCCACTATTCCGCAATGACTTGGAGCTGCCATTCCCGCCAGGCGCGCCGACCAATCGCGCGTATTGGATGGTACTGACGATTTGGCGCGAGAAGGTCAAGGAACATGCTTTTCAGCAGATAATCGCCAGCGATCGTCAAAAGCTGCGTGATACCCAAGTGATCTTGGACGAAATTGTCTTGCCCAGAGCTGCAAGCGCAGCATCGACAGCCCCGCTGGCCGTTTTCGACAGCGGATTCAGTCTTGACGCCGTTAATATGCCCGGGCGTATGACACTCGGTCAGACGCTCAATGTCGCCTTCCTTTGGCGCAGCGAAGTCGACAGCCAAGAGGACTACATTCAGTTTCTGCATTTCGTTCGCGTAGAGAATGGCGACTTGTGGAACCACGATCAGCAACCGTTGGGTCGGCGCTTGCCCACCCGCTTGTGGTACAGTGGACTCGTCGACAGCGAAACCTGGATTGTGCCGCTGCCAGCCGACCTTGCGCCCGGACGCTACAGTGTTTTCACCGGCTTATACAGCGCGCGCGACCAAGAACGCGTGCCTGCCAGCGACGCTAATGGTTCACCCTATATCGACGCCCGTGTGCCGCTGGGCAATATCCAGGTCGAGCGATGAAAGGAGCCTGGCTCTGATGGAGAGCGCGCCGCTTCACGTAACGGTCGAAACGCTTACTCGTGTCATCTTCCCAACCATCTACGTCCTCGCAGGAATTATCGTCTACCGCTGGTATATGCCCCAGCTGTCGACTATGGCAAAACGCCTGGCGGGCGTCATGTTGTTGGCGCAGGCGCTAGCAATCGGCAAGTCCATTTTCATTCAACCGGTCTCGAGTTTTGATCATTGGCTGTGGCAGCTTAACAGCGAGTGGAACGTGACAGCGACGCTCGCTTCGACGCAATTGGCTCTGGTCGGGATTGTTGCGTTGGCATCCGCCTGGCTATGTAGGCAGCGCATGCGGCTGCAATGCCTTTACCTCTTGGGAATCGCTTTGGTATTCCTATTCCTGGCTTACGATGAATACTTCACCGTGCATGAACATTTGACCAGCTGGAATTATTACCTGGCGCTAGGCATGGGAGTCGTGGCCGCGACGCTGCTTGTGGCTGCCCTCTCGCCGCGACAGTCCTGGAAATGGCACGCTTGCTTGCTGGCAGGGCTGGCAATAAGCGCCGGCGGCGCAATCCAAGTCGAACGGTTTGGGAGTGTCTGCGGCGATTATGGCTTCCTTTACATTGCCCAGTGCCCGCCTAACACCGCCTGGGCATTGGAAGAAATACTCGAATTCTTGGGCATCTGGCTTACTCTAGTCGCTATATTGGGACATTTTTCAAGCCTGCCGCTACCCTCAAAGCGCATCAGAAGGACAGTTTATATCATGCCGGCGTTTTGGATCGTCTTGCTCATTCCAATCGCGCCTATTTGGTCCGTCGCAAAGCAGGCTTTAAGTCAACCCGCCGCCGTAAACTTCGAATCGGGCGCAGGTCTACATGCCTACCGTATCGAACAGAAAGAGCGTTCATTCACGGTCCACCTCTTTATGTCGCCGGAGGGCTGGGACTTCGATGGGCTGGGATACTCCATTCATCTTGTCGATCAAATCAGCGGGGAATCGATCGCGGGCATTCAGACACATGCCCATCGTCGACTTGAATTTTATCTGGCGCCGGGGCATGTGCCGGTTTATCGACAGTGGAAGCGCATTCAGTTTCCGCCACAGACGCCGAGCAACCACGCCCTTTCGGTCCTGCTGACGCTTTGGCGCAAACGGGATGACGATATCGTCTACGAGCGCGCTCTATCCAGCGATCTCAGGCTCTTGAGCGAAACACAGGTGCTGCTGAGCGAACTGGTCCTGCCAGCCGATTCGCCGGCGCCGACGACCGCGCCGCTCGCCCAGTTTGAAAACGGTTTCATGCTCGTCGCAGCCGACCTGCCAGAAAGCGCCCGCCCCGGCGCGAACCTGGTCATTCCATTTACCTGGCACAGCAACGAAGATGGCCGTGAAGACCACGCGCAATATCTGCATTTGCGGAACATAGAGAGCGGCGCTTGGTTTGTCTACGATCAGCAACCGCTCGGCGCGCGGCTGCCGGCCCGCCTGTGGTACCCGGGGCTTGCCGACACGGAAACCTGGCAGGCGCCGCTGCCGGCCGATCTCGCGCCCGGGCGCTACAGCGTCTTTACCGGCTTATATCGCAGTCGCGATGGCGAAAGGGTACCGGCGACTGACGCGGATGGCAGCCCCTTTGTCGACGCGCGCGTGCCGTTGGGCGCATTGAGCATAGAATAAAACATTTGCCGACATGACAGATTATGATCGTACACTCGCCTGCGGATTGCTGCTGTACAAAAGAAACGTGCGACTAGGGAAAGCGATGATTTCGTGATCTCAAATACACTGTTGTTTCTCGTTTTTGTCTTCGCACTGTATGCACCGATATGCTTGCTCGTCTATAAGCGGCTGATGCCGCGCCTCTCGCCTGTATGCAGGTGGATAGCCGGCGGCATGCTAGCGGCGCTGCTTTTGACAATCGCAATGTCGCTGGAAATCGGACCAAGATCGGAATTTGAGGCATGGCTATGGGATCTGGATAAGGAATCGAACATCCCCGGCATACTCGCCTCGACTCAACTTGCGCTAGTAGGCGGTATTGCTCTTATAAACACCTGGCTTGCCCGCGCGCGTCCCATTTGGCAAAGGCTATACTGGGTTGGGGTCGGGCTGGTTTTTCTCTATCTAGGCTGGGACGAGTTTTCCGACTGGAAACTCGGCACAATGAATTGGAAGGCGCTCTACTCCCTGTTCGGCGTGGCATTTGTTGCAGCCACGACGCTGACAGCTTTACGCTCGCCGAGGCGCGAGTGGATATGGCGCTTTATGTTATTGGTTGGTCTGTCACTTAGCGCAGTTGGCGGCTTTTTGCTTGATGATCTGCCACATCCCTGTGGCAATCTGGGATTTTTACGCATCGACGGATGCCTCAATATCCAAGCGATCGAAGAAGTCATCGAAATGATGGGCGGGTGGCTAACGCTCGTTGCTTTGCTTGGAGGATTTTCCGACAGGGCGCCGAGACCGAAACCTTATGTCCGGCGACTCTTATACGCCTTTCCAGTCATTTGGATTCTGCTGCTTACACAACATTCTTTCATCCCTGATATTGAACTGCGGCTATTGGCACGGCCTGCCTCGGTAAAGTTTGAGCCGCAAGTGCGCTTACAAGGCTACACCATAGAAAGCGAAGAAGCTGAGGTTCTTGTAAGGCTCTTTATTGCCGCCCATGGCTGGTATTATCCGGGCTCGGGCTATTCGATTCACCTTGTTGACCAGTCCAGCGGGGTGTCTGTCGCCAGCCGTAACGAGTATGCGGATCTGCAGCCAGTTGGCAGGATGCTTGCACCTGGCGGCGCGCATATTTACCGGCAATGGATAAAAATTGAAATCCCGCCGGAAGCAGCTACCAACCGCGCGCTTTGGGTGGTGCTGACGCTATGGCGTGAGGCAGGCGATGACTTCGCGCGCCAAAAGGTCCTCTCCAGCGACCTGCAACTCCTCGGTAATACCCAAGTCATCCTGGACGAACTGGTCCTTCAAGCTGACACACCCGCGCAAGTGGTAGCCCCGGTCGCTCAATTTGCCAACGGATTCGCCCTGGAGCGCGTGAATATACCCGAAAGCGCCCAGCCGGGCGAGAACTTGCCCGTCCAGTTTGCGTGGCGCGGCGAAACCAGCGGCAGCGAAGAACTCATGCAGTTTCTGCATTTTGTGAAGCAATCGGATGGCGCTTTATGGAATCACGACCAGCAACCGCTCGGCGCGCGACTGCCGACCCGCCTGTGGTATCCGGGACTTGCCGACACGGAAACCTGGCAGGCGCCGCTGCCGGCCGATCTCGCGCCCGGGCGCTACAGCGTCTTTACCGGCTTATATCGCAGTCGCGATGGCGAAAGGGTACCGGCGACTGACGCGGATGGCAGCCCCTTTGTCGACGCGCGCGTGCCACTGGGCGCGATTACAATTGAGCAATAAGCAGTCGCGCGGCAACTGAAATGGAGTTGGGAAGGAACAGCACGATGAGCGAAATGCTTGCGGCGGTCATACATGAGCACGGCGCCAGAGATGTCGTCCAGTTGGAGCGCCTGCCCATCCCGCAGCCAGCGGCGGGCGAAGCGCGTCTAAAGGTGCATGCCTGCGCGCTCAATTGGCTGGATGTGGGCATACGCAGGGGACCCCAGTTCGGCGCAATCCCGCTGCCGATGACGACGGGCGTCGACATCAGCGGCGAGATTGACGCGCTCGGCGCTGACGTGTCTGGCTGGCAAGTCGGCGACGAAGCGACCGTCTACTCGCTTGTTACCTGCGGCGACTGCGAATTCTGTCGCCAGGGAGAGCTGACCGTTTGTCCGCAACATCGCATCATCGGCGAGCACATCAATGGCGGTCTGGCGGAATACGTCGTCGTGCCGGCGCGCAATCTGATACCCAAACCGCAGAATCTCAATCATATTGAGGTGGCGGCGCTGCCGGTCGTCGCGGGCGCCGCCTGGCGCATGTTGATTACCGTAGCGCGCTTAAAAGCCGGGGAGACTGTCTTCATCCCGGGCGCGGGCGGCGGGGTGGCGGGGCTGGGCATTCAAATCGCCAAATATGCCGGCGCCCGGGTGATCGCCAGCACCTCAACAGCCGAAAAGTCCCGCAAAGCGCGTGAACTGGGCGCGGACCATGTCGTCAACTATCACGACGAAGATTGGGTTGAACAGGTCATAGAGACAACAAACGGGCGCGGCGTCGACGTCGTGCAGGACAATGTCGGCGGCAAAACCTGGGCGGATTCGCTGCGGACCCTGGCGCGCAACGGGCGCATGGTGGTCTGTGGCTCGCATTCGGGCCGGCAATTCGAATTGGCGATACCACAGATTTATCACCGCCAACTGCGCATCCTCGGCGCCAATGGCGCCACCTACAATGAGCTGGTCACCGCGCTCGAATTGGCCAACCAAGGCTTCCTGCGCCCGGTCATCGACACGGTGCTGCCGCTGTCACAGATCCGCGAGGGGCACCGCATCCTGGAAGAGCACGATCACTTCGGCAAAGTGGTCATGCGCATCACGGCAGACTAGGTTCTGTTGACATTCTATCGTAACCAGATAAGTACGCCGACAAAGTGCAGAAAACCTTGATGGGATGTATCCAATTTCTCAAATCGAGAAAAGACGCGGCGGAAATGCTTGAGCTTATTGAAAAAACGTTCCACCAGATTCCGCTCGCGATACCATCGCTTATCGTATTCCCGTTTCTCCTTGGCACGCGGATGTGGCGGAATCACTACTTCTATGCCCTTTTCCAGCAAGGGATTCACAAAATGCCCCGCCGCATAACCCCGATCAGCGATAATCCGCTGAAAAGCAAAGCCCTCAATCAAGCCATCCGCCTGTGTGATATCATGAGCTTGCCCCGGACTCAAGCGGAAACGCAAGGGCTTGCCCATACCATTTACCGTAATATGCACCTTGCTGCTAAATCCCCCGCGACTGCGACCTAAGGCTTGCTTTTCACTTTTTTTTGGGCGCCAGCGGCACAGGGATGCGCGCGCACAATCGTACTGTCAATTATCACGATTTCCACATCGGCATCATCGGCGAAGGTTGCCATCATCCGTTGCCAAACGCCCTTTTCGCTCCAGCGAACATAGCGTTTGTAAACCGAGTTCCATTTGCCGTATTCGCTCGGCAATGCGCGCCATTGCGCGCCGGTACGGCATATCCATAGAACGGCTGAGAGGAACAGGCGGCATTGGGCTTCGTTGCCCAAATAAACATTCGGGTCCTGCTTCAGAAAATCCCGAATTTTCGTCCATTGATTGTCAGTTAGTCTTATGTAGGTCATAAGACTATTTTACGCATTTATGAAAATGCCGCTGTCAAATATCAACAGAACCTAGATTCGCCGTTGGCTCAAGCCGCATCGGCAACTTATCGCCCGTTCCGCTTGCGCTCTTCGATCTGGATACGCAGCCGCTCCATCAAGTCGACATCCAGCTGTCGACAGAGGTCGATCATATCGATGGGCACCCAGTTTTCAATCAAGTATTCGCCTTCGCGTTTCCACCAGTCGAAATCGCGCATGGTCATGAGCTTGCCCGTGGCGGGGATGCCGGCGTAATCGCCATGGTTGTATGAGAAATAGGTGTCCCAGACGCCGCCACAGGCGTATTTGCCTTCGCCGATGTAACCCATGCCGCGTCCGCCGGGATCCACGTCCAGGTGACGGTCGCCAAAGCCGTGCAGCCAATTGCGCTGGTGGAAGTCCTCGAATTCTTCCAGCGTGAAGCAGCCGCCGATGCCGCTGGGTCCAAACCATTTCATGTCCTGGCTCCAGTATTTGCCCTGCTCCATGCGGCTCATATCGTCACCGTCGCGGTCGCGCGCGTAACGCATCAAGCCCTGGCCCATCGCTTTTACCAATTGCATGCTCTTGCGCGATTCCAGCGGGTCTTGCTCGGTCAAGAGTATGCCGTCTTGGGCAACGGGTCCGGGAACTTTGCCGCCCTCCGCACCCGGGGCTGGCGGCAGGACTTGATAACCCGCTTGGCGCATGACAGCCAGAATGTCATATTGTCCGTAACTTTCGGCGATTTTGCCCTCGCGCATCAAATAGAATTGTCCGAACCAGATATTGGTCTTCTTGCCCGTCGCGGGGATGCCCAGCCAATCATTTACGAAGGTGCCGGTGAGATAACCACAGCCGGTGACCCATTCGCTGCCCGGCTCGCTACCCCAGTCGGACAGGCCGCTTTCGATCCCGCCCATAAAGACATAGGGCGCGCGCTTCAGATCGGGGAAGGAATGCAAAAGCGGCAGCCAGAAATCCGCAATTAAGCCTTCGACGCCGACAATCTGATCAATGGGCGCCGAGCCGTTCCAGTCGACATCCTCGTGTACCGCGGCGCGGATCGCCGCTGGCGCGTTTTCGGCGCCGACGTGATTGAGTTTCTGCCAGAAGTCCCACACGATCTCCTTGTTCTGCTGGTTCAACGTATTGGACATGATTTCTCCCCTTTTTCTACTTTTTCTGATTTATCTTGATTCAATGATTACGTTTCTGTTTTTGGCAAGAACAGACCTGTGAATATCAGGGCGCAGCCGAAAACCGCCCAAATCGAAAAACCGGGAACAAATGTACCGAATAAATCGCGCGAGGCGCCTACGACTATTGGTGAGATGAACATGCCGAAACCGGCGATGGTCAGCGAAGCGCCCCAAACCACAGTGATCTTGCGCGGCGTCATCCAGGACAATTGCATCGGCAATGTCAATAACGTCGGCTGATATACCCAGGTGCCGAAACCCAGGGCAAGTATCGACAGATTGATGGCCAGCGGATCGCGCAACAGGAAAGTACCGAAGCCCCCGATCGCGACCATGATGCCTGGCGCCAGAAAGAGCAGGCGTCGATTTTTCACGCGCAGCGCCAGGAAACCGCCCAGCAGCACGGCGAAAATGCCCACTGTCGGCAGCAAACCAGTAACATAGCCGGCTTGTTCAAGATCCAGGCCGCGGAACTCGTGCAAGAAAGTCGGCAGCCAGCTTGTCACAGCGGAATAATTGATGAAGACCAGCGCATCACCGACCACCAACAGGAAGATCGTTCGGTCGCGAAAGACCCCCCAGACCTCGCGCAAGCTAAAGATCGGCGAGGCTTCTTGTGCCTGCGGCGATCCTGCGCGACCGAAAAGCTTCCAGGCAAATGCGCCGCACAAGCCGATGCCGCCAAAGCTGCCCAGCACGCCTTCCCAGGTGGTATTCTCCGCCAACGGCGCTGCCAGCGAGATCGAAATGGCGATGCCCATACTAAGCACGATCAACAAGAGCGTGTTAATGATGGGCGTCTCGCTCGGGCGGAACCACTGCATGATTAGCGATGCCGTAGCCGCCATCATCAAGCCCGCGCCGATGCCGTATGTGAGTCGTAGCAAGAGCATCAGATAGAAATCTTGTATCCAGGGTGAAAGCGCCAGTATGCCCAGCATGAACCAACTGACGGTGAAGACCCGATTCAATCCGAAACGGCTGATTATCAAGCTGCCCGGCAAGCCAATACAGGCTTTAACCAAGGTCGGCAGCGCCACCAACAGGCTGGCGCTGGCGCGCGTGATGCCATAATCATCAATGGCGAGCGGCAAAAGCGGCGTGACGGCGAAGACGTTCAGCCCAATCGAAATATGAGCCCAGAGGATCAAAACGGCGATGACAAAGCGATAGGGCGAATGCGCGCGCGTATCGCTCCCAGATCGGACCTTAACGGCGGCGGTCATCGCAGCGGTCGTCCCCGCGCCATTTTGCCCGCTAACCTTTCACCGCGCCGACGGTCAAACCTTTGATGATATGCCGCTGCGCGAGTAGAACCAGGATTAGCGCCGGGATCATGGCGACGAAGGAACCAGCCGCCATCTCGCCGTAGCGGATATTGAATTCTTGGACGAAGTTGGCGATGCCAACCGGTATGGTTCGCCCTGCGCTGGTGGTCGTCAGGGAAAGCGAAAACAGGAACTCCTTCCAACTGAAGACGAAGACCAGCACCGCCATCGCCGCCAAGCCAGGGCGTACAATCGGCACAATCACCAGTCGAAAAGCCTGCCACTGCGTACAGCCGTCGATGACCGCCGCCTCTTCCAGTTCTTTTGGCACTTCGGCGAAAAAATTCATCATCATGATCACAGCCAGCGGCATATTCAGCACGGTATGCGCCATCACGACAGCGGCTGGCGTATCATAGATGCCGGCTGCGCGCGCCCAAAGATAATAGGGCGTAACGAAGACTATCGGCGGCATCATGTTGATGAATAAGAGCCAAACCAGTATGCCGCCGCCGACCCAGCGAGACCAGTTCAAGCGCGAGATGGAATAGGCTGCCAGCGAGCCGATGAAACCGCAGATGACCGCCACGCTCGACGAGACGATGAGACTGTTGCGCGTCAACTCCGCGAAATTGCTGCGGCTGCCGGTGAAAATCTCTTCGTAATTCGCTGTCTTCGCCGTGAAGAAAAAGGCGCCGCTGTAAATATCCGCGGTGCTCTTCAGCGAAGTCTGCACGATATAGAAGACGGGAAAGAGGATGATGAATACGACGACGAGCAAGACAAGATTCAGGCTGACTTTGGAAATGCTTCGCTGTCTCATCACAGGCGCCTCCGCACCACGCGGCTCGCCCAAAGATAGAAGGCGACAAAGACGGTCATGAAAGCCGCCACCAGCAGCGAGAGGAACGCGGCATAACCCAGGCGGAACTGCTCGCTGAAGACCTTGTAAATGTGCATGCTGATCACCTGTGTCGCTGTGCCTGGTCCGCCCGAAGTCAGCACGAAGATCTGATCGAAGACTTTGAAGGCAAGGATGGTGCGCAGGAGCATCGCCACCAAGATGGTCGGCGCCATCACCGGCAGGATGACGTGGCGGATCATGCGGAATTCGTTAGCGCCATCAACCCGCGCCGCTTCTAGCAGCGAGGGTGGAATGGACTCGATGCCAGCCAACATAATCAAGAACATGAAACTCGTCCAATGCCAGACATCCACGATGATGACCGATATCAATGCCAGATCTGGATCGGCCGTCCAGAGCGGGGGATTTTGCACCCCCAACTCAATCAAAATTGTGGTGAAAAGACCATAGTTGAAATCGTACATCAGGGACCACATCGTGCCGATGGCCACCGGGGGAATCAGCAGCGGGATGATGACCACGCTGCGGTAGAGGATGGACAAGGTCTTCGTGCGGCTGATGGCTAAAGCCAGGGTGAAGCCGGTAATCGTCTCAATGATTACAACCGCGACCACGAAGACCAGGGTATTCTTGATGGCGATGCCTACGATGGGATCTTTCGCCAGATTGTCCAACTGGCCCAGACCAATAAATTCAGATACCAGCTCGCCCTCGACGAATTCCAACTCGGATACGCTCATCTGCAAGAGCTGCGCGATCGGGAAAACGGTGAAGATAATCAGGACAATAAGCAATGGCGCCAGGGACCAATACTTGAAGCTGCCCTGACCAAATAATAACGACCGCAGGTCCCCGGTCTTTTTCAATGAAACATGCGCCATATCAACTCCGTTTTTCATCCCTTTCCAGGCTCATCAGCGCCGCTAGAGGCTTCGTTTTCCGGGCGGGGCGGATAAGGAAAACAGGCGCGACAGCGGAATTGACCGCTCACTGATCGCGAGCAGTCAATTCCTCCACAGACTATGCTGCGCGCTTTAGGAAACGGTGTAGCCAGCGTCCTCCATGACAGTGCGGATCTCCGCTGCCATCAGGGCGACTGCTTCTTCTGCGCCGATTTCATCAACATAAGCCTGCGCCAAACGCGTCGAGACACTGTCGCGGATCAAGGGTGTTTCGGGCAAGCGCGTCTCTGGATGCAGGAAGGGCGTGCTTTCGGCAAAGGCGCTCGTCCACCAGCCGACAACCTCGTCTGTCGCCAGTTCCTCGTATGTATCCTGACGCACCGGGATGGCGCCGGCTTTGGCATAAGCCAACTGATTGTCTTTGGTCGTCAGCCATTTGACGAATTCCAGACCAGCCGCCGCGCGCTCGGCCGGCAAGTTATCCGGATGCGACATCACCCACATGCCGGTCCGTGGCGAGCGCGCTTCGGCCGTGACGCCGGGCACAACTGTTGCGCCCATTTTACCGCCGACGATGGAGATTTCCGGGTTGTCATAATTGGGCGCCGCGGCCCCAACCATGTGGACTTGCGCCAGTCGGCCGCTGGCCATCAGCGCTAGCAAGTCGCCTTGACCAAGGTCGGCATAATTCTGCGGCGCCCAGGTTCTGCCCAGTTTCAGCCAGCGCTGTACCGCTTCCAAACCCTCGGGCCGCTCGAAGCCGACTGACCAACTGCCATCATCTTCCAGCCGGACGTATTCCGCGTCATAGGAATCGACATAAGCGCCAAATTCCCACCAGATGGGGTTGGCGCGATTGGCATTGCCGAACATGCGCGGGGGGTTGCCCAACTGCTCGGCGATCGCTTCCATCTCGTCGAAGGTCTTCGGCGGCTCGATACCCGCTTCTTCAAACAAATCACGGCGATAGTAATAGAGTTGGATATTGCCGTTGATCGGGATGCCGAGGATCGTGCCCATCGGACCGTTCACGCCCAAGTCGCTGTCCCAACGCGCCGCATCGCCATAGCTGATGATGTTTTCATCCAGCGCATAATCCGCGTCGATATCCAGGATGGGCTTCAACAAACCCGAATTGTAGAAGAAGGGAATGTTCTGCTCCGTAATGGCGACCGCATCGTATTCGCTCTCGGAAGCCTGCGTCGCATTACGGGTTTTGTCGAGCATGCCGGGGAAAGGGGTAACATCGAGGTTGACCTCGTTGCCGGTAGTTTCGGTGTACAGTTCCACCATGGCGGCAAAACCGGGGAACCACGGCGAGTCGTTGATCAGGATGGTGATAGGCGGCTGGCTCATCACATCCTGCGCCAGCGCCCTGATGCCGCTATTCAGCAGCGGGTTCGCCGCCAATCCAGCCGATAGCGCGCCCATGGCTTTTAGGAAATCTCGCCGCGAAAAATTGCCGATTTTCTTGTTCATGATACGCTCCAATCCTTTAACAGATAATGCCGCCACTGCAATAGACAAGCAAACACCGTCTCTAGCCTCCTTCCCTGGCAGCGAGAGAATCCCAGCTAAAGACACGTCAACTCATCACGCTATAAGCTACACCATTTTGCCGATCATTACAAATCAACTGCTCTGCCTGCCTGCGGGGCGATTGCATGTGGACACGGGTCAAGATCAAAGGATGGATTTTTGGCAAGGGTTTACACCCGCGCATCGCTGCCGAGCCAGTCCTTGACGGCGGCGGACATCGCAGGCGCCGCGCGCGCCATATCGTCCGCTAACCTTTCACCGCGCCCGAGGTCAAACCCTTGACCAGTTGACTCTGGAAAATGAAGACCACGATGATGATCGGCACAGCGGCGGAAACGGCGGCGGCCGCAGCCAGGGTGATATGCCCCGGATCTTCGCCCGCGGCATATTTGGAAATGGCGACGGTTAGCGTCCAGTTCGATTGGGTCAGGATGCGCACCAGCAAAAAGTCGCTGTACGCCAGCAAGAGCGTGAACAAAGCAGTTGAGATAATGCCGGGCCACATGATAGGAATAATGACGCTCAAGAAGGCAGTCAAGCGATTCGCGCCATCGACCATGGCCGATTCTTCGATCTCTTTGGGGATATTCATGAAGAAGCTGCGCAGCATCCAGATGGTGAAAGGCTGGTTGATGGCAACCAGCGTGATGATCAGCAAGATATGCGTATCGTACAAGCCGGACCGCTGGCCGAACCACCAATACGGCAAGATATAAGCCATACCCGGCAAGGAACGGAAGCCCAAAGCCGTTACCAGGATAATCACGCCGGCGATGCCGCTGTATCGCGCCAAGGCATAACCCGCCAGACAGCCGATTGAGATGGAGATACAGATGGTGCCAATCGTGACGATGAGGGTGTTGAGGAAATAGTCATAAAATGTTTGCGTGCGGACAAAATTAGGAATCTGCCACAAGACGTATAAGCCGATGACGAGTATGCCCAAATAAACATAACCGCGCGGGACCGGGAAGCGGCGGGCTTGCATGCCCAGGAAAGCCAGCAGACCAAATATCGCGATGAGCGCGGCTGCGACCAGGAGCGGATCATCTGGAATCGATTTCAGCCAGAGGTCGGTGTAATTATCCGTCGTCGGCTCGAAGATGAAAAGCGGCACACGAGAGTTGGCTTGCCGCGGCGTTTTGAAGGACTGTATGGTCGTCCAGAAGAAGGGAATGACGCTGAAAAGCGCGTAAAACGTCAGCAGAACATAAATGACAGTAAGCGCGTAGCGATTCTCTATTCTTCTCATGCTAGCGCTCTTCGGTCTGCTCTTTATAGGTGCGCAGAAGGAATGGAACCAGTACGACTAAAATCATGACGACGGTGATGACCGCCATGGCATTGGCTTTGCCAAGCCGCTGCACGCTCATGGCTGTGCGGAAGGTGTACAGCATCATCACTTCGGCCTTGAATATCGGGTTCTGCTCGGTAAGCACAAACACGCTGTCAAAGACGCGGTAAGCATCCATGATCGAGATCAAGCCGACGAATACAAAAAGCGAGCGCAAATGCGGGATCATAATATGCCGGACTTGCCGCAAGCGCGTGGCGCCATCAATCATCGAGGCTTCGACCAGCTCGTCCGGCAGGGTCTGCAAACCGGCGAAAAACACGATGAGCGGGAAGGGCGTCGCCGCCCAGAGGCTGTGCAGCAGAATCAGCGATTTGACCGACTGTTCGGTAAAGATGAAGCGCGACCCAAGCAGCGAGCGAAAAGCCCAGGCGACAAGACCGCCGGACTCGAACAACTGCTTGACCATCAGCGTGCCAACCACCGGCACCACAATGAAGGGCATCAAGAAGGCTGCGATGTATATGCCGCGAATACGGCTGGAGACCTGGTCCAGCAAGACCGCAATCAAGAACCCGACCGAGATCTGCGCCGGCACGGCGATGGCGATGAAGGTCATCGTGAAGGTGAATGCCTGCCAGAATTTGCGGTCGTCGAATACCTCAAGATAGTTCGCAAGTCCGACGAATTCCGGCGCATTGATGTTGCGGAAGGTCATGAACTGCGTGCTGAGCCATACCGACGTCAACAGGGGGAATACCATCAGCAGCAGCATGACGAGCAAGCTGGGGGACATGAACATATAGAAAGTGCGTCTGTTCATGTGTGAGACCTTAGCGCGTCAACAGGCGTTTCCGTAGATGGCGCCGCTGACAGCCTAGCTGCGGAGTGAAATGAGCTATAAAGATGGGCGGGTGGGGGTCCAGCCGAGTTTGAATAGGCTCGACCCCCACAGATTCTCATGACAATAGGACAGTCGACGCGAGCCTAGCCGTCGATGTAACCTTGAGCCGTCGCTTCCGCCATATATTCTTCGGCGGCGCTATCCAGCGCTTCTTCCGGCGACAGGTCGCCAGTGCCGACCAGTGGCAGCCAGTTGGCAAGCGCTATTTGCGCCAAAGCCGCGGCCGGATTCAGCGAACTGCCGCCGACGCCTTGACCGATCGATACAGCCATAGCCGGCAGGTTGCGCCCGCCTACGCCAGATTCGCCTACGGACGTACGGACGACCGCGCCATGCGCCGCGCCACCAACCTGACCGTCGAAGTCAAAGGTTTCCATGATAATGCGGAAAGCCAGATCGTGGTCAACGCCGGAGCGCTTGGCGATGGAATAAGCGTCAATCCAAGCCGACCCGCCCAAGATGCCGCTATCCGGGTTGGGCGCCGGGGACGGGGCGAAACCGATCATGCCAACGAAGTCCGATTTTTCCGGATCGTCCATATTGGCGGCGCGGCTGGCCCAGATATGGACAAAAGCCAGCGTGCCGGTCTCCATGCCGATTTCGCTATCGTCGATGCTGTAAGTCAAGCCTTCGGGACCCATGCAGCCATCGACCACTTCCTTCATCTTGGTCAATGCAGCCACGCCTTCTTCGCTGTTGAAAATCGGCGTATTGTCGTCATCGTTCAAGTATTTGCCGCCGAAGGAGCGGATGAAGTGCATGAACTCGATCTCCCAAGCCCAGCCCGCGTGCAGGTTCATGGTGAAGGGCAAGTCTATGCTCGGTTCGTCCCTGAGCACCTCGCAGGCGTCGATCACTTCATCGTAGGTCGTCGGCACATCCAGTCCGTGATTTTCAAAGATATCGGTGCGATAGAAGAGATGCATGGTGTTGGACATGAAGGGCACGCCGTAGACATTGCCGCCGATGGTGGCCGCATCCCAGACTGGTTGCGGGATATCGTCCAGGTTGTAGGTTTCGCGATACTGCTCGATCAGATCGTTGAGCGGCAAGAGCGCGTCAAAGTCGGATAGTACTACCAGGCGCGCGGGGGTCGTGTGCAGGATCGCCCAGGGCGAATCGCCTCCGCCGGCCAGCGCCAGGTTGGCTTGCTCTTCCGCGCTGGCGGAATCCAGCAACTGCGTATTTACGGTCAGGTTGTCAACCTCGTTGCATTTCTCCAATTCCGCTGCGAAGAACTCGGTGATGGGGAATGCCCAGCCCATGAAGTTGACTTCAGTCGCGTCCATCGGCGCGTCCAGTTCGCAGGGATCCATCTCATCCGCGTAGACTGGCGTCAGCAAAAGCAAAATGGTCATCAATACAAGCAACTTCTTCATTGCAATCTCCTCACTAGAACTATGTGCGAAAGCATTTGCGCCAGGCGCGATCGCTACAGCCAATTACAGTATGCTTGCGAACCGCTCTCGCGCCTCGGCATATTTGCGCCATCGAAAAGGAATTCAATGTCGCGCTTGTAAGATCTTAACGCAGTACGCGCGCCTATGCAAGAAATTGCCTCAGCCGCGCATCCGCGCTCTACAGGGCTGACCATTCATTTGTTACAATTGCGCCGACAGATTCAATAGCATCCGAAAGCGACAACCCGAGATGATGAAAATCAGCGCCTTTGGCGACGAAATCGCCGTCGATTTTGAAGAACAACTGCGGGTCTTGCAGCGCCTGAAAATACCCTTGATTGATATTCGGGCGGCTTGGGGGGTGAACTGCTCGCAATTCAGCGACGATCATGCGTCGCGCGTCAAAGAGCTCTGCGCCCAGTACGAGATTGAGGTCAGTTGCATGGGCAGCCCGATTGGCAAGTCGCCCATCGACGACCCGATCGAGATTGAGCGCGAGCGCTTGCGGACTGTTGGCGCGGTCGCGGATCGGCTCGGCACGCGCAAGATCCGCATCTTTTCTTTCTATCCCGCCGCCGGCGTCGACGCGGCGGTCCTGGGTTGCGCCATTGATCGTCTAGGCGCGCTGACAGATATCGCGACGGCTTTGGACCTGCAATTGCTGCTGGAAAACGAAAAAGGCGTCGTCGGCGACCTGCCGGGGAACTGTCTGCAACTCATGCGCGCCATTGATTCGCCGAACTTGCGCTTTATCTGGGACCCGGCCAATTTCGTGCAATGCGGCGCCGCCGGGCATGTCGACGCCTGGTGGGACGCGCTGCATCCCTATATTGGCTACATCCATATCAAGGACGCGCTCCTGCCCGACGCCTCGTCCGACCAGGCGCGCTCAACCGTGACGGTAGCGGGCGAGGGCGATGGTCAAGTGAAAGAACTGCTGGCGCGCTTGCGGGACAGCGGCTACGAGGGCGTGCTATCGCTGGAACCGCACCTGCTAGAGGCGCGGCATTCCAGCGGCTTCAGCGGCGCGGATGGCATGGCAATGGCGGTGAATGCGCTGCGCGGGCTGATGGCTGCGGTGGGGATTGAGGAAGGGTAGAAGAGCTGGTTATCTTAGCGTACAACGTCAAGGGGGATGTATGACAAAAGTATATCAACTACACCCTGTAGTTCAGCAAGCGTACTCAGACGTCCATTCGTGGCTAGCAGGTCGACCCGCTGCAAACGGATACATGGATATACGCCTGAGGGAAATGAGGCTAGATTGCCCAAGTATGAAGCACGTTGCGGCACAATTTGCTTTGCTCTTTCACGCCCATCACTTCAAATCTAGCTTTATCTTGAATGAGATACTAACACATGAAAGATTGGCATCTTGGTTGAGTGAGAATCAGCACATAACTCTGATCGATATGGGCTGTGGGGCCGGAGCGGCGTCTGCGGCGTTGACTGCAACTCTGATAGAACTGATTGAGGCGAAGTGCATTAATCACGAGATTACCCTTGTTTGTATTGGTGTAGACTTTGTCGATAACGTCTTGGGGATATACAACAAGCTGATGGAAGGGTTGCAAGAAAGAGTCAAACCATACGGTGTAGAACTGGAAACAAAGGTCGTAGATAGACCCGCATCTGAATCTGTTATAGATCTTGATGTTCATCTTCAAGGCTTCCTTCAGGAATGGAATCAACCCGCGTTGTCGCAGGTGATTGTAGCCCAATCTAATATTGTTAGGCCGTTAAGTGCACTGTTCGATAAATCCCGACGTCGAAGATCTCGTCTACTTGATTTGGAAGTACCGCCCACCGCTTTTCTACAGGAAAACAAATTCGGGATTAGAGAGGTACGGTCTTTCCGTCAGCTCTTCGTACAATTGCCAATCGATAATCTACACATACTTACGGTCGGAACCAACGAAGATCTATGGCTTCGACGTGTTGAAGAAATGGGTGACTCTGTTACCGAGTCGCTTCTGACGCATGATGTTAAGTCTTATGGTACATGCCTTCATGGTATTCACTTTGTAAACCCTGCGGGTAGCCACTGGAGAGCAAGAAAGCAGCCGACTAAATATAGCAGAACGAAGTTCGTTACAGATGTTCGGTCAGTTGAAAACACTGAGCTTGCGGGGGACACACATTGGCATAGAATCATTAGCATCGATAATCTTGAGCTCGCATGGGCGCGGGTTCGTTTGATTCGCACTCGAGATGCGATAAACGATGAGATCGAGATCAGACTGTTTGAGAGAGACTTGGATGTCAATCTTGAACGCTTGCATTCGAAGCTAAACTCATATGAAAAGAATGTAGCCAAAACCGACGATCGGCTATCTTATTCATTTCCAAAAGGTGATGACGACAAACGACCTTATGTCCTTCCACGCATTGAAGAAGACATCTTAGCTGTAGCAGCGATTCAAGTCCTCGGTAAACTGGCGTTCGGCCTACAAAACACGAGCTATGCATACCGTCCGCACGAGAGTTTTCCCCGCTCCACAGAATTCCTCTATCGAAACTGGTTTGACGCTTTCCGCCGTTTTCGAGATGACGTGTGGATCGGAGTAAGCCTTGAGGGAAACTGCAAAATCTTGGAAACAGATATAGAGAGTTACTACAAGTGTATTGATCAACGGAAATTGGTCGACACGGTGGCCAGCGAGTTGCGAACCCAGAGTACAAGAGTGACATGGTTGCTCGAAAAACTGTTTTTGGTTTGCTTAGAAGATCATGTGAAGGGTCATGGGCTCGCGCAAGGTGCAGCTGGTTCTGGGTTCTACGCCAATACTTTTCTCGCCGGATTGGATAGTGAGTTCGGCCAGGATGATTCTCGCTTTTACAGATACATGGATGACATCTATCTCGTAATTCCAGAGAATGGCAATCTAACTGACTTTAAGAGTCGGCTGGACAACAAGCTCAAATCTTTTGGTCTAAAGCGCAACTGCAAAAAGACTACGTCTTACGACTCTAATCGTTTCCGCCAAATTTGGGATACTATGGACGAACTTGAAGATATATCCAATAGATTCACATTCCTTACCAACTGTCTTTGGTACGCGAACGAAGAGTACAGAACGGAGTTACAGCGAACTGACAGTTGGTGGGACGTCATTGATAGATACCGCAATCAGCTTCGCTCACTCGAAATATACGTTGAGGCAGATCGGCTAAGCAGGAAAATGCACCAATACTTTAGTCGTCGCAAACGTAACAATGACTGCCGAAGTGGATTGGTAAAAGAGTTGAAGTATCCACCTCAGCACGCCACGGAATGGACGTCTCAATTCGTGCAAGACAATTGTAAGTGGATTGGCGACAGAGACAGTGTACGCGAAGACTTAATACGTATGCTGAATTCAAGCTACTGCGAGATACAGAGTGACATTTCGGACAAACGAAAGAAGCAGTTGACGACCAACATAGTGTTTTGTGCAAATAATCTACAAAGATTGGGATTCGCAGGCATTGATGAACTGCTCACCGAGATTCTCACTGAAAGATCGACGATTATCCGACAGCCTCGACATATTATACGCAGTTTGGCAGACCAGGGCTTTTACAGCGCTGTTAGCAGGCTAATCACCTGCTTCGCCGATTCAGATCATCCGGCTGCTCCATATTATCTTTCTTTGGCGACCGAGTCCGTTCGATTCTTGCCTGAGAAAAGGGAAACTTTCCTTGAACGCATCGCAAACATAGCTTTGGACATATGTCGACCAGCGATTGTAAGACTAAAAGCGACGGAAACTTTAGTCTGGGCTTCTATTGGGAACTCCGTGTTAGATACTGAGCGTATTCGCAACATAATGCATCAGGAGACATCAACTCGTTTGAAGAAGAACTATATGCTTCTGTTGGGAAGTAGTGGTTACAACGTCGAGTACGATATCGAGAGCGGAGATTACTTGCTACAGTCTGCTAACAGAATTGCGTCTCAAGATGAGATCCTTAAGTTGTTCGATTGTGTGGAACCGGAAATCTTAAGAAAAAAGTATTATGGATGGGAATACTCTGACGGCCCTCGTGAACATAGTGAAATGGGCTACTACTAAACACATAGTTCATTTCTCGGCACACGGGAAACAGTCAGTGAATTCGGCGTTTAGAATCTCACGGCTGCGCGTGGACGTATCCACCGGCTTTTCAGACTTCAATCCCGCTTCGCGGGCGTTGCGCGCTAAATCCTGCAAGGTTAGATGGGGTTTTTTCGGCACTCCTCCATCCAACCAGTTTCGGAGCAATTCCTCCACCGAAGAGCCTTGCTCATCAGCAAGTTCCTCTAACCGGAGGGCAAGGTCTTGCGGAATGTCAATAACCATAACCCAGTTCTCTTCACCCAATCACAATCCAGCCGTCAACTCCCTAATTTAACAAACCTCCGAGCTCATGCAAGGATCGGGTTTATTATTTTGTGTGAGCTCGGCAAGGAGATTCGTCTATTGCGCGCCGAGGGCAATCAACTTGAGTCCGTTTCCTTAGTCCTTGCGACTACCCCAAAATCATCACATGCACTTCGCGCGGACCATGCGCCCCTTTCACCAACTGATGGGCGATGTCAGCCGTCTTGCTGGGTCCTGAAATCACGGTGGTATTGCTGGATCGCGTAAAGGCCGGGTAACCAGCCCGCCGCTGCGCCTCTTGCCAGCTTTCCAAGTCGGGCAGGATCTGCTCGGCGCGCATCAGCGCGATATGCACATCCGGCAGCAGCGACGTGCTGCGATAGCGCCCCGCCCCGCTCTCGACGATTAGGCTGCCGGTCGCCGCCAGCGCTGCCGTAACGCCGGTGATTCCCAGGCGCGTATCGCTGTCCTTATGCGCCCCCACCGTCACGCCCAGCGACTCCAACATGCCGCGCAAGCCCGCCAGGGGCAATTCCGCCTCGTCCCAACTCGAGACGGTCTGGTCCCCGTCGAGCAGCTCCATGATCTGTTCGATCGCTTCGTTGGGACTCAGCTGATACACGCGGCAGCCTAGCGCTTCCGCCTCGGCTATGAATCTGCGCAACTGGTCAGCCGCTGACAAACCCGCCATCGGGATCATCGGCTGGCGGTTTTGAATCGGCTGCACGTCGGTGAAGGGCTGCCGCGCTTCCCGCAGCTTGCCTAGGATCTGTTCACGCGCGCTCATTCTTGCGCTCCTTGACGCGGCTGTGTCTACGCGCCGCCCATAGCTGGCGAAATGGCTTGGGCGCGAAATCGGGAAAATCGCGATGTTTCGTCCAGTTGCCCAAGACGCCGGGCATGTACTCGCCCATGATATGCTGGCCCGCCCGCGCCGCCGTCCCGCCCAAATTGAAGCGCGTCGGCGATGTCATGCCGATTGCCCACATTTTCATCGCCATATCCCAGCCGACTTTGCTCTCGCCCGCTTGCACCAGGTCCCAGCGCAGGTCGAGCAGCATGCGCGGCAGGTCGATATCGACCGGGCAGACTTGCTTGCAGCTGCCGCAGAGGCTACTGGCATGGGGCAGGGGCGTCGCATTTTCCAAACCGACGAATAGCGGCGTCAACACCGCCCCGATGGGACCGCCATAGACCCAGCCATAAGCGTGACCGCCCATGGTGCGGTAGACCGGGCAGGCGTTTTGGCAAGCGCCGCAGCGAATACAGGCTAGCGCCTCGGCATACTTCGTGGCGTAGATATCGCTGCGGCCATTATCCACCAGGATGACATAGACATGCTCGGGCCCGTCATCTTCGTCATCCCGCCGCGGACCATTGATGATATTGGTATAAACTGTCAGCTTCTGCCCCGTGGAGCTGGAAGGCAGCACTTGCGTCAATGTCGCGTAATCTTCGACCGTGTCCACCAGCTTTTCGATGCCCACCAGCGCGACATGCACGCGCGGCAAAGAGGCGCACATGCGGCCATTGCCCTCGTTCATCACCAAGCCGATGGAACCCGTTTCCGCGATGAGGAAATTGCCGCCGGAAACGCCCATATCGGCCTTGAGGAAATCTTCGCGCAGCATCCGACGCGCGAAAGCCACCATTTCCTCGGCATCGTCAGTCGGCTCCATGCCGAGTTCATGCACGAAGACATCGCGGATTTCCGCCTTGGTCTTGTGCATGACCGGACCGACGATATGGCTGGGCGTTTCATTCGCGAGCTGGATGATGTATTCGCCCAGGTCGGTTTCAACCACGCGCAGGCCGGCCGCTTCCAGGGCATGGTTTGTGCCCAGCTCTTCGCTGAGCATGCTCTTGCTCTTGGTCACGGTTTCTACGCCATGGCGGCGCGCGATGTCCAGCAGCAGCTGATTAGCCTCCGCAGCGTCAAGCGCCCACTCAACCTGGAAACCATTTTTCTTGAGATTGCGCTCGGTTTTTTCCAGCAGGTCCGGCAACTCCCGCAGCGCCCGCCGCTTGGCTTCGGCCGCTTGCTGGCGCATGAATTCGCCGTGTTCGCTGCTGGTGGCGAACATGGTATCCAGGCGCTTGTAATAAGCGGCGCGCGTGCCTTCGCCAACCGCATGCTGCAAGTCCTCGTTATGCAGGGCGACATCGGCCAGGGCGATGAAGTTGTTGGATTCGACTGTCACTGTCATGCGCGCCCTCCGTCAATTCCCTCAAGCCCCTTAGCCAAAACGTCCGCCAGATGAATTACCCGCTTGCGCGACTTGCCGCGGGACAAGCCGCCGTTCATCTGGGTCAAGCAACTGACATCGCCGGTGACAATGGTCCCCGCGGACGAATTGTTGATATTGTCGATTTTGTTTTGCAGCATGGCATTGCTGATATCCGCCATCTTGACGCTGAATAAGCCGCCAAAGCCACAGCAAACTTCGCATTCATTGAGATCGACCAGTTCGGCATTGCCCAGATTGCCAATCAATTGCCGCGACGCCCCACCCAAGCCCAAGCCGCGCAAACCATGGCAAGCATCGTGCATGGCGAAGGTTTCTCGCGCGGGCAAGCGCAGCTCCAGATCGCTAATGCCCAAGCCATCAACCAGGAACTCGCTGAATTCCCAGGTGATTGAAGCCATGCGCCGCGCCTGCTCATACAGCAACCTATCATCATTTGGATTGAAAAGCTGCGGATATTCATGCCGTATCATGGTGGCGCAGGAGCCAGAAGGCGTGACGATGACATCGGCGTCCTTGAAAGCCTTGAAAAAATGCTTGGCGACCGCGCGCGCCTCGTCGCGATAGCCGGAGTTGAAAGCGGGCTGCCCACAGCAGGTCTGCGCCATGGGGAAGTCCAGCTCCACGCCGATATGCTCCAGAATGTCGACCACCGACAAGCCCGTCTGCGGATAGATCATATCGACGATGCAGGTGACAAAAAGCGATACTGTCTTGCCCTTGGGCGATTCTCGTGCGGGTAATGCCATAATCTGCGCTCGTATGCCTGCTCTGAATAAACGCAGTCTAGTTTACCGAAAACCCGCCTGACAAGCGATAAGCGTTTTGCTACAATTGACATCAGACTCGCAAGGATAAAGGACAGGCACATGGCGGATTATACTCCCCGACCGGAAGACAAGTTCACCTTCGGCTTGTGGACAGTCGGCAATGTCGGCCGCGACCCCTTCGGCGCGCCCACCCGCGAAGCCATCTCGCCGCTGGAAATCGCGCAGATGCTGGCGGAAGTCGGCGCATGGGGCGTCAACCTGCACGACAACGACCTGGTGCCCATTGACGCGACGGCATCCGAGCGCGACCGCATCGTCAGCGATTTCAAAGAGGCGCTGGACCAGACGGGCTTGGTCTGCCCGATGGCCACCACCAACCTCTTCTACGATCCCGCATTCAAGGACGGCGCTTTCACCAGCAATGACCCGACTGTGCGCGCCTATGCCCTGCAGAAGACCATGTCCTCAATGGACCTGGGCGCGGAACTGGGCGCGCGGATCTATGTCTTCTGGGGCGGGCGCGAAGGCGCCGAATGCGACAGCGCCAAGAACCCCGCCGATGGCGTCAAGCGCATGCGCGACGCCATCAACTTCCTGTGCGAATACTCCAAAGACAATGGCTACGGCTATCGTTTCGCCCTGGAACCCAAACCCAACGAGCCGCGCAGCGACATCTACTTGCCCACCGTCGGCAGCATGCTCGGCTTCATCGCCACGCTTGACGATCCCGACATGGTCGGCGTCAATCCCGAAGTCGCCCACGAGCACATGGCGGGCTTGAATTTCACGCACGCCGTGGCGCAAGCCTGGGACGCCGGCAAACTCTTCCATATTGATCTCAACGACCAGATGTTCGGCCGCTACGACCAAGACTTCCGTTTTGGCAGCATGATGCTCAAGCAGAACTTCCATCTGGTGCGCTTCTTGGAAGATGTCGGCTATGACGGCAGCCGTCATTTCGACGCCCATGCTTACCGCAGTTCCCAATACGAAGACGTCAAAGCCTTCGCCCGCGGCTGCATGCGCTCCTACTTGGTCTTCAAGGAAAAAGCCGCGCAGTTCAACGCCGATGCCGAAGTCCAAGCCCTGCTGGCGGAGATCAATGCCAATGATGGCAGCTACGACTACTTGTCGGACGGTTACAGCAACGTCGCCGTCGACCGTTTGAAGGCGACTGTCTTCGACCGCGCTGGCATGGGCGCGCGCGACCTGCCATACGAGCGGCTGGATCAGCTGACCTTTGACATTCTGATGGGCCTGCGCTAAGAGATCCTTGCCGTTACGCTCAAGTCAGAACTTGGCTCGCATAGAATAATGAACCCGGAAAATCAGCTGACGGTAGGGACGACTCTGTGGCCTCTGTTGAAATACTCAATTTACCCCCACCCCAACGACCTATGCCCCCTCGGTCCCCCGTTTTCGGGGGATGCTTCCCATAAAGAGGGAGGGGCTTAACGGCTCATTATAGGTCATGAGACCCCCATTGCCGCATTTTTGAGCAGGGGACGGTGATGGAGGCTGATTCTCAACAGAGTCCTGTGAGTCGCCCGACGCCACCCTGCTAAACGAGATATGTGACAAAAACTGCCGCTCAAAAGGACAAAGCCACCATGCCCTACCTCATGGGACTCGACATCAGCACCACCGGCGCGAAAGCGCTAATTATAAACGAGACCGGCGTGGTCGTCGCCGTCGCCAATACACCGCAGCCCATCAGCCAGCCGCAGCCGCTCTGGAGCGAGCAGAACCCGGCTGATTGGTGGCATGGCATCGTCAAGAGCATTCGCGCGGCGCTGGCGGAATCCGGCTTGCGCGGGCAAGACATCAGCGCCATCGGCCTGACCGGACAGATGCACGGTCTGGTCTTGCTGGACGAAGATGGCGATGTACTGCGCCCGGCGATATTATGGAACGATCAGCGCACACAGGCGCAATGCGACTTGATGACCGAGGTCATCGGCGCGCGGCGGTTGCTGGAATTGACCGGCAATCCGGCGCTGACGGGTTTCACCGCGCCCAAGCTGCTCTGGGTGCGCGACCAGGAGCCGGATGTCTATGCCCAAACCGCCCAGGTACTGCTGCCCAAAGACTACATCCGCTACAAGCTGACCGGCGTTTACGCCACAGATCTGGCGGGAGCGTCGGGCACATCGCTGCTCAATGTCGCCGAGCGCGCCTGGTCGCAAGAGGTCTTGGACGCGCTGGACATCCCAGCGGGCTGGATGCCGCCGGTCCACGAAGGCACGCAGATAACGTCGCGCATCAGCGCCGCGGCCGCGACCGCTACCGGGCTGCGCGCTGGTACGCCGGTTGTCGGCGGCGGCGGCGATCAAGCGGCGGGCGCCATCGGCATGGGCTGTGTCAGTCCCGAGAAAATCGGCGTCACCGTTGGCACGTCCGGCGTGGTCTTCGTCCCGCTGGGCAGCTATGCCTACGAGCCGCAGGGGCGCTTGCACGCCTTCTGTCACGCCCTGCCGGATATCTGGCACTTCATGGGCGTTATGCTAAGCGCGGCCGGCAGCTTGCAATGGTACAAGGACAGCTTTGCCGCCGATATGGATTACGACAGCTTGCTGGCGGAAGCGGCGCAGGTCCCGGCCGGCAGCGAGGGACTCTTCTTCTTGCCCTATCTCACCGGCGAGCGCAGTCCGCATCCGGACCCTTTGGCGCGGGGCGCTTTCATCGGCATCACCAGCCGCCATGAACGCGGTCACATGACGCGCGCCGTGCTGGAAGGTGTGGCTTTCGGTTTGAAAGATTCCTTTACGCTCGTTGACCAGGTCGGACTGCCGGAGGAATATGAGGCGCGCATCAGCGGTGGCGGCGCCAAGAGCCCGGTCTGGCAAGGCATCATCGCCGACGTCTTGGGCGCGCCCCTGGTCAACGTCAATACCACCGAAGGCGGCGCCTTTGGCGCGGCCGTCTTGGCTTCGGTGGCCGCGGGCGCGTTTGACGATGTGGCGACCGCCTGTGAAGCGCTAATCCAAACGGGAGCGCAAGTGGCGCCGGGCGCCGACCAAGCCGTCTACGCCGAGCGCTACGAAATCTATCGGTCGCTCTACCCGACCCTGAAGCAGACCTTCGCCCGACTGTAGGTCGCAATGTAGGGGCGGCATACCATGTCGCCCGAAATCTATACACATCAAATTGGGCGACCAATCTGACTCTGTTGAAATACTCAATTTACCCCCACCCCAACGCCCTATGCCCCCTCGGTCCCCCGTTTTCGGGGGATGCTTCCCATAAAGAGGGAGGGGCTTAACGGCTCACTACAGGTCATAAGACTCCCATTGCCGCATTATTGGCAAGGGACCGGGTGATGGAGGCTGTTTCTCAACAGAGTCAATCTGGTCGCCCGCCGCCGCCGCAACTTGTGGTTTCGGGCGACATGGTATGTCGCCCCTACAGATCGTTGCTTTAGCGAAAATTGCATTACTTTATTGGCTGTACTTACTTTCCTGTCTTTGTGGTGAATAGCTGAAATTATGCGCAGTATTGCGATAATTCGGCTATCTGCTACAATGCCTGTGCTTTGAACACCTTCGTTAATTCAATCCATGTTGAAGCATAAGTCAGGAGGACCTATTCACATATTTGGAGCAAGCGTTACACATTTTCGTCCATTTAGTCTACGGAGACAAATCATGAAGAAGCGTTTCACCTTTATACTGCTTATCGCATTCGCGCTGTTGGCCAACATGAGCTTGGTATCGGCGGACATGCACGATTGGTGGGCGGAGGCGGCCGCGCCCTACGCCGGCACGACCATCCGCGGCGTATCCGAGAGCACGCCACCGTCGAATTACGTGGCTGATGTCTTGGCGGCGCAATTTACCGAGCTGACCGGCATCAATGTCGAGTTTGAAACGACCTCTTGGGATCAGATGTATTCCAAAGCCATCAACGACATGGAAGCCAACACCGGCATTTACGACTTCGTCTATATTGAGCAGGACATCATCTACTCCTACCTGGCGCAGGATTACCTGGTCAACTTGACGCAATTCACCGCCGACAACCCCGATCTGGCTTATGACCATTACGACGAAAGCGCCTTCACCAGCTTCGCCGATTACTTCAAGAACGCCGATGGCGATCTCTTCGGCGTGCCGATGGAAGCCTTTGTCAAGGTCTACCTGTATCGCAAGGATCTCTTTGAAGACGCCGACAACATGGCGGCTTTTGAGGCTGAGTACGGCTATGCGCTGGCGCCGGCCGAGAACTTCGATCAATATCGCGACAACGCCGCCTTCTTCACCGCTTACGGCGAAAGCATGGATATGGACCTCTGGGGCACGACGGTGCAAGCCTCGACCGGTCATCCAGCCTCGACCTACGAATTCCTTGAATCCATCGGTCCCTCCTTCGGCCTCTACAACTGGGGCATCAACCTGGATGCCGGCTCGGCCATGAGCGCGAACGGCGGCGCCCTGGATGGCGATACCGCTGTTGAAGCGCTGAGTTACTGGCTGAGTATGTTGGAATACGCCCCGCCGGAAGCCACCTCGAGCACCTGGGACGAAGTCGCTTCCACCTTTGCCGCGGGACGCGCCGCGCAGGGCTGGGTTTATGGCGAAAACGCCGCCTGGATCGCCACCGATGACAGCCGTTCCGCTGTCACTGGCAACGTGGGCGTTCGCCTGCCCGTCACCGCGCCTGGCGTTATTGAAGCCGCCGAAATGGGCGAAGGCTACATCGGCTACTACGATGGCGGCGCCTTTGGCATCCCGCATTCGTCGCGGAACAAAGAAGCCACGCTGCTCTGGCTGCAATTCATCGGACAGCCGTCGGTACAAGCGGAATGGGCTGCCGCTGGCGCGCGCATCACCCATACCGCCACTTTCGACGATCCCTTGATCGCCGAACAAGACGCCAAAGTTGATGGCTACTACACGCTCTTGGAAGAACAGGGTCCGCTCTTTGCTGGCGCGCCGCCCTTCCCCTTCCACGCGCAAGTGCGCGAGATCATCGATCCTTTCATTCAGCGCGCGATCCTGGGCGAATTGAGCCCGGCTGACGCTCTGTCGCAAGCCGCAGCCGCCGTTGATGAAGAATTGTCTCGCCTCGGCTACGGAATGTAAGCCACATATCCAAGCATTCAATCAGGGTGACTACATAGTCACCCTGATTTGTCATTAGGTCAGGATTCCAATCGTGCGCAATCCCCGCACCGGCTGGCTCTTGCTTAGCCCAACATTGATCATTCTACTTTTGTTTGGCTTCGCGCCTTTCTTATATGTTTTATTTGTTGGTTTCAACCAGTGGAATGTTTTTTCCGCCGACGATGGCTTGGTTTTCAACGGCTTAGATAATTTTCGACGCCTGGTCTTTGACGCTGATTTTCTTCATTCAGTTGGTTTGACCACGCGCTTCGCCATCTTCGCGATCGGCAGCGAGGTCCTTCTCGGCTTCGTGCTGGCGCAAATGTTGACGCGCAACTTCCCGGGCAAATCGCTCTTTCGCATCATCCACACCCTGCCCTTGATGGTGGCGCCGATCGCCGTTGGCGCGATATGGCGCCTGCTCGTCATTCCCGGCTTTGGGCCCGCGCCCTTCTTTCTCGATCGTTGGTTCGATTTTACTTATCAGATCGGCAGCTATCCCGACCAGGCGTTGTGGACAGCAGTGATTATGGACGTCTGGCATTGGACGCCCTTTGTCACGCTGACTATGCTGGCGGGGCTATCCGCGATACCCAAAGAGCCGGTGGAACAAGCGAAGGTAGATGGCGCCAACCGCTTGCAGGTCTTCTGGTATGTCACCTTGCCTTTCCTGCGTCCTGTCTTGCTGACGACAGTTTTCATCCGCATCATGGACGCCATCCGCACGGTTGATGAAGTCTGGATGCTGGCGGGCGGCGGACCTGGCACCCGTTTCACCGGCATCTATATTTGGCGGGTGGTCTTCCCGCGCACCGATTACGGTTACGGCTCCTCCATCTCGCTCATCACGCTCTACCTGACCATCGTCCTGTGTTGGCTGCTCTTCATCGCGATCTCCGGGCGGCGCAAAGGAGACGTGGAATGAGACTCTTGGCTGTGGGCGGCTCAGCGAGCCGCCCCTACCACCATCTTTTTTGGTGGAATTCAGAAGTAAAGGCGGGGCCGTTGCTTGGGGGACACTCCCCTTCCCCGTTGCCACGGGGCAAGGGGCCGGGGGATGGGGTTGAAAAAACATCTCCGATTCTCGGACCGGTTGCTGAGGCTGGGCGACGCAAGGGAGACGTGGAATGACGGCGACCTTGCGCCAGCGACTTTGGGGTTTCTTCTGGACTTACGGCTTCTGGCTTTTGATGACCACCGTGACGCTGCTGCCGATATGGTGGATGTTCGTCGTATCAATGCGCACCCGCGTGGAATTGTTTGGCAGACCCAATCTCAGCCTCAGTCGACTCTTCGTCGAGAATTACAGCAACGTACTGTCCGATAGCGCCTTCCAGCGTTATATGACCAATTCGGTGGTCGTATCAACCAGCAACGCCCTGCTGGTGATGGCGCTGGCGCTTTTGGCGACTTACGCGCTTTCGCGTTACAAGCTGACGGGCAGCGACAATATCTTCTTCTGGCTGATCACCAACCGCATGGCGCCGCCGGCCGCGTTTTTGCTGCCGCTCTACATCATGTTCACGCGCACCTTCCGCTTGGGCGACTGGACGCTCTACGATACGCAGATCGGCTTAATCTTGCTCTACTGCGTATTCAACCTGCCCTTCGCCATCTGGCTGCTCAAGGGCGTGATTGATGGCATCCCGATAGAACTGGACGATGCGGCGATGATCGATGGCGCGGGATTGTGGGGCGTATTGCGTCACGTGATCATCCCCCTGGCGGCGCCGGGCTTGGCGGTCACCGGCATCTTGAGCTGGGTCTTCGCCTGGAACGAATATCTCTTCGCGGCCAACCTGACCAGTGTAGAAGCGCGCACCATCACCACCGGCTTGGCGGAATTTGTGACGGTAACAGGCACCAACTGGGGCGAGCTGGCGGCGATGTCGATGCTGACCTTGATACCGTCGGCGATCATCGTGATAGTCGCGCAGCGTTACATCGTCATGGGCTTGACCTTTGGCGCGGTGAAGGAATAAGCATTATGAGCGAGCGGGACGAGCAGACGGAGAAGAAAGAAGCTGGCGGCTTCTTGCCCTTTTACACCAATGCCTTCGACCGCGTCTTCATCAGCGTGGTGATCCTAATCGGCATTCATCTGCTCTGGCTGCGCTTCCTGGAGCCGCAAACAGCAGCTGAAATAGCCAAAGGAACGCGCCCCATTGAGTTAGCGACGCTGCTTTCTTTCTTGATCGGTTTCTTCGTTGTGCGTTACGGCTGAAAGCGAAGCCGGTCACTTGCCCGAACCGGCCGTCAATCCCCCGATGAGCCGGTCCTGAAAGACCCCCGAAATCACCAAAATAGGCAAGATCGTCAGCATGGTCGCCGCGGTGATGATCTCCCAGGGGAAGGAGTATTCGCCCGGGAAGAGCGAGATGCCCACCGGCGCCGTGCGCATGAAGTTGTCGCTCATCAATACCAGCGACAGCGGAAATTCGTTCCAGGAGAAAATGAAGACGATCAGCCCGGTGGAGATCAAGCCCGGTACGGAAAG
Organism: Phototrophicaceae bacterium; assembly: GCA_965232245.1. GTDB lineage: Bacteria > Chloroflexota > Anaerolineae > Aggregatilineales > Phototrophicaceae > UBA6055. The sequence goes on along the minus strand of CBDDPG010000002.1, from coordinate 897,333 downwards.
CGGCAGGATGATACTCCAGAAGATGCGCAGGCTGCTGGCGCCGTCCACTCTAGCGGCGTCTTCGATTTCATGCGGCACCGTCTTGAAAAAATTAGTCAGTATCCAAACGGCGATGGGCGTATAGAGCCCGGCATGCCCGATGATCAAGCCAGAATAGGTATTGATCAGGCGCAATTCCAGGAACAGGTTGAAGAGCGAGGGCAGCAGCGCCAGCGGCGGAAACATGGACACCGCCAGGATCAAGATCAAGATGAAGCCGCGTCCGCGATAGGTCAAACGTCCCAGCGAATAAGCCGCCAGCCCGCCGCAGGCAAGAATCACAAAGGTCGTGCTCGTCGCCACGATGAAGCTGTTGAGGATATAACCCAGCAGTTCCGGCGTTTCGTTAATGATGTTGAGGTAGTTTTCCAGCGTCAGCGGATCGGGCAGGTATTGCAGGGGCCAGGCATAGATATCGACTTCGGTCTTGATAGACGTGAGGAAGATCCAGACTGTCGGGAAGAATGACACAATGACTGTGATCGCCGCCACGATGTAGAAGCCGAAGGAGACCGGTTTCCGCCGGTTGGAGCGCGGCGCTGCTTGCTCCGAGCCAGTCCCAGGGGCGGATCCGCCAAATAGCGTCACAGGTCGCCTCGCCGGATCATCAAGATATAGAAGACGCTGATGCTCATGATGATGATGAATTGAATCAGGATCGCGCTCGAACCCAGGTTGAAGTTGACGTACTGAAAGATAGCGCGATAGGCATAGAGGGACAGCGTTTCGGTGGATGTCAAAGGACCGCCGTCAGTCAGATTGAAGGGCAGCTCGAAGGCGCGCATAGCATCCATCGTGCGCAGCAATACCGAAACCAGGATGGCGGGTTTCAAGAGTGGCAGAGTGATAAAGCGGAATTCTGAAAAGCGGCTTGTGCCGTCCACGCTGCCGGCTTCATAGAGATCGTCGGGTATGGTTTGCAAGCCCGCCAAGAGCAAAAGCGCCATGAAGGAACTGGTCTTCCAGATGGAGACAAACATCATCACCTGCATGGCGCTGGGGATCCCCCCCAGCCAGTTGATGCGCTCGGCGATCAGCCCCAGGTCCGACAGCATCGAGTTGAACAACCCGAATTCGGTATTGAACATCCAGCGCCACATCAGGGCGTTTAGCGCCGTGGGCAATGCCCAGGGGAAGAGCGCCGCCATGCGCAGCAGCCCCTTGCCGCGGAAGTTGCGGTCGAGCACAAGCGCCAATCCGATGCCGATCGCCAACTCGATGGGAACGGTCACGGCTGTGAAGAGGATGGTATTGCTCAGCGAAGTGACGAAGCGCGGCGTATTCAGCAGGCGCTGATAATTGACCAGCCCGGCGTATTCGTAACCATAAAAAATGCTGGTGCTGTTGCGCCCGAAGCTGAGGACAATCGTCTGAAATATCGGGAAAAGCAGGACAAAGGCAATGATCAACAGAGCGGGGGCGAGAAAGGCGGGTCCAGCCCGGTTGGCATATTTCATCGTCTTGGTCTAATGCAGGAAAATTCAAGGAAGGGGCGCGGCAGCTGTCGCCCGCGCCCCGTTTTGTGAATTCGGCTAGGGCATTATCGCCAGGATTTGCGCTTCGGCATCAGCCAGCGCTTGTTCCGGACTCTTCTCGCCCAGCAAAGCGGCCGAGATTTCCGTCTGCATAATCTCCGATATCTCCGGATAGGCTGTGCCGGTCTGTGCCGAGGGGCGCGCGAAGGCGTAGACGAAATTCGCGCCCAGCGCGGCGACGCCAGGGGCCTCTGCGACGATGCGTTCATCATCGTAGACGGCAGGGCGCGTCGGCACCTTGCCTTGAATCAGACTGGCTTGGACTTGGGATTCGTAGCTGGTGAAGCATTTGATGAAGTCGGCCGCCGCTTCGACATTCTCCGAATGCTTGTTGACCGCCAACAGGAAGCCGCCGATGACCGTGGTGTTGGTCATGTCATTGCCCTCGAAGTAAGGCACGCGGGTGAATTGCACGGCGTCTTTCACGGGCGAATCGTCAGCCGTCAGCGTCGCCAGGACGAAGTCTTGCACCATCAAGAAGACGGCGCGTTCCTGCTGGAAGAGCAAGCGGGCGTCATTGGGACGGAAGGTCAGGATACTTTCTGGCGCGACGCCGGCTTCCAACATGCTGACCATGGTCGATAGCGATTTGACGCCGGCTTCGTTGTTGATAGCCAAGTTGCCATCGGCGTCAAAGAAGCTGCCGCCAGCGCCCTGGAAGAAAGCCAGCCAATTCATGAACAAGCCCTCGATCTTCGCCCACATGCTGATGAAACCAGCCAGATCGGGATTGCTTTCCCCTTCGACGATGGCTCCCGCCTGCGCGATAAGCGCTTCCCAGGTTGTTGGCGTCTCAAAGCCGTATTTCTCCAGCAGGTCGGCGCGATAGAACAGGTGGATGCCGTCGATGTAGAGCGGAATCGCGTAGGTGCCGCCGCCGACTTGGGCAGCCGCCAGGAAGCCGGGGATGTATTCCGCCAGCTCGTCGTCGCTGAAATAGTCCTCGATAGGCGCGACCCAGCCGCGGGCGGCGAAGTCGCCGGGCCAAATCACGTCAACGGCGATGATATCGGGCTTGGAATTGCGCGCCGTGAAATTGGTGACGTAAATGCTGCGCGATTCGTTTGGCACATCCGATATGCGCTCCCATTCTACGCTGATGCCCCCGACTTCGTTTTCGCAGGCTTCAATGAGAATGGGCGCGGCATCGCCAAAACCGCGCGCGCCGATAGAAAGCGTCAGTTCAACATTGTCTTGCGCGGCAGCGGGCAATGCCAGCAGCGCAATGATGACGAGCAGCGCGATGGTGAATAACCTCTTTGATTGCTTGGATTTTGCGACCATCTTCAGATCTCCTTATGGATTCAAATTGCCGGAACCACAGATGCGCGACTTGGCATAGGGGCTCCTTCCATGACCATAATAACAGACAGGCACAAGATTCCAAATCTTGGGGATGGCGTCCAAGCCTCAAGCGCCGGAAATCCGCGGCATCCAAAGCGGCTCCAAGCCCCAGCGGCTGAAGAGCAGCGCCCGCGTCATTTGGGCGCGTTTTTCGCTCTGCTGCGGGTCGTCCCACAGGTTACGCTCTCGCGCTGGATCCGCCTCCAAATCAAATAGCTCGTAGCGATTCCGCGCTGGATCAAAGTTGATCTGCGTCTGCCGGTGATTGCAGCTCTTCAGATACATCGCCGCCGACTTGTTGGGCAAGCGCAAACTGTCGGCGCGCAACGGCTCTTCTTTGAGCATCTCCGCGCGCAGCAGCGCTTCCGTCAATCTGGCGCGCAAATCTTCGTCGGCGTAGAGGTTTTTGACTTCGCCGGGGTCTTCGCGCAGGTCGAAGATTTCGCCGTAGTCGCGATTGAAATACAGCGTGAGCTTGTAGCGATCGTCGATATAAGTCTTCAAGTGCAGCGTCGTTGGCTGATGACGGTTTTCCACAATGACATGGTCCCTGGCATTGGACTCGTCGCCAGACCAGACAGCGCGCTGATTGATGCCGGTCATCTCCGCCGGAATGTCGATACCGCAAAAGCTGAGGAAGGTGGGGGCGTAATCTACCAAGGACTGCAAGCTGTGGCTGATGTGGCTGTCCGCTATCTGCCCGGGCAGGCGCGCGATCATAGGCACGCGGATGCCATCGTCGTAATGAAAGGCGCCTTTGGCGATCAGGCCATGCTGGCCGAAGTAGTGCCCGTGGTCGCTTGTGAAGACGACCAGCGTATCTTCCGCCAAGCCCAGCCCGTCAAGGTGGTCGATGATCTGTCCGATGTATTTGTCCATGCAGCTGATCATGCCGTAATAGCAAGCGATGTCCTGCGCCAGTTCCCCCACGTCGTGCAGGTGGGAATGAAAGCCGTGACAGCCGCTGCCATTGGCTTCCTGCCAAGCCGAGAAGTCAGGATTTTGCCTCTGCGTCAGTTGCAGATGCGGCGGAGACGGGGAAGCGTCGGCTCGACCCTCGGCGTCGTGTTCGCCCGGCGTGAGCGCAGGCACGGAGACTTCTGACAGGTCGTACATTGTATCCCAGGGTTCGGGCGCCAGGTATTTGGGATGCGGATCGAAGAAGCTGGCCCAAAGGAAGAAGGGCTGATCCTGTTCGTGATATTCGGAAATCAGCGCATTGCTGCGCTCGGCGATCCAGGCGTTGTAATGAAACTCTTCGGGGATGAGCCATTTGCGCCGCTGTTCGACGACCTTGCCCGTCGGCTGCAGAAAATAGTCGCGCCAATTGCGCAAGCCCTTTTCTTCCATCCACAGCGCGTAATGCTGCCCGACATGAGCTTCGTCGGTATGGTTGCGCGCCAGCTCGATATGATCGAAGCCATAAAAGGGACCGTCAAATTCCTTCCAGAAATCCAGATCTTGCAAGATGGGATAGGATTCCAGCGACGGATAGTCCTGCGTGGATTGCAGCGGCTGGAAATGCGCCTTGCCGACCAGAGCCGTCCGGTAGCCAGCGTCGCGCAGATGCTCGCCCAGGGTCGCTTCGCTTTCGGGCAGTTTTGTGCCAAGCGAGTACGCGCCGTGCTGGGAAGGGTATTTGCCGGTGATCATGCTGCTGCGGGTCGGCGTGCAGGTGGGGTTGGGGCAATAGGCGCGCGTGAAGGTAGCGCCAGCCGCGGCGAGTTTGTCCAGCGCCGGCGTTTGAATCTCTGGATTAAGCGCGCCGAGGGTGTTCCAGTGCTGCTGGTCGGATGTGATTAAGAGGATGTTCATTTTCGGCATGTTCCTTGGTTTGTCGCTGCTGGCAAATAGACGCTTTCAACGTTACTGTCGGTAATATCGCTTGCCTTTGAGCGCTTCCGGCAGCATGCTCTCGTCGGTATATGCCCGGTAGCCTTCGCCATAACCCAGCTCCTTCATCAACTGCGTCGGCGCGTTGCGGATATGCAGGGGAATGGGCAAATTGCCTCGTTCCTGGACATCATTGAGCGCGCTGAAATAGCCGTCGCCGGCGGCGCGATTTTTGGGCGCGCAAGCCAGATAAGCCACACCGTGGGCCAGGTTGAACTGGCATTCGGGCAAGCCGATCGTCTCCACAGCGCGGAAGACCTCATTCGCCACAGTGAGCGCCGAGGAATCAGCCATGCCGATATCTTCGCTGGCGAAGATGACCATGCGGCGGGCGATGAATTTGGGGTCTTCGCCGCTGTCAACCATGCGCGCCATGTAATAAAGCGCGGCGTCGGCATCGCTGGCGCGCATGCTCTTGATGAAGGCGCTGATGGTATTGTAGTGTTCCTCGCCGGTTTTGTCGTAGCGCAAGTGCTTGGACTGCAAGGTCTCGCGTAGGTGCTCGACGCCGATGCGACTTTGGCTGTAGAGCCGGGCGGCATTCTCCAACAAGTTGAGCGCGGCGCGGGCATCGCCATTGGCGTAATTCGCCAGGAAGCGGCTGGCCTCCCCCTCGATTTCGACATCCAGCGCGGCGCTGCCCCGGGCGATGATCCGCTCGATTTCTTCATGCGTCAGGGGGTTGAGCGTGAAGACCTGCATGCGCGACAGCAGCGCCGCAATAACTTCAAAGCTGGGATTTTCGGTGGTGGCGCCGATGAGGGTGATGGCGCCGTTTTCGACATAAGGCAGCAGGAAATCTTGCTGGGCTTTGTTGAAGCGATGAATCTCGTCAAGGAAGAGGATGACGCTGTCGGGCGGCGCGTCCGCGTCTCGGTCGGGGGCAGCGAAAAGCGACTTCTGCGCCTGGGACTTCTTGCCCGGCGCGCCGACCGTCTCGACAATCTGACGCAGTTCCGCTTTGCCGGCCGAGACCGCGGAGAGGTTGTAGAAAGGCTTGTCGGCGACAGCGGCGATCATGCGCGCCAGCGTGGTCTTGCCGACCCCCGGCGGACCCCAGAAGATCATGCTGGGGATGGTCCCTTGCTGCAGAACGCGCTGTAGCGGCTTGCCGACGCCGACCAGGTGATTTTGGCCGATGAAGCCGGACAAGTCGCGCGGGCGGATGCGTTCGGGCAGGGGCGCGGGTGGCTGTGGCATATGTCGGCTTTCGAGTCATTGAACGCGGATGCCACATTATAACACGTGGCGTGAGGTCCCGTTCAAACTAAAGAACACGACGGTATTGTGCTAAGCATTGAGATACATTAAGATAATTTCTGCATTTGTCTTTTGCTTGCTCTTTTGTGAAGGAGTTGTTAATGAGAGTCCCCAAGATCGATGTTCAACGTCAAGGACTCGGCACACTTATGTCAGAATTTGAACAAGGTCATATCCGTGTTCCCCGTTTCCAAAGGGACTTTGTTTGGAAGCGTGTCGATATTTTGAAATTGCTTGACAGCATGTACAACGAATATCCGATCGGAACAATATTCTTGTGGGACGCTCCGGCACAACACAATCATTTGCTCAGAAATATTGAGGAGTTAGGACAACCTCCGTTGTCGCCAAAACAGGGATACAAGTTTATTCTAGATGGACAGCAAAGACTCACTTCTCTATATGCCGTAATCAAAGGTTTGCAGGTTGAAGATGAGGATTACAACAAGATCGTTGTGGATTTATCGAATCACGATCAGTCGCGTTCATCATTTGTTTACCGGAAACCGGACAATAGACAATGGGTTTCGGTTAGTGAATTGTTGGCATACGACACTTTCACCATCTACAATGATTTGCCAAACGACGAATACAAAAAGCGATTTACTGAAATTCGCAGTGCCTTGAATGATTATCCGTTTTCAGTGGTTGCTGTGAGCAGCATGGAAATAAATGATGCTATCGAAATATTTGAACGCATCAATCGTCAAGGTCGCAAACTTACCCGATATGACCTGATTGCTGCAAGCGTATCTGAAACCTTTGATCTTCGAGAACGTTCTGAAGAAGAAATCATAATACAACTCAAGAAAGACTTCGGAGAGATAGAAGAAATCAGCATTCCACAAGCCCTTGCGTTGAACAAAAAAGGGCGTACTGACCACAATACACAGCTAAATCTGACGGCTGAAGAAATCTCAAGCGTGTGGGATGACACCGTAAAGTGTTTCAGATTGGCGGTGGATTTTGTAAGAAAGAATTTAGGAGTAACCAGAAAAAGCTTCTTGCCATACGACGCTATACTACCTCTCCTTGCTCACTATTTCTTTAGGACAGGATCTCGCCCGATTAAGGAGTTTGAACATAGGAAACAATTGGAATACTGGTTCTGGCAGAGCGCGTTTTCGCAACGATACACCGACAAGAGTCAATCGCGCATGAATGAGGACGCATTGTGGATAAAGCAACTTATCAATGACAATAAATCATTCGAACAGCTTGCCATTGCCGATGAGAACGATTTAATTGATGGTTCCATGGGGCGGACAACTTCCGCAATACGAAACGGCGTTTTGTGCTTATTCAACATCAAGAAACCATTACACTTTGAAAATAGAATGGAGCTTGATCTTAGTGTTGACCCGCTCCTGAAGTTTACGCGAGCCGAAAAACACCACATATTCCCCGCTGCTTTTTTGAAGAGTAAAGGATTTGATGCAAGCCGTGTAGACAGTATACCTAATTTCTGTTTTGTTCCGGCCGATCTCAACAAATCCATTGCAGACAAACCACCTAGCGAATACATGAGGGAAATACGAAATCATTACGAGACCGAACAAAAGTTTGCAGAGGTAATGCAAACACATTTAATCCCTGTTGGGAGCGACTCCGGTATATGGACGGATAACTATGAGCAATTCTTGAAGCAACGTGCAAGACTTCTCCTTCAGGAGATGAGAAAACTTTGTGGTATTACCTCCCAAGTCGAACAGGAAAAGCGAGATCCAGTTGTCAATAAGATCGAGGTGGCTTTAAGGGACAGCATTCACGATACTCTTATCGCAAATGGTTCGGGATACTGGAAACCATTTATACCGAGTGACGTACAAAATAGGGTTGAAGATGGAATCGAAAAGCACGTTAGGAAAACCCCCGGAGCCAATAGGCGACACTACGATGACCCGCGCAAGAAGTTGGACTTTTGCGACGTGTCTGACTACTCGCGAATAATCGTCAATAATAAGAATTGGCAACTCTTTGGTGCTGTCTTCAAAAGCAAAACCGAGTGCGAAAGAGTACTCGATGATTTCAGAGCATTTCGCACGGCATTGAAACACAACCGAAATATCGACAGCATGTTAGATCATCGTGCGCAAGCAGCGATAATTTGGCTAAGAGATGCGCTAGATCTTGACCTTAGCGAGTTTGGAGTATGATACCGGTGCTATTACTCTAGTCAAGCCCGAATAATCTTGACAATCTGATGCAGGTGATCGACGTCGTGATAAGCGCTCAATACCAGTTGGTCGTTGAGCGTGAAGCCGCCGCCGTCGGCGTCCCGCCCGGGCCGCTCCCAGAGCGCCTCGTCGTCTTCGGGCAAGGAGGCCAGCAGCGCGTGATAGGACAAGCGCGCCTGTTTCCACCGCTCGAATAAATCCAGCGCGTCCTGCTCGGCGTAAGCGGCGTCGATGACCATTTCGTCTGGGCTGCGGCCAGAAGACGGTGGCGGGTCATCGCCCGCGGACAAAGCGCGCGCCCGCGCCAGGAAGGCGCTGTCGACATCGCATAGGTGGCCCAGGACTTCGGAAATTGTCCAGCCGTCGCCGCCGTCGCGCCTGTCGAAGGCGGCTGGGTCGCTGATGCTAGACAGCAGTTGCTGGTAGTTCAGCAAGTTTTTTTCCAAAGCCCACAGTTGCCAGCGACGGTATCTTGCCATTGCTTGCATGGAACGCTCCTTATGTTGCTTATTGGTCTACTGACCCCGCGCCGAAGCGAGGATTGCCAGCGCTTTGCGGGCGATCGCTTCGGTGGGGTTGGCGCTGGTGCCGGGGGCGCGTTCCATCAAGACCTCGAGGAAGAACTCGTCCATGACAAAGAGCGCGACCGAACCGTAGAGCCCGCGACCGAGCACATGCGGCGTGGGGAAATCTGCTATTGAGTTTTCGTCTTCAATGCCCTCGCGGATGCCTTTGATTCTTTCGTAATGCGCCATGGCGTCGGCGGCGCTGTCGAATTGACCGAAGGTCATTTGAAAATTATTCGCCATCTGGTCGATATAGGCGACGCGGATGGCGCGGCCATTCTGTATATTGCGCGGGGTATCCACGCCATCGTCAAAGCGGGATAAATCACGTTTCCATTGCGTCGTGGTAATAATCTCATTTGGCATGTTATTAAGAACCGCCTCGAGGACGTCGACAGAGCCGGCGTCCAACGAGGCGTTATCAGCAGCAGCTTCAAAGCCGCTGCGATTTTCTTCAAAGAACTTGAGCGTCTCGCTGGCTAGTGGCGTTAGAGGGCTGTTGGCGGTGGTGAAAATCTCGACATACACCTCAAAGAAGTAGTTGTCGATCTGGAAGAGCGCGAAAGAGCCATACAAGCCCGAGCCAAAGGCGTTGGGCGTGGGGAAGGCATCGTCCTGATCCAGATTGACATCGGCGGAGCGCAGTCCGTGCTTGCGCTCGAACTCGGCGGCTGCGCCAGCTTCGTCGTGGAAGATAACAAAGTTAAGCAGCATCCTGCTGCCTTGCTGCGAGCCATAAGGGATAGCGCGACCGACAGCGGGACGGCGGATGCCGCGGATATTGCGCACCTCCGCTACGCCGCCCTCGTATGGGCGCTTCCATTCTTCGATCGCAGGCAGGGGGTCGGGCAGCAGGTCAATCAGACGTTCCATGATGCTCAAATTGACCTCGTAGGGATCAACAAAGTCAGCCGGCCGCGGCGTGGGCGAGGGCGTGGCTGTGGGTTCGGAAGTCGGCGTTGGGGATGGCGTGATGTCAAGCGTATCCAGCGGGCGGCAGGCGGCGAGGACCAGCAGGCTCAGCAAAGCCAGAGTCAGGTATCGAAAGGGGTGATCCGGATTTGATCTCATGGCTAAGCCCCGCTCTCTTCTTCTTCATACAAGCGCAGGCGCTCGGGAATCTGTCCCGTGACGATCATATCAGCCACTTCGTTCTCAGACACTTCGCTCTTATAGAAGTCGCCGAGCTTATGCCCGCGCTCGATGATGGTAAAGCGGTCCGCCACCTCGTATACATGGCGGATATTGTGGGTGATGAAGATGACGCTCATGCCTTTTTCTTTGGCGGCGATGGTATAGTCGAGCACTTTTTGCGTCTCGCCAACGGACAGCGCCGAAGTGGGCTCGTCCAGGATCAACAGCTTCTTGCCGAAATAGACGGCGCGGCCAATCGCGATGGACTGGCGCTCGCCACCGGACATGGTGCCGACCGTTTCCTCCGAATCACGAATGTGAATGCCGACATCAGCCAGCGCCTGTATCGACTCGCTCGCCATCATCTTCTTATCGAGGAATTTGAAGGGACCAACCTCGTAAGTAGGCTCTTGCCCCAGCCAGAAATTGCGCGCGATGCTCATCAATGGCACGAGCGCGAGATCTTGGTGAACCGTCTCGATGCCCAGTTCGCGCGCGTCGTGCGGCGATTCAATGTTCACGGCTTCGTTATCAAAGAAGATCTGGCCCCGCGTCAAACTGTGGAATCCCGTCAGCACTTTGATCAGTGTGGATTTACCGGCGCCGTTATCCCCGAGCAAGCCGACAATTTCCTGGCGATCGACATGGAAATCGATGCCGCGCAAAACTTGCACGCTGCCGAAGTACTTGTGGATATCGATCATATCCACAAGCGCATTATCGTTTTTCTGTGAATACTGCATGATTCATGCCCCCTAATTTCGCTGTCCGCCGCGCACGAAGGTATTCAGTACGACAGCAGCGATGATGATGACGCCGATGGTGCCGGAGAAGAGCCGCGATTCGATGCCGACCAAGACCAGCCCAGTTTGCAGCATGCCGAAGATCAGCGCCCCCAGCAAGGAGCCGACGACGCTGCCGTAACCGCCGGTCAGCAGCGCGCCGCCAATCACAGTCATGGCGATGACCTCCAGCTCCCAGCCCGTGCCTTTGTTCGGGTCCACGCCCGGGTTTCGCGAGGTCTCGTAGATTGCGGCGATGCCTGTCAACAAGGCGACAATGACGAAGTTCTGCACCTTGACGCGGTCGACGTTCACGCCTTGAGCGCGCGCGGCGCCTTCGTTGCCGCCGGTGGCGAAGATACTATTGCCAAAAGAGGTATTGGTGAGGATGACATGGAAGATGGCCACAAAGATGAACCACCAGACGATTGCCAGGCGGACATTGGCGTTGCGCGGGATCTGCATGTGGAAGAAATCGCCTTCCTCGCCAATCGCGAGCACGCGCCCGTTGAAGAGGTCGAAATAGCCGACTTCCACCATATCGCCGCCGCCCGAACTGGCGTGGTAGGAAAAGACCGCCACCAGCCAGACCACCGCCACCAGCAGGATGAATAGCGCCAGCAGAGCCACAAACGTTCGCACAATCGCGCCGCTGGTGCCGAAGTCGCCATTGTCCTCCCGGATGGACCAGGCATGCATCGCCCCGCGGTATAACGCGGGCAAGACGCGATAGCCGGTAAACACGACCATCGCCAAGCCCACCACGACAAGAACCAGAAAGACGATATTGCTGATGCCAATAACCGGCAGCGATTCATGATGGTCGCTATAGCGCAGGATGCGCCCGCCCGCGATGGCGACCAGCGTGATGGCTCGGAAAGCCAGCATCGTCCCCAGGGTGACAATAAAGGAAGGTATGCGCGTGGTGATGAGCAGTACCCCGTTGATGGCGCCCAGGATCATAGCCACGAAGATTGCCAGCAAGGCGGCCGGGATCGGCTCCATGACGCCGAATATCGGCGCGCCATGCGTCATGAAGTTCATGAAGGACAGCGCCGTGACGCCCAGGATTGAGCCGACGGACAAATCGAACTCGCCCGAAATCATCAGATAGGTTACGCCGATGGCGATGACGCCTTTGGTGGCGATATTGCTGAGGAAGGACGCGACCGAGCTCGGTTCGAGGAAGAGATCAGTCGCCATGGTGAAGCCCATCAGGATGGCGATGAAGCCGATGATCGCGCCGGCGCTTGGCGACTTGGCCAGGTTGGCGCGGATGTACTTGCCCGGGGTCAAGGCGATGGCTCGGCGCAATTCGTCCGACTGTTCTTCAACCTGTCGCGCCACGCGGTAGCCGAATAGACCCGGCAGGAAGAAAAGGAAGCCGGCCAACAGGCGATGATTCTCCGCATCGCGGATGGTGGTGATGCCTGGATAGAGCGGCACGACGAAGAGGCCCGCGATCAAGACCCCCACCACCCCCAATCCCAGCACGATCAGAATCGCCATGATAAACTTGCGCGGCGGCGAGACTATCAGGCGGATGCCTTCTGTGTGCCGCAGGAAATCCAGCGGCGGAATCAAAAATACCAGCAGCGCCAACAGAGCCAGCAGCCCCACCAGGAACAGGCTGACGCTGATCAAGGCTTCGCCGATTGACAAGGCGATAGGCGCCAAGCCGCTGATGTTTGGATCTTCGTTGATGACGGCGCGCAGGTCGATATCCTGGCCCAGCAGCAGCGAAAACTTCAAGCCGATGGGAATGACGACGCTCAGCAGGATTGCGCCGCCAATCATGACGGTGATGAAATACATCCACTGCGACCAGCGCAAGCTCGACCGTTCGCGTTGGAAAAGCCCGTAAGCGGTACGCAGGCAGCAGGCAGCGTATAACACGCTGGCGATGATGACAAAAGTTTCGACAGGATTGATGTCGCTGCGCAGAATGTCAATCCGATCGCCCAAGGGGATCCAGCCAAAAGCGATCCCATAAGCGGCCAGGAATCCCAGGACAGCGAAGCCAAATATCAAGCCCGCAACGAGCGCGCCGATATTGGAGGCTTCTCGTTTGCCGTCTAAATATGCTTGCATCATAAGCTGTTTCTCGAATTCGACTAAGTATTTCTGGGGAGCCCATATCAGCCCGAAACGGCTGTTATGAAAATGTAGAATTTTCTGTGGCGGATAACAAGTAATGGGCGGGGAGAAACTCCCCACCCACTAGGAATGCCGTTTTCGGCTTAGCGATAACCTTGCGCGGTCAATTCGATAATGGCATCGACGTTGCTGCCGTCGATGACGCCAGGACCGGTCAGAATATCGCCGCCCGGAGCCATCTTGAACTGGCTGTTCAGATAGAGCCACATGATCGTCTCGAAACCTTGCAGGTAAGGCTGCTGGTCGATCGCCTGGATCAGGTAGCCGTTTTGGATCATTTCATAGATCTCGGCGCTGGTATCGTGGGTCGTGGCGAAGATATCGCCCGCCATGACACCGGATTCCTGAATGTACAGGTTCAGCGAGCTGGCTGGGTTGGGACCCAAGCTGAATACAGCGTTGGTATCCGGGTTGGCGCTGAAGTAGTCGGCAAAGGTGCCGGCCGATGCTGTCACATCGTTATTGATGGTCAGCTGATCCAGCGGGATGCCAGCTTCTTCAAAGACGCTGCGGACGCCCGCGCAACGGGCTTCCAAGCCACTGTGTCCAACTTCTTGGATCGGGCAAACGGCTCGGGCGATTTCGACGCCGGCGGCGTCGGCTGCGTCCAAGACGGCGTTGGCGTTGGAGCGCCCGCCGAGGAACTCGTTGGCGCCGATGTAGAAGAGGGTCGGCAGCGCGTCAGCCGTGCCGGCGTTGGGATCGGCCGTGTTGAAGACGATCACGGGTATGCCGGCTTCGGCAGCGCGGTTCACGCCGTCGCGGATAACTTCGGGATTCGGAACCGTGGTGCCGATGCCGTCGTTATTGCGCGCCAGGGCGTCATCCCAATAACCAGCCATGTCGTCAATGTTGTCAACAGGATCCGACAGCCAAGCGCAGTCCGCGCCCAGCAAGCTACAGGCGTCTTCCATACCCTTGATGACGACGACCCAGAAGGGATTGCCAATACCGCCGTGGCTGACCATGCTGAAGGTCAATTGGTCTTGCGCGCCGGCGCCACCGATGCCGGCCAACATGACACCCAGTACCAGAAGCAGTACCGGGATGGTGCGAACTAGCTTTCTCATAACGAGACTCCTCCAAATAAACGTAATGGTCACAATGTCTCAGGCAATTTGCCTGTCGAGACCGTAACTATGCTTGGCGAATACCGCCAAGTGGCGTCAATTATAGCGGAGACTGAAGAATAAGAAAAGTCGCTATTAAACGCATATTAGAGAATCACGGGCATGGCCTGTATGGGTATATGAGGCATTGCAGGGATGTAGAAGTAAAACGAAGCAAATAAAGAAGATTTGCCACAGAGGCGCGGAAGTAGATCCAAGTTAGTCATGCAAAACTCGACGAATGATTTAGATGTAGGGGCGACATACCATGTCGCCCGAAATCAACGACGCAGCAACGTCGGGCGACCAGATTGGTCGCCCCTACGGCGTCCTAATTTCTTCATTACTTTCTTGGAATAAATACCGCGAACCCTCGGCGCAAACGGCGGGGGTTTCTTGTTCGCTGCAAGCTATCTAATCGCTTCCACCGCCCAGTGGTCGCCCATCACAGGATAACCCAATCGGCTGCGAATGAATATTCAATTAGAGAAGATTGACTCTAGCAAATCGCATTATATGCTGATTACAGACCTTTGATACTGGAGCAAATCTTGTGAGACATGCACCGATTGACATGCTTGCTTCATTAGGAATCAATCCCCTGTTGGCCGCGATAATAACGCTTTGGGCGCTGTCTTACGTCATCGCGCTCCGCCTGTTGATCGAACGCTATCGACGGACAAAGGGTGTGGCAGTTGGCTTCTGGCTGCCCGTTGCGCTCTTTATCCCGGCGGGGCAAGTTTTCGCCATCATTTATCTTTGCCAGAGGCGGCGGCGAAAGCTGATCGGCAATCTTGACAAAGATTAGCAGGCTTCATTTTGACCGCATGTCAATTGTGAAGAGCCTGCCCTATGGCAGCTTCAGGAATCAACGGATCTCCTCCACCGCCCAGTGATCACCCATGGCGCGACGCCCAGCCGCCAAACCCGGTCCTTCCGTGATCTGCCGCGTCAAATCGTCCCTCTCCAATGCCGAATCAAGCAGATTGACCCCCAAGCCCGCGCCCGCAGGCATGTCCAGATGACCGTCGTTGATTGCCGGCGAGAAGTCCGTTAGGTCCGCAAAATAGCCTTTGTAAAAGGCGCGCACCGATTCCACATAGAAGAGATTGGGAATATGCGCCGCCAGGTGCATACAAGCGGCGTGGCAGATGGCGCCCGCGACATTATGCAAGACCAGCGGCACTCCAAAAGTTTCGGCCAGGCTAGCGATCTTGCGCGTTTCGGCGATGCCCCCGTTCCAGACGACATCGGTCATGACGATTTGGGACACGTGCTTCTCCAGCCATTCGCGCAATTGCCAGCGCGTCATCAGCAGTTCGGAGCCAACGATGGGAATCGTGGTGCGGGACGAGAGCGCTTTGATCTCGTCCGGATAGACCGCGGGCAGCGCGTCTTCCAGGAAGAGGATGTCGAATGGTTCGAGGGCGCGCGCGATGCGCTCCATGCTGACGCGATTCCAGCGGAAATGGCATTCGATGCCGATTTCCATGTCAGCGCCGACTTTGTCGCGGATTTGCCGCACGGGGGTCAAACCCATTTCGATCTCGGCCGGGCTGATGCGTTGGCCCAAACTGCGCTCGCTGAACTGATCGAAGGGCCAGATCTTCATGGCGTAGATTTCGTCAGCGAGCAAGCTCTGCGCCAGCTCGCCCGCGTCCGCGCGCCAAGCCTGATAGTCGCGAATATCGCCGAAGCTCAGGCAGGTATTGTAGGTGGGGATTTCGTCGCGGGTCTTGCCGCCCAGCAAGTGATAGAGCGGCGCGTCGTAGTGCTTGCCCATGATGTCCCAGAGCGCGAGCTCGAAGGCGGAAAGCGCCCGCGTTTCGGCGCCGGCAAAGCCGTGATACATGATGTTGTCCATCACAAAGCGCCATAGTCCTTCGATATCGAGCGGGTCTTGCCCGAGGACCAGAGGCGCGATAGTACCGTGCAGAGCCGCTTTGGCGCCGGGCAGCTTGTCGACGGTTTCGCCCAAGCCGATGATGCCGCTGTCGGTATGGACGCGCACCGTCATCAAGCGCGGATAGGCGGCCCATTGCAGCGTTTCGATGCGAGTGATTTTCATCCTCGTCAGACCTCAATGACCCGATTCTCCAGCGCTCCGATGCCGTCAATGCTAATACGGACGACATCATCCGCCTGCAAGGTGAACTCCGCCGGCGGCACGATGCCGGCGCCGGTCAAGAGGATAGCGCCGGCGGGATAGCTATTGCTGCGCCCGAGATAATCGATCAGTTCGGGTATACTGCGTTTGATCTGATCGGTGGCGATGGCGCCGCTGAAAACTTCGCTGCCGCTGCGGCGGATTGACAGGCGGATGGTGGTATCGGGCCATTGCTGCGACTGTTCCGGCGGAACGAGCAAGATGCCCGGACCGAGCGCGCAAGAGGCATTGTAGACTTTCGCCTGGGGCAGGTAGAGCGGGTTAGCGCCTTCAATGTCGCGGCTGCTCATGTCGTTGCCGATGGTGAAGCCGACCATCTCCATGGCCGGATTAACCACCAGCCCCAGCTCTGGCTCGGGCACATTCCAGCTTGAATCGCGGCGGATGCCTACCTCGCCGAAGGGTCCGACGGTGTTTTTCGCTGAGGCTTTATAGAAGATCTCCGGGCGCTCAGCCACATAAACGCGGGCATAGACATCGCCCCCATCGGCGGCTTCTTCCTGCCGGGCTCTGCGGCTGTCCAAATAGGTCACGCCGGCCGCCCAGACTTCTTGCTCGTCGACGGGCGGCAGCCAATGCGCCGCATCCGGCGCGGGCGCGTTGTCCAGGGCGCTGGCGGGGAAGCTGGTCTGCGAGTCTGCCGCCGCGGCTTGTACATCGGCGATGGCGGCGTCGACCTGGCCGCAGGACTCTCGCAACCAGTCCGCCAGCGACGAGTAACGGCAGCTGACATCGTGGACTGTGCCGTCAACCGCCAAGCCGACCCGCGCGCCGCTTTCGGGCTGGAAATAGCGGACTAACAATGGCGCGTTGTTCATTGTCTCCTCCATATACTTTTAAAGTTCAGGCAATTCGTCGCACTCATTCGGCGCTCATTCGGTGATTGAAGCCACCTCGACCCGCGAACCCGTCTCGTGGCTCTTGACCGCGGCGCTGATCAGGCGCTGGATACGCGCGCCATGCTGAAAATTCGGCATGATGTCGCTATCGTCGCGGATGGCGTTGATAAAACCGCGAATCATGAAATCTTCGCGGCGGAACATGTCGCGATAGGTATTGTGAACGGTATCGCGGCGCGCCTCCCCCCAAATATGGTCGGGGATGGGCAGTTCCCGCGGCATGCCCTCGCCGACCCGCGCGCCTCTGACTTGTTGAATCTTGTCCCAGTCCGTATAGCTGTACAGCGTGCCGCCCGCGCCATGGAAGTCCATGTGATGCGTTTGACCGAAGGGACTGCCTTCGTAACAGAGGGCGCTGCAGTGGATCATGCCGACAGCGCCATTGGCGAATTCGGCCGTGAGCAGGCAACTGTCGTCCAAGAGATCGTAAGGCTGGCCCTGCGGGTCAATTGGCGGACGCGGGACGATGCTAGTCAGGCGGCAGGTGATCGCTGCGATCTCGCCGAAGAACCATTCCGCCAGGTACAGGAAATGCGATCCCAAATCGCCAACGACGCCAGAGCCGGCGATCTTGCGGTCGAGACGCCAGATATAGTCGCCAGCGCGGGCATAACCGCTGTAGTAGCGCATGTTGAGATGATAGAGCCTGCCGAGATAACCGCCAGCGATCAACTCCTTGAGGTAGCGCGCCGTCGGCATAAAGCTGTAGGTGAAAGGCGCCAAAGTCTTGAGCCCCTTCCGCTGCGCCAAGTCCGCCATTTGCCGCGCTTGCCCATAAGTCATGGCGATAGGTTTTTCACAGAGCGCGTGCAAACCCGCGTCAAGAGCCGCCATGGTGATGGGATAATGCGAATCGTTGGGCGTCGAGACAACGATGGCGTCAAGATCGGCTTGGCGGATCATGTCTCGGTAATCGGTATAGACCTGCGGTATCTGCCATAGGTCCGCCATCTTTTGCGCGTTTTCCCGGTTGCGCCCGCAGATTGCCAGCGTTCGAGCCTGGGGGTGGCTGTCGAGCGCGGGCAGGTGCATGGCATCCGCCCACCAACTGGCGCCGACTATCCCGACATTTATCATGTTGCTTGTCATAGGCATCTTTCGTACAATGTTCCTGATTCGGTCGACTGCCTATTGTAGTTTTTCGCGCGCGGTTCGGCAACAGCCGCTCGGCGGCGGCGAAACAGACGGCATATTCGTTTGATATAAGGGGTTCTTCCGTTTATACGAGCTTGGCGAAATGGATGAAATGAAGCTTCGCGAGACTGTCAGATGCGTGATTTAATCTTCACCGGATTGCTTGACCGCCTGCTGTTCACGGCGATTGTATTGGGCATCTTGATGGCTGGCCTGGGCGGCTGGCGTTACTTCGACCTGGGGAATCAACTGTCGAGCAATCAAGCGGCGCAAATCCACGACGAGGGCGGCGAAGTTACCATCGAGAGCAAGAATCAGGCGCGCGGCTTGATGGCTTCCGATATTGAGCGGCGGCGCTTACAGGCGGAGCAGCGCAACATGATGGTGGTCGGCGGCGCGGGCTTGGCATTGATCGGCTTGGGCTGGTTCCTGGGTGATGTTCTGGGCGGGCGGCGGCGCAAAGCCGCGACACAGGCTGCGGATATCAGGGGAAGTTCAGATCCCTCCGCGCCTAACTAATCGGGCAGAGTAAGTTGATTTGAAGTATTTTATTCAGGCTTTGTCAATATGTCACGACTACAAGGCAATTAATTCCTGCAAAAATTTCCGACTCGCTTTTCTATCAATATCGTTGTCTGGGGTAAAAATTAGCTTGTTCAACGCCGATCCTCGGAATTGAGTTACTCCCCTCGAATTACGACCTGCCCAATGTTTCAAGACGATCGTAGATTCGAGCAGCTCAGTTTGAAACATTGATACTAGAACTTGATTCACAATCTTGTGTGGTTCAATCCCTATAAAATAAAACAAGAACACGGTTTTCTCTTTTGACAAGTATCCTAAGAGCTTGTCAATGTTATATGCTTTTGGATTGGAATTCAGAATCATTATTTTGGTTTTTACATCTGTGGCAGTTTCATATTGATCAAAAAACCGCGTATAATCACCAAGATCATTCCTTGTACTAAACTTGGGAATCTCTCCATCGCCTTGGGCTACGGCTTCAATTAGCTGTCGCCTGCGCTCTTCGTCTGCGCCCGCAATCATGTATTCAATCACTCTGCCGCGAATGTTGACATTTTCGATATATCCAGCAACCAAAATGGCATCTGTTACTTGGCTCACCCGCATATCAAGATCTGATTTCAATTGCAGATACTCCGACGACCCGACGAACTCAATCGCTCTGTCCGGCGCTTCCAGAATCATGTCAAGATTTGCGCCAGAGACGACAAACTTGTTCCTAGAAGGCACGATGTCATTTGTGGCTTCCACCAGCCTGGGCAGGTTTTCATTGAAACCGACCGCCGCATGAATATTGAACAGTTCCTCGAAGTTTTCCGGTTTGTTATCCAAGCCATTGAACACTTTGATGATGTCTGAACCATTGACGTTGCCTCTAATATTGTTGACACGCAGTTCCTGCGATGAGTGACTTACCTTGCTTAGGAAAGTTGTATTCGCCAAGTAGAGAATATTTTCAGATGGCGTGACCTGACATACAAGGAAGGGCAACTCGTCATACTTTTGCAGTGTAGAAAGCGCTATGACTGTGTTGGAAAAACTGCGGGACCGGGAGGAACTGAATCTTATCGCATAATACTCAGAGTAGTAAACTGATCTGTCTTGCGTGAGAGCGAAATTTTCTTGAACATTCTTTGCCAATGTCGCTTTGTCTGTGAGGCCGTCACGTGATCGAATGTAATCAATCAGAGTAAAGACTGCTCTATTCATAGAAGCAACCTTTCCTGATTTACATAGTTTATGATTGAGTTGGATTCTGGATTTATATTTCTCTCCCAGAAAACACCATCTGTATAGCCTTGTATTCGTCTATCAGTTTCAGCCATTTCCAGCCTTTTTTCCGCCAAACAGGCATAGTATTTATCAACTTCAATGCCTAGGTATTGCCTGCCCATTTTCTTGGCTACTACGGAAGTTGTGCCGGAGCCCAAGAAGGGATCCAAAATGACATCGCCTTCTTTTGAACTTGCAAGAATGGCTTTGGCGACAAGTTTTTCCGGCTTTTGTGTGGGGTGACAGGTATTTTCGGGCATAGACCAAAAGGGCACAGAGAGATCTGTCCAAAGATTGGAAGGATGCGTAAGTCGGAAGTTGCCATTCTCTTCTTCCGACCAATCTTTTGGTTTGCCGGCGCCATCTCGGTAGGGAGCGATCACCTTTTTCTTGAGTTTCACCGCTTCGACGTCAAAATAGTAGTTTTCGCCTACGGTGGCAAACCAAATATCTTCTGATGCGTTTTTCCAATTCGCTTTTGCGCCTCGCCCTTTTTCTCTTTCCCATGTGATTCTATTTCGAATTTTGAAGTAATCCGACAACGCTCTAAACAAAGCTGAAGACGAGCGCCAGTCGCCGCAAACATAAATAGAAGCTGTGGGCTTCAATGTGTCAACAATCTTACTCAACCAAGACCGCAGCCAGTTCTCGTAGTCCTTGCTTCCCATTTGCTTGAAGGTGGATTTGCCGAAGACCTTGTTCATGTTGTAAGGCGGGTCGACGAAAAGCAGGTCAACGAATTGAAACGGGAGATGATCAATAACCTCAATCGCGTCTCCAAGTATGGTTCTATTGAGCAGTTGTTCCGCGTTGACTTGACAATCAAGTGATATCAACTTGCCTTCCAAGCGCAGGATGTCACTCTCACTTAGCTCAATTGTTTTGTTTTTTTGTGATTTGATTTCGGGCATGATCCCACCTGACAAGTATATTCGTAGACAAGCTATCAGTTAATTCCGATAGTCCTTCCCGTAATCCATATTAGGGATGGGACTGGTGCTGGTCCAGCCGCCGTCGACCACCATCGCCTGCCCGGTGATTTTGCCCGCAGCCCGCGATGCCAGGAAGAGGACGGCAGCGGCGATGTCTTCGGTTTGGATAGCTTGCCCGACCGGGATCAGATCCGCCCAGTGCGCTTCAAAATCCGGATCGTCCTCGAGATTTCGCGGTGTGATTACTGCGCCGGGCGCCACGCAATTGATGGTGATGCCATGCCCGCTCAATTCCAGCACCAGGTTGCGCGCCAGCATTTCCAAAGCGGCTTTAGTCATGCCATAAGCGCTGAGGTAAGGCACGGCGCGGTGGCCTGTCACCGACGACATCAGCACGATGCGGCCGCCCCTTCCCTGCCGGCGGAATTGACGGGCGGCGGCTTGCGCCAGGAAGTAGCTGCCGCGCAGGTTGACATTCACCACGCGCTCGAAATCGGCTGGTTCATACTCAAAAAAGTCGCCCCAGGAGGTCAAACCGGCATTGCATACGCAGACGCTCAATCCGCCGAAGGTCTCTACGGCGCTGTCGACCAGCCCGCGAACGAAGTCCACATCAGCCACATCCCCGGCTGCGGCGACGCAGGGCGCGCCCGTTTCCGCGCGGATGCCGTCGGCGGCGGACTGCGCGCGCTCGGGCAGGATATCATTGAGCAGCAGAGCCGCGCCCTCTTGGCAGAACTGCCGAGCCACTTCATAGCCGATGCCTTCGCCGGCCCCGGTGACGATGACGGTTTGATTTGAAAATCGCTTCTGTGTCATAATCTGCCCTGATCGATAAATTTGCTAGCGATATTTTACCGCCGATGACGCGCAGAAAAAACCGCGGCGCTCGGCGTCCGCAAGGGTGATTCTAGCTTAAGAGAGGATTTTTTCGGTTATGGCAGCAGATATGCAAGCTGAAATCTATGGCGGCGCGCAATTGCTGAAGACAACCCGTACCCGCGGGCAAGGCAGAGCGGGCAAGCTGCCGCTGGACGCCGATATGCTGCGCGACGAAGCGAGCGGCAATCTCTTCGCCATGACGCAGAATGTCGCCATGGGCTGGCATCCGGAAGAGGTCAACCGCGAGCAATTTGTGATCGTGAGCACGCAAGGGGGCCTGCGGGCGGAGGATGGCGCGCCGATCGCGCTCGGCTATCACACCGGTCACTGGGAGATCGGCTTGCTGGTCCGCGAAGCCGCGCGGACGCTGCGCAACCGCGACGCCATTCCATTCGCGGTTTATTGTTCCGACCCCTGCGACGGCCGCTCGCAGGGCACCAGCGGCATGATGGACAGCCTGCCCTTTCGCAATGACGCCGCCGTTGTCATGCGCCGCTTGATTCGCTCTCTGCCCACGCGCGACGGCGTCATGGGCATCGCCACCTGCGACAAGGGACTGCCAGCCACGTTGATCGCGCTGGCGGGCTGCGGCGAACTGCCCGGCATCATCGTGCCTGGCGGCGTGACCTTGCCAGCGGAAGGCGCGGAAGACGCCGGCACGGTGCAGACTATCGGCGCGCGCTTCGCTCACGGTTTGATTGATGTCGATTACGCCGCCGAGATGGGCTGCAAAGCCTGTGGTTCCTCCGGGGGCGGCTGTCAGTTCCTGGGCACGGCGGCCACGGCGCAAGTGGTGGCGGAGGCCCTGGGCTTGTGCTTGCCGCATAGCGCCCTGGCGCCATCGGGCGAGGCGGTCTGGCTCGATACCGCGCGGCGCTCGGCATTGGCGCTGCTGGCATTAAAGGCGTCGCGCCTGACACTGGCTGACATCCTGAGTCCCGCCGCGCTGGAAAATGCCATGCTGCTGCATTCGGCATTCGGCGGCTCGACCAATTTGCTCTTGCACATCCCGGCTATCGCGCAGGCGGGGGGCTTGAAGACGCCGAGCGTCGAGGATTGGATCCGCATCAACCGCAGTAGTCCGCGCCTGGTTGACGCCCTGCCCAACGGTCCGCGCAACCATCCCACGGTGCAGGTCTTTATGGCCGGCGCCGTGCCCGAAGTGATGCTGCGCCTGCGCGATATGGGATTGCTGAACGGAGAGGCTCTGACAGTCACGGGCGACAAGCTCGATACGGCGCTCGATTGGTGGCGGGACAGCGATCGGCGGCGCTACGCGCGCGAGCGCTTAAAAAGCAGCGACGGCATCGAGCCCGACGATGTGATCATGTCAGCCGACCAAGCGCGACGGCGCGGGCTGACAAGCACGGTTGTCTTCCCGGTTGGGAATATCGCGCCGCAGGGTTCGGTCATCAAAGCCACCGCCATCGACCCGAGCGTCGTCGATGAGGACGGCATCTACCGCCAGCGCGGACCGGCGCGGGTCTTCACATCCGAGCGCGACGCCATCCGCGCGGTCAAGGGTTTGAGCGCGGATCCGATTCGAGCTGGCGATGTGCTGGTTTTGATGGGCGCGGGTCCCGCCGGCACAGGCATGGAAGAAACCTATCAGTTGACCTCGGCTTTGAAGTTCATCCCCTGGGGCAAGCAGGTACCGATCGTGACGGACGCCCGTTTTTCCGGCGTGTCGACCGGGGCCTGCATCGGGCATGTGGGTCCTGAGGCTCTAGCCGGCGGCGCCATCGGCAAGCTGCGCGATGGCGACTTGATTGAAATTGAGATTGATCGCAAGCGCTTGAGCGGCAAGGTGAATTTGGTAGGCACGGGGCATGGCGCGCTATCGCGGACCGCGGCCGCCGAACTCCTGAAGGAGCGCGAGCCGCATCCGGCTTTGGCGCCGCACCCGGATCTGCCGGCCGACACGCGCCTGTGGGCGGCGCTGCAAGGCGCCAGCGGCGGTGTCTGGGCGGGCTGCGTTTATGACGTGGACAAGATCATTGCTGTCTTGGAGGCTGGCGCGCGCGCCTTGTCCACGCCCGATGTTTAGCAGGAGCCGCTGGGGACAACAAAGCTCTCGGTGATCCAGCCTTTCCTGCCATAATAATCGACCTTGTACCAGCCATCCTCGTACTCGATCGCCGTCAGACTGATGCCGGGCGCGAGCTGATGAATGATGGCGCCCCAAGGCGCTTCGCGGAAATTGAGATATTCCGTCAGCTCCACCATGCAATCCGCAAGCGAACTGGAGGCCGGCTCTGCTGTAGCGATCGGCTGCGGAGCGGCGGGCGCGGGAGCTGGCGCGGTGCAATCCCCGATGGGAATAACAGAATCCCCGATGATCCAGCCATTCCTGCCATAAAAATCGACCTTGTACCAGCCATCCCTTGATTCGAGCGCTGTCAGCCGCAAGCCCGGCGCGAGTATTTGGATGATGGCGCCCCAAGGCGCTTCGCGGAAATTGAGGTATGCCGTCAGTTCTACCACGCAGTTGGAAAGCAGGGACGAGCCAGGTTGAACTGGGGCCGGCTGAATAGATCCCGAAGTGGCTGATGAAGCCAGCAGCACCAAGGTGCCGGGACGGTCGATAACCGTACAGGTCATGCCGTCGCTGGGATAGCCGAGCCAAGGTATCTTCGTCCGCGGCGCTGTGCCCGCGTCCAGGAACACCAGTCCTTCGCCCCTGCGCCGGAAACAAACTTCTATGCCCGGCGTGACGTATCCCCAAAGATCAATCGCGTCCACAATGCCTTGCTCAATCACCGCGGCATCGCCTATTTCAGACGAGCCGACTCGCCGCCCCTGCGCGCAAAGCTGCCAATATCTGACGACGATTTCCTGCGGCAGCTCATTGAGCGTTTGCCGACAAGCAACAGAGCTTGGCGTCAGTGTTGGCTGCGACACGGTTCTTGAAGAATCGCCATCACCGTCGGATCCGTCTTCTTCATCGTCGCTCGAGGGTCCGTCGCTGATGAATCCGCCACTGCCCACATTGCCTTCATCCACCGGTACGCCGCCTTGAGTTTCCGGCAGCGTCTGGGCGGTCAGCATCGCGTCTTCAGAAGCGCCAACGTTATTCATGGCGTGGATGCCAAAGATGTATGGCGTGTTCGGATTAAGGGGACTGAAGGTATAAGAATCGACATCACCGACATTGATCCAACTGTCGAAAATACCGTCTTGAGCAGCTTGGCTTTCGAGTTGATTGGGATCCACCCATCCCTGAACTTCATAGCTGGTGGCGCCCTGGGACTTCTTCCAGTTTATCGTAACGCTGGTTTGATCGACGTCGCTGGCTTGCAAGCCAGTGGGCGGGTTGGGTAGGGTCTTGACGGAAGCCGCGCTGACCGCGGCCGAGACGCCGCTGCTGTTTTTGGCGCGCACTTGCAGGACGTAGGCGGTGTTGGCGTCCAAACCGCTGAAACTATGCTCGGTGTCATCGCCCCCAGCGTCAACCCAGGTTGTGCCGCCATCGCTGCTGACTTCATAGGTTTCCGCGCCGTCTTCGCCAGCCGTCCAGCTTAACGACATGCCGGACGCTGTAATGGCGGAAGTCGTGGCAGCGGTAGGCGGGTTGGGTAGGGTCTTGACGGAAGTCGCGCTGACCGCAGCCGAGACGCCGCTGCTGTTTTTGGCGCGCACTTGCAGGACATAGGCAGTGTTGGCGTCCAAACCGGTGAAACGATGCTCGGTATCGCCACTGCCGGAATCGACCCAGGTATCGCCGCTATCGCTGCTGACCTCGTAGGTATCGACGATGCCAGTGCTGCCTGTCCAAGTCAGCGTAATGCTGCTCGCCGTGATAGCGGATGTCGTCGGGCTGCCAGGAATGCCGGGCACGCCGGCTGGCAAGGTCTTGACGGAAGCGGCGCTAGCCGCGGCCGAGACGCCGGCGCGATTCTTGCCGCGCACTTGCAAAGTGTAAGCGGTGTTGGCTGTTAGACTGCTGAAAACATGCTCTAAATCACTCCCCGCGTCCGTCCAGGCGCTGCCGTCCGTGCTGACCTCGTAGGTATCGACCACGCCGCTGCTGGCCGTCCAGGTCAGCGTGATGCTGCTCGCGGTGATAGCGGATGTCGTCGGACTGCCAGGAACGCCAGGAACGGCGGACGGTAAAGTTGTAACGGATGTCGCGCTGGCCGCGGATGAGGCGCCGATAGCATTCCTGGCTCGAACTTGCAGGACATAGGCGGTGTTGGCGTCTAAGCCGGTGAAACTATGCGTCGTGTCCGTACCGCCAGCGTCAACCCAGGTTGTGCCGCCATCGCTGCTGACTTCGTAGGTATCGACGACGCCGCTGCTGGCCGTCCAGGTCAGCGTGATGCTGCTCGCCGTGATAGCGGATGTCGTCGGGCTGCCAGGAATGCCGGGTGAGCCGGCTGGCAAAGTTGTAACGGATGCGGCGCTGGCCGCGGACGAAACGCCGGCGCGGTTCTTGCCGCGCACTTGCAAAGTGTAAGCGGTGTTGGCTGTTAGGCTGCCGAGGATATGCTCCAGATCGCTGCCCGCGTCCGTCCATGTGCTGCCATCCGTGCTGACCTCGTAGGTATCGACCACGCCAGTGCTGGCCGTCCAGGTCAGCGTGATGCTGGTCGCCGTGATGGCGGATGTCGTCGGACTGCCGGGGACGCCAGGAACGGCGGACGGTAAAGTTGTAACGGATGTCGCGCTGGCCGCGGATGAGGCGCCGCTGCTGTTTTTGGCGCGCACTTGCAAAGTGTAAGCGGTGTTGGCTGTTAGACTGCTGAAAACATGCTCTAAATCACTCCCCGCGTCCGTCCAAGTGCTGCCGTCCGTGCTGACCTCGTAGGTATCGACCACGCCGCTGCTGGCTGTCCAGGTCAGCGTGATGCTGGTCGCCGTGATAGCGGATGTCGTCGGGCTGCCGGGGACGCCAGGAACGGCGGACGGTAAAGTTGTAACGGATGTCGCGCTGGCCGCGGATGAGGCGCCGATAGCATTCCTGGCTCGAACTTGCAGGACGTAGGCAGTATTGGCGTCCAAACCGCTAAAACTATGCTCGGTATCGCCACTGCCGGAATCGACCCAGGTATCGCCGCCATCACTGCTGACTTCGTAGGTATCGACCACGCCAGTGCTGCCTGTCCAAGTCAGCGTGATGCTGGTCGCGGTGATGGCGGATGTCGTCGGACTGCCAGGAATGCCGGGCACGCCGTCTGGCAAGGTCTTGACCGAAGCCGCGCTGGCCGCGGCCGATACGCCGCTGGCGTTCTTGGCGCGCACTTGCAGGACGTAAGCGGTGTTGGCGTCCAAACCGCTGAAACTGTGCTCGGTGTCATCGCCCCCAGCGTCAACCCAGGTTGTGCCGCCATCGCTGCTGACTTCATAGGTTTCCGCGCCGTCTTCGCCAGCCGTCCAGCTTAGCGTCATGCCGGACGCTGTAATGGCGGATGTCGCGGGAGCGGTGGGCGGGTTGGGTAGGGTCTTGACGGAAGCCGCGCTGACCGCGGCCGAGACGCCGCTGCTGTTTTTGGCGCGGACTTGCAGGGTGTAAGCCGTGTTGGCTGTTAGACTGCTGAAACTATGCGTCGTGTCCGTACCGCCAGCGTCAACCCAGGTTGTGCCGCCATCGCTGCTGACTTCATAGGTTTCCGCGCCGCCCGCGCCAGCCGTCCAGCTTAGCGTGATGCCGGACGCTGTAATGGCGGAAGTCGTGGGAGCGGTGGGCGGGTTGGGCAAGGTCTTGACGGAAGCCGCGCTGACCGCGGCCGAGACGCCGCTGGCGTTCTTGGCGCGCACTTGCAGGACGTAGGCGGTGTTGGCGTCCAAACCGCTGAAACTATGCGTCGTGTCCGTACCGCCAGCGTCAACCCAGGTTGTGCCGCCATCGCTGCTGACTTCATAGGTTTCCGCGCCGTCTTCGCCAGCCGTCCAGCTTAGCGTCATGCCGGACGCTGTAATGGCGGATGTCGCGGGAGCGGTGGGCGGGTTGGGTAGGGTCTTGACCGAAGCCGCGCTGACCGCGGCCGAGACGCCGCTGCTGTTTTTGGCGCGCACTTGCAGGACGTAGGCGGTGTTGGCGTCCAAACCGCTGAAACTGTGCTCGGTGTCATCGCCCCCAGCGTCAACCCAGGTTGTGCCGCCATCGCTGCTGACTTCATAGGTTTCCGCGCCGTCCGCGCCAGCCGTCCAGCTTAGCGTCATGCCGGACGCTGTAATGGCGGATGTCGTGGGAGCGGTAGGCGGGTTGGGTAGGGTCTTGACGGAAGCCGCGCTAGCCGCGGCCGATACGCCGGCGCGGTTCTTGCCGCGCGCGCGCAGGGTGTAAGCCGTGTTCGCTGTTAGACTGCTGAAAACATGCTCTAAATCACCCCCCGCGTCCGTCCAAGTGCTGCCGTCCGTGCTGACCTCGTAGGTATCGACCACGCCAGTGCTGGCCGTCCAGGCCAGCGTGATGCTGGTCGCGGTGATAGCGGATGTCGTCGGACTGCCGGGGACGCCAGGAACGGCGGACGGTAAAGTTGTAACGGATGTCGCGCTGGCCGCGGATGAGGCGCCGATAGCATTCCTGGCTCGAACTTGCAGGACGTAGGCAGTATTGGCGTCCAAGCCGCTGAAACTATGCTCGGTATCGCCACTGCCGGAATCGACCCAGGTATCGCCGCCATCGCTGCTGACCTCGTAGGTATCGACGACGCCAGTGCTGCCTGTCCAAGTCAGCGTGATGCTGGTCGCGGTGATGGCGGATGTCGTCGGACTGCCAGGAATGCCGGGCACGCCGTCTGGCAAGGTCTTGACCGAAGCCGCGCTGGCCGCGGCCGATACGCCGCTGGCGTTCTTGGCGCGCACTTGCAGGACGTAAGCGGTGTTGGCGTCCAAACCGCTGAAACTATGCGTCGTGTCCGTACCGCCAGCGTCAACCCAGGTTGTGCCGCCATCGCTGCTGACTTCATAGGTTTCCGCGCCGTCTTCGCCAGCCGTCCAGCTTAGCGTCATGCCGGACGCTGTAATGGCGGAAGTCGCGGGAGCGGTGGGCGGGTTGGGTAGGGTCTTGACGGAAGCCGCGCTGACCGCGGCCGAGACGCCGCTGCTGTTTTTGGCGCGGACTTGCAGGACGTAAGCGGTGTTGGCGTCCAAACCGCTGAAACTATGCGTCGTGTCCGTACCGCCAGCGTCAACCCAGGTTGTGCCGCCATCGCTGCTGACTTCATAGGTTTCCGCGCCGTCCGCGCCAGCCGTCCAGCTTAGCGTCATGCCGGACGCTGTAATGGCGGAAGTCGTGGGAGCGGTAGGCGGGTTGGGTAGGGTCTTGACGGAAGCGGCGCTGGCTGCGGCCGATACGCCGGCGCGGTTCTTGCCGCGCGCGCGCAGGGTGTAAGCCGTGTTGGCTGTTAGACTGCTGAAAACATGCTCTAAATCACCCCCCGCGTCCGTCCAAGTGCTGCCGTCCGTGCTGACCTCGTAAGTATCGACCACGCCGCTGCTGGCTGTCCAGGTCAGCGTGATGCTGGTCGCGGTGATGGCGGATGTCGTCGGACTGCCAGGCGCGCCGGGAACGGCGGAAGGCAAGGTGGTGATGGGGGGGGCCTCGCTGACTGCGGACAAGGCAGCACCGTTTCTGGCGCGGACTTGCAGGGTGTATTCGGTATTCGGGCTCAATATGCTGAAACTGTGCTCGGTATCGTCACTGCCGGAATCAATCCAGGTATCGCCGCCATCGCTGCTGACCTCGTAAGTGGTGACCGTGCCGCTGCTGGCGGTCCAGCTTAGCTTGACGCTGTTCGCGGCAAGTTCGGACGTACTCGGGCTGCCGGGCGCGCCCGGTACAGAATTGGAATTTGCCTGTATCGTGCTTATGCCGCCGGTGACTGAATGGAAACTATCGGAAATGCGAGCGCGGACATCAATGGCGTATGTTGTCCCAAGCGTTAGCCCTGGAAAGCTATGGGAAGTGCCAGCGGCGACATCCGTCCAACTGCCATTATCAATCCGGATTGCGTAACTTGGCGTAACTTTAACAGCCCCCGCGCCACCGGAGGCAGCGTCCCAACTCACGTTGAGCGTTGTGCCCGAGAAGGTATAGCGGAAGTTCTCGGGCGGGTTTGGCTTGGTATATCCCAAGGCAGTCCTGCCGTACTGAGACTTGACATTGCCTTGAACAGCTCTGACGACGAACCCATATCGCGACGCTGGCTGCAAGCTCGAGATAGTTACCGATATAGCATTGCCAATTGACACTGGGTTCGTTATTGCCGGGATCCTCTGCTGGTATTCATAGCCAGTCGCGCCAGCCACTGCCTTCCAGAAAATGGTGATGCTAGTCGTGGTGGAGGCGCTGATAGAGGCGTTCGGTCCAGCTGTGTCACTTGTGATTTGCGCTTGCGCGGCCGCCGGCAAGGCGAATAGGAATAGCAAGATGACGATAAACCAGATCTGACGCCGACTTGTGGAAGATTGTCTATAGTTTGGTTCGACTGAGCTCATCATGGTTCAGCAATCCGCTCTTAATACATTTGGTA
The DNA here is from genome assembly GCA_965232245.1 of Phototrophicaceae bacterium. Classification (GTDB taxonomy): domain Bacteria; phylum Chloroflexota; class Anaerolineae; order Aggregatilineales; family Phototrophicaceae; genus UBA6055. Next base: position 867,049 of record CBDDPG010000002.1, on the reverse strand, counting down.
AAGTCATTGTAGGGATGTTCCGATATTGCGCAAATCAAATCCGCAACTAACGTTATGTGAGTTCCCACTTTGAGCGAATTTAGCTTATGGATAGGCTCCGTTTCCCTTAATCGACGCATTTGACAATCTGTCGCGCAGCATTTACACTCGCTGGAATAAAATGAACTGGAGAGGCTGCCAGCGATGTTAAGCCAGGAAGAAATCGCCTTTTACCATGAAAATGGCTACCTGACCGTCGAGAATGTGCTCAGCGCCGCTGAGCTGGAGGCGCTGCGGCGGGTGACTGACGAGTTCATTGAGCGGTCGCGCCTGGTCAGCCAGCATAATGACATTTTCGATCTGGAGCCGGACCACAGCGCGGAGAACCCGCGTCTGCGCCGCATCAAAGACCCCATCAATCAGCATGAAGTTTATGATCAAACACTGCGCCACGACGGCATCCTGGACATTGTCGAGCAGTTGATCGGCAAGGGCGTCCGCTGCAATGGCAACAAGCTCAATATGAAAGCGCAAGCGCATGGCGCGGCGGTGGAGTGGCACCAGGATTGGGCTTTCTACCCCCATACCAACGACGACTTGCTGGCGGTGGGCGTCGCCATCGACGCCATGACCGAAGAGAACGGCTGCATGCTGATGGTCCCGGGTTCGCACAAGAGCGAATTGGTCAGCCACCACCAGGACGGCGTCTTCGTCGGCGCGGTGGCGGACCCGGATTTCGCGCCACAGCGCGTGGAAAAATGCCTGGTGAGCGCGGGCGGCATCTCCCTGCATCACGTGCGCACCTTGCATGCTTCCGCCCCGAACCATTCCGCCGATCCACGGCGATTATTGCTATTTCAATACTGCTCGCTTGATTCCTGGCCCCTGCTTGGCTCGCCCAATTACGACGACTACCTCGGCACGATTCTGCGCGGCGAACCGGTCAAGCGACCTCGGATGGAAGCTGTACCCGTGATCATCCCCGAGCCAAAACCGCAAAATGCCGGGTCGATATTCGAGATTCAAGAGGCGCTGCAAGAACACGAGATGGCTCGGCAATAAGCTCGCCATGCCGCCCTCGCAGGCTCCCTTACAGAGACGCGCCTTTCACTTCCTCATATACATTGTCGGCATCATCTGTATCTGTTTGGCGGCGGTTCAGCCCTTTATGCTGGGCAAGATGCCGCGGACGGACGACGGCCTCTTGCAGATGTATCGCGGGGTCGCGCTGGAGCATTCCCTGCGCGTCGACCACCCGCTCTGGCCCCGCTATTCTTCGGGCTTGGTCTACGGCTACGGCGCGCCGCTTTTCAACTATTTTCCGCCGCTATCGTATTTTCCGGCGAGTTGGCTGTATCGTTTGGGCTTCGGCTTCGTGGGGGGCTGGCTGCTGTCGATGGTCCTTTACACGCTGCTGGCTGCGCTGGGCATGTTCCTGCTTGGGCGTTTATGGACGCGCTCAGACCTGGGCGGCTGGGTGGCGGCGCTGGCAACCATATACGCGCCGTTTTTCCTCTTCGACGGTCTGACCCGCGGTTCGTCGCCGGAGCTGGCGGCGCTGGCGGTCCTTCCTTTTGTCATCTTCGCTTTCACGCGGCTGGCATGGCTCGGGCGCCGCCGCGACCTCGTCCTGGCTGTCGCCTCATTCGCGCTTTTCATTCCCCTGCACACCTTGATCAGCCTGCACGGGACTGCGCTGCTGGCGCTCTATTGCCTCTTCTTGGTCGGGCGCGGCGGCGACAGGACACCGGTCGCGCTTCGTTTGACGCTGGCGGGCGCACTAGGGCTGGTGATGACAGCCTTTTACTGGCTGCCGGCGCTGCTGGAAGCGGATGTCATCAAGCTCAGCTTAATCAGCGAGCAACTGAGCCATATTGACGTGAAAGAGCACCTGCGCCCCCTCAGCGCGATATTGGCAGGTCCGCATCGCGCCGACCCCACACAGCAGAACCAGGCGATTCCCATCAGCCTGGGCTGGACCCAGATGTTCCTGTCCGGGCTGGGCCTGCTCTTGAGCGCGCGCTCGGCATGCCGGCAATACCTGCCCTTGCTGCTGCTAATCTGGGTCCTTGTCCTAAGCCTGGTCTTCATGAATACGCCGTACTCCGCGCCTTTGTGGGTGGCGATCCCACTCATAGGCTTCACGCAGTTTCCCTGGCGTTTGCTGGGCTTGGCCAGCCTCTTGCTGGCGCTGGGCTCGGGCATAGGCGCGCGCATGGTCGCGTCGGCTTTGCCGCCGGGAAAGGCCCGAGCAATCGCGCTCGGGTTTATCAGCCTGATCATGCTGCTCTATGCCCTGCCTTGGACCTATCGCCCCTATCATCAGGACATGTTGGAGGTTGATGACATCCGCGACGTCCAGCAATTCGAGCGGGACGGGGGACAATTGGCGCTGTCCTCGTATGCCGAATATCTGCCGCGCAGCGCCGATGCGAGCCAACTGGATCCGCAGCGCCTAGCCGAGCGATTCTCAACAGCCGACGCCGTTCCGCGGCTTATGTCATCGGAAACGCTTGACATCACCTCGGCGAAATGGTCTGGCACAGCCGCCAGCTTGCGCCTGGCCTCTGCACAAGCGCAGACGCTGGTATTCGACTGGCTGTACCGGCCGGGCTGGCGCGCCGAGATTGACGGACGCGCGGCGGCGGTCTTCCCCTCCGCGCCGACGGGACTGGTCGCGCTGGACGCGCCGGCGGGAGCATTCGACCTGCGCATTGCGCTGGAGGCAACGGCGGCTCAAAGAGCCGCGCAGTTGCTAAGCGCCGCCGGAGCGCTCGGCTTCTTGGCGTTGCTGCTTGCCTGGCGGCGGCTGCCTGGTTCAAGCGAAAACGCAGGCGGAACCATTGGCTTTGACAGTCGCCTGGCATTGGCTTTCTCGGCGCTGGGCTTGGGATTTTTTCTTGTCAAGACCTTGGCTCTGGGCGCGATTGATTCTCCCTTCAAGTCCTATCGATTTGGCAGCGCCGTTGACGCGCCGGCTGTGGCGAATTTCGCTAACCGGATTGATCTGCTGGCGGCTGAGCTGCCCACGGGAATGATCAAACGCCGCCGTTTTGACGTCGCGTTGTACTGGCGTCTGCATGACGAGGCGCTTGACCGGGACTATGCCAGCATCGTTCGCATGCGCGATCCCTGGGGAGCGGTCATCGCCGAAGCGAGCGCCTTCGCGCCCGGCGGCTTGCCGACGTCCAATTGGCTGGGTAATGCCTACATCGAAGACCGAATCACGCTGGAAATCCCGCCTTTCACGCCACCGCTTGATGAGGCTTACAGCTTGGAAGCAGCGCTTTTCGATGTTGAAACGCTGCGGTCCTTGAGCCTGATCAACGCGAGCGGCGATCCTCACGATGTCAAGTTCCCGCTCGCTTCGCTGCGCTATCGCCCGTCCGATAGAGGCGCGGCGGCGGATGATTCGCTGACCCTGGACGAAGGCGCGGCGCCGGCTCTTTTGTACGAAGCGCCGGAATTGCCGCTTGCGCTTAGCGTCGGGGATGAACTGCGCTTCAGTTGGTCTTGGCGCAAAGCCCGCGAAGAGGCCAGCGGTCTCTCCGCTCAACTGCTGTGGCTGGCTGAGAATGCGGAGGCTGTGGAGGCTGCGCATGTTTCGTCCGCCCTGCCCTTGGTGCAGGGATATGACATCGCGCGTTGGCAATTGGGCGAGGTCTTTCGCGGGCATCAGCGTTTGATCGCGCCGGCCGACCTGCCGCCCGGGTCCTATGCCATGGCTCTGCAGTTGCTCGACGCCGCGGGCAAGCCCAGCGCGGAAGCCATCGCGCTGAACGCAGTGATGGAGGTCGCGGTCCCGCCACGGCAGTTTGTCGCACCGGATTTCGCGGTCCAGGTCGACGCGGTTTGGGAAAACGGTCTCGTCCTGCACGGCTATCGTTCTTTTCAAGTGAGTGAAGCGAGTGAAACGGACGCGGCGGGCGAGCTCGAATTGATCTGGGGGACGGAGAGGATTCTCCCGCGCAACTTGCATCTGTTCATCCACCTGCTGGATGAGCAGGGCGTCATCGCGGCGCAGTGGGATGGCGTGCCGGTCGATTGGTCGCGCCCGACCAGCGGCTGGCTGCCCGGCGAATACGTAACCACAGGGCGCCGCTTCGAGCTGCCGCCCGGACGGTATGACCTCCGTTTGGGTTGGTACGATCCGCTGTCCGGCGCGCGCGTCCACATTGGCGAGGACGATGCTTTCCAGTTGCCAGAGCCTTTTCAAGTCGAGTGACGCTATTCCACGTTTGCCTTTTCAGACCTATTGACAGCGAAACATGATCTGATTATGATATGTTCCCTGAACAGATTTTCTATTCGATGCCAATGGCTAGACAGGGAGTGAAACGATGTACAAAGTAACAAAATATCCGCACGGGACCTTTTCCTGGGCGGACAACAACTCGACTGATCCAGAAGGAGCAAAAGCCTTTTACCAGAGCTTGTTGGGCTGGGACAAAGACGAGATTCCCATGGATCCCGTTGCGCCGGGCGCGACTTATACCATGTTCAAGCAGGACGGCGCCTATACGGTCGGGCTGGCTGGGATGATGCCGCAAATGCGGGAGATGGGCGTGCCCTCGCATTGGACAAATTACGTCACCGTCGACGATGTGGATGCGTTGGCGGATGTCGTGACGACGAATGGCGGGACGGTTCTTTATGGTCCGGCTGATGTCTTCGACAGCGGGCGTATGATGATGATTCAAGATCCAACTGGCGCGCAGCTGGGCTTGTGGGAAGCGCGGAATCATATCGGCGCGGGCATCGTCAACACCGTCGGCGCCATGTGCTGGAACGAACTGCTCACCAGAGATACGGCTGCCGCGCAAGCCTTTTATGGCGCTTTGTTTGGCTGGGAGTTCTGTGAAGACGAGAACGGCTATATCAGGTTCTTGAACAAGGGGCGCAACAACGGCGCGATGATGCAGATTGATGAGAGCATGGGCGAAATGCCATCGGTCTGGCAGCCCTACTTCACCGTCGCCGATATTGACGCCGCGATTGAGCAAGCGCAGGCGTCGGGCGGGACGATCATCATCCCCAAGACAGAAGCGCCCGGCGCCGGGCATTTCGCCTATCTGGCCGATCCGGCTGGCGCGTATTTCTACATCATACAGCTGATTCAAGCCGAGCCATGGGAAGAATAGACAGCGCCGACTTTAACGAAAATTGTTGGGGCGTCTCGCTGAGTCGCCCACACTGACAGGAGCGTAAATATGTACACAGTGACGAAATATCCTCACGGCACATTTAACTGGGCGGATACCAGCTCGACCGCCCCGACAGCAGCCAAGCAGTTCTATATGGATCTCTTCGGCTGGGACAAAACCGATATCCCCATCGGCAATGACATGACCTACACCATGTTCCAGCGCCAGGGTCAACATGTCGCCGCGCTTAGCCAGGCGACGCCAGAGGCGCTCGAACAGAATATCCCATCGCACTGGTCATGCTATGTGGCTGTCGATGACGTCGATGCGCTGTTGCCGGTCGTCACGGCGAATGGGGGCCAAATCATCTTTGGTCCAATGGATGTCTTCGACAGCGGGCGCATGGCTTTCTTCATGGACCCGACTGGCGCGGCTCTGGGCTTGTGGCAGGCGCGCAGCCACATCGGCGCGGGCATCGTCAACACCGTCGGCGCCATGTGCTGGAACGAGCTGCTCACGCGCGATGCCGAAGCCGCCAAAGCCTTCTACGGCGCCGTGTTGGGCTGGGAGTTCCACGGCGATGGGCATTACATCCACATCACGAACCGGGGGCGCAACAACGGCGGCATGCTCCAGATGGACGAGAGCTTCGGCGAGACGCCGCCCTGCTGGATGCCCTATTTCAACGTCGCGGATATCGACGCCGCGATGAAACGGATCGAAGAGTTGGGCGGCAAGGTGATCACGCCGAAGATGGAAGCGCCCGACACTGGCTGGTTCACCGTCGTTCAAGACCCGGCAGGCGCGGTCTTTTACATCATGCAACTCGCCCAGGCGGATCCTTGGGAAGGATAGATCTTCTCTAAAGCCAAAGCAGCAACAGACTGGCTAATGGGGGTGGGCGATGTCGTCCCACCCTGTTTCTGGGGATTTTGTAGTTCAGTAACGGGCTTGGCATATCCATTAGTTTTAGTTAGAACGGAGGGTAAGCGGTTGATGTGCATGTACTTGATTTGCTAATAGGGGGCATTGGCAATTGGATCAAATATACGTAACGAAGTCAGAACTTAAGGAACTGATTGAGGTAGTACGAAACGGTTTCGCTACCACAAATGAGCGGCTTGACCAGATTGATACTGTACTAAAAGAGCAGAACGAATACTACGGTAGGCGAGATGAAGAGTTCAGATTGAGTTTTGAGGGCATAGACGCTATGCTTGAGCAAATCTGGCGAAAGATTGATGATCTCGAAAAGTAGCAAATAACTACTGGTTTGGCGCCAGAATTAAATTGTGATAGCTTCGTAACTAGCCAAGCCTAAAAAACTACCGATTCCCCTTTTACTTCCTGTACCGGCGGCCGCTAAACCCACTGCCTTGGGACCTCATCAACCGTTATCAAAACAGCTGACCCGCCAGATATGCTCCTCGCGCTCGAGCAATTGGTCGGCGGCGCGGGGACCCCAAGAGCCTTTGCGATAGGTCTGCATCGGCGGCGCGGCGCGGTCCTTTTGCCAGCCTTCGATGACCGGATCGACGATTTTCCAGGCGCTTTCGATCTCGTCGCTGCGGATGAAGAGCGCGGCGTCGCCATTGATGGCGTCGAGGATCAAGCGCTCGTAGGCATCGGGCAGCTCGTCCGCCAAGAAGGCGCGTTCGTAGTGCAATTCCATGTCCACGGACTTGGCAATCTGCTCATCGGGCACCTTGGCTTGAATGGTCAGGTGCATGCCTTCGTCGGGCTGGATGCAGATCGAGAGCATATTGCGCGATGCGTCGCCGCTCTCGGCGAGCTCAAAGATGCTGTTGGGCGGTCGCTTAAACTGGATGTTCACCTGCGTGGTCTTGGTGTGCAGCGCCTTGCCCGAGCGCAGGTAAAAGGGAATGTCCTTCCAGCGCCAGTTGTCGATGAAGAGCCGCAAGGCGGCATAGGTCGGCGTATCGGAAGCGGGCGCGACGCCATCCGCTTGTCGATAGCCCTCATATTGGGCGCGCACCGTATCGCAGAGGCGAACGGCGCGGGCAGCCTGCAGCACTTTGATCTTCTCGTTGCGCAGGGCATGGCCATCGAAGGCGGATGGCGGCTCCATGGCGATCAACGAGAGCAATTGCAGCAGGTGATTCTGCACCATATCGCGCATGACGCCGGATTTGTCGTAATAGCCGGCGCGCGTGCCGACATCGACCGTTTCGGCCACGGTCACCTGCACGTTGCTGATGTGACTGCGATTCCAGATCGGCTCGAAGATGGTATTGGCGAATCGCATGAACAAGATGTTCTGCGCCGTTTCTTTGCCCAGATAATGATCGATGCGGTAGACCTGCGATTCGTCAAAGACGGCATGCACGGCTTTGTTGAGCGACTGCGCCGTCGCCAGGTCATAGCCAAAGGGCTTTTCGATGACGATGCGCCGCCAGCCGCCATTCTCCCGCGCCATGTCCAGCCTGCCCAAGTTCGTCACCACATCTTCGTAAAACTCCGGGGCGACTGACAGGTAATAAAGTCGGTTGCTATTGCCCTTATCAAGCAGGGACAAGTGGTCCTTCAGGTTTTGATAGGTCTCGGTATGCGGCAGGTTGACCTTGCTGTAGGACAGACAAGACTGGAAATACCGCCAGTCGCCTTCATTAAATTGGGCGGCGGCGAATTCTTGCAAGGAGCGGCGCGCGTGTTCGATCAGCGTGTCGTCCGTCCAATCGCGGCGGCCCACGCCGACGATGCGCAGCCGCTTCGGCAGCCGTCCTTTGACGAAGTTGCTGTAGAGCGAGGGGATGAGCTTGCGGCGGGCGAGGTCGCCAGTCACGCCGAAGATGGCTATCACAGTGGGTCGGTCTGTCATGGCCGATCTGGTTCTCACTATCAGTGCCACGTATTCTAGCGCATATTGAGGATTGCAACGAGTTTGCGATGTGCTGAACCACATGTCGATTTAGAAGCGCGCAACTTGCGATTGTGGGCTATGAAAAGACAAGCGAATAAGGTGGAAAATCATCGTTAGAGATGGTATAATTTTGGCAACTGATTAGGGGATTTGGCATCATGTCGGTCAGTGAAGTTTTGCTACAAGCGAAAGAGTTAAGCCTAGACGAACGCAAGGAATTGGTTAATTCGCTCATTGATCTCATTGCAATGGAAGAGAATAAACCGAAACGAAGCCTGTTCGAGCTTCGAGGCGCGGGCAAAGGAATCTGGCAAGATGTTGATGTGAAAGCCTATATTAATGAATTGCGCGACGAATGGGATCGTGATCATTGAACCTCGACATGGCATTGCGGAGCGCGCGCCGTATCTACTTGGATACCGCGCCCCTGATCTATTGGGTTGAAGGGCACTCCGATTACATCGCGACAATGGATCAATTCATTGATGCCATTGAGACGTCGCCGCTGCAAGCTTTGACTTCCGTCTTAACCTTAACGGACGTCATGGTTCAGCCGCTACGGAGGGGTAATACAGATCTCGCGCAGACGTATCAAAATATTCTGGTCAGCAGAGACGATTACACCTTAGTGTCCATCACGGCAGAAATAGCTATTTCAGCGGGCGAGATTCGCGCGCGTTATGCCTTCCGCACCCCAGATGCAATACACGTCGCTACCGCTATCGCGACGGACTGTGACACTCTTCTCACCAATGACGCGGCGATGAAGCGTGTGACCGACTTAAATGTCGTTTATATGGACGACCTCGAACTTTGAAAAGGGCATTCCCATAAAGTTGGCTAACTGAAGAGCGGCTGCGGCAGCGTAAAGCTAAATGTCGTGCCTTTGCCCTCTTCGCTGTTTGCCCAGATGCGGCCGCCATGCGCTTCGATGAAACCACGCGCGATCGCCAAACCCAAGCCCGTTCCGCGCGCCCCGTCATCGCCGCGCATGCGCGAACCCTCGCCACGATAAAAGCTCTCGAACAGGCGCGGCAGCACATCCTGCGGGATGTAGGAGCCGCTATTGTGAATGTCGATGCGAATATCGTCCGCGCTGTGGTAGGCGCGCAGCGTGACTGCCTCGCCCTCCCGGGTATATTTGATGGCGTTATCCACCAAGTTGGACAAGACGCGCTGGATCTTGTCCGGCGCCATGTCTATCATATCAAGGTCTTCGGCGACCTCCCCCAAGAGCGTGATACCGTGATGCCGCGCCTTGGGCTGCATGCTGCCCAGGGTATCGGAAATCAAATCGCTGATTGAGGCTCGCTGCATATTTATGGTCAAGTGGCCCACGTCCAATTGCGCCAATTCGAAGAGATCGTCGATCAGGTGGGCGAGATGTTCGATCTCGGCGCGGCTGCTATCCAGATAGCGATGGACCGTTTCCTTGTCCTGGACCACGCCGTCCAGCATGGCTTCGATCATGACGCGCATGGACGTCAACGGCGTGCGCAAATCGTGCGAGACCCAAGCTGTCAGGTCGCGCCGCGTCTGTTCGAGCTGGCGCTTCTGATCGTCGACTTCACCCAAGCTCTTTGCCATGGCGTTAAAGGTGGCTGCCAACTGAGCGATTTCGTCATTGCCGGAGATTTTCAAGCGGGTGGAGAAGTCGCCGCCAGCCAGCAACTGCGTGGCGGCGGTCAATTCGCTCAGTCGGTCGGTCATCGTCTTGGAGGCGAAGAAACCGATCGTCAGCGCCGACAAACCCGCGAAGACCAGCAAGACCGAGGTCAAGGTCAGGTAATGCTGTTCGATAAAGGTGAAGCGGGCGATCACCCAGACGTTGAGGAAGATCATGCCGACCATCAGCGCGATCATAGTCCAGATCGTCCAGCGCAGACTGCGAAACCACTCCAGGACGCCCAGGCGATAAAAAGCGAAAGACAGCGAAGAGCTCAAGATGCCGGTGAAAGTCATAAACGTGACCAATTGCTGCACATCGCTCTGTGGCAGATCGAACATGATCAAGCCACTGAACAAGGTGCCGGCGATTGGAATGACTAGGACTACGACGAAAATCAGCAGGGGATTCTGCGACCAGCTGCGTATCATTGCTTTTACTCCGTCTCTTGATTTGCGGGGATCCCGAATTTGTAACCGACGCCCCAAACGGTCTGAATGTAATCGGGTTTGCTGGGGTTGGCTTCCAGTTTTTCTCGCAGACGCCGCACGTGTACAGTCACCGTGCTTTCATCGCCATAGAACTCGTATCCCCAGACCTGGTCCAGCAATTGCTGCCGCTTGAAAACCTGGCGAGGGTGCCGCATAAGAAAGTACAACAGGTCGAATTCCTTGGCGGTTAAGGTGACTGGGGCCCCGGCGACGTCGACGGAGCGGCTGCGCGGATCGAGACGCAGCTTGCCGCAGGCGACTGGCGCCTCGCTTTCAACTTCGGCGGTCGCGCTGCGGCGCAACACCGTCTTGACCCGCGCCACCAACTCGCGCGGGCTGAAAGGTTTGGTCACATAATCGTCGGCGCCCAATTCCAGCCCGGCGATGCGATCCATTTCGTTGCTGCGGGCGGTCAGCAGTATGATGGGTATGTCGCCTTCAATACGCAGTGGATTGTTTTCCGATGGATGGCGCAGGCGGCGTGTGATGGAAAAGCCATCGACGCCGGGCAGCATGACATCCAGCAGGATCAGGTCGGGCATCTGGCTTTGCAAGATAGACAAAGCCTGGGGACCCGTTTCCGCTTCCGTGACGAGATAGCCTTCCAGCTCCAGGTAGCGACGCAGGACCTCGCGAATGGTGCGCTCGTCATCAACTACGAGAATGTTGCGTTGTTTTGACATCGTTCCCTTGCTTTGCAACTCATATTGTCCTGTTCATATTATAACGCACCAGGCAAATCTGAAAAAAATGCGGACATGGCGCGGGCTCCCGGGGCAATCGCGTCAAGGTACAAAATATGTCGCATATCTCACAAATCCAGAAAATGCAGCGTCGCCTATTTTTCAATGGTGAATGCCGCGGCCCTGGGGCATCATCAGGCGCGGCTTTGCGGGATAGACGCAAGTCGCGCTCAATCGAAGCTCAGCATGGCTTTGATAACGCCGGTCGCAGGATCGAGCCAAGTCGGGAAGTCGTCGACAATCGTCTCGGGCGCGGCGCGATGCGTGATCCAGGCATCGAGATTGATGATACCCTTGCGCAGGCATTCGATGACCCAGGCGAAGTCGGACGGCGTGGCGTTGCGGCTGGCGAGCAGGGTCAGCTCGCGCGAATGGAAGAGGGGGTCGCTGAAGGTCAGATCGCCTTTGATATGCCCCACCAGCACCAGGGAGCCGCCATGCGCGACATAGCCAAAAGCCGCCCCCATCGAGCCTGCGCTGCCCGTGCAATCGAATACGACTGTCGGCAATTCGCCGCCGAGCAGTTGCTGGACCTGCGCCAGCGGGTCCTGGCTGGCGTCAATCAATTTGTCGATGCCCAGCGCTTCGGCGCAGAACGCCAGCCGAGATTCGTTCATTTCCATGACCATCACATCAGCGCCGGCGATCTTGGCGAAAGCCGCCGTCGCCAAGCCAATAGGACCCGCGCCGATCACCAGGGCATTTTCATTTGCCGCTATGCGCGCCCGTTTTGCCGCGTGCGCGCCAATACAGAGCATCTCCACCAGCGCCAGCTGCTCGGCCCGGATCCCATCCGCCCGCAAGAGCTTGTCGACCGGCAGGGTGAAACGCTCGCGCATGCCGCCGTCGATATGCACGCCCAGCACCTGCATGTCCGTGCAGCAATTGCTCTTGCCGCGCCGACAGGCGATACAGGCCCCGCAATTCATATAGGGGATAACGCAGCATTGATCGCCGACGACATAATCCAGCGCGCGGTCGCTAGCGCCGATTTCCAGCACTTCGACAGCCAATTCATGCCCCATGACGCGCGGGTAGCTGAAAAAGTTTTGGTTGCCGCCGAAGGCATGCAGATCGGTGCCACAGACGCCCACGCGCTTGACCTGCACGAGCGCCTCGCCGCGCCCGGGGTTACTCGGTTCGGGGACCTGACGCAAGCTGAGATGAAAGGGTTCTTCCAGAACGATTGCTTTCATAAACTCGCTCCCGCTCGCGAAGAGGCGCTTAAATGAATACTGAGGTTCGCAGGCTACTGCGCGGCAAAAGTACCGATCACCCTACAAGCGCTGGTTGCGCGCTCGCCTAGTTCGCTTGCAGCCAAGCGAGACTATATGCCAGCGCTTCGTCAATCACCTCGGTGACATCCCCCGCCAGGACATCAAACACGTGGTCGCCATCCAGCAGGACCAGCGCCTCGGCGCCTTCGTGATAGTCTAGGAAGACTTGGCCCGCCTGCGGCTGTGGCGTCACGGTGTCATCGCGGGAGCCGGTGATGGCTAGCAAGGGACCCTCATAGCTGGCGATTTCCGCCACAGGATCGACCAGGAAGATATCCTCGAAGAAAGGACCTTTGAGAGTCGTGTCAGCGCCCCATGGCAAGGTGATGGTCAGCGCTTCATCGCCGGCTGTCGCCCCAGCCAGCAGGTTGTCATAGCCCAGCAGGATGCCGTAACTCATCACGGGATTGGAGACCGCCGACCAGAGCACGAGGTTGCTGACGCGCGCATCGCGGCCCGCCGTCGCCGCGCCAACCAAGCCGCCTTGGCTCAAGCCAATGACGCTGATGCGCCCGCCGTCAATGTCGTCCAGCATCTGCAAATAATCCAGCGCGGCAATGGCGTCGGATATTTGGCCGCTAAATGTACTGTCTTCCCAAGCGCCATCGCTCTCGCCGGAGCCGCGGAAATCGATGCGCAAGCTGGCGACGCCGCGTTCACCCAGCCAGCGGGCGGCGCGGCTGAACATGGTGTCCTCGGTACCAATAACCGGCAGTTCATGGCGCGTGCCAGTGAAGCCGTGCAGCAGCAGAGCGATCGGGAAGGGTCCTTCGCCATCGGGCAAAGCCAAGGTGCCGATGACGGTCTCACCCATGTTGCTGAAGCTGATATCGCTTTCGCTGACGCTGTATTCGGCCATCGAGGCGGCCGCCCCCGCAGCCATATCAGCCAGGCTGTCTTGCGCGGAAAGCGGCGCGGCGACCAGCCCAAAGCATAGCAGCAGTAAGAAAAAAGTCTTCGCATTCAAAGTTTTTGCGCACATCACAGACTCCTTTTAGCATGTTATTGAGCGGTATTCTGGCATATCGGTCGCGGCGGCGCAAATGCCATCCGTATTCCGGAGCTGTCATAATGCGCTATTGGTGTTGGCCGCGCTTATCAAGTGAGATGGCATGCGCCCTGCCGTCGATTTTCATCAGGGATTTGATAGAAGTCACAGGCGTTGCCACCCATGACCTTTGCCCGCTCATCTTCCGAAAGCGCCGCGATATAGCTTTCGACAATCCCGACCACCTCGCTATAACTGCCGGAGAGCGTGCAAACGGGCCAATCGCTGCCGAACATCAGCCGGTCAATGCCGAAACAATCGAAGACGACATCCAGGTAGGGCGCATAGTCGTCCTGCGTCCAGGCTTGCCACGCCGCCTCCGTGACCAAGCCCGAAACCTTGCAGCAGACGTTCTCGTAAGACGCCAGTTCGCGGATCTCGCTCGCCCAGGGCTCGATGATGCCGTCCTTGATGAAGGGTTTGGCGATATGGTCGAGCGTAAAGGGCTGATCCGGGAAACGCTTGACCACATCAATCGCCACGCGCAGATGCCGCGGATAGAGCAGCAAGTCGTAAGTCAGCTTGTATTGCTGGAGCAGCGCCAGTCCATCGAGGAAGCTGCCGCCGAGCATGAAGCGGTCGTCGGCTTCGTCGTGCACGATGTGACGGACGCCGACCAGGCGCGGATGCGGCGCCAAGCGCTCCAATTGCGCCTCGATATCCTCCGCGCGCAGATCCACCCAGCCAACGACGCCGCGAATGAAACCGCAGCTATCGGCAAGGTCCAGCAAGAAATCGGTCTCGCGCAGGTTCTGCCGCGCCTGGACAGCCACCGTGCCATCAATGCCGTTGAATGCCATCAGCGGTTCCAGGTCAGACGGCAGATAGTCGCGCTTGAGCGCGTGCTTGGACTCATCAATCCAAGGATATTCGGGGGCTTCGTAGATCCAAAAATGTTGATGAGAATCGATGCGCATGCCCATCGCGAGCCTCCTAGTTGTTTTCGGGCAGGCCGGTCTGCCAGGTCTTGTCCCGGATCGGCGCCAGCAGCTCAAGCACCGCCGCAATCAAGGCTTCGTCGACGGGCGCGTCCAGCCATTCGACATTGCGGCGCATATTTTCCGGGTTGGCGCTGCCGATCAAAGTGCTGTGAATATGCGGATTGCGCAGGGAGAATTGCACCGCCAGCTGGGCGATATCGACGCCTTGCTCGCGGCAAAACGCGGCGGCGGCGGCACAGCCGGCTTTGATCTCGTCAGTGGCGGGATGCCAATCGGGACTGCCGCGGTTGGTGAGCAAGCCCATGCTCAGCGGCGAGGCGCCGATGATGCCGACATCTTTTGCCTGCAGATAGGGTATCAGTCCCTGCAGCGTCGTGTCGTTCAGCGAATAGTGCGCGTAGGACAAGATGGTATCGACCTCGATGCGCTCCATGATGGCGGGAAAGATGGCCAGCGGGAAACCGGTGATGCCGACGAAACCCGCTTTTCCTGTTCCCTGTACTTTTCGCAGCGCCGGGATGGTCTCGTCGACGATCTGGTCCAGCGGCACGTATTCGATATCGTGGCATTGGATGATGTCGATATGTTCGACGCCCAATCGTTTTAAGCTCTCGTCGACGCTGCGCGCGACGCGCTCGGCGCTGAAATCGAATTCATCTTCTCCGTAGCGTCCCACCTTGGTCGCCAGCACATACTGGTCTCTGGGCAGGCCGCGCAGCGCTTTGCCCAGGACCGTTTCCGCAGTGGTGATGCCATAGAAGGGCGAGCAATCGATCAAGTTGATGCCCAGGTCCAGCGCGGCATGCACGGCGCGGATGCCCTCGTTTTCATCGATGGGGCGGAAGACGCTGCCCAGGGACGACGCGCCAAAGCTCAGGACCGAAACGTCCAGGCCGGTTTTGCCCAGCTTGCGATATTCCATACGGACCTAACTCCTCAAATGTCTCCTCACATGCTGGTATTGCGCGTGATTTTGAAGGTGTAGACGTGATCGCAGGGTTTATGATGGGGCCGCTCGATGCGCAGCCCGGCCGCCGTCATTTGCCATTTGAGCTCGCCTTCGCCACCGAGCAATTCGACCGAGCGAACTTCTCCCGGGTAGAAGGCGCGCGCGGATTCGATGACGAAATTTTTCTGGGGCCAGTCAAAGGTCATGGCATATAGCACATTGCCGCGGGTGGTGAAGCGAATATCCTGGGCGCTGTATTGCAGCTTTTCTTTGGTATCGCTGAAGGCGCCGACATGGGTCATCTGGGTTGGTCCCTCGCCGAAGGTGTTCCAGGGCACGGTGTCGTAAATCGCCTCGCCATTGACCCGCAGCCATTCGCCCATGCCCTCGAGGATCGCTTTCGACTCGTCGGGGATCGCGCCGTCGGGTTTCGGACCCACGTTGAGCAGCATGAAACCGTTCTTGCTGACATTATCCGCCAGGTACTGCACCATTTCTGTCACCGACTTGTATTCGGTTTCCTTGATGTAGCCCCAGCCTTGGCCATCATCGACAGTGGTATCGGTAATCCATTCGTAGTGGGTCAGTTCGGCGGTCTTGCCCAGCTCAAAATCGAGCAGAGCGGCGCCGGGCGGGATATCGTGCCATTTGTAGCTGGCGACGACTTCGCGCCCCCATTCGGCTTCTTTGTTGTAGTAATAGGCTAGGAAGTCCTGCTTATACTGATCGTGCACGAAGCGCAGCCCAAAGTCGAACCAGATATAATCCGGCTCGTAGCGCTCGACGACTTCAACCAGCCGCCGCTTCCAGCGCTCGAGGAAGGCTTTGCTGGGCTTGTCCTGCGCCATCCATTCGCCGTGGTTTTGATGGATGCCGGCTCGCTGCGGATCGTAGTCGAAATCGAGATTATGCAGCTCGCCATAGAGCCCGGCATAAGCGGGATCGGAGGTGTCGTATTGGCTTTTCCAATGCGGGAAGAACCACCAGTTCTCGGCATGGTGCATGGCGACCATGAAGCGCATGTCTTGGGCGCGGATGGCTTTTTCCAGTTCGCCGACGACATCGCGCTCGGGTCCCATCTTGCCCGCGCACCACTCGGTGTCGCTGGCGTCCCACATCGGGAAGCCGTCGTGATGCTCGGCGACGGGTCCCGCGAATTTGGCGCCGGCGCGGGCGAAGAGCTGCGCCCACTCATCGGGGTCGAAGCGCTCGGCAGTGAACATGGGGATGAAGTCTTTGTAACCAAACTGTGAAGGATGCCCATAAGTCTTGCAGTGGTAATCGAACTGCGGCGAGCCTTCGCGGTACATGTGATAGGGATACCAGGTCACGTTGGGTCCGGTGGCTGGCACGCAATAGATGCCCCAATGGGTATAGATGCCGAACTTCGCCTTGCGCATCCATTCCGCGGTCGGATGCGTTTTGAGCGATGCCCAAGTCGCGTTGTACTGTTTGCTCATGTTTTTCTCCTATCCAAAGCCGTCTCAAAGCGGATTGGGCGACTGACGGGCTGTGTCTACGCGCCCTACGCGACCCAGCGAGTCGCCCCTGCATTTTTCATTTCACTGAACGATCCCCGTTGAGGCATCTTGACACTTTGCCATAATCAAGGCTGAGCGCGGCTCATTCAACTCGATTGCCTGACCACGAGCTCGCAGTTGAAAAGAGCGGACGGGATTTCGTCTTGATCTCCGTTGAGCGCCTGCAGCACCTTGCGCGCGGCGGTCTCGCCAATGCGGTAGGTCGGCTGGCGCAGCACGGTCAAGGGCGGGCTCGATACCTGCGCCCAAGGATGGTCATCAAAGCCGACGAGCGCGACATCGGCCGGGCAGCGCATGCCCAGCGCTTGCAAACCCATGAGCGCGCCCAGGCTCAGCAAGTTGTTGCAGACGAATACAGCCCGGGGCCGCTCCGCTTGCGTCATGAGTTCTTGCATGGCGCGCTGGCCGTCTTCAATGCTTAAGTGACTGGCCACAGACCAGCGCTCGCGCAGGGGCAAGCCCGCTTCCGCCAATGCCATTTCGAAACCGGACAGGCGCTCGCGCATGGTCGACAGGCGTTGAAAGCCCGAAAGAATGCCGATTTCGCGGTAACCGCGTTCGATGAGATGCTTGGCGCCCAGATAGGCGCCATACTTGTTGTTGACGCCGACATAAGGCGATTTGGCGTCGTCGAAAGTGCGGTCCAGCATGACGATTGGAATGTTCAGCTTTGCCGCCTCGTTGAGCGCGTCCCAGTTTTGGCTGGCGGCGGCGGCGATGATGCCATCGACGCCCTGCCGCAGCAGAATATCAATATAGTACTGCTCGCGTTCCAGCACCTCGCTGGTATTGCAAACCATCAAGCTGTAGCCATTGGCGATCAGCACATTTTCCACACCCAGCATGATTTCGCCAAAGAAGGTATTGGTGACGTCGGAGACGATCAAGCCGATGACGCGGGTTCGTTGCGTGGTCAGGCTGCGGGCAGCCACGTTGGGTCGATAGCCGAGCGCGCGTATAGCGTCCTGCACGCGTTCTTTAGTGGTATTTTCTACATAGCGCGTTTCGTTAATCACGTGCGAGACAGTGGCTTTTGATACGCCGGCTTGTTCAGCGACGTCTTGCATTGTTATGCGTTTCATCAAAGCCTTGTCCTTTGTGTAACGCGTTGCGCAACCGATTCCTTGAATGGTATCCAATCGCGCTGGAATCGTCAAATATGCTGTTGATTTGGCAGGGCAATCTCTTCAAAATGGAATTGCGCTGACATGACTATTTTCCCCACAATTTTCGTAATCAGTAGAGGCGGCACGCTGTGCCGCCCACGGAAATGAACTTAGATTTGCGGGCGCAATCACGCTATGTTATAGTCGCCTGCGTCGCTGGAAAACCGATTGCGCGGCTGGAACAAATTATCCGCGCGCCATTTTTAGGAGCGCCATGAAGCGCGTCACTGTGCTGGGAAAAGCACGCGCGGGAATCGTCACCGGGCAGCTGCCCCAAGCCAAAGCAAACTGGGTCGTCGTCAAGGTGCATGCCGCGCCGATGTGTACCGAATACAAAGCCTTCGCCTCGGGCGCGAATCATGGTTTTTTCGGGCACGAAGCCGCGGGCGAGGTAGTGGCGGTGGCGCAGCCCGGCAAGGTAAAAGTCGGCGACCGCGTCGTGGCGATGCCGATGTCGCCCTGCGGGCAATGCGCCTATTGCCTGGCGGGCGAATACATCCATTGCCAAGATTTGATCGACTTTGAGGCTTATCACGGCAGCGACGCTGGCAAAGCGACCATGTCGCAATATCTGTTGAAACAGGACTGGATGCTGGCGCCGATTCCCGCTGGCATGTCCTACGAACACGCGTCGATGGCATGCTGCGGTTTGGGACCGACCTTCGGCGCCTTTCAGTTGATGGCGCTGGACGCGCATGACACCTTGCTCATCACGGGTTTGGGACCGGTGGGGCTGGGCGGCGTGATCGGCGCCACTTACCGTGGCGCGCGCGTGATCGGCGTGGACGTGAACAAGTACCGCGCCGCGAAAGCGCTCGAGCTCGGCGCCGAAGCCGTGATTGACCCGACGGCTGAAGACGCGCTCGCGCGGATTCTGGCGCTCACCGGCGATGGGCGCGGCGTCGACAAAGCGGTGGATTGCTCCGGCGTGGTAGCGGCGCACCGCCTCTGCATAGACGCGACCCGGCGCAAGGGCATGGTCGCTTTTGTCGGCGAATGCGCCGATGACACGCCTGTGAAAATCAGCCAAGATATGATCCGCAAGGGTTTGCGCTTGATTGGGTCCTGGCATTACAACCTGGCGGATACGCCGCGAATGATGGCGATGATCAGCCAGGTCGGCGAGAAAATCGATCAACTCATCACGCATCGATTTGCGATTGATGATATTCAAAGCGCCTGGGAGACGCAGCTTTCCGGGCAATGTGGCAAAGTGATTCTGCAACCCTGGGAGGGAAGCGATGTATAAAACGGTTATGATCGGCGTCGGCGGCGGACGGGCGCATGGACATGCGGATGCCTACCAATATGTAAAGCGCGGCCGGGTGACAGCCGTCTGTGACTCGCGGTCCGCGCCACTTGACGAGTTTGCCGACAAATATGATGTGAAAGCGCGCTACACCGATTACCGCGAGATGTTCGAAAAAGAAAAGCCCGATCTGGCGCATGTCAGCACGCCGCCCAATGTGCGGCTGGAGGTCTTGGAAGCGGCTGAAGCGGCGGGGGTGCCAGCGGTCGTGGTGGAAAAACCGCTGGCGATACAAGGCGAGGATTACCTGGCAATCAGAGACTTCGCCGCGCGCAAGCCGAAACTCAAGGTCGCCATCAATCATCAATTGCAGTTTCATCCCTGCCGGCAGCGCTTGCAGCAGCTGGTGGCGGAGGGCGCCATCGGCGATATCCGCTTCATCGAAGCGAGCTCGGGCATGAACCTGGCATACCAAGGCACGCATTCCCTGCAGGCGATCGGCGCTTTTAACCCTGCGGCGCCGACCACTGTCTTCGGGCAAGTAGCGGGCGCGACGGGCTTGCAGCCCAATATCAAAGAACATTACGCGCCCGACCAAAGTCTGGCGGCGGTCGCCTACAGCAATGGCTTGCAAGTCTCGCTGCGCTGTGGCGAAAACGCGCCGCGCGTGCCGCGAGGCGATGCCATCTATCAGCACAAGCGCATCGCGGTTTATGGCATGAGCGGCTATATCCACTGGACGATGTGGTCTTGGGAGACCTTCATCAATGGCGTCTATGACAGCGGCGTGCATGAATACCCGGAGGAAGACGTGCTGGGCCAAGCGGGCTTGACCGAGGCGATGTTCGACTGGCTGGAAGATGACGCGGCGCTTCACCCGCTCAATCTGGAGCGCGCCTTGGTCGACTTCAACGTGATTTTGGCGCTTTACGCCAGTTCCCTCAAGCACAAGGTGCTCGAGTTGCCCTATGAGCCGGAAGCCAATCTGGTGGCGAAATTGCGCGACGCTCTCCAAGACTGACGACTATGGAGAAGAAAGCAAACATTCTGATCGCCATGCGCCCGGCGCTCTACGACCAATTGTTCGCGCCTGCGCAGCAAGAGCGGCTGCGCGCCCTGGGCAATTTGACGGCGCAGGAAGAAGCGGGCAACCTCAACCAGGCGCAGTTGGCGGCACTGATTCGGGCTCAGGATATCGTCATCAGCTGCTGGGGCACGCCGAGTTTTTCCGATGATGTGCTGGCATCCGCCGACCGCTTGAAATTGATCGCGCATGCGGCCGGCACGATCAAGCGCTTGCTGCCGCCGGCGGTCTTCGCCGAAGGCCGGCGCGTCACGCACGCCGCGGCGGCGATGGCAAATCCCGTAGCCGAGACGACCCTGCTGTTAATCCTGCTCTGTCTGCGCCGATTTCACAAGATTGACCGCGCCTTCAAAGACGAGGGCTGGGCAAGCGCCAGAGCGCTGACGCCGGGCACAGAATTGGCGGGGACGCGCATCGGCGTCATCGGCGCGGGACATACCGGGCGCGAGCTTATCAAGAAACTGACTGCCTTGCACGCGGAGCTGTGGCTTTACGATCCCTACCAGAGCGAGTCGGAAGCGAGGGCTATGGGCGCGCGCAAAGTGGATCTGGAGACGCTGCTGCGCGAATGCCCGATCATCAGTTTGCAGGCGCCAGTCACTGCCGAAACGCAGCGCATGTTGGGCGCGCGGCAGTTTGGCTGGATGCGGGACGGGGCGATTTTCATCAACACGGCGCGACCCCGTCTGGTCGATCAAGAGGCTCTGCTGGCGGAGCTGCGGTCGGGGCGCATCAGCGCGGCGCTGGATGTCTTCGAGACGGAGCCGCTGCCGAATGAGAGCCTCTTCAGGCGATTAGACAATGTCATCATTACGCCCCATATCGCTTCGGTCACGCATCAGGCGCGCCACCGCCAGGGCGCGATCATCACGGATGAGATAGACCGCTTTCTACAGGACGGGAAATTGCGCTACGAAGTCACGCGCGCTATGCTCGACACTATGGCATAGGTGAACAAGACGCGAGCGCGGGGAGAATCAAATGGGCGCATTGGCAGGCAAGACAATCATCGTGACCGGCGCCAGCAGCGGATTCGGCGAAGCGATTGCCATCGCTTGCGCGGCGGCGGGCGCCCAGGTCAGCTTGGTGGCGCGGCGGACCGAGATGCTGGAAGCGGTCGCTGCGGCGGCGCGGGCACGGGGCGGCGATGCTTTGGTCTGCCCGGCTGATGTCAGCGACGATGCCCAAATACAGGCTACAGTCGAGAAAACGCGCGCGGCTTTTGGTCCGATTGATGTGCTGGTCAACAACGCCGGCACAAACATCGCGCAGCGTTCCATCACGGACACCAGTGCGCGGCAGTGGCGCGAGCTCATGGACATTAACTTGACCAGCGCCTACGTCTTCACCCGGGCGGTTTTGCCAGAAATGAAAGCGCGCGGCGACGGCTTGATCATCAATTTGGCGTCGCGGGCCGGCATGTTCCCCAGCATCGGCGCTGGCGTGGCTTACAGCGCCAGCAAAATCGGCATGGAAGCGCTCAACGCGGTCACGAACGAAGAAGGCAACCCCCAGGGCGTGCGCGCCTGCCTCTTCAACCCCGGCGCGGGCAACACGCCTATTATCGACCGGCGGCCCGTCAAGTTCAGCCAGGAGCAAAAGCAGAAAATGATCCAGTCGGAAGATATCGCCGCCACAGTGGTTTTCATCGCGTCCTTGCCGCCGCGCGTCAATATCGACTTGATCTCCATGCTGCCGACCACAAGCTGAGCGAGGCGCCTGATGAATGAACTGGCGATTTTCACCAAACCCTGGCAGCGCCTGCCCTTGCCGGAATTGGCGGCGCATATCAAGTCTTTGGGCTTCGACCTGATTGAATTGCCGGTGCGGCCCGATTTTCAAGTCGAGCCGGAAAACATCGAGCGCGACCTGCCGGCCGCGGTCAAACTGCTCGCCGAGCGCGGCATCCGCGTCTTGAACGTCACGGCTGCCTTGGCATTGGATGACGAGCGGCTGTACAGCGCCTGCGCCGCCGCCGGCGTCAAGATGAACCGCGTCATGTTCCGGCAGGGACATACAGATTACTGGACTGCCGAAGCGCAAGCGCGCCGTCAACTCGACAGCGCCCTGCCCTTTTGCGAGCGATATGACCTGCAAATCGGCGTGCAGAACCACAGCGGCAAGTTCGTGCCGGTCAACGAAATGGGCGCTTACAATCTGCTCAAGGATTACGACCCGCGTTACGTAGCTGCGGTTTGGGACCCGGCGCATAACGCGCTTGAAGGCATGGACAGCGACGCGGCGCTGGATGTTCTGGCGCCTTATCTCTGCGTGGTGAACCTCAAAAACGCCTACTGGCGGCGGGTGACAGGTCCCGAAGCCGAAACTGCCGCCTGGCGAATCTACTGGACTTCTGGGGCGCAGGGACGCGCTTCCTGGCAGCGCGTGATCGCGAAGCTACGCGCGCTGGACTATCAAGGACCGATCTGTTTCTCGGCTGAATACAGCGACGAGGCGCGGGTTGACGAGTTGATCGTCCAGGACTTGGCTTATGCGAGGAAGTTTCTGGCGGAAGAAGAACTAAAGAGTTAGCGGCGCGCTATCAGCCTTTGATGCCGGAGGTGGCGATGCTTTCGATGAAGGCTCGTTGCAGCGCCAAATAGAATATCAGCACCGGGATTGTCACAATCGACAAATAGGCCATTATCTCGCCCCATTGCGTATTCAGTTGGAAGAAATATTGTAAGCCGACCATGATGGGCCGCAATTCTTCGGAGCGGATGGTCATAAGGGGCCAGATATAGGCGTTCCACATCACAAGGAATTTCAGGATGGCGACTGTCGCCAGGATAGGACCGGAAATCGGCATGATAATACGCGAGTAGATTTGCCAGATGCTGGCGCCGTCTATGCCGGCCGCTTCGACTAGCTCATCGGGCAAATCGCGGAAATACTGATAAAAGAGGAAAATGCCCAGCGAGTCGGCGATGAAGGGGATAATCTGCACGTGATAGGTATTCAGCCAGCCGATTTCGATGCCGTCCACACCGATCCAGGGCAAGCTATTGACCACCAGCAGCAGCGGTATAGCGATCACCTCAAATGGCACGATAAATGTGGCGATGATAAGCGTTAGCATGAGTTTTTTCCCGCGCCAGCGCAGGAAAGCAAAGGAGAAAGCCGCCATCGAATTTAGCAGGATACTGGCGAGCATCGCCGCGACCGTCGTAAAGACAGAGTTAAAGGCGAATTGAACCATCGGAACGCGGTCGGATGCTTTTGCGTAATTGTCCAGCGAAATATCGCCTATAGGAAAGAAGGCGCGCAGTGAGCCAGAATCGCGCAGAAGTTGTAGGTCCGGCTTCAAGGACGAGACGACCATAAAGACAATTGGAAAAATGAAAATGGCGGAAATTAGGATTAAAAGCGTGTAGCGCAAGCTGATGATCAGCTTGTTTCGCGTTTCGTAAGTCATGGTCGCCATAGCTAATCTCGTTCGCGCGTCAGGTAGCGGTTGACAATCGTGATGGCGAGCACAATCACGAAGAGCACCACCGAGATAGCCGAGCCTTCGGCGATATCTTGTTTGTCATAACCGCGCTGCACCGCTTGAAAGACCACACTCTGCGTCGCGTCGAGAGGACCGCCGCGCGTCATGACATCGACCTGCACGAACAAGCCCATCGCCTGGATAACAATCACGATGAGGATCAGGACGGCGGTATTGCGCAGGCCGGGCCAGGTAACATAGCGGAACTTCTGCCAAGCGCCGGCGCCATCCAAGCCTGCCGCTTCGTACAAGCTGACGGGAATCGTTTGCAAGCCCGCCAGCCAGATTACCATGTGGAAGCCGACCGCCTGCCAAGCCGACATGGCGATTAGCGCCGGCATGGCCGTGTAGGGATTGCCCAGCCAATCGACCGGTTGGAAGCTGCCAAACGTGGCTATGCCTAGCATCGTATTGAGCAAGCCGTTGTTGCCGTCATAGATGAAGCGCCACAGCAAGGAGACCACCACCATCGAAACTACAACGGGCGCGAAATAGATGGCGCGGAAGATGTTGATGAAGGGCAAAGCTTGATTGAGCAGCAGCGCCAGCAGCAGCGCCAGACCACCCTGCAGGGGCGCGATCACCGCCGCGAAGAGCAGCGTGTTAATCAGCGCCCGCAGGAAGACCACATCGCCTGCAAGTATGACGGTGCGATTCTCGCCCGACTGCCAGGAGATGAATTCGCGTAAGCCGTTCAGTTCCGGATAATCTGGGTTCTTGCGCGTGAACGTGCGCAGGCGCGGGTAGGCGGTGCTGCCGTCATCGTCGTATACAAGCGCGCCGCTGTCATCACGTTCGGGCTCCAGCGTGAAAGCGCGAATCGTCAGCAGCCGCTCGAAGTTGCGCAAGCCCACCCACTCGGTCGGGTTTGGCGAAACCAAGCGCTGGTTGGTGAAGGACATGACAAATGCCATTAAAAAAGGGATGACCAGGAAAATGGTCACAACGAGCAGAGCGGGGATAGCCATCAGCCAACCGGCAATAGCTTCGTTGCGCTGGTAGAGGGGCGCGTCCTTCGGCACGAGCAAACGCACCCAGAGGGGGGCGCTCTTCCTCGTCTCCGCTGCGCTAATCATGTATAAATTCCAAAATCAAATTATGAAGTTTGGGCTGATGTCGCTTATGCTATCTGGCTAGAGGAAGATACAGGGGCGATTCGCAGAATCGCCCAAATTGGCGAGCTAGCGGCGGCTGACGGTCAGTGTCTACGCGACCCGCCGAGCCACCATCTAGCTTGTCTTTGTTGCGCCAGCTACATTTCGAAACCGTAGCCCATGTTGTCTTCGATGTCGGCGTCGATTTCGTCTACTGCCGCGTCCAAGGTGTCCTGTACATCAGCGCCATTTGCGATATCCGCCAATGCCTTCTCGAAAATTAGCGCCAAGGTGGCGTAACCCGGGGTGACTGGACGCACCAGAGCCTGCGCTTCGCTCAAGCCGAAGTAGACTTCCAGGGGACCGCCAGGGGCGTAACTGCTGCTCATCGCCGCCGCGCTGGCTGTGGCTGGGATCAAACCGATTCCGTCAGAGAAGGCAGCCAGATACTCGTCTTGAATCGCAAACTCAATGAATGCAGCCGCGCCTTGCGGATTATCGCTGATGGAGGAGATGCCGAGTTGCCAAGAAGCGGCGCCGATAGTCGAGCCGTTGCCAAAGTCCGGCGCGGGCAGGAAGAGCAGGTCATCGCCGACTGCTTCCAGCGCGGTGATACCAGCCCAGTTGCCGTTCCATTGCAGGGCGTATTTGCCGTCAATGAAGCCGGTTTCGCGGTCCGCGCCATCTTGGGAGGCGCCGGGCGCTAAGCCGCGCTCGAAGAGGCTCTGCCACCAATTGCCAAATGCCACGCCCGCTTCGCCATTTAGCGCGCCTTCTGCGGTCAGATAGGTCGAGCGGTCGATCATGTCGCCGCCGAAACTTTGCAGGAAGGGCGAAAAGGCATAAGGATACCATTCGCCGGTCCAAGCCATGCCCACGTCGAAGGCATAATCAAAGTCGCCGGTGGCTTGCAAGGTCTCGAGGATGGCGTCGAATTCTTCGCCGGTCCAAGGATCTTCAAGCGTCGGGATGCGGATGTCGTTGGCTTCCAGGACCGAGCGGCGCGCGTAGATCGATACCGCCGCGTCCCACAAACCAACCGAGTAGATCTCCCCGTTCCATTCACCGATAGCGCCGGGCAGGAAGTCATCCAGCGCGCCTTCGGACAGGTTCAATGGTGTCATCCAGCCCGCCCAAGCCCAGCCCGGCATGACGGGACCGTCCACATCGATGATATCCGGCAGGTCGCCAGCGGCGGCGGCCGCCACGACGGACGAGTTGTAATCTGCCTGCGGGAATTCTTCCAGGGTTACAACATAGTCTGATTGAGAGGCGTTGAAGTCGTCAATGATCTGAACGATCAGATCGCGCTCGACAAAGTTGCCCGCGCCGTGATACCACATGCTCAGTTCAGTCTGCGCGCTCGTCAGTGATGCCGTCGCCACCAGAAAAACGACAAGCATTAGCGTCAACAGATATTTCTTCATTATGATTCTCCTTATAACTTGGACTGTTCAATCCTCTCCCGCCAGCGGATACGCCCAACAGCGATGCGGACAAGCTCAAGCATCGCGGACCAGGTGGCTATGCGCTGTGGAAAAGGGAGACCAGTGTAACCAGTCCCCCAATTTCGTTCAAGGGTTAAGCCTAGCGCTCGCGCGGACCTAGCCGCCCAAGAGCATGTTGGTCTGTTCGTGCGCGCTTTCCGCAACGACCGCGGCATCGCGTTCTTCGCCTGTCCAGAGCAGGTCGAAGTTGCTGATGAAGACCGATGTTTCCCACTCCAGATATTTCGGGTGGTAGGTCGGGTGGACTCCATCGCGCGCGCCCAAGACCGAGAAGGCGTAGTTGTAGTCATCCGCGTAGGAAGCGCCTTCCGGCGTCGCGCAGTTATGGAACTCAGCCTGGCTGACCAGCGCCGCGCCCATGGTGGCGGTGCGGCAGAGGTGCGCCGGGTTGGCCAAGGCGAAGCGGATCAACTCATAAGCCAAGTCGGGCTGCGTTGATGAGGACGGAATGGCGAAGGCGGAACCACCAACGAATTGGAAGCGCC
The DNA here is from genome assembly GCA_965232245.1 of Phototrophicaceae bacterium. GTDB lineage: Bacteria > Chloroflexota > Anaerolineae > Aggregatilineales > Phototrophicaceae > UBA6055. The sequence continues at coordinate 840,313 of CBDDPG010000002.1, read as the reverse complement.
CGGCCGGTCCCGTCGGGGTTGGCGCCAGCGTCCAGTTGAATTCGCCGGCAATGAGCTCGTCCATGCGCGAGGCGGCGTCGTTCAGCGCGTAGTGCATGGCGACATTACCATTGGCGAAGAGCAGTTCGGAGCCGAAGCCGGTAGCGGCGACCGCGTCAGCTGTCGGGTGCACGCCATGTTCCCAGATAAGATCGGCGACAAATTGCAGAGCGGCGATTGTGCCCTCGTCATTCAAGCGCGACTCGGTGATTTCTTCATTCCAGTAGTCGCCGCCAAAGCTCTTGACGATCCAATAGAGACCGCCGCCGCCAGAGCCCGGGCTAGCCAGATTGCCCAAGCCCCAGATATCGTTTGTGCCGTCGCCATCGGTGTCTTCGGTGACAGCCAGCGCGATTTCCAGGATGTCTTCCCAAGTGCTTTCTTCAGTTGGCATATCCAAGCCAGCTGCCTCTAGCAGGTCGACGTTGACATAGAAACCGCCCGGCGCCCAATCATAAGGAATGGCGTACTGCACGCCTTGATAGTTGAAGGCGTCGATTTGCGTGCCGACAAAGTTTTCGGGCCAGCCTGGGGGCGGGCAGGTTTCCAGGTAGCTGTCCAGCGGCAGCAGCCAGCCGTTTTCACCGAAGGTGTCGTTGCGGCTGTCGTGCATCCAAGCCATGTCTATTTCCGCGCCGCCAGCCAATTGCGCCGGCAGGGTGGTCCAATAATCACCCCAAGCGACGCCGGTATTAGGCACCTGCTGTACGTTGGGATAGTATTCGCCGAAGAACTCGTCAAAGGCGAGCAGGAATTTGTCGACCTCGCCGGGACCTTCCCAGCCAGTGAAGTTAAAGGTGGCGGCGAGATCGCCATCCACCATGCCGCAGGTCCAGTCCATCATGTCGTCCTGGGCAGCGGCGGCGAAACTGAAGGAGAAAATGAGCAGCAGCGTGAGGAAGAGTGAAATTTTGCGGATCATTTGGAATGTCCTTTCGATATAAGAGAATACGAAAACGAGACAAGTTATTTGACGCCTAGCCACCTCCTTTGATACCTGAAGTTACGATGCCGCGGACATAGTACTTCTGTCCGAAGACAAATGCGACCAAGATGGGCAGCACAATGAAAGTTGCGGCCGCCATGATCAGATGCCAGGGCGTCCGCATTGAAGATTGCGCTTGGAATGAATACAAGCCCAGGGGCAAGGTCTTGACATTGGGCGTCCCCAGCACGATCAGGGGCCACTGGAAGCTGTTCCAACTACTGAGGAAGGTGAAGAGAGCCAGCGTCGCCAGCGCTGGTTTGGTCAAGGGCAGGATGATGGACCAGTAGGTGCGGAAGAAGCCGCAGCCGTCGATGCGCGCGGCGTCTTCCAGCTCGCGCGGGATCGTCACCATGAACTGACGCATCATGAAGGTGCCCCAAGGCGTGAAAAGGAAGGGGATGATGACGGCATTGAGGCTGTTGACCCAGCCGAGCCCGCGCATCTGCACATAGAGCGGGACAAGCAGCACGGTAAAAGGCACCATCAGCAGCGAGATATACAGCAGGAATATCTTGTCTCGCCCCGGGTAGCGCAGCCGCGCGAAAGAATAGCCGGCCAAGCTGGCAGTGAAAAGCTGGCCCAAGACCACCGCGGCGGAAACGAGCACGCTGTTCACGAAAAAGATGTTAAATGGGGTTGCCGTCCAAGCGTCGACATAATTGCTGAGTTGCAAGGTTTCCGGGATGAACGTGGGCGGCAGGCGATAGATTTCGCGGATGGACTTAAGCGAGTTGGAGACCATCCAGGCAAATGGCAGAACAAAGATGATGCCCACCAAAGACAGGACTATATACACCAAGAGATCGTGCAGCTGAGCAGCCTCTTTTTGGCCGAAGCGAGGCCGGCGCTTGGATGGGCGAGCAGCTTTATTCATCGTCAAAACCAAATACCCAGCGCCGCGCGAGCTGCCATTGCACGATTGTGATGATCAGAATGATGACAAAAAGGACGGCCGCCAGCGCTGCGCCATAACCCATCTTGAGGAACTTGAAAGCGCTGTTGTAGATATAGAGGGTCAGGGGTGTGGTAGCGTCCGCGGGACCGCCATTCGTCAGCACGAGGAACTGATCGAAGGATTGGAAAGCGTTAATCAGCGAGGTGACGACGACGAAAAAGAGCGCCGGCGACAGCATCGGCAGTGTTACAAAGCGCATCCGCTGCAAAGAACTGGCGCCGTCAATGGACGCCGCTTCGTAATACTCTTCCGGGATGCCTTGCAAGCCGGCTAGCAGAATCAACATTGCCAAGCCGATGCCCTGCCAATTGCTCATGATGATGACAGCCGGCATTGCCCAAGCGGTGTGAAAAATCCAGTTGGGTCCGTCAATGCCAAACAAGCCCAGTATATAATTGACCAAGCCCACCTCTGGCTGGTACATCCAGCGCCAGATGGTAGCCGCTGCCACAGTCAAGGTGATTTGCGGCAGGAAGTAGACCGTGCGAAAAAAGACAATGCCGCGCATCTTGCGGTTGAGCGCCAGCGCCAGCCAAAAAGCGATAAAGATGCCGGTGGGCACAGCCACAAAGGTGTAATAAAAGCTGTTGCCGAGCGATTTCCAAAAGAGCCTGTCGTTGACCATGGTATCGAAGTTCTTCAAGCCGACGAATTCCGGCGGCTTTGAAAGACTCCAGTCCGTGAGCATGATATAAAAGGCGAAGAGAATCGGGAAAAGCATGAAGAAAATGAAGCCGACCAGGTTCGGCAGCAGGAACAAATAACCGGCGATCGACTCTTCCCGGCGCAAGCCCGTGAAGGCGCTCCGGAACTCGCGTAAATTCGCCGCCCATAGGGACTCGCCATCGCGCTTTGATTTCAGCGCCGCAGCCACAGATCGCCTCCTTCGGCATTATATTGCGGAGATCCAAGGTCAATCATGTTCCCGAATACCAATGCAGGTAATGGCGCGGTCATGCGTGGACCCTTAACTCCGCATTTACTGGACCAATTGCTATAAGCCATAAAACCGATTACGCAACCGATACAATAATCTAACACGTGGATTACGCTCTGTCAAACTGCCGCCGCGCAGGTCCGATTGTGTCCGTCCTTGCGCCGGGCTCTGTCAGTGGCAGAATATCATCAGCGCCTCACCGTAATTAAGGCATTCGCCACTAAGTCATCCACGACGCTGTATTCGCCGTCATTCCAGATGATGGTTAAACGCTGTAGCACTGTGCCGGCCGGAAAGCCAAAATGAACGCGGCTGGGATCACCCGACAGGTAGCCGCTGGATACGGTCACATCACGGCGATAGACGCCTGCGCCGGTCTCAAGAAGCAACTGCGCGCCGACGCCCCCGCTGGCGGAACCCGTCCAATGCAGATCGACCTCGATGCTTGCCCCGCCGCAGAGTTGATTTTCGAAGACTTTCGCCGGCGCGTTCAAGTTATTCACAAGCGCGTCAAGATCGCCATCGTTGTCCAAATCCGCCAGGGACATGCCGCGCCCGCTCGCCTTGTCATTGAGCGCCCAGTTGGGCTGCGCCGCAAATCGCTCGCCAGCCAGATTGCGATAGACCTGATTTTCTTCCACCAACTCGTTGCCCGGCAAGTGCGAGAACAACTCCCGAGAAATCATGCCGTTGACGATGTATAGATCCTGGAAGCCGTCGTTGTCCAGATCGCCGAATTTCGTCGACCAGCTCCAGCCGGTGGCCTCCAAGCCCAAGCGCGGCGCGATGTTATGCAACAAGCCCGCGCCGCCGGCGTAAAGCACGTTTTCCATGATCTGGGGGTCGTCCGCTTCCTGCGGCATCGCCATCATCATGTCCATCACCGGTTGCCACTGCGCCTGCGTTTCCGCGTCATCGGCATAAGGTTTCATATCCACAGCATAGATCTCGACGCTGCCATCATTGTCCAGGTCGGCCGCGTCATAGCTCATGGTGCTGTGCGGCATGACCGGCGGCGGCTGCTGCTCTTGCCAGTTGCCGTCCGCAAATGTGAAGTAACGGTCGGGCACGGCGAAGTCGTTGCCGATGATGATTTCCTGATTGCCATCCGCGTTGAGGCTGATGAGCAGCGCCAGGGTATTGGAGCGGTTGGCGAGGCGCGTCGCCTGGAAGCGGCCTTCATCGCCATCATCAATATGTTCGTAATAGATCAAGCCCGATTTCGGCGCTGATTGACCCAGGATCATTTCATTCTCGACATCGTAGGAGCCGGTGAGCAAATCGAGATCGCCGTCGCGGTCGGCATCAAGCCAGTTCATGGCGTAGCCGATATAGCTGACGCCCCGCAAAACCTGGATAGCGAAACCGGTGCCGGCTTGATTGCGCCAATAAAGCGGCGCGGCTGCCTGTTGCGTGAAGACGATATCAAGCCAGCCATCGCCGTCGACATCGACGGTGGCAACCGCGCGGGACGGGGCTCGGGAGGGAAGCGCCTGCTTCCGAAACTGTAAGTCCCCCACGTTCCAGAAAACGGCGTTGTCGCCGTCCAGGTTTGCCAGCACGAGGTCCAGCAAACCGTCATTGTTCAAGTCATTGATTGCCAAACCCGCGCCATTGCTGTCGTAGTATCCGATGGGCATGGCAGTAGGCGTCGTGATGTGATCCAGTTCATGCGCCAGGAATCGCCCGGAGCAATCTTCGGCGCGCCGCAGCGGAACGGAATCCACCGTCACTGGAACATAGACGCGCAGCGCCAAAGCAGCCTTCGCGGCGCCGAGCGTCAGCGCCAGCGCAATCAAGCGAAACAGCCAACTGTGAATCATGTTGCGACCTGATGTTTGGCGGATAGTGCCAAAAAGATACCATCAGCCAGGGGGATTGGCAAACCTGTGTCGCGCGCGTTTGATTGAAGATGGGGCTGGTCCGCGGACATCCGGGCGGAGGCGGCGCGGTTCTAGGAGGCGCGCTCGGCTTCGGCGTTCGTCTTGGCCATCACCCCACGCCCTTCCAAAAAGCCCAGCATCCGCGCCTGTTCTATACCCAGAATCTGCAAGTCGCCTCTGACATCCTGCAGACCCTCTTCCAATCGTTCTTCTTGCCGGCCAAAGCGGCTGTCCATGCGATCCAAGCGTCTATCTACCTGCGAAAATCGATCATCTATGCGGTCGAAACGCTCATTGAAACTAACTTGCTGTTTTTCGACATTTTGAAGTCGATTGTTTAGGTTTACCAGTTGATCGCCTACGCGGTCGAAGCGCACATCTACGCGGTCGAAGCGATCATCTATGCGGTCAAAACGCTCATTGAAACTAACTTGCTGTTTTTCGACATTTTGTACGCGATTGTCCAGGTTTTCCAGTTGATCGCCTATGCGTTCGAAGCGCTCATCTACGCGGTCGAAGCGATCATCTATGCGGTCGAAGCGATCATCTATGCGGTCAAAACGCTCATTGAAACTAACTTGCTGTTTTTCAACATTCTGTACGCGATTGTCCAGGTTGGTCAGTATATTGCCGATGCGGTCGAAGCGATCATCTACGCGGTCGAAGCGATCATCTACGCGGTCGAAGCGATCATCTATGCGGTCGAAACGCTCATTGAAACTAACTTGCTGATTTTCGACATTCTGTACGCGATTGTCCAAGTTCTCCAGTTTATCGCCCATACGGTTAAACTGGCGTGTTATGTAGGCGATCAGGCTCAAGCCTACTGCAAATACCGATGCGATTGTCGCGATGGTTTGTAACCAGTCCATATTGCTCAACGTCTCCTACAATGCTTGCGTGGATAGGATAACATTATTCTAGCGACTCACCGTTTGATACGCAAGTATTTGATAACACGTTGCATGTACAGGCGCCCAAATGAAAAGCGTCCCCTCCACGCGCTGGTGGAAGAGGCGCTCATTTGGTGTTTGATGCGCTGGATTAGGCTTCGGTTTCGGATTGTTGCGCTTCGAGATCGGCCAGCGCGGGCATCGCTTCTTTCTTGGAATGGACGCCGGTCGCGCCGTCCGGGCGGGTGCCGCGCGAATCCAGACTTTGCAGGTTGCCCTCGCCATCATAAGTTCGGACGGCAAAGCGATACTCGCCTTCCTGGAAGCGCCAGTCGTAGCGCCACAGCACCCAGGTCAGTTCCGAAAGCGGCTGGCGCAGCTTCGCCTCTTGCCATTCGCCGTCGTTGACGCTGACTTCGACGCGGGAGATGCGCTTGGCGCCGGCATAGGCGATACCGCCGATAGGCACGACATAACCCTCGTCGTCCTTGAGGATGGCTTTGGTCGCCACAGTATCGACAACCGAGGTCGGGTTCACCATCGCTTCAACGCTCCAGCCGCGGCGCACCCAGTAACCCTCTTGCCAGCTATCGACGAATTCGATGCTCTCGATCCACTTGGGCTGCTTCATGCCGTAACGATCGGGGATATAGATGCGCAGCGGAAAGCCGTGCTTCTGCTTCAGTGGTTGATCGTCCCATTCGTAGGCGAACATGATGCGGTCGTCGGCGTTGATGACATCGAGCATGACATATTCATCGAAATTGTCGGCGCCGGTGATTTTCAGCGCGACGGCATCCGCTTGCGGTTTCACCAACTCAAGGAAGTCGCTCATGCGGAAGCCTGACCATTTGGTGGTGCTGATGAGCGTTCCGCCAATGCGGTTGCTGATGCAAGACAAGGTGATGAAGCGGTCGACCCGCTCGAATTTGTCATAGAGATCGCTCAGCGACAAGCTGACCGGATTGTCAACCAAGCCCGTTACGTCCAGCCGCCACTCGCCGGAGTCAATCACCGGCGGGCGCGAACTGATGTCGATGCGATAGTGATTGTCGAGCGGCGTGTATTCGGGGCGCGTGCCCGGGGCTGGCTCCATATTGCCTTCGAGGTTGGGCAGGACATCGCCCTCCGACGCGCCCGAGGCGTCGCCGGCGACTTGTCCTTCGCCCGGACGATTGCCGATGAAAGCGCCCAAGCCAGCGCCGATGACCGTCAAGACGGCGCTGGCGCCGCCGACGCGCACCATGAATTGGCGGCGATCGAGCGCCTCGACAGTGATCGACTCGCCCGTCTCTTCGTCAATCTTGGTTTTCGCGCCGCTATGCGCGAGCGTGTTATAGACCCAGTTGGCGGCGGCGCCCCAAAGGGCGAAAACCAATCCCACCCAGATGACCTGGGCGCCGCTTGGGGCGGTGGCGGTCAGGTTCACCTGAAGGGAAATCATCATCATGACCGCGCCCAAGCCCAAACCCAGCATCAAGCCCGGGTTGAGATTGCGCGCGCCGGTTTTGCTGCGGTTCAAGACCCCGTAAAAGACCGCGATTGCAACCAGCCCAAGCGCGAGGAAAGCGCCCAAGCCCATCACCTGTTCGGCGGTCTTGGCGGCGACAGATGTTTCGCCCAAGTTAAAGGCGATGATCATATCCACCATCATATCAATGCCGAAGGTCAGCAGCGCGCCCGGCAAAACCCGCGAAACAAAATCGAAGACATCGAAGGGGATAAAGGGCAGTCCGACCAGTTGATCGGCCAAGAACAACACTGAAGTCAGCGTCAGCGTCAGCAGGACTCCGACTAATGCCCCATGCCAAATTGTTGGTTTTCGTATGGTATTCATCATTCTTCTCGCTCTCCATTAAGCGCAGATGAATGTATTATAGCGGGAAAATTAAGGATTTCTATTTCCAAGACATTACAGTGCGCTTACAAATCACGAAATCAAGATTGATCGCGTGAACCTGGACTTTCTGGTAATTGACAAAGGATGTGGATAGCGCGATGAGTGAGATAGATGAGTGAGCTAATGAAACGGCTGCAAAAGGAATCGGCGGACAAGGCGATCTACCGCCAGGTCCTTGATCACGCGCTGGCATATCTCGATTCACAGCGGGACCGCCCGCCTTTCCCGACTGCCCCGGCCCTGGACGCTTTGCGATGCTTGGACGAGGCATTGCCGGATGGACCAGGCGAAACCAGCGGTATCCTGCGGCTGCTGCACGAGGTTGGCTCGCCGGCGGCGGTGGCTCAGGGCGGGGGACGTTACTTCGGTTTCGTCAACGGCGGCTTGATTCCAGCGGCGCTGGCGGCGAGGCTGCTGGCGGATGTTTGGGATCAGAACGCGGCATTGCAGGTCATGTCGCCGATTGCCGCCAAGCTGGAAGCGCTCTGCGAAACCTGGCTAGTTGACCTGCTCGAGCTGCCAAAGGGCAGCGCGGCGGGCTTTGTCAGCGGGACATCGACGGCAAGCCTTTGCGGCTTGCTGGCCGGGCGCAACGCCATCTTGGCGCGGCAGGGCTGGGATGTGGCCGAGCGCGGGCTCTTCGGCGCGCCGCCCTTGCGTCTTGTCTTGAGCGAAGCCGCGCATGGCAGCGTTTATAAAGCGCTGACGATTCTCGGCATTGGCGCAGCCCAAATCGAAGTTGTGGCTGCCGACGAACAGGGTAGATTGGATGCGCGGCAGCTTCCCCAACTGGACAAAACAACGCTGTTGGTCCTGCAAGCGGGCAATGTCAACAGCGGCGCCTTTGACGACTTCGCGACCATTTGCGGCGCCGCGCAGCGAGCCGGGGCTTGGGTGCATGTCGACGGCGCCTTTGGCTTGTGGGCCCGCGCTTGCCGGGCGACAGCGCAGCTTGCGGCAGGCGTCGAGCAGGCGGATTCCTGGTCCGCCGACGCCCATAAGACGCTCAACAGCCCTTACGACTGCGGCATCATATTCTGCAAAGATCGCTTGACGCTGGCGCAGGCATTACAGGCGGCTGGCAGCTACCTCCATTTCAGCGAGGCGCGCGACGGCATGCTGTATACGCCGGAGATGTCGCGACGAGCGCGCGGCATCGAATTGTGGGCGCTGCTGAAAGCCTTGGGACGCGCCGGCGTCGATGAACTGGTGGCGCAGCTCTGCGCGCGGGCGCGACAATTCGCCGACGAGCTGGCAATGCGCGAGTTCCGGATTCTGAATGAGGTCGTATTCAATCAGGTGCTGGTGGCTTGCGAGGGACCCGATTTGACGCGGGAAACCCTGCGCGCGCTGCAAGCCAGCGGCGAATGCTGGTGCGGCGGGTCGGAATGGCGCGGAGAACCTGTGATACGCATCAGTGTATGTTCCTGGGCGACAACGGAAGCCGATGTGCGGCGGTCGGCAGCGGCTTTTGCGGCGGCGCGCTCGCAGGCATTGTCACTGATATAGCGCTGCGATTTTCTGGCGCAGATGCGCCGCCTCGCGCAGGTCCGTGTTGTCGCTGAACTGGTCAATACTTCCGATTGGCGCTCGCAGCGCCACCGCCCGAAGCTGCTCATCGCCGATGCGCTGGATCAAAGCTTCGGCATAGCGCCAGGCGCCGCTGACCAGGAAACCGCGCCCATGAAAGGGCAGCAGCGCCGGTTGAATCGCCTCGGTCAGATCCAGCGCGTTATGCTGGCGGTTCAGGCTCTCGTAAGCCCCGCATAGAGCGGACCGCCGCACCCCTTCATTCTCCGCGATTTGCGCGCGCCGCAGCGTCGGGATCAATTCGCCGGCGCAGGGCAATTCGGCGAATGCGCTGCCAAACCACTTGGCATAGGGGGCGTAAGTCCGCGCCATCAGGAAACAAAGCTGCATGATGGAGCGAACCAAGCGACCGGCGATCAGCGCCGCGCCCAGTTCGTCGCCGGCAATGGCGGCTCGCGGCGCCAGATGCTCATCTTGGCCTATGCGCGACCAGCCACATGCCAACAGATACAGCCAGACATCATGCGGATACCAAGCGAGCCGCGTCCGCAGCGCCGCCAGATTGAGATCGTCGCGGAAGAGGCCGCCGGCGGTGAGCGAGAGCAGTTTTTGCTGCGACAGGCTGAGCCAGTCGGCCGCGCTGAGCGGCTGTTCGGCGGAAATGCCGCTGGCAGCGCGCAGATAGCCGTCGATCGTCAAGATATCGACGCGGTGATTGACGGGACCGGAATCGATGCTCTGGGGAATCCGCGTGCCGCTGTCGCCTTCGCCGACCTTTGGCAGCCCAAAGTTTGTTGAGTACCCTGCGAATTGGTACGGCAGCCGCTGACTGAGCAAGTCCTGTAAAGCCTGGGCGTGGCGCGCGTGATCCGCGGGCCTCAGGAAAAGCATGACGCGCGGACCCCAGTCATGATCCGTGGACATTTCGCTATCGTAGCCCAGCACCTCGGAGCCGCCGCCTATCAATGCGGCGCTGTAGCGCAGACCCGGGCAGCCGTTCTGAATAATCGGCGCGACCGCCTGATGGAAGAATTGGCGCGCAAGCGACAAGCCCGGCAGGAAGGGCGGCATGGCGGAGCCTCTTGTGAAAAATGACCATGCTATTTACCGATACCTGTGTATAATACCCCTCACCAGCCATTTAGTGGATGTATTGGGAGTAGAAAAGCCGTGTCCTCAACAAACCGCCTCAAGGAGTTGCGGGGGCAGATTGACCCGATCAATCTGGAAATCCTGGAATTGCTCAACAAACGCGCCGAAATCGCGCTGGAAATCGGCAAGGTTCTGCAAGAGATGGGCACGCGCAATTATGACCCGCAGCGCGAAGCCGAGATGCTCACTGCGCTGCAATTAGCCAATGAAGGTCCTTTCAGCAACGAAACTATTTCTAAGCTCTTCCATGAAATTTTTCGCGCTACCTTGCACCTCGAAGAAAGCGACGCGCGGGAGAAGATCTTGGTGCAGCGCAAAGCGCCGGATCAACACACGATTATCGAGTTCGGCAATGGCTTGCGCCTGGGCAATGACAGTTTCGAGATTATCGCCGGTCCCTGCGCCGTGGAAAGCTATGAACAGATGGACCAGGTTGCGGCGGCGCTGGCGGGGCGCGGCGTGAAGATGATCCGCGGCATGGGTTACAAACCGCGCACCTCGCCCTATGACTTCCAGGGCATGGGCGAAGCGGGCTTGAAGATCGCCCGGCAGGTCGCCGACAAATATGGGCTGGTCGTCATCAGCGAAGTGCTGGATCTGTCGCTGATACCCATGATGGATGATTATGTCGACGCCTTTTGGGTGGGCGCGCGCAACATGCAGAACAGCTTCTTGCTGCGGGCCCTGGGCAGGCAAAGCAAGCCCGTCTTGCTCAAACGCAGCTTCGGCGCCACCTTGAAGGAATACATTTACGCCGCCGAATACATCATGGCAAGCGGCAATCACCAGGTAATCCTCATGGAGCGCGGCATCCGCACCTTCAGCGAGTGGACGCGCAATACGCTGGATATCAGCGCCGTGCCACTGCTGAAACAAGAAACGCACCTGCCGGTCATCGTCGATATTTCGCATTCGGCCGGACGCCGCGATATCGCCAATCCACTGGGGCGCGTGGCGCGGGTCAGCGGCGCCGACGGCTTGATGGTGGAAGTCCACCCCAACCCCGATGTCGCCATGTCCGACGCCAAGCAGCAACTCAATCTGGAGCAGTTCAACCAGTTGATGGACGAGATCGAAGCGACTTCGGTGCGCAGAAAACAACCGGCGATTTAAGCTGGCTCAGCTTCCCGCTCTGCCCGCTCTAATTGAATGGGACAGAAAAAACGAGCATCTGACGAAATCCCCCTGTACAGTTGTCTAGGGGGATTTTGTTTTTTTCGAGCAGCCGGTCAAGGATACGCGCTGGACTATCCACAAGTGCGCGCTTCATGCGCCGAGACCTGATGAACGCGCAAAACATGCCAGAATTGAAGTCGAGCGATGCGCAGTCAGCTTGTTAAGAAAAAACTGCTTGCGGTTTTAGCCATCGCAATCATCGCGCGGCTCGGGGCGCTTTTCGCCTTCCCCGCAGTCTTCGCCTTCAGCGAGCCCGGGGGCGAGGTTCACGGCTCGGAAGCCTATGACGCCTACGCCTTGAACCTGATCGAGACCGGCGTCTACGGCCGCGAGCCGGGCTTGCCGGATTCGGTTCTGCCGCCGCTTTACAGCGCGCTGCTGGCGCTGATCTACACTGTCTTCGGCCGCAGCTATGTCGCCGTTGGCTTGATACATACACTCTTGGATGTCTGCGCCATCGCCCTGCTTTTCGACATCGCGCGCAGGCTCTTCCCGGGGCGGCGCGGCGAATGGCTCGGCGCGCTCGGCGCGCTTTTCTTCGCGCTTTATCCTTATCTGATCTTCCAGAATCTCACGCTGAATGACACCGCGCTCTGGATTGCATTGCTGCACCTCTTCCTCTGGTTGATGATACTGCTGCGCGGGCAGGAAAGGGAAAATCGCCGGACCTTCGGGCTGGCTGTCGCCGCTGGCATCGTCCTGGGCATATCCGCTCTAGCGCGGGCCCTATTGCCGCCTCTGGCGATTCTTATGGCGCTCTGGTTCCTGTTCCGCTTGAGCTGGCGGCAGACCCTGCTGCGCCTGTTGCCGGTAGCGCTTGTCAGCGCGCTCGTTTTGCTGCCCTGGCTGACGCGCGGCGCGGCGGTTCACGGCGGCTTCGTGGCTGTGGCGCTCAACGGCGGCGAAAATCTCTATCAGGGCAATAATCGACAGACCGCGCCTATCTTCCGCGCCGGCTATGACGCGCAGTGGTCGAGCCGCCCGCCCGACGCGCCGAAGACCGACGACCCCTATCTCAACAACCAAGTATTGCTGAACGCGGGCTTGCGCTATCTGCGGGAAAATCCCGGGCGCATACCCGAACTGCTCTGGGTGAAATTCTGGGTTTACTGGAACCCGCAGGTAACACCGCTCAAGAACCTGCGCCAAGGCGAAGTCCTGCGCGTCAGCGAAGATGGCGTCTTGCAGATCATCAGCGAGGGCTATTCTCACACTGGCGTCAGCGCCGCCAACGCCGCCTATCAAGACGACAGCTTATTCGCTGTGGTCGGGCGCAACCTGCATATCACCTATTTTGGCGGCTTATGGCTGCTGGCGCTGGTCGGCGCTGTCATCAGCTGGCGCGACTGGCGAGATCTGAGCCTGCTGTTCTTTGTTCAGATTAGCCAGACAGCAGTCTACCTGCTCTTCCATCCCTCGACGCGCTACCGCTCGCCCACGGATCCGCTGCTCTTTGTTTTTTCGGCGCTGGCAGTGGTTTGGCTGTGGGAGCGCTGGCGGGGGCGGCAGGTGACCTAAATCTAATCTGAGCCTTTCATTTGACAATTAAAAGAATATGCTGTATTGGGGTTGCACGACTAAAACACATGTTCTATACTGTGCGCAGATGAATGCTGTGGAAGGATTACAATGAATAGACAGAATCCACCAAAAGGCATTGAATGGACCCGCGTTAGAATTGGAAATGGTCAGGAACTGCCGGGCTATACTTGGAATCCTACAGGCGGTTGTTTTCACGGTTGCACCTGGCGCATGCCGGACGACTCAATTACGGAGTGTTATGCCAAGACCATCGCCGAACGCTTCACCCGCGCCTATCAGCATGGATTCGAACATCACTACTGGCGTCCGCACAATCTCAATGCGCCGTTGAAGTTAAAGGAAAGCGCGGGCATCTTCGTCGGCAGCATGGCCGATTTGTTTGGGCATTGGGTGCCGGAAGAGCAGATACGTAAAGTACTGGATGTGATGGAACGCGCGAACTGGCACATCTTTCAGACTTTGAGTAAATACCCCTTAAGGCTGGCACAGTATAATCCCTTCCCTGAGAATGTATGGGTGGGAGTAAGTACCCCAGCGGGGCACACAATGTCCGAAACCGGTGCTGCCCGCGCCTTGCATGTTTATTTGCGCCATTTAGAAGAAGTGGACGCACCTGTTCGTTTTTTGAGCGCTGAGCCATTATCATTTGATGTTGCGGCTTCCCTTGACGATCACCTATCATACTTTGGTAAACTGCCGTTCGAGTGGGTACTTATCGGAGCTGCGTCAAATGGCAGTCGCGTTTTTCAGCCCAATGCGGAATGGACAGCTCAGCTAGTTGAGCTCTTGGATGAGCAGGGGATTCCAGTATTCTTTAAGGGTAATCTGGTATGGGATGATTGGCGAGAAGATTTTCCTAACTGATTTCAAATATACTAGAGATCAAAGACCAAAGAATTCACTTTGGAAATGATGCAATTACATTGTCACCAAACGTTTTTCGCCTGTGCTTTGAAGCAGTAATTTTACCCGCTTCCTCTAGTTGCCAGAGGACATCTTTATAATTCTTCTTTATGAATGGAGTATCAACACTATGCTTTTCGTAAATCTCCTTCATCGAGATCTTTTGCCCAGCGAATTCACGCAATAACATTTCACTCAGTTCATCCAACGGTCTAGATAATCTGAATAAGAGAGCTTGCCTTTTTGTTGCAACACTGTATTCAAAGCTGGAGACACCTTGATTGGCTTCTGAACTCTCCTTCGCCATAATCTCCTTCATATTCTCATATCCAAGAAAATGCCTAGAAACATGGATCAGATGATGGCTTGTTCTAGATCCTTCCGCATTCTTGAATCTAAACGGCAAAACATAACGAGAGCTACCATCAGTACTCGACTCCTTAAGAGCAGAAGAAAACTCCTCAATAATTACAAGTTCTCGCTCATACGGATTACTATTCAATAGCTCGGTACGAAGTTTCTCAGCACGTGCAGATCCGAACAGAGATACAATATTCTCTACCATTCTAGGGTTGTCAATCGCCGCATTTATGCGATTAAAGTTGAAAAAGATAATGCAATCAGAACCCCACTTATGAAGAATCGATTCAAAGAGTTCTAGCGATAGTTCTTTATAACCCCATCCGTCTATAAAGAGGAACGTAGGCACATCAGGTAATGAACTCAATGTGCCAGCCAATTCTCTGCTTACTTCTATATTGATAATTTGTGGTTTGTAATTGAATTTATCAATGCCATGAAAACTGTTTACAGCTAGTCGTAAAGATTCAACATGCTTACTTTCTTTATCATTGAAGACAATTACCATTCTTTCGCAAAGTTCTGAATTCTTCAGCACTTTTTCGAGGACTAGAATCGGAGTAGATGATGTGCCATCTTCATATTCTCCAGGACCGGCAAAAAGATCTATGTATGCAATTTGTCCTTTCTCTCGCCCCGACTTTCGCTCCTGATTCTTTAGAATCTGCAAAATAATAGTTTGCCCATGTTTCAAAATACTTGGAAACGATTGAAGCCTTAACCAACGAGTTCTCTCTTGGGTCATTGAAGAAGTTAACTAAGTTTTGTGACATCCTCTTGCACCCTATATGTTAATCTGCAATTGAATAGGATAGCACAAACATTCTATACTAGCAACCCCTACCCCCGATCCGGCGACATCAAGTCCCAGAACCGACTCAGCAAGTAGCGATACTTCATCCCGTGACTCAACAGCGCCATCGTCAGCAGGAACAAGACCGCGATCGCCACGATCAGCAGCGAGCCGTCGCCGCCATCCCAAGCCGGCGGCTTGAACTCGTAGAGGGCTGGATAAGCGTACATGACCAGGATGGTCAGCGCGGTTAGCACGCTGGTCAGCAGGATGACGCGCCAGTGCCGCAAGAAGCTGCGCGGCTGATAAAGATTGATGCCTTGGACATGCCAGGTGATCAACATGCCGTAGAGCGCCACCATGATGGTGATGTTTGAGCGCGTCAGTTCCAGGTCGCCATCGCTGCTGATCCAGGTGATGAGATACAAAATGGTCATGATCACCGCGCCGATAAAACCCATGGTGAAGATGTAGTCCATCACGTCGCGGCGGAAGCGCGCCATGTACTGCGGGCGCAGCCAGCCGAAGGCGATGAATGTCGCCGGCAGGTTGACCGTGCCGAAGGTGGCCCAGCTAATCTGCACCGGCGTGATCGGGAAAGGCAGCGCCAGAAAAGCGATGAAGATGAAGAAGGCGATATTGTAGAAGTTGCGCACCAGGAACATCTTCATGGTGCCAAAAATGGTCTGCGTGGTTTCCTTGCCCTCGCGGAAGGCGCGCGGCAGCGTCGACATGGCGTTGTTGAGCAGCACAATATCGGCGACATCCTTGCTGATCTGCGTGCCGTCGTTCATGACGATAGCGAGGTTGGCTGCTTTCAGCGCCGGCACATCGTTGACGCCGTCGCCGACCATCGAGACGTATTCGCCGCCCCGCCGCAGCGACTCGACGATGCGCTGTTTGGTATCGGGATCGACGCGGGCGAATACTTGCGACTCGCTGACGGCGCTGGCGAACTCCGTCGCGCCCATTGCCTCGAGTTCGGCGCCGGTATAAGCGCTGTCAACCGACATGCCAGATTCCCGCGCGATTGCCCGCACCGTTTCCAGGTTGTCGCCGGAAATGACCTTGAGCTTCAAGCCTTCGTCGCGGAAGGCTTGCAAGGTGTCTTGAATATCGTCGCGAATCTGGTCGCTCATGACAATCAGCGCCAGCGGCTGGACCAGATCAGCGACCTCAATGGCATCAGCGGCTGGCGCGCCACTCATACGCGCGAAAGCCAGGACGCGCATGCCGTCCCGCGCCAGCGCTTGGGCATGGGCGAAGTGCGGTTCTGACGGGCGCAAGAGCCGTTCTGGCGCGCCCAGCAGCAGCGTCGAATCTGTGAACTCCACCGCAGCCCATTTGCGCAAAGAGGAGAAGGGGATCTCTCGCTGCTTGGGGGGATAGCCGTCTACCTGGATGACGCCCTGGATATAACGCTCGATGGCTTGGGCGGTGTTGTTCAAGTGCGCCAGGTTCTTCAGGTAAATGAACAGGTCGCGTTGGACCGCGCTGATATCGGCAGCGTCAATTTCGATGATCTCGCGCACGGCGAGCTTGTTCTGGGTGAGCGTGCCGGTCTTGTCGAAGCAAAGCACGCTCGCGTTGGCCAGCGATTCCACGGCGTTGACACGCTGCACCAGCGTCTGCTGCCGGCTGATCTTGACCGCGCCGATAGTCAGCGAAAGAATCGCCACCAAGACCAAGCCCTGTGGCACCAGGCTGGTGGTGAAGACGACGGCGTTGCGCACGATTTCCAGGAAGGTGTTGTCAATCAAGAAACCGGTGATGAAGATCAATGGCACAAAGACAAACATAATCAAGACGGTGACTTCGACAATGATGTCGATCTTGATTTGCGTAGGCGTTTTGACGATCTTGTATTGCTTGGCGATGGTGGAAAGTCGATTGATATAGCTTTCCGCGCCGACTTTGCTGGCGCGCATGACGCCGGCGCCGGCCGTGCAAAAGGAACCAGAGTAGACGTCGTCGCCGGGCGCTTTGCTGATTGCCTCCGATTCGCCGGTCAAGAGCGATTCGTCCATTTCCAGCGAATCGCTCTTGACGATCTCGCCATCGACGACCAAGCGATCGCCCGGTTCAATGCGGATCATCTCGTCCTTGACCACCTTGCGCATCGGCACGTCGATCCAAGCCCCGTCACGCAGGCAAGGCACGTTCTGCTCGCTCAGCGCCGCCAGCCGATCGAGTTGGCGTTTGGCGTTGAATTCTTGAACCATGCCGAAAATCGTATTCGAGACAACGCTGAAGCCGGCGAATATCGCCGTGACATAATCCCCTAGCAGAATCACGCCAATCAATAAGCCACCCAGGACGATGTTAAACAGATTCAGCACGTTCTCGCGGAAGATGTCCCAATAGCTGCGCCCGACGCGCGCTTCATAGTCGTTGCTTTCGCCACGGCTCAGGCGTTGCCGCACATCCGCGCTGCTCAGCCCGACAAGGGCTCCCGTTTCAGTTTGCTCTCGTTCGCCGACGCTCTGCATGAATTTTCGATTCTCGCTGCCGATTCGTTATTATCTACGCAGGCAATCCATAATTGATGTATCCTTGCAAGCGCGCAGCATTTTAGCAAGGATGCCTGGTTTTGCGAAGTCGTGGAAAACCGATGAGGATCCGATGAGAGGCGCGTCGATGCTTGACAGACGAGCCTTCGCGTTGATTGTTAAACCGATTCGCTGTTCAAAGGGAATATGATGATCGAAATTGCTGAGTATTTAGCCCCGAACCATTCTTTACTCTGGGACATGGTCGCCCAATGCGGCCTGAGCAAAGTGGTCGGCGCCATGGACCTGCGCGCGCCCAGCGGCGGCGAAGCGCCCTGGTCATACACATCGCTGCTGCGCGCGAAGAACGCCTACGCCGATCATGGCTTCGAGCTTGTTGTGCTCGAGAGTCGGCCCCCGCTGGACAAGGCGAAGCTGGGCTTGCCGGGCCGCGACGAGCAGATCGCCGCCGTCTGTGAACTTATCAGCAATATGGGCGCCTTGGGCATCGGGGTCTGGTGTTATGAATGGATGCCGGTGATGAACTGGACGCGCACCTCGACCACCATCCGCTCGCGCGGCGGCGCGCTTGTGACCGGATACGATCACAGCCAGATGATCAAAGCGCCCCTCACTGAATATGGCGAGCTCAGCGAAGAACGGCTCTGGGACAACCTGCGATATTTCCTGGAAAAAGTGCTGCCCGTGGCGGAGGCGGCTGGCGTGAAATTGGCGATGCACCCCGACGACCCGCCGCTTTCGCCCATCCGCGGCTTGGCGCGCATCATGCGCAGTGTGGAGAATTTCGAACGCTTGCTCGAGCTCGCGCCCAGCCCGATGAACGGCATCACCCTATGCCAGGGCAATTTCACGCTGATGACGGATGACTTGCCGGCGGTCATCCGCAAGTTTGCGGACAAGATCTTCTTTGTGCACATGCGCGATGTAGCGGGTGAACCCGAGAAATTCCAGGAGACCTTCCATGATGCGGGCAAAACGGACATGGTCGCCTGCATGCGCGCCTATCGCGACATCGGTTTCGACGGCGTGCTGCGGCCCGATCATGTGCCGACGATGGCTGGCGACGACAACAAGAACGCCGGCTACTCGGCAATCGGGCGGCTGTTTGCCATTGGCTACCTCAAGGGGATTCGGGAAGCGGTTTACCAGGGGGATCGCCAGATCTAAGTTTGCGCTGACTTATGGCACGTTCTCTTGCCGACGAACCAAACGGTTGTCGATCATAATCCACGAGATTATCCCGCTTAACAAACAAAAGGCGGCGCTGACCCAAAGCAAGACATTATATGCGGCTACATGAGAATCGCGAATCACCGCCCCGACATGCGCTTTTTCAGACGGGCTAAGCGACTCGGGAATGGTCGTTTCCCCCAGGTCCACCGAGGCAATTTGCAACTGAAACTGAGTTGCCTCTGGCAAGTCTCGCACCTTTGGGTCGTTCAGCAATACGGATGTGAATATGGACAGGGCAAAACCACCCATGACAGCCACCGAGAGCACCTGCCCCACACGTGAAAGCGTGTTGCTGATGCCAGAGGCAATGCCGGCTTTCTTTTCCTCAACCGATTCCAGCACGGCGACGGTCAAAGGCGCCAAGGTTGTTCCCAGCCCCATGCCAGCCAGGCATACCGGCAGGAAAAACGTTTTCCAGTAGTCGTGCTGCCCCCCCGTGATGCCAACCATAGCCAATAATACAAAGGCGATAAATGTGAGCGCGTGGCCCGCGACAATCGGTTTGCGCGGACCATAGCGGTCAACTATGCCGCCAATATAGGCGGACGACAAAAGCATGAGTATCGTCATCGGAAAAATCGCAATGCCAACGAAGGACTCGCTGTAACCTTGAATCTGTATCATATTTAGCGGAATGTAAATCAGAACGGGTCCTACAGAAAAATACAGCAGGAATAAAGCGAGATTGCCGCCGCTGAATGTGCGCGTGCGAAAAAGAGCCAGCAATTCACGAGCGTGCTCGTGGGTTTCCACCAAAACAAACAAGAGCAGCGTCAAGACCCCGAAGACGAGGGATAGCAAGATTGAAGAATGATCAAAGCCGAGCTGTGGCGCTTCGAGGAAACCGTGGGTCAGCCCGAGCAGCGACAAGGTGATCAGCAGGGCGCTCAACCAGCCCATAACAGGTATAGAATCTTTGCTGTAAGTTTCCGGCACATAGCGCCATAGCACCCAAGCGGCCGCGACGCCGAAGGGGATTTGCACATAAAAGATCATGCGCCACAAGCCCATCTCCGTCAGAACACCGCCGATAAATGGACCCAAGCCGCTGGAGAACAACGTAAAAGCCGACCAAATGCCGATACCCCAGCCATGCCTGTCGCCGCTGAAATGCGCGGAAACGATGGCCAGGGTACAAGGTACGATCATCGCGCTGCCGATGCCTTGGGCAAAGCGCGCCAGTATCAAGATCTCGACAGAGGGCGCAATACCGGCTATCAGCGAGGCAATGCCAAAAAGCAAGATGCCCAGCATGCAAATATGGTTGCGGCCAAAACGATCGGAGAGCGACCCGAAGACCACCAACAGCGAGGCTTGCACGATGATATAGGAATTGGAGATCCACAAGAGGTCAGCCCCGCGCGCATTCAGATCAATTTGAATGGCTGGCAGGGCGACGTTGAGCGCGGTACTGCCTATATAAGCAGTGCTGGCCGCGGCTATCGTGGCGAAGAGCACCGAATAGTCTAGCGTCCGCGTCCGCTTTGGCATTTGCGTCGATGCGGGCGCAGCGGAAATATCTGTCATCTCGCCTCTGGCAACCTCAAATATATTAACGAGGCGCGGCTTATTGCCTTGTCAGGAACTTGAGGAGCGCAGGTCACTGAGTTCTCGTTCCAGCTCGCTGCGGCGTTCGGAACTGGCGCGGCGCCCGGCAGCCAGCGCGCGGCGATAGTGTCGCTGCCAGTTTTCACGAAATTCGGTCGAGGTAACCGGCGAAAAAAATGTAACCAGCAATGCGCCCAAGATGGCGCCAAAACTAAGACCGAATAACAGACTCAAGAATCTTCGCATAGGACAGCCCTACTATTCAGCATACGGCAACTGCCAAGCCAATTACAAGCGATGTGTCGAAATTCTAACACGCCGCGTACAACTTCGCCGAATCAATGGCGGAATGCGCGGGGTCAATGGCATCAAAATGAAACTATCGGATGTCGCATAATTCTAGCAATCTGTAGAGGGCGGCTGCCGATCAGTGTCGAAGGTCTTGTGGCTGTCCACGCGCCCCTCGGTTAAGAAATAATTTGAAGCGATTGCCCTGGGCGCTGCCACAGAGTCGCTGAGCATTCCCCTCACAGCATGTCGATGGGATCAAGGTCTATCTGCCAACCCGGCTCTGTCGCCAGCTGACGCAGAATCGCCCGCGGGTTGGGTCCCCGCAGCAGCAGTTGCCAGCGATAATGACGATTGAGGCGCGTGAAATAGCAGGGCGCTGGACCAATCAGGCTCGTGCCAGTCAGGCTTTTACGCGCTATCAATAGCTGAATGCGCTGGGCGGCTAGCTCTGCTTGCTGCTGCGACTTGTGAGGATCCGTATAGCTGAAAACCAAACGCGCCAGCCGCCGAAAGGGAGGATAGCCCATGGCTTTGCGATAGGCGATTTCCGCCGCGACGAAGCCGGCGTAATCATGCCGAGAGGCGGCTTGGATGATGTAATTATCGGGCTGGTAGGTCTGCAAGACCACTTTGCCGCCCAGGATGCCGCGACCGGCGCGGCCCGCCACCTGCGTCAGCAGTTGGAAGACACGCTCGCCAGCCCGGAAATCGGGCAGTGACAGACCCTGGTCGGCGCTGACAACGCCGACCAGGGTCACCATTGGCAGATCCAAGCCCTTGGCGATCATTTGCGTGCCAATCACAATATCCGCTTCGCCGTCAATGAAGCGCTGCAAAATTTCGAAGTGCATGCGCGGGTTGCTGGCGGAATCGGCATCCCAGCGCAGCGTCCGAGCCCGCGGGAATAGGTCGCGCAGCGCTTCGTCCACCAATTGCGTGCCAGCGCCGAAGTAGCGGATTCTTGAAGATTGGCATACGGGGCATTGCTGCGGCTGCTCTTGGCTGGCGCCGCAATGATGACAGCGCAGCGCTTGATCATAGCGATGATAAGTCAGCGGACTGTCGCAGCGGGCGCATTCCAGGACATAGCCGCAGTCGCGGCAGAAGACATAGGTCGCCTGCCCGCGCCGGTTGAGCAGCAGCATGGCTTGTTCGCCACGATCAAGAACCTGCGCCAGGCTTTCTTGCAATTCGCGGCTGAACATGCTGCTGTTGCCCTGGCGCAGTTCCGCCCGCATATCAACAAGCGAGACCGGCGGCAGGTCAATATGCAGCGCGTCGAATGCCCCGGGCGCATAACGCGCGACGACCCCCGCGCGGCTCGCTTGCTGCTGTATGCGCTGGCGATGGCCCATGATGCGTTTGGGCAGCCGCAGATATGTAAAGTGATCCTTTTGCGCGCGGTACCAAGATTGCAGATCGGGCGTCGCGCTGCCGAGGATCAAAACACCGCCAGCCCGCGTCATGAGCTGGTCGGCTATGTCGCGGGCGTGATACTGAGCTTGACCGCGCCAGGCAAGCTGTTTGTAGCTGGCGTCGTGTTCTTCATCGAGGATAATCAAACCGAGATCGGGCAAGGGCGTGAAAAGAGCCGAGCGTGTGCCGACGACCAGCGCGATATCCCCTTGGCGCGCCCGCTTCCAGGTATCATAGCGTTCGCCGATGGGCAAGCTGCCATGCACCAGCGCCACGCGCTCCCCAAAGCGGTCGGAAACACGGCGCGCCGTCTGTGGGGTCAAGGCGATTTCCGGCACCAGCAAGATAGCTTGCCGGTCCTGCTGCAATACTTCCGCGATCGCTCTTAAGTAGATTTCGGTTTTGCCGCTGCCGGTGACGCCATGCAGCAGAAAACGGGCGGGCGCGGCGCTAGCGTCATCACGCCTCTGCAAGGACGGCCGGATCGCATCCCAAACTGCTTGCTGGTCGGGGGTCAAGACCGGCGGCTCGCTCGGCACAAAGTCCAAATCCTGGAGTGAATCGCGCCAGATCCGCTGCTCGCGTATTTCGATGAGTCCGGCGCGTTCCAGCTTTCGGATCAGGTTCGCCGAAGCGCCGGTCGCCGCCCGAATCTCGGCCGGCGTCGCGGGCGGCTCCGCTGCGATTATCCGCCGCAAAAGCTGCTTGTAGATTTCGTCGCCGCGCCAAGTCGAAAGCAGCGTCGACGCTTCGGCGGGCGTCGCCTCCAGGAAAACCAGATCTTGCTGGCCGCGCTCGGTCTTCTCGACGAAAACCAAGCCGAGTTCGATCAACCTGTTCAAAGGGGCGCGGTTCTTGGCGCCGATCAGTTCCAGCGCCTCCCGCACGCCAAGCGCGTCCTCATCTCGCTCGGCGATCAATTCCAGCAAATCGGCATGTTTGACGCGCTTGCCGAGCTTCTTGGCATGGTCATCAATCTGATCCTTGGAGAATAGCGGATAGACCCGTGCTTCGGTTTTGCCGCGCGCGGCGGGCGGCGCCAGCGTCGATTGGCTGATTATCATGCCCGCGTCTTCCAGCAGCGCCAGTTCAGGCTCGATAGCTCGTTTGGGAAAGGCGCGCTTCAGTTGCTGCAAGCGCTTGGGACCGCGCAGGCGCAAGTAATCGAGCAGACGTCTGGGCAGTGGCGCTTCGGTTTGGATCCGCGCGCCGGGCAGGCTCATTTGCTCGGGCGGCTCGTCCGGCAGGTCATCGCGGCAGAAACGAAACAGCCGGTCGGATTTGCCCGTGAAGCCGGGCGGCAGCAGCAGCCAAACGCAGGGACCAATCGGCGCCAAATAGGTTTCGCTGAGCCAGTTGACGAAGTCAATCGCGCTCGCGTCAAGCGCCGGCTGCGCATCCAGAAGCTCGATGACGGGCTTGGTTTTGGGGATATCGCTTTGCTCGCGGAAGCGCAGGATGACGCCGGGCTGCATAGCCACGCCAAACTCCACGCGCACCAGCGAACCGAGCTGCAAGTCCGCTTCCAACTCGGCCGGGATGTGGTAAGTGAAGGTCGATTTGACTGGCGCGTTCAGCGCGATATCGGCATAGCGCATAGATTGGACGTTCCGCTCTCTTGCGATTGGCGGAAGCCCGATTTTAAGTCATTGACCTAGGGTCGCCAACACTCTAAGTAAACTCAACAGAGTCATCGCATCAAATTGGGCGACCTGATGCCCCTATAATACTTGCATTATTTTCTTCAATCTACATCTGCGCGCCCTGTTTTGATTTTCAGTTTAGATTCCCGCCATTTCAGATGCTATCATTTTGGCGCGACTGCTCTGGATTGCCGCGCGGCCGCATTTGACAAAGCGGCGAAAAGAGTTTACACTTCTACATATCAAGCCATTGCGAGGCTGGGCATGCAACCCGATCAGTTCACCATCAGCCTAATCGTATCCATCCTGTCTATCTTTTGCGCGGTTTGGTGGCTGGGCAGGAAAATCGGCAATGCCGCGACCAAAGACGATCTCACCCAGTTGAAAGCCGACACAAAAGCCGACATGCTGCGGCTTGAAGAGAATGTGAAAGCCGACAACGTCCGCCTCGAAGGGAGCTTGAGAGCCGATATCGTCCGCGTCGAAGAAACAGCCAACAAAGCCCACCAGCAAGCCATCGCCAACGAGAGCAGGCTGATTGCGATGGACAAGCGTTTCGAGCAGGTTGACAAGCGTTTCGAGCAGGTCGAGAGCAAATTGGAACGGGTGCATGAGCAAGTCATCGCCAACGAGAACAAACTGATCGCGATGGACAAGCGCTTTGAGCAAGTCGATGGCCGCTTCGAGCAGGTTGATGGCCGCTTCGGCCGGATCGAAAACAAAATGGAACGGGCGCGCCAGCAAGCCAGCGCCAACGAAGCCAAGCTGCTTTCCATCGGCGAAAAGAGCGACTACATCGTGCGCCAGGTCGAGCGCATTGAATCGCGGCAGTACCATCAGCTGGCGGGAAACCCGGAGTCAGCGATTGAGGAAGAACTTGATGCTCAGTAATATAACGCAATATTACCCCCCCCCCCCCCCCCAGAAAATATGTTCTAGTCAGGGGACGGGGAGTTTTGTCCCCAGTCCGCGCAGCCATTCGCGCAAGACAAGCCATCTTTACTCCGAGCATTCGCTAAAGCGCCCCGCCACGTCGGAGGCGCGTCTTTGCTTTGCCTGACACTCAGACCAAATAATGCGCCAGAAAAGCGCAAATTAACCTAAAGGAGCAAGAAAATGTCCGCTAATTCTATAATTAAGGATTGCTTCCGGCCGCGCAATTTTTGGCTCGCCCTTTGCCTGGGGCTGCTGGCTTTGCTCAGCCTCGCGCCAGCGCTGGAAACCCAAGCCCAGGCTTTCCACGTATCCGCCACCGTCACTAGCGCCGGCGTCAGGCTCGATTTCGGCAATGTGCCCAGCAACACCGATTTCTTAAACATCGACTTCCTCAACGACTCAGATGATCCTGATCTGCCCGACTCTCCCAACATATATCTGCATGCCCCGCGGCTGCCGAGGGTTACTCTTCGAGATTGTCCGGGTGGATCTATAAGTCGATGCCGAACTCCCCCGTTGCGCCGAACTCCAGCTACCTGGCGCCAGCCAATCATTTTCACGCCAACACGGACTACATAGTCTTCGTTCATGCATACAGCGGTCCGATGCCCAACTCCTTCCGCAGTGATCTTAACACCTCCACACACACCGAATTGGCATCTACGCTTTTCAACCGCCCGTTCGTGACCTTCAACGTAGGCACGCTGGGCCTGCCGAAAAAATCGGAAGTGCCTTACGAGGTCCTGGGCCGGGGCGACCACGAGATTGGCCTGCGCTTCAGCGCGGTGACTGGCGCCGATGCCTACCGCATCACGAGCCCCTTCCCCAAAAATGCTGACACTGACTTGGCAAGCTGCCAGAGAGACAGAACAGGAAGAGACAGCAACAGGCCAACCCCCGTCCCGCTCCGCCGCACCGAGAGCGACAGCGGTCTTCTACAAGAGCATCACATTCCCGACCAGACCGTGCCCGCCCAGCCGGACACGGATTACTTCTTCTGCAATCTGGCAAGCAATACCAATTTTTTGTTTTTCATCCGCGCCTATGAGGCTCATGCCACCTCGAACAGCCACACTGTCATCGCGGAAAGCAACATCAGGCTGCGCACCAGGGCATCGAGCGAAGACTACCGCACCGGGGATGCGCCGCCGGCGACGCCAATACCGACAGTGCCCCCAGCCCTGCCCAGCTTGAGCCTGGGCATCGATACAAGCCCCACCAGCATAACCGTAAGCTGGAATGATGTGGTCGGCGTGGCTGATTACCTGCTGGTAGTCATCGGCGGCGACACTGCCGAAGCCCTCTTCCTGCTGGCCGGCACGACTTCGCAGACCTTCAGCGGCTTGAGCCCGGGCGTAACTTACGCCGTCAGCCTCACCGCCCACTTGATGGACGGGCGCAGCGTCCAGATCGAGCAGAGCGTGACCACGCCCGCCACCCTGAATGATCAGCCTGGACAGTTGCGGGCCCAGCAGCAGCAACAGCAAGAGCAGCAACCGCAGCAGCAGCAACAACAACAGCAAGAGCAGCAACCGCAGCAGCAACAGCAGCAGCAGCAGCCAAGCGGACCCTATGCCAGCTTGATTCAAGATATGCTGACCTACGAAGCCGAGACGCACAACGGTCACGAGCATGTCGAGCGCTGGACGCGGGCTTTGGCGGCGCTGGGACATGGCAGCCATGCCGATCCCATGACAGCCAGCGAGGCGCAGGTCTACGCCGACCGCGGCTGGCCGCGCTGGGACCCAGTGGTGGAGGCGCTCAAGGCGCTGAATCCGCCGCCGCCAACCAACACGCCACTGCCACCGCCGCCGCCGACCAACACGCCTGTCCCACCGACGCCAGTCCCGCCGACGCCTGTACCACCGACACCTGTGCCACCGACGCCTGTACCACCGACGCCTGTGCCGCCGACACCAGTCCCGCCAACGAATACGCTGGTACCACCACAGCCATACCAAGTGCCTTCCAGCCTGATTGCAGACATCAAGAGCTATCGGGCGGAGACCCATAACGGCGCGGAACACGTCGAGCGCTGGGATCGCGTTTTGGCGACATTTGGTCATGGCAGCCACAGCAACCTGATGTCGTCCAGCGAAGCCCAGGGCTACGCCGACCGCGGCTGGCCCCGCTGGGACCCCGTGGTGGAGGCGCTGAAGAAACTGGGGCGGTAACTCAGCACAGAGGTCGCGGAGGCGAGCAAGCTGCAAGGACCGCCATTCGCGCCGATTTCTGACCAGCGCCCGCCAGCTCCTTGGCGGGCGCTTTTGTTCAAACGCCGCGCCGGCCGTCACGCAAATTTATGGCGTGGCGGGCATGCGGCTAAATCTCGGCGCGCAAAGTAATTCCCTGATCTCTATGTCCTTTGTGTCTTTGCGGCGCATCTTCTTTACTTATTTGGTTTCACCGAGCGCGCCACCCTCGCCAGGTCTCGACGCTATAATAGGATCATTATGTTCAGATGGATCAAGTTCCGATGACTGCAAGTCCTCCGCTCGACGGCGCGCTGGCGACAGAGGTCCTGCGGCGTTTTGGCTGGACGGATCGTCCGCCGCCGACTGAAGATACGCTGCGACAATTGCTGCACAGCTACACGCGCGCCGTGCCTTGGGAAAGCGCCTCGCGCATTGTGCGCCGCGCCCAGTACGAATCGCGGAATGATTGCCCGGTCTTCGCCGAGGCTTTTTGGCGGAGCGCGCTGGCGCAGGGTACGGGCGGCACCTGCTACGAGAGCAATTACGCTTTCTTCAGCTTGCTGCGCTGGCTGGGTTATGACGGGTATCTGACCATCAACGACATGGGGAAATCCATCGGCTGCCACAGCGCCATCATCATCTGGCTTGATGGAAGCAAGCATCTGGTCGATGTCGGCTTGCCGCTGTATGCGGTATTGCCATTGCCCACCCCGGAAGCGCAAATGGCGCAAACGATTGCGAGCCCTTTCTTCCGTTACGAAGTCCAGGCCGCCGAAGCGAATCGCTACAAAATCTTTCGGCGGCCGCATCCGCGCGACCTGGCATTCACGCTGGTCGACAAAGCGGTAGCGGATGCCGATTACCGCGCGATAACGGCGCATGATTATCGCCGCGCTGGCGGTCAATTCCTGGACGAGATTGTGATGCACAAAGCGATAGACGATCAGCTATGGCGCTTCAACAGCGATGATCCGCCCTGGCATTTGCAGGAATTCATTGGCGGGGAGCGGCGCAATCATCCGCTGGGCGAAGATGCGGCCGGGCAACTGGCGGCGACATTCGAGATGGATCGCGTCATTGTGGACGGAGCGCTGGGCGCGCTGGGCTTGGCGTAGCGCAAAGAACTGCGCTCGGATGCCTACAAGCATGACGGCAAGACCGGCGTTCTTCAGTTGTTGTGATAGGCGCGGCGCTTAGCGATTGTTCGGCTTGTCCAAGCGTCGATCGATGCTGTCTACTTTATCGTTAAGACAATGGATTTCCGCCTGCATCTTAGCGTGCGACTGCTTTAGATCGCCTAGCTCGCCGCGGACTTCTTTGAGTTCGTTTCGGATATCCTTGTGGGCATCTTCCGATTTCTTCTCGACGCGGTGGATATCAGAGCGCAGCCAAGCGAAAGCGCCGCCGCCCACCAAAAGTATCGGGGCGACCGTGCCAAAGATGATGGTCAAGGATTGTTGTACCATGGGTTCCACAAGTCCAACTCCTGAAATACAACGTGCCAGTGAAGTAACTCCAGTAGAACTATTCTAACATAAAATGCGAGATTTTCAAGCTGCAAATTTGGTGATGATGCGAGCTAAGCCACGGTCACATCTTCATTCAGATAGACATCTTGAATCGCGTTTAAGAGCCGAGCGCCTTCCGCCATGGGACGCTGAAAGGCTTTGCGCCCGCTAATCAAACCCATGCCGCCGGCGCGTTTGTTGATGACCGCTGTCTTGACCGCCTCGGCGAAATCGTTGGCGCCGCTGGCGCCGCCGGAGCTAATCAAGCCGACCTTGCCCATATAACCGTTGGCGACTTGATAACGGGTCAGGTCGATGGGATGCTCGCTGCTGAGCTCGCTGTAGATACGCTCGTCGAGCTTGCCGTAGGATGAATCCCCGCTGTTTAGCGCCTTATAGCCGCCGTTCTGCGTCGGCAGTTTTTGTTTGACGATATCGGCGCTCAGCGTCACGCCCAGATGGTTGGCTTGCCCCGTCAGATCGGCGCTGGACTCGTGGTTCGCGCCATTGAGCGTGAAGGCGGGATTGCGCATATAACACCAGAGGATGGTCGCCAAGCCCAATTCATGCGCATATTGAAATGCATCGGCAACTTCGATCATCTGGCGGTTGGCATCTTCCGAGCCGAAATAGACCGTCGCGCCAACAGCCACCGCGCCCATATCCCAGGCTTGCTTGACCGTCCCGAACATGATCTGTTCGTGCGAATTGGGATAGGTAACCAGTTCGTTGTGATTGATCTTGACGATATAGGGGATGCGGTGGGCGAATCGCCGCGCGGTCATACCGAGAACGCCAAAGGTCGAGGCGACGGCGTTGCAGCCGCCTTCCAGAGCCAGTTCGATGATGCGCGCTGGATCGAAGTAAGCGGGGTTGGGCGCAAAGGACGCGCCGGCTGAATGCTCTATGCCTTGGTCAACGGGCAGAATCGAGACATATCCCGTGCCGGACAGACGGCCATGATCATAGATCTGCTGCAAACTGCGCATGACTTGCGGGCTGCGATCGCTATCCATCCACACGCGCTCGGCGAAGTCCGGACCAGGCAGCGCCAGGTTTTCCTTGGGAATGGTGGCGGAACGGTGCTTCAAGAGATAATCGGCTTCATCGCCGAGATATTCGGCAACCTTGTCGGCCGGCAACGCTGGGCTTGCTATCGCCATGATGGAACCCTTGGGCTATTCGAACGGTTTAGGCACGATTATAGCAAGAAATGGCGGAAATCTCCGCCATAAACTGAGGTAGGAGGTAGTTGCTAGAAGTGAATGGCTAAGCAGCTCCCGCCGTGTGCGGTTTTCTTCCGGTTATCAGATTGGTAAACTCTGTTATCATTTGAATTGCATAACCTAGCGTTCAGGACTTCATATTGACTATAGAATACAAAATCAGGCAAGTCGCCAGCAAGTACGCCGGCGACTTGGAACGGCGCATTCGCAGCCGCGAGCTGGAGATGGCCTCAGACGACAACTCTCACTACTTGATTGATCAAGTGCTCGGCGTTGCGCTTGCAGAAGGCGAAGCGATAGACTTGTACCAGAACAAAGGTCGATTTCTTTATCGATTCGCTGGCGCATTTTTGGAACAGGTCACGAAAATATGCTTTGAATCGAAATTCCCGGACGCTAGATCCGTGAGAATCCCGAATACCATTGGTGAACGACCAAAAACGTTCGAAATCGACTGTCTCATCGACAATAGAGCATACGAAATCAAGTGGCGAGACGCGACTACAGATGGAGACCATATCACTAAGGAACACACGCGAATTCGCGCAGTAGCCGAGGCTGGGTTCATACCTATCCGACTAATGTATTACTATCCAAACCGGGCGCAAGCCATGCGAATTCAAGCAGCTCTGCAAGATCTCTACAAAGCCAACGGGGGAAGATATTATTATGGGGAAGCCGCATGGGAACATCTTGAAGCTACGACAGACGTAAATCTTTTGACAATTCTTGAAAAGATTGCAGCCGAGAATGCACGATGAAAAATGAAGTTCTGCAAGGCGATTGTCTAAGCGTATTAAAAGAGTTTCCAAGCAACATCATTGACTTGGTATATCTTGATCCACCCTTCTTTACACAGTCTAGACAATCGTTAAAATCCAAATCTTTGCGCGAATATAGCTTTACAGATAACTGGGACTCGATAGAGCAATATATTGACTTTCTTTGCGAACGTTTGCGCGAGATTCGTCGGGTGATGAAAGACAAGAGTACGATTTTTTTTCATTGTGATCGCAATGCTTCTCACCATATTCGGATCCTTTTGGATCAGGTTTTTGGTTATGAGCAGTTCATTTCAGAAATAATATGGACGTATCGTCGATGGTCCACCTCGAAGAGATCGTTGCTGGGATCACACCAAACCATCTTCATGTACGCGAAGACGGCGAACTATACATTTAATGAAATGTATCAAGAGTACTCCGAAACAACCAACTTAGATCAGATTTTGCAAAGAAGAAAACGAGATCAGCACGGGAAATCCGTATACGTGACAGATTCCGAAGGCAGAACTGTTTTGAACGGTCCCAAGAAGGGCGTTCCAATGTCGGATACCTGGGAAATCCCTTACCTAAATCCCAAAGCTAGAGAACGCTGTGGCTATCCGACCCAAAAGCCGCTCCAATTACTTGAGCGAATTGTTCTTCTGGCTTCAAACGAAAAAGATTTGATTCTCGATCCGTTCTGTGGGAGCGGGACAACTTTGGTCGCTGCCAAGCTGCTGAATCGTAATTTTCTTGGCATAGATTCGTCTCGCGAAGCGGTTGAGTTGTCGAATCAGCGTATTCAAAATCCCATTCGCTCAGAATCCAAGCTTCTCCAGGCCGGTCGTGACGCCTATAAGAATCTGCCGGAAAATGTCGTTGATATTCTCGGCGCATTGCCGGTTAAACTTGTACAGCGCAACAGTGGCATAGATGCAATTTATGATCATTTCCTCAATGAGAAACCGATTGTTTTGCGCGTGCAAAGAACAGGAGAGGACTTGACAGACGCTGCCGAGAAATTGCAGCGTGCGGGGAGAAAGAAGGGAGCAGCGTTCCTCATTCTAATCAGGACAGAAGAAATCAATCAGCAGAAAACATTCGTGGATGTATTCCCTGATGATGTGCGCGTTGTCGATTCTTTAGCTGTTTCTATTCAGTCCAGTCTAGCGAATCTCCTTCAAAACAGCGTGGGGTGTGAGACTGTTGTCAAGTAAGACAGCCGTCGCAATGAATTAGTATGTCGTCAAATGTGACATTGCAAGGCCTCCGACGGTCCGCCGAAAAGCGCGACCCGGAACAATGTCAGTTTCTACTGAAAACGCTCTTCATGGAGATGGAATTCTATCTCGCCCTGGCGGTCGTTGTCGAACGGGCGCAGGCGTTCCTGGAGACCTTTGAGCGCGCCTACCCGGATGCCAGATTCGCCCGGCAGATCCTGATGCAAATGGTCAATACGGGCACGGCGCCGTCGCGGCTGCCGCCAGAAGCGCTGCGCGACTTCGACTACCCGGGGGCGGCGAATTATATGAAGGCGCTGTCCGACCTTGCGCATGCCTTGCGGCCGGGTCCGCTGCCGCCGCGTATCGGCTATCTGGTCAGCGCCACGGTCAACGCCGTCATGGCCGAATTAGTCGAGCACTATTACGGACGTCGCCTGGATCACTGGGGCTTGGTGCGGGAAGAGCCCGAATCTGCCCATGCGCGGGAAATCGCTTACGCTTTTTGGACGGATGAGGATATCGCCTTGCTCGATACCGATGCCTGGCTGCAAGTGGCGGAAAGCATCGAAAGGCAGCAGCAGCGGCAGATTCGCCCGGATTGACGCGCTTGTTATAATGGCTCCATTGTAAGGTGCGAGGAGGATGCGCAGAGGATGCGCGGCAAAGATGTCACTTGCTAGGCTTCAACGATGACCTTGCTGATTTTTCTCGCGCTTAACCTCTTGCTGATGGCCGGGCTGTTCCTGGCCGGCGTCTACTTTTTCTTGCAGGTGGAAGACAAAAGCAAGCGCAAGAAGCTGCGGCTGCGCGATTCCAGCGTGGACCTGTCCGAACTACAGGCGATGCTGAAAGCGGAACGTCGTGACGAAGCGCTGCAGCGCCTGATGCAAGCGGAGGACATTGACCGCTTCTCAGCGGAAAAAGCCATCGAAGGATTGACGCAACGGGACCTCGGCGAATCCGGTTAAGCGAAACCCGCTTCTAGGTGAGCGAGGATTCGTCGCGCGCGAATTGCCCAAGTGTAATTCGCCAGCGCCTGCTCTCGCGCAGCATCGCCCAGTTGCCGCCGCAATTCCGCATCTTCTTTTAATGCGTAGATGGCCGCTGACCAAGCGGCAATATCATCCGGCGGGACGAGCAGGGCTGTTTCGCCATTCTGCAGTACATCGGACCAACCGGGCAGATCCGAGGCGACGATGGCGCAAGCCGCCGCCATGTACTCGAACAGTTTGAGGGGGGAAGTATAGCGCGCGAATTGCGCTGTCGCCGGATGGGGCATCGCGCAAACATCGCAGGCGCGCAGGTACATGGGCACATCGCCCGGCGGTATCCTCCCGACATATAAGAAGCGTTCTTCCGGCAGTCCCAATTCGATCCATTGCCGCAATAGCGCATTGGCGTCGGCGGTCGCCCCGCCCACCAGCGCCAGATGCGCCCCCTCGACCTGCGCCACCGCGCTCAGCAGCGTGCCAACGCCCTTGTCCATGCCAATCATTTTCAAACTGCCGACGTAACCGACGATGAAAGCCTTTTCGTCCCAGCCGATTTTTCGGCGGGCCTGGGAGGTATCCGGCAGCGCGTCGAAGCGCGCGCCTTGGATGCCGTCCTGCGCGCTGATGCTGCGCCTGGGGTCCGCGTTACGCATTTCGACGAGATCGGCGCGCAGTTGCGGCGTAATCGCGACAAGGCTCCCGACGCGCTGGCAGACATAGCGCTGCAAAGCCGCGCCGCGTCCTGATGACGGGAAGAGATGCGCTTCGTAAGCCAGCGAAGGCTTTGCTTTGATCCAGGACAGCAGAGCCAGCAATATCTCATCGCGGCTATAGAAGACATCGGCGCGGACAAAGGGCAGCGCGATCATCATCATCAGCGCGTAGGACAGCGCCAGCAGGTAAAAGGCGAAGCGCGCGCCGGCGCTTTCCGGCGGGAAAAGCGGGAAGAGATCAAGGCAGGGCAAGCGACGAATCTTGAAGTTACGCCCGACGCCATAATAGGCGTATGGGTCCCTGATTCGCCGCATCTCCCGGGTGTTCCAGCGGCGGGAAGCCCACAAAGTGACGTCATAGCCGGCGGCGGCAAAAGCCTCGCAGTTTTGCATAATCTGCAACCCGTGCGCCCTTTCCGTGGGCAGGCGCATCAGCGAGATATAGTGCAGCTTGGGCATGGCTCTCCTGTCAGACGGCATGTCAGGGGAGTTCAAGCGTTTTTCGTCTGGCGCGGCAGCAACATGCTGAGGACCCCCGCAATGGCGATGATGAGCGCGACGATCTGGAAGGTGGTCGCCAAACCAATGTAGTCCGAGACAGCGCCAATGATCAGCGTGCCGATAGCGCCAGTGCCGAAAATGAAACCCAGGATCGCGCCCGAGGCGAAGCCCTTGCGCATCGGGATCAGGTCCTGCGCCAGCACCACAATCAGGCTGTGCGCGCCCCCGGACAATCCGCCAGCGGCGATCGCAAGCAAGAAGGCGACAGGACCCTCGTAGGCGGGCAGCAGGTAAAAGGCCGGCGCCGAACTCAACATGCTCAGCATCATGACTTTGCGCCGGTCAAAGCGATCAGCCAGCCGGCCAAAAACCAGACCGGATATGGCGGAGGCGATCCAGTAGGCAGTGGTGATTGTGCCGTAGGCGGCGGGATCCCAACCTTTCTGTTCAAAAAGAACCGGCACGAAGGAGACCGACCCTTGCTGACCCAAGCCGCGCAGCACGACGATGAGCCCAAGAATAATAAAAGCCAGCACGGGAAAATGCTGGTTTTTGCCGTTGCTAGGGTCCTCTTCGCGCTGTTTGCGCTGTTGATGATGTTCATGGCGCTTGGGAATGCTGGTCGACATCAGCAGAACGCCGGGGATTGCGGCGATGCCCAGCACGATGATGGGCTTCAGATTGTCCTGGAGCCCAAAATAGCTTAAGCCGACCGTTTGACCCAGCCTGCCCAGCAAGTCGGGGTTGGCCAGATCCAACAAGATGCCGGCGATGGCTGGTCCCAGCGCCAGACCGGTCTGACCCATCAAGAAGAAGAGCGCCATGTTGAAGGCGGAGCGGCGCGGCACAGATTCAGCCGCATGCAATGCGCCCACAGGATGCAAGGCGCCGCTGCCAACGGTGGCGATCACCAAGGGGACGAACATCAGCCAGTACTGCCGCGTCAATGCCGCCAGCAGGATCGAGATCGTGAACATGCAAACGTGGAAAGCCAAGCCCAAGGAGCCGATCCAACGTCCGCCGCTGCGATCGGCCAGGATGCCGAAGAAGGGCTGCGTGAAAGCGCCGAAGAGCTGCGACAAGCTGACCGCCAGACCGATCTGCGCGTTGCTCATCGGCAGCATGCCAGCCGCCAAAAATGTGAGCACGACCGGCACCATTGAAGTGAAGACATCGTTGGTCAAGTGACCGATGCAAACCGACCACAACAGGCGCTGCTTACGCGGCATTAACTCAAACCTTCCTCAATGCTGGCGGCAATGATAAACCTGCTAGCGGTACTTGAGAATGTAGATTGTAAGCAATTTGGACGACCGGGCTATCGAGGCAACTCAAGTAATGCCAATCAAGTAATGCAAATCCAACAGACGAATTTGATGGGCATCACAATTGAGTTTATTCTTTGAGTTGGCCGAAGAACTCCTCACAGGAAAGGAAGTCCCCCGCCAAGACGTTCATAAATCCCATTCTTATACCTTCCAGAATCTCCTGCTTGGCAGGTGGACGCCAAGGCTCATCATCTTCTTTGCAGATACCCGACGCCTTGCTGGCAGGATGATATTTTCCCGCCTGAAAATCCGCTTCTGCCTGCCGCAATGTCTGCGCTATCTCTTCGTCACTCGGTTCGCCAAATATCGCATCAAACAGATCTAGATCGACAGCGCGTGATTTCCATCAACAGGCTCGTCATTTTGCGGTGTGTCAACTGTCTTGACCAACAGATCATTTGCCTTGTGTTCTTCTTATGGTAACGCCGTTGCCTCTATCTTATGATACCAGAACATAACGCGCTCTTCACCATAGGACCGTCGTACCGTAAGATACACGGTCGCAGAGCGCATCAAGTGTCCGAATCAAATTGGAGCCACAACCAAGGACAAGGCATGGCTGTTGATTACGAGAAATTGCAAGCGATACCGCAGCGCGGCGAACCTTATCACATTGTAGTAACGGCCGCCCATCACGACGATATCGAATTTGGCGTGGCGGGCAGCGTCGCGCGCTGGATCCGCGAAGAAGGCGCGACAGCGACCTATGTCATCATCACCGATGGCGGTTCCGGCAGCAACGACCCGGCTGTGGGCAGGTCGGCTCTCGTCGAAACGCGGCGGGAAGAACAATTAAAAGCCGCGTCTATCGTGGGCGTTGCCGATGTGCGCTTCCTCGATTACCCCGATGGCGTATTGCAGCCGACGCTGGACTTGCGCCGGGATATCACGCGCGTCATCCGCCAGACCAAGCCCTACCGCGTCGTCTGTCAGGATCCGACCACTGTCTTCGCCCACAGCAGTTATATCAACCACCCTGATCACCGCGCCGCCGGCGAAGCGACGCTCTATGCCGCCTTCCCCAGCGCCGAGACGCGGCCCATCTTCCCGGAGCTGCTGGCGGAAGGCTGCGAACCGCACAAGATCGGCGAACTGTATTTGAATCTCACGCAAGAGCCGACGCATTACCATGACATCAGCAGCGTCATTGAACTGAAAATGGCGGCTTTGGGCGCGCATGCCTCGCAGATTGGCGCGGGAGAGGACTTTGAAGATGGCGCCAAGAAGTGGCTGACCGAGTCAAATCGCCTTGCTGGCGAGATGGTCGGCGCTGGTTATGCCGAATACTTCCGCGTGCTCAAATTCGATGAAGAGCGCCAGAGCTGGTACGAGGAAGAAAAAGAACGATTGAAGGCGGAAAGCCAGCAATCAGCGCATGAAGGATAAAACGTAAATTTTCGACCAGCCCGTCATGATCGGCGGACGGACCTTTATGAAATTCACTCTTCTCACAGCGAAGCAAGCCGCGCTTGCAGATTGATTGGCTTGCGAATCAGAATCGGTACATGCCGCCACCACAATGTTCTCCTTTCCACTATGGGGGCAGGCCGACCGCTTGAGAAACTTTTCGAGATCTTCCGCAGCAGGCTATACTGACCTTGGAGGCTGTGACGGTCTTCGATAGGCTTTGCGATTCCTGTGGCACTTGGTATCCAGCCATTCCCTGCCACAAGAATCCCGCGCAAAATTTCTGAAACGTCCTAGCCCAACATAGCATAACATTTGCGGGAAACGTGATAATTTAGCGAATTATTATCGAACCTTCATCTTGTCTTTTTTCTACTGGCGCGTCAGACCGCCCCTAAGAGATTACGGGAAATTCCTTGCGGTTGCCCGGTTCTCCACGATTTACCCTGCGCCAATGCCGGGCAAAACGCTACAATCATCACGATAACCACATGGAGAATAAGAAGGACGACAATGATTCTGATTACATATAAAGCTGGCGGCGGCGTCAAATTGGGAATCAAAGCCGACCAAGGCGTCCTGGATGTGGCGGCGGCTGTCGCCGCCACGGGCGTCGATTGCCCAGCCAGTCCGGATGCGGTTTATTCCCAGGGGCTGTCTGCATTGCCGGCGCTGGCGGATCTGTTAAGCCAGGTCCAGGACGACGCCCTATACCTCGACGAAGCCGATTTGACTTATGCGCCGACCGTCCCCAACCCTGGCAAGATCATTTGCGTCGGCTTGAACTATGCCAAGCACGCGGCTGAAGGGGGTATGGACCCGCCGGAGAACCCCGTCTTGTTCAGCAAGTTCAACAATGCGCTGGCTGCGCACAACGAGGATGTGCCGATGCAAGCGGATTGGCAGACCGTCGACTACGAATCGGAATTGGGCGTCGTCATCGGCAAGACCGCGCGCAACGTCAGCGAAGCTGAGGCGCTGGACCATGTGCTCGGCTACTGCAATATGAACGACCTCAGCGAACGGCGCCTGCAGATGCTCTGCGGTCAATGGCTGCTGGGCAAAACGCTGGACAGTTTCTTGCCGGTCGGTCCTTATGTCCTGACCGCGGACGAGATAGCCGACCCGCAAAACCTGTCGATTAAAGGCTGGATGAATGGCGAATTGCGGCAAAACAGCAATACAGCCGATATGATCTTCAGCGTGGCCGAGATCATCGCCTTCGCCAGCAAGGTCATGACGCTTTGCCCGGGCGATATCATCAGCACAGGCACGCCCGAAGGCGTGATCCTGGGCATGGATCCGAAGGTATGGATGCAGCCCGGCGATGAATATGTCGTGGAAGTGCAAGGGCTGGGCAAGCTAGCCAATCGTATGGTCGAGGCATAATCATGGCGGATACCTATCTCGTCACCGGCGGCATGGGCTGCATCGGCGCTTGGGCGCTCTATCACCTGCGCCGCGCCGGCAAGAAAGCCGTCAATTTTGATCAAAGTACCGACCGGCATCGGCTGAACTGGTTGATGAGCGCCGAGGAACAGCGCGAGATCACTTTTGTGCGGGGCGACCTGCGCGACACGGATAGTTTGAAAGCGGTATTCGCCGAACATGGCGTCACGCATGTCATACATCTCGCTGCCTTGCAGGTGCCATTCTGTCGCGCCAATCCAGTCCTGGGCGCGCAGGTAAACGTGACCGGCACGGTCAATATATTCGAGGCGGCGCGGGAAAATGGCTTGGGCCACCTGGCATTCGCCTCGTCGATCGGCGTCTATGGACCGCCGTCGGAGTTCCCGCCCGGGCTGATCCCCAACGACGCGCCACAGCATCCGCGCACGCTTTACGGCGGATACAAAGTGTGCAACGAACAGACCGCCAAGGTCTATTTTTATGATCAGGGCATTACCAGCACCTGGCTGCGCCCTTACACAGTTTACGGCGTCGGGCGCGACCAAGGCATGACCAGCGAACCGACCCATGCCCTGGCAGCCGCCGTTAAGGGCGAGCCCTACCAGGTCGGCTTCAGCGGCACGATGCAGTTTCAGCTGGCGTCGGATGTCGCGCGGCAATTCATCCTAGCCGCCGAGCAGCCCTTGAACGGCGCTTATGGCTTCAACCTGGGCCAAAAACCGGCGACCGTGCGGCAGTTCGTCGACATCGCAAAGGGCATCTTGCCAGGCGCGAATATTGAGGTTGCGGACAATCCGCTGCCCTTCCCGGCCGGCTTTGACGACAGCGAGCTGCGAGCGAGCTTTGATGCGATCTACGAAACGCCGCTGGATGAGGGCATCGCGACGACGATCGCGCATATTCAAAGCCTGGGTGATCGGATTTAAGACAGCGCGATCGCTAAGCGAGGGTTGCTAGCTGCGGGCTTCCAGCGGGAACAAGCGCGTCATTTCCAGCTCAAAGCCGGGCAAGACGCCCTCGCCGGACAACTTGCCCGCTTGTCCAACGAACTCAATATCAAGTCGCGAGCCGGCGACAGAACGGCAGACGTCGACGCCTTTTTCTTCAGGCAGGACGATCCATACCAGGCTTGCGCCATTGTTCAGATAAATCGCGGCTTTTCTGCGAATCTGCCGGATCGAATTGGAAGGCGAGACGACTTCCACTGCCAGGTCCGGCATGAGCGCGATGAATTTATCCTGCGGCTGCTGGCTCACGCGGGCATGACTAATGAATGAGACATCGGGAGCGAGCAGCGTGTAACGGTCCTCTGTC
The DNA here is from genome assembly GCA_965232245.1 of Phototrophicaceae bacterium. Classification (GTDB taxonomy): domain Bacteria; phylum Chloroflexota; class Anaerolineae; order Aggregatilineales; family Phototrophicaceae; genus UBA6055. The sequence goes on along the minus strand of CBDDPG010000002.1, from coordinate 801,104 downwards.
GGGTGATAACCAGCCTCCGTATGCACTTCGCCAAGGTCATTTTCCAAGACATATCCCTGTAGGTAATAAATCAGAAGCGATGCAATATTCGCATGCTGTCGGTTGACGGGTGACATCTCGAAGAGTTCTCCGTTGATCAAATAGTAGCGTTTGCTGTCATTTTCTGGAGCTATCGCCAGTTCCCAAACAGTGTCGATACTGTGCAGTTGCTGCTGGATGACCATATTGTCCGCGCCTTGTCTTCCACGTAGCCCTAGCATATCATATCTGCGGTCAGCCTCGCTAAATCTCGTGCCCGCGCGGGTCAGCACAAGCCGAGTAAAACGGCAACCGCGACTACGGCAACATCAAATACATACCAGAGGAATAAAGCGTCGAACCATCCTTTTCCCTTGAGATGAGATAAGGGGCAATCCGTTGCCCTTCCCAGCCCGCTTTGACGACAGCAAGCTGCGGACGAGCTTTGATAAGATCTACGAAACGCCGCTGGATGAGGGCATCGCGACGACGATCGCGCATATTCAAAGCCAGGGTGATCGGATTTAAGACAGCGGGATCGCTAAGCGAGGGTTGCTAGCTGCGGGCTTCCAGCGGGAACAAGCGCGTCATTTCCAGCTCAAAGCCGGGCACGACGTCCTCGCCGGACAACTTGCCCGCTTGTCCAACAAACTCAATATCAAGTCGCGAGCCGGCGACAGAACGGCAGACATCGACGCCCTTTTCTTCAGGCAGGACGATCCAAACCAAGGTCGCGCCATTGTCCAGGTAGATTTGCGCTTTTTCGCGGAGTTGCTTTAGCGAGTCGGAGGGCGAGGCGATTTCTATGGCCAAATCAGGCATGACAGAAAGGAATTCATCTTCTGGTTGCTGGCTCAAGCTCGCATGGCTGAAGTAGGCGACATCTGGCGCGAGCAGTGTGCGGCGGTCGCCATGCGGGTAACAGCCGATTTCGGTGTGGACTTCGCCCAGGCGCCGTTCATCGACAACGCTCAAAAGCATACTACTGATGATGACCGCAAGCTTGCTATGCCGTCTCTTCACCGGCGACATTTCATACATTACTCCACTAATCAGATAGAAGCGTTTATCCGCGAATTCGGGCTGCCGCATCAACTCGCTGACGGCATCAACATCAAGCAGTCGCTCTTGCATGGTCATCTATAAGCTACCTTGCCTTCCTCGTACCCCTAGCATATCATGTTTCGCGCGGCTCGCAACGACTTGCCAAAGCACGGCGGCAGCCTCGAAGTCAGTTAAGGCTCAGATTGCGCCGACCGTGTCCGCCAGGCGAAAGCTGCGACATTAACGGCAGCGCATACGTACCAGAGCAATAGAGACTTATCTCCCCTTCCTTCGTGATTAGGCAAGGGGCTACGAGAATAGGGGCAACCATGTCCAAGACCACGCGCATCTTCCAGCAACTCAGCGCCAACCTGCTCAACATGCAGCGGGGGCGTGTCAAGGCAATTGATTACGTCATGATCAAAGTGCCGCCGGCCTTCGCGCCAATCCCGAGCAAGCGCAACTTCGTCCAGCAGCAGCTCCTGGGTCCAGCGCCGATGAGCTTGCTGGAGTTCGTCGCGGCCTTGGACCGCATCGCCGACGACCCGCGACCCTTGGGGGTGATCTTGTATTTCCGCGGGTTTTCCGCCAGCACAGCCGACTTGCAGACAATGCGCGACGCCATCCTGCGCCTGCGCGACAAAGGCAAGCGCGCTCTGAGTTACGCGCCGGGCTATCGCACCTTGGACTATTATGTCGCTAGCGCTTGCGACGAGATTCTGCTGCCGCCCGGCGGCATGTTAGAAACTAGCGGGCTCTTCAGCCAGCAAGTTTTCTTGAAAGAGGGAATGGCGGCGGCCGGGCTGCAATTTGACGCTATCGCGATTTCGCCATATAAGGGCGCGGCTGATAGCCTCATGCGCAGTGAACCATCGCCGGAAGGGCGCGAACAGACCAACTGGCTGCTCGATTCGATCTACGAGATGATCGTCGACGGCATCGCCGCCACGCGCAAGATGAAGCCGCCTGCGGTGAAAGCCATGATCGATCAAGCCGTTCACATCACCGAAGAGGCTCTGGAAAAGGGTTATGTCGATGGCGTCATGAGCGAAGAAGCGCTGGCTGAATACCTGGGCGTCAGCAAGATTACCATGTGGGAAGAGGCGGACAGCCAGCTCTATCTGCCCCTGCGCGATTTCGGCGGAAAATATGTCGCGCTCCTGTATGCCGGCGGCATGATCGTAGACGGAGAAAGCGCCACGCCGCCGAGCGATGTGCCGGTTCCAATACCCTTTGTTGGCGGCGAGCGCCTGGGCGATATCACGCTTAATCAACAAGCGCGCAACTTGATGAAAGACCCGGCTTGCGGCGCGCTGGTCTTGTATATCGACAGCGGCGGCGGCTCGGCGACAGCATCGGAGTCCATGGCTTCGGCGCTGGGGGAGTTCGCCAAAACGCGCCCGCTCGTCGTCTGCATGGGCGGCGTGGCGGCTTCCGGCGGCTATTATATCGCTACGCCGGCGCACTGGATCGTGGCGCAACCCGGGACCATCACGGGTTCGATCGGCGTCATCATGGGCAAGCTGGTCAATAGCGAGCTGCTGCGAAAGCTGCGCTTCAACGCCGTCTCCTACCTGCGCGGCGACAATGCCGATCTGGTCGCGGGCGAAAGCCCTTTCAGCGACGCCCAGCGCGAGCTGATGCGCGACAGCGTCGAGCATATTTATCAACAGTTCCTAGAGCGTGTGGCGGACAGCCGCGACATGACCGCGGCCGAGATTGACGGGATTGGCGGCGGCCGCGTCTGGACCGGGCAGCAGGCTCTGGAAAACGGCTTGGTGGACGAACTGGGCGACCTGCACAGGGCGATTGACAAAGCGCGTCAGTTGGCCAATCTGTCGGAAGCGGCGTCGGCTGTCCTGATACGCGAGAAAGGCAAGCCCATCGGCGTGGAGCTGGCGGAGCAGAATCCCGCGGCGCTGGCGAAGTATCTGGTGGAGAATGTTGAAATGATGACCAGCCGCGCGCAGTATTTGATGGACTTCGATTGGCGGGTGAAGTAGGGTTTTAGCTGGGCAACCTGGCGTATGCTGACCGTATTCCATTCGCCAGGTTGTTAGGCGGAACTTCGTATCTGTCGAAATCTCCTATATTGTCATCCCGGACGTGAAGTTGCCCCTCGCCTACATTGCCGCGATGCTGTCCTTTAGAATAATGTTCGTTGGTTTTGACTTCATGGGACGACAAAATCCAATAACGAATAACATCTCTCCACACCGCAACCCATACGAATACATCACATAGATCGGGCTTTATTTGCTGGAAGTTCATCCAGAATCTCTTTTGAGAATCAGATGCTAAAGCCTTTACATAAAGTGGTTCTTCTGAATCTGCATCAACCGCTCGAGAGGCTTTCACTTCAATACGAATGCCTTCAAAGTAGAAATCATATTGCCCTGAGTAATCCGGGTCAGTACTCTTTGATGGCTTTTCCAAAACAGGCACGAGCGATTTTAGTTGACCTTGAGCCCAAGACTCTCCAAACTTGCGAGGAACGCCAATTTCAAAGACGTAAAGAAAGTAGTTTCGTTCCATATAACGATCGCGGATCCCGTAGTATTCATCCAATGACAGTACATCCATTCCAATAAGAGTGGAAATGATAAACTCATAGTCGTTGAATGGGTAAACCGATACAAGTGAATGCAGCTTTATTCTGAATTCTTCTTCGTTCGGCAATTCTGACAATAACGCGTCTAATTCTTCCTCAAGATGTTCCATATTGACTCACAACAATTCCTTTTGCACAAGCAACAAGTCTTCAGATGATACTTCCCCCACTTCCGCTATATCCTGTTCCGCTTCAATCTCTATTGAATCCAGTTCAAATGGATTTCCATTTTGCCAGCCAGTACGTCTTGTTTTACGAAAATGTTCCAATCGCCGAATTGTGATTTCAGCAAATACAGGATCGACGTCCACAGTAAAGCACCTTCTGTTATGCATCTCCGAAGCCAATAAAGTTGTGCCTGAGTGCGAAAAGAAGTCAATAACGATATCGTTCGAATCCGAGCTTGAACCAATAATGCGTTCAATACTTTTCAAAGGCTTCTGCGCATAGCATCCAGAAACATTTTCTTCCATACGATAAAACACTTGTTGAATGTCAACCCAGACGTTGCTGGCGCGGATGTTTTCAGATTTGCTCCGCTGAATGTTTTCTGTCTTCTCGCCTTTTACAGTTTTGTAGTAACCGCGCAGGACCTTTGGAATATCTGTATAGGAAACTGTGAACTTTGGCGAACCTTTAGTGTAATAGAGTAGTTCTTGCCGTACAGCCATCCAGTTATTTTGCGTACCGTATCCTCTTTGATTCCTCATAGTGATAAAACTTCGCGGTTCAAATGGTACATCGCGCATCATAATCATAAACTCGGGCAGAGGCTGGAATCCATTATTTTGATCTGCTCCAATCCATACGTAGAGAGCTGAATCCGCTGACATAGCGCTGTGACTTATTGATATCCATCTGTTGCACCAGGCGATAAATTCTGAGACGCGCTGAATCTCAAAAGCAGCAACATTGTATGGCGGGTCATGTATCGCCAGCGTAGCGGATTCATTACCCATCAGATCAGCAATCGCCTTTGAATCTGTCGCGTCAATACAGCCGACACGATGACCACGGACTTCGTCTTCCCAAATCTCGCCCGGTTGCAGTCGACAATATGAGAGCAATTTCTCTCTGATTGCTGGCGCTTTATCCAGGCGGGGGAGTGGATTCTTGTTCATTGCAGATAAGTTTCGAATGCACCTTAAGAACTTTCATTATTCTTGATTTTTCCTTTTACGGCAATGTACGCTGCGGTAGAATCGCAGCACTTCCATATACACAACTCCAACCAAAAAGGACATACCCATGACCACAGTCCCCACACGTTCCGAAGTTCCCGTCGATGCCACCTGGAATCACGAGTCCGTCTTCCCCTCCTTCGACGCCTGGCGCGAGGAATATAAAGCCGTCGTCACTCTAATCGGCGACATTCAGGCTTTCAAGGGGGGCCTGTCCGACAGCCCGGCGCGGCTGGCGGAATGGTTCGACTTCAAGGCCGCGGTGGCGCGCCGCGTCTGGACGCTCTACATGTACCCGGTGATGTGGCAAGCCTGCGACGGCAAGCACGAAGAGATCAAGGGCATGGTCGGCCAGGCGCAAGGGCTGGCGGGGCAATATATCTCAGCCGCGTCCTTCGAAAATCCCGAGCTGCTGGCGATGGACGAGGCGACGCTGCTAAGCTGGATCGAAGAACACGAGGAGCTTAAGACTTATCGCCATAGCATCGACGATCTCCTGCGCGCGAAGAAGCATGTGCTCTCGACCGAGGTGGAGGCGGCGCTGGGTTTGCTCTCCGATCCCTTGGGTCGCATTGAAGGCATCCGCGGCGCGCTGACCGATATGGATATGACCTTCGCCGCCGCCGTCGACAGCGCGGGGGATGAACTGCCGCTGGTGCAGAGCACGCGCGACAAATTGCTCGCGGACAGCGACCGCGAAGTACGCAAGACCGCCTGGAACAACTATGCGGACAGCTTCCTGAAGTTCAACAATACGCTGGCGACGACCTATCTGGCATCGGTCAAGCGCAACGTGGTCATGGCGCGTCTGCGCGGCTATGACAGCGTCCTGCACTCCAAACTGAGCCCGAACAAGATCCCGGTCGAGGTCTTCCATAATCTAATCGATACCTACAAAAGGCATATTCCCACCTGGCATCGCTATTGGGATGTGCGGCGGCGGGCGCTTGGCTACGAGACGATCCATGCCTACGATCTGTGGGCGCCGCTGACGACCGAGGACCCTGAACTGTCCTTTGCGGATGCTGTCGACATGATCTCAGCCGGCATGGCGCCACTCGGCGAAGATTATGTGGGGACATTGCGGCGCGGTTGCCTGGAGCAGCGCTGGGTGGATTACGCCATCAACGACGGCAAGTCCGAGGGCGCCTTTTCCTACGGGACCTACGACAGCCATCCCTTTATCATGATGAGCTTCGACGGCAATTTGAGCTCGATGGGCACACTGGCGCACGAGCTGGGCCATTCCATGCACAGCCACTATACGCGCGCGCATCAGCCTTTTCATTACAGCAACTATTCCATGTTCGTCGCCGAAGTCGCCTCCAATTTCAATCAGGCGCTGGTGCGCGCGCATCTCTTCGCCAATAACAGCGAGCGCGAATTCCAGTTGGCGCTGATCCAAGAGGCGATGGACAACATCCACCGCTACTTCTTTATCATGCCCACGCTGGCGCGCTTCGAATTTGAAGTGCACGCGCGCATGGAAAATGACGAAGCGCTGACGCCGGACATGCTCAACGAAATCATGTCGGGCTTTTACGCCGAAGGTTATGGCGAGACCATGACCGATGATCCGCGCCGCAGCGGTTGCACTTGGGCGCAATTCGGCCATCTGTACGAGCCCTTCTACACCTTCCAATACGCCACCGGCATCTCGGCAGCGCATGCCCTTGCCAACGCGATCCTGGCGGGCGACGAGCATGAGGCTGTCGAGCGCTACCTGGCATTCTTGCGCGCTGGCAACGCCGATTATCCCATCAATGCGCTGCGCGACGCTGGCGTGGACATGTCGACGCCAAAGGCGGTCGAGGAGACCTTCAAGGTTCTGGAAGGCTTGGTGGATCGGCTGGAGGGCTTGATACTGTAAGCGGATGACGGATAACATGCTTGTGATCTAGAAGGACACAACGATGCAAGCCGATGCTATGCAATTCGACAGAGAGACCGCGATTAACATGGCGGTCTATTCGGGCAACCTGTTGTATCAAGCGGATGACGAAGCGCACGCATTTGCGTTAACGCTTATCGTCTCCAACCTATTTGAAATGATAGGGGAGGGGGAGACGAGCGCTGATCGCTTTGCTGATGGCTTCGCCAAGGTTGCGCGATTTGCAAACATGGATGCGACTGTTTTGGGCTGGGATTTATTTTGCATTGCCAAAGCGATCCGGAATTGGATTGATCATGGGCTAAGACTTGATAGACTACAAGAAATGAACGGCAGGACCAAAGCTAGAGCATCAGTAGAAAGAATCGCTTTTATTCCCGTGATAGAGAAAAGTGTCAGTGGCGATCTTTATCGTGTACACTGTAACGTGGACGATAGCTTTGAGTTGTTCTTTTCTCCAACCAGGTTTTGGTCCTATGTGCAAGACTGGCACGAAGGTAGAAATAGCCGATGAGAAAACAATTCGTACTCTTCCAACCCGGTGGAAAACAGATAAGTGGATACAGTTATGGCAAGTTAGTGGAGCGACGATATATTGACATCGTCCCTACTAATATCGCATCGCCTGACCGCGACACTTTCATACAGATAGTCGAGCAACAGCTATCTGACGAAGAGTTGCGCGAGTGCCGCATCGGATATGTCGACGACAATGGAGTCGGCGCTTATTATGGCTGGCAAGAGTTTCTAGATCTGCAGACGGAATCTGGCTAATTCGCCACCACAAAATACGGATAGCCAAACTGATAGGGAAGCTGTCGACTGTGAGATCAGCGACGAGTTTAATGTAAGCTCGGCAACGACGTGTCGTACGATCGCGTCATTTGAGTCCCGGGCGAAAACAGCAGAGGGAGCTGGCAGAGCTGGCAGAGATGGCCGACCAAGTCACTCAGCGTCATGTTTTCCCCGAAGAAGCCGCGGTTCCGATATATGGCGTCGATAGGATGCGCGTGTATATGGTCATAGGTCAAGCCGGCTGTGTGGGTCAGCAAATCGCGGATGGTCATTTCGCGCTCGACAGGCGCGGTCAGGCAGCTGTCGGCATTACCGGACTCGAAGACTTCAAGTTTCTGTTTTGTCAAGCTTTCCAAGGACGCTCCATACTTCTTTAGCGCATTAGACTAATCCGAGGCAATCACATCGAGAATCTGCAGCAATTTGGCATCGCGCCACTTTTTCAGTTGTTCCATATCTGTATCCGCCAATTCCGCTTCCATTTGCGCGACGCAGATCTTTGCCCAATCGAGATCGGTTTCCGGGCTGCGCGGCGGCGCCTCGCGCTCAACGCGCGAGGGGATGTCATCTTCTTTGCTATGATCGAGTTTGCCGAGGACCATAGTATCTTCCAAACCGCCAGGGCTGGTAAACATGCCGACCATAAAGGGACCCATCAGCGCCAGGCGCAAACCCGGACCCGTTCTGAAGGCGAGATCGATTTCCGCCGCTGTGGCAACCCCATTGCCTACCAGCCATTTAGCCTCGCGGTAAAGCACAGCCTGCATGTGATTGACGATATGGCCCCGGCATTCTTTGCGAGCCACCACCGGCACTCTGCCCATTCTCGCCATGAAGTCCCGCGCCAGCGCCACAGTCTCGGCTGAGGTCATTTCGCCCGGCACGATCTCCACCGCAGGCACGATGTGCGGCGGGTTATAAGGATGCGCCACCACACAACGTTCGGGATGCGTCGTCGCCTTCTGGATCTCCGTCATCAGCATGGCGGATGAACTGGAGGCCAGCGCGACCTCCGGACGAGTGAGCTGGTCCAGCTGCCGATAGATCTCCCGCTTGATGCGATAGCGCTCGGGCCCCGACTCCTGTACGAAGTCCACATCTTTCACCGCCATTGCCAAGTCAGTTGTGGTCCTGATCCGGTCCAGAGCGGTCGCCACTTCTTCTTCGGTCATCAGCCCGGCTTCAACAAGGGTTGCAAAGGCGCTGCGCAACTCTTTTTTCGTCCAGTTCAGCGCCTCATCCGAGATATCATATACATTGACCTTCAAGCCATGCTGAGCAAACAAAAGCGCCCAGGAGAATCCAATCGTTCCCCCGCCCACACAAGCAACGCTGGCAATATCATCTGCGTTCATCCTGATTTGATACCCCCTATTCGGTAGTCGAACGATTTATCGATTCGTTTTCCTTCGTAAGTCTGTTGCGCCGGGTGGCTCTTCACAGTAAATCCAACAAAAAAATCGAAGCGGTAGGGGCGACTCTGCGAGTCGCGCAAAATCTGGACAAAACTCGGTAATCTCAGATTATCATTACTTTCTTGGAAATACCGAGCCGTTATTCTTTTGCCTTGTAGCGATAACTGGGATCGACATTTTCCTTGGCGCCGAGTCTGTTACGCAGCGTACCTATCCCCTCTACTTCCATCTCCACCACATCACCGGGTTGCAGGTAACGGGCTGTGTCAATGCCTAATGCGATCGCCTCGGGGATAGAGCCGCCCGCAACCGTGCCGCTTCCCAGCACGTCCCCCGGCGCGATGCGACTGTCCTTGGAGGCGCGCTCGACAAAATCTCCCCAACTGTGATACGCAGCTCCGCCATCGCCTTCATCAAGCCAGACATCGCCGTTGACCCTGACCGCGCACTTGACCTGCAGCCTGCCATCACGCAGATAGGGCGCCATTTCATCGGTGGTAACCAACCAGGGACCGAGCGAAGAGGCGGCGTCTTTGCCTTTGGCGGGACCGAGCCCGACAGCCATCTCGTCAAACTGCAGGTCGCGGGCGCTCCAGTCGTTTAAGATGCAGAAACCCGCAATATAGTCCAGCGCGTCAGCCGCTACACGGGTATTTTGTTCGCGGACAGGTCAAGGGCTGCCGCCAACTTGCCACCCTCAAGCCTGGAGATCGTCACCGAAGACGGAGCGCACTTCGCCGCGCAGTTCGTCGACGGCCGCCCGCAGCTCGCGCGTATCGCGGTAAAGCTGATAGGGATGCCCGCCCAAGAGCATCACAGGTCCGTCAAAGCCGCACTCGCGCGCCATATTCAGGCAGCGCTGGGAATCCTTGACATTGAGCATCCCGTCGGCGTCGATCGCCACCCACTGGTGAATGGCGGTGGCTCGCGGCATCAGCTTCTCCAAGATCTGGTACTTGTTGGGACCGTTGGCGTTGCCAAAATCGGCGACCACTCCGTAGTCGCGCTCGGCAATATCGAGCACCTGCAAGAGGTCCTCCGCTTCTTTGTTGAAGACTTTATAGTTTTCGGTAGCCGGCTCCAGGCCGCATTCGACGCAATAATCGTACAGTTCGCGGAAGGCTTCGCCGCTTTGGCGAATCGTTTCCGACGTGGGTTTGCTGTCGCCTGGAACATAACGAACGCCGGTCGATCCCAGTTCGGCGGCGAGCTCCATCCAGCGCTTGGTCAGGGCGATGCTGGCGCTGCGTTCGTCGGGATCGGAACTGGCGACCTCGCCCAAATCAATCAGCAGTTGATACAGCTCCACCCCCGCCGATTGGAATGCGGCACGCAATTCAGCCAGGTAGCCGGGCTCGATGTTGGGGATATGCTGAATGCAGAGATCGACGCAGTTGACGCCATGCGCGGCAACTTCAGCCGGGAAGTCCAGCAGATCGAGGGTCGGCGTCCCACGGTAAGATCCTGAGACGCTTTTGCCGCCAGCGTCCAATTCGAACCAGGGATCCCCCAAGGCATCCGGCAAATGCAAGGAAAAACTGGATAATCCTGCTCGTACCATTCGATTTCTCCCTCTCCGTTAAATGCGCCTGCTCAAAAGCGTATGCCAAACTTTACCACTTCCGCTGGCTCGTTCACAACCAGGTCCCAGCTCGCGCGTCAAATCAAGTCGAATCAGCCGGAACCTTGCTTAGGATTTAGCGCCTCCACCAGCCTCTCTCCGTGATGAACGCGACCGGATCGACATAATGCTTTTCAATTTCGGCTGGATTGCTGGCCGACCACCAGGAGGGATTGCCAGCCCACAGAGCGGTCTTGCACATATCAAAGTGCAGATGGGCATTAAACTGCTGCCGCTGTCCGCGACCGATAGTGCCGAGCAGCGCTCCTCGGCTGCATTTTGCGCCTTTCTTGATGCTGGCTTCTATGCGCTTCAAATGCCCATAGCGCGACCATATACCGTCCGGATGTCGGATGACAACCAAGTTTCCCCAGGCGCCGGCGCCCACCCCCGCGAAGACAACCAGCCCCTCCGCAACCGAAAAGACGGGCAAACCTTCATCGGCGTCATCACTGCGGTTGATGTCCAGACCCGTATGCGTCTGGCCCTTGAATTGACTATGTTGGTAGATTTCTCCGTGATCAATCGCGGAGCGCCAACCCGGCGGCAAAACGGCGCGGGCGCTTGGGTCGACGGGCGATCCATAAGCTAGCTGCCCGGCGCTGTCTTGCTGTCCCGATGCCTTCTCTTGCAGCGCGCGCAATAGCGCTTTGGGCAGTGGCAGCTCGATATCTAGTGAGCTCAGATGGACGACGCCGTCCGCTTGCCCGGCGAAGTCCATGTCCCGCTCATAGCTGAGCTTTTCAAACCAGGCGTAGCGCGCTCGCAAGCGTTCCTGAATATGCCGAGGCATATCCGCCCACTGCGCTTCGCGCTCTTTTCGCCGCTCTAGCGCGAAGCGCTGGCAGTATAGAACTTCGTCATCGTAGATGCTGGGCAGATAAGGTTTGATGTAGCGGCCGTCGGCTTTGATAACATCCAGGTCCAGATTGACCTCGGTGCGTTTAAGGATCCCATGAGTCAAGCCGTGATCAACCGCGGCGTCCATAATCATCAGCTTGCCCAATGCAGAACGGATGCCCCGGGGCGCGATAGACAGCTTGATGACAGCCTGCAGGAAGTCGCGCGCGGCTTGCAGCTGCGCGGCGCGCATCTGTCGGTCGCTGGCTTTCTCAGCGTACCAGGCTAGCGCAAGCGGCTGCTGCGGAGCGCTTTCCCCGCTGCGGCTGAAATAATCGTCCAGGACCTGCTGCAGCCGCTTGCCCTTGAAGCCGAAAATCCCGTATTCCAGCGGGTCGGGCTTGATGATGCCCCAGCTGTTGCCCTGCCAGGCGCTGATGACCGCAATCGCGAAGTCAGCGAAACTCTCGCTAGTCGACAGGACGCTGACCGGACCCAGCGCCTCGCTTTGGGCGCTATCGACGTCGGATTCGCCGGATCCCGCGCCGACATCTATTTTTCCACCCAGGGCGTTTTGCTCATTGGAGATCTTCTGGATGGCGGCGGAGACAATGAGACTGTTCTTTTTCAAATTCTCCAGGACATCTTCGGCGTCTTGCATGCCCTGCAAAATCGCGTCGATGGCATTTTGCAGGGTGCTGTTGTCTTCGGCGATCCGCGCCAGCGTCCGCTTTAGCTCTTCCTGTTTAGGCATGGTCGGGTTCCTCGCTTGCCTCGTTTGCGGCTGCTGCGCTATTCTTGGCGAGTTCTCGGTCTTCTATGGCATAGCCGCCGACCAGGGTGACGCAGATTGTCGTGATGGTCGGCGCCAGCACTTCCAGGTGTTCTTCGAGTTCGGGGCGGCTGGCGGCGATCAGCAAGGTGATGATGCTGAAGATCGATGACCAGAATCGTCGCGATTGCAATAGCCTGTGCGGGGCTGTTTTGCTCTTATCCAATTTTCCTCTCCTTGAACCTTGTCCATTCGTTTTTGCTTTGATGAAACGCATAAACAATAGAACAATTGAGCTAAACAGGGGCGACCAAATAGCCGCGGTTTTCCACAATCGAATGAAATTCATACCAGCAATGTCTCATTCACGGCGCATTAGCTTGCCGGGTTCGCAGGTCTATTGGGAATTGAAGGCATACAGTCTACAATTGACCTCAATCAATCCACGATCATCATGGAGAAGCGAACCATGCCAAAAATCACCTTTATCGGCGCCGGAAGCTTCGGCTTCACTCGCAAGCTCGTCAAAGACATCTTGACCTTCCCCACTCTCGCGGGCGCGGAAATCGCCTTGATGGATATCGACGCCGAGCGCCTCGATTTCGCCAAGCGCGCCGTCCAGCGCATCGTCAAGGCTGGCGAATACCCAGCCCAAGTCAGCGCGACCATGGACCGCGTCGAAGCGCTGCGCGGCGCCGATTATGTGGTCGTCACCATCTTGGTCGGCTCGACCGATGTCTGGCGGCACGATATCGAGATCCCCATGAAGTACGGCGTCGACATGAATGTCGGCGATACGCGCGGCGTGGCCGGCATTTTCCGCTCGCTGCGCACGATCCCCGTATTGGTCGATATCGCCCGTGATATGGAGCGCTATTGCCCCAAGGCGCTGATGCTGAATTACACCAACCCCATGGCCATGCTCTGCCGCGCAATGGATATCGAAACGGACATCAGGGTGACGGGGCTCTGTCATAGCGTGCAAGGCACGTCGAAGATGCTGGCGAATTGGATCGGCGCGCCCTATGAAGAAATCCGCTATACTTGCGCCGGCATCAACCACACCGCCTGGTTCATCGAATACACCTGGAATGGCGCGGACGCCTACCCCTTGATCCAGCGCGCAATCAGGACCGACGAAGACATTTACAACAAAGAACAGGTGCGCAACGAAATGTACCTGGCGCTGGATTACTATGTGACCGAATCCAGCGGGCACAATTCCGAGTACAATTGGTGGTTCCGCAAGCGCCCCGACTTGATCGAGAAATACGCCACCCACGGCACCAACTGGAACCCGGGCGAGCACGCCTATATCTTGAAGGAATATCGCCGCCGCGAGCAGGATTGGCGCGATGACATCCACGCCTGGTTCGCGGATGACGAGATTGACCTGGAGCGCGGTCACGAATACGCCGCTTATATCATGAACGCCATGGAAGGCGGTCAACCTTTCAAATTCAATGGCAATGTGCCCAACAAAGGACTGGTCGACAACTTGCCGCGCGATGCCTGCGTCGAGGTCCCGGTCTGGGCGTCGCGCGATGGCTTGGAAGCGGTGGCGGTCGGTCCGCTGCCGGCTTCGGTGGCGCCCCTGACCAACCTGTATGCACAGATTGAAGAGATGGCGGTCGCGGGCATCCTCAAGGGCGACAAGCGTCTGATTTACCAGGCGGTGGCCTATTCGCCGCTATCGGCGGCGGTCTGCTCGCTGCGGGAGATTCAGTCGATGGTGGATGAACTCCTCGCTGTGAACGAGGCTTATTTGCAGCCGGCCTTTGCTTGACCGTAGGAAGATCCATAACTTGAGTCTCAGCCTTGTATACGATAGAATGTAGTTGATTCTGTCAAACAGTTGCAACGATGAAGGTCCGCAAATGGCTAGCGAACAGACATTGAATCACGAAGGACGTATTTCTGCGCTGGAGGCATCGTACCAGCACTTGGCGACAAAAGCCGATATCGAAAGCCTGCGGTCAGAATTGAGGTCGATGCGCTGGAGCATCGGACTGACTGTAGCGCTTATTGTCACGATTATCAACGTGATCGTACAACTGGCAATACAGGCTGGAGCCGCTTAGGGTCTTTGCCCTTCACTAGATTGACATGAATCCGCACGATTGTCCGCCTTGGCTGCCTGCTCGCTGCGGGAGATCCAGTCGATGGTGGAGGAGTTATTCGCGGTGAACGAGGCTTATTTGCAGCCGGTCACTGTCTAAAACCGGCGCAACGGTGTATAATCGGCGGAACTGATGTTCAAAAGGTAGATTATCATGTGGCGACTGATTCCCCTGCTCAAAATGACCTTGCGCATGTTTATCTATAGCGCGCTGGTCTTCACCGTCGCGCACGGACTAAGCAGTCTTCTGTTTATCTGTAGAGAAGGATGTATGAGCGGGAACGAGGCGCTGGGCATGTTTCTGAGCGTCGCGTTGTGGAGCCTGACACCAGCACTGGTACTCGCGCTGCCGCTTCCCCTGGTTACAGCGCTGTGCTTCCGCGAAATTCATAAACCCGTTTTTTATCGCTTTGCGATGTTGAGCGTCGCCTTGGTCGCTACCATCACGGTCTGGGGGAATGACTACGCCAATATTGGGCAGGGGCTGCTTTTAGGCGGGGAATACGCAATATATGCGCTGGCTAATATAGCAAGCAATGCCGTGGCTGTTTACATGAGCGTCATCGTCGCCGGCAAATATATCAATGACATCAATGCGCACGGGCCGCGAATGAATAAGAGCTAAGCGCCAACCTGCGCCGCCAGCCGCTCCTGCGCCGCCCGCGCCGGGCTGAAATTGGGGTTGAAGCTCAGCGCGGTATCGTAGTTTTGCAGCGCCTTGTCGTATTCGCCGCGTCCCTCGCGCGCCATGCCCAGGTAATACCAGGTCTCCTCGACAAAATGACCGCCGCCATCATTCTGGTTCTGGCGCGCGATCGCGATCATGTCGTCGAAGCGCCCGGTGCGGTAATAGGCTTCATACGGTCCGAACTGATACCACATCATGCGCCAAGGCAAGCCCAGTGAAATCGCCTGATCGTAGGCTTGCGCCGCCACATCAAACATGCCCAGGTTGACAAAATTGCTGCCCATATTAAACCAGGCGTGGGCGTCTTCGGGGTCTGCCATGGCTTCGGCGCGCGCCATTTCCAGGCTATTGATGTGATTCTGCCATTCGTCGGCGTCCGCGCCTAGCAAAGCCATTAACTCCCCTTCGCGGTCCGCCGTGTACAGGACGATATAGCTGTAATTGAAATGCTGCCAATACTTGTCGACGCTCTCATAACTGTAGCGCGTATTCGGACCCTTGAAGCTGTCCATGGTGGTGACTTCACCCAGTTGATCATCGTAACCGCTTATGAGCAGATAGTGCCCCATCCAGTCAAATCCGCTGGGTTCGTAACCTTTTTCGATGAGCACGGGGAAGCCTTGCACCATCAGCGTTTTGAGCGTCTCCAGGCTGCCGCCGCTGCGGACCAGCCCGTAAACCGGCAGCTCCGGGACCTGCGTATTGACGAATTCCACCATCTGCCAGGGGCTGACGTTCTTGTCTTCGCCATCGGGTTTTAGCCAGTTGGCGGCGCGGTTTTGGTCGTCTTGATAGCCGAAGTGAACCAAGGCATTGGTCAAGGTCGCGGGACCGCAGTTGTTCCAACCCTGGTATTCCGTCCCGAAGCGATTCATGCGGAAAGCAGCGGGCAGCAAGACATTTTCGTCTTGCGCGGAAGCCAGCAGCGGCGGGACCAGCAACGCAAAAAGCAGCAGCAAATGGAATCGCTTCATCGTGAACAGCCCTTAGTTCAATCTAGCCCTATCGCAGATATTATACACGAATTCGCCAAAGTCAAACTTGCGCTTTCCTGACGCTCTCGGGGCAATGCAACAAAACCACAATCTGTCGTATCTTACATTTTCTTATTATTTTCTTGGTTTACTTGAGAACGCCGAGACATAACCGCTTGCTACAGCCAGTATTCTTCCGCGTCCACGGTGAGTCGCTGCCCGGTGCTTGGCTGCAGCGGGGCCGGTTCAATGACCGGTTCATCTTCTCCCGCCAGGATCATGCGCTTGATGAGACGAGAACGCAGCACATCGCAGAGCGCTCGGTGCGTCTCTTGACCAGCCAGGTTGCGCAATTCTTCGGGATCCGCCAGCAGGTCATAAAGCTCGGATTCGACATAGCTATCGCTGCCGGGGTCGTCCCAGCCGTCTTTCTCCGGCGCTGTTACCGCGTATTTCCAGCGTTTGCTGCGGATGGCGCGGCCCACCTGCGATTCGCTGATCTGCACGAAGACTTCTTGGGACCAGTCCAGATCTTCGCCCCGCAGCAGCGGCAGGATCGAGCGGCCCTGCATGTGAGCCGGCGCGTCAATACCGGCCGCGTCCAGCAAGGTCGGCGGCAGATCCACCAGGCTGACCAATTCCGCAAGTCTTCCGCCGCCGTTGAAGGGACCGCCATAGAAGGCTGTCGGCAGTCGGATTGACGATTCATGCGGCGAGCGTTTGTATTCGTCGTTGCGCGTCCGGAAATGACAGCCATGATCCGAGGTGAAGAGGATGATGGTATTGTCCAATTGGTCAAGGCTGATGAGCGCGTCAATCAATCTGCCCAGCGCCTCATCAAGGCGCTTGACCATGCCGCAGTAACCAGCCAGTTGACCCTGCGCGGTTCCGCCGAGCGCTGCCAGGTCGGGCGGCGTCCAGCGTCCGCGATAGCGCCCGGCGTAACCCGGCGGCGCTGGAAAATCGTCGCGGTGGTTTTGATGATGCGGCTCTAAGAAAGACATAAACAAGAAAAAGGGATTGTCTTGATGTTCGTCTATATAGCGAATGGCGGCATCGGTCTGCGCGTCGACGCGATAGCCGGGCAGCTTCTGTGGCTGTTCATCGCTGTCATACATCAGCAAGTCATAGGCGTCCGACGTGAACTCCAGCAAGTTGGAAGCCAGCCAATAGTCATAGCCGCCGCGCTGCTCGGGCGGGACGGGTCCTTCTCCGCTGTCCGCCAAATGCCACTTGCCGATGTAAGCCGTGTCGTAACCCGCGTCGTTGAAGCAGTGCGCCAGGGTCACGCTGTCTGGCGGCAAGGCGATGCCGTTGCGGTAGCAGCCGGTTTCGGTGGCGTAGAGGCCGGTTTGCAAGCAGGCTCGCGCCGGACCGCAGACCGGTTGACAGGTAAAGGCATAATGCACATCCGTTCCCTGCCGCGCCATGCGGTCGAAATTCGGCGTCAGATCGAGCGGATTGCCGTGGATACCAGTTGTATCCCAGCGCTGCTGGTCGGTGAAGAAGACGATTACATTTGGGCGATCGTTCATGTCAAAGGCAACTGAGAAACAATAAAGGCGACGGCCGCGATAATCACAGCGGCAAGGGCAATCGCTGTGCCGACAAGCCACATCAAAAAATGCCGCAGCCGTTTTTCTCCCGCGGTGTTGACCGTGTTGATTTTGTCTTCCAGGTCCGATTGATTTTCACCCATCTGCCGCAGCATATCCGACCGCGTCTCGACAACCAGCGTTTCCAAGCGCGCGATATCGGCTTTTGTAGCCACATGCGGTTCTTCCGCTTCACGAGCGCTTTCTATGCGCGAAACCCGCTGTTCGACCTGTCCGACGCGCTCGACGACGCGGGCATGCGAAATCTGCTCCAAAGCCTCCACACGTTGCGTTAAATTCACGCTTTCTTCCGCCATGCTCTACCTTTGAGAAAATCCATCACTCAATTCGACTATACAGCGAACTCAAATCCCAATCAAGACATTTGTTGAATCTTAACATCATGATGTAGTGCGGACGATCGGTAGCTAAGGCCGGCGTTTTACGCTAGACTGCCCGCATAGTAAAAGTATAGCTCAAGCGGACCGACCATGAAACGCACGCGCGACTTCCTGCAAAGCCAGAACTACCCGCGCGGGGATCTGTTCGAGTTGCCCGCGACGGAAAAGCGCTTCCCCGATGGCGCGCAATACCGCATCGAAATCCCCAGTACCGAAGGTCCGAAGGCGCTGGCTGCGGTGCTGGAAGCCGCCGACGAATATGGCATAACCATCCATCGCGTATCCCAAGGCAGCGGCATCTGGATGCTGACTGATGACGAAATCCGCGAGATGTGCCGACTAGGCGCCGAAGCAGGCATTGAAGTCAGCCTGTTTGTTGGACCGCGGGCGGCTTGGGGCACCAGCGCTCAGGTCCGCGTCAGCGCCGGCAAGAACCTGGGCGCGCGCCTTCGCGGCATGGAGGACCTGGTCTTTGCCACAGAAGATGTCATTCGCGGCTGCGAGCTGGGCTTGCGCTCGGTGCTGGTGGCTGATGAAGGGCAATTGTGGCTGGTCAAGGAGCTGAAAAAAGCCGGCGAGCTGCCCGCCGACTTGGTGGTCAAGATTTCGGTGCAGCTGGGCGCCGCCAATCCGATATCCGTCAAGTTGATCGAGGATCTGGGCGCCGGCACCTACAATGTGCCGACCGATCTGACGCTGCCGCAAATCGCCGCCATCCGATCCGTTGTGGATTTGCCGCTGGATGTTTATGTGGAGGCGCCCGACGATTTCGGCGGTTTCGTAAGGCATTACGAAACGCCGGAGCTCATCCGCATTGCGGCGCCGATCTATGTGAAGCTGGGCTTGCGCAACGCGCCCAATATCTATCCCAGCGGGATTCACCTCGAAGACATTGCCATCAAGCTCTCGCGGGAGCGCGTGCATCGCGCGGCGCTGGTGATGAACATCATCAAACGTTACGCGCCGGAGGCTCTCATGGGCGCGGTTGGCGCGGCCGATCTGGGTATTCCAGTCCTGTGACCGTTTGTTTGCGGCTAATCATTACGGGCGATTCGGAACAAACCTTGGGCGACTCGCAGGGTCGCTTAGACACAGCCCTTCAACACTGACCGTCAGTCGCCCCAATTAAACATCCGAAGTGGAGTGAGAGCAATGAAAATCAGCAATGTCAGCACGATGGTGATGGGTACGCCCTGGCGCAATCTTCTGTTCGTCAAAGTGGAAACCGATGATGGCTTGGTCGGCTGGGCGGAGGCGAGACCCGTCGGCGGCGTCGGACCGGTCATCGGCTACCTCAACGAGTCTGTGCCGGATTTCGCCTTGGGCCGCGATCCCTTCAACACCGAGGATATGACCTACCGCATGCTGCGCGAGACTTACGGGCGCGCTGGCGAGATCGCCATGACCGGCATCGCCCTGCTGGAGATCGCCTGTTGGGATATTGTGGGCAAGGCGCTGGGGCAGCCAGTCTATCGCCTGCTGGGCGGTGCGGTGCGCGACAAGATCAAAGCCTATGCCAACGGCTGGTATCGTGTCGAGCGCAAGCCAGAAGCCTGGCACGCGGCCGCCAAAGAAGTCATCAACAAGGGCTATCGCGCCTTGAAGTTCGACCCCTTCGGCAGCGGCTTTTACGAATTCACGCGCGAAGAGAAACTGCTGTCAGTGGCGCTGGTGGAAGCGGTCTACGATGCCGTGGGACCGGATGTCGAGCTTTTGATCGAGATGCACGGCCGCTTCAATCCCGTGACGGCAACTGAGATCATCCGCGATCTGGCGGAGTTTCGTCCCGCTTGGGTAGAGGAGCCTGTGCCGCCGGAGAATCTGCGCGCGCTGCGCGATGTGCGGGAAGTCGCGCTGGCTTTGGGCATCCCGGTGGCCACCGGCGAACGCATCCACACGCCTTATGAATACCGCGAACTCTTCGAGTTGGGCGCTGCCGACATCATCCAAACCGATACCACGCACTTCGGCGGCATCATGAATATGAAGAAACTGGCGGGCACAGCCGAAATGTATTATGTACTGGTCGCGCCGCATAACGTGGGCGGACCCTGCTCGACGATGGCGGCGCTCGCCGTCGCCGCGACCACGCCCAACTTCAAGATTCAGGAGTACTTCAACGATTTTGCCGATCCGCCGGTCAAGGCGGTGGGCGCAGGCATGCCGGAAGTCGTGGACGGCTATTTCTCATTGCCGGAGAAACCGGGCTTGGGCGTCGATATCGACGAAGATATCATCGCCGAATTCCCCCAGCGCGAGACGGATTTCAACCTGTTCAGCGACGATTGGCATCGTCGCGATTTGAAGTGACGCTCGGCTGATGCGCCTCGTTAAGCCCCTTGCAAACCGAGACCGCGATAGACCTGCGCGAGCGGCAAGTCGCAATTGAGCATGGTCAAAGGGATGACATCATCCGCGCTGGAAAACTCCTGCAAGAGCCAGCCGCCTTCGGCGCGGGTGTAAAGCTCGGCGCGGAGGCGCTCTTGGTCGACGATGAGATAAGCTTCAATCGAGGGCACGTCATAGTAATACTCGCGCTTGTCGACGCGGTCGCGCGTTTCTGAAGAGGGCGATGTCACCTCGACCACGAAGACGGGATTGAGCAGCGTGAGTTCGCGCTCGTCCTCATAAACCGCTTGGTCCCGCGCGACGCTTAAATCCGGATAAACGTAGCGAGATGCTGCGGCTTGAACGCGCATGTCGCCATTATAAATCGTAAAATCCTGACGATTAACCCGGTTGCCAAGGCAGAGCAGGATATTGACTTTAATTATGCTATGATCAGCGGTTCCGCCCGTCATCTCGATGATTTCTCCATCAATGTATTCATGTTTGAATTCCTGCCGCTCTTCCCATGCCAGATAGTCGGCGACGGTCATCATTTGCTCCGTTTGGATAGCCATGTCAAACCTCTACTATTTTCATCTGCCGCCTGCCTTGAACGAAGTTATGCCCCTTGGAAACCGAGACCGCGATAGACCTGCGCGATCGGCAAGTCGCAATTGAGCATGGTCAAAGGGATGACATCATCCAAGCTGGAAAACTCCTGCAAGCGCCAACCGTCTTCGGCGCGGGTGTAAAGCTCGGCGCGGAGACGATCCTGGTCGACGATGAGATAGGCTTCAATCGACGGCACGTCATAGTAATACTCGCGCTTTTCGACACGGTCGCGCGTTTCTGAAGAAGGCGATATTACCTCGACTACGAAGACCGGATTCAGCAGCGTGAGTTCCTTCTCGTCTTCAAGGCTTTCATCACCGCAAACAGCGCTGAGGTCAGGGTAGACGTAGCGAGTATCGCTAACCCTGACGCGCATTTCACTGCTAAGGAGCACACAATTTGAGTTTTCGAGTTGGCGACCGATGGCAAGAGTCAGATTGATCATAATTCGGCTATGCTTCCATGTTCCGCCTGTCATCTCGATGATTTCTCCATCAATGTATTCATGTTTGAATTCCTGCCGCTCTTCCCAAGCGAGATAGTCGGCGACGGTCATCATTTGCTTTGTCTGGATAGCCATGTCAAACCTCAACTATTTTCATCTGCCGCTTGCCTTGAACGAAGTTAAGCTCATTAGACATCGAGACCGCGATAGACCTGCGCGAGCGGCAAGTCGCAATTGAGCATGGTCAAAGGGATGACATCATCCAAGCTGGAAAACTCCTGCAAGCGCCAACCGTTATCGGCGCGGGTATAAAGCTCGGCGCGGACGCGCTCTTGGTCGACGATGAGATAGGCTTCAATCGACGGCACATCAAAGTAATATTCGCGCTTGTCGACGCGGTCGCGCGTTTCTGAGGACGGCGAGATTACTTCGACCACCAAGACCGGATTCAGCAGCGTGAGTTCCTCTTCATCTTCCATTCTAGGCTCGCCGCGGACGACGGAAAAGTCAGGATAAACGTAGCGGGTCGGACTCACGCGCACGCGCAAATCGCTATTGCAGAGAACATAGATCGAGAAGTCGAGAAGCGCGTAGAGCATACCTCCAATATTTGTTTTGATTCGCGTATGTTTTAGTGTACCGCCCGTCATCTCGATGATTTCTCCGTCAATGTATTCATGTTTGATTTCCTGCCGCTCTTCCCACTCAAGATAGTCGGCGACGGTCATCATTTGCTTCGTTTGGATAGCCATGTCAAACCTCTACTATTTTCATCTGCCGCTTGCCTTGAACGAAGTTATGCCCCTTGCAAACCGAGGCCGCGATAGACCTGCGCGAGCGGCAAGTCGCAATTGAGCATGGTCAAAGGGATGACATCATCCGCGCTGGAAAACTCCTGCAAGCGCCAACCGTCTTCGGCGCGGGTGTAAAGCTCGGCGCGGACGCGCTCTTGGTCGACGATGAGATAGGCTTCAATCGACGGCACATCAAAGTAATATTCGCGCTTGTCGACGCGGTCGCGCGTTTCTGAGGACGGCGAGATTACTTCGACCACCAAGACCGGATTCAGCAGCGTGAGTTCGCGCTCGTCCTCCATCAGCTCTTGACCCGAAACAGCGCTGAGGTCAGGGTAGACGTAGCGTGTTTCATCGATTCGGACGCGCATGTCATTGCTATGAATCACACAATTTGAGTTTTCGAGTTGGCGGCCAAGGGCAAGGGTCAGATTGATAATGATACGACTATGAATTCGTGTTCCACCCGTCATCTCGATGATTTCTCCGTCAATGTATTCATGTTTGAATTCCTGCCGCTCTTCCCACTCGAGATAGTCGGCGACGGTCATCATTTGCTTCGTTTGTATTGCCATGTCAAACCTCGATTATTTCACTCTATACGAGACAGCATAACCCGCGCCGACCCATGCGGCGGCACGGGGTTCTTAGCCATCAGCCAGCAGGCGGTCCACCGAATCCGCCAGGTCGCGCAGATTGTTGACCATAAAGACCTTGTCGGCGACCAGGCTGTATTCCCACATATCGCTGTCGCCGCTGCCCCACTGACGGCGCGGTTCGGGGCAAAACCAGATTAGGCGCCGCCCTCTGCGCCGCATATCCTGCGCGATATCGAGGCGCGGATCGTTGTAATTGTTGCGGCCATCGCCGAAGAAGAGGATGGTCGAGCGGCTGTCGATCAAGTGCATCTGGTCCTTGTTGAAGGTGTTCAGGCTGTTGCCCAGGTCGGTGCTGTAATAGCCAGGCGGGTTTTCCGCCATGATGCGCGCCACGGCTTCCCGCGGCGGCAATTCCGCCAGCGTGGTGCTGACATTGACCAGATCGTGAATGAAAATGAAGCTGTGGGTGCGCCGCACCTGGTCGCTCAATTCATAAACCATGGTCAGCAGGAATTCCACCGCGTAGCGCATTGAGGTGCTCAAGTCGCAGATGAGAATCAGCGTGGGTTTCTTGTGCCGCACGCGAAACTGCGCTTCCATCGGCACGCCGCCATAGCGCATGTTTTTGCGGATGGTCTTGCGCGGATCAAAGCGGCCCGATTTGGCGCGCTTCTGGCGCAAAGCGGCGCGGGTGCGCAGGCGCGCCGCCAGGCGCCGAATTTCCTCGCGGATGTCGTCAATGTCGGCGCTGTTCAAGCGCTGCAGCGGCAAGTCCAGCAGGTCGGGCTGCTCGCGCGGCTCTTGTTCCGCCATTTGTTCGGCAAGTGTCGCGCCCACATGCTGTGAAATCTGCTCGGACAAGCCGCTCATATTCTCGCGCAGCAACGATTCCAGTTCCGCCAGCGCTTCTTCGTTCATGCCCAATGCCGCCAGCTCTTCCTGCAGGTCATCGAGCAAGCGCTCCAACTGGGTCAAGCCGGCTTGACGATTCATGCGCCGCTCGAACCAAGGGCGCATATAGATCTCGTCGCCCTGCGGCAAGCCCGAAGCCTCCCCCAGTTGCCGCAGCTCTTCTTCGCTAAATTCCTTGCCCTGCAATAGCCGTTCCAACAGCTCGCGCAAAGCCTCCATGCTGCCCATCAGCGAATCCATCGCCTCTTTTAAGAGCTGCTGCTCTTGCTCGTCCAGTTGATCGAGGATGTTCTGCAAGGGCGGTTTGTTATTGGAGAAGAAAAGGGGAAAGAAATAGTCGAAGACCGGCTGATGGCGGTGATTCTTCACCAAGGTGGCTTTCATGGCGCTTTTGAAGGCGGAAGCATCCCTCACGCCCGTCTGATCTACGCCGAACATGGCGTCTTGGCTTTCCGCCAAGGAGACGCGGAGGCCGGCGGCGCGCAGAGCGCGGATGAACTCGACCATTCGTTTTTGCATGGCTGTGAACCTTGCCGCTAGACGGTGGAGCAGTGATTTGAATGGTAGACGATTTTGCCCTGCGCGGCAAATTAACTGGTGAGCTGGCGGTCAATGCGCAGCGCGCTTCAGCTCAACCACCAAGCCCTCGCTCCAGCCATATTTTTCGTCCATCTTGGCTTTGACCGCGGCGAGCAGTTGAGCATCGTCCGGAAATGACGCCCTGCCTTGCCATACTTTATCGCCAAGCCGAAAGCGGATTGTCGGATTCGCCCGGATATTCCGCACCCAATGAGAGGCTTCGCGCTTTTCCGACACCAGATAATAAGAGCCGCCATGTTCGACGTACCAGATTTCGATCTCGTGCGGCTGCCCGGTTTTGTGTCCGGTGGTGCTTAAGTAGAGATACTTGTTTGCGCTCATAGCTGCATTCGAATCCCTTTTTGGACTTGCCAAAGAAAGTCGCCGCAGATATTCTCCCTGCTGGTTCCCCGCCTGACAAGGCAAATATCTCCGCCGCGCGCGCTAGCGAGGAAAATGATGCGTATATCCATCCGAAACGAGCTTGCCCAGGACATCCGGGACATCCAGGCTTTGGAAGCGGAAGCCTTCGGGCGCCGCGTGGAAGCCGACCTTGTCAACCGTCTGCGGGCTGACGGCGCCTTGTGGCTGTCGCAGGTCGCGCTGATTGACAAGCGGATAGTCGGGCACGCCGCCTACAGCCTGGTCGAGATTTCCCACAAAGCCCAGCGCTGGTCTTTCCCGGCTTTAGGACCCATCGCCGTTGCGCCCGCCCGGCAAAGGCAGGGCATCGGCAGCGCCTTGGTTCGCGCCGGCATTGAAGCTGTGGCGGACGCGGGTTTTGGCTTGTTGTTCCTGGTCGGGCATCCTGGCTATTATCCGCGCTTTGGTTTTCAACCGGCGATGCCGCTTGGCTTCAGCTCGGACTGGGTGGAGCCGGGCGGCTCGCACGAACACTTCATGACGCTTGTGCTGGATCAAAGCCTGATTGGCCGCGTGCGGGGCCACATGCGCTATCACGCGGCATTCGCCGACGCTTGAGCGCTTTGCTGCCTCTTCAGTCAAAAGACAAGTTTGCTGATGTAATTAGAAATCGAATGTCTGCGCGCGAATGCGGAAAGCGATCGTCCGCGATGCTGGATTCAGTCGGGCGCGAGTACGGATTCGATATCCTCAGCCGCTTTTTGCGCGGCGAACAAAACTTGAGCGAGGTTGGCATCGGAAGCGACCAAAACAGCCAGCGAGACCTCCCCAACCGGGAAGGACAACATGGTACCGCTCTCCCCTTCCAAGACCAAACGCCCCGGTTTGCCTTGCGCCAGGCGCTTCATGGCGCGCGCGCCAGCGCCGGCTAGCGAAGCCGCCAGCGCCGCCAGTTCGGCATTCTCATTCAAGCGATCGGGCTTTTGCTCGGCGCCATTGGCATCCGCGTCAAGCGGGTAACTGGCGACAGGCAGGCCGTCTTCAGTGACAATCACACAGCGCTCGACCTGCCCCAGCACCAGGCAAAGCCGCTGCAAAATATCCTCGAGCGCATGACTGCGGTCTTCGCTTGTCATCGGTCTTTAACTTGCCTGAATGCTTGAAAGCGTACAAGAGCAGTATAGCCCAAGCTCCGCGGGCGGAAAAGCGAAGTAAGCGGCTAACACAGGGCAATCACGTCAATATTAACCACCGAGGGCGCCGAGTAAACAGGCTTTTGGCGATTGCCCTGCATAATCACAAAGAATCACAAAGGAGCGGCGAAAAACCAGCTGCCAACGGGTATAATCGCCGGAGTGAATGGTGGCGGGGATCCACAGTGTGCATGCAGCGGCAATATCAATTCGAGTTCATAAGCGGCAGTCCGCGACAAACGGATAGTCTGGGCGGATGGCTGGGACAATTGCTGCGCGCCGGCGATGTCATTTGCCTTGCCGGCGATCTGGGCGTCGGCAAAACAAGATTTAGTCGCGGCGTCGGCGTCGGCTGGGGCGCGGACTGTCCCTTGACCAGCCCCACCTATAATCTGGTTCACGAGCATCGGCGCGCCGCCGATGATACCCGTCTCTTTCACATTGATTGTTACCGCCTCAGCGGTCCCGGCGCCGCCGATTCGCTGGCATTGCATGACATCCTGGATAGTCCCGCGGCGGCGCTGCTGGAATGGCCCCAACGCATAGAGAAGATTTTGCCCGCCGCTCGGCTGTGGATCGACATTTTCGATGACGGCGGGGCGCGGCGCCATTTTGTCTTTCGCGCTTGCGGCAAACGTTATGCCAGCCTGCTTGAACGCTATCGGCAAGTGATCAGTCGCAAGTACGATCAAATTGACAAAGACAAAGCTGATGTTGCTGGCAATTGACACCGCCACGCGCTTGTTGAGCCTCGCGCTCCACGACGGCGGCCGGCTGCTGGCCGAGTGTACGTTTGCGGTCGACAGGCAACATAGCGCGCTGCTCGCGCCTTTGATACAGCAGACGCTGGCGCAAACCGGCACGGCGATCCATGACATAAGCGCGCTGGCGGTTTCGGTGGGTCCAGGCTCCTACACGGGGCTGCGCATAGGCATCGCTTTGGCAAAGGGCTTGGCGCTCCCCCGCGATCTGCCGCTCGTGCCGGTGACCACGCTTGATACGCTCGCCGCGGCTGCCAGCGCCGCCGACCGCAGGCGTCCCTTGATCGCGGCTGTGCCAGCGGGACGCGGGCGGGTCATTTGGGGGGTCTATCACTGCGAAAGCGCTGCCTGGCGAATGTCAGGCGAAATGAAACTGGGAAGCTGGCATGAATTGCTTGGCGCTTGCGACATGCCCTGCACGCTCACCGGCGAGATCGATGCGGATGGACTGCGGGCGGTTGACCTGGCGCGCGACGCAGGCGGGCAAATCACGCTGCTTGCGCCGGCCGAGCGCTTGCGCCGCGCCGGTTACCTGGCGCAGATTGCCTGGAATGAGCTGCTCCAGGCAACAGACGAAAGGCGCTATCCCGCCGATCAGGTGATGCCGATCTACTTAAAGTCGCCTTGATGCGACAAGTTGATAATTGGCGTTTGACCTTAGATCTCGGCTCGGCCTATCCGGTGCGACGCAAAGTATAACTATGACAAGCGCAGATCCCAGGCTTCCAGCGTCGCCATGAATTGATGGGCTGTCATATCGAGATGAACCGGCGTCACGCTGACAAAGCCGCGATGAACCGCCCATATATCAGTGCCGATCTCGTCATATTTGCCGACCGGCGGCTCGCCCTCGACACGCACCAGACCCTCGTCAACGCGCTTGAGTTGGTCGCGGTAAATCCGTACGCCCTGCCGCGTCAGGCGGATGCCGCGCAAGTCCTCAAAACGCGCCACGCCCGGCACGTTGACGCTGAGAATCGTCAGGGGCGGCAGACCCGCTTCCAATACCTGGCCGGTAATACGCAAGGCGATCTGCGCCGCCGCTTGATAGTCTTCGACGCGGTCGGCGCGGGGCGCCGCCAGAGACATGGCGACAGCCGGCAGGCCATGGATCGCGGCTTCCAAAGCCGCGGTGACGGTGCCGCTATAGGTCAGGTCTTGCCCCATGTTCGCGCCGCGGTTGATGCCAGAGACGACGATATCCGGCTTGTGGTCCAGCAAGCCCAACATGGCGACGGCGATGCAATCGGCCGGCGATCCGCTGACCGCGAGCGCCGGGATGCCGCTGCCTACCTCGCAATGCCGGTAAGGAATGTCCTTGAAAAGGCTTATCGCGTGACCTGATCCGCTCTGATTGCTGGCTGGCGCGCTGACCCGCACTTCGCCCAGCTCGCGCATGGCTTCCGCCAGCGCCACGATACCGGGCGCGTCATAACCATCGTCATTGGTGACAAGGATGGAGGTCAAATTTGTCCGCCTTTCAACTGCTGACGAAAAGAAAAAATGTAGGACAAACCAAAGCAGATTGCTAGGGCGGGAGGGCGCCGCAGCACGTCGCGGCTAGGGACAGTCGCCTCGCTGCAGGGTGTATTCTAGGAAATTGGAATTGTCGTTTTCATTTGTCTCGGCGATGTGACCGCCGCTGTCGACGGAAACAACGATGCGGTGCGCCTCTTCGGTGAATGCGCTGACGGTAATGCTGACGGGCATCGCCATGATGGTTTCCCCGGCGCCTATGGTCGGGAAGGGATTTGCCGGGTCGGACTGCGCCACAGCGCCATCGCGACCGGGCACGGTATCTTCTACCGTTATCCAGCCGCCGGCGCGTGTATCTTGAGCGCCTTCATTGCGTATCGACACAATGACCCGGCCAGCTTGGTTGCAGACCAAGTTCTCGGGCTCCAGCCGAATGCCCGCGATCACCAGATTAGCCCCGTCAGCCGGGGGCGCGGCGCCCGCCGCCGGCCCAGCTGGTGCCGGACCCGACTCCACCGGAAGATCCGCCAGATCGCCGCTGGGGCTGAGCAATTCCGAATAGATCCAGGCATCGCCTTGGTCGCCGTAACGAATGTGGTACCAGTCCCGATCGGGATTCAGCGCGACGATGACAACTTCTTGGTTGACGCCGATGCTGCCGACCAGTTCAAAGGATGTTCCGGGACCGCGACGCAAGTTCGACGGTTTCGCAATCACCGCCGCAACGCCGTTGCTCGAAAGCGGGAGCAGACTGGTTGCTGGCGCAGCGATCGCGGGAAGGACTGGCGCCTCTGTACCGACCATGGCAGTTTCTGCCGCTGGCGGACTGGTTTCGACGTTTTTCGGTCCCCCTTGCGTTCCTTCGTCCGCAGGCGGCAGGACAACCGAGATCAAGACGCTCTCGCTGGCGCCGCTGCCGTCGCCGCGTTCCGCCGCCACCGTGATTTCGAATCGGCCCGGGTTGCTGGTGGGCCAGTCGATGGTAACCGGGACGACCGCAGCGCCGATGGGATTGGGATCCTGCTTTTCGCCCAGCACGACGCCGTCCAGCAGCATGCGAACCAGCGCCAAGTCCGGTCCGGCGTTTTCAATGCGCGCTTGTACGATGACCGTCGCGCCGGGCAAATACCTTTGATCCGGCAAAGGAGAAGCGATGCGAATCACAGGAGGACCGGAAAAAGCGGTCCCCGCGCGCTCCGTGCTTGGGGCGACAAGACTACAGGCGGATAAAAGCAAAACCAGGGCGATGAACATCAAGCAGGGCGCGCGGATCACCCTGGTTGCCTCGCCCGAATTCATTCCGCATCTCCCGCTTCATGCCCCCGATAGTAGAGACAACTCTATCAGAAAGAGCGGCTTAAAGCGAGATGATTTGCCTGGCGGGCGCATTTCAGATTATTGGCAATTCACCACCGAGAGCGCCGAGATTTAAGCTCTTGCCCGCCAAAAAGGAGGCGATGTAGGAGCGTTTGACGGGCTGTGTCGAAGGGCTGTGTCGGCGGGCTGTGTCTACGCGCCCTACGCGCCCTACGCGACCCGCTGAAACGCCCGCGAACAGAAGTCGATGAAAACGGGCGACTCAGCGGACTCTGTTGAAATTCTACCCCATCCCCCGGCCCCTTCCCCGAAGCATCAGGGAAGGGGAGTCTTATGACCTGTTTTGAGCCGTTAAGCCCCTCCCTCTTTATGGGAAGCATCCCCTGAAAACGGGTGACCGAGGGGACATAGGGCGTTGGGGTGGGGGTAAATCAAGTATTTCAACAGAGTCCAGCGAGTCGCCTCTACCGTTTCGAATTATTTTGTGGATGACTTCTGCGCCCTTTGTGTTGAAAAATAATTTGACGCGATTGCTCTGCTCGATAGACGAAGTCCTTTTGTTTCCGCCCCGCATTGTGTAACATGGAATTGTAGGGCTAGCGCAAAGTGAGCCATGGACACAATCGCCTTATTCGACGGCAAGCGCATTATCCTGGGGGTCTGCGGGAGTATCGCCTGTTACAAGGCGGTTGATCTCGCCAGCAAATTGACGCAGGCTGGCGCCGCTGTGGACGTGATCATGACAGAAGCCGCGCAGCGATTTGTCTCTCCCCTCGCTTTTCAAGCGGTGAGCGGACGTCCGGTCTACACAGACCTGTGGCGGAGCGCCGCGGATGAGGGCTTGCCGACGCATATCGCGCACGTGGGATTGGCGGAAGGCGCAGATCTGCTTTTGATCGCGCCAGCGACCGCCAATACGCTCGGCAAGCTGGCGCATGGTCTAGCCGATGATCTGCTGTCTGTGACGGCGCTGGCTGCAAAATGTCCCCTTGCCATCGCCCCGGCCATGGACGGCGCTATGTACGAGCACCCCGCGCTGCGCGCCAACCTCGAAGTCTTGCGCGCGCGCGATATCCACTTGATCGAACCGGAAATCGGGCGCTTTGCCAGCGGCTTGGCGGGTTTGGGGCGCTTGCCAGAGACGCCAACCTTGTTGGGGCGAGTCCGGCGGATTCTGGGCAGGGAGGGCGAGCTGGCGGGGCGCAAGCTGGTGGTCACGGCCGGCGGCACGCGCGAGGCGCTTGATCCGGTGCGCTTTCTCAGCAATCGCTCCTCCGGCAAGCAGGGCTATGCTATCGCGCAGGCCGCGCTTGATGCTGGCGCGGAAGTTGTCTTGATTTCGGCAGCGCAGCGCTTGGTCCCGCCAGTCGGCGCCAGGCTGGTTTCGGTCGATTCGGCCGCGGCGATGAAAGAGGCGGTCCTGGAACACTTGGTTGATTCAACTGCGCTAGTCATGGCGGCGGCGGTAGCCGATTACAAACCAGCCGCTGTTTCCCAGCGGAAGATCAAGAAAGCGGATGACGATTTGACCCTGCCTCTGGAGCGCACCGCCGACATTCTGATGACCGTCAAGCAAAGGCGCGCTGATACGGGTTATCCCATGATCGTGGTTGGATTCGCCGCGGAAAGCGAAAATCTAGTCGAAAACGCCAGCGACAAGCTGCAACGCAAGGGACTGGATTTGTTGATTGCTAATGACATCACCGCCAAAGACGCCGGTTTTGAAGTGGATAGCAATCGTGTGCTTGTGCTGGATATGGACGGCGGCTTGCACAAAATCGACCGGCGCAGCAAAGCTGATATCGGCGCTTACATCATCGAAAGGGTCGGCGGACTGCTCGACTGACTCCGATATTAAAAACCCGCGTCGCGCGTGCGACGAGAAAGCCTATAATTTTGTGTGAGCGCGACAGTCCTAATCGCTGCCGCCGAGCGGCTGCCCTAGCTGCTGCAATTCAAAGATCGCGCGGCAATGCGCGCTGTAGGCCGCAAACGTCTGTCGGCAACCGATCTGATAATAGGGAATCAGACCCGCTACGCCCGCGTCCGCAAAGCCATCCTGTTCATAGCGAACCAGCGTACCCGCGTCCCTGGAATCAAAGCGCAAAGTGATGTGGTTATGGCTTTGCCAGGCTGGGTCTCGCCAGGTATAGCTCAACAGGTCCGGCGGCTGCCAGACGGTGATGCGGCCGATCTCGTATTCGCCGCCATCGGAAAAGGACTCGTAATAACGACCGTTCAAGCGGGCCTCAAAGCGGATATGCCGCGGACAGGCGCTCTTCGGCGCGAAGCTGTAGGGGAAGACACCCTGCCGGGGCCACCAGACATCCATTTGCCCCACGAAGGTATCAAACGCGGCTTGCGGCGGCAGTGGGACAGTGTCCTGCAAGAATACATCGGGCATTGTTTGCAACCATTTTAGATTTGTCAAAACAGAATTACGGCATAGAAGAACCAAATCAGATTAGTATGTCAAAGGGCAATACGGTCTGGCTTAAGTTCGATTTCGAATTGTCGATTTGCGCGGAAGAAACAGACTTTAAAGTGTGTAAAGAAACTTACTTGACCAAGTATCACCGGCACACTGTCCGCGCTAATCCATGCAAAGCCCATTCCGATACTGGCAGAGTCCCGACAATTATGTCCAACATCATCGTTCGAGATTCCAAGTCTTCTGTAATCCCCGTCAGCCCAAGCAATTCTCGTTCTTCTTTCCAGATTCCGCCCAGTTCTATACCCACTTGATAGGGCAACACATTGACGTCGGCGCCGCTATCCACCAACGTTAGAGTTTGTATCTCGCTTTGGTTGTGGCGCAATGTAACCGGCAAGAGCGGACGGTCTATCCCATCGTCGTCGTAGTAAGGATTCCTGATATATGGAAAGACCAGTTCCTCACTCATTCCTCTGTTGATCTTCCTCTAACAGCTCGAGCATGGTTATTGCTTTGTCTGTCGCGCGAATAAGAGGCGATACCCTGAATATGTTCCTGCCCTCAAAATTTTTCTCAATATCAGTTGACAAGTCGTCCGACAAGAATTGAAGAATCTTCAGTTTTTCATTGCGATTGAGTTGCTGAATTTCACTCAACAGTTCTATGGTTTTCATGAAGGACCTCCAACTCACATTGTTGCAGCAAATTATATCACAAGGCATAGGTCCGTGAATCCTGGGCGATCGCTTCAAATAAACCGTTCACCACAAGGACACGAAAGTAGAACCAAGTATGAAATGCAAATCCGATATTATTATGGATCTTGTAGGGGCGACATACCATGTCGCCCGATATATATACGCAGCAAGTGGGCGGCTCGCGAGCCGCCCCAGCATCTCGGTAGATTTATGTGACATTCGACACATAATTGGTTCTGGTGCGATTGCCCTGGACTTTGCTGAGCGCGCTTGCCAGGACAAGAACAAGTCGGTTACACTCCAGATACACGTTTTGGCTCTACTCATCGCGCGCAAGAATGGAGCGCAAACCTATGTTTGAAGACGTCCAATGCGTTACCAATGCGCTCAGCCGAGAGCAGTACATCGCCAGCGACGAGATCTCCACGGTCGTTTTCCTGGCCGACAAGCTGGGCAAACCGCTCCTGGTCGAAGGTCCCGCGGGCGTTGGCAAAACAGAACTGGCAAAAGCCTGGTCGGGCGCGACAAAGAAACCCTTGATTCGACTGCAATGTTACGAGGGACTGGACGAGAATAAGGCGCTATACGAATGGGAATATGCCAAGCAGATGCTCTATACGCAGTTGCTGCGCGACAAGCTGAGCGATCTGCTGGCGGCGGCGGATACCTTGCGCCAAGCCGCCGACCGCTTGGGCGAAGAAGACGATGTCTTCTTCAGCGAACGTTTCTTGCTGGCGCGCCCCTTGTTGGCGGCGCTATTGAGCGAGGAGCCAGTCCTTCTGCTGATTGACGAAATCGACCGCGCCGATGCCGAGTTCGAAGCTTTTTTGCTCGAGATCCTCAGCGATTTTCAGGTATCAATCCCAGAGTTGGGCACGGTCACAGCCCGGCATCACCCCAGTGTGGTCTTGACCAGCAACAACACGCGCGAACTTTCCGAAGCGCTCAAACGGCGCTGCCTCTATCTCTACGTCGATTATCCCAGCCAGGAAACGGAAATGAATATCGTCAAAATGCGCGTGCCCGAGATGGCGGAAAAATTGGCTTGGCAAACCGTGGAAGTGGTACAAGGTTTGCGCCGGCTGGACCTGAAAAAGAACCCCAGCGTATCCGAAACGATCGATTGGGCGAAGGCGCTGGTCATGCTCAATGCCGACAGCATCGACGAAAAAACGCTGGAAACGACCTTGACCGTCCTGCTCAAACATGAAAGCGATGTGCAAAAGGCGCGGCGTCAGATCATGCGGAGCCAGAACGACGAGACGTATCGAGGGACGCGCCGCCGATCGGAGTGGGATTAGGCGGGGAAATGCGACGCCAGCGGACTGGCATTCGCATGCAAATCGGGTAAACTTACGCCACTTTCTCGAATTCAGAGCAACGTAATCATGTCCTTGTCTGACGCATCCTTGTCCCGCCCCCAGGCCCTCGCGAAATCGATATTTCGTCTGCCGCTGTATTTGTACCAACTCGGCTGGGGTCCCGCTTTGAAGTGGCTTCCCCTGCTGATATTGACCACCGAAGGGCGCAAGAGCGGCATGGCGCGTCATGTCGTTGTCGAATATCGGCGGCACGGCAGCAAGTACTACATCGTCAGCGGCTGGGGCAAAAACACCGACTGGTACAAGAATGTCTTGCAGAACCCGCGTGTCACCATTCAGCTTGGCAGCGAAGTGCTAGACGCCCAAGCGCGGCCGGTGGACAACCCGCCAGAAGCCTTGAGCGCTCTGTATATGTTCAGCCGCAATTCCTGGATCTACGAGACCTTGTTCGCGCGCATGACCTCGGCGCAGGCCGCCGACCTGAGCACCTTGGCTGACGTGGTCGACGAGTTTACCGTTGTGCGGCTCGAACCCAGCGAAGAAGCGCCCAAGTTGCCATCTGTGCGGCTCTTCAGCGAGGCCACGCGTCAACTGGCCGCCGTCATTGCCGCTTTGCTTGGCTTATGGCTGTTGGTCTCGCTGGCAAAGCCCATGCTCCCGCGCGACCAGCGCAAAAGACGCGAAGGCGACGGCTAGCGTCTGCCGCCGGGGACCTTCGCAGGATTCGAAAGGACGAGACCATGCAATTCCTAAAATCGCTGCTAAGCGGCGGCTCGCGCTCGGAGGATCGCGGCATCTATTTTTACGTGCGGCCCAAAGCCTGTCAGGAGGTCCTGCGCATTCGGGTTGACCCCATGAACGACCTGTCGCGCTCCGACGAAGGCAAAGGTTATTGGGTGCGCAAGGTGGCAAGCGGGCATCGCTGCCCCTTTCAGGCTGAGGTGGAGATCTACTTCGACAAGAACAAGCGCATGACCGGCAGCGATGTTACGAACGGGGAGCTGGTCAGCGAGGCGGATTGGCTGGCTTCGCGGGGGGAGAGCAAATAACTTCGTATTTCGATGCTATTGTTTTTTCAGTCCACTTAAAACCAAGATACATCTTATTGGTGACCTCTATAACTGTTTGCAAGACGAATAAAGTATGGATCAGGACGCTGTTCAGAATTGTAAGGCAGGTGGATTTTCCCCAAATGCGCTGCAAAACCGTCGATTCCAGAATCGAGTCCTTGTCGTACCAGGGTGTCAACCGCTGAATGATTCAGACGCATAACCATACTTTCATCCAAGTATATTAGTCCTCTGTCAAAAGCTCGATGGTAGGTTGGAGAAAGCGCGATACCGTTGCGAACGTTATCAATGCTTCGATCGCCCGCGTTCACCGGAAGGATATGAGCCGCGTCGACCAACCTAAGCTGTCGCCTTGTTACTGCGCACCTGTTGTCGTAGGCATTCAATACCTGCTTTGTAAATGACGATGAACGCGACCAACGCGCCGTTTCACGCAACAGCAGCTTTCTAGGTTCTGGCAGTGTAAGAAGCTCGCGGTCGTCAACACTCTGAGTTTTAACGATACGCTCAGCTGTTTCAAGTATTGTTGAATTGTCGCCTAAACGATGTAGTTCGCGACTGTGCATGCAATAAAACAGCAATAGATCGCTTCGTATTCCTATTGCGATTTCATTATTGCTCTTTGTCTGAAACGCCAGGCCGTCTTGGAGGCAATCGTTAAGCGTCGAAATGCTGACCTGTACTGAGGGCGACCTTCCCGCAAACGTTTGATGCCGCGCCAAGTCAAAACCTGCAAACACAGCTCGATTCGGCTCATAGCCCAACAAAATCGTTTCCCCGCTAGGATTACCTGGAAGCGGGGATTCCACTGAAGTCATTTGAATACGGTACTCATCCGGAAGAGACCTGCGGCCACCGTGTGTGAGCGTCCAACAGTACGCCCAAAGCGAACTATGCTGGCCGCTTCGGGAAATAAGATACATGCGAGGATGCGTCAATGCCGATTGCATTAACATGCCAACACCCCCCGACTCGTGTATTGCATCAAAAATGGCGCGGCTAATAACGTCGCGAGATGATGGAGGCATCTTCAGCGTGCGACCTATTTCCGTTTCTTTGGACGAGAGCGACCGCCATCCGCCGAAAGCGGCGCCTGTGGATTGTCGTCCCAAAGCGCGCCAGGTCGCTGAATGTTATAGGTTTCAACCTTCGTCCCGGTTAAACGAAGCTGCTTAGGCAATTGTGGTTTTTGGAAACGCCCTTTTGCGCCAAGTAAATATTTTTCTTCAATCTCGCTGCAGATCCATCTTCGATTAAGCCTCTCCGACACTTCACCTGTCACGCAGCTGCCTGCGAACGGGTCAACTACTAAATCGTCAGGATCTGTTAGAAATCTTACAAAATACTCCGGAATCAAAGCGGGGAATCTAGCAGGATGCGCCGGTAAATTCTTTTCATTGCAATAGCGAAGATACTGCGAGTTGCTTTCCGTGTTGGCCACAGCGATTAAATTGGGGGGGATGGCTGCGCCGTTATCTGTTGCGAAGTTTTTGCTGATATCGTGACCGCTTGGACGTTTCTTGGCGCGATAGCCCGACTCCAGCAGGTCTTGCATGCTCTTGCTATATGGTGTAAGAACGCGCCGATTACTGGCTTTGGGAAAAGGAGTGCGAGAAAGCCAAAATATATTGTTCACAGCATCCTTGACCCGAATGCGTCTGACATTTACCCACTCCGCTGGGGTTGGCAGCTTGGAAGGGTTCCACCAAAAAAACTCTTGCGCCAGATAAAAATCAAACTCTTTGCAGAGAGTAAGCAATAGTTCGTAATGATATAAGCTTTTCGTCGGTGTACCCGCATTCCATGCGCCACCAATATCAATGACCAATGAACCAGACGGCTTTAGCACACGGGCAAACTGCTCGGCAAACGGGCGAAACCAGTTCACATATTCGCTAGCATCGGCGTTTCCATACTCCTTTTTCCTCACTAACCCAAATGGAGGACTTGTCATTATCAGGTCGACACTATGATCATCAAGCAGATGCTTCATAAGGCAGACTGATTCGGCTCTATACGCTACGCCGAGCGGAGTACGAATACACTCCTCTGGCATATTCGGTTCAGTCGCGCTTGCAAGCGGAGTTATATTTTCTTGAGATTCCATCTGTAGTTCCCAATCAGAGTGCGGTTTCTGACATGTACATTGCGCCTCAAACGAAGGCTACAAGCCCTCCCCCGCCACCTCAGCCAGCGACGGCAAGCTGAAAGCGCTGCGAATCTTGCCCTCAATCAGGTCCGATATCTGTCGGTTGCTCTGCAGGAATAGCTTGGCGTTCTCTCGCCCCTGCCCCAAGAGCTCATCGGAATAGCGATAAAACGCGCCCCGTTTCTCGATGATATCGAGTTCAGTGCCGATGTCGATGATCTCGCCCGATTTGCTGATGCCCTGGTTGAACATGATGTCAAATTCGCACTCTTTGAAGGGCGCGGCCACCTTGTTCTTCTTGATTTTGACGCGCGTGCGGTTGCCGACGATGTCGCCGCTGCGCTTGATCTGCTGGATGCGGCGGATGTCGATGCGCACGCTGGCATAGAACTTCAAGGCGCGTCCGCCGGGCGTCGTTTCTGGGCTGCCATACATGACGCCGACCTTCTCGCGCAGTTGATTGGTGAATATCACGCAGACGTTCGACTGCTTGATGGCGCCGGCCAGTTTGCGCAGCGCCTGGCTCATCAAGCGCGCCTGCAAGCCGACGTGCGAATCGCCCATTTCGCCTTCGATTTCCGCCCGCGGCACCAGCGCCGCGACGCTATCAATGACGATGACATCCAGCGCGCCGGAACGCACCAGATGCTCGGTGATCTCCAGCGCCTGCTCGCCGGTATCGGGCTGCGAGACATAAAGCTGCTGGATATCGACGCCGATCTTTTCGGCATAAAGCGGGTCCAGCGCATGCTCCATGTCGATAAAGGCGCAGATGCCGCCGGCCTTTTGCGCTTCGGCAGCCACATGCAAGCAGAATGAGGTCTTGCCAGAGCTTTCGGGACCAAAAATCTCGGTGATGCGCCCACGCGGCACGCCGCCAATGCCCAGCGAAATATCAATGCCGAGCGACCCGGTGGAGATGGCGTCCACCTGCAAGTTGTTGCCGGCTCCCAGGTTGAAAATGGTACCGTCGCCATAGCGCTTGGTGATATCGGTCAAGGTGGCGTCGAGCGCGCGCTGCCGCGCCTCGTGGTCCTGACTTTCGATGATATTGGTTTCCTTAACCGCTCGTCTCGCTCTTGCCATGGCTTCCGCCTCGCTTTGTCCAGGAATATGCCTAAGTGTAGTGTCTTTACTTTCATTTGGCTATGATCGGGGAGTATAGCACTTTTGTTCTATCGGCGCAAGTGAGAATTTCCTCGAACCGGGTGGCAGCATGAAGGTTGAAATCGGCGCCCACATGCTATGATCATTTTGATGCGATTGCCTTGATCCGCAGCGGCGCGGATTTCGTAAATAAGAGCAAAAGTGTTATAGTAAGTGGCGGATAGACCTTTGCAATTTTCGTTCGAATGAAGAGAAAAGGGAGATTTCCATGAGAGCGTTCAAATTTCTGCTAATCTTGTTGCTGGCGCTGCCCGCAGTGGCTGTGACAGCGCAAGACTCGGAAACCATCGTCATTCGCGGCTTCGGCAATATCAGCACCTTCAATCACGTCATCAGCAGCGATGGGGCGTCGTTCCAAGCCTACAGCCTGCTGTGGCCCAAACCATACGAGATTGATCCCGACACCTTGGCGCCCATTCCCGGTTTGACAAGCTGGGAAGTATCTGACGATGGCTTGACCTATACCTTCACCATTTTGGAAGACGCAACCTGGTCGGATGGCATGCCCATCACATCTTCGGACATGAAATTTGTCATTGACGCCATCAAATCCGACGAGGTCGGATCGTGGATGGCGTCGGATCTCGAGTTTGTCTCTGGAGTCAATATCGTTGACGACAAGACCTACGAGGTCGTTTTCAGCAAGGTCGATTGCTCCGGCTTCAGCGCTTTGGGCGGCGCGCGCTTCCTGCCATCGCATCGCTTCGCGGCGGACTTCAGCGATTTTGCGACCAACGACATCAGCACCAATCCGATTGAGATCAGCGGCGGTCCCTACATCATGGACTCTTGGGAGCCGGACGCTTTCCAGAGCTTCTATGCCAATCCCAATTTCTGGGGCGGCGATGTCGGCATTCCTTACTTGATCAACCGCAACATCAAGGAGCAGGCGCTGGTGCTGCCGTCGTTGCAGGCGGGCGAAATCGACTATACCTACTTGCATGGCGATCTTTTCGCCCAGCTCTCCGATACCAGCAATTTGCAGTGGGAAATCTTCCCGCAGATGTCGGTCAAGTACTTCGCCATGAACTTCGCGGATCCGGAGAATCCAATGCCGGCATTTGATGCCGACGGCAACCCGACCGTGCAGCCGCCTCATCCGATCTTCAGCGATCCCGCCGTGCGCAAAGCGGTCGCCATGGGTTACAACAAGCAGGACGTTTTGGCGACAATGGGCGGCGAACAGGGCGGCACGCCCTTGGTCGGCGCGGTCAACCCAGCCCACACGCTCGCCTACAATACTGATATTGCGCCTTACCCCTACGATCCCGAAGCCGCCATGGCGCTGCTGGAAGAAGCGGGCTGGGTGGATACGGACGGCGATGGCGTGCGCGAGAAAGACGGACAGCGTCTCGAATTCACCATTTCCTACAGCGATATTCTCCTGATGTTCGAGACCACGGTTCTGGTCGCGCAGGATCAGTTGAATGACATCGGTTTTGACGTCACGCTGGAAAAGGTCGAATGGGCGAACTACCTGAGCGAGATCCTCTGGGGTCAATACATGGACGCCACCTCGATGAGCAACAGCGGCGGCACGGGCGGCGCGCCGGATCCGCACGACTTCATGGGCAATCTCTATGGACCGATGGACATCGCCACCGGCAGCGGCGGCTCCAACCCCGCGTCCTATATCAATCCCGAGATT
Organism: Phototrophicaceae bacterium; assembly: GCA_965232245.1. Taxonomy (GTDB): domain Bacteria; phylum Chloroflexota; class Anaerolineae; order Aggregatilineales; family Phototrophicaceae; genus UBA6055. Next base: position 761,272 of record CBDDPG010000002.1, on the reverse strand, counting down.
GACGCCTTGATCGACTCGGCGCGCACGGTGCCGGGCTGCGATCCCGCCGAACGCGGCGAGATCTATAAAGAGATCCAGCGCATCGCGCACGACGATGTCGCTTATGACTGGACCTTCGTGCCGAATATCTGGCAGACGGCCAACAAGCGCGTCAAAGGCTTCGAACCCAAAGCCTTCTGGGTCTTCTATGGCTATACCGCGGATATCCACAAGTGGACGCTTGAGGAATAGCTTGGCGACTTGTCTCACGACGCAAGAGGGCGGCTCATTTGCGAGCCGCCCTCTTCATTTCGTCCTTTTTTTGATTGGACGCTAGCGCATTGAGCGAGGCGGAAATTAATCGTTGGGCAGTTTTCCGGCAAGCCCCAACCCTTCCAGCAAGCCAGCCATGCGCGCCTGCTCGGTCTCGACTTGGCGCAGTCGATCGTCCACTGCTTGAAATCCCTTATCCATCTTGTCTTCCAGGCGCTTGATATCCGACCGCAGCCACATGAATTGTCCCGCTACCACCGTGATGATTGTCCCGATGACGACCGCAATCTGTTCCCAGCCCATCATGATGACTCTCCTCGACGTTCTAACTATTGGCAACCTAAGTATAACAAGCGCGCTTCCCAGTGGCAAGCTTCGTCGTTGAAATGGCATCATCAATGTTGATAGCGCCGAGGATCCAGCGCGTCGCGCAGCCCGTCCCCGACCAAATAGAAGCACAGCACGGTGACCATGATCAGGATACCGGGCGTGAAGACCAGATGCACGCCGGTGACGAAGTAACTGCGCGAATCCGTCAGCATATTGCCCCAGGTCGGCGTTGGCGGCTGGATGCCGACGCCCAGGTAACTCAAGCCGGATTCAATCAGAATCAGGTTGCCGGCGATGATCGTCATCGTAACCATGACGATGGAAAAGACGTTGGGCACGATATGCGAAACAAGGATGCGCAAGTCCGATGCGCCCAGGGCCCGCGCCGCCAGCACATAATCGCGCTCCTTCAACGATAGCACTTCGCCCCGAACCAAGCGGCTGGTGCCAACCCAGCCCAGCGCCGCCAATACGATGATCAAGACCTCGGTCGATGGCTCCCAGACCGCCGAGGCGATCAGAAGCAGGAAGAGCGGCGGAATCGCGCTGAGCGTGTTGACGCCCCAGGAAATCAGATCGTCCACTTGCTTGCCATAATATCCAGCCAGCAATCCCAGCGTGATGCCGATGAAAACGGTCAAGACGCTGGCGAGATAGGCGATGGTCAGCGAGACCCGGCCGCCGTAAATCAAACGCAGGAATTGATCGCGGCCCAGTTGGTCGGTGCCCAGCGGGTATCCGTCTTGCCCGGGCTGCTTGAAGCGGTTGGGTACACTGGTCTCGTTGACATCCAAACCCAGCGCCGTCTCGATGACCAGCGGCGAACCCATGCAAACGACGGTCGCGATGGCCAGCACTGAAATAGCGAAAATCGTCAGGCGGTCGCGGCGCATGAAAGACAGGGCGTCGCGCCAAAAGGAGCGCGATTCGCGCATGCCTTCGCCGTCCGCTAATCTGGCGACAGTTCCATTCATCGGGCGGGCTCCTGTTTGTCTAAACCGCGTCGCTCATGCGACGAGAAGACTTGCGATTCTGCCTGAGCGCGACATTCTTGGGACCTTTTCGCCGCTTACGCGCCGAGCGGCTATTCGAGGCGGATGCGCGGATCAAGCAAGACGTACATCAGGTCCGACAGCAGCACGCCAAGGATAAACATGATGGAGGCGATGACAACCGAACCCATCACCAGCGGATAATCGCGCGAGAAAACCGCGTCGATGATCAGCTTGCCCATGCCGGGCCACTGAAAGACCTGCTCGATGATGACCGAGCCCGCCAGTAGAGTGCCGATGGAAGGACCCAAAAAAGTCGCTACCGGCAGCAGTCCATTTTTCAGGGCGTGGCGCAGCCAGACGACTTTTGGCTGCAAGCCTTTTGCGTATGCGGTGCGCACATAGTCCTGCTGCAAGACTTCCAGCATTTGCGTGCGCGTGAAGCGCGAGATGAAGGCGATGGTGTTCAAGGACAGCACAGAAACCGGCAAGATCATGTGCCGCAGCGCATCGCCCAGGTCGAAGCCGCCGCGGCGCGTGATATTCCGCATGCCGCTTATCGGCAGCAAGTCGAGCTGAACGCCGAACACGATGATCAGCAGCAAGCCCAGCCAGAAGGCAGGCACTGCATTGCCTACCACCGACACGATGCGTATCGCTTGGTCGACCCAGGTACGATGAAAAACAGCCGCCAGCACGCCTAAAGCGACGCCGATCAGATAGCCCAGAACCAGCGCAGCGACAGTCAGACGCAGCGTGGCTGGTATGCGCTGCGCGATCAAGTCCATCACCGGGCGCTTTTGTTTGATGGAATTGCCGAGGTCGCCGCGCAGCAGCCCGCGGCGCTGGCCCTGCCTTTCGCCGACGCCATCGCCGTCGATATCGATTGTCGTCCAGTCGTTGCCGACCAGCCAGTAAACATATTGAAGCAAGGGCGGCTGATCCAAGCCCAACTGACGGCGCATAGAGGCCATCGCCTCTGCGGAGGGGTTCGGCGAAAAAGTGATCATCGCCACCGGATCGCCCGGCGCTGTCAGGATCACCAGATAAGAAAGGATGGTCACGCCAAAAAAGGTCGGGATCGCTTGTATGACGCGGCGCTGCAAATACTTGAACATCGGCGAGGCTGATCCTGATTTTCTCTAGTCTGATTCTATCGTCAGATATCAAAATCACAAGTGCGCCTGCGCATAAACAAGACTCTCCCAGACTTTAACATCACGATAACAGGAGTTTAATCTGCCGCTCAGCCCAGTTAACATTCTGCCACTATCCTTGTTTCCGTGTGGATATCCAACCCCTTGCCGAACATCTCTTAGTCCATAAAGGAGAAAATGATAGACATGCAGAAACCACGTCTAGTTAGCTTGCTTTTGCTATTCGTTTTGGTCCTGAGCGCTGTCGCCGCAAGCGACTCCGCGAGTGACTCCGCAATGGAACAGGACCTGCCGGAAGTTGACCCGCTGGAATACACCGAAGGCGAGATCATCACCGCCGGCAGTTCCACGGTCTTCCCGTTGAGCGAACGCATGGCTGAATTATGGACCGACGCCGGCGGCGTCGCGCCCAGTATCGCGTCCATCGGCACCGGCGCCGGCTTCGAGCGCTTCTGCGTCGAAGGCGAAACCGATATCAGCAACGCTTCCCGCGCCATAAAGGACAGCGAGCGCGAATCCTGCCAGTCAATCGGCCGCGAGCCGATTGAGTTCCGCGTAGGTACCGATGCCCTGGCTGTTACCGTCTCAGCCGCCAACAACTTCGTCAGCGATATCACCATGGAAGAACTGACGCTGATCTTCAGCAACGCCGATACTTGGTCGGATGTCCGCGCCGAATGGCCCCGCGAAGCGATACAGCGCTTTATCCCGGGTACGGACAGCGGCACCTTCGATTATTTTGTGGAAGAGGTCTTCGACAAAGATGAAGAGCCGATCCTGAGCGCCAATCCGCAGCTTTCCGAGGATGACAACGTCTTGGCGCAAGGCATCGCCGGCAGCCCCTACGCCATCGGCTTCTTCGGCTACGCCTACTATGTCGAAAATCAAAACACGCTGAATATCATCAACATTGATGGTATCGAAGCCGACGCGCAGACCATCGATGACGGCAGTTATCCGCTGGCGCGCCCACTGTACATTTACAGCGATGCCGGCATTATGGCGGAAAAGCCGCAGGTCGCCGCCTTCATCAACTTCTATCTGACGTATGTCAACGACGAGGTAGTCGATGTTGGCTACTTCCCGGCCGCGTCCGCCGCCCTGGATGTCGCGAAGCGCGCCTTCCTTGACGCGACGACGATGGACGGCAAGTGAGCCGTCTGACAATCGACCCGAAGGGATGCGGTTTTTCGGTGTCGTATCCCTTCCTAGTTGCATCCGATTTTTACGGCAGGTATTGAAATAAGTAGTTCAAGTTAGTCATGAAAAACTCGACGATAGGTCGCAATGTAGGGGCGACATACCATGTCGCCCGAAATCTATACACATCAAATTGGGCGACCTAATAGGTCGCCCCTACACAAATTTGCATTATTTTCTTTAGAACTACTTAGATTTTATCTTAAACAGCGCGGCAAATATTTTCCGCGTCATCGTTCGGTAATGGATAAGAGACAGCGATGAGTGAGCCAGAATATCCCGATTTGACGCTTCATCTGGTGCGGCGCAAATCCCGATCGCTCAATTTGAAGCGCCGCCTCAAGTGGCGCGAAGTCGCCATCCAGCTGAGCTTGCTCGCTTGTGGCTTGCTTTCCATATTCACCACCATCGGCATCATCCTGGTCTTGGGTAACGAGTCCATCGCCTTTTTCACGCGCGACCAGTGGGTGAATAGCAACCGCGCCATCTTGAGCGACATGGACGAAAGCGCGACTGCCATCACTGTGCAACCGGGCAAGGCGCTGCAAGCCATCGCAATCGGCGACGCGATTCGCGTCGGTCAAGAGGTGATGGAGGTTCTCGAGTTTCATAACAATCGCTTCGAACTCGACGTGCTTGGCACCAGCGGCGGCTTTAGAAGCTGGTGCGCGACCGAAGCGCAACTGGCGGAGGTCGGACGCGCGCGCTCCCTGCTGGTTAATGCCAGCCGACCGATCAAGCCAGCCGAAATCGAGACCTGCGCCGCGGTCGGGATTAGCCCGCTGGCTTTTCGCGTCGGTACCGACGCCCTGGCAATCGTGGCGAGCGCCGACAACGACTTCATCAGCGGGCTGAGCTTTGCCGAGCTGCGGCATGTCTTCAGCGGCGCGGCGAGCTGGTCGGATATACGCGCCGATTTCCCGGACGAGCCGATCAGGCTGGTCATCCCGGGCGAGGACAGCGGCACATTCGACTACTTCGTCGAAGAGGTTCTGGATGGGGATGCAGCCGCGCTGCTGGCGACTGATCCAATCAGGTCAGAGAACGACAATCAACTGGTCGGCAGCATCAAGCGGGATCGCTACAGCATCGGTTTTTTCGGTTATGCCTATTACGCGAAAAACAGGGAGGACCTGCGAATTGTCACACTGGACGGCGTCGCGCCAAACGCGGAGACAGTGGAAGACGGCAGTTACGCGCTGGCGCGTCCGCTCTTCATCTACAGCGATGCGGAGCTCATGCGCGAGCATCCGCAGGCGGCAGACTTCATCAGTTATTACCTCAGCCATGTGAAAGACGTCATCGCCGATGTCGGCTATTTCGCGGCATCGGCCGAGCTCATGGCGCAGGCGCGCGAGGACTGGATGCGGGCGACCGGCGCGGGGGAGATCCCGACGGTCGCCCCGGCCGCGGTCAATGGCGAGCTGTCAGCAGCGGGCAGTTCAACCGTTTTCCCCTTGACCGAGCGCATCGCCGAAGCATTTGTGGAAGCTGGCTACCTGCCGCGCCTGAGCGTCAAGCGCGGCCTGCGCGGCGAAAATACGATCGCGCCGCATAGCGCCGGCGTGGCCCTGGAATACAATGATCGCCCCACCATCATCGAGTTCTTCACCCATACAAATTGGATACCCGCAATCGGGGAATTTGGCGTCATTCCTTTGATAAACGCCACGCTGATGACCAGCGCCATCGCCATGCTGGTGGCGCTGCCACTGGGCATTGGCGCGGCGATTTACCTCAGCGAATACGCCTCGCCACGGGTGCGCAAGACCTTGAAGCCGCTGCTGGAAATCTTGGCGGGCATCCCGACAGTCGTCTATGGCTATTTCGCCTTGACCTTCATGACGCCGCTGCTGCGCGCGGTCTTCGGCGTCGATGTCGTGAATATCTACAACACGGGTTCCGCCGGCATTGTGGTCGGCATATTGATCATCCCCTTGATAAGCTCGATGAGCGAAGACGCTCTGCATGCCGTGCCAAACGCGCTGCGAGAAGCCTCCTACGGCTTGGGCGCGACCAAGCTGGAGACGGTGATCAAGGTCGTCGTGCCCGCGGCGCTTTCGGGCATTTTGGCCGCTTTCATCGTGGCTGTCTCCCGCGCCATCGGCGAGACGATGATCGTGGCGATTGCGGCCGGCGCGGGTCCTAACTTCAGCTTCAGCCCCTTCGACTCAGCCGAGACGATGACGGGGCATATCGCGCGCATCAGCGGCGGCGACCTGAGCTATGATTCCATCGATTACAACAGCATTTTCGCCATTGGGCTGACGCTCTTCGTGCTGACCTTCATGCTCAATGTCATGAGCCGCGTCATCATCAACCGCTTCCGGGAGGCTTATTAATGGGAGTGCTAATGGAAGTGGACAAAAGCAAGCGTTACATGCCCGAGGAGGAAGCGTTCCACCGGCGCCTGGACGCGCGACACAGGCGCGGACGCTGGAGCCTGTTGTTCAACTACTTCTCGATATCCCTGGCCGCTCTGGCTTTGCTCGCCTTGTTTTTCAATGTCGCCAACCAAGCCTTTGGCGCTATCGGACTTGTTAATACCATCGAGCCGGAAACATTGAGCGCTGGTCGCCCTTTGGACGCGCTGAATAATGACGAGCTGGCGCTGATCCTGGCGGAGCATGTCCCTGGCCGCCTGCGCGTTTTGATCCGTGATACCATCAGCCAGGTCGCTGTCGATGACTTCACGAGTGCCAGCGTGGCCGAGATCGTCGGCGACGCCAAGGTGGATCCGGCGCTTGCCGGCGAATTGCTGAAGAATATCAGCCCAAAGCAGCAGGCGGGTCTGCTCGCCAAATATGCCGACCGCGGGACGCTGCGCAACCTGGTCCTGGAAGAAGTTGTGGAGCAGCAGGTTATCGCGAGCTTCCCCCTGCTAGACGCCCTCTTCAACTTCGACGCGGTCAAGGCGGAGATAGAGGGACCCATCCTGGCGGACTACCGGGAGCGCGAAAGGCGCGACGATGCCCAGGTGAAGGTCCTTCGTTTTCACAGCTGGCTGAACGGCAAGTTCTTGACCAGGCCAATGTCGAGCGCGCCGGCGCTGGCGGGCATACGCACGGCTTTGCTCGGCTCGCTCGGCTTGATGGCAGTGGTGGTGGCGGCAGCCTTGCCCATCGGCCTGGGCGCGGCGATTTATCTCGAGGAATACGCCCATCACGGCTTCATCAACCGCTTGATCGAGACCAATGTGCGCAATCTGGCGGGTGTGCCGTCCATCATTTATGGCATGTTAGGGCTGGCTATCTTTGTACGGGCGCTGGCGCCATTTACCAGCGGCATGATCTTCCATTACAACTTCGACGCGCCGACGGTCGGCAGCGTGATAGAGCGCATCGCCCCCGCTTTTGAAGGCGCGATAAGCTACGATGGCGCCGCCATCCGCAGCGATGCCGCAGTTGTCGATGTGGCGACGGTCGAACGGGTAGTTGATACATTCATGTTCTATGGCAGTCCCAGCTTGACCATGCACGGCAATAGCGATCTGCGCGAAATGTCGCGTTCCTTGGCAGGGGCGCTGCGCATCGCCGTCGATAGCGCGCCGGTACGCGCGGATGAAGACTATGATATCGAGCTGCGGGGCGATTATTTCCGCTTTGATGTCGCCCCCATCAGCGATGTCGCCGCTATCAGCGATGATGCCTTCGACGCCTTGATGGCCAGCCTGGCGCGGATAAACAGCTTCTCGCCCAATGGCCGCACGCTGCTAAGCGCCGGGCTGACGCTGGTCCTGCTAATCTTGCCCATCATCATCATCAACGCGCAAGAGGCGATTCGCGCTGTGCCCAATACGATTCGGGAAGCCTCTTATGGCTTGGGCGCGACCCGCTGGCAGACAATTTGGCATCAGGTCTTGCCGGCCGCGCTGCCGGGCATCATGACCGGGACGATTCTATCCGTTTCCCGCGCGGTAGGGGAGACAGCGCCCTTGATTGTCGTTGGCGCGGCCACCTTCCTGGTGACCGACCCGACCAGTCCCTTTTCGCAATTCACGGCGATGCCGATACAGATTTATCAGTGGACGGCGCGCCCGCAAGGGCAATTCGCCAATATCGCCGCCGCCGCTATCATCGTGCTGCTGGCGCTGATGCTGACGCTGAACGCCGCGGCTATCATCCTGCGCAATCGTTATTCGATAAGGTTCTAGTTATGCCAGTACCAAGGCCAGCGGAAACACAGACGAATACTTCTCTGGTGCTGGAATTGCGCGCTTGCAGCTTCTATTATGGCGCTTTTCGCGCGGTAGCGGATGTCAGCCTGCCCATATACCAAAACAAAACCACCGCCTTCATCGGTCCTTCGGGCTGCGGCAAGAGCACGGTCCTGCGCGGCATCAACCGCATGTTGGACTTGACGCCCGGCGCGCGCGTGGTGGGCGATATCCTTTACCGGGACCAAAATCTCTACCATCCGCAGGTCGATCCGGTGGAAGTGCGGCGGCGCATCGGCATGGTCTTTCAAAAACCGAATCCCTTCCCCAAGAGCATTTACGACAATGTGGCATACGGACCCCGCTTGCTAGGCATCAAGAAGAAGGGCATCCTGGACGAGATCGTCGAACGCAGCCTGCGCGGCGCTTCGCTCTGGGACGAAGTCAGCGGCAACCTGAACAAGTCGGGTTTGGCGCTTTCCGGCGGGCAGCAGCAGCGCCTGTGCATCGCGCGCGCGATTGCGGTCGAGCCGGATGTGATTTTGATGGACGAGCCCTGCTCGGCGCTGGACCCCATCGCCACCCAGCGCATCGAAGAGCTGATGTGGGAATTGCAGCGGGAATATACCATCGTCATCGTCACGCACAATATGCAGCAGGCGCAGCGCGCTTCGGACTTCACCGCGTTCTTCAATATTCGCAAGAAACTGGAAAATGGCCAGGAAATCCGCTGGGGCGAATTGGTCGAATATGACGATACCAGCAAAGTTTTCGGGAACCCCGCCCAGCAGGAAACAGCGGATTACATCGCCGGGCGCTTTGGCTAGCGCGCAAGAGACCTTTACCTGACGAACGACGGGCGACTTGCTAGACTCTGTTGAGAAACAGCCTCCATCACCCGGTCCCTTGCCAAAAATGAGGCAATGGGAGTCTAATGACCTGTAGTGATCCGCTAAGCCCCTCCCTCTTTATAGGAAGCATCCCCCGAAAACGGGGGACCGAGGGGGCATAGGGGCGTTGGGGTGGGGGGTAAATTGAGTATTTCAACAGAGTCTGCTAAGTCGCCCCTACATCTTCCAGTTTGATGGCTATTCGGACGCGTCCAGCGCCGCCTGCTGCTCGGCGATCATCTCATCACTGCATTGCAGGCTTTCCAGGATGGCGGCGTCGCTCGCCTTGTTTTCCGGCGACTTTCTCATTTCGAGCATTGCGAGCAGCATACCGTTCATTTGCGCGGCCAGCGGCGAATCACTCGGCTCTCCGCTGGGAAACAGCAGGGGAGTCCAATCAAATGAATCACCGAGAGCGGTCGACATCTGCAAGGCGGCTTGCCTGGCCGCTTCGTTTGCGCCCAGCGCATCCAACTGCAGTTCCAAAACTTGCTGCGACAACAAGAGAGCGCCGTCGCGAACGGTTAGGTCAGCCATTTCGCTCAATTCCGGCGAAACGTCGATGCCCATCTCATTCGCAATATCAAGGTTGATGCCGACCGTGTCGCCAGACAAGCTGTGTACAGCCGTCGAAGCGAAGTCCAGACTGCCGTTTAAGCGGGCATCCAGCAGCAAAGCCGTATGGGCGCCCTGCGTGTAATAGTCGAAGAAACCCGCCCCTACCGTCACGCCCTGCATAACTGTGCCCGGAATCGGATGGAAGACTGGTATCTGGTTCTCTTTGGCGACCGATACGACAATGGGCAGACCGCTGCCGACGGTGTAGTCCATAGTCAGCATGATCGCCTCGACGTCTTTGTTGGCCAAACCTTGAGTGGCGGCGCGCAAATCGCTGACGCTGGCAATGGCGGTGATTTCGACTTCAATGCCCTGCGCGTCTCCAATCGCTTGGATTCTCTCCGCGCCATAGGTCCCGCCCGCGTCAGTCGATGTATGGATCACGCCAACCCGCTTGAGATCCGGGTTCTGCAGCAGGAACACCCCAAAAGCCTCTTCGTAGGGCGGGCTGTACTCCGACCCGGTGACATGAGCCGGTTTGAGGCAAGGCGCGTCAATGATCCCGAATTCCGCGGGGTTGTAGACGGAGTGGAACAAGACCGGGGTCGGCTCCTCTTGATCCAACGTGATGCCGCTAGCGGTTTGCGTGACCGGCGCCCCGGACGTAACCAGTATGTCCGCGCCGCGGTCCAGCGCGTTTTCAACCATGAGGTTGACCGTGGGCAGGTCGAAGTTCGCCGCCCCCCAAACGATGTTTATATTCTCGCCTTCAAGGTTTTGCCCGGCGTTCAGCAGCGCGCGTTCCTCCGCATTGATCCATTCATAGACTTGCAGCGTATCCAGCAAGCCTCTTTCCACAATCGGGTCGGAGATGTATGGACCAAACCGAAGGAGGGCGACAGTCGGGTTGTCATTGTCCTGCGCCGCCGCCAACGGGGCGAGCAGCAAGCATAACAGTATCAAGAGCGCCGTAAGTTTTCTCATTCAGTACCTCCCCATTCACATCGTCATTCCACCAGTATAACGTCCTTCAGCGCAAAATAACATTGGCTGTCCAATTCGGGGTGGTGACTTTCGTATACATGGCGCTATCCCCCCCCCACCCTACGCTCTCTCCCCCAAAATGAGGGAGGAACTTAACTTATAACGAGCGGATACGCTAGATAATCGCCCCTTCCCTCGTTCTGGGGAGGAAGGGGCTGGGGATGGGGGGGGTTGTTGTGCTATATGCTCAACATTCACCATTCCCCAGACCAGATCACGTTCGATTCAGCTTCAATGGACCGCAGGCGCTATATGGCGAAATTCGCGGACGACTATTCATACTGCCACCAAAAGTAATTGCCTCCATAGACAAGACGGACCTCGCTAGAAGTAAGGATGGTGCCTTTCTTCTCCCTCTTTGGATTACCCAAGGCGCCAAACTCGGGCAGCTCGACTGTGAACACTTTTGACATTCTGCCGTTTTCCCCGTTTTCGTCGATCGCGCGCATGCGTAATTTTATCTCTTGGTTCTCATCGTATCCGTGAAACATAGCAACACAGACTCGTCTGATTCGCTCGTCATTGCACTTTACATAAGCGTTCGAGTCAAAGACTCTATACCATCCAGAATCGGTTGGAGCAGATCGGCCGTAATGTCTTCGATGCGAAACCTTGGGCGCTTTCTTTTTATTGCCGCTTTTCCACAGCCGAATAGCGTAGCCGTCTTCTACGGACTCCTGTCCGTATTCCGCTTCAGGCATCCGTTGCCAGAAAACTAAGAGGTCCCATGTATGAATCCCCTTATATTGTTCCCATTGTCGGATCGCGATGGAGAGGATATTGGGCGCAGGCAGCCTTTGAGCCATCACGGGCGCTGCCAGCAAAAGGACGCATAGTAGCAGCACAACTCTTCGCAATTTCATATTCCCGCCTCGTGAACTCATGAGTGAACGATTGGCGCATTATAAAATGAATTGCATGACAAAGCAAATACTCATTCAATATCAGGAAGTGGTGAAACTGAGGACATCGTCCTATTTCAAGTCTTTGCAGCAGATTTGCCACAGAGGCGCAGAAGTAGATCCAAGAAAGTAATGCAAATTATTATGGGGATGTGTAGGGGCGACCTATCAGACTCTGTTGAGAAACAGCCTCCATCACCCGGTCCCTTGCCAAAAATGAGGCAATGGGAGTCTTATGACCTGTAGTGAGCCGTTAAGCCCCTCCCTCTTTATGGGAAGCATCCCCCGAAAACGGGGGACCGAGGGGCATAGGGTTTGGGGTGGGGGTAAATTGAGTATTTCAACAGAGTCTATCAGGTCGCCCGACGTTGCTACGTCGTAGATTTCGGGCGACATGGTATGTCGTCCCTACATTTAGATCCTTCGTCGAGTTTTACATGACTAACTTGGAATTACTGAGGACACAGAGTTCGTAGGAGTTTAGACGACCAATCTTCTAAATCTGCGGCACGGAATCGGCAACAGTCACCAGCGGAACGCGATTTGTCACCAAAAATCACAGCAAAATGAGATATTTTTGTTTTTCTCTGCGTTCTCTGCGATCTCTGTTTTGATTTTCAGTTTAGATTCCCGCCTTTTCAGCCGCTATCATTTTGATGCGATTGCCCTGGCTCTGACGTGTTTTTGTATAGGATTGCCGCTCAAACTGCGCCATAATGAGGGTGGCATCTGACCAAGCGAAAGGCGCGACATTGACTGAAATCAAGCGCATCGGCGTGCTCGCGCATCCCTCGCGCCCGGATACGCACCCGGTTGCGCGCGAGATAGCCGAGCTGCTCAACAAGCGCGGCATCGCCAGCTGGCTTTACACTGATTGGGATGAAGCCAGCGTCGTACTGGACGTGGCGGAAGCCGATATTGTGATGGCGATCGGCGGCGACGGCGCCATGCTGCGCGCGGGCCGCGTCTGCGCCGAGCACGGCGTGCCGGTGCTGGGCGTCAATATGGGCTGGCTGGGTTTCCTGACCGAGATTGAAAGCCCGCAGGACTGGCAGAGCGGCTTGGATCAATTGCTGCGCGGCGACTACTGGATCGAAGAGCGCATGATGCTGCGCGCGGCATTGATGCAGGACAAGCGCGCCGAACTGAGCAGCCATAACGCGCTCAATGACGTCGTCATCAGCGGCAGCGTCTTCGGGCGCATGGTCCAGCTCAACAGCTATATCGACAAACACTGGGCGACGACATACAACGCCGACGCGCTGATCATATCCACGCCGACCGGCTCGACTGCCTATGCCCTGGCGACAGGCGGTCCCATCCTGCCGCCGGAACTGCGCAATATCTTGATGACGCCGATGGCGCCGCATTTGAGCATGGAGCGCCCGATTGTGCTGTCGCGCGGCGCCGTGGTCGATATCGAACCGACGCCCGAAAACCGCCACCAGGTCGTGCTAACAGTGGACGGACGCGTGATCGCGAAACTGACGGAAAACCAGCATATACGCATCACCTCCGCCGAGCCGGTCAGCAAATTCGTGCGCCTGCGCGAACGCAATTATTTCTATCGCTCCCTGCTGGACCGGATGGAACCGCGCATAAACCGACACGGTCCGCGCCGCATGACCTTCGATGAATGACGCGAGTTCAGTAGAAACGAGACCGCCATGAGCGAAAACGCGCCGGATATCCCGATCGACGCTGACATTCACTATTGCGCCCTTCACCCCGAACGTGACACCGAGTTGCGCTGCAACCGCTGTGAACGTTACATGTGCGTCGACTGCGCCAAAAGAACGCCGGTGGGTTACACCTGCCGCGGCTGCGTGCGCAGCCACGAGAACAAGTTCTTCGAAGGCACATCGCTGGACTATGCCATTGTCGCTGCTGTGAGCTTGATAGGCGGGGCAATCGCCGCCTTTGTCACGACGCTGCTCGGCGGCATATTGCTCTTGGGCATCTTCATCGCGCCAGCGCTAGGCGGCGCGACCGCGCAAATCGCCCTGCAAGCGACGAGCCGCCGGCGCGGGCGCTATAGCGGCGGAATATGCGCGGCAGGCCTGCTGGCGGGCGGCTTGGCAGCGGGACTGCTTCTGACGGGCTTGGGAATCTTCACGGTGATTTATCTGGGGCTGGCCGCCTCCGCCGCATTCGCTCGATTCAAAGCCTCCATTTGAAACGAACTATAACAGACTGAAACAGACTACGAACCGACGATGATTTGACCGCTCATCTATGTTAGAAGAACTGCGCATCAGCAACTTCGCTGTCATCGACCAGTTGGAGCTTTCCTTTGGCGCCGGCTTTAATGTCATCACCGGGGAAACGGGCGCCGGCAAGTCGATCCTGGTTGACGCTGTCGAACTGCTGCTCGGCGCCAAAGCCGATCCAGCCTTCGTCCGCGCCGGGGCAGAGCGCTGCAGCATCGAAGGCTTCATCGCGCTGGATGACAGTGACGATGCCAATCAAAGCGCCATTCAGGCGCTTTTGGAGCGCGAGAATCTGCTGGATGACAATCCCGGCTATCTCAGCATCCAGCGCGAAATCCGCCGGCGCGGCCGCTCCAGCGCGCGCGTCAATGGCGTGGCGGTCAACACGGCATTGCTGCGGGAGATCGGGCAAATACTGTTCGATATCCATGGCCAAAGCGAACATCTGTCGCTGTTTCGTCCGCGGCATCATATTGATCTGCTCGATCGTTACGCGGATTTGCTGGATGTCCGCGCTGGATTGGCGGCGCTGGTGGCTGATTTGACCGCCGCGCAAGGCGAGATGCGCCGGCTGCGCGAGGACAAAGAAACGCTGGAGGGGCGCGCGGAGCTGCTGCGTCACGAAATTCAAGAAATCAGCGCCGCCGCCTTGCAGCCGGACGAAGAAGCGACGCTGCTGGCCGAGCGACATCGCCTGGCCAACAGCGAGCAGCTTGCCCTGCTCGCGCGGGAATGCGCGCAGCTGCTCAATGGCGACGACCGCGAGGCCGGCGCGCCCCTGGTCGACGGTTTGATGCAAGTCGCAGCCTCGCTGACTAAGCTGGCGCAGATTGACGCCGACTTGAGCGGCGAGCGCCAAATGGCTGAGGACCTGACACAGGGGGCGCAAGACCTGGCGCTGACAATAACGCGCTATGCCGACGAAATCGAATTCGACCCGGTCCGCCTGGACGAAGTGGAAGAAAGGCTGGAATTGATCCGCTCGCTCAAGCGGCGCTTTCAAGCGACCGACATCGCTGGTGTCCTGTTATACGCGGCTGAGGCGGCGACAGAACTGGAGAACATTGACCACAGCGAAGAACGACTGGTTGAATTGCGCCGGCAAGAACGGACACTGCTGCTGCAAATTGGCGATATCAGCCTGCGCCTGAGCCAAGCCCGCGCCGAGGCCGGGCGGGAACTGGCGGGGGCGGTCATGCGCGAACTGCAAGAATTGCGCATGGAGCGGACGCGCTTCGAGGCGCGTCTGGCGCAGGCGGAGCATCCCGCGGGCTGCATCGTCGGCGAACGGCGCTACAAGTTCGATGGCAAAGGCATGGACGATGTCGAGTTCATGATGAGCGCCAACCCCGGGCAACCGCCCCTGCCCTTGGCGAAAGTCGCCTCCGGCGGCGAAGCGGCGCGGATTATGCTGGCCTTGAAGCGTGTGCTGGCCAGCGTCGATCAGACGCCGATACTGATCTTCGACGAGGTCGATCAAGGCATCGGCGGGCGCATCGGCGGGGTGGTCGGCGAGAAGCTCTGGGCGCTTTCGGGCGCGCATCAAGTCCTGTGCGTGACGCATCTGCCGCAGCTGGCGGCTTTCGCCGACCGGCATTTTCAGGCGCGCAAGTCCTTGTCCGACGCGCGCGCAGCCACAGAAGTCCGCGAGTTGCGGGACGAAGAAGCGCGGGTTGCGGAGCTGGCGGAGATGCTGGGCGCGGCCAGCGCGGCGGGATTGGCCAGCGCGCGGGAGCTGCTGGCGGCTGCGCGTGGGCAGAAAGCTTCCTTGGGTACCGGTTCACGCAGATAAACCTAAAGCCCTCACCAGGCTGCCGGTTCGTCTGCCAATATCCCGCCATTACAGCGCGAAATACTGGGAGAAATGACGCCAGTGTAAGATTCCCCGCCCGCCGCTCGTCAAAAGGCTATACGCCCAGCACGCGGAGACAGCGCCATGTCCCTTCAACCAGATGGCGAAGAACTGGGAAAACTCGTCGACTTCATCGTCAACGCCCCGGCCGACGACGCCCTAATCAAAATGGATTGCAATGACTGCTGCGAGAAGATCACGCAGTTGGCGGAACAGGTCGCCAATGGCGCCGAGCTCAGCGAGATCTTGCCGGAAATGAAAAAATTCATGCACTACTGGGGCGATTGCCGCGAAGAATTTGAGGCGCTGGTGGCGGTCATCCAGCGGGAAAAAGCGCTCGACGGTTTTGACTTCGCCGATTTTGAAAACGCATCTTTTTCCTAGCTTGCGACGATTGAGCGCCGCGCCAAAATAGATATCAGCAAACTCGCTACTATGTCAACTGAATGCCCCCTTCCCTCATTTTGGGGGAAGGGTTGGGGATGGGGCAAGAATATGAAAAAAGAACGTGTCGTCATCATCGGTTCCGGCCCAGCCGGCTTGACCGCGGCGCTCTATGCCGCCCGCGCGCAATTGGCGCCGGTTGTCATCGCTGGCAACCAGCTCGGCGGGCAAGTCGCCATCACCCACGAAATCGAGAATTATCCCGGTTTCCCCGATGGCTTGAGCGGACCGGAATTGGTCGAACGCATGAAAGAACATGCCGAGAATTTCGGCGCAAAGGTCGAGTTTGATTTGGTCGAGAGCGTCGATTTCAGCGCTGGCTCCCCCTTCCGCATCAAGACCTATGGCGAAGAGTACCAGGCGGATGCCGTCATCGTGACCATCGGCGCCGACCCGCGCAAGCTGGGCGTGCCGGGCGAAGAAGAATTCACGGGTACGGGCGTCAGCTATTGCGGCACCTGCGATGGCTTTTTCTTCCGCGGCAAGGACATTGTCGTGGTCGGCGGCGGCGATTCGGCGCTGGAAGAAAGCCTCTTCCTGACGCGCTTCGCCACCAGCGTCAATGTCATTCATCGCCGCGACGAGCTGCGCGCGGGCATTCAATTGCAGAGTCGCGCCTTCAATAACGAGAAGATCAGCTTCACCTGGAACAGCGTGGTGGAAGAGATCATCGGCGCGGCCGATGGCGGCGTCAATGCCCTGCGCTTGAAGAATGTCCTCAGTGGCGAAGAGACGATTCAGCCGACAGAAGGCGTCTTCATCTTCATCGGACACGACCCCAATAACGCCGTCTTCGGCGACCAGATCGCCCTGAACGAGAACGGCTATATCATCACCGACCAGCGCTATCGCACCAATGTGGAAGGCGTCTTCGCCGCCGGCGAGATACAAGACGAGATCTGGCGGCAAGTCGCGACATCGGTGGGCCAAGGCACCTCAGCAGCCATGTCAGCCATCCAGTGGCTGGAAGCCAATGAAGAGCGTCTGCAAAGGCTGGATGCGCTGCCGGCCGCGGGGGACTAGCGCGGGATAGCGCCCCAGCGACGAACCATCTCATTTCAACGCCGGACCCGGAACGCGATTCGGCGTGATTGGCTCGGCATCGCCCTCATAGCGGGGCCACAGGGCTTCTATGAGGTCGCGGTCGCGCCAATCTGGCGGCAGCTCTTTCCCCGCCAGGAAAGCCCGGATGCTTGCCGGCAGTTCAGCAAAGGCTGGATAGTACCAAAGCGTGATATTGGTTCGGCGCTGCTGCGAGCGGTTGCCATGCGCGGCGTGCAGCAGCCGCGCGCTGCCCATGACCACGTCGCCCGCTTTGACTGGCACAGCGACTTCGCCCTCGGCGCGCTGGAATGCCGGGTGCTGCGGATCATCCATTCGACCCAATGTCTGCCCATGCGCGTCCGGCAGCGCGTCGTGCAGCGGATGCCGCTTCAGGTGCGAACTCGGAATCAGCCGCAGACAGCCGTTCTCCGGCGACGTATCAACCAGATAAATCATCAAAAAGCATTGAATGATTTGCGGCGTATAGCTGATCGGATCATCCCAAAAGCGCGCGTCCTGGTGCCAAAAGAGCGGTGGACTGCCCGCTGGCTTGCTAATCACGAAACCGCTTGACCACTTTGGTTTGTCAAATCCCAGCTTCGCCAGCGCAGACAGAATCGGCGCATAGGCGACGAGCTGTATCATATCGGGATCTTCGAAGACCGATACCAGACTGCCTTGGGAGCGATTCTCTTCAAAATGAGCAGCCGCTTGCCGCGCTAGCATCGCATCCGTGATCCTTCTCAACCGCGCCAGCATTTGGGCATCGATGATGTTTTCCAAAATGCAGAAGCCGTCGCTTTCCAGTTGCCGCCGTTTGGCGGGATAGTCACCCTTCATATTTGTGATATTCCTTTCATTATGAAAGCCGCTCTGCGCCTAATCGGCGCATCGTCTCGCGCGCTGCCGATGGCGCGGCATTGCCCGCCTAAAAGGGCCAGATCTTGTCCCAGGCGCTCAGCCAATCGTCAGCGCGGCTGAT
Organism: Phototrophicaceae bacterium; assembly: GCA_965232245.1. GTDB lineage: Bacteria > Chloroflexota > Anaerolineae > Aggregatilineales > Phototrophicaceae > UBA6055. The sequence continues at coordinate 743,259 of CBDDPG010000002.1, read as the reverse complement.
CAGCTTCTGCGCCGGCTGGTCTAAGATGACATCCGCGCGCGGCACATAAGCGGCCATCGTATCATATTGTCCGAATTCAACCGTGATCGTCACCGGCGGCACCGGCGCATAAGGCGGGACCGCGCTCAAGTCACCCAAAGCCTGATAGGCCCCCGCTTCGATCATTTCTCGGGCGCGCTGCGGCGCGATCTGGCGCGCCGAATATTTCGAAAGCCCGCGCTTGACCGCGACGGTAGTCAAGCCAGCGCCGAGCAGCGCCGTCGCCTCGCGGCAGACAGCCACATCGCCGGTGACCAACAGCACGGGGCAGCCATAATGACCGCAGAGCGCGGCGTTCACGCCAACCTCGCCCACCAGCTCGTCATTGAACCAGAGATTGCGGCATTGCGCCGAGGAGATGGTGTGGTTCAAAACGCCATCCGGCGTATTGTTGCGCGCGTGATAGCCGACCATCAGGCAGGCGTCCACGCCCTGTTCCAGCGGTTCTCGATAGTCCGTCCAGGTATGATGCGCCACATATTCGCAAGCGGGATCGAGCATGCCCTTGAGCAGAGAGTTATAGCGCCAATCGCCGCCCGCATTGTGGCCGTCGATGACGATGATCTCGCTTGCGCCGGCCCGGGCAGCGCCGCGCGCCGCCGCGTTGACCTCGGCTGTATAGAGTTCGCGCCCCTCGGCGTAGCCGGGCTTGCCGCCGCTGACTTGGTCCCAGGTGACGATGCCGCTCACGCCTTCCATGTCGCACATGATCAAGATTCTCATGTAAGGTCCCTCTCGAACAAATCAACAGCGAAGCTGAGATTGTAGCGCAGATGACATAAGGAAAACGCCTGATCGGATTCGATGCGATTGCCCTGGTTCAGCAAACCCATCAGCGAGCTCCGTATCGTTACACGGCTTTACCCTCATACGCCGCTTCCACATTGACGCGAACCTGCGCCGCGAAGGCTTCGTCGATGACCGCATCGTGGTAGATGCCGTACCATAGCCCAGCCTGCCGCACAAAATCGCGCATGTTCACCAGCGCATGCGTCACATCATGCCAGGTGATGCCCATCGCCGCGGGACGAATATCGACGCCGGCGCGCGTGATTGCCTCGAGCATTTCGCGCGGCTTGTCATCGTGCAGCAGCGAGCCGACATATATGCCCAGGCAGACCGGCTGCCCGTGGATGAATTTCTTGCCCGTGTGATATTCCAGCGCGTAAAAGAGAAAGTGATCAGCGCCTTCAATATGACGGGGGTTCCAGCCGGCATTGTGGAAAGCCGCCCCGCCCCAGCGATTGGCTGTCATCAGCGTGCGGATGCCGCGTTCATTGACCGCGCGGATATCATCAAGCGCGTCCATCACCGTCGCCATCACCCCTTGCGCTTCGTCAACCAGAGCTTGGTCGTAGCGCCACTTGTCCTCGCATTTGCCGCGTTCGGTCGCGTAGCGCCAATCGGCATGGGCAGTGTGATAGCACAGGATCTCGCAGATGCCGGAGCGGTTGACGACAGGCGGCGCGTTCTGTATGACATCAAAATCGACATACACGGCTTCCGGCACTGCCCAGGCGACGTATCGCACATTGCCGCCGTAGCGCAAGCCCGCGCGATGCCCGAAAGCCGCGTTGACCGACATCGACGTTGGTACCTGGAAAAGCGGCAATCCCAAAGACCAGGCGAAGTATTTGGCGACATCAAGCGCTTGCCCGCCGCCTAGGCCGATGACGCACCTGGTTTCCGGCAGCTGGACCACCTCGTCTCTCAGCTCATCGCCGTCGATCGTATGCACGAAATAGGGTCCCGCGAGATTGTCATCAAAATGATGCGCGAACAATCCCCAGAGATCGTGCATCGTGACCACGAGATAAGGCTGATGCGCGAAGTTCGGCAATTCGCCAATCAGGTTTCGTCCAAATATCGTTGTGAATCCCGCGCTGTTTTGCATGGCAAATCCTCAAGTTTGGCAGGAACAAAGGCGCGCCTGTCGAATTGCTGCTAGAATCAACTTCGCCGAGGCGCCCGTTCATTTTCTGTGGAACTGTCATAAGGTAACAATTGCCAGCGCTGTTTTCAATGAATATCCTTTGCCCTGCGCCCGGTAATTAAAAGTTGATGAATATCGGAATAATATGAAATCTCCGCGGTTTTTTGCCTATAATGGAAGTAATGACGTCGGCATCATTTCGCAATATTGACTGCTGAGGTCTCAACTCAACTCTATCGGGAGGAATGACGTGAATGGCTTTGCTGGCAAGTATAAGCGTTCCGCGGCTCTATGGCTGCTGCTTGGCGCGGTTTTGATTTTCGCCCTACCCTCCACGGTGGGCGCGCAAGATATGGGAGAGGTCTTTGTCAGCGTGCGTCACTATGAAGGGGTCGACCCAGCTAATCACGAAGCAATCGCTCATCGGGTGGCTGAGGGATTTTTGCCGATTATGCGCGCCAGCGAAGGCTTTGCCGGCTATTACGCGCTGATGGACGAGAGGACATTGACCGCGATTAGCCTCTTTGAAACAGCGGAGCAGGCTTCGGCATCAAACGAAGCGGCGCGGGAATTTGTCGCGGAAAAATTGGCAAACCTGCTGCCGGAAAATCCCCAGATCTTTGCAGGACCGGCCGGCTTGCATTATGTGGCTGCGCTAGATGGCATGGAAGATGGCGCTCATCCGCGCTATGCCAGCGTTCGCATCTATCGCGATGTGGACATGGCGCATATTGACGACGCCAGCGAATTGGCGGAAAACATCCTTTTGCCAACTCTCAAAGCGATTGATGGTTTCTTCGCCCAGCACACCATGCACGCCCCCGATGGAACCACCGTCGCCATTTCGATAACCGAAACGCGGGAAGCGGCGGAAGCGGCTAATGCCAGCGGCAAAGCTTTCACAGCCGAACACTTGTCGGATTGGCTGCCCGGTCCCCCGACCAGCTTTGACGCGACTGTGCGGGTGGCGGCGCTGGCGCATCTGGGCATGGGCGAAAACCTGGCGAGCGGGACCATGCCAGCATCAGCGCGCGTTTTTGCCAGCGTCCGCCATTACGGGGGCGTTAATCCGGCCGATCACGCGGCTCTGACAGAAACAATCAGCAGCGGCTTTTTGGATATCATGAGAGAAAGCGCCGGCTTCATCGGCTATTTCACACTCTTGAATGACAGCTCCCTGACGGCGGTCAGTCTTTTCGAGACGCTGGAAGCGGCGGCGGCATCAAACGAAGCGGCGCGGGAATTTGTCGTGGAAAACCTCGCCAGTATGCTGCCGGAAAACCCAAGCGTCACCGAAGGCGAGCTGGGTATATTTTTCGTCGACGCCCTGCATGGCGCGCAAGCAGACATGATGGCGGACGGCATGTCGACGCTCTTCGCCGCGATGCGCGTTTACAGCGGGATCAACTTGGATGGCATCAACGAGCTATACGAATTGACGGAAACGCTCTTCATTCCCATTCTGCAAGAAAACGATGGATTCTTCTCCCAGTTTGTTCTGGATGATGACGAAAGCACTCTGATCGCCATCACCATATATGACTCGCCGGAAGCGGCAATGGCTTCAAGCGAGCGCGCGGCCGCTTTTGTGGCGGAATATGTGGCGCGCTGGCTGCCGGAAGCTCCGCTGCGCGTCGACGCCAATGTGGGGGTGGCCGCGCTGGCGGAGATTAACATGGGCGGGAACCTGATCGGCGAGATGATGAGCGAGGGATAGATACTGCCCATGTGGTGAAAGGACCAGAGCGCGGCCTGTCGCCGCGCTCTTTACATTAATTGCGACATCGCTTTGAAAAAAGTCATTCCGCCTCTGGCGTGGATACCCCGAAAAAACCCATCAGGATATTGATGTTGGGTTTGTATCCCGAAACATCACGCTGTAAGAGGTTCATATCGACGAGAGCGTTCAAATCGTTACGAATCGTCCTATCTGTCTTGCTTGAGTATGCAACAGCAAGCACTGGCGACAACTCGCGTATCTCATGAATTTGCGCGGAGTTGATAAGGAATCGAGGATGTGTCAGATCTAGTGCGAGCTGTTTCCGGCGTTGTAGCGTGTTGGTGAGTCGTTTGGGGAACCTAGAATGAATATATTCATGCCAGATGATTGTTGTCTGCGAATTATGTACTTCCAGACGCTGATTATCAAGTTCTCCTAGAAATCCTTCCAGCGCAAACTCCACAAATCGTTGTATGTCTGCTTCAGCAGGATAAGATCCGTCAACGTAATCTCCATGCGAATCCTGCAACAATCTAACATAATCAGTTCTTCGCTTGTTATAAAAGTTGCTAAAAAGATGGCAAGCAATATCGGGGATTCCTGTCGAGTACAGAATTTTGAACTCTATTAATCTCCCCAGCCTGCCGTTTCCATCGCAATAAGGATGTATCCATTCAAAATACATGTGAGCGATTATTGCTTTAACAACTTGCCATGCGTCATTATAGCGTTGCACATGACCTGACGGTGTATAAGGCTCATTGAGCCAATCACAGAATCTGCTTAGCAAGTGAGGACAATCATCCGCTGGCGCAGCGCCGTATCTTCCGACTACAACGCCCCTTTGTCGGATAGCGCCAATCTCATGCTGGTCGCAATTCTGGCTACCTGAATCGCGCATAACGATGCTGTGGTAACGATTAAGCTTTTCTACAGAAAATCTGGTATCATCACCGCTTGACAGCTCTTGTATAACTTCGTTAATCGCAACAATTATATTCCTTACCTCCTGTTCATTATAGTCGCCAGGCTGGGAAAATTCCTTTGGGTCTGTTAACAGTTGAAGGACTTCTGCCTCGGACAAAGTATTGCCTTCAATAGCTGTGGTACCATGAATTGCCCTTGCTAAATATAGCGACCTTAACCTCTCCCGTTCCGTTGGAGAAATGGGCATTTGCTGTATGCATTCAATTTTGCCGTGTATTTCGCCCAGCAACGCGACAACAGATGCCGTCGGAATTAGTTCATAAGGCGGGAATCTGATAAATTCGTGTGATCCCATATATGTTCGCGTCGCTTCCGTCAATAAAACTCGAACTAAAATCATTTCCTTCTTGCCATATTTTTTCCAATATTTTTTCCAATATTTTTCCCACCAATTTTCCTAGAGATTTTCCGCTCTTTTACGCTAAATGTCAAGCATAGACCAATGTATGAAAGACATATTTCGGATTTGACACATATATTCGACTATGAAATTTCCAATATTTTTCCAAATATTTTTCCTGATCCTCTTCATATTGTTTTAGAAAGTATCGATAAAAACATTGACTACTCCGTCCAAGAAGGCTGGATAGCTTTCTCTGCAAGCTGATGCCATCCAGCAGCTAGCCCGCGTTCAAACCCGAATTGCCGAACAAGCTCAACATGAGTTCCGGGTTGGGCTGATAGCCGCGGTCATCGTGGGCCAGCAGGTCCATCTTCACCAGCGCCTCAAGATCGCCCGCCAGCACCGCATCGCTCTCTTCCGCGTATTCCTGCTCAATCGCGGCGGAAAGCTCTCGAATCTGCTCCGGCATCAGCGGCTGATCGACGCAGCGGTCGGTCAGATCCAGCGCCAGGCGCATCAGCCGCAGTTGCAAGGGCGTGGGCATGGAAGGGAAACAAGCGCGAATGTGATCGCGCCAAATGGCTTGCACCTGCATACTGCCGATGTCAAGCATCAAGTCGGACAGTTCGTCCACGAAGCCTTCCAGCGCGTATTCGATAAAGCGCCGCAAATCGCCGACCGGCGGATAGGCGCCGTCTTTGATCTCACCGTGCGACCGCTGGAGCTCAACGTAGTATTGACGTTTTGTTTTGCTGTAAAAGCAACTCAAGATATGGGTGCAGATTTCCGGCAAGCCGGAGCGCAAGAGAATGATATGTTCAATCAGCCGCGCCATACGCCCATTGCCGTCGCCATAGGGACGGATCCAGACGAAAGTGACATGCGCGACCAGCGCCTTGATGATGGCCCGGGCGACATCGTAGCCTTCAAGCCCATGCGCGGCTTCATCATCCGTATTCAGCCAAGCGCAATACTGCGCCATCAAGGGTTCGCAGTCTTCGGGCGGGGGCGCCAGGTAAGTCCCGACCTCTGCCCGATGGTCGCGCATTGCGCCTACCCGTATTTGGCGGCGATCGTTGTTTTCGCCCAAGCCATTCAAGACCAATTGATGATAGCGATTCAGCTTCTCCAGGGAAAATGGTTGGGAACCGCCGAAGATCTCGTCGCGCGCGACCATGTTGTAGGCTTCCGCCATATTCTTGATTTGGCGCAAGTCCGCGATCCGCGAGGCGTAGGCTGGCAAATCACCGTCGATGAGCTTCATGACTTCGTCTTCCGAAAAGCTGTTGCCTTCGATCGCGGTGGTGCCGTGTATGCCCTTTGCCAGGTACTGTATTTCCAGTTCGTATGAGTGCGCCGGGAGGATCGGCGACGCTCTCACCGTCTGCGCGGTTGCCTGTATTTCTCCCAGGAGCAGCCAGGTTCTCGCCGAAAGTTGCGCCAGCGCCGGCGGGAATCGGATAAAATCGTGCGACCCCATTGCTTTGAACCTTCCTTGTAAGCCATATCCAGGGTCGGACTTATTTGAGGACCAAACTCAAACAAAAGCGTTCAGCCCCGTCAATTCCCGACCCACCAACAGCAGGTTAACTTCATTTGTACCTTCATAAGTATAGATGATTTCGGCATCTAGCATGAGCCGAGCGATGTGATTTTCGATAAGAATTCCATTGCCGCCCAGGCATTCCCGCGCCAACTGCGTCACGTAGCGCGCTTTGCGGGCATTATTATATTTCGCCATTGACGCTGTTCCCGCATTTAGCAAGCCGCGGTTGATGAGATGAGAGAGTTGCAAACAGAGCGTTTGCATCAGCGTAACTTCGGTGGCCATCTCGACCAGTTTCTGTTGAATCAGCTGAAAAGCGGCGATGGGCTTGCCAAATTGCTCGCGGTTTTTGCTGTACTGCAACGCCAGCTCAAACGCGCCAGCAGCCACGCCCGCGGCTTCCCAAGCCACGCCATAGCGCCCGACGCCCAGCACTGGCGTCATATCGCGGAAACGTTTGACGAATGCCAATCTGTTCTCTTTCGGCACAAATACTTCGTCGAGCGTGATATCGGCATTCAGTACCGCGCGCTTGCCAATCTTGCCCCAGATGTCCTTGATGGTCAGGCCGTCGGTTTCACCCGGGTTCTCGATGACAAAACCGCCGAATTCGCCGCTGCCTTCTTCCCGCGCCCAGATGATGAGGATATCCGCGATTGACGCGTTGCCGATCCAGCGCTTGGCGCCATTGAGCACGTAACCGCCGGCGGTTTTCCGAGCGCTGGTCTTGACCTGGGCGGCGTCCGAGCCGACATCGGGCTCGGTCAATGCAAAAGCGCCGATCTTCTCCAGCGTTACCATGTCCGGCAGCCAGCGGGCTTTCTGTTCTTCGTCGCCCAACATGCCGATCGAGCCCATCGCCAAGCCGGAATGCACGCCGTAAAATGTGCCGATGCTGCCATCGCCCTTGCCCAGCTCGTACATGACCAGACCCATTTCAACGAAATCCAGCCCGGCTGCGCCATGCTCGAACAGCGTACCGCCGATAATAGGCAAGTTGACAATCTTGCGGGCGATCTCCCAGGGGAATTCGGCTCTTTCCCAATAGGGATTGATCTTGGGCAAGACCTCTGTTGCGACGAAGTCGCGCAGTTCCTGCCGCAGCGCCTTCTGCTTGTCGCTGAAGTGCATGTCGACCTGGTAAAAGTCGAAGCCGTCATAAATGGATTCCGCAGCTGTCATCGTCGCCATCGTACACCTCGCCCCCGTTTTTCTCACTCTAAGCATAGCGTCGACAGCGCTGTGATTCAACTTGCCCTGGCCTTGGGGGCGCATTTCAGATTATTGGCAATTAACCACCGAGAGCGCCGAGATTCGCCAATTCCTTGATGAATCAAGTTCGACAGGTAGGTTTTCGCGCTCACGCAGCGTCTAAAATCAATCGCGTATTGACTTAGGCTCCGCCTTTGACAGGACCATTGCCCGATGGCAAAACTTCTTGCGATCCGTCCCAGCCCCCATTCCATTCGCCTGATTTCACTACAGTTTCTCAGCTTTGCGGCAATCGGGATGGCTTGGCCCTATATCAATCTGTATCTGGTCGATTTGGGCTTCTCGGGCACGCTAATCGGCAGTTTGGCGAGCGCCGGCGCGGTTTTCTCACTGGTCTTGACGCCCTTGCTCAATTCTCTAGCCGACAAATTGCTGCTGCATCGGCGGCTGCTGATGATTTATCTGGGCGGGTTCGCGCTGTCCTTAATCATATTTGCCAGTTCCCGCGTACAAATCGTGGTGATATTCGGTTTCTTGCTGATGAAAGTCACCGTCAGCCCCAGCATCGCCCTGGGCACACAGATGACAATGACGCAGTTGCTGCGTCAGGGCAAGGCGATCCTGGGGCAGATGCGCTCATTCGCGGCTTTGGGTTTCACTGTCGCCAGCTTGCTGGCTGGGGCGATGTACGCGGCCGGCGGTTATCCCCTGCTCTTCGGCAGCGGCGCCATACTGGTGCTCGTCAGCATTCAAATGTCGACGGTCTTCCCCGACAAGCCCAAGCGCAAGACTCAAGACGCGCGCGGACCAAAAACAGCGCGCAATCGCGGCTTTTATGTCCTGATCCTCAGCCAGTTTCTCATCTTCATGGGCGTGCAAAACGCCTTTCAGTTCATGTTCATCCATTTCAGCGAGAACCTCGGCGTCGCGACCGCCGATATCGGTTTGTGGGCGGCTTTGCTGGCCGCGGTCGAGATCCCCTTCTTTCTGCTCTTGGATACGCTCATGCCACGTGTGCGCATGCGCAGCGCTTACATCGTCAGCGCGCTGGGAATGGCTGTATTCCTTCTGCTGCTGGGGCAGGTACAGACAACCCTGGCGCTGGCGCTATTGCTGGTCTTCCGCGGTTTCGCCTGGCCCGCGATACACCTGTCGTCCTATACCCTGGTCGCCGAGATCAGCCACCCGCGCAATGTCGCCACCAATCAAGCCATCATGCAGGTTACCATGCCGGCCATCGCGCTTCTGTTGACCGGGTCCTTCTTCGGTTGGACCTTCGATCATCTGGGCGCGGGAGCCTTTTTTGGCTTGAGCGCCTTGGTTTGCGCCGTCGGGGCCGTCAGCGTGATCGCCGGCTTCAGGCTCTTCGACACGGCTAAGACCGCGTCCGCATAAGCGCGGGGCGCCAACGCTCATCGAATTCTGATTTTCCGCTTTCGACATCCGACTTCGCCGTGATATACTTTTGCGAGTATAAGTCGCACGGTTGATTGAATGCCTATGTTGTCAAAGTCGCAACGCGGGATGGGCGGTCGCTCGCGTTTTGAAGAACGAGCCTTTCGTCTCTGGCTGCGCATCCGCCGCAACTGGCAGTTGTATGTCTTGCTCTTCCTGCCGGTGCTTTGGCTGATTGTCTTTCGCTATGCCCCAATGTACGGCGCGCAGATCGCCTTCCGGCAGTATTCGCCCGCCTTCGGCATCGAAGGCAGCCCCTGGGTCGGCTTCGCCAACTTCATCCGTTTTTTCAATTCGCCCAAGTTCGAGCCGGTCATCGTCAATACGCTGGTGCTCAGCTTTTATTCTTTGATCGCCGGCTTCCCTATCCCGATTATGCTGGCGCTCAGCCTGAACCAAGTCAAAACGCGCATGTTCCGCAACAGCGTGCAGATGATCACCTACGCGCCGCATTTCATTTCGACTGTGGTGCTAGTCGGCATGCTCTTTCAGTTTCTGCACCCGCGCGTGGGTTTCACCGCCGTCATCGCCCAGGCTTTCGACATGAAGCCGCCCAACTGGATGGGCAGCCCTGGCGCCTTTCGGCATATTTATGTCTGGTCAGGGGTTTGGCAGGAAATGGGCTTCAGCGCGATCATTTATCTGGCGGTGCTTTCCACCATCGACCCCGCTTTGCACGAAGCGGCTGTGGTCGATGGCGCCAACCGCTTGCAGCGCATCCGCTACATTGATATCCCGGGACTGCTGCCGACGGCGATGGTGCTGCTGGTCTTGTCCACGGGGCGGGTGCTGGAAATCGCCTTTGAAAAAGTCTATTTGATGCAGAGCGCGCTGAACCTGGGCGTGGCTGAAGTGATCAACACCTATGTCTATAAGGTTGGGCTGTTGTCGCCGATTCTCGATTTTTCTTATGCGACGGCGATTGGTCTGCTAAAAGGGATAGTCGGCTTGCTGCTTTTGATCGCGGTGAACCACGCCGCGCGCCGTCTGACCGAAAACAGTGTTTGGTAGCGAGTGACGAAGCGGAGCGCTGCGATGGCGTCCATGTCGAGTTACGAGAGCAATATCAACAAGGTCAACGAGTCGCCAGTTGACCGCGTGTTCATGTTTGTCAACGCGGCGGTTTTGCTGGTCATCACGATTGCCATCTTGCTGCCGCTGATATTCATCGTCAGCGCCTCTTTCAGTTCTGCCGAAGCCGTCATCGCGGGCAAGGTGACCTTGTGGCCCGTCGACTTCAGTCTGCTGGGTTACGAAACCATCTTCGAGCATAAGAAGGTCTGGAACGGCTTCGCCAACTCGCTCTTTTATACTTTTTTTGGCACCATTTTCAACGTGATCATGACCATCATAGCGGCGTATCCCTTGTCCCGCAACGACTTGGTCGGGCGTCGTTTCATCACCATTGCCTTCATCTTCACCATGCTTTTCAACGGCGGCTTGATTCCCACCTATATGGTGGTGCGCGATCTGGGTTTGCTCAACACGCGCTGGGCGATGATCCTGCCGACCGGCATCGGCGTCTTTAACCTGCTTATTACCATCTCTTTCTTCCGCACAACCATTCCACCGGAGTTGGTCGAGGCGGCGCGCATCGACGGCGCCAACGACTTCCGCATATTTGGCAGCATCGTCCTGCCACTTGCCCGCCCGATCATTGCTGTGTTGGTGCTCTTCTACGCTGTCAATCACTGGAACTCATATTTTCAGGCGCTAATCTACCTGAAAGATCAGGAGCTCTTCCCGCTGCAAATCGTCCTGCGCGAGATTCTGATTGAGAACTCGATCGACGCTTCAATGCTGATTGATATCGAAGATCTGATTGTGCGCGAGGGACTGCGCGAGTTGCTCAAGTATTCGCTAATCGTAGTCGCTAGTGTACCGGTCTTGCTCATTTACCCCTTTGTGCAGAAGCACTTCGTCAAAGGCATGATGATCGGCTCGGTAAAATAGGCAAATTGTGAGACACCGAAAGGAGTTCGGCTATCGAGTATTTTCATCCATCATCCGTGATCAATTGATTATATAGGAAAGGAATTGACATGAGTAAGAGAATAATCGCCTTGACGCTGCTAATTCTTGTATTGGCGCTGCCGCTGACAGCCAGCGGGCAGGAGATGGTATCCGGACCGGGCGAATTCCCCATCGTCGAAGAACCGATAACCCTGAATATCCTGATGCTGGGCCACGCCATCGTCGAAGACTTCAGTACGAATACCTTCACCAACTGGTACAGCGAACGCACCGGCATCAATCTCAATTTCGATATCGCGCCGCCAAACGAAGCCCAAGAAGTGCTAAACCTGACCATCGCCAGCGGCGACCTGCCAGACATCATCGTCGGTTTCGACGTCGATCCTTCGACTCTCGCGCTCTTCGGTCCCCAGGGGCTCTTCCTGCCGCTCAACGATTTGATTGAAGAGCAAGGACACTTCATCCACGAAGTCTTTGAAGTGTCGCCACAGGTGCGCCCGCTGATCACCTCGCCTGACGGCGAGATCTACGGTCTGCCGCAGGTCAACGAATGCTATCATTGCTTCTACTCCCAGCGCGCCTGGATCAACTCCGATTGGCTGGCGAACGTCGGCATGGACGTGCCGCAGACGACCGAAGAGTTCGTCGATGTCCTGACTGCCTTCAAAGAACAAGACGCCAACGGCAATGGCGACCCGGACGATGAGATTCCGCTGGCGGCCGCGACTACAGGATGGAATCCAACTATCGATGGCTTCTTGCTGAATCCCTTCGTCTTCAGCGAATTCACCGGGCAGAACCCGGGCCCGAACCGCTACTTCGAGATGAATGACGGCGTGATCACACAGAACGTCACCAGCGAAGGCTACCGCGAAGGCTTGCGTTATCTGAATCGACTGTTTGCAGCTGGTCTATTTGGCGAAGAGAGCTTCACCCAGCCGATGGATCAGATCAAGCAGCAGGTCGAGGGCGGCGATGCGCCCACCATTGGCGTGGTGATTTCGGGCGCGCATCCCAACTTCGCCAACATCGGCGGCGACCGCTGGAAGAAATACATCGCCGTGCCCTCGCTGGAAGGTCCGACCGGATTGCGCCAGGCGCCCTTCAACCCCTGGGGCGTTGGCTCTGGGCAATGCACCATCAACAGCCGGACCGAGCACCCGGTGGCGGCTTTCAAGTGGTGTGATGGCTTGTACGACCGCGAAACGACATTGCGTTCTGTCTTCGGCATCCCGCAATGGGAAGCCGCGGAAGGCGAAGAGGGGCAATGGCAATGGGCGGAAGAAGGCGAGCCTTCGCTCGGCGGCGAGGAATTCCCCGCGATCTGGCGCCGCCTCTCCACCTTCGGTTCGCTGCAGAATGTGCACTGGGCGCAGCGCGGACCCAGCTATCGTCCCAATCACCTGCGCCTAGGCGAGGTTCGCCGCGATGACGCCGCTGGCTTGGAAGTGGTGCTCTATGAGGAGACCAAAGTCAACTACGAGCCCTACGCCCGCGACATCGAAGATCTGATTCCGCCGCTGGCATTCACCACCGCCCAAGCGGCCGAAGTTACCGATCTGCGCCTGGGCATCAACGACTTCGTCGCCCAGATGACTGCGGAATTTGTCCTCGGACGGCAGGATATTGACGCCGGTTGGGATAACTTCGTCGCGACGCTCGAGAGTTTGGGCATCAATCGTGTGGCGGAGATTTATCAAGCCGCTTACGACGCGCAGTACGGCGGGTAAGCAGTCGCAAGCTCTGTCCCCTCCTTTGACCGAGGAGGGGACAGGGATGAATAGGCTGGGCATAACAACAGCGGGTCAGCCAAGGCTGCCTCCTACAGGGTTTATAGAGGTTTGAAAACGTAGGGGCGACCAATCTGACTCTGTTGAAATACTCAATTTACCCCCACCCCAAACCCCTCCCCCATAAAGAGGGAGGGGCTTAACGGCTCACTACAGGTCATAAGACTCCGATTGCCTCATTTTTGGGCAAGGGACCGGGTGATGGAAGCTGTTTCTCAACAGAGTCAATCTGGTCGCCCGAAAATCAGCCAAGTAAATTCAGATTGATTGGCGATATCAAGCCTGATGAAAAGCTCCCTCCTCAGTTCTTTTTGGGGTCGCACAGGTACAGACTTCCGGAAAGGCGATAGGGGCAAATGACCCAACCCAATATCCTCTTCATCGTCTCTGACCAGCACAACGCCAAGGCGCTCGGGCACAAAGGCCACCCGGATGCGCGGACGCCGCATCTGGACCGGATGGCGCGCGAGGGCTGCCGCTGCGACAATGCCATCACCCAGAACCCCATCTGCACGCCCAGCCGCGTCTCCTTCCTAAGCGGTCAATATCCCCACAATCACGGTTATTACAGCCTGAGCGGACCCAAGCCCGGCGGGCTGCCGAATATCTTCGGGCATTTTCGCTCCGCCGGTTATTTCACCGCCGCCATGGGCAAGATCCACTGCCCGCAATACTGGGTGGAAGACCAATGCGATGTCTTCCACGAGAGCAACTCCTGGCAGGCGGGCAGCATTGTCGGGCGCTCGCCTGCTTATACGCGCTTTTTGCAAGAGCGCGGCGTCGAGCATCTGGAAGATCATATCCTGCTGCCAGAGTTCGGCGCGCGCGGACGACAGAGCGTCGAGGGCCGCCCAAGCCCGCTGCGTTTCGACGAATCGCAGGAAGGCTGGCTGGCTGATACAGCGATTGAGACGATGCAAATGGCGGCTTCGCGCGGGCAGCCCTTCCTGCTGCATGTCAGTTTTCCGCGTCCGCACCAATGCACAAGTCCTTGCCAAGAGTTCTGGGACCTCTACCCCGACGCACTCAGCCTGCCGCCCAACGCCGACTACGACCTCGCCGCTGCCAATAAAGCGCCGCATCTGATCGCGTCCGCGCGGCGCTGGCGCGAAAGCCCATGGCAGCTTTTCCAGCCCAAGACCTTCGCAGCGGGGCGGCTGCGCAAGCTGCGCGGTTACCTCGGCGCGGTCAGCCAGGTGGACGCGGCGCTAGGCAAACTGCTGGATTACCTGCGCGCGAGCGGACAAGCCGAAAATACCATCGTCGTCTACACATCGGATCATGGCGATTACGCGGCCGAGCACGGCATCATGGAAAAGGCGCCGGGCATCTGCAGCGATGCCATCACGCGCGTGCCGCTAATATGGTGGGCGCCGGGGCGCATCAAGCCCGGCCGCGCGGTCGACGAAATTGTCGAGTTGGTGGATATCTCCAATACGCTTTGTTCCCTGGCGAAGGTCGAAGCTATGGAGACGAGCGACGGCCGCGACATCACGCGCCTGTTCGCCGGCGAGCGGGGCGCCGATGAGCGCAGCGGCTTTACTGAATTCGCCTGGAGCAAGAGCATCCGCAAAGGGGATTATCGGCTGGTGCATTATCCGCGCGCTATGTTCGCGCAGGAATACCCCAAGGGTTTCGGCGAATTATACGATCTGGCGGTCGATCCCTGGGAAATGCGCAACCTCTATTTTGATGGGACCTATCGGCATAAGGTTGAAGAACTGCGAGCCGAGCTCTTGGAATGGCTGATCACCTCGACGCGCCCGCGCACGGTCAGCGGCGTCAACTCGTCTCGGTTCGACGCCCCGCAATTGAACCGGCAGCGGATACAGCGTTACCAAACCGTGGTCAATCAGGACGGCAAGATCAACCCGAAGCTGCTGCGCGCAGCCAAGAACAAGAATTATTTGTAGCCGTCGACGCGCCGCGTCGATTCACGCGGAACCAACTCGCTATACACCACCGATTTGTAGCTCAGCGTGTTGCGCCCTTCAATGATGTCGTGCAATTTGCGCAGCGCCAGCACACCGATCTCGAATTTGGGGATTTGCACTGTCGTCAATGGCGGACGGGAGAAGGCGCTCTCCCGCGTATTGTCGATGCTGGCGATAGAGATATCCTCTGGAATGCGCAAGCCGAACTCACGAATCGCTTCCATAGCGCCCAGCGCCGTCTTGTCGCTGATGGCGATGACAGCGCTGGGCGGATGCCCCTCCCCGCCCACGAGGATGTCGCGCATCTGCATATAACCCTTCAGCGGATGCCCGCGAATCGGCTCCGGCAGCCAGGCTTCCGGCACGCTCAGCTTGCGCTCGGCGAGAGCGGCCAGGCAGCCGCGCAAGCGGTCGACCAGGCTGCTGTACTTGGTTGGACCCTTCAGCACGGCGACGCGCCGGTGACCCAGATCGAGAACATGATTGGTTATTTCATAACCGGCGTAGAAATTGTCGCCCAGAACACAGGGAATTTTGGCGTCGTCTATGTGCGATTCTATCAGCACGACCGGCAAGCTCGGCGCTACCAGCTCCTTTATCGCCGCGGGTCTGATATCGCCATCGTTGGCGATCACCAAACCTGAGATTTGCTGCAGCGGCGAGGCGCGATCGCCCGCCAGATTATGCGTCTCGCGCTTGAAGACTGAAAGCACAAGCTGATAACCGAGGGCAGCGGCTTCGGCTTGCATGCCGCGGATGATATCGCCGTAGAAGACATCGCTGATGGCGGGGATGGAATTCTCTTCGATCAAAAGACCGATAGTCCGCGCTGGCTCGGGCTTGCGCCGCCCGCCCGACTTGAGCTCATAACCCAGTTCAGCGATAACTTGACGCACGCGCGCGGCCGTCTTGCGGGAGACGCCAGGCTTCTCGTTAACGACCATCCAGACTGTCGATAGCGATACTTCAGCCGCTTTCGCCACATCGCGCATGTTTGTCTTTGTCTTCGTCACAATCACCAGCTTTCGACGTGTTCGACAAATGTTTAATAAACACCCTGTTCATTTACAGCAGAACTCATTTGACTTATCGCGCAAACGGGTTATAATATCAAATTAGCATGGCGGAAGCCGACACATATAAGACAGCAAATTGATTCTGTTTACTAAACATCATTCTAGCGCAAATAATCCCGCTTGCCAGCGACAATCGGCTAGCTTCCGCGGATAGGTGATAGGACCATAATGAACCACATCAAACTGGACCCCGAACGGCAAATCGGCCCGATCAACCGTGATATCTTTGGCGGCTTCGCCGAGCATCTCGGGCGCCACATCTATGGCGGCATCTATGAACCCGGCTCTCCGCTGGCGGACGAGAACGGATTTCGCAGCGACGTGCTGGCAGCCGTCCGGCGTCTGAAGATGCCCCTCGTCCGTTACCCCGGCGGCAACTTCGTCTCCGGCTATCGCTGGCGCGATGGCGTTGGACCCAAAGAGACGCGGCCCGCACGGGTCGAGCTGGCTTGGGAGACCATCGAGTCCAATCAATTCGGCACTGATGAATTTGTCGCTTGGTGCCGCGCCGTTGGCACAGAGCCCTACCTGGTGGTCAACGCCGGCGATGGCGATATGCGCGAGGCGCGCGACTGGGTGGAATACTGCAATAGCGCGACTGACAGCGCCCTGGCGAACATGCGCCGCGCCAATGGCTTCGCCGCGCCGCATAACGTGAAATACTGGGGCATCGGCAACGAGGTCGACGGCGAATGGCAAATCGGGCACAAGACGCCGGCTGAATACGCGCGGACTTACAAAGAATTTGCCAAAGTGATGCGCTGGGTGGACCCGTCCATCAAACTGATCGCGGCCGTCTCTTCGGGCTGGCGCTATCAACCGGTCGAACGAGCGCAGCTGCTATTTGAGCAGGCTGCCGACTTTCTCGATTATCTATCGCTGCACTGGTATGTCGGCAATCCAGAAGACAACTACGAAAAATACATGACGCTCTCCGAGTATTTTGAAGCCAGCATTAGCGCTTTCGAGGGCGTGATCGCGGCGATGCGGCAAGAGCTAGGCATGCAGCGACCGGTTCACATCGCCATCGACGAGTGGAATGTCTGGTACCGGGCGCGGGGCAGCACGCTCGAGCAGCGCAATAGCCTGGAAGAACGCTACAACCTGGAAGACGCGCTGGTGGTCGCCATGCACTTCAACGCCTTCATAAGACATTGCCGCTCGGTGCAAATGGCGAATATCGCCCAAATCGTCAATGTCATCGCGCCCATCTTCACCAACGAAGCGGGCTTGTTCCTGCAAACGATCTTCCACCCCTTTGAACTTTACGCCAGCAACTGCGGCGATATCGCGCTTGATGTCTTTTGGCAGGGCGATACCTTCTCCGGCGGCGGCTACAGCGGAGTCCGCACTTTGGATGTTTCGGCGACGATTGACGCGGCGGGCAAGAAGCTGAGTCTCTTCGTCGTCAATCGCAGCCGGACGGAGACCCTGGAGACAAAGATTTCGCTGGCGGATGCGAGCTTCGCGGGGGATGTGGCGGTGTCGGTCGTCAATGGTCCCGATATCAAAGCGGAGAATTCCTTCGAGCAGCCGGAGCAGGTCACGGTACGTGAATCGCGGAACATGGCAGCGGGCAAAGACTATGTGCATGTCTTCGAGCCGCATTCGCTTACTGCTTTGATATTTGATTTGTAAGACGGGGTTAATTACACTCGTGAGGAGGCGTCTAGCGAAGAACTTGGCAAGTCGAATCACATCATCCGAAGATTTATTCAGGAAGAGGTTTAGCAATGTCAAAGTTAAGACTTATCATGCTGACGCTGGTCGTCGCGATCGCGCTCGGCTCCTTCGGTATGGCGCTGGCGCAGGACACGACCGAGCTTTCGCTATGGGTCTTCGTCGACCGGCACGGCTTGTATATGCAGAACGCGGCCGAGCGCTGGAACGAAGCCCATCCAGACCGCCCGATCGAGATCGTTTATGAACAGATCGACTACACGCAAATGCACGACAACTTACTGGCGTCGCTGCTGGTTGGCATGGGAGCGCCAGATCTGGCTGATGTCGAGATTAAGAAGTTCGCCACCTTCACCAAGGGCGATATTCAATTCCTCCCCCTGAACGAGGTCATCGATCCCTACCGCGAGGATATCATTGAATCGCGCCTGGCGCCTTACACCGCCAATGGCAACAACTACGGCATCGATTACCACTTGGGCGCCTTCGTCATGTATTACAACACGGGCATCCTGGAAGCGGCCGGCGTCGATGTCGACAGCATCCAGACCTGGGACGACTACATTGAAGCTGGCAACAAAGTCACCCAAGATACCGATGGCGATGGCGAGATTGATGTCTACATGGCCAGCATCGAAGTCACCGATATCTTCTCGGCTTATGCCTTGATGCTGATGAACGGTGGCGGCACCTATAGCGCCGATGGCGAGGTTATCCTCGAAAGCGAAGCCAATGTGGAGGCGCTGCAATTCCTGCAGGACATGGTGCACGAACATGGCATCGCGCGCCCGGCTTCCGGCGGCGGGCATCACTCGCCCGATCACTTCATTGATTTGGTCGAGGGGCGCATCGCCTCACTGTGGATGCCGCAATGGTACATGACCCGTTACCCCGACAATATGGCCAGCGCCTTGGCTGACGTGGCGGTGGTACGCCCCATGCCCGTCTTTGAAGAAGGTGGCTATACCACGACCATGGGCGGCGGCACCGGCACCGCCATCACCAACCAGATTGATCCAGACAAAATTGCGCTGGCGGCTGAATTCCTGGCTTTCGCCAAGCTCACCTACGACGCCAATGTTTTGCTCTGGACCGACTTGGGCTTCGACCCCATGCGCCTGGATGTCTACGATGACGAAGCGCTGCTGATCACCATGTCCGATTTCAGTGGCGAGATGCCTTTCATCCACATCAAAGCCGGCTTGGGTAATGTGGCGCCGGAATTCACCGGTCCCTTCTATCCCGAAATGGCCACCATCTTCCAGACCACCGGGCTCTACGATTTGATTGAGAATCAAATGGACCCGGCCGAGGTCTTGGCAAACGCCGCGGAAGAACTGCGCGCCATGGGCGCCGAGTTCTAAAGGACTGTCAATCCGAGGGCGGGCATCCCACCTCTGTGAGATATCACAGCGAGAGGCCCGCCCTCTCGATACACATCTGCCAATGAGCGCGCATTGACGGAGACAACGTGCTCGACCTGCTTAAATTGCCCGGCCGTTACATCGCATGGTTCTTACACCACAAGAAGGTGGTGCCGCTGGTTTTTCTGGCGCCCTTTCTGGTCGTCTTCCTCGTCTTCAAAGTTTATCCCGTCATCCTGGCGATCATCATGAGTTTCCAGAACTTCCAAGGCATCAAGAGCCAGGACTGGGTCGGGCTCACCAATTACGAAAATGTCTTTGAGCTTGTGCGCTTCAGCCAGGCTCTGACCAATACCACCGTCTATACCATCGGCACCTTGCTGGTCTTAATACCGCTGCCGCTGATCTTGGCTGTGCTGCTGGATTCGGGACGCATTATCGCCAGTACGGTTTTCCGCGTCTTGATCTTTTTGCCGGCTTTAACATCGCTGGTGGTAGCGGGCACGGTCTTCCGGCTGATACTGGCGAAGGATGGCTTCCTCAATTTGTTCCTGGAAGGCGCGCTGGGCATGGATCGCCTGCGCTGGCTGGAAGTATCGGAACTGGCGCTGCCCTCGCTGATACTCATCGCGACCTGGCGCTGGACCGGCATGAACATCCTCTATTTCAATTCCGGGCTGGTCAATATCCCGGGCGAGCTCTATGAATCCGCCGCCATTGACGGCGCCAGCCCCTGGCAAATGTTCTGGCGCATCACCTTGCCCATGCTGCGCCCAACAACTTTCTTTGTGGTCGTGCTCAGCATTATCGGCGGCTATCAAGTATTTGTCGAACCTTTCATCTTGTACTCCGGCGGCGCTGGACCCGGCGACGGCGGCTTGACGCTGGCTTTGCTGATTTATCGCACAGCATTCACATCCTTCAATTTCGGCACAGCCGCGGCCATGGGCGTCATCCTGGCGCTGATCATCTTCATCTTTTCACTCATTCAGTTCCGCTTCTTCGGTGTTTTAGGGGGCGAAGACTAAGCCATGACCGCTGATACGCAATTCGTAAATCCCGGGAAACTGGGCGCCCGGCGGCAATCTCGCCTGACCAAATGGCTCATGTTCGCGCTCTTCGTCTGCTTGGCGGTTGTCTTCATCTTCCCGCTCTATTGGATGGTCATCAGTTCCCTGCGGCCCGAAGGCCGCATCTTCGTCGATGCTATGGAGATCATCCCCAGCGCCCTGTCGCTGGATACCTATCGCCGCCTTTTTGAAGAAGAACCTTATGGCCTCTGGTTCGTCAACTCGATCACGCAGACCGGCGGTTTTGCTCTCATGGGCGTATTCCTATGCACCACTGGCGGATATGCCTTGGCGAAATTCCGCTTCCGCTATCGCAATCTGCTTTTCATCTTGATTCTCGTATCACAGATGATTCCCTTCCACCTGTTGATCGTCTCGCTTTTTTTGATGATCATACAGATGGGCATGGCGGAGACCTATCAAGGCGCCATTGTGCCGCTGGCGGCGTCGCCCATTGGCATTTTCTTCATGCGGCAATATATGCTGGCGATTGATGATGAAATGCTAAACGCCGCGCGGGTGGACGGCGCCAGCGAGTATCAGATCTTCTGGCACATCGTTTTGCCGAATGCGCGCCCCGCCATCGCCACCCTGCTTATCCTCTTCTGCATCGAATACTGGAATAACTTGCTCTGGCCCCTGATCGTCTTCCGCAAACCCGAGAACTTCCCGCTCGCGGTCGGTATCAAGCGCCTAATTGATCAGTACCGGCAACAGTACGACTTGACCATGGCCGGCTCGACGCTCGCCACCATACCGGTCATCATTTTGTTCTTCTTCCTGCGCCGCCAAATTATGGAAGGGCTGGCCACCACCGGTACGGGCATCAAATAGCGATTGATATCCTCCCGATTCAGCGATTATGCATTCGCCCATCGTCCTCGGCATAGATCTGGGCACCCAAAGCCTAAAAGTCGCCGCGTTTGACGCCGCCAGCGCGCAGGTCCTTGGCAGCGCCTCGGCCGCGGTCGAGAATCTGAGTCCAGCGCCCGGTTGGCTGGAGCAAGAGCCCCAGCAATGGTGGACGACGCTCTGCCGGCTGACGCGCGAATTAATCAGCGCGCAGGGCATCCCGGCGGCATCAATTGTCGCGATTGGGCTTTCGGGCCACATGCACTCGATCGTGCCGCTGCGCGCGGACGGCAGCGTCGCGGGCAACTGCATCGTCTGGGCGGATACCCGCTCGCGCGGACAGGCGCGGCGCATCGGCGCTGGCGCAAAGTCCGCGCTATGGAATCCGTCAATCGCGCCCTATAGCCTCGCCAAGATCCTCTGGCTGCGCGAGAACCAAGCCGAGCATTTTGACGCGATCAAGCATATTCTGTGGTCCAAAGATTACTTGCGCTACCGGCTGACGGGCAACATCGCCACGGATTACTCCGACGCGTCTGGCGCCTTGATGTGGGATTTCGCCGCGCGAACCTGGGATGAGGACCTGCTGGCAGACTTCGCGCTGCCTGCCGATCTGCTGCCGCAGGTTTACGCATCGAATGAAGCCGCCGGCAGGCTATCCAAGCAGGCTGCGGCCGACTTGGGCCTTTCGCTCAACACTGTCGTGGCTTACGGTGGCGGCGACTGCGCCTGCGCGGTTGTCGGCGCGGGCATACCTGACTCGGATACCTTGCTGATTAACGCCGGTACGGCGGTTCAAGTCATCGAAATGCGCGCAGAGCCGAGCCGCTTCAATCGCGCCGCGGGCCTGCGTTATCTGTTTGAGCTCGGCGTCGAAGGCAGAACATTCGCCATCGGCGCGCTGAATAGCGCTGGACACTCGCTGGAATGGTGGCGTCGTACACTTGACGAGAATCTGAGCTATGACGAATTCGCCGCGCTGGCGGCGGATGAGCTGCCAAGTCCGGCCGGTCCGATTTTCCTGCCCTACCTCCAGGGCACAGGCACGCCGCATCTGCTCGATGGTTCTTATGGCAGTTTTGTTCAGCTATCGGCGACGGCGGACCGGCGCGCGCTGACCCGCGCGGTGATGGATGGCGTCGCCTTTGGCATCAAGCACTGTGCCGAAGCGCTGGTCAAAGACGGTAATCTATCCGGCAAGAAGATCCTCTTCACGGGGGGCTTGCCCAAAAGCCCATTGATGCGGCAGATCCTGGCTAACGTTTTTGACGGCGAGGTGCGCTTCCGCTCCTTTAGCGATATGTCGGCTTTGGGCGCGGGCGCCCATGGCGCTGTCGCCGCGGGCTTGACGCCGGACGCGCGCACATGGCTGGCAAATTTCGGCTACGGCGAAGACAAGGCGGCTTCGTCGCCCGCGCTGCGCGAACGATATGCGGACACTTACGCGCGTTACAAGCAATGGGCTGCTGGCGTAACTGCAGTTTGACAAAAAGAAGATTCGCCACAAAGGCATAGAAGTAGTTCAAAGAAAATAATTAGAAGCGGTTGGGGCGACTCGCTGGGTCGCCTATACAACCTACTTTTGGGGCTGAAGTCAGTTATATTTTCATAAATTTTGCATTGGCGATCCTTCTTGATGGGGCAAAGGACAGAAGGATTGCGGTAATAATTGGTGAATGCGTCACAATAGCGGACAAGCCTTACACCTAGGTCGCATTCCCCTTGTTGTCATCTTCTCTAAATCTCGATTTAGACTTTCTCAGTAAATCCAACTAAGAAACGCAAATCCAAAATTATTTTCTTGGTTTTCCTTCCCCTAATAAATTAAACGAATATTTATTTAATTATTGCCATTAAGGGATTATGAGCCTATAGTTATGCTTGACCTATGGTTCATGCGGGGCAATCTGGCGATGCGATTTGCAGATCTTAGCGCACCGCTTTTCCAAGGCTATATGATTCCTAGCTTAAAGGAGCCAAGAAATGAGCAAGATCTTCAGAAGCGTCATTGCATTTGTCTTCCTGGCGCTTGTTATCAACATGATCGTGTATTCGCAGTTTGTAACCTATGATGTGGCGTCGCGTGAAGAAGCGATTCGCATCTTCAACCGGGATGCCTTCGGCTTGCAAACCGCGGACATCTCCGGACTGGACCTATCGGGTCTCACGATGACAAATGGCAATATCTCTTATGCTTTGGCGGTAGGGACCGATTTTTCCGATACCAATTTGAGCGGCGCCGACTTGCGATCAACATGGCTCACGGACGCGAATCTCGCCGGCGGGGACGTCAGAGACGCGAACTTCAGCAACGCGGTGCTCACAGGCGCCAATTTAAGTGATACCGCGATGGCGCGAGCCAACTTCACTGGCGCGACCATTCAAAGAGTGCTTGGCCAGCTGCGCGCAAGCAACGCGACCTTCGACAACGCGATCATGAGCGGCAACCACTTCTTTGCCAAGTCCAACTTCAGCCGAGCCTCGCTGATGAATGCTGATATGAGCTATTCTTGGTTCATGCTCGGGAAATTTGTGAATGCGGAATTAAATGGCGCGAACATGACCGGCGCCAAAATGGTCGGCGCGAATTTCAGCGGCGCCGATCTAACCGGCGCGAATCTAACCGGCGCCTTCTTGATGAATGCCGATTTCAGCTATGCGGATCTCTCCGGCGTTAACTTGCTCCTCGCCAACTTCGAGGGCGCTACTTTGACTGGCGCCGTGCTAAATGACGCTACTACAGTCATCACGACCATCCGGCCCGATGGCACAGTCTGCAGCGACGTGATTTGCCTGCTAAATCCCGAATAAACGGCTAGCCAGTTCGCGCGTCATTGCGGAGCTTCCCTCATACCGGGGGAAGCTCTTTTTTTGGCTTTAGCTCCCGTGCATGGCTCGCTTCCGCGCCAGCATGCGCTCCCGCGCTTCCGGGCTGCCATCGTGGCTGGTGCCGAACCAGTGATCGAAGGGCATGCCCATTTCGCCATAGTTGCACTCGAAATAGCGATGATGCAGCGAATGGTAGTAGGAGGCGGCTGATTGCACCGACAGCTTGTCTTTGATGACAAATTCGTCAAAGCCGCCATGACCCAGAATCGCGGAGAAGGTGGCGTGCTGCCCGTTCATCATCATGTGGATGGGATGCGAGGCGAGCACCCAATGCGCCAGCATGCAGGTGTAATAGAGCAGATGCTCGATGGGGTGCATGGACAAGCCCGACCAGGGACCGATGTCGATATTCTTGTGATGCACGTAATGCGCGATTTTGTACAGTATCTTCACATGCAGCAGGCGGTGCGCCCAATAGAAGTGGAATTCCCGCCACAAAGGCACAAGAAATAGGATCAAGAGGAACCAGAGCGGCTGCTCGCGCGGGTCAACGAAGGGGATGATGCCGTTGGCATAAGCCCAGAGCATCAGGACCTCGAAGCCGGTCCAAATCGTGCCGGCGCTGACCACGCTCCAGAAGACATTGTCGCGCACCTGGTCGTTCCAAAGGAATTTCTTGTTCTTGCTCATCCAGTTGGGCGACCACTTGTACTGATAGCCCTGCGCTTTTTGCCCCCACAAGCGCACATGCAAGACCGTCGCCAGGGCGATCAGCATCACTTGGTTGCGCGCAAAGATCTCGAACATCCAGCCGACGCGGAACTCGCTCATGCGCGCCAGCTCCGGCGTTAGGAACAGCCAGGTCGCGGTCGCCACGATCGCGTAGAGCAAATTGACGGGAAACAAATACTCTTTCAGCCACTTGGCGACCGCCCTGGGCTTGGGGGGCCAGGCGAAGACCGGGTTCGGCACGCCGATGTCTTTTTCGGGTTTCCAATAACCGCGCTCGTCCCGCGGCATGCCATCAGGGAGACCGTCTTTTTCTACGTTAATATTCGCCATCGTTAATCCGCCTCAAATAGATTTTTTCTCATCCATTCAAACATATCGTAGAGTTGCCGCCTGTGCAAATTGGATATCATCACACGCGGACGGCACAGCGCAGCGCGTAGGCGCCGCAGCAGCCGCCCCTATATTTTCTCATTTTTTTGATGGGTTTACTTCTGCGCCTCTGTGGCGATTTGGGAGGACCTAACTCCTGTGCATCGAGCGCATCCGCGCCAGCATCTTGGCGCGCGCCTCGGGACTGCCATCGCAATTGGTGCCAAAGAGATGATCAAAGGGCACGGTTGGTTCGCCGTAATTGCACTCGAAAAAGCGATGATGCAGCGAATGCCAATAGTTGCCGTAAGAGATCTTCAAATCGTCTTTGACGACGATTTCTTCGAAGCCGCCATGCCCCGTGATCGAGCCGAAGGTCACGAATTGACCCTGGAAGATCATGTGGATCGGATGCGCGCCGATGACCCAATAGATCAGCATGCTGGCGTACATCACGACATGCTCAATCGGGTGTTGCGATACGCCGGACCAAGGTCCAACTTCGATATTCCGGTGATGCACATGATGCACGGCTCGGTATAGAAACTTGGTGTGCAGCAGGCGGTGCCCCCAATAGAAGTAAAAATTGTACCAAAGCGGCGACAGGAAGAGGATGAGCGCGAAGGCGACTGGCTGCTCGCGCGGGTCAAGATAGGGGATGATGCCCTTGGCGTATGCCCAGTGCATCAGCACTTCGAAACCCGTCCAAATCGTGCCGGCGCTGGCGATACTCCAGAACATGTTGTCGCGCACTTGATCGTTCCAGAGGAATTTCTTGCTCTTGCCCATCCACTTCAGCGACAGCTTGTATTGATAGCCCTGCGTCTTCAGCGTCCACATGCTTACATGCAGCACAGTCGCGTAGCTTATCAACATGATTTGGTTGCGCAGGAAGATTTCGAGCATCCAGTCGGCGCGGAATTCCTTCATCCGCGCCAGCTCCGGCGTCAAGTAGGCCCAGGTCAAAATCGCCACAACCATGAACAGAAGATTGTAGGGAAACAAATACTCTTTCAGCCATAGGACGGCTGCGCGCGGCTTGGGCGGCCAAGTGAACCAAGGGTTGGGCGCGCCGGCTCCCTCGGGCCTCCAATAACCGCGCTCGTCGCGCGGCATGCCATCCGGGAGTCCATCTCTTTCTACCGATATATTTGACATGCGATTCTCTCCGCAGTTTATGCTGCCAGTTTACAGCAGTGTCGCGGCAAAGCCAAATTCTCTACGCCACCCTCAGTGGTTTATTGCCAATAATCTGAAATGCCCCCAGCACAGCCAAGTTGATACCAGCCGCATTGGATGTTACACTAATGAAAGGTTGGGAGAAAAGAAAAGGTAAAATGACCAGAATACGGCTTTTTTCAATTTGCGTTCTAGCGATGTTCGCCCTCGTTCCGCAGGTCGCAGGGCAAGCCCCCCCCCGAAAGGACTTCAACTGAAATGTGACGGCAATGGCCTGTTCTTTCAATGGCGCCCGGACGAAAAAGCGAAACACTATCGATACCAGCTCATTGCCGAGGACGGCGAGCGTCTTATCAGATCCCGTACGAAAGAGACTAGCGTAGACCTTGGGGCAGGCGAACCTGGGCAAACCTATACCGCCAGAGTCCGTGTCAAACGCAAAAACAGCTTATCCAAGTGGGCGAGCGCGACGGCGAAATGCCCCGCGCCGGCGCAGCCCCCTTCGATCTCCTTTGACTTCTACTACATCAGCCGCGACGCCGTAAATTTTGATTTTAGCTGGCAGCGCCTGCCTGCTGCTGCGAGATCGATCTACATCCGGGTCAGCCCTGAAGACGATGATAACTGCGACGGACCTATGGAGCATTACCGAGCATTTGAAGCAGGAGAAAGAAATTTTTACTATTCTGGCTTGTGTCCCAACACCAGCCACCATGTGGAATTCATCATCGTGGACAAATCAGGATATGTCCAATTGTTAAAGAAGGAGCATTTTCGCACCCTGCCCTAGTCAAGACCGTAATCCGCGATCGCCCTGACGCGACAGATTTTTGTGGCTCTGCTGGCTGCCCGGATGTGTTACACTCAAGCATCCGCCATTATGAATTTCTGCGGCTCTGTGGGGAATTGTCATGCCTGAACGTCAAGCGCCCAAGATCTTCGTCGTCGGCAGTTATGTCGAGGGCTTAACCATCCGCGTGCCGCGCATGCCGGCTCTGGGCGAAAGCCTGGTTGGCGATTCCTTCGATATGGGTCCTGGCGGCAAAGGCAGCAATCAAGCCATCGCCGCGGCGCGCCTGGGCGCGGAGGTCACGATGATGGCTTGCGTCGGCGATGACAATTTTGGCGAGCGCGCCCTGCAACTGTATGCCCAAGAAGGTATCGCCGCCGACCACATCCAGCGCATGAGCGGCGCTTATACCGGCATCGCCTTCACGAACATCTTGCCCGACGGCGAAAACATGATCGCCGTCGATTTGGGCGCCAACCTGCGCATGACCGCTCAAGATGTGCGCGATTGCGAGGGGCTGATCGCGCAGAGTGATATCCTGATGACCCAGTTTGAGACGCCGGCAGCGGCAGTGGCGGAGGCGCTTGAACTGGGCAAGGCGCATGGCAAGCTGACTATTTGCAATCCAGCCCCGGCCCGTTCCGTTGCTGCGCCCATGTTCGCCGATGTCGATATCTTGACCCCCAATGCCACCGAAGCGCGCATCCTGCTCGGTTTGCCGCCGGACGATCCCAGCCCGGTTGAAACGCTGGCGGGCAAGTTGCTGGATTTGGGCGTGGCGACGGTCATTGTGACGCTCGGCGCGCGGGGCGCGCTCGTCGTCAACCGCGCTGGCCAGACGCATATCCCCGCCCTCTCGATTGACGCTGTCGATGTCACCGGCGCCGGCGACAGCTTCAATGCGGCGCTGGCGGTCTTCTTGGGCGAGAGCCTGTCAATTGAAGCCGCGGCGCGGCGGGCGGTGATCGCTGGCGCTTATACTGCTATGCGCATCGGCGTGATTGACGGCTTGCCCACGCGCGCCGAGTACGAGCGTTTCGCCGCCGAGATGCGCTAATCGCCGGGGCGATCGCGACCATCATGCCCAATATGATTTCAAGCCGGGTGGATCATCCCGATATTCACAGAATGCTTTAGTTCTGCAGCTAGGGAGGCGCTCCAATGTCGAATTGCGCGCGCAAGCCGATTCCCGATAAACAGCCTGAAGCCAAGCGGGTGACGCGCCCTTGGGGCGGGTTCACGCAATACGCCAATAACGAAGAGGTGACAGTCAGCCTGATGACGGTCGAGGCGGGGCAGCGCCTGAGCCTGCAATCGCACAAGGCGCGGGCGGAACTTTGGATCGCGCTGGATGATGGCGCGATCATCCAAGTGGATGAGCAAATCATTGAAGCGAAGGCCGGCGACGAAATCTGGATTCCAGCCGGCAGCAAGCATCGCCTCGGCAGCGGAGGAGAAGCGGCGCGCGTGCTGGAGCTGGCTTTTGGCAACTGGCGGCAGGAGGACATCAGGCGCTATGCGGATGACTATGACCGCCCCGAAGCGGGCGAATGAGCTTAATCGACGCGATACTTGGCGATTGTCTCTTCGTTCAGGCTGATGCCCAAGCCCGGTCCTGCCAGTGGCTTGAGCAAGCCACCGTGGAAGGGAATGGCTTCGCGCAGGAGCCTGTGCCGCAGTGGATTGAAGAGTTGGTTGTATTCATAGATGAGGAAGTTGGGCAAAACAGCGCAAGCGGCGACGGCGGCGACAATGCCCAAGCCCGCGCCAACCCCGTGCGGCGCGATCTTCACATTTTCCATTAACGCTAAGTCCGCGATTTTCAGCAGCCCGGTGAAGCCGCCGCAGCGCGTGATATTGGGCATGAGCGCATCAACCGCTTCCGCTTTCAGCAGATCGCGGAATTGATAGACGCTGCCCAGCCACTCGCCGGATGCGATGGGCAAATCGACCCGGCGGCGGATGCGCGCCAGATCATCCGCGTATTCCGGGTGGACCGGTTCTTCCAGCCAGAAGACATCTTGCTTGACCAGGTCCTTGGCCAGGGCGATGGACTGGCTGACGGAGTAGGCGCCGTTGGCGTCCACCAGCAGCTTGATTGCCGGTCCGATAGCGGCGCGCGCCGCTTCAACGTGCGCCATATCCCTGGACAGTCCGCGGCCGATCTTGAGCTTGACCGCGCGGAATCCGGCTTTAAGAAATTCACGCGCTTTTTCCGCCGTCTGCTCGGGGCTTGGCAGGTAGGGTATCGGGCTGGCGTAGGCTTCGACCGCCTGGCGCATGGCGCCGCCCAGCAGATTGGGCAGGGAATCGCCGTAGATTTTCCCGCGCAGATCCCAAAGCGCCATATCCACGCCGCTGATGCCCATGGGCGCGAAGCGGATTTCTTCGTGCATCGCGCTCCAAAAAGCCTGGTGATGGCGCGGGTCTGCGCCGAGCAGCGTTGGCGCGAGTATGTCGTTTATGTAGGCGGCTGTGCCGCGGGGACCCGGGCGTCCCATTGCCTCGCCGATGCCGACCAAGCCAGCGTCGGTGGCGACGCGCACGATGACAGCGCCTTGACCGAGCAGGGGATTCATCCGCATGCCAAAGGCGGGACGCGCGAGTTCGCTTGGCGCCTCGCCCAGTTCGTCGGCGAAGGACGCGAAGAGAGGAATCGCTTCGACTTGGCTAATTTTCATGAGTGGGTCCAAGCCGGGCTATAAGCCAGCGTGAATTGCATCATTGCAGGTGGCTTTATCGCGCCCGCCGCGCGCATGCCCATTTACCAGCCCAGCGCCGGATTGAGCGGTGTCGCGGCCAAATCCCCCGGCTCGGTACCGGGCAGCCAGTGATCGCGATCGGCAAGGCGGTTCTTGTTGTCCAGCGCGCTAACCCGCGCGCCATCGGCGAAATAGATCACCGTCATGGCGGGTCGCAGCTTGTCCGAGACATTGGGCGGCGCCGAGTGCAAGGTCCAGCCGCTGTGGAAGGTGGCTGAGCCGGCTTTCATCGCGCGCGCTTGCCGCAACTTGAAGCCGCGGCTCTCCACAAAGGCGCGCAATTGGCTTTCGGATTCGTCAGAGATGGGGATATCGCCCAGATAGCCTTCGATATGCGAGCCTGAAGCGAACTGCAAGGTTCCCATATCGGCGTCGATATCGACCAGCGTCATCCACATGGTGATGGTTTTGTCCGTGGCCAGGGGCCAATAATGCTGGTCTTGATGCCAGGGCGTAATGCCGCCGCCGGCTTCTTTGAACAGTGCTTGGTCGTGATAAAGCCGCGCCTTGTCGACGCGCATCAAACGCGCGGCGATGCCGGCAAAGCGCTGCGCCATGACATATTCCTTGACCACCTCGTTGTATTGCCACAGGTTCGTCGTCTGCAAGAACGCTTTGCCATAGGTATCGCGCTCCGCCAGTTTTCGCCTTTCCTTGTTGCGCTCGGCGACGGTCCGCGCGATCGCCTGGTGATATGGCTTGATGCAGGCGGCTGGCAGCACGTTCTCCAGCAAGATATGACCGTCGCGTTGATAGCTCGCGACCTGCTCATCGGTCAAGTCGTAAACTGTGTTCCATTCCATACAAGCAACTCGCTCGCCTCTTAGTGATCGTGATCGACATCTTCGTGCGGGATAAGCACCATGAAGCCGTTGTCATCGCCCATCATGGATTTGACGCGGTGGTCCTCGATACGATGTCCGTATAGCTGCGGGGCGTTGGCGGCGCAGAGCGTGCCGAACTTGGGCTGGGCGTAGGGCAGGTGCGTGGCGCCCCGCGCCAGAATATGCAAATAATTGGCGGCATCGCCCTGCTCGTCGCCATCGTATGCCCCGCCGTGGTTCCAGGGCACGCGCGAACGGGCATTGCAATAGTGGCTCACAAAGGCGCGGCGCGGCTTGTCCGACTCGTTGCGGTGGGAGCGATGCAAGACATGCCCGCCGAAAAAGATCACATCGCCCGGCTGGGCTGGCACGGCGACTTCGTTCGGGTAACGCAGCGCGATCTTCGCTAGCGTGTTCTTGTCTTCGTCGGGGTGGCTGGCGTTGATGATAGCTTCGATGTCGCCCAGGATGGTATCGCCCTGTTGCGTCACGCCATCGCAATCGGGATAGATCGGTTCGTGCTGGGAGCCGGGCGTGATCCACAGGCAGCCGTTCTCTTCGCTGGCATGGTCGATGGCGATCCAAGCGCCGATGAGCGTATCAGGCTGCGTGGGAATATAATAGGAATCTTGGTGGAAGCCTTGTCCCGCCTGGCCCGGCTGCTTGAAGAAGAGCATGGTCTGCAAGCCCAGGATATCCGGTCCGATCAGCGCTTCCAGCACATCCACCACCCGCGGATGCAGCAGGAAACGCTCGGCGATTTCCTCGGTGCGGTGGGGCATGTGCACGCGTTCGTAATGTCCTCGCCGTTCTTGTTCCGTGGCGCCCTCCGCTGGCGGCGGGATGCCGGGCAAGGTTTTGAGGCCCGCTATCAGGTCTTCGGTGTATTGGGCGAGTTCCTGCACTTCTTCGGGCGCGACCAATCCGCGAATGACCAGGTAGCCGTCGCGGCGGAAGGACTTGTATTCTTCAACCCGCACCTGATATGGCTCATGCGCGCGCGTCGGCGAATCTGCAACAAGCATTGCGCTATCCTCCGTACTTTGCCTTCATCTACAAGATTAGCGTGTTCTGGCCAGAATTCAACATATTGTCGCAGGGCAATCGCATCAAATTGTTTTAACCACCGAGGCTCGCGAGCCGCCCCTAGAGATTACGAAAGTTATGGGAAAATAGTCGATGTCAGCGCAATTTCATTTTGAAGCAATTGCCTTGGGTGACGGGCAAACCAGAAGTCGCTATAATCGCGGGAAATGGCGAAGAGCTTTTGAAAAGGATGGCAGCATGGAACAGCGAAGTTTCGGCAATACCGACCTGACCTGCTCGGCGATCGGATTTGGCACTTGGGAACTGGGCACGACGCAGTACGGCGCGATTGACGTTGACGAGGCTGTGCGCGCCATACACATGGCGATAGACCATGGCATCACCCTCTTCGACACAGCCGAAGCCTATGGTCCCTACACCTCCGAGGAATTGCTCGCCCGTGGCTTGGGGAAGCGCCGCAAGGACGTCGTCCTGGTCACCAAAGTGGGCTTTGTCTACCATGAGGACCCGGCGGTCCGCGGCAATGACGCGATCATTGGACGCGACGCTTCAGCCGCCAACATCACGAAGCATACCGACGACTGCTTGAAGCGCCTCAACACCGATTATGTTGACCTGATGCTGATCCATTGGTCCGATCTGAGTACGCCGCATGAAGAGACCATGATGGCGCTGGAGGCGCTGAAAGCAGCCGGCAAAATCCGTCATTACGGCGTTTCCAATTACGATGTGCCGATGATGCGAGCATGCCAAAAACACGGCAGCCTGGCCGCCAACCAGGTCGGCTATAACATGTTCGACCGGCGGGTGGAATCCGCCGTATTGCCTTATTGCCAGGAACAGGGCATCGGCTTCATGGCTTATGGCAGCTTGGCTTTTGGTTTGTTGACCGGCGCGCTGCGCCCGGATACCGAGTTCCTTGATTACGACTGGCGCGGCAGCGGCATGGCTTTTGGCTTGCCTTTGTTTCGGCGCTCGAATTACCTAAAAGCGCTGCGGGTCACAGAACGGCTGCAGGAGCTGGCAGCCAGCTACGACAAGTCGGTGGCGCAGTTGGCGCTGGCTTGGGTCTTGAGCAATCCGGCTGTGACGGTGGGGCTGGTCGGCATGCGCGACGAACGCGAATTAAATGAGAATATCGCCGCGTCCGGCTGGCGCCTAAGCGATGCCGACCGCGAAGCGATCGATCGCATCTTCGTAGAAGAAGACGTGCCGACTTATGTGGACGCGCCGCAAAGAACAGATGTGAATGAAACGGGCGAGGCTCGGGCTGATTAGCGATTAGCGCTTAATGACGTCGAGTGTAGGCGGGGCGCGCTGCTGTCAGTCCCAAATGCTGCCCATGCGCCAGATAGCCACTTGCGCTGTCGCGCTCCCGCCATGCGCCTGCAAACGCAGGCCCTGGGCATCTTCCCGCGAGGGGTAGATGCGGCTGGTCATCGACAGCCGGTCGTTGGCGTATATTTCGATGACGGAGTTGTCCAGGAAGATGCTCAGGTCCAGCGGCTCAGCATCCCCGAGCTGCAAGGCGTATTCGCAGGCATCCAGCGTGACGCCCGCCGTGTCGGTGGACTGGTCGCGCGCCAAGCGCAAAGTTCCCGAACGGTAATCATATTCGAGCTGGGTGTATTGCGCGCCATCGGGGCTGCGCCGGAATTGCAGGCACAGGGAAGCGCAAGTCGCCGCTGTGACGCGCAGCGAGATTTCCAGCCGATCGCCCGTGACCCCGGCAAGCGAGTCGATATCGGCGCCGGCGAGCGACACTTCGTCCGCATAAAGCGTGGCAGCCCGCAATCCCTGAAGTTCCACGGCCGGCTTCACGACCAGGTTTCCCAGCGCGTCCAGCGAAATTTCGCGCGGCAAAGTCAAGCAAGAAGCCCAGCCAGCGGCCGCGTATTGGTCGCGCGGGCGCGCTTCGCGTATCCATCCCCACATCAACCAGCGACCGCTGGGATCGCGCAGGCTGTTCGGCGCGTAAAAGACGTCGCCCCAATCCAGGCGTCTTGGCGGAGCGTCGGGCGTAAAGCGATGCCGCGCATAATCCCCCAGCCAATAGACGGGACGCCCATGCGGTGATACAACCAGCATGCGCTTCCCGCCCAAGTCCAGAAAATTCGGGCATTCCCAGTTGATGCCGCTTTCCGCCGGATCCCCGATATACAGCGGGTTGAGGTACTCCCAGTTGATCATATCAGACGAGCGATAGAGCAGCGCCACGCCGCCTTGCCCCTTGATGCCCGAACCCAAGAGCATATACCAGCGGCCATCGTCCTCTTTCCACAAGAAGGGATCGCGAAAGCCGATCAGATCCAGGTCCTGCGGGATGGCGGGTATGACCGGGTTGGCGGGATGCTTCTGCCAGGTGCGCATGTTGTCCTGGCTGGTCGCGATGCACTGCGTCTCTTGGTCGATCTCCAGCACAAACTCGTGGTAATAACCTTGTGGGATTCTCTGCCTGTCCGATGGCGGCAAGTCGTCGTCGGCGCTCCACAGGGTCATATCGGCGACGCCGGAATAGATCATGGTCGGCAAGCCCTCGTGGATGACGACGCTGCCCGACCAGCAGCCAGCGCCATCGTAGCTGCCCGGGCTGGGCATGATGGCGATGGGGCAATGCTCCCAATGCACCAGATCGGGGCTGCGAACATGGCCCCAGCCCATCGGTCCGAAGTCGGCGATAAAGGGGTTGTGCTGGAAGAACATGTGCCAATAGCCATTGTAGTAGCAAGGACCGTTGGGGTCGTTGATCCAGTTGGCGGCTGTAAACAAGTGATAAGCCGGGCGCTGCGGGTCGTCGCCGAGCGTCGCGGCTGTCTGCGCAACCGCTTGGTCGGCTTTGGCGAGAATTTCGGAATAGCTTTCGGACATGGGCTGCTTCCTTATTGCCTGTGTCAACGATTCAGTCCTTCAGCGCGCCGAAGGTGATGCCACGGTGGAAACTGCGCTGTGTAATCAGATAGAGGATCAAAATGGGCGTGAACAAGATGACGGTGGTTGTCGCGATCATGTCGTATTTGAAAGTGAATCTTCCCATGAAGTCAATAATGCGCACGCTCATCGGCATCAGCCACTGTTTGGTGGCGATCACCAATGGGAAGAAGAAGCTGTTCCATGCCCACATGAATTCGATCAGAGCCAGCGACATAATCGCCGGGCGCGCCAGGGGCATGATGACGTAGCGCAGCACTTGCAGGTCGGACCCGCCGTCAACAACAGCCGCGTCGATCAAGGCGCGCGGGATGTCCTTGAAAAAAGTGGTCATCAGAAAGACGCCAAAGGTCAAGCCCAGCGCCGCCTGCGGCAGGATCATGCCCGCATGGGTGTTCAAGAGTCCCAGGTCCTGCAGCAGTTGATATACCGGAATGAGCACGGAGGTTTCCGAAACCATCAGTCCCGTCAGCACCAGCAGGAAGAGCCATTGCTTGCCAACAAAACGATAGACCGCAAAGCCGTATCCCGCCAGAACCGATATGACGGTTGTCAGAATCATCGACGATGTCGACAGAATCATGCTGTTGTTGAGCGCCCCTTTGTAACCCTGTTCGTTGAGGATGAAACTAAAGTTCCCCCATTGCGGATCCTTGGGCAGGGACAAAAAGCTCTGGAACAGTTCGGCCGAGGTCTTCAGCGCGGCGTTG
This sequence comes from Phototrophicaceae bacterium, assembly GCA_965232245.1. Lineage (GTDB taxonomy): Bacteria > Chloroflexota > Anaerolineae > Aggregatilineales > Phototrophicaceae > UBA6055. The sequence continues at coordinate 708,114 of CBDDPG010000002.1, read as the reverse complement.
AACATCAAATAAATGGGGAACAGGGCGATAAAGACAAATAGCAGCAAGACGGCGTGGATGAGCACGCTCTGCAAGATGCGAGAGGAACGATAGGATCGACGTTTGCCTGGCTTGGCGCTGATGTTCATCTAATCCCTCAAATCTCCGCTAATCGCCTTCTTCGCTGACGATCTGCCGGATGACAAATACGCTGAGCGCCAGGATGACGATGGTCAATATCGTGCTCATGGTCGCCGCGTAATTGAAACGTCCTTCGCGCATGCTGTGCCAGTAAATGCGCAAGCCCACCACTGTGCTGGCTTCGTTGGGTCCGCCATTGGTCGCCACGAAAATAAGGTCAAAGAATTTCATCGAACCAATGATAGTGTAAACGAGGACAAAAATGATAGCGTTGCGCAGCAGAGGAATCGTGACATATACGAAGCGCTGAATGGCGCCTGCGCCATCAATCTTGGCTGCGTCATATAGTTCGGGGCTGATGTTTTGCAGCCCAGCCATGAATATCAGCACGCAGAAGCCGTAATAGGACCAACTGCCAATCATGTTTACAGCGATCAAGACGATCGATTCGTCCGCCAGCCAAGGCCTGCCCGTCAGCCCGACCGCCTCCAGCAAGTGGTTGAGCGGACCGATGCTGGGGTCGTAAATCCAGCGCCAGACGATCGCGGCGCAAACCGCCGCTACCGTCTGCGGGATGAAGTAAATGCTGGCGTAAATCAGGCGCGTGCGGTCCCTGCCCGAAAGGATAACCGCCAGCAGCAATCCCAGCACGACGGGAATGGCGATGCTCAGCAATACCCATACGATGTTGTGATATAAAGATTTGAGGAACAGATCGTCTTGCAGCAGTTTCGTATAATTGCCCAGCCCAACCCAGAAATAGTCGCGCGAGCGCCCGGTCGGCGAATCAAAAAAGCTCAATACAAAAGCGTTGAGGATGGGATAAAAGATCCAAATGGCAAGGTAAATCAAAGCTGGGGCAATAAATATATAGGGTCGTATATTGAATCGTGGCATGGCGACGTCCTTACGAAGCGCTTTCCCCCATCCCCCAGCCCCTTCCCCCAAAATGAGGGAAGGGGAGTTTCAAGATGTCACGATGAGGGAACAGTGAGGGAACAGAAAACAAAGCGCGGCTTTCAACCGCTACATACGCTCGCCCGGCTCCCAAACTTGTCCAAGCTCTGCGGCGGCCGCCATTTCCTCGTCCATATTATTGAGGAAGTCTTCGATGCTCAGTTCGCCGCCCAATACGCCCTGTACGCCTTGATAGAGCGCGCGGACAACATTCGGCGCGACGGTGGTGTGGAAGGCGTCGACATTGAGATCCTGCATCTCTTGGCCGATGCGGAAAGCCTTGCCGATCACCGGCGCGACGTCATAGATGCTCCAGTCGATGGGGTCCTTTTGGATCGGAATGGCGAAACCTTCTTCAATCCATGTCGGCAGCCAGCGCGGGTCGGTCACGAAATCAATGTATTCAGCCGCGAGATCCGGATCCGTGGCGTTCGCCCAGATATAATAGGCGGAGCCTTCTGACATGTGGGTCGCTTGCGGGATGTCGTCGTAGATGGCTGGCATATAGAAGACATCCAGCGTGCCTTCCGCCATGTTGCCGCTAATATCGTGGATGACCCAGGTGCCGGTCCAGACCGATGTCGCGCGTCCGGTGTACAGTTCCGCCAGCGAATCGCCATAGTGCTTGCCGTTGAACCCGGGCGAGAAGCAGTCGGCATCAACCATCTCGAGCAATTTCTCCAGGGCGTCGACCACTTCAGGCCGGTTCCAGCTAGTTGTGCCGCGCAAGACGTCCAAGCCGACTTGACGACCGCCGGTCAGCGCGACCATGTCGGTGAACATGTTGGCGCCCTGCCAGCCATCGGGGCTGTTGGAGAAGGAAATCGGGATGTAGCCGGCTTCGTTGGCGACAGCGCACCAATTGAGGATGTCTTCCCAACTCTGCGGGATATCCAAGCCCAGCTCTTCAAAGATGACCTGGTTGTAATAGACGTATTCGAGATCTTGCTCCCAGGGATAGGCATAGAGCTTGCCATCCCACATATTGCGCTCGATCGCCCAATCGGGCAGGCGATCCCACCAGCCATACTCGTCCGCGTAGGGCGTCAGGTCGAGCAGATAACCTTCTTGCGCATAGGCGGTTAAGCCAGCGCCGGAGGGCCAGGAGTAGAAGACATCCGGCGCGTCGCCAGAGGTCAGCGCCAGCTCAATCGCGTTGCGAATGGGCCAACCGCCACCGAAGACCGAGCGGTCCATGAAGACATTGGGATGCTCCTCGTTCCAGGCGGCGTGGATCACCTCGAGCGCGGGACCGGCCGCGGTCATGCCGTAGAATTCCCACTGATCCCAGACCTCCAGGAATTGGCTATCTTGCGCCGAGACGATACCGCCCAATAGCGACAAGATGATCAGCAAAAAGGCAAAGCTCTTCAACATTGACATGATATTGTTTCTCCTATTGACTTAAACTTGCTTGCATACGATAGGGCAACTCCTAATAAGCGCATCCGCATGACGCGCCGGGTGAATAAAAGAGTCGAATCAATAGCGACCTCCTTTTCTCTTTGAAACCTCTGCCAATGAATTGACGGCATTGCTCGTTTTCAATGCGAGATACGCGAGACATCGCCAGCTATCACAGCCCGGCAGTCGAGGGTCGAATCAGCTGCGGATTGACAGGTTATTGAAGCTGACAGCGCCTTGATCGACGAAGAAGCCGAACATGGTCTCGGATTGCTCGTAGATGCGATAGGACATCACCACCTGATCGTTGACATAGCATTCAAGCAGTTGGTCATTGCGCAGGATGCGCACCAGATACTTGCCGTCTTCCGGCTCCGAATACAGGAATTGATCCACCAGAATCGGACGCGCCATGTCGGGACCGAGCGCCGGGCTGCCGGGGAACAAGTCTTGCCAGAAGGGTTCCCATTTGATGGGCCAGCGGCGGATGCTGGCGCGCTTGCGGCCCGGCTCCACCATTAAGAGATGCCCCATGTACATATCGGCCGTCGGTTCCAGCAAAATGCCGGCGTTCATCGTGTTGGGCTCGCAAGCGATCTCGACTTCCAGCATCAAATCGCCGCGCGCCGTTTTGATGTGGCCGAATCCAAATGTCCCGCGGGCATCGCAGCGCATTCCGTCCCAAGCGCCATCGCCGGGCATAAACTCAAATGCCTGCTCATTGGCATAACTAGCGACAATCTCGGCCGGCAGGCGGCAGGTTAAAGACCCATCGGGCATGGAGATCATTTCGCGCGGGGAGCCAAATTGGCCGCCCCAGATGAAGTCTTCGTCGTTGCTGCCGAATTTGCGCCGCGGGATCCAGGCGAAGGTGAAGCGCCGCTCGCCGTCCCCGGCCGACTTGGCGGCGTAGAATTTCGAACCGTCAATGGCGTCCAGCGGTCGCGCTTCCCAGGGCTCGCCCGGCTTCGCCACCCGGTAGAGCGTCTTGGCGTCGCCCGAATAGCGGGAGAATATCAGATAATTGTAACCGCCCAGGCTGAAGGTCTCTGGGCATTCCATACAGTGCGCTTGCTGCGGCGCCCAAATCGTGCCGCCAGGTTCCCAGCTTTCCAGGTCATCGGAATAATAGACCACCACACAGCCGCGGCGATCTTCCAATCCCTCTTTCAGGCGCGCGGCGAGCAGCATGGCGTAGCGGTCCTTTTCTTCGTCGAAATAGACGTATGGGTCGCGCCAATCCGCCGGCTCCCATTTTGTCGTATCGGCAACGATGATGGGATTGTTGGGGTCCTTTTCCCAGTTGACCATGTCGTCGCTGCTGGCATGGCAGATGGTCTGCTGGAATTCCGCGTGGTGGCTGTAGCCGGTGTAGAAGAAATGGAATTTGCCTTCATGGTCGTGTATCGACCCGGTCCAGATGGCGTCCGCGTCTACCGATCCCTCCGCACCAGGACCGAAGGCATCCGGCAATTCTTCCCAGTTCACCAGATCCTTCGAGACAATATGACCCAGGCGGCAGGCCGCGCGTTCGGGGACTGTCCAGGTATCCGGGGGCGTCGCCAACAGGAAAATATGCCACTCGCCATTGTAATAGAAGGGCATGGTGTCGCCAGCGTCGCCGATTTGAGGTTTATAGCCAAAGAGTCTCATAAGAATCACCTTCCTTTTCTATGCAAACTCAGGTTCTCTTGTTTCACCATCTTGATGCGTCGCGCGAGAAATGCTTCTTTGAACAGTTTCTCATGCCTATTTGAACTTGTTCTATGCGCTTTGTCAAGGAAATCGGCGCAAATGAATAAGATTTGCGTCAAAAGATGTAAAATCGCTGGCAGAACGTATAAATTTGATGATTCATCATGACGCTAAAACATCAAAAACGCGCATAATTCGCGCAATCCAGTGTATAATCGCTCAGGAATAATGAAAAACGACGATTCATCGTGTACATCGTGTACAATGAGCAACTGCCTAAGCCTATGAAGCGAAGAAAAAGTAGCGAACCATGAAAAAAACTGTTCGGCAGCGCATGATTCTGGAGCGGGTACAGGCTGCCGTGCCACAGGAGCTCTTGTCCACCAAGGAGCTCGCTGCCCATTTCGATGTCTCCGAAGCGACAATTCGCCGCGACTTGAAGGCGCTGGCGAGCGCGGGCTTGATCCAGCGGCAATATGGCGGCGCCCAACTTAAGTCCGCGCCGGCTCGCTCCATCATCGGGCAGGTGGGCATCATCTTGTCGACGCGTATCGACAAATATCGCGACCCCTTCTATAACATGGTGCTGGAAGGCGTCGACCGGGCGCTCGAACGACACAGCTATCAATTCGCCTTCGTGAAGACCCTTCACGAGATCGACAGCCCCGCGAAAGCCCGGCATTTGCTGGAAACGTTCACGATCGACGGTTTGATACTGCTGGGTACGGACTTAATCGACCGCGTCCGTTACTTGCGCGATCATTTTTCTCCTGTTGTGCCTATCGTAACCACCGACGACAAGCACGACATTGAAGACGATGTGATCCTCTTTGATGGCGCAAAGGGCATGCGCGCGCTGGTTGCGCATCTGCTGAGCCTGGGTCATCGCCGGCTGGGTTTTGTCAGCGGCAATGTCGATATCCGTTATGCCGGCTATTGCCGGGGGCTGGAAGCATTTGACCTGCCGATAGACGACAGTCTATGCCAAATTCTGGAGCCGGGCGCCTCCGGCTGGACGCCGGACCTCGGCGAGCGCGGCGCGCGCAACCTCATGGCGAAAGAGCCGCGTCCCGATGCCATCGTCTGCGCCTCGGATCGTTTGGCTATTGGCGCGATGGGCTGGCTGCAGCGCAACGGTTTCCGCGTGCCCGAAGATATCGCCGTGACCGGCTTCGACAACATTCCCGATGCCCAATTCACATTCTCGCCCCTGACCACCGTAAACGTGCATAAAGGGCTAATGGGCGAGCTGGCCGCGGAACGCCTCGTCCAGCGCATCGAAAAGCCGGACAACCGTTACTTGAAGATCATCACGCCGGTGTCGCTGGTCATACGCCAATCCTGCGGCGCGGACCTCCAGCAAGATCGCTGAGCGCCGCTCAAGTTTGCCGAGCCAATTGCTAAATGGATTCGCCCAGTTGATTTCTCAGGGGCTGTCCTGCAAGCCGGCCGGCGCCAATTCCCCGATTGAACTTTCCAGCGGATCGTCAGGCGCGTCGTACCTGGCGCTCTTGGCTGTCGCTGGCAGGGGCGTATCGAATTGATAGTCGGGGTCGCTCTTTTGCTGTCGCCAGACCGCGCGCATTTCCTTCCAAGCGCCAATCAGCGTGCGCGGCTCTGGCATATCGTCGGCGAGTTCCCTGTGCAGCTTGCCCAGGTTGTAACAGGGAACGCCGGCGTACATGTGATGTTCGATGTGCCAGTTCATCCGCCAATACAGGAAGGAGAATAGCGGGTTGAGCTTGACCGAGCGCGTATTTTTGCGGAAATCGGGAATGTCTTCGCGCAGGCCGCAGTGCTGCGTTAGACCGACAAAATAGCTCAGCCAATTGCCGATGAAGACGGCAACGGAAAAGATCAGCGGCAGCGCCCATAAGCCGCTGATGATCGCAATCAGCAGCACGGAACCATGGAATAGCAAGAGGGCGCGCGACCAGCGAATGGAATTGCGATGTTCCTCCGGCTGGTCGCGATGCAAGGCGCCGAGCCATTCGTCTATCGGCTTGTCGCCCGGCGGTTCCAGGCCGAAGGCGCCCAAAACTGTCAGGTACAAGGTCGAAATCAGACCGCCTTTGCCGAATGTGCGTCCGCGCTGCGTCAGCAAATTCACGGTGAAAAGCTGCAACATGAAACTCGACGCCAGCGACGGCTCCAGCGGCAGCAGGTTCTCCCTATCGCCTTCCGGATGCAGGGTATAGCGATGGTGGTAGGTATGGCTGCTGGCGTAGTCAAAATGGTCCCACCAGCCGATGAGGCTGAAGAGATACATGAAGAACTTGTTCAGCCATTTGGTTTTGAAGACGGTGCCATGCCCCAGCTCGTGCGGGGCTGTGCCGGTGAAAAAGCTGGTCACGGTCCCGTGGAAGAACAGCGCGACCAGAAAAGCCAGCCAGATCCCTTGCGACCAGAAGACAAATACCAAAGAGCCGGTGATAATGAAGAGAGCGAGATGACCGCCAGCCTGGAACCAGCCTTGGGCATCGCTGCGGCGGGACAGTTCGCGCAGCAAGCCGGGCTTGGTCGGGCAGCGATACCAATCGACGCGCAAAGTTTTGCGCACTTCAGAAAGTTCTTGATAGGTCATCGCAGGACCTCCCCACTCCAGCGCGCGCAGGCGCCGCCCGGCGCTAGAACTCGACGCCGAGTTCGTCCAGGACAGCCAGCACTTCCGGCGCTGCGGTATCGGGACTATTCTTGGCGCCGCGAGCCAGGGCATAGACAGCCTGCTCGTTGCCGGCTCTAGCCATGGCTATCGCTTCCGCCCTGCCCTTTTCGCCAAAGCTCGTATCGCGCTCGACGACGGGCAGATCGTAGCCTTTCCAGTAATACTTCAGGTCATCGGACTGCCAATGCGGGTAGATTTCCTCCCAAGAAAGTTGGCTGGGTTCATGCGGGGTCAGCATGTGCTCGGCGATTTTGTCGCCGACGACCAAATAGCGATTGTCCAGCGAGAGGCGCAGCTTGTCTTCGGTATAGTTCGGCAGCGCCTGGTGGATGGTCAGCGCGGGGAAGAAGAGCGCGTCGCCCGCCTCATAGTTGGTGCTGTGCCAGACGGGGTCGATGTCGTCGTGTTCGCTTTCGTCCACGATCAAGCCGCCGGCGCCCAGCGAGAAGTGATGGTCCAGCACGCGATTGACCTTGTGCGAGCCCGGGATAAGCGCCAAGCCGCCCAACTCAATCGGGCAATCGCCGATGGGCGCCCAACAGGTGATATTGTCGTAGCTGCCCTGGAAGTGCACGAAGTCCTGGTGCTTGGGCGTGGTATGCTCGGTATATTTGGGGAACCAGATGCGCGCGATCTTTTGCGGGTGCGGCATAATCGGCGCGCCTACCATCTTTTCGATGATGTCCTGGTATTCGAGCCAATGCCCCGCGCGATGGAAATTCTCTATTTTGTAGACTTCGGCGTAACCGGCGCTGTATTCGTTGTCGCCTTCGGTATAGCGCATGTTGATATCGGCGATGCCGTCCATGGGGTCGGCGCCGGCGATGAGCCAGCCGACTTCCTGGATCACGGTCATCATCTCGCGGCGCAATTCCCAGAGCTTGTCGGGCTGCGCCAAGCGCTTGAAAAACAGATAACCCTCGTCGGCGATGCGGCGCTGCAATTCCTCGGGCTCGTTCATGGCGTCGTTGGAAACGCGAAGTTCTTTCAATTGCTCATTCATAAGCTGGCTTTCTCTCATTATCTTGTTTGCGCTCGCGCGTATTTTAGTCTTAAAGACCTGACAAATCAAATTTAACGGTTGCATTAAACACTTTTTATGAAACCGCGGCGATATATGCTATACTCCAATCATCGTATAATTGTGGTTTAGAGGTGAAGCGAAAAATGATTTCCAAAGGGCGCATCGCGCTAATCTTCATTCTGCTTTTGAGTTTGCTGACGGGAATTGTCGGCGCGCAAGATTCCGTCAGCATCACGATCCGTTGTAAAGCCAGCCCGCCGGAAGAAGACTGGCGCTGCAACAATTTCGCGGAAGTCGAAGCCGATGTCGAAGCTAATATGGGCATCGATATCGACTTGAATCTCATCCAGGACAATGCCGGCTGGGGCGACTACAAGAACGAATTCGTTCTGGCTTCGGAAGCCGGTGAAGCGCCGGACATCATCTTGTCGGGCCACGAGGACATTGGCGCCTGGGCGCCGGCTGGCTTCATCATCCCGCTGGATGACGTGATCGGCATGCACAGCGAATTTGATGACATCGTGCCGTCATTGTGGGATTCGCACGGCTACGCTGGTCAGATTTGGGGCATCCCGCAAGACGCCGAAGCCCGTCCCATCTTCTACAGCAAACTCCTGCTGCGCGACTTGGGCTGGAGCGAAGAAGACATCGAGTCCCTGCCCGACCGCGTCGCCGCCGGCGAGTGGACCTTCGCCGATATGCTGGCGACAGCCGAAGCCGCCATTGACGAAGGCGTCGTCGATGCCGGCAATGGCTTCTGGCACCGCCCGAGCAACGGTCCCGACTTCCTCTATTACTACTACGGGCATGGCGGCGAAGTCCTGGACATGGAAGGCAATCTTGTTGTCGACCGCGAGGCTTTGGTCGATACCTACGAGCTCCTGGGCGGCGCGGTCGCGTCTGGCGCGATGCGCTCCGACATCATCGGCGTCGACTGGAACGAGGTCTGGCACCCCACTGTGGCGCAGGCGGACACGGTTCTCTTCGCGGCCGGCGGCACCTGGAACTGGCCCAACTGGGCGATCAACTATGTCGCCGACAAGGGCGGCGACGAATATCTCTTCGAGAATATCGGGCTGACGCTCATCCCGGCTATGGCTACCGGCAATGCCATCACCTTGACGCACCCGCTGACCTACATGATCAGCAGCGGCAGCGAGAATCCCGATGTGGCGCTGGAGTTGATCGCGGCCATCACCACGCCCGAGCACAACAACAAGCACGCCATTGACAGCTTCCACCTGGGCATCCTGAACGCGCAGTTGCAATCCCAAGCCTACGCCGACAACCGTTTGCTGAGCAGCGCCCATTACATGCTGGACCACACCACCGCGCTGCCCAATCATCCGGGTTGGAATGCCTGGTCCAACGCCTACTTCTTGGGCGTCCAAGCGGTAGAAACCGGCGAAGCGGACGCGGCTGGCGCGGCCGATATCGCCATCGCGCAAATGCAGAACGAATTGGGCGACGGCATCTCAGTTCGCTAGCCGACTGTTTGCCGCCCACTCATTCAATAAAGTTAGTCAAGGGGAGCGGGAGCGTTCCCCTTGACCGACAAGCGCTTAAAGCAGTCGCAGGTCCTTCCCACAACCTGGGAGCGCTGGCGCTTTGACTAGCTTTACATGGGTTTCCAGCAAGGCGCGAGATTTATTTATGTCCCAGAAAGCAAAAACAGGCGCAGCGACAGCGTCGCCGAGTACCATCGGCAGCGGCGCCCTGAAATCATATTTGGGCGCTTATGGATTTATGGCGCCGGCCGGCATTCTTGTCATCGTCTTTTTCTTGATTCCCGTCGCGATCGTGCTCTACTTGAGCGTCACCAATCTGGCCAGCTCGAACTTCACCTCCGACCTGGCTGCTATGGAGTTCATCGGCCTCAAAAATTACCGGACCTTATTAAACGACCAATTCGCCCGCAAGATTTTCTTCAACACCATCTTTTATGTGCTGGTTACGCTCTCGATCTTTAACGTTTCCCTGGCGCTATTGGTCTCCCTGCTCACGACGCATATCGACCGCAGCGCAGGATTTCTATTCCGCGCCTTATGGATCTTGCCGCGCATCACCTCGCCCGTTGTTTACATTTTGATCTGGAAGCGGATGATGGCGGAGGCGCCCTTCGGCATCATCAATCAGATCAACGAATTCTTTGGGCAGCCCACTTACAATTATGTCTCCACCAATCCCTGGGTATTTGTTGTAGTTGTGAACGGCTTCATTGGCGTGTCTTTTGGCATGATCATTTTCACGTCCGCCATCGAATCGATCCCGAAAGACCTGCTCAACGCTTCCCTGGTCGATGGCTCGTCGCGCTTGCAGCGGATCCGCTTTGTCATCATACCCTTGATACGCTGGCCCCTGCTCTTTGTCGTGACCTATCAGACGCTGTCTTTGTTGACGTCCTTCGTGGAAATTCAGTTGTTGACGGACGGCGGACCCGGTCTCTATCGCACCGAGGTTTGGTCGCTGACGGCTTATCACCGCGCGCTTTCCAACTATTTTGGCAACGCGCAATGGGGTTACGGTTCCGCCTTCGCCGTGCTGCTGGTGATGATCGGGGTGGTGCTCGCTGTCATCTATATGCGGGTATTCCGCTTTGACGAGCTGGTGGCGGAACCGCGCGTGGAGGCTTTATGAGCGCGCCCGAGCCGCTCTTCGCTACGGGCAAGTCGAAAGACCTTGACAGTCCGGCTTCCTTCCCCATGGACCTGATTGAGGCATTGCGCTACGGGCTCCTGAGCATTTTGCTTTTGCTGGGCGCCGCTTTCGTGTTCAGCGGGATTGTCGGTCCGCTCTTCGCCCTGGGCAGCGTCGAAGAGACAGTGATGGATGTCTTGACCCGCCTCGCCCTGCTGACGCTGCCCTATGTCGCCTATATTTCCGCGGCTAGCGTCGCCCGCCGTTACACAGCAGTGGATCTGCCCAGGGCGCTGGTACTGGCTTTCACAAGTACTGTTGTCTTGTTTGTCGCGATAGCGGCTGGGCATTATGTGATGAGCTTTGGCGTCTTCGCGCCGCGGACCTCCCTGCAAATGACCCTGAGCCAAAGCGAAGACGGCATCCGCGTCGACGCGATCCTGGCTCAAGGCGCGGCCGAGACAGCTGGCTTGCAAGTCGGCGATGTCATCACGGCGATCCGGCGCGACGCGGTGGACCTGGAAGCCTTTAACAAGCGGCTTAGCCAGGCGGCGGAGGGCGACCCGCTGCGCCTGCGCTTCATGCGGGGCGACGAAGAAATGCAAGAGACGGCGCGGGTTGTCTTGGAATCCAACAAAGAGATAAGCCGCCTGCTGCCCGGCTTGGTCTTCGCCCTGGTCTTCACAGCGGTCATCCTCTTCCTGCCGGGGCATTGGGCGCCCTATATCGCGCTGATTGGCTTGCTCTCTCCTTTGCTGGTCGGCTATTTCTGGGTTATCGTCGCCACGTTTTCCTTCCGCACAGAAGGCATCGTGCCGCTGGACGGGGACAACAACTTCGGCGGCTTTACCCTGAAAAACTGGGAGTCGATCTTCGCCGGCAACATATCCGGGCTGGAATTCAATATATGGCCGATCCTGCTGACATCCCTGGCCATTGCCATCGTCATGACCTTTGTTGTCTTGCTGGTATCTTCGATGGCTGGTTACGCCTTGTCGCGCATGCACTTTCCCGGGCGGCGCTTCTTCCTGTCCTTCACTTTGATTCTGCACGGCTTCCCCGCGATCACGCTTTTGATACCGATCTTTTTTGTGCTATTGCGGCTGGGGGATATTCCCGTATTTGGCGATCTGGTCGGCTTCAATACTGTTGGCGGCATCGCTCTGGTGATGGTCGCCTTTCAATTGCCGCTCGGTGTTTGGTTGATGAAAGGCTTCTTCGACAATATCCCTTGGGATATGGAGCGGTCGGCGCTCATTGACGGCGCTTCGCGCTGGCGCGCCTATTGGGAGATCCTCTTGCCACAGATTCGCCCTGGCTTGCTGGCATTGGGGATTTTCGCATTCATCGGCGGCTGGAACGCCTATATTATTCCAGCCACCTATTCCATCGGCAGCGGCGTCAGCAACTTGCCGGTATTCCTGAATGAACTGATTGACGAAACAGCGCCAGTCGATTGGAACCAGGTGGCGGCTGTCGGCTTATTCCAATTGATACCCATTTTCATCTTCTTTATCTTCGCCCAGGAATACCTGCTGAACATCTATGCCGGCGGGACAAAAGGCAGTTCCTGATACCGTTTCGCGCAAGGGGTCTTGTGGCAGAGCGAGAAAGACGCATGCGATGAAAGTGACAATCGATAATCTCAGCAAGAAATTTGGCGATGTTGTCGGCGTCGAGAACTTGACCCTGCATATCGAAGACGGTGAATTCGTCGCCTTCCTGGGACCTTCCGGCTGCGGCAAGACGACCACGCTGCTCACACTGGCGGGCATCTATAAACCTACCGACGGGCTCATTCGCTTTGGCGAGCGAATCGTCAACCAAGTGCAGCCGAAAGACCGCAATATCGGCATGGTCTTCCAGAGTTACGCGCTTTACCCGCACATGACCGTTTTCCAAAATATCGCCTATCCGCTAAAGCTGAAAAAAGTATCAAAGTCCGACCAACACGACCGCGTCCGGCAAGTCGCCAACGTGATGGGTATCGGCGAGCTGCTGGACCGCCGCCCGGGGCAACTGTCGGGGGGGCAACAGCAGCGGGTGGCTTTGGGACGGGCTTTGGTGAAAGAACCGGATGTGCTGCTCTTTGACGAGCCTCTGTCCAACCTGGACGCGCGGCTGCGGCTGACCATGCGTGGCGAGATCAAACACCTGCAAAAAGACCTCGGCATCACATCAATCTACGTGACGCACGATCAGGTAGAAGCGATGACCATGGCGGACAGAATCGCGGTGATGAGCGAGGGACATTTGCAGGCTTTTGATTCCCCCGATGAGTTATATGACCGGCCAAAGACGCTGTTCGTCGCGGGCTTCGTCGGCAACCCGCCCATGAACTTCGTCGATGTCAGCGTTGCCGCGTCCAATGGCCGCTTCTTTGCGGAAACGGAGTCGCTGCGTTTGGAAGTGGCGAAGGAGCGCGGCGAGCCGCCCGCCAGCCATGTTGGTCCGGTCGTGATGGGCATCAGGCCCGAGGATATTCAGATTACCAACAATGGGGCGGTATCGGGCGAGATCTTTGTCGTGGAGCCGCTGGGGCGCGAAGACCTGATCGACGTGCGCGTCGGTCGGCACAGTTTCCTGCTGCTTGCGGACACCGAAGACCGGCGCCAAGCCGGCGAGCGCGTCTCGCTGGCTTTTGATATGGAACAGGCGCAGTTCTTCGACCCAGCCACAGAAAAATCGCTTTTGTGGCGATAATTCCACCCCGAGCCTGTCGCCATGCTGGATATGCGCTTGCCAGAGCTTGACCCGGAAATAACCTCGCCTGCAGATCATGAGCTGGCTTTGCGTTACGCCGCCATTATCCGCTTTGACGCGAGAGAGCCATTCCTGCCGTCGGCTGTCGGTTATAGCGTCTTCCGCGAGAGCGGCGCTTCCGCCTCCTTTCCGCGCGACATTTCTTTGCGCGACGGTATCGCTTTTGTCATCGAATACGCGGTTTGGTGGGATTGGGATATCGGGCATCTCTATGAACTTGAGCATGTCTGGGCGTATGTCGATTCTGACGGGACGCTGGTTGATACCGAAGCGAGTTGGCATGGCGCTTACAATCGGATGGCGGCTGTGGACCAGCAGCCCCCTGCCAAAGATAATCGCCCTCTGCTCTATTCTGAACCCGGCAAACACGCTTTTGCCCCCAGTCCGCGTTGGCTGCTGGAAAGGCAAGCCAAGACCCGAGCCAGCTGCGGTCCTCAGGCTGGTAAGATGGGTGTCCATGTAACGCCCTTGTTTGAAGGCATCATTCTCGAACGTCAGCCGCTTAACAATCGCCTGGTTCATAGCTATCTGGAACGATTGCGCTTCGAGCCGAGTTTCGTTTTTTCCCAGGAGTTCGACCTGCGGGAGGCGGTATTCGCGCCTTGGCGGCAGCTCCATGAGTGGATTCCTGGACGGGTTGCCGCCTGGGTGGCGTATCTGCGGCATACGATTCCGCCTGATCAGCGCCGTGTTTTGTGCATCGCGCATCGCGGCGCGTCGGCTTATGCCCAGGAAAACTCGGCGGAAGCCCTGCGAGTAGCCGCTGACTTGGGCGCGGATATGGTCGAAATCGACATCCGCGTCACCGCGGATGATGTGCCTGTCGTCACGCACGACAGCAGCTTGAAACGCCTCTATGGCGTCGGGGGAAATGTATCGGATTTTCGCTGGGATGAACTGGGCAGGCTGTCTGCGGGTCAGCAGAATATCATCAGCTTTGAAGAAGCTGTAGGTCTGTGTCGGGAACTGGGCATGGGTTTGTATCTGGATGTCAAGGCGCTCACTTTTCAAGCGACAGCCGCGATCTTCAAAACGCTGGATGAAGCGCGTTATATACGAAACACGATTTTTGGCTCCTTCCGCGCCGATTACCTGGCGGACATCAAGGCGGCCCGGCCCGATGCCCAGACTTCGATATTGTTCGGCGCGGTCAATATCGACCCGGTGAAGCTGGCGCAGTCGATTGGGGCGGATTATGTCCATCCCTGCTGGGAAAAGCGCGCCGAGCAGCCGCATCGCTTGCTCAAGCCAGAGTGGATTGAGGCAGTGCGGGGGGCGGAATTGGGCATCGTCTGTTGGCACGAAGAGCGCCCCGCGGAAATCGCCGCTTTGAAAGCGCTGGGCGTTGATGCCATCTGTTCCGATAAACCCGAATTATTGGTCTAAGCCTGACCTGTAGCGAGGCGGCAAATGACTGCGGACACTCTTTTCCCAACCAGCGTGATCGGTAGCTTGCCGCGTCCCAAATGGGTTATTGACCTGCTGGCGGCGCATCAAAGCGGAAGCTTGAGTGATGAAGCGCTGGACGCGGGAATGGATAAAGCCATCGGCTTTGCCATTGGCTTGCAAGAAGCGGCCGGCATAGACATCATATCGGACGGCGAATGGCGCAGACTCGGTTACTTTGAAGTTTTCGCGCAGATGGTTGATGGCTTTCAACAAGGCGAATATCAGACGCAGTCGCTTGCGCCCGAGGTCCTACCGGATACGGGTTTATCCGCCCCGCAGCAATGGACGCTTCAGGAATTCCAGCAAGCCCTGGTTGTGGAAACCATGAGCTATTCGCGTCCGATTGCGGCGGGGGGCGCCGCTTTCCTGCGCCAGCAGACAGCGCGGCAAAGCAAAGTCGCATTGCCGACGCCGCACATGATTGGGGGGCGGTTATGGCATCCGGATTATTCGAGCGACGCGTATGCCAGTCGCCGGGACTTCATCGAAGCTGTTATTCCGATTCTGCGGGAGGAAGTTTTCGCATTGCGCGATGTCGGCGTCGACGTTGTTCAATTTGATGATCCTTGGTTGTGCTTCTTCGTGGATCCAGAACACCGGGCGCGCTTCAAAGACCCGGATGCCGAGATTGAGCGTGCGATTGATGACCTGAATCGCGTTGTTGCGGGCATTGACGGTGTCAAGACCGCGCTGCATGTTTGCCGAGGCAATCGAGAGCGTACAGTTTACGCCAGCGGCGATTACGAACCGATCATGCCACATCTGCTGGGCGCCGATGTTGACCAACTGGCGATGGAGTTCGTGGTGTCGCAAGCGGGTGATATCTCGATATTTGGTCGATTCCCGACAGATAAAGAAATTGGCTTAGGCGTGCTTGATGTGCGCGGGCAGATCGCCGACACGCCGGAACTCATCGTAGAGCGCGCCGAAAAAGCCTTGAAATTCTTGGAGCCAGAACAGATCACGCTCAACCCGGATTGTGGATTCGCGCCGACGAGCACGAACCCGATTTCGCTCGAAGAAGCCTATCAGAAACTCGTGGCTATGTCGCAAGCGGCTGGGATTTTGCGTGAGCGCTACACATAGGTAAATCCAAGAAAATAATGAGAAACGGTAGGGGCGACTCGCTGAGTCGCCCGATCTGTAGAATTCAATTAACGTTGGGGGACCCTTGGACTCTAGTTGAAATACTCAATTTACCCCCCCCACCCCAAACCCCTCACCCATAAAGAGGGAGGGGCTTAACAGCTTACTACAGGTCATAAGACTCCCATTGCCTCATTTTTGGCAAAGGACCGGGTGATGGAGGCTGTTTCTCAACAGAGTCTCTTGGATCGCCCCTACAAATCTATACATATATTGGATTTGCATTACTTTGTTGGAACTACTTAGACAAACTCAGGTCGCCTGAAGCGAGTCGAAATCTGCGCCGTTGGCAATGCCTGCGTTCAAGCTGTCACATAGGGCTTGGTCTTGTGCCATATCAAGGGGTTGATGCTGTCGTCTTCCAGGGCGTCGCCAATCTCCAGCGTATCCAAATATGCCTGCGGCAGGATATTGGGTATGCCGTTGAAGACGCTGCCATCGGGCATATAGCCGCAGGTCATCGCCCGCCGCGTGCCCGGCGTCATATTGGCGCCGGCGCCATGCGCCAGCAAGCCATTGTGGAAGGAGCAGGATCCGGCTGGCATCGGCGCGGCTACGGATTGGATCCCCGCCCATTGCGGATACAGCTCGAGCAATTCGCCCGTATTCACGCCGATGCTCGAATTGTCGAAGGTGGCGCTTTTGTGGGTGCCCGGCAAGAAGTACAGGCAGCCATTGTCCCGGGTGGCGTCGTCCAGCGCGACCCAAATGCTGATGGCAGCGCGCGATGAATAAGACCAATAGGGGTTGTCCAGGTGCCAGCCGGTTGGGTTCGCCCAGGGTTTCTTGATTAGGGCTTGGTCATGCCAAATGCGCATGCCATCGACGCGGGCTAGTTCGCTGGCCAGTTTGCCAAGGCGAGGATCGAGCATCAGCCCGCGCATGCCCTCGTGGTCGGTCCACAGGTTGATCCGCTGTACAAAGACGCGATTATAGTAGCTGTTTTCTTCACTATCCCGCCAACCGGGTCCATCGGCAAGGCGGCGATCATCGCGCTTTTCCACGGCGGCGTCGACATGCTTGCGCCAGGTTTCCAACTCCTCGGGGCTCAAAAAGTCCTCAATAATGATATAGCCATTCTCTTGATAGAAATCGATCTGTTCTTGTGTCAGGTCGGTTTTCATTAAGTCTTCACTCCGACTGTATGCAGTTGCGCGCTGAGTATAATCTGTCGTTTATCTAAAGACAAATGGACTGCATAGTAAAGAGCCGTCCCTATCGTTTCATTATTTTGTGGGATTTATTTCTGTGCCCTCGCTGGTTACGGGAAAAACTGCTGCGATTGCCCTGGACAAAACCGCCATTCGACAGGTTTGCCGCCTTGTGTTAGATTTCCTCTAGACATTTTGCTTGGAGCCCGCGCCATGGAGCGATCGATTCGATTTGATCTGTTGGCAAAACGAGATATAAACAAAGAGACCTTCGTCGAACCCTGGCCCGAAGCCGGTTTAATAGTCGCCGACAGCCCCTACGATCCGCAGCCGAGCATCTCGCTCGACGGCGGCAAGGTGGTCGAGATGGACGGCAAGCCGCGCGCCGACTTTGACACCCTCGATCGTTTCATCGTTTCCCATGCCCTTGATCTTGATGTGGCTGACCCCGCGATGGCGATACCGTCAAAGGAATACGCCCGCATGCTGGCGGATATCAACGTGCCGCGGGAAGATATCGCTCGTCTGATCGCGGGTTGCACGCCAGCCAAACTCACCGACATCATCCGTCACATGAATGTGCTGGAGATGATGATGGGGCTGGCGAAAATGCGCGTCCGCCGCATGCCGGCCAATCAGGCGCATGTTACGAATTGGCGGGAGCACCCGGCCTTGCTGGCGGCGGACGCGGCCGAAGCAGCTCTGCGCGGCTTCGCCGAAATCGAGACAACCGTGCGCGTGGCGCGCTTCGCGCCCTTTAACGCGCTGGCAATTCTCATCGGCGCCCAGACCGGGCGCGGCGGCGTTTTGACGCAATGCTCGGTTGAAGAAGCGCTGGGTTTGCGGCTGGCGATGAAGGGGCTGACCAGTTACGCCGAAACCCTTTCCGTTTACGGCACCGAAATGACCTTTGTCGATGGCGACGATACGCCTTGGTCGAAGGCTTTTTTGGCTTCAGCTTATGCCTCGCGCGGGGTGAAGATCCGCTTCACCTCCGGCACTGGCTCCGAAGCGCTGATGGGGCGCGCGGAACAGAAGTCGATGCTCTACCTGGAAGCGCGCTGTTTGCTGGTGGTCAAAGGCGCGGGCAGCCAAGGCGTGCAGAACGGCTCGATTTCCTGCATCGCCTTGCCGGAAGCGCTGCCGGGCGGGGTACGCGCGGTGCTTGCCGAGAACTTGCTGGCTGCCATGCTGGGCTTGGAAGTGGCATCCGGCAACGACGCGCTGGCATCGCATTCCAGCATCCGCAAGACCGCCAAGCTCATGCTGCAATTCATCCCCGGCGCCGACTTCATTTTTTCCGGCTATAGCGCCATACCCAAACGCGACAACCTGTTCGGCGGCGGCAATTTCGATGCCGAAGATTTCGACGACTACAACGTGCTGCAGCGCGATATGCAGATTGACGGCGGCGTCAAGCCAATCCGCGAGGATGAGGCGCTTGACATCCGCCGCCAAGCGGCCCGAGCGATACAGGCGGTCTACCGCGAACTGGATTTCCCTGTTATCACGGACGACGAAGTGGCCGCGGCCACCGTGGCGCACAGCAGCGACGACATGCCCGAGCGCGATATCCTGCCCGACCTGGCGGCGGCCGACCGCTTCATGGTAAGCGACAGCGATTTCGTGGCGGTCATGCGGGCTTTGCAGCGCAGCGGTTTTAGCGAGGTCGCCGACAAGATCCTGGAAATGGGACGGCAGCGCATCGCGGCCGACTATCTGCAACCGGCGGCTATCTTCAATGCCGACTTCAAGGTACAGAGCGCCATCAACGACCCCAACGACTATACAGGTCCCGGCAGCGGCTATCGCCCGCAGGGACAGCGCTGGCAAGAAATGCAAGCCATACCGCAGGCGCAGCCGCCAACCGGATTCGTCGACCCTCATCTCGCCGAACCGCTGTCGCGCTTGGTGGAGATTGGTCCCGCCGCGCGGGGGACGGGCAAAGAAGTTGTCCTGGCGCTGGGACCGGCTTACGGTCGCGCGCTGGGCAAGACCATCGGCGGGCTGGAACACGAAGAGGTGCTGAAAGCCATCCTAAGCGGCGTCGCCAGCGAAGGCGCGATAGCGCGCATCGTCCGGGTCTATCACTCGTCCGATTGCGCCGCGATTGGCTTCGTCGGCGCGCGGCTCAGCGGCAGCGGCATCGCCATTGGTTTGCAGTCGCGCGGCACGGCGGTGATTCATCAAAAGGACCTCGCGCCGCTCAATAATCTCGAGCTATTCCCGCAATCGCCCAGCTTGACGCTGACGACTTACCAGAATATCGGAGTGAACGCGGCGCGTTATGCGCTGGGCAGATCGACTGTGCCGGTATCGGTCAAGATCGACAACGGCGCCCGCCTGCGCCTGATCGTCAAAACCGCGCTGCTGCATCGGCGGGAAACCGACGAGATTTGCCCCGATCAAGCGCCGGTGGAATGCCTCTTTGATTGGGAGCCGGACTGATGATGAGGACGCTCAGCGCCGCGCCCGCCGGCAGCTGCGCGCGAAGGAAGCGCCATGCGCGAAAAACCTGAACAACAATACCCTCTGCGCGATAACGCGGCTGATGATTTGCGCGCCTTTAGCGAACGTCCGCTGAGCGAAATCACCGCCGAAGCCATCGCCGAGGGACAGCTCGCCGCCGACGATCTGCGCACGCATGCCGATGCCTTGCGCCAACAGGCGCGCATCGCGCGCGAGGCCGGCTATCCACAGTTGGCGGGCAATCTCGCGCGCGCTGCCGAGCTAACGTCCCTGCCCAATGACGAATTGCTGAAGATCTACGAATTGCTGCGCCCGGAGCGCGCGACGCATGAAGAATTGGCGCGCCTGGCTGATTATTTGGAATTGACATACAACGCCAGCGAAAACGCCGCCTTTATCCGAGAAGCGGCGCAGACCTACCGCGAGCGCAATCTGCTGCGGCGTTGAGGCATGCATAAGCGCAAAGGCACACAAGACCTGTCGGGGAAAATCATCCTTTGTAGCTTTCATGTCTTTGTGGCGAAATAATGCGCCTGTTTGGAGATTAGAATGACTGAGACAAGCCTCGAATCGAATGTCAGCGCCTATTCACAACCGACCGAGCTCAGAATCACTGACCTGCGCATCGTCAATTTGCGCGCATTGCCCTTCGACGTCACACTGCTGAGGATTGATAGCAATCAAGGCATCAGCGGCTACGGCGAGGTGCGGGACGGCGCCAGCCCGACTTACGCGCTGCAGCTCAAGTCGCGCCTGCTGGGCGAAAATCCCTGCAATATCGACAAAATATTCCGCAAAATCAAACAGTTTGGTTTCCACGGCCGGCAGGGCGGCGGCGTCTGTGGCATCGAGATGGCGCTTTTTGATTTGGCGGGCAAAGCCTACGGCGTACCAGCTTATCAACTGGCCGGCGGCAAGTTTCGTGACAAGGCGCTGATATACTGCGATACCGAATCCAGTCCCGATGGCGGGTCCATGGGCGCGCGGCTCAAACAGCGCATGCACGCCGGTTTCAAGTTCCTCAAGATGGATATCGGCATCGGCTTGCTCAAGGACGTCAAAGGCGCTGTGTCCGCGCCGCCGGGCATGAGGGAATCGCGGAGCGTCATGCACCCTTTCACTGGCATGCAAATCACCGATATCGGAATTGAATTCCTGGTCGAATACCTGCGCCAAGTACGCGATATCATCGGCTACGAAGTTCCGCTGGCAACCGATCATTTTGGTCACATCAACGTCGAATCCTGCATTCGGCTGGGACAAGCGCTGGATCAATTCTCGCTGGCTTGGTACGAGGACATGATTCCCTGGCAGTTCAGCGATCAGTGGCTGCGCTTGAAAAACGCGGTACAGACGCCGGTCTGCACCGGCGAAGATATCTACTTGAAAGAGGGCTTTCTGCCCTTGCTGGAAGCGCATGCCGTCTCGGTCATTCATCCCGACCTGGCGACATCCGGCGGCATCATGGAGACCAAGAAAATCGGCGATCTGGCGGCGGATTATGGCGTCCCGATGGCACTGCACATGGCTGGCTCGCCGGTCTCATTCCTGGCCAACGTGCATTGCGCCGCCGCCACCGAGAGCTTCTATGTGCTGGAGAACCACTCGGTCGACCTGCCCTGGTGGGAGGATCTGATTGACGGCATCGACAAGCCGCTGGTCGTCGATGGCTACGCGCCCGTGCCGGAAGGGCCGGGCTTGGGCTTCGGCGAGCTCAACGAAGAAGCCATGCGCGAGCGCATGGATGATAGAAAAGGGCGCGCGGCCGGCTACTTCGAGCCGAGCGACGCCTGGGACGATGAGTGGTCCCGCGATCATTTGTGGAGCTGAACTATGCGCATTCGCGACATCAACATCACGCCCGTCGCCGTCGCCGACCCGCCGCTGCTGAACGCGGCCGGGCTGCACGCGCCTTATGCCCTGCGCATCGTGCTGGAACTGGTCAGCGCCGACGGCCTTTCGGGCTGGGGCGAAATCCCGGGCAGCGAAGCAACCCGGGCCGCGCTGGCACAGGCGGCTGAGCGCATCATCGGGGCGGACCCCTGGCAGCTCAACACTATCTCCGCGACCTTGGATACGCTGGCGGGCGCCGACGCGCGCGGGGATTCGCCCTGGGATCAGCGCAGCTGGGTGCAGGTCCGCAGCGCGATTGAGGTCGCCTGCTACGACCTGATGGGCAAATCCTGCGGACGCCCGGTGGTCGATTTGCTGGGCGGGGCGGCGCGTGAGTGCGTGCCCTTCGCCGCCTATCTCTTTTACAAACAGGCGGGCGCGGGCGGCGAGTTCGGCTTCGAGCGCGATTCCGGCGCGACCGGCTGGTTCGCCGCGCGGCAGGATGCGGCGCTGGACGCGGATGGCATCGTGGCGCAGGCCCGCGCCATGATAGAACGTTATGGCTTCAAGTCCATCAAGCTCAAGGGCGGCGTTTTCGCGCCGCAAGTCGAGGTCGATTCGATGCTGGCGCTGCGCGACGCCTTTGGACCGGATATGCCGCTGCGCTTGGATCCAAATGCGATCTGGCGTGTTGAGACAGCCATCGCGGCTGGCCGGCAACTGGAAAAGATCTTGGAGTATTACGAAGACCCGGTGCGCGGACAGCGGAACATGAGCGCGGTGGCAAAAGCGCTAAACATCCCGCTGGCGACCAATATGTGCACCAGCTCTTTCGACGATTTGCCCGGCAGCCTGCGGCATAATTCCGAAGCGATTATCCTCTCCGATCATCACTTTTGGGGCGGCTTCCGCGCCTCGCTGGATCTGGCGCGCTTCTGCCGGGTATTTGGGCGCGGCATGTCCATGCACTCCAACAGCCACCTGGGCATATCGCTGGCGGCGATGGTTCATTTGGCGGCGGCTGCGCCCAATTTGACCTACGATTGCGATACCCATTATCCCTGGCAAGATGATCATGACTTGCTCGTGAAACCCTTGTCTTTCGACGCCGGCGCTGTACCTGCGCCGACGGGACCGGGCTTGGGCATCGCGGTTGATCGCGAGCGGCTGGCGACCTTGCATCAGCAGTATCTGGCTTGCGGCTTGACCGAACGCGACGACGAAGCCGAGATGCAAAAGATCGAACCCGGCTGGCGCTTCCAAGCCACTCGTTGGTAAAGGAGAACCTATGACAATAGACAAGCCCGCATTGCTCGATGGTCTCAACTCCGTGATTAGCATTCCGCTGATTCCCTTCGCCGGCGGACAGATTGACTTCGCTGGGCAGGCCAAGAATATCGACTATTTGATGAGCAACAATCATCTAAGCGGGCAGCGTCCGCGCGTGATTTCCATCGCGGGCACAAGCCTGGTTCATCATGTCGCGCTTGAGGACCAGGTCAAACTGCTGGATATCGCCGGGCAGCGCATGAATGGCGCGGGCATCCTGATGGCGGCTGTCGTGCCCAATCCCTTGCCTGCCGCCGCCGACTTGATCGCGCGATTGGCTTGCCTGCGGCGCCCGCCCGATGTTTACTTGATCATGCCGCTCGGCGGCACTTATAGCCCGGCCGGCTTGTACGAGACCTTGATGTCTTTTGCCGAAACACATGCGAATAGACAGGGCGCGCGCTTCCTATACTATTATCGGCGTCCGCGCGACCGCGACATGATCATCACGTTGCTGCGCGATTCGCCGCATTTTGTCGGCGTCAAGATCGGGACCGACGAAGACGATGTGCTGCCGTTCGTCGACGCGCTGGACGAAGGGGAAAAGATCGTCATCTGGGGCATCGGCGATCGCTCGACAGCCGCCGCTGAGATGGGCGCGAAGGGTCATACCTCGGGCATCAATCTGGTCGTGGCTGCCGCCTCTGACGAAATCAACAACGCGCAGCGACGGCGCGATTATGAAGCCGCGCGCCAAATCGAAAATGAGATTTCGCCGCTGGAAGACATCCGCTTCATGCTGGAGCGGGCATACAACTATTCGGCTGTGATGGAAGCCATCAACTGCTGCGCTTTTGCCGACGTCGTCGGCGGCAGCGGCGGACCCTTCAACCCGCCCGTGCCGCCAGAGATCGCGCGCCAAATCGAGCGGATCATGGCGAGCATCGCGCATTATCATTAGCGAGCAATGGGCCACTCAGCCGCTCGGCGGTTAATCAGAAACGCTATAATAAGTGTGACTTCATGCTAGAGGGGGATATTGTGATCTTCAAAGACATTTTGCGCGCCGTTGCTGAATTGAACGATGAGGAGCGCAAACTCCTGCGCCACTATCTGGAGCCGACCTCCGAAAAACCTGCTGTATTGACGCCAAAAGAAAGAACGCGGCGCTGGATGCTATGGCACATGGCTTGAGCCAGGCTCAGCTTCAGGAAATGACAGCGGCGATGACCGAAGAATACATTTCAACAAGGCTTTAATCGCTTGGCAAGCTGACTTGTATGCCTACCGTATCGACTGCCGCAAGAGACGGGATTCTCAATGAAAATCACAGATGTGCAAGCGAGCGTGATCGGACGGCAAGAGCCGGATAGCGGCGGCAGCGTCTGGACCTTTGTCCGCGTCTACACCGACGAAGGCATTGTCGGCACCGGCGAGTGCAATTCCGGGGGACCGGGTTTCTCGGGCTTCGCGACCAAATACGCCATCTTGGCGCTCAAAGAGCTGCTCATCGGCGAAGACCCCTTTAACATCAACATGCTCTACGAGAAGCTGCGCCGAGCCGGGCGCTACGGCGGCGCCAGCAACGCGCCGCTGATCTTTGCGCTGACGGGCATTGACAATGCCCTGCACGATATCGTCGGCAAAGCGCTCGGCGTGCCAGTCTACCAGTTGCTCGGCGGCAAGTTCCGTGAGCGGATTCGCCTGTATGCCGACTGTCATTTTGGCGCCGACGACAGCCCGGCCGCTTTTGGCGACAAGGCGCTGGAAGCGGTGGACGAGGGCTTTGGCGCGGTCAAGTTCGATGTCGATCACACCGGCATCGGCAGATTGGACGCCTTCAACTGGACGGTCGGCGCGCAAGAAATGTCGCATATCATCGGCATCATCGAGGGGGTGCGCGCGGCCATCGGCTACGAGCTTGACCTAGCCATCGACTGCCACGGTCAATTCGACCTGCCTTCAGCCATCACCCTGGCCCGCGCCGTGGAACCGCTGCGGCTGCTGTGGCTGGAAGAACCTGTGCCGGCGGAAAATGTCGCGGCGCTGGCGCAGGTGCGCGCCTCGACCTCGACCGTCATTTGCACTGGCGAAAATCAATACACGCGCTACGACTTCCTGGAGCTTTTGCGGGCGGGCGCCTGCGACGTCATCATGCCCGATCTGGCGAAAGCCGGCGGCATTGCCGAAGGGCTGCGCATCGCCGATCTGGCTGACGCGCACTATATCCCGATCGCGCCGCACAATGTTTCGTCGCCGCTAGGCATGATGGCAGCCTGTCATGTGCTGGCTGCCGTGCCCAACTTCCTATTCTTGGAGTTTCATGCCCGCGATATCCCCTGGTGGGAGGACCTTTGCGACGGCGACAAACCTTTCATTCAGGACGGCCTCATGACCGTGTCAGAAGCGCCCGGTATCGGCGTCGAGCTCAATGACGACGCAGCCAAATCGCTGATCTGGAATGGCGACAGCTATTTTGATTAGTCTTGCCGTATAGTGTCGCCGCTGTCGCAGGCGCGCACGACGCCGAAGACGAATTCGATCGTGCGGATGTTGTCCTGCGCCGATGTCGCGGGGGACCTGCCTTTTGCGAGCGCCTCATAGAATTCATGCAGCAAATAATCTTGCCCTTCGCGCGCCATTTCCAGCAGCGGAATCTGGCGGGGCTCGCCATGACCATTCGCTGGAGCGCCGCGCCTGGCAGCAACCGGCGACAGATCTTCTACGGTCACGACATCGTCCTCGACCCGCATCACCGCTTTTTCGCATTCGAAGCGCCAATTGCCGTTCCAACTGGTGGGCAGCGCCTGCGAACACCAGGAGGCGCTGTAGCTGGCGTAGACATCGTTTTCGAAGCGCAGGCTCGCGGTGGCGCTGGCATGTCCCTTGAACCAGCTCCAAGGCGGGTTCCAGCTCCGGGCGCTGATTTCGGCAACATCGCTGTTTAAGAAAAAGCGCATCATATCAAAATGGTGGATGGCCATATCAATGATGAGCGGATGGGGCATCTGCTCGCGGAAGCCGCCGAAGCGCGGACCCTTATAGAACTCGGCATGTACCGCCGCGACAGCGCCCAATTCGCCGCTATCAAGCAGGGACTTTACCGTTTGACTCACGGGACGATAGCGGTAGTTCTGCGCTACCAGATGCAAAAGTCCCGTCTCTTTCGCTTTGGCGACGATGGCTCGCGCGTCTTCGGGGCTTTGCGCCAGTGGCTTTTCTGAAAGCACCGGCAAGCCGGCTTCCAAAGCCAGGGTGGAATTCGCCCTGTGAAACTGCGGCGGCGTGACATCAATCACCGCATCAGCGTCGAGTTTCTCCAAGGCTTGCGGCAGCGACTTGAAGATAGTAGCGGGATCCAGGCTGTAGGCGGCTGCTTGCTCGCTCGCGATGTCGTCGTTGATTTCCACGAAGCCGGCATAGTCAATTTTGTCCGAACGCCGCACCGCTTTCAGCCAGGTGTTGCCCATACCGCCGATGCCCAGTTGGATGACTTTCATCGCACGCGCCCGCCGTTGAAACGCTGGAATATCAAGGAGAGGATGATGATCAAGCCGTAGAAGAACTGCGTGAAGAAGCCGGTCAAGCCGGCCGCGATCACGCCTGTCTCGATGAAGGCGACAATGGAGGTGCCGATAGCGCCGCCGAATACCGTGCCGATGCCGCCCCAGGTCGGCGTCCCGCCCACAAATAGACCAGCCAGCACCGGCAGCAGCAAGCCATCACCGGTGGTGGGCCACCAGACAAAATTGATCATCACCGAAAAGACGCCCGCCAGCGCCGCGCCGATGCCGGTGAATACGAAGACCAGGATGCGCGTTCGGTCGACATCGATGCCCATCTCGGCGGCGCTTTCGGGGTTGTCGCCGACGCAATGCACGCGCACGCCGAAGCTGTGCCTGTTGTAGAGAAACACGCCAAGGGCGGTGAAAGCCAGGGCCCAAAGCATTTGATTGGGAATGCCTTGATTCGCGGCGATCATGATGGTGTCGTCAGTCAGGAGCGTATGAATGAAGCTGCCGCGAATCTCTGGGATAGCGATGGAAAAACCTTCAACAAGGATATTGATTAAACCGCGTAAGAAGAAATTCATGCCCAGCGTCGCGACCAGGGCGGACAGGCCGATGCGCACGACAAGTATGCCATTGAGGAAGCCGAGGAAAGCGCCGACCAGCAGCGCCGCCGCGATGCCGACCAGCGGCGCGCCGCCTTGATCGACTATCGACGCAAAAGCGTAGGAAGCCAGCCCGACCACCGATGGAAAAGACAAGTCGATTTCGCCGGCGGTCACCACGAAAACCAGTGGCACGACCAGAAATATCGAAACCGGCAGCGCGATCATGACCGAGCGATAGGTTCTGAATTGCGAGAAGACATCGGGGTTCGCCAGGGTGAAGCCGATCAACATGACGATCAAGAAGAGCGTGGAAGTGATGGCGCGGCGGTTGTTGCGCGACCACTTGACTAGCCCGCTGGCTTCTTCTCGCGCGATCTGCTGTTTGCCGCCTGTCCCGCTCCCTATCATGGCTTGCAGTCTCCCCTGACTATGCGGGCGCAGCGTCTGCCGCGTGGTGACCCAATTCCGCGATTTCTTGCATGTGCTTGATGAGGACCTCGGCAGCTGGGATATTGGCTTTGTCTTCTGTCATGACGACTTTGCCGCGATCCAATACCACGAAGCGGTCGGCGACATCAAAGACATGATAGATATTGTGCCCGATGAAAATAATCGAACGACCGCGGGCGCGCACGTTCTCGATGAAGCCGAATACCTTGGCTGTTTCCAACAGGGACAGGGCTGTCGTCGGCTCGTCCAGGACGATGAGATCGGCATCGAAATAGAGCGCGCGGGCGATCGCCACGCCCTGCCGCTCGCCGCCGGAGAGCGTCGCCACCGGCGAATCCGGATCGAATACTTTGGAGGTAAAGCCGATTTCGCGCATGAGACGGTTGGCTTCTTCGTATTGTTTCTTGACTTTGATGATGCCGAAGCGGTCTTTGATTTCCCGCCCCATGAATATGTTGCGGGTGATGGTCTGCTGCGGCGCCAAAGCCCGATCCTGATAAACAGTCTCGATGCCGGATTCCCGTGACTTGGCGGCATTCCAATTGCTGACCTCGCGCCCGCGCACGATGATCTGCCCGCTGTCTGGCTGATGAACGCCGGACAAGATCTTGATCAAAGTTGACTTGCCGGCGCCATTGTCGCCAATCAAGCCGACCACCTCGCCCGGGCGAACGCCAAAGCTGATGCCGTCCACGGCGTTGACATTGCCGAAGGATTTGCTGACGTCCCGCAGTTCAACGATGTAATCGTTTTCCATAAGCAGTCTCGAATTCACGCTAGACGAAGAGGGCTGACACAAAGATCAGCCCCCGCTCGCATAGCTTCAGTCGCTCGGTGATGGTTTAGCGGTAGCCCGCGATCGCCAGCTCCTCAACCTGCTCGTAGTTGCTGACATCGATGAAACCGGCGCCGGTATCGGCATTCAACGGCGCCAAACCGAACTTCGCCGTCTGGCAGATGCTGAGGACCGGCAAGTATCCTTGCAAGAAGGGTTGCTGGTCCGCGGTCAGGTGAATCCAATTATCCGCGAAGCCTTGCATGATGAATTCGTTGGTGTCGAAGCCGATGGCTTTGACTTCGCCCGCTTCCAAGCCGGCTGCTTCGAAGTAAGTTTGCGTATTGCCCAGAACCTGACCGCCGGAGAAGACGACCAGCTTGACATCGGGATTGTCGGTGAGCGCGGCTACCATGGCTGGAATACCCAGGTTGGGGTCGGCCGCCCATGTCGGCGCGGAATCGACGTGAATAATCTCCAAGCCCGCGTCTTCCAGGGCTTCCCAAGTGCCGAGTTCGCGCAGGGCGCGTTCACGCTGCGCCAGGTTCGCCAGCACGAGGGCTTTGTCGCCTTCGCCAAAACCAAATTGACGCAGCGCTTCTTCGCCCAGGGCCCGTCCTTGCGAGGCGAGCTGCGCCCCAACGTAGCCGCCGCCGTAGCGCGCGCGCACCTGGTCGACATCGACATTCTGGTACATCATGATAATGCCGGCTTCGGCCGCTTCAGCCGCCAGCGGCATGATCGCTTCGTTGCCGGGGTGGCCCATCATGGCGATGCCATCGGGCGCCTGCGCCACCGCTTCGCGCAATTGCTGCGTCATCAGTTCGCTGTCCCAGCCAGAGAAGACATATTCGACATTTGCGCCCAAGTCGCGCTCGGCCGCCAGCGCGCCGCGATAAACGATGCCGGCGAAGGCGTCGCCTTCCGTGCCACCCGCGAAGAAGCGAATGGTCACGCCCTCGCACCAGTGCGCGCGATCCAGGTCGTCCTGGGCGAACGCTGGCGCAGCCAGCGCGAAAATCAATACGACCGCCAATATAATGCTGATGACACGATGCTTGTTAGACATAACTCCCTCCGTTCTTAATTGAACTGTTGTAAACCCAGATTTAGGCGCCCGGCGGCAGCAAGCCTAAGCACGCGCGTCCGCCTGCGCCTCTTTCTGACCGCAACAGATTCTAGCTAGTTTCCGTGAGTAATTCCAGCCTAAAGGCAGGGCAATCGCATCAAAATCATTTTGGGGCGATACTGAGGCAAAAAGAGGAGTTGCCTCATGTCAAAAGGTAGAGGATTGAGTTTAGAGGAATGTTTTGCTGATCTGCCTGATCCCCGAATAGAGGGGCGCTGTGACCACAAATTGCTCGATATCATTATCATCGCCGTTTGTGCTGTGCTCTGTGGCGCGGATAGTTGGGTTGGCATCGAAACCGTAGGAAAAGCGAAGGAGCCTTGGTTTCGCCAGTTTCTGAAGCTAGAGCATGGCATTCCATCGCATGATACCTTCGGTTATGTATTTGCCAGGATCAATCATGAGGAGTTCCAGCAGCGCTTTATGCGCTGGGTAGAGTCGGTGTTTGCAGTCAGTAAAGGACAGGTGCTTGCCCTTGACGGCAAGACCTTGCGCGGTAGCCATGACAAGATGCTGGGTAAGGATGCGGTCCATTTGGTCAGTGCTTGGGCAAGTGAAAATGGCTTGGTATTAGGACAGCGCAAAGTGGCTGATAAGTCCAATGAAGTAACAGCCATTCCTGAGTTGTTGCGTCTACTGGATGTTTCCGGTTGCATTGTGACAATAGATGCGATGGGATGTCAAACCAAGATTGCGCAAGCGATTCGGAACGAGAAAGCGGATTATATTCTGCAGGTCAAGGGCAATCAGGGCAATCTAAAACAGGATATAGCCGATTGGTTCAGCTATGGCGACAAACATGGATTTGAAGACATGGACTGTGACTTCAACGAAACAACTAACAAGTCAAGGGGACGGATTGAAATACGCAAATGTTGGGTGCTCAGTGATCCCAAGGCTTTCGAATATATCCGCCATTATCAAGGATGGCCTGACCTGCGTAGCCTTATACGTGTCCAGCGAGAGTGCCGTCATAAAGGGCAAATTCGCTACCAGACTGCCTATTATATCAGCAGCCTTGACACTTCTGCCGCGCTTATCTTGCAAGCAACGCGGCGGCACTGGACAATCGAAAACAGCTACCACTGGGTCTTGGATGTCACCTTCGGCGAGGATCATTCTCGCATCCGAGACGGCGAAAGTTCCGAAAATATGGCAACCTTACGCGCTATAGCCTTGAATCTGCTCAAGCGTGATACAGGCAAAAGCAGTTTACGGCAAAAACGCTTCCGCGCAGCGATGGATAACGATTTCTTGCTCCATCTGCTTCAACCAATTTGATGCGATTGCCCTGAGCCTAAAGGAAAACTGTCTCTCATTGTCCTTTCAATTGTCGCTAAGCGCTGTCTAAGGCACGTGCTTTACATATATAGCCTGAGGGGGAATGAAGTCTTGCCCGAGCCGCCTCATCATTGTCCACTTAAGGCAAGGAGTTTCAGATGTTGAAGAGAGTTTTGCCATTGTTTTTGCTTAGCATTATCTTGCTGACGACAAGCGCGGCAGCCTTCGCCTATACGCCGGCTGCGCCAGCGCCGCTGCAATATGTCGCGTCTGGCGATCGCTCCTGCACAAGCAATGTCAGCGCGGGTCACTCATACGCCAAGATCAGGCTTGGCTGGCATAAGAGTTCCTATACCGTTACCGCAAAGGTCGTCGATAGTTTTGGGGTCGCGCAAATTACTCTCAGCAAGCCGTCGCGTTCCGGCAGCAAGGCGCGAGTCAATTACAGCATGTATTATCGGTTCCGCGTCGATGAAGCGCTAAAATATGCCAGCGGCATCGCGCGCTGCAGCGACTCTGGCTAGCGCTCTCGACTTTCATAGGACTGGCTAGGGAACCCTGCTTCGGCAGGGTTTTTGCATTTTCTGGAGGGCGATATTCACCGCAGCCGCTAAGCCTCACTGTGGCGATTGAACTTGCAATTGAGACTATGCGCGCTTATTTGCGAAGCGCGCATAAAGCAGATACAATCCTGCTTATCTTTACCCATTCTGTTCGTCAATTGCGCGGATAATTCGCAAAACAGGAGGATGAAATGTTCAAACGATTGCTTGTTTGTGGCTTGGTCTTGGTGTTGCTGCTTGCTTCATTAACCAGCCTGGCGCAGGACGATATCCTGCTTTACGGCGGCAACCAGGATATCGAAAACATCGACCCTGCCACCGGTGAAAACTATTCCATCAACGCCGCCCTGCGCAGCCTTTACGACGCGCTTTACATTTACCGCGGCAGCGATACCATCCCGCACTTGGTGGACAGCTACGAAGTCAATGACGACGCCACTGTCTGGACTTTCCACTTGAAGGACAACGCTGTCTTCCACGATGGCAGCTCGGTGAACGCGGATGCGGTCGTTTACAGCTTCAACCGCATTTTGGCGATCTCTGGACCGCCGAGCTGGCGCTGGGCGACCATCGCCGATGAGAACACGGCCGCGGCGATTGACGAATTCACCGTTCAATTCACGCTGACGCAGCCCTATGCGCCCTTCATCGGCACGCTGCCGCAGCTCTTTGTAGTCAATCCCGCGGTTGTCGAAGCCAACCTGGGCGACGACATGGGCCAGAGCTATCTGAAAGAGAACGCGGCTGGTTCCGGTCCCTTCACGCAAGGGCGCTGGGAGATTGGCAACTTGTACGAGTTCATCGCTGTCGACGATTACTGGGCGGGCTGGACCGGCGATGATCACATCGACGGTTTCATTTGGGTAATCCAGCGTGATGCCTCGACTCAGCTAAACGCTCTGCTGGCCGGCGAAACCCATATCGCCGATACAGTGGCTGCCAACGACAAGGAGAAGATCACCGGGTCCGATGCCTATGCCTGGGAAGAACACGGCGGTTTCTTCACCAACACACTCAAGATGAACAATACTGGAGAATACACCAGCGACCTCAACCTGCGTAAAGCCATCGCCCATGCCATGAACTACGAAGCGATGGTGCAGGCGCAGGATGTTTCAATCACCATTCTGCCCGGTCCGACGCCGGCCAACTTCGTCGGCTATGTCGATGGCTTGGATGTTCCAACATTCGATCTCGACAAAGCGCGCGAATATCTGGCGATGACGCCCTGGCCCGATGGCGGCATCACCCTGGATTATGTCTATGTCACCGACTTCCCGCGCGAAGAGATTCCCGGGCTGATCTTGCTGGAGGGCTTGGCGGAGCTGAATATCGAGCTGAACATGATCCCCATGCTATGGCCCGATATGACGGCGAGCTGCGCCTCGCCCGAAACTGGACCGGACATCATCAACATTTACACGCTGCCGCCTTTCCTGGATCCGGACGCCCATCTCTACAACCAGTACCACTCCGAACAATGGGGCAGCTTCAATTCCTGCAGCTTCTACCACAACGACCGCGTCAATGAATTGCTGGATACCGCTCGGGTCACCGGGGATGATATGGCGCGTCAAGCGATGTACGCGGAAGTGCAGGAGATCGTCGCCGCCGAACAACCCTCGGTCTGGATGTATACCGAAGACAGCAGCATTTCGATCAATAGCTGCGTCAAGGGCTTTGTCTACTCGCCGATGTATCCGTTAACGGTGCTCTTCCAGGATCTGTGGATGGACGGTTGCTAGGTTCGGCAGGATCGTTACCACAACCAATTCCCCTCCCCGCGACTGTGGGGAGGGGGCAAAGACTTCTCAGATGGTCGGGAAATGACATCCTACCAAAAACAGAACGTCTGTAAACATCGCATGACAAACGACAAACAAGTAAACGACTATGGGAAATCCGACCGTTCTAGATTTAGATCAGTTGAATGATGCCATTACAGAATTGGATCAAAGCTTGGCGGACTATTTGTACAGCGCCGCCGTAATGTGTCTGCACTATAACGAGCATCATAGCGGTGTGAAATGCGAGCTGCGAAACCTTGAATCGACTTTGGCGCAAGCCGCAATTGTGTGGACCAAACCCTATTCTGAGAAGATTAGGAGAACATTTGGAGAAACCGGCTACGCAGTAGAATTCGCCGCTGAAGGTCTATCGTGTCTGACAATTAGAGCATTTACCAAATATAAGATAGTTGAGCGATCAGTGAAGAAAGACGGCGTTGACTTTTGGCTTGCGGACGAATATGACGTGTACCCTTTTCAGCATACGGCTAGAATGGAAAGCAAAGGCATAACCAAAGCTAGGTCGGATAGTGACATTCGAAACGCGGTAAGCCGGGGAATTACGCAGAGTAAACAATCGGATCACACTCTTCTGCCTGCCTACATTATAGCTACTGATTTCGGTCAGCCCGTAATTTGTATGGTGCAGCGATGAACGACCACAAAGGCGAAGTAACTCGTTTACATCGAGAAGCGATGAAGTTCGCTGATAAGTCGACTGTCGCGCGGCTAGAAGGTGATCGCGAACAATATCTCCACTACACCCGCCTCGCCCTAGAAAAAGAAGCCGCTGCTGCCGATCTTATGGTCGTCAAGAATATTGAGCCGACCCGCTCCGTCCTGCATCGTAGCGCGGCGACATTAGCTTGGCGTTGTGAAGAGTATGATATGGCGAAACGCCTGATTTATAGAGCTTTGGCAGGAGACCCGCCACCTGAAATTGAATTCGAGCTAAATGACCTACTCGGCAGCGTAAAGCTTGCGTTGTCAAATATCAATCTTAGTGACAAACACTTGCGACTAACTTTAGACGGTAATGATATTGCGTTTGGTAGAGCGCCTGCAAGAACCTTGGCAAATCGCATTATTGGCTTGGAAGAAATACTTGAAATTACTGCGAAAGCACCAATCCCTCTCTACTATGATTCTGTTGGCGCTGCGAGCTTCTACGTCGATCTTATGGTGAGCAATGAAACTCAACCGAGTCTACCTGGCTTCGACAGCTTTGAGGAAGTTGTTGAACCGCTGATTCAACATCTGGACCTTCTCAATCGTGGAGAGATTGAAACTCTCGAAAGAACAATTGCCAATCCTAAAAAATACGCTGATTTTGTCAATGCTGCCATTAAACTTGCTCCAGATGGCGTTGCGATCTCGTCCGTACACTTGCAAGCTTTGGTTGCCGGTCGTATACAATCCATTAGTTTTGAACGAAATCAAGATGATTTGAGCGAAATACCGATGCCAGAAATCTCAATTGAATTAGAAGAATCGCTTCCGACAGAAGAAAATGTCAAAAAGATAGGCATTTTGCAAGGTGCAGACGGTAGCGCAGATAGTGATTTTGAGTCAAAGACGGAATGTGAGTTAAAGACTGAAACGGAAGGTACGTGGGTCATTGAAGTCCATGATGACATCATTCATGAGGTATTGGGTAGCTATTGGAAGAGAAAGGTTGAGATTGAAGGGAAGCAAATGAGAAGAGTCCGGTCTCTCAGACGAATCCTGGTAGAAAACGTTGCCAACATAAGGGAAGTCCCACCAAGCCCTAAACAAATCGCTTTCGTGCGCTGATGAACCTTCGCTTTTACCTCCTGCGCCGCATCGCCCTCATCATCCCGACGCTGATCGGCCTCAGCATCCTTACCTTCTGCATTGCCCGCCTGGTGCCGGGCGACCCCGTCGGGCTGGCGGCTGGACCCCAAGCCACCGCAGAGATCAAAGAAGCGCTGCGGCGCGAATTCGGGCTGGATCAGCCGCTGCCGATTCAATATGTCAACTATATGGCCGGTCTTTTCCGCGGCGACTGGGGGCAATCGCTCTATACGCGCCGCGATGTGCTGCCCGATTTGCGCACCTTCTGGCCCGCCACGCTGGAACTGACCACCATCGCCGTCATCATCGCCACGCTCTTGGGCTTGCCGGCCGGCGTCATCTCCGCCATGTATCGCAATCGCCTGCCCGACCATGTCGCGCGCATCCTGTCGCTGTTTTTCGTCAGTTTCCCGGCATTTTGGCTGGCGATGATCTTCCAGACCTGGTTCGGGCGCGACCTGGGCATGTTCCCCATCAACAAGCGACTGCCGGTGCTGGTCGCGCCGCCGGCCACGACCACCGGCTTATTTCTGATTGACAGCTTGATTCAACTCGATTTCGAGACCTTTCTCATCTCGTTGAAGCATATATTTATACCTTCGCTGGTGCTATCTTTCAGCGCCTTCGCCAGCATCACGCGCATCACCCGCGCCAGCATGGTCGAAGCGCTGGAAAAAGATTTCGTGCGCATGGAGCGCGCCATCGGCATTCCTTATCGCATCATCATATTCAAGTATGTTTTGCGCAACGCCTTCATCGCGACTATCACCATCATCTCGCTCAATTTCGGCTGGCTGATGGCCGGCGCCATTTTGATCGAAACCATTTTCGACTGGCCCGGGCTGGGTTTGTACGCTGTGCACGCATCGCTCAGCCTCGACTTCCAGCCGATTATGGGCATCGCCTTCCTTTATGGCGTCGTCTTCAGCCTGATTAATATCTTGACGGATATGGTCTACGGCATCCTGGACCCGAGGATTCGCTATGGCTGAGTCCAACAAGCGCCCCCACCCCAAACCCAATGCCCCCTCGTTCCCCCGCCTCACGGGGGATGTTTCCCATAAAGAGGGAGGGGCTTCATCCCGCGTAAAGAACCCCCCTTCCCTCCCTGGTGGGGGAAGGGGCCGGGGGATGGGGGCTAAGCGCAACGAGGCCCGCTCTGCCCGCTTTGAGAATTTCGCCCGCGGATTGTATCGTTTCCGTTCCAACCGGCTCTCGATGATCGGTCTGCTGATGCTGATCTTCATTTTGCTGGTCGCCATCTTCGCGCCCGTGATTGCGCCCTTCCCCGAAGACGCCACCGGCAAGACCAATGTCATGGAACGCCTGCAAGCGCCCAGCGCGGAGCACTTCTTCGGCACCGACAAAATCGGCCGCGACATCTTCAGCCGCGTTGTCATGGGCACGGGCTTGGCGCTGCAAGTCGGCACGGTCATCATCTTGCTGGCGACGACTATCGGCGTGACTGTCGGCGCGATCTCGGGTTATGCCGGCGGCTGGCTTGATGACGCGCTCATGCGTATCACCGATATCTTCTTGACCGTGCCCGCTTTGGTGCTGGCCATCGCCATTTCGGCGGCGCTGGGCAAGGGCATCATCAATGCTATGATCGGCATATCGCTGGTCTGGTGGCCCGGCTTCGCCCGCTTGACGCGCAGTCTGGTGCTGTCTTTGCGCGAAGAGCCCTTCGTCGAAGCCGCTTATGGCATCGGCGCCGGGCACATGCGCATCATCTTCCGGCACATTCTGCCCAATGCCGTCTCGCCCATCATCATCAAAATGACCACCGACTTCGGCTTCGCGGTATTGACCGCCGCGGCGCTGGGATTCATCGGGCTGGGCGCGCAGCCGCCGACGCCGGAATGGGGCGCCATGATCAACGACGGCCGCCGTTATTTCCCCGACGAGTGGTGGATCGCGACCTTCCCCGGGCTGGCGATATGGTTGCTGGTCTTCAGTTGGAATCTGATCGGCGACGGTTTGCGCGACGTCTTGGATCCGCGCGCGCGGCGCTAGCATATCCATGGCTGATTTGCTCAACATAGAAGACCTGCACCTGGAATTCCACACTTATGACGGCGTGGCGAAAGTGCTGGCTGGCGTCGACCTCAGGATGCAGCGCGGCGATGTGCTGGGCTTGGTTGGCGAAACGGGCTGCGGCAAATCAATAACAGCGCTTTCTGTGCCGCGTTTGATCCCCATGCCGCCGGGCAAGATCACCCGGGGACGCGTCACTTTCGCTGGCGAAGACATCCTGAGCAAGTCGGAAGGCGAATTGGAGACTTTCCGCGCCAGTCGTCTGGGCATGATCTTTCAGGATCCGGTCACGAATCTGAACCCGCTCTTTACCATCCGCGAGCAATTGGTGGATGCTGTGCTCTATCAACAGGCGCGCGGACAAAAAGTGCCAGGGCGTTGGAAGGGCTTTCTGCCATCGGCGCGGCAGCTGCGGCAAGAGGCTCATGAACGCGCGGTGGATCTGATGCGCCTGACCGGCATTCCCGATGGCGACAAGCGCATTTTTGAATACCCGCATCAATTCAGCGGCGGCATGCGCCAGCGCGTCTTGATCGCTATGGCTTTGGCGGGCGATCCGGATTTGTTGATCGCCGATGAACCGACCACCGCTCTTGATGTCACCATTCAGGCGCAGATCCTGCGCTTGATTCGTTCCTTGGTCAAACAGCTCGGCTTGACCGTCTTGCTCATCACCCACAATCTGGGTGTGGTGGCGCGCAGCTGCGAGCGCGTCGCCGTGATGTATTCCGGGCGCGTCGTCGAAGAATCGCCGGTGCGCGAGCTCTTCAAGAACCCCAAACATCCCTACACGCGCGGTCTAATCAATGCCGTGCCGCAAAAGGACATCACTCGCGGCGGGCTGATCGGCATTCCGGGCATGATTCCGAATCTCATCAATCCGCCGGGCGGCTGCCGTTTTCATCCCCGCTGCGAACACGCGATGGATATCTGTCGCCAGCAGAGGCCAGCGGCGAGCTCGGTCGGCGCGCAACACAGCGCGTCGTGCTTCCTGTACCCGGAGGATGCATGAGTCATCTGCTGGAGATCAATCACCTGAAGAAATACTTCCCGATTCGCGGCGGCTTGCTGAACCAAAAGGTGGCGGACTTCCGCGCGGTGGACGATGTCAGTTTTACGCTGCAAGAAGGCAAAACCCTGGGCTTGGTCGGCGAATCCGGTTCCGGCAAGACCACTGTCGGCAAGTGCATCTTGCGACTTTTGGAGCCGACGGCAGGACAGATCCGCTACGACGGGCAGGACATCACGCATATCAAAGCGCGCGAATTGCGCCGCCTGCGCAGCGAAATCCAGATGATCTATCAAGCGCCGGCCGCCTCGCTCAACGGGCGCATGACCGTCGGACAGATTATCGGCGAGCCATTGTGGATCCACGAAAAGCTGCGCGGGGACGATGCCCGCGACCGCGTCCTGGAATTGATGAACGTGGTGGGGCTCAAGGAAGAGCACTACTTCCGCTATCCGCACGAATTCAGCGGCGGGCAGCAGCAGCGCATCGGCATCGCCCGCGCTCTGGCTGTGCAGCCGCGTTTGATTGTCCTCGACGAGCCGACCTCCGCGCTGGACGTTTCCGTGCAAGCGCAGATATTAAACCTGCTGCAGGACTTGCAAGATCAGTTCGACTTGACTTATCTCTTCATCTCGCATGATCTGGGCGTGGTGCGCTATATGTGTGACGAAGTCGCCTTGCTTTATCTGGGCAAGATCGTCGAAGTGGCGAAGACCGAGGTCATTTTTGAAGAACCCAAACATCCCTATACCCAAGCGCTGATTTCCGCCATTCCCGAACCCGACCCAGACCTGCAGCGGGAGGAAATCATCATCCGCGGCGATCTGTCCCACGCTTTTCCGCAGGGGGGCTGCCCCTTCGCGCCGCGCTGCCATGCCGAAAAACTGGCAAGCTGCGATACGGTATTGCCGCCCTTGATCGAAGCGGAGCAAGGGCATCTGGTTGCCTGTCATTTGCATCCCTCTCATCCATCTCCGTCCGCATCGGAGCCTGCTTGATGCTCAGCCAAATCACATTAGAAGATATCCGCCCCATTGGCATCGGCGCTGGCATTCTAGGCACGGGCGGCGGCGGCAACCCCTACCTCGGCGGCTTGCACCTGGCTTCTGTCATCCGCGAGCAGGGACCGCAAAGCATTATCGACCCCTTCGACCTGGCGGATGACGCGCTCTGCTGCGTCGTCGGCAGCATCGGCGCGCCCACGGTCAGCATCGAGAAGCTGCCGGAAGGCACAGAGATGTGTCGGGCGCTGCGCTTGCTGGAGGAGCATATCGGTCGCCGCTTTGACGCCGTCGCCATCGCCGAAATTGGCGGCGCCAACTCGATGCAGCCGCTGATTGGCGGCTTGCAGGCGGGCATCCCGACTGTCGACAGCGACAGCATGGGGCGCGCCTACCCAGAAATCCAGATGTCCTCCTTCCTCATTGACAGCAGCGCCAGCGCCGCGCCCCTGGCAATGGTGGACGCGGCCGACAACGCCGCGATCCTGCCCGGCGCGGTCAGCGACAAATGGGCGGAGAAAATCGCCCGCAATATCGCCGTCAGCATGGGCGCGCGCGCGGGGCTGGCGGGTACTATCATGAGCGGCGCGCAGGTCAAAGCGGCCGGCGTCCATTACACGCTGAGCCTGGCGCATCATCTGGGCGCGCGGGTCATCGCGGCGCAGGCGCGGAAAGACGATGTGCCGCAGGTGGTGGCGAATGCGCTGGACGGGCGGGTCATCTTCCGCGGCAAGATCAGCGATGTCGAGCGGCGCACGACCAAAGGCTTCGCCCGTGGCGGCTTGCGCATAGACAGCTTCAGCAATCAGGATCAGTTAGCCATCGAATTTCAAAACGAGTTTTTGATCGCTTATCTCAATGGCGCGGTGGCGGCGACCACGCCAGATTTGATTTGCATCGTAACGGAAGAGGAAGGCGAGCCCGTCACGACCGAAGCGCTGCGCTATGGCACGCGGGTGGCGGTCATCACCGTGCCGGCGCCGCCGCAGCTAAAAAGCGTGGCCGCGCTGGAAGTGGTCGGTCCTGCGGCTTTTGGTTACAATGTCGAGTTCCGTCCCTTGCCGGGCGGCGTCATTGGCTTGAAGCCCTGAATATTTTGCTAAGCACAAAGACACAAAGCGCGCTAAGGAGAAAGAAATGTTTAGACTGACTTTCGCTGTCTTGATGGTTTTGGCGAGCCTGACACCGTTTTCGGTGATGGCGCAGACTTATTCGATACGCGTGGATTCCAATACCAACCTGCGCGCGGAAGCCAGCCTCGACAGTGATGTCGTCCAATCGGCGCCAGCCGGTTCGGTTTTGCAAGTGGTCGGCAGTTTCGGGCGTTGGTTAAATATCAACCGCGACGGGCTTGAGCTTTGGATGGCGGATTGGGTTAGCTACAGCCGCGTCGACGGCGGTGGACATGCAGTGCCCCAGCCCGTCAGCAGCGCTCCGGCGGGTGTTGACAACTGCTGCCAGGTTGATAGAGAGTGTCATACGGCTGCGGACTGGACAAACGGCTATTGGGCATTCCAGAACGGTCAATGCGCCGCGCCCACGCAGCCGCAGCCACAAAGCCCCGCGCAGCCCGCCAGCAGCATCCCCGCGGGTGTTGACAACTGCTGCCAGGTTGACAGGCAGTGCCAGACAGAAGCGGACTGGACAAACGGCTATTATGCTTACCAGAACAACCAGTGCGCCGCGCCTGCGCCGGCGCAGCCACAAACTTCCGCCCCGCCCGTGAGCAGCATCCCTGCGGGTGTCGACAACTGCTGCCAGGTTGACAGGCAGTGCCAGACAGAAGCGGACTGGACAAACGGCTATTATGCTTACCAGAACAACCAGTGCGCCGCGCCTGCGCCGGCGCAGCCACAAACTTCCGCCCCGCCCGTGAGCAGCATCCCTGCGGGTGTCGACAACTGCTGCCAGGTTGACAGGGAGTGCCATACGGAAGCGGACTGGACAAACGGCTATTACGCTTACCAGAATGGTCAATGCGGCGGTTCCGCGCAGCCACAGAGCCCAGCGCAGCCCGCCGGCGGCATCCCTGCCGGCATCGACAATTGCTGTCGGGCTGGTTGGCATTGCGAAAGCGATCTGGATTGGCAACGCGGCTGGTCTGCCTATCAGCTTTTTCAATGCAGCGACGATATCCCCATGCGCATTGATGGCTCGGCGACCTTCGTCAACCTGGTGCGGGAAGCCTATAACCGGCTCAAAAGGACGTCGCCGCACTTGTATATTTACGGCATCACCGGCTTCAGCTCAATCCGCGAGGATCCAGCCGATGGCGCCACCGGCTACTTTGACCAGAGCAATACCTTTGTGCAGGCATTCGGACGCAGCAGCTACACCGAATACGATGTGGTTACGGTGGTCGGCGGCATCGCGCATGAAGCCTGTCACGCGCACAAACTGGCTGATGGCACAGCGACAAGCGGCTGGCGCAACGAATTGCCCTGCATGCAAAAAGAGCTCGAGTCTTACCATGCGGTCGATCCCACTGACCGTCATGGCTATATCGCCTGGGCGCAAGACATCGTCGACAATATCCAGAACCCGGACTATTGGTGGTGGGACTAATAGCGCTGCGGGGAATTCGCAGGGGCGCGCCGCGCTTGTTGGCTAAGCGTTTTTATTTTGGCGTATGTACGCGCTGGCTTAATGCGC
The DNA here is from genome assembly GCA_965232245.1 of Phototrophicaceae bacterium. Classification (GTDB taxonomy): domain Bacteria; phylum Chloroflexota; class Anaerolineae; order Aggregatilineales; family Phototrophicaceae; genus UBA6055. The sequence continues at coordinate 666,916 of CBDDPG010000002.1, read as the reverse complement.
CAATGACAGAAGCAAGAGGAAAAATCATGATCAGCAAACAGATTCTAGTCGCATTGATCGTGGTAATCGTTAGCTTTATCCCCGCTGCGGGGCAGGTAGACAACTGCTGCTTTGTCGATCGGCAGTGCCAGACAGAAACGGACTGGACAAACGGCTATTTCGCTTTCCAGAATGGTCAGTGCGCCGCGCCGGCGCAGACCGCCAGCAACATTCCCGCCGGAATCGACAACTGCTGTTTCGTGGATCGGCAATGCAACAGCGCGCAAGACTGGGACAATGGCTACTGGGCTTTCCAGAACGGTCAATGCGCCGCGCCGGTCCAGCCACAAAGCCCCGCGCAGCCCGCCAGCAACATCCCCGCGGGTGTTGACAACTGCTGCCAGGTTGACAGGCAGTGCCAGACAGAATCGGACTGGACAAACGGCTATTATGCTTACCAGAACAACCAGTGCGCCGCGCCTGCTCCGGCGCAGCCACAAACTTCCGCTCCGCCCGTGAGCAGCATCCCTGCGGGTGTCGACAACTGCTGCCAGGTTGACCGGGAGTGCCACAGCGAGTGGGAATGGGAGCAAGGCTTTTACGCTTATTTGGCAGGCGAGTGCTCGGCGCCGGGCGGCGCGCGGCGAGTGGCTTGGACACCAAACATGCCTGCGGGGGTGACTCGGCTTCTGCAAAACCCCTCTAGTGATCCGTTCAACAATTGCTGCTATATGCACCACAACACTTGCCACAGCAGCGGCGACTGGGAGCGCGGCGCGAATGATTACCAAAATCGCCAGTGCGTTCACCCTGCGCCTATCCCGACTCGTCCGCCAGTAGAGGGTCCCCCGCACTTTATCTTTTGGATGGACAAAGCCTTTGAATTGATAGCGCGCGACGCGACGCAATGGCTGGATTACATTTACAGCAGTGGGCTGCGGAAGATCGTTATGTTGCCAACAGCAGGGGGATCGGGCTTTGCAAACCAGGTCTGGGTTTTTGATTTCGGGTATGAGGCAGGCGAGAATCCCGATGGCATGCCCAGCTATGACCAGTACTATGGTATGACAGGGGTATTGGTCCATGAAGCCTGTCACGCTATCCAACAGCGAACCTATACCCAAACCGCGACCGTTTACAACGAACTCACTTGTGTAGAAGCTCAGCTAGCTGTCCTAAAAGCTATTGATCCAGGTCATCGTTGGGTCGATGATATTCAGTGGGTTCTCGACAACATCCACGACCCTTCAACTTGGTGGTGGTAGCAATAAGCATTCGGCAAAATCGCCAACGATACGGTAGCGCAGGCACAGATTGACGGTTGCATATCAATCAGTTTACACACAAGGAGAAAAGCATGAGAATCGGAATTGACGTCGGCGGCACCAACACCGACGCTGTCCTGATGGACGGCACGGCTGTACTCAGCGCGACCAAAACGCCTACCACCGCCAATGTGTCGCAGGGCATCGCCATCGCCCTGCGCGATGTGATTGCGGATGCGGGCATCGACACGGCGGCCATCGACGGCGTGATGATCGGCACCACGCATTTCACCAATGCCGTGGTCGAGCGCAAGCATCTGACGCCGACCGCCTGCATCCGCCTGGGCTTGCCAGCCACGGTCTGCTTGCCGCCCATGGTCGATTGGCCCCAAGACTTGCGCGAGCTGGTTGGCGGTAATGCCCATTTGGCGCATGGCGGGCACGAATTCGACGGGCGGGAAATCTCCGCCTTTGAACCGGACGAGGTCCGAGAAATCGCCGAAAAAATCAAGGCGGTCGGCTTAAAAGCCATCGCCATCTCGTCGGTCTTCTCGCCGGTCAATGCGACCTTTGAGGAACAGAGCGCCGACATCGTGCGCGAAGTTATTCCCGACGCCAATATCACCCTGTCAAGCGAGATTGGGCGCATCGGCTTGCTGGAGCGCGAAAACGCCGCCATCATGAATTCCTGCTTGCGGCAACTGGCTGCTCGCACGGTTGACGGTTTCAAAGCGGCGCTGGACGAATTGCGCATCAGCGCGCCCTTTTACATCAGCCAAAACGACGGCACGTTGATGAATGCCGATTTCGCCAAAGAATACCCGGTGCTGACCTTCGCCTCTGGACCGACGAACAGCATGCGCGGCGCGGCTTTCCTCAGCGGGCTTAAGGACGCCATCGTGGTCGATGTCGGCGGCACCACCACCGATATCGGCGTCTTGCAGCATGGCTTCCCGCGGGTGGCGGCGCTGGCGGTTGATATCGGCGGCGTGCGCACCAATTTCCGCATGCCCGATACCTATTCCATCGGTTTGGGCGGCGGCAGTCTGGTGGTCCCCCAGCCCCTAAGCCCGGAGCCCCCTCAGTCCCCCGCCTCACGGGGGATGCTTCCCATAAAGGGGGAAAGGGAGTCAGTTGCCAGTGATGAAGTCCCTCCCTCTTTATGGGGGAGGGATTTAGGGTGGGGGCAGATAAAAGTCGGTCCCCAGAGCGTCGGCTACGAATTGACCGAGAAAGCCCTGGTTTTTGGCGGCGATGTACTGACCGCCACCGATGTCATCGTCGCTGGCGGCGGCGCGGACATCGGCGACCCCGGCGCTGTGGCGGACCTGGATGCAGACCTGGTTGCGGCGGCGCAAGCGCGCATCATGCAGATGATCGCCATCGCCGTCGACCGCATGAAAACCAGCGCCACGCCGGTGCCGGTCATCGTCGTTGGCGGCGGCAGCATCCTGGTCACAGGCGAGATTGAGGGCGCGTCCGAAATCATCAAACCGGATCACTTCCCGGTCGCCAATGCCATCGGCGCCGCTATCGCCCAGGTCGGCGGGGAATGCGACCGCATCTTCTCGCTGGCGGAGCTCAGCCGCGACGACGCGCTCGACCAAGCCAAGGGCGAAGCCAGCGAGCGGGCGGTGAACGCCGGCGCCAATGCCAAAAGCATCGAAATAGTCGATGTCGAAGAAGTCCCGCTGGCTTATCTGCCCGGCAACGCCACCCGCATCATGGTCAAAGCGGTTGGCGACCTGGTGGGAGCTTGACATGCGTATCATAGATGAAGCGGTACTTGAAGATTTAGCCCTGGGCGCGGCGGTGCTGGGCACGGGCGGCGGCGGCGATCCCTACATCGGCAAGCTCATGGCGCGCGAAGCCATCCGCAACTACGGTCCCGTTGAACTCTATACGCTGGACGAACTGGATGATGATGATCTGGTCGTGCCAACCGCCATGATGGGCGCGCCCACGGTCATGGTCGAGAAGATGCCCAACGGCGACGACATCGTGAACGCCTTTCTTTCCGTCGGCAAATACATCGGCAAGCCGGTAAGGGCGACGATGAGCATCGAAGCCGGCGGCCTCAATTCCGTTGTGCCGATTTACTGCGCCGCGCGGCTGGGCGTGCCCATGGTCGATTGCGATGGCATGGGACGGGCTTTCCCCGAATTGCAGATGGTCACGCATACCATTCACGGCATCTCGTCGACGCCCTTCGCCATGTCCGACGAACGCGGCAATACCGTGCTGATGGAGACAATCAGCAACCTGTGGACGGAAACCTTCGCCCGCAGCGTCACGGTCAATATGGGCGCCATGGCCATGATCGCGCTCTATGCGGCAACGGCGGCTCAACTGCGCGAAGCGGCTATCCCCGGCACCATCACCTTGGCGGAAGAGATCGGCAAAGTCGTGCGCCGCGCCCGGCTCGAGGAAGACAATCCGGTGGAAACCATCCGCGCGGCTGTCGGCGGTTATTTGATTTTCAAGGGCAAAATCGGCGATGTCGAACGGCGCACCGAAGCCGGCTTCGCCAAAGGCGACGCCATGATCGATGGCATCGACGAATACGCGAACCAGTCGCTGCAACTCAGCTTCCAGAACGAACATCTCGCCGCCCGCGTTGATGGCGAATTCCGAGTGACGGCGCCCGATTTGCTAGCGGTCTTGGATGTCGATACCGGCGAGCCAATCACGACCGAGGGCTTGCGTTATGGCTTCCGCGTCGCCATTATCGCCATTCCCTGCGCCGAGAAATGGCGCAGTCCCAAGGGGCTAGAGCTGGTGGGACCCGCATACTTCGGCTATGACACCGAATACGTTCCTGTGGAAGAACGTTACGGAGGCGGCTGATGCGACTGCTCTATGAAGAAAATATCGAGGACATCGCGCTGGGCGCGGCGGTGCTGGGCACTGGTGGCGGCGGCGATCCGTACGTCGGCAAACTCATGGCGCGGGAAGCGGTGCGGCAGTATGGTCCCGTCGAACTCTATACGCTCGACGAGCTGGATGACGATGACCTGATCGTGCCAGCGGCCGGCATGGGCGCGCCCATCGTCATCGTGGAGAAGCTGCCGGCCGGCGACGACATGATCCGCGCCTTCAAAGCGCTGGGCAAATACTCCGGTCGCGAGCCGCGCGGCACCATGAGCATCGAAGCCGGCGGGCTCAATTCGGTCATGCCGATTTATGTCGCCGCCCGCCTGCGCATCCCCATGGTCGATTGCGACGGCATGGGGCGGGCTTTCCCGGAAATACAGATGACCATCTTCACCGCCCACGGCATCACCGCCAGCCCTTTCGCCATGTCCGACGAACGCGGCAATGTCTTGTTGATGGATACGGTGAGCAACAAATGGGTGGAGACCTTCGCCCGCTCCTGCGTCGTGCACATGGGCGCGGAAGGCATGATCGCGCTCTATTCGGCCACGGTCAAGCAGCTGAAAGAAGCGGCGATTCACGGCACCATCACGCTCGCCGAAGAGATCGGTCAAACCGTCCGCAATGCCCGCCGCGCCGAAGCCAATCCGGTTGATGCCGTGCGAGCCTCTGTCGGCGGCTTCCTGCTCTTTCGCGGCAAGATCACCGATGTCGACCGCCGCATTGAAGGCGGCTGGAACCGCGGCGACGCCACGATGGCCGGCAGCGGCGACTTTGCCGGGCAGACGCTCAATCTCGACTTTCAAAATGAACATTTGGCTGTGCGCGTGAACGGCGAATTCGCCGCCACAGTACCGGATCTGATCGCGGTGTTAGACAGCGAAACCGGCGAGCCCATCACCACCGAGGCGCTGCGCTATGGCATGCGCGTAGCGGTCATCGCCTTCCCTTGCGCGCCGCAATGGCGGGAGCCAGCCGCGCTGGAACTCGCTCACCCGCGCTACTTCGGCTACGATATTGATTATGTGCCGGTGGAAGAACGGTTAACCTCATGATTAAATCCGTCACACTCGCTGACACCCTCCCCATCGCCATCGGCGCCGGCATCCTCGGCACGGGCGGCGGCGGCAGCACCTACCTCAACCGCCTGCGCCTGGACAATGAATTGCGCGCGCAAGACCGCGCGGTCTCGGTCATTCAAGCCGATGATGTGCCCGACGACGCCCTGGTTTGCGCCGTGGGCGGCATGGGCGCGCCCACCGTCAGCAACGAAAAACTGCAAGAAGGGCGAGAAATCATGCGCGCCGTCCGCGCGCTGGAAGATCACCTGCGGCGGGAGGTCTACGCCATCGTCATCGGTGAGATCGGCGGCGGCAATGCCCTGGGACCCATGATCACGGCTTTGCAGTGCGGCTTGCCCGTGGTCGATGGCGACAGCATGGGGCGCGCCTTCCCCGAATTGCAGATGGATACCTTTATGATTTACGGGCTTAATCCCGCGCCTTTTGTCTTGGCTGATACCCATGGCAACGTCAGCATCTTCAAGCGCATCGGCTCGGCGGAACAGGCGGAAGCCTTCGCGCGCAGCTTGACCATCGAGATGGGCGGCTCCGCAGGTTTGGTGATGCCCGTCATGTCCGGCGCCGACATGAAAGCCACCATTATCCGCGACACGCTCAGCCTGGCCAAGCGCATCGGCGAAGCGGTGCTCGGCTGCCGCGCCCGCAGCGTCGAGCCGGCCGAAACGGTAGCGGCGCTCTGCAATGGCGCGGTCATTTTCACCGGCAAGATCGTCGATGTCAATCGACGCACAGTAAGTGGATTTGCGCGGGGCCAGCTCAAAATCAGCGCCTTTGATGATTTTGACCAGCAGATGGAAATTGACTTCCAGAACGAAAACCTAATCGCGCGCTTGGGCGACCGAGCGCTGTGCGCCGTGCCTGATCTGATCACGCTTGTCAGCCTGGAAGACGGCGAAGCGATCGGCACCGAGTCCCTGCGCTATGGCTTGCGCGTGGCAGTGCTGGCGATGCCCGCGCCAAAAGAACTGAAGACGCCCGAGGCGCTGGCGGTGGTCGGTCCCCGGGCATTTGGCTACGATGTCGAGTTCAGTCCGATGGCGGGGGATTTGTTGTGATTACACCATATCGTATATTATCGAACTTATTTGCGGTAATCTTGACAATGAGAGAAGCGTAACATACTATATGAACAAGTGGAAACTCGAACGGTTGCAGGAGCTCCCTTGAACAATTCGCGTCCGATTGATGATTATCTCAAGCAGCTTAATCGCGAAATCACTGTGCAGAATCGCAAGTGGGTCGATGAATTAATGGGGAGAATCGCCACTCAAGCCCAAGTCGACGTATCGCAACTCTCGGAATCTTTTCTGTCGAATGCTCCCGATGTTGAGGCTATTGCAAATGACATTTTCGCTCAGAATATCGCGACATCCATTATTGATGACGCTGTCATAGACGCCGTCGCAGTCCCCACTCTCGGAGATATAATTGATGATAGCCTTCTTAGAACCATTGTAGACACAGATTTTGTCGAGGCATTTCTCGAAAACTTTAGAGAAGCGGTTGCTGCAAACAGCGTAGCAACTTTGTGTGCCGAGAAACTGACGGAGTTCGCTGCACAGACAGATGACTCCAGTTATGTTGAAGAGCGCGTAAGAATGCTAGCTGAACAATTTGGCGTTACTGAGGACTTTGGCAAATACGTGGCCGAGTTGGCTGAACTAAATGAATTTGATGCTGAGTTAGATAGATTTATGAAACGGTTAGTTGCAGATACAAAGTTGACGTCGTTATTGGGCGAGCGCATAGGCGAACTGGCCAAAACGTCTGAACCTCTAAAGTCGCTTGACCAGGTCATGCAAGACATTGCTGCGCAAGCAGACTTCGGTTGTCTTAATGCCGAAGTTCGAAAGGAGCTAAATCGTTCCTACAAGAGAGCAGTTGCCAGACTTGTTCAAGATGTTGAGACACAGAGCTATCGTCATTTGCCTTGGGAGAAATTCCTTGACCTTACCTACGGCATTCTTGCAGACGATCCAATAGAACGCCCTAGGGTCGAGGAGCCCGGATTACAAGACGAGCTTGAATGAAGTACCTACTTGATACTTGCACCTGTACTATATCAACGGAAAACAGCCACAAGTTCGCATTAACCTCCATAAACACTCCGCTCAGGAAATATTTGTTTGCGCCATTACTAAGTGTGAAATGTATGCTGGCTCTGGTGTGAGCCAGACACCAAGGGCATCACGCGCGAAGCAAGAAAGATTCTTAATTCACTTTGATAGTTTGCCTTTTGATGATTCCGCGGCCAATCTATACGGAAAGATTTACGCGTTTCTAAGAAAGCGCGGTATGTTAATCAAGGTTCCCGACATGCAGATTGCTGCGATTGCATTGGCAAACAACCTCATTGTCGTTACTAGCGATACTAATGACTTTGGGCGTATACCTGATTTGACAATTGAGGATTGGACAATATCCTAGTCGTGACATATAACCATGTTGGAGCGTAGAATGCCCAAGAAACCCCACATCATCATCTTTAACCCCGACCAATGGCGCGGCGACGTGATGAGCCACCTCGGCAATCCGGCCGCGGTCACGCCCAACCTTGACTCCATCGTCCAAAGCGATGCCGTCTCCTTTCGTCATGCGTTCTGCCAGAACCCGGTCTGCACGCCCAGCCGCTGCTCCTTCATGACCGGCTGGTATCCCCATGTGCGCGGGCACCGCACCATGTTCCACATGCTGCGCCCGGACGAGCCCGTGCTGCTCAAATATCTCAAGGACAACGGTTATTTCGTCTGGTGGGGCGGCAAGAACGACCTGGCGCCGCGGCAGAATGGCTTTGACGAATACTGCGACCTGAAGTACGAGGCGCAGCATCCGCTCCAGCCCAATTTGCATCGCGCGGACGAGTGGCGCGGCGAACCGGACGGCGACAATTATTATTCCTTCTACGCGGGCCAGCTCGATACCGGCGCCGAGGAAGTATATTACGACAACGATTGGGCGATGGTCGACGGCGCGCTTGATCTGATTCGCAACGCGCCCGCGGATCAGCCGCTTTGCATCTACTTGCCTCTGAGCTATCCGCATCCGCCCTATGGCGTGGAAGAGCCCTGGTACAGCCAGATTGACCGCGATCTCATCCCGTCACGCCTGCCGACGCCGGATTGGAGCAAGAAACCCAAACTCACGGCCGGCATCTATGATCGACAGGGCTTGCAGGGCTGGAGCGAAGCGCGTTTCACAGAATTGCGCGCGACCTATTACGGTATGTGCGCGCGCGTCGACGCCCAATTCGGAAAGCTGGTGACAGCTTTGCAAGAGGCAGGCATGTATGATGACAGCGCCATATTCTTCTTCTCCGATCATGGCGATTTCACCGGCGACTATGGCTTGGTGGAAAAGACGCAAAATACCTTTGAGGATTGCCTGACGCGGGTGCCGCTCATCATCAAGCCGCCATCGGACATCCCTGTCCAGCCCGGCATCCGCGATGACCTGGTCGAACTGATTGATTTCACCGCCACCGCTTACGAGTACGCCGGCATCAAGCCCGATTACGACCATTTCGGACGCTCGCTCAGTCCCTTGTTGACCGGCGCGGCGGACAGGCATCGCGACGCGGTCTATTGCGAGGGCGGCCGTCTGCTGGGCGAGCAGCAGGCGATGGAAAAGGACAGCCCCTCATTCTACGATCCGAGCGGACTGTACTGGCCCCGCGTGCAACTGCAAGGCAGCGAAGCCGGCGAGCACAGCAAGGCGACCATGTGCCGCACGCGGAACTTCAAATATGTCCGGCGGCTCTACGAAATCGACGAGCTCTATGACCTGCGCGAAGACCCGGGGGAACTGCATAACCTCATCGACGATCCAGCCTATGCGGCTATCTTGGCCGACCTGCGCGAGCGCATGTTGACCTGGTATCAAAGGACCTGCGATGTCGTGCCTCGCCAGACCGACCTGCGCTAGTTGAACACGGGGACTTGTCAAACTGATTTTTAGCGGCAGCCGGCGGTTACGCCGTATTGCAGAACTAGCTGTTGATTCGCGGCTATGTCCTCCAAGCTGCATTGGGCGCCATTGCTCCATACGACGCGCAGATTGGCTGACCTTGCCGCGCCAAGCCCAAAATGCAATGCCTGTTGATTGTTGCCGCCCAGCCCGGAGCCGATCTTGACCGTCTGCATCTGGGTCGGGCGGGCTTCTGTGCTTAGGTATACCGTGCTGCCGACGGCATCTCGATTGACAGCGCCGCCCCCGCGCAGGTCCAAGCTCAGCCACTGATTGTCGTTGCCCTGGTTTTGATACAGGCGGTAGCCGCTGTTCCAATTGCCCGTGACCAGGTCCAGATCGCCGTCGCGGTCATAATCGGCGTAGGCCACGCCCAATGTGGCAAAGGGCGCGTCAATGCCGCTCTCGCCGCTGACATCGATGAAAGAACGATGACCGTTGTTGCGGAAAAGGGCGTCGGGCAGCGCGTTCAGGAAGCTGACTTCCAGCTCGGGAAAGGTCTGAAAATACTGGGTGGTGGCGACATATAGATCTTGCCAGCCGTCATTGTCAAAATCGAAGAAGACCGCTCCCCAGCCGACGCCTTGATCCGGGCCCATGTTGATGGCGGAACCGGTCGAGCGGGCGCGATTCCTGAATCCGCCAAAGCCGTCATTCATCAGCAAGTGCATTTGATAGACCATGTCGGTAACGTAGAGGTCCAAATCGCCGTCGTTGTCATAATCGCTGGCATCCAGCCCCATGCCGTTGATCACTAGATCGGTCCCGGTCTCCGCGGCGGCGTTGGACCAGCACCAATGTCCGCAGCCCGCGCCATCGTTTCGCCAGAGCAGATTGCCGATTTCATTCTGCAATTTGTCGTTGACAACGTAGAGATCAAGATCGCCATCGCCGTCATAGTCGAGGAAACCGGGGGCGAATCCAGCGCCCAGGGTCAGGCGGTATTCCAGCGAGGCGGACACATCCGTGAAGCTGCCATCGCTGTTGTTGAGATAGAGCCGGTCTTGCTGCCGCGAGAAATCGACCGGATCGCATTCGGGGAAACATGACCAGTTCGTCACATACAGGTCCAGCCAGCCGTCGTTATTGTAGTCGCCGAAGGTCCCCGATGTGCCTTTGCCGGTATCGCCCACGCCGGCTTCTAGGGTCACATCGCGGAAACCGGCGCCCGCTTCATTGCGGAAAAGCGTATTGGCGCCGTAATTGAGCACGTAGAGATCAAGCCAGCCATCGTTGTCGTAATCCGCCCAGACGACGCCCCCGCTTGCACGATCGGGCAGGCTCAGACTTGACGAGAACTCGGAGACCGAAAAACTGCCATCCTGATTGTTGCGATAGAGTACATTGGGGTCAAGGTTCCCGGTCACATAGAGATCAAGCCAGCCGTCGCGGTCATAATCGCCCCAAGCCTGCCCAATCGCCAGATAGCCCTGGCGCGTTTCTTTATCGTCCCAGACGCCGCGATGGGTCGCCGTGATGCCGGCCGCCGCGCTGACGTCGCGGAAAATTGGAAGCTGCTGCGGCTGTGCCTGTGCGATGCGAGCGGGCAGCGCTATGAATGCTATGAACAGCAAAAGCAGCGCGATAACGCAGAGTTTTGAAGGATTGATTGCGCGCGTCATGACTTAGCGCGTCGCCTGCCGCGCGTAGGGGGGCCAAGCCAAAGGCACGCCCAACTGATCGCTCAAGAGCGATTGAAAATCGCGCAAATGCCGCTCCGTGTTGCGCGCTTGACGCGGCGACAAGCCTTTGTCCAGGCAGAATGCGGCCAAAGCGCCCGCCGCCTCGCCGATATTCCATTCCACCGGATGCAGACGATAACAGCCATTGGTGATATGCGTTACGCCTAGGTTTTTGCAAGCCGGCAGCAGATTCTCCACCCGCTGCGGAATCAGCGAACCTAGCGGAATCTGGAATGGATAGCTGCTGATGTCGATGTAGGTGCGCAGGCCGGTGCTGGGATGCAGGTCGATGCGGTAGCTGCCGATGCCGACGCTGTCGTCGAACTGTTCGGCTGTCGTCAGAGCGCCCCGCTGCTGCACGCCGACGTGCTCTTCTAAGACCGTGAACTCGGCTTTGATGCGCCTCGCCTCGCGCACGTAGACATATTTTGCCATGCCGTCGGTCGTGCCGACGACATCGGGGCGCAGGCGCAAGCCAGGATAACCATAGCCTTTGCCGTCGGCGCGCGGCGCTTCGGTCTGCATCCAATAGAGCAGGGAATAACTCAACTGTTTGCATTCTCGCAGCGCGGCTTGTTTCGTTTCTTCGCTGACGCCGAGCAGGGGTTTGAGCCAATAATCAATCTGGGGCCAATTGACCAGCGTGATATCGCTGCGGAAGGCGCCTTCCGGATAGTGTCCTTTGTAAAGAATGCGGCGGAAATGCCAGAGATCAGACTTCGCCCCTGCGCCTTGGTGGAATATTTCCCGATGGACGGTTTCCAGCGTGATGGGGCTGGGATAATACCAGCTCAATTGTTTGTCGGGCCAGAAATCGGCTTGGTAATCGCGCCAAAAATCATAGTCTTCCGGCTTGTCGATGCGATGGTCTTCGCCTTCCAGATGATCGATGGCGAAGCACCAGGATATCGCCTGCTGGTCCAGCGGCAGCGGATCGCCCTCGACAGCGTGCAGCTCGCCCGTTTGCGCTTGACTTTCCGCGCCGATAATCGACTCCGCCTCCGCCAGCTCCAGCAAGTCGCCCAGCTCGGTGGCGTCAAGTATGTATGGCGCGGAAATCACCACCCGATCGCCGCTGCGCCTGTCTTCCAGCGTCACCGCCAGCACGCGGTCGCCGTCGGTCTCCGCCGCCAGCGGGATGTGATAAAGCAGAATGTCCAATTGTCCGCTGGAGCGGTAGGGCGCGAGCATCTCTTCGATGACCGCCAAGCCAATGCGCGGCTCGTGGCAAAGGCGGCTGACATTGCCCTGGCCCGGATTCCAGTTCATGGTATGCCGGGCTTTTTCGGTCAAGGGATAGTTGCGGCGATAGTAGTCGCGCAAGCCATCGGAAAAGCGCATATAGGTCGCTGTCGCGCCGCATTGATCGACCCAGGGGTTTTCGTCCGGCGGCACGGCTTGCGCGGTCAACTGACCACCGATCCAGTCGGTCTCTTCGCTGATGATGACCGTCTTGCCCAGGCGCAGCGCGGCAAGCGCCGCGCCGATGGCGCCGGTCCCGCCGCCGACGATTAGGATGTCGCAGTTGCGTTCTTTCATGTGTCACCTCTAGTAGATGCTACCCCGCTTCGTAAGGCTTGCCGGTGAACGATGTACAGTTTATTTCAATACGGTCCCAGGAATTTTTCGCCGTCAAAGTGGATTAGATGGTCGGGAGAATCGGCTATCCAGACCTCGGTTTCCCATGATATTTCACTCAAGTATCTTGACAAATTTCTTCGTGTTTCGAATGCAGTGACGAACACAAGGTCAATACAAGCACTTGAGAACAGTTGCTTTAGTTCGTTATATCGCTTTTGGTTGATCGGTCCGTGGCTGGTTACAGCTTCAATCAGAACGAGCCAATTCTTGTCTTCAAGATGGATTATTATGTCAGGCGCTTTGCCATGTCTGTCCAGTTCTATATTCAATTCACGAAACCGATGGATGTCCGCATCACTTAGTTTTTGTCCGGCGTCTCCCAGATAAAGGATCTTTCCTCCATGTACAAACCGGGGGCAAAACTCTTCTACGATTCTTTTGACGAGCTCGTTTTGACCCCCAGCGGTAAGATTAACTTTGCCTCCATCTGGCAGTGTAACCGGCAACAGCTTCATGTTTCGGCGGCGGTCTTCAAGAACGGTAAGACTGTCGCCGACGCTTTTCCGAAATTGCGCCAATCGATGGTTCCAATCATGAGCGCCGAAAGATCGGACAAGGTTAAGGAAGTCGGGCGTGATCTGGTAACAGTATCGCGGACTGTTAATCGGTCTTTCCGGATCGTCGGGATTTGCATCTACTAGTCCCATATTCCACATCTGATGAATTGAATACCGGCGGATTGTCTCCCGCGTGTTTGGGGCGTAAGCGACTCCATAATGTTCCGCGATGTAATCCATCATCTGCGTAATTCCGCGCAATGGCTCTGACGCTTGAGGCCACATGTCACCGGGCTTAATGTCTACCAGCGAGAGCAATGTTAGAGCTGTTCTGTCGTTCTGCTGGCCACGTGGAACGCCAACTGCTTTAAGGATCTCCAGCGCCTGCTCGATATTCGCGTTGCGCAACGATATCCGTCCGTCCGCTTCCATGCCCAACTCCTTTGCCACAATGCTATCAATACACTCTTGCGATGGAAGAGAGTCATCAATTCGATTGCCAAATCTGATCAGAGCAGCAGCGCTCGGGTACTTCATCAGCCTGAGGTCGTTAGCATTCACTTGAGTATGACCACTGAACAGACGGAAGTATTGATCAGCAAATGAAGAGTTAAGATATACGGCAAGTCCTTTGGCAAGATCAAGCGGTAGTCCTGAGCCGTTCATATGCAGGTAATTTAGATGATTTTCTATCCCGATTTCGCTGTAAGACAATGTGCCAGGGTTAAGAACTGCTGCGCTAAGTCGCTTACTTTGCTCTTTGGAAGAGAATCTCTTTACGAGCACATAACAAGCGTTTTTGACTACCAGCTTTTTGCTCCTTTCGCTCGCTTCGATTGCAGCCGGCTTTTTGATATGGCGCAGCGGCCACTTAACAAACCCATTGACAGAGTGTGCTGGAAGCAGAAGGGGAACGCTCCCGGTGTCGTGTGGCAACCGCAGAAGCTTTCGAGCCCGGAACTCAACGACTCGCCCAGTCGAAACAGATACTTGCAGATCGTCGAGTGTATTCTCTAGCTTGCCAACTATTCGGTTAATCTGCCTGTCGAAACTGTTCTTGAACAAGTGTAGGATCAGGTTACGGTCGCTCTTGCTCACCAACTCATCTGGTTGCACAACTTCAACCGAAACATCTTCGTCTAGCGGACTATCACTTGACGTAATCGTTACATTGACTCGCTTCCGACTTTTGTTTGCGCCGAGAATTATGTTTTCCTGCAATATATTGTCGGCACGGAAAGTCTTTGTCCGCGAATGGTAAGTATGAATATCGCTAATCGCCAATTCTGTCAGCAATGCTTTGCGGAACGGCAGAAAGTAAGGACCATTGCAGAAACTTCGCGGTGTGATCGAGACAAGCCGGCCGCCTTTTTTCAAAAGGATGGTGGATAACATCATGAAGGCGGCATATAGGTTGCTGCTGGGAAGACCGTATTTCTTCAGTACGCGCCATTGTTCGGTTTGGGACTTTGTCCTCTTATAGGGCGGGTTAAGAATGGCAATATCAAACTTGCTTGTCGAGTACATAGTCTTTGACGCTGTTGAAATAAAATCCACAAAGTGAACGATCGAGTCGAACCGTATGCCATACCGTTCGCATAGCCGCGCGCACATTTCCATCGACCTGCGCAAATGCTTGCTGACGCGCGGATCCACTTCATAAGCAACGACTGTGATTTCCTTCACCGTATCCCCGCACGACGACAGAATGTGCGCGACAGCCGCCGCGGACAACATACCGGCGCCAGCGCCTGGATCAAGAATGCGAACTCTGGATGGCATTGGTCCAAGCATACTAGCCATCTTCCGGGCAACTTCTACCGGCGTAAAGTATTGGCCGAGTTGTTTGCGTTCAGACTTCGCATCTTCACGCAAGGAGTATTCAATGCGGAAATTGTCCACATACTGAAGCAAATTGTCCGGACTTAATCTTCCACAAATCGTCTGAAATTCCCTTATCGTGGCCATGTCGCTATTGTTTACACGGATGCTTCACATATTGCGCGCGTGAACAGAGAAATGTCGGCTTAGGCAACAAGCCAGTCCCAACTGCGTCCTGGCATCCGGTCTCCGATTCGCCAGCGCCTCTACCAGCACGGTGTAATGTGCGCTTTCTTTCCTGTGTCCTCCTTCAATTCTAAACCGCGTGAGCGCCTCAGGCTAGCGATTCACCTCAGACCCGATAAAATGTTCTCGGCTGCGGATGGACTGGTAGTCATAGCCATTCGCGGCGCACCAATCGGCTATGGGATTGTCGCCGCCGGTGAAGTCAAAGTTTTCCTTGTCATCGACCGCTTCGCCGACCAGATAGCGCTCGATTGGCGACATTTTTTCCACCAGCTCGGGCGCTTGCTGCCGATAATCTGTCGGGCTGATCCAGTTGTAGCTGTAGCCAATCATGACGGCTTTTCGCGTGCGAGCGGTCAAATTGGCCGCGCCGGCATGCCAGGTGCGGTTCTCGAAGAAGACGCAGTCGCCCGGCTTGAGCAAAGGCTCGACCTTGGTGGCCGGATCGACTTGCCCCGGCGCTATCTCGATGGGTTGCTTGAGCTGATTGCTGGCGGCCGCCATCAAGGTAGCGCCGCTGTTGGGTTCGCTCAAGTCGGTGAGGTAGTAGGCGACTTTTAGCGAATGGCGCGGGATATGTTCGTCTCCCAAATCGCGCATGGACATGTAATGATCGCGGTGCCAGCCGGGGATGCGTCCGGTATCGGGCGAGCCCGGCGGATCGGGATGGCGGAAGATCAGATGGCTGGTCAAGAGCGACAAATATGGGCTGAGCAATTGCGCCACGATTGAGAAGACCTTCGGGTTGGCGAGCAGCGGCAGGAAGGCGTCGTCCATTGAGACGCAATTGCGGAAGCCATCGTACAAGCCGCCTGGTCTGCGCTGGCGATTTAGCTCGCGGTCGCTGGCGACCAGGCGATCGCCAGCCTCGATCAAGGACGAAACGGTCTCGCTATCCAGGGCGTCCCGCAGGATCAAATAGCCCTCTTCATCGAATTGTCTTTTTTGTTCTGGTGATATTTTGACGAATTCCATCGCCCGCTAACCCCCCACTCCCGCGTACAGCGCAGCTTGTTCCGCATCCGATCGTTTGCTGACTTCTGCATACATTCTATCCAAGAGCTGCCCGCGCGTCCCTGCGAAATGCTCCAGTTCCGGCGTATTCGCCCAGGTCGTCCACCGTTTGCGATCTTCGTCCGATGCCATGTCGTCGAGCCGCGCTTGATAGCCGTCGCCCAGGAAGCCGCGCAAAGCGAAAAATTGCAGCGCCGCGTAGCTGTCCGCGCCGGGCGCCGCGTCTTCAAAGTAGGTCAAGACCGCGCCGGCGGAAAGCAATCGCCGCTGCAGCTCGACCACGTTCAGCCCCCGCACCGAGCTGCCGTCGTGCAAACTGACGTTGATCGCTTCGCCGGCCGCTTCGCCCAGTGCCATCCAGCAAGGCTCCATGCGCAAGGTGCTGAAGCCGATATGCGTTCCCGAGGCCGGCGCCGGAATCAAGAGATTCTCGACTTCCAGGGGCACAATGACGCCGTATGGCACACTGTAGGGCGTCGTGCGATAAGAAAAGATGCCATCCAGATGGGGGCGTCCGGTTTCGCGTTTCAGGCAAGCATGCGAGTCCAGGCTGTAATGGCTGGCGGTGATGCTGCTTATGTGCGCGCGCGAAGCCCGCTTGGACAAGGCGTCCTGCGCGGTGAAGAGGTACTCGCCGCGGATGCGCCGCCCCTCGCGCACATAGATCTGCCGCGGGAAATTGCCATTGTCGGTGAATTCGTCGCGCGCCAGCCCCCAGCGTTTGCAGCGCTCGCGGAAGTCGGCTGGCAGTTCCGGGTCATTCTGCGCAAAATAGAACAGACCGAGGATATAGTCGCGCAGGCGTCCGGCAAATCGATCGCGCCAATCCCAGCTCGCGGTAGGGTAGGGCCAGTTCTCTTCTGGCAGGTCGGTGGAGATGAAGGCGGCGTGCTGGTTGTTGCCATCGACTTTGCCATTGGGCACAGGCGCCATATTGGTGATCGCCCCGATGCCGTCGAATTCCATCGGCGTCGGCGGACCGGCAAAGCGATTGAGCCGCAGGTCCTCAATCAGCGAGACGTATTCTTGACGATTATATGTGTCCGGTTTTTCGATCCTGGTCATGTTGGATGCGACGGTCGTCAGCGGCAAGCGATAGTTGTAGGATTGCACGGCATTGTCGCCTTGACCGGTGGAATAGCGTTCATCCGGCGGCGCCGCCCAGCGCTGGTAAAATTTGCCGGCGCAAGGTTCGCCGTATTCATCCGCGCCTTCGCGCCCCAGCATATAGGGCGCGCCGGCGGCCGCGGCCAGATCGCCCTCGTAGGTGGCGTCGACGAAGACGGCGGCGCTGTAGATTTCTTCGGCGCCGCTCGCGCGGTTGACGATTTTGATCTGGCGCAAGACGGCGCCCGCTTTGATGGCATTGCTCGGCTCGTGGTCGAATTGCCGCAGCGTGCGGACTTCCAGGTTTTCGCCTTGTTCCGCGATCATCGCCAGCAAGATCAGTTCAGCCACATGCGGCTCGAAGCGGTAGCCCCCCGCGCAATCGCTGACCTGCTGCGAATCCGCGCCGTATTTGTCGCTGTAGTGTTTCTTCACGCGCCTGACGAATTCCAGGAAAAGCCCGCCTGTCGCGCCTTTGGTGTGGATATCGGTCGCGCCTAGTCCGTTGGCGGGCAAGCCGCCAACATGGGCGCTGCGCTCGAGGATGATGGCGCGCCTTCCCGCCCTTGCCACGGCAATGCCCGCCATGATGCCGGCTGGCGTCCCGCCGACGATGACGGCGTCGAAATCGAATGCTGGGGATGATATCATATTGAGTTCCTTGCAGAGATGCGCTCTATTCTTTCAGGGCCAGCGAGACAAGCGCCTTTATGCCGTCGCCCGGCGCCACCCTGCCCCGCAGCCGCAGCCAGCCGCCGAAATGACTAACCCGGCAGAATGTCACCGCGTCCTTTTTTCTCGGCAGCTCGAAGGTCGCGCCTTCGTCAGTCCAATGAATGCCGTCCGCAGATATTTGAACCGCGGCGGAATTGCGGCTGGCTTCCCGAGCTGGATGAACTTCCAGCGCGCGGACAAAAAAGATCGCTTCGCTGGCCCAGGCGGCTTCATAGGGTTCGCTGGCGAAGTCGCCTTGCCAAAGAACATTGCGCTCGACGATCGCGGTGTAACTGCGTCTGACAGCCATAATTAAACGCCACTCCCCCCTCCACGCCCCCCCGCTGGGGGGAACACCCCGGAAAGCAGCGCGGAATCGACATACAGGAAGGCGCGCTTGTCGCGGTTGCTTTCCACCCAAAAGGCTGTATTCAACATGCAGTTCAAGTTGGGCATAGCCGGGATAGAGATCTGCGGGAGCGCTTCCCCGCTGTATACCAGGTCGTTGCATTGAAAGCCGAGAAAGCGCCGCTGCGCCAAATCGACGTTTATTTTCAGGTAATGCCAATTCATCTTGGTCGCTATCTCGTTGTAACAGAGGGTTTGCGCCGGGCAATCAACGAAGTCCCAGTTTTCCGGTCCCAGATGAAAATGCGACACAGTCTCGCCGGAAGCGCCGATAGCGTGGAAAGGGCGCGTCTGGCTCTTGACCTGCCAGCGGTTGATCATCTCGCCGTCCAGCGCGTTGAGATAGCGCAGGTGCGGCATCCAGCGGTATTCGGGATTCATGCCGTCTTGAAGATCAAAAAGGACGCCAAAAGCGCGCACGTCGTCGAGCGACAGGCGCAGTTCGCTGGCTTCCGGCTTAAAGGTGAAATAGCACTCCAGCTGTATCTGCCCGCGCTTACGAAAGGTCTGCCGTTTGATGCTCGTCGCCAGCGAACCCGCCCGCGCTCGCGTCGCCAGTTTAAGCGCGTAACTGCCTTCCATCGAGCCGGCCGTGCCTGTATCCCACATGGTCAGGTTGCTGAGCATGGGCGGGCGCATGTCGCTGTATTCCGGCAGCATGGAATCAAGCGAGCGCTCGTAATTGCCGATCAATTCCGACCAGCCGCGGATGCCGTCGTCGAAGTCATCGTAGAAGAAAACCCGCTCTAGCGGATCGAAGCGGCTTAAACGCGGGTCGGCCTGCAGCGGGCTCATTCAGTTCACTGCTCCTTGTCCAAAAGGCGCAAAGGTCCTATGGACATGCTGACTATCTCTCCAAGAGCGACGGCAGCACATACCACTCTTCTTCGCCGGGAGAATCGTACTTCATCCAATCTGTATCGGAAGATCTTAATATGTCCACCAATACAGCCAAGACTTCGCTGCCTCTGCTGATATCGGCTATATCTATGGTATTGGCGCCATTAATATCGTCCATGTACTTGAGATCCGCGCGTATCCACCTTCGTTGTTTCTTATCCGAACTGTACCATTTTAGCCTTACGGCATTCGCATATTTCAATACGTTTAATTCGCCTGGGTTTTCCATCACAATCTCCATCGAGCCGCCCCTACCGGCGCTCAGATTATTGTTGTTCTTCATTTCATCCGAATTCAACAAACTACCAGTTTTTGACAGAATGTGAAATTCGCGTTATATTTAATGGTAGCTTCGCATAAAAGTCCGCGACTTGACCAAGTATAACCGGTCGCTCCCGAACTGCAAAATTGGAGGATCGCGGCGCAACTTTGGAGCTATGGTTGCAGAGCCTTTAGTTTATGATTTTGATATAGCAAAATTGATAAGGAGAAAACCATGAAGCGTTCACTTTTTCTACGTCTTGCCATCGCCGCCCTTATGCTTTTGTCGCTCGGTCTCGCGCCGGTCGCCGCCGACTGCGAAGGCGAGGTCATTGAACTCGAGTTCATGAATTGGTGGGGCGCCGCCCGCGAAGCGCTGATGGACACGCTCATCAGCCACTTCCAGGAAGAGAACCCCTGCATCCAGGTCATCAACCAGGTCCAACCCTGGGACAACCGCGCCGAATTGCTCGCCACCGCCGCCGCCAGCAGCAACCCGCCTGGCATCATCATGTCGACACGGCCCGAGACCTATCAATTCGCCATCAACGGCTTGATCATCCCGATTGACGCCTTTGTTGAAGCCGAAGGCACAGACCTCAGTGTCTTTTATGACGGTGAAATCGGCATTCAGTACTGGAATGGCGAACTCTATGGCTTGCCGATGCCGACAGCCGGTGGTTTGACGGGCTTGTACATCTACAACAAGGACATGCTGCGCGACGCCGGCTTTGATCCGGAAGCCCCGCCGCAGACCTGGCAAGAGCTGGAAGAGATGGCGGCCGCCATCACTGTCGCCGATCCCATGGGCATCGACGTATTGGGCGCGCCAATCTTCGGCGGCGACACCAATTTCGTGTCCTGGCTGTATACGAACAACGGCAAATACGTTTCGGATGATGGCCGCACCCTGCTCTACAACAGCCCGGAAGGCGTGGAAACCCTGGAATGGATGATCAATTTCGTGAACAACATCAATGGCGGCACCTTGAATATCACCGACTTCTTCCAGGATACGAGCTTTTCTCAAGGCGATCATCCCTGGTACGAGAACAAACAAGCCTTCCTGCCAATCAACACCTCTTTCTTCGGTCATTACAATGTCAACGATCCTGACGGCTATGCCGATGCCAGCCATTGGGGCGTCATGCTGCGGCCCTTCAATGGCGACAATGCCGACGCCAAGCACACCGGCGTAACTGGCTACGGCTTCAGTGGCGGCTGGGCATATACGATACCGGCCGCGCATCCGCCGGAGAGGCAGGCGGCGGCATACAAGTTCGCGGAGTGGATCGGCGTGCATGAATTAGGCGGCTGCGCTTTCTTGTTCGCGCAGAGCCGTCCCTCGCCGGTCAAAGCCTGCAACGAGAACCCAGCCTACTACGATGTCAATCCTTATTGGGCGACGGTGCTCGAAGGGCTGGCCACGGATACGCCTGTGGCCATCACCCCGGTTCAAGGACAGCTGGCGGAGATCTTGAACAATCACGTTGAAGAGGCTTTCTTCGGCGTCAAGTCGGCTGAAGAGGCTCTGGCTGACGCCCAAGCCGAGGCGCAGGCGCTGCTGGACGAATTCTGGGCGGATTTTGACGCCGACAATATGTAGATTTGCAGTCCCCCCATCCCCCGACCCCTTCCCCCACAAGGAGGGAAGGGGAGAACTGCTCTATTCGGGTGAAGATGGAGTAAGTCCCTCCCTCTTTATGGGGGAGGGATTTAGGGTGGGGGTACGGGAGCAAAGCTGTGCAGGCTTCGCTTGAGGCGAGACATAACAAGGAAAGCGCTTGGAAGACGCGCTTTCAGGAATGGTGGTTCCGCAACCGCGCCTTGATCGGCTTCGTCTTCATTTTCCCTTGGTTCGCCGGCTTCATCATCTTCGACGCCATGCCCTTTCTCTACAATTTGTACCTAAGCTTCACCGATTATCAGATTGGCACGGTGGGCTTGCCGCCTTGGCTGGGGCTGGAGAATTACATCGAGATCTTCACCAAGGACAAATCCTTCGGCAAGAGCATGTACAACACCGTCTATTACCTGGGTTTCAGCGTGCCCTTGAGTCTGATATTCGCTTTCTTGGTCGCGCTGCTGCTGAACCTGCGCGTCCGCGGGATGGAGCTGTATCGCACGCTGTTTTATGTGCCGACGGTTGTGCCTTTGGTGGCGGCGACAGTGATTTTCGCCGGCTTGCTCAATACGCGCTACGGCTTGTTCAATCAGCTTTTTGTCATTCTGGGCCTCACGCCGGTGCGCTGGCTGTCCTCGCCGGACGCCATTAAGCCATCGCTGATCATCCTGAGCCTCTGGGGCTTCGGCGGGCAGATGATCATCTTTCTGGCTGGATTGCAGAGCATCCCTAATGATTTGTATGAAGCGGCGGCTATTGACGGCGGCACGGGTTGGCATCGCCTGCTATACATCACCATTCCGCTGATGACGCCGACCATCTTCTTCAATTTATTGCTGGGTATGATCGGCGGTTTCCAGGTCTTCGAACAGGTTTTCATCCTGCTGGATACCAATGGCGGTCCCTTGCAAGCGGGTTTGGTCTACATGCTGCATGTATATAACAAAGCTTTTCGCGATTTTGAGTTTGGTTATGCCGCCGCGCTGTCTGTGATCCTGTTCACCATCATTTTCGCTTTGACTGTCGTGCTGGTCTATTCCTCGAATCGCTGGGTTTTCTATGGGGACGCGCAAGACGATGCGACTTAGTTTATCCTCGGCGCCGGAGGAAGATACACTCAGTAGAACCAAGTATGAAATGCAAATCCGATATCATTATGGATCTTGTAGGGGCGACATACCATGTCGCCCGAAATCTATACGTAACAATGCGGGCGACCAGATTGGTCCGCCCCTACAGCGTCCTAATTTTTTGCATTTCTTTCTTGGTTTTACTTCTGTACCCTGTGGCGAAAGAAATGACGCGGTTGCCAGGCGGGCTAGGTTGATAACATGATAGAAGATCCCAGAATCAAAACAATTCGCCATATCATCGTCTACACGATTCTGACGGCTGGCGCGTTTGTGATGATGGTGCCATTGCTTTGGACGGCTTCCACTTCGTTGAAAACGCGCGACAAGGTCACCATTCGGCGGCTGGAGCTCATCCCGGATCCGGTCGCCTGGGAGAATTATCCCTATCTCTTCGAGGCGCGCCCGATCCTCCAATATGCGCGCAACACCCTGATCATCGTGGCGGCCGCGCTCTTTGGCGCCTGGGTGCCCTGCACGCTGGCTGGTTACGCCTTCGCCCGCATTCCCTTCCCGGCTCGGAACATTTTCTTTGGCATCTTGCTGGCGACGATGATGCTGCCCTATGTGGTGCGCCTCATCCCCTTATTTCTGTTTTTCGATGAGATCGGCTGGACGCGCACCTTTGGTCCGCTGGTTCTGCCGCGCCTCTTGGGCCACAATGCCTTTTATATCTTCTTGTACCGGCAGTTCTTCCGCGGCATTCCGGACGATATTTATGACTCCGCCCGCATTGACGGCTGCTCCGAGTTCGGCGTCTGGTGGCGTATTTTCATGCCCATGTCGCGCCCCGTGCTGGCGGCGGTATCAATCTTCGCCTTCGCCTTCGCCTGGAACGACTTCTTGAACCCCTTGATTTACCTGGGCTCAAATAAGGAGCTCTGGACTTTGGCGCTGGGCTTGAACGCCTTGAAGGGCTTTGAAGGCGACGACAACAGCCTAAACCTGCTGATGACCTTTTCGATGCTGATGATCATCCCGATGTTGGTGGTCTTCTACTTCGGCCAGAAGCATCTGATAACCGGCGTGACGGCTTCTGGCAGCCTCAAGGGATAGGATTATAATCCCACCCCCGTCCCCTCCCCGAAGCTTCAAGGAGGGGAGACTTCCAGCAAGATATGCCGTCGACGGGGAGACAGCAGAGCCTGTGCGGATGCGCTTAGTCGAATGGAGCGCTGTGTGAAGCAACCGGCTGTCAACCCCAACATCCTTTACATCGTCCTCGATCAATGGCGCGGCGACTGCTTAGGCATCGCCGACAGCGCGCACCCGGTCGTGACGCCGCATTTCGATCAGCTCGCCTATGAGGGCATCTGGTACAGCCGCGCTTATGCCGATTGCCCGGTGTGCATGCCACAGCGCGCCACCATGCTCACCGGCTTCACTGGCAGCCAACATGGAATGCCGCATAATTTCCTGCACGGTCCGCGAAGTCCCATCGAGCCACAGCACAGCTTGCCCGGGCGCTTGACGCGAGAAGCGGGCTATCAGACCAAGGCGATTGGCAAGATGCACTTCTATCCCGAACGCGCTCGTTTCGGCTTCGAAGATATCAGCCTGCATCCCAACGATTATGTCAACTTTTTGGAAGAACAGGGCTGGGGCGGCTTCTATCGCGGGCATGGCTTGGGCGGGAACGAGGTCTATCCGGCCCTCAGCGCTGTGCCGGAGCATCTGACGCATAGCCATTGGATCGTCGACGAAGGCATCAAGTTCCTTTCGCGCCGCGATCCCGATTGCCCCTTTTTTATGTGGATGGTCTTCGAAGCGCCGCACAGCCCCTTCGATCCCCCGCAGCCATTCGACCGTTTCTATGACGATTTCGAGATACCGGAACCGGTCATCGGCGACTGGGTGGATGGCGCGCATGAGCCAGCAACGCTCACACGTCAACGCATCATGAGAAAAGCCGACCGCATTCCGCCGCCAGTGATGAAGCGGCTGCGCCGTCACTATTACGGTCAAATCACGCACATTGATTACCAGATGGGGCGCTTGCTTGGCGAGCTGCAGCGCAAGGGTTTGTACGACAATACCGTGATTGTCGTCACATCCGACCATGGCGAGCATCTGGGCGATCACCGCTTGTTCGCCAAGAACAGCTTCCTGGAATCTTCCGCGCGCGTGCCGCTCATCATGCGCTTGCCAAAAAGCCGCGGCATCCGCAACAGACGCTGCCAAGGACCTGTCTTGACCGCGGACATCGCGCCAACATTGCTGGCGCTGGCTGGTTTGAGGCCCGCTCGAGAGATGGACGGCGTCTCTTTGTTGGCGCAGCCCGACGATCGTGTGATATTTGGGGAAACCAGCGATGCCGTCTTCGCGACGGACGGGGCATTCAAATATGTCTATTACTTTGAGGGCGGGACCGAGCATCTGTTCCATGTTGAAGCCGATCCCACCGACTCGCGCAATCTGTCGGCAGAAGCGGCCTACACGCGGCGTCGAGAAGACTTGAAGGCGCGGCTGATAGCCTATCTCCAGCGCAACCAGCGCCCCGGCGTCGTCGATGGCGCGTTGCGCGTCGACGAGCAAGTTGAATTAGACATTGACGCTTTGCGCGCGATCAATACCGCCGCCTGGCGCGGTCCATTGCGCTATGGGGATGGCTACGAATCCTGATAATCGAGATAGTCGCCGACAATGCTTGTGAACTCGATGATATTGCCGCTGGGGTCCTGACAGAAAAACCGCGGCCGCCCCGGGATAGCTTCTTCATCCCAAACTGGATAGCCGGCATCCTTCAGCTTGCGGCGCATGACCTCTAGGTCATCCAGGACCAGGCAAAAATGTCGGGTCGAGCTTTCGCCTGTAGCCTCCTCGGCAAAGATGTGCAGTTCGTCGCTGTCGTTGAGCTTAAACCAAAGCACATCCACAGTTGTGATTGTGACCGGCGCCGGGATCTCTTCCAGCCCTAGCAAGGCGCTATAAAAAGCCCGGGTTCGCTCGGCGCTGCCGGGCTGGCGCGGGATGCTGACATGGTGCAAGCGATATGTCATGTCCGGCTCGCTATTCCATCTCTGCGGATAGTAATACTATAGCCCGAAATTTGCTATTCAAGACCGTTACATAGGGGGCGACCGCCGGCCAAGAACTTGACATCCGCGCTTCGCTTCGCTAGACTGCCGTGTAATTGAACTGATTACGTGCAATTGCACATTATGGCTAGAGAGACGCGCATGCCAAAAGCCATTGTCATGCCTAAGCTGGGAAATACGGTCGAAAGCGCGCTCATTTTGACTTGGCACGTCGGCGTCGGCGACCCTGTCAGCGCGGGCCAGCCGCTATGCGAAATCGAGACGGACAAAGCGACGATTGAAGTCGAAAGCAGCGCTACCGGCATATTGCTGGCGCGCTTTTTCGAAGTGGGCGATGAAGTGCCGGTCATGCGCAACATCGCCGTCGTCGGGCGCGTGGGCGAGGCTTTCGATGATCTTTCGCCAGTCTCCGCCGCCCCGGCGGAACGCGTCGCGCCAAGCGGGTCCGATGCGCCCAGCGACGAAAAGCCGGCCGACAAGGTCTTTATCTCGCCCCGCGCGCGCAATCTGGCGCGGCGCAAGGGTATCGACGCCAGCGAAATCCAAGGCACGGGTCCCGAGGAGCGCATCATCGAGCGCGACATCCGGGCTTTGCTGGACCAGCAGCTGAAACTGACGCCGGTGGCAAAAGCGATGCTCGAAAGCGGCGAGTACCAGATCGCGGATGAAAGCACGATTGATAGACGTGTTGCCAAGTCCGATCTGGCGCCAACTTCGTCTGGCGATTCAGCCGAGGTGAAGGAGATTCCTCTGACCCGCCTGCGCCGAACCATCGCAAAGCGGATGCTTGAATCCATGCAAAGCACCGCCCAGCTGACGCTCCATGCGTCCGCCGACGCCACCGCCTTGCGCGGCTTCCGCGCGCGGCTCAAGTCCAGCGCCGACGCGCTGGGCTTGCGCGGGGTAACACTCAATGATTTGCTCTTGTTCGCTGTCGCGCGGACCTTGCCGACCTTCCCGGAACTGAACGCGCGCTTCGAGCAGGACAGGCTCTTTCAATATACGCGCGTTCAGCTGGGCATGGCGGTGGATACGCCGCGCGGACTCTTGGTCCCGTTGATTCGGGACGCCGATTCGCTTAGCCTGCGGGCGCTTTCTGGCGAGGCGCGTCGACTGGCGGATGCTTGCAGAGATGGCAGCATTATGCCTGATGAACTGGCTGGCGGCAGCTTCACCGTGAGCAACTTGGGCAGCCTGGGCATCGACAGCTTCACGCCCATCTTGAATCCGCCGCAGGTCGGCATTCTCGGCATCGGCAGCATCAAGCTCGAGCCGGTGGAGCGCGCCGGCGAGGTCGTATTCGCGCCGCATATCGGCTTGTCGCTGACCGTCAATCATCAAGCTGTGGACGGCGCGCCAGCTGCCCGTTTCCTCGCGCAATTGCGCGAGAACATCGCCAATATCGAGTTGCTGCTCGCCCTATAAGGATTTTCGCTACTGATGAAATTGCGCAATATGCGGGTCTAATGCCAGCGGGCGACTCAGCGGACTCTGTTGAGAAACAGCCTCCATCACCCAGCTCCTTGCCCAAAAATGAGGCAATGGGAGTCTTATGACCTGTAGTGAGCCGTTAAGCCCCTCCCTCTTTATGGGGGAGGGGTTTGGGGTGGGGGTAAATTGAGTATTTCAACAGAGTCCAGCGAGTCGCCCCTACCGTTTCTCATTATTTTCTTGGGTTTACTTCTGTGGCGAATTGACTTTACTTACTTGATTTAACAGGGATCCCATTATGCCGAAATCGCTGACGATCGACCCGCATGAAGCCCGGAAGCGCTCGCTGCTGCGCGCGCCGGCTATCCCTGTCAACGCCTACCGTTCCGACCCGAAAGCGGAAGCGCAGCGCTATACCAGCGCGGAACTGGTCAATATCTATCATGACATGCGCTTGATCCGCGAGTTCGAGACAGTTCTGGATGGATTCAAGACAGCAGGTACTTACCGCGGCATCGAATACAATCACGTCGGTCCGGCGCATCTGTCTATCGGGCAAGAAGCGGCTGCCGTGGGGCAGTGTATTCACCTCGCCCCGGAGGATTACATGCTCGGCTCGCATCGCAGCCATGGCGAGATACTAGCCAAAGGGCTATCCGCCATCCGGGCGCTTGACGACGACTGCTTGCTGGACATCATGGAGAATTATATGGGCGGCGCCGCGCTGCGCGCCGTGGAAGGCACTGCGGACTTCAGCGAGGTCGAGTCGCTCGCGCAAGCCTACCTCATCTACAGCGCCTATGCCGAGATCTTCGCCCGCGCGACCGGGTTCAATCGCGGCATGGGCGGCTCTATGCACACTTTCTTTCCGCCCTTCGGCATCATGCCCAATAACGCCATTGTGGGCGGCTCGGCCGATATCGCCCTGGGCATGGCGCTATTCAAGCGCGTCAACCGCAAAAGCGGCATCGTTATCGCCAATATCGGCGATTCGTCAGTCGCCAGCGGTCCGGTCTGGGAGGCGATGAACTTCGCGGCGATGGACCAATATCATACGCTCTGGGACACCGATCTGGGCGGCGCGCCGCCTATCCTCTTCAACTTCATGAACAACTTCTATGGCATGGGCGGGCAGCCCCAGGGCGAGACCCTCGGCTTTGGCATGCTGGCGCGGGTTGGTTTGGGACTTAATGCCGATGCCATGCACAGCGAGCGCGTTGACGGCTACGATCCGCTGGCTGTCGCCGACGCCACCCGGCGCAAGAAGGCGCTCTTGCTGGCTGGGCAGGGACCCGCCCTGCTCGATGTCATCACCTACCGCTATAGCGGTCATTCGCCCAGCGACGCCTCGTCCTATCGCGGCAAAGACGAGATCGAGATGTGGCGAGGGCAGGATTCTATCAAGAGCTTCGAGCAATACTTGCTCGGCAATGGTCACGCCGACAAATCAACACTGGAAAACATAGCGGCATCGCTCGAGGAAAAGATCGCTCGAATCGCCGCCGCCGCCATTGATCTGGACATTTCGCCGCGCTTGCAGGTCGCCAAGGACGAGATTGGCGCGCTGATGTTCTCGGATGAGCGGGCGGAAGCGCTGGACGATCGCGAGCCCGAAGTCTTGCAGCCGCTGGCGGAAAGCCGCTTGAAAGTCACATCGCGCAAACATCGTTTCGGCTTGGACGAGCATGGGAAACCATTCCCAAAACTCAAGACATTGACCTATGCCGAAGCGATCTTCGAAGCCATGCTCCAGCGCTTTTATCAAGACCCGACCATGATCGCATTTGGCGAAGAGAACCGCGATTGGGGCGGGGCATTTGGCGCTTACCGCGGCTTGACCGAGGCGCTTTCCTATCATCGTCTCTTCAACACGCCCATCTCGGAAGCGGCCATCGTCGGCGCTGCTGTGGGTTATGCGCTGGCTGGCGGGCGCGCCGTGCCGGAACTCATGTATTGCGATTTTATGGGACGGGCTGGGGACGAGATTTTCAACCAGATGGCGAAGTGGCAGGCTATGTCCGCCAATACCCTGCGCATGCCGCTCGTGCTGCGCGTCTCGGTCGGCATGAAATACGGCGCCCAGCACTCGCAGGACTGGAGCTCGCTGGTCGCGCACATACCGGGGCTGAAGGTTTACTTCCCAGCGACCGCTTATGACGCCAAGGGCATGCTCAACCTGGCGCTGCGAGGGACCGATCCCGTTGTCTTCTTCGAAAGCCAGCGCCTCTACAGCCAGCCGGAAACGCTCTTCGCCGGTGGCGTCCCGGTCGAATACTACGAGGTGGAAGAGGGCGAACCCTACCTGCATCGCGCGGGCGGCGATATCACCATCGTCACTATCGGCGCGACGCTCTATCGCGCGCTGGCGGCGGCGGACAAACTCCAGGCGCAGCACGGCTTGAGCGCCGAGGTCATCGACGCCCGTTTCCTCAACCCGCTCAACTACGAGCCTATCGTCCAGTCCACGCGCAAGACGGGCAAGCTATTGCTGACATCCGATGCCAGCGAACGCGGCTCTTTCCTGCACACAATGGCATCCAACATCAGCCAGTTGGCTTTTGACTATCTCGACGGTCCTGTGGCTGTGCTGGGGGCGCGCAATTGGATCACGCCGCCAGCCGAGCTCGACGAGAGCTTCTTCCCCGGCGCCGACTGGATGATCGATATCATTCACGAGCGGCTGCTGCCGCTGCCGGGTTATCAGCCGCGGACGCGGCAAGGCAAGGCGGAGATCATGACGCGCAATCGAGCGGGCCTATGACATGATGGATTCGCTGCACCATGAATTGCTGGCGAAAGTCGCGGCGATGTATTACCAGCAAGAGATGACGCAGAACGATATCGCGGCGGCGCTCGACTTGTCGCGCGTCAAGATCTATCGCTTGCTCAAAGAGGCGCGGGAGAGACAGATCGTGCGCATCTTGATCGACTGGCCCATCAAGCGCGCGGACGATCTGGAAAGGCAGCTTGTCGCCGGCTTCGGTCTGGACCGGGCTTTGGTGCTGCGCACGGGCGCGACTGATGAGGCGCTCCTGCTGCGGCAGATCGCTCAACTCGCCGCGCGCTACCTGGAAGGGGCGCTGGCGGATCAGTCCAGCATGTCGATCTGCTTCGGCAGCACCACCTACGAAGTCATCAACGCCATCCGCAGCGATTTTCAAGCGAGCGTCAAAGTGATGCAAGCCACCGGCAGTTTGCCACAGGCGCTCAAAGAATATGACAGCTCCGCCTTGACGCGGCAACTGGCGCGGAAACTGGGTGGCGAAGCGCTTTATCTGTCGTCGCCACTGCTGGCGGACAATGCCGAAGCCGCGGCGCTGATCCGCGCGCAGGCTGTGGTGAGACAGACGCTTGAGCGCGCGCGCCGCGCCGATATCGCCTTGGTTGGCATAGGCGACCTCGACCCGGCTACGTCTGGTTTCGTAAAAGCCGGCGTGGCCGATGCCGGGCAGTTGCGCGCCTACCGTCAAAAGGGCGCCATCGGCGACATGGCTTGGCAGATTTTCGACAGCGCGGGCTGCCTATACCCCTGCGAATTGAATCGGCGTATCATCGGCGTAACGCTGGATGAACTGCGCGCCGTGCCAAAAACAATCGCTGTGGCAGTCGGCCTCAACAAAGCGGCGGCTATTCTAGGCGCGCTGAACTCAGGCGCGCTCAACGTGCTTTGTACGGATGAAGATGCCGCGGCCGAGATCATCAATCTGCGCGCGCGGAACGAGGAAGGGATCTTATGTCAATCGGAAAAGTAACCCAGCAGTGCAAAATCGCGGCCGGCTTGTTTTGGGCGGATTACGCCGTGCTGGGCGCGCAAGTGGGTGAACTGGAAGCGGCCGGCGTCGACTGGCTGCACATTGAAGTGCGTGATGGCAAATATATGGATTTCGCCATGCCGCGCGGCGGCTACGACATCATCGAAGCCGCTTGCAGCAGCACCTCGCTGGAGGTCGAAGCGCAGCTGCAAATGCTGCGTCCGGGCTTCAGCGTTTTTGATCAACTGGCTGATCTGGGCGTGAGCTTGATTAGCTTGCCCCTGGAAACGACCAACGAGATGATCTTTCAAAACATAACTTATATCAAAGAGAAACTGGGCTTGAAGGTCGGTGTTTGGGCTTGGCAGGGCCTACCGGCGATCGCATTCGAGCAGTTCATTCATCCCTATGTCGACATCATCGAATACGAGAGCCGCGCGCCTTTCTGGAAAAAGACCGCAGGCGACAAAAGCCCGCATACTATAGATCCAAGCGTGGTCGCTACCTTGCGTGAGCTGCATCGCATGATCGCGGAGGCGGGTATGGAAGATCGCATCGAATTGATGGAAGACGGCGGGCTCAACGCGGGCAACGTGGCGCAGTTCATCGAAGTCGGGATGACCGTCGGCGAATTTTCGTCGCCCCTGCTGAAGGGTCCAGCAGGCAAATTGCAGCCCGGAACCGGGCAGATCAGCGCCGCCGTGGACAAACTGCGCGCGGTGATGCGCGATGCCAGCGATGCATATCGTGATGAGGCTGGGCTTAAATGATATGCCGGCGGCTTATACCGCATTAGAATACATGCCCCTTCTCTCATAATTGATGGAACTGGGGCGAGGCACGGGGGCAAGAACATGCCAGACATCACTATCGGACTGATCGGATATGGGGGCATCGGGCGCGTGCATGCCGCGGCTTATCGCGCCATTCCCTTCCACTATGGCTTGAGCGCCAAGAGCGTCACGATTGGCGGGGTCGCCACGACGCGGCTGGAAACAGCCAGACAAGCGGCTCGCGAAATCGGTTGTGAATTCTACACAGCCGACTATCGCGACTTGCTGGCGCGCCCGGACATCGACGCGGTTGATATCTGTACGCCGAACAATTCTCATCACGAAATCGCGCTGGCGGCGGCCGCCGCAGGCAAGCACATTTATTGCGAAAAACCCCTGGCGATGAACGCGGAGCAAGCCCAAGCCATGGCGCAGGCGGTAGAAGCCGCCGGTGTCAAAGGACAGTTGACATTCAACTTCCGGTTTTTCCCCGCCATCGTCCGCGCCAAGCAGCTCATTTCAGAAGGCTTCCTGGGCGAGATCTTCTCGTTTCGCGGTCGCTATCACCGTTCGAGTTACATCAGCCGCGACAAGCCGCTTTCCTGGCGCTTGCAACGAGAGCTTACCGGGGGCGGCGCGCTATTTGACCTCGGCTCGCATATTCTGGATTTGCTTTACTATCTGCTGGGCGATTTCGCTGCCGTCTTCGGAACGCTTGATACCTTGATCAAAGAACGCCCTGTGGCGCCGGGCGCGGCAGAGAAGAGACGGGTTGATGTTGATGATATCGCTTTGCTGCAAGCTCGTCTGCCCGATGGAGCTTTGGGCACGGTCGAAATCTCGCGCATGGGCACCGGCGCCACCAACGACCTGTGCTTGGAAATCTTCGGGGAAACCGGCGCGCTGCGCTTCGACTTGGCGCAGCCAGCCTGGCTCCATGTCTACGACGCCCGCGATGCCGAGACGCCCCTGGGCGGTCAGCGCGGCTTTCGCAAAATCGAAGCGGCCAGCCGCTACCCGGGACAGCGCGCGCCGGACTGGACGATGAGCCCGGACTTCATGCGCGCCCACGCCGAATGCCAGTACCAGTTCATCAAGTCGATCTGGGAGGACAGGGCGCCGTCGCCGTCCTTCGCGGATGGTTTGCAGGTACAGCAGATCATGGAAGCGGCCGAGCTTTCTTCGCGTAGCGGGAATTGGGTCAAGCTAGCCGAATTGCCGCCGCAGGGACCGGCGTGACGATTTCTTGCCCGGTGAAAGGCAGCAACATGACTTGGGTCATCGGAATCGATTTGGGCGGCAGCAAGATCGCGCTGGGCTTGCTAAGCCCCGACCATCAAATCGTCAGCCGCAGGCGTATCGACACCCTCGCCGACGCGGGCGTCGACGCCGTGACCGCTCGCATAGCCGCGCAAGTTGACTCGCTCAAGCGCGAGCTGCCGCAGGGCGAGACCATCGCGGGCGTCGGCATCGGCGCGCCCGGTCCCGTAGACCATGTCGACGGTCGCCTGCACACCTTGGTGAATTTGCCCGGCCTCTCGAATACGCCCTTCCGCGCCATATTGCAGGCGAAGCTGAGCTTGCCGGTCAAGCTGGATCACGACGCCAAGGCGGCGGCTTTGGGCGAGTTTCATTATGGCGCCGGGCGTGGGCGCGACAGCATGATTTATATCGTGATCGGCACGGGGGTCGGCGCAGCCATCATTTACGAGCGCCGCCTCATTTATGGCGAAAGCAATAGCGCCGGCGAATCCGGACACATGACAGTCGATCCGAACGGGCGGCTGTGTCATTGCGGGTCGCGCGGCTGCCTGGAAACTTATGCCAGCGGACCAGCCTTGGCGAGACGATACGCCGCTATCCAGGGCGACACTATCAGCGGCGCCGAAGTAACGCGGCGCGCTTTGGCGGGGGATGCGGAGGCTCTGCAGGTGTTGCGGGAGGCCGGCCGCGCCTTGGGCATCGCCATCGCGTCGATGGCGATGACGATCAATATCGAGCAGTTTGTCATCGGCGGGGGCGTCCCCCGCGCCGGCGAGCTGCTGTTGGATCCGGCGCGGGAATCTCTAAAAGGCTATTCCTTCGCGGCGGTCGCGGAAAAAATCAAGATAAGAGCCTCGTCGCTGGGCGAGGACGCGGCGCTGCTCGGCGCGGCCTTCATGGCGCGCTAGGAGAATTCCATGTATCTGCATGCCGACCAGCTTCCAGAGCATACCGTCCTGCAGGGATTTGATATTTGCGTCGTTGGCGCTGGCGCAGCGGGCATCGCCCTGGCGCAGCGCCTGGCGAAGAGCTCGCTGCGGGTCATGCTGCTGGTCAGCGGCAGCCCCGGCGATAAAGCCAGCCCGGACAAGGACCGGCAATCGCTGTATCACGGGACGGTCGGGGATTTTCTGCGGCAGGTGGATCCGGACTTTTTACAGCGCTCGCGGCTGAATATGTACGGCGGCACGACCAACCATTTTGGCTTCTGGGCGCGTCCATTGGATCCGATCGATTTCCAGCCCCGCCCCGGTTACCGCGACGCCGCCTGGCCCCTCGCATTTGAGGACTTGAAACCTTATTACGTCGACGCCCATCATTTCGGTCGATTTGGTCCGCTAAATTACGCCGATATGTCCTTCTGGGAAGAGGTCTTGTACAGCCGCTGCTTTGATCCATTGCCCGGCGACAAAATGAGCGGCGCGATCATGCGCGCCCAGTACGAAGAGAACTTGCACGACTTCCAGCTGCAGTTCCGCGGCGAACTCAAAAGCGCCGAGAACATCACCGTGCTTTTTAACGCGCATCTGCTCAATATCGTCAGCGACAGCGAGCGGCGCCATGTCAAGGAACTTAATTGCTCAACCATCGTTGCTGGGCAGCGCGGCAAAAGCTTCAAAGTACGCGCCAACGCCTATGTCCTGGCTTGCGGCGGCATAGAAAACGCGCGCCTCTTGCAGCTCTCTGGCGGCTTGGGCAATAACAAGCGCGGCCAACTGGGGCGCGGGTTCATGGTGCATCCCTTGCTTACAAAAGCCGCTGCCGTCCGATTCGACCGGGCGATCCCGACGGAAATCCGCAATTTCTTCCGCGAGCAGCAGATTCGCCTCAAAGCCCCGATAGATGATAGCGGCGTCTACCAACACATGGCGAAGCCCCTGGTCAATCCGGAACTCATCTTCGAGTATTTGACCTTTAACGCCTGGGGCATATTGACGCCAAAGCCGGCGGTCTTGCGGGAAGAAGCGATCGGCAATTTCCGTGTCATACTCAATTTTGGCGCCGATCGCGCTTCCGCCCAAGTCAATCTCAACTGGGAGCAGACGCCGAACGAAGCGAGCCGCATAGGCTTAGATCAGACGCGGAAGGATCCCATCTTCGGGCAGCCGGTCGCTCATGTCGATTGGCGGCTGAGCGAAACGGACAAGCGCAGCGCTCGGCGCGCTCTGCAAATCACGCTCGACTATCTGTATCAGCGTGGCGCTGTCCGCCATGACATGCTCACCGACCTCAGTGGCGGGGCGGAAGACTGGACCTTCCCGCCAGACGAAGGCGCATTGGAAACGGGCGATCATCATATAGGCGCGCTGCGCATGTCGGCGAAGCCCGAGGACGGCATCGTCGACCGCAACTCGCGCCTGCACGGCGTCGACAACCTCTATATCGCGGGTTCGGCTGTTTTCCCAACTGGCGGCTACGCCAACCCGACGCTCACCATTGTGGCATTGGCATTGCGCCTGGCGGATCACTTGCGGGCGGTTGCGGGTTTGTCCTAAGTCTCGATCAGCAAGCCACGTGGCGTCAGCACCACTTCCAGGCGCCCCAGGACGTAGTCTGTCAATATCGCCAGCAGCGCCGCCGGGATGGCGCCCAAGAGAATGAAAGCGTCTACCGTCATCGACAAGCCGCTGGCGATCGGGATGCCCAAGCCGCCCGAGCCCACAAAGGCGCCCAGGGTCGCCGTCCCGATATTGATCACCATGCTGGTGCGGATGCCCGCCATGATGATGCGGCTGGCGATTGGCAGCTCCACCCGCAGCAATATCTGCTGCGAGGTCATACCCATGCCCCGCGCCGAATCGACGATAGAAACGCTGACCGATTCGATGCCGGCGATGGTATTGCGCACCACCGGCAGCAAGCCATAAGCGATCAAAGCCACCAAAGCCGGCATAAATCCCAAGCCGATGATTGGCGCCATAATCGCCACAATCGCCAGCGTCGGCACCGTCTGCCCACTGTTGACAATGTTGTTCACCAAGGGCAAGAACTCGCGGAAGTTCTCCCGCGTGACCATCACGCCGAGAAACAAACCGACTGAAATAATATAAATCGACGAGGTCAAGACCAGCTCGAGATGCTGCGCGGTGAAGTCAATCACCGTGCCCTGGGGGTGCACCAGTTGCGCGCTCGTCGGGAACATCGCGTGCAAGATGGCGTCCCAAAGCGGCTCGTGCCCGAAGATGGACCAGAATAGCAAAAACACCGACACGATATGTATCAGGTGAATCAGCAGATTTTTTTTGCCTTCGTGAGCGACGAAGTAAATCCCGCCCTCCACCGCCACCATCAACAGCGTGAATATGAAGAGCGGCAAGCCGGTTTGCAGCGGCTCCACAGCAATTGCCAGCAGCGGCGGGATGATCTCCGGCGCGGCTGTCAGCAGCCACAAATTCGGGGCGAGCGACGCCCGCGGATGAAAATCGTTCAGGATCTCGCGCAGAGTGCGCGCAAAAGGCTCGAGCGCCGTGCCCTCGGCGTAACCCATCGTCAGCCGCGTCGGCTCCAGCCGCAAGGATTGCACCGCCCGCGCCTCGCTGACGATGAAGCGCGCCAGCGCCGAGCCAGCCTCGGCCGCGGCGCGGCTGTCGTAGTCTTCGACATTTTCGACCAGCGCCGGCTGATACTGCGCATAGCGAAAGTGATCATCGCTGGTGCTGAAGACGATGGTCTTTTCCGCGCTTTCCGATACATTCGCCGTGATTGTGCTGCGGTCGTTGGCGACGGCGTTATTGACCGGACGCCGCAGACGGCTGCGAATCTGCTCCGCCTCGACATCATCATCGTACAAGACCGTGATTGTTTGCGCCTCAATCGTGATTTCCGTGATGCTGTCCAGCGTGTCAAAAAGCGTGCGCGCGACTTGCGGCGCGCTCTCGTCGCCGCGGCTGAAGCTGCCCGTCGGCGTCGGCAAGATCACCTCGGGCGTCGCGCCATAAACGAAGCTACCCGCCGTCAGGCTGAGAATCAGGCGGTTCTCGTTTTCGACTTGTTCCACCGTGAATTCAAAATCGCCGATGAATTTCTCGCGGTCGTGCAGGGTCACGGTCTGCTGGCCGACGGCGAAGATCAGCAGCGTGGCCAGCAGCCACATCAACGCCCCGTAAGGCAGGCGCCGTCCGGGGGATGCGGAGATCTTCGCCTTCGTTTCGCTCATCGGCCGCGTTCCCGTTGCATCGTTGCGTGAATGCCTGGCGCCTCTACCAGGTCTTGCAGGCGTTGTATGCTGACGCCGCCGGTCAATACGCCCTGGGCGTTTATCACCGGCGTCAATTCGAAGGAATGCGAGAGCAGCACGCTCAGCGCCTCGCGCGCGGTGGCGTCTTCCGGCACGGCGATGCGCGTCGCCGGCGCCTGATTCATCGCTTCCGCCAGCGACTCGCTCTGCGCCAAAGCCGCCTTTTCGACCCAGCCCAGCAGCTTGCCACTGCCAGCGGCAACGACAAAAGCGCTCTCGCTGCGGTGACGCGCCAGGCAAGCCTCCACCTCTTCCAAAGTGGCATCGTCCTCGCAGCAGGGCACATTGTTCATCATCGAGTCCTTGACCGAGATCAAATGCAGCCGTTTCAGCGAGCGATCCGCGCCCACAAACTCGCGCACAAAATCGTCCCGAGGCATTGCCAGCAGATCGTCCGGCGTATCGTATTGCACCAACCGGCCCGCGCGCAGCAAGGCAATGCGGTCGCCCATATAGATCGCTTCGTCAATATCGTGCGTCACGAATATGATCGTCTTGCCCACCTCTTGCTGGATCTGCAAGAATTCTTCCTGCAAGATCGCCCGCGTGATGGGGTCAACCGCGCCGAAGGGCTCATCCATCAGCATGATCGGCGGATCGGCGCCCAATGCCCGCGCCACGCCAACGCGCTGCTGCTGCCCGCCCGAAAGCTGTCGCGGGTATTTGTCGCCTTGAATGCTGGGATCAATCCCCACCATGTCCAGCAGCAAATCCACTCGCTGCCGAACCCGCTCCTCGTCCCAATCGAGCAAGCGCGGCACGATCGCCACATTGTCGCGGATCGTCATGTGCGGCAGCAAGCCGATCTGCTGAATGGCATAACCGATCTGCCGCCGCAGTACTTCCGGCTCAAATTCGTCATTCGGCTGGCCGTTAATCAGGATCTCGCCGCGGGTGATGTCAATCAGCCGATTGACCATGCGCAGCGCCGTCGTCTTGCCACAGCCGGAGGGACCTATCAAGACGCAGATCTCGCCATCATGTATCGTTAGATTCAAGTCGTCCACTGCCCGAAAGCCGTTGGGATACTCTTTGATGACATCTTTGAATTCGATCACGCGCCGTCTGCCTTTCCGTTCTCGCTGTTCTGTCGCGCTCTTAAGCCTGCCGGATGCCCGGCGAGGTCAACAAACTTTCCAGGAGCTTCAGGGCCGCGTCCAGGATCACCGCCAGCAGCACGGCTGGTATCGCGCCCAGCAAGATCTGATCAATCGAGGTTGAGTTCACGCCCAGCAATATAAAATCCCCCAGCGCCCCGGCGCCGATGATGGAAGCCACCGCCGCGATGCCCACCAGCGAAATCGCGGCATTGCGCACCCCCGCCATAATCACCGGGAAAGCCAGCGGCAGCTCAATCCGAAAGAAAGATTGCGCCGCCGTGAAACCCATGCCCTTGCCCGAATCGATGATGGCTGGGTCGATATTCTTCAGCCCGGCGTAGGTATTGCGCACCAGCGGCAACAAGGAATACAAGGTCAAGGCGATGATGGCCGGCGCCGTGCCAATGCCCGAAACGCCGAAGTCGCGGATGGTCAAAGTCTCCAGCTCCTGCTTGCCGAGCAGCTCGCCGGCGCCTTGCGCCAAGAGCGTCAACCCGCCCAGCGCCGCCAGCAGCAAGGGCAGAAAACGCAAACGCCGATATTGTGGCAGCTTGCGCTCCAGGTCGAAGCGCTTGCCCGCCGAAAATACGATCAGAAATAGGCAGAGCGCCAAGCCAGTTAAACCGCGCAGCAAAGCCAGCTCTGCCATCGTCAATACGGTCAGCGCCACTTCAAAACCAAATGCGATGATGAGGACAGCCAAGAGCGCCAGCGGCAGCAAAGCCAAAATAAAGACCGCTACTATTGCGGCTTGCCGCGCTCTCTCTGGCAAGCGCGCATGAAGCCGCCGCAAAACCAGCGCCGCCGCCAGCGCGCTTGCCGCCAGCAGCAGCCAATCGCGAGCCAGCGAAAGGAAGTCGGCATCGCCCAGCCGCGCCAACGGTACCAACAAGATGCCAAATAGAGCCAGGCTGGGTATCGTCTGAATGATGCCAACGGTATAGAGAATCGCGTCTTCCGCTTTGGCGTCGCGGCTCGCCCATAATCCCAGCGCGATGCCAACTATCAAGCCCGCGGCCAGCGCCACCGCTACAAAAACAATATGCTCTAAAAATCGCAAAGCCAGGGCCTCGCCCCGCGAGTGATATTCCACCATGATCGAATAGACATCCAGCGTGCCGCCGGCCAGCATCACAACGACGACCAGTGCGCCGACCGCGCCGACCAAGCCGCGCACCAGCCGCGAGGCGCCGCCGCTCTCCAGATCGAGCAAGCCCGCGAAAAGCGTGATATAGCCGCCGGCCAAACCTGTGGCGATGCTGGCCGATGTCAAGACGCGCGGATTGCTGATGCGCGTCCCGGCTTCAAATAGCGCTTCCGCGCCCAGCAAATAGGCGCTGCCCGCCAGCGCCGGCAAATACAAAGACAGTATCACTATCAGATTGCCAACCGCCGTCAGCGCCCAACCTCGCCGATTGCGGTCCCCCAAGAATGCCAACAACACTGGCGTCAGCGCGAGCAGAAACAACAGGAGATATCGCATATCGCCCGGGATCTCCAGCAAGCCCACCGGCAAGCCAGACGCGAGTCTATTCGGCTTTATTTCTATTACGGGCAGAAAAAAGAAGCCAAAGCTGGCAACGCAACCGCCCAGCAATGCGATCAAATTGCTCCTGCGAATCGCCGCTCTCCTTTAATTCAGCTTGCAACAGTCGGGGCTAGGCTGGCTCCGGGGAGAAGCAAGGCAAACTTCCCCCGCGAAGCCACAAAAAGAATCAAGCGCTAGGCGGCTAATTGCCGATGAAGCCGCTTGCCTGCAGCCAGGCGCGTACCGCATCGGCCGGGTTCAAGCCCTCTACTTCGACTTCCGCGTTCAGGGTCTGCAAGGTCACATTGTCCAGCGCGCGGAAAATCGGGTTCAAGATGCCGGCAATCTCCGGATTGGCGCGGAGGACTTCCCCGCGGATGACCGGCGTCGGCGCGTAGATCGGCTGCGCGCCGAAGGGATCCTCGAGCACGACAAAGTTGTAAGCCATCAAAGCGCCGTCGGTAGCGTAAGCCATCGCGAAGTTCACATCGTTCGCGCCTTCGTTGAGCGCTTGCTCCGTTTGCGCCGGCGTCGCGTTCGAGATGATCAACAGTTGATCGTCCGTCAGGTCGAAGCCGTAGGTTTCCTCGAAGGAGGCGATGCCATCGGGGCGCTGCGCGAATTCATCGCCCGTCGCCAAATAGACGAAGCCGCCATCGTTGACGTAATCGGCCATGTCGATCACCGAGTAGACGCCGTTCTCTTCGGCAAAAGCCGAGGTCACCGCGAAAGCGTAGGTATTGTTCGCCGGCGTCGGCGCCAGCCACACCAGGTCATTGATGGCCGCGTCCAGCGAGCTGACCAGCGAATAACCCAGTACGCGATGTCCATAAGCCTCCTGCGGAATGTCGTACCAGGGCACATCGTTGAAATAGTTGTACAGCGCTGTGCCGGTGTATTCGGCGTACATGTCGATCTCGCCATTTACCAGCGCATCGCGATTGACTTGCGTACCGCCGAGGTTCGTGCGATCGACCACATCCAGCCCCGCGTCTTCCAGCGCCGCGACGATTATCTGTCCCAAGACGATCTGCTCGGTGAACTGCTTCGAGCCGACGCGGATTGGGCTGTCCTGCGCGCTAGCGACTCCAAAGGCGCTGACCAGCAAGCCAGCGATCAAGAGCCATAATCCTACCTTCTTCATCCTATACCTCCTTTAGGCATGGTTTACGATACGGGCGGCAAAACTGCCTTGGCGCATTTCTTAACACCAATCGACTGCAAAGTTAGAACAATTGGGTAGTCCGCCGACTGCTCAACCAACGCGGGGTTATGATGTTGGCTGGAAAAGGCGAATGTCGACCTTGAGCCGACTGATTGCAACAAATGCACTACTACTGTAACACGAATATCCAAAGGACTCAAGTCTCGTTGAGGTTCAGCAGAACAACCGCGCCAGAACCATATTGCGTCGAAAGCCACATAACGCTACCGAGATGCCGGGGCGGTTCGCGAAAATACCCTTTTATTTGTGGGCGACTCAGCAAGTCGCCCCTACCAAATCGTTGGTATTTTGGGTTTAGGATCTCATGCCGAGAACTGAGAACAGTATTGCTGCCAAAAGGATGCACTACCGTCATTTCGCGAGCAGCGCGTCCACCTCGGCGCGGTAGGGGGCGCTGCCAGCGGCGCCAGCTTTGGTGACGCACAGGGCGGCTGTGGCATTGGCGAAGCGCAGAGCCTGCGCGAGCGCTTTGCCTTCCGCCAACCCCACAGCCAGCGCCGCGTTGAAGGCGTCGCCCGCGCCGGTCGTGTCCAGCGCATCAACTGCGAAACTCGGCACAGTGTCTGTCTGGTCGCGCGCGACGACCTGCGCGCCCCGCGCGCCCATAGTTACCACCACAGTCTGTTCCGCGCGCGTCATCAGCGAGCGCGCTGCCGCCGCCACATCAGACACCGGTCGGCCGCTGAGGCTCTCCAGTTCGGTTTCGTTTGGCGTCAGATAATCCGCCAACTGGATCGTTTCCCGCGGGATCGGCGCGGCAGGCGCCGGGTTCAATATCGTCGTGACGCCAACTTCCTTCGCCACTTGCAGGGCATAAGTCACCATGTCGGTGTTGATTTCCAACTGCGCAAGCAAAACATCAGCCGCGGCGATACGCCCCCTGGCTGCGTCAATATCGCTGGATTTCACGCGGGCATTGGCGCCCAAGACCACGACAATCATGTTTTCGCCGGCGCTGTCAACGAAGATGGGCGCGACCCCGGTCGCCGTGTCTGCGTCTTGAACCACATAATCGCTGTTCACGCCCTCGGCATTCCAGATCTCGTAGGCGAGATTGGCGAAGACATCATTGCCCAGGCGCCCGATGAAGGTGACGTCCGCGCCCAGGCGCGCCGCCGCCACCGCTTGATTGGAACCCTTGCCGCCGGCGCCGGTCATGAAGCTGTCGCCATGCACCGTCTCGCCCGGACGCGGCATCCGCCGCATATAAGACACCAAGTCCGCATTGAAGCTGCCCACAACTACGATTCTCGCCGCCATGCTATACTTATCCTTTGTCAGGCCGGTTATCCTTTTATATACTCCATTGTCTTAGATTTTTTGCTAATCGACCATTGACAAGCATAGGGTGGCGTATCGAATTCAGTTGAAATAAAGCGCAACAAGCGCCTGGCAGCGGGAATATTGGGCGACTCACCGGACTCTGTTGAAATACTCAATTTACCCCCACCCCAACGCCCCTCCCCCATAAAGAGGGAGGGGCTTAACGGCTCATTATAGGTCATAATACTCCCATTGCCGCATTTTTGAGCAAGGGGCCGGTGATGGAAGCTGTTTCTCAACAGAGTCCACCGAGTCGCCCCTACCAAGTTGTTCGTATTTTGAATTAAGGATCTCGTACCGAGAACTGAAAAAAAAATTCTACCCGAAAAGGCTTCTCTATTAAGGATAACCATGACGAAACTGCAACTTGCTCTCGATGGAGATTTATCCAGCGCCCTTGATGTGCTGGAACAGACGCATGCGTTTGTCGATATCGTTGAGATTGGCACGCCGCTGGTCTTCCGCGAAGGCATGCGCGCTGTCGGCAAGATCCGCGCCGCTTATCCGGGTTTGCGCCTGCTGGCCGATCTCAAGATCATGGATGCCGGCGCGGCGGAAGCCGATATCGCTTTTGACGCCGGGGCGGATATGGTAACAGTGCTGGGTTTGGCCCGCGACGAGACCATACAAGGCGCCCTCGCCAGCGCGGGAAAACATGGGACCCAGGTCATGGTCGATATGATGGAGGTGGCGGATCCGCCGCAACGCGCCGCCGAGCTGATTGGGCTTGGCTGTGACTTGCTTTGCCTGCACACCGCCCACGATCAGCAGTCCAAGCGCGGCTCTCCCTGGCGGCAGCTCGCTCAACTGCGGGCGGCGTATCCCGCGCTGCATCTCGCTATCGCCGGGGGCCTAAGCCTGAAGCTGCTGCCGCAGATATTGCCGCTCCAGCCACAGATTATTGTCGTCGGCTCAGCCATCACCGCGGCGGCGGATCCAGGCTTGGCGGCGCGGTTAGTTCATGAGGAGATAAGCCAATATGGAAAGCTCTGAACTATTCGAAGCCATTCTCGCTGATCTATCGCGTACCTTGCGGCAGGTAGACGCGACGCAACTTGAAGATCTGAAAGAGGCCATTCTATCCGCGGATCGCGTCTTCATCGCCGGCAAGGGACGCAGCGGCTTGCAGATGAAAGCCTTCGCCATGCGCTTGATGCACTTGGGATTGACCGTCCATGTCCTTGACGATGTTACAACGCCGGCAATCGCGCGGAAGGACTTGCTGCTGGTCGGCTCCTCCTCCGGGCGCACCGCTTCGCTGCTGCGGCATGTGCATACCGCCGGGCAAGTCGGCGTGTCAATCGCGACCCTCACCGGCAACCTGGACTCTCCCCTCGCCGCCGCTGCCGAGACGCTGGTGCATATCCCCGCCTCCAACTTCAAAGCTGGCGCGAATAGCAGGGAAGA
Source organism: Phototrophicaceae bacterium (assembly GCA_965232245.1). Taxonomy (GTDB): domain Bacteria; phylum Chloroflexota; class Anaerolineae; order Aggregatilineales; family Phototrophicaceae; genus UBA6055. Next base: position 623,631 of record CBDDPG010000002.1, on the reverse strand, counting down.
CTCGGTGCTGGTGATGGGATCGCTTTTCGAGCATTGCCTGGGATTAGTCTGCGACTTGCTCATTATCCGGCTGAAGGATGCGCTCCAGGTTGACGAAAGCGCCATGAACGCGCGCCACGCCAATTTGGAGTAGCTTTTTCCCTAGCTAGCGCTAGCCTTTGATCGCGCCGGCGGTGAGGCCCCGCGTGATAAAGCGCTCCAAGAACAAGCCGATTATGATGACCGGCGCCACTGCCGTTAACGTTAAGGCGCTGATGAACCACCATTCGATGCCGCGGGTATTGTTCTGCCCGGCGATTAAAACCGGCATGGTGATTGCCTTGAAGTTGCTCAGCATCAGGGCGAAAAGGTACTCGTTCCAAGAAAAGATAAAAGAGAAAATCGCCACCGCTACCAGCCCCGGCGCGCTCAAAGGCAGGACGATGCGATAGAAGGCTTGCCAGCGCGACGCGCCGTCAACGCGCGCGCTTTCTTCCAGGTCGATTGGCAAGCCATTGAAGAAATCGCGCATGATCCAAACGGCAAAGGGAATGTTGAACATGGTGTAGGCGAGGATCAAGCCAGCGTATGTATCAATCAAGCCGAATTGGTGGTAGAGCAGCACAAAAGGCACGATGAATATCGCCGGCGGCAAGAAACGTTGCGAGATGATCCAAAAGGCGATGTTGTCGTTATCCCAGCCCAAGCGATTCCAGAAGTAGCGGAAACGCGACAAGCCATAGCCCGCCATCGCCCCTATGATCACTGACAGTACGGTGCTGCCTATGGCGGAAACCAGACTATTGCGGAAATGCCTCAGGGTTGACTCGCGTTGGCTGCCAAACATCTCTTGCCAATGATCGGGAATCGGATCGAAGTCGACGTAAGGGATATAGTTGGGTCCGCGGCTGACGTCGATCGGCTTTTTGACCGATGTCGTCACCAGCCAGTAAAAGGGAAAGAGAACGATAAAGCACCAGAAAATAACGATACAGTAAAGTAACGCGGATTGCCATAGCGCGCGCCCGCTGGAGCGCGGCAGCCATCTCTTGCGCTTGGGATTCGGCATAATCTTGCCTCACCGTTCCCAGGAACCGGACCAGCGCCGGCTCACTGCCAGAAAAACAGAAGCGAAGGCAATAACGAGAATCAACAAGATATAAGCGATGGCGCTGGCATAGCCATAGTTGCCATTGCTCAGCGCTTGCTCGAATATATACAAGGTCAAGGACTCGGTAGCCGAGCCAGGACCGCCGCCAGTTGTAACGACAATCACATCAATTATTTTGAAGATTTCTAAGCCGCGGATCAGTATCACGGTAATTGAGATGGGGAACAAAATCGGCAAGGTGATGCGCCAGAAAATATGCAGGACATTCGCGCCGTCAACCCGCGCTGCCTCGTAGATGTCTTCGGGGATGGATTGCATGCCCGCCAGCAGGATCAAGGTCATAAAGGGAATCCACTGCCAGGCGTCAATCAGCAAGATAGCGATAGGCGCCCAGTTGGTGTCTGTGAACCAAGGAATCGAGATCGACTGTTCCAGTTGCAGTGTCTTGGAAAGCTGCCTCAGAAAATGCGCCAGCGGCGAGCGCAGCGCGTTGGAATCGAAGAACATGCGCCCGGTATAAGCCGCCGCGACCGGCGTAATCATCATCGGCATCAAGAAGATCACCCGCACGATGTTGCGGCCCCGGAAGGGTTGGTTGAGCACGGTCGCTAGTCCTAATCCGACCACGTATTGAATCGTTACGCCGAAGAATACGTAGAACATCGTATTTCGCACGGTGCTATGCAGGCGCGTATCGCCGATCAAGCGCTGATAGTTGCGCCCGGTGAGCTCGAAGCCCATGCCCAAAAAGCCGACGCCGTCGCTGATGCCTTCGGCTTCGGCTTGCCGGGCGATGGTCGAGCCGCCGCGCTGCATATCCGTGAAACTGATGCCGAGCGACCAGATGAGCGGGAATACGGACAAGACGAAGAGAATAACCACAGCCGGGCTAAGAAAGACCCGCTTCATGATATTGTCTTCGCGGACGATGCTCATGCAGAGGTTGCCCCCATCCCCCAGAACGAGAGATGGGGAGTCTGAGGCTAACGAGAGTAAATTGCGGCGAAAGCCCCTCCCTCTTTGATAGGAAGCCCCCCGAAAACGGGAGGCTGAGGAGGCATAGGGTTTGGGGAGGGGCTGAAAACGTCTACATATCGCCCATGTAGCCGACGGCTGCACGGTACTGCTCGGCTTGGACTTCGCGGCCGAGGCGGTCGGTGATGGCGTTCCACAATTCCGCAGTGTTATCCAGCGCCTCTTGCGCGCTGATCTCGCCAGCCAGCGCCCGCGCGATCTCCGCGTCCAGCGTCGACAGATATTCAGCCGAACCGGTAATGCGAATGTCCAAGACGGCGTTGGGGTGGTTGATGGTATTCTGAATCGCGTCGAGGTAATCGGACGCGCTCTCTTCATCAAAGCCGGCCGCGACCCAAGGCGCGGTATCCTCCAACTGGCTAAAGCGGCTGGGGTTGATGCCCGTGCCACCTGTTACCGCCAGTTCGTTTACCACATCCTTGCTGGCCAAGAATGATGCGAAATCAAGCGCCGCTTCGGTCACATCGCTGTCCGCCGCGATCGAGATAATCCAACCCCCGAAGGCGATAAAGGGCGCAGGATTCTCTTCCATCACCCATTCGCCCGCTTCATAATCCCAGTAGGAATCGCCGCCGGGCAGGGGCCCAAAGCCAACCGCGCCTTTGACCAGCGAAACATTTTCGTCAACCGAGATCGTGCCGACATCGCCCCAGTCGAGGTTGAGTACGGCGGTACCCGTCGCCATCAAAGTGCGTGTATCCGCCACATCGTAGTTGATCATCTCTGGATCGCCGACATTGCGGATGTCGATGTATTCTTCCAGCGCGCGCACCCAACCCGGGTTGTTAACCTGCGGGGTCATGTCATCGCAGCTGAAGAAGAAGCAAGGATTGCCGGGCGCCTTGCCATAACCCGCGGCACGGGACAGATAAACCCAGTAAGACTGCGCGTTGCGGCGTTGCGCTTCCAACGCGCCATAGATCGGCGCCATCGAACCAGCGGTATCCACTTCCATGCCATTGAAGAATTCGGCGATATCGCGGTACTGCGTCCAGGTTTTAGGCTCGCCCAGGGCATAACCATATTGCGCCTCGAAGTCGGCCGCGTACATCTCGTTGTCGACCAAGTCCTTGCGGTAATACAGCATGTGCGCGTCACCATCGTAGGGCAAGGCATAGGGCACGCCGCCCCATGTCGTGATGCGGTCGGCATATAGCGGAATCACATCGTCGGATTCAATGGCGTCAAGCGTTTCCGGCGGAATCTCCATCACATAACCCGGCGCCATGATGTCCCCAGCCCAGTCGGCCGCGTAAATCAGCACATCATAATCGCCCGAGCCGGTCGAAAGAGCGGTCACGATTTTCTCGAACAGCTCGCCAAATGCGAATGTCTGCAGCTCAATGTTGCCGCCAGTCGCTTCTTCCCAAATCGGTCCTTTGTCGAGCACGGGACCGCCGATGGCCGAACCTGTCTGTGTAACCACGATGACAGTCTGCCCAGAAAAATCTTGCGCGCTTGCCCCTGCTGCCACGAACACAGTCAGCAGACCGAGCAAAATGAGTAGAGAAAGTTTACGCATTACTGTACTCCATCACTATTTTGGATAAGATATTGAATCCATGGATTCGGGCGGCAAGTGCCGCCAAATGGGTACTGCCCACTTTGATTATATCCTGAAAAGCGTCGATCTGACAGTCTGCTTGTATTTAGCCGACGACTTCTGTATGCTTGCGCTACCAAATATGCTCACATAGGCTGGGCGGAACAAAACCGGAAGATCGATGGGACCCCGTCTGCCAATCGACGCGCCGCCTCTTGAACGAGATGGGACTCAGGCAACATGACATCGTATGCGTCGCCTTTCGCGGCAATTATGAAGGGCGCGGTCAATCTGCCGGTCGATGTCTTGCCCGAGGTACGGCAGTCGATTGATGTGCTGGGCGAGGCGCGCGCCTACGACAAGATGCAGCCGAGCTTCAACCAACTTTCACTGCCTAAGCGCCGGTTCATAAGCAGATCGCGGCGATGTGAAGTCGCCGATTGGTCACGATACCCATGTCAGTTGAGACTTTCATTTTCATCGGCGTCAGCACCGGGCAATCTTCAATCATGCAGATCTTCCCGCAATGGGCGCGGGTCCTCGGGTTGGACGCCAAAATCCAGGGCTGCGATATACCCTTGCGCGCCGGGACCGCCAGCTATCGCCTCCTCGTACAGAAAATTCGCGATGATGCTTCCGTGCGGGGCGCGCTTGTAACAGCGCATAAAATTGACTTGCTGCAAGCCTGCCGCGACATGTTTGACTACCTTGATGTGCATGCGCAGGTTTGCGACGAAGTTTCCTGCATCACAAAAACTGAGAATCGCTTAAATGGATTCGCCAAAGACATAGCCGCTTCCGGCTCGGCGTTGGATCAGTTTCTCGCGCCCGGGCACTGGGTCGGGCAGCAGCGCGATGTACTGTGCTTGGGGGCGGGGGGCGCCGCGACCGCGATCAGCCGTAGCATGGCGGAACGTTCCAACATTGCAGCGCATCCGCGCCGTTTCCTGGTCGTTGACATTGTGCCGGAGCGCTTGGATGCCATCCGCCAAATGCACGCAAAGCTGGATACGGCGATGCAATTCGCCTATTATCTGCACAGCGACGCGGGCCAGAACGACGCTTTGCTGCGCCAATTGCCCGCGGGTTCGCTGGTGATCAACGCCACCGGCTTGGGTAAAGACCGGCCCGGGTCGCCAATCACCGATAGGGCGCGCTTCCCGCGCCATAGTGTGATTTGGGAGCTGAACTACCGCGGCGAGCGCCGCTTCCTGCGTCAAGCCGAGGCGCAAGCGGAAGAGCGCCATCTGACGATTGAGGACGGCTGGAATTACTTCTTGCACGGCTGGACGCAGGTCATCGCCGAAGTCTTTGAGCTAGATATATGCCAGGACGTGTTAAAAAAATTGGCGGACGCTGCTTTACGGGTCCACCAGACAAAAGATGGTCAGGAGAAGTGATGGACCTGAAGAACTTGATTGAACCTTTCAAGACCGAAATTGACTTCGCCACAGGGGCATTGTCCCCGAAGCGCAACACCCTGCAGCGCCGGCTTAGCGACATGAACCTGATGTACGCGGATGCGAAGGCGGCGGCGCGAATCTTGTCCGAAGAGGGCGACCGTCTGATTTATGAAGTGCAAGGCGTCGAGCTGCCGGCGGAAGAAGGCCAGATCCCGCACTGCACGACGCGCATCTTGCCTGGGCGCGTCGGCGCCGAGTATCACATGACCAAGGGGCACTATCACGCGCGGCGCGACCAGGGCGAGGTCTATTTTGGCTTGTCCGGGCGCGGTTTCCTGCTGCTGCAAACGGATAGCGGCGCGACCAGCGAAATCGAGATGGTCGCTGGCAGCGCGGCCTACGTGCCGCCCTACTGGGCGCATCGCACAGTCAACATCGGCGCTGAGGACTTCGTCTTCTTTTCGGCTTGGGAAGCGCGGGCCGGTCACGATTATGGCACGATTGAGCGCGATGGCTTCCGGGTGCTGGTTGTGCTGCGGGATGGTCAGCCGGCGCTGATTGGCAATCCGAAATTCAGTTAAAGCGGCGTGAGAATGAAGCTGCAAGAATCGCAAAGCTCAGTTGTGTTATCCACTCTGCTATAATGGCATTATCGGCTGACAATCTGAATCTGAAGACTATGGCTGAGCAACTTGCGCTATTTCCCAAAACCGTACATAGGTTTCCCCGCACTCGCTACCAAGGCAGCAAAGCGAAACTAGTCAATTGGATATGGGACAAACTCTCACAATATCGCTTTAAGACTTGTTTAGATGCCTTTGGCGGCACAGGTACCGTTGCCTATCGCCTTAAACAAGAACAGAAGCAAGTAACATATAATGATTATCTCAAGTTTAATTTTTGGATTGGGAGAGCGCTGATTGAAAATTCGGATACTCAGCTCCGCGATCTTGATGTGGATTGGATACTAAAGCCGCAAAACTTTTCTTATCCTAGCTTTATTGCCGATACATTTACGGATATCTATTTTACCGATGATGAAAATCGTTGGCTTGACCAGGTCATCACGAATATCCATTGTATTAGGGAGGTCTATAAAAAGGCGCTAGCCTATTTTGCGCTGGCTCAGTCCTGCATCATCAAGAGGCCTTATAATTTGTTTCACCGCCGCAACCTCTACATTCGTATGGCGGAAGTAGAACGATCTTTTGGAAATAAGACGAGTTGGGACAGGCCATTTGAAGAGTGGTTTAGGCAATTTGTTGAAGAAGCGAATAAGGCAGTATTTGATAATGGCAAAGCCAATCGAGCCTTGAATCAGGATGTTTTTGAAATTGAAGGCGACTTTGACTTAGTATATTTTGATCCACCCTATATTTCCGAAAAAGGCGCCGCTGTCGATTATCGCGACTTTTATCATTTTCTGGAGGGGCTTACAGATTATCAACATTGGCCAGATCGAATTGATATGAGATCAAAGCATCGCCGATTGCTCCCTGCGCCCAACATTTGGACGGACAAGAGCCAAATTTATAGAGCCTTTGAGCGTGTTTTTGAAAAATATGCCGACAGCATCCTGGTGGTATCCTATCGTAGTGACGGCATTCCGTCGGTATCAGAATTGGTTAATCTACTAAAAAGATTCAAATCTGAAGTTCGGATTGAAAATTATCGAAAATATCAATACGCGCTGTCAAAAAACAAAAAGTCCAGTGAAATACTATTGATTGGACGATAAATGACGTCCGAGTTCGAGCGGCGGCTGCGTGAAAATTTACCGCGCTTTCAATCTGTCCTTGCGACAGATATCGGAGATTGGGTTGTCAAGGGATTCATAGATACGCGGAAAAATATCTATACCATCTCAAGCGACACCAAAGTGATCTCGAAGCTAATTGAGCTAATGCTGTTTCCTATGTTTAATGAATTCGCTCATCAATATGGATATGCTTTGCATTTGACTAAACATCAGAACTATTATCCCGACATTACATTTATTGCAACTGATGGCAAGAAAATAGCAGTCGACTTGAAATCAACTTATCGAGTTAGCGCTAATCGAGTTAGCGGGTTTACGTTGGGAGCATTCACAGGATATTTTCGACAGCGCGATTCGACCAAGAACATTTCATTTCCTTACCAGGAGTATGAACATCATTATGTCCTTGGCATTATCTATTCACGAAGCGCTGTCGAAATTGACGAGCGCAGCATATATAAACTTACAGACTTACAAAATATTCAGTCAGTCGCGCGTGATTTTGTTTTTTTGTTACAAGAAAAATGGAAACTGGCAACTGATAGACCGGGTAGCGGCAACACCAAAAGCATTGGTTCAGTCAATGTCATTGATGCGCTCGTCAACGGAGAAGGAGTTTTTGCATCTGAGGGGGAAAAAGTATTTGATGATTACTGGATGAATTATCTGACATCGGATATGGCGCGTTCGATTGATTCTGTCATGCCATATACCAACCTAAGCGAATACTGGCAGTGGCGCAATCGCTAGAGAGATAGGGTAACATGACCCAGCCTAATATCATCTTGATCATCACCGACCAACAGCGCTACGACACTATCAACGCGCTGGGCTTCCCTTACATGCACAGTCCCAATCTCGACCGCTTGGTCAACGAAGGCCTCAGCTTCGACAACTGTCATATCACCGCGCCCTCTTGCGCGCCAGCCCGCGCCAGCCTGTTCACTGGCTACTATCCCCACGTCACGGGCATCATGCGCAACGCCGATCGCTGGGCGCGCTCCTGGGTCAAGGATTTGAACGAAGCCGGCTATCACTGCGTCAACATCGGCAAGATGCACAGCAAGCCATTCGAGGCGCCAATGGGCTTCCACCAGCGCTTCGTGGTGGAAAACAAAGACCGCTATCTGGAAGGGCGCTATTACTTCGACGAATGGGACAAGGCGCTGGCGGCGCGCGGCTTGGTCAAGCAGCAGCGGGCGCTGTATCGGCAGCGAGAGGACTATCGCGAGCGTATGGGCGCTTTCACCTGGGATTTGCCCGCCGAAACGCAATCGGATAACTTCGTTGGCGGGCTGGCGCAATGGTGGCTGCGCAGCTTCCCCAAAGCCGAGCCGCTCTTCCTGCAGATCGGCTTCCCCGGTCCGCACCCGCCTTATGATCCGACGCCCGCCGCCGCCGCAGAATACATCGACCGCGACCTGCCGCTGCCACAGGTGACGCAGGCGGAAATAGACGGCCAGCCACCACCCTTCCAAGAGCTGCGCCGTCACAATATGGAAGTCGATCACGACTCGGTTGTGCATCTGGAGCAGCCGACGCGGGCGCAATTACAGCGCCTGCGCGCCTATTACGCGGCCAACGTGAGCATGATCGACAAGCAGGTCGGGCAGATCATGGCTGCGCTGGAGGAGCAGGGTTACCTGGAAAACAGCGTTGTCATCTTCACCAGCGATCATGGCGATTGCCTGGGCGATCACGGGCATATCCAGAAGTGGACGATGTACGACATCATCACGCGCGTGCCGGCCATCTTCTGGTCGCCCGGGCGCTTCCGGGGCGGGGCGCGGGTGGCTGGGCTCTGCCAGTGGATGGACATCGGCCAGACGATACTGGAGTTGGCAAATGTGACGCCGCGCGAGGATATGCAGACTGTGTCGCTGCTGCCAGCTCTGCGCGGCGAAGACTGGCAGGGGCGCGATTATGTCTATGCCGAACATCCGCCCGACGGCGTATATCACGGACCGTATATGACGATGATCCGGGACGAGCGCTGGAAGCTGGTGCATTTTCTCGATCAGGACTATGGGCAGCTATTTGACTTGGCTGCGGATCCCGGCGAGCTCAAGAACCTCTGGGATGACGCGGAACTGGTCCATGTCAAGCGGTCGCTGCTGGATAGGCTGCTTAACTGGCGGATTGATAGCGGCCATGCCACGCGCGATCTGTTTCAAGCGCATCGCTGAGCCTGCAAGAAGCGCTCGACTGAAACGTCCACAGCCCCACCGAGAAACGCCGCCATGATTTAACTATGAATTGGCTTCCCGCAAAAGACTGCGAATTTCAGTTTCTGTCAGTTCGTGACATTTACTTCGCAAGCAGATAGCGATAAGGGTTACGGTACTGCTGTCGCGGACATGGTACAAAACGCGGAACCCGGCGCTTTTGCCGCGCTTAGCTGAACGGTTTGGCAATCTTACCTGATATACGCCCTCACCAACTCGGCGATATAGTTTTCCTGGAAACTCACCCTGTCTGATTTGACTGGATAATTTGTCTACATCTTCTAATACCGAGGGGTCCTTCCGCGCCAATTTTCTTAGACGAGCGAGAAAGCTATCAACAGCTTTTATGCTGATCACCATGGAGATCTAGTTCCGCTCGTATTTCCCGCAAACTTTCCGCGAAATCTCTTGTCTTTCCTACCCGCATTTCTTGTAGACCAACACGAACGTCTTCGACATATTGATCGTGATCGGTCAACTTCAGCGCCTCGGGAAGATCTTCAACTCGTCGCTGCGCGTCTCTTGCTTCCAGTGTCATAATGCTTCCTTCTAGCCCTAATGTACCCGTGAATATAACGAATTGAACTTGCCTTGGCAAGCGTTTTATTTCCCATGGTCCCGTAGCGAAGAGTAAGCCTGCAAGAAGCGCTCGACATCAACGCGCGATTTCGCGCCAGCCATCGGACCCTTGGCGCTGACGGCGAGCGCGCCGCAGGCGTTGCCTAGTTCGGCGGCTTGCGCCATTGTCTCGCCTGCCAATAGCGCGCTGATGAAGCCGGCGTCAAAGCAGTCGCCGGCCCCGGTTGCGTCAATCTCCTGGACTGGGAATCCGGGGGCGTCAATCCGACCGTCGGCAGTGTAAACGGAGCAGCCAGCCGCGCCACGCGTGACGGCGATGACGCGCCCCGGCCGCCCCGTCAGCAATCGATCAATCGCTTCATCAAGCGCGCTAGACCCCGTGAGCTGAAGCAACTCAGCTTCCGTTGGCATGAGGATATCGGCGGCGGCGATGAAAGGCGCGAATGCGCCACGCGCCTGTTCGGGCGGCATCATTTCCGGGCGCAGGTTGGGGTCGAAGCTAATCAGCGCGCCCGCGGCCTGCGCCATTTCCAGCCCTTGGCGGCAGACCTCAAGCGCTTTCTGGCTCATTGACAGGGTCGAGCCCATGAGATGGAAGCAGCGCAGCCCGGCGAAAAGCTCGGCATCAAGCATGTCGCGGTCGAGATGCCCGCCGGCGCCCAGGCTGAAAACGAAATCGCGCGAACCATCGGCTTTATAAGCGACGAAGGCGACGCCGGTCGCTTGCTCCGCGCTGCGCTTCAAGCCCTTGACGGAAATGCCATCGGCGAGCAATTGATCGCGCAGGCAATCGCCAAAGGCGTCCTGCCCGACCGTGCCGATGGCGGCGGTCTTCATGCCCAGGCGGGCGGCGGATACGGCGAAGATGAAGGGCGCGCCGCTGGGGTAAGGACCGACGAAGGGACCGGGCTGGCTCAGCGGCTGGTCGATGTCCGTGCGCATGACTTCGACCAGCGCCTCGCCTATTGTGAGCATGTCCAGGGGCATGGGGCAGCTTCAGTTCAGTTAGTTGCCGAATAGATTTTCTTTGCTCTTTCCCATTCTCTTTGGGCGCCGGCATGAACATCATAGTCGAGTCCAAGACTTAAGAAATCTTCGATTCGATGGCGGGAATAGTGTGCGCCTGGGGCTATTACTTTAAGCGCATTAATTGCTACTGTGTCGCATACAGCCTCTTCGGCGAGGTATTCCGCTTCATAATCGCGCCACACCCAGACCAGCCATCTTTGCAGATGACAGTTTTCGTGCACAATGACAGCGGCGAGCCAATGTAAGTCGAATGTGTGAAAACGAGTTATATTCCAAGATTGCTGCAGTGTACCCGAACTTAAACCCTCGCGGATCTTGCGAGCAGCGGTGATAGAGTAGGCATACCATTCCGGCGATCTTCTCTTAATCAGAGCCATCGCCTGTTTCACACGGTCAACAAATGACCTTGAACCTTCAATTATCACGCCATCGACAATCTCTTGTATGGGTGGACCGCAGGATTCAATGCCACCCGCTTCAAGATGCCATCTCCCCGCTATCCAGTCAAAGTCGAAAGTACAATTCCAGCCATGATTGCAGCAACTGGGCGCTTGATCTGGACGAGCTTCAGCAGGTGAAGGATGAACGCATACATTGTTCGCAAAAGCCCATCGCCCGTTTTGCCACTCCCTGTCAGTGACGCAGTGCCATCCAGCCAAACAGCAATTGTCAATCGGACCCGCAGCGTTTGTCTGGTGCAGCGGAGTTGTCCCGGATTGAGATTGCGCCGGCGCGGCGCATTGCCCGTTCTGGTAGGCATGATAGCCGTCCGTCCAGTCGGCGTCGCTGTTGCATTGCCTGTCGACGAAGCAGCAATTGTCAATTTGAGATGACACGTGAGTTTGGGCCGGCGCCTCCGACTGAGATTGAGCAGGCGCGGCGCATTGCCCGTTCTGAAAGGCGTTATAGCCGTCCGTCCATTCCTGATCGCTGCTGCATTGCCGATCGACGAAACAGCAGTTGTCAACCTGCGCCGCCGCCACAGCGCAGAGAAAAAAGGCTGCTGTCAGGGTGGCAAATAATCTCGCATTCATTGATAGGCTCCATGTTAGTTGGCATAGCGTAATGATAGACCTGCGCGGATGAATTCGCCAATCTTATGCAATGATCTGTATGCTGTTGTCAAATGCAAACAGGGGCTGTAGGGGTGATTCATCAAATCGCCCGAAACCGCTGTGAACTATTGGGCGGACGCGCCTCAGCCCTTGAGCGAGCCGGACAGCAAGCCGCTGATGATGAAGCGCTGGAAGATCAAGGCGAAGGCAATCGGCGGGATCACCGAAATCACGCCGGCTGTGATGATGCTGACGAAGCTGACGTCGACATCGGTGGCGAAGAGGGAGACGACGACGGTGCTGGTATAGGAACTTGGCGATTCCGACAAGAGCAAGGCAAAGAGAAACTCGCCCCAGGTGAGCAGGAAAGCGAGGATGGCGGCGGAGGTCAAGCCGGGCAAGGAAAGCGGCAAGATGATCTTGTGCACGACTTGCAGACGGCTGCAGCCGTCGATGCGGCCCGCGTCTTCCAGCTCCATGGGGATGCTTTTGAAATAAGATTGCAGCAGCCATATCACGTATGGCAGGATGAATGACAGGTTGATGAAGACCAAGGAAACGATTTTGTCGCTCATGCCGATTTGCTTGGCGACCAGCACAATGGGAATTGCCAGCGAAAGCGCGGGGATCAGGCGGCTGGCGAGGATGCCAAAGAGCAGGGTGCTGCGGCCGCGGAAGTCCAAGCGCGCCAGCGGATAGGCGGCATAAGCGCCAGCCATGACAGCGATCACGGCGACGCTGCCGGCCACGAAGAAGCTGTTGGCGAAGGAGCGCAGGAAGATGCGCGATTGATAGGGCACGCCCGATTCTTCGCCCAAGATGGCGCCCTCGAAGATCTCGCGGTAGCTGTCGAGCACGATGGGGTTGGGCAGCCATTGCGGCGGGCGGTTCAACAGTTGGCGCTCGTACTGGAAGCTGGAGCTGACCAGCCAGAGAAAAGGTCCAACCGTGCCCAGCATAACGATGGCCGCGCCGATATAGATGACAGCGAGGCGGAAGCGCGCGCGCGATTTCATTATCGCTCCACCCCCTTGTCTAGGAAGACATAGAAGAGGATAGCCAGCGCCAGTGTAATCGCGCCCAGCAGCATGGCGATAGAGCTGCCCGCGCCAAAATCGAGCTTGCGGAAGGTCTCGGTATAGATCGTCCAGCCGAGTACGTTCGTCGCGTCAGCCGGTCCGCCGGCGGTCAGCACGAAGATGATATCGAAGACTTTCAGGGCGAAGATCATCTCGAAGATGATGACGATGGACAGCATCGGGCGCAGCAGGGGCAGGGTGATTTGAGTGAAGCGCTGCCATAGACCCGCGCCGTCGACGATGGCGGATTCGTAGATATCGCTGGGGATGGTCTGTAAGCCCGAAAGCAAGAGCAAAGTCGCCAGCGGGATATGAATCCAGGAATAGGCGATGACCAGCCAGATCATGACGCTGGGCATGCTGCCCAGCACATTCTGGTATTCGGTGATGATGCCGAGCTCGAAGAAGACGGCGTTCACCAAGCCATATTGCGGATTGAGCAGCCACTTCCAGAGTAGGGCGTTGACGACGGAGGGAATCGCCCAGGGAACGAGCAGTAGCGCGCGTATGATGCCGCGCCCGGGGAACTTCTCATTGAGCAGGAGGGCGATGAGCAGGGAGACGATGATAATGACCAGGACGGCTCCAATTGCGAAAGTGAAGGTGGTGCGCAGGGGTTCCCAAAAATCACTGTCGGTGAGCCAGTCGGTGTAGTTCTCCAAGCCGATGAAGCGCTCGCGCCCGGGGCGTTTCAGGTTCCAGTTGTGCAGGCTGAGGAAGACGGCCATGCCGAAGGGGACGAGGATAGTGGCGGCGATGATCAAGACGGCTGGCGCGCTGAAAAAGACCGCGAGCAGGCCCTGGGACATTTCCTTGCGCGAGCTGACGGGTTTCAAGGTCATGGCAACGCTGTCCCCCCTTCCAAGCTCCCCCCACCTGTGTGGGGGGAAACATCCCAGCCGATGAAGCGTTCGCGCCCGGGGCGTTCCAGGTTCCAGTTGTGGAGGCTGAGGAAAACCGCCATGCCGAAGGGGACGAGGATAGTGGCGGCGATGATCAAGACGGCTGGCGCGCTGAAAAAGACCGCGAGCAGGCCCTGGGACATTTCCTTGCGAGAGCTTACGGGTTTCAAGGTCATGGCAACGCTGTCCCCCCTTCCAAGCTCCCCCCACCTGTGTGGGGGGAAACATCCCAAAAATCACTGTCGGTGAGCCAGTCGGTGTAGTTCTCCAAGCCGATGAAGCGCTCGCGCCCGGGGCGTTTCAGGTTCCAGTTGTGCAGGCTGAGGAAAACCGCCATGCCGAAGGGGACGAGGATGGTGGCGGCGATGATCAAGACGGCTGGCGCGCTGAAAAAGACCGCGAGCATGCCCTGGGACATTTCCTTGCGAGAGCTGACGGGTTTCAAGGTCATGGCAACGCTGTCCCCCACCTGAGCTGAGGAGAGGATATGTTTTTTTCAACCCCATCCCCGGCCCCCTCGCCATCTCTATGGCGAGCATCCCAAAGCTTTGGGGAAGGGTGACTCAACAATGAAATTCCAAAAATCACGCCCGATATCCCAGGAATTAGATGAAAAAAACCATATTCTTCCAGCGCGCTCCCCCTCTCCGATGCTTCGGGGAGGGGGCTGGGGGGTGGGCTTGGCTTTGAGATCTGCATGATTTTCAAAGGTGTCCGCTCCGCAGCGTAGCAACGGTGAAAGGGAGTGTTCCCAAGCATAGCCAGTGCTTTCACGTCTGATTTCCACAAAAAGAGACGGCGGTAGAGGCGGCTGACGGTCTGTGTTTGCGGGTCCTACGCCCCTACCTTGCACGATATCAAAACGAAATTGTAGGGGCGACCTCTAGGCTTAGCGCCGGGTCGCCCGCAAATCAACCGTGACGGGCTTAGTAGCCCCAGTCTTCTTTCAGTTCGAGCCATTCTTCAGCTAGCTCATTCAGGACTTCGCCTTTGTCAGCGTCGCCTAGGATGGCGGCTTGCAGCGGACCCCAACTGCCGATCTCCCAATCGGAGAAGAAAGGCACGAAGCGATAGGGGCGAGAGATGGCGTATTCGGATTGCTCGCTGAGCAGGTCGGGATCAATCCAGCCGGAGATGGAGTTGCGCACTTCTTCATCTTCATAGAGCGGAGCCGGGGAGAAGCCCAAGCCGAATTCCAGCGCCCAGCGTTTTGGCACAAAGTATTCGCCGGTGGCGTCTTTGCCGCCGAGGAATTGCACGAGTTGCCAAGCGGCTTCTTTATCCTGGGCGTTGTTGGTGATGGAGTAGAGGCGCACATAACCCCAGGTGCCGCTGCGGACTTCGTCGGCGCCGGGCACGAGGGCGTTCTTGATATCGCCGGCGGCATTGGATTGTTCGGGATCGTTCATGGCTTTGAGCGTGTAGTCGGTGGTGGTCATGAAGGAGGTGGTGCCAGCCGCCATGAGCAGGGTGCCGTCGTCGTCGGTGATCGAGGCTGGGTCGATCAGACCGGCGTCAAGCCCTTCGGTCAGCCAATCCAAGGCTTCCCAAGCCGCGCTGCCTTCTTCGTGGAAGAGCGGGTTGAAGTCGTCATCGAAGAGTTTGCCGCCGCGGGAGGCAGTGAGCGTTTCCCATTCGCGCAGGAGGTAGTTTTCGCCGCTGCGCAACTGCATCAGGATGGGGTAATCGACGACTCCCGCGTCTTTAATCATTTGAGCCTGTTCGAGCATTTCGTCCCAGGTTGCGGGCGGACCGTCGACGCCGGCCGCTTCCAGGTGGGCGGCATTGTAAGCCATTGTCTGAACGCCGGAGTAATAGGGCAAGCCATAAACTTCGCCTTCATAAGACATCTGCTCGATGATGCCCGCAGGCAGGTCCGCCAGCAGCTCGTCGGCGCCGGGCATGCCCGTTATCGGCAGGATCCAGCCGGCTGCCGCCCATTCCGCCAGGTAGCTGTCGCGGACGTAAGCGACGTCAAATTCGGTACCAGCCACAAAACTGGCGACCATCTTGTCGCGGTATTCGTTGCTGGGGAAAGGCAAGAAGGCGGCGTCGTGGCCCGACTGCTCGGTGAATCTGCCCAGGTTCTCGGTCACGACATCGACTTCGTAGGGCCAGCCGGTGAGCTTCAGTCCGTCATCCTGCGCTAGGGCGGTGGTCGCCAACAGCAGGATGATAAGGGAAAAGCAACGCGAAGCAACGCGAAGCAACGCGAACAATTTGACTGAACGTAGCATTTTTACACCTCGTATCTAATACAATAGGTTTACGGAATTGAGAATCATCCATTGCTTATCGGCGCCTCCATTCCTTAACTCGCCGTTCTTAGGGCATGAGAAAAGCCAGAAATTCCACGTTGACGCAGTTTCGCTTCCGTTGCTCAAGACAAACGCGGCAAGACGCGCCTGGCAAGAGCCTTGGTTGATGCGAAGGGTCATCCTCTGATATATTTGAACTTACCCTATTCCAGTTTAACGCGAAAGAACTGGCGGATTCCTGCCAAAATACTGCCATGACAGGCGGCAAAATGGCGCTGACGACCTATCCAGAAGACTTTGAAGACAATATACGCGATCTGCTGGTCAACTTGTACGACTATCTGAAGCTGATCGATAACCCGGTGGCGCGGCAATTGGCTGCGGGCTCGCCGGGCGGCGATCGCGCGCAGACGGCGCGGCAACTGGTTTTGACCGCGATTGAAGATATGCAGTCGGAGACAAGCGCCCAGCTGACATCGCGGCAGAACCGGCTCTATCATATTCTGCTCTTGCGCTATGTGGAGGAGCAGCCGACGAACGAAATACTCAGCCAATTGGCTTTGAGCGAGCGGCAATACTATCGGGAGCATCAGCGGGCGATCCAGACCATCAGCCGCATCATCTGGGACCGGCATTACGCCGACGCCGCCTTGCCGCCGGACGCGCCGTCGAGCTTGATCCAAGAACTGGATTATCTGCAGTTCGCTGCCCGCAACCAAGCATTTGATCCGACGGAAGTGATCTTGTCGGCGATCCAAGCGACCCGGGTGATCGCGCGGCAAAAGAGCCTGTCCTTGAGCCTGGCGGAGGCTCGGGACGAGATTGCGCTGCATGTCGCGCTGCCGGTTTTCCGCCAATTCTTCATCTTGATCCTGAATCGATTGATCGATTCGACGAACAGGGATGGCATCATCAAAATCGCTTTGCGCGCCCGCGCCGGCGAGCCGTCCATTGAGCTTTGCTGCGACGACCTGCTGCTGGACTATGCGGCTTTCCTGGACGCTATGGGAACGGAGGCGACCTTCCGCGAGTTGAAAAAACGGCTGAATGCCGATTTCCGCGCCAGCGTGGACGGTGAAGGACGCGCGCGAATTATTTTGCGCTTTGACCAGGCAGTTCACAAGATTCTGATCGTGGATGACAATCCTGATACCATCAGTCTCTTCAAGCGCTACCTAGCGAACTTGCCCTATCAACTCTTGTCCGCCCAAGACGAGCAAGATGCGCTCGCGATCGCGCGGCAGACGCCGCTGGCTTGCATTATCCTGGACATCATGCTGCCCGAAAAGGACGGCTGGCAGCTCTTGCAAACTTACAAGAACCATCCCCTGACCGAGCGTATCCCGGTGCTGATTTGCTCGGTGCTGGAGATGGAAGACCTGGCGGCCTCCCTGGGCGCCGATGGCTATATCAAGAAGCCGCCGTCGCGCGACGCCTTCCTGGCGGTCTTGCGGGAGTGGACGGGCTAGGCTCGTCCGCTCCCGCGCCTTAGTTATTTATCAGCAAGCCCGGCTGCCGCTCGAAGGAATAGAGACTGCGCGGGCGCATCAAAGTGACGGCGCGGTCGTAGCCGCCGAGGGCGCCGCGCGCTTCGCCCAGCGCCTTGTAATAATCCCAATAGCGGAAGCTGGAATAGCTTTCGCGCATGAGGGCATGTGTCTTCAAAAGGGCGAGATAATCGTCAAAGACGTCGCTGACATCCAGGTAGATGTCGGCATGGTAGCCTTCCATATCTTCCCAGTTTTCAGAAAAGAGCAGGGCTTGCGGCGAGTGGGCGGGGTATTCGCGCTCGAAAGCGGGCAAACCAGCGCGGAAGAGCGCAGCCGTGACGACGTCGTGGGTATTGTTGTGGTCGATATGGAAGCTGCCTTTCCAGTGCGTGATGATGACCGTCGGCTGATATTTGCGAATCAGATCAGCCATGATCCAGATTGATTCGTCGTTGACGGGCAGCTCGCCATCGCCGTAGGGCATCAGTTCCATATTTGCGCCGATGAACTCGGCCGAGGCATGGGCGTCAGCCAGGCGCATTTTGAGATAGTCCTGGGCGCTGAGCCTGGGGTGCCCTTTTTCGCCGGTGGTGGCGTGCACGATGCTGATATGCCAGCCGGCTTTTTTGTGCTTGAGCATGACGGCGCCCGCCATGTTTTCGGCATCGGAAATATGCCCGCCTACGACCATCAAATGTCCAGCCATTATTCTTCTCCTTGCTTCAATTTCAGAGGCTTTTACGCATCACGGCGAATTCGCGGCGGCGCTTGAAGTTCGCCAGCGAATACAAACGGGCGGCTTCTTCGTCCGTCCAGAGGAAGTAAGCGTAAAAGACCTGCTTGGCGTTCATTATCTCCAGGCATTTGAAGAGCAGCATGCGGCCAATGCCGCGGTTGCGGCAATCGGGCCGGACGCCGAAGGGTCCGAAGCGTTCGTTGCGCTGCTGACAGAAACCCACCACCTCGCCTTTTTCCCGCGCGATGAGAAAGCAGATGCGATGCGGGCTATCGCCAAAATATTCCAGCAAGTAGCTCTGTGCGAAGCGGAACCAGTCCCAGCCGAAATGTTCAATGAGAAATGGCATCAGGTCGGGGATATCAGCCGGCTCAATAGGACGAATGATCAAGCCGGCCTCCGCTTCGGCGTCATCAATCCGCGCTTGGACCTGCGGCGGTATCTGAAAATCAGTCAGGTCCGCGCCCATGCTGATGGCTTGATAAAGCGTGACAAAGCCTATGCGTTCTTGCAAGAAGCGGATCGTGTCCGGATAGGCGCGGGTGTCGACGCCGGGCACGAAGTAATTCGGCACATAAGGCGAGATGTCGACGATTTTGCGCTGCTGCGCGCGCAGTTTGCTGGTGACGGCGTCGAATAAGGCGCTGCCGATGCCTTGTCGGCGATAAGCGGGATGCACGCCGAAGGCGGTGATCCAGGCTTCGGCTTCGTCCAGACCCTGCAGAAAATAGGGGACCTGGCGGGTCAGGCACAGGACAAAGCCCACGACGCGCCCGTCGACGATGGCGACCGGCAGATTGTCGGGATGAAAATTAGGATCAAGCAGGACTTGTGTGCGAAACAAGTCTGCGCTGATGCGATCATGGGTCATGGCGCGCCGCCAAACATCAAGCAGTTCCGCTTCGTCGCGTCCTTGATAGGGTCGAATACGCATGGCTAAAGTCTATCCTTTCAATCCTGTGAGCGCGATGCCCTTGATGAAATAACGCTGCAAGAAGACAAAGAGCAGCAGCATCGGCAGTACTGCGACGGCGGTGCCCGCCATCAGCAGGTTGGTGTTGTCGGCGTAGAGGCTGCGCAGCGAGTTGATGCCCAAGGGCAGGGTGAAGAGTTCGCGGCTGTTAAGCACCAGCAGGGGCCACAAGAAGTTGTTCCAAGCGCCGATGAAGGTGAAGGTGCCCAGCGTCGCCAAGGCCGGCTTGACCAGCGGAATGACGATGCGCCAGTAGATCATGGGTTCGGAAGCGCCGTCGATGCGCGCGGCGTCGATCAATTCGTCGGGGACGGTGACCATGAATTGGCGCATGAGGAAGATGCCATAAGCCGAGGTGAGCCCCGGCACGACCAGACCCTGATAGGTATCGATCCAGCCCAGTTGGCGCACGATGAAAAAGACCGGTATCAGTGTGACGAAGAAGGGAATCATCATGGTGGCAAGTATCAAGTAAAAGAGCAATTCGCGACCGGGGAAGCGATATTTGGCGAAGGCAAAGCCAGCCAGCGAGCTGCTGAGCAAGACGCCAAGAACGATGACGCCGGAGGTGAACAGGCTGTTGAAATAGAGCCGAGCAATGGGAATCGATTCCGCCAGCTCGCTATAGTTGCTGAATTGGGGCGTAGCGGGCAGCCAGACCGGCGGCCGCATCTGGATTTCGCCCGCGGTCATCAACGAGGCGATAATCATCCAGATGAAGGGAAATACCATGAGAAAAGCGCCGCCAACCAGCACAAGATACTTCAGCGCGCTGCCGGCGCTTTGTAACAAGCTCTTTTCGTCCCTGCTCATGAGCGCCATCACTCCTGATCAGCGCGATCGCGCAAGAGCCGCACCTGCATGACAGTGATCAGCATGATGATGGCGAAAAGGATGAAAGCCATGGCGGAGGCTCTCCCCATGCGCGAGAACTTGAAGGCGGTGTTGTACATGTGCAGGACGACGGTCATGGAACTGTTGGCGGGCGCGCCGCCGGTGGTAGCGAAAACCAGGTCAAAGACTTGCAGCGCGCCGATGGTATTGGTGACCACCACGAAGAGCATCACCGGGCGCAGCAAGGGCAGCGTGATGAAAATAAACTCCTGCCAGTTGCCAGCGCCATCGACTTGGGCGGCATCGTAATAGTCCTGCGGGATCCCCTGCAAGCCCGCCAGAAAAATGACGATATAGTATCCGACGTATTGATAGATGGCGATAAAGATGAGCGTCATCAGCGCTTGATCGGGTCCGCTGAGAAAGGGCTGCCGCGGCAAGCCCAAAGCGGTGATGATGTGGTTCACGACGCCGTAGTTGCGGTCGAAAATGAAGGAGAACATGACAGCCAAGGCCAGCGGCGCGGTGATGACCGGCATGAAATAGAGCACGCGCCAGACGGTCCGCCCGCGGATGCGGCTGTTAAGCAGCAGGGCGAAACCCAATCCCAGTATGCAATTGGCGCCGACGCCGCCGATGGCAAAGAGGAATGTATTGCCCAATGCCTTGATGAAGATAGTGTCCCGGGTCAGCAAGAAGACGTAATTCTGCAAGCCGCGCCAAGGCATCTCGCTGACCGGCGAAAGCATGTCCCAGCGGTGCAGGCTGACCCAGCCGGAGAACAGAATCGGACCAGCCAGGAATACCAACAAGGCGATGATGGGCGCGGCGACGAAGACATAAGCCCAGAGCATGCGCCGGCGCAAAACCGCGCTTTTGGGAATGTCGGGCAGCCACCAGGCTGACTTCATTACAGAGGATGACATCAGATGGCTTGTCTAATCCCCCTCTTCAAAACGATGAAGAGGGGGACAGCAGGGTTGCAATAGGTTCATGAGTTGATTGGAGCGCAAGGATCCGATGCAAGATAGTAAGGCGCTGGGCTATTCCTCAGCCATCATGCGCTGTTCTTCCAGGATGGCGTTGGCTTGCTCTTCTACCGAAGCCAGAGCGTCTTCCGGCGTCGTCATGCCAGCCAGAACCGCTTCAATCTCGACTTGCAGCAGGGTCTTGATCTCTTGACCGCCGGCGACGATTTGCTCGGGCCGCGCATAAGCCGAGGCATCGACAAAGGCTGAGACATAGTGATCGCTCATGGATTCGGCGAAGGCGGCTTGATCGTGGTCAAAGCTGGGGATCGCGCCCAGGGTGTTGACCAGGAAATCGCCAATCGCTGATCCGTCGCCTTCGTTGTGTTCGGCATTCATCCAATGCACGAAATCCCAAGCGGCTACTTTGTTGGGCGAATTGGAATCGACGGCGAAGAGCCAGGTATAGGCGATGCTGGACGGCGCGTCGCCGCTGGGACCGACGGGAATCTCGGCAACGCCCACTTCCGTATCGAAGTCGACGCCCTCAGCCGCGCGCAGCGTTGCCCGCCACCAAGGCGCCATGATGACCATGCCGACTGTGCCGCTGGGGAAATTGCCCAAGCCGTTGATGCTGGGGTCGGCGCCGCCGTTTGCCACCAGATCAGCGTAAAGTTGCAGCGTCTCGACGCCCTGTGGGCTGTTGAACTCAGCCACCGTGCGGTCTGCGCTGAGGTATTCGCCGCCGTTGGAAAAGAGCAGGGCGCTGAAGGGATGCACGATACCGGAATCCCAACCGGGCATGACGCCCAAGCCGACTTGGCTGATGGCGCCGGTGTCATCAACTTGCGTGATGGCGGCGGCGATTTCTTTAAGTTCGTCCCAATTGGCTGGCGGCGCGTCATACCCAGCCTCTGCCAGCAGGCGCTTGTTATAGACCAGCAAGTAGGGATTGACCTCGGTGGGATAACCCCAGGTCTGGCCATCGGAGGTGCTGACGGCGTCGATCGTGCCTTGGGCGACGTTGTCGTTGATGAAGTCCAGCGCGTTCTGTGGCGGCTCTGCCAGGACCCCGCTATTGACGAAGTCGGGCAGCCAGAGGTGGTAGAAATGATAGACATCGGCGCTGATGCCGGCCGTGCGGCCCGTGATGATCTTGGTGCGCAGCTCGCCGAAATCGACGGTGACCAGTTCAATGGCGACATCGGGATTGCTTTCCATGTAGGCGTCTATGATGACTTGCTGCGCCGCCAGCTGATCCTCGGCGCCCCAGTGCGTCAGCATGGTCAGGGTGGTGTCTTGCGCCATTGTCGCGGCGCCGAAGGTCAGTATCAGCGCAAGACTCCAGAATACTAGAACGAAGCGTTTAATTGACATCAAATCCTCCCGATTTACGAAATTGAACTGACGATTATAAACCTGTCACAGCACCTAGTATAACAGATATCCCTGCCGCGTCCCCAAGAATCCCACGATTCCCGGCTGCCAGGACGCGATCAGTTCCTCAACCGGGCGGCGCGCGTCCAGGTCTTCGCGCACTGCAGTCCCGCCGCAGAGCAAATCAATCGGCGCTTTTGACCCGGCCGCCCAAGGCGCGCGCCAGGCGAAGTCCTGCGGATAATTCGCAATCAGCGCTTCCAGCAAATGCAGGATCATCGTGACGGGCTGGAAGATTTCTCGGTCGGTCACGCAGATGTGCAAGCCCGCGCATAGCTCGCCCTGGTATTTGCTAAAGGTCGGCACGAAGTAAACGGGCCGAAAGCGCGCGCCGTCCAGTTCCAACTCGTTTAGTTGATCGGCCAGGCGCAGGGCATCGATCCAGGGCGCGCCGATGTATTCGAAGGGCTTAGTGCTGCCGCGGCCCTCTGACAGGTTTGTGCCTTCAATCAAGCAGGCGCCGGGATAAAGGGTCATGGCGTCCAGCGTGGGCAGATTGGGCGATGGGGGCACGAAGGGCAAGCCAGTGTCATCGAACCACATGTCGCGCGTCCAGCCAGCCAGCGCTATCACCGTCAGATCACAGTTGATGCCGTATTCGGTATTTGCCAGTCGCGCCATTTCGCCGATGGTCATGCCATAGCGGATGGGCATGGGATAAGGTCCCACAAAGGAGGCGAAATCGGCATCCAGCACCGGTCCTTCGACGCGGGCGCCGGTTATGGGCGCGGGTCGATCGAGCAAGATGACCTGGCAGCCCGCCGCGGCCGCGGCTTCCATGACATAGAGCGCGGTCGCCAAAAATGTATAGAAGCGCAGGCCGCCGTCCTGCAAGTCGATGATGACGGCGTCGATGCCGCGCAGCATATCGGGGCTGGGGCGGCGGCTGTCGCCGTACAGGCTGTGGACGGGCAGTCCGGTCAAGGCATCCTGATAAGTCTTAACAGGAACGCCGGCTTGGGCCTCGCCGCGCAGCCCGTGTTCGGGACCAAATAGCGCGACCAGGTCCAGGGCGGCATGTCGATACAGGCGCTCGACGCTGCTGCGCAATGCGCTGTCGACGCTGCTGGGGCAAGCCACAAGCCCCAGTCGCAGCCCAGCCAAACTGTCGGCGGTCTCTTCCAGAAAGACTTCTAAGCCCAATCGAAAGGTCATCGGATCTTGCTCCCTCCATTTAAGGACCGCGCGGACCCGCTCGGCGTCGGCGCCAGTTCCAGGTTCGCCGCTTGCGGGATGCTGTCGATAAGCGCCTGAACGCTGCCGAGCAATTCGATCGGTGAATAGCCGCCCTTGCGCGCGAGTGTTATATCGCCGTATATGTTCGGCGTGATTGATTCGCTGGCGCCTTTGGCTGATACCAGAATGACGGGGATATCACGCAGCTTGGGCGCGCCGCGCATGGCTTCGATCACGGCGAATCCGTCCATGCCGGGCATCAGCACATCGAGCATCAGCAGGTCGGGCGGTTCGCGTTCCATCATGGCGATGCCGTCGGCGCCGCCATAAGCCGCTCGCACGCGGTAGCGCTCATCAAGGCTGCGCAGCGTCTGGGTGAAGAGGCGCACGATGTCGCGGTTATCGTCGATGATCATGATTGAACGCGCCGCTTCGCCGTAGCGCGCCAGCGCTTTCCGCAGCGTTTCGCGGGAAACCGGCTTGACCAGGTAATCGCTGACGCCGCGCTGTCGGATGGCTGCGCGGCCGCTGGGCATGGGCAAAGTGATTACGTTCAGCGCAAGATCAAGCGCGTCGATGCGCTTTTGCAGGCGTTGATAATTGTGATCCCGCGCCAGCAGCAGCAGGTCCGGCTCGAACTCGGCGATGTTTCGCAATGCCTGAGCTTCGCTATTGCAGGCGACGACATTATGCGCCTTCAGATAACGCGTGAAAAATGTCGTGATCGCTTCATCGTCGTCCACGACCAGGACGCGCTTTTCAGCGCTGCTTGCCTTGCTGGGCTGGTCCCAGACGGGCATCTGGGAGACCAGGTTGCTGGTGGTCGGCAGCGAGAAGGAAAAGCGGCTGCCCTCGCCCGCGACGCCGGCGCTCATTTCTCCGCCGTGCAAGCGAATGAGTTCGCGGCTGAGTGTCAGCCCCAAGCCAGAGCCTTTGTCGGCGAAAGGCGCGCCGCCCTCGACTTGATAGAACTCCTCGAAGACGCGCTTTATATCGTCGCCGCTCAAACCGATGCCGGTATCAATGACGCTGGTGACAACTTGGTCCACTTCGACAGTTATGGCAATTGTGATGCCGCCTTGGCTGGTGAAGCGCGTGGCGTTGACCAGCAGATTCAGCAATATCTGGCGGATGCGGACGGGATCGAACCACAGGTCCGGCAGGTCGTCGGGGATATCCAGTTGGAAGCCCAGCCCCTTTTTCTCGATCAAATCCGCGACCATATTGGCGGATTCGCGCGCGCAGTCGCCCAGGCTGGCTTTCTGTTTGACGATAGCCAGGTGCCGCGCTTCCAGTTGGGAGATATCAAGCACGTCGTCGATGAGGTTTTGCAGGTGTTTGGCGTTGCGATAGACGGCGTGCACATCGGCGCGATAGCTGGACGGCAGCGGCTGATCGTAGAGTTCCGGCGCCAGGATCATCACTTCGCTGAAGCCAACGATGAGGTTGATGGGCGTGCGCAGCTCGTGGCTGACGTTGGCCGCGAAACGCGCCTTGAGTTGGCGGGATTCCTCGGCTTGTTCAAAGGCGATTTCCAACTTCTTGTTGGTGACGCGCAGGCGTTCCTGCGTTTCCTGCAACTGCTTGGTGATTAGCACCAGTTTGGCGCGGCTTTCGCGGGCGGCGCGCATTTGCTCAGCCGCATAGTCCTGAAAGCCCTGGCTGATTTCCAACTCTTTAACGAAGTAGCGCTTGAGGACGCCGACGATCGCCAGTTGCAGCGTCATCATGACCAGCAGGAAAAGGGCATGTTGGCTGGGCGCGAAAGCCAGGATGAAGAGCGTGTTGGCAGCCAGCGACAGCGCGATCCAAGGCAGAGGCAGCAAGATGACGGCGATGATCAGGCTGGCCGGTATCAGGTATAAAACGGGCGCGTAATTGCTGGCGATATAGATCTGCGTGGCGATGAGCGCGATGCAAAAGACGAAGAAGGTACAGGCGAAGTTGAAGCTGCGCGATTTGATGAAAAAGCAGAGACCGCAGATGGCGATCATGATGACGGCGTCGAACATGATGATGTTGGGCAAGCTGCCGGGCAAGAGATCGCCCAGCGCGATGAAAGCCCACAGCGCCAAGCTCGCCAGCGCCAGCGCAATGTTAAAGAACGCTTCTCTCATCTCGTTTTTCTGGGACCTGCTGATTTGCTTCATACTGTTTTTCCACTTCGCTGTACCTGTCTTTGTGGCGCTATATACTTCGAATCTACGCCTTGGTCATTCAGTAGAGAATTGGCGGCAGATTCTTGAACATATAGTCTCGTTATGATATTGTAGTTTTATGACTTATATTCAGGAAACATTGAAGTGACAACACTAGATTATTGTACCTTAGGCCGCAAAGGCTTTGCTGGATGTTAGGCGCTTCTATAAGCCAGAAAGGAAGTCACGCTAATGAAGGACTCTGAGAAGGCTTCACTAGGGCGGCGTCGATTCTTGTCAACCGCATTCGTATTGGTTTGGGCAAGTACAATGTTTATCATCTCGCTGTTCCTGATGAGCATAGTAGTGGTCCGGCTGATTGGTTAGATGAACATTGATCTGGAGACGATTGCAGCCTTTCTTGGCGCTATTGCCGCATTTGTATCCGCACTGTTTGTCTTATACAAGTGGGCTGAAGATCAGGAGGCTGCCAGCACGAACAGCTTCGTCGAGACATCAGTAACGAAGTGCGCGCGGAGATTTACAAGTCCTTGCTTGAGTTAGACAGTGTGCGTCTCCTGGAAAGTCAGGGTCAACGTAAAACCTTAAAACGCTTATCTGATGAGGCAAACGAGCAATCAAGCGAGGATGAAGCGGAATAAACGGGGCGAAGCGGCACACTATAGTTGTTACGTTTCATATATTAGTACAGCTAGGCTGCGCGAGGTTGCGGTTAGCTCAATTCGGGAAGTGATCGCCCGGGAGCGCTCACGCTTAACATGAATCCAAAATTGCGTTTGGACAAAAGAGATCCCGTAAGATCCATCTAATCCTCTTGCTTCTGTCGCCGCTTTGCAAGCTATTCCCCTGCGGCTACTCCGATTCGACCGGGTGATTGGGACCAATCCAGGTGGTTTCCGAGGTTTCGGCGGGTTCAATATCCAGGTTGACGACGATGGCTTCTTGATCGCTGCGGACAAGGATGCACATCAGCGGCTCCTCTGGATCCGCATTGATTTCCTGGTGGGGCACATAGGGCGGCACGAAGATGAAATCGCCAGCCTCGGCTTCGGCGACATATTCCAGCTTGTCCCCCCAGCGCATGCGCGCGCGCCCGCTGACGACGTAGATGACGCTTTCTAGGGCGCCGTGGTGATGGGCGCCGGTTTTGGCGTCGGGTTCGATATTGACGGTGCCAGCCCAGAGTTTCTCCGCGCCGGCTTTGGCTTGGTTGATGGCGGCGGCGCGCGTCATGCCAGGTGTTTGCGGGGTATTAGCGTCGAGCTCATCGCTGCGGACGATGCGGACGCCGTTTTCGCGCCAGTTGGGATCGTTTTTCATGGACGGATGCTCCTTTTTAGAAAAACCCACGCCGCTGGAAGCGCTCTTCTTTCCAAAAATCCCCATCGTTATGATAGCCGCCTACCCCCCTCGGTCCCCCCGCTAAACGGGGGGCGGAAATCCCAAAATCCGGTTTATGCGACCGGGCTGAAGTCGGGCGCCCGGCAGGATTCCGAATTTAGAAAAATCCGCGCCGCTGGAAGCGCTCTTCTTTCCAAAAATCCCCATCGTTGTGATACCCGCCTACCCCCCCTCGGTCCCCCCGCTAAACGGGGGGCGGAAATCCCAAAATCCGGTTTATGCGACCGGGCTGAAGTCGGGCGCGCGGCAGGATTCCGAATTTAGAAAACCCCACGCCGCTGGAAGCGCTCTTCTTTCCAAAAATCCCCATCGTTGTGATACCCGCCTACCCCCCTCGGTCCCCCCGCTAAACGGGGGGCGGAAATCCCAAAATCCGGTTTATGCGACCGGGCTGAAGTCGGGCGCGCGGCAGGATTCCGAATTTAGAAAAACCCGCGGCGCTGGAAGCGCTCTTCTTTCCAAAAATCCCCATCGTTGTGATACCCGCCTTGCTCCCAGAAACCGGGTTTATCAACCGGGCTGAATTCGAGCGCGCGCAGGAACTTGGCGCTCTTCCAGAAATAGCGCTTTGGCACCACCGTGCGCAAAGGACCGCCGTGTTCCATGAGCTCGGGTTCGTGCAGGAGCTTGCCTTCGTATTTGTAAGCCAGCATGACATTGTCATCGTCCATGATCTCGAGCGGCAGATTGGTGGTATAGCCGTATTCGCAGTGGGCGATGACATGGCGCGCCGTCGGCTTCAAGTCCAGCTCGCGCAGGAAATCTTTGAACATCACGCCTTCCCAGCTGGTATCAAACTTGCTCCAGCGCGTGACGCAGTGGATATCTACTGTCATCCGGCCTGTTGGCAGCTGCAGAAACTCGTCCCAGGTCCAGCGCTTTTCCGCGGCGACCTCGCCGAAGACGCGCAAGTCCCAGCTTGCGGGGTCGAATTTGGGCGTCGGTCCATAGGTCAGCACCGGGAACTTCTCGGTCAGAGATTGTCCATTTGGCAGCCGTCCCGCGGCGCGCATCTCTTTTTCTTTTTCGCGTCGTTTCAGGAATCGCATGCTGTCTCCGCTGATAGGCTTGCCACGCTTGGATATTCCCGTGTCCTTGAGGTCTCGCTCCCAGGCGGGCCTGATAGCTGGTAACGAGGTCGGGTTCAAATACGCTCACACCGCCAATTGCAAGATCGTGCGCAGCAGCACATTAGCGCCGACCTCGACATGCCGCCACTCGGTGAATTCTTTGGGATTATGACTGATGCCATCCACCGAGGGCAAGAAGATCATGCCAGCCGGAACCATTTGGTTCATGATCTGCGCGTTGTGCCCGCTGTAACTGGCGATGGTCATGTAACTGACTTTTTCCAGGCGGCAGGCTTGCTCGAAATGATGCACCAGATCCGGCGACATCCGCTCGGCTTCGCGGCGCAAGACCCGGTCGACCCCCACCGACAGGCGATAACTCTTGGCGCAGTCCTGCGTCAGGCGGATCAAGCGCGCTTCCATCTCGGTCAGCATCGCCGTATCGGGATGGCGGAACTCGACGCGCAAGGACGCTTCGGCCGGCACGACATTAAATGTATCCGGCTTGACACTGACATGCCCGCAATTGATCACGCCTTCGGGGTACTCCTCGGTGATCAGCTTGTGGGCCAAAATAATAAAAGCCGCTGCCCCTTGCAAGGCATCGCGGCGTTCTTCCGCTGTGGTGGTGCCGGCATGCGCCGCTTCACCGTAAAAGGTCACGTTATAGGTGCTGCGCCCGACGATCCTGTCCACAATCCCCAGTTCAGCGCCCTGTTCGTGCAGGCTGCTGCTTTGCTCAATATGCACCTCGAGGTAGCTCAGGATATCGTCCGGGTTGCGCTGGGCGCGCTGGATCTCGTCCGGGCGGATGCCCGCGCGATAGAGCGCCGCCCGGAAGGCGCCGTTGGCTTGCAAAGAGTCGTTGAGATCATCGGCAGTTAGATTGCCTATGATGGCGTTGCTGCCGAAGAGCGAATGCCAGGTGCCCTCTTCATCGGTGAAGTTGATGGCTTCCAGATGATATTTCGGCTTGATGCCGGATTCTCTGATGCGCCGCAGACATTCCAGGGCGATCAATACGCCAATCGCGCCATCGTAGCGCCCGCCATTAGGCACGGTATCCAAATGCGAGCCGAGCATCAGGGTCTTGGCTGTCGGATCATCGCTGCAGAGCAGGCCGCTCAAGTTGCCAGCCTCATCGTCGCGGATCTGCAGTCCCGCTTCTTCAATCCGGTCAGCGTACCATGACCGCGCCGCCAGGTCTTGGTTCGAGAGCGCCAGGCGAGACACGCCGCCGCCCATCGTCAAGCCGATCTCCGCCAGCGCATCGAAATCCGCCTTCAGGCGATCGCTATTGACTTTCAGATTCAACCAACCAAATACCACAAATCAGGCCATCCATGCAGCGCCAGTAAATTAACCTGAATTATAGAGCCAAAAGCTTTTCCTACAACACATGGTCATTTGTGTTTCGGAATCCTAACAGCCGCTCGGCGGCTACGGAAAAATCTGGCGCGCTTGCTCTGGTTGGCCAGCGCCTGTACCTTGTTATACGTCAGCTATCCGTTACCATGCTTGCGATACCGCCCAGCGCCGCCACGGAGACGTCGTGATCAAAACGCCCCTCACTCAAAGCCAGCGCCAGGAATCCCCCTATCGTTGGGTGATTCTGGTCATGGTCACGCTCTCCGGGTTCATCGTCATGGGCTTCCCGACCACGGGTCTGTCCGCGCTATTCAGCGAAATCGCTGATTCGCTTGAGCTCGATCTGATTCAAATCGGCATGATTTGGGGCGTCGGCTCGGTGATGGGCATCGCGACGGCTTTGCTGGGCGGCGCATTTATCGACTATTTCGGCACGCGGCGCACTTTGGTCGCGCTTTGCCTGGCGACGGGGCTCACCGGGGCGCTGCGCGGCGTCGCTTTCGACTTTTGGTCGCTATTCTTTACTTCGTTTTTGTTTGGCATGGTCCAACCCATCCTGCCGATGAACTTCGTCAAGCTCAATCGAGAATGGTTTCGCTCGCGGCAACTGGGCTTCGCGTCGGGCGTGATGTCGGCCGGTTTCGCCACTGGCTTGATGCTGGGCTCGCGCTTGAGCGCCACGGTGCTGTCTCCCTTGTTAGGCGGCTGGCGCGCTGTGCTGATTTTTCTGGGACTCTGCGCCATAGTCCTGGCCATCATCTGGGCTATTGTTCACCCGCCTGTCGAGCGGCGGGGCGGCAGCCGGCCCGATATGCGCAAAATCATCAGCAATTATCGCTATGTCGCCCGCTTCCGCGAATTATGGGTGATCGCTATGGCGGTCTTCGGCGTGCTCGGCTTGATGCGCGGGCTGGGCGGATACGTCCCGACATATCTGCGCGAAATCGGCTGGGAGGCTGCTAGAGCCGATACCGCCATGACTGTTTTCTTCTTCAGCAGCTTGATCGGCGTTGTGCCGATCTCTCACCTGTCCGATCGGCTGGGCAATCGCCGCTTGGTCATGGCTTTTGGCACTACGATGATGACCATCGGCTGCGCGCTCATGTATTTTGCTGGCGACAGTTTCTGGAGCGTGATGCTGTCGATGGCGATTGGCGGTTTCTGCTTCGATAGTTTCATGGCGCTGAAGGGCGCGTCAATCACCGAAATCGACGGCTTGGAAATTGCCTTGATGGGCAGCGCGCTGGGTTTTGGCGGCATGCTGCAGAACTTTGGTTCCTCCATTCTGCCGCCCCTCGGCAATACGCTCAGCGTGATTGGCTTGAACGCGCCCTTCTTGCTTTGGGCGGCTTCGGGCTTATTCGCCACTGTTGTTCTGCTCACGTATCGCAAGCGGAAGTCGAAATGAGCGGGACGCCCCTAGCCCTTGATGCCGATTGAAGCCAGCCCGCCGATGAGATGGCGCTGGGCGAAGAAATAGAGGACCAGGATCGGGAGGATGGAGACCAGCGTCGCCCCCATGAAGAGGTGCCACTCCACGCTGTAGCGCCCCTGAAAGAAAGCCAGACCCACGGAAATGGGATAGGAATCCCAATCGCGCAAGAAGATGATCGGCTCCAGGAAATCGTTCCATACCCAGACGAAGGTGAAAACCACGACCACGGTCAGCGCCGGGCGGCAGAGAGGAATGATGATGCGGAAGAGGATGCCCCAAGCCCCAGCGCCGTCAATGCGCGCGGCGTCGTCCAATTCGCGCGGGATGGTGCGGATGAATTGCGTCATCAAGAAAATGAAGAAAGGGTTGCCAAAGAAGGAGGGCAGTATCAGGGGCCAGTAGGTGTCGATCAAGCCCAGCTTTTGATAGAGCCAGAAGAGCGGAATCAGCTTGATGTGGCCCGGCACCATCATCGTGCTAAGCATCAAGAGAAAAAGGACATGCTTGAAGGGAAACTCGAAGCGCGCGAAACCATAGGCGATGATTGGCACAGAAATCAGCCCGCCAATGATATTGGCGACGACGAGAATGGCGCTGTTGAGCATGTAGCGCGCCAGCGGGTATTTGCCGAAGGCTTCGGCGTAATTGCCCCACTGCGGCGAACTTGGGATCCATTCGGGGGGCCAGGCGAAGATCTCTTGCGGCAGTTTGAGCGAGGTCGACGCCATCCAGAATATCGGCAGCATGAAGAGCAGCGCCAGGAAGGTCATCAGGGCATAGACGACGGCATGCCCCGCCAGGCGCAGAGCCCGCCGCCGCGCCGCGCTGCGCCGTAGTTGCTGCTGGATGGACAGCGACTGGGCATCAATTCTCATAGTAGACCCATCTTCCGGAAGTCCGATAAACAAAGACGGTGCAAGCCATGATTACCACCAGCAAGAACAGCGCCAAAGCCGAGGCGTAACCCATATTGAAGTTGCGAAAGGCTTCTTCGTAGAAGTAATACAGGAAGAAATAGGTCGCCTTCAGCGGACCGCCTTTGGTGATGACAAAGGCTTCGGTGAAGATCTTGAAGGCGTCGATGAGTTCGATGATGAGCTGGAAGAAGAGGGTGGGCGTCAAGAGGGGCAGGGTGATGCGCCAGAAGCGCCGCCACTTGCCCGCGCCGTCAATCTCCGCCGCTTCGTAGAGATGGGCTGGGATGTTCTGTAAACCGGCCAGATAGATGATAGCCGCCCCGCCCACCTTCCAGATGCTCATGATGGCGACCGAAGGCAGCGCCCAATCGCGATCCCAAAACCAGTAGGGACCCTGCACGCCGACATAACTCAGCAGGGTGTTGACCACGCCCGTATCCGGCTGCAAGAACCAGATCCACATCAGCGAGACCGCCACGCCCGAAATGACGGCCGGGACGAAAAAAACGGTGCGGAAGACGTTCATGCCCGGGATCTTGAGGTTGAGCAGCAGGGCGAGCATCAAGCCGAGCACGAGCTTCAAGGGCAGCGAAATGGCGACGAAGAGCGTGGTTGCTTTGAGCGAGCTGACAAAAAGCGGATCGCGCGTGAACATGCGCACGTAGTTGTCCAGCCCGACCCAAACAGGTTGGTCAACCAGCGTCCATTGCGTCAAGCTGAAATAGAAGGTGGCGAGGATGGGGAAGGCGTAAAAGATGGCAAAGCCGAGCATCCAGGGGGAAAGCGCCAGGTAGCCAGTTTTGGCGTCCCGGCGTTCTCGTGGACTCATACGCCGCCAAGCCGATAGCATCATGAGGTCCCTTGCGACCTCATGATTGCGCTAAAAACCAGACTTGGCTCGTACATATTACGAAACCTAGATATTTGAAACTGGTAGGGGCGGCTCGCCGAGCCGCCCGCATCAAGGTCAGTTTTCGGGCTTCAAATATACTTTGAGCCAAGCCCTGCCAGTCGACGGACTGCGGTTAATCTAGCCGCCGAGGCGCGGCACGCATTCGTCAAGCGCGGCTTGCCCGGGCTCGACCATAGCGTCCAGCGTCGCCTGCACTTCGTCCCGTTCGATTTCGCCCAGCATGATCAGGTCCCAGGCATCGCTGATCGCGCGGATGACCGCCCCGCGCCAGCAGGGATGGGCTGCGCGCCACTCGCCCGTTTGCCTGGCGTCTAGCACACTCATGAAGCCCTGGAAATAATCGGCTTCGGCGTCGGGGTAGTCCGCGAGCACAGCCGGTATGGATGGCATAAGCGCGCCGATTTCCATCGTCATGCGCTGGCCCTCGTGTCCCACCCAGAAGCTCAAGAATTCATAAGCTTCGTCGGGATGTTCGGTGCCAGCCCAGATGGAGGACGTCAGCGCCCAGGCATGTACATAGCGCTCGTTTTCTGGCACATGCGGCTCGGGCACGACGCCAAAGTTGACGCCGGCGTTGGCGGCTGTGATCATGTGACCGTTGTTGAGCGTGGCCATTGCCAGGCGTCCGGCGATGAAGAGATCAACGGGACCGGTGCCTTCTGTGCCCAATACTTCGATATCGGCTGGCGTCGGCGTAACGCCGCTGTCAACCAGATCCCAGAGCCAGGTATAGGCGGCCACGGAATCGGGACCATTGATATAACCTTCGACCGTGGTGCTGTCATCGCTGTAGGGCTTGGTCGCGCCGATATTGCGCCAGATGGCGCGGAAGGGACCGCGCGGGCGATCGCCGCCCCAGCGCCGTTTGTCCGGATCCGTCAATGCCTTGGCGATTTCGATGTAATCCCAGGGCGTCCAATCGGCGCTTGGGTAGTCCACGCCGGCTTCGTCGAAGACGTCTTTGTTGTACATGACAAAATTGGCGCCGACGGTGAAGGGCAACCCAACAACGCGATCATTCCAGACCGCCCAGTTGTTGAAGTATTCTTCGAAGTAATCGTCGCGGCTGAGGTCGGGATCGGCTTCCAAGCGGTCGGTGATATCCAGCGTATGCGGCAGCCAAGGCGTCTCCCAGAAGTAAGCGATATCCGGCGCGCCTTCTCCCGCGCCCAGCGCGGTGTTCATAAGGTCGCCGTAAGCCGATTCCGCCATGATGGTGACATCGATTTTGATATTGGGATGCTCAGCTTCAAAGGCTTCGATTACGGCGCGGATGGCGGGCTCGGGCGATTCCGCCGATGCCAGCGTCCACCAGGTGATGGTGACGGGTTCCTGCGCCGCCACGCCGCCGACGCTCCCCAGCAGCAGCAGAAGCAGACAGACGAGAGTCAACAGCTTCCGGTCAAATCGTTTCTTCATGGTGATTCTCCTCAAAAGATACAGTGAATTCTTTGACCGCATATCATTGCGCATACGGTGTAAAGAGATGATAGCGCATTGACGTGGATTGATACAACTATTTGCACAACGGCGAGTAGCTTTGTGGTGAAATTCTGCTTGAAGCGATTGCCCAGATAACATGCCCTTGAATCAGCCCCGGACGGAAACAAAAGAGGCGAGCCACAGCCCGCCCCGGTTTTACGCGCTGATTGTCGTGCGGGCGCTAGTCGCGGCCCCCGCCGAAGAGGCGCAGCATGAACAGGAAGAGGTTGATGAAGTCCAGATAGAGCGTCAGCGCCGCCATCACGCTGAACTTCAGCGTATTGTCGGGATCAAGCGCCAGGCGCGGGTCGGCGGCCATATTGGCGATGCGCTGTGTATCGTAGGCGGTCAGACCCGTGAAGAGCAGCACGCCGAAGATGCTGATAACATAGTCGATCAAGGCGCTGCCGAGCAAGAAATTGACAAACATGGCGATGAACAGGCCGATCAGCCCCATCATGAAATAGCTGCTGTATTGGCTGAGGTCTGTCTTTGTCGTCATCCCGACCACGGTCATGGCCGCGAAGACGCCGGCCGTACTCACGAAGGCGGCGGCAATCGACCCGATGGGATAGATGAGGAATATGATCGAAAAGGTCACGCCGGTCAGCGCGGAATAGGTGAAGAAGAGCAAGCCGGCATTGGTGGGCGAGAGCTTGTGCATGCGCGCGCTCAGCCCGATGACGATGCCGAATTGGGCGATGATCACCACGAAGAACATGATCTGCGACGGGATGAAGCCAGTCGCTCTCAGCAAGAACGAGACGAAGGCTGTGATGGCTAGTCCCATGGTCATCCAGCCATAAACCCCGCGCATCACTTTGTTCAGCTGCACGCCGTCCAAGGGGCGTTTCATCTTGCCCGGCATGTCGATCGTTTGCACATTGGGATTGAAATTCACCAGGTTACCTCCTGAATATCTCACGTCAGTCATGGACGTATGCCACTCATTATACTAGATATGCTAACGGTCTTTCCACCTCTATGATGCGTTTGCGCGGGGCGATTTTACACGCTTCTTACTTTATCGCGCTTTTTTCGGCGCTCTCGGTGTCCGCGGTGGCTTATTTTTAACCTGCAATTGCTTTGCAGTTGCAGGCGTCATGCTATGCGCCCAGTCTGATATAATGCCCGGCATCTTTTCGCCGAGGAAAGCACAATTCATGCGCCTGATTCTGGCATCTTCATCGCCACGCCGCCGGCAACTGCTGGCGCGGCTGGGCATCGAATTCGACATCATCAAACCGGCCATCGACGAAACCCGCCGCGCTGACGAAGCCCCGCTTGACTATGCGCGGCGGCTCAGCCGGGAGAAAGCCGAGGCTGTCGCGGCGGGGCTTGACGCGGCGCCGGCGCTGATCCTGTCGGCGGATACCATAGTCCTCCTCGCCGCCGACGCGCCTGGCAGGGATGAAGCCGGCCAGCTGCTGGAAAAGCCGCGCGATGCGGCCGACGCCCGCCGCATGTTATGGGCGCTGCGGGCGCGCTCCCATCAAGTCATCACCGCCATCACACTGAAAGGCATGGGACCCCCGGAGCGAGTCATCACCCGGCACGCGCTGACCACTGTCACCATGCGCGATTACAGCGATGCCGAAATCGCCGCTTATATCGACAGCGGCGATCCCTTCGACAAAGCCGGCGCTTACGCCATCCAAAACGAAACCTTTCACCCGGTCGCGCGCATTGACGGCAGCTACAGCAATGTGGTGGGCTTGCCCTTGCATGAGGTCAAGGCGGCGCTGCGCGAAATGGGTTATGCTTTGCCCGAACTGTTATGATCGCTTTAAGGCTGGGGACAAGTCTTGTATGACAGCAGTGAAACTGCCAGAATATCCGCGACTTTGCATAGGACAGATTGACAGGATGGAAAACGATTCATGAGCGTGAACGGTATCGCAAGAAAACTGGTCGCCCCGGGCAAAGGCATCATGGCGGCGGACAGGCCCCCAGCGGCTTTCGAGCAATTGCTGGAAAGCGAGGGCATCCCCGTCGACGAAGAGGCTTACCGCAACTGGGCGCAGTTGCTTTTCACCACGCCCAAGCTCGAGGAGTACGTCAGCGGCATCATCATGACGCCCGAGCAAACGCAGTTGCAGAATGCGGCTGGCGAGTCGCTGATTGAGGGGGTAATCGACCGCGGCGTCATCCCAGGTATTTCACCTTTCAAGGGCATGGTCTTGCTGGTGGGCAGCGACGGCGAAACGGTCGGCAGTGGCCTGGACGGCCTGCGCGAGCGCCTGGCGGGCTTCGCCGCCATGGGCGTCGGTTTCACCAAGTGGCGCGCCGCCTTCCAAATTGGACGCGGGACGCCCAGCTATTACGCGATTGAAGCCAACGCCTATGTCATGGCGCAGGTCGCCGCGCTTTCGCAGGAAGCGGGCCTCGTGCCCGTCGTCGAGCCGGAGGTGATGCTCTGGGGCGATCATAGCATCGAGCGCTGCTTCGAGATCACCGAGTTTGCGCTGGCGCGAACATTCGAAGCGCTTTATACGCATCGCGTCAAGCTCGAAAATACGCTGGTCAAAGCCAGCATGGTGCTTCCCGGCAATGAATGCCCGCAGCAAGCCGCTGTTGATACTGTAGCTGAGCAGACGGTACGGGTCTTCATGCGGCAAATTCCCGCTGCGATACCCGGCATCGTCTTCCTCTCCGGCGGGCAGAGCGACTACCAGGCCACGGCGCATCTTAACGCGATGAACGCCAACTACGAATTGCCTTGGACGCTGAGCTTCTCCTATGCCCGCGCCCTGCAGCGAGAGCCGATGGCCATCTGGGGAAATCGCCCGGAAAACGTCGCCGCCGCGCAAGCCGCGCTCTATCACCGCGCCAAGATGAATGGACTGGCGTCGCTCGGCTTGTGGACGGAGGAACTGGAAGGCGAAGCGAGCAAGACCGCCGGCCTAAGCTAAGCACTGGCAGGGCAATCTGAGGACAAGATTGGGGATTCGAATTATGTTAGCAGCCTCAGCCGTACTTGATATTCTGCCCGACCATGTTGACGGCGCGCGCGATTTCATGATCTTCGGGCATTTCCTCGAGCATTTTCACCGGCAGATCTACGGCGGCGTCTACGACCCGGGCAGCCATCTTGCCGACGACAAGGGCTTCCGCCGCGATGTCATCGAGGCGCTGCGCAAGATCAAGACGCCGGTCATCCGCTGGCCAGGCGGCTGCTTCGTCTCGGCTTATCCCTGGAAGAAGGGAGTCGGCGAGCGCGTGCCCTATTACGACAAAGCCTGGCGCGTCGAGGAGCCCAATAGCTTTGGCACCGATGAGTTTATCGCTTTCTGCCGCGAGGTCGGCGCGGCGCCCTTCATCTGCGCCAATGCCGGCACGGGCAGTCCCGAAGACATGTCCGATTGGGTGGAGTACTGCAACCTCGATATCGGCGAGTGGGCGGCGCAGCGGCGGGCGAATGGACATGATCAGCCTTTCAACGTGCGCTATTGGAGCATCGGCAACGAGAATTACGGTGCATGGGAAATGGGCGCGAAGACAGCGGGTGAATGGGCGCGCCTGGCGCAGGAATCAGCCAAGATGATGAAGCGCGTCGATCACAGAATCGAGCTCGCCATCGCTTCGATTCCCGATCTCAATTGGAATGCCGAGGTCTTGCGCGCAGCGGGGGATCTGCTGGATTGGGTCTCAATCCACGGCTACTGGTCCAGAGCCAGCGACGAAGGCGTCTTTGAAAAGGGCTACGAAAATCTGGTCGTCCGCGCCTTCGAGCCGGAAAAGCGGATCGTGGCCGTCAAGCATATCTTGGGCGCCTTGGGCTATCTGGGCAAGCTGCGCATCGCCTTCGATGAATGGAACTTGCGCGGCTGGTGTCATCCCAACTTCATGACCTTTGGCGCGGCCGACCACAGTTTGATGGACAAGAACGACATCAACAGCAACTACAATATGGCGGACGCCGTCTTCACGGCTTGCTTCCTCAATAGCTGCCTGCGGCACTGTGATGTAGTGGGCATGGCAAACTTCTCGCCCGCGGTCAACACCGTCGGCGCCATTTACACCCACGCAGATGGCATTGTCCTGCGCCCGACTTATCATGTTTTTGATCTCTTCACCAATCACAGCTACGAAGAAATCTTGCATTCGGCGCTGGCGTCGCCTTTGTTCGAGGCGCGAGCGGAGGATGGCGGTTCAACCAGTGTGCGGCATCTGGATGCGGTTGTCACACGCGATCCGGCCACCAGCAACGTGGGTATTTCGCTGGTGAACTTGCACGGGGAAAACAGCATATCGTGTAGGATTCGCGGGCTGGGCTTGGCTGCGTTTCGTGGCGCGACCGCGCGCACGGTGAATGGGGATTCGGTCGATGCCTATAACGATATCGACCAGCCCGCTGCGGTTGCAATGGTAGAGAGCCAGCTGGCAATCCCTGAAGGGCAGGACTTTGTATTTGTGTGCCCGCCCCATTCGGTGACGGTCTTGAACTTGTACAGCTGAGGCAGGCTTTCAAGCCCTAGCCAGCAACTTCTCGAAGGAGCGCCGCCAGCCCGGCGAAAGGGCTTCGATTTGCAGGGCGCGCTCGACGGTCGCGCGGTCGCCTGGTCCGAGATACAGCGCGGCGTTGACCTCCGCCACTGTCATGCCGACCGGGTCTTTTGCTACTGGCAGGATGTCATCGCCCGCGCCAAGGCTGCCTTCCTCTAGCACACGGGCGTAAAAGCCGGGTCGGTTGGCTTGTAGGAAGGTCTTGGCGAAATTGGGGATGCCTAACTTGTTCGCCAGCTTGTAGCAAGGCACGCGCGGCTGTGTGACCTGGATGATTGCCGCGCCGACGCGAAAGGCGTCGCCCACACAGACTGCGGTTTCCAGCAAGCCTCGCGTGCTCAGGTTCTCGCCGAATTGACCGTATTCGAAGTCGTCGCGCCCTAGCTCGCCCGCCCAGTAGGCGTAGTGCTCATGGGCATAACAATAGACGGCGCGGTTGGGTCCGCCATGGTTTTCCATATCGGCTTGTCCATCGCCGGTCAACTGGGTACGGCTTAGCCAGAGGCGTCCGGCCACGGCGCTTTTGTATATGCCGCTGTGATAGCGCTGGTCGCCGATCTCGACAGCGATGGGCTGCGAGACATTGACCGACAACAATCTCATTCGTCTTTGTCCCCTTGCAAGCGCTGTCGGCGTTCATTTATCTGATCGAGGATTTCTTCCGCGGGCGATGAGGATTCCAGGAACTCGCTGCGCGCCTGTTCCACAGCGCTGAGCCGCTCTTGCGCCGCCGCTTCGCTGTTGACGCGCGCGTCATCGCTCGCGCTTGCCGCCAAATCCTCGGCGGCGATGCCGCTGGATTCCGCGAGTTCGTCTTCTATTGCCTCCGGCTGTTCGCGCCCTTCCAGTACGATCTTGTAAAAGGCGAAAGCGCCGATGACCAAGATTGCCAGCGGCACAATCATCTGAAAGACGGTCGACGCCAGGCTAAGCAAACCCAAAACCAGAATGACGCCCAGAATGGCGATCACCAATTGTCGAATGCGCTTGTCGTTCATGGCCCTTCTATCCAACAAAGACTGCAAGCTGTTTCATCATATTATAACGCAGACTTTTGTGGTCTAGGTGCAGGCAGGATCATTGGAACAAAATATGGTGAAATGGTGAAACAGCTTGATTGCAGCCGAGAGTTGAGTATGTTATATTTGTTCATCTAGATTACTTATTCATGTTTCAGCGGATTTCTTGTCGGAGGAGTTCTGTGCAACGCACTCTTGCGATAGTATTTGGCGGTATCATTGGCGTCAGCGCATTGACTGGCGCTATTGGCTTTAGCGCATTTCCGAGCATCATTTCAGAAACCCTTGAAGTCTCTACTGAAGAGTTATTTGTAGCTGTATTCGAGCCTGCAATTGACATGGCCACGAGTTTGTCATTCAGCGATGTTACAGCAGATGAAATGTACGCGAGGCCCAGTATATGGGTCTTTATTATCCTTGGCCAGTATATCTGTTTATATGTAGTCGCAGCGATAATCTTAGGGATATGCAGGGTTGTTGCCGGGCGACTTGGCGCCACAGTAGCTACAGTTTTGCTAGCGGTTCCGATTGCGATCTATGGTTTTTCATTCGCGGCAATCCTGCCCCCACTTGCAGGAAATTTTGGCGTCGAAGTTCTACCGCAGATATTATTGGCAGCTACAACGATTCTGCTTGGCTCGATAACAGGTGTATTTCTTGGTTCGACGGCTGGCGCCGCCATCGGGGACAGTCGCCGGAAGTCCAAACTCAAAGCCGCTGCTAAACGCACGAACGATTTGAACAGTCCATTTCTTGAACCGGTGACAGGCGCAGACCACCATGATCCATACGTTTCAGATCAACAAAGGGATCCTTCGCATCCCAGACGTAGACTTGCTATTATCATTGGCGGACTTACTGGCATTTTCGCTTTGCTCGGAACAGTACTAGGCAGCGCATACGGTTATTTTGCAGGCGCCATATACGAGGTTGCTTTTACCGCTGTCGTCAATGATATTTTCAGTCCTTCCCTGACAAATGCTTTGAATTTGAATACTCTTGCAAAAGAAACGATGTTCTGGACTTTTGAAATTCTATACATATACTTTGGACTCTACATCAGCGCTATTGTGCTTGTATTAGCCGGCAAAGGATTAGCGGGAAGAAAGGGAGCAATCGCAGCGTTCATTCTGGAAACCATCACCTTTGCGCTTAGCGCGGCTGCCTTCGGAGTCATGCCTTCATTCGCAGGCGGCTTAGGTTTGGGAATTCTGGAACAGATGCTGCTTGCCGCGACGAACATTGTGCTGGCTGTTATTGCGGGTACTGTTATGGGCGCAACTGCTGGGGCAATCATCGGGACGGGCGCAGCAAAAAACAAGTAGCGAGGGAAACCAAACCGATTACGATCGGCGCAGCAAACCGATTTTACTTCTATTTGTATCCCGTCCACCGAAAAGTCGAACTTGCCGTACCAAGCGATGCTCGCGAATGCCCCAGCCGGCGACGGTCGCGAAGGACAGAGCATAGATCAGCAGATAGGGGCAGAGCTCGGGCTGGATGCGCCAAGCCAGCCAAGCCGCCCAAATCGCATAAGCCGCCAGAATCAATTCCAGCAGAATCGAAACATCGCCCGGCAGGGCATAGGGATTTTTGCTCCAATTGTCGGCGAATTTCGGCGTGCGCCGGAAAGCGATGCGTATGCCCAGCAGAGCGGCCAGCACAGCCAGGCTGTTGTTGAGCGATATGCCGGTGCCGATGAAGAGCAAAGCCGGGAAAGCCTTCATGCCGCGCAGGGCTCCGCGGTTATCGGTCAAGCGCATCTGACCGACCAGATACATCAGCGGGGGCGCCAGCCCGACCAGACCCAGCCAAGCCAGGGGCAAATCCGCCAGCGAGTCCGCAAGCAAAAGAGGCGGACTTAGCAGCAGCAGGATTAGCATCAGCGGCTGTGGCAAGTATTGGCACAAATGCTGGATCGCCATGATTTTTTGCGAGAGACTTAGTTTCGCCCTGGCGATTGAGCCTGTCAGCTTGAGCAAGCATTGGGTATTGCCCATCGCCCAGCGCGCCTGCTGCTGTTTGTAGGCGGCAAGCTGTGGTGGAATCTCGCCGGGCGCTTTGATATCCGGCAGGAATAGCGATTGCCAGCCGGCAATCTGGGCGCGATAGCTCAGATCCAAGTCTTCGGTCAGCGTATCCGCCGACCAGCCCGCGGCCGCTTCAATACATTCCCGGCGCCATACGCCGCCACTGCCGTTGAAGGGAATCAGCCAGCCGCTGCGATTGCGCGCGGTCTGCTCGACCAGGAAATGCGTGTCTATCGAAAGTTTCTGGGCGCGGGTCAAGCTGTTCGCTTCGGCATTTAGATGGCTCCAGCGGCTTTGTACGATGCCGATGCGCGGGGCCGCGATCAGATGCGGCAGTGTCGCCTGCAAGAAATCCGGCGACGGCAGAAAATCCGCGTCAAAGATGGCGATGTATTCGCTGTCGCAAAACTCCAAGCCGTATGCCAAAGCGCCAGCCTTATAGCTTTCACGCGCCTTGCGCCGGATGTGCTGCACCTGATAACCACGCGCCTCGAGCGCCGCGAGTTTGCGCGCGACCAGATCGACGGTGCCGTCGTCAGAATCGTCCAAGACCTGGATCAGGAGCTTGTCGCGCGGGTAATCGAAACGCGCCACAGCCTCTATCAAGCGGTCTGCGACGAACTGTTCGTTATACAGCGGCAGTTGCACGGCGACGCTGGGAAACTCGCGCAGGGGCGGCGTCTCGACTGTCGCGCGGCGCGTCCGCCAATAGCGAAACAACAATATCGCTTGTCCACATGTATAGAGCGCCAGCAAGAATGCGCATAGAGCGTAGAGGCTTGTCAGAAGGCTAATCATTGCTGCGATGATAATGCTCCCCCTTTTGTCTGGCAAGATGGTTTGTGCTGGATTCACAATCGCCGGGACGGCTTATCGCGTAGAAAAGGCGTAGGCTTAGGGCGGGTTGAACGTACAGACAATCTCGCAGCCTGCGCTGTACCCTATGTCATAAGAAAGCGAAAGGCTGAGGATGCTCATGCAGATATTTTACGTCCGATTCATGATCCTGTTATCCGTCTGCGCCGCAATCTTTTATCTCATCGCTTCTTTAGCGCCGACTTCCTAGCGTACTCACTTCTCGTATGCTGTCAAATCGCTATAATTGGGGCAACTGAATCCCTCATGCCGAGCATTCGATTGGGAAGGGCGAGCGATGGCGGATACCCAGGTGGCGGTATTTGAAATCAAGCGCTATATGGTGATTTGGCGCCAGCTTGAAGAGCGCGAATTTGCTGGCGTTATGGCGCGGATCCGCGGTTTGGTGCGCTGTTCCGGCGTCGGCGCGGCCGACAAAGAAAACTATCGGCTTGATGTCTATTTCCTCGCTGACGACAGCCCGATGCCCGACCCGCAGGTGGATATTGAAAATCGCATGGGCGCTATCTTCATGTCCATAAACGATATTCATGCCTTTGTCGACATCTTGCGCAATGAAAAACCCATCTTTGGGCATCTGCGCGGCGACAATCCCCAGTGGACGAGCGTCACAACCACGAATGAACCGGTTGGCACGGGCGATGAAGACCATCGCCCAGCCGATGAATAGCCGCCTGGTCCCTCGAACAGACCCGATATGAGCCAGCCGATCCACGTTCTGCATTTTGCCGATGCGCATATCGGCCAGGAAAACTACGGCAAAATCGATCCTGGGTCCGGCTTGAGCCGCCGCGTCCAGGATTATTTAAGCCGCATCGACGAGCTGATCGAGCATGCGCGCGAGCGCGATGTCGATTTGGTGGTCTTCGCCGGCGATGCCTTCCGCAGCCGCAATCCCGACCCGACCCAGCAACGCGCCTTCGCCCAGCGCATCCGCAGGCTCGCGCAATTGGCGCCGACGCT
This sequence comes from Phototrophicaceae bacterium, assembly GCA_965232245.1. Taxonomy (GTDB): domain Bacteria; phylum Chloroflexota; class Anaerolineae; order Aggregatilineales; family Phototrophicaceae; genus UBA6055. Next base: position 579,921 of record CBDDPG010000002.1, on the reverse strand, counting down.
GCTGCTGGCCGGCAATCACGATCTGCCGCTCAACGCAGCAAAAGCGTCGACCCTGGATATCTACCACACGCTTGATGTGCCTAATATCTGGGTGGCGCTGGATTACGAGCTGCGGCGCATATCCACCAAGCGCGGCGACGTCATCGTAGGCGCCGCGCCTTATCCCCTGCGGGCCCGCCTGCTGGGTGATATTTCCACGCGCGGGATGACCATCGCCGAACAGGATGCCGAGCTGGAGCGCATCCTGGGGGAGAAACTGGCGGAGTTGGCGCAGCAGGCGGAAGCGCTGGCGGCTGAGGCGACGCCGCGCCTCTTGGCCGGGCATTTCAGCGTGGCTGGCGCGGCCCAGGGCAGCGAGCGGCTGGTGATGTTGGGACGGGACGTGAGCGTCGATCTCGAGGCGCTGGCGGATTCACGTTGGGATTATGTCGCGCTGGGGCATATTCACCGACATCAGAACCTGACCGAGAAGCGCAGCGACGCGCCGCCTGTGGTCTATTGCGGCAGTTTGGAACGCATTGACTTCAGCGAAGAAGAGGAGAGCAAAGGCTTCTGCTGGGTCGAGCTGGCGCGCGGCGGCGCCAACTGGCAGTTTATCGAGTCGAAGGCGCGCGCGCTGCGGACCATCCGCGTCGATTGCCGCGACAGCAACAACCCAACCCGCCAGGCGCTTGAGACGCTCAAGCGGCACTCTCTCGCCGAAGCCAGCCTGCGGCTGGAGCTGCGCTTGGGACCCGAAGGCGAAGCGCTGCTCGATGAGAGCGCGATCACCGCGGCGCTCAAGGGCGCCGGCGTATTTCACATCGCGGGGATCCGTAAAGATGTCGAACAAAGCAGGCGAACGCGCTTGGGTCACAGTCCCGAAGGGCTGACATCGCTGGAACTGCTGGCGCGCTATTTCGAGATGCGGGGCTTGGATGCGGCACGGCGCGAGGAATTGCTGGAACGGGCGCGGGACATCGTGGAAGGGACGCGGTAGTTTTCGACCGTTCGCATGGTTGTCCGTTTTTTTCTATCGTCTCTGCCTAAGCTAATACGAAACGATTGAGTGGGGAGCGAGAACATGCCCGGCTATGCCAATTGGAAAGAGTTGTTCGCGCTGGAGTATTTGCAGCTTTACGAAGAAGGTTATCCGGTCGGCGATTCAATCACGCCCGATCTTTCGGCAGCGTACTTGCCGCCGTCTGTACGAGAAGCGGCAGAGCCTTCCCGCTTGACTGAAGCGGATTGGGAAGCAGCCTACAAGCGCCTGTGGGCGCAGCGCGAGCGTGGCATCCGCGCGGACTACCCCTTTGAGGAGCCGAATGACTACGAGTCGATCATCGCCGATGCGGCCGACCTGCCCGTTTTGCAGCCCCTGAGCGATGAAGCATACGCAGAGCGGGTCAAAGGCGCTTGGTATGGGCGCGTCGGCGGCGTCGTCCTGGGCAAACCCTTGGAAATAAGAGTCGATCGCAAGTTCATCAAGGCTTACCTGGAAAGCCTCGATGCCTACCCGCTCGACGATTGGGCGCCTTATTATTCGCCGAAGCTCGACGAGACCCTGCGCTGCAAAGCGTCCACGCTGGGCAATATCCAGTATGCCGAGCCGGATGATGACATTCACTATACGATTTTGGGCTTGATGTTGATCGAGCGACACGGATTCAATTTCAGCAAGTTGGATGTCGCGAATCATCATCTGCGCAATATCCCCTATCACTGGCTTTGGTCTTGCACCCGCCAGTCCTATTATCACATGGTCAACCTGAGCGACGACCGCCCCGTGGAGGAGCAAATTGCGGAGTTCCCGACCAAGCTCAATCCCTGGCGCGAGGGCATCAATACTGCCATTCGCGCCGATTTTTGGGGCTATATCGCGCCTTGTGATCCGCGGCGGGCGGCGCGCATCGCCTACCGCGAGGTGACGCTGAACGCGGTCAAAAACGGCGTTTACAGCTCCATGTTCGTCGCCGGCGCCCTCAGCGCCGCCTTGAGCGCGCAGCCGACGGTTGAGTCAATTTTAGCTGGCGGGCTGTCAGTGATTCCGCGGCGCTCCCGTTTGGCGCGCATCGCGCGTGAAGTGCGGGACTGGTATGACGATGAAGCGGGGGACTGGGTCGCGGTCTGTGACCGCATCTATGACAAATACGGTCATCTGCCCTTTCTCAACGCGCTGCACAATATGGCTTTTGTGATACTGGCGCTGATCCACGGTCAACTGGACTACAGCAAGACGATTACCACGGCTGTGATGTGCGGCATGGACACCGATTGCACTTCTGGCACGGCCGCCAGCATTGTCGGCGCCGCCGTCGGTTATGCGGGCTTGGACAAGCGCTGGGTCGCGCCCTTCAACGATCAGGTCAAGACGGCGGTCGCTGGCTTCGGGCATGGCTCGATTTCCGGGCTGGTCCAGCGCAATGTCGACTTGTGGCGCAAGCTGCGCTGGGAGCCGGTGCCGTGATGGTGGGGTGAATCTGTGGGGGCTTTTGGCTCAGCAGCAGAGGAGAGAAATTGGTGTAAATGTAAAAAACTTGTATAATCCGCTCAAAGTGCGGCCAAAAGTCGCACTTTTTATCGTCAAATTACGTATATAGTTTACTAGTTAAGTTAGATCCAATAACACTGAAAGATATCGACCATGCCATTCCCGGAAGCCGCACGGGTAATATATCGAAATAACCCGCTCATTCAGGTGATATGTCAAATCCGTTTTCCTACGATTTTACGCATAGATAGAGAGACTCCCGTTGCATTCCAAGAGTCTGTGCGCAAGGAGTTGCCTGGATACGAATTGACATACGACGAAGGTGCCGAAGGATTGCCACAGAGTCTCAGCAGAAACTTACCTTCCGAAATGCGCGAGTTTTTATCTCTAGGCGGGATTCCTAGACACCAATTCTACTCGAAAGGAAAAACATGGACGGTCAGTTTAACGAGAGATTTTGTTGCGCTAGAAACTAACAAGTACGAGCAATGGGAAGAATTTCGCGGACGACTACAGTTGGTAATCAACACTTTATTTCAAATTTATGAACCAGCGTATTTAACAAGGTTAGGTTTACGATACAAGAACGTCATTGATCGCAAAAAGCTCGGATTAGAGGGCGTGGAGTGGCGTGAATTATTAGCTGATTTTGTGCTCGGACAGTTTGCGCGTGATGAGACCTCGAACCTGGTTGTTGAACACCATGGAAGGACTCTCGTAAAGCTCAACGACGACGGCGACTTAGTGCGTATGGAATATGGTCTAGTAATTGATAGTGAGGGAGATCGTTCAAATAAGATGTATTTGCTTGACCATGATTTTTATACAGATAAGGAGACAGCATCGGATGAACGAGATATCGTTTCCCGACTCAACACTTACAACGCGCTCAACGGACGACTTTTCAGTTGGGGAATCCGCAGTAGGCTCCACAATGCAATGGGACCGAATCAGTAGCGAAACAAATGTAGTTGAATACCCGCTTACGTGGCGTGAACGCAGCTTCATCTGTTGGTTAGTTTGCACGCAGCTTCCGGATCCTGCCCTGACTGATATTGCCAATTCAATATTGGAGTCCATTGAGTTCTATAGAAAGCGTTACGAATACCAACAGCGTCAAAGACCGAAATTGAATCCTCTATCTGTGGATATAGAAATTGGGGAAGCTAGAACACGTCCACCATTTTTCCTACCCTATGATGACGACTAAATATGGAGAAATGTCTTGGGCAAACCTGAAAAGATGTTTTTCCCTTCTCAGAATGGCAATACTGACGCACTGAGACAAGGCGAAATCTTATCTAATCTGGTCCAAATTAGAATCGATCTCGATTGCATCAGTACCTCGCATGTAGAAGAACATGTTAGCTACGCCGGTACTCCGATTGTGCACCCGTTTGCCATTGTGGTTAGCCAGGATTGCGATCTAAATCAAGACTTCTTCTTTCGATTCCATCAGAGAGGGAAAGATAGGCATGCATTGCCGAACATCGTCTTCTGCGAAGTAACCGAAGCCGAAAAATTGGTTTATGGAGATCTAAACGCCACAGTCTTCCAAGAGGGTGCCATAAGGCAGGCTTTTAGAAACAACAATGACTTTAGATTTCACTTTATTCAAGCTGTGCCAAAGTCGCTTGATAGAGCTGGTAATGGATTACCAGAATTAGGGATAGAGTTCAAACGATATTTTACTTTGCCCTCCGCTGAAGTCTATTTGCGTATCAAGTTGAGACAGGCACAAAGGCGTTGCCGTCTGTTAAGTCCCTATAGGGAGCATTTCATCAATCGCTTTTTCAGTTACAGCAACCGAGTAGCTTTGCCTGAGCAGTACGAAAGCATTTAAGTCTAGGTATGCTTTCCCGAGCGACACCAGCGGACAGTGCGACTCCTTTTGCCCTTGCGAAAGAGTTACCACGCCGTCGTGTTTTGGTGCTGTACTATCTACTTTTCCATTTGATACACCTACAATCTTGGCTATGAACGGGTATTGTTTCGCTAAATGCTTGACGATCTGAAAATGAGGATTATGAAATGGCTAAAAGTGACATTCCAGGATTAGCAAAGGACCTCCACCGCCCCAGCTACCATTTCCTGCCCGCCGCCAACTGGATGAACGACCCCAACGGCGTCATCCAGTGGAAGGGGCGCTATCACCTCTTCTTCCAATACAACCCGGATGGCGCGTACCACGCCAATATGCACTGGGGGCATGCCGTCAGCGACGACCTGGCGCACTGGCGGGAATTGCCCATAGCCATCGCCCCTACGCCGGGTTCGCCCGACCAAGGCGGGGTCTTTTCCGGCTGCGTCGCCGCTACGGACGGCGGACCCGTTGCTGCCTACACCGGCGTGAACGACGACTATACCGTGCAGACGCAGTGCCTGGCGCTCGGCAACGACGATCTGACCCAATGGCGAAAGCACCCTCGCAATCCGGTCCTCGCCGCCGTCCCCGACCACCTGGGCCAAAGGCGCGACTTCCGCGATCCTTTTGTCTGGCGGGAAGATGAGCGATGGTACATGGCGCTGTCGGCGCATATCGTCGGCGTTGGCGGCGCGGTCTTGCTATATCGCTCGGCTGACCTGGTCGATTGGGAATACTTGGGTCCGCTGTATGTCGGCGAAAGGGCGCGCAGCGGGCGCAATTTCGAATGCGCCAATTTCTTCCGGCTGGGGGACAAATGGATATTGATCATCTCGGTTCAGTGGGATCAAGCGCCGACCAACACCATCTATTTGGTCGGCGCTTTGGAAAACCAGCGATTTATTCCCGAGCGCGAGAGCGTGTACGATGCCGGTTACAGCTATGCTTCGCTGATGCACTTTGACGCGAGCGGACGCCCGCTGATTTATTCCTGGCTGCGCGAAGGGCGCGACGTGGAGCAACAAAGAGCCGCCGGCTGGAGCGGCGTGCAAGCCATCCCGCGCGTCTTGAGCCTCGATTCTCAAAATCGCCTCATCAGCCAGCCCGTGCCGGAAATAGAAAAGCTGCGCCGAAGGCGTCATCGCTTCGCTCCCTCGGATATCGCCGCCGGGGCGCTGCCCCTTCGCGGTCTGGCATTGGATATCGAAGCGGAATTTGATGTCGCGGCTGCCGATACCTGCGGCATTGAGGTCGCGGTCGCGCCAGATGGCGAGGAAAAGACGGCGATCCTTTATGAGCGCGCGACGCAAACGCTGCGCATCCACCGGCATTATCGTCAGCATGATCCCGAGGTGGACAGCGCGCCGCAAGGTTTGGCGCACCCCCTGGACGCCGGAGAAACGCTACAGCTGCGGATTCTGCTTGATGGCTCGGTCTTGGAGCTCATCGCCAACGGCCGCGCGCGTGTCACCAGCCGAATCTATCCGGCGAGCGCGGACAACCAGGGCTTGCGTATCCTGGCGCCGGCCGCGCTGAGGGCGCTAGACATTTGGGAGATGGCTTCAATCTGGTGATTTAGCCAGCTTGCGCTTGATCTTCTGGGTATGTTCAGTTTCTAATTTTTTTGTCTAGCGATACTGCTGGGTCAAATGAGGCAAATCAATCAGCCGAATCATTTTCGTCTTGCCGTCCGCGCCTTCAACCGGCGTGTAGAGTTCTTCTGGATCGCGTAGTCGGTCGATGAAGAGGATGCCGTCGAGATGGTCGATTTCATGGTGCAACACGCGGGCGTCCATGCCCTCGACGCGGCGCGTAATTTCGCGGCCGTCTTCGCCCAGCGCTTTGAATTCGATCCAGACCGGTCGCGGCGTATCCCAGCTATAGATATTGGGAATGCTGAGGCAGCCGTCGAAGCCGGGCGCAGCCTCGCCGGCCGCCAGGATCTGCGGATTGATCAAGGTGAGCATGGGCTGCTCGTCTTCGTCTTCGTTCTGGCCGAACTTGAGGACCGTCACGCGTTTGAGCGCGCCGATTTGCGGGGCGGCGATGGCGGCGCCAGGCTGGCTTTCCAGCGTGTCTTTCAAGTCCTGAATCAGTCGTCGCAGCTTCTTGTTTTTGATATGCGGCGCCGGCTTGCATAGCGCGCGCAGCCGCGCCTCGTCCTCGGGGTAATAGACCAGCTTTCTCACCGCCATCTGAGGTCTTGCTTCCTCGCTCCCGGCTATCTGTCAAGTCATTTTAACACAGTCGGGGCGGGTATCCGCAGTCAATGCACTGGGAATCAACGCTAGCGCCGCGTCGAGCTGTCGTCGAAAATGCCGGTGGGATGACAGCCGCGGCCCGCCTGCGCCGCCTCAGCCTCCAGCCGCGCATATTCGTCGTAATGCGCGTCATTGGGCGGGTAGAGCACCACCTCGGCATAGCCGCGCTCGACCAATGAGCGGCTGACGGACAGATCGCCGACATAAACAAAGCGCAACCAGCGATCGTAGGGATCGACCAATTCCTTGTCCGGGACCAAACGAACGGTTTTCCCGGCGACAAGCTCGGCATTGTAGTCCGTCGATTCCTTGTAACAGGGCTCATCGCGCTCCGGCGTATTCACCTGCAAATAACGCACGCGGATGTTTCTCCCGTCAATGAGGACATCAATGGTATCGCCGTCGATGACGCGCGCGACCTGTCCAATTTCGCCATCAGGGAGATCGCCCTGCGGACTTGCAGACCCTAGCTCCACGACAGCCGTGCCGACTTGTTTGGCTACTTTATCGCTCACTTGTTCGGCAATATCATCGGTCATGCGATCAACCGCGGCCTGGCAGGAAACTAAACCGAACGCGAACAATAGCAGAAGAGAATGAAGATTGACCATTTCAGTTTCATGTCCCCATAGCCTGGCAGCGAAATCTGTTTATAGCACGTGTTTCTTATTTTGTATCTATTCAAGAGGCAGCGCGTCTATATTGGTCTCCTCTGACCTGTTAAAATCCTTCCATTCCTGAAAATACGCCTGGCTCGAGGAGCAAGCCTATGAAAAACCGCGGCGGGAAGTTTCTCTCTTTCTATCGACCTTATCTCGGCTTGTTGGCTGTCGATCTCGTTTGCGCTTTTGTGATATCAGCCATCACGCTGGTCCTGCCGCTTTGCGTGCGCTTCATCACTGGCACGCTCTTGCAGGGCGGTAAGGCGCAAGCGCTTGATGATCTGGCTATCATGGGCGGGATCATGTTGGCGCTGGTGGCGGTCCATGCCTTGTGCAATCTCTTTGTCGATTATCAGGGTCACATGATGGGCGCCATGATGGAAAGCGATATGCGCCGCGAGTTGTTCGCGCATTACCAGAAGCTGTCGTTCAGCTTCTACGACGACCAGCAGACCGGGCAGCTCATGTCGCGCATCACCAGCGACTTGTTCGCGCTATCCGAACTTTTTCATCACGGACCCGAAGACATCTTCATAGGCCTCTTGAAGTTCGGCGGCGCGCTTCTCATCACGTACAGCATCAATCCACAATTGAGCTTGATCATCTTCCTCTTCCTGCCGCTGATGCTGCTCTTCGCCTATTACTTCAACCGCAAGATGCACGCCGCCTTGCTGCGCAGCAAAGAGCGCATTGCCGAGGTCAACGCCCAGGTCGAGGACAGCCTGGCGGGCATCCGCGTCGTGCAGTCCTTCGCCAACGAAGAGCGGGAGCAAGCCAAATTCGACCAAGCCAACGCCCGCTTTGTTGAGAGCCGCCGCCAGGAATACAAGAGCGAAGCCTTCTTCTACGGCGGTATGAGCGCCTTCACGCAGCTCATGACGGTGGTCGTCGTCCTGGCTGGCGCGGTCGGCATCTTGGGGGCTTCGCTCGACCTATCCGACTTGATCACCTTCCTGCTTTACGTGGGCATTTTGATTGAGCCGATTCATCGGCTGACCAATTTCGCGCGCTGGTACCAGGAGGGCAGCACCGGTTTCCGCCGCTTCATGGACCTCTTGGAATTGCAGCCGGCGATCGTTGAGGCTGACGACGCCATGGATTTGCCGCAAGTCTGCGGCGCGCTGGAATTGCGCCAGGTCAGCTTCCGTTATCAGTCGGATATCGCTTATGTGCTGAAGAATCTGTCGCTGCGCATTGAGGTTGGCGAATACCTGGCGCTGGTGGGCGTCTCTGGCGTTGGCAAGACGACGCTCAGCGCGCTTATCCCGCGCTTTTACGATGTGGATCATGGGCGCATCTGCCTGGATGGGATCGACATTCGCAAACTTAGTTTGTCATGCCTGCGCCGAAATATCGGCTTGGTGCAGCAAGACGTTTATCTCTTCGCCGCCAGCGTCGCCGAAAATATCCGCTATGGCAATGGCGCAGCCACTCAACAGGAAATCGAGTCCGCAGCCAAAAAAGCCAACGCGCACGATTTCATCATGGCACTGCCGCAGGGCTACCAAAGTCATATCGGCCAGCGCGGCGTCAAACTGTCGGCCGGGCAGCGACAGCGCTTGAGCATCGCGCGCGTTTTCCTCAAAGATCCGCCGCTGATTATCCTGGACGAAGCGACCAGCGCCCTGGACAACGAAAGCGAACGCGCCGTCCGCGAATCGCTGGAACGCCTGACGCATGACCGAACGACGCTGGTCATCGCCCATCGCCTGTCCACCATTCGCAATGCCGACCGCATCGTCGTGCTGAAAGACGGTTGCATCAGCGAAGAGGGCGCACACGAGGAATTGATCGCCAGAGGGGGTCAATATGCCGAGCTTTATCAATTGCAATGGGAGACTTAGAGCAGTAGCGGGAGAGGGGCTCGAACCCTCACGCCCTTACGGGCAGGTGCTTTTAAGGCACCCGTGTCTGCCATTCCACCATCCCGCCGGCTAGCGACAAGTATAACGAGAGCATGGTCTTTGTCAATGTTGGCGCGCCAGCCGCAGGCGCTAGACGCGCTGGATGTCGTCGTTTTTGCGCTTGCCCTTGCCGACGCAGAGGCGGTACTTGCCGCCAAAGATCATGAACAAACCCATGCCAACCAAGATCATGGGGAAGAACCGCCAGAACGTTCCGGCGATATCGCCGATCAAACCCGGCATGCCAAAAATGACCCCGATGCCGATCAACCACCAGGCGCCCCTGGCGTCTTGCAGTGGCTCGCCCACCGCCATGGCTCGCGCCAGGATGGATGCCGCCATGACAAACATGATGCCGGGCCACCACCAGCCCGTCAGGAATAAGAGACCCAGCCCGACAAAGAAAATGCCGGTCGCTACCTGTGTTGCTTTTTCATCCATACCATTCTCCATCAATGCTTGAGTCGCGTCTAATGCCTTTACGGGATCCCGTCCGCGTGGTTGCGAGCTTCGCTGTCAGCCCGCGCCTATGCCTAGCTGTCCGCGCGAAAGGTGACGCGGAATGATTTCAAGGCTTCGCGGCCGCTTTCGGTATAGCAGCGCCCGGTGATCAAATCGGCGCGCAGCGCCTGCGATGCGCCCGGCATGTCGATAGCATAAGTGATGCCTTCGTCCATTTGGAAATCGGCATAGCCGCTTCCGCGCGCCGGCTTGAGCCCGCTGAGAAAGACATTTTCCTCATCGCCCCAGCGCGCGCGGATGCTTTGACCCGGGATGCCTCTGCCCAGGTAGTCGACGATTCTGACTTCAATTACTGCTTGAGCGGCGGGATCGCAGAAGGTGCTGGCTGGCAAAGGGGAGAAGGACCGCAGCGGGACTGCGGTGGCGACGGCGCGCAAAGTCGCGGTCGCTCGGCTGACGCGCCTGGCTGGTGTCTTGCTAGGCGGCGGCGTTGGCGAAGGCGGGGGCGCGGTCCGTTCGGATGCCGGCGCCGCTTTGCCAGGGAGCGCGGCGGCTGGCAGCAAGTCTTCGGCGCAGCTGCCGCGTCCCTGCGCGCTAACCATGCGCGCCGCTATGCGCAAGGCTCGGGTGCCGCTTTCACTGTCACTGTAATCGCTGCTGGCGAGTTGGCAGGCGGCATCCGCCAGCGCTTGCAGAGGATCGCCCATTGGTCGTAAGGCGAGCAGTTTTTCCAAAGCCAGGTGCAAGTCGCCCGTATATCCATATTCCAGGGCGATGGCGATCATGTAATGCTTGCGATCCGCTTCGTTCAACTGAAAGGGCTCGGTATTGCGCTCTGGCAGCGGACCCAGCGCCCAACTGAGGCTCAAGCCCAATACCAGCCCGGCAATCAAGGCAAAGGCGAAGAGCGCGTAAGAAAAGAAGGATTGCGGGCGCGGCTCCTGCGGCTCTTTTTGTGGCTGCGGCGGCTGCGGACGCAGCCAGGCTGGCGGCGGTAGATTGCGTCCCACTAGCGCCCCCCTTCGCGCAGATCCAGGAAGGGCTCCATAGCCGGCGTCAGCCTTCCCAAGCCCCGCGCCAAAGCCACCAGCAAACGAATGTCACGGATATCGCGGGCTGAAGAGGCGATTACTCTATCCGTGAGTCGCTGCGCGTAACGGGGAATGTCATCGACCCGCAGGCGGCTGAGGCGCTCAAGCGCGCCTTGCAAATCGCCGTCGGCGGCATAACCGGCCGCGACCATGACCACGTAATCGTCGCGGAAGGATTGCGCCATTTCGCTTAGGTCGCCCCGGTAGGTTTCCCGCGGGAACTGGAACCAGCCCAGGTATAAGCCGAGCGCCCCGCCGAGGACCAGACCCAGGAGCAAGGATCGCAGCATGCGTCGCATCGTCTGTGTTTGACTTGTCTCTTGAAAACTTTATCTTATAGTGTAGCGAATTCGCTCGAAATTAAGAACAAGCACTCCTGGCAGCCGCAGGGCAATCGCAGTAGATAAATTTCAGCACAGGTAGCGTAGACACTTAAAGAACTGAGGAGCGGACAGGTTTGAAAGTAACCCTGTATGATAGCAAGGGGTCAGCCTAGGCTGACTCCTACAGGCAATCTTTATGTCGAAAAATGTAGGGGCGGCTCTGTGAGTGGTCCAAAATCGCCACAAAATGTATAGGTATTGTGGCGATATCGCGCCAAAGGTGTCCGCTCCTTAGCGCTGCAGCGCCGCTATCGTCTGGCAGGCCGGGCAACTGCCATCGGGACGGATTATCGCATAGCCGGCTTGCGGATCGTTGTCGTAGCTGTCGAAGTCGATATTCCAGACGATGATCAGTTCGACCGGCATCCTCTGGAAGTTGGCGGAGATCTGTATCGCCTGCGCCAGCCACTGCGCCTGCTCTTGCACCGATGTATATTGCCCCCAGTTAAAGGCGTCGGGCAGGCGACCATAGCCTTCCGGCGATAGATAGCCCATCTCCGTCATGCACATCGGTATGTCGAAGTTGCGGAAGGGGAAAGCCACGCGCTGCAGCATCAACGGCAAGTAGCGCGTGGGATAGCTGTCGCGCGGGTCGCCGCCTTGCGCGGAGGGCGGCAAGATGCCTTCGTTGTAATGCGCGCCGATGCAGTCGGCGAAGTCGGCGACGCCGGCGTTTGCCATGCCCAAATAATAGCGGTCATCGTTCCAGACCGCCGCCAGCCCAAAAGCGCCTTCCGCGCCGGTCGGCGCCAGCGCGCCCGTGATGACGATGGTGTCGGGGTTGGCGGCTTTGATCTGGGTATAGGCTTTTTCCAGCATGACCTTGTAACGGCGCGGGTCTATCTGCCCGGTGGGCCATTCGCGGTCGATATTCATCTCGTTCCAGACTTCAATGGCGTCGGCGCCCAAGCCAGCTACTTCGCCCAGGAATTGGGCATAATCATCGAGGTAGGCGTCGCCGCCCTCCGCCAGGGCGTGTTTTTCGCCGGTGATGCTCAGCAAGACCAGGAATCCCGCTTCGTGCGACCAATTGATGCGGTCGCGCGCCACCGTCAGGTCTGTGCCCTCAAAATAGGGGATCTGCCATTTGACCCAGGTCATGCCGGCTGATTTCATCGCAGCCTTCGCCGCATCGCCGAAATGCAGCACATGACCGCCCACCGGGATTGGCAGGCGATTTTCCACTTGCGGGGACCCAATCATGCCCGCTGCCGCGCTCTCGGCGGCGGGCATGTCATCAGCGGTCTCCCCCATGGCGCTGTTTTGGATGACCTGGACGGGCTCGCTATTGCCTATTCCGCCGTCGTTGTTGATGGCGATCGGCGCCAGAGCGTAATAGAAACTTTCCTGCGCGCTGTTGATGGCGTGCAGCCGCACTTGATACAGGCCGTCCGGGAAGACAGCCGTATGCCAAAGGCCAATCGCGCCATCGACGATCGTTGGCGCAGTTGGCAATACGATTGGCGTCCAGAGCTCCGTCTCTGACAGCGCCGGGTCATATTGCGCCGCTTCCACATAGAAAAACTGCTGATCCGGGATGTTTGCCGCGCCTCGGAGTTCAACCGAGCCGGCGATGATATTCTGGGCTGGGTCCCAATCGAGCCATAAGTCGGCTGTCTGCGCCGCGCTAAGGGAGGTGAAGACAAAACCCAAGAACAGCAACCAGGTTAAACGTCGCATGCGATCTCCAATTTTCGAGCTAAGGTATCGCGCGGATTATAGAGCAGAGAAGAGCGACTGACCAAGTGGCAAGTTTTGATGGCCTGTATCCTTTTCGGTTGAAATTCTTTTTCAGTTCTCGGCGCAAGATCTCTTGAACCCAAAATATGAACGATTTGGGTGGGGCAACTCGGCGAGTCGCCCAATGCTCATTCAGTTTCTACTCGTCGGGCGATTCAGCGGACTCTGTTGAAATATTTGATTTACCCCCACCCCAAACCCCTCCCCCATAAATAGGAAGGGGCTTAACGGCTCACTACAAGTCATAAGACTCCCATTGCCTCATTTTTGGCAAGGGACCGGGTGATGGTGGCTGTTTCTCAACAGAGTCCAGCGAATCGCCCTTACCGTTGTCTGAATCTTGTAATTCAATTCAACCGAATTCGATACACTTCCTTATTCATCTTCTTTTGCATTTGTTCGTACCAGCGATTACCATCGTAGCGAAAACAGTTCAGCAACAGGATATGAACATGATCAAGATCCGCGGCGCGGCAGATGTCGAGAACGATATTTTGACTCGTTACCGGTGGCGAACCCCGAATTCACAAGCCCAGCACGAGCTGGCGCAGCGGGTTTTGCCGGGCGGCGATACCCGTATATCTACGCATTACGCTCCCTACCCGACTTATATGGCGACGGGCGAGGGCGCTTGGCTGACCGATTGCGACGGCAACCGCTATCTGGATTTGCTCAACAACTACACCTCGTTGGTCCACGGCCATGCGCCGCCCGCTATCGTAGAAGAGGCGGCAGATCAATTAACGCATGGGACAGTCTTCGGCTCTGCCGCGAAGCCGCAAGTCGAATTCGCCCAAATGCTGATTGAGCGCGTCGCCAGCGTGCAGATGCTGCGCTTCACCAATTCCGGCACAGAAGCGACCATGATGATGATGCGCGCCGCCCGCGCCTACACCGGGCGCGATGTGATCGTGAAGATCGACGGCGGCTATCATGGCGCGCAGGACTTGGCGAAAGTGAACGTGAGCGCGCAGACGGATCGCGACAAGAAGCTGCAAGCGCGGGTCGAAGGACCTGGCGTGCCCAGCGCGGTGCTGGACACGGTTATGGTCGCGCCCTTTAACGATCTGAAGGCGATGGAAACCTTGCTGGCGGAACATCACCGGCGCATCGCCGCCATCATCGTCGAGCCGATGGCCAATTCTGGCGGGATGATCCCGCCCTTGCCCGAATACCTGCCCGGGCTGCGCGAATTGGCGGATCAATACGATGTCCTGCTGCTTTTTGACGAGGTGGTCACCTTACGCCTGAGCAGCGGCGGCATGCAAGAAATCTACGGCGTCCAACCGGATATGACGGCTATGGCAAAGGTCATCGGCGGCGGATTCCCTATCGGAGCATTTGGGGGGAAACGAGCGCTCATGGAGCAGTTCAATCCGGACCGAGCCGGCGAGGTCTTACAGCATAGCGGCACCTTCAACGGCAATAATATCACCATGGTCGCGGGCATGGCGGCCATGCAGAGGCTTGATCAAGCGGCGATTGACCGCATCAACCGCTTGGGCGACCGGCTGCAAGCGGGCATCAACAGCATCTTCAAGTCTGCGGGCATCCGCGCGCGCTGCCATGGCTACGGATCCTTGCAGCAGATCCAGTGGACGGACGAAGACTTGATCACCTTGGGCGATGTCCGGCGCGCGAGCCAGGATCTCGGCAAGCTGCCACTGCTCTTTCATCTGGAATTGCTCAACCGCGGCATACATTGCAGTCCGCGGACCATGTTCAATATCTGCACGCCGACGCAAGCAGCCGATGTCGATCGGGCGCTGGCTGCTATCGAGGCGACTGTAGATACACTGAAGCCCTATGTCCGCGAGGCTGTGCCGCGCTTGCTCCTGGACCAAGTCGCAATGCGCCACGATTCCTCAGCTTGATAAGCCCGCGCTTTTCATGTGCGCTTGAATTTGATCGAAAAAACGCTCTTCAGAGTTGTCTTGCGGCGCGTAGCCGATGACGCGCCGAGCATTGGCGATGCTCCAAATCGCATGTGAATTGGCGCTGATGCCATAGAAGATCTGGAAGGGCACGCTGAACTCGTTGCGAATGTCTTCGGTTTCGATGCTCTTGATAAACAGTTGCGACATGTCACGCTGGCTGATGTAAACCGCCAGCGCGCGGCGCATACGGCGCAGGTCGCCCAGTGGCGCCTGCGTGATATCCGTCTCGCGCGGACCGCCGATGCGAATCTGCACGTTCTCCAGCGGTCGTCCGCCATGCGTCAAGCCGCTGGCATAGACTTGACCGATCTGCTCGAAGGCGATCTTCGCCCAGCCGTACCAATTGTCGGAGGCGTTCATATCCGGCGTCACCATCGGGGTCTCGCCATCCAGGGCATAGCCCTCGTAGAAATCCGCGGCGTGGTTGGTGCTGGCCGCGATCAAGCGCCGCACGCGCTCTTCCCAGGCGACTTGGTAAACGTTGTATGTCATTTGCAGGTTGGCCAGTTCGGACGAGAAATATGCGTCGTCGCCCTGGTCGCTCACGCGATAAAAAGCGCAGTGTACGACGGCGTCGGCGCCGGCGAAATGATGGCGGTAGCTGTCGCGGTCCTTGTTCATCAGATCGGCGACTTGCGCGCCTGGTACAATCTTGCCGTTTTTGTCGGTCTCGCGGGTATCAAGCAAGGTCAGGTCGTAGCGCTCGCGCAAGGCCGGCAGCAGAACGCCGGCGATGGTCCCGCAGGCGCCGGTGATGACGACTTTTTTCTTGGGCATGGGGTTCTCCTCGGGTATGACTCGTGGTTGCAGTATAACGCGATAGCATCGGCTAAGCTCGCCGGCAGCGTGCGCGGGATTGACTCCCGATTGACTTCGATTCAATTGACATTTGCGTATCGCAATTAGTAGAATGTTGCCATATATGTGATGTCTGGAAAAGGTAAACGTCGATGAAGGACTATGAAAAGGAAATCATGCAAAAGTATCTCCTCCCGGAACGTCCTTTCTTGCATGGCATGGCAAGCGCATTTGACATGTTTGGCGCGTTGGGCGGCGAAAGGAATGAACAACTGCTCGCTAATTTGCAAAGTGATTTTCAAAAGCGCGACCGTGACGCTGTGCGCTCTGCGTGGCGGAAAGTGGGCGAATCCCTTTACTGGGCGGTGATTCAATACGAAAAGGCTGGTGGTGGGGGAGGCAATTTGTGAGCAGCGACGACAAGCCTTCCTCGGAAACGCCTGGCGAAATTCCTGAATCTACTCGTAGGTTGTCTTTACCTCCTGAACTTCTTGAAGCTATTCCCAAAGAAAACCGCGATGAGGTGCTTCACAAATTAGGTCAATATTTCCTTGAAGTCAGGAGAGAAGAGCATTATTCAGGACCGTTGCAGCCATTTCGAGAGGCCGCCGGGTGGAACGATCTTGTGAATGAATCTCGCAGGAGTCAAAGCGGCGCGCTGTCAACTGCAACGCATGGAAATGAATTGCATACTAATCGTACACAACCCAAAGACGACGCCTAGCTTTTAGTCCAAAGAAACTCTATACACCCGCGCCTGTCCCTGTACGAATACCGGCTCCAAGGGCAAGTCGGGCAGGACGTCGCTGGCGGAAGGCTGCAACACAAAGTCCGCTTCACGCTCATTGATAAGCCCATCAATTTCATCCCACTCAAAGTAGGCGACCGCGCGAAAATTGACCGCGCGCCGCTCGGCGACGACCGGCAGCCAGCCCTCGCCATCAGTTGACAGCAAAAGCGCGCCTGCTGGCGCATTGTCTCGCAGCCAGCGCATGGCTCCGTAATCGTCGGACGTCAAGGTTTGCTGCGGCAGGTTCAATAGCGGTCGCAGGGCGGTTGCGATTGGCTGGAAGGCGATGCCCAGCGCGATGATCAACAGCCCGGTCGCGGCCATCAGCGGATATGCCATCCGCCGCAAGCGCCGCTTCAAGCCTAGGGACAGTTTTATTTCCCAGAGCTGCAGCAATGCCAAGCCGCCGAACCAACTGAAAGGCAGGATCGGTCCGTGCCGCGCCATGTTCGGCGCGTGAACGAGCGCGCCAATCGGCGGCAGTAGCGCCCCGCTGTATCCGACCAGAGTGAACTCCAGAATCAGCGCCAGCCAGAGCAGCATCAGCAGCGATACCAGCCGCAGACTCCCAGCGCCGCGCCAGGCGATTGTCATGCCCCAGGCCGCCAGCGGAATGATCACGACGCCGTTGCCAATGACGATATCCGCCAACAGGCTGAAGTCGGCCGGGTAGGGCGAGGGCGAAATAGGAAAGATGAGCGACAAGCTATTGCGCAGCCAGGGCGATATGCCGAGCAGCGCCACGAGCGGGAAGCCGATGGTGTAGCCCCAGCGCGACCTGCGAGCAGAACCCGCGCTGAAGCGCGTCCAGCTCAGCAGGCAAAGCAGGGCAAAGCCGAGCGTCGCGATAACGCTGACGGTGAGGCTGGTATAGCAGACAGCGCCAAGCATCAAGCCGCCGGCAATCAGGTCAGCCAGGTTGAATCGGCGCAGAAAGCGCAGCGCGTAAACCAGAAAAGCTTGCAAGAAGAGCAGCGCCAGCAGCTCGGGGTAATGCCCGTCCAGGTAGCTCAGGTGAAGCCCACCGCAGAGCAAGGTCGAGATGGCGAGCGCGCGCCCCAGGCGCTTGTCGCGCAGCTCTGCGCCAAAGTCATAAGCCAGCCAGACCAAAAGATAGTGGCAGACAGCCGCCAGGCTCAGCTGAATCAGCGGGATCGGCTGGTTTAATTGTTGGCTGAGATAGGCTGAAAGCGCGTGAAAACCGGGCGAGACGATCACCTGGCTATGCGTATAAAAAGGCGCAAGCGAGCGAAAAGATTCGCCATGCAGCGTTGCCAAGCTGTGGAAGCCGACGATTTGACCACCCGCGCCTAAAGCCGCCGGCAGATGAAGCAAGGGGATGATGATGACCATAGCCACCAGCGCGAAGAAAGCCAGGTCTTGCGGACCGGGCCAGCCTTGATCGCGGTCCGCCAGTTGTTCGCCCCGCGCTTCGGCGCGCGCTTGCGCGGTCGACAATGTGCCGCCCAGCACCACGCCGGAAAGCAGGGCGAATAGCAGGTAATCGACAGCCAGCGTGTCCCAGGCGAAGGCTTCGGCATAAAACACGGCGCCGCCCACGATCAGCGCCAGGCAGAGCGTCGCCGCCAGCGCGACGCGCGGCTGCGCGCTGCGCCAGGCGGGGGAGAGCATCGCGCCCGCCCCCAATAGCACCGCAGCTACTATGAAGACGACGAAGAGGCTCATGTGGAATGATTGCGGCTACCAAATGCGTCGGACGTGGTAATGGTCAAAAGCGGCGTCGTTGGTGATGATCGGCAAGCCTTCAACCTGCGATTGCGCGATGAGCAAGCGGTCGAATGGGTCTCGATGAAATAGGGGCAGATCGGCGACACGCTTGAGGTGGGATATGCTGATGTTGCGAATTCTGAAACTGTTGTTCAACAGTGCAGTGTCAATAAATTGTGCGAACGGAGAAGGAATCTCTAGCTTGCCAGTTCTGGATTTGATCGCTATTTCCCAGATTGTCGCGATACTCACATACGAAACGCTATTAGGATCGGAGATGAGAACGCTTGCTGTAGCGCTCAGGGAATCGTCATCCGTGACATACCACAAGAATGTACATGTATCGATCAGCAGATTCATTTCATGGATGCTTGGAACTCTGGCAGTGGATCGTTAAAATCCGCGGCTATCTTAACTTTGCCGCGCATAATGCCAGCTTTAGGCGCTCCCTCCGAGGCACGGGCGATTAGTACAAGTTCAAATATACGATTGTCATGTCCCTCAATGTAAACCGTCTCGCCTTGCTCGGCAGATTTTAGCAGTTGCTCCAGGTTGCTTTGCGCCTCTTCTACGGTGAATGTTTTCATCTGTAATCACTCCTGACGATTCGCTCACTTTGCCGCGTAGATGACCCCTTTGATAGAAGCATGTGTAGGGCAGATAGCTCATTAGGTGTAAGGTTCGAATTCAGGCAATGGCGCGTCGAAATCCTCGGCTATCTTGATTCTGCCTTTAGCGCTGCCCGGTTTACGTGGCTTGCTTTCAAGCAATGGTTTGAGGACCAGTTCATAATCTTGATTGTCAGCGCTTGTGATAATAATTGTGAGGCCTCGTTTAGCCTGTTCCAGCATTTCTTCAAAGTTCATCTTTGCGGATTCGACTGTGTAGTTCTTCATTTTGCTACCCTCGCGAGCCAAGCTTCAAACCGATTATACAGCATTAGTAAAGGAACTCAACGCGCGGCGACAGCCTGATAAGCGCCACCCAAAAGCGCGCGTCAGCGCTATGAATCGCCGCAGCCTGAACTGGCGCGGCGCACTGGCCATTCTGGAATGCCCAAAAGCCGTCCGTCCAGTCTTGGTCGCTTTGGCATTCGCGGTCGACGAAACAGCAATTGTCTACTGGCGTGACGCTCGTGGCGCTCTGTGTTTCCGTGGTCGGCTGGGGGCTGCTCTCAACTCGGCTATAGCTGACCCAGTCCGCCATCCAGACTTCGCCGCCATTGTGGCTGATCTTCAGCCAGCGATTGAACGCGCCGGTGACTTGCAAGGTTGCGCCCGCCCGCGCCGACGTCACGACATGCGCGTCCAAGCTGGGCGCCTGTCGTAGGTTTGTGTTGAAATCAACGCGGATGGCAGGCTTGGGCTAATGCTGGACTGCATAGCAAACACGGAACTGCCGTGATGACAAACAGATTGGCTTTCATCGCTTTCATCCGTGTAGTGTAATCCTTCAATTCGATTTGCTGTTCCGGCGCTACTAATGGAATCTCCACCATTGATGTTCAGGATCGTCGATATTTGCCAATGCTCGGCGACGCGACGCGGCGACATCGTAAATTGGATCAATGTCGTCGAGCGCTTGAATCTGAAGCTCTGTGCAGGCTTTCTCTCCCGCGTAACCGCCAGACTGCAAACCGGCTCTGTGTCGACTAACATGGCAAGCTTCATGGACGATTTGCCCGGCAACCCAGATATCGTGGCTCTCGCCGGTTCTGTCGGATCGGAAGTTGGGCCATGATCTGTAGACAGCTTCGTCGGGATAGATGCCACTGTCGCCCCCCATCGGTATTTCTGTGACGCCCCATAGGTTCTGTTGCACGTAGACATACCATTTTGGCTCTCTGCTGAACAGCAGGCGCAGCGCTTGCCTCGTCTTGCTGATAAAAGCGGCGGAGCCCTTAATTCTGATGTTGCCGGCGATGTCGGGCACGTGGCAGAGGCCATATTTGAATTGCTCGTACCCGATTACGTAATCCTGCTCGGTGTGGCACTGACGGTTCACGAAGCAACAGTTGTCGACGTCTTCCGGAATGGGGCCGGTGATGGGCGCGATTGAAGTTGTTGACGCCGCGCCGGCGCACTGGTTGGTCTGGTAGTCTTCGTAGCCCCGCACCCAATCGTCATCGCTGTGGCATTGCCTGTTCACTTGGCAGCAGTTGTCAACCCCCTTGGGTGCGGTGACAGGGGTGGTAGCGACGGGCTGCGTCTGCGAGGGCGCGGCGCACTGACCATTCTGGAATGCCCAAAAACCGTCCGTCCAGTCTTGGTCGCTGTGGCATTCGCGGTCGACGAAACAGCAATTGTCTACTGGCGTGACGCTCGTGGCGCTCTGTGTTTCCGTGGTCGGCTGGGGGCTGCTCTCAACTCGGCTATAGCTGACCCAGTCCGCCATCCAGACTTCGCCGCCATTGTGGCTGATCTTCAGCCAGCGATTGAACGCGCCGGTGACTTGCAAGGTTGCGCCCGCCCGCGCCGACGTGACCACCTGCGCGTCCAAGCTGGGCGCCTGTCGTAGGTTTGTGTTGAAATCAACGCGGATGGCATAAGCTTGTGCTGACGTAAGGCCGCATATAAGAAAAACCGCAAAAGACAGCGCCGGCAACTTAACTAAAGATAAAAGTCTCATGCTTATCTTTCCAACCTTTTTCAAATGGATAAGTTCAAAGAGTATAACACTAGATCACATAAATACAAGAACAACTACAATTAATTGTGTGGGAAATGCAATCGATTCGATTTTGGACAGCTTGTTTAAGCTAGCTGTCCGCGGGTTTACCGTACAGCCACCAGAACATCGCGCGGGGATAGACCGGTTCCAACAGGCGCGACCAGATGAATGGGCAGGCTTTCAAATGACGGCGCAGTCCGGCGTCAATATGCCCTAGCTCGGACAAGCATTCACGCTTGTCATAAGCGAATTCATCCAGCGCCAGCAGAATCTCCTGCGCGATGGTGCGGCGCATGGCTTCTACCGGATAGACTCCGGCGCAGTCGCGGGGCCTCTCGCCGCAGTCGCGAATAAAGGCGGCCAGCAGTTTCAGGCGCGAATCAGCTTCTCGCCGCAGCTTCTTTTCGTAATGCAGGGTCCATTGGCGCTGGATAGTATCGTGTTGGTCTATAGCAGCGTCCAACTGCGCTTGCGCCGCGGCCTCGAGGGCGTCGCGGAGCAGCGCAAGCCGCCGCCGCCGCAACAGAAAGGCGCCTATGGTCAATTGTGGACTGCCGCTGCCGCGCAAGAAGCCGCCACTCACCGACCCATAAAGCGCATCGCCGAGCAGGTAATCGCGCAGCTTGCCGCTCATCTGGACGAGTTCCGCCAGATCCCGCTTGATTGAATAGCTTGAAGACACCTGTTCCGTCTCTGCCCTATCCAGGAAAGCCGTCGAAGAGTCCAACATGAAGACTGCGCTTAGTCCGCGTGAATCGCTTCCCAGATTTTGCGCGAGCTCAGTGGCATATCTATGTGGCGGATGCCATAAGGCGCGAGCGCGTCCATCACCGCGTTGACTACGGCCGGCGTCGAACCTATCGTTGCCGCTTCGCCAATGCCTTTCACGCCCAGCGGATTCAGCGTGGTTTCCGTCACCGTCTTGTTGATGGTGAAATGCGGAAAGTCGTCGGCGCGGGGCATGGCGTAATCCA
The DNA here is from genome assembly GCA_965232245.1 of Phototrophicaceae bacterium. GTDB lineage: Bacteria > Chloroflexota > Anaerolineae > Aggregatilineales > Phototrophicaceae > UBA6055. Next base: position 558,187 of record CBDDPG010000002.1, on the reverse strand, counting down.
TCATGGTGCCTGTTAAGAGCTGCCCGGATTCGTCGTAGATGACCTCTTCCAGCAATGCTTGCCCGATGCCTTGCGCCAAGCCGCCGTGAATCTGACCCTCCACTAGCAGCGGACTAACGCGCGGTCCGCAATCATCAACCGAATAGAACTCGCGGAGGCGCACGATACCGGTGTCGCGCTCGATTTCTACAACCGCCACATGCGTGCCAAAGGGATAGATGAAATTGGGCGGTTTGAAGAAATCGGTCGCTTCCAAACCCGGATCAATATCACCAGGCAAGCGGTCCGAATAGGCGCGCGTGGCGATTTCGCTCAGGCTCAGGCTGCGGCTCGGAACCCCTTTCACGCGGTACTCGCCATCGGCGAATTCGATATCGCCTGGCGCCGCTTCCAAAACGTGCGCGGCGATTTTGATCGCTTTTTCGCGCACTTTTTCAGAAGCGCGCATAATTGAAGACCCGCCGACAGCCAGGCTGCGGCTGCCGAAGGTGCCGACGCCCATCGGCTGCGAGCCGGTATCGCCGTGTCGCACGATAATGTCATCGTAATTCGCGCCGATTTCGTCGGCGACGATCTGCGCGAAACTTGTTTGCAACCCCTGCCCGTGCGGCGATGTACCCGTGAATACCGTAACCGTGCCGCTCGGCTCGACGCGCACCTGCCCGCTTTCGTAGGGACCAAAACCACACATTTCGACATAAGTCGCCATGCCGATGCCCAGGAGCTTGTCGGCATCCTCCGCGCGTCTCTGCGCTTGTTCCTGGCGCAGGGCGGCGTAGTTGGCGGTTTCCAGGGCTGTATCCAGATTGGCTTCGTAATTGCCGGTATCATAAGTCGAGCCTGTCGGCGTCTGGTAGGGAAATTGCTCTGGCTTGATGTAGTTTTTCCGCCGAACGTCCGCGGGATCCATGCCCAGCTGCGCGGCGACCAGTTCCATCATGCGCTCCATGTAATAGATAGCTTCTGGACGCCCGGCGCCGCGATAGGCGGCGACGGCGACGGTGTTAGTGAAGACATTGCTCGCTTTGAAGTCCACCGCTTGAATATCGTAATTGCCGGTGGCCATCATGCCTGTCAAAAAGGCGATATCGTAGAAGGGCGGGTAGACGCCTAGCTCGGCGATGACATGCAAGCGCAAGCCGAGTATGCGCCCCGCGTCATCAAAGGCGACCGAGGCGTCGGCTACCTGCGACCGGCCTTGGGTCGTGCTCAGGAAATGCTCGGCGCGCGTGCCAGTCCATTTGAGCGGCATATTGTGCAGCTGCGCCAACTTCGCTATGGCGATTTCTTCGGGATACAGCGCGTTTTTGACGCCAAAGCCGCCGCCAACATTGGGGGCGATGACCCGGATGGCGTTCTCGGGCAGGCGCAAGGTTGTAGCCAGGGCGGAGCGAACGCCGTGCGGAATCTGGGTACTCGTCCATAGCGTAATCCCGCCTGTGACAACATCGGGCGCGGCAGCCACCGCCCGCACCTCCATCGGCACGCCGGCCACGCGCTGGCTTGATATGCGCTGGCTGATTACATGCGGCGCATTGGCGAAGACTTCGTCAACGTCATCTGTCTTATTCCCGCCGGCGCTGGGGATATTGTCGCTGCGGCTTTTGAAAATGGGTTCGGATTCGCCATTGTAGGCGCTAAGCAGGTCCGCTGCGGCGGGCAATTCCTCCCAGTCGACCTCGACATCGTCAATGGCATCTTCCGCGACTTGATCCGAGACCGCGATGACCGCCGCAACAGCCTCGCCAATATGTCGGACATAATCGACCGACAAGGCGAGGTGGCTGTAATTGGCCAGCGCTTCTTCGCCGCCCGCCATCGGCACCGGTTCGTATTGGTCGCGCAGGTCTTCGCCCGTTACAACTGCCAGCACCCCGTCGCGGGCCGCCGCCGCCGAGCTGTCAATGCCGAGGATCTTGGCATGGGCATAGGGGCTGCGCACAAAAGCCACGTGGCACATGCCCGGCAATTTGAGATCGCCGACATATTTGCCCGACCCGGTGATCAAACCGGGGTCTTCCTTGCGTTTGACGCTTGCGCCTACCATCGAGCGTAAAACCATCGTCATTGTCTCCTTATTGCTTCAGTCAAAGTCTGATTCATGTCCGGGACGGTCAATCGATTGTTTCGCTTGCGACCGAGTAGCCCTTTTTCATCCAACCTTTGGTGCCGTCTTCCAAGTTGTACAGGTCCTCATAACCCATGCCCGCCAAAAAGAGCGCCGCCTGCGACGAGCGAATGCCTGTGTTGCAGACAAGAAGCGCCGGGCTCTCCTCGCAGATTTCATCGAAGCGCGCGGGCAGCTCGCTCAAGGGGATATTGCGCGCGCCGGGGATATGCGCGGCGGCGTATTCTTCTTGCTCGCGCACGTCGATTAACTGGTATTCGCCACTAGCCCGATTGCCGAACTGTTCCCTGAATGCGTCGCTGTCGATATCGGTATACATCGCGTCCCTCCGGCAGATGGCGTATCATGCGGGGATTATAGCGGAGTCGTCATCTTTTTCCAAAATATCTGGTTGCTATCGGAGCAAATAATACCGAGACAATGATATACTGAATATCGTTTGGAAAAGGAGAGAATGTCCGCCTGATGAGAGACAATTCGTCTCGTAAAGTCACTATCATGAACGCCGTCTTCACTTTGCTAACGGGCTTGGGACTGGTCATCGCCCTGGTCGGCTTGGGGCTAGATTATCTGTTAGCATACACTAACCCAGGTTTCAATCTCCCTCAGCTTTTACTGGTAGTCGTCGGGTTGGTCTTATCGCTCGCCTCATTCTTATTGCGGCGCATAGAAACAAGGCGCCGGTTCTTCCACGCGATCAGCAGCAATATGATAAGAGTATTGCTTATTACGATTCTCACGCTCGTCGTGCTCGAATTTGTCTTGATCGCTCTGGGCATTGGGATTTATTATCCGACAGAGTTACCACAGAAATGGATAGAGCCTGTGCCTTGGTCGCGCTGCGATGAGGCCGGCTGTCGCTACATATACGAAGAGATTGTCAAAGCCTGCGACATGGGTATTTTTTCCGGGCGCCGTTGCCTCGTCAATCGGCAGGGTTACCAGGATTCCGGGGACTTTGTTGCTGTTGAAGATAGCGACGATAGTATGCGCATTTTGATGCTGGGGGATTCGTTTACGGCCGGTTACACCGCCGAGGTCGGTAAATCCTACGTCGAAACAATTGAAGCAAACTTTCCCGATGGCAAAATCTGGAACACTGCAATCAGCGGCACGGGGACAAATCAAGCCTTAGCTTCTTTCCAGGCTCAAGCCTCATCGCTTCGACCGCAGGTCACTATCCTTGGCTTTGTCATGAACGATTATGACGACAATGTCACGCCTATCGACAGTTATTTAGAGGTTAGGAATTTAGAAACGGGCGGATTGCTCATGATAAGGCAGTACCGAGTCGACGTCTGGGGCAACGTAATTAAGCTGGATCATCAGTCCGATCTTTACTATCGCGGGCTCGATGTCGATCCGCCAGCAAGCGAAATCAAGCGCCTTATCGGGCTAACCCGCTTGGGATCACTTGGCCTCCGCTTGGCGGACGCCTTAGGCGCTGTCATCACCGAAGGCGCGCGCTTTAACCGAAAAGTATTAATCACTCGAGATTTCCTGAGCAATTTGCGCGACGCCTCCGTCGAGAGCGGCACTGCTCTGCTCGTACTGTTAATCCCAAGTATAGAGGACGTTGAAACTGTGAGCGCACGCTATCTCACTGCCGCGCAGCTGATGCGGGAACTTGAAATACCTTATATCAATCCAATTGATATACTTGGAAGCGCTGACTACTATCCAAAACCTGACGAACATTGGAACAACGCCGGGCATCAGAAGATCGGCGCGCTGATGAGCGCGTGCCTGAAAACATTCTTTGCGAGCGGGAACTTCGCGGAATGCGCGCATGTCGAAACGCCATAGCGCGAAAGTATGCGGAAGTCATCGTGAAACTGTGGACTTGACATGGCGCTGAAGTCATCCGCTTTGTCGCTCGAGATAAAATCCTACCCAGCGCTAGATTTCTTCACCGTTTGCCTGTGTTGCGCCCGGAACCAGTTCACTGTTCGGCGCAGTCCTTCGTCGAAGCTGACAATCGGCTCATAAGCCAACAAGTCGCCCGCTTTACTGATATCGGCGCGCGAGTGCAAGATGTCGCCGGGGCGTTCCGGAACGTAGATGGCTGACAAGTCCGTGCCCAATTGCAGGTTCAATTTGTCGACGAGCTCGTTCAGAACAACTCGTCCGCCGCTTGCCAGGTTGATGACTTCGCCCGCCGCATCGTCCGCCGCGCATGCCAGCAGAAGCCCGTGCGCGACATTGTCGATGTAGGTGAAGTCCCGGCTCTGGGTCCCGTCCCCATATACCTGGGGAGCCTCGCCATTCAGCATCAGCTTGATGAACTTGGGGATGACCGCCGCGTAAGTGGCATCGGGGTTCTGCCGGGGACCAAAGACATTGAAGAATCGCAAAGAAATTGTTTCCAAGCCGTAACTGTGATAAAAGGCTTGCGCATAGAATTCGCCCGCGAGTTTGGCAACCCCGTAGGGCGAAATTGGCGCCGGAGACATCCCTTCGCTCTTGGAAGCGCCGGCCTGGTCCCCGTATGCGGACGAAGAAGCGGCATAGACCAGGCGCTTGACAGCCGCGTCGCGGGCGGCGATCAGGACCTTGAGCGTGCCGTCGACGCAGTGCATGTTCGTTTCCAGCGGATCGGCGACGCTGCGCGGGACCGATGGCAATGCCGCTAGATGGATCACATAGTCCGCGCCAGGGAAGAGCTTGTTCAGCGTGTCTAGGTCGGTGACGCTGCCGATGGTGATCGACAGGTCGCCTCCTAAAGATTTCAAATAGTCGAGATGAGCCTGCTCGCCGATCAGCAAGTTGTCGATTACGCGTACTTGCTGACCATCGCGCAACAAGCGCTCGGCAATATGCGAGCCGATGAAGCCGGCGGCGCCGGTCACGACATAGCAATTGGGCATGCGCTGCCTCCGTTTGGAACAGTAGCCAACATAACTGTCAGTTTTACTTTGCGCAAGCCTGCCCACGCGGAAACTGGAATTCCCTTCCGGAGCCTGATACACTGAAATCGAGGATTGCACATCAGTAACGGATCTATCATGGACCATCTGCCATCGCAGAAAAAGCTAGCCGCTGAACTCGATCTGATCTTGGCGCGCTGGGAAAACCGCTACGAGTTGCGGCTCCTTTCAAAGTCTATGCCTCGCTCTTTGATCGTTGCCGCTATTGTCAGTCTCGTGATTGGCGCGGCTGGTTATCTGCATTTTCGCTTGCGCGCCGAGCAACTTGCGGTCATTTCCGCCGCGCTTTTTGCCGCTGGTTTTCTGCTGAATCTGATCAAAACGGCGCTCTTCCCCCGCAGTCCACAGGAACGCGCGCGCTATTTCGACATCGAATTCGCTTTGCAAGAGCGCATATCCACAGCCCTGGAGTTGATGTCGGGCCGCTTAAGAACGCACCCGGAGATTGAATCGAGACAGATCGCGGATGCCCTGGTCCATGCGCGGCGGATCAACGCGCGGGATGCGATTGCGCTGGACTTTCGACTCCGCGAGTTGGTCTTGATGTGCCTATTGATTCTGGCGGCGCTCTTGGTGATTGCGCTGCCGCTGTTGACGGGACAGTATCCGGTCGTCGCGGCGCCTGCAGTCGCTCTGGAGGAACCGATTGAAGAAGTGCGCGAGATCCTCGAGACGGTTGCCAAAGATATTGATCTGGAAGATATCGACCGGCGCGAGCTGCTTGAGGCGCTTGAGCTTGCTCTCGAACGCTTGGAAGAAGAAGATATCAGCGAAGAAGAAGCCTTCGCCGCGATGAGCCAACTGGGCGCGGAGATCGAAGCGATCGAAAACCAGCTTGAAGACACGATTGACCTGGACCAATCGGCGCTGGAAGCGGCGGCTGATGCCTTGAGAGATTTTATCCCGCCGTTTGACAATGAATCTGCTGAAAACGAACAGGGGCAGCCAACCTCCGGGCTTGACGATTTATCAAACGCGCTTGAGGAAATGGCGCAAGAGGCGGGGCAAATGAGCGCGGAAGAGACGCAGGCGCTGGCCGAAGCCTTGCGGGAGGCCGCGGATGAATTGGCGGAGGCGAACCCCGAAATGTCGCAGCGCTTGCAAGAGATGGCGGAAGCGCTGGAAGAGGGCGCAAGGGAAGGCTTGCAGGAAGCCATCGAAGAAGCGCAGCAAGAGCTGGCGCAAGAACAGCAGCAGCAGGAGAGAAATCAAAACGCGCAAAATATGCTGCAAGAACAAGGCGAGCGAGCGCAGGAAGCCGCCGACGAAATTGCCCGTCAACAGTCGGATCAACAGCAAGAGATGACGGACCCGAGACAGGGAGAATCCGAGATATCTGAATCGGGCCAGCGGCAGGCGGGGCAGGAAAGCAGCCAGCAGTCGGATTCTGCCCAGCAGGGCGCCAATCAAGGCGAACAACAGCCCGATCGCAACCGCCCCGGTACAGGCGAGAACACCAGCGTGAGCCGCGACAGCCGCTCATCCGGCGCTGGGGCCGGCGAAGGCGACCCGAGCAACCGCAGCCTGTCCGGCGCCGGCGGAGAAGACCAAGGCGCGGATACCAGCAATCGCACCAGGGGCACGGGCGAAATTCAATACGAAGCGCTCTACAGCCCCAGCGGCATCAGCGGCGGTGGCGCGGACGAAATCCGCCTGCGCGCCGACCCGGGCGATCAGACGCTCAACGAAGGCGACTTTGACGATAACCCGCTGGGCGAATCGCGCGTGAGCTATGATACCGTCTTTAGCGAGTATCAGAATTCGGCGAATCGCGCCCTGGAAAGCGATTATGTGCCGCTGGGCTTGCGCGATGTGGTGCGCGACTATTTCACGTCGCTGGAGCCGGCGGGCAATAGCTAGCCGCGCTCTACTGGCTTTGCCAGGCGCAGCAGGCGCCAGCCTTCATTTTCATAGTGGACTTTCTTTGATTCTGCTATTTGCTCAAATCCCGCTCGCCGGTATGCCGCGCGCGCAATCGTATTGCGTTCGTCGACATCCAGCGCCAGGCGCGCGCAGCCCGCTTGCCGGGCAAGCTCGCTGGCTTGATTGAGCAGGGTCTTGCTGTGTCCGCGTCCCCGGTGCTGCGGATAGATGGCGAGGAAAACAATGTAAAAATCCCTTTCCGCCAGATTCTCGCCCAGAAAGCCCAGAATGTCTCTCAAATGAATGGCGACAGCCAGAAAACGAAAAATTTGCAGCCGGGCATATTTCAAATAGAGCCAATAGGCGCGGGCAGCTTGGTCGCGCGCCGCGGCGGCCGAATAGGCTTGGAGCATGCCGGCAATTGCGGAGTCCACTTGCAAGAACGTGGTATGGCTATGATGATTGTCCGCCTGCAAGTACATGGATTCAGCATGGCCTTTGCCCGATCCCCGAAAAAATCTGTGAAAACGTTGTCGCCCGCCATCTGCGCGAGTTGAGCGAAGCGCCTGGCTTGATCGGCGGTGGGCTGGGCTGGGAATATAACGGAGGAGTGTTTTTTCAATTAGTGCCTCATACCGCCAGCTTGATCGCGTAATTCAGCGCCGCCCGCAAACTGCCCGGATCGGCGGTGCCCTGACCCGCGATGTCGAAGGCGGCGCCATGCGCTGTCGTCGCGCCGATGACCGGCAGTCCCATCCAAAGCGTGGCGATATCGCCGCGCGCTTGGAGCTTGCGCGCGATGTTCATCTGATCGTGATACATGCAGACGACGCCGTCGAAATCGCCCTCGAGCGCGCGCTTGAAGACGATATCGGCTGGCACGGGTCCCGTGACATGGATGTCAGCGCGCATGGCGTCGTGAACAGCCGGCGCGATCTCGTCGATTTCTTCCCGGCCGAATAAGCCGCCTTCACCGGCATGGGGGTTCAAAGCCGCTACCGCGATCTTTGGCTGGGACTTGCCCAGCTTTTCCAAGACATGCCGCAGGCGCCCGATATAAGTCCGGATCCGCTCCCGCTTGATATGGCATACGATGTGCCTGAATGCGATATGCTCTGTGACCGCTACCGCCCAGATTGGTCCAGCCGCGCCCAGGATGAAGGGTTCGGGACTGCCAGTGATCGCGCCCAGGAACTCGAGCTCGTCGAAATAGTTATAACCCGCCAACCGAAAGGATTCCTTGTTCATTGGCGCCATGACCACGCCCTGTACGAGCGCTTGCGCCGCTAGCTCATAGGCGTATTGCAGGTAGCGCCCGGCCGCTTCCCCGCTTTTGGCGTTCACTACCGGCGGCGGGACGGGACCCAAGTCGAACCCGGGCGGCGACAGCAGGTCAATGCGTCCGGGCGCGAATTCGGCGTCCGAGAGCTTATCAATCGCGCGGATACGCAGCGACGCATTCAGCGCGGCGGCGCTGTCGCGCATGGCTTGGGCATCGCCGATGATGAAGAGCCGGCCGCGCTTTTGCCAGTTCTCCTCGGACAGCAGCTTGACGATAATTTCCGGACCGATGCCGGCTGGATCGCCCATGACCATAGCGATGACAGGCAGTGAACTCATGGTCTCTCCACTCTTGTCGCATCCACGGTATCCTAGCGAAATGCGGCTCGCCTCGCCACCGGCAAATGCAATATGCCGCAATCGCATCAAAATGAAATTGCGCTGAAATCGACTATTTTCCCATAACTTTCGTAATCTGTAGACTCTCGGGCTGCACAGCAGCCGCCCACGCAAAAGGCTTTGCCTGTTTCAGCCGCGGCTTTGTGACGCGGATGAAGCCAGTTTCTCAGCCGGTCCACGAGGAGAATAGGCTTGACCACCGGCTCGACCCATGTACCAGAGCGATTTCGCGATCTTATGCGCGAGCGCAGTGGTGGTACGTTTGTATCCCGCCCGTAGTCGATATTGCGCTGCCCATGTTTTCAAAGGGTGCGCTTGTTGGGAGATCATCCAGCCCTTCACAGCATTGACAAAATGCTGCTTGATATACTGATTGCCTTGGCCTTTCTTGCTCTTGAGCAGCTTTCCTCCTGAGACTTTGTTCGAAGGCGCCAAGCCGCATGCTTTACAAAACGCTTCCGCCGAGTGATATCGGTCATGAAAGTCCGCGCCGGTTTCCGCGATGATTCGAAGCGCCAGAAGTGCTGTGACCGCCGGCGCTGCCGTCATCCACTCGATTTGAGGCTCTAGGTGAAAGTGCGCAATATGGGCTTCCGCTCTGCGCCGGCGAGCGACAATCATGTCGGTCAGCCGATCAAGTTCCGCTGCTGACAAGGCGACTTCTTCACGGACATATCGCGGCAGTTCGTTCAGATTCTCCAGCAGTTCGACAAGCTGCCTTTTGCTGCTGCGGGGTCCCTTCCAGGCGAAGTTCACCGCCTCTTCAGGACTCATGTTCTGCGCCTGCGCCATAATCTGTATGAAGTTACGACCGCTTGGCGAGGTCGGTTTAACCCGGCGGAAAATTGGAACTCGATATGCAGTCAAAAGCGAGCGCAAGCTGTTGGACGCGCGAGTGCGAGCCGCTTTGTCCGCGTCCCACTTGCGCAGGTTCATTCTGATTTCCCTCTGCATGTCGTCAGGCATGTTGCTGGTACGCAGTCTAAAGTGAGCAGCCAATCTAGCCATGTTGATCGCATCCGCCTTGTCAGACTTGCCTTCAACAGCTAACAAAGCTTTGATGGTCATTGGATTGAGGATATGAGCATTGAGTTCGCGGTTTCGGAAGGCATGATAAAATAGATGATGGAAATTCGCTGTTGACTCCAATACCGCGCATTCGACCGCTTCGGCGCAGAGCCAATTCGCGGCCGCCACCGCCTCTCGCTGCGATTGGGAAAACTCCCGTACCTCCATTGAGCCAGTGAGACTGTTAAACACTGCCACAACGACATAATCGCTGTCGACATCACAACCAGCAGTTATCTTGAACGTCAACTCATCAACGAACAAGGCAGCGGCGCGAATACGCTGCTTTCTATCCATTCTGGCACTTCCCGTCACGACTTTGGGAATGACAGCGCACCGGCCTTGTCAGCTCAATGGCTTAACCTGTTTTTGGCGGTCTCAGCCGCATGCGTGACGACAATTCTCCGGATGACACAGTCTACATATGGAGCTTGCCGCTTCAACTTCATCGGCATCTCAAGGAGCGAGAGGTGCTCTCCGCTGCCACTATGAGCTTAATAAACTCCTTGACAACTAACAAGGAATTTCGTCAACTTTGCACAATGACGAGCGTACAGTTAGACTCAAATGTGGCTCTAGGCAAAGAAAACAGGGGCGGCACGCTGTGCCGCCCACGAAAATTGACCTGCGATTTGCGGGCCTTTCAGCGAAACGCCCCTACAATGCCTCCTTTTTGGCTGTGCCAGGAGCAACGTGAGGGCGGAAATCGGTTACCACATGCTATGATCATTTTGATGCAATTGCCCTGGCTGGGCAGGGGCGAGCATTGTCAGATTCGCGCAAATTCGCTAACATCCTCATTATACAGGCGCGCGCGACCTTAGAGTGAACAGACGTAACAGTTAATGAACGACATGTTTAACGCCGACAACGCTTTGCAGGTCCTCGCCTGCATCGTCGCCAGCTATTTGATCGGCTCTTTCCCCACCGCCTATTTCGTTGGCAAAGCCCGCAACGTCAATATCTTCGAGGTAGGCAGCGGCAATATGGGCGGCACCAATGTCGCCCGAGCTGTGGGCAAGGGCTGGGCGATCTTCACCGGGCTGGTTGATGTTTCCAAAGGCGTCTTCGCCGTCTGGCTGGCGCGCGATGTCATCCTGCCGCAGCAGATCGGCGTAGCGACATCCATCGCCGCGACCAGCGTTGTTGTGGGCCACAATTGGTCCTTGTTCGCGACCATACTGACCGCGTCCATAAAAGAGGGCAAGCTGCGCTTGATCGTGCGGGGCGGCAAGGGCGCGGCGACCGCCTTCGGCGCTATGATGATGATCCAACCCTTTCAGAGCTTGGTTGCCGCCGCCATCGGCATCGCGATTATCTCCCGCACGCGCTATGTCTCGCTGGGCGTCTTGATTGGCTTCGCTGTCGCCAATGTCTGGCTCATCCTCCTGGTCGGCGCGGAATTCCAGAAACCGATCCTGCTGGTCTATGCGGTTGCGCTCAGCTTTATGCTGCTGCTGCGGCACCGCGGCAATGTTCAGCGCTTGCTGGCAGGTACGGAACGGCGCCTGGGCGAGCAAGCCTCGCGTTGAATTTCGCTCCAAGCCAATCTATCCTCGCAATCGAGCCTTTTTGTTGAAGCGGGTGTCAACGAAAAGGGTATCAACCGGACAGTTTCTGACGATTTCGAGCTGGGTTATGAAATGCGGATAAAATCCGAAAAAGACCTGCGCGGCATGCGGCGCATCGGCGAAATCTGTGGCATGACGCTCAAACTCATGCTGGATCGCGCGGAAGCCGGCATGAGCACCCGCGACCTTGACGATATCGGGCGCGATTTCCTCAAGAGCGTTGGGGCGGCTTCGGCGCCTATCATCGCCTATAGCTTCCCCGGCTTCACCTGCATCAGCCTCAATGACGAAGCGGCGCATGGCGTCCCGCGCAAGGATCGCTTGATCCATGAAGGCGACTTGCTCAACGTAGACGTGTCCGCCGTGCTGGAAGACTACTGGGGCGATACTGGCGCGACCATCATCATCCCCCCGGCTGGTCCAGCGCTGGAAAAGCTCTGTCGGGTGACTCGCAGCGCCTTATATATGTCCATCGAAATGGCGCGCCCGGGCCAGCGCGCCAATGCCATCGGCAGGGCAGTGGAGCGATACGCCAAAAAAAACGGCTATCGCACCCTGCGTCAATTGGGCGGGCACGGCGTGGGCCGCCATATTCACGAGAAACCTTCTATTCCCAACTTCCACCACAGGCGCAACCGAGATGTGCTACGAGACGGCATGGTGGTCACGCTGGAGCCCTTCTTCAATACCGGTCGCGGTCGCATCAAAACCGAGGACGACGGCTGGACCCTGCGCACGGTTGACGGCAGCGTCACGGCGCAATACGAGCATACCGTCATCATCAATGGGGATGAGCCGATATTACTAACGAAGGTGCCAGGGGGGTACGTATGATTACAGGCATCGACCATATTGTCATCGCCGTTCACAGGCTCGATTCCGCCATGGAAGCGTATCGCCGGCTCGGCTTCAGCGTTGTGGAAGGCGGGGCGCATCCCTATGGATCGCATAATGCTTTGATCGGCTTTGAAGACGGCTCGTATATTGAGTTGCTGGGCTTCTACAAAGACAGCCCGGACCATCCCTGGTGGGAGCTGCTGCAGGAGCGCGGCGGCGGCTTGATCGATTTTTGCATAGCCACCGACGACATCCGCGCCGACCTGGAGACCATTCGCGCCCAGGGTGTCGCGGCGAGCGATCTGACCGAAGGCGGTCGCCGGCGTCCCGACGGCTACGAAGTTAAGTGGATCAACAACAAAGTCGGCGGCGCGTTTCAGGGTCTTGTGCCCTTCATCATCGAAGATCTAAGTCCGCGCGCGCAGCGCCTGCCGAGCGAAAGGACGCAAGCCAATGGCGCGACCGGCATCCATTGTCTCAGCTTGGTGGCGGCAGACGCGGGACGTTATGCCGCCATCATGGGCGCTGTATTGGGGCAAACGGGACAGTCCTTCGTGGACGAAGCCTTGCGCGCGACTGGCTTTCGCTTCACGGTTGGATCGCATATCCTGGAATATCTGTCGCCGAGCGACGCCGCGAGTCCGCTGCGCGCGCATCTGGACTCGCGGTCGCCGGCGCCCTATCGCGTGAGCTTCAAGACGCGGGGTCCGTCCGCGGCTTTTGGTCCGGAGCAGGCGGAGGGTGTGCGGATTGCGTTGGTGTGAATCCAACCCATCCCGCGCCCACGTACTCACGACCGTCGCTTACGTTTTCCTCCCTTCCGTTTCCGCCCTCTCTTTGCCAACTGCCGCGCCGCTTCCTTCTGCGCTTCCACCTCGGGCGCCTTCGCCAAGGCCTCTCGCTCTGTTTTTCGCTCCGCTCGCTGCCTCTCTTTCAAATCCGCTTTCGACTGCCGGTCCATCTCTCGCCATCCGCTTTCCGCTTCTCCATCCAATGCTTCCACCGCTTCTCGATCCCACTCCACGCTTTCACTGAAACATCCGCCTACTGCCATTCGATGCACATTCCATCCCGCATCATCAAGAATTGGATCCCGCCAACTACACCACTCTTCGGTTAACCGCTCCCAGCGCGCTTCCCGAACAATGAACCGCCGCACGTCGTAACCACTAATCTCTACTGCACGAACTTCCAGCCTTCCGGCCTCGCCAGCGTCCCAGCTTTCTAGCCTGTACCAATCCTGCGCCGCCTTCACAAAGCGCATCTCTTGCTCCATATCATGCGACCCTGGCGCATGCCACCCTCCGCTTGCGTACACCAAATCACCTACCTTTATTTCTTTTAGCCCCGGCAGTGCCCAATCATCATTAACGCTCACCCGCGCACCAAGCACGCCAAATGTCATCCCTTCCGGTCCCTCGCTTGTCGCCTTCAGTTTGTCTCCGCCCAACTCCAACTCGCAAATTAACAGCATATCCGCTTGATGCATCTCATCACCAAACCCGTTATATGCCACCCGATGCTCGATTCGTACTACGGTCCCCGTGACTGCCATCTCAACAACCATGCGCGTTCCCTTCCATCATTGTCATTCCCATTATTCTATCTCTTCACATGCAAACGGCTTCCAACGTCGCCTGTAGAGCGATTCGCGCCGTCTCAGGACATACCAACTGCTACAGATATTGGAGTTGCATGTCGAAGCACTACTGGATGTCAGCCGCGATTTGGGGAGCGAGATTAATTTCCAGATTTCAGGGTACTGTAAACAATGCGGAGGAAATCTCTGAAGCCCCATTCCTGCACAAACTGTTTTCGGGCGTTTCAGCGAAACGCCCCTACAACTCGTCGTCTTTTCAGATTCTCATTACTTTCTTGGAACTACTTCATGTGGTGAAAGCGGAATAACATCTAGCCCCGCAAGCGCAACAGCAAACCGCTATGCCGCTCCGCGACTTTGTTGTTCTTGACCGCGATCGCTAGCGCCCGCCGCGTGCCGACCAGGACAAGCAATCGCTTGGCGCGGGTGATCGCCGTGTACAGCAGGTTGCGCTGCAGCATGATAAAATGCTGCGTCGCGACCGGCATGACCACCGCCGGATATTCCGACCCTTGCGAACGGTGCGTGCTGATGCAATAGGCGTGCATCAAGTCGTCGGTTTCGCTGTAGTCGTAGGCTACATAGCTGCCATCCATGACGACTTCCAGCGAGTTTTCATCATCGTCGATGCTGTCAATAAAGCCGATATCGCCGTTGAAGACGTCTTTTTCGTAGTTATTGCGCGTCTGCATGACTTTGTCGCCGACGCGGAAGACGCGCCCGCCCAACTTGACGTGAGCCATGCGCGGGTCGTCATTCAGTTCCTGCTGCAGGCGATTGTTGAGGTTGTCGACGCCGATCTGGCCGCGGTACATCGGCGATATGACCTGGATGTCGCGCACGGGATCTAATCCCCAGCGCGCGGGAATCCGCGCCCGAACGATATCAACCAGCATGTCCGCCGCCGCGTCCGGCTCTGCGATATTGAAGAAGAAGAAGTCCTTGCTCTCGTTGCCGGTGTATGGCTCCAAGCCCTCGTTGATGCGGTGCGCATTGCTGACGATGTGGCTGTCATCGTCCTGGCGGAAGATTTGGTCGAGGCGCGTGACCGATGCGACGCCGCTCTCGATGACATCGCGCAGCACGTTCCCCGCGCCAACCGACGGCAGCTGATCGACATCGCCGACCAGGAGCAGGTGCGCGCTCGCCGGCAGGGCGCGCAGCAAGCTGTGGAAGAGCTGCAAGTCCAGCATGGAGGCTTCGTCGATGACGACCATATCAACTGGCAGCGGGTTCTCTTCGTCGTGCTCGAAGCCGCCAATCTCGGCAGAGAAACCCAGCAGGCGATGTATTGTGCTGGCCGGCGCGCCGGTCGCTTCCGACAGGCGCTTGGCGGCGCGCCCGGTCGGCGATGCCAGCTTGTAAGCATAGTCGCCGTCATTGAGCGCGTGGATGAGCATTTGCAGGGTGGTCGTTTTGCCAGTGCCCGGTCCGCCGGTCAAGACGCTGATTTTGCTGGTCAGCGCGGCGCGCGCCGCGCCTTGCTGCTGCGGCGACAATGCGACTTGGTTGCTCGCGCTTAATTTTCGCAAGAAGCGAGACCAATTCGTGCTTTGATGATCCTTCATGATGATGCTCTGGCTGTGAACCAGAGCATGTATGCGGCTGGCGACGGCCGTTTCCGCGTGATAAAAGCGCGGCAAGTAAATCGCGTGGGTCGGCTCTGCCAGCGGACCCGCAGGCAGGCGATCCTCCATGAGCTTGCCGGCCGTCACTTGTCCATGCAAGGCGATTTTCAGCGCCTGTTTGTCTTCAACGCCAAGCAATTCGCAGGCGCTCTCGATCAGCTCGTCGCTCGGAGCGTAGGTATGTCCCTGGCGCGACAACTCGTTGAGCGTGTGATGCAAGCCCGCCCGCAGGCGGTACTTCGCGTCAACTTCTATGCCCAGGTTCCTGGCGATCTGATCAGCCTTGCGAAATCCAATGGTGAAGACATCTTCCGCCAGTTGATAGGGATTATGCTCGACGATCGTCCGCGTTTGCGCGCCATATTCGTTGACGATGCGCCGGGCGATCCGGGCGCTGATGCCCAAGCCTTGCAGATAGATCAGCAAGTTGCGCGTGATGCGGTTCGCCGTCCAGGCGTCAATGAGATTATCCGCCAGTTTCGTCTTGAGCGCCGGCACTTCATGTAGACGCTGCGGTTCATTGTCGAGGATTTCGACCGTCTTCTCGCCGAAGTGCTTGACGATCTTCTCGGCGGTACGCGGTCCGATGCCTTTGACGATGCCGCTGCTCAAGTAACTGATGAGGCCCTTCGCGCTATGCGGGGCGATAGGTATGGTTTGCTCGGCGCGGAACTGGAAACCATAGCGGTCATCGTTGACCCAGGCGCCGCTGAACTGCGCCGATTCGCCTTCTTGCAAGGCTGGCATAATGCCGACGACGGTGACGGTGCCATCGCGCGCTTGCGCCCGCGCATAGCGCTTGTCCGGCGTGATCCTGAGCACGCTGTAGCCGTTCTCTTCGTTGAAATAGGTGATGCGTTCGATCGCGCCTTGAATTTGTTCGTCCATCTCCGGCAGTCCCTCAGCGGTCTTTTTGATTGTAGTATGCTTTGCCGATTCCGCTAAGGTTTTGTCTTGGGCAGGGCAAGGCGCCTGTCTTTTGCCGATTGAGCATAACAGCGCCGCCGGTGTATATTGAAGCGCGTTAGCACGAGCGCAGCCTCAAATTCGAAAGTCCAAGGCATGACAGCCCAGCAGCCGCCACCGCCGAGCGCAGACAGCTTGCCCGCATCCAGCGATCGAGAGGCTGCGGAGCAGGAACGCACCAACGCCAATGTCGCCGGCGCCAGCGGCATTCTCGCGCTAGGCAATATCTTCAGCCGCGTCCTCGGTCTCATGCGCGAAACCGTGCTCACCTTCCTCTTCGGCGCCAGCGGCGCGGTGGACGCCTTCCAAGTCGCCATCATCGTGCCCCGCGCAATCTACGACCTGCTCATCGGCGGACATATCAACGGCGCCATCGTCCCGGTGCTGAGCGAAATCATCGTCACGCGTGGCAAAGACGAGCTGTGGCGCGTGGTATCCATTCTTATGAGTCTGGTAACAGCCGCGCTGGCGCTGCTGGTGCTGCTGATCGAGATTTTCGCCCCGCAGATCGTCATGGCTGTCGCCAGCGGCGCCGACGCGCATACCCTAAGGCTGGCCACTGATATGCTGCGTTTGACCGCGCCGGCTTTGATCTGCATGAGCCTGTTCGCCGTTTTCAGCGGGGCCCTTTTCGCGCTGCGCTCCTTCACCTTGCCCGCCTTTGCAGGCGTTGTCTTCAACGCCTGCACGGTCTTCGTGACATTGGCGCTTGTGCCGCCGCTGACGCTGCAAGCGAACCTCGGCGGGAGCGCCAGCCTGAATCCTCTGGTCTTGGCGCGCTTCCCGAGTGGCATCATGGTCGTCGCGCTCGGCTGGTTGATCGGCGCTATCGCCCAGATGGCGCTGCAATTGCCCGGTCTGCAATTAGGCAAGCTGCGCTTGAGCGTCCGCTGGCGTCATCCCGCGCTGCGCAGCATCGCCCTGCTCTATGCGCCGGTGATGTTTTCGCTGATCATGGACACGCTCATCATCCGACCCTTCAGCTACAACATCGCCAACCAAACGGGCGCGGGCGGCATCGCCTACATGGTTTGGGCGACGACCCTGATCCAATTTCCGCAAGGCTTGGTCGCGACAGCCATAAGCATCGCCATTTTGCCGACTCTGGCGCGCCAATCGTCCGAGATGACCGCAGGCGGTCAGCGCGCTTTTCAGGATACCTTGGGGCTGGGTTTGCGCTTGACCACGACATTAATCTTGCCCGCGGCGACGGGTTTGTTCGTGCTGGCGGCGCCGATCATCGCGCTGCTATTCGAGCATGGCGCTTTCGGCGCGGCGGATACCCAGGTCACGGCGCAAGCGCTGCGTTTATACCTGATCGGATTGCCTTTCGCCGCTGTTGATTTGCTTTTGGTTTACGCCTTTTACGCCCGCAAAGATACGCTGACGCCGGCGCTTGTCGGCGTCCTGAGCTTGGTCTGTTATATGGGCGCCGCCCTGCTGCTCTTCGACGCTTTTGGTTTGTTCAGTTTGATGATCGCCGATAGCTTCAAGCATTTTGTCCACGCTTCAATCTCTGGCTTTCTGCTTTGGCGGCGGCTAGATGGCTTGGGTTCGCAGCGGATGGCGATAACCGTCGTCAAGACAGCTGCCGCCTCGGCAATCATGGCGGTGGCGGCTCTGGCGACTTTGCCATATTTAAGCGCGACTTTGGGCGCGGGGAGCATCGCGCGCGAGGCGCTGCTGGTGGCTGTCGGCGCGCTGCTTTACGGGGGCTTATTCCTGTTGATGGCGCGGGCATTGCGGCTGGATGAACTGGGCTGGCTGTGGAACTTGTTGCGGCGTCGCATCCTGGCTTGAGTTCCGCGCGGGGGTCGCGCGAATCGCGTATCGCGCTGGCAGGCAATCTCGGTTAAACTGCCCCGAATGCGCCGCTACCTCGAATGACGCTTGGCGCGCCTGCCCGCAGCGGCGAAGAAGCGAATATATGAGCCTGCGACAGCTCGGCGACACAACAAAGTTGTTTTTACTGTCTTGCATCATGTTCGCGCTGGGCGGCTTGCACGCCGGCGCGCTGGGCGTGGTCTGGATCTATGTGCAGGCTGAATTTGAGCTCAGCTTGAGCGCCCTGGGCGCTTTGGTATCAGCCGCAACCGTCGGCCGACTTCTGACCAGCGCCTCCAGCGGACCTCTGATTAATCGCTTTGGCATCGCCTGGATCTTGATCACGGGCATCGGCGTAACGGGCGCCAGCCTGCTGATTTTTGCCGCGGCGCCATTATGGATAATCGTGCTATTGGCGGCTTTTATCAGCGGCTTGGGCTCGGGCGCTATGGCTGCCGGCATCAACGCTTATGCCGCGGTAAACTTCTCCGCCCGGCAGATGAATTGGCTGCATGGCAGCTTTGGGGTGGGTTCTACGATCGGTCCTTTGGTCGTAACGACCATTGTGATCGACCTCAGCCTGTCCTGGCGCTGGGCTTATGTCATGTTCGCAGCCATGCGCGGTCTTATTCTGCTCGGTTTCTTCTTGACGCGCAAAGAATGGTCCTTGGGCGAAGCCAAGAACAAGCGCGGCGAGCGCGCCCATGCCAGCTTGCGCCAGACCATAGCCATGCCCATTGTCTGGCTGATGGTCCTGGCTTTCATGATGGTCACGGGCATCGAGCTGGTCGCCGGTCAGTTTTCCAACAATTTCTTGATTGACGCGCGGCAGATGGACCCTAAGGTCGCCGGCAGTTGGGTCAGCATGTATTGGGCGAGCCTGACGGTCAGCCGCTTCGTGGCAGGTTTCATCATCACGCGGATTGGCAACGGCATGTTCCTGCGCTTGAATATGTTGGGGCTTATCGGTGGCGCTGCCTTGCTCGGGTCGGGCGGGGGCAGCCTCGGCGCGCTGCTTGGATTAGCCTTGGTCGGCTTTTGTATCGCGCCCTTCGCGCCCTTGATGGCTTCGGATACGCCGGGGCGCGTCGGCAAGCGTCATGTCGCAAACGCCATCGGCTTCCAGTTTACCGGCGCCAGCCTGGGCATGGCTGTTTTGCCTTGGTTGGCTGGGGTATTGGCGGAAGTCTTCGGCTTGGAGATTATCCCGCAATTCCTGGTCATTGTCGGGCTAATCTCCTTCTTGCTCTACGAGGCGATCCTCTTGCTAGAGCGGCGCCGTCCCCTTGCCACAGCCACCTGACGCTGCCACGTTAAATTACGTCAGCTTGTTTACCGCCTCGACCAGCGCCATGATATAGCCGGTTGAATAGGCGTGACCGCGGTGCCGCCAATCGCTGTCGTCGATCATCTCTGGCACATGATCGTCGATGATGAAGCCGGTGAAGCCGACCTCTTTAAGCGTCTTGATCGCAGCCACCACATCGACATTGCCCTCGCCCGGGAAGCACTCTTGGAAGCTCGGCACGCAGCCCTGTACATCGCGGAAATGCACATAGAAGATCTTGCCGCGCTCGCCAAAATAGCGGATGGCCTCCAGAACGCCGTCGTTGTTGTTCTTGTCGGCATAAACCATTTCGGAAAAGCAGCCCATGCAAAAGGCGAGGCCGTGGTTGGGGCTGGGCGCTGCGTCCAGGGCGCGCTTGAAATTCTCGGGTTTGTAAAAGACCCGGGCGATCCCGCCCAGCGCTGCCACCGGCGGATCGTCGGGATGCAGCGCGATTTTGACGCCCGCTTCCTCCGCGACCGGCAGCACCCGCCGCATGAAATAGACATAGTTGTCGAAGATCTCGCTTTCGCTGTATTCGCGGTCCTCCGCCTCGGCAAGCTCGGTGATGCCGACTATCACCTCGCCAGCCAGCGCCCGTTCCATATCAAATGCGGTTACGATTGCGCCACCGCGCCCGAGCGCCATGGGCGTGCGCCAAACCAGGTTCGGCATCCAGTTCAAGCCCAGGATGGGGATGCCCGCCTCGCCCATATTGCGCAGCGTTCGCTGATAATTCTCGATCTGCCGGTCGCGGCGCGGTCCACCGAGCATGGCGTCGATATAGAAGTGGCGCGGCACATTCTCGATCGCTTCCAGCGCCAAGCCATAATCGTTGACCTTCTGCTTGAGCCCGCGCAAATAGCTGGCATCAAGGTAGCCATGGTCCCGGGGCAGGTCAGTCGCTTCCCCGATGAGATCAATCTCCTTGCCGATCAAATTGAATTGCACGCCCCCGACGCCCAGTTGTTTGGCAAAGGTCAGATACTCGTGCGTCGCCACCGGATGCTGGCCCAATGCCACGCGCATCGCTTCTGT
The DNA here is from genome assembly GCA_965232245.1 of Phototrophicaceae bacterium. Taxonomy (GTDB): domain Bacteria; phylum Chloroflexota; class Anaerolineae; order Aggregatilineales; family Phototrophicaceae; genus UBA6055. The sequence continues at coordinate 537,730 of CBDDPG010000002.1, read as the reverse complement.
CACAGTTCATCCTCCCCGCGTTTTGCGTTATAGATTTCGTCTATAGTGTAGCTCATTCGGCGCGAAAATCATCCGAAGCCCAGGCAATGCAGGGCAATCGCATCAATATCGCTGCCTCATAATTTTTTGCTCCAATCCTTCTGCACTTTGCCCTATAAAGAAGGATTGCGGTAAAAATTGGTGAATGCGTCACAATAGCGGACAAGCCTTGTAAGGGCGTTTCGCTGAAACGCCCCTACATCTTGATAGATTTATGTGACATTCGACAGACATCGGTTCTGCTGCGATTGCTCTGATCGCCCATCGCGGCTGACTTGCATTTGCCGAAATGGCTGTGGTATAGTAGCCGCACTCTGTTAATCGAGTTTTGACAACCCTGTGGACGATACACCTGAGCCTCCTTCTGGGAGTCCCACGCACATAGGAAATCTTGTTTCAGCCGATCATGAGTCAACATGTCCGGCTGGTTTCGTTCCTACCGCAAATACCGGCGCGGGAGCTCGGAAATGACCTGGCTTGTGGCAGCGCTTCTTGTCTTGCTCAGCATGCACGCCCTGGTCAGTTTGTGGAGCGCCGCGCTGCAGAGCGTCTCGCGGGCCGGACTGCGTGAAAGAGCCGAGGACGGCGACAATAGCGCCAGCCAGGTTCTGCGGCTGACGGAAGAAGCCTTGCGCTTCGGCATGACCGTCAGTCTGACGCATATCCTGACGCGCTTCGCCATCGCGACAGTTCTGGTCTTGCTGGTTAATGACGCGATCACAACTGGCGATCTCGCCTCTCGGCTTGCGGTCGCGCTCATTACCGTCTTCCTGGGGGCGACGGCGACGCTGGTCCTGGGCGATCTGGTACCGGATGCGCTGGGCTCGACCTATGCCGAAAACTTGTACCGTCTCGCCGTCGCGCCCATGCGCGCTTTGGTGATGATCATGTCGCCCTTGACGGCTTTAGTGCTCTTTCTTAGCCGTTTGATATCGCGCTTCTTCGGTGGCGAGACTCTGGTGAACCTGGTTACGGAAGAGGAGATCCTAAGTCTCGTCAGCGCCGGGCACAGCGGCGGCACGATTGAAGAAGAAGAACGGGACATGATCTATTCCGTGCTGCAATTGGGCGATAGCAACGCGCGCGAACTGATGACGCCGCGCATTGATATCGTCGCGCTCGAGGTCAATGACACGATGATGACGGCGCTTTCCGCCTTTGTCGATTCCGGTTTTTCGCGCCTGCCCGTTTATGAAGGCAGCATTGACAAAGTGATTGGCTTGCTCATCGCCAAGGATATTTTGACCTTGCTGGAGACCCGTGAGGACCTGGACAGCAGTTCCATTAGGGAATTGATCCGTCCCGCTTGGTTCGTGCCGGAAAGCAAACGCGCCGACGCCCTGTTAAAGGAGATGCAGTCGGAGAACATCCACCTGGCAGTGGTGGTAGATGAATACGGCGGCACCTCGGGCTTAATCACGATTGAGAACTTGATCGAAGAAATCATCGGTGATATCCGTGACGAATACGATGTCGATGAAGAAGAAGATTTCCTCGCGCTGGGCGACGGCTCCTGGCTGATTGACGGCAGCATGGACCTCGATGACCTCAATGACCTGCTCGATTGCTCGATCGATAGCAATGCCACCGATACCTTGGGCGGATATATCTATTTGTATTTGGGTCGTGTGCCCAAAGCCGAGGAAACCATCACCACCGACGTTTTGAGCATGACAATCAAATCCATTGACGGCCACCGCATCCGCAAGGTCGCTGTCCGCAAGATCCTGTCCGAAGCGCCTGACCCGGCGACCCCGCCACCGGAGAAAACGGAGCCTTTGAGTGTCTCATCCAGCCGAAGCTGAACTGATCCAAGCCGCGCTCGCCGCCAGCGAGCATGCCTATATCCCCTACAGCAATTACCGCGTCGGCGCGGCGCTATTGACGCCCGATGGCGCCGTCTTCGGCGGCTGCAATGTGGAAAGCGCCAGTTATACGCCGACCATTTGCGCCGAACGGACGGCGCTGGTCAAGGCGATCAGCGTGGGCAAGCGCGAGTTCTCCGCGGTCGCGGTCGTCACGCGCGACGGCGGATCGCCTTGTGGCGTCTGCCGGCAGTTGCTTTACGAGTTCTCGCCTGGGCTGCTTGTCATCATGGCTGATCTCGAAGGGGTGGCGCGTCAGCGCGCGACGCTGGCGGATCTGCTGCCTTATGGTTTCGGTCCGGCGAATTTGCAAGACTAGAGTTCCTCCCAGGCGACAAAACCATGCTCAAGATCACTGTCCAGGCTGATTGCGAAAACGCGCCCAAGAAGCTGCTGCTGCGGGACCTCAACATCGCTTTCGCCCGCGCCGATGTCGAAGGCATCCTCGACAAATTCAGCGACGATATGCGCTGGCAGATCATCGGCGCAGATGAGCTGCGCGGCAAGGCAGCCGCGCGCGAGGCGCTGGAAGCGATGAAAAATGCCGCAGCGGCCGAGCTGGTCATCCATTCAATCATCACTGATGGGCGCGAGGGCGCGGTCAACGGCGTCATCACAACGGAAGCCCGCAAGTCTTATGCCTTCTGCGACGTCTGTAAATTCGCGTCCGCGTCTGGCAAGAAAGTAAAATCGATGCTGTCCTATGCCATCGAATTGCCCCGAGGAGATTAGACATGCAAAAAATTGTGACCAACCTGTGGTTTGACGGCCTCATCGAAGAAGCGCTGGAACTCTATACCTCGCTCCTGCCCGATTCGCGCGTCATGCGCATCCGGCGCTATGGCGAATCCGGCATGGGCGACCCGGACGATATCATGACGGCCGATTTCGAGCTGGCTGGGCAAGCCTTCACCATCATCAACGGCAACAGCTTCAGCCCGCCCAGCGCGGCGATGTCGCTCATGGCGCTCTGCGACGACCAAGCGGAAGTCGACCGGCTCTGGGAGGGCTTGACTGCCGGCGGCGGCGCGCCCAGCCGCTGCGGCTGGCTGACCGACCGCTTCGGCGTCTCTTGGCAGATTACGCCGCGCCGCCTAATGGAGATGCTGAATAGCGACGATGCCGCCGCCGTTGCGCGCGTTATGGCCGCCTTCATGCCCATGGACAAGCTGGATATCGCCACGCTGGAAAAGGCCTTCCGCAATGAGTAAGTCGACGCCGGCGCGCCAGAAGAGCTTGAGGCTTATTTGGCGACTTAAAGGTCGCCCAACATAAAATGAATCCTGCACATAGGGCGACTCAAGAGCCGCCCCTACAGCATCCGCGCAAGGGGGAGTTTACTCCCCGCCAGGGCGCAACTCCACCTCGACCGGCTGCCACATATCGCCGGTGACATCCACGTCGTGCATCATCAGCGCGTCCAGCGCCGCCTGCGCCAGGTCGCTGCGATAAGCGTCCATGCCCGGCTCTTCGCTGAGCACTTGCCCCTCAATCGCGACCGCGACCGTCTGCGCCCAGAGCGCCTCGTCCATGATGCCGATGCCAGCCGGCGAGGGCCAGATCAATTTGCTGATTTCGTTCAGCTGCCAGGTCTGATGGCTTTCGCCCAGCGTGGAACCGTTATCCAGCACGATCTCGACGCATTCATCGGGATTGTCGCGGCAGTGGATCCAGCCGCGGAAGCTCGCCTTGAGGAAAGCCACGGCGATGTCTTCATTGCCCTCTTCCGCCAGCCAGTCGGCGTTGACGAAGACATGATCTTGCAGCATGGCTGTGCCGACATCGTTGAAGTCGATGACGTTCAGGTCTTCCGGCTGATAGAGCTCGCCGGTATCGGGATTAACCGCTTCCAGGACCTGGGCGTATTCGTTGTAGGTCATGGCTTCGGCCGCGTCCAGCTCGCCATTCAGCAGCAGGGACATATCAAAGGGCTGCTGGATGACGGTGACGTCATCGGCGTTTTCCGGGTCGATACCAACGGCGCGCATGGCGGCGAAGAGCTCGTGCTCGTTGCCGAAGCCCCAGGTGCCGATGCGCATGCCGCGGAAGTCCTCGACCGATTCGATGCCGGTGTCGACGAAAGAAACTTCGAGCGTGCCGCTGCGCTGGAAGACCTGGGCGATATTGACCAGGTTGACGCCTTGCTCGTTGGATTCCAGCACCTTCGGCACCCAAGCCAAGCCGAATTCCGCGCCGCCCGAGGCGACCACCTGCTGCGGCACAATCTCGACCGCGCCTTCCAGAATAGTGACGTCAAGACCTTCTTCTTCATAGAAGCCCAGATCGACAGCCGCGAAATAGCCGGCGAACTGCGATTGCGCCACCCACTGCAATTGCAGCTTGACGGGAGTGAGATGGCCGTCGGCGCCGGTGACGGAGACGCCAAGCAATAGAACAAGTAGGACAAATAAAGCAAGCAATTTACGCATGGTGTTTTCCCTCCCTAGTGTTGGGATAAATGGCTAAAGACGCTTGTGACCAGTATAGCGAATTGCGGCGGGAATGGGCAAAGCGCGGCTGTGGTGAATCATCCCGCGTCCCGCAAGGACACGTGCCAGGGCATCAGCCGCCGCTCGGCAAACAGAACAAGCAGATAGAAGGAAATACCGATGACCGACGCCATCATAATCGCCGTCCAGGCTTTGGCAAAATCGAAGGCGGAGGCTTCCTGCGTGATGTAAACGCCCAGCGTCGCCCGGGGTCCGCCGAAGAACTCAGCCACCACCGCGCCGATCAAGCTCAGGGCGCTGGCGACGCGCAGGGCGCTGAAGATGTAGGGCAGCGCGTTGGGAATGCGCAGGCTGAACATGATGCGCGCGGGCTTCGCCGCGTAAGATTGCATCAACTCCAGTTGCCCCGCCTCGACCAGCGTCAGCCCGCGCACGGTGTTGATCATGGTCGGGAAGAAAACGATGATCGCGACAATCGCCATCTTGGAGGCCGGGTTGGTCAAGCCAAACCAGTTGTTCATGATGGGCGCGAAGGCGATGATGGGCACGGAATTGGCGGCGATGGCGAAGGGCATGGTGGCTTCGCTGATGATGGTCCAGCGCGCGGTGATTAGCGCCACCAGGATGCCGCCGCCGCAGCCGATGACAAACCCGCCAAAAGCCTCCCACAAGGTGGCGCCGCTGGCTTCGAAGAGCAGCGAGCCCTCATCCGGCGCCAGCCACAGATGAACCTGCAGCATGAACTCGCTGAAAATGGCGGAGGGTTTTGGCAAGAGGAACTGCTGAATATCAAAGAGCCTCACCGTGATTTCCCACAAGACGATGACAGCAATCGCGACAGCGATGGTCGGCGCGTAATAGCGCAACTGCCGGCTCAGCCGGGCGCGCGGAGAAAGCTGTTGGCTCTGTTTATGCTTATCTGCCATCACGGTCATTCCATATCAAGTCGCGCCGAGTCGGAGCCGACGGCATCGCGCAGCAGCTCGCGGACCTCGGATACCAAAGCATGATAAGCCGGCTCGCTGCGCGTCTTGAAATCGCGCGGGTAAGGCAAGTTATTGCCGACGATCTTGGTGATGCGCCCCGGGCGCGCTGACATGACAACGATGCGCCCAGAGAGAAAGACCGCTTCGGAGATGCTGTGCGTGACAAAAACGATGGTCTTGCCCGTCTGTCGCCAGATGCGCAGCAATTCCAGGTTCATGCGCTCGCGGGTGAACTCGTCGAGCGCGCCGAAGGGCTCGTCCATCAGCAGGATTGAGGGATCGAAAGCCAGCGCCCGCGCGATGGAAACGCGCTGCTGCATGCCGCCGGAAAGCTGCCAGGGGTAATGATTGGCGAAGGCGCCCAGCTCGACCATTTCCAGCATCTCGGCCGCGCGCTTTTGCCGCTCCGCCTTGGCATAACCCATGACTTCCAGCGGCAATTGCACATTCTTCGACACGCTGCGCCAGTCGTAGAGCGTGGCGGCTTGAAAAACCATGCCGTAATCGCGATCCAGCCGAGCGCGGCGGGGCGGCTTGCCATTGACCAGCAATTCGCCGGCGCTCGGCTGCAGCAGGTCGCCTATCAAGCGCATCAGCGTCGATTTCCCGCAGCCGGAGGGACCGACCAAGGAGATGAACTCGCCGGCCCGCGCCTCCAGATTGATGTCTTGCAGGGCAATCACCTCTTCATGCGCGCCCGGGTTGAAGACCTTGTGGATGCCCTGCGCCGCGATGACAACTTCCCGTTCAGCTGACATTAGCCCAAGTCCAGCGCGCGAACGTGGCTCCGCAGCGCGAATCGCTCAGCCAGGCTGACCGTGACAAAAAACAATATGCCCACAGCCGCCGCCATGACAATAGACGCCCACAGTTTTGGCGTCGAGATCATGCTGTAATCGGAACTGAAATCGAGAATAGCCCGTCCCAGACCTGCGCCAATGCCCGAGGGCAATTCGCCGATGATGGCGCCGACAACGCTGGCCGTGGCTGAGACTTTCAAGGCGGTGAAAATGTAGGGCAAGGCGGCGGGGAAGCGCAGCTTCCACATGATGGTCCAGCGGCTCGCCGCGTAGGAGCGCATCAATTCGACCTTTGCCGGCGCTGGCGAACCCAAGCCGCGCAGCGTGTTGATGGTGACCGGGAAGAAGGTCAAGTAAGCCGCGATCACCGCGACGGACAATTGGCTCGCGCCCAGCCAGATCACCACCATGGGCGCGATGGCCAGAATCGGCACCGTCTGCGAGGCAACGACGTATGGCAGCAATCCCCGTTCCAGCAGTCTCGAATGGGCGAAGACAGCACCGAGCGCGAAGCCCAAGAGCGCGCCAAAGAGAAAGCCGAATATCGCTTCGCTAAAGGTGTAGAAGCCCGCGTCGCTCAATATGCGCAGCAGCAGAAATTCGCCATTGCGCCGCGCCGGCTGCAAGAAAGCTTCGGCGATCATCTGCAAATGCGGCAGATTGAGGTCCTTCAAAATTTTCAGGTCCAGCAGCACCAGGTTGCGCGACAGATCAAGGAACTTGACATCGGCGAAATCGCCCGCAACCGCCGCGATGCGCCGGTCCATGATAGCGCGAACAGCGCTGAATCGCTGCGCGTCTTCGGCGCGCGCCGCCAGGCTCAAGCGGCCCGGGAAAGCCGGCGCGATGGGCAAGAAAGCCCAGCCCTGCCCGCGATCCAATGTCTTCATATAGCGCAGGTTTCTGTGCTGGAGGTTCTCGTCTGTATGCTCTGTATTTCCCGTACCTTGCCGAGGCGGATGCGGCGGCATGAGATCGTCCAGATCTTTGCGGTCAGCCACTACCACGTCAACCTGACCTGCTTCCAGAGCCATCAGCGCCTCATCCAGCGACGGGCTGACTTGGTAAGTCCAGTTCGCTTGGGGCAGCAAGATCTTGTAATTGACGGCATCGGCGAAGGACTTGCTCGCCTCCCAGCCCAGCATCAGCAAGGACAGCGCCAGGAAGAAGCCGGTCGCGCGGCTCATCTTGCCCGGCGACAGCGCCAAAGCCGCCAAAACAGCGACAATCGCCAGCAGCAGCAGCGATAGGACATGGCTGCCTTCGATTGCCGGAATCAAGAATAAGAGGGCGTCCAGTAGCAGCAGCGCCGCCAGGTACAGCTTCCGCGCCGCCAGCGGTCGAGCGAAATGCGCGGCCAAAGCGAATAGAAGCAGCAAGGCAATCAGACCGAGGTAGCCGCTGCGCATTTGGCTTATGGCATTAAACAAGACTGCCGGATCTAAGGCATCCGCGCCCAGCTCGGTCGCCCAATTGTCCGCGTACTGCGCCAGGGGCGAGCGGATTTCTTCCGGGTCCTTTTCGCTTTGCTGCGCCATCCAGGTCGCCAAGCGGCCCAAGGTCGATTCTACTTGCAAAGCCTCATCGTATGCCAAGCCATTGTATTGCGCCAGCAAGCCGAGGACCAAGCCAACCGCGGCCAAGGTCAAAGCGACGGAGAGCGGCAGTTTGATTCTCAGTAGCGCTATGTTAGTCATGCGAATTCATCGCCGAAATGCTCCCACTACCCTGCTTTCCCTCAGAGGCGGAGACAGCTTTCAACGGGCAGTTTATCGACATAAAACCTAAACCTTTTCGGCGATTTTGGGCGACTCTGTGAGTCGCCTCTACAATTACTTAGTTATATGTGACATTCGACACAAAATGGTTCTGGACCGATCGCTCTAAAGATGCGAATTACATCTAGTTACATCTAGTCGGGCTGCTATTTTCTCTGTGTCCTCTACGCCTCTGTGCTGAATTTTCTTCACTAACTTGGTTTTACTTTCTCGGGGCGGCGGCTTAGCTAGGACACCGCGACCAAGGCTCGCCCAATAATATCCATGGCGCTGTCCACATCCTCCGCCGCCACATTCAAGTGCGGCGCGATACGCACGACATTGCCGTACAAACCGCCCTTGCCCAGCAGCAAACCCATATCCTTGCAGGTATCGACAAAGGCGCCGGTGCGCGCCGCGTCCGGCTCGATGCCGCCGGGCTGCACGATTTCGAGCGCTTGCATCAGCCCCATGCCGCGCGCCTCGCCAATGATGGGAAACTCGGCCGCGAACTCGCCCAGTTTTTCCGCCATGCGCGCGCCCTGAACCGCGCAGTTGCGCGGCAGATCATGCGCTTCCATGTATTCGATGGTCGCCAGCGTGGCAGCCATCGTGACCGGGTTGCCGCCGAATGTCGAGAAGGTCGAGCCTTGCATCGCGTCAGCGATTTCCGGCCTGGCGATGGTGCAGCCGATGGGACTGCCATTGCCCATGCCTTTGGCGAAGGTCATGATATCCGGCTCGACGCCCCATTGTTCGATGCCGAACCACTTGCCGCCGGTCCGCCCCCAGCCGGTCTGCACCTCGTCCGAGATGAATAGACCCCCAGCCTCCCGAACGATGGGCAGGACGCGCTGGAAATAGTCGGCTGGCGGGACGATGAAACCGCCGACGCCTTGTATCGGTTCCGCCATAAAAGCCGCGATCTTGCCTTGGGTGGTGGTGGCGATGGTCTCTTCCAGGTCTTGGACGCAGAGCTCGACGACCTGCTCCGGACTCAAGCCGAGCGGAGCGCGGAAAGTATAGGGATTGCGCACATGCTTGACATAGGGGTCGACCACGCCGCCCAAACGCCAGTTGCCGTGCGCGGTTAGGCTCATCGCCAGCAGGGAACGCCCGGAATAAGCGTGACGCAGGGTGATGACGGTCGGGTTGCCGGTGAACATGCGCGCGGCCAGCACGGCGGTTTCGTTGGCTTCTGTACCGCTGTTGGTGAAGAAGCATTTACCCAGGCGACCCGGCGCGAGCGCGGCGACTTTTTCCGCCAAGGCGACCATGCTCTCGTTGACATAAATCGTTGAGGTATGCTGCACTTTACGCAGTTGGGCAATGGCGCGCTCGGTGATCTCCTCATTGCAATGCCCCACCGAGACTGTCAGAATACCGCCGAAGAAGTCCAGATAACGCTTGCCCTCCACATCCCAGATATATTGGTCTTTGGCGTGGTCAACCACCAGCGGGCTGTCGCCGTGATAGGGCGCGGCCGCCGGGAACATGACTTGTTTGTAGCGTTCAAGAATCTCCGTCGAATTGCTCATCCATGTTCTCCCCTTCTCCGCTATTGATTACGCTCAATACTCCCGCTGATGGATGTGATGCTTGCGCTACGCTCGGCAAATCGCCTATAGTATAATTTATTCCAACAAAGTGTCCAACAATTCATTTGCATTTGATACACTTTGTACAAAGGTGCTAGGGCTTGTGGCTCGGTTGCAAGATAATAGGCAGGTCCAAACGATTCGATGCTGCCGACAGGCGGCGGCAAGCCCGCGCAAGCTGCCAAGCGCATACGGATTTTGCTAAAAATACATTGTACAATAGCTGCATGACCTATCCAAATTCGTATCGGTCTCGATAATGGTTTCAGTCAAAAGACAGCTTTCAGAAGATCCGCTTAGTGTGAGGAGCAGTTCATGAGCAGGATGATCAAGAATTATATTGACGGCGATTGGGTGGCATCAGGCGCAGCGACATCGATCCCGGTGCATGACCCGGCGACTTGCGAGCATCTCGCCGACTGTCCGGATTCAAGCGCGGCCGATGTTAATCTGGCGGTGCAAGCCGCCAAAGCCGCCTTCGACGAGTGGCGCGGCACGCCGGTCTTGGTGCGCGCCCAATACATGCACCATTTCAAAGTCATGGTCGAGGACAATTTCGAAGAGATCTCGCGCATTGTCGTCAAGGAACACGGCAAGACGATGGACGAAGCGCGCGGAGAAGCGCGCCGCGGCATCGAAAGCATCGACTTCGCCATGAGCGTACCGGTTCTCATGCGCAGCGACGGCTTGGAAGATATCAGCTCTGGCATAGACGAGACCACGGTGCGCCAGCCGGCTGGCGTCTTCGCCGCCATCACCCCCTTCAACTTTCCCTTGATGGTGCCGCTCTGGTTCCTGCCGACAGCCATCACCTGCGGCAACACCTTTATCTTAAAACCATCGCCGCAGACGCCTTTGAGCGCCGAGTTCCTGTTCGAGATGCTCGACGAATTGGACCTGCCCGAGGGCGTGGTCAATCTGGTCAATGGCGCTGTGCCGTCGGCGACGGCGCTGATGGAACATCCCGATGTCACGGGCGTGTCTTTTGTTGGATCGAGCCCGGTGGCGAAGATCATCTATGAAACTTGCACCCGCAACGGCAAGCGCGTGCAAGCGCAGGGCGGCGCCAAGAATTATATCGCCGTGATGCCCGATGCCGATATCGAAGCCAGCGTCAGAAACATCCTGGGCGCGGCTTATGGCTGCGCCGGTCAACGTTGCCTGGCCGCGGCCGTGGCTGTCGGCGTCGGCGATGCCTACGACGACCTGAAGGACGAGCTGGCAAAACAGGTGGCCAATCTCAAAGTCGGCTATGGCTTGGATGAAAGCACGCAGATGGGAACGGTCATCAGCGACAGCGCCAAGCAACGCATCGAATCCATGATCGCGCAAAGCGCGACAGAGGGCGCGGACCTGGTTGTGGACGGGCGCGGCTACAATGTCGCCGGCTATGAGAATGGTTCCTGGGTCGGTCCTACCCTGATCGCGGACGTGCAGCCCAATACGACGATGGCGAATGAAGAGGTCTTTGGTCCGGTCCTGGCGCTGATGAAAGCCGATAGCTTTGACGACGCCGTCGACATCATCAACCAAAGCCGCTATGGCAATGCCGCCAGCATCTTCACCAGCAACGGCAAAAACGCGCGCGAGTTCAAGTACAACGTGAAGGCCGGCAATATCGGCGTCAATATCGGTGTGGCGGCGCCTTCGGCTTCCTTCCCCTTCGGCGGACAAAAGGACTCTTTCTTCGGCGATCTGCACGGACAGGGCATGGATTCGATCGAGTTCTATACCGAGCGCAAGATCGTCATCGAGCGATGGGTATAAGCATGGGCATAACTTCTTTGAATACCTTCGGCGCGGTCCTCAGCCACGCCATTGAGCTGGAAGCGCAGCTCCGCGACTGGTACAGCCGTCTAGGCGAGGCCGACAAGGCAAAAGCGGCTGACAAGCGCCGGATGAAGCTGGAACGCGTCCGCCGGGAAAATGTGGTAGAGATCACGCTGGAACCGATTGAGGGGCTGGACGCGGCCGATTACCGGCTAGACCTGGCGGATGCGTCGCCGGCGGGACGGACTGCTGTGGAAAACGTCGCCGCGCGCTTTTACCGAGACGTGGCGCCCAAGATCAACGTGCGCGCCGCGCAACGGGCGCTGGAGCGCTGTGGCAGGGAGCATGCCGGTTAGGCGGTTCGCACGGAGGCGATGTGTAGGGGCGGCTGACCTGCGGTGTCGGCGGTCAGTGTCTACGCGACCTACGCGCAGCGCTGAGCCGCCCAAAGTGGAGGCGAACATGAAGTCGATAGAAAGCATCAACTTGATCTACCGCGACCCCAAGGTGCGCGGCGGACGTCCCTGTATCGTAGGTACGGGCTTGCGGGTGATGGACCTTGTAATGGAGCAGCAGCATGGCGAGAAAGACCCGGAAAAGATCGCTGCGCTATACGAAATCCCTACCCGCGAAGTGCAGGCCGCGTTGGCTTACTATTTCGAGCACAAGGAAGAAATCGACAAGGACATACAGAAAGACGACGACTACATTCGACATGTGAAAGCGGAGACTCTTGAAAGCCGAGCAAGTTAGGTATTTCCTGGACGAAAACATGCCGCCCGGCGTAGCCCGGCAGTTGAAAGAGAGTGGCATTGATGTCTCGTCAGTACATAAATTAGAGATATTTGGTGAGGATGACCCAAACTTGCTGGAATTAGCCACTGAAGAAAACCGTGTGATTTGTACCCGGGATGCCGATTACGTGAGAATGGCGCGAGCAGGCGCGCAACATGCCGGAATTGTTTTTTTCGAGAAGGGTCAACGCAATATCAGCTACATCGTGAGAAGCCTGCAAAATATAGCCAATCAAAGGACTTCGGCAGAGATGAGAAACCTTGTCGAGTTTCGATAGTGCCATCATTGACTGCCGAAGAATGTAGAGGATGAAATGGCGAAGGTAGTGGAACACATCAACTTGATATGGCGCAGGCCCGGCTGCCGCGGCGGCCGAGCGACATTGATTGGCAGAGGCCTAAAAGTCAAATTCATCGTGGCGGACTATCTCGATGAAGAGTATTGCCCAAGTCCCGAAACAATCGCCCAGCGATATGCCGCCACACTGCCCCAGGTCTACGCGGCGCTCGCCTATTATTACGAGAATAAGTCCGAAATCGACGAAGAAATTGCTGCTGATCACCGTTTCAACGACCTATTGGGCAGTCAAGGACCGGACGCCGCCTGGGCGTCATTGCCGCTTCCAGTCGAGTTGGACAAGCCGGTCATTGAAAGCCTGCATCTAATCAGCCGTGACACCGACCGCCACCATGGCAGCCCCTGCATCGACGGCACATCAGTTCGTGTCGCCGATGTGATCGTGGCTTGGCGCTACAGAGAAATCGTTCCGGAACTCATCGCCGAGAAATATGACCTATCGCTTAGCCAAGTCTTTGGCGCATTGGCTTATTATCATGAACGCCCAACGGAGATTGACGCTGAAATCGAATATGAGCGCTATCTGAAAGAGAGACAGGAAGCCGGGCTTGTACCAGTCTAAACTCCGCTTCTACCTAGACGAAAATATGGACCCGGAAATCGCGGAACAATTGCGGCGGCGCGGAATAGATGCCTTGACGGCGCGGGACGTCAGCCTGCTTAAGGTTTCTGATGGTGTGCAGCTGCGCTACGCCGCGACTCACGGTCGCGTGCTCTGTACCAAAGACTCGGACTTTGCCAATCCAGCCAATTGGAATGTAGAGCACGACGGCATCGCCTTCTTCCCTGATAGCAGCGCATCAATTGGATATATTGTCAAAGCCATACTGGGGCTCTACCGCAAAGAATCCCCCGAGAGCATGAAGAACAGTCTCAGATACTTGTAACCTGCAAGCAAAAAGGAAATCCCATGGTCAACTGACGCATCGCACGAGCCGCGCTGTTGCAAGCGATCTGTGGTTTCCTCTTCTGGGGTAAGAGGTCGAGGATGAGGACAATTAAAACTAAGGAGCGAAAAAATGGATTTTGGCATCACATTCAAAGGCGATATTTCGCCCAAGCGCACGGTAGCGCTGTGCAAGCAGGCGGAGGTCGCCGGCTTCAAATACGCTTGGTTCTTCGATTCGCATGTGCTGTGGCGCGAATGCTACCTGACCATGGCGCTGTGCATGGCGCATACCGAGAGCATGATCTTCGGACCGCTGGTGACCAATCCGGGCGTGCGGGAGTGGTCGGTGGCGGCTAGCATGTACGCCACGCTGGCTCTGCAAAGCGGCAACCGCATCGAAATCGGCATCGGCCGTGGCGACAGCTCGCGGCGCATGCTGGGCAAAAAGCCCATGACCGTCGCCAATATGGAGCGCTTTGCCGATGTCCTGCGCGGCTTGGCGCGCGGCGACGAGGTCGCCTACGATGACACATCGGCGCAATTCCCCTGGGCGAACGGCTATGAACTGCCCATCTGGATCGCCGCTTACGGACCCAAAGCCCTGGCCGGCGCCGGGCGCAGCGGCGACGGCTTGGTGATTCAGCTGGCGGAACCGGGCTTGGTCAAGTGGTTCTCCCAGCAAGCCATCGCCGGCGGCGAAGCGGCGGGAAAAGATATGTCGGATTATCAGATTATGGCGGCGGCGCCGGCCTGGGTTGGCGATATGGAAGCAGCCCGCGAGCAGACGCGCTGGTTCCCGGCTATGGTGGGCAATCATGTGGCTGATATCGTCGAGCGCTATGGCATGGACAGCCCGGATATACCCGCCAGCTTGACCGCCTACATTGAGGGCCGCAAGGGTTACGACTACAAGGAACACGCCGACAAGGACGCTGACCATCTCGACTTCATCACGGAAGACATCGTCGACGCCTTTGGCGTCCTGGGCGGCGTCGACCAGCACATCGCCAAGCTGAAGGAACTGGAAGCGGCCGGCGTGACGCAGTTCAACATCTATCTGATGTGCGGTGAAGAAGAGCGCATCGTGGCGGAATACGGCGAGAAGATCATCCCGGCCTTTGCATAATAGAGCAGAATTAGCATTGCAGGGTCGGCTGGCGGTCAGTGTGGAAGGGCTGTGTCTACGCGCCCCGCTATCATGCGGCTCGGTCGATTCCGCGCCACATTCTCGGATATAATGAACTCATCACATTCGGCAAACATCATCTGGAATGAATATAGGTAGAGACTATGGTAATTGATAGCGTTCGCCAAATGACCGTTGAGGAATACCTTGCTTTCGAGCTAGAGAGCGAATTCAAACATGAATACATCGACGGAGAGATTTATCCGATGACTGGAGGCACACTGCATCATGCCGCAATCATGGCAAATGCCAGCGGCGAACTGCGGCAGCGCTTGAAAGGCAGCAACTGTATGGTTTTCAGCAGCGAAATGCGCGTCGGCGTCAGCCCAACTCGCTACGTCTATCCGGACTTGAGCGTCGTGTGTGGCGCTCCGGCAACGGACCACAACACGATGACCCTGCTCAATCCCACATTGGTCGCGGAAGTTACTTCGCCCACATCGGAGGACTACGACCGCGCTGGCAAACGGACTTATTACCAAGCGCTCCCTTCGCTCCAGATCTATCTGGTGATTGATCAGCATGAAGCGCTTGTTGAAGCGTACTTGCGGCATGAGGGTGGCTGGCTGTTGCGCGAGTACAGCGATTTGGATGCTGTCGTACCGTTGCCGCCGCTGGGCTGCGACCTGCCCTTGGCGGAGATTTACGCCGGCATCTATTTTGATGCCGCCGAGGCTTCTTCCGCCGCCGAATAAGCGCCGCGCTATCATGTAGCTCGGTCGATTCCGCGCCACATTCTCGGATATAATGAACTCATCCATTCGGCAAACATCATCTGAAATGAATATTAGGTAGAGACTATGGTAATTAATAGCGTTCGCCAAATGACCGTTGAGGAATACCTTGCTTTCGAGCTAGAGAGCGAGTTCAAACATGAATACATCGACGGAGAAATTTATCCGATGACAGGCGGGACGCTTAACCACAGCGCAATCATGGCTAACACTATCGGCGAACTGCGACAACTCTTGAAAGAGAGCAACTGTCAAGTCCATACCAGCGAAATGCGCGTCCTCGTAAACTCAACACGCTACGTCTATCCGGACTTAAGCGTCGTGTGTGGCGCTCCGGCAACGGACCACAACACGCTGACCCTGCTCAATCCCACATTGGTCGCGGAAGTTACTTCGCCCTCATCGGAGGACTACGACCGCGCTGGCAAACGGACTTATTACCAAGCGCTCCCTTCGCTCCAGATCTATCTGGTGATTGATCAGCATGAAGCGCTTGTTGAAGCGTACTTGCGGCATGAGGGTGGCTGGCTGTTGCGTGAATACAGCGATTTGGATGCTGTCGTACCGTTGCCGCCGCTGGGCTGCGACCTGCCCTTGGCGGAGATTTACGCCGGCATCTATTTTGATGCCGCCGAGGCTTCTTCCGCCGCCGAATAGCAACTGTAGATATCGAATGATGTAAAAGTAAGCAAGGTAGTGGTTCGAATTCGCTTGAATTTAATAACAACATCCTGACAACCGGTAGGGGCGATTCGTTCGAATTTTGGATTCAAAAACTCGTGCCGAGAACTGCAAGAAGAAGTTCGACCAAAAAGGATACATTCCCGTAAGCAAAGTCTATCTGACGTGTGGCGAAGAAGAGCGCATCGTGGCGGAATACCGCGAGAAGATCATCCTCGCCTTTTGCTATAGCCGCGCAAAATGATGTACTATCGCATAAAATCAGTATTCGAGGAAAGACTATGATTTCGGAAGCGCTCCGCCAGATGACAGTTGAGGAATACTTCGCTTTCGACGAAGCCAGCGAATACAAATGCGAATACATTGACGGCGAGGTAATTCCGATGACGGGCGGGACGGCTTATCACGCAGAAATAATGTTGAACGTTGGTTTCGCGCTTGGACTGCGACTGAGAGGGGGCGACTTTCACTTTTACAGCAGCGCCATGCGTATCCGTGTCAGCCCCGCGCGCTATCTCTATCCAGATTTGAGCGTCGTCTGCGGCGAACCTGAGCTAGATGAGCAAGCCATCAACCTCTTCAATCCCACGCTGGTCGCAGAAGTGATCTCGCCCACAACAGCCAATAAAGACCGTGGCTTCAAGCGGGACTTGTACCAAAGCCTCCCCTCGCTTCAGGTCTACCTCGTCATCGAGCAATTCAAAGCGCAAGTCGAGGTGGACTCGCGCCAAGACGACAGTTGGCAATCACAAGAATACGCCGGCTTAGACGCCATCGTGCCGCTGCCGGCACTAGGCTGTGATTTGCCTTTGGCGGAGATTTATGCTGATATCCCGCTATAATACGTCGGTCACGGGAAAGCGCAGTATCACATTTTACCGAGGTAGCCCGATCGGAACATTCGATAGGAGAAAAACATGGGAACTCTATTCAAAAACGGCACAGTCATCACCGCCAGCGACCAGGTCCGCGCCGATGTCTTGGTCGAGGGCGAGATCGTCACGCTGATCGGGCGCGACCTCGCCGGCGACAATCACGAAGTGGTGGACTGCGCCGGCAAGTATCTGTTGCCCGGCGGCATCGACGTTCACACCCACCTTGACCTGCCCTTCGGCGGCACCATCAGCAATGACGATTTCGATGTCGGGCATAAGGCGGCGGCTTTTGGCGGCACCACCACCCATATCGACTTCGTCGTCCAGCCCATCGGCGGCAGTTTGCATGACGGGCTGGAAACCTGGTGGGCGAAGTCGCGCGATATCGCCCAGATTGATTACGCCTTCCACATGGCCGTCACCGATCTCAACGACGCGGTCATGGCGGAAATACCGACCATGCTCGACGAAGGCATCACCAGCTTGAAGCTCTTCATGGCTTACAAGAACGTCTTCCAAGTCGATGACGCCACGCTTTTCAAGACCATGCGCGTGGCCGCCGACAATGGCATGATCGTCATGGTCCACGCCGAAAATGGCGATGTCGAGGCGGCGCTGACGCCGGCTCTGCTGGCGCAAGGCAAAACCGACCCGGTTTATCACGCCTCGTCGCGCCCGCCGGAGATCGAAGGCGAGGCGACCAACCGCGCCGTGGTCATGTCTGGCATGACCGGCTGCCCGCTTTACGTGGTGCACATGACCTGCGAGCCAGCCATCGAAGCGCTGCGGCGAGGGCGCGCGCTGGGCTATCCGGTCATGGGCGAGACCTGCGTGCAGTACTTCTTCCTCACCGTCGACGATCACATGGCGCTGCCCGGTTTCGAGGGTTCCAAGTATGTCTGCTCGCCGCCCATCCGCAGCGCGCATGATCAGGGCATTCTGTGGAGCGCCGTGCGCGATGGCACGCTGCAAATCGTCAGCACCGATCATTGCGATTTCTGGTATGACGGCGGGCATGGTCCCTGGCAAGAGTGGAACGAGCAGACCGGCGGCCGGGATTGGGTCGGCTACGAAAAACAAGATCCGTCCTATCGCCGGCCCGGCAAAGAGCTGGGCAAAGGCAATTTCGCCAAGATCCCCAATGGCATGCCGGGCTTGGAAGATCGCATGATGGTCATGTGGCAGGCCGGCGTCAATAGCGGGAAGCTGTCGCCCTCGCGCTTTGTCGAGCTGCACTGCACCAACCCCGCCAAGATCTTCGGCATGTACCCGCGCAAGGGTACCATCGCCGTCGGCTCGGACGCCGATATTCTGGTTTGGGACCCGCAGAAAGAACATACCATCAGCGCGTCAACGCACCACATGCGCGTCGATTACAACTGCTACGAAGGCATGACGGTCACGGGCTTACCGGTACAGGTCTATCAGCGCGGAAACAAGCTGGTCGATGGCGACGCCTGGCTGGGCAGCAATGGCTCGGGTCAGTTCATTAAGCGGGCGGCTGGCACGCCGGTGCTGTAAAGTGCGTCGGTCAAGAACAAAGTCTGAAGGGCGAGCCAGTGGACTCTGTTGAAATACTCAATTTACCCCCACCCCAAGCCCCTCCCCCATAAAGAGGGAGGGGCTTAACGGCTCACTACAGGTCATAAGACTCCGATTGCCTCATTTTTGGGCAAGGGGCCGGGTGATGGAAGCTGTTTCTCAACAGAGTCCAGTGACTCGTCCTGATTTACGTCTCCTATCGCGCAATTCGCAGAATATCGATTCACTCTGCGCTAAAATGTTGCAAACGGCAAGTATTGTTCAGCGCTTATGAAGATTTAGCCAGGTCGCTACGATATTGATGATGTTTGGGCGATCGTGCATCGACCGGAGAATGACGACAAGCGTTTCGAGTTGCTTGACGGGCAACTCGTCGAATTCCCACCGGCTGGTTTCCAACACGGATTGCTGGCCTCAGAAATGCTCTTCCGAATCTATAACGCAAACGATTGCCTGTCATTAGGTTTGGCGACCGCGCGATGCGGCTATCACCCGCCCGATGACCGATGGACTGTGCTCGGACCCAGCGCTGCTTTCACACGGAAGGAACGCTTGCAATACCCGCTAACTAAAAAGTATGTTGCGAGGATGCCCGACCTGGCAGTCGAAATCGCATCGTTCTGCAACCCGCGCGACTGGATTGCTGAGAAATTACCCAAGTATCTGCAGCATGACGCGCAACTGGTCTGGATCGTCATGCCCGACGCGCAAAGCGTGGAAGTCTGCCGCCTGGGCGCGAATGACGAAATCCAAAGCGAAATCATCGGCATGGACGGCAGCCTCTCCGGGGAAAATGTCCTGCCCGGCTTTAGCCTCGAGCTGGCCAAGCTATTCGCCTGATTCACCCGCAGCGCCAATAACCCAAGCTGCGTTATAATCCGCCGCATTCTCGATTAGTTCCTGCGGAGGCTCCCTATGCCACTTGCCATGACCCAACTCAAAATCAGCGACGCCGAATACGCGGGGCGCAACGAGCGTCTGGGTGAAATCATCGCCGAGCTGGATCTCAGCGGTATCGCGCTCTTCGACGCCGACTACATCAAGTATTACACCGGCTTCGCCTTCATCCCCACCGAGCGCCCCATGGCTTACGTCATGAATCGCTCCGGTCAGCGGGCGCTGCTCGTGCCGCGCCTGGAACTGGAACACGCGGCTTCGATGTCGATCATCGACCGCGTCGCGCACTACTTGGAATATCCCGATCTCAAGCACCCGATGCAGGTACTGCTCGATCTCGTCAAAGACATGGGCATCAATGGCGCGATCGGCGCGGACAGCGACGGCTATCCTTGGATCTTCGGCTATCGCGGGGACACGCTCTCGCAGCTCACCGGCAGCGAAATAGTCAACTGCCGCGCGCCTATCGAAGATCAGATGATGATCAAGTCGGAGGCGGAGATTGCGCTGCTGAAGGAAAGCTGCAAATGGGGCAACCTGGCGCATAAATTGCTGCAGAAGTACACCGAGGTCGGCATCGGCGAGGTTGAAGTGTCGCAGCGCGCCAGCGGCGAAGCCACGCTTATGATGCTGGACAGCATCGGTCCCATTTGGCGCGGTGCCAGCGCCTATTACGAAGGCGCCATGGCCGGGTATCGCGGGCAGATCGGCCGCAACGCCGCCATCCCGCATGCCTTGACCAGCAACATCACCTTCCAAGAGGGCGATGTGCTGGTGACCGGCGCCAGCGCGGCCATCTGGGGCTACGTCAGCGAGCTGGAGCGCACCATGATCCTCGGCGCGCCCTCGGACGAGCAGAAGCGTATGTTTGAACACATGGTCAATTTGCAGACGATCGCCATGGAGGCGCTGGCGCCGGGGACGCCTTGCAGCGCGGTCGATCGCCAAGTTCGCGCTTATTTCGACCAGCACGAGCTCATGCCCTATTGGAAGCATCACAGCGGGCACGCCATCGGCTTGCGCTACCACGAAGGTCCCTTCCTGGATATCGGCGACGATACCGAAATCAAAGCCGGCATGGTCTTCACCGTAGAGCCGGGCTTATACATTCCGGAGTTGGGCGGTTTCCGGCATTCCGATACCGTCCTGGTCACAGATAGCGGCGCCGAGATGCTGACCTATTACCCGCGGGATCTCGAATCGCTCACCATCCCGGTTTGAGAGCAGGGCAATCGCGCGCTGGATTACGCCGCCGATTTACAATCTCGTAATACCATATAATATAGCTAGTCGACGATTGCCTTGTCTAAACCATTAGGAAAGGAGACTAAGCATCTTATGAAACGTCTTGTTTTTCTCATGTTATGCCTGCTGACAATTTGCGGAGCCAGCCTGGCGGCGGACCAAGAACTGAATTTACAGCAATATGTGCTGGATAACGGCTTGGAAGTCATCTTGGTGCGCGATACGACAGCGCCGACAGTCGCTGTGGATATTTGGTTTCGGGTCGGCAGCGCCAATGATCCGGCCGGCAAGAGCGGCTTCGCCCACCTCTTTGAACATCTGATGTTTGAAGGCTCCCCGCATGTGCCGAGCGGCGAGATGGATCAGTTGCTGGAACGTGTTGGCGGGTCGTCAAATGCCTTCGCCTCGAGCGATATCACGGGCTATTACGACACCGTGCCCTCGCATCAACTGCCGCTGGCGCTCTGGATTGAAGCGGATCGCATGGGCGGGCTGGCTGTGACACAGGAAAGTCTGGACAATCAACGGGCTATTGTCATCGAAGAGCTGCAGCTTCGTTATGACAACAGTCCCTACGGTCCCGCGGTGCGGGCGCTACTGACCGTGCCTTACTCCTATGAACCCTATCAGCGACACACCGCCGGCAGCATCGAAGATGTCAACAGGGCGAATCTCGAAGATGTGATCGCCTTCCATCGCAGCTACTATGTGCCGAACAATGCCACCCTGGTTGTGGCCGGCGATATTGACTTCGCCGCCACCCGCGCGCTGATTGACGAGCTCTTCGCTCCCATCCCGCGCGGCGACGACCCGCCCGCGCTGCCCGACTACCTGCCGGTGGATCAAGAAGAAGCCGAATACATCACCATCGAAGACCCGCTGATCAACTTGCCGGCGCTGCTAGTCGCCTATGAGATCCCCCCGCTTGTCTCCGACGACTACCCTGCTTTGGATCTGCTTTCGCGCGTCCTGAGCGTTGGCGATTCCAGCCGCCTGGCGAAAAGACTGGTTGATACCGGGCTGGCGCTGCAAGCGGACGCCTGGATCATCGATAACCGTGGTCCCGGCATCTTCGCCTTCATCCTGATCGCCAATGTCGGCGTTGACCTGGCGCAGTTGGAAGCGGCGTCCTACGAAGAACTGCAAAAGATCATCGATGAAGGCGTCCCGCAAGAAGAACTTGACAAGGTGATCGCGGGCATACGCAGCAGCAGCATTCTCGGCTTGGAGACCGCACTGGGCTTGGCGCAGAGCGTGCAAAACGCCAATTACTATTTCGGCGATCCGCAAGCCGTCTTCACGGGCATCGATCGCTACAAAGCAGTTTCCAGCGAGGACATCCAGCGGGTCGCTACCGAGTATCTGGAAGAGTCCGCCCGCCACGTCTTCAATGTGGTGGAGACCGATGCCGAACCGGCGCCGAAGGTCCTGCCCTACGCCGCCGAAGACGCCGTCGAACAAGAGCCGGAATACCGTTATGTCATCGAACAAAGTGAACCACCGCCCCCTTTGGACTCGAACGAATTTAGTTTCCCCACAATCACCGAAAACGTCTTGGACAATGGCTTGGAAGTGGTGGTGATAGAGCAGCCAAACATGCCTATCATCTCCCTGGATGTCTACTTCGCCGGCGGCTCCACCGCCGCGCCGCAGGACTTGCCGGGGCTGGCCGGCATCACTGGCGACTTGATCACGCGGGGTACAATCACGCGCAGCGCCCAAGACATCGCCGGCGCAATCGAGCAAGTGGGCGGCGCCGTCGGCAGCGGCGCCGGCAGTGACAGCATGTCGCTCGGGGTCTTCGCTTTGATCGAAGACGCCGATCTCGCCTTCGAGCTGCTCGCCGATATGACCCTCAACGCCAACTTCCCCGAAAACGAAGTCGAGCGCGAACGCACCGAGCGCATCAGCGCCCTGGAAGCCAACCTGGCCGAACCGGGATTTGTGGCTGGGCGCACCTTTGGGCGGCTGCTATACGAGGGGCATCCCTATGGCAATGCCACCACTTTCGATTCCTTGGAAGCCATCACTCGCGCTGACATTGTCGCCTTCTATGAGTCGCGCCGCCAGCCCGACAACGCCGTATTGATCATCGCGGGCGCCATCACCACAGAAGAAGGGCTGGCATACGCGCGGCAGCACTTCGCCGATTGGCAGGGAACGGCGCAGGCGGTCGATTTTCCACCGCTGCCAGAGCACAACGGGCAGCGGCTATTTCTGGTAGACAGGCCCGGCAGCACACAAGCCAATTTCATCATGGGCAATCTCGGCATCCAAGGCGCCAGCCTCGATTACTTCCCGGCGCGCGTGATGAACTACGTCTTGGGCGGGACATTTTCGTCACGCCTGGTGCAAAACATCCGCGAAGAAAAGGGCTACACCTATAGCATCGGTTCCGGCTTTAGTTACCCGGCCGATACGGGACGATTCGTCGTTACCGCGGCTGTGCGCAATGACGTGATCGCGCCGACACTCGAAGAGGTTTTCAAAGAAATCGAAGTGATGCAAAACGAAGCGCTGACCGCCGAGGAGATCAACGACGCGCGTGATGGCATCGTCGGTCGCTTTGTCTTTGGGCTGGAGACATATCAAGACTTCGTCGAATCAGTTGCCTCCTACAAGATCCGCGCTGTCGAGCTAGACCGCCTCAACAAGTGGCTGGGTTATATCAAAGATGTCAGCACAGAGGATGTGCTGGACATCGCGAACACCTACATCCATCCCGAAGACTTCATCATCGTCGTGGTGGGGGACGCCAGCGTCATTCAGGAACAGTTGCAAACCCTCGGCGAGGTGACGCTGCTGGAAGCTGAGTAAGCCGCGCCCTTGCTCGCGCGCGAAATTCCGAGCTTGCGCGGAGAACATGCTTGCCTTTGCGGGCGGTCGCCGGATCGCCCGCTTTTGCTTAGGCGCCTTCTTCAAATTCGATACGATGGTAAATATCGCGCAAGTGCAGGCTGCAACACAGCGCCTCCAGCGGTATTTCGTCGCCCAGCTCGGTGAAACGCTGGTTGCGCCAGCCGGTCTCGCCGCGCGTATACAACTCAACGAGCGCGCGGTGCTGGTCAATGAGAAGATAAGCCTGAACCGAAGCGACGCCCCAATAATAATCGCGCTTCAATCCACGGCCGTAGTCGATGGAAGACGGTGAGGTGACTTCCACGACGAGAATCGGATTGAGCAGAAGGCGCGTATCGGCTTCGGTCTCCGGCTCGCCGCAGACAACGCTGACATCCGGCGCCACCAGGCGATCTTCTCCAGCTTTCACAAGCATGCCAGCGGCAATCACCTCGCAAGCGCTATCCGCCAGTCGACTCCAAAGAAGGGCTTGAATCCTGCTAGTGAGCAAAAAATATTTCAGTTTTCCAGCGGGCATCTAACGCGGCTCGCCATCAATGTATTCATACCGGTCCTCATTGCTCTCCGCAAAGTCTAGAAATTCTTCGACGCTCATCTGGCGGACGCGCTCGGCTAACATCTTATGCCTCCCAACTGCTCACTCAATTCGACCGCGGCATTGCGCTTAGGTTTCAAACTGGATATCGCGATAGATTTCGCGCATGGGCAGGCTGCAATTCAATGCCTCCAGCGGCACGCTATCTTCCAGGTCGGAATAGGTCTGTAAATGCCAGCCGGACTCGCTGCGGCTGTAAAGCTCGACCTGCGCTCGGTGTTGATCGACGACGAGATAAGCCTGAACCGAGGCGATGGCGCCGTACAACTCGCGCTTCGAGCCGCGGTCAAAGTCGATGGACGACGGCGATGTGACCTCAATCACCAAGGCGGGATTAAGCAGCAGGCGGTCATTGGACTCTGTCTGCAAGTCGCCGCAGACTACGGTGACGTCCGGTACAACGAATCGAGTATCACCGACTTTTACACGCATGCCCGTGGCGCGTACTTGGCAATTTGCGCTTGCCAACAATGTTCGGAGCATAAAACTGATGTTCATGATGATTAGGAAGTGCCCTGCCGTTCCGCCACTCATTGGATACAACTCGCCATCAATGTATTCATGCCATTCCTCGCTGCTTTCTTCGTATGCCAAGTACTCTTCGACGCTCATCTGGCGGACGCGCTCGGCTAACATCTTATGCCTCCCAACTGCTCACTCAATTCGGCCGCGGCATTGCGCTTAGGTTTCAAACTGGATATCGCGATAGATTTCGCGCATGGGCAGGCTGCAATTCAATGCCTCCAGCGGCACGCTATCTTCCAGGTCGGAATAGGTCTGTAAATGCCAGCCGGACTCGCTGCGGCTGTAAAGCTCGGCCCGCGCTCGGTGTTGATCGACGACGAGATAAGCCTGAACCGAGGCGACGGCGCCGTACAACTCGCGCTTCGAGCCGCGGTCATAGTCGATGGACGACGGCGATGTGACCTCAATCACCAAGGCGGGATTAAGCAGCAGGCGGTCATTGGACTCTGTCTGCAAGTCGCCGCAGACTACTGATAAATCCGGAATCAGGAATTGCGCATCTGAAACCTTGACACGCATCGCTAGCACCTCGCAATCGGTCTCAGCCAGCGAAGTTTCAAGGGCAAACATGATCTTCTTGATAATTCTGAAGTGATTGACAGTTCCACCGGTCATGGGATACAACTCGCCATCAATGTATTCATGACATTCCTCGTTTGTCTCTTCGCTTGCGAGATATTCTTCGACGCTCATCTGTCGGACGCGCTCTGCTAACATCTCTCGTCCTCTTTCCGCTTGCTGATGAGAACAGTATAACACTTTGAAGCGCCTGATTCAGCAGCGCGCCTCAGCCGACTCCCGATTTGGCAGTCAAGAGGTTTATTTCGGTGGGCTCGGCGCCGGCGGTCAGTGTCTACGCGACCCTCGGCGGTTACGGAAAATATCAGGTGCGATTGCTCTGCGCGAGAATCCGGCGGACTTGACAGCGAAGCAAGCGCTTCCTATAATTTGAACGTTTGTAGATTGTAGATAATCATATAGATTTAGACGGTTCTATTTGCGGCGCCTGTCAAACGATATGCTGTCCCATAAGCGTGTAGACCGTTCTCTTCAACAACAGGATACCTGGCGCTAAGAGGCGCCCGGTCTTGCAACATGCGGGAGGATGAGATCTTGGAGTCCAACTTGTGAGTGAAAACTGGGTCTTGACCGAGAGCGAAGCCGTGGAGTTGCTGGCGCTGCTGATCAGCTCCGCGCGGATACAAATGGACGAGCCGGCGCATTACGGTCCCTTGCGCTTGCTGACGGCGACAGAACGGCTCAGCGCCATGATGCTGGAACGCGCTTCCGACAAGTCCAGGGACTTCCTGCAAGACAACATCCAAGCCATTCCCGAGATGCACATGGCGATGGCCGATGTCGAGACCTATACAAATAGCCTTGACCGCCTCTGCCGGGAAGTGGCGGCATGTCTGCTGCGCCATAGCCGCCATGACGGCGCCGAGAGCGCGCCCGCATGAGCGAACAGGTCCTCAAGAACATCAGAACCCGCCGGGTCGTGCGCGAGATGACTGACGAAGCTGTCGAGCGCGAGCAAGTTGAAACAATACTGGAAGCGGCGCGCTGGGCGCCCACCGGCGGCAACCTGCGCCCGATTCGCTATGTCGTCGTGCAAGACGCGGAGACGCGGCGCTTGATTCGCCTGGTGGCGCCGGGCATGTTCCAAAAAGCCCCGGTCCTCATCTTGATCTGCATCAACTGGGCGATTATCGAGCGGCACAAGTTGCCGCTTAGCGACCGAACCTCGCTCGTTGATGTCGGCACGGCCGCGCAGACCATGATGTTGGCGGCGCATGCCATTGGCTTGGCGTCAGGACCGGTCACATCGTTCAGCAAAGAAGCGATCAAGGTGATCCTGAACTTGCCGGGCAGCTATTCGCCGGAGATGTTCATCTGTATCGGACACAAGGCGGAGGGCGCGCGCGGGGGCATGCGCGCCTGGAAGCGGATCACTTGGCGCGATCTGACGCATTGGGAGCGCTTCGAAGATAATTGAATCTGACAAGTTTTTTGGAAGGGAAGAAAAGCATGGCAGGACGCTATATCAAACACATGGCTTTCGCGGTCGCCGATGCCAGAGGCGCTTTGGGGCATTATCGAGATTTCATCGGCGTCGGTCACGAGGCAGAGGTTCACGAATACGATAAGTCGCGCAACGTCGTCGCCATCTTCAACGTGGGCGATGTCGAATATCAGCTATGCCAATCCATGGACGCAGGCGGTCGCTACGACGCCTGGATCAAGGAGCGCGGCTACGAAGGTTTGCATCACATCTGTTACGCTGTGCCGGATATCGACGCGGCATTGGAAGAAGCCCAAGCCAAAGGCGCTACGTTGAAAGAATGCGCCGCCTGCAAGGTCAAAGGCAGCCATGTGCATCCCGAAGGCTGGGTCGCTTTCCTGGAGCAAGAAGCCGGCGGCGTTGAATTGGAATTGATGCAGGTCTATACGCCGGAAGAACTGGAAGAATACAAGTCCGTCAAAGGCATTTAGCCCGTGCCTGCGAGAACTATCCCGCGCTCCGCCGGGGACAAAAACAGCATCGAACTGCTGCAGCGACTGGTGCGCATCCCCTCCCCTAACCCGCCGGGCGATACGCGCGCTATCGCCGATTTTGTCGCGGCTGAAATGCGCGCCATCGGCTGTGACGTACAGACGCCGGCGCCAGAGGCAAAACCCGCGGCGCGCAACGCCATCGCCACGCTGGGCGCGGGTCCGCCCGTGATCATGCTGCATGCCCATATCGACACCGTGCCCATCGCCAAGAACGAAGCCGACAAATGGCATGTCGATCCCTACGCCGGCGTGGTCAAAGATGGCGCGCTCTATGGCAAGGGCAGCATCGACGACAAAGCGCCCCTGGCCTCCATGATGTTGGCGATGGCAGAGGCTTCTGAACAAGAGGCGCTAGGCGCGCTAGCTGGCACGCTGGTCTTGGTCGCCGCCGCCGAAGAAGAAGTCGGGGGACAACTAGGCACCAAGTGGCTGGCTGATACGGGACATCTGCCCAACTGCGACTTCATCGTGGTCGGCGAACAGACCGGCAACAAAGTCGCGATCGCGCACAAAGGCGTCATGCGCGCGTCCCTGCATACACATGGCAAAGCCGTACACGCCACCAATCCCGATCGCGGCGTCAACGCCATCGTCGCCATGTCGAAACTGATCGCGGCGCTGGAGCATTATCATAAGGAGCTGGCGAAACGCGTTCACCCGGTGGTAGGCTTCCCCACTTGCAACATCGGCGTGATAGTGGGGGGCAGCACCGCCAACGCCGTGCCAGACGCCTGCCATATCCAGCTCGATCGCCGCATGATCCCGCGCGAAGAGCCAAGCGCGGTCATCGCCGAATTGAAAGCCGTCGTCGCAGCAGTCGATATCGCGCCGGCAACAGCGCACATCGACAGCTTCGTATATTCCCGCTGGTTCGACTCGGGGCTGGATACGGCGCTGGGGCAGACTTTCTTGTCCTGCGCGCGCCGCGAACTCAAGGCCGACCCAGGTCCCATCGGCTATCTGCCCGGCAGCGACGCCAAGCATCTCATGGACCTGGCGCGCGGTGATATGATCATCTTTGGTCCCGGTAGCTACGAAGCAGCCCATGCCTACGATGAGCATGTTGAGCTGGCGGAATATCAGGCGACTACGAAGATCCTGCTGGATTTTCTGCGGCGGACGCTCTATCGCGCCAACTGAGCGGCTCTCCATTGCGTTATCATTGTGTCATCAGCGCGCAACCATCGTGTAAGGAAAAGACTGTGAACCTAGATACCTTGATAAAAAACGCCGAAGTCGTTCTCGAAAGCGGCATTGCCCGCCTCGACCTGGGCATCCGCGGCGGTGTGATCGTCGCGCTGGTGGCGGATTCCGCCGCTATCGAGGCGGACGAGACCATCGACGCGGATGGCAAATTGCTGCTGCCGGGCGCCATCGACATCCACTTCCACTGTCGCGCGCCGGCTTATCCGCAGCGTGGCGACTTCGCCACCGAAACGCGCGCGGCCGCGGCCGGCGGGGTGACAACGGTCTTCGAGATGCCGATCTCCAAACCCTGCTGCGCCACTGGCGAAATCTTCGCCAAGCGCAAGGCATTGGCGCAGCGCGACGCTTATGTCAATTTCGGGCTGTATGGCGCGCCGGGCTTGCTGGATCGCGCCGAAATCGCGTCCATGGTCGAGCAAGGCGCCATCGCCTTCAAGATTTTTATGACCTCCGCGCCAAAAGGGCGCGATGACGAATTTGAAGGGCTCTGCCTGCCGGATGTGCCTGAACTCTATCAAGCGCTCCAGCTGGTGGCTCAGACAGGCTTGGTCTGCGCCGTTCATGCCGAAAACAATCAACTGCTGGAATGGCACACTCGGCAGCTGGTCGCGGCGGGGCGCAATGACGTGCCGGCCCACGGCGAATCGCGCCCGCCGCATGTCGAGGCGCTGGCCATCGCCACCCTGCTCACGCTCAACGAAAGCATCGGCGCCAACTTGCACATCGCCCATCTGAGCGGGTCCGAACCGCTGGCGGTCTTCCGCCGCTTCAAAGCCACGGGTTCCAGCGCCAGCGCCGAAACCTGCCCGCACTACCTGTTCTTCACCGAAGAAGATTTGGCGCGCGTCGGTCCTTATGCCAAGATCAACCCGCCCCTGCGGGAAGCAGCCGACCAAGCCGCGCTTTGGGAGGCGCTGATTGATGGCACAGTCATGGCGGTCACCACCGATCACTCGCCCTTCACTGTGGAAGAAAAGGAACGCGCCCGCAGCGATATCTGGGCGACGCCGCCGGGGGCGCCCGGCGTCGAGGAATTGCTGCTCGGCCTGATGCACGAAGCGCTCTCCGGGCGCATCAGCGTCAACAAGGCGGTTGACCTGGTCGCCACCAATGGCGCCAAGCGCT
The DNA here is from genome assembly GCA_965232245.1 of Phototrophicaceae bacterium. Taxonomy (GTDB): domain Bacteria; phylum Chloroflexota; class Anaerolineae; order Aggregatilineales; family Phototrophicaceae; genus UBA6055. The sequence goes on along the minus strand of CBDDPG010000002.1, from coordinate 508,398 downwards.
TCGGCGTCTATCCCGAGCGCGGGCATATCGGCATCGGCGCTGCAGCCGATCTCGTGATTTACGACCCGCATGATAAAACAACCATCAGCAGCGATATGCTCTTCAGCAAAGCGCGCGATTGCGACAAGCTCTACGCCGGCATGACCTTCCAGGGGGTGGTCAAGCGCACCATCGTCAACGGCAAGACTGTCTTCAAAGATGGCCAAATTGTCGGCGCGCCCGGCGACGGGCAATTCGTCCGTCCCGATCCGACGCGGGTTGTTCATCGTTTTGCTTGAGGGCAGAAGCGAATATGATAATCACCTCATTTTCATTTGTTGAAGGTTTCACTATCAAACAACACCTCAAAATAGTTGCGGGTCAATGCCGGGTCAAGCCAAAAGCCAGCGAGGCTGATTTGACTAGAGCGGCAGAAGCGGCGACAAATGATATGCGAACTGAGGCGCTGCGCTTAAGCGCTGACGCAATCATAAATGCCGAAACGTGGCAAAGTGGCAACAAAGTAATCGCAGGTGGGAAAGCAGTGATGCTACAAAGGGAGTGATACCCGAAAATAAACGAAAAAGGAAAATTCAAGCCATGGCAGGTAAAATTACCGGTATCTTCAATATTCTCGCCACCCCTTTCCAAGCCGATTACTCGGTCGATTATGACAGCCTGAAGAAGCTCACGCGCTTTCAAATGGCGCTGGGCGCGCATGGCTTGACCATCCTGGGCGTGATGGGCGAGGCGGCCAAGCTGAGCGTCGACGAGCGCAAGGCTGTCATGGACACCGTCGTGGAAACGGTGGCAGGCGCGATACCGATCGTGGTCGGCGCCAGCCACAGCCAGCTCGAAACCTGTATTGAGCTGAGCCGGTCCGCCTTTGCCGCGGGCGCCGATGGCGTGATGATCGCGCCGCCGCCCATGGCCGACAAATCCGACGCGGCCATCCTGGCGCTTTACAGCCGCATCGCCGAGCGCGTCGACGGCGCCATCGTGGTGCAAGACTTCCCGCCGGTCAACGACGTCTTCATGTCGCCCGAAGTGATGAGCCAAATCGCCGAATCCATCCCCAACGCGCGCTATCTCAAACTGGAGGATCCGCCACTGATGCAGAAGATCGACGCCATCCGTCAAATCACGGACAAGTTCGAGATCTTCGGCGGGCTGGGCGGCATGTTCTTGCTCGAGGAACTGAATCGCGGCGCTTCTGGCACCATGACCGGCTTCGCCTTCACCGAAATCCTGGTCACGGTCTACGATGCCTTCAAGGCGGGACGGCGGGGCGAAGCCGAAGCGATCTTCGACAAATACCTGCCGCTGATCCGTTATGAGAACCAGCCGCTGATCAACCTGACCATCCGCAAGGCTTTCCTGCGGCGCAGGGGCGCCATCGCCAATGCCACGCCAAGGTGCCCCTTCAACCCTATCGACGCCGGCACAGAAGCGGAAATCACCTGGCTGCTGCAACGCGTCGGCATTGCCGATCCGACCGTGAAGCTAGCCCTGTAAGCGCATTTTCGCCACAGGTCGCGTAGACACTGACCACCAAGACATGAAGTAGAACCCAACAAAATAATGCGAAAATATCAGGACGCTGTAAGGCTTGTCCGCTATTATGACTACTCACCAATTTTTTGCCCCAATCCTTCTGACCCTTGCCAATAAAGATGGATCGCCAACGCAAAAATTACGAAAATAGAACTGTTTTCAGTCCCATAAGTCGATTGTAGGGGCGACTCTGTGGACTCCGTTGAAATTCTACCCCATCCCCCGGCCCCTTCCCCGAAGCATCAGGGAAGGAGGGTCTTATGACCTGTAGTGATCCGTTAAGCCCCTCCCTCTTTATGGGGGAGGGGTTTGGGGTGGGGGTAAATTGAGTATTTCAACAGAGTCAATCTGGTCGCCCGACGTTGTTGCGTCGTTGATTTCGGGCGACATGGTATGTCGCCCCTACCAATCCATACAAATACTGAAATCGCATTTCTTTGTTGGAATTACTTCTGCGATTCTGTGGCGGAATCCTCCAGCCTGAGCACTGAAGTTTTCGCCGCGAAACGATATAATCTCTCATGTATATGCCATAGAAAAGGACGAGAGACAAATGGATCTGGGATTAAAAGACAAAGTCGCGCTGGTAGCCGCGTCAAGCAAGGGACTGGGTTACGGCGTGGCCAAGGCGCTGGCCGCCAACGGCGCTAAGGTATCGCTCTGCAGCCGCACAGAAACCGAAGTCGCGGCCGCCGCGCGCGCCCTGGCCGACGAGCACGGCGTCGAGACCCTGGCCAGCGCCTGCGATGTGCGGGTAGCGGGTGACATGCAAGCTTGGGTGGAGAAAACAGTCGCGGCTTGGGGCGCGATCGACTGCCTGCTGGTGAATGCCGGCGGACCGCCGGCCAAAACGCTGAATGAAGTCACTGACGAGGACTTTCAAGCGGCTTTCGAGCTGACGCTATTGAGCAGCTTCCGCATGATCCGCTTGACCCTGCCGCACATGACGGCCGGCGGATCGATTCTGACCGTCACCTCCGGTTCGGTGCGGGAGCCGATCACGCGCCTGGGCTTGTCGACCATCATGCGCGCTGGCGTGGCCGGCATGGTGAAGACGCTGGCCGACGAACTGGCTGGCGACGGCATCCGCCTCAACAACCTCGTCCCCGGGCGCATCGATACCGACCGCGTCGCCCAGCTCGACGCCGTCACCTCACAGAAGACGGGCTTGAGCATAGAAGAGGTGCAAAGCCGCGCCAGAGCGGGCATCCCGCTGGGGCGGTACGGCACCATCGACGATTTCGGCGCGGCGGGAGCATTTCTGCTGTCGCCGGCCGCCAGCTACATCACCGGCGCCACCTTGCGCGTCGATGGCGGCGCCGCCCGTTCGATTTAAGCAGGACCTTTGTCGGATTCCTGGCGCGCAGCTAAGATCTTTCCTTTCGAAGTCAAGACGGCAATTTGCCGCGGCAACTTCCGGTCAACTGACTTTTTGCTTTGTACCAGGTGTCGTCGCTATGCGGTCCTTTGAACCAGGCGATTATGGTTCCATTTGCGGACAATTTCACCGTCGTGACGCGCGGCCTATCGCTGTGGATACCAACTTAGGTTTTCCCCGGGACCGCTCACCGACGATGAATAAGTCTGGGCGGAAACGATTTTCCCGGCTCGGATCAGCGCTCTCCAGCCGTATGGCTGTGACGCCCGGCGGCAAGGTCCTAAACGCGGCTAACTTTTTTGGATGCCGCGCTAGCAGCGCATCCCAGTCAGCCACGTTATCAGCCAGCGCTGCTGGCGGCGCTTGCTCGGCAAATGCCACTGAGATGACCAGCCAGAACAGCGCAAGAATAGAATGGACGGAGTATTTCATCATCGCCCCTTTTGTATTATCAGCATGCGTCGAAAGCCTAGCGCTTGCGCCTAAGCGACGCGTGAAACGGGCATAGTCCAGTCTAAGAGCTTGTCAGCGGGCTGACGGCGGCGTGACGAACTGGTAAACTAAATACACTTATGTAGCGAAACAAAAGGACTTGATATGTCGATCGTAAAAACGGTTTGGGAGATCCCAGCGCAATTGGGCGAAGGTCCCGTATGGGTCGCAGCGGAAAACGCGGTTTATTGGGTCGATATCTTCAGCAACAATGTGCATCGCTACGCGCTCGCCGACGGCGCGAAAAAAACCTGGAACTTCGATTTCGAAGTGACCAGCCTCAACCCGCGACAAGGCGGCGGTTTTGTCGGCACGGTCAAAGATGGTTTTGCCGTCATCGACCTGGATAATTTATCCGCCGCGCCCATCCAATTGCCCGAAGCGAGCCTCCCGAATAATCGCTTCAACGACGGCAAGGTCGATATTCTCGGCCGCTATTGGGCGGGCACCATGGATATCGGGCAGACCGAGGCCTCAGGCGCGCTCTATCGCCTCGATCCGGACTTGCGCGTCAGCCAAGTCGACGACGACTATATCATCTGCAACGGTCCCGCCTTCAACCTCGACAATAGCATCATCTATCACACCGACAGCATTAAACGGACCATCTACGCCCTGGATATCGGACCTGGGGGCGAACTGAGCAACAAACGAATCTTCACGCAATTCAGCCGAGACGACGAAGGCGTCCCCGACGGCATGACGGTGGATAGCGAGGGCTGCATCTGGGTGGCGCAGTTCGGCGGCGCGCGCGTCACGCGGTATTCGCCGGCGGGCGAGATCCTACAAGTCCTGCCGCTGCCGGCGCTTAATATCACCAGTTGTACTTTTGCCGGCGCCGAACTCGATACTCTGTATATCACATCAGCCAGGACCGGCATGAGCGCCGCCGAACTGGCGCAGTATCCGCAGTCGGGCAGCTTCTTCGCGTTCAAGCCGGGTGTCAAGGGGCTGCCGACGCCGCTCTTCGCCGGTTGAGTAAGTGTCTCAGGCCGTGAGCGGCCATAATTGCCAACAGCGGCGTGACCATAACTCGGGCGCGGGTATCAAAACTGGCGGTCGCCACTAGCAGAGTACCAGTCAAAAAATACAGGCACGGTAGCAAAAGGAAGAGTACGTCGACTACCTGCCTCTCTTTCGCCATTTTCAGCAATCCAAAACCCGACGTAGCAAGCAATATCGCATTCCAGCCTATGCCAAGCCACGGTGGCCACATGGTCACTTTGAGCAGCGCTCGAAAAATGCCAAGTGGGAATGTGAGGATGTAATACAGCGGGTGCTCAAGAAAGACAGTTACAGCGACGTCAGTCAGAGCGCTTTGCATTTTCGATGAACTTGCAAGATGCCGGTGGCGCCAGTTGGCAGTGATGCCATCTATCTCATTGCCAAGCTTCGATTCCACTCGCGCGGCTAAGGTTGCGTATACAACGTCCATGTCTTGACCGGTCGCCTGATGAAGCACCGAAGCCGCACGAACGTAAAGCAACTGAAAGGTGCCGGCAGTTGAAAAACTGGAATTATGAAAATAGACCGTGTTGTGGCTCTGCCAAATGCCAATGCCAAAAACGGGAATTGCGGAGAGCGAGAGAATCGCCAGGAATCGCCCCCCCCCCCCCCCCGCGCGCCACGCGCGAGAACAACCCAAAGAGACATCGGGATCCAAAGTAAATAGGCGGCTGGGCGGGTGAATGCGGACAATATGATTAAAGTACCGGACAGTAATCCCCACACTGCAATTGTTGCTATGTCCGCATGTTGAAGTTTCAATAGGCACACAAATGCAAACGCTAGTAGAAGACTGGCCAGTGCGTCTGCTCGCAAGTTTGCAGATTGACGAATGCTAGCAGCGTCGATCGCTATGATAAGCGCTGCCAATAACGCATACTTCCGTGACAGAAAAAATTGTCGCGCCAACTTGTAAGCTAGCGGAATGATCACTGTACCAAGTGTGATATTTGCCAGGATAACCAGCATTGGCTGTATTTGCAGCGCAGCCACAAGTAGCGCATACAAAGGTGGCCGCTTCATGTATAAGCTGTTGGTAAATGCCAAATCACCGCGCAGGATATCGCTTGCGGCATTTCGATAGGAGACAAAATCATCGAGATTGTAGTTCAGGAGCGAAGGCTCATAGATTGCCAGCGCATATCCGACGCGCAGCGAAATTCCGAGCAGAATTATCATAAGCAGCGCGTATCGCCGCATCAATGAACTATGTATTCTCGTCATGAGTCTCCGATTATAGCATGGACTATCTCGGCAAACCTCGTAAGCATATAATATATGCTGTTCCGAGATCTGAAACGGCTTGACAGATGCTACCCATGGAAGAGAACATCCGACCGCCATTTTCGCCGGAAGACGCGCGGGAAATCGTCGCCGCGCGTTACGGCATCCAGGTCCATTCCATAGCCGAGCTGCCAGCGGAGCTTGACCGCAACTTCCGCGTGCTGTCTGAAAATCGCCAGCAATATACGCTCAAGATCGCCCATGCCAGTGTATCGAGCCGAACGCTCGACTTGCAAAACGCGACCTTGAAACACCTGGCAGACCTGGAACTGTTTCCCGCCATTATCCCGTCGCGCGCTGGCAAGGACATTGTCGAAATCTCCACAAGGTCCCGCCAAACTTTTCGCGCGCGACTTCTGAACTATATCGACGGCACGCCACTCAGCGCGTTCCGCCCGCATTCGGACCCGCTGCTGGACGATATCGGGACCCAGCTGGGCAGATTCTCCGCCGCCATGCAGTCCTTCGAGCACGCCGAACGACGACTGAGCTATCGCTGGCATATCCGCAATCTGCCGCAGGTCGCGCGCTACGGATGGGATCTTCCGCAAAGTAAAAGAGCCATCCTCGATACATTCCTGCAGCGATACCAGGACGAGGCGCTGCCGATCTTGCCCGACCTGCGCTGCAGCTTCGTCTATAACGACGCCAACGACACTAATATCTTGGTCCGCGCCCAGGGCGCCTCGGCAAATGTCGCCGGCTTCATCGACCTGGGCGATATGGTTTACAGCCCAACGGTGACCGACCTGGCTGTCGCGCTGGCTTATGTCATGATGCGCGCGCAGCGCCCCTTGGAAAAAGCGCTGCCCGTCATCGCCGCCTATCACCGCGTTTTCCCGCTCCACGAAACCGAACTCCGCGTACTCTTCCCGCTGATCGCCGCCCGCCTCTGCCTTAGCGTCTGCATATCCTGGCATCAACAAAAGAACGAGCCGGCGAACCGCCACCTGAGCGTCAGCGAAAGCGGCGCCTGGGAACTGCTGGCAAAGCTGCGCGACCTGCATCCCCGCTATGCGCGCTACCTTTTTCGCGACGCCTGCGGCTTTTCCGCCTGCCCCGAGAGCGAAGGCATTCAAGACTGGCTGAAGGGGCAGTCATGCCAGCCGATTCTCGGTTTCCCTCTCAATTCGGGCAATAGCGCGCGGCTTGATCTCGGCCTGAGCAGCCGACTGCTGGCTCGCGTTCCAGATCTCGCTGAGCCCGCGGCTTACGCCGAACCATTGCGAAGACAACTTGGCAACAAAATCGGCATCGGTCTCTACAACGAAGCGCGGCCGATTTACCTGGGTGACATGTTTGCCGTTGATCACCATCAGCGGCGCGCGGTCCACCTGGGCGTCGATCTCTTCGCGCCGGCTGATACACCCATTTTCGCCCCTTTAGCCGGTACAATCTGTAGTCTGCGCGACCATCCAGCGCAGCAAGACTTTGGTCCGACTTTGATTCTCCAACATCAACCGACAGCCGAGCTGCGCTTTTACACGCTCTACGGTCATCTGTCGCCGGAGGCGCTGGAGCGCTGCGAGCTGGGGCAAGAGCTAGAAGCGGGAGAGCTGCTGGCGCATATCGGCGACTATCCGCGCAACGGCAACTGGAGCCCGCACCTGCACTTTCAGATCATCGTCGACTTGCTGGAGGCGGATAATTACCCCGGGGTCTGCTCCCCCAAGCTGCGCGGTCTCTATACATCACTGTCGCCAGATCCCAACTTGATTCTGCAACTGCCGTTTCCAATCGCCGCGCCCAAGAAACCGTCAGCAGACGATCTGGTAAAACGCCGCCGCGCCGCGCTGAATCCCGCGCTGAGCCTTTCCTACCAAGAACCATTACGGATCGAAGGCGCCTTCATGCAGCACCTTTACGATCACCAAGGGCAGCGTTACCTGGATTGCGTCAACAACGTGCCGCATGTCGGGCATAAGCACCCGCGCGTCGTGGCGGCCGCGCAAGACCAGACCGCGATACTGAACACCAATACCCGCTACCTGCACGAGACCATTCTGAGCTACGCCGAGGCGCTCGCCGCGACCTTGCCCGATCCGCTTTCGGTCTGTTTCTTTGTCAATAGCGGCAGCGAAGCGAATGAACTGGCGCTGCGGCTGGCCGCCGCCTATACCGGCGGCAGCGACTTCATCGTCATTGACCATGCTTACCACGGCCATAGCACAGCGCTGATCGACATCAGCCCCTACAAGTTCAACGGGCCCGGCGGACGCGGCAAACCCGCCCATGTCGAGGTCGCGACCATGCCCGATGGCTATCGCGGCGCGGCGCGAGGTTACGACGCCAGCGCCGGTGAATTCTATTCGCGCTCCGTGAGCGAGAAAGTCGCGGCGATGCAAGCCCGCGGCGGTCGACTGGCGGCTTTCTTCAGCGAAGGCATCATGGGCTGTGGCGGCCAAATGCCGCTGCCGGCTGGTTATCTAAAACGAGCCTATCGCGCCGCGCGAGCTGCCGGTGGCATTTGCGTCGCCGACGAGGTGCAAACCGGCTTCGGCCGCGTCGGCAGCCGCTTCTGGTCCTTCGAATTGAGCGGCGTCCTGCCCGATATCGTCACCATGGGCAAGCCAATCGCCAATGGCTATCCGCTGGGCGCTGTTGTCACCACGCCCGCCATCGCCGCCGCCTTCAATAACGGCATGGAATATTTCAATACCTTCGGCGGCAACCCGGTCGCCTGCGCCATCGGCTTGGAGGTTTTGAAGATCATCGCCGATGAGAATCTGCAGCGCAAAGCCTGCAACACGGGCCTCTACTGGATGGAAGGCCTGCGCCACCTGCAAAGCCAGAACCCGATCATCGGAGAAGTACGCGGGTCCGGGCTTTTCCTCGGCGTCGAATTGATTCGCGACCAGCAGACGCTGGAGCCAGCGGATTGGGAAGCGGACTATATCGTCGAGCGCATGAAAGACCGCGGCATCCTGCTCAGCACCGAGGGTCCGCGTCATAACACGCTCAAGCTCAAGCCGCCTATGGCCTTCGGGCGGGAAGATGTAGATCTTTTCATGGACGTCTTGGCGGACGTTCTGCGGGATAGCGTTTTGCGCGTTTCATGATATTCGGCAACACTCGTTGCGATTATTTCACTTATTGCGTTTATTGCGTTTGTGTGCTAGGCTGAACAAGTGAGCGAAAGGATTGCAAAATGGAAGCGATTAGACTTCTGCCGCCCAATGAGTCGGATGCGGATCTTGCAAGGACTGCGTCCTCGAAAATCATACCTTTAGTCCGTGAACAAAAACCACAAACTGTTCATCTTACTTTTGTGGACGGGCAAGTGTCGATTGTCTTGCCAATCGGATCTCTAGAGATGTTTAATAGCATATTGGAAGCCATGGCTGCAGGGCATGGCGTCATGGTTTTCCCGCAACATACCGAACTCACCACCATGGAGGCGGCAGATATACTGAATGTCTCTCGCCCTTATCTCATCAAGCTTCTAGAAGCCGGAGATATCCCTTATCACAAGGTCGGAAGACATCGTCGCATCCGCCTTGAAGACGTAATGCAATATAAGCAGGAAATTGACCTTCGGCGAGAAGAGATTCTTGATCAGATGGTAGCGGAAGCGGAAGAACTAGGCTTGTATGACTAGCCGACGAAGATACACGGCACTGCTTGACGCCAACGTTCTTGTTCCAATTCGATTGACGGACCTCTTTGTTCAACTCGCAGTAGATGACCTGTTTCGAGCAAAGTGGACACATGATATACATCACGAGTGGATGAAAGCGGTGCGCAGAATACGCCCTGATATTGATCAAGAGCGTTTGGAACGAAGACGCGACCAAATGGACACTGAAACTAGAGACGCGCTCGTATATGGTTATGAAATAATCATAAATTCATTGAACTTGCCAGACGAGGACGATCGTCATGTCTTGGCAGCAGCAATCGTTGGCCACTGCGATGTCATTGTCTCATATAATCTCAAAGATTTTCCCAACGTAGAGCTAAGCAAGTATAATATAGAGGCGCAACATCCTGACGTCTTTCTGGCAAATCATCTTGATCTTTTTCCTGGTAAGTTTTGTACAGCCGTCCGCAAAATCAGACGAAGGCACAAAAAGAGGCAATACAGCATTGAAGATTATCTGGACGGCCTGACCGCACTAGAACTTGTCGCTACAGCCGCAAGTCTGCGCGAATACTCTAATATGCTCGACTTTTAGACTCAGTAGGTCCAATCAAGCGGCGGGATCCGATGTAGTTCCGTTCCGGCACAAGAAGCGAAGATCCCCTACTCGCCTAATTGCTTTTCACTTATAGTTGCACAGATAACCGTTACATACGGAGCAAGGCAAACCGCCCCATGACCCAGACAAACCAACCCGCCGGCGTCGAGATCCGCGGCGAAATCCCGCCCGAGTGCCAATCCATCCTCAGCCCCGAAGCTATCGACTTCCTCGCCGGGCTGGCGCGGGCGTTCACCGCCCGCCGCGACGAATTGCTGGCAGCCCGCGTAAAACGCCAAGCCGCTATCGACGCCGGGCATTTGCCCGACTTCTTGCCGGGGACGGGCCCCATTCGCGCCGACCGAAGCTGGCGCGTCGCCCCGCCGCCGCCAGACCTGCAAGACCGCCGCGTGGAAATCACCGGTCCTACCGACCGCAAGATGGTGATCAACGCGCTGAACTGCGGCGCCCGGGTATTCATGGCCGACTTTGAAGACGCCAATTCGCCGACCTGGGACAATATGCTGGGGGGACAAGTGAACCTGCGCGACGCCGTCAACCGCAGCATCACTTTCACCAACCCCGACGGGCGCTTCTACCGGCTCAATGACAAAACCGCCACGCTGCTTGTACGGCCGCGCGGCTGGCATCTCGACGAAAGCCAATTCCTAGTGGACGGGGTAGCGATCCCCGGCGGACTGTTCGACTTCGGCCTGTATTTCTTTCACAATGCGCAGCCCGCGCTGGAACGCGGCACAGGTCCCTATTTCTACCTGCCCAAGCTGGAAAGCCACCTGGAAGCGCGCCTTTGGAACGATGTCTTCATCCACGCTCAAGACGCCCTTGGCATCCCGCAGGGCACGATCAAAGCGACCGTGCTGATCGAGACGATACTGGCGGTCTTTGAAGCGGAAGAAATCCTCTACGAGCTGCGCGAGCACTCGGCCGGGCTGAATTGCGGTCGCTGGGACTATATCTTCAGCTATATCAAGAAGCTGCGCAATCATGCCGATTACTTGTTGCCCGACCGCGCGCAGGTGACCATGACCGTGCCCTTCATGCGCAACTATACGCTGCATGTCATCAAGGTCTGCCACCGCCGCGGCGCCCACGCTATGGGCGGCATGGCGGCGCAGATCCCCATCCGCAATGACCCGGAACGCAATCAAGCCGCCCTGGACAAAGTGCGCGCCGATAAACTGCGCGAGGTGAAAGAAGGCCACGATGGCACCTGGGTCGCGCACCCTGGTCTAGTACAGATCGCGACTGAGGTATTCGACGAACACATGCCGGGCGCGAACCAAATCGAGCGCCAGCGCGAAGATGTCAAGGTCTCCGCCGAAGATTTGCTCAAACCCAGCGCCGGCGCCATCAGCGAAGACGGCGCGCGCCTTAACCTCAAAGTCGGCATTCAATATCTTGAAGCCTGGCTCGGCGGTAACGGCTGCGTGCCGCTCTACTCGTTGATGGAAGACGCCGCCACTGCGGAAATCAGCCGCGCCCAGGTCTGGCAGTGGCTGCGCCACAAGGCGACGCTGGCCGACGGCCGTCCGCTGTCCTTGGACTTGTACAGCCAATTGCTGGAAGAAGAAATGGACGCCATCCGTGGCGAGCTCGGCGAGGCGCGCTTCAATGGCGGCCGCTTTCAACTGGCGATGCAACTCTTCGATGAGATGATCCGCGCCGATGATTTCGCCGAGTTCTTGACGCTGCCGGCGTATGGGTATCTTTAATCAGTCGACGCAGGCAGGCGCAGTAGGCGGATCAGCCGGGTCGCCCAAGAACTGCCATTACACCAAAATCTCGCAGCGCTGTTCCACCCTGTTCAGACGCGCGCGGGTTTTCCGGAGCGTCGCACAATGTACCCGAATGCCAGCAGCGACGCTATGACCATCACGACGACCAGCAGCAAGCCGCCGTCATAGGTTCCGCTCTGGTCGCGCAGGCGCCCCAGCAACCACGGTCCCAGCGCGGCGCCCAAGCCGAACATGCCCCCCACCAGCCCATTGATCAAGCCCAAACCCTGCTTATGAAAGACATCGCTGGCCAATGCCGTCGTTTGGCTGCTGCGCGTGCCTTCGCCCAGGGCATAAAATATCGCATAGAAAATGAGCAGCGAGGGCAAGTCGTCGGCGCGCAAGAGCAGCAACATCATTACGGCGGCAATCAGCCCCGCCGCGCCTATCGTGAAGGCTGCCATCCGGCTCCAGCGATCGGATATCCAGCCCAAGCCGATGAAGGAAAATGTCGTGAGGAAACCCGCCAAAGCCACCACATTCGCCGCCGCCGTCCGCGTCACGCCATAAGACTCCATGTAGGCGACCTGGTGTACCGTTAAGCTGCGCACGGGACCCAAGGCAGTTAGCCCGACAATCAATAATGCCCAAAAGGCCGGTTTCCGCAGCAGAGGTCCCCATGCCGGCGCGGGTGACGCGCGGAGCCCATGCCGCGACGGCGGGCGCGTCAAGCCGATCACCATAAGCGGCAACAAAATGAAGGCGCAGATTAACGACAGGACCAGGTAGGCGCTGCGCCAGGCGAATTGCTCAATCAACAGGTTCGCCATAGGGACAAATACCAGCGAACCCAAGCCCGTGCCGGCAAAGGCGATGCCAATGGCGCGACCGCGGCGCGCCGGCGCCGTCCAACCGGCGATGACCGAGGCTACAGGACCCAAGCCCGTGATTCCCAGCCCAAACCCGCCAATCAGCCCATAGCCTAGCAAGAGATCGTCCAGCGAATCGGCGCGACTGCTCAGCCATAGCCCGACAGCCATCAGCAGAACGCCCGCGCCGAAAACCAGCCGCGGACCATAGCGATCCAGCGCCAGGCCGGCGAAGGGCGCCGTCAGCGCGAAGACAAACATGTTGAGGCTGAAAACAGTTGCCGCCGCCTCGTTGCTCCAGCCTTCGGCAGTGACGAACTCGGCGAAGAAGACCGAAAACGACAAGCGTATGCCAAAGATGATGCAGAGTGAGAAGAAACAGACGATGACGACGCGCGTGGCGCTGCGGCCGGGGTCGTCGGTTTTCTGGCTCATCAATTAGGCGGCGAGTTCCTCGCGCACGGATTCGCGCTCGGACCAGAGGACGGGGCGCACGTCGTAACTGCGGAGCGCATCCATCTCTTTCATCACGCTAATGCGGTGTGCATCATTCAAGATGGGATAAAGGCGCGCGTCGCTTGGCCTATCATCACGAATATCTAGCCAGCGAAAGGCAACTTGCTCCACTGCGTTGCGGTCAGGATTGTCAATGGTTAAGAGCATCCGCTCGGGCATCTTGCTGGACGGAGGAATGACATACTTGTAATCCACATTGTAGCCCATCTTCCCCTTGAACTTCTTTGTGTCAAAACTTATTCCTGAATCGTTAAGCCATGTGACCAAATCCGCGTCAAACCGACTAACACTAGACGGTGTTGCAAGATAATAGAGGTCGTCGATGGCTATCATTGCTTGCAGCAGATTGTGCATGCTTAGCGCAAAGTCTTGAGCAGTTGCACGCGTCACGAGGTCATTGCCTTTCCGCTTTACGCCGAATCCATTCAGGTTCTGCTCAATCAATTTGCTCCGATTTGAAGTGTTGACATTAATGCCGCAAAACTCGAGGTCTTCGATCGTGTAGCCATAATCAGATAGAGTGATTTCATCGCCAGACACTGTTGCGAAGATTTGCATCATGTCATTGTGTCGATCCAGGAACGGGGTGGTAATTTCTACACAGTTTTCAATCTCGCGCAGTGTAGTGCTTTCGCTTACCCAATTGTGATATTCCTCTGTAAGTTTTATGATTTGCTCAATCATCAAATTAACCCTCCCTGTAACCATATTATGGGCGGCATAACGATATTGCAGAAACTCATGAATTCACGCAGGGTCGTCGGTATATCCTCAAGATTCGTGAACCTGTCTGAAGGCGGCGACATCGCCCACCTGTCGTGAAAACCCTCCTTATACAGATGGAGATGGGGCGGTAATATCACTGTACCGTCATCGTTGCGATGCGGTCTGCCCCCGATGTCCAGTCTCGCAAGTGGTATCTCTTTCCGCGCTCGCGTCTGCATTTTGACTCGTATCTCATTGTCACGGCCGCGAGATATGTCAAATAAAAAATTCTCATGTCCGTCAAACGATTGAAGAGGCAATGCTATCTTCTGTCCATGCAACGGAAAGGAAGTGACTTTGTCGTTTAGTCGGCGCTTCTCCATCGTCAGAAGCGCGGTCGCCTCATTTTGAGATAATTTGATCATTTCCCAATAAAGCTGCGTCTTTCAATACGGAAATTGCCATGCCTAGCCACAGAAACTGTGATCTCGATTCCTATTATCTTAGAACAAAAGTGTTAGCGCCAGAGAGGATTAACCATGCTTTACACAGCGATCCGGTGTCTATTAGTCAGGTCAGCACCGGCATGGTCGCATTCGCGTAAGGCATGACCCCGATGCGCGCGTCGCTCGGCAACTGCGCCAGCGCCCGATCGATGGCCGTCTGCAAGTCCGGCTGTGGATCCAGCAGCAGCCTTCGCACCAACTCGTCATCCAACTCCGAGACAAGCGTCACGCGCACCCGCGCCGCGTCGCGCGATACCTGAAAAGCTTTGTGCGCCCCCAGGCGAAAGCCCTCGCGTTCGAAAATCTCCAGGACGTCGCCGTGACTGCGCATCCCCGGTTGCGCCATCCAACTTTCATAATCCGCGCTGCCGCTGCCCTGTGGGCAAGCCGCGCAAAGAATGAGCGACCCGCCAGTCTTGGTCACCGCGGCGGCATGCGCCAAGCCCTTCTGCGACTGATAGATATTGATGTCCTTGGGATGACCGCCGGGCGATGCGATCATCAAATCCAAGGGCGCGGCGACTGGCGCCTCATAAAGCGCCTTCACTTGGGGGACGCCTGCTCGCATCACCGCGAAGGGATCGCCAGCCAGAACCGCCACGAGCGCTTTGTCAGGATTCAGGATGGCGTTGACGGCAAAATCTATGCCGATCATGCGGCCGATCTCCTCCACGTCCTGCCGCGCCGGATTCTCGTCGTATATGCCCAGCTTTGCCAGGGGATGGCTCATCATGGCGTGGTTCTGATTGATCGTCTGCAAGCCCGCCAAGCCGATAGCCGCGCTTTTGACCCCGCCGGAGAAACCCTGAAACTGATGCGACTCGATGTTGCCGATGACGATGCGATAATCCGCGGCCATGTATTGCCGGTTGATGTAAACCGAGGTCCCGCGCGCCGTCTCGCCGAGATAGGTCAGGTTCGCTTCGTCAGAGGCGTCGTGACAGATGACGCGGTAAGCGGCGGTAATTCCCGGCGGCAAGATGGCGCTGTACTCCTGCGGCGCCAGGCCGGGATGGGCGCCCGTGGCGATGATAAAAGTTACATCTTCATCGGCAATACCGGCCTGCTTTAACCCACCCAGAAGCGGCGGCAGCAAATGTTCGTGCGGCACGGGACGGGTCGCGTCGTTGATGGCGATAGCGACAGTCTGGCCAGCCCGCGGGGGCGCGACATCGCCCAGCGGATTGTAAACCGCTTCCCTGGCCAATGCCCCCGGATCCGGCGCAGCCGCCTGTTGCCGGGGCAAAATGCGCTCGATGGGATAGGCATCTGGCAATTCAGCCCTCAGATGGGACTGCCCATAGGGGATGGCGATGCGCATTGACCTGCCTAAATACTGGGTCCCACTCGATGTATCGCAAAGCTGTTATTGTCGCGCAGCGCCTCGGACTTGGTCAGATAGCCGTTGCAGACCCGCTCCACCTCGTCGTAGACAATCTGTCCGGCCTCAGCCAAAGTGATCTCGTCCTGAAAAACACCGCTGACGTCGACATCAACCGTATCGCGCATCAGCTCAAAGGATTGGCGGTTGGCGGTCACCTTGATGGTCGGCATGATGGGATGGTTGGAGGTATGCCCGCCGCCCGTGCAGAAGGTCAGCACCTGGCAGCCGGCCGCCGCCATGCTGCTGATGCTTTCCGCGCCCATGCCCGGTCCGTACATGACATAATTGCCGGGATCAGACCTAGTCGGCGCCTCGCCGATTTCCAGGTACTCGATGATAGCGCTATCGCCGATTTTCTTAACGGCGCCCATGGACTTTTCTTCGATGGTCGTCAGCCCGCCCGCCATGTTGTCGCCAGTGGGCTGTGAGCCGCGGATGTCCTCGCCGCTGGCCAGGGCGCGGCTTTCCATGTGCCAGACGCCGGCGACAATCGCTTCGGCAACGGCCGGGCTGGCCGCCTTCTCCGTCAGCCAGTTTTCGCAGCCCATCCATTCGGTGCATTCCGCCATCAACATGCGGCCGCCTTGCGCGATCAAGAGCTCGCCAGCCAGCCCGTTAGCGGGATTGCTGCCCAAACCGGATGTGGTATCGGAGGTGCCGCATTCGGTGCCAAAGAGGATTTTGCTCATCGGCGCCGCTTCCCGCCGATACAGGCTGATCTGCCGCGCGAAGTCCTGGGCATAGCGGGTGGCTTTTTCTACCGCGCTGATAAACCCGCCATCGCCGCGGATATTAACTGTGGCGATCAGCTTGCCCGTCGGCGCGATGTCATCAGCCAAGTCTTCGGCTGTCATGCCCTCTTCCCGGAAGTGGTCGACGATGACAACCCCGCCGACGTTGGGGTTCATGGCTGTGCCAGCCAAGTAGCGCCGCGTGACGCGCAGGTCCGGCGCGACTTGGCAGCGGCCGTTGGCATGCGTGATGGGCACAGCGCCGTGGATCGTATCCGCCACGCGTTCCACAACGCCGTTGGCGTAGACCGTTCCCGACAAGATCAAGAGATGATTGCGGATTCCCACATCGCCGTTCGGGCGCGCGTAACCATAAAACTGGTCCATGACCATTTTCTCCTAAACATCCAATTCAATATGAAGCTACTCGGCGCTTACCGCGCCGCGGTCGGCGAGGTCGCCGCGCCCGCGATTGCTCTCGACATTGTGCGTATGCACGTGATCGCCGGCCTTGATATTGCGGCTGGCCGAGCCGATGCTCAAGCCGTATTTGAGAACGGTATCGCCCGCGGCGATGTCCATCAGCGCGATCTTATGTCCGTAGGCGATGTCGGCCTGCGCGACAATCTCGATGTCGCGGCGTTCGCCATTGCATGTCACATGATCGCCGGTTTGGATGGGTTCCAGGACGACGGTGCCGACGTTATCGGTGGCGTAGACGACGAATACTTTTTTCATGGTTTGCCTTTCTGGCTGATTAGAGAGCGTAACTTAGCACAAAGAAGTCGCCGTTGTATGGATGGGTGATGGTGAATTTCTTGCCTTGCGACAACTCGGATTGTGATATAGCTAATCGTAAATATCGTTCAATTTTCTCAGTCGCGACTGGTGAATCAGCCGGCGCAACCAGGCTCAACGTGTTGTCCTTGACCCCTGGATACAGTTTCGGATTCAAGATGTTGCCTTCGTTTTCCGCTTCGGTCATAACCCGAAATCGCAGTTTTACCGAAGCGTCTTTTACATGACGCGATTTGCTGAAATGCGACTGACTTAGCCTTACATTATCCATGATGTCGCTCAAGTCTGCGCTAACCTGCGCTTTGTTCTCTTCCAGCCCCTCCGTCAGCACTTGACCAAAAGACGATTTGATGAGTTCGTCAACAGGCACTGTTTCAAAAAAGCTTCCGTGAACCAGGCATACTTTTGTATTGTCCGCTCTTTTCCCTCGAACCAAATAGTACACTTCACGCTCAGGCAAAGAGTAAATGTCTTCTCCAGCATCCTGCATTCTCTTGCGAACAACATTGGTTTTGCCGCTGGTAATGCTCGCTATAACTTTGCGCCCTGTAGGAATAGTAGAGTTAAAGGATGCGATTCCATAAGATGTTTTGCTATCCTTCAATTCAATCAATTCACCACCCTTCGGGTCGCCACTCGGATTAATTCGGATCGCCATATCAGGAAATGTGTTCTTGTTTACACATGACAGCAGCTCACAATCAAAGGGGAAATCACCCAGCTTTTCAACCGACTTTAGCAAGCAACGATTACGGTACAGATGGGCGAAAAAGTGGTAAATTGAGTACACTCTGTTTTCCAAGTTCGATACTGCCATTCCAAATCTCGTCCAGATTTTCCGTATATCTGTAATCCTTGCGGAAGCGCCCGATGTCATCCGCTGGGCGAATCTCGCGCAGCCGCTCTCGGATGCAGGCGGCGTTGTCAGGGTCGATTTCTACGCCAAGTCCGAGCCGCCTCAACTGTTGCGCCGCGACCAGCGTCGTGCCCGTCCCCGCGAAGGGATCAAAGACCGTATCACCCACTAGCGTAGAACTCAAAATAATACGCAACAACAGGGCTAACGGCGCTTGCTGCTTGTGAAAGCGCGAACCATCCGCGTCTCGCAGGGCTTCATCGCCAGCAAAATAGCCGGCAGTTAGCTCGCGAATGTCATCCCAGATATCAGTCACGTACATGCCGTTGGCGCGCTTGTGTTTATAGTTGGCTGGCAAGGGCGGGTCAATGCGTAAACGGTGAAAGACACGCGCTCGTCGCCCTTTAGTGGCGTAAGCGATAATCTGATATTGCTTGCCATAGCGTCGACTCATTGGCACGGCCGAAGTTAGTTTTTTCCAAATAATGAGGTTTTGCAGCGTCCAGCCCGCCTCGCGCAGGCAACGCAATACCTGCTCGCTGTTCTTCTCTCGCTGCATGAAATAAATCGCGCCGCCTTCGGATGTCTTTGCGTATATCGCGCCGCAGACCCGCTTCATCCAGTCCCAGTATTCGCCTTCGGGCATATCGTCGTCATGCGAGGCATAGTCCTTGGCCTGATTGAAGGGCGGATCAAGGAATGTTAAGTCAAGGTCAACTTCGGCGAAGGCTTCGGAAGCCAAAAAGTCATTTACATCACTTTGAATAACGCGGCTGTTCTCAATCATTATTTTGCAAGTTTCGACCAACCGAATCCTTCCCAGCAAATCATGGGCGATTGCGCGCCTTCTGTCAATATCCATGACTGGCTTGCGCGATGCTTCCAATTTCCCAGTCTTGTGTGAATTGCCACTTGCAATCACGCGGCCGCATGGTAGGCCAGAGGAATCGCCTCTGACGAGTTTGAAAACGCATTCCTGCGGGAGGGTAATATGACCCAATCAAGATTGAGCCAACTTACATGGGACAAGTATGGCGTAGAGCGCATAGAATACTTCATGGCTGAAAAAATTGCTTACTACATTCTTGAAGAAGTGCTGCCAGACTGGAGCGGTCATGAAGACTCCCTAATCGACAAGTTGCGTTGCGTACAAGGCGAGCGCATCGACGGCAAAGAATCACCAGACTTCCTGGGTATGGAAATCTCTGTCGCTGGAAATGTCATGGGCAACATGATGGCGCAGGAACTGATGAAGCTCCTGCTGCCGCCCGGCGCCATCGCAGACCTTGTTGAAGACGCTATCGAGCGAGCCATCAAAGACGAAGAATACGACCGCGAGTACAAAGATCCGGAAGATTACGAATAACATAGGGCTGCCTCTAAAGGTCCCTTCCCAATCTGCGGCAGCCACGCCGCATTCGCCACCTCAGCCCAGATTCAGCGTCATCAAGCGCAGCTCGGTCATATCCTCAATGGCGTACTTGACGCCCTCGCGGCCATAACCCGATGCCTTGACGCCGCCGTATGGCATGTGGTCGACGCGGAAGGTCGAAACGCTGTTGATGTGCAAGCCTCCCACGTCAACACGTTCCCAGGCGTCCATGATCCGCTTGACATCTCTGGTGAAGACGCCGGCCTGCAAGCCGTAGGGACTGTCGTTGATGGTGGCCACAGCCTCATCCCACTGGTCGTAGGGACTGACAGTCACCACCGGCGCGAACACTTCTTCACAGTTCACCCGCATATCGGGCGCGGTCTCGGTCAGCACCGTCGGCGGGAACATGGCGCCGTCTCTGGCGCCGCCGTAGAGCAGCGAGGCGCCCGCTTTCTTCGCTTCGTCCACCCAGGCTTCGGCGCGTTCGGCGTCGCGCAGGCTGATCATGGGACCAATATCAACAGCGGCGTCGCGCGGATCGCCCACCTTCAGCGCCTTGACCTCATCGACAAAGCGATCGGTGAATTCTTCAAAGACATCGCGCTGGATCAGCAAGCGCTGCACGGATATGCAGTTTTGCCCGGCATTGGCGAAGCCCCCAGCCGCCGCTTGACCGGCCGCGGCAGCCAGATCGGCGTCATGATGCACGATCACGCCGGCGTTGCCGCCCAGTTCCAGCGCGACCTTTTTCTGCCCGGCTTTGCTTTTCAGCATCCAGCCGACGCTGCCGCCGCCGGTGAAGCTGATCATTCGCACGCGCGGGTCAGTCGCCATCATCTCGGTATCGGGTCCCCAGGCGTTCAGCATGCTGAAAGCTTGCGGCGGATAGCCGGCTTCCAGCACGATTTCCGCCAGGATCACCGACGAGAGCGGCGTCTTTTCGGCTGGTTTCAAGATGATGGGGTTGCCGACGGCGATGGCGGGCCCGATCTTGTGACAGGCAAGATTGACCGGGTAGTTGAAGGGCGTGATGCCGAGCACAGTCCCGATCGGCGCCCGCCGCGTGAAGCCCTGCCGATTTTCGCCGGCGGCCGTCCAGTCGATGCTGAAAACTTCGCCGCCGATGCGCCGCGCCTCTTCGCTCGACACTTTGAGCGTTTCCATGGCGCGGGCGGTCTCGCCGACAGCCGTCTTGCGGTTCTTGCCGCCTTCCATGATCATGGCGTCGACGACTTCGTCGAAGCGTTCGCCCAGCAGCCTTACCATGTTTTGCAAGATCTCCGAGCGTTTATAGCTGGGCAGGGCCCGCGTGAGCTCGAAGCCGTCTAAAGCCGCGTCCATCGCGTCGCTCATGTCGGCAGCGCTGGCCATCGCAACCGCGTCTACCAGGCTGCCGTCATAGGGAAAGCGCACTTCCATGACATCGCCGCTGCCGCGCCATTCCCCGCCGATCAGGTTCTTCTTGGGCATGCTATTACCTTCCGCAAATCTATCCTGTTATCACGGCAATTATACCAGCTTGGCTGCCTCGACTTCACGGCAAATGTCATCAAGCCGCGAGCCAAGTTAGTTATGCGAGCGGTTGCCCAAAATGGCCGCAATATGTATGGGGTTTTGAGGCGATTTCCTGCCTCTGCAGCCGACTGCGAAGGAGCGCAGCAGAATTAAGCGTAAGCCGGCAGGTACTGCCCGTGCGCCTCGATCAGCTCGTCGACCATGGACCAAATCTGGTCCAGCGTCAACTCCGCCGCCGTATGCGGGTCGAGCATGGCGGCATGGTAAATATGTTCGCGCTTGCCGGTCAGCGCCGCCTCGACGGTCAATGACTGCACGTTGATATTGGTCTGCATCAGCGCCGCAAGCTGCGGCGGAAGCGCGCCGACGCGCGTCGGCTGTACGCCGTTGGCATCGACCAGGCAGGGGACTTCGACGCAGCAGCCCGCCGGCAGATTGTCGATGATGTTGTCGTTTGGCACATTGCCGTAAATGGTTCGGGCGGCGCCGGTCTCCATGCTGTGGATGATGAGCGAGCCTTCAACGCTGCGCTCGACCTTGTTCAGGTCCCTGATGCTGCTCACCGTCCAGCCCTTGTGCATGGGATGCACATCGCGCAGCGCGCGCAGGATCTCTTCTTCGCTGGGGATGCGTCCCTCTGCTTCCGCTTTTTCCAGCAACCTCCAGCTGATGATGCCGGCTTTGCAGCGCTCGATGTATTCGTCCAGCGGGATATTGAACTGCTCGATCAAAGCCGGGTCGCCAGCTTTGATGAACCAAGGCACATATTCGCTGAAATGTTCGCTGGATTCGGTCACGAAATAGCCGAGCCGCCGCAGCATCTCATAGCGCACGCGATTGGTTGGCGGCACGCGCCCCTCTTCATAGACCTTGTGCAATAGCGGGTACAGATCCTCGCCGCTGGGACCATGCTCGAACTTGAGGTAAAACGCCATGTGATTGATGCCGGCGACCAGATAATTGATGTCTTCGTAAGGAAGTCCGATGTCGCGCGACAGTTCATGCGCGGTGCCCGGCACGCTGTGGCAAAGCCCGACCGTGCGGATAGGCGTGGCGCGGCTCAATGCCCATTGGTTCATGCACATGGGATTGGCGTAATTGATGAAGAGCGCGTTCGGGCAGAGTTCCTCCATATCGCGACAGATGTCAATCAGGACCGGCATTGTCCGCAGCCCGCGCATGATGCCGCCGATGCCCAGCGTATCGCCAATCGTCTGGCGCAAGCCGTATTTTTTGGGGATCTCGAAGTCGATGACCGTGGCCGGTTCATAGCCGCCGACTTGAATCATGCAGACGACATAGTCGGCGTCGGTCAAGGCGGCGCGGCGGTCTGTGGTGACTTCGACAGTCGGGTTGACGCCCAGCGTCTTGATGATATGCCGCGCCACTTGCTCCGACTGTTCCAGGCGTCTTGGGTCAATGTCCATCAGACAGATGGTAGCATCCGCCAATGCAGGATAACTCCAGATATCGCCCATCAAGTTTTTGGCGAAAACGGTGCTGCCGGCGCCGATGAAACTTATTTTGCTCATGTCCGCGTCCTTTTGCGAGAATATATTCAAACCACCTCGATTTAACCACAGAGCAACCCAGTCCTGTAGGGCGAGCCGCAGCCAACAGGGCAATAGCCAAGCATCGCCGACACAGGGTATACTTGCGCCATGCTCACAAGCCCCGAACTCACTGTCATCGGCATAATTGTCGTCTTACTCGCCTTGATCGCCTTTACGCGGCTGCGCATTGATATTATCGCCTTGCTCGTCCTGCTGATGGTCGCGCTGACCCAGCTTGTGCCAACCAGCGACGCCCTTTCCGGCTTCAGCAGCTCGGTAGTCATCACCATTTTCGGCTTGCTCGTGATCACCCGTGGTTTGGCGCAGACAGGCGTCGTGCAGTGGGTAGCGCGGCAACTGCAGACCTATGGGCGCGGCTCCGAAGCGAAGCTGATTGCGCTGGTCATGTCGGTTGGGGCGGCTGTTTCCTTGCTTATGAACAATGTGGCTGCGGGAGCAGTGCTGCTGCCGGCAGTCCTGCAAGTATCGCGTAATAGCAACGTCGCCGCCTCTAAGCTGATGATCCCGCTCGCATTCGGCGTAACCCTCGGCGGCATGGCGACTTATTTCACAACCGCCAATATCTTAATGAGCGAGCTGCTGATCGCGCAAGGCATCGCTGGCTTCGGCATATTGGATTTCTTGCCCGTGGGCGGCATAATCATAGTGGCGGGTTTGTTATACATGCTGTTGTTCGGCCGACGCTCGCTGCCCGATCGCGCTTCGCTGACGCAATCCTTCCAACAAGTCGACCTGCAGGATACCTATGAATTGGCGGATCGGATGTGGCTGGTGCGAGTCCTGCCTGGTTCCCGCCTCGCTCATCAAACCGTACAAGAAAGCGATATCAATGCCGAGCTGGGTTTGACGGTGGCGGCAGTCTGGCACGGGCGAGAGACGGTCGCCATTCCTAAAGCAACTCAAGTGATTTACCCCGCCGACAAACTGTTGATTGTCGGGCGCGAAGAGCGCCTCCAGCAGCTCTTGGCTTGGGGAAACGAATTAATCGTGGGTAGCGCGCGCGCGATAGCGAGCGAGTTGCCTATCGAACCCATTGAGATCACGATTGCGCCCCGTTCTAACGCTATTGGCAAGACGCTCTCCCAAATGAAGCTCAACCGCGACTGGGGCTTGTTGGCGATGGCGCTCTGGCGCGACGGGCAAAGCTTCCACACGGATGTCCGCAAGATGCCGCTTCAAGTCGGCGATGCGATTCTGGTCGCGGGACAATCCTCGGACATTCAAAACCTGTCGTATAACAGCAATTTCATCGTGCCGGGCAGCGAATACTCGGCGCAAGCTATAGAAAGCCGCAAAGCGCCTTATGCCGTAGGCATCACCGCCATGGTCTTGGCGCTCGCCTCCTTGAATATCCTGCCCTTGCCCATCGCCATGCTGGCGGGGGCGGTAGCCATGGTTCTGACGCGCTGCTTGAAGGTAGAGCAGTTCTACGCGACGGTGGAGTGGCGGACGATCTTTTTGGTAGCTGGCATGCTGCCGCTCAGTCTCGCTATCACCGAGACCGGCTTGGCTGATCGCGCCGGCGCGTTCTTGGAATCGAGCCTTATGAACGCCAGCTCGCTACTGTTGATTGCGGTCATCGCCTTGCTAACGATGTTGATCGTACAAGTCATCGGCGGGCAAGTCACGCCGCTGCTGGTCGGTCCCATCGCCATCAAAGCCGCGCTGCAAATGGGGGTGGATCCGCGCGCCATGGCGCTGGCGGTGGCGATGGCATGTTCACTGGCATTCATCACGCCGATCGCGCACCCGGTCAATATCTTGATGATGGGACCTGGCGGTTACAAGTTCAGCGATTTCTCCAAGGTCGGTTTTGGCATGACGATTGTGACGCTGCTGGCGATGCTGCTGGGGCTGGCGGTATTTTGGGGGGTTTAGGCGGAGAGTGGTTGCAGGTTTTCCAGCTGCGTGAGCCAGTCGTCGAAGAGCGGGCATTCTTGGCGGATCTTGGGTAGGCCGATTTCTAGGGCAGCGAGAGTTCCCAATGTAGGTTTCTCATAAGGCGCTTGTTTCGGGAAGAGCGCGACTAATCTTTTGCTAGGCGCAGTATGCGAATCATCGTTGATATGTTCTGGAGTTGGAAACTGGTTGCGAATCTCTGTGAAGCCATCTATAAGTGATGGCATTTCAATGCCAGTTGCGAAGTGCGAGGGGTCGCTGAACAGAAGCCCCTCGAATTCATACATTTGCACATAAGGAACGAATCGGCGAAGAGCATTCTCGCCTATGTCATTTTGAAGCGCTAACTTCAAAGTTGAGCAAAGTTTTTCAGCTTTTGCCCGGGGATCGGCATAACCTGCCGCTTCTGACTTCCCAGGAAAATCGCTGGGAAGACCGTAATAATCAAAAAACGTCGTGCAGTGTGACCGCCCGTCACCAAGAAGTCGTTCTCGAATATCCCTGCTCAGCTTCCGATAACTTACATCTCCACCCTTTTTCCCAGGTTGCCCAATCTGCGACGGAATTAGATATAGATTGTGATACTTGAACTGTGGCGCAAGCAGTTCGTTTACAAATGTCTCTTCTGTTAGCCCTTCGCATATTACATGTATACGACGCATCTAGCGGGGCCTCCCGCCTAAGACATTTTTCTCCCACAACTCGCCTATTGTGTAATCTTTCAACCACCCTGCGAAGTCCTCCTCGTTATGCCGCCGGAAAACTGTTGCCTCTTCTTCGCGCTCAACTACCAACAAATCATTAATCGAAAACTCATTCAAAAACGGTACTGACTGTGTTGCGACA
This sequence comes from Phototrophicaceae bacterium, assembly GCA_965232245.1. Classification (GTDB taxonomy): domain Bacteria; phylum Chloroflexota; class Anaerolineae; order Aggregatilineales; family Phototrophicaceae; genus UBA6055. The sequence goes on along the minus strand of CBDDPG010000002.1, from coordinate 483,218 downwards.
ATGACTTGCATTCGTGCAGCGGCCGAGTGAATTAAGGATCCAAGCAATGTGATTGCATAAGGGTGTAAACCTATCTCAGGCTCGTCAATGATGATCGTCGCGGGCGGATCTGGCTGCAATAAAGCTGTGACTAAGCAAATGAAACGGATAGATCCGTCAGACAGTTGACTGGGCAAGAAGTCATATTCTATACCCTTCTTGCGCCAATAAAGTAGAATGTCTTGTTCAAGAGGACTTGACGGTCTTTGTCTTGGACGCAAGACAAAATCGTCAAAAAATGGCAAAGCAAGTCCTACAATCTTGCGGATCATATTGTAAACGCTGGGATGTTCCTGACGCAGCATGAACAGATAGGGCGCAAGGTTAGCAGCATCCCGCCGCAAGTACTCATTGTCATGGAGTTCCGCAAGACGCTTTAACTGCGCCTTATCTCCTGTGTCGTGAAAATGAAATACTTTCCAATTTGAGATTGAAGCGTAGCAATAGTTTGCTCTTCGCCACTCGCCAGAAACAATCTCCGACCTCAATTTGGACTCGAAATGCCCGGTGCCTAATGGAATGCCAGTTTCATCATATCCACGGCTATACAACAGGCTCTCATTTTCGAAATACAGTTGGCCTTCAGCATTCGGTCTTAGGATGAATCCATACCCATTCTCGCCAAAGTCAATACGAGACTTCAATTGTGAAGTCTCCTTGATACCATAGCTTAATATACGGTCGCTCCCTCCTCGGTCATTGACCCACCTCTGCAAACGCCCTTCGACCATTTCCCGCAACAAATAGAAGAAAGACACAAAATTGCTTTTACCCGCGCCATTAGCTCCGATGAGGACGTTTAGATTACGGAGTTCCAGACGCTCCAGATTGCGGATGGACAAGAATCCTTCGATTGTTAGTTGTCGAATTGGCTGTTTCTCGACCACAGCGTTTCACCTGACACTTCGCGCTTGCTACCAGCCACAATGTTACCATACCGCTTCCTGCATTCAGATTCCCGCTGCAAGTTACCTCCTTTTCACAAATCCATCACAAATACGTTGCAACGAATGACATGACTATGTTACGCTTAATATCGCATCATAATATATCCTGCCTCTGATAATGCAATTGGAGCCAGATTTATGGCTGTCAATTCAACTGTAGCGGAACCACAGCAAGCGCGCGACAGTAGCATGTTGCGCGATTTTATCCTGCGCATCATCATATTGTCGCTTGTCATCGCCGCTTTTATGCGCTTTGGCAACGTCAATATCGGCGCCATTGGACAGGGCTTTGGTTATGCCTTGGCCGGCGTCACGGTCTTCTTGACCTTCCGCGTATTGGGTTTTGTCGACTTGACCGTAGACGGCGCTTTTCCCATTGGCGGCGCTGTCTGCGCCGTGCTGATATTCAGCGGGGTTCGCGCGGAAATCGCGGTATTGGCGGCATTTGTCGCCGGTTCCTTGACTGGCTTGGCAACAGCCTTGATCGACATCGTCTTCAAGATTGAAGGCTTGCTGGCGAGTATCATCGTCATCACCGGCGCCTATACGGTGACCTTGCATATCATGGGCGGCAAGAGCAATGTGCCGCTTCTCGGCAAAGAAACCTTGATTAGCCGCCATTCGAAAGATTTCCGCAATTGGCTGGTCGATCAATTCGGCGACCAGATGCGCCGGCAATCGACCAATCTCTTGGAGATCATGATATTCGGCCTTTTGGTGCTTGTCGTATTGGTAATCTTATACTGGTTCTTGCGCACGGAAATCGGCTTGGCGGTGCGGGCGACCGGGAAAAACGACCAGATGGTGCGGGCGACCGGCTTGAACCATCACCTGATGATCATCATCGGACTCATGGTCGCCAACGGGCTGGCGGCGCTGGCGGGATCCATGGTGGTGCAGCAATTCGGCTTCGCCGATGTCAGCCTGGGGTTCGGCTTGATTATACGCGGCTTGGCGGCGGTGATCATCGGGGAAGTCCTTTTGCGTCCGCGCACAATCGGCCAGATGTTGATCGCGGCGGCAGCCGGCATGTTGGTCTTCGATATCTCCCGAGCCTGGATATTCAGCGCCCTGGACTTGCCAACGACCGATATTCAACTTGTCAGCGCCTTGGTGGTCTTGGCGGCCCTGGGCACGCCTAGGCTCTACGATCAATGGCGGTCTTACAGGCAGCGCCGCAACTGAAAGGCAGGCTAATGTTACGACTCGACAATGTGTCCGTTACCTTCAACGCCGGCACGCCAAATGAGGTGAGGGCGCTGCAGAACCTGTCTCTTTTCGTGCAAAGCGGCGAGTTCGTTACCGTGATCGGCTCCAACGGCGCGGGCAAAAGCACCTTTTTCAATGTGGTCTCGGGCGCTGTACAGGCCGATAGCGGGCGCATTGAGCTGGACGGCGAAGACATCACCTACGCGCCCGAGTACCGGCGATCACACGATATCGGCCGCGTCTTCCAGGACCCGCGCCTGGGTACTTGCCCGGGTTTGACCATTCGCGAAAACCTGTCGCTGGCGGCTATTCACGGGCGCAATGCCGGCTTTCGGCGCGACGTCAAAAAGGCGGAAGAAGCCTGGTTTTTTGAGCGATTGCAGCATCAACATCTCGGCCTGGAGCACCGCCTCGACGCTGATGTCGCGCTCCTTAGCGGCGGACAGCGACAGGCGATCACCTTGGTTATGGCGACCTTGACCCAACCCAAGCTGCTGCTGCTAGATGAACATACGGCGGCGCTGGACCCCAACGCCGCCGAACAGGTCATTGCGCTAACACAGGAGCTGGCGGAAGCGAATGATTTGTGCGTCGTGATGATTACCCATAGTATGCAGCAAGCATGTGATATAGGCGATCGCGTCATTATGATGAATCGCGGACGAATCGAATTCGAAATCGCAGGAGAAGAGCGCCAGAATCTGCAGCCAGCGGATTTGATCGATCGCTTTCATTCTTTGTCGAGCGGGATCGAACTCTCCGACCGGCAATTGCTCGGCTAGGCTTTGGCGAGTTGAAAACGAACCGGATATGCAAGGCAAGCGCGGCTCGCTCGCGGCGCCGAGCAGTTGATAGACTTGTGAAGATTCCACAACGCTGGAGGTTCAAGATGACAAGAGTAGCTGTGCTGATGCTGACATTGGTATCGCTTCTGGTTGCGCCGTCGGCAATCGCGCAGGACGATGACAAGCCGACGGTCGCCTTTTTGAAATGGGGCGATTCGAGCAATGTCGCCTTAGCGGAAAAAGCGATGCTGGATATGTTGGAGGCATACGGCTTTATCAACCCAGCGGAACGCGCGCTGTTAAATGAAGAACAATCCATCGAGGGCGAGAACATCAATATCATTTATGGCGATGCCCTATTTGATCGAATCGAAGCGAATGTCATCATTGACAAAGCGCTCGATCGCGGCGCCGACATCCTGGTGACCTTCACCACACAGATGACGCAAATCGCCTACTACGCCATCCGCGACTTTCTTGACCCGCCCAAGTTGATCTTCACCGTGGCCTCCGGACCCTATATCACTGGCGTCGCCGATGCGCCCTGCGTGAAGCCGGATTTCGTAATCGGCACACGCCCTGTCACCAATTACGAAGACATCGTGCCTTTGCTCTTGATGCAGGACCCGGACATGAAAGTCGCCGGCGCCATATACTCGCCGCAACAGCGCGCCAGTGAAGTGGGCGTCGCGCGGATGCAGGCAATCGGCGAGTCGCTGGGCTTGACCATTGAAGCCGAATCGATCGTTGTGACGCCGGATTTGTATCAAGCCATCGAGAATCTGGCCGATAAGGGCGCGGAAGCCATCATCATTCCGATTTTCACATTTCAGGGGTTCAATCTGCTCTTGTCCTTGTCCCATGACTATGGCTTGCCGGTGGTCTTCTCCGCGCCGCAGAACGCCTACCGCGGCGGGACCATCGGCGGCGGTTTCTTCGGCCTGTACAAACAAGGCTTGATCGCGGCGAATATGCTGGTCGCGCATCTGAATGGGGATATTGACATCGCGACGACCAGCATCTACGAGAGCGATGACTTCGCCTTTGCGGTGAATCTTGACGCGGCTGACTTGCAGGATGTTGAAGTTTCGCAAGCGCTGCTGGACGGAGCGGCCTACATCGTCGAAGATGGCGAAACGGCGCAGGGCGTCACCGCGCAATATCCCGAAGTCGAAATCACCCTGCCCGAGATGCCTTTGGATGAGCGGCGCGCGGCCGACCTGGAGTTCCTGGCTGCGCTGGAATGCACAGACGAAATGATCGCTGAGCAGCAAGCCGCGTTGAACGCGGCGGCTGAATAAGCAGCGCAAATCGAATGCAATCCGAATGGAGGAGTTGAAATGATTCGCAAAACACTGTTACTTCTAATCACGCTGGCTCTGCTGGCGACGCCCACTGCTTTGGCGCAAGACGCTGGAAACCCCACCATCGCTTTCCTCCGCTACGGCGGATCCTCATTGATATCGCTATCGGAAAAAGGCATTCTCGATATGCTACAAGCCTATGGCATGATCAATGCCGAGGAACGCGCCGTTTTGGATGAATCAGAGGATCTTGAAGGCGAGCATATTAACGTGATCTATCGCGACGCCGGCTTTGATTTGCCGACGGCGAACATCATGATTGAGGATGCGCTTGACAACGAAGCGGATGTCTTGCTGACCTTGTCCACGCCGGTGACCCAACTTGCCGCGAACATCACGCGGGAAATGGACAACCCGCCGCAGATCATTTTCGCTATCGTTGGTACGCCTTACTACGCCAGAGTCGCCAAAACATCTTGCATCAAAGACGTGCATATCGCCGGATCTCAAACAGACATTCCCTATGAGCAATATGTCAACCTGCTGCCAGTCTTCAATCCGGATTTGCAGACCATTGGCACCATCGTAAACACCTCGCAAGCGAACAGTGTCTTTGGCGCGCAACGCATTGAAGAATTCGCGGACGCGCTCGGCATCGCAGTCGAAACCGCTGGCGTGTCCGCGCTATCCGACCTGCCGCTGGCGACAGCGGGGTTAATCAGCAAAGGCGCTGAAGCCATTGTCGTGCCCGGTGGCTACACGGTTTCCATTGGCATGTCCTCTATCGTCGATAGCGCGACAGAGAACGGCATCCCTGTCTTCTCCCCAGTCTCCCAGCACGTCTATCGCGGCGCGACAGTCGGGGCGGGCTTTTACAGTTTGTACCGCGAGGGGGTCATCGCCGCTCGCATGCTCATCGCGCATCTTAATCAGGATGTCGATCTCTCGCGCACCCGCATCAACCTGACGCCCGGTTTCACGATCGCGCTGAACTTGGATACCTCCGCCGAGTTGGGGATCGAAATCTCGGAGGAGTTGCTGGAGATGGCGGACTGGACGATTGAAAATGGAGCAAGTACCGAAGGCGTATCGCCAGACCTGCCGGAAATCGGCATTGAGCTGCCTGACATGCCCTTGGCGGAGCGGCGCAGGTCCGACCTGGAGTTCCTGGCTGCGCTGGAATGTACAGACGAAATGATCGCCGAGCAGCAGGCGGCGCTGGACGCCCAAGAAGGCTAAATCGTAATCGCGTTGACGCTTCTCTAAGAAGATGGGGATATTGAGAAATATCCCCATTAATCACGCCTAGAGCTTGCGCCTGGGGGAGGCGTAGGCTTCAGGCGTATCCATTTCGTCCATCCAAGCCACGAACTTGGCATGCATCATCTCGCAGATATCGCGACGCTCGTCGGCGAGATTGTGGCGGTGATCGGGATCATTGACAGCGTCGTAGAGCTCAATGCGCTCTCCTTCCAAGCCATAGAGAAAGTCCCACTGCCCGTCGCGAATCGTACTTGGCGAAACTTCAATGACCACGCGTTCATTATCGTCGACCACCTTGGTCGTATTGCCCGCCGTATCCGCCAGCGATTGTGATGTCACGATGATGTCGTGCAGCCGGTCAACTTCCCCGCGGACGAGCGGCAAGACTGACTTCGCTTGTACGCGGTCAGGTTCCGCTATCCCTGCCAATGCCAACATAGTCGGCATGATATCGGGAATGCTGACCAGCCCGGACACGCGCTGATTATCGTAGCCCGGGATTTTGATAAAGAGCGGAACTTGTGTCAGTTCGTTATGCGACGGGCACCAATACGAGATGGCGCCCTGCTTGAAGCGCGCCATCGCCTCCATAACCGGAATGCTGTTATCTGGCCAGCGGAAGCGTCGCTTGCCAAAAATCCCGAATTCACCGAAGTAGAAACCGTGATCGGAGACAAAGAGAATCGCCGTATCTTCATATAAACCCAGCGACTTGAGTCGATCAATCAGCAAGCCGAACCAGCGATCCACCATAGTGATTTCACCCATGTATGTTGCTTTGGCAATCTCGAGATCGCGCTCGCTGTAGCCGGCGTCCTGCCAATCCCAATAAGCCGGGTAGACTTGCTCGCCTTGATAATCGGACAGATAGGGTTTGACGTAATGCGCCGGCGGGTCCCAAGGCTCATGTGGATCCCAAGCGTCAATATAAAGAAAAAACTGTTCATCGTAGTGGCGCTCGATCCAGTCCATCGCCGCCTTAAAGGTCTGTGGCGCAAAGCGATCATCTTCCTCGGTCCATTGACTGGTGACATCGGGCCGGCCGGATGCCTCGCGCTGGCCCCGTATCCAGATGAAGTCGTCAAAACCACGGTCGTAACCGTAGCCGTTGCGAATGAGAAAGGGCGTGTCGCCCACGCCCATCGTGGTATAACCCGCCTTCGTCATCAGGTCAGCCAGGGTGATTTCGTCTTGTGGCAGCGGACCCCAACTCAAATAGGTTAGCGTGAAGCGGCCCGTGGCGATATCGGCGCGCGTCGGCACCGTCGGGAAGGACGCGGCATGACAATCCTCAAAAACAATGGCTTCTTCGGCGAAACGGGTCAAATTGGGCGCTATGACCTGTGAGTTGCCGTAGGTCGGCAGGTAATCAGCCCTAAGCGTGTCGGTTACGACGCAGATGATGTTCACTTAAACCTTCTCCTCGATTCTAAATTCAGATCCATGTGTATCGTCTTCGACTCATATTGATTGGAACTTGAAGGGGCGAGCCGCAGGTCGCTGTTGAAATGCTAGCCCTTCACAGCGCCGGACGCCAAACCGCGGATCAAATACTTCTGGAAGAAGATGATGACAACGAGAATGGGCAGCGTCGTTGAAACTGAAGCGGCGGCGGCGAGCGTAACATGCCCGGGATCTTCTCCCCCGGTGAACTGCGCGATACCAACGGGAAGCGTCCAGTTGATCTGTGTCAATATACGCGCCAGCAGAAAATCGTTGTAGGCCAGGAGCAGGGTGAACAGACCTGTCGTGATGATGCCGGGCCACATGATCGGCACGATCACAGAAACAAAGGAGCGCAGGCGACCGGCGCCGTCGATCATCGCCGCCTCTTCGATCTCGCGCGGTATCTCCATGAAAAAGCTGCGCAGCATCCAAATGGTGAAGGGTTGGTTCACCGCCACCAGGCAGAGAATCAGCAGGATATGCGTATCATACAAGCCGGAAAGCTGCCCCAGGTAATAGAACGGCAGCACCAGCGCCAGGCTAGGCAGCGACCGGAACGCCAGCGCGATCACCAAAATATAGACCGAAACCACGTGCCTATAGCGCGCAAGCCCATAACCTGCCAGCGCGCCGATACTCAGCGAGACGCATAGCGTGCCCATCGTCACGATCACGCTGTTGATCAAGTAGTCGTAAAACTCTGCCGTATTGATGATCTCCGGCAAGATCACCGCGACAGCGACCCCGGCAAAGATGCAGCCGATGTAAACAACCGAATTGGGCGCGGGGATGCGCTTTGCGGAAAGCCCTATCGCCATCAAGGCAAACAGGATGAGGATGAGCGCCAAACCATAGGGCGCAAAGTCTTCCGGCGGTATATTCAGCCAGAGATCAGCATAATTCTCGCCTGTCGGGCTAAAGACGTAACGCGGTATTCTGGCGTTGGCGTCCTTCGGCAGTTTGACCGAATTCATGATTGTCCAGGTGAAGGGCAGGATGTTGTAAAGCGTGAACAGCGCGAGCGCGATATAGATCATGATTCTCGCAACAGGGTTCTCCGTCCGTGTCATGAGCTGTCCTCCACCTGGTCGCGATAGGTCATGACGAGAAATGGAATCAAGACGACGAAGATGCCGAGCACGGTGAGTACGCTCATGGCGTTGGCTTTGCCCAGCCGGCCGAAACTGAGCGCGACCTGAAAATTGTAGTACATGATCGTCTCGGCATCGTATATCGGGTTCTGCTGCGTCAGCACGAAGACGCTGTCAAAGACGCGATAGGTATCCATGATCGAGATCAAGCCGATGAAGACAAATAGAGAGCGCAGGTGCGGGAGGGCAATATGCCAGAGTTGGCGTAGCCAACTGGCGCCGTCAACGCGCGCCGCTTCCAGCATTTCTTCTGGCAGCGTCTGCAATCCGGCGAAGAGTACGATCATGACGAAGGGCGTCGCCGACCAGACGCTGTGGAATATGATCAGGATGGGCACCGTGGTACTGTTCATGAACAAGCGATAATCAAAGAGTTGCTGCATCCAGTACCAGTAGGGTCCGCCGCGGTCGAACATATCACGGAAGATCAGCGTGCCGACCACGGGTGTCATGACAAAAGGCACCAGGGCGGCGGCGATGAAAACGCCGCGAAAGCGCGTGATCTGATCCAACAGCAAGGCGAACATCAAGCCGAAGAGGATGCGCAGTGGCACAGCGAAAGCGATGAACAGTAGTGTGAATTCGAGCGAATCCCAAAACTCGGGATCGCCCAAGACTTCCTGGTAGTTTTGCAAGCCGATCCACAAGGGAGCATCGAGGTTGCGGAAGGTGATGAAGTGCAGCCCGAGCACGATCGATGCCAGCAAGGGCAAGGTCATCAGCGCCAGCATGATAACGACGCTGGGACCCACAAACCAAACAAAAGTCCCACTCTTCATGGACTAGCCTCCTATTCTATTTTGTCGCGCCTACTGCGGCGATCATCTTGAGAACCACATCAATCACCGCGTCCGGCTGCTGGCGGAAGACAGCGTGCCCAGCCGCAACCGGCACAACCCGACCCCGTGAGGAAAGCCGCGCTTGCGGGTATTGCATGGCGCGCCACATTTCACCGAGGCTGCGCTGATACGCATCATCGCCATTTTCTTCTGCTGCCGCGACAATGACCGACAAAGGCAAGTCACCGAGCCAACTCTTCGATTGGACTTGCGCGCCGCTGGCGATGACGGTTTGATACTGCCAATAATAGGTCCACCAATAGTTGGGGTTATTCAGCAGCAGACTCTTGTAGCGCTCGCCGTAGCGCGAGGCAGTTTCGGGTGTTATCCAGTCTGCGATGTCTTCTTCGGAAAGTTCCCCGGCTGCTGCCTTTTCCGCAAAGTCCCGTATCAGTTCCAGGCGCTCTTGCTTCTCGGCTGGATATCGGTTTGGGTAGGTATTCGTCGTCCATAAGTCGTAACCCGGCGGAATAGCGTCCATCAGAATCAAGCCGGCGACTCGCTCCGGGTGATCGGCGGCAAAGATCTGCGCAACCGGTCCGCCACCCGACCAAGCCAGCAAAATGATCGGCTCCGTTTCGCCCCTGGCATCCAGCAGCGCGGCGAATTCATCCGCCTCGTTCTGCGCTGTCCGACAGCTGTCGCTCGGGTCGCTCCAGGCGATGCCGGCGCGATCGTAGGCGCAGACGCGAGTATGCGCCGCCAGCATCTCCTGGAAGGGTTGCCAGCCCATAGTCACGCCGAGCCAGCCATTCTCCAGCCAGACGGTCGGGCTGCCCTCCCCCATTTCCACGACATGTACGCCACGACCATCGACATTGATGATCTTGCCCAGTGGCTCGCCCAAGTCGAGTGAAACCGACGGAAACAGCCGCTCGGCGGCAGCGAAAAGTCTGCCGCGCTCACACAAAACAATATGCCTTCTCGTCGCATGAGCGACGCTGTTTATCAAAAAATAGCGGCCATACGCTCGCCAAACTCCCAGGCTATGCCGACGAGCCTGAACTTGACTGCCGCGGCATTGACCGGCGTTTAGCTTTACAGGTCATAGACGCGGACAATGCGGCAACATCATTAGACAAATGACCCCTCCTCCCGCGCCGAGAGAAGGGATCCAACAAACGCGGGAGAAGCTAAGCCTCGATGAATCCTTGAGCGGTCGCTTCGGCCGTGTAGGCTTCGGCGGCGGCGGCAAGCAATTCCGCTGCCGACATGTCGCCGGTCATGATCTGCGGCAGCCATTGATCCCAAACCGGGTTCAATACCGCGCCGATAGCCGGTACCGGCGTACCCTCGACCCCGCCGCTGATTGTGGCGAAGACAGCCGGCAAGTAGCGCGCGTCGGCTTTGGCAGCCACAGCCTGGCGAGTGATCACGCCATAACCGGAACCATGCAGTTGACTTTCCTCATCCAGCGCTTCCAGGATGACTTGGAAGACCAGATCGGGATCGTCATCAATATTGGCTGGAATGCCCAAGCCGGCCCCGGTACCGCCGGTAGCGCCGTAGAGGCCGTCAGCGGTTGCCCGGGGAGCGGGGGCGAATTCGATGCCGCCAACATAGTCCGAGAAATCCGGATCGTCCATAGAGGCGGCGCGGCTGGCCCAAGTGAAAGCCATCGCCAGTTCGCCGGTGGCGATACCGATCTGGCTGTCATCGATGCTGTAGGTCAAGCCTTCTTCGCCCATGCAAGCATCGACAATTTCGACCAATTTCTCCAGCGCCATCACACCTGCTTCGCTGTTGAAGGCCGGGGTCATATCGTCATTGAGCGGTTCCCCGCCGAAAGCCAGCAGCATATCGCCGAATTCAATACGCCAAGCCCAGCCGGCGTGCAGCTGTGTCGTGAAGGGAATGACGATGCTGTCTTCGGCTTGCAACACACCGCAAGCGGCAATCACATCGTCCCATGTTTCGGGCACGGCGATGCCATGTTTCTCAAGCAAGTCGGGGCGGTAGAACAGGTGGCGCGTATTCAACTCCATCGGCAAGCCGTAGAGAATGCCGTCCACCGTCATATCTTCCAAGCCTGAAATGTCTGAGATATTGTAGGTTTCCTGGTATTTGTCGATCAAGTCGTTGAGCGGCATCATCCAGCCTTCGTGAACGTAGGACTCGACATCGCCCTCTGTCACCATGATGATGTCGTAGGGCGACGTGCCGCCGGCGCCCAATGCCAAGCGCAGTTGATCGTGCGCCGAGCCGGAATCAAGCAACTGCGTGTTGACGTCGATATTGTCGACTTCATTGCATGCTTCGAGTTCGCTGGCGTAGAAGTCGATAATAGGATAGGTCCAGCCAATCATGTTGACTGTCGCTGAGGACTCGGGCGGCTCGATCATGCAGCCGCCCATGTCTTGCGCCGCCACTGGCAACGCCAGCGCGAACAACGCCAATACAAAAAATAGCCTCTTCATGGATTTTCTCCTCATAGAAATACGCTTACGATAAATGGCTAATGTTGGAGATCACCCAAAGTGGACATCCTTGACATTAGCCAATAGCACCACGTACTGGCTTAGTACGGTAATTAGAGTTTAACACAAGATAGCGACCGTTCTCGAAGTGAGAGGCTAACAATTGAGAAAACGCGCATTGTAGCTGCGAGCTTAGATTATCTCTTGCCAGAGTCGCTAAAGGAGCGAATGCGCGAGTCGGCTCCATGCAAGCGTTTCTTTTACGCCTCTCCGTCGACCACCCAAACGCGACTTTCTCTCGCCTCCATGAATCCCTGGTTGGTCGCCTTGATGCGCCAGATATCCACTGAGCGAAAGACCGTCGGCTGGTAAAAGGAATAGCCGCGCAGATTCCCGGCGGCGCGGTAGTCCATGTCGCAAGCGACCAGCGCTTGTCGATCATTGACGAAGACCTCCACCAGATATTTGTCGACGAAGATCCGTAAGCGAATGTCTTCATCAGCGGGTAGCTCAGCGACTGCGAATGGCGCTTCGGTATCGCCGACGCGCAAGCGGCCGTATTCCGGCAAGAACAGCACGGGCAGTCCCGCGCGCCCCTCATCGGCGAATAGCTGCAAGCCAAAGCGTTTACGTTCGGCTTGCGAACGCTCAACAACGATTTCAATTTCGTAGGCGTCGTCATCCAAAACGGCGATAGGCGCGCTCGCCAGCAGTTCCTCATCGCTGTTGGTCGCGGGGACTTCGACCTGCTCGAGCCGGACGTGACCGTGCCGCAGCGTCTCCAGCTCGCGCAGGGGCCTCATACGCAGGCTGCCGTCCGCAGCCAAGCTCAATTCGCGCGGCAGCGATTGGATCGTGCGCTCGGCGATATCGCGATGCAGCGAGCGCAGCCATGCCCACATGACGCGGCGGCCGTCGGGCGTGAGCAGCGATTCGGGCGCGAAATAATCCCGATCCAGCGCGGCGTAGAGCGATTGCTGCGGGCGGCGCCAGTTCATGCGACCGTGACGTTCCGGCGCGAATTGTTCGCGCCGCGCGTCCCAATCCCCCAAGTAATAGCGGCAGCCATAGGGATGGCTGATGCAGAGCAGCATCCATTTGTTGCCCAGCCGGAAGAAATTGGGGCAGGAAATATCTTCGCCGATGGCTGTATCCGGCAGGTCCTGGCGCAGGAAATCGCCCACATAGGTCCAGCGTTTTAGGTCGTCCGAGCGCAGCAGCGGCGGATTGTGGCCCCCGGATATCGCATAATAGGCATCCCCAATCAAAAAACAATCCGGGTCCCAATGGCGCATATCGGGCGTCCGGCCGTCAGCGGTCCTTGGTTCGATGGCATAAGGCTTTTCCCAGGCTGCGAGTCCCCGGTCCTTGGCGATGGCGATGTGATTTCTGCCCGAAGCCTGCCCGTGGTAGATGGCGGCGGGTAAGCCCGCTTTGGTCAAGAAACCGGTGCCGCTGAACATGCCATGCCCGGTGAAGGAGGGCTGCAATTTGGTCTTCCGCCAAGTCCAATGCAGCATGTCCGGGCTGGTAACGTGAACGAAAGAATAAGAATCCGCGCCCTGCCATCCGTGGCGCAGGATGTAGTGCAGATGATAGATCCCGTCGAGGCAGAAGGCGGCGTTGGGATCGCCGGGCGAGCTGTTTTCGCCCGGGTGCATCAGGTGGAAGTTCAGCGCTTGCTCATCCGTAACAGTTGACATGGTTGAGATTCTCCTCCAACTCCCAAATTGAATAGACGCGCGCCGTGAACTGCATACGAAAAAGCGCGTGACCGACTGATGACTTTGCTGCTGGACACTCTAGCGCATACCCGACATGAACGCCAAAGATCAAGCTAATCAGGCAGGGCAATCGCATCAAAATCATTTTGGGGGTCATTAAAGTCTATAAGATGTCAAAAAAGTCCAAGCATTTTTGCGATAATCCTTTTATAGCCCTTAAAGAACCCTTATGACATGATTTTTCATTTTGATGCGATTGCCCTGGCTAATCAGGCTGGGCAATCGCCCTCTTTTTGTTTCCGCATATAAGTGATAGATTCAAAGCCAAACAGACGCTGACAACATGAAGGAAACTGCGATGCAGGCAGCTAGACTTTACGGTCCCAAAGATATCCGCATCCAATCGGAGCAAGCGCCCCCGGCGCCCGGACACGGTGAAGTCCTGCTGAAGATCGGCGCCGTCGGCCTCTGCGGCAGCGACCTGCACATGTACGAGACCGGGCGCATCGGCTATACCAATATCACGCAGCCCTTCATCCTCGGTCACGAATTTATGGGAGAGATCGCCGCCCTCGGTCCCGACGCCCTGGACGGCGAGCATCAGCCCCTGCGTCTAGGACAGCGCGTGGCTGTCGAGCCGGCCGTGCCCTGTTGGCGCTGCGAACTGTGCGAGCGGGGCCACCCCAATCTCTGCCCGAATCACTATTTCTACGGCCTCTTCCCGGAAGACGGCGCCCTGCGCGAGCGGATGCTGGTCAGCGCCCGAAATTGCTTCCCCATGCCCGATTCGCTGAGCGACGACGCGGGACCCCTGCTGGAAACCCTGGGCGTCGCCATCCACGCCCTCGACCTCAGCAAAATACGCATCGGACATACGGTGGCGGTAATTGGCGTCGGACCCGTCGGCTTGCTCATCGCGCGGCTGGCGGCGCTGGCTGGCGCGGCGCGCGTCATCGCCTTTGACAAGCTGGACTGGCGCTTGCAAAAAGCCTGTGACTGGGGCGCGACGGCGGCAGTCAATGTCGACCGGCGCGATCCCGTCAAGGCGGTCATGGACCTGACGGGGGGGCGCGGCGTCGATGTGGCGATCGAGGCGGCTTGGGCGGATCACAGCGTGCAGCAGGCCGCGGATATGGCGCGCTATGGCGGGCGACTGGTGCTGGTCGGCATTCCGCCGGACGACAAGCTGCGGCTGAAACATTCCGTGGCGCGGCGCAAGGGCTTGACCATCATCATGTCGCGGCGCATGAAGCACACGTATCCGCGCGCCATCGCGCTGGCGACCTCGGGGAAAGTCAATTTGCCGGAACTGGTGTCGCATCGCTATTCGCTGGAGGAGACGGCGCGCGCCTACGCCAGCAACGCGGCTTATGAGCATGGCGTCAACAAAGTGATTCTGCGGGTGGGCTGAAAATCGATTGATTAGGAGGCGGGGAAGATCTCGCGGACGGCGACTTCAAAGCCAGGCAGGACATCGCCACCGCTGAGCATATCATCATCCGCAAACGTGGTAGCCCCGGTTTTTGTGTGGACCTCGACAGTTCGCGTTTCCGGGTAGACAATCCAAACGAGCGCTGTGCCCGCGGCCAGCAGTTGGCGTATTTTGCGGTGAATATCCGCCGCTTCGTTACTAGGTGAAATCACTTCTACAGCGAGATCCGGCGCTACTTCCAGCAAGTTGTCAGGCAGCACAGCAGGGACTCTTGCGCTGCTAAGGAATGCTATATCCAATCCACGCACGCTGTCTCTGCCGTCGGGATTGCGCTCCAAGATGAAGCCTGTCTCTGCCGCGGTGACGACGCCGAGCCTGTTTTCCACTACATAATTGAAAACCTTTGCGCCTAAAAGCATGGTTATCTGGCCATGCTGTCCTGTTGGTTTTGACATCTCGACGATCTCTCCTTCTACGAGTTCGACGATGCGATCGACATATTCCGGGCTGTCGACGATATTGAGAAAATCGCTCGCGCTGATGAATTGGACTTCCGTAAGCATGGCAAATCGCGTCTTTCAGCCTAGCTTCGTAATAGAGCCATTCTACCAAACTGTCCAGCGGAATCAAACAGCGCCGCGTGGCGATTGCCCTGTCCTTAATTCGTAATTTCGCGCGAAGTCATTTATGATTGATGCGAACGCGATACAGGAGGCTGAGCATGCACATTGAAGGCAGTTACGAATTTGAATTTGAGCGCGAATTGGTCTGGGAAGTGCTGATGGACATCGACGTCCTCGGCAGCATCATCCCCGGCTCGAAGGGTCTGCAAGAAATAGGCGAAAACAAGTATGAAAGCAAGCTGGCGGTGCGGGTCGGTCCAGTCAATGGCAAGTTCGAATCCAGTTTTGAACTGGCGGATGTCCAACCGCCGGAAAGTTATCGCTTGCTAGTTGAAGGCAAGGGACCGGCCGGTCATGTCACCGGCGCAGGCGAAATCCGCCTGGAGACAGCGGACAGCGGCACGATGATGTACTATGCCGGCGACGCCCGCATCGGCGGCAAGATCGCGGCGGTGGGTCAACGCCTGCTGGACGTGGCTGCCAAGCAGATCGCCAAGCAAGCGCTGAAGAAGCTGTCCAAGCAGGTCGAGGCGCGGCTGGAGACGGCTGGTTAAGATGCGGACACAAGGCTCATCCCCTAGCCCCCTATCCGCCATCTCTAAAGCGGGTATCACACAAGGAGGGAAGGGGATTGATCTGAATAGACTTCTGAATTGACCAATGAACCGATCCTTTTTTGAAGCCCTGAAAAATATCTACCCCGCCGACCGACTGCTAACGCGCGATGTCGAGCTCTTGCCTTATGAGTCCGACGCGCTGACAGCCTTCCAAACCAAGCCCGGGGCGGTGGCGCTGCCGGTCAATGAAGACGAAATCATCGACACCGTGCGCCTCTGCCATCGGATGAAAGTGCCCTTCGTGGCGCGGGGCAGCGGCACCAGCTTGTCCGGCGGCTCGCTGCCGATTGCCGATGGCTTGATGATCGGCTTGAACCGCCTCAATCGCATCAAAAGAATTGACCCCGAGCAGCGCATTGCGGTGGTGGAGCCGGGCGTGATCAACCTGCATGTCACCGAAGCGGTGCGGCAATTTGGTTTGTATTACGCGCCAGATCCATCGAGCCAGTCCATCTGCACCATTGGCGGCAATATCGCCTTCAACAGCGGCGGCGCGCACTGCCTGAAGTACGGCATGACCAGCAATCACGTCTTGGGCATGAAGGTGGTGCTGGCGGATGGCGCCGTCACCCAATTCGGCAGCGAAAGCGTTGAAGGCGTCGGCATCGGGCCGGACCTCGTGGGGCTCTTCGTGGGTTCCGAGGGTTTGTTCGGCATCGCGCTGGAAATCACCCTGCGCTTGATGCCGGCGCCGGAACGATACCGCACCGTGATGGCCGCCTACGACAACTTGGGCCGCGCCGGCGATGCCGTGTCGATGGTGGTGGCTTCCGGTCTGTTGCCGGGCGCCATGGAAATTATGGACCGGCTGGCGATTAAAGCGGCGGAAGCATCGGTCGGGGCGGGCTATCCGCTGGACGCGGAAGCGCTTCTGATAGTCGAGCTGGAAGGCGAAGCGCTGCAAGTCGAAGCCGAATTCGCCGAGTTGCGGGCTGTGATTGAAGAATCCGGCGCATTCGAAATTCACGAGGCGAACAGCGACGATGAACGCGCGCGCATCTGGAAAGGGCGCAAGGGCGCGTTTTCGGCTGTGGGCCGCCTCAGCCCGGATTATATTGTTCAGGATGGCGTTGTGCCGCGCAGCCGCCTGGGCGAAGCGCTGGTCAAAATCGACGAGCTCAAGACCAAGTATCAGCTGGACGTCGCCAACGTCTTCCATGCCGGCGATGGCAATTTGCATCCCTTGATCTTGTACAATGGCCGCGAAGAAGGCGCGCTGGAAAAAGCCGAAGCGCTAGCAGGCGAGATTTTGACCATGTGCGTCGATCTGGGCGGCTCCATTACCGGCGAGCACGGCATCGGCATGGAAAAACGCGAATACCTGCCGACGATGTTCAGCCCCGTTGAAATAGAAATCATGCGGGACTTGCGCCGCGCGATTGATCCCGAAGAGATCGCCAACCGCGGCAAAATGTTCCCCGATGGCGAGGCGCCGGCCCTGCAAATGCGCGGGATGCACCCCTTGGAGCGGCAAGGAGTGATTTCCCGCGAATGACCAGGAACATGTTGAATTCTGTCGCGGAATTACAAGCATTTGTCAACAGTCATCGGCGGATTCACGTCGTCGGCCGGCGCAGCAAACCGGCGCTCCATCAAGTCGACGCCGACGTCATGCTGGCTGAGTTGTCTGGCCTGCACGGCATCACCGAATATCAACCGCAGGAGTATACGCTCAGCGTTCGCGCCGGCACGGACCTCAGCGAGATTCAGGCGGCATTGCGCCAAGAAGGCCAGTATCTGCCATTTGATCCGCTCCTTGCCAATCATGCCAGCATCGGCGGGACCGTTGCCTGCAACCTGTCCGGCTCGCGGCGGCGCCGCTACGGCGGCATACGCGACTTTGTTCTGGGCGCGGGGGTGGTCGATGGCATGGGACGGGCTTTCCGCGTTGGCGGGGTGGTGGTCAAGAACGCAGCCGGCTTCGACTTGAGCAAGTTCCTGGTCGGCAGCCTGGGCAAATACGCCATCATGACCGAGCTGACCTTCAAGGTCTTTCCCGACGCGCCTATTTATCAAGGTCTGCGCTTGCGCTACCGCTCGCTGGAAGATGCCCTGAGCGCGGTCCATCGCTGCAATCGCAGTCCCTTTGAGCTGGACCTGTTAGACTTCGCCCCGTGCAGTCAGGGTTGGTCCATGCTGGCGGGTTTGGCCGGCTTTCAAGATACCTTGCCACAGCGAGCGAAACAATTCGTCGCCATGCTGCGCGCGCAAACAGCGCTCCTCGACGCCGCCGACGTGACGGAGGACGCGGCGCTGCGCGATCCGCTGGCGGATCTGACAGGCGAATACCTGGTCAAAGTGGTCATCCCGCCGCGGCAAATAGCGCGCTTTGACGGTCGCATCCGCGCAATGCAGCGGCGTTATAGCGCAGGCGGGAATGTCGCCTGGCTGGCGACAGAGGACATCGGCGCGCTCAAGCAAATACTGGAAGCGCAGCAACTGCCAGGCTTAGTCCTGCGCGGCTCGGTCGATTGCCCCTTGATCGGCAAGCCTTTGGAAAATCTGCTTGCGGCGCGTGTCAAGCATGTGCTGGATCCACAAAACAAGCTGGTCTAGCCGGGGTCTTGGGAAAGATCTATATTCCAATGATTCCTGCCAAGCCAAAACCATGAAAGAGGGCTCATGCGGCACCAGATAAAGAGCGACGACCTGCGCGCGCCGGAAATGGCGGAAGCCATCGAAAAATGCGTCCACTGCGGTTTCTGTCTGCCAGCCTGCCCAACCTACAAGCTCTTAGGCGAGGAGATGGATTCGCCCCGGGGCCGCATCTATCTGATGAAAGGCGTGCTTGAAGAACAAATCGAGGCCGACGAGGCGCAGCCATTTATCGACCGCTGCCTGGGCTGTATGGCTTGTGTGCCCGCCTGCCCTTCCGGGGTGGCTTATGGCGATCTGCTGGTGAGCTACCGAACCCTGCAAGAGCAAGCGCGAGCGCGCCCCCTGGCGGATAGCGTCGCGCGGCGGCTGATAATCGAAACCCTGCCCTATCCGCGGCGCTTTCGCCTGGCGATGAAAGGCGGCAAAATAGGCTCGGCGCTGCAGCCATTCTTGCCCGAAGCCTTCGCCGCCATGTTGAACATGCTGCCGGACAAGCTGCCGGACATGCCGCCGCCCCTGCCGCCCTTGCTGCCGGCGCGGGGCCAGCGCCGCGGGGTGGTCGCGCTGCTTTCGGGCTGCGTGCAGCAGGCGCTCGCGCCAGAGATTAACCTGGCGGCGGCGCAGACGCTCGCGGCGAATGGACTTGATGTGCATATCCCCGCGGGGCAAAGCTGCTGCGGTTCTATCTTGCTGCACATCGGCGCGGAAGCGGAAGCGCGGCAGATCGCCCGGCGCAACTTCCCGCTGATACCCGATGATGTTGACGCCATCATCACCACAGCCGCCGGCTGCGGCTCTGGCATTAAAGATTACCCGCTGCTCTTCAAAGGTCAGACGGATCTAAAAAATGCGGGCGATTTTTCCAGCAAGGTGATGGATTTCAGCGCCTACCTGGCGCAGCTGGGCTTGCGCGAGCCGGGCGGATTCGCCGCCGAGCGCGCTGTCGCCTACCAAGACGCCTGTCACCTCTTGCATGCGCAGGGGCTGCAAAGCGAGCCGCGCGACCTGCTCAATCAAGTTCCCAATTTGCGACTGGTCGATATCCCCGATGCCGGACTGTGCTGTGGCTCGGCCGGGACCTATAACCTGGATCAGCCGGCCATCGCCGAAGAACTGGGCAGACTCAAGGTGGAAAACATACTGTCCGCCAAACCCGACCTAGTCCTGTCCGGCAATATCGGCTGCATCACACAGTTGCGTAAGCATTTGGAATTGGCCGGCAAGGACCTGCCCGTCATGCACATCGCCGAGCTGCTCTGGGCAGCGTATCAATGATAGCTGCCGCAGTGAAGAGCGCTTGCTGCCATATAGCGAAGAAACCGCCTGTCAACAAGCCGCGTTCGCTTGCACATAATTCGCATTCGCGCTGATCCAGCCCAGGGTTCCGTGGTAGTTGACATTGTACCAATACGTTGTCCGCCCTATGGGGATAAAGGTTGTCCCGCGCGATACATATCCGATTATGTTATTGCCTATAGCGGGAGCGGCGCGGAGTTTGAGATTGACGGTCGTGGTGATGCTGCATTGCGGCGCCGGCGGGTCCACGGGCGCCTCGGTTTCTCTGGCTGGCGCTTGCCCAGGCACAAGCACAACCGTGCCGGGTCTATCAAGCGCCGCGCAAGTCTTGCCAGCTTGGGCGAACTGTTCTACCGGCGCCGGCATCCGTGGCGCGCTTGCCGCATCCAAGAAGACGATCGCGCCCTGTCGCGCGAAGCAGATTTCCACGCCTTGTTCAACATAACCATATACGTCAACCGCGTCAATGAAACCAGCCCCAACAATCGACGCGTTGCCGATGCCGGTTGCGTCCACCTGATGGCATTGCACGCCGCTGCCGATCCCATAGTGCGCGGAGACTGTGGCTGTCGTGCCAGTTAAGGCAGCGCAGGTAGCTGGCTGCGATGGGGCTGGTATCGCTGTTGCTATTAGCGCGGGACCGCCAAACCAGCTTGCGACGGTCTCCGCCGCGTAGCCACAGACGTCGCTGTCGCCTAGAACCGTGCCAAAGCTGTCTTCCACCAAGAATTTGCCCGTACACCTGACTATCTGGCTGTCAATGATGGTGAGCGAGCCATTGACAATCTCGATTGTAGGACCGGCTCTGTTCTTGCCGCTGAATTTCACTCGCAGGTTCTTGATGGTGAGATCGCCGTATTTGATTGTAAAAGCGGGATAGCGCGGTTTTACGGTAATGGTGTGGTTATTGCCTTCCAAGACAATCTTGGAAGTGATTGCGGGCAACTCGTCCAAGAACTCCAAATCATCTTCCAGAATGATGGTGTCTTCTCTATAGCCTGTTTCGCAGCGGGCTTTGGATGAATTGTTATTGGCGGAGCCGATGGCTTGCACCAGGCTGCAGTGTTTGTCCACCACAATATCGTTCGCGCTCGCGCGCGGCATAGGAAGGAAGAGCAATGCGATTGCTAAGACGAGGAAATGGCTGGGATTGATAAAAGCCGAGATTTTCATACGGACTCCTTATTATTCACAAGGAAACAGAATATAGCAGGTATTGGTGGAAAAAGCGTTAGTTTTGGATCAATAGAGAAAAAGAAAACTGAATAATCCCCGAGATTTTCGATTGGGGTCTTGCGCCGCTTACAACAAGCCACAGCAGCGTGAACGCGCCACGACTTTTCCCCAGCCGGTTCACCAGGCGTAAGCTTGTGGCGCTTCGCCAGCGGGACCGGGAAATATCTGGTCCAGCCTGTCCAAGACGCTCTTGTCCAGGCGGATCTCGGTGGCGCGGACGGCGCTTTCCAGTTGCTCCAGCGTGCGCGGACCGATGATGGGCGCGCTGACGACAGGATTATGCAGCAGCCATGCCAACGCCACTTCGCCCGGCGGGGATCCAATTTCGCGGCACAGGCTTTCATAGGCTTCGAGCTGCTCTCGTTTGGATTCGACGCGAGCGATCAATTCGGGATTGCTTCGTCTGCCCGTTTCGACCTTTTCCAGCGCGCCGCCTAGCAAGCCGCCAGACAAGGGGCTCCAGGGGATCAAGCCAAGGCCGTAATGGCGGCAGGCTGGCATGACTTCCAGCTCGATGGCGCGGTTATCCAGATGATAGATGCTCTGTTCGCTGACCAGGCCGGTCATGTGGCGGCGGGAAGCCTCTTGACAGGCGGTGGCGATATCCCAGCCAGCGAAGTTGCTCGAGCCGACATAAACGACTTTGCCTTGCTGAACGAGCGCGTGAAAAGCGCCCCAGGTTTCATCCCAGGGGCAGCCGCGGTCGATATGGTGCATCTGATAGATGTCGATATGGTCGGTTTGCAAACGGGACAAGCTGCCTTCGCAATGCTTGCGAATCTTGTAGGCGGAAACTCCGCCGCGGTCGCTATTGGCTTCGGGCAGATTCGCCTTGCGGCTCATGGGATTGTGCACTTTCGTCGCCAAAATGACCGCGTCCCGGCGTCCCCCGCCCTGGGCGAACCATTGACCGATGATCTCTTCGGTCAAGCCGCATTCGATCTTGCGCCCATAGACATCGGCTGTATCGAAGAAGTTGATGCCCAGTTCAAGCGCGCGATCCATAATTGCGAAAGCCTCTTGCCTGGGCGTATGCCAGCCGAAGTTCATCGTTCCCAAACATAGATTGCTGACGTATACGCCGTGTTTGCCCAAGCGCCTGTGTTCGATTGCCATAGCCAACTCAACTCCTATTCTTTAGATCTTCTCGGCAGGCGACAGCCGCCCAAGGTCATGGTAACAACTGTCTTACTTCAATGCTATGCCGCGTTCGCCCCGGCGCGACCGACAGAGCGCAGAACTTTCCCGCCTTTTGGTGTATAGTCTGCTCAGGAATTATCGTCAAGCGCTTGGAGCGAGCAATGGAAGCTGTGAAAAGTTTTGAAACGCTAAACGAAGCCTGGGATCAATTGGAAAAATCGCCCAGCGACGAGGGGCGCGTGGAAATGATCGCGCGCCGGCCGGAAGCCGATCAACGCGAAGAACTGCAATCCGCCAGGTTCTCGGCCGCGCTTGGCTTGGAAGGCGATGACTGGTTGAACCGCGCCCAGCGCAAAGCCCCCGATAGCGACCCGATCCTGGAAACCCAGGTCACGCTCATGAACAGCCGCGTAATTCAACTTTTGACCGCCGAAAAAACGCGCTGGGCGGAATCGGGCGATCAACTTTTCGTCGATCTCGACATCTCGATGGACAACTTGCCCGCCGGCGCCCGACTGCAGATCGGCGGCGTGATTCTGGAAATCGCCCTCACGCCACATACCGGCTGCGGCAAATTCGCCCGGCGCTTCGGCGCCTCCGCGCGCAAGTGGGTCATGTCGGACGCGGGAAAAGGCCAGCGCTTGCGCGGCGTTTACGCCCGTGTGATTCAAGATGGCATGATCAGGGTCGGGGACCGCATCAGAAAGATTTAGCGCGCCAGCGGGGCAGACGCGTCCCCATTTTGCTGAAAATAGGTGACATTCGACAACTATTGCTCTGTGATGCGATTTCCCTGCCCAATACCTGGGGCAATCGCTTCAAAACTCTGTGCGCTCTGCGCACTCTGTAGTTAACAATGGAAGCAATCGCCGGACCCATCAGGGCAATCGCATCAAAATGAAAAATCATGTCATAAGGGTTCTTTAAGGGCTATAAAAGGATTATCGCAAAAATGCTTGGACTTTTTTGACATCTTATAGACTTTAATGACCCCCAAAATGATTTTGATGCGATTGCCCTGCCGGACCCATACGGCAAACTTGCATTTCAGTCGAGCTATGTCTATAATTTGCGTAGTGAAATTCAGCGTTGATGGTGAAGTGTTGTGGCGGAAAACAATCCCGTTTTGGAACAGCGCGTCGAAGCATTGGAACAATTCTCACAGACGCGGGTCGTCGAGCAAGTCGGCGAACTGACGGAGCGCGTCTCTGCCTTGGAAAGCGCGCGCATGGCGGAAAACCCGTATTTGGCGAGCAAGTCCGATATTGTCCGCCTGGAAGCGCAGCAAACCGCCACGCAAGAACAGCTTGCCGCCCAATCCGAGCAGTTTAACAAAGACCTTCAAGCCCAATCCGAACGCTTTGACAGCAAGCTGGATGCCCTATCCGAGCGCTTTGACAGCAAGCTGGATGCCCTATCCGAACAGTTTGACAGCAAGCAGGATGCCCAAACCGAGCAGTTGCGGCGGGAATGGGAACAGCGAATAAATCAACTGATTTCCTGGATGATCGTCGCGATTATCTCCTTCTTCGGCACTGCCATCGCCTTGGGCGCTCTCATCATCAATCGTCTGCCCGCCTGAGAATTAAGGAATGCTTGATATGACGCGCCGCATCCCCTTCTGATGTCGACTCTTATGAGGCGCGCCTCGGCAGCGATGGCGACTGGGTGGATGTCGGCAGAGCCGTCAGGCAATCTGGCACAAACTTCTTTTATGACGTCACCGGGCTGAGCCCCATCACCGCCGCCATTGACTTTGACGCGCGCCCCGGCAAAAGCGGCGGCGAGAAGGGTTGTCTTCTTCTTTGGGGAAGATCCGCTGCCTGCCCGGCCGTCGAGCTCAAGCAATTCCCGCGACGACGATGAACCGCCCAAGCCCACCGCCACGCCCGTCAGGGACACGCTCAACCGCCTGCCGCCGCAAGCCAATCAAGCTGAGCAGCCTCTGCCGCAACAGATTCAACCACAACAAAGCCAGCCGCTTAGCCCGGCTATGGGCGACTGCGAAGTGCAGCCCTATGCCAACCTCAAAGCCCGCCCGATGGCTTGGTCCTGGGCGTGACGGGCCGCAGGGATTGGCTGCCCGCCAGCGACAAGCGTCAGGGCTATTTCAAGGTCAGCCTGTGGGGGGCCGAGGGCTGGATCAGCGGCGCTTATGTCCACGTCCGCGGCGATTGCACCGCCTGAAACCAGGTTGGCGCGCCATCACCGCGTAGGTAGGCCGCCATTTTGCTCTGTGCTGCCCGCTGAAACGCCCGCAAATCGCAGGTCAATTTTCGTGGTCGGCACAGCGCTGCGCGTAGACACTGCAGATCTGCCGCCCCTACAGATTAGGAAATTTGTGGGGAAAATAGTCGATGTTGCGCAATTTCATTTTGATGCAATTGCCCTGGATGCCCGCTAAGAAAACGGTCGTCAAGCGAGCTGCCCTTGTTATAATCGTGTCCTGCCTTGTTTATGCCAATGCAATACGGAGACCAGAATGATAAACGGCAAATTGATTCACCCACAAATTCTTGGCGCCCTTGGCGAAGCCGGGCACGGCGCCACTATCTTGATTCCCGACGGCAACTACCCGGTTTCGACCGGCGCGAATCCACTTGCCGAGCGCGTCTATCTCAATCTGGCGCCGGGCATGGTCACGGTCACGGATGTGCTGGCGGCGCTATTGAGCGTGACGCCGGTCGAAGCGGCGCAGGTGATGGCGCGCCATGATGGCGCCGAGCCAAGCATATACCAGGAATTCCGACAACTGTTGGGCGACCGGATTGAGTTGCAGGCGCTGGAGCGTTTCGCTTTTTATGACGAAGCCAGCAAAGACAATTGCTGCCTGGTCATCGCCACGGGCGAACAGCGCATTTACGCCAACATTCTCTTGACCATCGGCGTGGTCGACCCGCCAGCCGATCAGTCCCTGTAGCCGGCGGCTGCGCTGGCGAACGTCTAGTGTATAGCCCAGGAGGTGTGGATGCCAATTGAAG
Organism: Phototrophicaceae bacterium; assembly: GCA_965232245.1. Classification (GTDB taxonomy): domain Bacteria; phylum Chloroflexota; class Anaerolineae; order Aggregatilineales; family Phototrophicaceae; genus UBA6055. Next base: position 458,171 of record CBDDPG010000002.1, on the reverse strand, counting down.
CCGTCATCTATGATATGGATGGGGTTCTGGTCGATAGCGAGGTCTATTGGGACAAGTCGCGCGTCGACTTCGCCCGCGACCGGGGCCAGACCTGGACCGACGAGTTTCAGCGGCTGGCGATGGGGCGCAGTACTGTCGGATGGGCGACAGTGATGCAAGAGAAACTGCGGCTGGATGAATCCGATGAATCCATTGAGGACATCATCGCCGAGATGAAAGCGCGCGTCATCGCCCACTACGAGCAGCGTATGCCGACCCGTCCCGGCGCCATCGAATCGGTTCACCGCATGAAACAGCATTTCCGCGTCGGCTTGGCTTCCGGCTCGCCCACCGAAATCATCAAAGCAGTCCTGCGCATTACCGGTTTGGACCAGGTCTTTGAAGTCATCATCTACGGCGACGACATCCCCCGTGGCAAACCCGCGCCCGACATTTATCTGGAAGCGATGGCGCAGCTTGGCGTCTCGCCCGAAGCGACTGTGGGCATCGAAGATTCGGCAAACGGCTTGCGCTCGCTCCAGGCAGCGGGCATGGCCGCGGTGGCCGCGCCCAGCCCCGACTTCCCGCTCCCCCCAGAAATTCTCGCAATCGCCGACGCGCGCATTGATACCCTGGAAGCATTCGACCTCAGTTTGATCCGGCGCATTGAACAAGCCCGCGGTCAGTAATCAATAGCCGCTCCTGGATGCGCCAACATCCGCTCGCAAAAGCCTGACTGATGATTCAGGTATCCAGTCGCAGCGCTGACTGAAAATCACCCCATAACATAATTTTTTGTTATAATTATTCATATAGTCGGCGCTGCGCAGCCTTTTCTCTATTCCGGATATTCTTATCGGTTCACAAACATGTCCGATCAAATGTTTATGGAAGAGCGCCGCCGCGGCATCCTCTCCCAATTGCAGCGCAGCGGCCGCGTTGCGGTCAGGCGACTCAGCGACGACTTCAACGTAAGCGAAGTTACCATTCGCCTCGACCTGCGGGCGCTGGAAGCCGCAAACCTCGTCCAGCGCACCCACGGCGGCGCGGTTTTGCCGCAGGGGCGCGGCATTTCCCCGGAACTGTCTTATGATGCGCGCTTGCGCGCCAACTCCCGCGTCAAGGCGCAGATCGCGCGCTATGCGGCGCGTTACGTCAGCCCCGGGGACATCATCGCGCTTGACGCTTCCACAACCGTCTTTGCCATGCTGTCTCATCTGAAGCAACTGGACGAGCTGACAATCGTGACCAACAGTTTGATCATCGCCAAGGAATTGCTCAACCACCGGCATATCAAGGTCTTGATGCCTGGCGGGCAGTTGCGCCGCGATTCGGTCTCACTGGTCGGCAAGCCGGAGGGATTGCCCAAGCTGCAGCTATCAGCCGGCTTCATTAGCGCCCACGGTTACAGCAAAGACAGCGGCTTCACCGAATCCAGCCAGGAAGAATCGCAAATGAAGCGGGCGATATTGGACCTGTGCATCAGCAAGTACATGCTCATCGACGATAAAAAATGGGGCAAAGTCACGTCGTTCACCGTTGTCCAACCGGGGGAACTGAGCGCGATCTTCACCTCGCGCCAGGCGCCGCCCCAGCGCGTCGCCGAGTTGCGCGACCGCGATGTCATTGTCGAGTTTGCCGATTGAAGCCCCGGCAGATTCCCCAGGGCGATTGCCCCGACACATGCCGAGCGCAATTGACAGTGAAAATGACGCGGGATAGAATCGGTCGCATGCGCAACCTGGCAAATGACCGGCGGAACGTGGGCGATCTCTATTGCCCGCGCGCCAATACAATCAATTCATGATAAAACAACATGTCGCGGCGATAGACTTGGGCGCAACATCGGGACGGGTGATGGACGTCTCCTTTGACGGACGCGCCATCGCGCTCCACGAAGTTCATCGTTTCCCCAATATCCCGGTGCAAACCCCGCAAAGGCTGCATTGGGACGTGCTGCGGCTTTGGCGCGAAATCACGGCGGGCCTCGAGCTGGTCGACAAAGCCGCTGCGATTGGCGTGGATTGCTGGGGCGTCGACTATGCCCTGTTGGATAGCGCCGGGGAATTGCTGGCAAACCCGGTCCACTATCGCGACCCGCGCAGCAATGGCGCGATGCAATGGACCTTCGAGCGCATGCCTCGCCGCGAAATCTTCGACCGCACCGGCATACAGTTCCTGCAATTCAACGGCTTATTCCAGCTCGCCGCCAGCATACGCGACGGCAGCCCACTGCTGGGGCAAGCCGCCACCCTGTTGACCATTGCCGATCTTTTCAATTATTGGTTGACGGGCTCCAAAACCTGCGAATACACCGAAGCCACCACCATGCAGCTATGCAACGCCCAGACCGGCGATTGGGATCGCGCTATCGCCGCGGCCGTCGGCATCCCCGATATCTTGGCGCCGATTGTGCAGCCGGGCGTCAAACTCGGCAGTTACCAGGGCATTGATGTCATCGCGCCAGCCTGCCACGATACCGGCAGCGCTGTGGTGGCCGTGCCGGCCGCCAGCGAGAATGCGGCTTACCTCAGCAGCGGCACCTGGAGCCTGCTGGGCTTGGAATTAAAAGCGCCCATCCTCAGCGATGTCGCTTATGCAGCCAACGTCACCAACGAAGGCGGCTATGGCAATACCTACCGCCTGCTGAAGAATATCATGGGCTTGTGGCTGGTGGACCAGTGCCGGGCCACCTGGAAAGCCGCGGGCAAAGATTACAGTTTCGATCAGCTGGCGGCAATGGTACACACGGTACAGAGCGCCGATCCATTCAAGACCCTGATAGATCCGGATGACCCGATGTTCTTGGCGCCCGGCGATATGCCCGCGCGCGTCAGAGACTATTGCCGGCAAAACAGCCAAGCGCCGCCGGAAAGCGATGCCGAGCTGATCGCAGCCGTCTATGTCAGCCTCGCCTACAAGTATCGCTTCGTGCTGGAGCAATTGATCGCCGTCTCGGGGCAACCGGTCGAGCAACTGCATATCATCGGCGGCGGATCGAAGAATGCCCTGCTTAATCAGATGACAGCCAAAGCCATCCGGCGTCCGGTCATCGCCGGTCCGGCCGAAGCGACGGCGACCGGCAATGCCATCGTTCAGTTGATCGCCATCGGCGAGCTGCGAGATGTCGCCGAAGCGCGCAGCATGTTGAGCGAGTCGGCGGAGCTTGTGCTTTACGAGCCAACCGACACGGCAGCCTGGGACGCGAACTACCAGCGCTTCCTAGGCTTGCTGCCATAAGCCGCCGCCTTGGTCCTCAATCCGACGAATGTTCAGGAAAGTGCCATGACAGAAGCGCCGCTGCTGCAACTGCAAGGGATCAACAAGCATTTTCCCGGCGTGCACGCGCTCAAAGATGTCCAATTTGACGTGCGCCGTGGCGAGGTCCACGCCCTGATCGGCGAAAACGGCGCCGGCAAATCCACCATGATCAAGATCGTCTCCGGCGTATACCAGCCGGAAACCGGCGAAATCCGCCTGGATGGGCAGCGCGTTCTGTTCGCCAATCCACGCGAGGCGCAGCGCGCCGGCATCGCCACCATCTATCAGGAGCTGGGCTTGTATCCGGAGCTGTCGGTGGCTGAAAACATATTCATGGGTCATGCGCCGACCAGGAATCGCGGCTTCTTCCAAACCATCGACTGGCAGCGCATGGAGCGGGAAGCCGAGGCGCTGCTGGCGGAGCTCAACATCACCAACCTCGACGTACAAGCCAAGGTCGGCGCGCTCAACGTCGGCAACCGGCAGCGCGTCGAGATCGCCAAAGCCTTGTCGCTCGACGCCCGCATCCTCATCATGGACGAGCCAACCGCCGCCCTGACCGAAAGCGATGTCGAGCAGCTCTTCAGCATTGTGCGGCTGTTGCGCGAACGCGGCGTCAGCATCATTTACATCAGCCACCGCCTGAACGAGGTCTTTGCCTTGGCGGACCGCGTGACGGTGCTGCGCGACGGGCAATACATTGGCGTCAATGCGGTGCGGGATACCAGCGAATCCGAACTGATCAGCATGATGGTCGGCCGCACGATCGAGAACCTCTTCCCCAAACAGACCGCCGAAATCGGCGACCTGGTGCTGGAGGTGCGCAATCCCCAGAGCAATCTCAATTCTATATCACATAAATCGCACCAGTATGTTATTATGTTTTCTCTATTGTCATAGAGAATATCATTATGCTCATTCCTATTGCGAGCCAATCGTACACTTTGAAATTTTTGCCCAATTTCGCTCAAGGATACATTCAATGCCTCGCTTTCCGTTACGAATTGTCTTCATTGCCGTCATGTTTTCCCTTACCAATTTCGTCCAAGCCCAGCAGCAGCTCCCGCAGCCGCAGAATCTCCGCGTTGTAAATGACTCTGTCGTGTGGAATGCAGTCGAGAACGCCAGTGGATATTTAGTCCAATGGTTGCGAGCAGCTGGGCAGCTACGGTTTATTACGGTTGAAGTGACACAAAACAGTTTCAGCATGAGCGAGTTTCAATATGGCGAGAACTATTACGTAAAAGTGCAAGCTGTTTCAAAGGATAAGACAGCATATCAAGACAGCCGCTGGACCGGTTTTAGTGTGTTAGTTCGTCCTTGGCCGACGCCCACACCAACGAATACGCCTACTGACACACCAACTCCGACCCCGACCCGGGTGGTGCTGAGAGGCTTGCGCACACCGCAGAATCTACGTTCCCTTTCGGGCGCGACGGTGGCTTGGGACGCGGTAGCCGAGGTAATCGGATACAAACTGCTCTTATCTGGCGACGGCGCGCAACATCTAATTACAGTCGACGCGCCGCAAACCGAATACACCTTCACCAACTTGCGGCTAGGCGTAGAATACGCTGTGTTAGTGAGCGCTTTGGGCGATGGGCGGATTTACGAATCGCAAGGGCGGTGGTCTAGCTTCATCCGAATTTCGCTTCCCATTGCCGCTACCGACACGCCAACAGCGACGCATACAATTACCAACACGCCGACGGAAAGACCGACATACACGGCCACCAGCAGGCCGACGGCGACGTCCACTATCGCGCCATCGGCGACGAGTACCGCCACTCCGACGGAAAGACCGACAAACACCTCCACCTATACGCCGACGGCGACGCACACAGCTACCGAAACGCCATCGGCGACGAGTAGCGACAGTCCGACTCCAAGACCAACGAATACCGTCTCAAATACTCCGACTTTTACGCCGACAGCGGCGCATACTTCAACCAACACGCCAACTGCTGCGACAAGCAGCCCGACGGCTACTTTGACTGATCCAGCAACTTCCACTCAGACAGCGCTAAAAAAATTGCCAGCGCCAAAGAACTTTCGTGTGCTACCGGGCAACACGGTCGCTTGGGATGCCGTCGAAGGCGCAAGCCGCTATCGCGTTCGGTTGGATCCGCCTAATGCCAATCGCATATTGAAGCGGGTCGATCCGCCGCAAACGCAGTATACATTCGAGAATCTGCAAGCTGGATTGGTTTACAGAGTGCGGGTGAGGGCGATAGGCGATGAGGTCGTCTATCAATTGCTAGGCGATTGGAGCGTCACGCGCAATCTGATTCCGGGAGCGACTGTTGAACCTACAGCTACGGAAACTGCACCACCGACTGACAGGCCAACAAAGACAGCAACTTTCACGCCTACTGACGCGCCTAGCAATACACCGACTGAAGCGCCAACGAACACTGCGACTTTTACGCCAACGGACATACCCAGCAATACGCCTACTGATACGCCAACGAACACTGCGACTTTTACGCCAACGGACATACCCACCAACACCCCAACAGATACGCCGCCGCCCACCGATACACCATCGCCTACCGCGACTGATACGCCCGTGCCATTATGCGAGTTGTCGAGGCCGGAGAATCTCATAGCCATTGCGGAGATGGCCGTGGCTTGGGACGCGGTTGAGGGCGCGGCAGGCTATCGCTTGCGCTGGAGACTGGCTGGCAATGACTGGTTGACTACAAGATTGTCGGCGGAGCATAGAGCATATCAATTTGCGGAACTGCAAGTAGGAGTACCTTATGAAGTCCAGGTGCAGGCTTTGGGGGATGGCGTAACTTGTGAAGAGGAAGGTGAATGGAGCCGCGTCTTACCGTTTACGCTGCAGCCGACGGATACGCCGACATTTACGCCGACCAATACACCAACCTTCACGCCAACTAATACACCGACTGACACACCGACATTTACGCCAACTTTCACACCAACTGATACGCCGACAAATACGGCAACTTATACGCCGACCTTCACTCCTACCAACACGCCAACAGCTACAGCTACCGATACACCCACATTCACGCCAATTCCGACGGATACGCCGACCTTCACGCCCACCTATACGTTGACGCCGACACCGATACCGCCAACTGCGACACCAGTGCCACCGACAGCAACATTCACGCCGAAACCGACAAATACCAAGAAACCTGATCCGACTAAAACCAACACGCCCAAGCCGACTAAAACCAACACGCCCACGCCGACCAAAACAAACACACCCAAGCCGACAATTACAGATGTGCCAACCAATACTCCCATGCCCACCCGGACGCCATTCATATATGTCCGTACTGAGAAAGGGGGTGGAAATGGCAATAGCCAGGAATCAGCAATTGCCGCTGCTAAGGTTGATGCTCGTAGAAGATTAAGAGCGCGAAATCCAAATCACCCCGAAGGCTGTAGTGGAAATGACATATTCCTCGACAGTTGGTACGATAGTGAAGAAGCAATGTACATTGTGACGGGAGGTCCGTGGGCTTTCTCAGGTACTGCCAGAGCTTTAGTCCGTTGCGTTAGATATTAGCCTTGGTGATGTGCAAGACCGCTGGGACGGCGCCGACGACCTCGATGTCAATCCGCTGGCCTGTGGCATGGGCGACGAGATGATGGACGACGAGGACAGCGACATGGAAGAAGACATGGAGATGATGGAATACGACGGCGGCATGGCCATGATGGGCGACGATATGATGGACATGGCTGGCATGGACATCACGCTGGTTGACGTGCCCAAGCTGGTCGGCATCGGTTACTTCGCCGCCACCACGCTGGGACAGCAGCAAGCCGCCGAAGAGCTGGGCAACGTGAATGTAACGACAGACGCGCCGACAACTGACAGCATCGCCCTGCAGATCGAGGTTATCGACAGCTATATCACTCAGGGCGTCGACGGCGTCTTGTTCGCCGCCAATGATCCAGTCGCCATCTCGCCAGTCCTGCGCAAGGCCCTGGAAGCCGGCATCCATGTCGTCGGTTATGACGCCAATAGCGAGCCGGACGCCCGCGAATGGTTCGTCAACCAAGCCGAGTTCAACGGCATCGCCAAGGCGCTGGTCGACAGCTTGGCCGACCAGATGGGCGACGACGCTTCCTTCGGCATCGTCACCTCGTTTTTCACCACGCCCAATCAAGCGCGCTGGATATCCGAGATGTGGGCTTACGCCAGCGAATGTTATCCTGATATGGAATGGCTGGAGACCCTCGAAGCCGGGGAAGACGCCCCGCTTAGCTTCCAGCAGGCGCAGACGCTGATCAACAAGTACGGCGAGGACATGGATGGCATCTTCGCCATGACCTCGGTGGCCACGCCCAACAGCGCCGACGCCGTCCAGCAGGCAGGCCTCTGCGAGGATATCGCCGTAGTCGGCTTGGCGACGCCCAATGCCATGAAGCCCTATGTCAACGATGGCTGCGTCCGCGATGTGATTTTGTGGAACCCGGTCGACCTGGGTTATGCCGCGGTTTATGTCATGCGCGCGGTTGTCGATGGCGAGTTCCAGCCCGGCGATGCGACGGTCTCGGCCGGACGCTTGGGCGATCTCACGGTCGTTAATGGCAGCGAAGTCTTGCTTGGTCCACCCTTCACCTTCACGGCGGACAATATCAACGACTTCGACTTTTAAGCCATCACCCCCATCCCCTAACCCCTTCCCCCATCAAGAGGGAAGGGGAGCACCGCGTTACCGTGCTAGGGTTATCAAAGTCCCTCCCTCATTTGGGGGAGGGACTTAGTGTGGGGGAAAAAAATATGACCAATCCACTCGACAGCCTCATCGACATGACGCGCGCTCTGGGCGAACCCGCCAAGGACTATGTCATCATCGGCGAAGGCAACACTTCCATGCGGCTCGACGCCGAGTCCTTCGCCGTCAAAGCCAGCGGACAACAGATGCATAATATCGCCGCCGACGGCTTCGTCGCGCTGCGCCTGGCGCCGATGCTAGCGCTGCTGGACGAAGCGCCGGCGACGCTCAGCCAGCAGAAAGCCCAGACGGGGGCGGCAATCATCGACGGGGCGAGCGGCGCCAGCCCCTCCATCGAAGCCAGCTTCCATGCCATGCTGCTGCATGAATGCGGCTCACGCTATGTCGGGCATACCCACCCGACCGCCGTCAACCAGGTTCTATGCACAGAACACGCGGCCGCTTTCGCGCGTCAGCGCCGCTTCCCCGACGAGGTCGTGCTCTGCGGTCCCGTCTCCGCCCTCGTGCCTTACGCCGATCCGGGCGTGCCACTGGCGCTGATCATGCGGGAGCGGGTGCGCGGTTTTATGGCGGCTCATGGCGCAGCCCCCAAGCTCATCTTGTTGGAAAATCATGGCATGATCGCCCTCGGCGATAGTCCGAGCGAAATCTTGAATATCACGGCCATGGCGGTCAAGGCGGCGAGGATCTTCGCCGGAGCGCTTCAGCTTGGCAAAGCCACCCATCTGCCGGACGAGGAAGTTCAGCATCTCTACCAGCGGCTCGACGAGATTTACCGGCGGCAATTGTTTGTCGAAGACAGCAAGACCCACTAGAATATCCTCTACTACCCCGACATTGTAAGGAGGAGAACCGATGCCGACACATGGCGCATTGACTTGGCTCATCCCGGACGCCTACCTGGCCGCGCCGGCCGATGATGACCCCATCAACAAGAATCACGAATCCGTCTGTGTGCTCAATACCACCGTCGACGACGCCAACCTGATCTTCGATTTCTATTTCGAGGATCGCGAGGCTGTCGAGGGCATCCAGGTGACGGTGCCCGCCAAGCGCTGCCCGCATATCCGCCTCGACAAAGCCGAGCAAATCGCCGGCTGTCAGATACCCTTTGATGTGCCTTATGGCATCCGCATCCGCAGCGATGTGCCGATTACCGTGCAGTATTCGCGCATGTACGCCAGCGGCGGCAAGATCGAAAGTTTGATCACGACCATCGCCTACCCGGTCGCCTGAAGCCCTCCCAGGGCAATCGCATCAAAATGATGGCAGACGAAATGGCGGGAATCTAAACTGAAAATTAAAACAGAGCGCGCAGAAGTAATTCCAAGAAAGTAATGAAAAAATTAGGATGCTGTAGGGGCGACCAATCTGACTCTGTTGAAATACTTGATTTACCCCCACCCCAACGCCCTATGCCCCCTCGGTCCCCCGTTTTCGTGGGATTCTTCCCATAAAGAGGGAGGGGCTTAACGGCTCAATACAGGTCATAAGACTCCCCTTCCCTGATGCTTCGGGGAAGGGGCCGGGGGATGGGGTAGAATTTCAACGGAGTCAATCTGGTCGCCCGACGTTGCTGCGTCGTTGATTTCGGGCGACATGGTATGTCGCCCCTACATTTAGTCCTTTTGACGAGTTTTGCATGACAAACTTGGAATTACTTTTGTGGTGATTTATTTGAAGCGATTGTCCCGGCGCGCCCCTCCCCGAATTTTTGCGATAATCTATTCTCTTGCGCTACACTGAATGCAGTCCGATTTTCTGAAAACTATACTAAGGAGATAATCATGTTCAGACGGTTTATGGTTTTGCTTGCCCTGCTATCCCTGCTATTGGCTGTCGGTATCGTTTCGAGCCAAGGCATGTACAGCGAAGCGCCGATGCTGGCGGAACAGGTCGCCGCCGGCGAATTGCCCCCGGTTGACGAGCGCTTGCCCGCCCAGCCCTATGTCCAGGAAGCGCGCGACAACATCGGCGTGTATGGCGGTACCATCATCGGCATCTGGAACGACGAAGTCGCTTGCGATCCGGAAACCTGCTCGGTCTTGAACGCCAACGTCGCGCAATTCGACTTCAACTTCAATATCGTGCCCGATATCGTGGAATCCTACACGCTCAGCGACGACGCCCTGACCTTCACCGTGAAGCTGCGCGAGGGGCATCGCTGGTCCGATGGCGCCCCGCTGACCACCGAGGATGTGCAATTCTGGTATGACGCCGTGGTCAAGAACGACGATGTCTTCCTGGCAAATACCGACAACGGCATCCTGGCTAGCGGGCAACATGCCGATCTGGAAGTCCTTGATGACTACAATTTCGCCTTCCACTATCCCGAACCCTTCGTGCGCGTTTTGGATACCATTACCGATTTCCGTCCCTTCTTGCCCAAGCACTACTTGAGCCAGTTCCACATTGATTACAACGAAAACGCGGATGAACTGGCGCAGGCAGCGGGCTACGACTTCTGGCACGAACTCTTTGAAGCCAAGCTGCTGGGCGGCACCGCGGCCGATCCCTACTTCTCGGTGCAGGACCCCGACTTGCCGGTGCTGAGCGCCTGGATCTACGAGAGTACGGATTCGGAAAACAACTATACCTTCGTCAGGAATCCCTACTATCACGTGGTCGATCCCGAAGGCAATCAGTTGCCTTATGCCGATTATTTCCTGCGGCTCACCGCGCCCAGCACCGAGGTGCTGGTCGCCAGAATCGTATCCGGCGACATCACGCACGCGGGCTTCGGGCGCAACATTTCCGAATTTCCGCTACTGGCGGAAAACGCCGAAGCCAATGGCTATGTGGTGAACTTGCACCCCGATTTGCGAGCCTCGGAATTTGGCATGGTCCTCAACTTCACGCACAAAGATCCGGTCCTGCGCGAGATATTCAACGATATCCGCTTCCGTCGGGCGCTTTCCATCGCCATCAACCGCGCCGAAGTACAAGAACTGGTCTTCCTGGGCCAGGGCAAGCCACGGCAGCCGATCTTCGATCCATCCGCCACATTCTACGAAGAGGGCATCGACGAGAACGCGATTGAATACGATGTCGCTGGCGCCAACGCCCTGCTGGACGAGATGGGCTTGGAGCGCGGCGACGATGGTTGGCGGATGCGCCCGGACGGCGCGCCGCTCCAGATCACTTTCAGCGCGCCCTTTGGCAGCGGTCCCTGGCGGACGGAACTGGTTGAGCTGATCAAAGCCTATTGGGCCGAGATCGGCGTGGATCTCTTGCTGGATCCCATCGATGGCACGCTCTTCCGCGAACGTCTGCGGGCAAATGACATTGATATGGGCTCCTGGGCGATCGGCGGCTCTTCCGAGGTCTTCAGCCGCAACAACGCGCCGATTCGCTATCGCCCGCCCTTCCACTGGCCCACCACGCCCATCGGCGGTCTGCGCTGGTACCAATGGTACGAATCCGGCGGGGAACAGGGCGATGAGCCGCCCGAGGTCGTTCGCCGCCTTTACGAAGCGGTAGATGAATGGATGCAGGTGCCGCGCGGCACAGAGCGCTATCTGGAGCTGGGCCGGGAGATCATGCGCGCCAATGCCGAAAACCTGTGGGTCATCGGTACGGTAGGCTTGATGCCGCGCCCCATCGTCTTCCACGAGGATCTGCGCAATGTCCCGGGACCAGAGGACATCGTCAGCGTCGAATTCTGGGTTTGGGGACCGCATCATCCCGAGCAATGGTACTTCGCTGAATAGACCTTCTCGACAGGTCCGCGTAGGCTTGCCTGGCTACGCGGACCTGTCACTTTCGCGCATCCTTAGCTGGCACGTGTAATTTACCCTATGCTGGGCTTTATTCTTCGCCGCATCCTGCTCTTCATACCGACCCTGCTCTTCATCTCGATCCTGGTTTTTTTCTTGATCCAGTTGCCGCCGGGCGATTATCTCGATACGCTGATCCTGCGCATGCAGGAAAGCGGCTCGTCGGTTGATGCGGAAACCGAGGCGCTGCTGCGCGAGCGTTATGCGCTGGATCAACCCTTTCTGGCGCAATACACGCGCTGGATAACAAACATCGTCACCGAGGGCGATTTCGGACGCTCGTTCAACTGGAACCGGCCCGTCTCCGAATTGATCTGGAGCCGGCTGGGCTGGACCCTGGCCATTTCTCTCGGCTCGCTGCTTTTCACCTGGGCCCTGGCTTTCCCTATCGCTATCTATTCCGCCACCAACCAGTATTCGCCCTTCGATTATTTTTTCAGCTTTCTGGGCTTTATCGGGCTCGCGATTCCGAATTTTCTGCTGGCGCTGGTGCTGATGTGGATCGGCTTTTCGGTATTCGGCGTGTCGATGGGGGGTCTATTTTCCAGCGAGTTCCGCGACGCCCCCTGGAGCATCGAGAAATTTCTCGATTTCCTGTCTCATTTGTGGGTGCCGATTGTCGTGCTGGGCACAGCGGGAACGGCTGGTTTGATCCGCACGATGCGCGCCAACCTGCTGGATGAATTGAACAAACCCTACGTCGAAGCGGCGCGGGCGAAAGGTCTGCGCGAGCGCCGCCTGATCTGGAAGTACCCGGTGCGCGTGGCGCTGAACCCCTTCATTAGCTCACTGGCGACGATCTTGCCCGGGATGATCTCCGGCGCGACCATCGTTTCGGTCGTGCTCAACTTGCCGACGACAGGACCGCTCATGCTGGACGCCCTGCTGCAGCAAGATATGTTCCTGGCGGGGAGTTTCTTGCTGATGCTGAGCCTCTTCACACTCGTAAGCACACTGGTTTCCGATATCTTGCTGGTGCTGGTGGATCCGCGCATCCGCCTCGATTGAGGGTTAGATGACTGTTTTAGGATCTCGACCGATGAGCGACGACGCGCCGAAGAAGGCTGAGGAGCGCCAACTGACCGCTTCGCAGTGGCAGTTGATCTGGTGGCGCTTCCGCAAGCACCGCGCCGCCATGATCAGCCTGGCTGTGCTGCTGCTTTTCTACTTTGTCGCGCTCTTTGCCGGTTTCTTCGCCCCGCGCGATCCCGCGCGCGTAGACGCGCAATTCGCCCAAGCCCCGCCCCAGCCGCTGGTCTTCTTGGACGAGACGGGATTCCATTTTCCGCCCATCGTTTATGGATACGTCGGCGAACGCGATCCCAAGACCCTGCGCAAGTTCTACCGCGTCAGCGCCGACGACCGATACCAACTGCGCTTCTTCGTCCGCGGGGATCCCTACTTGATTCTTGGTTTTATCGAAAGCGATATTCATCTTATCGGCACGGAGGACCCGCAGCTGCCGCTCTTCCTCTTGGGGACGGACCTGCTGGGGCGCGACATGCTCTCGCGCATTATTTACGGCGGGCAAATCTCGCTGACAGTGGGCTTGGTCGGCGTATTCCTGAGTTTGATACTGGGCATCTTGCTCGGCGGCGTCTCGGGCTACTACGGCGGCTGGCTGGATGTCGCGATTCAGCGCCTGATCGAAGTTTTGCGTTCCATCCCCACCATCCCGCTCTGGCTCACGCTCAGCGCCGCGCTGCCCCGCAATTTGACTCAACTACAGATGTATTTTGGCATCACAATCATCTTGTCCTTCATCGGCTGGACCGAAGTGGCGCGCGTCGTGCGCGGCAAGTTCATGTCGCTGCGCAACGAAGATTTTATCCTGGCGGCGCGCACCATCGGCACATCGCGCTTTCGCATCATCTATCGGCACATGGTACCTTCCTTCATCAGTCATCTCATCGCCGCGCTGACCCTGGCGCTGCCGATCATGATTCTCAGCGAAACGGCGCTCAGCTTTCTGGGTTTGGGGCTGCGGCCGCCGACCATCAGTTGGGGCACCTTGCTCGACGGCACACAGAATCTCAGCGCCATCGCCTTGACGCCCTGGCTGCTGCTGCCGGTGGCGCCCATCATTATCACGGTGCTGGCTTTTAACTTTGTCGGCGACGGCCTGCGCGATGCCGCCGATCCCTATGCCTAAGCGGAACGACATGACCATGCCCGAGCAAAAACCGCTGCTGGAAATCAAAAACCTCAAGATGCACTTTCCTATCAAGCGCGGCGTCATGGGGCGGACGGTCGGGCATATCAAAGCCGTTGACGATGTTAGCCTGACCATCCACGAAGGCGAAGTCCTGGGGTTGGTCGGCGAAAGCGGCTGCGGCAAATCGACCGTTTCGCGCTGCATCGTCCGCGCCTACAAACCGACCGCGGGCAAGATCCTGCTATACGACGACGCGGGCGGCGCGGTGGACCTGGCGCGCATTCCCGAGCCGGACATGCTGCCCTATCGCCGCGATATCCAAATGATCTTTCAAGACCCATTTTCGTCTTTGAACCCGCGCATGACCCTGCGCCAGATTATCGGCGAACCGATGCGCAACTATCAGATCTGCCGCGGCAAGGAACTTGAAGAGCGCGTGGCTCATCTGCTGGAATCTGTCGGGCTGCGGCCCGAGCACATGTCGCGCTATCCACACGCTTTCAGCGGCGGTCAGCGGCAGCGCATCGGCATCGCCCGCGCCCTGGCGCTCAACCCGCGCTTGATCATCTGCGACGAACCGGTATCCGCGCTTGATGTATCGGTGCAGGCGCAGATACTCAACCTGCTGCGCGACCTGCAAGCGGAGTTCCGCTACAGCTATCTCTTCATCGCTCACGATCTCAGCGTGGTCGATTATATCTGCGAGCGCGTCGCCGTCATGTACGTCGGCAAGATCGTCGAAACCGCCGATACCGCCACCCTATTCAAGGACCCGCAGCATCCATACACAGCCGCCCTGCGCTCGGCGATCCCGCAATTGAATCCACGCTTGCGACAACTTCCCGTGCCGCTGGAAGGGGATGTCGCCGACCCCGCCAATACGCCTGCGGGCTGCGTCTTTCATCCGCGCTGCCGCTTTGCCGAGCATCGCTGCCGCCACGAGGCGCCGGCCATGAGGGCAACCGCGCCGCGCCATCATGCCCGCTGTCATTTCGCCGGCGAACTGAATCTTTCGGAGCTGTCGCAGCCGGCGGCCACCGCCTGAGCGCTATGACTATGGAAGCTTTGCTCGAAGTCAAGAAGCTCCAAGTGCATTTTGCTACCGATGAAGGTCTCATCGAGGCGGTTCGCGATGTCTCCTTCGAGATCAAGCGGGGCGAGACGGTCGCCATCGTTGGCGAAAGCGGCTGCGGCAAGTCGGTGATGGCGCGAGCCATTCTGCGCATCGTGCCCGCGCCGGGCCGCATCGTCGAGGGGCGGGTCAACTATTATCGCGACGGGCGGGCGATCGAATTGACCGCGCTAGAGGAGAAGGGTCCCGAGATCCGCGCTATCCGCGGCGCGGACATCGCCATGATCTTCCAGGAACCGATGGCCACTTTCAGCCCGGTGCATACCATCGGCAATCAAATCAACGAAGCCATTATCTTGCACCAAGGCATCAACCAAGCCAGCGCGACAGCGCAAACCCTCGATATTCTCAATCGGGTTGGCATGCCGCGCCCGTCGCGCATCATCCACCGCTATCCGCATCAGTTGAGCGGCGGCATGCTGCAGCGCGCCATGATCGCCATGGCGCTCTCCTGCCGACCGCAATTGCTGATCGCCGATGAGCCAACCACCGCCTTGGATGTAACAACGCAAGCGCAGATCCTGCGCCTGCTCTATGACCTGCAGCGCGAATTCAATATGGCGATTCTCTTCATCACCCACGACCTGAGCGTGGTATCGCAGTTCGCCGATCGCGTTGAAGTCATGTACCTGGGGGAAGTGGTGGAATCGACCGATGTCATCACCTTGTTCGAGGATCCAAAACATCCCTATACCAGAGCCTTGCTCAATTCGATACCGCAGACCGGGGCCGGCCGCGGACAGCGGCTGCAATCAATCGCGGGCGCCATCCCCAATCCTCTGCATCGCCCTTCCGGCTGCCTCTTCCATCCGCGCTGCGACAGTTTTCAGCCGGGAATCTGCGATTTGGTTTCGCCCAAGGAGATTGACATAGACCGCGGCCATCGCGCGCGCTGTGTTTTGTATGATGAGCAATTCTCCGCTAAAGTATCAAACGCGGCATTTGATCAATGACAGCCGAGTTGAACGCGTTCTTCTGCGAATCATCCGCCGCGAAAGCGAGGAGCCAAGGAAAATGACTGAGCGATTGGCTGGCATCTTGCCGGTTGTACAGACGGCGCTCGACGAGAACGACGCCTTTGACAGGGCGAGCATGGAACGGCAGATCGAATTCTGCCTGCGAGCCGGCGCCGACGGGCTGGTCTTCCCGGTCTTGGGCAGCGAATTCATGTTCCTTTCCGACCAGGAAAGGCGAGAACTGTTAGACTTTATCGTCAATCATGCGGCTGGGCGGCTGCCGGTCATCGCCGGTGTGGCCGGGGCTTCGGCGGCGATTGCGGTTGAGCAAGCCGCGCATGCCGCGCATGTCGGCGCCGACGCCGTCATCGCCATGCCGCCTTATGTCGCCGTCGCGGCGCCGGCGCAAATCTTCGATTATTTCAAGCGCATCGCCGCGGCGGCGCAGCTCCCCGTTATCATCCAGCATGCGCCCCTGGGACCGGGTATGGATATCGCCTTTCTCAAGCGCCTGCTGGCCGAGGTGGAGCATATCCACTACATCAAAGAAGAAATGGATCCCAGCGCCCACCACATCAGCGAACTTGTGGCAGCGCGGATTCCCGGTTGCTGGGGCATATTCGGCGGCGGATTCTGCCGCTGGATGCTGTCGGAGCTTGATCGCGGCGCCACGGGCTTCATGCCGGCGGTAGAGATCGTCGACATTCATGTGCGCATCTGGCGCGCCTATCAAGCCGGCGACAAGGCTCGGGCGCGGGAAATCTTCAACCAGATAGCGCCGCTCATCCTCTTGAACCTGAATTTGCGCTTGCCGCTGGTCAAAGAGATTCTCGTGCGGCGCGGCATCTTGACGAGCAGCGCCCTGCGTCAACCGGGTCTGCGGCCGCTGGACGCGGCTGATCGGCGCGAACTGGACCAGGCGCTGGCGGCGGTGAGCCATCTGTTTATCAGCACAGACATCTGAGGTAGCGGAATGAAGATCAAAGAACTGCGCGCGGTCAATGTCGATTTGCCCAAGCCCGCGCCCAAGAGCAAAGCGCGCCGCCCATCCTGGAGCAAGACGACCCCTGTCGCCATGCCCATCAGCAAATATCGCGGGGAGTTTTATGGGCAGCCCGGCAACTATCCCGGCAATCAAGGCGGCGCGGTCTGGGCGCAGGTGACGGCGGAAGACGGGACCTGGGGCTTGGGGCGCAGCTATTTTGGGCGGCCCACCGCCGCCATCATCGACGATATCTACGCGCCGCTGTTAGAGGACCGCGACCCCTTCGCCATCGAGCATTTGAACGACCTGATGTGGCGCGCCACCCAGCGCGTCGGCAGCGCGGGCCATGCCGATGTCGCGCGCAGCGCCGTCGATCTGGCGCTTTGGGATTTGAAAGGCAAATTGCTGGGTCAACCGGTTTATCGGCTCATCGGCGGGCCCAGCCGCGACGCCATCCCGCTCTATGCCACCGGCGACGACATCGACTGGGCGCAGGAGCTCGGCTTCAAGCGCTTCAAGCTCACCAATCAGGCGCACTACGAGATGGGCATCGCCGCGCTCAACCAGATGGAAGAAAAAGTCGCCGCGACCCGCGAAGAAATCGGCGCCGACGCCGAACTGATGATCAACCCGGTGATGGCTTACAGCTTGAGCTTCGCCGTGCAAATGGCGGAGCGGCTGCGCCCCTATCATTTGCGCTGGATGGAAGAGCCGCTCATCCCACCCGATCTGGAAGGTCACATCGCGCTGAAACGGGCCCTGCCCTGGATGCCCATCGCCACCGGCGAAGATCATCACGGGCGTCACGCCTTCCGTCAGTTGATCGAACACCGCGCCATCGATGTCGCGCAGCCCGATATCAGCTGGTGCGGCGGATTAAGCGAGGCGCTCAAGATTTACACGATCGCGGAAGCGGCTGGCATCCCGACCATATTACACGGCGGCTGCAACTCGCCCTTCGGGCAGCACTTCTCGCTGGCTATGCCGGAATCGCCCTTCGCCGAGTATTGGCTGGGCACCGACCCGGGCATACCGCTGGCGGAATTGCAGCCCATCCCGGGCATGGCGATGCCAGCCGCGGGAAAACTGATACCCAATGACGCGCCCGGCTTTGGCATGCACATCAAAGCCGAATGGATCCGCCCCTATTCGGGCCCGGCGGAAGCGGATGTCACCTTGCGAACCTACGGCTAGCACCGCCGCTACTGGGGATAAGCATGAGCGAAAGAGCCAGCGTCGCAATCATCGGCAGCGGCTGGTGGGCCACCGCCAATCACCTGCCGGCTCTGGTCGCCCGCGACGATATCCGGGTCGAAGCCATCTGCGACATCGACAAAGCTAAAGCCCGGGGCGCGGCGGATTTTTTCAAGGTGAAGTCCACCTATAGCGACCTGGCAATCATGTTGCGGGAAGAAAAGCTGGACGCGGCTGTGGTGGCGACCCATCACGCCGCGCATTACGCCGCCGCGCGACAATGCCTGGAAGCGGGGCTGCACGTCTTCATCGAGAAACCCATGACCCTGTATGCCGCCCAAGCGCGGCATCTTGTGCGGCTCGCCAAAGCGCAAGGCAAGCAAATCGTCATGGGATACAACCACACCTACCGACCCTGCACTGTGCGCGCCCGCGAGCTTTTGCAAAGCGGCGAACTGGGCGCGATCCAATATCTGGACGCGCAGTTCTCGCGGCCCGTTTCCAATTTGCTGGCAGGCATCGACAAGGTTACGATAGGCGACTTGCACCGTCCCGGCGATGTCTACGGCGATCCCGTCCGTTCCGGCGGCGGGCACGGTCAATTGCAGTTGACGCATTTGGCCAGCATGCTCTTTTACACAACCGAAGCGCGCATACGCCGGGTGCAGGCGCGCATGGCATATCACGGTCTGCCTGTTGATCTGCTTGTGGCTTGCACGGTCGAATTTGAGAACGGCGCCCTGGGCGCATTCGGCGGCACGGGGCATGTCAGCGGCGGGGGGCAAAGCACGCGCTTGACCATCTTCTGCGAGCGGGGCTGGCTGGATATCGACGATACAGCCGGAACCCTTCAGGTGCGGCGCGCAGACGGCAGCAGAGAATCTATCGACGCTGGGACGGACGCCAACGCGGCGGAAAAGCGCTACTTCTACGGTCCTATTCACAATTTCGCCGATGTCATCACGGGGGCAGCCGCAAACCACTGTTCCGGCGCTATCGGCTGGCGCGCGGTGGAATTGCTGGAGGCCGCCTACCGCTCGGCCGCGCGGACGGGCGCCGCCGTTACGCTGGAGGAACTTTATACGGATGCGCCATCATGATCTTTGATTCCCATTGCCACGCTTGGCAGACCTGGCCCTACGACCGCTGCGCGCCCGACCGCGATACCCGCGGCAGCATCGAGCAGTTGGCTTATGAGATGGACAACAATGGCGTGGACAAGGCGCTAATCGTCTGCGCCGAGATCCAGGGCAACCCCGACAACAATCAGTATGTTCACGAGAAAGCGCGCGCCTACGGAGACCGCTTCGCATACCTGGTCGATGTCGACAGCCGCTGGAAGGACAGCTATCACAGCGCTGGCGCCGCGGAACGCCTGGAGCGCGCGGTCGAACGCTGGCAGCCGATCGGCTTCACGCATTATCTGCGGGACGACGCCGCAGAAGGCGCCTGGCTGTATTCGGCAGCTGGAGCAGCTTTCTTCGAGGTCGCGGCCAGCCACGGCTTGATCGCCAGCATTCATTGCCTGCCACAGCATCAAGCGCATATCCGCAAATTGGCGGCGCTATTGCCCCAGCTGACGATCCTGATTCATCATCTGGGGCATCCCAAGGTCAATGAGCCGGAGACGCAGGCGGAGGCGCTGGAAACCGCGACCTGCGACAATGTCTATATCAAAGTATCCGGCTTCTACAATGGCACAACGCAGCCCAAATGGGATTTCCCCCTGGCGGATGTACAGCCGATGCTGCGCGGCATTTACGAGCGCTATGGGGCAGAGCGCCTGCTGTGGGGCTCGGATTATCCCGTTTGCCGCTGGTACTACAGTCATCGTCATGCCATCGAGATCGTCCGGCATCATTGTCGTTTTATCGCTTCGTCTGATATGGACAAAGTCATGGGGGGAAATCTGGCGGGACTCTTGCAGCCGCTTCGAAGTGATGAGGACTGAATGGCGGGAATGTAATGCGCGTCATTAGAGCAATCGGGGGCAATTTGTAGTGGTCCTACAAAAAGATTTCATGAATTTTTACACGACTAACTTGGTTTCACTTCTGTGGTGAATCTACGTTATTTTCTTGGTATTGCTTAATACATCACATCGGCTGAGACAAAAACGGGCGACCCACAGGGTCGCCCGAACAGCTTGCTAGAGCAATGGGGATGAGGCGCTACTCCATCATGCTCAAGATAGAAACATCCAGCAGCCAGTGCGGATGCCAGATATAACCCTGAAGATCGGAGCGATAGGCAGTCGCGACTTCGGGTACGTTAAAGGGCGCGAAGGGACCGTTCTGTTGGGTGTATTCCTGCAGCGCGGTGAAGAGCTCCATGCGATCGTCCGGGTTGCTGGCGACCTTGGCCGCGGCGATCATGTCCTGGATATCTTGTGGCAAACTCTCCAACTGCCAGTTGTTGCGCTCGGTCGCGACCTTGCCGGGCGGCATGAAGCTGAGGAAGTCCAGCGGGTCAAGGATATCGGGACCCCAGAGCCAGTAGCCGACGCCGTGCTCGCCGCTGCGGTAACGCTCCAGCGCGACTTGGATTTCGCCTGGCACCAGCGTAACGTCGATGCCGACTTCCGCCAGGTCTGCTTGGATCTTTTGGGCATTGGTGTTGAAGCTGACGCCGCCATAGACCATATCGGGGTATTCAAGCTCCATTTCCAGCCCGTCGGCGTAACCGGCTTCCGCCAGCAATTCGCGCGCTTTGTCCAAATCGCGGGAGAAGGCGCGGTCTTCGCCAAAGGCGGAAAAGAAGCCAACCCACATGTTGGTGCCAGGCGTTACGCCACCCCAGAGCGTCTTGTAACCTTCATAGTCCAGGGCATAGCGCACGGCAAGTTGAACGGTCGGGTTGGCGAAGGGACCGCTCTTTTCTTCTTCGGTGTTCATGATCACGAAGTGGGTCAGGGTGCTGGGTCCGCGATAGATCTCGATCGCTTCATTGCCTTCCAAGCCGACGATTTGATCGGGGCTGAGGTCAAAAGCCAGATGAATATCGCCAGCTTCCAGCGCGGCTTTTTGCGTGGCGCCTTCCGGCATGTGGATGAAGATCACGCGGTCGAAGTAGGGTTGGTCGCCCCAGTAATTCTCGTTGCGGACCAATTCGGTGCGATTCTGCGGTTCCCAGTGATCCAGGATATAGGGACCGGAACCGGCCGACGTGCTGTCCAGATAGGCGCCGGCTGTATCGGTCTCGGCCGCGTCCATCGCATCGGTGCCGCCGTTCGCCATCACGACATCGGCGTTGGTGACGCTGAAGACGCCGCTGGTAATCTCGGACAAAAACGAAGGACGAGGGGCGGGCAGGGTAAAGACCACGGTGTCGTCGTCTATCGCTGCTACGGACTCGATGCCATCAGCCAGGAATGACGGATTGCCGTTGTAGTTTTGCAGCCGCTGCATCGAGAAGACGACATCGTCGGCGGTGATATCGTCGCCGTTGGCAAAGATGGCGTCCTGCCGCAGCGAGAATGTATAGACCGTGCCGTCCTCGGATATTTCCCAGCTTTCAGCCAGTTGCGGCAAGATTTGGCTGGCGTCTTCGTCAGGGAATGTGACCAATTGGCTGTAGGTGACGTGATTGATGATGTGGGTGGAATGGGTGAAGCCGTTGGCCGGATCGTAGGCGTCGGTGTTCTCTGACCAGCCGATCACCAGTACTTTTTCGTCAGCCATGGCGGTGCCGAAGACCGACAAAATGAGCGCAAGCAGCGTGAAAAGCAGTAGCGCGTGTTTGAAGCGATTCATTTTCTTGCTCCTTCAAGTCAAGCAATACGAAAGTTTTTCGAGCAAAGCAAGTATAGCGAATAGCGCGGCAAACTGCAAAGATGCTCTGTGTTCAAAGCTCGCCATTGTCCTGCGGTTTGGATCCATATCCCTTACAGACACACCCGCCGCCCCTCCCGCGCCGACTGATAGGCGCCCAGAACCATCTCGATGCAGACCTTGCCGTCTTCCGCCGTCGCCAGCGGCGGAGCGACGCCCTTGATGAAATCGACCAGGAGCCGCGCGACGTCATGAATGCGCGCGCTATGCGGCACGAAGGGGTAATCAAAGCGCTCCCAATCCGGCGCGCCGGCGCGGAAGAGCTTGAGCGGCGTCGCTTCCGGCGGCGGAATCGTCGAGGGCGCGTCGCCGTAATTTTGGTGGATCGTGCCGGCATCGCCGTAAATCTCGGTCGTGGCTTCGGCGGCGAGCTGCGTCGAGCTGTTGAAGAGGATGCCGATCTCTCCTTTAGCAAAGCGATAAATCGCCACGCCGTTGTCATCGGGCGCGGCGTCGGTGACGATATTGTCGATCTCCGCCATCACGCTGACGGGACGCCCCAGCATCCAGTAGAACCAGTCGGCGGCATGCGAGGCGTCGTCCATGAACATGCCCATATTCTGGATCGGGTCAATATGCCAGTTGCCAGGGACCGCCCATTGCTTGTTGAGCAGGGCCGGGATGGCGTGACGGCGGCGTACCACGGCGATATTGCCCACCGCGCCTTCGTCGACCAGCGCTTTCATTTTTTGGTTGATGGGGTCGCCGCGCATCTGATAGCACATGCTGAACTTGATGCCTGTGCGCTTGATGACATCAATGATGGCATCGCAGTCTGCCAGCGAGAGCGCCATCGGCTTTTGCAGGAGGACGCCTTTGCCGGCCTCAGCGGCGGCGCTGACATGTTCGGCGTGTTTGTTGGTCGGGCTGGCGACGAAGACGGCGTCGATATCTTCTCGCGCTAGCATTTGATCGAGATCGGGCTGCCAGTCCAGCCCAAACTCGGCGGCATGCGTCTGCCCGCGCTCCTGGTCATCGTCCCAGGCGGCGACCACCTGGGCGTCATCATAATCGGCGATCGCGCGGCAATACATGCGAACGTGAGCGTGCGCGAAGCTGATGACAGCCAGGCGAACTGAATCGGGCATTGCGGCTATCCTCCCGCTATGAAGTCGCGCGCGTCAACATCGACGATGAGATCGTCGCCGGCGACGATGGGCGCGGCGCCTTTTTTGCCGATGTGAATTTGCTCGAGTTTGTCGATTGTTTGAGCCATTGCGCCACCCTCTTATGACGGCCGCAACTCGCCCAGCGACCGTTCACCCTGCTTGATATACCCCGCCACCGGACTCTCGATGCGCCCGTAGGCATTCCAGATTTTGAAGCCCAGCAGCGCCAGCAGGTCCTCATCCGCTTCCGCCACCACCTCGGGCGCGGTGGCCATGGTGAAGTTGACCTGGGTGCGGAATTGCGGCGCGACGAAGGTGGTCAAGACGCCCAAGCGCTGTTGGTCGCTGACATTGGCGCCGGTGCCGTGCCAGATGCGGCCGTCGAAGAGCATGGCGCTGCCGGCGGCGCCCTCGGCCGGGATGCTGACGACGTCTTTATCTTTTACTTTGTCCGGGCGGCGGCCAAAAAGGTGGCTGCGCGGCACGATGCGCGTCGCGCCGATTTCTTCCGTGAAGTCGTTGAGCATCCACATGACGTTGACCACCACCGGCGGCGCGATCATGGCTGGGCGCTCGTCCACGCGGTTCGACAATTCGCGCGTCAAAGAGCCGGCCGGCAGCGGATTCGGTCGCCGATGAATCGGCTCCGGCATCCACCATTGATCGGTGTGCAGGTCCATGGCGATGCCGCCCGGCTTGGCGATATTGGCGCCATAGCTGGATAGCAGATAGTCCTTGCCGAGCACATGCCCGACCACCGCGCGCACGGTCGGCTGCGACAGCATGTCTCGCCAGACCGCGCCCTTGTTGATCAACATCCAGACGCGCTGGTTGACGCCGCCGGCTTTCGCGGAGAAAGCGTCGCGCCGGACATTGCCCTCTTCGTCGGTGAAGGCGCCCCATTGCTGCTTGGCGCCGCCGTCCTCAAAAGCCTGCCCCTCCTGCAATTCGGCCGCGGCTTGCTCCAGCAGCCGCTGTTTTGCGGCAGCCAGTTGCTCGGGCGCGATTGCCCCCGCCACCAGGCAGTAGCCGAATTCGTCGATGTTGGATTTCAGGGTGTCCAGGTCTGTTGTTGGCTGCGGCAGTTCTTCGTAAGTCCAATCGAACATGTCAAGCTCCATCTAGGATTCACAGAACGAGCAATCTTTGTCCTAGTAACGTTAATTGTAAATGCTATTGATTTTCGAGGGAGAATACATCAAAGCGCGTGCCTATGCAAAACCATGCTGGCAAGTTTGATGTTCAGCGGTAGCTAATGACAGCCCTTCGCACTAATTCAATTGTGGAATATCCAGAATCGAGTCCAACATAAGCAGCACATTGTCAACTACATAATTGGGTACCCGAGTCATATACCTAGCGTTTCGCACCCGCCAATCGAGAGATTTTAGATGATGCGAAAGAATGACTCCCTTAACATCAAGGTCTTCAGGTAGTGGAATATCAAACTCAAATCGTCTGGCGCGGCTGGTTATAGGACAGCAGAATGCGACATTGAGCTTTCTGTTGAAAGACTTTGGCGACAGAATCAACGCGGGCCGATGTCCAGCTTGTTCGCGACCGGCCTGTGGATCAAGGTGTATCCAAACGACGTCGCCACGTTCGGGAATGTAGGCCATTATCACCAGACCTCGTTGCCAACCGGAGGTCCGGTATCCCATTCTCCTTCATCGTAATCGTCTGGCACGCTCGCCAGCATCTCATCAAGATCGTAGCGTTTTCTCCGCCGCTTGCTGATCCGCAGCTCGCCGTCTTCATAGCGGATAGTGACTTGCTTGCCGCGTTCCAAGCCAGCTTCATCAGCCAAAGCCTTCGGGATTCGCAGCGCAAGGCTGTTGCCCCACTTCTGAACTTTTGTCAGCATCTCTGCCTCCTTCAGTTTCTACATTGACGATACAGCGCAACATAAATTTGGTGTATTACGTAAGCGCATGCGCCGTCAGGCATGTCGCGCTCTACCAGACCTCTCTACCAACAGCAGGACCTGTATCCCATTCCGCGTGTCGGTTTTCTGGTGTGATGCCGGCGACCAATTCCTCAAGTGTGTATCTTGGTTCTTCAATGGGAATCACACGCAATTCACCGTCGACAACACGAAGTTCCACTTCAACGCCGAAATCTAAACCGGCGTCAAGGGCAATGTCCTTTTGGATTCTCAATGCGCGGCTGTTGCCCCACTTGGAAACTTTAGCCAGCATCATCTCCTCCTGTATATCCAATGTAGAAACAATATATGCGATAAGACGGTGATAAGTCAAGTGAGCGCCCCTGCCGGTCGTCAGGATCTTGTAATTTAATTCAACCGAATTCGATACTCTGCCAACTGAGCAAAGAATAGCCGTATCGAAACGGGCTTGATACAATCCCCCGCATTGCGTATTTTCTTGCCTTTTACGAGTGAAGCCATGACAACGAGAACCGCGTTAATCGGGGCTGGCGGGATGGCGCGCCGCCACTTGCCCTTGATGATCGAAACCGGCGCCGACCTGCGCGTCATTTGCGAGCCATCGTCAAACAATTACGAAGATACTGTGGAATTACTGGTGGAACTGGGCGCGCCGGCGCCGCCCAACGAACCTGATCTGACCGCCATGCTCGAACGCTATGCCGCGGCGCTCGACGCCGTCTTCATCGTCACGCCGCACAACTTGCATCACGACCAAGCCAAGATGTGTATGGAAGCGGGCTTGGACGTGCTATTGGAAAAGCCCATGGTGATGAACGCGGGCGAGGCGCTTAGCCTGATGGAAACGCGCGACCGCACCGGGCAGCTGCTTGTCGTGGCTTTCCAGGGGGGCTTGTCGCCACAGATCCGCGCAGCCGCGCGCTTGATCCAGTCGGGCGAATTGGGCGAGCTGCTGAATGTGACCGGTATGGTCTGGCAGGGCTGGAAAGCCGGAACAGTGGGCACCTGGCGCCAAATACCGGAAGTCGCCGGCGGCGGGTTTATGTTCGATACTGGCGCGCACATGCTCAATACGCTTTGCACTTTGGTGGGCGAGGACTTTGCCAGCGTCGCAGCTTGGACGGACAACCGCGGTACCCCGGTCGACATCGACGGGGTGGTGATGGCGCGTTTGGAATCAGGCGCCTTGGTCACGATCAACGGCTGCGGCGATTCGATACCCGGGCTGGATTCAGAGATTTTTGTCGCGCTGAGCGCTGGGGTCATCCGCACCGGCATCTATGGCGAGCGGCTTTTGATCCGCCGCGCCGGCGAAACGGAATTGAAGCCCCTGGCGCTGCCCAAGATGCGCGGCGCATGGGAGCAGTTCACCCAGGTGCGCGCGGGCTTGATCGAGAATCCCTGCCCGCCAGAGGTCGGTTTGCGCATGGCAAAGCTCTGGGACGCCATCGTCGAGTCGGCGAGCAAAAACGGACAGCCCGTGGCGACGCTGGGCGCGGGCTAGCGATATGCCTTTACTGATAGAACGAATTGTCGCAAGCAATCTAAGGAGAGCATGATATGAAGACAGCAACTGGCAATTTCCCGCTCGGCTGGCGTCGCCGCAACTTTGGCTGGGAGCAAGACTTGGAGGGCATGATCGCCTGGGCGGTCGCAAACGATCTGGAGGTTATCGACCTCGGGCGCGATGCCGATATTGCTACACAAGCGGTGCTCGAGGCCGGTCTGCGCGTCGGCAGCGCCGATCTGCCCGTCGGGGGCGAGATGATGTCCCCCGATGCCGGCGCGCGGGCAGAGGCTGTCGCGCGCAATGCCGCATACATCAAAGATTGCGCGGCCGCCGGCGCCAAGACCTTTTTCATCTGCATGATACCGGAAGATCCATCGCGTCCCCGCGCCGAGAACTTCGGCTATATGGTCGAAAGCTACAGCGCGCTGAAGCCAACCTTCGAAGAAAATGACGCATACTTGGTGATTGAGGGCTGGCCCGGTCCCGGCTCGCTGGTTTGCACGCCGGAGACCTATCGCGCCTTTATCGAGCAGGTCGGCTCGCCCAATATGGGCGTCAACTACGACCCCTCGCACCTTGTGCGCATGGGCATCGACCCGATTCGCTTCCTCAAGGAATTCGTGAGTCACGTTTTCCATGTGCATGGCAAGGACTGCATGATCATCGACGAGAATCTCTATCAATATGGCAACCTCCAGGAAGCGACCTTTGGCGCGCCCTACAAATACGGCGGCATGAACTGGCGCTATACGATACCGGGCCACGGCATTTCCGACTGGAAGCTCATCCTGAACATCTTGCAGGACAACAATTACGCCGGCTGCGTCAGCATCGAGCTGGAAGACCACTTCTACGATGATACGGAAACCGATCAGAAGCAGGGCGTGCTGCAGGGCGTGAAGTTCCTGGCTGGGTCATAAGCGGCAGGTCGCCCGGCCGCCGACCAGAGACTAGAAATTGTATAGAATTAGATCGGGGCGACTGGCCAAGCCGCCCCTGATAATACTAAGGAAGAAAATAATGAAAACTACAGCAGTAGTCGGCTTGGGCAATATGGGCATAGGCATGGCGAAGAATCTGCTGCAAGCCGGTTTTCCGGTGCTGGGCTATGATCTTCGCGCCGACCGGCAGGATCTGCTGGCGGAGATAGGCGGCAGTCCGGCGCGAAGCTTGGCCGACCTGGCTGGGGCGGATGTTGTCTTTGTCATGGTCATGAGCGGCGCCCAGGTGCTGGATGTCGTTAAAGTCTTGAAGGACACGCTGGCTGAAGGCGCCACCGTCATCGTCTCCGCCACTATCGAGCCGGCGGAGATGCGCGCCGTTGCCGACGCATTGGCAGGGGGCAAGCTCAACTTGGTCGACAGCCCGGTCAGCGGCGGCAAGTCAGGCGCCGAAGCGGGTACGCTGACGATGATGGCTGCGGCTACCGACGAAGTTTTCGCGGCGAATCAAGATGTGCTGAATGCGGTCGGCGAGCAAATCTTTCATGTCGGTACGTCCGTCGGCATGGGGCAGACGGTGAAAGCGTCGCTGCAAGCCTTGATTGGCGTCACTTTTGTTGGCATCTTCGAGTCGCTGGCGCTGGGCGCGAAAGCCGGCATCAAGGGCGAAACGCTCTACGAGGTCTTCAGCAGCACCCACGTCGGCAATACGCCATTGTTCAAGAATTGCGCCAAGCTGATCATGGACCGGCGCTTCGAAGACACGGGCAGCCACATTGGCACCATGTACAAGGACCTGGGCATCAGCATGGCGATGGCGCGGGAAAACGGCGTGTCGCTCTTCACAGCCAGCACCGCTTACGAGTTGTTTCAAGCCGGCGTCTCGCTCTACCCCGATGGCGACAACTGGTCCATCGTCAAGTTGTTGGAGCAGATCTCTGGCACAGAAGTTCATTGGTGAACCTATGCGACGCTTGCGGATGGATCGTGCGGGACCACAAAGAAGCGTCCTGTAAGTGTTTGGAGGGCCTGAGGTCAGGATGGCGAATCTAGGCGTGATCACAGACGGCATCAGTCGCGAGCTTGAACATGCGCTGGGCGTCATGAACGAGTTTGGCTTGCAGCAGGCCGAGCTGCAATTCCTCTGGGACAAAGAAGTTGGCGATCTTGACGATCAAGAGCTGAACCGCGTGCAGCAGTTGGTCAAAGCGCATAACGTTTCGGTCTCTTGCATTTCCCGGCATATCTTCGGCGGTATGCCGCTAGGCGGCGCAAGTAAGGATTCAGCGGACTATCAAGCGCAGCTCGCCGCGCTGGAGCGTTGCATTGATATGGCGCAGGCGCTGGACTGCCCGCGCGTGCGGATCATGGCTTTCCGCAAAGAGATGATCTTGTTCGGCAGCCATGGCGCCGAGGAATGGAATGTGGCGAAAGGCGCCTGGGAGAAACTGCGCGCATTGGTGGAGCCAGCCGTTCAGATCGCCGAAGATCGTGATATCACCTTGGTTGTGGAAACAGGCAACAACGCCATGATCACATCGGCCTACCTGGCGCGCAAGCTGATGGACGAGTTAGGTTCGCGGCGCTTGCAGGTCCTGTGGGACCCGGCAAACAGCCTCTATTGCGCGGAAGTCCCCTTTCCCGATGGCTACGAATCGCTGCGCGGCGGCTACCTTGGCCACGTCCATATCAAAGATGTTGCGGTCGAAATCGCTAAAGCGACCGTCGCCTGCAAACAGTTGGGCAGCGGAGATATGGCAGCCTATTTGCCGCGGATCGCCGCAGCCCTCCGTGACGATGGATATGACGGCGCCATATCGCTGGAGTCGGTTTATCGTCCGCTGGGCGGGACATTTGAAGATGGATTCCGCGCGTCTATTGGGCGCTTCCTGGCGCTATTTGGCTAAAAGGACCGTGCAAAGTCAATATCGTCTCTGCCGCATGTCAACCGTAGCAGAAGCTATACAGCCTATCCAGTGTTCAGCAATCCCCGTGCCGCGCCGATTGCGTTATAATGCAGGGGCCGACTTAGTAGACAAGGAAGAACCATGGCCATCCCAAAGAAAGAATTCGGACGCAGCGGGCATCGCAGCACACGCTTGCTTTTTGGCGCGGCCGCTTTCAGCGATGTCACGCAGGACGAAGCCGACCGCACAATGCAGCTGCTCATCGACAATGACGTCAACCACATCGACACAGCCGCCAGCTACGGCGACTCGGAATTGCGACTCGGTCCCTGGATGGAGCAATACCGCGGCGACTTTTTCCTGGCCACCAAAACGGGCGAGCGCACTTACGACAAAGCGAAAGCCCAGTTCGAGCGCTCCTTAAAGCGGCTGCGTGTTGACGAGGTCGATCTGATCCAACTGCACTACCTGGTTGGCGAAGAAGAATGGGAAGTGGC
Organism: Phototrophicaceae bacterium; assembly: GCA_965232245.1. GTDB lineage: Bacteria > Chloroflexota > Anaerolineae > Aggregatilineales > Phototrophicaceae > UBA6055. The sequence continues at coordinate 428,309 of CBDDPG010000002.1, read as the reverse complement.
GATGGGACCGGCTGGCGCGCTGAAGTATTTGCAGGAAGCGCGCGAGCAGGGTCTGGTGAAGTACATCGGCGTGACGGGCCACGATGTCGCCATAGCCGGCATGCACTTGAAGAGCATTAACCACTTCGACTTTGACTCGGTGCTGCTGCCCTATAATTATCCGATGATGCTAAACGAGAGTTATCGCGCCGCTTTTGAAGAAGTCCTGCGGATATGCCGGGCGGAGAAGCGCGCCGTGCAGACGATCAAGTCCATCACGCGGCGTCCCTACCCGGGCGAGGGGCGCAGCCACGCCACCTGGTACGAGCCGCTGACCGACCAAGACAGCATCGACAAAGCCGTGCATTGGGTCTTGGGCAACGAAGATGTCTTCCTCAATACCGTGGGCGATATCTCGCTGCTGCCGCTGGTGCTGGACGCGGCGCATCGTTTTGAACAGCGTCCGCCCGACCACGAAATGCGCGCGCTGGTCGATGAAGGCGGGCTGGAACCGCTGTTTGTGTGAGATTTGTCAATTGAAGATATTGTGACAAGAGCTGTGTACGACTGGTCACGGCTCTTTGTTACGTACTTCCCAATCAGACTCCAGTTTGTTCTGATATGTGTGTGAAATCGGGGAAATTAGCTAATGGAAACTTTAATGCTAATCGGGCTTTTCTTCCTCTTTGTTAGGGCAATCGCATCAAAATGATAGCGGCTGAAAAGGCGGGAATCTAAACTGAAAATCAAAACAGAGATCGCAAAGAACGCAGAGAAAAACAAAAACATCTCATTTTAGCTGTGATTGTTGGTGACAAATCGCGTTCCGCTGGTGACTGTTGCCGATTCCGGGCTGCAGATTTAGAAGAATGGTCGTCTAAACTCCTAAACTCTGTGTCGGTGGGCTGTGTCTACGCGCCCCTCTGCGCTCTCTGTGTTGAAAAATAATTTGATGCGATTGCCCTGCCTCTTTGTTTATACATTTGCATTAGTGTCTACACTAACTTACGATGTGCTGACGGGGCGCGCTAAACGCTTGCAGGGCATTGCCTACAAGCAGCCAGAAAAGCCACCTCTCGTCGCGCAGCGCGACAAGATTTCATCCAGCGCATCGCTAGCGTTCACGTCAGTTGCCCACTCTCCAACAAGTGCATTTCAAAGAAAAACTTGACAAGCTAGAAAAGCTGTTTTATACTTCTTGAAAGCGGTTTCAAGAAGAGTACGGCGCATGAGCAACAAGCTCACCATTCAGCGTATCGCGGAATTGGCGGATGTCTCCAAGGCAACTGTCTCGCGCGTGCTGAATGAATACCCACATGTGCGGCCCCATGTCCGTGAAAAAGTACAAAGGGTCATCAGCGAAACCGGCTATCAGCCCAACAATATCGCGCGCTTGCTGGCTTCGGATCGATCTAGCATCATCGGCTTGGTGATCTCCGCCAGCGCGCGGATGATCTTTAACGATCCCTACTTCCCAGCCTTGACCGAAGCCATCTCCGGCGGCGCTGCCGACAACAATTTGATTCTGTCGCTCTTCGTTTCTTACACCGAAAAGCAGGGGCGGGATACGCTGAATGGCATCCTCGCCGCTGGATTACTCGACGGGCTCATCATCACAGCCGATCACAAGGGCGAGGCTTTTATCTCGCAGCTGCAAGAGGCGGAAATACCCTTTGTTTTTATCGGACGTCCCAGCGCTGCGGACGGCGTCAATTATGTTGATGCCGACAACGTGAAGGGCGGCTATCTAGCGGCGTCGCACCTGGCAAGCTTGGGGTATCGCCGCATCGGGACTATCGCCTCCGACCAGAATACCGCGGGCGACGACCGCATAATGGGTTATCGGACGGCGCTGCGGGAGCGCGGTATCGCCATTGAAGAGGGACTGCTCGCCTACGGCGATTATACGCTGGAGAGCGGCTACGCCGCCATGAACGAGCTGATCCAGCGCGGGCCGGAAGCGGTATTTGTGGGCTCGGATACGATGGCGTTGGGCGCTTTGCGCGCTTTGCGCGAAGCGGGTCTGCGCGTGCCGGAAGATATCGCTGTCGTCAGCCATGACGACCTGCCGCCCGCGATACAGGCCGACCCGCCGCTGACCACCGTGCGCCAGCCGATCGCGGCGACGGGCAAAATGGCAGTCGAAAAACTGGCGCAGATCATCGTGAACGGGCAAGACCATCCGGCGCAACACCTTATCAATCCAGTTCAGCTGATTGTCCGCGCGAGTTGCGGCGCGGCGCAATTAAGCGATTGAATTGAAGATCGCAAGTTGAAAGGGGAAAGTATTTGGAGAATTTCTTGTTACCGATTTTTGAAATCGGTTTCACTTTTGATGTTTCCATTCATTTAGTTGCGTTTTAAGGAGAAGCACATGCGTAACACGAAAGTCACCCTGTTCACCCTATTGAGCCTGTTGCTGGCGCTGGCGGTTGGCGCGGCGCAAGCGCAGGACCGCGTCAGGATCCGCTGGTACGTTGGTTTGGGCGCTGGCACCGATGCGCCGCTAGTCGCCGCGCAAGAAGAGATCGTGGCGGATTTCAACGCCTCGCAGGACGAGATTGAACTCGTGCTGGAGATCGTCGACAACGCCCAAGCCTATGATGTATTGAGCACGCAGATCGCGGCTGGCAACGCGCCCGACATCGTTGGTCCCATGGGCATCCGCGGCCGCGCTTCCTTCCCGGGCGCCTGGTTGGATCTGACGCCCATGATCGACAGCACGGGCTACGACCTCAGCGACTTCGACCCGGCGCTGATCGATTTCTATCGCGTCGAGGGCGAAGGACAGTTGGGCATCCCCTTCGCGGTATTCCCGTCTTTCATGATGTACAACGTTGACCTCTTCGACGAAGGCGGCATTCCCTACCCGCCCAGCGCTTATGGCGAAGCCTACACCGATTGGGAAGGCAATGAGCGCGAATGGAATACCGACACCCTGCGCGATGTCGCGATGACGCTGTCGGTGGACATCAACGGCAACGACGCCACTATGGACGAGTTCGACACCGGCAATATCGTCCAGTTTGGCTATGGAACGCAATTCACCGATGTGCGCGGCCGGGCCACGCTCTTCGGCGCTGGCAATTTCGTGGATGCCGCTGGCAATGCCGTGATTCCCGATGCCTGGCGCGAAGCCGAACACTGGTATCACGATGCCATGTGGCAAGATTTCTTCTACCCCAACGCCGTCTACAGCGGCAGCGAAATCATGGGCGGCGGCAGCGCCAACTGGTTCGATACCGGCAATATGGGCATGATCACCATTCACCTGTGGTACCTGGGCTGGGGCACCGGCAATCTGGACGCCGCCTGGGACTTCGCGCCCGTGCCGTCGCACAATGGCGTCACCACCGCCAAGCTGCATGCCGATACCTTTGGCGTGATGAACAGCAGCGACAATCCCGAAGCAGCTTTCACCGTCTTGACCTACCTGCTGGGCGAGCGCGCGGCGGACTTGACCAGCCTCTATGGCGGCATGCCGGCGCGCCTGAGCCTGCAAGAGGACTTCATCGGGCGCACAGCCGCGGCGCAGAGCGAAGCCTATCCCAATGTTGATTGGGCCAACTTGAATTGGGATGTTGTCCTGGCTGGCTTGCAGCACCCGGATAACCCCAATCACGAAGAGGGCATGCCGAGCTTCCTGGAAGCCAGCGCGCGCTATAACGAATATGGCCAACTGGTCGATAACAACGGCGACGAAGACGTCGACGCCGCGCTCGCCGCGCTGCAAGCCGACCTGCAAGCCATCTTTGACGCTGATATGTAACGGCCCCCTGACGGCGAATTTTGTCCCGGTGGCGAGCGACCCGTTCGCCGCCGGGGCTCACTCTATACATATATTACATGGATAATTGTCATGGATATGTTTTCAGAATTTGGCGCTGCGCGCGGTCAAGCGCGATGGAGCCTTCGCGCGGCGTTTAGGCTGACAGGCGCGCAGCGATCCGAAGCGAAGTGGGGTTTGCTCTTCATCAGCCCTTGGTTAATTGGCTTCGCTTTGTTTTATTTTGCGCCGATGATCGTTTCATTTCTGTTTTCGCTCTACGATTTTGTGCTTTCGGCGCCGGAAGACGCGGTCTTTGTCGGTTTGGAAAATTGGCGGCGCATGCTGGCGGAAGACCCCAACACCTGGGAGGCGCTTTTTGTCACCTTCAAGTTCGCGTTGATTTCCCTGCCGATCGGCATGGTATCGGCATTCCTGCTGGCGGTCTTGCTCAATTCAAAGCACTTGATTGGCAGCAACGTCTTGCGCACGCTCTATTACGCGCCGACGATGGTGCCCCTGATCGCCGCGATTCTGATTTGGTCGCGCGTTTTGAATCCGCAGACCGGTTGGCTGAACCAGATAATTGCGCTGACGGGCATAGATGCGGTTGGCATGGATGGCTTGCGCTGGCTGGACGACCCCAATCTGATTTACATCGCTTATACCTTCATTGGCTTGTGGGGCATCGGCAACGCCATTCTGATTAACCTGGCGAGCTTGCAAGGGGTGCCGACCGAACTCTATGAGGCGGCCTCGATTGACGGCGCGGGCTGGCTGCGCCAGTTGTGGTCGGTCACGATTCCCATGGTGACGCCGGTCATCTTCTACAACCTGATCTTAAGCGTGGTCGGTCTCTTGCAGTATTTCATCGTGCCCTATGTGCTCAACGGCGGCAATGGCTATCCGGAAGGCTCGACCAACTTTTACATGATCTATTTCTACAAACAAGCTTTCCCCTTCCAGAATATGGGCTACGGCGCAACGCTGGCTTGGTTCATGTTTATCATCGGTCTCGCCATCACCATCTTCCTTTTCTGGTCTGGCCGCTTCTGGGTCTATTATGCCGGGGAGAGCAAATGATGGCTGAGAAAATGAAAAATCAAGTGTTCACGGAATACGAAATTGCTAGAAGGCGGCGCGACCTGCTGCTGCGAGCGGCGGTGACGCTTTTCGCGCTGGTCATCCTGGCTATGTATCTGATGCCGATGGCTTATGGCGTCATTACCTCGCTGAAGAGCAAGGCGCAGACCGCCGATCCAAACGCGCCGCTCATGCCCTCGGAGGCTATCACCTATGAATACGACGGCGACAGCTACGATGTGCTGCAAGTACCGACCGAAAATGGCATCCGCCATTGGGCGCTGGTCAAGAAAGGGCGCCGGGCTAGCGAGTTCGTCGACCCAGCTGATCCAGCCGCGGGCATGATCGCCTGGGAAGGCAACTGGCGGCAGCTCGAGCCAGTGTGGGTAACATCGGTACAGTGGGAAAATTACCCGCAAGCCTGGAGTACCATCGATTTCGCGCGTCTGCTCTTCAACACGCTGCTCTACGCCTTCGTCACCATGTTTGGCACGGTGGCGGCCTCGGCTTGCGCTGCTTATGGCTTCGCGCGCTTCAACTTTCCCTTCAAGAATCTGCTCTTCATGGTCATGATTGGCACGATCGTGTTGCCGCCGGCCGTGACCCTGGTGCCAACCTACGCTTTCTTTGTGAATGTGCTGGGTTGGGGCGGCACCTGGCTGCCGCTGATAGTGCCGGCGATGTTTGGCAACGCCTACAATATCTTCCTGCTGCGGCAGTACTTCCTGACGATTCCCAAAGAAATGGAAGAAGCCGCGCAGATTGACGGCGCTGGGCGCATCCGCACCTTTGTATCGGTCATCTTGCCGCAGGCAGTGCCCGCCCTGACGGCCGTCTCGTTATTCCACTTCTTCTTCGCCTGGAACGATTTCTTCGGTCCGCTGATCTACCTGGCGGGCAATCGCGACGCCAATCCGATCACGGTTGGCTTGACGGAGTTCAACGGCCTCTACAGTTCAGAAACGCAGTTGATCCTGGCGGCGGCGATCATCTCGATGATTCCGCCTTTGGCGATTTTCTTCCTGGCGCAGCGCGTTTTCATCCAGGGCATCGTCATCACGGGCGTTGACAAATAGCCGTTCGGCGCGTAACCGGCGAAAAGCCTGCGCGCGCAGGAAATTCGAACTCGAAAAATGAGACTGTTGTAGGGGCGATTCAAGGGTCGCGCCTACGGGTTCAGAAAATTGAGAAAGCCGCAACGAGCAATCGGCGAACTGCGCAAACTTGAAGGAGCCACATGACAGCAACAGCGGAGAGCAAGCGACAACGAGCCCTATCAGACTCGGAAGTCGCCCGCAAGATCGACCATCTCTTGTCGCGCATGACCCTGGAGGAGAAGGCGGGTCAGATGACGATGGTGGAAAACAACAGCATCGAGCCGGCGCAAATCGCTGAATGCTTCATCGGCTCGGTTTTGAGCGGCGGCGGCGGCAATCCCAGTCCCAATACACCGGAAAACTGGCGCGCCATGGTCTGCGCATTCCAAAACGCGGCTTTGGAAACGCGGCTGGCGATACCGCTCATCTATGGCGTGGATGCTCTGCACGGGCATAACAATGTCAAGGGCGCGGTGATTTTCCCGCATAACATCGGCTTGGGCGCAAGCCGCGATGCCGACTTGGTTGAACGCATCGGCAGGGTAACAGCGCGAGAGCTGCTCGCCACCTCGGTGCGCTGGACCTTCGCGCCGTCGGTATCGGTCCCGCAGGACCTGCGCTGGGGGCGGACCTACGAGGGCTACAGCGAAGACAGCCAACTGGTGGCGGAACTGGGCGCGGCGCTGACGCGCGGCTTGGGCAACTGCCGAGCCGATGAAGACAGCGGCGTGCTGGCTTGCGCCAAGCATTTCGTGGCGGATGGCGCCGCCAGCTGGCGGGCAAGCCCCATAGCGGAACAGGCGCCCCAGCAAGGCAGCACCGCCCCGCCACAGGACAGCCAGCTGCCGCAAGCCGTCGATCTATCGCTGGGGCAGTGGCGGATAGACCAAGGCGACGCGCGCATCGACGAAGCCTGTCTGCGCGCGACTCACTTGCCGCCCTACCGGGCTGCTATCGCTGCTGGCGCGCAGACTGTGATGGCTTCTTATAGCAGTTGGAACGGAGAGAAACTGCACGCGCAGCGCTATTTGCTCAGCGACGTGCTCAAAGGCGAGCTGAGTTTCGCGGGCTTAATCGTCACGGACTGGATGGCGATTAACCAACTTGACCCCGATTATCATCAGTGCGTCGTGCAAGCGGTGAAGGCCGGCATCGACATGGTCATGGTCCCCTACGATTTTCGCCGCTTCATCGCCACTTTGACAGCGGCGGCGCGGGCGGGCGACATAGCGCGGGAGCGCATTGACGACGCGGTGCGCCGCATCCTGCGCGTCAAGCTGGCGCTGGGCTTGTTTGACCAGCCAATCGGCGGCGAACCGCTGCTGGAAAGCCTGGGCTGCGCGGCGCATCGTCAAGTGGCGCGCGAGGCTGTGCGCAAATCGCTGGTTCTGCTGAAGAACGATGAAGAGGCGCTGCCGCTGCCCAAGGACCTGCCGCGCCTGCTTGTGGCCGGGCGCGCCGCCGATGATATCGGCTTGCAATGCGGCGGCTGGTCGATCAGCTGGCAAGGCGAGGCCGGCGCCACCACAACCGGGACCACGATCCTTGCGGGCATGCGCGCGACCCTCCTCAATTCGACAGCAATCGACTATGCGCCGGACGGGCGATTTGCGCACGATGGCCGCGCCGCGGTCGCTATCGTCGCCCTGCACGAAGAACCTTATGCGGAGGGTTTTGGCGACCGCGCGGATCTCGCCCTGAGGGCTGATGAGATCGCCTTGCTGCAGCGCGTGCGAGAACGCTGCGATCAACTGGTCGTTCTGCTCATCACGGGTCGCCCGCGGATTATCACAGAGGCGCTGCCCATGATAGACGCTCTGGTCGTCGCCTGGCTGCCCGGGACAGAAGGGCATGGCTTGGCCGATGCGCTCTTCGGCGACCATCCCTTCACGGGCACGCTGCCATTCAGCTGGCCCCGCTCCATGGATCAGATTCCGCTGGCGGCGCTGCGCGCGAGCGCGGAAGCGCCCTTGTGGGAATGTGGCTACGGTTTGACATATTGAGAACGCATTTCCTATAGGACCAACAGTTGACGGAGGATAAATGATGAAAAAGCGACGCCGCTTGTTCCTTTTCTTGTTTCTTGTCTTGGTTTCGGCGCTCTGGTCGACGCAGGCGCAAGATCTTGACGCGCGGGTGATTGACGACTTTGAAGCGGCCGAGGTCTTCGCAGGGCGCGATGGATACAATAACGCCATCGGTCACGCGCCCTGGGGCGACCAGCCCGGCAATGTCTCGCTTAGTCTGGCGACGATGGAACGCGTTGATGTCAGCTCGACCGTCTTGACGATTGATTACGATATCGGCGCTTGGGGCGGTTTCACCCACGCCTTCACCGACGGCGAAAATTGGCTCAGCCAAGATTGGAGGAGCCACAATGCCCTGAGCTTCTGGCTATATGGCAACAATACCGGCGGCACGATACAAGTAGAGGTCTTCGACAATCGCAATCCCAATCTCAATAGCGATAGTGCCGAGCGCTGGTACTATCGCATCACCGATGACTACGACAGTTGGATGGCTTTCACCATTCCCTTGCGCAGCTTTCAACGGCGGAGCGACTGGCAGCCCGGTGGCGCGCCCGATGATGGCTTGGGCTTGGACCAGGTTTCCGGTTACGCCTTCGGCTTCCCGGCCGCTACTGGCGCGCAAACAGCCTATCTGGACGACGTGCGGCTGGTTACGCTGGGGGTTGATCCCCTGGCGGTCGACGACTTTGAAAGGGACGAGCTCTTCCTGTCGCAGGACAGCTTTGGCAACAACATCGGTTTTGTAACTTGGGGCGATACCGCCGGCAGCGTTGAACTGCGCCTGACCGACGCCAAGCGCAACGGGCAAGAGCTGCGGGCGCTCAACGTCAATTACGATATCGCGGCTTGGGGCGGCTTCACGCATGTATTCAACGACGGCGAGAACTGGACCAGCCGAAACTGGCGCGATTTCAACGCCATCAGTTTCTGGTTCCTGGGCAGCAATACCGGGCAAGCAGTGCAATTCGAAATCTTTGACAACCGCGCTGCAGAGCTCAATGGTGATAGCGCCGAGCGCTGGTTCACCCGCTTCGAGGACGACTCCTATGGCTGGAAGCAGCTCGAGATCCCGTTCACAGACTTTGAACGCCGCAGTGATTGGCAGCCGGAAGGCGCGCCCGATGACGGCTTCAACCTCGACGCGGTATCGGGCTATGCCTTTGGCTTGCCCGCGGGCGCCGGCGGATCCTTCGCCATTATCGACGATATCGAATTGATCTTCATGCCGGGCGTCAGCTTGCCCGAATTGCCGCAGCAAGAGGCGGCTGTGGATCAAACCACGGAAGCGCTCCCGGTCGCGCAACCGGCAGCGGTCGCGTTGAACGAAACCTTGCTGGCGGCGATGCCTTATGCCGAGCCGGTATTAGTCGCGGACTTCGAGCGGGGCCTTGTCTATGTCAGCCAAGCTGACGGTCCGGCGATTGGCTTTGTGCCATGGGGCGACAGCACCGCCAACGCCATCATCGGCGTCACCCAAGTCATTCCTTTCACCGGTCTGGCGCTGCCCGATCAAAGCGCGCCCAACCAGGTCTTGCGCGTCGACTACAATATCGGCGCCTGGGGCGGTTTCACCTACGCTTTCAGCGATGGCTCAAGCTGGGTCAGCCAAGATTGGACCGGGCATAACGCTTTTCAGTTCTGGCTCTATGGCAACAACACCGGGCAAATCGTGCAGATCGAACTCTTCGATAATCGCCAAGCCGATAACAATGCCGACACAGCCGAGCGCTTCTTCTATCATCTGGTGGACGACTATGATGGCTGGCGGCAGTTCACGATTCCCTTCGCCTATTTTCAACGGCGGGGCGACTGGCAGCCGGGCGGCGCGCCCGATGATGGATTTAACCTGGACGCGGTTTGGGGCTTCGCTTATGGCTTCCCGGGCGGAGTCGGGGCGCAAACGGCTTATCTCGATCAAGTCGAGATAGTTGTTGTCGAAGACCCAACCCAGGCGCAGACTAGCGCCCAAACCATGGTGACGACAGTCGAGGTCGACGAGAGCATCGGCTGGGACACCCGCGAATGGGACTTGCTCTGGTCGGACGAATTTGACGCCGAAGCCGGCTCCCCCATTAACGCGGAGAATTGGACCTGCGAGGTCGGCGGACAGGGCTGGGGCAACAACGAGCTGGAGTATTATACCGACCGCGTTGAAAACGCCGCGCATGATGGCGAAGGCAACCTGGTCATCAGCGCCCGGGAAGAAACGCTGGCTGGTTCGAGCTGCCACTACGGCGAATGCCAATACACGTCCGCCCGCTGCATCACGCAGGACAAGGTCGAGTTCACTTATGGGCGGGTCGAGGCGCGGATTGACATCCCCAACGGCCAGGGCATCTGGCCCGCCTTCTGGATGCTGGGCGCGAACTTCTCCGAATTGGGTTGGCCCCTCAGTGGCGAGATTGACATACTGGAAAATGTCGGCGAGAAAAACGTCGTCTATGGCGCGCTGCATGGTCCCGGCTACAGCGGCGCGGGCAACCTCGGGCATGCCTATCGCGCCGATGTGAACTTCGATGAGGGTTTCCATGTCTACGCCATCGACTGGGACGAGCACGTCATCCGCTGGTATGTCGATGGTGAACTGACCAATCTGATTAGCGTCAACGCGCTGGATGGCAAGCAGTGGGTCTATGACCACGACTTCTTCTTGCTGATGAACGTGGCGGTGGGCGGTTATTGGCCCGGCTATCCCGACGAGACGACCGCGTTCCCGCAAGAGATGATCGTGGATTACGTGCGCGTGTATCAGCTGAAATCGGAGTAAACGCTTGGCGATCGCGCGACTGGAAAAGCGAGGGGATTGCCATCGGGCAATCCCCTTTATTATTTGATTTGCATTTTATGTATGGATTGGTAGGGGCGACATACCATGTCGCCCGAAATCAACGACGCAGCAACGTCGGGCGACCAGATTGGTCGCCCCTACAGCGTCCTGATGTTTTCGCATTATTTTGTTGGTTTTACATCTATACGTATGCCGTTGAAGAATTGCTGGCGGCAAATACCGCTATCAGCGCCACCTACTAAATAGGCGTGCAGGAATCACGCACGATAAGCTCCGGCTCGACCAGGATTCGCTTTTGTAGCGCAAGATCATCGGGCGAGTCGATGAGGGCGAGCAGCAAATCTATTGCCTCGGCAGCGACCTTTTTGATGGGACGCCGCAAGGTGGTCAGCTCGGGCTGGCAGGCAAATGTGCCATCGGTCCCGTCAAAACTCGTTATGGATACATCCTGCGGAACAGCCAAACCCAACTGTAGTGCGCCTTTTAGGGCGCCCAAGGCAAAGGCATCCGCCGCGCAAAAGATGGCTGTTGGTGGATTAGCCTGCTGCAGCAGAGATTTGGCATGCTGTATTGCCGCGCGATGCAATCCCTCCAAGGCGTCGAATTTCTCCGGCTGATAGGAGAAGCGATCCACGACCGAAACATAATTGTCGGGAATGCAAAGACCTCTTTTTGTCAGATACTCCCGGAACAGCTGAAACCGTTCCGGCACCAGGGGCCAAGCCGGGCTTCCCATGAAGGCGATTTTCTGGTGCCCCAAGCCGATCAGGTAATCGAGAATCAATTTCATTCCGCGCGCTTCATCGGTGTGGACCATGGGCGCCTGTATGCCAGCCCCGCCAGCGACCGATACATAGGGTTTGTACAAGTTTTTCCATTTGCGCGCCGCATCCCGGTAGCTGGGCATATCGCCGAGCAGCAAAAAGCCATCGAATAGCTGTCCCTGCAAGATGGTCAAATGGGCTTCAACGCTCTCCGCTCTGTTATTGACGGCGCTGACAAAGAGCTCGACTCCGCGTTTCTGGGCTGCAAGCTGCACTTCCACGCCCAGTCGACCCATGAACCAGCCGCCCGGATTAAGATTGACCGCGCTAATGATGCCGGTGCGATTTGAGCGCAAAGCGGTGGCAATGGGATTGGGCTGATAACCCAGGCGCTGGGCAATCTCGATCACGCGTTGACGGGTATCATCGCTGATGCGTACGCCTTCTGTTTTTTTGTTCAATATCTTGGATACGGTGCTGATTGATACGCCGGCCGCTTCCGCGATATCGCGAATGCCTACTGCTGGATTGCGAGACATTTTCTGATCCTTCGCTTGGCGCATAATTCAATCGACAAACTCTCGGCAAGCTCTGACGCACTTGCAAAGGCGCTTGAAGAGCATAATTGAAAAAACGTTCTTGCGAAAACGTTTTTTCACGCTATAATAGTTGCTATCATTGAAAGAAGCAATAGTTGCATATTGGCATGCTTCCAAACGCAACCGGGTTTCTTTCGATGATTATTATATTCCTTGTATGTTTAGTGAGGAGATTTCTAATGTTCAAGAAACAGCGCACGATGTTTCTCTCAACCATTGTCTTGGCGGTTGTCGTTTTTTTCGCCACCGCCCTCGTTTCGGCGCAAGACATGACCGAAGTCGGCACGCCCCGCGCGTCGACGCTGATCGTCGACCAGCTTGGCGGGCGGATCAATAACCCCACACAGACCAACCCCTATCAGGCAGGCACCCACATGAGCGCGGGCTTGCACCAGTTGATTTATTCGACATTGTGGGAGATCAACACCGCCACTGGCGAGCAATTCCCCGCTTTGGCGGCCGAGATGCCCGAGGCGCTCAATGACGATTACACCAGCTTCCGCGTCACGCTGCGCGACAACTTGCGCTGGAGCGACGGCGAACCGATCACGACGGCTGATATGGCTTTCAACATCGACATGATTTTGAACACGCCGGAGTTCCCCTACAGCGGCTTCTTGGCGCAGGTAATCGACAACTACGAAGTGGTTGACGATCTCACCATCATTCTCAACCTGAAGCGCTCGGAGCCGCGCCTGGCTTATACCCTCGGCGTGCACATCTGGGGCGACAACTTCCGCATGGTGCCCAAGCACATCTGGGAAAACGAAGACCCGGCCACTTTCCAGAATTATCCGCCGGTCGGCAGCGGACCCTACACCATGACGGATGTGGATCCCAACGGCAACTGGTTCCTCTATACCAAGCGCGATGACTGGCAGCATACCGATGTTGGTCAGATTTACGGCGAGCCCGGTCCGGAGTATGTGCTGTTCCGCTTCTATGGCACGGAAGAACGCCGCATCATCGCCGGCATCCAGAACCAGCTTGATATCTTCACCGATATTTCGCCGGAGGCTTGGGATATCCTACGCGACGGCAACCCGAACGCCCGCGCCTGGCATGCCAACTTCCCCTACGCCAACTTTGACGACCCCTGCGAGCGCGGCATCGTCTTCTCTAACACGCAGGAACCCTGGGATAATCAGAATGTCCGCTGGGCGATGGCGCTGGCCACCGATATCAAGAGCGTCGGACTAGCTACTTTCGCCGGCATCCTGCGTGTATCGCCGCTTGCCACGCCGCCGGTGCAAGCCATTCAAGACGCCTTCCACAAGCCCATGCGCGACTGGATGACAGAGTTTGCCTTTGAAGACGGCTACCAGCCTTTCGATCCCAACTACGCCGTGGACATGGCGGCTATCCTGGCTGAGCAAGGCATTGAAGGCTTGTCCGCCGATGAAGACGCCCTGGTGGATCTCTTCGGCGTCGGCTGGTGGAAGCACGATCCCGCCAAAGCCACGGAGATGCTGCAAGCCGAGGGTTTCACGCTAGAGAACGGCGCCTGGCACAAACCGGACGGCAGCCCCTGGCAGATCACCATCAACTCGCCTTCCAACTTCGAGGTGCAGTCGCAGCGCCTGGCTTTCGCCGTGGCCGATAATTGGCGCGACTTCGGCATTGACGCCTCCGTGCAGCAGATGGACGGCGGCTCCTTCTGGAGCAATTACAACAACGGCACCTTCGACGCCGGCTCCTATTGGCCCGGCTGCGGCGCCTTGCCCGATAGCTGGGACCTGCTCGATGCCTTCTGGCATAAGCGCCATATCGTGCCCATCGGCCAGCCCGCCCCCGGCAACGCCATGCGTTACGACAGCGACGCGCTGAGCGGCATCCTCGATCAGATCGCGCCGCTGCCCAGCGATCACCCGGACACGATTCCATTGTTGACGGAATTCGAGAAGCAGTTTGTCGTGGAACGGCCCTGGCTGCCTATGTTCGGCACATCGAAATTTGTGCCGGTCGTCACCACTTACTGGGATGGCTTGCCCACTGCCGACAACTTCTACGAAGGACCCTGGTGGTGGTGGTCGCTGTTCAAGTATCACATGCCCTTCATCCAGCCCAAGTCTGACAGCTAGAATATAACGATAGCGAATATGAATTAGGTCTGCTCTAATGGGCGGACCTAATTCATATTGCTAGAGACTCTTGTATGCAGTTCGCGAAGTTCGTCGTCACGCGGGTGATCGCCTATGTCTTGGTGATATGGATCGGCATATCGGTCGTCTTCTTTGTACCGCGCTTTATGCCTTCCGATCCGGTAGAGTCGATGCTGGGCCGGATCATGAGCAGCGGCGCCTATATGGAGGCGGACCAGGTCGAGGCGATGCGCGCCACGCTGACGCAGGCTTTTGGCTTGGAAGGCACCTTGGCGGAGCAGTATTTCGGGTTCTTACACCGAACTTTTCTTACCCGCGATTTTGGTCCATCGCTGTCGATGTTTCCTACGCCGGTGAACGAATTGATCGGGCGCGCCCTGCCCTGGACGCTCTCCCTGTTGCTGTGCTCGACCATTATCTCCTGGATCCTGGGCAATGCCATTGGTCTGCTGGCGGGTTACAAGAGCCGCTGGATCTCCTCGCGCACGCTGGAAGTCATCGCCATCTTTGTTTATCCCATCCCCTATTACATCACCGCGCTCATCTTGATCATCCTTTTCATCCATATCAATCCGATTTTTCCACTGTTTTTCTCTGTGCGCGGCGATCCGTTTTCTCTCCAATTCATTTCCAGCGCGATCTACAACTCGGTTCTGCCAGCCTTGTCCATTGTCATCGTCGGATTCGGCTGGTGGGTTTTGAGCATGAAGGCGCTATCCTCGAGCATCTCGGAAGAAGATTATGTCTACTTCGCCAAGCTGAAAGGCGTGGGCGAGGGCAGGATCATGACCGCCTATGTCTTGCGCAACGCGATCCTGCCGCAGGTCACCGTACTGGCGCTGCAGATTGGCGCCATTTTCAACGGCGCGCTAATCACGGAGATTCTCTTTAGTTATCCTGGTTTGGGCACGATGACCTATAACGCGGTGCTGCAAGCCGACTACAACCTGCTCATGGGCACGATTACGATTTCTATTATCGCGGTCGCCACGTCAACCCTCATTATCGACCTGCTCTACCCCCTATTTGATCCGCGGATCAGGCAGAGGTAGCGATGCGCCGATCAAACCCGCGGCTGACAATCGGCGTTATCGTATTGGCCGCATTCATCATTTTGGGCGGCATTTTGCCTTTCTTCTCGCCGGAGGACCCGCGCGACTGGATTCGCCACCCGCGCAACTTGCCGCCCAGCGCAGAGCATCTCCTGGGCACGACAAATTTGGGTCAAGATACCTTTTGGCTGCTGTCCTACGCCACACAGAACTCGCTCTTTATCGGGGTCATTGTCGCTTTTTTCGCCACGCTCATCGGTGTCTTCGCTGGTCTGGCGGCGGGTTTCATTGGCGGCTTTGCCGACCGCGTCATCACATTGCTGGCGGATGTCTTCATTGTAGTGCCGGTCTTGCCCATCCTCATCCTGATGTCGTCGCTCTTGCAGGGACGCGCGTCTCTGTTGTTAATCAGCATCATCCTGATATTCTTTAACTGGCCCTGGCCCGCGCGCCAGATGCGCTCGATCGCCTTGAGCCTGCGCGAGCGACAGTTCGTCAACACGGCGCGCTTTTCGGGCTCTGGCACTTTTACCATATTGGCGGAAGAAATCGTGCCCCATATCTTCAGTTGGGCGATGGCGAATTTCGTAAACACGGTTTTGGTTGCCATCGCCACCGAATCCGGTTTGGCGGTGATTGGCTTGTCCAGCCTGGAAGAAGCCACCTTAGGCACCATGATCTATTGGGCTTTGCAACATCAAGCGCTGCTCGGCCAGCGCTGGTGGTGGATTGGCTCGCCCGTTGTCGCCATCATCGTGCTCTTTGTCAGCCTGTTCTTGATTTCGACTGGCATCTCCAGCCTTTCTGCGGAGCGACGAGGGCACGGCGATGCTTAGGCTGCGCGAGCTCAAGTGCTACTATGATACGCCAAACGGCGTTGTGCAGGCGGTGGACGGACTCAGCTTCGATATTTTGCCCAACGAAGTGCTGGGCATCGCTGGCGAATCCGGCTGCGGCAAATCGACCTTGCTGAAGGTGCTTTATGATTATATCCAGCCGCCGCTGCAGATCGTCTCCGGCAGTTACGAAGCCGATTTCTCCGATGCCAATGGCAGTGTGAAGACCATCGGTCCGGGGGATATCCGGAAACACTGGTGGGAATACATCTCATATATTCCCCAAGGCTCGATGAGCGTGCTCAATCCTGTCATCCGCATCGAAAATCAGTTTTTCGACGCCGTGCCAAAAAGCCACAGTTTGAAGGGCAAACGAGAGATCCGCGAGCGAGTGGCGGCTTACCTGAAGGAATTGGAACTGCCTGTCGAGGTGCTAAAGTCCTACCCGCATCAGTTAAGCGGCGGAATGAAACAGCGTGTCCTGGTCGCGCTGGGCACCTTTTTGCATCCGCAGATTGTCTTGGCGGATGAACCAACCACAGCGTTGGATGTGGTCGTGCAAAAGGGCATCTTGCTGATGCTGACGGCATTGCAGCGGCAAATGGAAAACACTTTGGTCGTCGTCTCGCATGATATGGGCGTGCACTATCAAATTACCAACCGGCTGGCCATCATGTATGCCGGCAAGCTGGTGGAATACGGTCCTACCGAAGCTATCTTCAACAACCCGCTGCATCCTTATACACAGATGCTGATTCAAGCACTACCGCGGGTTGGCGATCAAGCACAGCGTGTAGGCATCTCTGGCCGGCCGCCAAACTTGATTGAGCCGCCGGCCGGCTGCCGCTTTGCCGCGCGCTGCCCAAAAGTGATGGAGCATTGCGCGCATCAAGAGCCGGCCCTGACGCAGATCGAGCCGGACCATTATGTGTCCTGTCATCTTTATCAAGGGCAAGCGTCATGAGCGAGAACCTGCTCGAATTGCGTAATGTCAGCAAAGTCTTCCGCATCGGCGGCTTAATCTTCGGGACGCGTCTGGCGGCTGTTGACGATGTCAGCCTAAGCTTGCCGGCGGCAGAGCCATCGATACTGAGCATCGTTGGCGAATCTGGCAGCGGCAAGACCACCCTGGCGCGCATCATTCTCGAGTTGGAACATCCGACTTCCGGCGATGTGCTAATCGAAGGACATCCCTTGTTTGAAAGCGGCGGCGCAGGGCTGAAAGGGAGAGACTACTACCGCGCGGTGCAGCCGATCTTTCAGAATCCTTTCGAATCTTTCAGCGCGCGCAAAAAAGTAGACAAGTATTTGTTTGATACGGCGTTGCGCTTGAAGATCGCGCGGAACCGGAAAGAGGCGCGGGAGACCGTCGCTGAAGTGCTGGATTCGGTTGGTCTCGATCTGTCACGCATAGAAGGCAAGTACGCCAATCAATTCTCTGGCGGCGAGCTGCAGCGCATCTCTGTCGCCCGCAGTCTCATCCCCCGTCCCAGACTCATCGTAGCCGATGAACCGGTGAGCATGATTGACGCCTCGCTGCGCATGAATATCGTCAACTTGTTCCTGGAACTAAAGGAGCGGTACAAGGTCAGCTTTGTTTATATCACGCACGATCTCTCGACTGCCTACTACGTCAGCGATTATATTGGCATCATGTATCGCGGCAGCGTGGTGGAGTATGGACCGTCGGAACAGATTTTGACCGATTCTGTCCATCCCTATACCGAGCTGCTGCTCGATTCGGTGCCGACGGTTGACCACAAATGGCAGCGAAACGTCGCCCTGCCGGATGTGGAGATTCAAGAGTTTCAGTCGCAAGCCTGCAAATTCGCCAAACGCTGCAAATATGTCGAAGCGATTTGTGAACGCAGCGCGCCCCCGATGGTGGAGATCTCGCCGGAGCGTCAGGCGCTGTGTTACAAACCTGTCGGCTTTGAGCCCCAGGCGAAAGCGCCTCAGCCGATGAGTCCAGCGGCAACAACTGCGATCAACGAATGACTAGCGAATTTCAGCAGCTCGGCGAACGCGCAGAAACAAACCTGCGGCAGCGAAAATTATGCCGCGCTCACACAAAAAAACAGATCCCCTCTTTGCCAGAACTAGGGGCTTTGTAAATTGAAGATGATTGACGAGGTGATAAAGTGGATTACTTCAACGGTTTGCATTTGAATATGGGCAATATCTCGCGCTTGTCCAAGGCGAAGACGCGTTCCATCAGCGCGGAGAACTTCAAAGGCGAGAAAGGCAAGGGCGGCATGTCCACCGATGGCGTGTCATGGTCCGCGGCGCAGGACCTAGGACAGGGCTGGAAGGTCTCGCCTTGCATCAACCTGGAAGCCAACAGCCTCACAACTCTGGCCGAGATTGAGGGACCCGGCGCAATTCAGCACATTTGGTTCGCCACCCATGCTCGGTACTGGCGCTCGCTGATTCTGCGCTTCTATTGGGACGATGAAGAGACGCCGTCGATCGAAGTGCCGATGGGTGACTTCTTCTGCAATGGCTGGACTGAGTATTGCCATGTCAACTCGCTGCCTATATCCGCCAATTCGCACAGCGCCCTTAATTCTTACTGGGAAATGCCCTTCCGCAAAAGCGCCCGCGTCACGATTGAGAATCTGCTGGATAAACCGGTACAACCCCTGTTCTATCAATTCGACTATACGCTCACCGATGTCCCGCAGGATGTCGGCTATTTGCACGCGCAGTGGCGCCGCAGCAATCCGCTGCCTTACAAAGAGGTTTATACCATCGTCGATGGCATCAAGGGCATGGGGCACTACGTAGGTACGTATATGGCTTGGGGCAGCAATAACCGCGGTTGGTGGGGCGAAGGCGAAATCAAATTCTATATGGACGGCGATACGGACTTCCCGACGATCTGCGGCACTGGCACGGAAGATTATTTTGGCGGCGCCTGGTGCTTCGGCAATCAGGATGAATTTTACACAACTTTCACAACGCCTTATCTGGGCCTGCCGCAGGTGATTAAACCGGACGGATTCCGTCAGAGCCAGCAACGCTTTGGCATGTATCGCTGGCATATTCAGGATCCCATCCGCTTTGAAGAAGACCTGCGCGTGACGATGCAAGCCTTGGGCTGGCGCTCCGGGACGCTGCACGGCGCGCCTTTTGAGGAGTATCGTTACTTGCCCCTGCAAGACGATATCGCTTCAACTGCTTTCTGGTATCAGGCTGAGCCACATGCGCCTTTTCCCGAGTTGCCGGATCGGGATTACCTTGAGGTGATTTGATGAGGATTTGATACGGATTCCAGAGCGCCCTGGCGGACGGCAAGTCAACTTCGCGCTCAAGGGTAGGGGATCAACTCCACCTGGGGCAAGAAACGCTGCATATCCGCGACTTCGTAGGCGGCGGTGCCCGGCTGCAGGCAGACAGCCGTCGCCGCGGCGACGCCCAGCCGCAAGCCATCTTCAATTGGGGTTCCATGATGAACCGCATGCGCCAAGCCCGCCAGCAGCGCGTCCCCCGCGCCGGCTGGGCTGCTGACAGCGACCGCTATCGGCGGGATGCGATAACTGCCCTGCCGCAGGACCGCTAGGGCGCCGTCTTTACCGCGCGAGATGACAACTTCGCTGCCGTAGCGCGCCAGGATATCGCTGCCCGCGGCATAGAGCGCTTCCGTGGAATCCAGCTCATTGCCGACCAGGGCGGACAGTTCATGATTATTGGGCTTGATGAAATCGGGCTTGGCGCGCAAGCCCGCCTCCAGGTTGGGCTGCGAGGCGTCAAAGAGCGTGGGAACGCCCTGCTCGCGCGCCATATTGATCGCTTCGACGTAGAACTCGGGCTTCATGCCGGGCGGCAAGGAGCCGCCGGTGATAACCACTGACGCCGACTTGAGCGCTTGCTTGTATCGGCTGAGCAATGCGTCAAGCTGGCGCGGCTTGACGAACATGGAGGCGGAGGTGATGGTCGTATGCTCGTCCGCGCTTTCGTCGATGATGACCGTGTTGATGCGCGTTTCGCCCTCGGCGCTGACGAAATCCGTCGTCACGCCATAGGCTTCCAGCATAGCCTTGACTTTCTCGCCGACCGAGCCCGCCGCCAGTCCCAGCGCCAGGCTGCCGACGCCCATCCTGCCCAGGATCCAGGAAGCGTCGGTCGGTTTGCCGCCCAGGCTGTAAACCGTGCGGCTGGCGCGCAGGGTCCTGTCGGTGATCAGCTTCGGAACAAAAACTGTCAGATCAATCGTGGTATTGGGCGTCAGGGAGACGATCATGCGATTTAGTCGTCGCTGAAGTCGGCAATAGCCGCTTCCATATCCGCGCTTTCTTCGCGCAGCATGGGGCTGGCGCCCAAGTGTCGCGACATCATCATAACGTATGCGTTGGTATCCAGGCGCTCGACGGCATCCAGCGCGGCTTCCAGGTTTTTGCCCATCAAGAACAAGCCATGCCAGGGGGCGATGGTCCCCGCGGCCTGCTTGGCGATGCGCGCCTCGCGCCCGCGCATGGTGGCGACGATTCTTTCGCCCAATTTGGGGCTGTGCGCCGGGGCGTACTCGATGACTGGCGTGATGCCGAATTTGCGCGTGGCTTCCATGATGGGCGGCATGGCTCTGTTGGCGCAGGCGAAGACCATCAGGTTGCGCGGATGCGCGTGGATGACGGCGCTGCCGTAGCCGCTGAAGTTTTTGTGCAGACCGAAGTGAACGGCGCTCTCGCGCGTTAAGCCGCCAGCGCCGGCCAGGATTTCTCCCCGCATGTTGACGACCAGCACGTCCTCGGCGTCCAACTGCCACTGGCGCATCTGCCCAGCCAGCGTCGGCGACATGCAATAGACATCGTCCACGCGCAAGCTGATATTGCCGCCGCCGGCGTCGGTCAGACGCCGATCGAAGAGCACACGCCCGATATGCGCCACCAACTCGCGCCCCGCTTGCACTTCATCGGTCAAGACCATCTGGCTTTGCAACATTCGCAAATCCTTGCTTTTTCCGACATAATAACATCATTGAGCGATGTTTCTAGGGAGATCCATGATAAGCGCGACAACTAAGGATATGTTTGCGGTAAACGAGTCGAGATTTCAATATAATCGCATTTTGACTGGCGATGCGCGGCTGATATTAGCTTCATTGCCATCCGCAAGTGTAGATCTTAGTTTCTGGTCTCCGCCTTATTTTGTGGGCAAATCCTATGAGCGAGGCTGGAGTTTTGACGATTGGCAATCTTTGCTGCAAGAGGTCATTTTCCAACATGCCCGTGTCATCAAACCCGGCGGGTTTATGGCTGTAAACATTGGGGACATCCTATGCTTTTCGGATGAATCTATGCCGCGCTACCAAGCGAACAACGTAAGCCGAAAGAAAGTGCCCGTTACCCGAGAGCAAATCCTTCAACTAAAGAAGAAGTTCCCGGACGCGCGGCGGACCGACCTGGCGGAAATGCTGGGTTGCAGCGAACAGACTATCCAGCGCCGCTTGGAAAACAATAATGTTCGTGGTGGTAAACAGAAGCCTTCGACGAGGGTGAAGCTGACCGGCTGCTTATTGGAAGGGTGGGCATTGGAAGCTGGACTATATCTCTACGATCAGCGTATCTGGCACAAAGACCCATGCTGGGCGAACTGCCAATGGCACTCCAACTCGTACCGGGCAGTCGATGAATTTGAGCACATTTACGTATTCTGGCGGCCAGGGATTACGGAATACGACCGTGAACGCTTGACAAGTGAGGAATGGTCAGAATGGGGCTCTCGCGGAGTATGGAGCATTCGCTCTGTCTCGCGCAACGATAGGCACGAGGCGGAATTCCCCGAATCGCTTGCGAATCGTGTCATACGCTTGTTTTCCCCTGTCAATGGCTTTGTATTGGACCCATTTGTGGGTTCGGGAACAACAACGGCAGTCGCTAGGAAGTTAGGCAGACGCTGGCTTGGCATCGAAATCGACGAGCGTTATGCGGACCTGGCTAGAAAGCGCGCCTATGATGCCTGAGGACATGGAGGTTCTCGAACAAACGGCGTTTTCGATGGTGACGCAGGCGCTAACAGACTACGCTTCGCAAGCCGCGCATATATTTAGCGAAGAGATAGACCAACCCCAAGATATAGCGGAAGATGTGACAAGAGAAGCCATTGAGTCTATGGGCTTGCCGCAAATGAATTTGCGCTTATATGGCAAGGTCGATATCAAGAAAGCCGTATATGTGTTTTTGCCGCAGGCATTTCCAGTAGCGCTCATGCTAGACGTAAAAGCGGAGCAACCCAGGGGGAGTGGAACAACCACAATTCAAATGTCGCAAACGTCAATGCGTGTGCGGATGCTGCGCCAGAAGCAAATTATTGATGAGCCGGGTAAATTGCCGTCCTATATTGAACGAGAAGGCCGGTCCTTGTATGTGGTTACGGTTTTCGCGAAGTATATCTACGGCACCGTCGACAATTCGCACCGCCTAAGGTCAATAAGGACCGCCTGTTTGCCTAACGGACTTTTGCAAGATAGATACAATCCGAGCGAATACGATACAATCTGGCGGGTTGGACGGGATGCCCCGTCTTTGGGAGAGGATTTTCGTGTGCGCATAAGTTTTGCCGACCTGCGCGGGAAGGCGGAGTGGCGGGTGAAAGATATACCCATGCCTTATCCGTCTTCCTGATATTTCCGAGGCACAAACATGGGTTTTGAATTCGCCACCGCGACGCGCGTCATCTTTGGCGACGGCAGCGCCGCTCAACTGGCGCCGCTGGCGCGGGACCTCGGCAGCCATGCGCTGCTCTTCACGGACGACCAACCGGGGCGCCTGGGCGATTTGATTCACTCGCTCAAGCAGGCGGGGCTGCGTCATACGCTCTTTCCAGTGGCGGGCGAGCCCAGCGTGGAACTGGTCAATCGCGCCAAGGAACGGGCGCTGTCCGCCGGTTGCGACCTGGTCATCAGCATCGGCGGCGGCAGCGTCATTGATAGCGGCAAAGCCACAGCCGCTCTCGTCCCGAACGAGGGGGAGGCGCTCGACTATCTCGAGGTGATCGGCAAGGGGCAGAAGTTGCAGGCGGCGCCCTTGCCATTTGTCGCGCTGCCGACCACGGCCGGCACCGGCGCCGAGGTGACGAAGAACGCGGTGCTCGCTTCGGTTGAGCATCGCGTCAAAGTGAGCTTGCGCGACAACCGCATGCTGGCGGATATCGCCCTGGTGGATCCGCAGTTGACGCACTCGATGCCGCCTGCGGTGACCGCCAGCACGGGCATGGACGCCCTCGCCCAGGTGCTCGAACCCTTTGTCTCTTGCCTCGCCAATCCTCTCACCGACGGTCTCTGCGTCGAGGGGCTGCGCCGCGCTGGACGTTCCCTGCGCCGGGTATATGCCGACCCGGATGACGCCGCCGCGCGAAGCGATATGGCGCTGACCAGCTTGCTGGGCGGCTTGGCGCTGGCCAATGCCAAGCTGGGCGCGGTGCATGGCTTCGCGGGTGTGCTGGGCGGGATGTACAATGCGCCGCATGGCGCCATCTGCGCCGCTTTACTGCCACCGGTTATCAAAGCCAATATCCGAGCGCTGGAACAGCGCCAGCCGGATAATCCAACACTGCGGCGTTATGAATATGCCGCGCAGTGCATCTTGCGCGACAGGTCCGCCACCGCGGACGGGGCAGTGTCTACGCGACCCAAGGACGCCATGGATTGGATTGAAGAAACCAGCGCGATCTTCGCCATTCCTGGGCTGAGCGCGTATGGCATCGAGGAAAAAGACTTCGACCTCATCGTCGAGAAATCGGCTGTTTCGAGCAGCATGAAGGGCAATCCCCTCCCGCTCGAGCATGAGGAACTGAAAGCCATTCTAGTTGAGGCGCTATAACGCGCGAGCAGGAATCGACGATGCGCGGCAGCGCCAAGTTTCGCAAAGACATCATCACGCTCTATTTGATCGTCGTGACGTCGGTCTTGTGCATTGATCAATTCGTCACTGGCGCGCCGCGAGCCGCCGCCGGCGACCTGCTGTTCATATCGGATACAGATGCGATTGACGCCGGGCGCGGCTCCAATTCGGTCTATCGCATCGGCGCTGATGGCGGCGGCATGAAACGACTTGTCGGCTCCATCCCGCATGGCGAGGGCTATCTGCGCATCTCGGACATAGATTGCCATGCGGCGTCGCAGTCGCTCGTTATCGCCAGCCAGCGCCAAGATCTCAACGGTTTCTACCATGCTATGCTCGATGGCTCAAAGCTGCATCTGGATCGACCGGCCGCCGGGGACCTGCTCACGTCGCTCAAGCAGATCGCGCTTGCGCCGGATGGCATTTCCATCATCGTATCGCGTCAAGATCGGGCATTCTCGCCACCGCGCGACGGCTTGGTCAGCGGCGATCTGGCCAGCCGCGAGTACAGCAGTATCAAGCCGCCGAGCGCGGAGCGGTCTTACCTTTCGCCGCTTTGGTCGCCCACTGGCGACAGCATCGCTTACATCGCTGTCGCGCAGGCGACTGACGCGCGCCCGTCTTATTCGCTCGCGACTGCCGCGCCCACTGGGGATGACGAGCGAATTATCTATGATACGACGCTGGCGATTGAGGATATCGATTGGTCGCCGGACGGCGAATGGATCGCCGCGGCAATTGGCGGGCAGCTTTATAAGCTGCGCCCGGATGGCCGGGATCTAAGGCGGCTCAGCCATCATCAGGGCGGGGTAGCGAACCCGCGTTGGTCGCCGGATAGCGGGCGTATCAGCTATGTCGCGCCCTCGTCCTACCCGGGCTTTAATCAGTTGTTGGTGATGGATGCCGATGGGACGAATATTCGACAGGTGGCCAACGTCCGCGGCGCGGTGGTCAATGGCTGTTGGGTCTAAGGGGCATCTGGGCTTTCTTGAAAACGCTCATCGAAAACAATCATCCGACTTCCCAATCTTCTACATTCAGACCGGGAATGCGCTCAAATTCTTTTGTGTTATGCGTCATGACGATCAGTCCGTTTGCCCTCGCGATCGCGGCAATCAACATGTCGTGGCGGCCAATGGGTGTACCGCGTCGCTCGAGGTAAGCGCGTATGCTGCCGTACTCTTCGGCGGCATCTTCGTCAAAGGCTAGGCTATCAAAATGACGTAAAAACTCATCCTGTTTTGCGCGCGATCTTTCCGGGGTCTGGCTTTTGGCGGAACCGTAGTACATCTCGCCTTTAGTGATGGCGCTTACGACGATATCGTCATAGGACTTGCTGTGCATGTTTCTCTGTATTTGAGGCGCTCGCCCGTTGACGTAACGAATGCAAGTGTTGGTGTCGAGCAAATATCTCATTCAAGCGGGTCCCCGAATTCATGCAGCTCTATCGGGTTGTCGGCCAGACTGCCATAGGTCTGCTCCACAAATTGCTTCCAAGGCAACTCTCGATATGCTTCAGCTTTGGTCTCTGGCAGGGACGCATTGTCGGTCTCTTTGCCGAGTTCATTAATCAGGGCTAAGGTGGCGTCGAAATCGGGATGAGCTTTGTCTGTGTACCGCTCTATACACAGGCCTTCTTCGTATCTCGCCCCATCGGGCAGTATCGCCCCGGCTAAATCCACGCTATCCAGAACCGCCCCGGCCAGCCTTGCGCCTAACAAATTCGCCTGATTCAAATTGGCGCGTCGCAAATTTGCCTGTTCCAAACAGGTTCGGCGCAAATCCGACCTGCCTAAATTAGAGCCGCAAAGGTTTGCGCCTTTTAGATCGGCTTCGTATAATCTTGCTCTTTTAAGATTGGCGCCTTGCAAGTCGCTACCGCGCAAGTTCGCGCCATGTAGATTCGCCTTTGCGAGATTCGCGCGGTACAAACCGGCGCCTTGCAAGCCACTCAAGTCCGCGCTTTGCAATCTATCGATGCTGCTGAATATGTCGGCGTTTTCTCGTCGCTGCTTCATGCGAGTAAACCGCTCCTATGAGAATATGCTTTACCTTTGATTCCAGTATATGATACCATAAGAGACGCTCGAATAGCCTTCACCAGGATTAGCGAACTCATTGGGCTGTAGAGTCCATTCGGCGCGGCGGATAAACCAGCCAAATCACCACGGTTCCCAGAGCCAGCATCGCGCTCAAGCAGAGCAGAGTCGATTCATAACCCAGCGCCTGAATCGCCAGCCCGCCCAAGATCGGACCCGCCACCTTGCCGAAGTTCTGCATCATGCCGATCAGACCCATGCCCGCGCCCAGGTGTTCGGGGCTGATGCGGTTGGAGACCAGGGCAATCGCGGCCGGGAAGATCAGCGCTTGCGCCAAACCCATCATCAGCGCGGGCGCCAGGAAGGCTGCGCCGGCCTCCAACGCATAAACCAGCGGCAATGAAGCCGCCAATACCAGCATGCCTAAACTGATGGCGGGCAAGTATCCATAGCGATCGCCCAAGCGGCCGCAGTAGGGTTTGGCGATGACATGAACTGCTTCTTGCAAGCTGAAGAAAGTACCAACCAGCGCCACGCTCACGCCGGCTTCCAGCGCGTATATCGGCAAAAAGGCTTTGAGCGTGTACAGCGCGATAAAGGTGATGGCTTCCAGCGAGCCAGTCAGCCAGATGGCTGGCCTGCGTCCGCCGTCGCGAATGGCGTTGCGGATATGCTGCAGCAGGGGTTTGCGCTTGCGCTTTTTCTCTGGGCGGGTATCCGGCAGTTGCAGTATCGGTACAAAGACGGCGCAGCTGATCAAGCCGATCAGCGTGAAGACAGCCGCCGGCTCCATGACTGTCAGCAGCCCGCCCGCCAGGACCGGACCAACGATATAGCCGCCGCTGCGCGCCATTTGAAACCAGCCGATATCTTCGGCGACGGAGGGATCAGTGTCGGCGCGGCCCCGCCCGGCGGCGGAAAGTTCGGCGATATAAGCCAAGGTCACCGGTCCGTAAATCGCCGTCGCCAAGCCATGTGCCAGGCGGATGACAAACAGTCCCTCGGTAGTTGTAATAAAGCCGTAAACAAAGGGCATGAAGGCGAAGAAACAGGTCCCAATCAGCAGCCAGACGCGCCGGCCGCCGCGGTCGGACAAGATGCCGAAGAAAGGCTTCAGCAGCAGCCCCGTGATTGTGGATACGGATACGATCGCGCCGAGGAATGCGCCGGAGGCGCCAAGCGCGTCGGCGAAAATGGGCAGCAGCGGCGTCTTGCCCATCTGATAAGCGGAGCGCGCCAGGAAGTCCGCCAGCATCAGATATAGGAAGGGTTTAGAGCGTTTCATTATGGAGTCAACTCGATTATCGTGTATTACGAATGACCTAGATTGTTCCTGTTTGCAGTACGAATTTTGAAGCAGTATTATACATTGTTGAACCTCTATAACATCGTTACTGCTTAGACGTAATTGCCTCTACTTGGAGGTTTCGCGTGGGCTACAAATCAATTGACGCGCTTCAAAACGATCTAGCTAATCAAGTGTTCCATAATCGACAAGATCGTAAGAAGGCAGCAGGTCGAGCGTTAGGCACTCTCATTGAAATAGTGACGTATTATTTGCTGAGTTCGTGGGATTTTCGTGATCATATAGTCATTGAGCGTAGACTACCGGAGTTTGCCAATTCGGAAATTGTGCATAACGTAGAGTTTTCCCTCCATCCCATTAGATCGTCGCATAGTATTGTAATGGAGCCATATTCGCGTCCGATTACACCTGCAAAGATTCGAAAGCAATTGAATTTGCTCAAAGACCTTCCTTTGAAGTCAAATCAGATTGTTACTACCAACAACATTAAGCGCAATTCCGCCGTGCTTGTCGAGACGCAAGCAGGTCCAATCGTTGCCCATGTTGATCATCTCAGCCAGACTTCGTGTAATCTCACTATCGCTGAACTCCACCGTCAACCATTTGCAATATTCGAGTGCAAGCGAGTTGGTGTAGAAGAAGGAATGAGGAAAGGTCCTCAGACTATAGAGAAAGCAAAACAAGGCGCCTATGTTGCGCAATCTGTTTCATCCCTCCAGAAGGTAAGAAGTCGAAATGGTCAGATTCAAGGTATCATTGAGGAAGCCGACGGCAACTTTCGGATGGGGCCCTATCACAGTATGTTGCGTGAAGTAATAAACGCAGAATCGTTATCCGAGTTTCCTGGTTTCATGCTCACCGCGGGGGTCGTGAGCAATCATGGAAATTGGTTTACGTCGGACAACCACAATAAAGAACTCCATGTACTGGCTCAGTCTTATGATTGGCTACTGTTCCTAACTGATCGAGGATTGCATCAGTTTATCGAGAAAATCTTGATTAACCCAAGGCCAGAACTGGAATCCGCAAAAATGGCATTCTTGGACAGCTATTCCGGTAAGTCGGTCAGGAATAGATTTACCAAAGTTAGTATGGACGTTTCCGCGGATGAATCTCTTAGAAACTTTTTTCAACGTCACAGTTCTGAAATCGACACGTGGTTCAATGTTATCGCTCCCAACAGTATGTCTATTGCCGCATTGAAAAGAGACTTGGTTACACTAAGGTCCAAACCACGTTGAAGGAAGTTGTGAAGTGACAGCTGGAAGAAATAATGCAGAATCTCTTAGTCAACACTGGTGTACTCCGCCGAAGTACGTCAATGTAATACGAGAATTCTTTGGTGGAACTATTGACCTCGATCCCTGCTCTAATCGCCACTCAATCGTAAATGCTACAGTGGAGTATTCTCTACCCGAAATTGATGGTTTGCATGTATCTTGGGATTATCCTACTGTCTTCATCAATCCTCCCTATGGAAGAGATCGTGAGAGAGGCACAACGATATTTCATTGGCTTCAAAAGTGTGCCGAGGCCCACAGCGCGCACGGGGCGGAAGCGCTTGCTCTAGTACCAGTCGCTCCAAACACTAAGCACTGGAAAGAGTGTATATTTGGCGTCGCCACTGCGATAGCATTTCTATACGATACGCGTTTGAAGTTCTTGGTGGACGGAAAAGTCGGCGGGAAAGGAGCCCCAATGGCCTGCGCGATGGTGTATTGGGGGCTCCATTATGAGCGTTTTGAAGATTATTTCATCGAATTTGGCGCTGTATGCGATATTCGTCATTTACGTGGAAAGCCAATTGGATTGCGGCGCCAACTGGCTCTGTGGGCTGAATAGACTTAAAGTAGCATCTCACTACTCCACTTTGAGTACGACCAGCCCAAAGCCGGCGTTGCTGAGCATGGTGTTGAATTCCGCCAGGTCCCCGTCGACGAGGTCATTGAATTTGCCGACCACGCCGTCAATGTCGTCCGCGATTTCTTCGTAAGCGCCGTATTCATAATCGGTCGGCTTGTAATCGCCCAGCGCCACGTTAAAGGTCAGGTTGCTCAATTGCGCGGCCAGGCGATCGCCATGGTTCATGGCGTCGGGCCAGCCCTGCCGCGTATCGGGGATCATCAATTCCTTTTCGATTTCGAGCACCTGCTTTTCCAGCGCCTTGGCTCCGTCGATGATGCCGACCGCCGATTCCAGCCCGGCGATGCGCCCGCGCCAGCCCTTGAGCTGCGCCCGCACATCGCGCATTTGCTTGATGACCTTGTGCGTCTCGGATACTTTGTCGCGGATTGTCATGAGCAGATCGAACTGCTCTTCGAGGTCGGCGTCGGAGGCTGTGACGCCGGCTTCTTTGATCACGTCAAAGGACGCGCGCTGTTCTTCCTCGCCGACGCAGAGCGTCACCTGATAGGCGCCGGGCGCGGCATGCGGTCCTTTGATGAAACCTTGCTGATTGTCGTTCTGCGGGATGACCTTGCAGGCGTCGGGGTAGCGCAGATCCCAGACAAAGCGATTCCAGCCGGCCTCCGAGGGGATGCGCAGTTCTGGCGGGTCAGTGTCTTCGCGAGCCTTGGGCGTATCGTCAGAGGCGTCGGCGGTTTTTTCTTCCTTATCGGCGTGCAGGCTCTTGAAGGTCTTGACCTCCTTGCCCGCGGCGTCTTCGATGCGCAAGCTGATGGTCGATTCCGGTTTTTCGCGCAGATAGTAGGTAATCACCGCGCCACTGGGCGGGTTGACGCCGCTATCGAGCCAGGTTTCCTTGCGACCGTGCTCGGGCGTCTCCTCGACCAGGTAAGGCGCGACCGCGCCCAGCGTGCTCATATACTGCTTGCCGTCGCCGCTTTCGAAGAGACCCTCGAAGACCTTGGGCAGGCGCCGTTCGACAGTGCGCGGTTTGAGCAGCTTGACGGATTCCCCCCATCCCCCGTCCCCGTCCCCCACAAGGAGGGAATGGGAGAAAAAAGTCCCTCCCTCTTTATGGGGGAGGGATTTAGGGTGGGGGTAGAGCTGATGCAGCAGGGTCAAATCGTCCAGTATCCAGAAGGAACGGCCGTGCGTCGCGACGACCAGATCAGTTCCCTTGATTTTCAGATCGTAGATCGGGCAGACAGGCAGGTTGAGCTGGAAGCGCTCCCAGCTGTCGCCGCCATTAAACGAAATGTACAAGCCGAACTCCGTGCCCAGGTAGAGTAAACCCGCGCGGTCGGGATCTTCGCGGATGGCGCGGCAGAAATGATCCTCGGCGATGCCGGCGCTTATCAGCGACCAGCTATTACCGTAGTCTGTCGTCTTAAAGACGTAGGGCGCATAGTCATCGTTCTTGTAGCGCGTGGCTGTGACATAAGCCGTGGCGGCGGCGTGCGGCGAGGGTTCGATCATATTGAACATGATGTTCCCCCACCCCCCAGCCTCTCCCGCAGGGAGCGCAGGGGAAGAAGTCCCTCCCTCATTTTGGGGGAGGGATTTAGGGTGGGGGGTAATCTCGCGCCATTCCCGGCCGCCGTCCCGCGTGATATGCAGCAGGCCATCGTCCGAGCCAGCCCAGATGACGCCGGCTTCGTGGGGCGATTCCGCCAGCGTGAAGACCGTGGCGTAGTGCTCGGCGCCAACGGCATCGCGATTGATGGGACCGCCCGAGGGACCTAAGGTCTCGGGATCGGCTTTGGTCAGGTCGGGACTGATTTCTTGCCAGCTTTGGCCCTCGTCGGTCGTCTTGAGAATCTTATTACCGCCGATATAGATGATGTTGCTGTCGTGCGGCGAAAAGACGATGGGGTAGGTCCAGGCGAAGCGATACTTGTCCGCCTGCGCGCCCAAGCCGGTGGACGAACGGGGCCAGGTGGCGATCAAGCGGATCTGCTGCGTTTGGTGGTCGTAGCGCTGCAAGCTGTTGCCGCCGCCGGGCGAGCTGCCGATGGCGCCGACATAGACGATGTTCGGATCATCGGGATGCACGGCGATATAGCCGCTCTCGCCGGAGCCGGTGATATCGCAATCGTCCCACATAATCGACGCATAGCGGCTGCGGCTGGGCACGCGCAAGCTGGAATTGTCCTGCTGCGTACCATAAACATAGTAGGGATCGTTGCTGTCGACATCGAGGTGATAGAACTGCGCTGTCGGCTGGTTATAGATGCTGGAAAAGGTCAAGCCGCCATTGAGCGAGACGCAAGCGCCGCCGTCATTGCCGTGAATCATGATCTGATTGTTGTCGGGGTGAATCCACAGGTCGTGGTCATCGCCGTGGGGCGTGGTGATCTCGCTGAAATTATGCCCGCCATCGGTCGACTTCCAGAAGTTGAGGTTGTTGACGTAGATGGTATTGGCGTCCAGGGGATCGGCCGTCAGGTGCATGTAATACCAGGCGCGGGAGATCAGGCGGTTGTCCTTGCTGCCGACGACCCAGGTGTCGCCGTAGTCGTCGCTGCGGTAGACGCCGCCGTCGGGCTGGTTCTCGATGATCGCCCAGAGGCGGCCGCTTTGCGCCGGCGAGGCCGCCACGCCAATCTTGCCCAGCAAGCCTTCGGGCAGCCCCTTGTTGCGGCTGATGTTCTCCCAAGTATCGCCGCCATCCAACGAGCGCCAGAGACCGCTGTCCTCGCCACCGGAGGAGATCTGCCAGAAATTGCGGTAGGCTTCCCAGAAGGCGGCGTAGATGATGCGCGGGTTGTTCTTGTCGATGCTCAAGTCGATGGCGCCGGCTTTGTCGCTGACATGCAGGACCTGTTCCCAGCTTTCGCCGCCGTCTTTGGAGCGGTAAACGCCGCGCTCGGCGTTTTTGCCAAAGGCATGGCCAAAAGCCGCCATGTAGACCCAGTCGGCATTCTGCGGGTGGCTGCGGATCTTGGCGATTTGGCGCGTCTCTTTCATGCCCAGGTGTTTCCAACTGCGCCCGGCATCGGTCGATTTATAGAAGCCATCGCCGATGGAGACATCGATGCGGATGGTGGTTTCGCCCGTGCCGGCGTAGATGACGTTGGGATCGGCCGGCGCGACTTCCAGCGCGCCGACGGAGGACGCTGTGAAATAGCCGTCGCTGATGTTGCGCCAGTATTGCCCGGCGTCGGTGGTCTTCCAGACGCCGCCGCAGACGCCCCCGAAGTAGAAGGTGTTGGGGTCGCGCGGGTCGCCGGCCACGGCGACCACCCGTCCGCCGCGGAAGGGTCCGATGCAGCGGAATTCGGCGAGGCCGTCGTACTTGGATGGGGTCATGGGCTTGTCCTTTGCTCAGGTGGGTAGGATTTAGCGGGGTATTTTAGACGATTTTGCCGCAGAGACACAGAGATTGTTAACCACAAAGACACGAAGGTCACGAAGGTTTTGTTTCAAATACGGTCGTATTTTCGCCAAGCGCGGAATCCGTAGGAGCGACTCGCTGAGTCGCCCGATTGATTTGGCCACCGAGGGCACCAAGTTCACAGACAGGGAACGTTAGAAAAGCATAAATGTTCTAGGGTGCGATGCTTTGCTGTGAAATGTTCTGATATGATTGGACAATTCCTGTGAATGACGTTTCGCCAAGGGGGGTTTTCTTATGCGAGGAATGTTTCCAGAATACTATTATGAACCTGATTTCAAAAAAATGTGGAAAGAAGCGATTTTTGTATTTGACGCAAATGTATTACTCGACGTATACCGCTTTACACCAGAGACAAGCAAGGATTTGATAAAACTTCTGAAACACCTCAAAAACCAGAATAGAATCTGGATTCCAAACCAGTTCGCTCATGAGTATCTCAGGAATCTACCAAGTATTCAGGGTGGTGTTTTTCAAGATTACAGGGACAACAAAAAGACACTCAAAGAACTTCAAGATCAAGTAATAGCTTGGCTTGAAAAGTTCAATGACAAAACGGATTTCGACTTGAATGCTCGAATTGATGAGATCAAGACTGTATTCAAAACAATTAAAGACGGATTGAACGAACATCACAAAAAGCACAAAGATCGACTTGAAAATGACAATATAGAAGCTGAAATTGAAGAATTGCTTGCTGGACGAATTGGCGAGTCGTATTCTGATGAGCGGATGTCTAAGATATTCTCGGATGGTGTATGGCGTTATAGATTGGGGCTACCACCGGGATTCAAAGACAGCGGAAAAGATGAATCGCGACGCTTCGGAGATCTAATCGGCTGGTTACAGATTATTGACTTCGCAAAGGAACAACATGGAAAACCCCCGGTAGTTTTAGTAACTCGAGATAGCAAAGATGACTGGTTTTACAAACCTCGACGTAATGACAGGCGCGATAACAGAATTGCAGGTCCGCGACCGGAGCTTGTCAAAGAAATGCAAGAAAAAGCAGGGGTTGAATTTTATATTTATCAAACTGGTGACTTTTTGAACTCAGCCAATAACTACTTAGCTTTAGACAGGCCTGTTACTGGGTTAGCTATTGATGAGGCAAGAAAGGCTCACGTTTATGATATTTCTTCAATCTCGGAATACGTTAATCAGTTGTATTCAGCTGCTACTATTGTCGAAGCGCTTCCTCAATTTGCGGAAACTACAAATGATAGACTAAAATCGCTAGCCGCTGCTTCTATCAATATTTCAAATTTCGCTGAGCAGTTCAAACCGGATTACTCAAAATTATTCCCGCGATATGACCCGTCTATGTTGACTCCAGATTTCTCTGATTTACTTTTTCATCAGCTCCCTAACACGACCAAACCGCGTATAACTCCGTCAACTGACAACAGTACCAATGAGGGAAAAGACACTCAGGACAGCGATACGGCAGATGATAACGAGAACGATAAGGATGGAACTTCATCTTAATACTCGGTACCCATAAATCCGCTCAAGTCTCGAAACAGTTTGTAGCACACTGCCAACAAATTTTCTTCGTGCCTTTCGCGTCTTTGTGGTTAACCATCACAGCCCAACCAAGTCCTGACACTCATCACTCTCAAAATTGTCCCGCACCCAGTCGGCTCGCTCGCGCGCATGCTCCCGTGCCAGTTGCGCCATGCCTTCGTCCTTCATCCAGTTCACCTTCTTGTTCTCCCGCAGTAAGCCGCGCAAAGTCAGATATTGCCCTTTTCGCCCATTGCAGGGGCGGCAAAGCAGGATGCGGTTGCGGATGTGATTCTCGCCGCCGTCTGCCCGCGGCGTGATATGATCCAATTCCATGAATTCGCGTTCCAGTTCGCGGCCGCAGCCAGCGCAGATGACGTTGCCATTGCTGCGCTGCGCGGTTAGCAAGACCCGCACCATCTGACGATGGCTCAGCTTCTCCCATGCTTGCACCGCGCGCGGCGTCTTGAGCTTGAGGCTGGGCGCGGCCAATTCGTTGTCGTCGCTGCGGCGCGGCGGTTCGGTTTCGTAGTGGACGCGCTTCGTCCAAAATTGCAACGGCTTCTTGTCTTCTGTGAGCATGCCCTCTTCCGCCAGGCGGTTCAGGACGGTCTCGTGCGCTTTATCCCAGATGTCTATGCCGACCCACTGCCGCTCCAGTTGCTCGGCGGCAACTGGCGTGGTGGCGCAGCCGCAGAAGGGATCGAGCACAAAATCGCCTTCATTGCTGCTGGCTTCAATGATGCGGCGGTAAAGCGCGAGAGGTTTCTGGGTGGGGTAGCCGGTAATCTCTCCTCTTGTGTTGGGAAACCACCCCGACGAGCCATATAGCGATTTTATATCTGTCCAGGTATCTGATAAGGGTACGCCCGGACTCTCGTCAAGATATTGTCTGATTATTTTCCCTTTGCGTTTTCTGGTGCGGTATTTTCGACCGTCCGCGTCAGCGTGTCTAAACCACTTCGTCCTGTAATTCTCCGAGTAAGACGTGTACTGCTTGTTATAAGTGTGCTTGCTGTAATTCTTCGCGTAGACGAGTAAGGTTTCGTGCGCCTTGATCGGCTTTTTCCCGCCAGCCCTGCCACCGGACGGCGTACCGTAATTCCAGATGATCTCGGTTATGAAATTCTTCTGTCCAAATATGCCGTCCAACAGGCATTTGACATAAGCGACGGCTGTGCGATCAAGATGAAGATAAAGCGTTCCATCTAATCGAAGTATGCGATGCATCTCCATCAAGCGTACGCCCAGCCAACATAAAAACGCGCCCATGTCATCGCCGTAAGCTAATCGCGCTCCCGCAATCACGCTCTCAACCGCGGGCCAGTCGTCCTTGATGCTGTCTGTCCATTCTTCGTGCACATCGTCGTGCCAGCGCCAGCGGTCTTTGAAGCGCGCGCCGGCCGCCAGGCTGTCGGGCGTCGCGTGAAAATCACGATTCTTGTTGAAAGGCGGGTCGGTGGCGATAAGATGCACAGTCTCGCTGTTCATGCCGCGTAGAATATTTAGGTTGTCGCGGTGATAAAGCGTGCGGTTCTTGAAGTTGGGCTGTGCCACGGTCTGTCTTCTCCATGATCCTCTTAATTAAATGTAGCTACAGTTTCGTGCAATGGCAACTGATAGCTTTCTGCCTTGATGCCTTTGTGATCCAAATAATGCTCCCCTAACTCGGTGTACTCGGTGGCAAAGTGTAGAATCTCCGCGCCACTGTAGTAAATCTTGACACCTACCGCCCCATCCGTTCTAATCTGCACCATGGCACACGTAAAATTCACGCCTAACCTCAAACGCTTCTTCCCCGACTTGAGCGAGCTTGAGGTCGACGCGGCCACAGTCGCCGACATCATCCCCGCCGTCGATGCGCGCTGGCGCGGACTGGGCGATTACATCATCGACGAACAAGGCGCGCTGCGCAAGCACGTCAATATCTTCATCGGCGACGAGTTGCTGCGCGACAAGCGAAGGCTCTCCGACAAAATATCCGCCGATACCCGCATTTACATCATGCAAGCGCTTTCCGGAGGATAAACCGTGGGCAAGAAACTCTTGGTTGGCACGCGCAAGGGACTGCTCATCATGAGCCGGGCTGGCGGGACCAATCCCGAATGGGCAGTCGAGTCAGCCCATTTTGAAGCGATACCGGTGGTCTATGCCATGCGCGACCCGCGGGATGACACGCTCTGGGTCTCGCTTGATCACGGGCATTGGGGCGGCAAGCTGCATCGTTCGCGTGATGGCGGCGCCACCTGGCAAGAAGTCGCAGCGCCCAAGTACCCCGAAGGCGATACCGTCCCGCCCGATTTCAGCGCGCCCGCAGCCACTAGCTATATCTGGCTGATCGAGCCCGGCGGCGCGGACGAGCCGAAGCGACTTTACGTCGGCACCGAGCCGGGCGGGCTCTTCGTCAGCGATGACGGCGGCGATTCTTTTCAGTTAATGGAAACGCTCTGGTATCACCCAACAAACAAGCACTGGTTCGGCGCTGGGCGCGATCATCCCGGCTGCTGTTCTATCGTGGTCGATCCCCGCGACAGCCGCCATTTGATCGCGGGCATCAGCGTCGGCGGCGTCTATGTCAGCCATGACGCTGGCGAGAGCTGGCAGGCGCGCAATCGCGGCCTCTTCGCCGATTACCTGCCCGACCCGCATCACGACTACGGCCACGACCCACATATCATCCTCGCCAGTCCATCGAACCCTGACGTGCTCTGGCAACAGAATCATTGCGGCATCTACCGCAGCGAAAATGGCGGGCTGCAATGGCAGGACATCTCGGAAAATGACGGTCCCGCCGGCTTTGGTTTCGCGCTGGCGCTGGACGCGGCGGACGAGCGTGTGGCTTGGGTGGCGCCGGCGGTCAGCGCCGAGTACCGCGTGCCGGTGGATCGCGCCATTCGCATCTGTCGCACGGAAGACGGCGGGCGGACTTGGCAGGACCTGCGCGCGGGCTTGCCACAGGAAAACGCCTACGATCTCATCTTTCGCCACGCGCTGGACAGTAGCGGCGACAGCCTGGCTTTTGGCACGACGGCGGGCAATTTCTACGTTTCCGACGATCGCGGCGACAACTGGCGCTGCATCGCGCATAATCTGGCGGTGGTCTACTCGGTCCGCTTCATGTAATCGCTTCGTGTTTTTTGTAACTGATTGTTTTACTTGAATAAGAGATGGGAGAATGAACGGTGGCTGATCAACTATTGCGGAAAATCCAAGGCTGTTTATACGGCGGCGCGATTGGCGACGCCATGGGCGCGCCGGCCGAATGGCGCATGCCTGAGGAAATTCAGGCCCGCTACGGCTATATCACCGACTTGGTTGAAGCCTGGGACGAAGCGAATGTCCGCGGCCGCGGCAATGGGCGCTACACCGATGACACCCACATGGTGCAGTTGCTTTGCGAGTGCTATATTGAGCGCGGCGACCACCTGGACGCGCATGAATTCTTCCGCCGCATAGTGCCGAAGATGGCGCTGGAGAAGCGCTGGATCCCGGAGTACGAGCGCGAGATGCCCTTGGTCGAGCGGCTCTTTTACCCAGAGAAGTGGCTCTATAATCGCTGGCTGGCAAATGCCGACCCGCGCAACGCCGGCGCCGGCAATATGGTCAACTGCGGGGCCGCCATGTACGCCGCGCCCATCGGCATCATCAATGCCTGCGATCCCGCGCGAGCCTACGCGGAAGCGGTCGATGCGCTCAGCGCGCATCAGGTCAGCTTTGGCTTGGAAGCGGCCGCTGTCCAGGCGGCTTGCGTGGCAGAAGCCTTCAAGCCGGGCGCCTCCGTCAACTCCATCATCGACGCGGCGCTGTCGGTTGCCAAGGACGGCACCGCCGATTGCATCGCCGCCATCGTCGCCGAAGCCAGGGGGCTGAGCGACTGGCGCGAAGCCATCGTCCCCCTGCGCAATTGTATGCGCGAATACGACACCTCGCCCGATGACGCCAAGTCCAATCGCGGCAATGGCACGGACGACTGGACGCCCAGCCGCTCGCGCAGCATCGAAGAAGTGCCGGTCGCGCTGGGCTTCTTGGTGGTCACCGACGGCGACTTTGAAGGCACGATCATGGGCGGGACCAATTACGGCCGCGATAACGACTCCATCGCCGGCATGGGCGGGGCGATCGCCGGCGCGCTGCGCGGCATCGACGCCCTGCGCCCCGAATGGGTGCAGCAGATCAATACGGCGAATCGCATTGACTTGATGCCCCTCGCGGCGGACATGGCGAATCTCACGCGCGAGTTGCAAGCTCGGCAGCTGGCGGCGGCGCAGGCGCGGCGGGCGGATTTTGAGGCGCTGGACTAACCCCATCCCCCGGCCCCTTCCCCAAGGCATTTGGGAAGGGGAGCGTCGCCTCGTTCGCATATTCGACATGGCGGAAATATCCTCCTAGCGCGGTGATGTTTGATTCTTCCCCCCAATGCTTTGGGGGGACCGAGGGGGGTTAGATTGGCGGGAATTGAGCTGTGAGTGAAAGCGATCCGAAGAACAGTGAAGGCTGTCGACTCTATGGACTGAGTGGGGCTGAGGTGCGGTTGGTGGGGGGCTAATTCGCCACAGAGGCGCAGAGCGTACAGAGAAAACAATTCTAATTTTAGCTTAATGTTGGTCGAGTAGGATTAGTTGTATGGTTTCGGATTGGCTCAGGAGATAGAAAATGGAAAGCTTTGAACACATGGGTTACTGGTGGCTTCCCCAAGAACCCAATGCGAGCATAAGTGGAATACCTGAAACAGCAATTCCCGGAAAACTCTCGTTCGATCCTGTGAACGGGGGAATGCTTGAGTTATTGGGCAATCTTGACACCGAAGATCCCTATGGAATTCATGCGTGGAAAAAGTTTGAAATTATTCAGGGTTTCGTAAGTAACTCAGAAAAGTGTGTCACCTTACACGGTTGCTATGTGACCTCAATATCTCTGGGTAGTACTATTTCGGAGACAAGGTTAATCGTTAACTGCATTTTCACTGGATACCGTTATTGGTTTGACAGCGTTGAGGACATGGTATTTGAACGTCTATCAGTCGGCTACACTTACTTGAACGATTGGATGTTTCAAAAGAACTTTACACGTGATTTTACTCATGAAAATTATAAACGTATGCTTACTTATGATGTACGCTATGTCTCGCCCGACCCAATAGAAATAACACTCGACAAGGCAAAAATTGAAATCGCGCCTAGACTGAGCAACAAGTCTAGCATTGCTGAAGTATCTTTAACGAATGAATATCGCATTACCATAACTCCGCAAGAAAAATGGACTTTTGACGACTATATTCAACTCATCAATTTTCACATGCCCAACTTTTTGACCCTGGCAACAGGTCATACCAATTTTCCTCTCAACCTAGCGGGTCTAGTTTCGGAAGATCGTGGCGGGATGAGTATTTTTTTCCAAGTACCGAGGTATGTGGAAAAGAGAAAATCGATAACTCTGTGGCCAATGCTGTTTACATTTGAAGATATAAGGGATGACCTTCCGAAATATTTATCGAATTGGATAAGCAAGTCCGATATGTTGCGGCCGGTAACCGAGCAATTTTTCTATGTTAGGTCTCACAAGAATCTCGCCTTAGAAATGAAGTTCTTGTCTTTGACAAGGGCGCTGGAGGGCTATCACAGAATTGTATGTGGCGGGGCTTATCTAACTCCCGAAGAATACAAACCTGTCAAAGAAGCGCTTATAGATGCTATCCCTAGCTGGATAAAAGCATCGCACCGAGACAAGCTAAAGGGAATGCTGCAATTTGGTTATCAGTTTTCCTTGCATAAGCGCCTTGAAGACATTTGTATTGAGACATTGGGGAATTGCGCCAAGATTGCCGAAGAATTAATTGGTAAGCCCAAAGTCTTTGCTCGTAAAGTGACCAATTTGCGTAATGTGCTAACGCATCCCGACATAGATACTGCAAGGAATGAAATATCTCCCTCTGATCTATTCGATTACGTCCGGAAAATGCAGATGTTACTTCGAATTTGCTTCCTCAAAGAAATGGAGTTCCCACCGAACGAAATCACGCGGCTGCTGAATGAAAATCAAGAGTATCAAAACCTAACAGAGAAAAAAGAACCGTAACTCCTTCGCGTCCTTGTGGTGAATCCCACCCGCCACCTCACTCCTTCACAAAACCAGCCGGCGGTTTGTAGGGCACTTCCAGATGCTGCATTATCGCCTCTATCATTCGATGGAGTTCCGCGATCTGTCGCTGGGTTAACTCATGGTTTGCCATGATCAACTCGCGATTCGCCGCCACTGCTTGCGACAGCCCTAAAATCGCCTCTTCGTAGGTATCAATGCGATCCATCAGCGCGTCTTGCGCGTCCCGCAAGCCCGTGTACTCATGCTTAACACGATCCAAGCGAATATCGGTTGTGACGGCCATACTGCCTCCCTGAACCCCCATACAGTATAATCGCGCTATAACATCCTGTCAAAACGGAAGGCGAACCGCGCATGAACCCAACCCCATCCCGCAGCCAAACCTTCTTCAACGAAGACGGCGTGGCCGGCCTCACCCACCGCGCCTTCACAGCCGCCATGGGTTACGACAGCGCCGACATGGCGCGCCCGCTCATCGGCATCGGCAATACCTGGAGCGAGCTTAATAACTGCAACGCCCATCTGCGCGTGCTGGCTGAAGCGGTCAAGCGCGGCGTGCTGCAGGCCGGCGGGCTGCCGCTGGAATTCCCCACCATCTCCCTGGGCGAAATCTACCTCAGCCCGACCTCGATGCTCTATCGCAACCTGGCGGCCATGGACACGGAAGAGATGATCCGCGGCAACCCGCTGGATGGCGTGGTGCTGCTGACCAATTGCGACAAGACCACGCCGGCCGCGCTCATGGGCGCCGCCAGCGCCGATATACCGACCATCATGCTCAGCGGCGGACCCATGCTCAACGGGCATTACCAGGGCGAGATCCTGGGCGCTTGCACCGATTGCCGCCGTTACACCGCCGAGTATCAGGCGGGGACAATCACTGCGGAAACCTACCAGGCGGCTGAAGAAAATCTGGTGCGCAGCGCCGGCCACTGTATGGTCATGGGCACCGCTTCGACCATGAATTCGCTGATGGAAGCGCTGGGCATGGCGCTGCCGGGCAATGGCGCCATCCCCGCCGCCGATTCGCGCCGGACCCGCCTGGCGCAGGCTTCTGGCAGACAGATCGTCGAATTGGTCAAAGCGGATATCCGCCCCTCGCGGATTCTGACCGCCGCGGCTTTTGACAACGCTATCACCCTGCTGCACGCGCTGGGCGGCAGCACCAACGCCGTCGTGCATCTGCCCGCCATCGCCGGGCGCGCCGGCGTCGATTTGCCGCTGTCGCGCTTTGATGAACTGAGCCGCAGGACGCCGCTGATCGCCAATATGCGCCCGACCGGTCAATATCAGATGGAAGACCTCTTCTACGCCGGCGGGATTCCCGCCGCGCTCAAGGCTTTGCTGCCGCTGCTCAACGGTGATGCGCTGACCGTGACTGGCAAAACACTGGCGGAAAATGTGGCGTCGGCGGAAATCAGCAATCCCGATATCATCCGCTCGCTGGACGCTCCCTTGCAAGCGGAAGGCGGCTTGAGCATCCTGCGCGGCAATCTGGCGCCCGATGGCGCGGTCATCAAACATGCCGCCGCCAGTCCGGAATTGCTGCGGCACAGCGGCCCCGCGCTTGTTTTCAAAGACCTGGCGGATCTCAAAGCGCGGGTGCACGATCCCGCGCTTGATGTGAC
This sequence comes from Phototrophicaceae bacterium, assembly GCA_965232245.1. Taxonomy (GTDB): domain Bacteria; phylum Chloroflexota; class Anaerolineae; order Aggregatilineales; family Phototrophicaceae; genus UBA6055. The sequence continues at coordinate 386,495 of CBDDPG010000002.1, read as the reverse complement.
AAAGGATCATGTCCTGGTCTTGCAGAACGCCGGTCCCGTCGGCGGACCGGGCATGCCCGAAGTTGGCAATCTGCCCATCCCGCAGAAGCTGCTGAAACAGGGCATCCGCGATATGCTGCGCATCTCCGACGCCCGCATGAGCGGCACCTCCTATGGGACCATCGTCTTGCATGTCGCGCCGGAAAGCGCGCTCGGCGGTCCGCTGGCGCTGGTCCGCGACGGCGATGAGATTGAACTGAATGTGGCGGAGCGCCGCTTGCAGTTGCGCGTCAGCGAGGACGAGCTTGAGAGACGCCGAGCCGCCTGGTCAGCGCCGCCGCCGGCTTATCAGCGCGGCTATGGGCAGATGTACCTGCGCCATGTCAATCAAGCGCCGCTGGGTTGCGATTTTGATTTTCTGCGTGGGCGTGATCCGGTCGAATCGGCGGAGCAGCCGAAGTTTTAGACAGCACGCGCCTGCTAAGAGCCAACTTGCTTTATAAGCTGCCGGATCTCACGGACGCTGATGTCTGCCTGTTCTGTTTTTGAGTAGATCGACAGCAATACCGCTTGATTAGCGAGCCGCAGATAATAGATAACACGAAAGCCGCCGCTTTTGCCGCGTCGCGCCGCCCGATTTGGCAAGCGAACCTTGAACACCTCGTAACCAGTGCCGGGGACTTTCTGCCCTGGTCGCTCGTCATTTTGCAGTTTTTCTATCAGCAGGCGAACTTCATTGCTTACTTGAGGATACTTCTTTTTTGAGGGACCGCATTCGCCTTTGAAAAGTCGGCGGGACGGCTACATTGGTCGACATGGTCCGTTATCTCGTTATCAATCTCGTCCAGCACTTCCAAGGCTGGTCTCAGGTCACCAGCCAGGGCTTCTTGAAATGCTTGCCGCAGATCCGCCAGAATTTCGGCTTTTGTCGGCTCGGCGTCGACACTCGCTTCGACTTCAGCCACGGCATTTTTTCTGGTCAACGTAGCCATTCGCATTTCTCCATATTCGCGCGTCACTCCCATCTTAACATATTTGTCTGTCAATTCTAACAGCTTTGGCGCAATAAAAATCAAGCGCCGCTGGGCGCGATTTCGATTTTCTGCGCGGCAAAGACCCGGCCGGTCAGATCTGGCAACCGAAGTTTTAGGATTTGAACAGCCGCTGCAAATCCAGCGAGAAGCCGGGCAAGACAGGCTCAGCTGTCAAGCTGCCCTCTTTTGCGACGAACTGGCTCACTGGCTCGCCATCAGGTCCCGCGCGCCAGACCTCGACGCCCGGCCGCGCCGGTAAGACGAGCCAGACAATTTCCGTGCCATTTGCCAGATAGACCGCGGCTTTGCGCCGCAGCTCGGCGAGCGTGTTGCTGGGGGATTGGATTTCCACCGCCAAATCGGGCAGGCGCGGGACGAATTTCTCGTGGTCCGCTGGCGGGATGTGTTCTTTGCGGATGAAGGCGACATCGGGACCAAGCAATGTATAGCGGTCATCAGCGGGGTAATAGCCGACTCTCGCGGTGACGACGCCTAGGTCGTGTTCTTCGGCATACGTTAGCAATATGCTGCATATCCGACCGGCGAGATTGCCTTTTTGAAAGCCAGGCGGCATGTCCCAAAACAGCTCCCCTTTGATGAGATAAAAGTGCTTGAATTCGTTTTCCGGCAGCTGCGCTAGCCGCCAGACATCGTCTACCGTGTAGAGCCGCTCTCGGATTGCCATGTTTGCCTCGCAGAATTCACATGTCTAACAATATTATACCGCAGTCCTTCCATTTCGGGTGAAAAGACGCTAATGTGAAAGAGGCCACTGATGAATCGTCAACCAGGCGCCGCAGGGCTGCGACTTCGATTTCCTGTGCGGGAGCGACCCGGCCGGCCCCGTCTGGCAGCCGAAGTTTTGATGCGGGTAGAATTCGTTTGATCTTGAACACGCCAAATAATAGCGTCATTTTGCTGCTAAGCTATGAACCTTTCGGACGTTTACTCGAAATGCCTTCCGGCCGGGGATAGGAGTGATAAGCCCGATCTTCATGAATAGTTTCAGATCGGACCTAAAAAAGTCCGTAATCTCATCGACAATGGAAATACCACTGTTGATATTCACAGCTAGATCGAAAGGATTTTCATCGCTTTGCATGGTTTGAAAAGACCAGTCAATCTTGTCAGGCTTGTCGCGTAGTGCTTTTGAGAAGGTACGAATTATGCGCTTCTGTCTGTCATTAATTCGATAGTTTGGCATTATAGCTCCCATACGTCACGTCCGCATCAGACGATTAACATTATGGAATACGTATTCCCAATCCGTGAGTTGCAAGCGCCAAGCTTTGATGTCCTTGTGCATTTGCTAATCCAGTCATAGAATCGCTAAATTAACCTACAGAGATGGCCATTATGAACAAATCATTTATCTCGTTCATCGTAGTTGTTCTTGCAATTTTCATGCTTGTACTCCCAGTAATTCAAGCAGCCGACATAGAGGTAAACGACACATGCTCCCTCGCGGACTCTATCATCGCTGCCAATAAGGATGCCGCGGTCGGTGGATGTCCAGCGGGCGACGTAGCGGATACGATAAGCCTGTCGGGCGACATCAAGCTGACTGCGGCATTGCCACTTGTCACATCAGTTGTGACGATTGAAGGTGGTGGATTTACAATTTACGGGAATGGCCGTACGCACATCGTTGGGGTGAGCATCAAGGGGACGCTTACCTTGAACGAGGTAACGATGGTCGGCGGTAGGTCTGCTTGGGGCGGCGCTATTGGCAATCTGAAAGGAACATTAACAGTCACGAATAGTATTATCTCCGGAAACTCGGCTGACGAAGGGGGCGCAATCGGCAACGAGGGTACGCTTTTCATCAAAGACAGTGTAATTCAAGGTAACTCGGCACAAGGAAAGGGCGGGGCTATCTTTAACATGGCAGGAAAAGTCACCATCGAAGGTAGTGTCTTCCGGGAAAATTCGGCGCGCATAAATGGTGGTGCAATATTCAATGACGAAGGTGTAGTAAGGGTCTCCAATTTTAGTGTCTTTGAATCCAATACGTCATCTTACGCTGGCGGCGCGATTCTTAATTCCGATGGTATCGTCAGTGTCAGTGACAGTACCTTTCTGTCAAACACAGCCGGTGCTGATCGTTTATCTTCAGGTGGGGCGATATTTAACAATGTAACTTTCCGTGCCGATAAGGGGTATCTTACAATTGAAAGAAGTTCATTCATCAACAATTTAGCAAGCAAACATGGTGGCGCTATAGAAAATAGCTGGGGCGACTTGACCATCACCAATAGCACTTTTGTAGGTAATTCCGCCGGTGAGTTAGGCGGAGGTTTATACCTTTACGACAATACTGATGTCAGCGCCAGCACCTTGTACAGAAACTCGGCAGGAGATGGCGGCGGTGGGATCTACGTGAAACGTGAGGAGCAAGTTAAGTTGCGACTGTCGATTATCGCTGGAAACAAAGGCGGCGACTGCTACGGCAGACTGACACAAAACTATAATAATCTAATTGGGGACCGGTCATGCTATGTTGAAATGAGCGGCGATCCCATGCTCGGCGATCTCGTTGAGCCCGAAGACAGCTCGCCAGCCTACTTCCCACTGTTAGAAGGCAGCCCAGCCATTGATGCCGCCGACGAATTCTGCCCGGCCACCGACATCATCGGCACACCACGTCCGCAAGGCGCAGCCTGCGACATCGGGGCTTACGAGTTCCCGCAAGAAAGTTAATTGCTCGCCCAATTGGGGCATCATCACGCATCCAGCTCCCCATCAGCCAGCCCCGCCGGCAGCGCCAGCGGCTGATCGAGCGTACTCTCGATCTTAAGGCGCTCGCCCCGCGCCGCCGCTTCTTCCAGCGCGCACATGACATCCAGCACATGGAAGGCCAGGTCGCCGCTGGCGCGGTGCGGACGTCCCGATTGGATCGCATAAGCCATATCCGCCACGCCAGCGCCGCGTCCGATATTGGTGGTATGCATCAGCGGCACATCGCCCCATTCGCGCTGGCCGCCGGGCATGATGCGCAGCTCGCCATCGAATCGGTTGGGGTCAGGCACGCTCAGCGAGCCCTTCTCGCCGTGAATCTCAATCGGGGGCAGGTGATGCCCCCAGATGTCGAAGCTGGTGATCAGCGTGGCGATGGCGCCGCTCTCAAATTCGAGCGTGCCAGCGACATGCGTGCTGACCTCGACCGGCAGTGCTTGTCCCATCAGCGCTTCGCTGGTGGCGATGCGCTCGGGGAAGGTGATGCGGGCGGCGCCAGTCACGCGCGCCACGGGTCCCATCAGGTGTACCAAGGCGGTCAGATAATAAGGACCCATATCGAAGAGGGGACCGCCACCCTTGAGATAGAAGATGCCGGGGTTGGGATGCCAAGCCTCGGGTCCGTGAGCCATGAAGAAAGCGGTCGCGGCAATCGGAGAGCCGATAAGGTCCTCATCAATCACTTTGCGGGCGCTTTGCAAGCCGCCGCCCAGGAAAGTATCCGGCGCGCAGCCTATGCGCAGGTTCTTCTCGGCCGCGGCTTTGACGATGGCCGCGCCGTCCGCGCGGTTGAGCGCCAGCGGCTTTTCGCTATAAGCCTGTTTGCCCGCCTCAAGGATTTTCAGCGAGACCTCGGCATGGGCGGCCGGGATGGTCAAATTGACGACGATGTCGATGTCATCGCGCGCGAGCAAATCGTCTACGCTGTAAGCAGCCAGCCCGTGTTCGGCGGCGAATGCCCCCGCGCGGTCGACTAGCATATCGGCGCAAGCCACGATTTTGATGACCTCAAAAGGCTCGCAGCCACGGATATAGGCCGGCGCGATATTACCAGTTCCGATGATGCCAACGTTTAAATTCTGCATAGGTTGTCCTTTTGCAAGGCATAAATGAATATCGTGTCCGGGCTGAGAAATAGCGTTACATGTCCAGAACGCCGTCGGGCAAACCCGCGGGCAGCGGCAGCGGCTGATCAAGCGTGCTGCTTATCTCGATGTGCCGGCCCTGCTCTGACGATTCTTCCAGCGCGCACATGATGTCCAGCACGTGCAAGGCGAGATCGCCACTGGCGCGGTGCGGACGGTCCGCGAGTATGGCGTAAGCCATATCCGCCACGCCAGCGCCGCGCCCGATATTGGTGGTATGCGTCAGCGGCACGTCATCCCATTCGCGCTGCCCGCCGGGCATGATGCGCACCTCGCCATCGAATCGGTTGGGGTCGGGCGCGCTCAGCGAACCCTTTTCGCCATGGATCTCGATTTGGGGCAGATGATGCCCCCAGACGTCAAAGCTCATGATCACGGAGGCGATGGCGCCGCTCTCGAATTCGAGCGTGCCGGCGACATGGGTGTTGACCTCGACCGGCAGGATCTGTCCCTTTAGCGCTTCACTGGTGGCGACGCGCTCGGGGAAGGTCATCCGCGCCAGCCCGGCCACGCGCGCCACTGGACCCATCAAATTGACCAGCGCCGTCAGATAATAGGGTCCCATATCGAAGAGCGGTCCGCCGCCCTTGAGATAATAGAAACCCGCGTTGGGATGCCAGGACTCGTGCCCGTGCGACATCCAGGTAGCGGTCGCGGCGACCGGCGCGCCGATGCGGCCGTCGTCGATCGCTTTGCGCGCTGTCTGCCCGCCGCCGCCGAGAAAGGTATCGGGCGCGCAGCCTATGCGCAGGTTCTTCTCGGCCGCGGCTTTGACGATCGCCGCGCCGTCAGCGCGGTTGAGCGCCAGCGGCTTTTCGCTGTAGGCCTGTTTGCCTGCCTCGAGGATTTGCAGCGAGACCTCGGCATGCGCGGCCGGGATGGTCAAATTGACGACGATGTCAATGTCATCGCGCGCGAGCAAATCGTCTACGCTGTGCGCGGTCAGCCCGTGTTCGGCGGCGAATGCCCGCGCGCGGTCGACCAGAATGTCGGCGCAGGCGATAATCTTGATGACCTCAAAAGGCTCGCAGCCACGTATGTAGGCTGGCGCGATATTGCCTGTGCCTATGATTCCAACTTTCAGTATCTCCACAGTATCTCCTAATCAGGCGTGGACAGAAGTAATTCCAAGAAAGTAATGCAAATTATACAGGGGCTGTGTAGGGGCGACCTATCAGGTCGCCCAATTTGATGTGTATAGATTTCGGGCGACATGGTATGTCGCCCCTACATTGCGACCTATCGTCGAGTTTTTCATGACAAACTTGGAATAAATTCTGCGCCTCTGTGGCGAATCCTCTTTACTTACGGAGCCTGCTTGTGTGATTGCTTACTGCATAAACGCCGGTATGTTGCCGCGGACCATGGGCGGGTTGGAAACGGGCTTCGCCCAATTGATGGCGTTGGCGATGACCTTGCGAATATCGTCGCGATAGAACATGGGATAGCTCTCGTGGCCGGGGCGGAAGTAGAAGATCTTGCCCTGCCCGCGCTGATAACAACAGCCGCTGCGGAAGACCTCGCCGCCTTCGAACCAACTGATAAAGACCAGATTGTCGGGGGCCGGGATGTCGAAGTGTTCGCCGTACATTTCCGCTTCGGGGAGTTCGATGTATTCGGGCAGGCCATCGCAGATCGGGTGCGAAGGATCGACCACCCATATCCGCTCTTTTTCGTCGGCTTCACGCCACTTGAGCATGCAGCCAGTGCCCATCAGGCGGCGGAAAATCTTCGACAGATGCCCGGAATGCAGCACGATCAAACCCATGCCGTGCAGCACGCGTTCTTGTACGCGGTCAACGATGTCGTCGGCGACCTCTTCATGCGCCGTATGCCCCCACCAGGTCAGCACGTCGGTATTGTCCAGCACATCTTGGGTCAAGCCATGTTCCGGCTCATCGAGCGTCGCGGTTCGCAGCTCGAAGCCATAAGGTTCCAACCCTGCTTTCAGCGCGTTGTGCATACCATCGGGATACACTTTGGCGATCGCTTCGCTGTGCCTTTCGTGGCGGTATTCGCTCCAGACTGTTACGCGGATGGGGTTCATGGCGTCCTCTCGCAGACTGTATTTATCAACAGTCCCGAATTATGCCCCGCAGGCGCGCAATTTACAATTGAATTTTGCTGGTCGTGGCCCGATTGATCTTACTGCAAAAGTTGATCAACAATGGTGGTGAAATTACACAACTTGCTGTTGGTAATGGTGCCTTGATGGTATTTATACATTAGGTGTTGTGGTTTCTGGTGCTTATCCTTTGCCGGGGCAACTCCAAGGGAGCGTTCAAGGTCAGGTTTGAGGGACTTAATTTCGTGGGTGTGAGCATTACTGCTGTTGGCTATGAGCTTGCCGAGCTCCTGAGGCAAGGGTTTCGAGATGTCATCCTCGTCATACATAACGGAATGCTTGATTCCCAACTCGCCCAATAAGTTCATGAAGCGATGTATGTTGTACTTTCCAAAGCAGTCCAAGACAAACAGTCCGCCCTTTGGAACCGGTATTTTCTGGTTTGACAATAGGTAATTGATAAATACTACCTCGGTCGGCCCTTCAACTAGTAAGACGTGTTCGGCGAAGAAGAGACCGCATCTTAAGGGATTAAGCCAAAGAAAGTACTTGATAGCTTCCATTTCCAGCGTTTTGCTTTCTTCGCTAGCTTTTATGTCTGGCAAGTCGTTAATCTCTTGATTTGACTCAAAGATATCATTGATAGCTGTCGCGGAAAGCTGCCACGCACGAGTCTTGCCAGCCAGTCTTTGAAGACGAACTATAGACGAGAGATTCTCAGCGTTGTTGGAGACAACGGGCAACATTGAAGGTGTAATTGCACTAGACTGATTGACGAGGATACTCTTCCCCGTCTAATCGCTCGTGTTACGACAAGCGCGCCTGAATGCCCGCCATCGCCTCCAGCGCCTTGATGATGCTGTGGTTGCCATCGCCGCCCAGCCCCTGCGCCTGCAAGGTTCGATACAGGTTGAAGCAAAGGGCGGTGGCGATGACCGGCACGCCCATCTTGTCGGCCGCGCCCAGCACCAGCCGCAGGTCCTTCTGCTGCAAATCAATCGAGAAGCCCGGCTCCCAATAATCGCTGATGACTTGGGGACCGCGGTTGGCCAGCATCCAACTGCCGGCCGCGCCCCCCGTCACCGCGCTCAGCATCTTTTCCAGGTTGACGCCGCCGGCTTGGGCGAAGAGCAGCGCCTCGCTGGCCGCCAGCATATTGACCACGCAGAGGATCTGGTTCGAGAGCTTGACCGTCTGCCCGGCGCCTTGTTCGCCGACATGGGTGATGGTGCTGCCCATGGCTTCAAAGCAGGCATTGGCGCGGGCGACATCGGCTTCGCCGCCGCCGATCATGATGCTGAGCGTGCCATTAGCCGCGCCTTCGCTGCCGCCGCTGATGGGCGCGTCCAGCATGGCGATTCCTTTGGCATTGAGCTGCTCGGCGATTGCCACCGTGTTGACCGGGTTGATGGTGCTCATGTCGATGACCAGGTCGCCGGCCGCAGCGCCGTGGATGACGCCGTCCTCGCCCAGGACGACCGCTTCCACATCGGGACTGTCGCTGACGCAGATGATGATGATGTCGCTGTTTTCGGCGACGGCTTTAGGCGAGCCGGCAGCAAACGCGCCGCGCGCGACGAAGGGCTCCATGCGGCTGGCGGTGCGGTTCCAGACCGTGACCTCAAAGCCGGCTTTCATCAGGTTGTCGACCATGCCGCGCCCCATGATGCCCAAGCCGATAAATCCGATTTTCTCGCTCATTTTGATTTGTCCTTTTTCGGTCATTGCGAATAGCTATATGGTAGCGCGAAAGCGGATGGCGGTACAGATTGGGGGGAGTTCGGTTATATGTTCTATTGCGGCGTTCATGGCAATGGACTACGCTGAAGTTAGTGCTGTCATCGTCGTCTTGCGGCTTCGGTGTGTTAATTGGAGATGAGTCATGCCCAATTTAGGAATGGTTGAACTGGCGATAATCATACAAATCATGCTTGGCTTGCTCTTGCCTATTGTCCTGCTGTACCTCATCATACGCCAGGCGGTGCTGTCCGCCCTGCGCAAGTTTTATCGCGAGCTTGACGACATCGGCAAGAAGAAAATACAGGCGCGGGCCAATCCCTGATCCAGGGCAATCGCTTCAAAATCAATATATGTCGAAAGTCACATAAATCTAGCAAATTGCACGGGCGGCACGCGTGCCGCCCGTGAATATGACTTTTTATGTGAGGGCGTTTCAACGGGTCGCGTAGGTCTCGTAGACACTGACCGTCAAACGCCCCTACAATGCTTCCTTTTTGCCCTGTACCGGTGGCAAGGAAAGTCAGAAATCGGTCCCTACGCGCTATGATCATTCGGAAACGTTTCTCCTGGCCAAGCTGGCCGCGCGATATTGTTTATTTTACAAACTTGTGCTAAACTCGCTGGCATAAGCGATTACGTTATGCTGAAAGGTACAAGATGTTCACAGATGACATTCGGCTCGAGCGTATTGAAGGCGAATACCAGAATGTTCGCGGCACGCAAGACAAATTGATGGACCGCATGAATGGCTTTGGCGATGCTATGCAGCACCTGACCGACCAAGTGGCTGCCAACGCCATATTGATTGAAGCGAACCGCAGGGCAATTGAGGAGAATCGCAGGGCAATCGAGGAAAATCGCAAAGCCATTGAGGAGATTCGAGAAGAAATACTGCTGCTGCGCCAGGCAGTTGCGGAAAACAGCAGAATGCTGGCCGATATCATTGAGCATCTGCAAGTGCCCAGGAGGCGGGCAGGTTTTGTCGGCGAAGACTAGCGCTCGCGCTAGTCGCGCGGCGAATAGCCCAGCGACTCTACCTCAGTCCAAAAGCGTTCCACATTGCCCAGCTTGACCTCGTCGAAGCCGCGGATCATGTCCGGCAGACCCGCCAGCTTGACCGCCCGCGCATAGTTATCCTCACTCAAGTCCTCAAGCGCCTGCATTATGAGTCCGCGATACTGCGCGATCAATTCCCGCTCGACGCGCCGCACGCGATCATAACCGAAAAAATCAAAGGGACTGCCGCGCAGGCCTTTCAGCGCGTAGAGCGCGCGATATACCAGTTCGAACCAGGGACCGAATTGCAGCTTGCGCTTGAGACCGAGGAGCTTCAAGATGGGCGGGTGCAGGTGATAGCGCAGGCGGCTGTATTCGCCAAATTGCTCGCGCAGGGCTGCGCGCGCGTCGTCTTTGAGGCTCAGCCGGGCCACCTCGTATTCGTCCTTGTAAGCCATCAACTTGAAGAGATAGCGCGCGACGGCTTCGCTAAGCGCCTGTTTGCCCGGGCAAAGCGCTCGTTCGCGGTCATAGACGCGCTTGACATCTTCGACATAGCGGCGGGCATAGGCTTCGTTTTGATAGGCGATCAATTCCGGCACGCGGATTGCCAGCAGGCGTTTAAGTTCGCCGCTCGCGCCCACCGAATCGACCAGCGCTTTTGCTGTCGGGCTGAGTTCGACGCTTTCTTCGCTGGCGCTTTTGCGCCCCAGATCCAGTTGAGCCAGCCAGGACCGATCCGCCACCGCCAATCTGCCGGCGCGGAAAGCCTGCTGGTTCTCCGTCGCTTTGACGCCGTTCAGCTCAATCGCGCCTTCAATCGCCTCGGCGGACATGGGCAGCAAGCCGGCCTGATAGGCGGCGCCGATGACGATCATATTCGCCATCATGTGATTGTCGAATAGCGCCTCCGCCATGCCGATGGCGTCAAAGAAGACGTTGTCGCCCGCCCGCGTCTGCCGATTGATGAGCTCCAATACCTGGTCGGCGCCCGGGAACTCGACCGTCGTATCCCGCACCATGGCGCCGGTCGGCACCTGGCTGGTGCTGACGATGGCGACGCTGCGCTGTGGGTGGGCCCGCGCCAGGTTTTTGCTTTCCGTCGCCGTTAGCACGTCAAAAACCAGGAAAGCGTCAGCCGCGCCATTGCCGATCTTGCAGGCGATGTCAATCGGCTCGGCGGTGATTTTGAGGTTGGAGACGACGGGACCGCCTTTTTGGCTCAAGCCCGTCTGGTCGAGCGACCTCACGTGAAGCCCGTCCAGCGCCGCGGCTGTGCCAAGGACCTGGTTGGCGGTGACGACCCCCGTCCCGCCGATGCCGGCCAGGAAGATGTTGGCGGCGCCATTGAGCTGGCGCTGCGGTTCGGCGATCGCTCGCTCGACCTTGAAGATCGGCTTTGTCTGCGTCCGCGCTTTGTCCGCGGGTATCAGGCTCACGAAGGCGGGACAATTGCCTTCCAGGCAGGTGTAGTCCTTATTGCAAGACGACTGATGAATCTGTGTTTTGCGGCCGAATTCGCTCTCGACGGGCTGTACGCTTAGGCAATTGGAAACCGAGCCGCAGTCGCCGCAGCCTTCACAGACAGCCTCGTTGATGAAGACGCGCAGGCTGGGGTCGGCCGCATGACCGCGCCTGCGCTTGCGGCGCAGGTTGGCCGCGCATTCTTGGTCATAAACCAGCACGGTAACGCCGGGCGTATCGCGCAGAAGCAGCTGGGCCTCTTCCATGCGGTCGCGCTCCCAGACCTCCGCGCCCGGCGCCCAATAAGTATCGGGCGCGAATTTACCCGGGTCCGAGGAAACGACGATGGTTTTCTTCACGCCTTCGGCATAGAGAAAATGACTGAGCTCGGGCACCGGCATCAAGCCATCGGCTTGCTGTCCGCCGGTCATGGCAACGGCGGAATTGTAGAGAATCTTGAAGGTGATATGCGTGCCAGCGGCGCAGGCTTGCCGTATCGACAGCGAACCGCTATGGGCAAAGGTGCCGTCGCCGATGTTTTGAAAGATATGGTCGGTATGGGAGAATAATGACGCGCCGACCCAATTCGCGCCTTCGCCGCCCATCTGCGTGACGCCGGCCGTATTGCGATCCATCAATAGCGCCAAGGTATGGCAGCCGATGCCCGCGGCCGCCATGGAGCCTTCTGGCACGATGGTCGAGCGATTGTGCGGGCAGCCCGAGCAGAAATAGGGCTGCCTTGCCAGAAGCGGAATCGTACCCATATCGGGGGTGCTGTTGATTTGTTCCAGGCGTCGTGCCAGCAGGGGCGCGTCGACGCGCCCGATCAACCGGCGCGCCAGCACCCGGACGATTTCGTCGGCGTCCAATTCGTTATCCGCCTTGACCAGGCGCTGCCCCCGCTCGTCCTTTTTGCCGACGATGCGCGGGGCGTCTGGCATAGCATAGAGCCGCTCCTTGCAGAACATCTCGATAAAAGAGCGCTTCTCTTCGATGACCAGGATCTCTTCCAAGCCATCGGCGAATTGCTGCAAAATATCCGGTTCGAGCGGGAAGATCATGCCCAGTTTCAGCAATCGAATGCCGTTTCGCTCCAGCGCCGCGTCGTCCAAGCCGATGTCCAGCAGCGCTTGACGCAAGTCATAATAGGTCTTGCCCGCAGCGACGATGCCCAACCAGGCATCCGGCGTCGCTACGGCGATCTTGTTGAGCTTGTTGGCTTTGGCGAAAGCCAGTGCGGCGTCCAGCCGCGTGTCGTGGATTTGCTGTTCCAATTGCAGGCTGTAGGGCGCGATCAAAGCAGTATTCTGCTTATGCCGCCAAGGCTTGCCGTCAACCAAGAATTGCGGCTCGACGATCTGGACGCGCTCGCTGGCTACCTCCGCGCTGCTATATTCATCGGCGACATCTGTGACGATTTTGAAGCCGACCCACAGCCCGCAAAAGCGCGATAGCTCGAAACCGACCCTGCCCATGTCGAGGATTTCTTGCACATTGCCGGGGACGAGCGTCGGCATCAGGGCGTCGTACAGCGCCACTTCGGAATGCGACGGGATGGTGGAGGACTTGCAGGAGGGGTCGTCGCCCGCCAGCGCCAGCACGCCCCCGTAGGGACCGACGCCGGTCAAGTTGCCGTGCTTGAAGGCATCGCCGCTGCGGTCGACGCCCGGACCTTTGCCATACCACATGCCCAGGACGCCGTCGTACTTGGGATTGGGCAAGAGATTGGCGGTCTGGCTGCCCAGGATGGCGGTCGCCGCCAGCTCCTCATTGACCGCCGGGATGAAGCGAATATGATGTTCCTCCAGCAAGCCCGGGATTTGCTCCAGCACCATGTCGATGATGCCCAGGGGCGAGCCGCGATAGCCGGTGATGAGGCTGCCGGTGCGCAAGCCGCGGCGTTTGTCCGCTCGGTGCTGGTCCATGGGCAAGCGCGCCAAAGCCTGCGTCCCGTTCAGGATAACGCGTCCATTTTCCACGGTGTAACGGTCTTGCAAGCTGAAATCTCGCAAGTCCCGCGCCGTATTGCTCGGCGAAGATGCCGTCTTTTCTTCAATCATTCGAGACCTTGTGCAAATTGGATGCCATGAGTCCTCACCCTCATTTATAACAGAAAAGAACGGGCAAAACATTTAGATCGAGATAAGCCAAGCGCTCGCCCCCAGCACGCCGAGAGCCAGGACCGCGGTCAGCAAGGTCAGCCGCCGTTCTTGCCGGCGCAAGCGCCGCCACTCGCTTTCCCGGTTCTGTCCATTCTTCCCATGTTGAACCAGCAAGCTGACTCGCTCCAGCGCCGGCGCCACGCTCCATTGCAGCCCCAAGCCGAGCAGCGCCATGGACCCAATCAAGACATGCTTCAGCAGTAAAACGCGGCTCCATTGATTGTCGAAGCGCAGCAAGCCGTCATAGTTGGGGTCGGCTGTCATCTGCAGCAAGCCAGTCACGATCAAGACAGCCAGCGCCAAATTGCCGACCTGAGCAAAGCGCCCCCGGATGCGCAGCAAGATTTGATTCAGGGCGGGCTGACCCGCCAAGACCCTGTCAACTTGCGGGATGACCAGGAAGGTGATTATCAGAATGCCGCCGATCCAGATGACGGTCGCCAGGATGTGGAAGAAGAGGCTGATCGCCAAAGCAGCTTGCGACATAGGCTTAGGATGACCGCTCCCGCCAAGCCTCGTATTCCGCTCTGGCGTCTTCGTTGAGCGGGTAGTATTTCTCCAGCGCGCCGCCTTCTTCCAGTTTCATGCGCGAGAAGATCTCCCACTCGGCTTTCGCAATGGCTTTCTTGGCGATATCCGCCGCCAGCGCCGCTGGCGCGACCACAGCGCCATCGTCGTCCGCGACGATGACATCGCCAGGCTCGACATAAACGCCGGCGCAGGCGATCGGCACATTGACCGCATGGGGGAAGATATCGGTCTGGGTGTGAAAATTGGGCGTGACGCCGCGCAGCCACAAACCTAAATCGAGCTTTTGCACTTCGGGAAAGTCGCGTATGCAGCCGTCGATGACGATGCCCTCGCCGCCTTGCGCTTTGAAGGAGGTCAGCATCATCTCGCCGAAGACGCCGCTGGACATGCTGCCGCGGGCGTCGACCACGACGACATCGCCGGGCGCTGCCGCCACGATGGCTTTGCGGTGCAGCTCGCGCTCGGGCGCGTGGGAATACTCATCGCCCCAGTGAACGTCTTCGCGCTTGGGCATGAATTGCAGGGTGACGGCTTGACCGGCCAGCGCCTTGCCGGGGTTGAAGGGCAGCAAACCGACCATGTGCGGGTTGCGGATGCCCTCGCGGGCAAGGGCGCCGGCGATGGTGGCTGTGCCGATGTCGCGCAGCTGGTCTAAAATCGCTTGTGGAATACGCGCGAAGCTCGAAATCTCTGGCATGATTGTCTTTCGCTCTACACAAATTGATGAATTTCGGCATGATTATAACAGCTTTGCCGCGATTATATTGTGGCTCGGAGCTTTCGCAGCGAAAAAATTACCGCAAAGGCGCAAAGGGCACGGAAGTAATTCCAATAAAATAATGAGAAAGGGTAGGGGCGACTCGCTGAGTCGCCCAAAACCTGGGCAAAATGTTGTACTCCAGATTGTCATTACTTTCTTGGAATTGCTTATATCTGTTCTTGGCGTCTTTATGGCGAATGATCAGTTTCATTAAGCTACATACGCGCCAGCGAAGGACGAAGGCATGAGCCTGAGCATCGGCATCGTCGGCCTGCCCAATGTCGGCAAAAGCACCCTCTTCAACGCCTTGACGCGGGCGCAGAACGCCGCCGCGGAGAATTATCCCTTCTGCACCATCGAGGCAAACCAGGCAGTTGTGCCCCTGCCCGACCCCCGTTTGACCCAACTGCAAGGCTGGGTCGGCGTCCCGCAGGCGATTCCCGCTCGGGTCGATTTTGTTGATGTGGCGGGCTTGGTGAAAGGCGCCAGCCAAGGCGAAGGCTTGGGCAATCGCTTCCTCGGGCATATCCGCGAGGTCGATGCCATCGTGCATGTTGTGCGCTGCTTCGATGATGAGAATGTCGTGCATGTCAATGCCAAGCCCGACCCAGCCGATGACATCGCCGTCATCAATACCGAGTTGGCTTTGGCGGATCTGCAGCAACTGCAGCGGCGGCTGGAAAAACTGGAGCGCGAAGTGAAGGGGGATCAGGCGCTTCTGCCTCTGCTGGAGATAGCGCGGGTGGTCGAGAGCCATGTCGGGGCTGGCCAGCCCCTGCGCTCCTTCAAAGAGCGGAATCATGCCAGCTTTGCGACGCTCGAGCGGGAAATGCGTTTTCTGACGGCAAAACCAGTGATCTACTTAGCCAATGTCGACGAAGGCGGACTGCAAAGCGACAACGACTATCTGGCGGCGACGCGACGCATCGCCGCTGCGGAAGGCGCGCAAGCGATCGCGGTCTGCGCGAGCCTGGAGGGTGAAATCGGCAGCTTGAGCGACGAAGAGCGGGCGGAGTACTTGAGCCTGTATGATTTGAGCGAAAGCAGCCTGGAGCGCTTGATCCGCGAATGCTACCGCGCCCTCGGCTTAATCAGCTATTTCACCTTCAACGAGAAGGAAACCCGCGCCTGGACTATTCGCGACGGCTGGACGGCGCCGCAAGCGGCTGGCGTGATCCACAGCGATTTCGAGCGCGGTTTCATCCGGGCGGAGGTCATCCCGTTTTTGGTCTTTGCGCAATATCAAGACCGCAACCTCATCAAGTCAGCCGGCTTGGCGCAAGTGGAGGGGCGGGATTACCTTGTGCACGACGGCGATGTCATCCTCTTTCGCTTCAATGTCTGAGCGGTCCTCAGCGACAGAAATCCGCGATCAGCGCCGTATAAATCTCCTGGCAGCGCGCGACCGATGCCAAATCAACCCATTCGACGCGCGCGTGGGCGCCGGCGCCGGCCGGACCCAATACGACGGTGGCAAGCCCGTGGTCGCCGAAGAGCGCGGCGTCCATCCACCAACTGCTGCCGATGACCGGCGCATCGCTTTGTAAGCAAGCGTCCGCGTGCCGCTTGAGCCTTTGCACCAGGGCATGATCGGCGGCGATGTTGTATGGACTGCGCGAAAATGTCGCTTTCACGCTCGCTTGGAAGTCGGGGTCGCTCGCGGCGATTTCGTCAAGCAGCGCCTGCGCTTCCGCTTCGACGCTTGCCGCGCTTTCGCCCGGGATGGTGCGTCTTTCAACCAGCAGTTTGCAGCGCGCCGGCACCATCGAGATTTCTTCGCCACCCTCTATCGTAGAGGCGTGCAGGGAACCGCTGCCCAGCAAGCCATGCCTCTGGCGGGCGCGCAATTCCCGGTCCAGGGCGTCCAGCGCCACTAGCGCCTTGCCCATTTTGACAATGGCGTCTATGCCGAGCTGGGGGCGGGAGCCGTGCGCCGCGACGCCAGTCACCTCGAATTCCAGCCAGACGAAGCCGCGATGCGCGATGCTGATGGCCAGTTCCGTCGGCTCGGCAATCAGCACCGCGTCCGCGGGCCAGCGCGCCCACTCCGCCAGCAAGGCTTCCGTGCCGATGCTGCCGTATTCTTCATCGGCTACCGCACTGACGATGACATCACCGGCGAGCGCCATTCCCCGCGCCGCTTTCAAAGCCAGCATACAGGCTGCCAATCCGCTCTTCATGTCATAAGCGCCGCGCCCGTACATGCGCCCGTCTTTGATATGTGGCTCAAAAGGCGCGTCCATGCCAGAGACGCCAACGGTGTCGGTATGGGCGTTGAGCATCAGGGACTTGCCGCCGCCACGGCCGCGGGCGATCAGCACGACATTAGGTCGCCCGGGCGCGGCTTCTTGGACATGCGCTTCCAAGCCGTTTTCGCGCCCCCAATCGGCGATGAACTCAGCCATAGCCGCTTCGCCGGCGCCGCCCGGCGCCAGGTCGGGGTTGACCGAGTTGATGGCGACCAGGTCGGATAAAAGATTGATGAGTTCGGTCATGGGTTTCCCTTGAAGAGTTGCGGAAAAACGGGACAGCACAATCTTAGCACGGCCGCGGTTTCTAGGCGCTTGCTCTACAGGTTAGAGGACGCTCGCAAGTTGGTGCAATGATTCACGGGGAGGAAATGACGCTGACCCAACGCGATCCCGCTCCGCGCCAACAACAGAGTGAGAATCGCGATTGCGCGTCAAATTCTCGCTCCGCACTCAACAATCTTCTGGGAAATGGTAATTTGCCGGATCGTGCCACCATTGGCACTCTGGTCTGTCAATAGTAGCGAGCAGGTTGTTGGACCAGGCGATAATTCCCTGGGCGTCTGGGGGGTTCGCAGCTTGAACGGCGTCGCGCCCTGCCGTCACACAGGCGCGCTCCTCGGTTAGGTCGTCCCCCCCTTGTCCGGATCGATGGTGGTGGACATGGCAGGCCTCGTGCGCCAAACTGCTGATCCAATGCGCCGGAGACCTATCAGCGCGATGCGGGGGCATTTCCCAGACCCCAGTGCTAGAATATACGTAGGAGTAAGCTGCGTCGGTGGTTACGCGAATCTTGCTGAGCCCGCTGCTGACATAGTCATACCAATATGGCGCTTGCGCTTGCAGTAGATCCAACGCGTGGTGAACCTGTGCGACAAAGCTGTCCGGCCCCTCGAATGCCATTCCGCGGTGCTTGCATCGGTTCTCCTGAAAGGCATGGTAGCCGGCCTGCCACTCATGGTCGCTGTTGCACTGCCAGCCAATGTAGCAGCAATTATTCGCTTGATCGGCGGCAGTGCTGGTCGCCGGCGTGGAGACGGGTGACAGCGCTTGCGTCGGCGCATAGCATTCATGATATTGGAAAGCCCAATAGCCGGTCTGCCATTCCAAATCGGTCTGGCATTGGCGGTCGACGAAGCAGCAGTTGTCGATGTCTGCGGATCCCGTGTCTACAGATACGGTCTGGCCCTCGACGCGGCTGTGGCTCACCCAACTTGCCATCCAGGCATCCCCGCCGGTGCGGTTTATCTTCAGCCAGCGATTGAAACTGCCGACCACCTGCAGCGTCGTGCCGGCCGGCACGGTTTCTACGGGCCGGCTCTCCAGGCTATAGGACGCTCGCAAGTTGGTGTTGCTTGTCACGCGGATGGAATAGGACTGCGCCGAGACCACCGCGCAAATCAGAAAAGCAAGGAAGGCTAAACCAAAGGACTTGATTCTCACATTATTCTCCATTCTTTAATGAGGCATAGACAGAGAGTTTAGCGAGATGTACTCGCTGCCGCAATTAGATACGCCGGTTGATTTTGGCGGTGCCAAACGCGCAGCCATGCGCCCCTAAGTAGGCTGCGGGAAGTAGGGGCGCGACAGCCTGCGATGGCTATCGAGAGCGGGAGCTGCCGCCGCGAATCTGGCTCTTCACATCCAGCAGATCCAACAGAAAAGCCCGCGGGTCATCCATTTTGGGCATGGGCTGCTGGCGCAGCGGCTCGATAAACGGGACATCGAAATAGCCTTCGCTGATGATGCGGTTGATTAACTTGGCGATATCGTTGTATTGCATGATGATGGCGTTGAGATAATGCTCGTTGCCCGTCACTTTCCACAATTCAACTGCCGAAAGCAATGCCTCCAGGTTGTGGACCAGCATGCCAATCTTGTAGCGGTATTCGGGCTCGTGGGTCGCGCCGCGCGCCTGGATGGCCTGGATAATCTGTTGGCTGGTCTTGATCGGCGCCGCCGCCTCTAGCGCGATGGGCAGTTCGCAGCGTTTCACATAATCGGCGTAATCGAAAAACGGAGGACGCCGCGTCTCGCGGCTGTTGTTGAGGATTTGCTTGCCTTCCAGCGGGATATAGGCATTGTCGCGCAGCGCAGCCATGCGCTGGTCGATGTCGCCCTGGTTAGTCGCTTCTAGGTAACGCCGCGCGTGTTTATAGGTCAGCAGGGTATTCAGCGTATAATGCCCGTCGAAGACCGGGTAGACGAAGGAGTCAATCGCGTTGCCGCCGATGTTGGATTCCTTGAGGAAGCCCTTGGAGCCCGTGACCAGCAGATTCTGCGAGAGGATCTCGTTGCATTTGAGCAGCAGCCAGGACTTCAGCATGATGCCGTGAAACTGCAGGAAGGGGCTGTCGCTGAATGCCAGCGCGCGAAAAAAAGTGAAATTGATATGCGCCGCTTGCAGAACGAGATTATAGAGCTGGCGGAAGACATTGCTGAATTGGATGGGATTGCTGCCGAAAATATTCTTGGTCGAAAGATGCTCAATGGCGGCGGGCAGGGAATCCGCAACCATGGATACGCCCATATAGGCGCAGTGGTATTTTGAGGGCAGCGCCATACGCTGCAAGATTTCCAAGCCGCGCCCGACCTGGCCGATCAAGATGCCCGGTCCGTCAATCTCGAATTTGGTCAGCACCATGCTGCGCAGCACATGCGTTTCCAGCCGCTCCCAGTTCTTGGTGCTGCTGTGCGGCACCGCGAAGATGGACAGCGAGCGCGGACCATCCGCGGCGGGATCCACCTTGGCGATCACCGAGTGATAGTCGGCATGATAAGAATTATTGATCAGCCACTTCTGTCCTCTGATGTGAAAGCGCTTCTCGTTCGGGTCGGCGCTGGCTGGCGTCGCCTCGGTGCGCACGCTGAGCAAGTCGGTGCCCGTATGCTCTTCGGTCCAGCTCAGCGTGAAGATCTGCCCCTTGAGTTGGGCAGCCAGCTCGTCTTCTTCGGCCGCTACCAGCATCATATAAGCCAGCCCGCTGGCGGCGCAGGCGGTCATATAACTGGGGTTGTTGCGGAAGAGACGGGTGGCTTCCAGCATGGAGCCCATCAAGTTGAAGCGGGGATAGACATTATCCAGCACCGACATCATGCCTCTGCGCAGGCGTTGATAATCGATGATGTCGCCGAATTGCGGGTCTTTAATGGTGTTCATTTTGTCGGAGCGTCCTGTGTCGGAGGCCGGCGTCGCGGGTCATTTGCCTGATTTCTCTCGGTTGCATTTCCTGCAGAGCATTTGACAGTTGTCTTCGCTGGTCTCGCCGTCGTGGTAGTCAGCGATTAGGCGGCGGAACGTGAGATCAGGCAGCGGGATTTCCATTGGGACAAGGCATTGCGGCGACTTAAACTGCAGGATTACTTCTGCTGTTTCAGTAGACCGGCTGCAAGCGCGTCCGCGCATAGGCGCGCGTCTGCGCCGATATGATGCGATCTTTCGTCCAAAGCAATTAGACTTGTAAGGGTGGGATTATCTTGATGAGGCCAAGCAAAGCGGCGCTAATGACAATCATTCTAAATGTCAGATCGCCTTTCAGCTTCTGCAAGTCAGCTTTAGTCGCCAGATGCGGACGCTCTGTTTCGATGGCAGATTCGACTCTGGCCATACGTTCAATCAGCGTCTGTTCACCACTCGCCATTGAATGCCCCCCGTCTGTTCGCCACTATGATTATTGATTTACCCAGTCAATTTGTCAAGTTGCTCATGGAGCAAGGAACCCGGTCGCCGCCATCATCTTGGCAGACGGCGACGAGGGCGCGGATGGCGAGGTCTATGAGTTCGATTTTCATTGCGTAGTCTCTTTTGCCCAATCAGGGCAATACTCACCTAGAGCTCGCAATTGTTGAAGTACATCTGGCATGTTTAACGCTTCGTCTATAATTGGTTTGAAAGTAATGGAAGTTGCGTCTAAATACAAATCCCCACGCTCCAGTTTTTCACATACGCTGTCAAATGCTGGTTTAAGGATTGGAATTGGAAGAAAGAATCTGTTCATGGAGTCTCCAAGGTCGGTGTCATCGTACATCCTCGCTTGAATCGCAAAACAGAAAACATATTGAAGTTCATTATTGCCCCAGTCAAATTCATTTGGTGGTATGCCATTGATAGAATCTATCAGCAAATCAACAATCGGTGTCTCTTTACGCGGGACATTTAATGCTGAATATACGTGGTCAAAGTCATCACCTGCTTTTGTTGAGAATTGATGATCCATCAACGCTTCTAAGAACGGCGTCCTTGTCTTAGGGATAATAAGATACTCTGTGCCTTTGCGTTCAATTACGAAATTATCAGACATTTTGCCTCCAATGCTATTAGTCTTTATATCGTATAACGATCCGCGCATATTTCCTACTGCCCTTGACATAGAATCTGCCGAGCTTGCCCGCAAAGTCGGTATCCGCGCCTACAATCTCAAACTGCTCCGGATTGTGCTTGTCTAGGAAGCTAATCGGTACGCCCATCGCGCCATCATAATCGAAAGGAATTTCCTTGGTTTTATCGACATTGATGGCGTCGTAGTTGTCATACTTCGGGTATTGCTCTGGCGCGTATCTTTTCCACAAAAGCAACTCTTCGTGCCGCTTCTTGTGGTCGAGATTTGTGAACCAGCGGACGCCTTTTACTCTGATAAATCTATTACCGCTCTTGTCAACCCTGGTTGTGGCGGCATCAAGCGGATAATGCTTGGGGACACCAAATTCTCGGTCGCCGCTTGAAATACTTGGGCCGTACCACATTCGGTTTTCTTGAAATAGTGGGAATATCTCTTTGTAGGTAGTGGCATTCATACTCCCGATGATGAGAAACTTCTTATCATACTCAATCAACTGCGCCACATACTCGCGGAACAGCGAAAAGGGCAGGGCAATCGCATCAAAATCATTTTGGGGGTCATTAAAGTCTATAAGATGTCAAAAAAGTCCAAGCATTTTTGCGATAATCCTTTTATAGCCCTTAAAGAACCCTTATGACATGATTTTTCATTTTGAAGCGATTGCCCTGGCGAAAAGGGCGGGTTCGTAACAACAATGTCCGCCCCCTTGAGCAGCTTGATGCATTCCGCGCTTCTAAAATCGCCATCGCCCTCCAGATAGTGGATGCCGATGTCGTCGACTGAGGGAACGCCGGTCTCGTTTTGTGTCCCATCGTATTCCAACCATATCGCCTTTTCCGCATCGTGCTGGCTGAACATATCCATTTGCTGATTCTTGTAACAAGTCGTAATCAGTTTCTTCAAGCCGAGTACGCGGAAGTTGTAGGCGAAGTAATGAAAGAAGTTACTCACTCGCGGATCATCGCAGTTGCAATAGACCACTTTCCCGCGAAAGCGCTCGCTGTAATGCCGCAGTTCATTTTCAATATCAACAAGCTGTGTGTAGAACTCGTCCTTCTTGTTGGACTTCGCTTTGTGCAGATTTCGATTTGCCGACATTATCCAACTCGCTGTCTCTGCGCCCTCTGTGTCGACGGTCAGTGTCTACGCGGCCTCTGTGGTGAAATCATTCCCTACTTCGCCGCCAGCGCCTCGCGCGGAGTGGCAAATTGCTGGGCGCATTCATACAGGCGCAGCAAAAACTCGCGCGGCTTTTCAAACTTGCGCATGGGGCGCTGCCGCATCAATGGCAGGAAGGAACTGTTCAAGGCGCTCTCGCTGATGACCTGATTGAATTGATTGACAAAGGCGTTGTATTGCATGATCACGGCGTTGAGATACTCGTCTTCTTCTGTTGCCCGCCACATCTCGCAGGCGGCCAGCAAGGCTTCCATCCAATGAATCAGGGTCCCCATTTTGTAACGGTGTTCCGGGTCCCTGGTCAAAGCGCGCGCGCTAAGTTCTTCGAAGAGCGATTGCATGGCTTCGACCACCGCGCGCGCGTCAAGGTCGATGGGCAGGTCCAGGTCCTCGATGTACGCGGCGTAATCAAAAAAATCGGGATTGCGCAGCTTGCGCGAGCGCGCGCGAATCTGGTCGCCCGTCCGCGACATGGCGCTGCCCCCGCGCAAGATAGCCAGGCGTTCTTCGACGTTGGCGCGGCGGGTCGCCCCCAGGTAGCGCTTCATGTGTTTGGCGGTCATCAAGGTGTTGATGGTGTAATGGCCGTCAAAAACGGGCAGCACAAATGATTCGATGGTATTGCGCCCGATAACGGACTCGGCTAAAAAGCCCTTGGAACCCACGACTAAGAGGTTCTGCCCCAGCAGTTCATTGGCGCGCAGCAATAACCAAGACTTGAGCATCACGCCGTGGAATTGCAAGAAGCTGCCCGCGCTGAATGCCAGGGCGCGATAATAGATGAAATTGAGCGTCGCGCCTTGCAGCACCAGGTTGTACATCTGCCGCAGCACATTGCTGAAGTTGATGGGGTTTTCGTTGAAGATGCGCTTTTTGGACAGATGCTCGATGCCGGCCGGTATGGCTTGGTTGATGAAATTGACGCCGACATAAGCGCACTGATACTTGCTGGGCATCGCCATCCGCTGCAAGATCTGCAAGCCGTGCCCAGCCTTGCCCAAGAGCCGCCCGGGACCATCGATGTCGAAGCTGGTCAGC
The DNA here is from genome assembly GCA_965232245.1 of Phototrophicaceae bacterium. Lineage (GTDB taxonomy): Bacteria > Chloroflexota > Anaerolineae > Aggregatilineales > Phototrophicaceae > UBA6055. Next base: position 363,077 of record CBDDPG010000002.1, on the reverse strand, counting down.
ACCATTCTGCGCAATACGTGCGTCTCTAGGCGTTGCCAGTTTTTGCAGCTGCTTTGCGGCACCAGGAAGATTGACAGCGAGCGCGGTCCGCTGGAATCCGGATCGATTTTGGCGACGATGGTGTGATAGTCGGCATGAAAAGAGTTGTTGATCAGCCACTTTCGTCCCCTGATGTGATAATCCACACAGTCGGGATCAGCGTTGAGCGGCGTGGCGGTGGTGCGCGCGCTCAATAGGTCGGAGCCGATTTCTTCTTCGGTCCAGCCCAGGGTGAAGAGGCTGTCTTTCAGGTCTTCGGCGATCTCGTCTTCGCCAGCCGCGATGACCGTCATCCAAGCCAGCATGCTGGCGCCGGCGGCGATCATCAGGTCGGGTTCGTCGCCGTAAAGCTGGGCGCCGACCTGCAGCGACTTGTGCATATCGAAATCGGGCAAAAGCGCGTCGTACAAGTGGCGGATCGACTCGCGCAGCTTGTCAAAATCAACGATCTCGCCGAATCTCGGATCGTTCACGAACATACAGGAGTTATCCAACTGATTCCTTACAAGCGGGCTAGTATACGGTCATTTCCACTTCATAACAATAGGTTGCCTGTCCGGCGCCAGATAGGAACGAAATTCACAAGCGTCTATGGCTTAGAACACTTTGCAGCTGGCCAAGCTACGAACTAAGCTTCGCGCACGGTTTTGACAATTTCCCGCAGTTGTCGATCAAAGTTGGGATCGGCCGCTTTGAATTCACGTCCGCTGATCACCAGGGGCGCGCCAAAGACGACGATTTCCGCGCCCATTTGCAGGGTTTGTATCGCCTGCGGCACGCTCAAACCGCCGACCGCTTGCACGGGGATATCAACCGCGTCCAGGATAGCGGGCAGGTCATCCAGCGGGCTGAGCCCAGGAATCATATTACGCTCGTCGAAGCCGGTGTGCACGATGATGAAGTCCACGCCCATGTCTTGCGCTTGGCGCGCGCGGCCCGCTTTGTCCGGGCAGAGCATGACATCGCACATCACTTCTTTGCCGTATCGCTGCGCCATCTTGACCTGCTCGATGATGCTGGCGTCGTGCGCCTGGCCCATGACGACCACCATGTCGCCGCCGGCTTTGAACATCATTTCGGCTTCCAAGCCCGCGCCGTCCATGGTCTTGAGATCGACCACGATCGGCGTATCGGGAAATTCCCGCCGGAAGGCGCGCACCGCGTGCAAGCCCTCCGCCAGCAAAAGCGGCGTGCCGACTTCCAGCCAGTCTACGCCGGCTTTCACCGATGCGCGCGCGAGGTCAAGCGCCTCTTGAAGGTCGATGACGTCGATTGAGATTTGGATCTTGGCATCCATAGCTAGTCCTTGTTTCGTTTAATCTATGCAGGCAGCAGAACCGACTTGACATTGTTGCCGGCTTCCATCTCTTCGAAGGCTTCCACCCAATCGCCCAGGGGATAAACGCCGCCGATGATCAATTCCAGGTCAATCTGCCCGGAAGACAGCAAGCCCAGCGCGCGTTCCCAGGTCGAATACAGGTGGCTGAAGCTGCCTTGCAGGGTCACGGCTTTTTGCACCAGCGGGTCCAGGTTGAAATTGAGCGGCTGCGGACCCCAGCCGATTTTGCTGATGATGCCGTTGGGGCGTACCATTTCCAGCGCCGATCCCAAGGCGCTGCTGACGCCGGTGCAGTCGACTATCAAGTCGGCGCCGTAGCCGTCGCCCAGCGAGCGAATCAATTCAATCGGGTCGTCTTGGTTGATGTTGAGCGTCTTGGTCGCGCCGATCTCCGCGGCAGCATCTAATCGCTGCTTGTCGGCATCGGTACCGAGCATGACGATCTCGCTGGCGCCGCGCAGTTTGGCGATGAAGAGCGCCATCATGCCGATCGGTCCGGGACCTTGAATGACAACCGTGTCGCCCGGGCGCAGCACTGGCGTTTTTTCCACCAGCGCGTTGTAGGCGACGCAAATCGGCTCGGTCAGCGCGGCGTATTCAAAAGGCACATTGGCTGGGATGTGATGCAGAATCCCTTGCCGGGCGGTGACAAAGCGGGTGAAGGCGCCGTCATAAAGCGCGCCGTAACCCAAGCGATGCGGACATTGATTGTAATCCCCCGCATGGCAGAAGACGCAATTGCCGCAGATCTCCGCCGCTGTCTCGACAGCGACGCGGTCGCCGGCCTGGAAGCCGGTCACATCGGCGCCGACGGCTGCGACAGTGCCGCAGAATTCGTGCCCCAGCACCAGCGGCAGCTTGATGGTCCAACTCTGGTGATCGCGCCACATGTGCAGGTCGCTGCCACAGACGCCCGCCGCCCGCACCTCCACCACGACCTCGTCAGGTCCGGGGTCCGGCGGCTGCGGTATAGCGCGGATCTCGACCTGTTTGTCCTCGCGTCCGTATTTGACTAGGGCATCCATGGTTGCTGTCCTTTTATGACATTTTGGATAGGGGGCGCTTGTTCAGTGTGCCGCGCTTCAATCATATAGTAGCTTGCGGGTTCTGCGCTTAGGCGCGGGGGAATAGCAGTTTGAGCTCCAGCTCGAAGCCGGGCAAAATCCCCTCGCCGGCCAAGCTGCCTTCTCTGCCCACAAACTCAATATCCATCTCGACGCCCCCGCTGGCACGGCAGACTTCGACGCGCTCTTCATCCGGCAAGACGATCCAAACCAGCGTCGTGCCATGCCGCAAGTAAACCGCGGCTTTGCGGCGCGCTTCTTTCAGCGAATCGGTGGGCGAAACAATCTCGACTGCTAAATCGGGCATGAGCGGGACGAATTTTTTGGGGAAGGGCTGCGGCGCTCTAGCCTTGCTGATAAATGCGACGTCAGGGCCCAGCACCGTGTGGCGTCCATCAGGCGGATGATAGCCGGTTTCTACCGTGACATTGCCCAAGTCCCGTCTTTTGACGAAGTGTTTTAGATAATACGTAATCTCGGCTGCTAAGTCTCCGTGTACTCCACCTGGTGGCATAGTCCAAAATAGCTCCCCGTCGATGAGATAGAAGTGTTTGTTGTCGTTTTCCGGACGATGCGAGAGCTCCCAAACATCGTCGACGGCGTATAACTGCTGCTGAATAATCATCGTATTCTCGAAATTAGCACTCATTTATGCCGAGTATAGCATACTCCGAAATTGCCCTGCATGATGCAAGCAATGGGAAGCCGAGCTATTAGAAATACTTCTCCCGCATCGCTTTGAGAAAGTCGATTGAGGCGCGCATTTCGTCCATGCCGTTCATGCCATCCTCAATGCTGACCCAGCCCCTGTAGCCGGCGGCGCTGAGAATCTGAAAGATCGCGTCGTAGTCGTTGAGCCCCTGCCCGATGACGCCATGCTGCAAGCCTTCAAAATAGCCGATGCTGCCGTCGCTCCCGCGCAGGTCTTCCAGCGTGTAACCCGGGGCGAGATAGCGGTCGCTGGCGTGCATGCTGACCACGCGGTCGGCGACGGCGCGCAGCAGTTCGATCGGGTCATCGCCGGCCACGATGGCGTTGGACGGGTCGTATTGGACGCCGAAATGCTCGCGCTCGGGGATGGCGCTCAGCAGATCCAGGAAGACGTCCAGCTTCTGCGCGAACTCCGGATATTCCCAAAATCCGTCCTTATAGTGGTTCTCCAAGCCCAGCGTGATATTGTGCTCCCGCGCTACCGGCAGCACTGCTTCAATACATTCGACCACCCACTGCAAGCCTTGTTCGCGGCTGACATCGGGGTAGCGCTGCCCGCTGAGCACGCGGCAGACCGCGCCGTCGCCGCCCAGCAGCTTAGTAATGCGGATCATGCGCGCTTCTTTATCCACCGCGCGCGCGCGTTCCCCCGCGTCGGGATGGGTGAAGTTGGGCGAGCAGCAGAGCATGGGCATGGCGAAGCCGGCTGCGGCGATGGCCTCGCCGAGCGGCCGGATATAGCTGTCTTCGAGGCTGGTGAAGAAGCCCTCGTACATTTCGAGCCCATCGGCGCCTAATGGCTTCGCCATTTCGATCCAGTCGAAGACGGTCATGCCGCCTTCGCTCGAGATTTCTTCCAGGTAGCATTTGGGAAAAGCCGCTATCTTCATCACCCGTCCTTAATTTGCGCGCGCTTGAAATCAGGTGCCGCAGGCGCTCGAAATAATGATTCGGCTGCCCGGACCAGCTTCCAGCGGTTGAACTGAGGAATCGCTCCATTGTATACCGCGCGTCTTGTCGGCTTGCAGCGTTTCCAGGCGTTTGTCGCGATAAAATTGCTTCACCGTCTCGACATCGTCGCTGGATTCCATGATCCATGTGGTCACGCCCAAAGCGCGCGGACGGAACAGGTCGTACTCGACTGAAACAGTCTCGCCGTTGGGATAGAGCGGCGCCCACCAATTCTCGATATCGTAAGCGCATTTGATATCGGCGAGCAAGATGATCGTAGCGATAAACAAGACCGCGGTTCCGAGCATGATGATGGCGGTCTTCAGGCAGCCTGCTTGGTTGCGAGTGGCTTCCACGAGTTCTCTCCTATTCCTTTCTTTCGTCTTTATCGTCTATTCAAGATGGTCAGGGGTCCGCCGCATCTTTGGCTCTGAACTCCACAGCGCGGTCCAGGTGATCCAGCGGCGAGAGAATCATAACATAGAGCAGGGACTTTGCAGCGCGCCGCTTCAAGCCTATGAGCCTATGGCGGCTGCTTGACAGCGAAACTCGCAGCTTTTACTCTATTGCATGTTGGCGCAGTCCATGATAAAGTCGTCTATTGTACATACATTTATGTACAATTCAAAAGAACTAAACACTTAAGATTATCGCTTTCTATGCGTGACAAACTCAGCGAAATTCGGCTTGACCACAGCAGTTTCATCTCCTTGCATGTGCAGTTGCACAATCAATTGCGCCGCTTGATCGTATCCGAGCGCTGGCGCTACGGCGAGCGAATCCCCACAGAGACGCAGTTGTCCGAGCATTTGGATATCAGCCGAACGACCGTGCGCATCGCCCTGCAGCGCATCGAAGTCGAAGGTTTGATTAAACGCGCAGCGGGCCGCGGCACCTTTGTCGTTTATAGATCCCAGGAACATCTGGCAAATCGCTCCATTGGCTACCTCACCTGTAGCTTCCACAACGAGATCCACACCAGCATCCTAAACAGCGCCCAGACCGAATTGCGTTCGGCCGGCTACCAGGTGATATTCAGCAATTCACAAGACCGAGATGATGAAGCGCGTATTTTGCGGCAATTGCTGGATGACAACATCGCGGGCTTAATGCTCTGGGCGAATGCCAAACCTACCGAAGCCACCAGATCGGTCCTGTTTGAGTACGAACGCCGCAAGATTCCCATCGTCTTATTGGACCGCCCGGTATCGGGCATCCGGGCGGATTATGTAGCGAGCGATAATTTCGGCGGGTCTTACGATTTAGTCCAGCACCTGCTTGAACTGGGGCATCAGCATATCGTGCCCTTGATGCCAAATATCGACTATCTCCACCCGGTCAACGAACGACATCGCGGCTATGTGACTGCTATTGAAGAGTGTGGCATGTACCCCTATTCGCCCTGGAAAATCAATCCGCCGCAGCGCCACGAATTCCATGAGACCGATATCTACAGCTTGGCCGGCGAGCGGAGCCAACAAATCATTGAGCAAGTCGAACGACTGACGGATATCGTAAGCCCCACGCCGACTGCGATCTTCTGCATCAACGATATTCTTGCGATTATCGCGCTCAGCGCGCTGCGGAATCTTGGTTATATCGTTCCCGACGATGTTTCGATTGTTGGTTTTGACGATATCAGCATGTCATCGCACCTTGGCGTCCCGCTAACAACCGCCTCCCAGAACGCCTACGAATTGGGCAAGGTCGCGTCGCGCATGTTGATAGAGCGCCTGCAGGGCGCGGATATGCCGCCGCGCGCGCACCAGGCGCCAACGCAGTTGCGCATCCGAAGTTCAACCGCAGCGCCATTGATGGTCATGCGGCAATAGAAGCGAATTAGGATCAGCAGGGAAGGAGGACCCTATCGGAAGAAACGACCGCAATTCGCTTTGGCAGCCCTGGGCGCCGTCAACGCGCCCGTCATTCATAGGCGCGCAGCCTGAATGACAAACCGATCCCGGAGTTGGCAAACGCATATCTTTAGTGATTAGTTGTAGGAGTACAACACATGAAAGCAAGAACTTTTCTACTCGTGCTTCTCGCCGTCCTCGTCGCGTCTTTTAGCTTCACGGCTATGGCGCAAGATGTCGCGCGCGAAGACACCGCAATCTTCGACCGTGACGGTCGCGTTGGTCCCCAGCCTGCCTTCGATAACTACAATCCCTACGTGCCGAACAATCTCGGCAACGGTGGTTTGGGCCAAGCTGTTTTTGAGCCGCTCTTCATCCTGAACTATGAAACCGGCGAAATCGTGCCTTGGTTGGGCGAGAGCGCATCCAGCAACGATTCGCTCGATGTCTGGACTTTGAACCTGCGCGAAGGCGCGGCTTGGTCCGATGGCGAAGCGATGGATGCTGACGATGTCGTCTTCACCTTTGAGATGCTGGGCAACCCGGATAACGCAGGGCTCTGGCGCGCCGGTAAAGCCCAGACCTGGGTCGAGAGCGTAGAAGCCATCGACGCCCAGACCGTTCAGTTCAACCTGAAGGCGCCCAACCCGCGCTTCCAGCTTGACCTGCTGACCGTAAAGATCGGTGGTGAGATACTGATCATGCCCGAGCATATCTGGGCGGATGAAGACCCCTTCACCTTCAAGAACTTCCCGCCGGTTGGCTCTGGTCCTTATACGCTGACCCACGCCGACGAGACCACCTGGATCTATGACCGCAACGACGATTGGTGGGGCGCTGCGACCGGCGCGCTGTCGATGCCCGAGCCGCTGCGCCTGATCTGGATCATCACCGGCAACGACCAGATCCGCACGACCCTGGCTGTCAACAACGAAGTCGACAGCATCATGGACGTGACCCTGGGCGCCTTCGAGGCTATGCAGGCGCAGAACGACAAGATCTTCGCCTGGGTCGATGGCATGCCATTTGTATGGCTGGATCCCTGCCCGCGGCAGCTGTCCTTCCAGACCGACGTCGCGCCTTGGGACAACCCGGAAATGCGCTGGGCGATCAACCACATCGTCGACCGCGACAACATCATCGAAGTCGCTTACGAAGGCGTAACCATCCCCTCGCGCACGATGTTCGTTGAATACGGCGCCATGTTCCCCTTCATCGACGCCATTGAAGACGCCGGCATGGGTTTCAGCTCGACCTCGAACCTCGAGGCGGCTGAAGAATTGCTGACCAAGAACGGCTACGTCCGCGGCGGCGACGGCCTGTGGCAGGACGCCGACGGCCACGTCTTGAATCTGGCCATCCAGGTTCACGAAGGCTTCATCGAGAAGCGTCGTATCACCTCGGTACTGGTTGAGCAGCTGCGCGCCTTCGGCATCAACGCCAGCGCCGCCGTTATCGCCGGACCGACCTGGGACGACAACAAGCGCTTCGGCAATTACGAAGCCACCACCGACTGGGACGCCTGCGGTTCGGTCAACGAGCCTTGGGCATCGCTGGATCGCTACACCGCCCGTCACTATGTGCCGATTGGCGAGCGCTCCTCCGGCAGCAACCACGCCCGCTGGTCCGGCATGAACAACGAAGCCTACAGCGAACTCGTCGAGCAGATTGGCACGCTCCCCTTGGGTGATCCGCAGATTATCCCCTTGGTACTCGAGGCTTATGCGTACTTCTATGAAGACCTGCCGATCCTGCCGCTGAACCAGGCGACCAAGCTGATTCCCTTCAACAGCACCTACTGGGAAGGCTGGCCCACGTCCGAGAATAACTTCAACCACCCGGCTACCTGGTGGCAGTCGACGCATCAGATCATCTCCGAACTGACCAAAGCTGGCATGTAAGGGACGGTTTGATTTTCCCTGAGGTTTGGAGCCGCCATCGCGCGGCTCCAGCCTCATCTCATTTGACTTCATCCAATAGCGCGCGGCAGCGCGGGAAATTTTTTCAATAAGAATTCTGAAATGACTTTGACTTAGTTTTTATCTTGAGGGTCAAACTTTTGAGAGGGCGCTGATATGGGAAGTATTTCACTCAACTATTTGCTGCGCCGACTGATGGTTTTTTTTCTGACGATCTGGGTAGCCGCGACCCTCATCTTCATCATCCCGCGCCTGGCGCCCGGCGACCCGATTGGAGCGATGATCGCGCGCATGTCTCGTCAAGAGGGCTTTGTTGAAAACGCCGATCTCATCATCGAAGCCTGGCGCAAACGCTTCGGCCTGGATGACCCGCTTTATTTGCAGTATTTTCGTTTCCTGGGCAATACCCTGCGCTTGGACCTCGGCTATTCCCTGGCGAATTTCCCGGCAAAGGTGTCGGAATTGGTCGGTCGGGCGCTGCCCTGGACGATCGGCTTGGTCGGCATCGCCACAGCCATTTTCTTCACGGTGGGCAATCTCTGCGGCGCCCTGCTGGCTTGGAAGCCGACGCCCAAGCTGGTGCGCTTTCTGATACCCATATCCATGTCTTTCACGTCGGTGCCGCCGGCGCTTTTGAGTTTGCTGCTCGTCTATATATTCGGCTTCAAGATACCCCTCTTCCCGCTAGTCGGCGCCTATGCCCGCGGGATGACGCCCGAGCTGAGCCCCGAGTTCATCGGCAGCGTGCTCTATCACGGCTTCCTGCCCGCCATGTCCATCGTATTAGCCACCTTCGGCTTTTGGGCCCTGGGCATGCGTGGCATGATGGTCACTATTGAAGGCGAAGACTACATGATCCTGGCGCAAGCCAAGGGCTTAAAATCTTTCTATGTCTTGTATCGCTATATGATTCGCAACGCCATTTTGCCGCAGATGACGGCGCTGGCGGTTTCGATTGGCACGCTTGTGAGCGGCTCGGTGCTGGTGGAGATCATGTTCACCTACAACGGCATGGGCAACTTGATCTATTCCGGCATCAACACGCAGGATTTTGGCTTGATCCAAGGCACATCCTTCATCTTGATTGTGACCAGCGCCCTGGCCGTGCTGATTATCGACTTGACCTACCCGTTGATTGACCCGCGCATTAGCTTGGAGGGGAGGTAGACATGGCAGAAAAGACGAAGGAAGTCTCTGTCGCCGGCGGCACGAAAAAAGCAGGCTTGTTCAACCGCTTTGACAACCCTTGGCTGAACTGGAAGTTCCTCTCCGGCGCCTTTATTATCGGTTTCATCTTCTTCTTGATTTTCCTCGGCAATCAATTCTGGGATACCGAGCTGGCGCTGGCTGGCAGCTCGCCCTTGAATATGCCGCCGCTTGGTTTCACCAACTGGCGCGACCAGGAAGGCATACCCGAACACCCTCTCGGCACCGAAAACAGCGGGCGCGACATGCTGGCGCTGCTGATTGTGGGTACGCCGCGCACGATCGGCGTCGGGGTGATCGCGGCGACGGTAGGCATGTGCGTTGGCATTGTTCTGGGCTTTTTGGCTGGGTTCGTCGGCGGCTGGGTCGATGATGTCGTTCGATTGGCGACTGACGTAACCATCACAATTCCCTCGCTGCTGGTGCTCATCGTCATTCAGTCGGTCTTGCCGTATATCGATTTGGTGACGATGGCGCTCTTGATATCCATGTTCGCCTGGGCGACGCCGACGCGTTATATACGCGCGCAGGTGCTCAGCATGCGCGAAAGCGGCTACGTGCAGATGGCGCGGCTTTCGGGCGTGCCGGTGCGCGATATCATGTACCGCGAAATCATGCCCAACCTGCTGCCTTACCTGGCCGCGAGCTACATCGGCAATATGACCGGCGCGATTCTGTCGGCGGTAGGCTTGGAATTGCTCGGTTTCGGTCCCCAGCGCATCCCGTCGCTGGGCGTCTCTATCTTCTTCTCGATCGAAGCGGCCGCCTTGCTGCGCAACATGTGGTGGTGGTGGGGCATCCCGACCGTGATTCTGGCGATTGTCTTCATCGCGCTCTTGCTCATCAACCTGGGCTTGGACGAAATCGCCAATCCGCGCCTGCGCAAAGCGAACTAGCCCGAGGGAGCCACGCGAAATGTCTCAGCAATTGAACCCCCACCCTAAATCCAGCTCCCCCATAGTCCCCCCGTTCGACGGGGGGCGTCCCAAAATGAGGGGGGGAACAAAAGACCGCGTTGTCCTCGATGTAAAAAACCTGCGCATTCACTATGCGACGCCGCAGGGCGATGTCATCGCCGTCAGCGATATCAGCTTCCAATTGTTCGAAGGCGAGACATTGGGCTTGGTCGGCGAATCCGGCTGCGGCAAATCGACCACAGCCTATGGCATTCTGCAGTTAGTCCAACCGCCCGGCTATATCGTGAACGGCAGCATCGAGGTCGAAGGCGCCCAGGTGCTGGACCTGAGCGAAGAAGAACTGCGCAAGTTCCGCTGGACGGGTCTGTCGTTGATACCGCAAGGCGCCATGAACTCGCTCAACCCGACCATGCGCGTCAAAGACCAGATCATCGACGTCATCGAATCGCACGAGGGCAAGCAGAACGACAAAGAGGCGCTGCGCGAGCGCATCTATAATTTGTTCGCGCAAGTGGGCTTGCCCAACCGCATCTACAATATGTACCCCCACGAACTCAGCGGCGGCATGAAGCAGCGCGTTTGCATCGCCATGGGCGTGGCGCTGCATCCCACGGTTGTCATCGCCGACGAAGCCACCAGCGCGCTGGACGTGGTGGTGCAGCGCATCGTGGCGCAAACCTTGGTGCAGGTGAAAGACGAAATCGGCGTTTCCTTGATCGTCATCGGCCACGATATGGGTTTGCTGGCGCAAATCGTCGATCGCATCGCGGTGATGTACGCCGGCAAAATGGTCGAGATCGCGCCAGTGGAAAATGTCTACGCCAACCCGCTGCATCCCTACACGCAACTGCTCATCGATTCCATCCCGTCGATCAAAGAACGCAAACCCTTGAAGATCACCGAAGGCATCACGCACGATCCGCGCAACCCGCCCTCGGGCTGCATCTTCCGGCTGCGCTGCCCCTTCGCCTGGGAACATTGCGCCCTGGAAGAGCCAGCGCAGATCCACGTAGCGGCAAAGCACGAAGTCGCTTGTCATCTGTTTGACGAGCAATTCGAAGAGAGGAGGTCCTATGCCTTCGCCACTATTGCAAATTCGTGACGCGACCAAGATCTATTCGTCGGGTGGCTTTATAGCCAGCAGCAAGAAATCGGTTGTCGCGCTCGATAATTTTAATATGACCATTGCCGAATCTCCGGCGACCATCACGACCATCGCGGGCGAAAGCGGCAGCGGCAAGACGACGCTGGCGAACCTGGTTCTCGGCTTCATCAAGCTCAGCTCGGGCAAAATCATCTTCGATGGTGAAGACATCACCGACATGACCGACGAGCAGCTGAAAGAATACCGCCGCAACGTGCAAGCCGTCTTCCAAGATCCTTTTGGCGTTTACAATCCTTTTTATCGCATCGACCACGTTTTTGATCTCGTCAACAAGCATTTCAGCCTGTCGGATAACCAAAGCGAATATCGCGATATGGTGGAAGCCGGGCTGAATGTTGTCGGCTTGTATGGCGAGGACGTCTTGCGCAAGTACCCGCACCAGTTGAGCGGCGGACAGCGGCAGCGCATCATGATGGCGCGCGCCTATATGATCAAGCCGCGTCTGATCGTGGCGGACGAACCCGTTTCCATGGTGGACGCCTCGCTGCGCGCCTCCATTCTGGATGCCATGCTGCGCCTGCGCGATGACCACAATATCTCTTTCCTCTATATCACGCACGACTTGAGCACCGCCTACCAAATCGGCGATCAGATCTACATGCTCTATCAAGGCACGACGGCCGAACGCGGCAGCGCCATGGATGTCATTGACGCGCCGCAGCACCCTTATGTGCAGCTCTTGATTGATTCCGTGCCGGTGCCCGACCCGACCGACAAGTGGGATGTCAATATCTCGCTGCCGAGCGAAGAAGAAATGCGCACAGCCGCCTCGAAGGGCTGCCGTTATTATCCGCGCTGTCCCCATCGCATGGACAAATGCCTGGAAGAGCAGCCGCCCCTGTTCAAAATGGACAAGCCCAAGCACGAAGCCGCTTGCTACTTGTACGAAGAGCAGGACATCGCGCCGATTGAGCCGCCGGTCTTGGTCAACCGTCCCATCAGCGACGCGGTCGCCGCGCCCAGCCGCGCGCGCTTGCCTTTGCTAGTAGCGGCGGCCGCGCTGGTCATTGCCGCTTTTGCGATTGGTTTTTTGATTGGTGCGGATCAAGAACCGGAGACGATTATTGAAGAAGTTGTCGTGGAGGTCACGGCAATTCCCGCCACTGCAACACAAGCGCCCACCGAAGCCGCCACACAAACAGCCGCGCCGACCGCCGTCGCTGAAGACGCGGTGGCATTCCGGGTATTGGCTGAGGGCGCGGCGGACAAGGGCGCGCTGGCGCTGAACGTGACCATGGAAGATGAAATCGCCGGCGCCGATGACATTCACAGCTACAGCTTCGAGGCCTCCGCCGGGCAAGTCTTATCTGTCAAAATCCGCACCGGCGGCGGTGGCTTGAGCGGCAGCAACCTCAACTCGCCCTATGGCACGGTCTATGGACCGGATGGCGAATTTGCGGCTCCGCTGGGCGATCCGTCCGTGCGCCCCCGGCGCAGCTACAGCGCGGAGCTCACAGCGGCGGCCGGAACCTATACCATCGTCATCGGCGCGACCGAGGTCGACCGTTACGGGCTGGTGGGCGATGCCGAGTATATTCTGACTGTGGAAGGCGACGAGCCGGCGCCGCAAGCATTAGTGGAAGCGGAAGCGGAACTGCTGCCCGCATCGACGCCCGCTCCAGCGCCAGACTTCGTTTTGGCGCCCGAAGGGGCGGCGGACAAGGGCGCTTTGACGCTCGACGGAGTGAGCGCGGACGAAATCCAAGCGGAAGACGAGAAACACATTTGGCGCTATGAAGCGGGAGCGGGCCAGACAGTATCCATAAAGATTCGCACGGGCGGCGGCGGCTTGAGCGGCAGCAACCTCAACTCGCCTTATGGCACGATCTACGATCCGGATGGGGTCTTCTTGGCGGCGCTGGGCGATCCCGGCGTGCGCCCCAGACGCAGCTACAACGCGCTGCTCACCCTGAGGTCTGGGGCATACAGCATTGTCGTCGGTCCGGCGCAGGTCGATCGCTACGGCTTGGTGGGCGATGCCGAGTATATTCTGACGGTCGAAAGCGCGGAAGGCTAGACAGCGCGAATGTGATCGTTCAAGCGCATATCATCTGATTTCGACGCCCCTCTTCGGTGTTTCCTAGAGGGGTGAATTTTGCGAACAGTCGGCGATCGCGCTGTTTTTGTAGGAAAAACCGATGAAAATGGGCAAATGCTTGACAACACCGACAATGGGATTAAACTTTATCGGCGTCGTCGCCAGACCGTGAACGCGCCTCTTGCAGTGGCGGCGACAACATACAGGCGGAATATGAAGTGGCTGAGGGAGCTGCGATGTTAAATCAAGCACAGATTGATTTCTTTCACGAGAATGGATTCCTGCGGATTCCACAGGTCTATACCGAAGCGGAAATCAGCGCCATGTCGGATAGCCTCGACCGTTTGATCGAAGACTGGGCATTGACCAGCGCGGGTTGGTCTGGTCCCTGGCGAGATGTCTATTTGGACGAAGAGGTGGAAAAGCAGGTCAAACTAACCGCAATGCACGACCTGCACCTGTATTCCGACGCCTGGATGCGCGCTGTGACCAATCCCAAGCTGGCGACGGCGCTTTCCCAATTGCTGGATTCCAGCGTCGAATTGCACCATACAACCATGCACATCAAACCGCCGCAGACCGGTCATCCCTTCCCTATGCACCAGGATTCGCCCTTCTATGAACATACCGATGGCCGTTTTATCGATACGCTGGCGCATCTGGACGACACCTTCCACGAAAACGGCGAGATCCGCTTCCTGGCTGGTTCGCATAAACGGGGCAAGCTCCCGCATATTTTGAAAAACCCGGATGGCACAGCCTGCTCGCCGCATCTCAATACCGACGATTACAAACTGGAAGACACCGTGCCCGTGCCAGCCAAGCGCGGCGACGTTGTTGTCTTCCATATCTACTGCATCCACGGCTCCTACATCAACCAAACGACTGAGCCGCGCCGCATGGTGCGCATGGGTTATCGCGATCCGCATAACGATCAGTTGGCTGGCCAGAGCAATGGCCGCCCCGGCTTGATCGTTAAAGGCTATCGCGAACGTCGCGGCGACGAAGAATTGCTGAAACAAACATAGCTGGCAAGGTCATTGGTGAGCGACTGGGTTTCCGCGTGCGTCGTCGGGGTCGATATCGGCGGCAGCAAAATCAGCGCTGGTTTGGTCACGCCAGAGGGCGAGATCCTGCGGACGCGCTCAGTCGCTACGCCCGCTGCGCCAGCGGCGATCCTGGCTGAAGTGAAGCGCCTGTGCCACGAGTTGATCGCCGGATTCCAGGGCGATGTCATCGCCATCGGTATCGGCAGCGCCGGTATGGTTGACAGCGTGCGCGGTCGCGTGATCCACGCCAATAACAACCTGCCCGGCTGGGCCGGCACGGCTTTGTCCGCGCTTGATATTGGCGACGGTCTTCCCGTCTTGGCCGAGAACGACGCCCGCGCCTTGGCTTATGGCGAGGCGAAGCTGGGCGCGGGAAAAGACTACAGGTCCTTGCTCTGCGTCACGGTTGGCACCGGCATCGGCGGCGGCATCATCCTTGATGGCGAGATCTGGCGCGGTCCCAACTACAGCGCCGGGGAAATCGGCTATCTGGTGGTCGGCTGGGAAGGGGATAGACCCATCATTCTCGACCAATTTGTTTCCGGTCCCGGCATTGAAGGCGCGTATCGGGCTGCCACGGGAGCGGCGGAGCGCATCCCGCTGACCGAAATCACGCGCCGCGCCTATGCGGGCGAGCTTGTCGCAGCCCAGACCATAAAAGACAAAGCACGGCAACTTGGCATCATACTCGGCGGCTTCGTCGCGGCTATCAATCCGGCCGCGCTGGTGCTGGGTGGCGGCGTTACGCAAATCGGCGAGCTTTGGTGGGCGGAGCTGGAAGCGGCTTTCCGAGACAGCGCGCCGCCGCTTCTGCGCTCGACCCCGATACTGCGAGCCACGCTGGGCGAAGAGGCGGTGCTGCTGGGCGCGGGCTTGCTGGCTTGGGACCAGGTGACTGCATGAAGGCCGCTGCCTTCCTCGCCGCCGTCAAAGGCAAGCTGATCGTATCTTGCCAGGCGCTTGAGCATGAGCCGCTGCATGGCTCGTCAATCATGGCGAAAATGGCGGTTGCGGCGAAGATCGGCGGCGCGGCGGCGATACGCGCCAACAGCCCGGCTGATATCCGCGCCATCAAAGCGGCGGTCGACCTGCCGGTGATTGGCTTGTACAAGCGCGGCGACAGCGGCGTCTACATCACGCCGAGCTTCGAGGACGCGGCGGCTGTTGCCGCGGCCGGCGCCGATGTCATCGCCCTCGATTGCACGGATCGTCCGCGTCCCGACGGCGCGGGCATTGCCGATTTGCTGGCGCGCGTCCATGACGAGATCGGCAAGCCCGTTTTCGCCGATGTTTCGACCCTGCGGGAAGCGCGAGCGGCGGCTGAATGCGGCGTTGCCATGGCTGGTCCGACGCTGTCCGGTTATACCGACGCGCCTTCCAGTTCTACGATGAGCGCCGAGCCCGACTTTGAGCTGCTGGCAGGGATGATCGCCGCGCTGCCGATACCAGTCATCGCCGAGGGTCGCATAAGCAGCCCACGGCAAGCGCGGCAGGCTCTGGATATGGGCGCTTGGGCGGTGGTGGTTGGGTCGGCCATCACCAGACCTCGTACCATCACAGCGCGCTTTGCAGCGGCCTTGGGGGATGGCAATGAATTTTGAAGCGATGTTTCGATCGAAGGAATACAGGAGCAAGATATGAAAACGCTTGGTTTCCTCGGGGTGGCGCACATCCATACGCCGGGTTTTGTCAAGAGATTAAACGAAAGGCGCGACGAATTCCGCGTCAAAGCGGTTTGGGATAATCAGCCGGCGCGGGCGCGCATCGCCGCCGCTCGCCTGAGCGACGCCGCGGTCATGGATCTGGACGCGATCGTCGGCGACGGCGAAATTGATGCCGTCGTCGTCTGTTCGGAGACGGCGCTGCACCGCGAACTGGTAGAAGCGGCGGCCGCGGCTGGCAAAGATATGTTCGTGGAAAAACCGCTGGGCATCACTGCCTCCGACGCCTATGCCATGTCTAAGGCGGTTGACGAAGCCGGGCTGATCTTCCAGATCGGGCATTTCATGCGCGGCTTCCCGGCTTTGCGCGTCATCAAGCGCTGGATTGATGACGGCGCTCTGGGGACGATTACCCGCATTCGCCATAGCAATGTGCATCAGGGCGCGCTTGCCGGCATCTTTGACGCTGGCAAGGGCTGGTACGACGATGGCTGGCTGTGGATGACGGACATGGAGAAATCGGGAATGGGCGGTTTTGGCGATCTCGGCGCGCATTCGCTGGATGTCTTGATGTGGCTGCTGGGCGATGTCCTGTCCGTCACGGCGCAGATGGATTCGCTGCTGGGCAAGTACCCCTGCGACGAATATGGCGAAGGCATGCTGCGCTTCGCCAATGGCGCGATCGGGACGCTGGCGGCGGGCTGGGTCGATCTGGCGCGCGCCATGCCCATCTATGTCAGTGGCACAGAGGGCGTCGCCTATGTCGATGATGACAAATTGCTTGTAAAATCTGATAACCTGACGGGGGCGGAGCTGCGCGAATGGACGGACCTGCCCGAGGCGCTGCCGCATGCCTTCGACTTGTTCCTCAATGCGCTAAATGGAGCGGAGGTCCCGCTGATTTCGGCGCGGGAAGCGGCTGACCGCACAGCCGTGATGCAAGCCTTTTATCAAGCTGCGGAATCAAACACTTGGGTTCAGCCTCAAAAAGCTTAAAGGAGCGATAGAACATGAGCACATTGAAAGTGGGTGTCATTGGCGTCGGCGGGATCGCCCGCACGCACATGCCGGGTTGGCAAGCCTCGCCGCATGCTGAAGTGGTGGCTGGCGCGGATCTTGTGCCGGAAGCGCTGGAGCGCTGGGGCGGCGCTTGGAATGTCAACCGGCTGGAGACAGATGCCGCCGCTGTGATAAAGGACCCGGATATCGATATCATCGATGTCTGCACGCCCAATATGTATCACGCCGACCTGTCTATCGCCGCGCTGGAAGCCGGCAAGCATGTCATCTGCGAAAAGCCGCTGGCGCCCACCCCGGGCGATGTGCAGCGTATGATTGAGGCTCGCGATCGCTCTGGCAAACTGTTGATGACCGCGCAGCATTTTCGTTTTGCCGGTACCTCCAAAGCGCTGAAGGCGGAAATCGACGGCGGCGCGCTGGGCGATATCTACCACGCGCGCAGTTGGATGCTGCGCCGCGCTGGCATCCCCACCAGCTTGGCTTTCCTTTCCAGCCAACATAGCGGCGGCGGCGCTTGCATCGATATCGGCGTGCATATTCTCGACTTGACGCTTTGGATGATGGGCAATCCCGAACCGGTGTCTGTCACGGGCGTCGCGCGCCGAGAACTCGCCAGCAACCCCATGGCTTTTGGCCGCTGGCCCCGTCACGGGCGCATTCCCGAGGGGATGGATGTCGAAGAAATGGCGATGGCTTTTGTCCGCTTTGATACCGGCGCGACGCTGGTCTTCGAGATATCTTGGCTGCTGCACCACGACATTGAAGGCGAAGATATGCAGATGTGGCTATATGGCAGCAATGGCGGCTCGCATTGGCCCAAGTGCGAGGTTTACGACACGAATTACGACAGCATGCAACTCTACAATCGTAAACTCAAGTTGACGCAGAATCTCTCCGAGCCGCACGCGCAGGAATGTGTGGAGTTCGCGCAAGCGATTGTTGACGGCGCGCATTCGCCCGTGCCGGCCGAACAGTCGCTGCAGGTGATGAAGATTCTCAACGGCATCTATCAAAGCCAGCAAACGGGCTGCGAGGTCATGTTGTAAAGCCGCAGCTTTGGCATTGTCGTAATGGCTATTCTCTTCTTTTGTCTCACGCTCGCGGCGATTCTGGCTGCCGGCTGCGGCACGATGGCGAGCCCGGCCACAGCCCCTTCCAAGTCTTCACCCAGCGCGCTGGAGGCAGACTTGGAGGGGGCTAGCAGGCTGGGCGCTTGGACGCTGGCATACACCGGCGGCTGCGCCGGGCGTGAATCGGAAACCTTGCTGATTACGCAATTGGATGAAACTGTGATTGTCTTCGACGAGTTTGAGCTGTTGCGGAATGAGACGGACGAATACGTCGGCAGCGCCATTTTTATCGCGCCCATGCCAGTGGACGGGCGCGACATCCCCTATGAGATCAGCTATGCGTTACGCGCGTCGGACGATGGCAGATTCAGCGGGACGGAGACGATCACGGAAGGCGGCGGGGCTTCGCTAGGTTGCCCGGTCGAGTTGGTTTATGGCGGGGGATGACGAGGCTTTATTCCAGCCCAGTGCCCGTGATGGCTTGCACATAATAGCGCTGGAAGGGGATGACCAGCAGGATAGGCACGATGGCTGCTATCATGGAGCCGGCTAGGAGTTCGTTCCAGATCGTGCCATATTGTCCGATCGCCAGCGAAATCTCGACCTGTACCACGCGCAGGTCTTTGGTAGGCGCGACCAGCAGGGGCCAGAAAAAGGCATTCCACTGGCTGATGAACATCAGCAAGGCGGCTGCCACCAGAACCGGCTTGGAGATCGGCAAGATGATGCTGACAAGCACGCGCAGCCAGGTCGCCCCATCCACCCGCGCGGCGTCAATCAACTCCTGCGGTATTTCGGCGAAGAATTGACGAAAAAGGAAGATCACCAGGCTGTTCGCCAGGCCGGGTATCAGCAAGCCCTGCCAGGTATTGATCCAGCCAAAGCTATTGACCAGGATGTAACGCGGTATGGCGGTTAGATCGACCGGCACCATAAAAGTGAGCAGGACAATTGCCAGGAAGAGCGCGTTCTTGCCGCGGAATTCAAAGCGGCCAAATGCGAAGCCAGCCAGCGCGTTAACCCCGCCGCCGATAATGACGGTCGCGATCGCGAGGAAGAAGGTATTGCCGACCGCCCGTCCGAAGCCGCGCTCAAAGAGCGCGTCATAGGCTTCCAGCGTGAAGTCGACCGGCAAGAGCGCGCGCCAGGAGAAGGGATAGGCGTATTCGAAGACTTTATGATTGGGCGTGAAAGAAGCGGACGCCGCCCACATCAAGGGCAATATGACAATGATGACGCCCAGGAGCAGGAGCGCATAGACGACAATCGGCCGCGTATAAGCGCGCCAGGGCTTGCTCTTCATTGCGGCCGCGGACGTCGTGGACTTTGTGCGATGGGACATGTTTTGAGCCAGATCTCGCTTCAATCCTTCTTCAATCGTTGTTCAATCGTTGCCGCGGAGCGCGAAGAGTTCGATACCCACGATAATAAATACGATAACCAACATAACCGAAAGCATGGCGGCGGACGCGCCCAAATCGCCGTAGAGGAAGCCGCGCCGATAGGTCTCGTACATGATCAAATTGGTCGAAAGCTGTGGCCCGCCGGAGGTCAGCAGCAAGATAGGCGCGAACATCAAGAAATTGGCGACCGTGTCGGCAACCAGCACAAAAGCCAGCACCCGGCGCAACAGCGGCAAGGTGATCTTGGTGAAAGACTGCCAGGCGCTTGCGCCGTCGATCTTCGCCGCTTCCAGAACGGGCGGCGGGATGTTCTGCAATCCCGCCAGGATGAACAGGCTCCAGAGCGGGACGCCGATCCAGGAAGCGATCAATATGATCGACCATAGCGCTTGATCCACCGAATGCAGGAAGGGTTGTCGTGCGATGCCCAATTGCAGCAGGATACCGTTGACCATGCCCGAGTTCTGGTCCAGCATCAGTCCCCAGACGATGGCGGTGACGTTAAGGGAAAGGGCGATAGGCAGCAAATAGATGCTTCTGAAGACGCCGATGCCGGTTACGCGCTGGTTAATCAACACAGCCAATCCCAGCGCCAGGACGATCTGAATCGGGTTGACCAACAAGCTGAAAACGACGGTAACTTGTAAGGACTTCCAGAAAATGGGGTCGTTAAAGATGCGGTTGTAATTGGCGAATCCCGCAAAAACGCGCTCGCCGCTGCGCAATGAGATGACAAACATGCTTTCGAAAAGCGTGGCGATCGTCGGCAGCAAATTGAAGACGACGAGCAAAAGCAGCGCGGGCAAGAGGAAGAGATAGGGAATGATTTGCTGTCGCGCTCGCATCATTCGTTCCGGAGCCTGGTGAACATCGGGTGGATGAATCGATTGCCTGGGGCGGGCTGTATGCAAAGCCAGAGCCGCGCTGGGCGCAGCTCTGGCTCAGGCGGGTCAAGACTATTGATATTTCGCCATTTCGCTGTCAATGCGCTGGACAGCCAGGTTCAGCGATTCTTCGACATCGGCGCCGTTGCGAATATCCTGGAAGGTATTCTGCAAGATCTGCTCGTATTCCAGGAAGCCGACGGTCACAGCGCGGGGCTTGGGATTGACTGTCGCTTCGTCCGCCGCCGTACGCATGTAGGACATCGGCAAGGCATCAAACTCCGCTTCGGTCGCGAAGAGCGCCAGTACCGATTGCTGGGCGGGGAAGTCGCCACTGCCGCGCCGCCACCAGATTTCCGCGCCTTCGCCGGTGGAAATGAAGTGCACGAAGCGCGTCGCCGCGTCAACGTTTTCGGTGTTGGCGTTCACGCCGATGTGCCAACTGCCGGTGGGCGTGGCCGGTTCGCCATCCGCGAAGTAGGGATGCCGGGAAACGCCCCATTCGATATCCAGGTCAGCATTGTTCGCAAAGCGCGGGATATTCCAGGGACCGCCGACGAACATGCAGATATTGCCCGTTTCGAAGATATCGGCGGGCCAGAATTCCTCGCCTTGCGGGGCCGCGTTCCAGACGTTGAACATGTTGTAGTAGTAGGTATAGGCTTCAATCCACTCGGGCGAGTTGATCACGCCGTCCACCGTCATGCCGTCCTCGCCAATGGCGGATCCGCCCAGCGATTCTGGCAGAGCCTGCAGTTGGTAGATGCGCACCATTTGCTCCCAGATGAATCCCCAAACATCGGGCGTGCCATCGCCGTCATCGTCAAAGGTCATCTGTTGGGCGATTTCCGCGATCTCTTCCCATGTCAGCCGGTCATCCGCGCCTGGCGGCATCAAGCCGGCGCGATCGAAACAGCCCTTGTTGTAGAAGAGCAGTTGCGTCGACGTGCTGACCGGCGCGGCATAGAGCGTTCCCTCGTAAGAACCGGCATTGACGGCTGCGGACAGCCAGTCTTCCACCTCGTCGCCGGTGAAAATGGGATCGAGCGGCAGCAGCCAGTTGCGGAAGGCGTAGCCCGATACCAGCGGCACGTCGACCGAAATGACATCAGGCAGTTCCGACCCGGCGCCCAAACGAACCTGAATCTGGGCGAAGAGGTCATTAAAGCCGACCTGTTCCGCTTCGACTGTAATGTCGGGATTAAGCGCCTCGAACTCCTCGATGATCGCCTCTGTGGGCCAATCAAGCGTCAACCAGGTGATGCTTGTTGGTTCATCCTGGGCGCCGGCCGGCGCCAGCAGCATTATGAAAATGCCAAGCAAGGTCGTTGCAAGCATCAATTTACGTCGCAACATAGTACATCCTCCTCGAATCTTAGATAATTTAGCGGATTCTTACATTAAGTGAATTGTAACGAATTTACGTCGATTTGCAATTATCGCCGTCGCCAGCGCAGGGCAGTGGCGGCAAAATGAAATTGCGTTGACATCGACTATTTTCTCGTACTTTCGCAATCTGTAGGGGCGGCACGCTGGTCTCTGTTGAAATACTCAATTTACCCCCACCCCAACGCCCCTCCCCCATAAAGAGGGAGGGGCTTAACAGCTCATTATAGGTCATAAGACTCCCATTGCCTCATTTTTGGGCAAGGGGCCAGGTGATCGAGGCTGTTTCTCAACAGAGTCCGCTGTGCCGCCCACGAAAATTGCATCCTACTCATCGGGCGATTCGACGGCATCTTTTGCGCTTTCGACCAAAGTCGCTACACTTTGCGAGCGAAAAACAGGCGCTTCACACAGAAATAAGCGCGCGCAGCGATGGAGAACCCAAATGAATAACAAGACGATTAAGGTCGGCGTCATAGGAACAGGCATGATTGGCAGTCTGCACGCCGGCATCTTGTCGGGCCGGACGCAGGACGCCCAAGTTGCGGCCGTCATGGACCTTGACGGCGGGCGCGCTGCGGCGGTGGCGGCTGATTGTGGCGCGCGCGCCTTGACCACTGCCGAGGCGCTCATACAGGATCCGGATGTCGACGCTGTCTTGGTCGCCAGTCCGGATGCCTTCCACGCCGAGCAAGCGCTGGCTTGCATCGCCGCTGGCAAGCCGCTGCTTTGCGAGAAACCGCTGGCGACCACGCGGGCTGATGCCGAGCGCATCCTGCGCGCCGAGATGGCGGCCGGGCGCCGGTTGCTGCAGCTTGGTTTCATGCGCGAATATGACCGTGCGCATAAAGAGCTGCTGGCGCTGTCAGGCAGCGGCGTCATCGGTCCCGCCCTGCGCTTCCGCGGCCTTCACATGAATCCCTATCGCGGGTCGGACGCGACAATAGAAAACGCAATCGTCAGTTCGCTTATCCACGATATTCACTCGGCGCGCTTTATGATGGGCGAAGAAATCGCCGAAGTGTTCACGCGCTGGGTACCGTCAGATCCTGGGCATAGTCGTTCCGCCCGTTACGCGATCATTCACGTCGCTTTCAATAACGGCGCCATCGGCACGCTCGAATGGAGCGGTGATTCTGGTTACGGCTATGAGGTAGAAGTCGAAATCACCGGCGAAAAAGGCGCGGCGCGCACAACCGGGGTTCACAGCCCGCTGCTGCGGCAGGCTGGCGCGCGGTCGCAAGCCATCAGTCCCGACTGGCCCCAGCGCTTTTATGACGCTTATGTGGAGGAGCTGGAGGCTTGGACAGGCTCGGTTGCAGCGGGACAAGCGACGGGGCCTTCGGCTTGGGACGGCTATATGTCCCTCGTCGTGGCGGAAGCCTGCATCAAGTCAGCCGAGTCGGGCCAGCCGCAGCGGGTTAGTGGCATGGAAAGACCAGCGATGTATTGACCGCGCCCTTGCGAGCCCGCGCCTGTTCTCAAAAAAGTATTATGACGAATCCTGTCCAAAATTTGGATTTTTGCTTGAGACGCGCTATATTCATACTTAGGCGAAATCGCAGTCGTCCGACTGTTGATTTGACTCGGTTTCACTGCTTCGTATCAGCGATCCTTGTTCGCGCAAGCAGCAGCGCGGCATCGCACAGATTTGGCATTGCTTAATAATGTTGGTTTACCCCAAAAAAGGAGTGATACAGCAACCATGAACAAGAGACGACTTTCCAGAAGGCAGTTCTTGCAGACGACGGGAGCGGGACTTGCGTCCCTGGCTCTCGGGGGCGTAGCGGCCAGCAGCGTGCTGGCGCAGGGCGATGCGCTGCAGTTCTATGGCTGGGACTTCCAGCCGGATACCATCCGCCAGCATCTCGACAATTATACCGAGCAATCCGGCACCCCGGTTGAACTCAACATCATCCCCAATGTCGGCTACTCCACCGGGCTCCAGACCAAGATCCTCGGCGGCGTACACATGGATGTCTATTACAACTTCAAATACAACTCTACGCGCTTTTTCAATGCCGGTTGGGCGCGGCGCATGGACGACCTGCCGGACGCCGACGCCGTCATGGCAGAGATGTTCGCCAGTTCCGTGCCCTCCTACACCACGCCAGAGGGCCAGTTGATCAGCATGCCCTACTTCAGCGCGGTTCACGCCCTGCATTACAACGAACGCCTGCTCAGCGCATCCGGCTTTGACGCGCCGCCACAGACCAAGCAGGACCTCTATGACCAATGCAAGAAGCTCAAGGAAGACGGGGTCGAGGCGCCTTATCTGGCTTATTGGATCAAGGAATTCTGCGAGGAATACTTGCAGGTCTATTTGCTGTCGGAAGGCGTCACCCCCTTCTCGCCTGCTGGCGAACCAGCCTTCGCCGACGATTCCAAGACTGTGGACGTCTTTGAATGGTGGCAGGCTATGTTCCAGGACGGCATGACGTCGCCGACCCAGTTGACCGACCAGCCCGGCGAGCAGATGACCGCCATGCAGAATGGCACGTCGGCCTTCTATGTCTTGCATCACTACTTCCTCAAGCTGATGAATAGCGGTGGCGGACCGGAAGTTGAACACCTGCGCATCGCCGACCGCATGCCCGGTTCCGATGGCATGACCTTCCAGATGGGCGAGGTCGTCCAGATGTCCGATGGTCCGAACGTCGACAAGTCCTGGGATCTGGTTAAGTTCTATACCTGGAAGGACGCCAACGGCGAACGTTCCGTACACAAGTCCTGGGCTGCCGCCGCCGCTCTGGGCGCGCCATATCCCGATTTCTACGACGATCCGGAAGTCCAAGCCAACTACGGCGACTACTACGACTTCGATCAAATCAAGGATATGTTCGAAAACAACTCTGACGTGGTCCAGGCGCGCAACCAACCTTGGTACAGCGAATTCCAGACCCATGTCGGCGACGAAATCCAGCGCATGCTCCAGGGCAATCTGGCGCCGGCCGACGCCGTCACCAGCCTGGCGGACAAAGTGCTGGACCTGCGGGAGCAGTATTCCTAGCTTGTCATCTTTTCCGCGCAAAGCGCATGTACACGATTGCTAATGCCTGCGGCTTGGGTATCCATTTCCCAAGCCGCAAGCACAGCTATTCGGCGTAGCGGCGCGCATCTTGCAGCAAGTTGGTAGCAGGTCACTAGCCATGGCGGCAGTTCAGGCGAGAAAAATAAGCGATCAAGAGCGCAAGCATTGGGATCGCAAATGGATTCCCTATGTCTTGCTGGCGCCCGCCATCATCACCATCGTTGTCGTCATTCTCAGCCCCTTGGTCACCACCATCTACTACAGCTTTTCCAATGTCGATCTCATCCGCGATCGCACGACATTCATCGGCTTCGACAATTACGTGGAGCTCTTCAACAGTCGCCTGTTCTGGAAAGCGATTGAAATCAATTTGAAGTTCGCGGCGATCGTCGTCGTCGTCCCGACCCTGATGGGTCTATTCTTCGCTGTGCTGCTGGTGGAAGACTTTGTGGGGCGCGGCTTTGGCCGCACCTTGCTGATCTTGCCTTGGGCGCTGCCCTGGATTGTCATTGGCTTGCTCTGGAACTGGGTTGTGCATTCGCAGTTCGGCGCGCTGAACGGATTGCTCTACAGCTTGGGTTTGATCGACAAGTACATTCCCTTTATGGCGGACGAAAACTGGGCGCTGGTCTTCACGGCGATGGCGTCGGCTTGGCGGCAGACCTCGTTCAGCGCCATCTTGCTGCTGGCGGCGCTGCAGACCATCCCCGAAGATCTCTACGATGCCGCCAAGGTGGACGGCGCGGGCATGCGCGCGCGCTTCCGTTTTATCACCTTTGCCTGGATTCGCCCGACGCTCACCATCGTGCTGCTTTACAATATCGTCTTGGGCTTCTTGCAATTCGACGCCGTCTGGGTGATGACGCAAGGCGGACCCGGGGACGCCACCATGCTGCTCTCTGTGCTGCTCTATCGCTATACATTCATCAACTTCGATCTGGGCATGGGCGCGGCGGTCTCGAACGTGCTGGGCTTGATCACCATGGGCGTCGGCTTGCTCTTCGTTCGCTTGACTTATCGCTCGCAAGCGACCTACAGCTAGGCGGAGACGATGAACCTTTCGTCACGCAGCATCTGGCAATTTGTCGCGCGCAAGGTTGCGACCTACGCCGCCTTCTTTTGCCTGCTCTTCTGGGTCGGCTTCCCAGTCTATTATATGCTCATCACCAGCTTCATGGATCCGCCTGAACTCGGCGTCAAGCCCCCAAATTGGATTCCCCAGCAGCCGACAATAGAAAATTACCGCGAGGTCATCATTGGCGAGACGGGACAGCGCGGGGACTATGGCACGACAACCGAGTTCTCCCGCATGATGCCCGCCTTGCTCAACAGCACCTTCGTCTCGGTGACTGTCGTATTGCTCAATTTACTTATTGGCGGGATGGCCGCCTACGCCTTTTCGCGTTTTGATTTTCGTTTATCGCGCGTCACTTATCTTGGCGTGCTGATGACGCGGGTGCTGCCGGCTTTGAGCTTGATCGTGCCGCTCTTCATTATCTTGAGAAAGCTGGGACTGATTAACACGCTTTGGGCGCTCATTTTCACTTATACGATTTTCATTCTGCCCTTGACGATTTGGATCCTGCGCGAATATTTCGATACGCTGGCCCGCGATATCGAAGAGATGGCGCTGATTGACGGCGCGACGCGCTGGCAAGCCTTCCGCATGGTGGTCGCGCCGCTGGCTGTGCCGGGGCTGATCGCTGTCGGCGTCATGTCCTTTATGGAAGCCTGGAGCGAATTCTTCTTCGCCCTGACGCTGACCAACTCGCTAACCTATCCGCCACTGCTGATGTCCTTCCGCAATTTGCATCAGGTCAATTGGAATGCCCTGGCCGCGGCGACTACCATCGGGGTGCTGCCGCCGGTCATCGTGGCTTTTGTCTTCCAGCGTTATCTGGTGCGCGGCTTGAGCGAAGGCGCGGTCAAAGGATAAGCGCGATGCCGGTCAAACTTGGCGTCCTGGGCGCTGGCATCATCGCCCAATCATTCATGCAAGCCGCGCCGGATGTGCCCGAGCTCGAGGTCGCGCTCATCTGTGATGTGCGTGAAGACACTGCGCGCGCGCTTGCGGGACCGCGCGGCATCGCTTGGGAGACGGATTACCGGGCGGTCTTGGAAAACGAGACGATCGACGCGGTTTACATCGCTTTGCCGCACCACCTGCACGCGGAGGTTGCGGTCGCCTCGGCGCAAGCCGGCAAACAGATCTTGCTGGAAAAACCGATGGCGAACTCGCTGGAAGAAGCCGATCGCATCCTGGCGGCGCAGAAACAGGCTGGCGTCAAGCTGATGCTGGGCTTCACCCATCGCTTTCATTCCGAGTTGCAAACAGCCAAGCGGCTAATCGACGCCGGCGAGCTCGGGCGAGTGACCATGGCTCTTGACATCATGACCACGGGCGGGCGCATCCCGGGCTGGTTCTGGCAGAAGCAGCAGGTTGGCGGCGGCGTCTTGCATGTCAATGGCGCCCACAGCTTTGATCGGCTGCGCTGGCTGGTGGGTTCGGAAATCGTCGAGGTCTTCGCTTATGCCGAAACCTACGATGCGCGCAAGACGGTGGAAGACAGTACTGTCGTGGCGATTCGTTTCGCAAATGGCGCTATGGGCTCGACCATACATAATTGGGTGGTCGATTTTGACCTGCCCTTCAAATGCGATCTGGATCTATATGGCAGCGGCGGCGCGATCCGGATTGATACTTGGAACGCGCTCGAGTTTTCCAACGCCCAGCATGCCTGGACGCAACGCCGCGAACGGGATGATATGTTCCAGAAAGAAATCAGCGAATTCGTCGGCGCCATCCTGGAAGATCGCGAACCTTGCGCGACCGGCGAGGATGGCAGGCGCAGCCTGGCATGTGTGCAAGCCGCTTATGAATCGGCGCGTACAGGCAAACCGGTGAGAATAAACGATTGATTTGAAGGAGAGGTCCATGAGCAAAAAAGTACGCACGATTACGGGCGATGTCGCGCCGGAAGCGCTGGGTCGCACGCTGATCCACGAGCACCTTTGCGTCGATTGGGGCGACCTGTTGGGGCGTCCCAAGTATCTCGACTTCGACCGCGACGACATGGCGGACCGCATGGTCGCCAAGATGGATGAGCTTTATGCCTCTGGCATCAGCGCCATGACCGAATGCACGCCCATCGGCACTGGGCGCTATCTCGACCTCTTTCATGATGTCGCCCGCCGCAGCAAGGTCAAAATTATCTGCTCGACCGGCTTCTTTCACGAATCCTGGGCGCCCATGCACCTCTACGCGCAATTGATGGATATCGACCAGATGGCGGCGCTCTTTGTCCGCGAGATAACCGAGGGCATGGGCGAGACGCTGTTGAAAGCCGGTTTGATCAAATGCGCCACCGGCGAAGGTCAAATCTCCGCCAAAGAAGAAGAGGTCTTGCGCGCCGCCTCCCGCGCGCACCGGGCGACCGGCTGTCCCATCATCACGCATACCACCGATGGCTTGGGTCCCGAACAGCTTGACATCTTTGAATCGGAAGGCGTCATGCCCGAGGAAGTCATCATCAGTCATATCGGCTGCCAGCCCGACCCGATCAGCGGCTCCGAGCAGGTCTTGAAACGGGGCGCCAACGTCAGCATGGACCGCATCGGCATGGTCGGCGCCTTCTTTGAAGACGAGCACTGGCTGGCGGTGGTGGGCAACGCCATCAAGAAGGGCTACATCGACCAAATCATGCTCAGCCACGACGCCGCCGTCTTCGCCCACGGTTACGAGGCGGCTTCCGGCGATGATGTCTGGGACGACTACACTTATGTTTACTCGCAATTCGTGCCGAAGCTGCAGAAGGCGCATGGCGTCACCGACAGCCAGGTCGAAACCATGTTCGTGACCAATCCACAGCGGGTATTGGCTTTCTGATGGCGCTGCGCAAGGACGATCTCGATACGCCCGCGCTGGTCGTCGATATCGACAAACTGCGTTACAACATCGACGATATGGCGGCTTTCGCGGCAGCGAATGGCATAAACCTGCGTCCACATGTCAAGACACATAAGACGCCGCAAATTGCCAAGCTGCAATTGGAAGCGGGGGCGGTCGGTTTAACGGTCGCCAAGCTGAGCGAGGCGGAGGTCTTCATCGAGGCCGGCTGCGCTGACATCCTGGTCGCCTATCCGCTGGTCGGTTCGACCAAGCATCGGCGCCTGCTTGAGCTATGCCAGCGCGCCCATATCAGCACAGTCGTCGATCACAGCGACATTGCCGAGGCGCTTTCCAAGTCCATGCGCGCTGATGGAATCGAATTAGCGGTGATGGTCGAGGTCGATACCGGCTTGAGCCGCTGCGGCGTCGCGCCGGGCGAGCCAGCGCGCGATTTGGCGCAGCTCATCGACCGGCTGCCGGGTTTGCGCTTTGCCGGTTTGTTGACGCACGAAGGGCACGCGCAACTGGCTGGCGCGCCCCATCAAGTCCGCGCGACCGGGCTCGGCGCCGGCGAGATGATGGCGGAAACAGCCGAGTTGCTGCGCAAGTCCGGCTTGGAAGTGCCGATCATCTCGGTCGGCTTGACGGCGACCGCCAAAATCACGGCGACGGTCGCTGGCGTCAC
Source organism: Phototrophicaceae bacterium (assembly GCA_965232245.1). Taxonomy (GTDB): domain Bacteria; phylum Chloroflexota; class Anaerolineae; order Aggregatilineales; family Phototrophicaceae; genus UBA6055. Next base: position 333,797 of record CBDDPG010000002.1, on the reverse strand, counting down.
CGAGACGCGGCCGGGCATCTATGCCTTCTATGACCGCAGCGAGGTCCTGCATCAGGTCGTCCAGCCCGAGCGCTGTGCCGCGCGTGTCTTGACAACCGTGGCGACGCGGCCCGCGGCCGACCGCGTCATTCTCGATGCCGGTACCAAAGCCCTGACGAGCGACCGGGCTGGGGTGTCGCCGCCGGTGGCTGGGCATGGCATTGTCCTGGGGCATCCGGATTGGGAAATCCGAAGTTTAAGCGAGGAGCATGGCGCCACGGCTGTACCGCCCGACGACCCCGCGCGCATCGGCGATCGGGTCGAGGTCATTCCCAATCACATCTGCCCGGTCATCAACCTCTTCGACAGCATGACCATCACCCAGGGCGACCGCGTGATTGATCAATGGACCGTCGCCGCGCGCGGGAAGTCGCAGTAAAGGCTGGACTTATGAAAAAACATCGCGTCGGCGTCATTGGCTGCGGCTGGATCGCGCCATTTCATGTGGGGGCGCTCAACCGGCTTTCGCATCGCGCCCAGGTCATCTGGACCGCCGACCCGGACCGGGAGCGGGCGGCGCAAATCGCGGCATCCTTGCCTGGCGCGGGCAGCATCGACGTGCTCGCTGATTATCGCGAAGGTTTGGACCGCATCGACGCCGCGATCATTCTGACGCCGCATCACCTGCATCATCCCATCACGATGGCTGCCCTGCGAGCCGGCTGTCACGTGCTGCTGGAAAAACCCTTCGCCCTCACGCTGGCAGAAGCGGATGACATGATCGCCGAAGCCGACAATCTGGGCAAAACCTTGATGATCGCGCTGCCCCATCGCTATCGAAAGAGCACACAGGCATTCAAACAGCTTATTGATAGCGGCGACTATGGTCGGCTCTTCATGCTGGACGCCTTCATGGACGAAGACAATCGCGAATATATCACCGGCGGCTGGTTCGTGAAGAAAGCGACCTTGGGCGGCGGCATATTCTTCTCCGCGTCGGCGCACCTGCTGGATGTCATGCTTTGGATCGCTGGCGAAGCGCAAGCGGTTTCGATGGTTGGCGGCAAAGCCGGCATAGCAATGGAAGGCGAAGATACCGCCATCTCCGTCATCAAGTTCAAGAACGGCGCGGTCGGCACAACACGGCAAACCTGATTTTCGCCCAAACCGCAGCACTGGTACATCATGCGCGCCTATTGCGAGCGGGCGGTCATCACCTTGACGGTCAATCCGCTAGGCAAATTGGCTGTCGAGGGTTTTCGCTGCGCCTGGCAATCGCGGATTACGGTCTCTCAACCCGGTTGCGAAGACAAGATTTTGCTCGACAGCGACGAAGGGCTGGACCTGACGGAAGAAGTGCGGCATTTCTTCGACTGCGTCGATAGCGGCGCGCGCCCGCAAACCGATGGGCATGTGGCGCGCGAGTTGATGAAAGTCGTGCTCGATGCCTACCAAGAGGCGGCAATCAAGGGAGCGAATTAATGCACGACCTGCTGATTGAAGGCGGACGGGTTATCGACGGCGCGGGATCGCCCTGGTTCTGGGCGGATGTCGCTGTCGCTGGCGATCAAATCGTGGCTGTAGGGAAACTGGCAGACGAAAGGTCTAAAGTCAGGATCAAAGCCGACGGTCGATTTGTCAGCCCCGGTTTCATCGACATGCACACGCATTCCGACTTGCAGCCGCTGGTCAACCCCCTGCAGGAATGCAAGATTTATCAAGGCGTGACGACGGATGTAATCGGGCATGATGGCTTGGGCTTGGCGCCCGCCACGCCGGAAACGGCGGCAATCCTGCGCGATCAACTGTCGGCATGGAATGGACTGCCGGATATTGATCGCGATTGGCGCACGCTAAGCGACTATCTCGACCGTTTCGATGGCGGCTGCGCCGTTAATGTCGCCACATTCGCTTCGCAAGGCACGATTCGCATGGCTGTGCTCGGGCTGGAAAACCGCGCGCCGAGCGAGTCCGAGATGGCGCGCATGAAAGCTATCCTCGATCAGTGCATGCGCGAAGGCGCGATCGGCTTGTCGACCGGCTTAACCTACGCGCCCTGCATGTTCGCCAGCGACGACGAACTGGTGGAACTCTGCGAAGTCATCCGTCCCTATCAGGGCTTCTACTGCCCGCATCACCGCAACTATGGACTTGCAGCGCTCCAGGGTTATTGGGATTCGATTGAAATCGGCCGGCGCGCCGGCGTCCCGGTTCATCTGACGCACTGCCACCTGAGCTTCCCCATCAATCAAGGTCGCGTCGGCGAATTGATCGACATGATTGACCAGGCGCGCGGCGCTGGCGTGGAAGTGACCCTGGACGCCTATCCATATTTGGCGGGCCAAACCTATTTGCACGCCATGCTGCCCAGTTGGGCGCACGAAGGCGGCGTCGAAGCCATTTTGGCGCATCTGTCTTCGCCGGAGAGCCGCGCGAAACTGCGCCACGAGTTGGAAGTGACCGGCTCCGATGGCATGCAAGGGGTGCCGCTTGGTTGGGAAATGCTTCGCATCGGCGGCATCCTGGGCGATCATGATCCGAGCATCATAGGCTTGGCTTTGCCCGAAGCCGCTGCGCGCGCCGGCAAGCCGCCCTTTGATTTCTTCGCCGATCTCTTGCTGGAAACGCGGCTGGGCGTCTCTTGCCTCGCTTTCTTCGGCATCGAAGAGCATGTGCAGGCCATCATGCGCCACCCGGCGCATGTTGTCGGCAGCGACGGCATCCTGGTCGGCGGGCAGCCTCACCCGCGCGGCTGGGGAGCGCACGCGCGATTCTTGTCGCATTACGCGCGCAACCTGGGGCTTTTTAGCTGGGAAGAAGCGATTCGCAAAGTGACTTCCGCGCCCGCCCGCCGCATCGGCAGCCTCGACCGGGGCATCGTCCGCCCGGGCTTCAAGGCGGATTTGACGGTATTCGATCCCGATACCCTGCGCGCGACAGCGACCTATGAAAACCCGCGCAGCAATGCCGAAGGCGTCAGCGATGTCATCGTCAACGGCGTACAGGCGCTGGCGGCTGGCCAGCCGACCGGCGCGACGCCGGGACGCGCCCTGCGCGATCCCTTTGGGCGACGGCACGAGCGCCACGATCAATTTTAGCGCTTGGGCTATCATGCAAGGGCAGACGCTTCAAAATGAATATGCGCTGTGATGAACATGTTACAAACTAAAAATTAAACACAGAGGACACAGAAGTAAATCCAAGAAAGTGCTGAAAATCTGAACGCAACGTTTTGTCGAGATTTTGGGCGACTCACAGGACTCTGTTGAAATACTCAATTTACCCCCCACCCCAAACCCCTCCCCCATAAAGAGGGAGGGGCTTAACAGCTCACTACAGGTTATAAGACTCCCATTGCCTCATTTTTGGCAAGGGACCGGGTGATGGGGACTGTTTTTCAACAGAGTCCACAGAGTCGCCCCTACACCTCGGTAGATTCATGTGACAGTCGACACATAATGATTCTGGTACGATTGTTTTGATGATGCGAATAACATATAGTTGCACTGTCTTTTTTCTCTGTGCCTTTGTGGTTAATTTTCTTTACTTACTTGGTTTTCCTTGGGTGATTATGCGATGAAAGGCGCGAAGATCGTCGAAGTGCGAGCCTATGTCAACGAGGCTGGCGGCGGGGCGGACTATCACGCGCAGCCGCGGGAGCACTGGATCATTGATACGCCCATCGCCAACCCCATGTCCATCTATGAAGCCTACAAAGCCTCCCGCGTCAGCTGGGGCATCGACGCGCTCGGCGGCGTCATTGTCGAAGTGGAACTGGACAACGGCATGATCGGCGTCGGCATCAGCACAGGCGGCGAGCCAGCCTGCTTCATCATCGAGCGCCACCTCAAGCGTTTTCTGGTCGGTCAATCCCCCGCCAATGTCGAAGTCATTTGGGATCAAATGTGGCGCGCGACCCTGCCTTATGGGCGCAAGGGATTAGCCATTCACGCCATCAGCGCGGTCGATCTGGCGCTGTGGGATTTGCTGGGCAAGCTGCGCGACGAGCCTGTCTACGCTCTCTTGGGCGGTGCAAGCAAAAACGAGCTGCCGATGTACGCGACCACGATTCGCCCGGATCTGGCGCAGGAAATGGGCTTTCACGGCGCCAAGCTGCCCTTGATGTACGGTCCGGCCGATGGCAGCGCGGGCTTGAAGAAAAACGTCGCGCTGATGGAAAAATCGCGCGCCAGCGTCGGCCGCGACTTTCGCCTCATGTACGATTGTTATATGTCGCTGACCCTTGCCTATGCGATTGAATTGGCAAAAGCGCTGGAGCCATACGATGTCCATTGGCTGGAGGAATGCCTGCCGCCGGACGATTATGACGGCTGCGCCGAATTAAAAGCGACCGTATCGTCCTGCTTGTTCGCGGGCGGGGAACACGAATACACCCGTTACGGCTACCGCGAGTTGATCGCGCGCAAATGTTACGATATTTTGCAGCCGGATCTGACCTGGGTCGGTGGCATGACCGAAGCGCGGCGCATCGTCGCCATGGCCTCCGCTTATGATATCCCCGTCATTCCGCACGGCTCGGGCATCTACGCTTATCATCTGCAAGTCGCCTTCACCAACTGTCCGATGGCTGAATTCTTAATGATGAGCCCGGGCGCCGATGTGATCGTGCCGATCTTCGGCGATATCTTCATCGACGAGCCTTTGCCGCAGGCCGGCTTTATGCGCATGCCGGACAGGCCGGGCTGGGGAGTGGAGCTGAATCGCGCTGGATTGAATCTGCGCAGACCCTATGTTGGCGACTAGCTGTATAGTCCTTTTTTCGCTTAACGCAAACCGTGATTGCGGATCATATCTTTCAGCGCGTCTTCCGCGGCGGCGAGCGTATGCTCGACATCGGCATCGCTATGCGCCGCGGAGATATGATTGCGCTTCATCGCCGTCGGCAGCATGAAGATGCCGCGCTTGACCATCTGCGAGCGAAACATGACATCGGCTTCGTTATTGTTGCGCAGCAGGTCCTGGTAGCGCTTGATCGCGCCGCTCATGAAATAGGGCACAAAGACCGATCCATAACCCGCCACCGTCATGTCGATGTCAAGGCGATCGGCGATCTCTTGCAAGCCGCGCCGGGCTTTGTCGCCCAGGCGGAAGAGCCTGTCATAGACCGCATCGTCTTCCAGTTCATTGATCGTGGCCAACGCCGCTGAGGTGGCGACGGGGTGTCCATTGTAGGTCCCGCCTACGAAGACATCGCCGCCGGCGCTGGAAAAGCGCATCATCAGGTCTTTGCGCCCGGCCAGCGCGGCGCAGGGATAGCCGTTGGCGATGGCTTTTGCCAGGGTCGTCAAGTCCGGCAGGATGCCCAGTTTTTCCTGATAGCCGCCAAGCCCATGCCGGAAGCCTGTGATGACTTCATCGAAGATCAGGATGATGCCGTGATGGTCGCACAGGCGGCGCAGAGTTTCGATGAATTCGATTTGCGGCAGGACGCAGCCGATATTGTGCGGTATCGGTTCCAGGATGATGGCGGCGATCTCGTGCCCCTGCGCATTCACGGCGCTTTCTAGCGCTTGGCTGTCGTTGAATGGCAAGACAAGCGTATTGTCGATCGCCTCTGGCAGCATGCCGGCGGAGGCGGGATCTTTCACCCCGATTTTGTCCGGCGGGCTGATAATGTTCATCAGCAGATAGTCGTGCCAACCATGGAAGCAGCCCTGGAATTTGATCAGCTTTGTTCGCCCGGTGACCGCCCGCGCCAGACGCTGCGCCAGATACGTCGCCTCGGTGCCGGAGCCGAAGATCAGCGCCATTTCCGCCGAGGGCACATGCTCAACAATTTTTTCCGCCAAGCGGATTTCCAATTCCGTGGCGCCGACGCCGGTGAGATCGACCCGCGTCATGGCTTGGGAGACTGCCTCGTTCACGGTCGGATGGTTATGCCCGAGTATGATGGGACCAAAGGCAGCGTGATAATCGAGATAGCTTTTGCCGTCGGCGTCGACCAGATAGGCGCCGTCGGCGCTTTCCCAGACGATGGGTTCTTTCAATCCGCGCGTACCCGAGTTGACGCCACCCGGCGTGACGGCGCTGGCTCTTGCGAATAGAGATGCGTTTGTCATCTTAGCTCAACCCCAAAAGCGTTAGTGAATCGCGATAGATTATGGCTTCCAATTTGTCTTGCGGCACTTTCGGCAGGCTTGTGCCCGCCACGATGTCATTCACCTTGTGCAAAGCCGCGAAGGTCTCCGCGGCTGTCGTCACTGGATAGTCGCTGGCGAAAAGCAGTTTGTCCAGCACGTTCCACTCTGTCGCTTTGATCATGGCTTCATAGAAGCCGAAGCGCCGATAGAACAAGCCCGAAATATCGGCATAGACATGGGGATGTTTGCGGATGACAACGGCAGTATCCACCGTCCAGGGGTGGCCCATGTGCGCCATGATGATTTTGAGATCGGGATAGCGTATGGCGACTTCGTCCATCAGCAGGGGATGGGCATAGCGTATCGGCGCCATGCGCACGGGCGATGTGCCTTGGTGAAAGAGAATCGGCAAGCCGTATTGCTGCGCTTGCTCATAGATGGCCAGGACGCGCGATTCCAGCGGATGAAATATCTGATAATTCGCGCCCAGTTTGATGCCGCGCAAACCGAGATCGTCTTTACAGCGCGCCAGTTCGTCCAGCGCATACGGGTCGTGCGGGTGCAGCGACATGAAACCGATTAGCCGCTCTGAATAAGCCTTGGCGAAGGCGGCGGTTTTGTCATTGACATTGCCGGGCATGTCGGATGATTCATCGACGCCGTTCACGCCGCCAGTGCTGTCGCCGGGGCGCCAGGCGACGCCGAAGACGATGGCGATGTCGGCCGGCGCCTGCTCTTCCAGGTATTCTTGCCAGTTGTAAACCGAGCTGACCACGCGGTCGGGCCGCCAAGCGGGATTGATTTTGCGGCGTTCCGCGGGTACTGCGCCGCGGTATTGCGGACTGTGAGAATGCACATCAATTATCATGAGTCATTCCGATCAATGGCAGAGCGCCGCGATTGTACCTCAAGGCAATGAACAATCACAGAATTTCGCCTTTGGGACCGGGGGCAATCGCGTCGAATTATTTTTCAACACAGAGAGCGCAGAGGGGCGCGTAGACACAGCCCTCCGACACAGAGTTCGTAGGAGTTTAGACGACCATTCTTCTAAATCTGCGGCCCGTAATCGGCAACAGTCACCAGCGAAACACGATTTGTCACCAAAAATCACAGCTAAAATGAGATGTTTTTGTTTTTCTCTGCGTTCTCAGTAGATCCAAGAAAGTAATGCAAATTATTATGGGGATGTGTAAGGCTTGTCCGCTATTATGACTGCTCACCAATTTTTTGCCCCAATCCTTCTGCCTCTTGCCCAATAAAGATGGATTCCCAATGCGAAAATTACGAAAATAGAACTGTTTTCAGTCCCATAAGTCGATTGTAGGGGCGACTCTGTGAGTCGCCCACAGGCAAGAAACTCGAATTTAGCGCAATTTCATTAATAGCGGACAAGCCTTGTAGACTCTCGGGCTGCACAGCAGCCGCCCACGCAAAAGGCTTTGCCTGTTTCAGCCGCGGCTTTGTGACGCGGATGAAGCCAGTTTCTCAGCCGGTCCACGAGGAGAATAGGCTTGACCACCGGCTCGACCCATGTACCAGAGCGATTTCGCGATCTTATGCGCGAGCGCAGTGGTGGTACGTTTGTATCCCGCCCGTAGTCGATATTGCGCTGCCCATGTTTTCAAAGGGTGCGCTTGTTGGGAGATCATCCAGCCCTTCACAGCATTGACAAAATGCTGCTTGATATACTGATTGCCTTGGCCTTTCTTGCTCTTGAGCAGCTTTCCTCCTGAGACTTTGTTCGAAGGCGCCAAGCCGCATGCTTTACAAAACGCTTCCGCCGAGTGATATCGGTCATGAAAGTCCGCGCCGGTTTCCGCGATGATTCGAAGCGCCAGAAGTGCTGTGACCGCCGGCGCTGTCGTCATCCACTCGATTTGAGGCTCTAGGTGAAAGTGCGCAATATGGGCTTCCGCTCTACGCCGGCGAGCGACAATCATGTCGGTCAGCCGATCAAGTTCCGCTGCTGACAAGGCGACTTCTTCACGGACATATCGCGGCAGTTCGTTCAGATTCTCCAGCAGTTCGACAAGCTGCCTTTTGCTGCTGCGGGGTCCCTTCCAGGCGAAGTTCACCGCCTCTTCAGGACTCATGTTCTGCGCCTGCGCCATAATCTGTATGAAGTTACGACCGCTTGGCGAGGTCGGTTTAACCCGGCGGAAAATTGGAACTCGATATGCAGTCAAAAGCGAGCGCAAGCTGTTGGACGCGCGAGTGCGAGCCGCTTTGTCCGCGTCCCACTTGCGCAGGTTCATTCTGATTTCCCTCTGCATGTCGTCAGGCATGTTGCTGGTACGCAGTCTAAAGTGAGCAGCCAATCTAGCCATGTTGATCGCATCCGCCTTGTCAGACTTGCCTTCAACAGCTAACAAAGCTTTGATGGTCATTGGATTGAGGATATGAGCATTGAGTTCGCGGTTTCGGAAGGCATGATAAAATAGATGATGGAAATTCGCTGTTGACTCCAATACCGCGCATTCGACCGCTTCGGCGCAGAGCCAATTCGCGGCCGCCACCGCCTCTCGCTGCGATTGGGAAAACTCCCGTACCTCCATTGAGCCAGTGAGACTGTTAAACACTGCCACAACGACATAATCGCTGTCGACATCACAACCAGCAGTTATCTTGAACGTCAACTCATCAACGAACAAGGCAGCGGCGCGAATACGCTGCTTTCTATCCATTCTGGCACTTCCCGTCACGACTTTGGGAATGACAGCGCACCGGCCTTGTCAGCTCAATGGCTTAACCTGTTTTTGGCGGTCTCAGCCGCATGCGTGACGACAATTCTCCGGATGACACAGTCTACATATGGAGCTTGCCGCTTCAACTTCATCGGCATCTCAAGGAGCGAGAGGTGCTCTCCGCTGCCACTATGAGCTTAATAAACTCCTTGACAACTAACAAGGAATTTCGTCAACTTTGCACAATGACGAGCGTACAGTTAGACTCAAATGTGGCTCTAGGCAAAGAAAACAGGGGCGACCTATCAGGTCGCCCGACGTTGCTACGTTTAGATTTCGGGCGACATGGTATGTCGCCCCTACATTTAGACCCTTCGTCGAGTTTTACATGACTAACTTGGAATTACTTCTGCGATCTCTGTTTTGATTTTCAGTTTAGATTCTCGCCTTTTCAGCCGCTATCATTTTGAGGCGATTGCCCCGCTACCGCCCCCCAACAGCCTTGACAAGCTGTGCAACGCTGTCTACAATTATGGTACGATAATGATAAACACAGTTTGATATTATCAAACAGAGAATTGGGCATGCAGATAAATCTTGACGGCAAGACGGCATTCGTTACCGGCGGCAACATCGGGATTGGCGCCGGCATCGCCAAAGCGCTCGCCCAATGCGGCGCGCAAGTGATTATCACATACTTCTCGCACGAAGTCGAAGCAAAAGCTACCGTAAAAGCATTAAAGGGGCTGGGTTGCGATGCGGCGATGTTTCACTTGGACGCGACCGACAGCGCGCAAGCGGCAAGTGTAATAGCGCAGGCCGCGGCGCGGATGAATGGTAAGATTGACATACTCGTGAACAACGCCGGGCATCTTGTGGATCGCGTGCAGATCGAAAGCATGTCGGACGAACATTGGCGCCGCGTCATGGATGTCAACCTGTCGAGCGCCTTTTACTGTACGCGGGAAGCATTGAAGGTGATGCCGGAGGGCGGGCGCATCGTGAATATGTCGTCCTTAGCCGCGCGCAACGGCGGCGGCAACGGCACAGTGCCATACGCCGCGTCAAAAGCCGCTATTATAGGTCTAACGCGCGGGCTGGCAAAAGAGCTTGCCCCAAGGAAGATTACCGTCAATGCCCTGGCGCCCGGCTTCATCGCGGAAACGCCTTTTCACGAGACCTTTACCGGGTTGGAGAACTATGCGGGAGTCATCGCCGGCATACCGCTGGGACTAGCGGGCTTGCCGGAAGACGTGGCCGGCGCCGTATTGTATTACGTATCGGATCTTGGCAAGTGGGTTACGGGTCAAGTGGCGGAAATCAACGGCGGCGCCTGGTTCATTTAAGCGCGCCGGGAAGATTGACACCATGCGGGAATATCTCTTATTAAAGCGCCATTCGCTTGAGGACTGGCAGCGCCTGGCGCAATCGACCCATGCGCCGCAGGCGCGGCGTTTGCTACAGCAGGCGGGCAGTCATCACGCTGATTTGCCGCCGGCGGCGCACCCCAGCGACTCCATCACCTATATCGGAACCGCTGTGCTTAATCTCGGCTTGGCCTATCTGCTGACGAGCGATGAGCAGCATCTGGATAGCGCTCGCCGCTGGATAGGGCGGGCGATCTCCTATCCTCACTGGGGCAAGGAGCGGATGCCGGATCATGACCTCGACGCCGCCTGGCTGCTGTTTGGGCTGGGGTTGGGCTACGACTGGCTGAAAGATGTTCTGCCGCCTGAGGAGCGAGACGCCCTGCGCGACAAGCTGATCAGCCAGGGGCAAAAACTTTATGACTTCGCCTTGGCTTCCGAAGGCAAATGGTGGAGCTCCGCCTATTGGCAGAACCACAATTGGATCTGCTACGGCGGGTTGGCTGTGGCTGCCTATGCCCTCTGCAGCGAGTTCAGCCAGGCTGGATGCTGGGCGGACCGAGCCCGCGACAACTTCCTGCGAGCGCTGTCTTACATGCCCGAGGACGGCTCCAACTATGAAGGACCGGTGTACTGGCGCTATGGCGTCATCTGGTTTCTTATCTATGCCGACCTGCTGCAACAGCAGACGGGCGAAGACCTGCACGATTCGGAATTTCTAAAGCATACTTTTTATTATCGGCTTTACCTGAGCGGACCGAACCTGGTTGATACAGCCAATTTCGGCGACTGCCACGACCGCCGCAGCGCCCATACCGCGGCTGTTTACGCCCGCTTGGCCAGCCTGTACGAGCTTGGCGAGGCGCAGTGGCTGTATCATCACTTTTACAAAACAGGCGAGTGGGAACGGGAAGGCGCGGAGGGCTTGGTCAAGCCGGGCTTATGGGCGGAATCGGGGCTGGAATTCCTGTGGTATCAACCGACCGCAGCGGCGGCTCCAATCGCGGATTTGCCGCTCAGCCGCGCCTTCCCGGATCTGGGACTGCTGGCAATGCGCAGCTCCTGGGACGGGGAGGCTCTCGCCATGGCTTTCAAATGCGGCGCGCCCAATGGCATGAAAGCCTGGCATAGCGGGCACATGCTTAAGCGCCGTCACGGCTGGCAAACACTGAACGCCGGGCACGATCATCCCGATGCCAACAGCTTCATCATCATCAAGGGCGACGACTATATCGCGGTGGATGACGGCTATGCGAAAACCAAGCTGACGCGCCACCATAGCGCCTTGCTTATCGACGGCCGGGGTCAATACGCGGAAGGCAGCAAAAACGCTTTTCGCGGTTTAGACGCCTCCTGGGGCGCTCGCCTGGAAGCCAGCGCCGCTTGCGGCAATGTAGTCTACGCGCGTGGCGAAGCCGCCCGCGCCTATCCGCGCGATTTACAGCTGCGGCAATTCACCCGGGAAATGCTCTTCCTCGAGGGCGAGGCTGTCGTATTGCGCGATACCATTTCAGCGGATGCGCCACATCGCTACGACTGGCTGCTGCAGACGGACAGTCCGCCCGAAGCCATGGACTGCGGCTCTTTCATCATCAATAGCGGCGGGACCACCTGCCGATTGCAGGTCCTACAACCGGACGAGATAGACCATCAGGTGCATGAGCAGGAGATAAGAGCCAATCCCACATCAGCGAAACCGGACTGGATCATCAGCAATACGCAATATGCCCTGGCGTTAAGCCCGCCCGAGCCGCAAAAAGATTGTTCGTTTTTGATTTTTCTGGACCTAGCCGGTTTCACCGTTGAATCACTGCCGGGCGAGCGGGGTGTCGCGCTCCACATGAGCAAAGACGGGATGCAATGGCGGCTCGGTTTCGCCAGCGGCAGAGACGGCATCAGCGCGGAAGGACTCGACGTCGACGGGCGCTGGTTCGCCGCTCGCCGAAAAAACCGGCAGTTTGAGCTCGCGCTAGCCGGCGACGTCACAAGCGTCTGGCTGGATGGCGAGCTTCATTTCGTCGCCGATCGCCCGGTGGATATCGCCTTGCGGCGCTCGGCGCAGGGCGCGCGCGTGAACGTCACCGCAACCGACACCACCTGGATTCGCTTCAAGAGCGACAAGCCCGCTAGCTGCTCGCTGAACGGACGCGCTGGCAAGTTCCATTACGATGAAGCGACGGGCTTGGTCTGGGCGCGGGCGAGCGCCGGTAAAACAGAGATCCTTGTCAACTGAGCGAGGCAGGCAGCTAGATGAGCGCTATATTTGAATCCGCGCTGAAGCAAAGCATCGAAACGACCCAGCGCAACTTGGCGGCGCTGACGGAATTCCCCGAGTCTTTTCAGCGCGGCGCCTGGCAGCCGATCGAGAAAGAGCGCGCGGCCGGGCATTGGGTGGACGGCTTTTGGACCGGCTTGCTCTGGCTGGCTTCTGCGCATAGTGGCGATGCCATGTTGCTCGCGGGCGCGGAACGCTGGACGAACAAGTTGGCTCACTTGAAGACGAATACCGGCACCCACGACTTGGGCTTCATCTTTTATCTATCGCATGTCCTGGGGGGCCGCCTGACCGGCGACGCGTCATGGTACGGCAACGCGATTGAAGCCGCCTACACTTTGATTAAGCGCTACAATCCGCGCGGCGAGTACCTGCAAGCCTGGGACGATGACGGCATCCGCAAATGGGCTGGACGCAGCAATATCGACCTGATGATGAACCTGGCGCTGCTGTATTGGGCGAGCGAACGCACAGGCGACGCCTTGCTGGCCGACATCGCGACGCGGCACGCGCGCACGTCGCGCTTGGCGCTGGTGCGGGGCGATGGCTCCACCGCCCATGTCGGCGATTTTAATCCTGACACGGGCTTGCTGGTTCGGCGCGAACAATATCAAGGCTATAGCCACGATTCTTGCTGGTCGCGCGGGCAGGCATGGGCGCTTTATGGATTCGCCAGCTGTTATCGTTATACGGGCATCCCAGCCTTCCAGAGCGCAGCGCGGGCTGTGGCGGACTATACAGAGCGTCATCTGCCAGCGGATCTGACGCCCTTCTGGGACTACAACAGCCCGCATATACCGGATACCTATCGCGACTCTTCGGCCGCGGCCGTCACCGTCTGCGGCTTGTTGGAGCTGGCTGCCGTCGCTAGCGACGACGCTCCGCGCTGGAAGAGCCTGGCGGGGCGCATATTGATATCATTATGCGAGAACTATCTTATTACGGGCGCAAGCGGTCCTTCCGCAATCTTGCGCGACGGGGCGCGCTCTGTGCCGGCGAATTTGATGGAACATGGATTGATCTATGGCGACTATTATTTCCTGGAGGCGCTCACCGCCTTCACGCGACCGGATATTCATCAGCGCGCCTTTGCCAGCGACAGCGCCCAGTCGCCGCCGAGCGAGTAGTTAAAGATGACTGCGATGAAAAAGAAACCCAAGAAAGTATTATCGTCCCGGACGCGCGAGGCTTTGAACGGCTACGCCTTCGTCTCGCCATGGGTGCTGGGTTTCCTCATCTTCGTCATCGGTCCCATGATCGGGCTGATCTGGCTGAGCTTTCATCGCTGGGATTTGATCGGGGATCCGCGCGCCGTCGGCTGGCGCAACTACGAGCGGCTGTTTTCGGATCGACTGTTTCTCAAGTCGATGGAGGTCACCATTATCTATGGCATGGGACGGGTGCCGCTAGGCATTTTCGTCGCCTTGGGCACGGCGCTGCTGTTGAATAACCGCCGCATCAAGTTCATCGGCATTTGGCGCACCATCTATTACATGCCGGTCGTGCTGCCGCCGGTGGCGATCTCCCTGGTATGGATGTGGATCTACAACCCGCGCTACGGCATTTTGAATTCCACCATCCAAGGTCTGCTCGGCGTGCCGGGTCCACGCTGGCTGGATGATCCGGCGCTGGTCTTGCCCTCGCTGATGGTCATGGCTGTCTGGGGCGCGGCGGGCAGGAATATGATAATCTATCTGTCCGGGTTGCAGAGCATCTCCGGCGAACTTTACGAAGCCTCCTCGATTGACGGCGCGGGATTTTGGCGGCAGTTCTGGCGCATCACCCTGCCCCTGCTCACACCGGTCATCTTCTTCAACCTCATCACCGGCATGATCGACACTTTCAAGCTCTTCACGCAGGCTTACATCATGACCGAAGGCGGACCGCGCAATCAATCGCTGTTTTTCACCTATTACCTGTTCCAAAAGGGTTTCCAGCAATGGCAGATGGGCTATGCCGCGGCCATGGCGGTTGTGGTCTTCTTTATCATCATGGCGCTGACGCTGCTGGTATTCCGCTGGTCCAAAGCCTGGGTCTTCTACGAAGGCGAACTGACGGGGGGGAGCTGATACCGATGTCGACTAAAGCCGTATATTACAGTCACGCCGGGCAAGAGAAGCTCTGGTCCCATCTTAGGCTATTGGCGATCTATGCGATTCTGCTGCTGGGGGCGGTTTTGATCTTTTTCCCCTTTGCCTGGACGATTTCGACCTCGCTGAAGACCGAGCAGCAGACCTTGGAATATCCGCCGACCTGGGTGCCGGATCCGGTGCAATGGGAAAATTATCCCGATGCCCTCACCGCGCGCCCCTTTGATCGCTACTATGTGAATACGACCATCATCACCGTGATGAGCGTGATCGGACAGGTTATCAGTTCGGCAGTGGTGGCATACGGCTTCGCGCGCTTTCGCTTCCCTGGGCGGGGCATCATGTTCCTCATCGTGCTCAGTACGCTGATGATCCCCTTCCACATATTGATCATTCCGCGCTTCATTCTATTCAAATTTCTGGGCTGGCTAGATACCTTCCTGCCGCTGATTGTGCCGAATTTCTTCGGCGGGGCTTTTTCCATCTTCTTGCTGCGGCAGTATTTTCTCACGATTCCGCTGGACCTGGACGAAGCAGCCAAGATGGACGGCGCCAGCTCATTTCAGATTTTCATACGCATCATTCTGCCGCTGGCGCGCCCGGCCCTGGGCGCGGTGGCTGTCTTTGAGTTTATGTCGACCTGGAATGATTTCCTGGGTCCCCTGATTTACTTGAGCTCGGACCGCAACTACACGGTTTCAATTGGTTTGGCCGCCTTTAGGAACGATTACTTCACCGCCTGGCATCTATACATGGCGGCCGCGGCAGTCGCCATGCTGGCGCCGCTGGTCGTCTTCTTCCTCGCGCAGAGGTATTTCATCAGCGGCGTCGCGCTGACCGGATCAGGTGGTTCAAAGGGTTAAGCGTTCTCGAACAGGAAAGGAGGTGGCGCGGGCTCAATAATGCAAGACAATCGGACGGAACCAAATCTATTTCACGGAGGAGTAAGAACATGATCTATAGTCGAAAAGCCTTTTGGACAGCGGCGCTGGTCATTGTCCTGCTTTCGCTCAGCCTGGGCGCGACCGCCCAAGAAGCCACGACCATCAAATGGTTCATGCGCTGGGACCAAAATCGCGTAGAAAACGTCGCCATGCCCGTTTCGGAAGCCTTCACCGAAGCGACCGGCATCAACGTTGAATTTGAGAATATCGGCAGCGGCAGCGATTACTACACCAAGCTGCAGACGACAGTCGCCGGCGGCACGCCGCCCGATGTCTTCTATCCAGCCACCCATGTCGCCAATGCCTACGCCAGCAAAGGCGCCTTGTTGACGATCAACGAATTCATCGAGCGCGATGGGATTGATCTCGCGGTCTATGACCCCACGATCTTGGCGAACTACATGATTGACGGCGAGCTGCATTGCTTGCCAATCGACAATGCCGCGCTGGTCGTTTACTACAACAAGGAAATCTTTGACGCGGCCGGCGTCGATTATCCGCAAGATGGCTGGACCTGGGACGACTTCCTGGCCACCGCCCAAGCCTTGACCCTGGACACCGATGGCGATGGCGTCACCGACCAATTCGGCGTCGACACCTTCCGCAACTATTGGCCCATGGTCGTCTGGACCAATACCGATCGCGGCCTCTTCGATGATATCCGCCACCCAACCGAGTTCTACGGTCTGGATCAAGGCGTGATTGATTCGGTTCAATTTGTGGCGGATCTGATCCTGGAACACAACGTCATGCCCTCGGACGAACAGCGAGCGGACATCAGCGACCTCTTCGCCGCCGGCAAGTCTGGCATGCAAGTTGTGGGCCACTGGCGCATGCAGCGCTATCTCGGCTCCGGCTTCGACTTTGACATGGCGCCGCTGCCACTGGGCGAAAGCGGTAAAGCGGTCAATCGCGCGGATGGCAGCTGTTACGCGATTTCAGCCGCTACCGAGCACCCGGAAGAAGCCTGGGAACTGGTCAAATTCCTGGCGGGTCCCGGTTCTGTTGGCGTCAATATGCTGCTGGACCTGCAAGTGATGACGCCAGTATTGTCGGAGTTCAAGAGCGATCCGCGTTTCTTGGAACCCGAGCTGCTGCCGGGCTCCAACAAAGCAGCCTTCCTGGCCGGCGAAGGCAACTACTTCTCGATGTACGATCCGATTCATCCTATGTACTCCGCCTTTGATTCGCTGTGGAAGCAGGAACTGGGCGAGGTTTGGATCGGCGCGGCGACGGCGGAAGAAGCCATGCAGCGCATCGCTGACGAAGTCGCTTACATCCTGGAAAACATTGAAGACTACGAGTAAGGACCGGCTTGGCTTGATCTCTACTTAAAAACCTTCCCCCACACACAAATGGGGGAAGGTTTTTTCTCGGGCGCACACCGCCACTTGTCTGTCTTGGCTCCGGCGCGGCGAAGCGCATGGTATAATTGACCTTGCATGTACTGAGTGAGGGCGATATGGCGATGGCAACCCAAACGCGCGTCTACACCGTCGACGATGTCTGGCAACTCGAACAAGAGCCCCTGAACCCAACCGACAAATACTATCTCATAGACGGGGAGTTGCTAATCAAGATGGCGCCGACTGAATTGCATGGCGACGTTGCCACCCGATTGGCAGTTCATCTATTCTTGTTTGTCGAAGAGCGTGGTCTCGGTCGTGTTACAACCGAAGTCGGCTTCCATCCGCCGGGCGACCGGCGCACGGTGCTTCTGCCCGATGTCGCATTCACTGTCAAGCCACGGTCTGCCCAGCCCCCGCGCGCAACTTATGTACCGCACATGCCCGATTTAGCAGTTGAAGTCATCTCGCCCTCACAGTCGCTCGCCCAAGTCCGCCGCAAAGCCGAAGTTTATTTGCGTCACGGCGCGGCAGTCGTCTGGCTGCTAGACCCGCTGGCGCGGACTGCCGAAGTCTGGCGCCGCGGGGACGATGGCGCGCTGCAGAGCGAGCTTCTCGCCGGCGACGGCGAACTGAACGGCGGCGACATCCTGCCCGGATTCCGCCTGCCCCTGGAGCGGGTCTTCACCGGCTAGCGCGGAGCGCTCGCCGCATGAGATTGGCTATGTTTTTACGAATCGCAATTACCTGCTTGACCTGCTTGCTCAGCCTGACGGCCTGGGCGCAAGCGGAGAACCTACAATTTTATGTCAGTCCCGACGGCGATAATGACAACAGCGGCGCCAGCCCCTCAAGCCCCTTTCGCGCAATCCAGCACGCGCTGCAATTGGCGCAGCCGGGCGATACCATTCACTTGCAGCCCGGGCGCTATTATCAAGACGTTTATACCGTGCGCGACGGCGAGCCGGGCAAGCCAATCACCATCGTCGGAACCTCAAAGGCTGTCATACACGGTTTGACCAGCAATCGCATATTCCAGGTCCATCACGATTACATCAGCTTGATCGGCTTCGCCATAGACGGGTTGCGGCGCAATGCCGAGCCAAACCGCATGGGCGCTTTTCGGGAGAAGCTGCTCTACGTTATCGGCTACGACGCGCGCGATGGCGTCCACAACCTGCGCGTGCTCGGCATGACCTTCCGCAATGCAGGGGAAGAATGCCTGCGCGTCAAGTACTTCGCCCATCACAACGAAATCGCTTACTCGACCTTTCACGATTGCGGCATCTGGGATTTCGTCTTCGACGCCCATGGCGTGGTCGGCGAGGCAGTTTACCTCGGCACCTCGAGCAAGCAGTGGGATATCAATCTGACGATCGAGCCAGATGTCACCGCCCATAACTGGGTGCATCACAATGTCATGGATACGCAGGGCAACGAATGCGTCGAAGCCAAAGAAGGCACGGAGCGCAACATCATCGAATACAACATCTGCACGGGGCAAAAGGACCCGAATTCCGGCGGCATCGTATCGCGGGGAACGGCGAATGTCATTCGCTATAACGAGATATACGGCAATGTCGGCGCGGGTGTTCGGCTGGGGGGCCATCTGGTCGACGGCGTCCAATATGGCCTGGATAATTTCGTTTATGGCAATGTTATCTACGGGAACGAGGCCGGTGGCTTGAAAGTGCTGGTGGATGAACAGGCGCTAATCTGTGGCAATCAAGTTTGGGATAACGCCGCGGGGGATGTCAGCGGAACCTATGGCGAAAACTACGATCCAACTAAAGCCTGCGCTTCGGAGCCATAAGCCAGCGCGCGCGGTTCAATATGGAAACCCAGCTTGACCGAAATGCGCCGGGCAAGCTCCAGAATCTTGCTCCCATAAGCCGCGATCATCGTCTCATCAAGGCGCGACAAGGGAAATGAAACGCTCACTGCCGCCACAGGGTAAGAACTGTGATTGTGAATCGGCGCCGAGATACACAGCCCGCCGATTTCGTTTTCCTCGCGTTCAATCGCATAACCCTGGGCATGAAAGGCTTGGAATTGACCCATCAGCGCTTCAATGTCGGTGATGGTGTTGGCTGTCATAGACTCTAGCGGGTAAGATGCCAGGATCTCCCTTGCGTCATGCGGCGGCAGGTGCGAGAGAATCGCCTTGCCCAGCGCGGTGGAATGGGGAAAAGCGCGTTTGCCGATGTGATTGCGGAAACCGAGGCTCTTGTCGGTTAGCAGCCGCTCGATGTAAATGATCTGATTCTCTTCCAAGATCGCCAGGTTGACGCTTTCGGAGGACCAATCGCGCAAGTGTTCGAGTTCCGGCATGGCGATTTTGCGGATTTCGATTTGATCGAGCAGCACGCCGGCGCGCTCGACCAATTGCAAGCCCAAATGGTAACGGCGATTTTCGGGATTCTGCGCGATATAGCCGTTGCGCTGCAGGGTATATACCAGACCGGCGGCTGTGCTCTTGTGCAGGTTCAGCGCCTTGGCGATATCGGTGATGCCCAGTTCTGGATTTTGCGAACCGAAAAGCGACAGAATATCCAGCGCGCGCTGCAGCGAAGCTATGATCCGCGGATCCTTTTCTCTCTCGCCCATTTACATTCACTCCGTCCTTCTTTGATGCTCTATATTACAGCAAAGCGGGGAAAAAGTATCTGGGTGTATGCGCGAGGGTGCATTTCAGATTGTTGGCAATTAACCGCCGAGGGCGCCGAGATTTAAGCGCTTGCCTGCCAACAAGGAGGCGGTGTAGTTGCGTTTGACGGTCAGTGTCGAAGGACTGTGTCGACGGTCAGCGTCTACGCGACCCTTGGTGTCCTCGCTGCTTATATTCTGTTTGAATTTACTGCATTTTGAGATAGCGATTTTGAAGCGATTGCCCTGCATGGAAGTACCGCGAGAGTGGTGAACACGATGACTTACACCGTTCCATTGAACCTTTCGCCAGCCAAACCGGCTCTTTAGGTTGAAGGCATAACCCAAGGAGCGCCAATGGAAGATCTGACCGGACTCGTCACCGCCGCCCGCCAAGGCGACTGCGACGCCTATGAAGAAGTGGTGCGCCGCTTCCAGGATATGGCCGTGGCTTATGCCTATGCGCGGCTGGGCGACTGGCAAGAGGCGGAAGACGCCGCGCAGGAAGCCTTCATCGCCGCCTGGTACGGCTTGCTGAGCCTGCGCGACGCCGCGGCTTTCCCGGGTTGGTTCCGGCGCATCGTGCATTCCCGCGCCAACCGCCGCCTGCGCCTGCGGCAGCCGCTGCTGGTCTCGCTGGAACAGGTGGGGGAGATCGCCGCGGCCGATGCACCGCCGGATGGCGGGCGCCTGTCCGACGACATCGCCGCCACGATTGAAGCGCTGCCCGAGGCGCAGCGCAGCGTGCTGCTGCTGCACTATATGAACGACTTCGCCCAAGCCGAGATCGCCGACTTCCTGGAAATCCCCTTGGGCACGGTCAAATCCCGGCTCTATCACGCGCGCAAACAAATCAAGCAAAGGATGACAGCATTGGACAACTTATCCGCGCAACGTCCCTCGCGGGACAATCAGTTCACCCAAAAGGTCATGCGCCTCTTTGACGCCGCCAAATCCGGCGATATCGACAAGGTGCGGGACCTGCTTGCCGAAGACAGCCGCCTGGCAAATGCCGAAGGCTATATCAGGACGTCGCTATGGGGATCGGATGCCAAAGCGCTGCACGTGGCTGTGATGCACGGGCGCAAGGACATCGTCGATCTGCTGCTGGCGCATGGCGCCGATATCAACGCGCGCGATGACAAATACCGCTTCAACGCGCTGATGCACGCCATTGATCTGGCCGATTTCATGCCGGAATACGCCGACCTGGGCATGGTGGAGTTCTTGCTGGAGCGCGGCGCCGAAATGGATGTCTGGGCTTGCGCCTGGTTGGGCGATATGGAAGGCGTCAAAGCGCGGCTGGATGAGAATCCAGCCCTGGTCAACGAAATCGGTCCCGGGCCCAGCACCTTGCTGTCCTTTTGCCGCGATGTGAAAAGCATCGAGTTCTATCTGGGTTATGGCGCCGATCCGCTGGCGACATACCAACGGCATGGCAAAACGCGCCAAAGCTCGCCCCTGCGCGATCAAACCTATCGCCGCAATTACGCCGGCGCGCGCCGACTGCTGCGGCGCCTGGGCTGGGCGGTTGATGTTTTCTGGGCGAGCGTCATGGGCGATAGCCCCGCCCTGCGCGAGATTCTGGCGGGGGACAAGAGTCTAGCGAAAGCCAGCACGCCGGCTGATCACGTCCTCGGCGCGGGTTTGAGCCCGCTGCACTTGGCCGCGCAAGGGGGTCACCTCGACGTGATGGCGCTGCTGCTGCAAGCCGGCGCGGATATCAACGCGGCCGACGCCCACGGCTATACGCCGCTGCATTTTGTCATCTGCCATGGACCGAAGCAGTTTTTCGATCCGCTGCCCCATCTCAGCGAGACGACACAGGATATCGGCGTTTATCAGCTCTTGACCGAGGCGCCGCGTTTTCTGCTTGAGCGGGGCGCAGATCTAGCGGCGCGTGAGAGCGAGACCGGCCAGACGCCGCTGGAGCTGGCGCAGTCGGCATTTGAAGATGAAACGGACCGCAGCGCCGTAATTGACCTGCTGAGAGCCGCGGCTCAAACGGCGGGTCCCTAGCGCTCTGCGCGGGCTGGCATTGACGGCTTCAAACACCGGGCGTCGGCCGGACGAGGCTGATTCGGCTGTCTGCCCTGGATACAGTTCATCTGTTTGTGACGGAACTAGAGCGCTGGCTTGAGCTTGCGCTTTGGTTTTGCTGCCAAGACATAGACCCAGAAGAGCGCTGTGCCGAAGAAGGAAAAGAACGCGCCCAGCAAGAATAGATCGCGGAAGGTGAAGGCGGTCAGGAGCAAACCCCCGCCCAGCGCCATCATGGCGAAGCTTAAACCAGCCGCGGCCTCGCCAGTGCCCGCCATCAGCGCCTGCTGCGCCCTGGGCACCAGATCGAGGATATAGACGATGAAAGCGGTGTAACGGACGGACATCATACTGATCGCGCCGATATAGCCAAAAGAGGCTGCCAGCCAATGTTCCACCAGCGCCATCGGAATAAGACAGAGCGACGCCACGATTGAGGCGCCGATCACGACCCTGATATTGCCCCAGCGCCGTACCAGCGCAGGGGTCAGCAGAGCGGTCGGCACACCCGTCAATCGCCCGATGGCCGCCATAGCGCCGATCATGGCGGTCGATACCGCCAAATGCTGATCCATATAAACATTGAAGTAGACCATCGCCGTGGCTGATCCAGCGACTTGGAACAGACGAATCACCGTCATGATGACGATCAGCATCAGGACCGATGCCGCCCAGCCATTGCGCGCGGCGCCCGGCTCCCCCGCTTTGTCGCGCGGGCTGGGCTTGGCTTTTGCCGGCAGCGGCTGAATGCGCATAACGAGCATGGTCGATAGCGCCAAGACGACGGTTGCCAAAGCAAAAGTGATGCGAAATGGCTCGGGATCATCCAGCGTCCAACTGTTCAAGCCCGCGATTGCGCCGGGCAGGATCCCGGCAAGGAGGCTGCCGGCGAAACCGGCCAAGGACCAATGCGCCGCCTTGAGGGCGAAGGCGCGATGTTTGAAGGAGTCATCCACCACGTTCATCAAAAATGGCGCGCTATTGACAAAGAAGAAGGCGAATCCGCCGAACATCAGGGCGGGCGGCAGGACCAAGCCAGCCTCGCGCCAGCCCAGCGGCAGCCACTCCGCCATGGGCAGCAGCAACCCGCCCGCAAGGCTCACAACCGCGCCAAACTTCATCAACCCGGTCGGGGACATGCGCGACCCGAGGATGCCGGCCGGCAAGCTGGCTATGCCGAAGGTAAGCAAACCGACCGCATTCACCAGCCCAATGAACTCGGTGCCGTAATCCAAGCGCAGCAGGTACAAATTGAGCAGCACGGAATAGAGGCCGTCGACAACAACCGACAAGCCGACAAGGACAGCGAAGAAAATACGCGCCTGCGGATTGAAGGCGCGTATGGCTTGGATGGCGCTTATGAGCATGGACGCCACTGGTCTAGTCGACTACCTCGAATATGGCTTCGATCTCGACAGCCACGCCGGTGGGCAAAGAGGAAAAACCCAGCGCGCTGCGGGCGTGTTTTTCGCCATCGTAGAGTTCCCAGAATAACTCCGACGCGCCGTTGATCACCAAATGCTGATCGGTGAAATCCGGCGCGGAATTGACCGCGCCCAGCAATTTGCGCAGCCGCAAGTTGTTGACCGTGCCGGTGAGCGTATAGGCGGCTTTGAGCAGGTCTTCGGCGCAGACGCGGGCGGCTTTTTTGCCCGTTTCGACATCAACCCCCGCGCCCAGCTTGCCCACGTATCCCGTCGATACGTGGCCCGAGCAGTATATGGTATCCCCGATGCGCGTCGCCGGCGCCAGGGTGGGCGAGGGGTTAAAGTCTTCAATGTCGATGCCCATCGCCTTAACTTTTTCGTCCAATGACATTTCTATGTCCTTTCAAAATCCTCGCGGAACAATTGCTTGGTGGATTATATGTCCGACGCTGCGGCTGACCATACCCAAAAAGCTAGCCGTTTAAGCCCGTGCAGGAACAGTACCTAACTGATTCTCAAGGCATGAAATTGAGAAAACGATAATGTTGATATTGTAATCGAAGTTATGACCAGCGACAGTAGCCTTGCGCCGCTTATTCGCCGCGCAGGCGCGGGTCGAGGATATCGCGCAAGCCGTCGCCGATGAAATTGAACGCCATGACCAGGCTGGCGATGGCCAGACCCGGGAAGAGCCACATCCACCACTGGTCGAAGAAGTCAATGCCGATGCTGACCATGCGCCCCCATTCCGGCGACGAGGGCTCCGGTCCCAAGCCGATGAAGCTCAAGGCGGCGAAGCTGATGACGGCGGTGCCAATATCGAGGGTGGCGAGGATGACCGCAGGCGCGATGCAGTTGGGCAAGATGGTGCGGAAAAGCACGTAAAGCCCGCTGGCGCCAGCGCTATGAGCCGCTTCGACGTATTCTTGCGATTTGACCTCCAGCACCAGTCCGCGCAGGATCCTGGCATAGCGGGGCCACCAGACCGCGCTTAGCGCCAAAACGGCATTGCGGATATCGGGACCCAGCGCGGCTGTGACAGCCATGGCCAGGATGATGAAGGGAAATGCCATGAACAGCTCGGTGAGGCGCATGAGCAATTCGTCGACCAAGCCGCCGGCGTAACCAGCCACTGCGCCGATAATGACGCCGAGCGCGCTGCCCATGATAATCACAGCCAAGCCAGCGGGAATCGTAATGCGCGAGCCCCAGAGCACGCGGCTGAAGATGTCCCTGCCTAACTCGTCCGAGCCCATGAAGAACAGCGTATTCGGCGCTTGCAAGCGGTTGGCCAGGTCCTGCTGCAAAGGCGGGAAAGGGGCGATTGCCGGCGCGCTGAAGGCGATGACAATCCACAAAATAGCGATAATCAGCCCGATCAAGACCAAGGGGTTGCGGCGCAGGTGATAGAGCGCCTGTTGGGCCCGGCTAGGCGACTCGAATTCGTGGATCGAGGAAGAAATAGAGGATATCGACGACAAAATTCACTCCGACATAAATGAAAGCGAAGAGCAAGCTGACACCCATAATGGCAGGGAAATCCTGCGAGGTGCTGGCGCGGAACATATAAAAGCCGATGCCCGGATAGGCGAAGATCGACTCGATAAGGATCGACCCGACCAGTAGATTGCCATAAGACAAGCCGATCACCGTCACGACAGGAATCAGTGAGTTGCGCATCCCGTGGAAGCCAATGACATAACGTTCGCGCAAGCCCTTGGCGCGGGCGGTGCGCATGTAATCTTGATTCAAGACTTCGAGCAGAGAAGAACGAGTAATGCGCGAGATGATGCCGCTGATATACAGCGCCAGGGTCAGCGCCGGCAGAACAAGATGCGCGAGCGCATTGCCGAATGTCTCCCAATCGCCATTCAAAAGCGCGTCGATGGTGTACATGCCGGTGACGGTCGGTGGCGGGCGCATGAGAATATGCAGCCGCCCCGGTCCCGCGGCGATGCCCAACTGGGCGTAAAAGACCGTGAGGAAGACCAAGGCGATGAGAAAGACCGGGAAGCTCACGCCGATGAGCGCGATAACGCGCGCGATGTAATCCGCCCAACTGTTCTTCCAGATAGCGGAGACCAACCCCAGCCCGACGCCGAGGGCGACGCCATACATGATGCCGAGCGTCGCCAATTCAATGGTGGCCGGCAAGCGCTTGGCGATATCCTCGGCGACCGGCGTCCGCCATTTGATTGAGGTGCCCATATCGCCGCGCAGGAGGTTGCCGAGATAGGTCAGATATTGTTCGTGCAGCGGCTTATCCAGACCCCATTTCTTGCGGAAGGCGGCGATGGTATCTTCGTCGTTGAGCGCGTTGGGCGGCAGGTTGGCGTTGATGGGATCGGCGGGGATGGCGTTGGCGATGATGAAAGCGACCACCGTGATGCCCAGCAGGAGTGGGATGATGAAAACGACCCGACGGACAAAGTAACGAAAAAAGTTCATAAGCGGCGTAAAGAACCCGTTGGCGTAAAGAACTAGCTTAGTTTACCACAGCCGCTCGGCAGTAGCGAAAACATCCCAGAAATGTCGCGCTCACGCAAAATTACCAGCCCTCTCATAACAAGGTTTGTCAAAAAAGACAGCTGCATGACATCATCATCGTCGCAGCCTTGGCAAGTCCTCGTCCTCCCAAGCCCGATAGAACTTGCGCAGATAGGCATCAAGGCTCGGCGGCAGCTCCCGCGCGTCAAATTTTAACCGTTCCCAGATCTCACGCTCGACCGCCCGGGCGTCGACATGCAAATGCTCTCCATCGCGCAGGACCCATTCGCCGCCGACCATCACATGCCGCACATGTTCGCGCTTGCCCCGGCGCAGCAGCAATGCCGGCAGCAGCTCCAGCGGCGGATAATCGGCCGGCGCCCAGCGGCTCCTCATCGGATCTAATTCCAGCAAGACCAGGTCGGCCAGCCCCCCGACTTCCAGCTCGCCTAGCGGCGCGTCCGCGCCAAATGTAATAGCCGCGGCGACGCCCGTGCCCATGCGCAATACCGCCGCTGCGTCGAGATCGGCCGCCGCCATCCCGCTCTGATTGCCGATTGTCCAAGCCAGCCGCATTTCACGCAGGAAGTCCTGGTCATCGTCCAGCGTCTGCCCATCCAAGCCGATGCCGACCAACACGCGGGCCGACAGCATGCGCGCGATCGGCGCGCTGCCGCTGCGCAGGCGCAAGTTGCTGCTGATATTGTGCGCGACGCCAACGCCGCGTGCCGCCAGCAGTTCAATGTCGTCATCCTCAACCCAGACCATGTGCGCCAGCGTCAGCCAGTCGCCCAGCGCGCCGATGTCCTCAAGATGACGGATGAAACTCCTGCCCCAGGTCTTCTGGGCATATATCCGCTGATAGCGCGTTTCCAGCAGATGCATCTGCACGCGCGTGCGACGCGCTCTCGCCCAGTCGCAAGCGCGAAGGATCAGCTCATCGCCGCACCAGGGACCGCCGGCCGGACTGGCTTGAATATGCGCGCGATGCCGCTCGCTGTCATGGAAATTGCGGTATAGGTCGTCCAGCAAGGCGAAATAATCATCAGCGCTGAAGTCGATCGCGTCCGACTTAGCAGCCCTACGGCGCAGTTCGGGCGGCAGCATATCGAGAAAACGCTCGCGCTCGGCATATACCAGTTGATTCTGGTCGACGATCGGCGGGTGCATGGCGACGCGAATGCGAGCCTCGGCATATCCGCGCAGAGCCCCCGGCACTTCATCAGGAAGTTCGGACCAGGAAGCTGGATTATGACTGTGGGCGACCGCCGTCACGCCGGAACCCAGCAATTGCAGCCCCGAATACAGCGCCGCCAGGTAAGGCGGAATGCTGGCAAGGCGCGCCAAATGACCGAGCCACAATTCGAGGAAATTGTCCGGGACGCCCAGCGCCAGCGTGCCCAGCGCGCGCCCGTGGTCATGCGCATTGGTGAAGGCTGGCAGGAGGATGAAGTCAGCGCCGCCGACCCGCTCGGCGCCCGGATAACGCTGGACCAGCTCGGAAAGCGTTCCGGCGTCAACAATGCTTTCCCCGGCGACGGCGATGGCTGAATCCTCAGCAGGGACACCGCCGCGGAAGGTATAGCGCGCGTGAATGATAGTTGGCATCAGGCGTAAAGACCGGCCTGTTGGCCCCCGTCAAGTACGAAGATCTGGCCCGTGATCATCCTGGCGGCGTCGGAAGCGAGATAAAGCGCCAGCTCCGCCACGTCCTCCGCGCCGATCAACCCTGGCAGCGGCTGATACTGCGCCAGAAAAGCGTCGCGTTCGGAGGGCGGGAAGCCGTCATTCAAGGGCGTATCGACGTAGCCCGGGCAAATCGCGTTGCAGCGAACATTGTCGCGCGCGTAATCGAGCGCGATGGAACGACTGAGATTGATGACCCCGGCCTTGGCGGCCGAGTAGGCTGCTTTATTCACAGCGGCGCGGATGCCGAAGCTGCCGGCGGTATTGAGGATGACGCCGCCACCCGCTTCAATCATCAGCGGCAGGGCGCATCTGGCAGTGAGGAAGACAGATTTGAGATTGATATTGAGGCACTCGTCCCAATCGGCTTCGCTGATATCGGTGACGCGACCGGCTGGGCTGATGCCAGCGTTGTTGAATAGGATATCCGGCGCGCCCAATTCAGAAGCGATCTGACCGATCATGCGCTGCACATCGGCGCTGAGGGCGACATCCGCGCCAATTGCGAGCGCCCTGCCGCCTTCCGACGCGATCGTCCGCGCTACAGCGTCGGCTTTGGAGGGCGTCCGGTTCACCACGGCTACCGCGGCGCCTGCCCTGGCAAAGGCATAGCAGCTCGCCGCGCCGATGCCGGAGCCGCCGCCGGTTACAATCGCGACCTTGCCCCGCAGCTTCACGCCGCGGTCCTTGCAGGGGCTGCGCCGCGGTCAATTGAGCATCCAGCCGCCATCGACAAAGATCATTTCCCCCGTGATATAGCGCGATTCGTCCGAAGCCAGAAAGAGCGCGACATCGGCGACATCGCGCGGCTGGCCCAAACGGCGCAGCGGTATCGTCGTATTCGCCCAGCGTTCATTATCTTCTTGGCTGGGCAGCATCGGCGTATCAATGATGCCGGGCGCCATGGAATTGGCGCGGATGCCGCGCGGTCCATATTCCAGCGCGATGCAGCGCGTCATGGTGGCGACGGCGCCCTTGGTAGTGCAATAGGCGGCGGAATCGACAAAGGCGACCGCCGCCCCGATCGAAGCCAGATTGACAATCGTCCCTTTGATCTCGTGACGCAGCCAATGCCGTATGACGATCTGCGACAGCAAGAATACGCCTTTTACATTGATCGCCATAATACGGTCGTATTGCTCGTCGGTGGTCTGCTCGAAGGGCGCGTTGAAAAAGATCCCCGCATTATTGACCACCGTGTGGATCATGCCAAGCTCGGCAATGCCATCATCGACCGTTTCTTGAACCTGATCCCGCAGCGCCACATCCGTTTGCCGAACGTAGGTCCTCACTCCATAGGCCTCGGCCTCGGCGGCGACTTGGCGCAGGCTTTGCAGGTTCAGGTCACAGAGTAGCAGATTCGCGCCCTCGGCGGCGAAGCGCAGGGCGATGGCGCGCCCGATGCCGCGCGCGGCGCCGGTGATCAGCGCGGTCTTCCCGGACAGGCGTTTCATAATCAAAGCGATTCAATCAAGCCGACTCAATGTAGCCGATGACTTCGCCAACCGGCACTTCGTCATCCACTTGGCAACTTAATTCCAGCACCACTCCGTCCGCTGGCGCTTCCACTTCCGTGCTGACTTTTTCCGTCTCGATTTCAACGATGCCATCGCCCTCAGCCACGGAATCGCCCTCCGCCACCAGCCACTCGACGATCAAACCCGCTTCCATCGTCATTCCGAATTTCGGCATATAGATTGGAATCAATGGCACATCAGGCTCCTTACTGGGTCAGTTCTATTTTAATGCACCGCGTCGCCCGCGCGATGAGCGGGCTTATTATTTTCTGCGCGCGGCAAGACAATTCGCCGATTACGCGTCGAGCGGCTGTCGTCGATGAATTCATGTCAAGGTTTTGCGCGCGGCGGCGGCGACATCGGCCGCGGAAGGGATAACCGCCTTCTCCAAGACCGGACTAAAGGGCATCGGCACATCCGCGTTGCTAACGCGCTGAACCGGCGCCTTGAGATGGTAAAATGCCTCTTCCGCCACCGTCGCAGCCCATTCACTGGCGGCGCTGCAGGCGGGGAAGCTCTCGTCAACCGCCACGAAGCGCCCTGTCTTGGCGACGCTTTCCAAGACACTTTGCTTATCCCAGGGCGACAGGCTGCGCAAGTCGATCACTTCAGCCTCAAAGCCCTCAGTCGCCAGCTGCTCGGCGGCCTCCAGCGCGGCATAGACCGTTGGTCCCACCGCGCAGATGGTGACATCGCTTCCGCTGCGCTTGACATCGGCAACGCCGATGGGCACGAGGTACTCGTCCGAGGGCACTTCGCCTCGCTTCCCGCCCAAGGACAGCGAATGCAGGAAAACCACCGGATTGTCATCGCGTATCGCCGACTTGAGCAAGCCCTTGCCATCGTAAGGCGTACTCGGCAGTATGACTTTGATCTGCGGCATATTCATGAAAAACTGATGCACCGCCTGGCTATGATGATGCCCGGCGCTGCTGCCGGCGCCGTTCTGCGCCATGAAGACCAGCGGTACCTTCGTCTGCCCGCCATACATGTAACGCATCGCGCCCGCTTGATTGGCGATCTGATCGAAGGCGAGATAGAGAAAGGTTCCGAACATCAAATCCACGATCGGGCGCAGCCCGGTCACGGCAGCGCCAATCCCGGCGCCAGCCACCGCCAGCTCGGAAATCGGCGTATCAATGACGCGCTTGTCGCCGAATTCGGCATGCAGCCCGCGCGTGCTGGGGAAGACGCCAATTCGCACATCCTCGCCGATGAGAAATACCCGGTCATCCCGACGCATCTCTTCAGCCAGGGCTTCTTGAATCGCTGTCACATAGGTTTTACGAGGCACTTAATCTCCCCGGGCTATTCCGCGCCCATTCCTAGCCACAGGTCTTCAAACAAAGACTCTATTTCAGGCGCGGGGCTGCCGCGCGCAGCCTCAACCGCGTCGCTCACCGATTGGGTGATTTCGGCGTCGAGCGTTTCCAGCCGCGCCGCCGGCAAAATATCATTTTCGCTGACATAGCTATGCAGCAGGAGCAGCGGGTCCTTGGCTTGGGCAGCCGCCATTTCTTCAGCGCTGCGATAGCTTTGACCGCCGAGGAAGGCTTCTTCGCCTTCCGCATGGCTGCCCCGGCGATGGGTCTTCGCCTCGATCAAGGTCGGTCCGCCGCCGCTGCGAGCGCGCTCCACGGCCGACTTGGCGGCGCGGTACATTTCGAAGGCATCAGTACCATCGACTACCAAGCCCGGCATGCCATATCCGACCGCGCGATCGGCGATATCGGTGATATTCATCGCCTTATGCGCCGGCGTGAACTCGCCATATTGATTGTTCTCGCAGACAAAAATCACCGGCAGCGCCAGCGTCGACGCCAGGTTGAGCGATTCGTGAAAACTGCCTTCGTTGGCGGCGCCGTCGCCGAAAAAGCAGACGGATACGCGGTCGCTGTCCCTATACCAAGCGCTCAAGCCCGCGCCTACCGAGATGGGCATGCCGCCGCCGACAATGCCGATCGCGCCCAACATGCCGATATCAAAATCAGCGATATGCATCGAACCGCCCTTGCCTTTGCAATAGCCGGCCGCCTTGCCGAAGAGCTCCGCCATCATACGTTTAAGATCGCCGCCTTTGGCAATGACATGACCATGCCCGCGGTGCGTGCTGATGATGGTATCGTCGTCGGTCAGGGCGGCGCAGACACCGGCCGCCACAGCTTCTTCGCCGATATAGAGGTGTACGAAACCGGGCAATTGCCCTTGCCGGAATAGCCGTCCCACCTCCTCCTCGAAGCGGCGGATGCGCAGGACACGGGTATAAATGTCCTGCACAACTGCAACCGCTATGTCCTGATGATGCATCTCGTCTCCTCAAGTCAGCAAGGCATCGGCGGTCAGCGCCAGTGTTTTCGTCGCGGTGATGACCTGGTCCATACTAACGCATTCGTCAACCATGGGCCAAACAGGGATGAATCCGGGTCCGTATTCGACGCAAGTGACGCCGACTCCCTTGAAGTGGCAGGTATCGGCTGTCGCGCCGATGCGATGTCCCGCGCCGACTCGCGGCTCGGCGCCGGCGACTTGCGTATGAGCCGCGACCAACTGTCTGACCAGCGGCGAGTCCGGGTCCGTGGCTTCGCGCGCCGGCATATTCGGCTGCTGATCGCTCTGCGGGATCAAGAGCTCGTAGGCGAATTCGGGATCCGCCGCCTTGATCGCCTCCAGACGCGCGCGCATGTCTTCGCGCACGCTGTCTTCCGTCATGCCTGGGATAATTCGCAAGTCAAAGGCGAGCGTCGTCAGATCTTGATAGTGCTCGATGTTTCGGATAGCCATAGCAGGATAACCTGGAATCAACGGATGCGGCTGATAGCGCAGCCAGCCGCCATCTTCCACCCGCGGTATCTGTACGTAGGAGGGGCTGAAGGCGTCGATGACCTGTGTGGCTTTCTCTATCGGATTCACATAAGGCACGCGGTGTTTGAATTCACCTAGCACCCGAATCAAGCCTTGCACATAACCGACCGAAATCAAGCCGACATCCAGGTTGCCCGCTTCGGTGACGATGCAATAATCGGGACGGCAGCCGCTTTCGATCAGATGCAGCGCGCCGATTCCGCCGCCGGTCTCGGCCACGACGCAGGCGATGATCAGATCGCCCTTTAGCGGCTTCCCGCTGCGGCGCAGCGCCTCGCCCGCCATCAACATCGAAGCCAAGCCCGCTTTCATATTCAGCGCGCCCAAGCCATAGATCTTCCCATCGGCGATCTCCGCGCCGAAGGGATCATAAGCCCAGCGGTCGCGCCGGAAGACATCGCCATTCCAATCGCTGGTATCGGTGTGGCCGCAGAGCATCAAAGAGGGAGCGCCGCCATCACCACGCAGGACGCCTATCGCCTGATGGGTCGCATTCCCGTCATCGAGGGCGATCGCCTGAAGTTCCACGTCGTAGCCGCGCTGCGACATCCAGTCGGCAAGCCAAGTCCCGATCGCGCTCTCCTGCCACAAAAAAGACGGGATACGGATCAATTGCCGCGTCAATTCGATGGCTTCGTGATCTTGAAGATGTTCGAGGATCGCGGACATCAGCTGCAACTCGCGGCGGCGACAGCCCAAACATCAAAGCCGACTTGAGCGCCGCCCCATAGTTCCTTGACGCCGATGGTGTTGCGGCTGGGATAAGGCTCGCTGAAGTATTCGCGGTAGATGGCATCCATCTCTGCAAAGCGATTGATGTCGGTCAGCGAAACATTGACCCGGATGACATCCGTCATGGCGCAGCCGGCCGCTTCCAATACCGCCTTGATATTGTCCAGCGCTTGTCGCGCCTCCGCCCCGAAGCCGCCGTTGACCAACCCGGAGCCGTCAGGCGCTGTGCCGAGGTAACCCGATGTCGCCAGCAGGCTGCCGTGGCGCAGCGCCTGGCTATAGCCGCTGGTCGGGACCGGCGCTTCTTCTGTCAGGATGACATCCAGGCGCGCCATCGCTCAGGCTCCATTATGCGCGTCAGCCTGAGTTTTTTCCCGCGCCTCGGTCAGGTAATTGTAAATGGTCGAGCGACTCAAGCCCAATTCCTCCGCGATCAGCGGCACCGCTCGTTTCACTTGAAAAGCCCCCTTTTCCTCGAGCCGCGCGATGAGATCTATCTTGTCCTCTTTGGACATAATAGGCAGCTCGGCGTCGATTTCCTTCACTGCTTCGCGTAAGATGGTGTGGATGGTCCGCTGAATATCGTCCGAAAGCGTCTCGCTAACCTCGGGTCCGGCATCCAGCGCCAGGAACTCGCCCAAGAAGCGGTGGAAACCGGCGAAGATGCCAATGTCCATGTTAATGCAGAAGGCGCCATAAGCCTGTCCCTGCTCATCGCGCAGGAACATCGTGCAAGACTTCATCGTTCTGCCGTTGGGCAAGCAGGTCTGATAGTTGTAGAAATCGCGCGCGGTATTGCCGTTGCGCGCCTGCGTCAGCAAGAGGTCGGTGGCGCCGCCGCCGACTTTGCGTCCGCTGATATTGCCTTCGATGTGAACAATCGAGTGTTCAAGATCGCTGAAATCATGTATCACGACTTCGCAATGCGGCGCGCAGAGCTTGGCGATGCCCACCGACAATTGCCGCAGCAGGGCGAAGGTCGCCTCTTTGTCCGCCGTATCAATGGAATCAAAGGTGTGCATTAGGACATCGATTTCTCATTTGCAAGGACCAGGACCCTGCGCGGCGGCGAGCGGATTTGCAATCCCGCGCGTCTTGGTAAACAATATATCCAAGAATTATACAAACTGTAAAGAGACGGCGCAACATGATGTCCGCTGACAGCGATAAAAAAGACGATATTCTCTATTCGCAGCAGGGTCCGCCGACGCTCGACGAAATGACCGGACCGGAAGTCGAGGCCGCGTTATCACAGACGGACGTGCTGCTGCTGCCAGTTGGCGCCACCGAGGCGCATGGCGCGCATCTTCCCCTGGGCGCCGATTCCTTCGAAGCGCGGGAGAATTGCCGAAGAGCCGCCATCCGCCTCGAGGCGCTGGGCTGCCCGGTCGTCATTGGACCTGTCATTCCTTTTGGCGCTTCCAGCTTTCATCTGGGTTTCGCCGGCACCATCAGCCTCAGTTCCCACACGATGATCAGGCTGCTGACGGAAGTATGCCTGAGCCTGTACGAGACCGGGTTCCGCAAATTCGCTCTTGTGCACGGCCATGACGGCAATCTGCCCGTGATGATGGTGGCGGCGCAAGACGTCGTCGACAATACCGCCGATGCGCAAGCGATGGTCCTCAATTGGCTGACGCCGCTCAGCAAAGTCTATCATCGGATTCAGACATCGAAGAAGCAGGAGGGGCATGGCGGCGAAGGGGAGACCGCTCGCATCCTGGTCACCCATCCGGAGCTGGTGCATTTGGATCGGTCGGTCAAACACCACGTCCCGCCCGCTGACATGCGCAAGATTCAGGGACCCGAGCATATCAAGACGGGCGGCGGCATCTTCTATGCCACGCGCCGCTACAAAGACCATACCCCCTTCGGTCATATTGGCGACCCGGCCCTGGCCAACGCGGAGACGGGAAACAAGGGTTACGATGTCATCGCCGAATGGCTGGCTCGGGTAATCGCGCGGGATTATTTCGACCGGGACATCGATCCCAAGGAATTCCTGCAAGTCGCTGACTGATCCGCCATGGTCGGCGCCGCACACGGGGCGCATTTCAGATTGGGCGCATCAAGCCCCTTCTCTCAAATAGCGAAAACTCTGTAAGGCTTTTCCGCTCCGCCTCGTCTTCTGCCGACGTCCGGCAGCCTATGCCTCTGTGGCGAATTTTCTTTCCTAACTTGGTTTTACTTCTGTGTTCGATTTTCAGTTTAGTTGCCCGTCATGTTAATGCAATTGCCCCGGACTAATGATCCACTGTTTGGAATCAGCCGCGCTTCTGGTTAGAATCGGCTTGAGCCAATCATCACAAACGGGAGATTGACGATGAAGATCCTGGTAACGGGCGGCACCGGGCGCATCGGCGCCAATCTGGTCCTGCGCTTGCTAGACGCGGGGCATACTGTGCGCAGCTTTGTCTACCCCGCCGATGCCAGCCGCGCCAAGAAACTGGACGCCTACGACGGGGTGGAAACGGTCTTCGGCGACCTGCGGGTTGCCGAGGATGTGAACAAGGCTGTGGTCGGCGTCGATGCTATCTATCATCTGGCGGCCGCCTTTCAGGGTCCTTTCAACAATCGGCAGTATCTCGATATCAACGCCATGGGCACGCTCAATCTCCTCGAAAGCATCCGCGAGCTCTGCCCAAATCTGCATCGCTTTGTCTATGCCAGCACCGAAGGCGTCTATTGGGACGCGCGCGTCAACGGGCGCTATTTCGAGCAGCCAATTACCGAAGACATGGCGGGCAAATATCCTAATATGGCTTATCTGATGACCAAGTGGCTCGGTGAAGAACTGGCGCTGGTCTATCACTATCAATACGGCATTCCCACCTGCGCCATGCGCTTCTCCACCGTGATTGAACCGAGCGAATTCCTGAACGACGCCGGGCTGCCGCGGCATTTTCTCTATAGCGCGGCTTATGCCACTTACAGCAATGACGAGTCTTACGAGCTGCGGGACATTGACGACAGGAGCGCTCCCGATGTACGGGAAATGATAGAGAGCCTGCTGGCTGGCTGGGATGGCAAAGAGAAACTTTTGCTGAGCTTGAACCCCAATGGCGTACCCTACCGCCAGCACTTCGGCGACGTGCGCGACATCGCCGATGGACTGGCGCTGGCGCTAGAATCTGACGCAGCGGTTGGCGAAGCCTTCAATCTGGCCGGCGCCGCCATATTCGATTGGGCGGAAATCGTGCCGATGCTGGCGCGGCGTTTCAACCTGCCTTATGTCGAAGCCCGCCTGCCATTTGAAAATTACTTCGAGCTGGACTTGACCAAGATAGGCAGCAAGCTCGGTTTCCAGCCGCGCCATGACTTCGCTAGCATCCTTGCCACAGCCGAGGCGATACAGCGCGGCGAAGCCACCGATGTCATCCCCACGGGCATCATGTTTGGCGAGGCATAGCGGCAGCCTGGAGGACCTACTCATGGCTAAAACAAGAATCGACCGCATCGAGTCCGCGCCCTTAGTAGGGCGGCGTCCGCGCGAAGCCGGCAACAATTCGCGCTTGAACATTCATGGCATCGAAGTTCAGCTTCGGGTCATGCGCTTGACCACGACGGACGGCGCGGCTGGCTTCGGGCTCTGCTTCGCCAGCCGCGATGAGGCGCAGCCGCTCTTGGGCAGGGACATCTCCGAACTGGCGACCGATGGCGGCCGCCTTGTGGAATCCGCCCGGGCATTTGATTTTCCGCTCTGGGATTTGGCGGGGCGGCTGCGCGGGACGCCGGTTTATGCGCTGGCGGCGCCGGCGCAAGCGACAATCGAGCAGCCGCTGCGCGTCCCATGTTACGATACCTCGCTCTACATGAACGACTTGGGAATGGATTCGGACGAGGCGGGGTCCGCGCTCATCGCCGGGCACGCGCGCCAAGGTTACGAACAGAACCATCGCTCTTTCAAGATCAAGGTCGGGCGCGGCGCCCGGCACATGCCGCTCGAGGCTGGCACGCGGCGCGATATCGCGGTCATCAAAGCCGTGCGCGCTGCGGTGGGTCCCGCGGCGCGGATCATGATTGACGCCAACAATGGCTATAACCTGAACATCGCCAAGCGGGTGCTGGCGGAAACAGCCGATTGCGACTTGTTTTGGCTGGAAGAGGCTTTCCACGAAGATCCAGAGTTGTACGAAGAATTGCACAACTGGATGGACCGAGAAGGCTTGTCCCTGCTGATCGCCGATGGCGAAGGCTATGCCGCGACTGCGCTGATGGATTGGGCGCGGGCCGGCTGCGTCGATGTGATGCAGTACGATATCTTCAGCCACGGCTTCAGCAATTGGCTGGACACTGGCGCGCAACTCGACGACTGGGGCGTTCGCAGCGCGCCGCATCATTACGGCCGGCACCTGGGCAATTATGTTTCCGGTCATTTGGCGCGGTCCGTCAAAGGCTTCACCTTCGTCGAATGGGACGAGACGAGTACCCCCGGCATCGACGCCTCGGCTTACCGCGTGGAAGAGGGGCAGGTGGTCATCCCCGCCGCGCCGGGCTTCGGGCTGGGGCTGGATGAAGCGGTCTTCCGCGCCGCGGTGAAGGACGAGGGTTGGGAGCTGCGGCTGTGAGCCCGCAAATCGCAGGTCAATTTTCGTGGTCGGCACAGCGCGCCGCCCCGACAGATTGCGAAATTTGTGGGGAAAATAGTCGATGTTGCGCAATTTCATTTTGATGCGATTGCCCTGAATCTTCGCGCCGTTTGCTTTGACAAACGCGCTGACTTGCACTAGAATCAAGCGCAATCCGCGATTCCCGCTTTTGGGACTGCCTGGAGGAGCGCAATGATGTTTAGAAAGACGGCGACTATGATTGAAATATTACATAACATTACCCCCCCCCCCCCCCCCCCGAATATTTGTTCTAATTTCACTCTGTTGCTTTCTCGCTTCACTGTTCCTCTTGCCACTGCAAGCCCAAAGTCCCCCGCCCAAGCCGACCAACGTCCGCGCCAGCAGTACCACGTATAACAGCGTCACCATGCGCTGGGATAAATCCCCCGGCGCTACCAGCTACGAAGTTGCCATTGAAGAATTCCCTTGGTCTCCCTTTTGGCGCGATGTTGGCGATGTCTCCAGCTACACTTTCACCGGGCTTGACTTTCAAGGTTACTTGAACCGAGCCGCTCTTCGAAGGGGGGAGGACTTTGAAACGACCAAAAAAATAATTAGTTTTTCATTTTATGTCCGCTCCAGAAACAGCGCCGGATTCTCCAATGGCGGTATCTTAAGCTTGCTCGGGAGTGTTATCTTCCCGTCGGCGAAACCCCGCGGCGATGACGATGCTACCGCCACGCCCACGTTTACGCCCAGTCCCAAGCCCACAGTCCATACGCTCAAGCAGCTGCCGCCGGAGATTCAAGTCAATAACTGGCTCGACGGCGCCCAGGGCCGCCGCGTCGGCAGCGCCGAAATCGCCCAGCCCGATATCATCGCCCAGGGTGTCTTGGACGCCGTTGATGTCTACGGCTATGTGTCGCCCGGCGTCGAAGTCTGTTTCTCCGCTCATGGGCGCATCGTCTTCCTCGCCGCCGCTTATGCGCCGCGGCGCGCCTTCGACCTGTCAGCCTATCAGCGCGCTGGGCGAACCTGCGCCTTGATTGACCGCGCCGGCACCGTCGTCCTGCTGCGCGGCGACGGTCCGCCACCGCAGGAGCCTCAGCCGCCCCTGCAAAACACGCCGCCGGCCAACACAAATCCAAACCCGGGGCGCGGCTTGGGCGACTGCGAGGTGCAGCCCTTTGCCAACCTCAAGGTGCGTCAAAGCCCGCCTGATGGCTTGGTCCTGGGCGTAACCGCCAGTAGGGACTGGCTGCGCGCTAGTGAAAAGCGGGCGGGTTATTTCAAAGTTGGCATCTGGCAGATCGAGGGCTGGATCAGCGGCGATTATGTCAATACCCGCGGGGATTGCGGGGCTTGAACTCCATCACGCCGTCGTCCAACGCGCCGAAGCGCATCATCAGCAGGTCCTTGAGGTAATTCTGATACACCCGCCAGGGGGGCCGGCTGCCTTGCTTCGGCAAGTCGTCTTGCGCGCGCCGCACATAACCGGAGCTGAAGTCGATCATCGGCTCTACGGCGCAGGCATCCGCGTCCGGGAGCGGAACACATTGCCGGTATCCGCGCCGTTCCATGTGATTGAGCAGGCGGCAAACGTATTCGCAGATCAACTCGCATTTGAGCGTCCACGAGGCGTTGGTATAGCCAAAAGCCGAAGCCAGGTTGGGGATATTGCTATACATCAAGCCCTTGTAGCTCATGGTATCGCCCAGTTCAACTTCTTGACCGTCGACGACAATGCGCAGGCCGTCCATGATGCGCATGCGCATGCCGGTGGCGGTGACGATGATATCAGCCCCCAGGGTCTCGCCCGAGCGCAAGCGCAAGCCCCCCGCCTCGAAGCGCTCGATATGATCGGTAACGATGGTCGCTTTGCCGGCTTTGATGGCTTGGAACAGGTCGGCGTCCGGCGCGACGCAGACGCGCTGATCCCAGGGCTGGTAGGCTGGGGCGAAGTGCCGCTCAACATCAAACCCGGGTCCCATGACGCTGCGGATGCCTGCCAGCATCAGCTCGCGCGTTTCGCGGGGTTTGACCCGCGCTTTGCGATAGGTGTAGATGCCGAAGAGGATCATTTTCCAGCGCGCCAGCCAGCTCGCCCACGAGTGCGGCAGGCGGCCGCGCAGGCGGTTGACCTGCTCGTCGCGCGCGGGCATGCTGACGACATAACTGGGTGAACGCTGCAGCATGGTCACATGCTTCGCCTTCCGCGCCAGCGCCGGCACGATGGTCACGGCTGTCGCGCCGCTGCCGATGACGATGACGCGCTTGCCGCTGTAATCCAGTTCGCCGCGGTCGGCGCGCGCGTCCCAAGCCTGCGGATGCAGGACCGGTCCCGCAAAGTCCTCCAGGCCGGTCCAGCTCGGCGTATAGCCTTGGTCGTAGCGATAGTATCCCGTGCACATGAAGAGGAAGTTGCAGCGGATATTTGTCATTTCTCCGCCGCGCTCGATATCGACCGTCCACAGCGCTTCCTGCGAGCGCCAACTGACGCGGCTCACGCGGCAGCCGAAACGGATGCGCCGGTCGATGCCGAATTCGCGGGCGGTGTCCTGGAGGTACTGCAAGATGGCGGCGCCGTCGGCAATTGTCTTTTCGCCGCGCCAGGGGCGGAAGCGATAGCCGAGCGTGAACATGTCGGAATCGGATCGGACACCGGGATAGCGGAAAAAATCCCAGGTGCCGCCGAGGGCGTCGCGCCCTTCGACGATGGTCCAGCGTAGTTGCGGGCAGCGCGTTCCCAGGTAATAGGCGGCGGCGATGCCGGAAATCCCGGCGCCAACGATGAGTACATCGACGTTGTCGCTTGTCATAACGGAAGATTTTCAGTCACCAGCCGCCATCTCCGCCAGATGGTGGTACTGGCTCATGTACAGCTGATAATAGAAGCCGCGCAGCGCCAGCAGCTCCTCGTGCGTGCCGCGCTCGATGATGCGCTGATCATTGACTGCCAGCACTTGATCGGCATTGCGAATGGTGCTCAGGCGATGGGCGATGACAAAGGCTGTGCGCCCTTCCAAGAGGCGCAAGAGCGCTTCCTGGATGTGAATCTCCGTGCGCGTATCGACGCTGCTGGTCGCTTCGTCGAGGA
The DNA here is from genome assembly GCA_965232245.1 of Phototrophicaceae bacterium. GTDB lineage: Bacteria > Chloroflexota > Anaerolineae > Aggregatilineales > Phototrophicaceae > UBA6055. The sequence goes on along the minus strand of CBDDPG010000002.1, from coordinate 293,964 downwards.
TCAAAATGCGCGGGTCGGCCAATATGGCGCGGGCGATCGCCAGCAGTTGTCGCTGCCCTTGGCTGAAGTTATGCCCTTTTTCCGACACCTGGGTGTGATAGCCCCGGGGCAGCAAGTGGATGAAAGCATCGGCGTTGGCCAGCTTGGCCGCTTCGATGACCTCGGCGTCGCTGGCGTCCAGCCGGCCGTAGCGGATATTTTCCATCACCGTGCCGCTGAACAGGAAGGTATCCTGCAGCACGATGCCCAATTGTTCGCGGATGGAATTCTGCTGTACCTGGCGGATATCCCGCCCGTCGATGCGGATGCTGCCGCCGGTCGCATCATAAAAACGGCTCAGCAAACTGATGATGGTCGTTTTGCCGGCGCCGGTTGGTCCCACCAGCGCGATCGTCTGCCCGGGCGCGACTTCCAAGTTGATGTCTTGCAGGACGGGTTTGTCACTTTCATAGGCGAAGCTGACCCCGTCGAAGCTGACCGCGCCGCGGATGTTGACCAGCGGCTCGGCATCGGGCAGGTCAACCACAGTGGGTTCGGCGTCCAAGACGGCAAAGATGCGCTCGGCGCCGGCTAGGGCGGATTGCAGTTGATTGTAGACCATGGCGATGCCGCGCATGGGGCGGAAAAAGTTCATGACATACACGACAAAGGTCGCGATCACGCCCACGGAAACGACATCCCGCAGCGCCAGCCATCCCCCCAGCAGCGATGTCCCAGCCACGGTCAATATGCTCATGGTCGTGAACATGGGACCAAGAGCGGCGGTGATGAAATCGGCGCGAATCCCGACTTGGCGATAGGCTTGGCTCGCCGCTTGGAACTGGGCGATGGCGCTGTCTTCTTGCGCGTAGGCTTGCACGGCGCGGATGCCGGTGATGTTCTCTTCCAGCACAGCGTTGAGCAGACCCAGATTCTTTTGCATGCCCCGGAAGGCTTTGCGCGTGCGCTCGGTGATTTGACTCGTGATGAATAGCATGATGGGCAGGATGATCAGCGTGCCGATCGCCAGCGGCAGGTTGAGCAAGAGCATCGCCACCATGATGCCGCCCAGGGACAGGATATTGGTTGTGAACTGAATCAAGCCGTTGGACAGAATTTGGTTGATAGTCTCGCTGTCATTGGAAATGCGGCTCATCAGGTCGCCCACGCGATGCTTGTCGTGGTAGTCCAGCGACAGCGCCTGAAAATGCCGGAAGAGCGCCGCGCGAATGTCAGCCACGAAGTACTGCCCCACACGGATCATCATCAGTCCGTGAATCACCGTGACGACGCCCTGCGCCAGGTACACCAGCAGCATAATCAAGGCGATGCGCAGCAAACCATCAAGATCGCCGGCGATCACGTATTGGTCAATCGCGCGCCCCAGCAGCGCCGGACCGATCAAGCCCAGCAATGTGCCAGCCACCACCAAGACAGCCACCAGCAGCAAGCGGCTGTGATAGGGCTGCAGATAGTCGGACAGTCGGCGCAAGACGCCGCGCCGATCTTTGGCTTTCTCGCCGGTGGGCCTCGATCCGCCCGACCCGCCGATGAAACGCGGGCGCTCTGTGCTCGCGCCTCGGTTAGTCATCGCGCTAAACTCCCCAAGCCCTTCACCTCGCCCAGCTGCGATTCGTAAATTTCCCGATAGATCTCGCTGGAAGCCATCAATTGCTGATGCCTGCCGCGAGCCACGATCCGGCCTTGATCCAGGACCAGGATCTGATCCGCCTTCAGCACGCTGGTGATGCGCTGCGCGATGATAAAGCTGGTCCGCCGCGCCGCCAGTTCTTCCAGCGCCGCTTGTATCTTGGCTTCCGTCTCCATATCGACGGCGCTGGTGCTGTCGTCGAAGATGAGTATGCCCGGTTGGACCAGCAGCGCCCGGGCAATAGCGATGCGCTGCTTTTGCCCGCCGGAGAGGTTGGCGCCGCCCGCTTCGATCGGGCTGTCGTAGCCGGCTGGCATGCTCGTGATGAATTCGTGCGCTTGCGCCGCTTTGGCTGCGGCGATGACATCGTCCAGCGTGGCCGAAGCGTCGCCGTAAGCGATATTGTCGCGCGCCGTCCCGCTGAAGAGAATCGACTCCTGCAGGACCATGCCAATGCCCGAGCGCAAGGCGCCCGCGTCCCATGTCTTGACGTCGACGCCGTCAACCGAGACAGAGCCGCCGCTGACGTCGTAAAAGCGCGGGATCAGATTGACCAAGGTGCTTTTGCCGGAGCCGGTCGCGCCCAGCAGGGCGATCTGCTGGCCCGGCTCCACAACGAAGCTGATGCCATGCAAGACATCGTCCCCGCTCGCGCCATTGTCCTGGCTGGCGCCGCGCCGACTGTAGTGGAAAGAGACATTTTCAAAGGCGACGCTGCCCCGTAGACGCTCGGCTTGATGCGGCGCGGACGCGATCGGCAGCGCCGGCTGCGTATCGAGGACCTCTAGCAATCGCTCGGCGGATGCTTCCGCGCGGGCAGCCATCATCAGCAGATTGCCCAGGAAGAGCAAAGGACCCATGCCGATCATCAAATAGTTGTTGAAGGCGATCAATTCGCCCAGCGTCAAGCGGTCGCCCAGCACGGACAAGCCGCCAAACCAGAGCACAGCCACCGTGCCGACATTGGTCAGCACTTGCAGCACCGGCATCGCCACCGCCAGCAAATTGCCGACTTCGATATTCTTTTCGCGATAGTCGACATTGCTGGCGGCGAAGCGATCCATCTCGAAGCGGCCGCGCACAAAAGCCTTGATCACTTGTATGCCGGCCAGGTTTTCTTGCACCAGCGTGTTCAAGGCGCCCAGCCGCTGCTGCACCACGGTGAAAAGGCGGGTGGCTTTCACCATCAGATAACGGATAAATATCGCCGAGAGGCCCGCCACCGCGAACATGATCAGCGACAATTCCCAATCCGTCAGCAGCAGCATGATCATGCTGCCGAAGATCATCACCAGAACGCGCAGTATCAATGACAAGCCCGCGCTGGAGAACATGCGCACTACATCGACATCGCTGGAAACCCGCGTCATCAATCGACCGGTTTGCATTTGATCCAGATTGGCGAAGGACAGGGACTGAATATGACGGAAGAGCGCGTGGCGGATATCGTATGCCAAGCCCTGCGAAACGACAGCGCGGCAATAGCCCTGGCCCAGGGTGCTGGCCGCGCCGACCAATGCCGCGCAGAACATCAGCGCCGCGCCCAGCAAGATCTTGTCCATCACTCGCGGGCGGATGCCCTCGTCGATCATGAGCTGCAACAGGCGCGGCACGCTCAGTTCCATTGCCACCGGCAGCACAGTCGTCCAGAAGCCGAAGAACAAGAACCAGCCGTAGGGACGCATGAAGCGGGAGAGGCGCAGCAGGGACTTCATGCCCGAATTATAGCTTTGGGCGGAATCTTATCCTAGAGACGGCTCAGGTATTGTGGGGCAAGCGCTTCAAATTGTTATTCACCGCTGAGGACACAAGTAATGCCAACAAAGAAATGCAATTTCAAAAAAGGAATTTCGTCAGCTTTGCACAATGACAAGCATACGGTTAGACTAAATGTCGTTCTTGGCAAAGAAAACAGGAGTGCGCCAAGGCTCGCCCAATAATTGGACAATACGATGTACTTTCAGATTTCCATAACTTGCTTGGAAATGCCTCAACAAAGCGGCGCTGGGTCCTTGCGGAAAGCTCGAAGCGAATGGACTGGAAAACGTGCCGTCTGACGTAATGGTAGCGGGCCATATCGCGCTCGATATCTTGCCGGATATGTCCTTGCTCAAGCCCGAGCAAGTCATCGACGCCGGCAAAGTGTTCGAAATCGGTCGCATTTCTTACTCCACCGGCGGCGCTGTTTCCAACACCGGTTTGGCTTTGCACCGCTTGGGCATTGCCGTTGACCTGCTTGCGGTCGTCGGCGCGGACTGGGTAGGCAGGGCGATCATTGATTATGTGAGACAATACGACAGCGCTCTCGGCGATCACATCCGCGTCCTGCCCGCCGCCAGCGCCTATACGATTGTCATCGAGCCACAGAAACAGGATCGCACCCTGCTGACGCATACCGGCGTCTATCACGGCTTTAGCGTAAATGACATTGATCTGGACCTGGCAGCCGGCTGCAAGCTGTTTCATCTGGGATATCCGACGCTGCTGCCGCGCCTCTACGACAATGACGGCGCTGGATTCCTTGACTTGGTTGGCGCTGTCAAAGATTTGGGACCCATCACCAGCGTCGACATGAGCCTGCCCGCCCCCGACAGCCCCAGCGGTCAAGCGGATTGGCGCGCGATTCTGCGCCGATGCCTGCCCTTCGTTGACATCTTTGTGCCCAGCATCGAAGAGATCATGTTCATGCTGCGGCGAGCCGATCATGATCGCTGGCAGGGCGAGATCATCGCGCGTATGACAGCCGAGTACCTGGCCGATCTGGCTGAGGAGCTGCTGGGAATGGGCGCAGGCATCGCCGGTTTCAAGCTCGGCGAACGCGGACTCTACTTGCGGACTTCGCCGGACGCGGGGCGCTTGGCATTTTTATCGAGACTTGGGCAAGCGCCTGCGGATTGGGCTGGCATGCAGACTTGGCATCGGGCTTTCCAGGTGCAAGTGGCCGGCACGACCGGCGCTGGCGACGCCGCCTACGCCGGTTTGATCGCCGCGCTCGTCCGCGGGCTGGATTTCCAAGACTGCGTGCGCTGGGCTTGCGCGGTGGCCGCCTGCAATATCGAAGCGGCTGACGCCACCAGCGGCGTGCGCGCCTGGGAAGAAACCGCCGCCCGTCTCTCCCGAGATTGGCAAACCCGCGCGCTTTAGCCAAGATTTCCGGCGCGGCGCGCTAACTGCTCTTGGGCAGCAGCGCGATCAGCAAGATGGAAAGCAAGCTGAAGCCCGTCACGATGATCAGCATCGGACTGTAAGAGTTGGAGAGGTCATAGATCAGGCCGGCGGCGAAGGGCGCTGCGGTGCCAGCCAGAGTCAGGAAAAACACCATCGTGCTGCTGATGCGTCCGTAGTATGCGGCGCCATAGGTATCGGCGACGATCAGGGGTCGGATGAGCGTATTTGTGCCGATTGCCATGCCGTAGAGCGCTATGAAGAGCACGATGAACAGCGGCGAACTGCCCATCAGCAGCGTGACCAGAGAAAGCGCCAAGAGGATAAAGACGGCGATCGCCAAGGTTTTGCTGGAAAAACGCCATTCGACCGCGGCGAAGATCATCCGGCCGGTTACTTGCATGACGCCGATTGCGCCGCTGGCGACTGCGGCGCTACTGGGGTGAATGTTCAGGCTGATTAGCAGCGGCACAAAATGCACGCGCACCGCCGCGATGCACAAGGTGGAAAGCGCGAAAGCCAGGGTCAGGATCCAGAAGAAGCGCGAACGGAATACCGCGCCCAGCTTGATCGATTCGCTTTTGTCCGGCTCCGCGGTCTGCGCCGCGCCATCGGGCTCCAGCCCCAGATCCCGCGGTCGACGGCGCAGCACCAAGGCATGCAGCGGTATCGTGATTAGCCCCAGCAACACGCCGAGGATGAACACCGCCCCGCGCCAGCCCTGCGCCAGCAGCAGGGCATCAGCCAAGGGGACGAAGATCGTGCTGGCAAAGCCCGCGATAAAGGTGAGCACGGCCATGGCTCTGCCCCGTTTGTTCACGAACCAGGCGGCAATGACAGTGAAAGCCGGCTCGTATAGGACGGCTGCGCTGCAGAAACCCAGCAGCGCCATGACAAGCACAAATTCGGGCAGCGTCGTCACCCGCGACCAGAGCAGGACCATCAGCGTCGCGCCAATCGATCCGGCTGTCATCAAGAGGCGCGATCCGTGTTTGTCCAGCCAGTAGCCGACCGGGAAAGCGAAAATGCCGGTGATCAGCCACATCAGCGAAAAAGCGCCGGTGATCTGCGCGCGCGACCAGCCGAGCTCCGCTTCCATCGGCGTGATGAACACGGAAAAGGCGTAGAATATCACGCCAAAGGAGACGGTTTCGGTGATGGCCAGCGCCAGGGCGATATACCAGCCGTAGTAAATTGGCTCGCGCTTGAATAGTCGCTGCATGGGACCGGGTTCGCGTCGATAAAAACGCGCCATTTTTCCAGCGCAAGCATATCGGCAAAGGCGCATATCGCAAGTGGCAAAGACAGGCGGCGCGGACTGCGAGATCAGCGCCATTTGCGTTATACTCGGCGGCGGACCGCGACCGGAAAAGGAGGTGGCGCATGCCTTTGCGCAGTCATGATTGGTTCTTACGAGACGGGCAAGCGGGCTTCAAGTCTCGCAGCCGCATGAAGAACCAAGGTACGCCGCAGCAAATGTTCGACGGCCGCCCTGTTATTGGCATTTGCAATACCTGGTCGGAACTGACGCCCTGCAACGCCAACCTGCGCATCCTCTCCGAGCATGTCAAACGAGGCGTCTTGGAAGCCGGGGGATTCCCGCTGGAATTCCCCGTGATGTCGCTGGGCGAGCCGCTGATGCGCCCGACGACCATGCTCTATCGCAATCTGGCCAGCATGGATGTCGAAGAATCAATCCGCGCCAATCCGCTTGATGCTGTGGTGCTGCTGGTCGGCTGCGACAAGACCACGCCGGCCGCCATCATGGGCGCTTGCAGCGTCGATGTGCCGACGATCGTCGTGACCAGCGGTCCGATGTTGAATGGCAAATTTCAAGGACGAGACATCGGCGCGGGCACGGACAAATGGCGCTTCACTGACGACTGGCGCACCGGCAAGATGAGCGCGGCGGATTATATCGAATCCGAGACCTGCATGTCGCGCAGCGACGGGCATTGCATGACCATGGGCACAGCATCGAGCATGGCTTGCGTGGTCGAGGCGCTGGGCTTGATGCTGCCCGGCGGCGCGGCTATTCCCGCGCCCGACGCGCGCCGCCGGCGGCTTTGCCATTTCAGCGGCAATCGCATCGTGGCGATGGCGAAAGAAGGGCTGCGGCTTTCCAAGATATTGACGCGCGACGCCTTCGAGAACGCCATCAAGATCAACGCCGCCATCGGCGGCTCGACCAATGTCATCCTGCATTTGCTGGCTATCGCCGGGCGCATCGGCGTCGACCTGAGCCTGGACGACTTTGATGAACTGGGCAGCCAGATGCCGCTGCTGGTCAACCTGAAGCCGGCCGGCGACTTCCTGATGGAAGAATTCTATTATGCCGGCGGTTTGCCCGTGGTGATGCAAAACGCGGCGAAATTGCTGGCTATGGACGCGCTCACGGTAACCGGCGAGTCCCATGCCCGCAACACGGCTGGGGCGGTCTGCTTCGACGAGACGGTTATCGCCGGGCTCGACGCGCCTTTTCAGCAAGCGGCTGGCATCGCCGTTTTGCGCGGCAACCTCTGCCCGGACGGCGCGGTCATCAAGCCCTCGGCCGCCAGTCCGCAACTGATGCGGCATCGCGGACGCGCCGTCGTATTCAAGTCATTGGACGATTTCCACGCGCGCATTGACGATCCCGACCTGGATGTCGACGCGGACAGCGTGCTGGTGATGTGTAATGTCGGTCCCAAGGGCTTCCCGGGCATGCCCGAGGTAGGCAATATGAGCCTGCCTCGCAAGCTCTTGGACAAGGGAGTCAGCGATATGCTGCGCATTTCCGACGGGCGCATGAGCGGCACCGCCTATGGCACGGTCGTTCTGCATGTCGCGCCGGAATCGGCTGTCGGCGGGGCGCTGGCGCTGGTCCGCGATGGCGATATGATCGAGTTGGATGTCGCCCAACGCCGCTTGCATCTCGACATATCGGAAGCTGAATTGGAGCGCCGCCGCGCCCAATGGCAGCCTTCCGAAGCGCATAGCCCCAGGGGATACACCCGCTTGTTCACGGACCATGTGCAGCAAGCCCATCTCGGCGTGGACTTTGACATTCTGGCGGGCGGATCGGGCCACGAGGTGATACACAATGCCGAGGCGCAAGCTGAAGGCAAGGCGGAAGCGACCTGAGCGACGGAGTAGAAAGACGGAGTAGAAAGATTGTAGAAAGATTAACGCGAGATGAGCGATAATCGGCGAGTATGTCGCTGATTTTGGAAAAGGCGGGTCAAAGACTATAAACTGGCGCTAATCGCACTGAGAATAAGAAAGCGGGTTCACCATGCCAACGCTGGAAAACTACAGTCAATTCGAGGGACGCTATTGGGATACGGCTGCCATCCGCAACGCCTTGGACTACCAGGGCGTGAAAGCCCCGCATACCGGCGAAGCGTTTAGCGAAGCGATGCTGCTGGGCATTAGCGGCGGCATCACCTTCGGTTATTTCACCTTTCATTACAAGGGCTACGATCCGCAAGTCAACTTGCTGACGCGCAACACCTTCGATCCGATGGAGAAGATCTTCGATCGCATGGGCATCCCCCGCGAGGCGCGCCAATCGACCAGCGCCAACAAGGGACGGCAGAACTTGATTGACGCGCTGGAAGAGGGCTACGCGCCGCTGGCCAGCCCGGATATGTGGCTGCTGCCCTATAACGCCATGCCCTACGACGAAGGCATGTGGGGCGGGATGCCCCTGGTCATCTTTGGTTATGAACCGGACAAGAACGAAGCCTACATCTCGGACCGCAGCCGCGTGCCGCTGACCGTCAGCGCGGAAGACCTGGACAAAGCGCGCGGACGCATCAAAAAGGAAAAGCAGCGCCTGCTGCTGCTGCGCCCTCCGAACGAAGCCAAGCTCGCCGCCGCCGTTACTCAGGGGCTGGCGGACTGCGCCCAGCTGATGACCGAGAAACCGCCCAAGGGCTCGGCGAAGAACTTCGGGCTGCGCGCGCTGGCGCACTGGGCAGCCATGCTCGAGAAAACGAGCAAAGGCAGTTGGGCGCGCGAATACCCGACCGGGCGTCCGCTGCTGTCCGTCTTGATCAGTTCCTATACCTTCCTGGGTCCAGCCTTTGGCAAGACCATCTGCGCAGAGCGCGATGTCTATGCCGATTTTCTTGACGAGGCGGCGGCGCTGCTGGGCTTGCCGGCGCTGGAAAATGTGGCGCTGCGCTATCGCAACGCGGGCGAGGCTTGGCGGGCATTGCTGGGCGCGCTCTTGCCGGAGGCTGTGCCGTTCTTGAAGGATGTCCGCGACAATATCGACCGCAAGACCGCGCTGTTTATCGAGCAGGGCGCGGCGCAACTGGAGGAGATCGTCGCCTGCAACCGGCGGATTGAAGCCGCGAAGACCGCTAGCGAGAGCGATTTCCCGATGACGGAAGCCGAGATCGCCGACCTGCGCGATGAGATTCGGACTCAAGTGAATGAGGCGCGCGCAGCGGAAGAAGAAGCGGTTGAGGCGCTCAAAGCGGCGCTTGCTTAGCGCGGCATGAGTGAACAGCGTATTTGGCGCGCAGCCCGAAATACGGGACTATACACTGCTCGCGGATTGGGGTCTACTGGCGCATTTTGATTCCGAATTCAAAACCGGTTATGGGCACGATGGCGCTCTTCGCCTTCTTGTGGTCCTGGAACGATTTTCTCTGGCCCCTGGTCGTGGTCAAAGAGGACAGTGTCAAGACGATCCAGCTTGGGCTGAGTATATTTGACCAAGAGCAGGGCACTGCTTGGGCGGAGCTCATGGCAGCCTCTGTCATGGCAGTGACGCCAGTTATCATTTTGTATATTGTGCTGCAACGATTTTTGGTAAGCGGCGGCTTGACAAGCGGTTTGAAGGGCTAAAGCGGCGCGCGATTTGCCTATCAGTCTTCAAAAGGGGAGGGAAAAATGAAAGCAATCATGGTGATGTTCGACTCGCTTAACCGGCACATGCTGCAGCCCTATGGCGGCGATTGGGTGCAAACCCCCAATTTCCAGCGCCTGTGCGAGCGAAGCGCGACCTTCGACAATGCCTTTATCGGCAGCATGCCCTGTATGCCGGCGCGGCGCGAATTGCACACCGGGCGCTATAACTTCTTGCACCGCAGTTGGGGACCGCTGGAACCCTTCGACGATTCCATGCCGCAGCTCCTGGACGAAGAGGGCATTCATTCGCATCTAGTCACCGATCATTACCACTATTGGGAAGACGGCGGCGCGACTTATCACAACCGCTTTTCCACCTACGAATTCGCGCGCGGGCAAGAGGGCGACCTGTGGAAGGGCGATGTCGGCGCGCCACAGCTCGATATCAAACCGGACCTGAGAGCGGTCAACGTGCGACAAGACCTGATCAACCGCGGCTATCTCAGCGAAGAACAGTCCATGCCGCAGGCGCAGACCTTCGCGCTGGGCAGCGAATTCATCCGCAAGAACGCCGATGCGGACAACTGGTACTTGCAGATCGAGACTTTTGACCCGCACGAGCCCTTCTTCACGCAAGAACAATGGAAAGCGCTATATGGCCACGAATACGACGGTCCGCTTTTCGATTGGCCCCCCTACGAGCGCGTGCATGAATCGCCGGAAGCTGTCCATCACATGCGCTGCGAATACGCCGCTTTGATGAGCATGTGCGATCATTATCTGGGCAAGGTGCTGGATTTGATGGACGAACTGGAACTCTGGGACGATACCATGCTGATCGTCAACACCGATCATGGTTTCTTGCTCAGCGAACACGATTGGTGGGGCAAGATGCGCATGCCCTGGTATAACGAACTGGCGAATATCCCGCTCTTCATCTGGGATCCGCGCGCCGGCGTCCGGGGCGAGCGCCGCGGCAGCCTGGTGCAAACAATTGACCTGCCCGCGACGGTACTCGATTATTTTGATGTCGATCTCCCCGCGGATATGCAGGGAATACCCTTGGGAGAAACTGTCGCGACCGACGCAGCCGTTCGCGAGGCGGTCTTGTATGGCATCCACGGCGGGCATGTGAACGTGAGTGACGGGAGGCATGTCTATATGCGCGGGGCGGCGAACGAGGACAACCTGCCGCTTTATAATTACACGCTGATGCCGACGCACATGCGTCACCGCTTCAAGGTCGAGGAACTGCAAGAGATCGAGCTGCGAGAGCCCTTCTCCTTCACCAAAGATTGCCCAACCATGAGAATCGGCACGCATCGCAGTCCCTGGGCGATCCCGGTCTTCGAGACCATGCTCTACGATACCGAAAGCGATCCCGGGCAATTAAGCCCGATTGAAGACGCGGCGGTTGAAGAGCGCATGACCGAGAAGCTGGTTGAGCTCATGCGCGCCAACGACGCCCCGCCCGAGCAATTCGAACGGCTGGGCTTGGTTTAGCATCACCATCCCAGCCCTAAAACGGCTCAATCCAAGCCTCGTCAATCTGTATGCCGAAGCCGGGCGCGTCGCTGATCTCCAGCCAGCCATCCACGGCATAGGGCATATCGGGGAACAAAGTACCGTCTTTTAACGGCACGCCCGGCGGCTCGCCGATGTAGTATTCGATCCAGGGCACGGCCGGCATCGCCAGCGAAAAATGCTGCCCGTAGGGTGTGCGCGCGCCGGCGTGCAGGATGACCTTCTTGCCGGCGGCTTCGGCGGCATGGGCGATTTTGATGCAGGTGGTCAAGCCGCCGACCCATTCGATATCCGGCTGCAAGATATCCACCAAATTGTGCTTGATGGCGTACTGGAAAGGCACATGGGTGTACCAGTGCTCGCCAGTGGACAAGGTCTGCCAAGGCAGGCGCGCGCGCAGCTCGGCATGGGCGTCCAGGTCTTCGGGTATCAGGCATTCTTCCAGCCACTTGAGCTTGTAGGGGCGCAGCGTCTCCGCCAGCCTTAAGGTGTAATCGACGTCAAATGCCATCCAGCAGTCGAGCATCAGTTCGCAGTGATCGCCGACCAGCTCGCGCATGCCAGCCACAAAAGCCTCGTTCTTGCGCAGACCGTCCAGTCCATCGGCTGGTCCATAAGGATGCGCCAGCTTGTGCGCGCTGAAGCCCAATTCTTGATACCAGTCGACATCGTTGCCGGTGGAATAGCAATAGATCTTGTCCTTTTGCAGTCCCCCAATCAAGCTGTAAACGGGCAAACCGAGCGCCTTGCCCTTGGCGTCCCAGAGCGCCAGATCGACGGCGCTGATGGCGTAAGAAGCCAAGCCGACTGTGCCGTAGGGCTTGGTCAAGCGGAACATCATGTCAGCCAGGCGCTCGATGGCGAAGCCGTCCTGGCCAATTAACTGCGGCGCCAGGTGATCGTCGATGATGGCCGCGACGGGCCGACCGTGGCTGGTCCCGCCCAGCCCCCAAGTGCCGTCCTCGAGCGTGACCTTGGCATAGACGCGCTCCCAGCCCGTTTTGGTCCATTTGTCGCGATGGCGCTTGACATGGCCATACCCGGACATGGGATTGGCGACTTCATCGGTGGCGTTCCAAGACGGGCGGCGGGCTTTGGCGCTGGTCCCCCGCGGCGGCAGATTGACCCGCACCGCTTCGATTTGCTTGATCTTCATTCTGATTTCCTAGTCCCAAGGCTTGGCAGAGCCCGATTTCGGTCAATCGCTGATGGCAAGCGCAGCCCGCCTATCGACAGTGCTTTGGCAACCTGCCTGGAGTATAATTCAGGCGCATGAGCCAGGTCAAAGCGCAATTGCGCGACCAGCGATGGAAAAAGAGGACGGACAGCGATGAAAGCACTGATATGGGAAGCGGCGCGTACGATGACGCTGCGCGAGGAAAAACGACCGGAAGCGCGAGCCGATGAAATCCTGGTCAAAGTGGATTATGTCGGCATCTGCGGCTCGGAATTGAGCGGTTACTTGGGTCACAATGCGCTGCGCGTGCCGCCCCTGATCATGGGGCACGAATTTGCCGGCGAGATTGCGGCGGTCGGTCCGCTGGTACCAACCCTGCGCCCGGATCTGACAGTCGGCAAACTGGTGACGGTCAACCCGCTCTGGTACTGCGGCGAATGCGGTCCATGCGCCGCCGGCTTCACCCAGCTATGCGGCAGCCGCCGGCTGCTGGGCGCGCATCGGCCCGGCGCTTTTGCGGAATATATCAGCGTGCCAGCCAAACTCGCCTTGACCTTGCCCGAGGGCATGCACAGCCGCATCGGATCGCTGACCGAGCCGGTAGGCTGCGCCCTGCGCATCGCCGAGCTGGCTGGCGACGTCACGGGCTTGGATTGTCTGATTATCGGCGCGGGACCGATCGGCTTGCTCTCCTTGCAGATGCTCAAACTGCGCGGCGCTGGGCGCATCTTCATCGCCGAAATCGACAGCGCGCGCCTGGCGATGGGCGAGGACCTGGGCGGCATCGCCATCCAGCCGACGGAGACAGACACCGTGGCGGCTGTTATGGGCGCGACGGGCGGCGAGGGCGTGGCGGTCTCGGTGGATGCGGTGGGCAGCGCCTTAACGCGCGAGCAATGCGTCGCGGCCACGCGACCAAGGGGCGCGCTGGTCCTCAGCGGCTTGCACGAGGAGAGCAGCGTCATGCCGGTGGCGAATATGATACGGCGCGAGCTGCGCGCCTTTGGCTCCTTCGCCTATACCGCCGCGAATTTCGCCGCCGCGCTGGATTTGCTGGGCGAGGGCGCGGTCCGCCTGGATCCCTGGATTGTCGAAGCGCCGCTGGCGGATGGGGACCAGTGGTTCGAGCGCTTGATCGAGGCGCCGGGCGATGTCTCGAAGGTGTTGCTGGTCCCCGGGATCTAAATTGTGTATGTTCCCGCTGTGAAATGGGTTACAATGAAATAAATTGGTCCTGAGGTTGAGCAAATGAATGGATCGACGATCGAATTGGAGATACCTGAAGACGTCTTTGAACAAGCCAGCGATATTGCGCGTTGCGGCAATCGTTCGGTCGAATCCGTATTGCAGGATGGCTTGTCGTTTCTATTTGGCGCCGTTGCCGATGTGGCTTTCTCTCCCGACTCGCTAATCGACTTTAGCGACGAACAATTGTGGGAAGTCGTTCACCGCCGGCTGTCGTGGTCGCAAGATTCTCGACTGCGAATGCTGATGGCGCTGGGCAAAGAGGGCAGACTTACAGAGCAGGAAATACAAGAACTGGAACACCTAGTAGCCGTAGTTGACCGCCAAATGCTTTTGCGGACAAAAGCCCTGGTCTTGATGAAGCAGCGTGGCCATGACATTGAGGAATATCTGGGACTCGGGGCATAGCGCATGGCATTTATCCCCTTCTGACTACGACAGCAAGTTGTAAAACGCGCGCGCAACCGCTGCGAATACTGCCAAACACAGCAAATCGTGGTGGTATCAATGGAAATCGACCACATCTTGCCCGTGTCGGCCGGCGGCGAGACGACGCTTGATAACTTATGTTTGGCTTGCGTCGGCTGCAATTCGTTCAAATTCAACTTTCAAACGGGAATTGATCCCGCGACTGAAAAAGAATCGCCTCTGTTCAATCCAAGAATACATGTTTGGTCTGAGCACTTCAAATGGAGTCATGATGGCATATTCGTCGTCGGATTAACTGCAACTGGCCGCGCAACCGCGGAACGTTTACGAATGAACCGGCCTGATATCCTAGCACCCAGACAGATGTGGGTTGAAGCTGGTTGGCATCCTCCGATAGCATCCGGTTGACCTATGTCGAATCGTTCCGAGTCCGGCAAAGCTTGCGCGCCTGCTCGCGCTCAGACATCTTGCTTCTGCGGCAGCATCACGATGTCGCGTACTGTCACATGCCGCGGACGCGTGAGCATGAATAGCGCGGCTTCCGCCACATCTTGCACATGCAGATATTCACGGTCGACGCGCGTCAAGCGCTCAATCTCGGCGGGATCGCTGAGCCCCCATAATTCGTTGGCAACCCGTCCCGGCGCCAGGGACATAACGCGGATGCCATCCGCCGCCAGTTGACGCCGGGTGGTGTGAACGACGGTCTGGATCGCGTGTTTGGAAGCGCCATAGACCGGTCCCAGGTGCAATTCCTCGTGGCCGGCGATGGAGCTTGTCACCAGGATATCGCCCGCGCCCTGCGCTTTCATGGCTGGGATGACCGCGCGCATACAACGCAAGACGCCATCGACATTCACCTTGAGCAAGTTCGTGAAAGCCTCCGGATCGCCGGCGGCGTAGTCGCCCATGATGAAGACGCCGGCATTGGCGAAGAGCGCGTCAATCCGCCCGAAGCGCTCGAGCGTCCGCTCGACCATGCGGGTGATATCGGCGGGAATCGTCATGTCGGCGCGCGTCACGAGCGCCTCAGCCTCGAGCTGCGCGGCGAGCGCGTTCAGCTTGTCGGCGGAGCGCGCAGCCAATGTCAGCCGACAGCCCTGTGCGGAAAACAAGCGGGCGGCAGCCGCGCCGATGCCCGAGCTCGCGCCGGTGATGATGATGACCTTGCCAGCGAGCGGCTTTGCCATTTCCTTAAACCGGTTCAAACATTCACTTGGTTCTGCGGCAAGATCACCAGGTCGCGGATGGTGACGTGCGCGGGTCTCGTTAACATGAAGACCAGCGCCTCGGCGCAATCTGCCGAGCTCAGATAGCCCCGTTCGCCTTCCGAAACGCGCTTGATCTCGTCGGCGTCATGGAAGCCCCAAAGCGGGTTGGCGACCGCGCCAGGCGCCAGCGACATCACACGGATGCCGTCGCCCGCCACTTGTCGGCGCAGCGTATGCACGAAGGTTTGCACCGCGTGCTTGCTCGCGCTGTAGATCGGTTCCCAATGCACATCAATGAAGCCGGAAATGGAGCTGGTGACGACGATATCGCCGCCGCCCGCCGCCTGCATGCTCGGGATAACAGCATGGGCGCAGCGCAACACAGCATCAACGTTAATGGTCAACAGCTCCGAAAAAGCGTCGGGATCGCCATCGGCGAATTCGCCCGGGATATAAATGCCTGCATTGGCGAACATGACATCAACGCGCCCAAAATGCGCCAAGGTCCGCTCGACCATATTGCTGATATCGGCCGGCGCGGTCATATCGGCGCGCGTGACCAGGCATTCGGTCGGCAGCTCGCATGCCAGCGCCTCCAGCTTGTCGACGGAGCGCGCCGCCAGCGTCAGCTTGCAGCCCGCTTCGGCGAGGGCGCGGGCGCAAGCCTCGCCAATGCCGGAACTGGCGCCGGTGATGATGACTACTTTGCCACTAAGCGTATCGCTCATATCAAATCCTTTGTCTTGAAGCATTCGCCAATCGATTGCATCCCAGATTCATACCCCAGCGTGCCTGGGCAGAATAACCAAGTCGCGTATGGTGACATGCGGCGGGCGCGAAAGCATGAAGAGCAAGGCTTCGGCGCAATCTTCCGAGGTCAGATAGGCTTGGTCGCCCTGGGACAGGCGGCGGATCTCTTCGGCGTCATGGTAGTTCAACATGCGGTTGGCAATGGCGCCCGGCGCCAGCGACATCACGCGGACGCCATCCGAAGCCAATTGTCGCCGCAGGGTATGAACAAAAGTCTGAACCGCGTTTTTACTCGCGCTATAGATCGGTTGACTGTGAATATCATGGTGACCGGCGACGGAACTGGTGACGATGATGTCGCCGCTGCCTTGCTGCTTCATTTGTGGGATAACGGCATGAGCGCAGCGCAGGACCGCGTCGACGTTGATGGCGAAGAGCCGCGAGTAGGCGTCGGGGTCGCCGGCCGCAAAATCCCCGGTAATGAGGACGCCGGCATTTGCCAGCATGATGTCGACGGAACCGAATCGCTCCAGGGTCCGCTCGACCATGTTTGTAATATCGGCTGGCTGGGTCATGTCCGCGCCTAGCGCCAGGCAGTCGCTCGGCAGCTCGCGTGCCAGCGCTGCCAGTTTCTCGTAGGATCGCGCGGCCAGCGTCAGCTTGCAGCCCTGACGCGCCAGCAGCCGAGCCGTCGCTGCGCCAATGCCGGAACTGGCGCCGGTGATGATGGCGACTTTTCCTGTGAGTGTCTGGCTCATAGCATTGCCCCTGCCTTCAGTCGATTCATTGACCGCGCGGCATTTCTCTACACGCGGTCGATTTGCGGCAGCATGACCAAGTCTCGGATCGTAACATGCGGCGGTCGACTTAGCATGAACAGGATAGCCTCGGCGCAATCATCGGAACTTAGGTAATCACGATCGTCCTCGGTCACGCGCCGGATATCTTCCGGATCATGCAAGCCTTGCATGGGATTGGCTACGGGTCCCGGCGCCAGCGACATGACGCGGATGCCCGCGGGCGCCAACTGCCGGCGCAGCGTATGCACGATGGTTTGCACGGCGTTTTTGCTGGCGCTGTAGACCGGCTCCCCGTGCAGGTCATGATGGCCCGAAATAGAACTGGTGACGATGATGTCGCCGCTGCCACGCGCTTTCATGCCCGGGATGACGGCCTGGGCGCAGCGCAAGACCGCGTCGATATTGATCTTGAGCAAGGCTGAGAAGTCATCGAGGTCGCCAGCGGCGAATTGCCCGCGGATCCAGACACCCGCGTTTGCCAGCATGATATCGACGGCGCCGAATCGCTCCAGGGTCCGCTCAACCAGCTGCGAAATATCGGCTGGCTGGGTCATGTCCGCGCGAAGAGCCAGGCATTCTACCGGCAGCTCGGCTGCCAGCGCTGCCAGTTTCTCGTAGGATCGCGCGGCCAGCGTCAGCTTGCAGCCCTGACGCGCCAGCAGCCGAGCCGTCGCTGCGCCAATGCCGGAACTGGCGCCGGTGATGATGGCGACTTTGCCTGTGAGTGACAGACTCATAGACTTGCTCCTGGCGCTAAGCGGTGGTTGGTCTCGCTAGGGACTTAGCGTGACCTTGACCGATTCGCTGCCTTTCGCGACCATATCCATGCCAGCCTGGAAGCTGCTGAGCGGCAGTTGGTGGGTCATGATGCGGTCCATGGGCAGCAGGTCCTTGACCAGCATGTCGATAGCGATGGGATAAGTATAGGGGCTCAGGTGCGAACCATGGATATTCAGTTCTTTGGTATCGCCAATGATGGTCCAATCGACCGTGACCGGCTCGCGCATAACGCTGAATTCGACGAAAGTGCCCAGCTTGCGGATCATTTGCAAGCCCTGCTCCACAGCCGCCGGATAGCCGGTGGCTTCGATATAAACATCGCAGCCATAGCCGTCGGTCAGTTTCAGCACTTCGTCCACCACATCAATCTTGCTCGGGTTCAGGCTCATATCGGCGCCGCAAAGCTCGGCGATTTCCAGGCGCTCGTCATTCAGGTCGACCGCGATCAGCAGGCGCGGGTTCTTGAGCCGCGCGGCCGCGAACATGCCCAAGCCCAGCGGTCCGCAACCGGCGATCACAACCACGTCGTCCAGCTCGATTTCGCCGCGCTGCACAGCGTGGATCGAGCAGCCCAGCGGCTCGATGAATGCGGCGTGATGAGCAGGCAGCGATTCCGGCACCTTGTAATTGAGCGCGCCGACCGGGAAAAGCATATACTCTGCCATAGCGCCGATGGCGGCTTGCCGGAAGCCGTAGACATCGTGCTTGTCCTGGCACATCCAGTATTGTCCGCGCTTGCAGAAGCGGCACTGCCAGCAAGGCACGATCTGTTCGGAGACGGCGCTGTCGCCAAGCTGCAAACCGTATTGTTCCCCGGCGCCTTCGCCCAGCGCCACCACCTCGCCCACGAATTCATGCCCGGGGATGACCGGCGGCTGGCAATAGCCTGCCCGGCTGTCGTCGCCCCAGAAGAGCGGCGCGCCTTGATAGCATTTGAGATCGCTGGCGCAGATGCCGACCGACTGCACCTTGATTAGGACTTCGCCAGCGGCCGGTTGCGGCACGCGCCATTCGTCGAGCCGGTAGTCTTCTGGTCCGTGGCAGACGATGGCGGGCATGGTTTTTGGCAGGGCTTCAAGCGCCTGGTAAGCCATGTAGCTGCTCCTTTTGCGGTTGGCGGATGATATAGAGGAATTG
Organism: Phototrophicaceae bacterium; assembly: GCA_965232245.1. Lineage (GTDB taxonomy): Bacteria > Chloroflexota > Anaerolineae > Aggregatilineales > Phototrophicaceae > UBA6055. The sequence continues at coordinate 275,274 of CBDDPG010000002.1, read as the reverse complement.
TAGCGTTGAATAGCGTAATTTCAAACTTGATTGACCTGTGCGAAGGTCCCCGCGCTCAAGCGCGTTTGGTCAAAGCGGCTGCTGGCATTATAATGGGATGAAGGAGGCGGCTTATGCACACATTGCGACCGGATTCAATTACGCGCAGCACCTGTCCTTATTGCGGGGTCGGCTGCCAGATGGACCTGCATATCAAAGACGAGCGGATTTACCGCGTCGAAGCGCCATTTGACAGCGCGCCCAATTACGGCAATCTCTGCGTCAAGGGGCGCTTCGGGCTGGACTTCGCCACCCATCCGCGACGCTTGAAGCGACCGCTAATCCGCGACGGCGCGCGCGGGAACTTCCGCGAGGCGAGCTGGGACGAGGCGCTGGATTTTGTCAGCGAGCGCTTGTCGGCAATCGTGCGCGAGCATGGCGGCGACAGCGTGGCGACCTATGCCTGCGCCAAAGCCACTAACGAAGACAACTATGTCTTCCAAAAATGGGTGCGGGCGGTGATGAAGACGAACAACGTTGATCACTGCGCGCGGCTCTGCCATGCCGGCAGCGTGACCGGCTTGCAGCTTGCCATCGGCTCCAGCGCCATGAGCAACAGCATCGCCGAAATGGAAAACCTCGATACTTTCATCGTCACCGGCAGCAACACCACCGAGACGCATCCGGTCATCAGCTTGTTCCTGAAAAAAGCGGTGCGCAAAAATGGCGCCAAGCTGATCGTGATTGACCCGCGCCAGATTGAGCTGACAGATTTCGCAACGCTGTGGCTGCGGCAAAAACCAGGTACGGATGTGGCGGTTTTCCAGGCGATGGCGAATGTCATCGTCAGCGAAAACCTCTTCAATCCCGAATTTATCGAGGCGCGCACCGAGGGCTTTGAAGACTATATTGAATCGCTGGAACATTGCAGCCCGGAATGGGCGGAGCGCATCAGCGGCGTGCCAGCCGCAGATATTCGACGGGCGGCGCGCATGTACGCCACTGCTGAACGCGCCGCTTTCTATTGGGGCATGGGCATCAGCCAGAGCACCCATGGCACGGACAATGCGCTGTCGCTGACCAATCTGGCGCTGATGTGCGGTCATGCCGGCAAACCGGGCACCGGGCTCAATCCCTTGCGTGGACAGAACAACGTGCAAGGCTGCTCCGATAGCGGTGGTTTGCCCAATGTCTACACGGCTTATCAATCGGTGGCTGATCCGGCCATCAAGCGCAAATTCGAGAGCGAATGGCGCACCAGCCTCAAGGATCAACCGGGCTTGACCGTCACGGAAATGGTTGATGGCGCGCTAACAGGACAGATCAAGGCGATGGTTGTCATGGGCGAGAACCCCATGATGAGCGAGCCGAACTTGTCCCATGCCCAGCACGCGCTGGAGGAACTGGATCTGCTGCTCTGCATCGACATCTTCATGAACGAAACGGGCGAGATGGCGGATGTGGTCCTGCCCTCAGCCAGCTTCGCTGAAAAAGAGGGCACCTTCACCAATAGCGACCGGCGCATCCAGCGCGTTCGGCAGGCGCTGCCGGCCGTGGGCGAGTCGCGGCCCGACTGGCAGATTGTCTGCGCCCTTGCCAAGCGCATGGAAGCGCGGCTCGGCATCGCGGTCAGCGCCGGCTTCGACTATCTGCATCCTGAAGAAATCTGGGAAGAGATGCGGCGGGTGACGCCCGATTTCTTCGGTGTTACCTACGCGCGCCTGGAGCGAGAAGGCGGCGTGCATTGGCCCTGCCCGGCCGCGGATCATCCTGGCACGCCCTACTTGTTCGAGGACGATTTTCCGCGCGGCAGGGGCAAATTCTGGGAACTGGAATATGGCACGGAAAGCGAATTGCCCGACGCCGAGTATCCCTATCATCTGACGACCGGGCGGGTGCTCTTTCACTGGCACGGCGGCACGATGACGCGCAGTTCCCGGCTGGAAGAGGCTTTTCCCGTGCCGATCATCGAGATGCACCCGGCCGACGCTGGTCAGTTGCAGGTCGTTTCCGGCGATTGGCTGCGCATCACATCGCGGCGCGGCACAGTGGAGTGCCAAGTAATGGTAACGGGGCGTTCACCGACGGGCACCGTCTTCTTGCCCTTCCACTTTGTCGAAGCGGCGGCGAACCTGCTGACGCTGGACAAGATTGATCCGCGCGCCAAGATACCCGATTTCAAGATGGCGGCGGTCAAGCTGGAGCGGCTGGACCGGGCGGCGACCGCGCTGGAGGGGCAAGGGGCAATCAAGGACCCGGTGCGCTATGTGCATTAGGCTGCCCAGTAGGCAAGCCCTAGTTAGGAGGAAACCATGAGCGAAGTGAAAAAGATTGACTTGCCTATGCAAGCGATTTGCGCCTACTGCGAGACGCAGCCGATAGAGCGGCTGTCTCTGTTTGGCTCGGCGTTACGGGGCGAGCTGACACCGGAGAGTGATATTGATTTTCTCGCGGAGTATATTCCCAGCGCAACGGTGACCTTGTTGACGCTGGCTGGGCATGAGAACGATCTTGGCGAACTAATTGGACGTAAAGTAGATCTGCGCATGCCGGGAGAGTTGGCTGAGTCTTTTCGTCAGCAAGTTGTGGATAGCGCAAGGCTGATCTATGAAAAGAAGCCCTGAAAACGATCTTGCTCATTTGCGTGATATGTTGGATTGGGCGCTGGAAGCGCAGGAGCAGGTAGCGGGAGAAACACGCGCTTCCTTTGAAATCGATCGGCGCTTGCAATTGGCATTGATGCATGTGTTGGCAACTGTCGGCGAGGCCGCTAGTAAACTGACCACCGAATTCAGGCATGATAACCCGCAAATACCGTGGGCGAAAATCGTTGGAATGCGCAACAGATTGATTCACAACTATCGAGCAGTTGTGCTTAACGTGGTTTGGGATACGGTTATCGAAGACATCCCCCTTCTACTTGCCGAATTGCGACGGATATTGGACGCGGAGCAGAACTGAAGTTAATATGGGAATTGGGACGATGAGCGAATTTGTCATGCTAGACCTGCCGCTGGAAGCCATCCGCGAATATTGCGCGACGCAGCCGATTCGGCGACTGTCTGTGTTTGGCTCCGCCGCGCGAGACGAATTGACGCCGGAAAGCGATGTCGATTTGCTGGTGGAGTATCTGCCGGACGCGCCGGTTGGATACTTCGCGATGTCGCAGCATAAGATGGACTTCAGCGAGATTGTCGGGCGCCGCGTTGACCTAGCGACGCCAAACTCCCTGAGTCCCTATATTCGACAAGCTGTACTGGATAGCGCCGAGCTCCTTTATGCGCAAGACCAGCGAGAATGACAGGCTTCGCCTGCAACACATGTTGGATGCGGCGCAAAAGGCGGGGCTGTTCACTGAAGGAAAGTCTAGGCATGATCTAGACAAAGACCTCCAGTTACAGTTTGCCTTGACTAGGGCAGTGGAAATCGTTTGCGAGGCTGCTTGCAATGTGACTGATGATTTCCAAGCAGCAAACCCTCAAATCGCTTGGAAGCAAATTATGGGTATGCGCCAATGGCTGGTTCACGCTTACTTCAAAATAGACCTTGACGCGCTCTGGAAGACGACCACAGAGGACCTGCAGCCGTTGATTGCTCAGTTGGGAGCTATTCTTCCGACTGAGAATCCTTCAGAATGACCTCACTGAACCGCGATCATGCAAAGCTCACTGTCGCCATCATCGCCGGCGGGCAGAGCAGCCGCATGGGGCGGGACAAAGCCTTCCTCAAGCTCGGCGGGATGGCTCTGATTGAGCGCGTCATCGCCGCCAGCGCCGATTTGGGGCAGTCCGAGACGATTCTGATCACCAACAAGCCCCATGACTACCGGCATCTGGGCTTGCAGATGCACCCCGACATAGTTCCCGGCCGAGGATCCTTGGGCGGCATCTATACCGCGCTGGCGCGCGCTGCAAATCCCGTGGCGCTGGTCTTGGCTTGCGACATGCCATTTGTCAATCCCAAGCTGCTGCGCTTCATGATCGCGCAAATGGACGAGGCGACGGATATCGTCGTGCCGCGCGTCGACGGCTATCCCCAGGGCATGCACGCGATATACAGGAAAACTTGCCTGGCGCCGATACGCGCGCAGCTCGAGGCGAATCGGCTCAAGATCATTCGCTTCTACGACCAGATGCGCGTCGCTTACCTCGACGAAGCCGACTGGAAACCATACGACGCGGACGGCATCGCCTTCACCAATTTGAATACCCCGGCCGAGCTGGCGCGGGCGCGCGAGTTGATCAAGTAGCGCTGCAGCAAATGTTCAGGTCCAAGCGCCCGGCTGAAACCGGGCTGGTGGGTGATTATTCGTCCGCCAGCTCAATCGCGGCTCGTTTTGTCTGTGCGGCGCGGATGCGAGCCAGGTCGAATTTCTGCCCCCGGTCGAATTTGTAGATGCCGTTCTGCTCCTGATAGATGTCAGTCAACTGGGTATAGCAATAACCGAACATGCTGACATCGTCGAGCAAAATGGCGCAGAGCTTCTCGAAGCGGTCGTAGAATTCTTCCAGGTCGCGCGGACGCTCGCCATAACCCCAGGAGTCCTCATCCTCTTTGACATCCGGGTTCCACCAAATGCCGCCAAATTCGCTAACGAAATAGGGCTGGCCACGGTAAGGTATCGACCAATTGACATTGCCGACCAAGCGCGCCGGCACCATCCAGCTATCCGCGCCGTTGAGATAGGGCTCGCCATCTGCCGCGCCGGCGTGCCGCTGGCGGAAGCTGTCGGGATCTTGCGTATAATCGTGGCTGTCGTAGACATCGGCTTCGGGCACGCGGTGTGAATAGCCCGAGGCGTCGAGCACGGGGCGCGTGCTGTCCATGGCTTTGGTCGCCAGATACATGCCCCGCGTGACGTCATCGAGCGTGGTGATGCGGTCGGTCAGCATTTGCCAGGTCTCGTTGAGCGGGCACCAGCCGACGATGCTGGGGTGGGAATAATCGCGTTCCAGGCATTCCAGCCATTGCGTGATGTAATCGGGACCGGGTTTCTGATGCTCGCCGCCCAGCGGACCCAGTCCGCCGCAGCCCCAATCGCCGAATTCGCCCCAGACGATATAACCCAGACGGTCGGCGTGATAGAGAAAGCGCTCTTCAAAGACTTTCTGGTGCAGGCGCGCGCCGTTGAAGCCGGCAGCCATGCTCAGCTCGATATCTTCGATCAGCGCGGCGTCGCTGGGCGCGGTCATGATGCCATCGGGGTAATAGCCCTGGTCGAGCACCAGGCGCTGGAAGACGGTTTTGTTGTTGATCTTGATTGCCTTGCCGTCAATCGAAATGCCGCGCAAGCCAGCGTAGCTCGTCGCGCTGTCGATGGTATTGCCCGCAGCGTCAATCAGCGCGATATCGAGATCATAGAGATGCGCATCGCCGACCGCCCAGAGCTTGAGCCGGTCGGCGGGAATCGGCAGATCGAGCTGTGGCGACAAATCGACTTCGGCCGAGCATTCCGCCGTAAAGATCTCGCCGTCGCCGTCGCTCAAGGTCGCGCGCAGGCGCAAGCCTTTCGCGTTGCCCCTGTTGCCATTGAGTGGCTGCTCCAGGCGAAAACGCTGATTGGCCAGGTCGGGCGTGACGCGCGGACGCTGCAGCGCAATCTCCCCCACCGGCTCCAGCCAGACCGTCTGCCAGATGCCGGTGCTGCGAACGTAGATGGCGCCCTCCGGTCCATAGTCGCGGGCTTGTTTGCCGCGCGGCTGCGGCTTCTGTCCCTCATCGCGGGCGCGCAGCACAATGGTGATCTCGTCGCCCGCTCCCGCCACGCCGCTCAAGTCGCAGCTGAAGGGCGTGAAGCCGCCGCGATGCCGCCCGACTTCGACGCCATTCACCCAAACCGTGCTGTCGTAATCGACGGCTTGGAAATGCAGCAGGACGCGCCGGTCCCCCCATGCGGCCGGGATAGTCGCCCGCCGCCGATACCAGACGGCGTTGTAGTAATCGTGATTGCCGATGCCGGAAAGCTGCGATTCCGGGCAAAATGGCACGGTGATGCGGTCCTTCAGCTCGCGCTCGAGCAAGCCGCGGTGGATGCCGCTGTCGCCTTGGTCGATCTCAAAACCCCATTCGCCGTTCAAGCATAGCCAGTCTTCTCGGACGAACTGTGGGCGAGGGTATTCGCTGCGGGGGATTTCGGACATCTTACACTCCTGCTTTTTGGTCTGTTCTTTCTGTTGTTGAAAATAAGCCGCTATGAAATCTGATAATTACTGTATGTACAATCTTTGTACAAACAGGGCGAGCCCGAAAGCCCGCCCCGCTTGTAACCCCCACCCCAAACCCCTCCCCCATTCAAAGAGGGAGGGGCTTCTAACCAATTCTTACGAAGTGGAATTAGAGTGGATTTGCGGTCTACTACTCAAACAGCGCGAAGTCTTCCAGACGGGTCTGGGCATCGGCCAGCGCTTGCTCGGGACTCTTCTCGCCAATCATAGCGGCGGACAGCTCCTCGTCCATCACGGATTCAAACGCGGTGCTCCAATTCTCGCGCGGCGGAATGACAGCGCTGGGAACAAATTCGGCGTATTCCTGACGGTGCGGATAGTCGTTGTATACTTCGCTGTTGACGACTGACGTGTTGACCGCGGAGTGACCCGTACGCGCCCATTCGATGTTGTTGTCATTGAGGTAACGGAGAAAGGTCAATGTCGCTTCAAGCGTCGCGGGGTCGGGGTCCTCGCCTTGCGGAATGATCCAGGCGTGACTGCCAGCCCAGGCAGCCGGCTGGTCGAAAACGGTGGGGAAGTTGTGCACGTAGTAATTCTTCAGCGCGCCTTCCGGATCTTCGACCTGGTTGTCGTAGAAATTGACCACCCAGGTGCCGTTGATGTGGCCCCCGTTCTCGCCATTCAGGAAGATCTCTTGCGCCGCAGCGTAATCGACATTGTCGGTGATATGCCCTTCGTCGCGCAGCATAATCAGAAAGTTCAGCGCGTTCAAGCCCGCTTCCGTGTTGATGTCAGGCATACCGTCGTCGGCTTCAACGGTGCCGCCTTCTTGCTGATAGACCAGCGCCATCCAGTTGCGGCTGAGGCCGTCGGTCCACATGCCAAGGAAGGGCAATCCAGTGGTTTCCTTGAAGGTCTCGGCGTGCGATATAAATTCGTCCATGCCATAGGGGATATCCGGACTGCCATCGTCATTTACCAAGCCCGCTGTCGCCCAATGGTCAACATTGATGTGCCAGAGATGCCCGTGCAGATCCAAGGGGATGCCATAGAGCTCGCCATTATATTCGACGAAGCCGCGCGCGCTGTCGGTCAAGTCGTCAGCGTCGATGCCGGCGCCAGCCAGCACATCGCCCAAGGGCGTCAGCAGACCGCGCGAGGCGTAATTGGGAATGCGGCGGCCGTGCAGCACCATGATGTCCGGCGGCGTGCCGGCGGCCAGGTTGGCGTTCAACTCGGTGACGCCGGGCCAATCGACCACAACGGTGTTGACGACGATTTCGTCTTGCGTCGCGTTGAAGCTATTGGCCAGCACTGTGATGATGCCGCATTCGCCATAAGCCTCGGACAAGTCGGTGGTGTCGCCAAAGTCATCGGTGCATTCGCCGAAGAAGCGCATAAAAGTGACTTCGGTCGCGTCCTGCGCGGCGGCCGGCGCGGCGACCAATGCGAGAAGCAGGGCTATGACGAGCAGAGCTCTCATTTTGTACATGATTTGCATCCTTTCAGGAGTGCTATTTGAAAGTGAACGAAAATTAGGTTGCACAGGTCTCGATAAATATTCCTTTCTACTTGATGCCGCTATTGATAGCGATGCCGCTGATGATGCGGCGTTGGAAAACAAAGAAGAAGATGATGATGGGCAGCGCCGTGAAGACAGCAGCCGCCATGTCGCGCCCGTAAAACTGCACATCGCCCCATGCTTGGTTCAGTTTACGCAAGCCAATAACGATGGTGTAGACTTCGCTGCTGGTGGCGGAGATGATGGGCCACAAATAGCTGTTCCAGTTGCCCAGGAAGGTGAAGATCGCCAAAGCGGTGATGACCGGTGTCGATAGCGGAATGATGATGGTGAGGAAGATGCGAAAGCGCCCGGCGCCATCCATCATGGCGGCTTCTTCCAATTCCAGCGGAATGCCGCGGAAAAACTGCGTCATCAGAAAGACGGCGAAGGACGAAGCGATGCCGGGCAATATCAGCGCAATCAGCGTATTGTGCAGCTTCAGATTGGAAAATAAGAGATAGACCGGCAGGAAGGTCGCCTCGAAGGGCACCATCAAGCCTATCAAAACCAGAATATAGAGCGGACGCTTGAAATAAAAGTCCAGCCGAGCAAAGGCATAAGCCGCCAGCGAACAGACCGTCAATTGCGCCAGCGTATGCGTGGTGGACACGAAGACGCTGTTGCCCAGCCATTTCCACAGTTGGCTGCTCTTGAGGATGAAAGTCCAATTCTCGGTGGTGAAGGGATAGGGAATCAAGCTCGCCAGATTGCGCTGCAAAGCGGCCTCGGGCCGGAAGGACGTGACCAGGGTCCAAACGACCGGCAACATCCAGACCAGCGCGAATAAACCCACCGCCAGAACATATAAACTGGCTCGCCGATGTTCTACCAGTTGACGTTTGCGTTTCAGTTCCGCGCCGACAGCCGTCACCGCTAGCTCCCGACGCCCTGATCGCGAAACAGGGCAAGTTGAATAAGTGAAATAACGAGCAGAACGGCGAACATAATAACCGCCATGGCCGTGCCATATCCGACTTGAAAATAGAGAAAAGTGGTCTCAAAGATATTGTAGACAATCGTGCGGGTATTGCCGGCCGGTCCGCCGCCGGTCATGACATCGACTTGCCCGAAAATCTGAAATGAGGCGATCACTTGCAAGATGCACAAGAAAGCGAAGGGACGCCGCAAGCCGGGAATCGTGATGTGGCGGAATTGCTGTCGGCGGTTGGCGCCATCTACCTCGGCCGCGTCATAGAGCGCCTGCGAGATATCTTGCAAGCCCGCCAGGAATATGAGCATGCTAAAGCCGACCGTCCACCAGAGCGTGGTGAAGGATACAACAAGCGTCGCCAAATCGCCTCGATCGAGAAAGGGGATGATATCCATGCCCATATTCTCGAGGACAGCATTGATCAAGCCGCGGCCCGACGAGGCGAAGACACGCCCCCAGATCAAGCCGATGACCGTCACCGCGATGATATTCGGCAGATAGAATATCGTGCGGAAGATGCCGATGCCTTTGACCGGCCGATTGAGCATCAGCGCGAAGCATAAACCAACAAATATGATGGGAATTGTGAGAGCGACGAAGAGCACCGTCTGCTCAAATGCCTGGTGAAATTGCGTGTCGCGGGTCAGCAAGCGCTCGAAGTTTTTCAGCCCGATATAGCGGATATTGGTGCCCATGATCTCCCATTTGTGCAGGGAGATGTAGAAGGTCTGGAAGATGGGCAAGATGGTGAAGATGGCGTATAAGATGCCAAAGGGCAGGATGAATATGAAGGCGGTAACAGTTTGTTGCGCCTTGGCCGGCAGTTTGGCGTGAAAGCGGCGGTAGGGTTCAAGAATGGGATTGAATATCTCAAACAGGTTGAGGAAGAAATCGACAAGGCGGCCGACGCTGAATGCAGTCATCGCTTCAACTCAGCAAGTCCGTCGCTCGTGTTGCGGACGGGGGAAAGAAACGGGATCAGTCATATCAAGACAGCAGGAAGCGTAATCTGTGAATTCAAGAAATAATCATAATCATATAATCTTGCCCGTCAAGCCGCGTTTTCTCTGCGCTCTCTGTGATCTCTGCGTTTATTTTTCAATTTAGACGCCTGCCATTTCAGTCGCCATCATTTTGAAGCGACCGCCCAGTAGAACACCCAGTTTCCTCCGCTTTTTGACTTGCGGCTCATACAAGTTATAATCACGCTATTGGTGGACAGTTTGTTGACTATCTGTACACAATGTACAATAGTCAGTGCAGACTATAATCACATTTCCCGAATAATCGCGGCGATGAATAGAGAAAGGTTTTGACTCATGTTTAGAGTACGCACCCTCAGCACAATACTGTTGCTCCTGCTGTTTTTGCCCACTCTGGGGACGGCAACCGCACAAGATCCGCAGTACGGCGGCACGCTGGTATTTGGCGCGGAGTCCATGGGCGATTCATTTGACATCGGGTTTTGGCACGGCTTTGGCGGCGTTCACGTGATTGACACCATCGGTGAAGGCCTGGTGCGCGCCGACTTTGAAAACGGCGGCGCGCTGCCGGGCTTGGCTGAATCCTGGGAGATATCAGACGACGGTTTAGCCTATACCTTCCACATCCGCGAGGGCATGAGTTTCCACGATGGCGAACCGGTGACCGCTGCCGCCATCGTCCGCAGCATGAAGCGCCCCATTAACCCGGATGACCCGAGCTACATCGATGGCATGTATATGTACGGCAATCAGGGCACGGGCAATTGGGAATCGCTCGAAGCGCTTGATGACCATACGGTAGTGTTGACTCTGAAACAGCCCAACGCGACGCAGCTTCTGGTCTTCTCCCGCCCCGATGGCATCATCATCAGCCCCAAGGCGCTGGACGAATACGGCACGGAAGTCGGCTTAAACATGTCGGCCGCGGGTCCTTTCAAGATCGAACGCTTTGTGCCCGGGCAAGAGGCGGTATTGGTCGCGAATGAAGATTATTGGGCGGGGCGGCCCTACGTCGATCAAATCGTCATCCGCGCCTTCCCGGATGAAGCCGCGATCCTCGCCGCGCTGGAGGCGGGCGAAATTGACATGACCCTCTATGCGCCATTCACATCTGTACCGCGCCTGCAAAACTCCGAGACCATTCGCGTCGAAGTCGGCGCGCCACTGGTGGATCTCTTCGTCGGCGCCAATGTGGCGCAAGAACCCTTCGATAATTTGCTGCTGCGCCAGGCGGTCAATTACGCGCTCGACCGCGAAACCTTGATTGAAGCGGGTTTGAACGGTTTCGCCGAAATGCCGGCCAGCCTGCTCGGTCCGCTTGACCTCGGCTTTGACGAATCCGGGCGCGAAATCAGCCGGTATGATCCGGAGCGCGCCAAAGCCCTGCTGGAGGAATCGGGGCTGGACCTGCCGCTGGCGATCGAGGTCGCCTATGAGAACAATCGCTTCTGGCCCCAGATCGCTGAACTGATCGCGGCCGACCTGGAAGCGGTGGGCTTTGATGTGACCCTGGATCGCCTAGACGCTGGTTCGTTCTGGGGCAAGGTCGGCGACGGGCAGACACAGCTAAGCATTAACCAGCGCTCTACCTTCGTGCCCGACCCCCATGACAAGGCGATTCTGATGGCAAGAGCCGGCGCCGAAGGCAGCCAAACCCAACATCAGGCGCTGGAAGTTGTGGACGAGATTGACGCTTTGGTCAGCGCGGGAATCTCAACCGTAGATACGATGGAGCGCGAGGCGATCTACCAGGAATTCCAGTCCCTGATGCTGGAACACCTGCCCTACATTTACATCGGTTATCTGACGCCGCCTATCTTCGTGAACAAACGTGTACAAAATGTGGAAACCTTCGGCACCGCCGGCGGGCGCATCAACCTGCGCGAAGTCTGGCTGGCGGAATAGCGCTACATATAAGCGGCAACTATGGCTTTGTCATGCAGGGACAGAGCCATAGTTGCCTTTTGCAGCGCCATAACACTAAACTTAACATCACTCCGAGATCTCACCGCAAGCGCGGGTTTGGTCGCTCATGCAGGTTGAGAAAACGACATCAGCGCGGATTGGCGTCATCTGGCGCCGCTATGATATCGCCCTGGTGGGCAGCGCCGTCTTCAGCTTCATCCTGCTGATCACAGTCCTGGCTTCCGCCGTCGCGCCCTACGATCCCATGGCGCGCGACATCAAGAACCGCTTTGCAATTCCTTCGGTAGATAACGCCTTCGGCACAGACCAATTGGGACGCGATGTCTTGTCCCGCGTAATCTTCGGCGGGCGGCCGATTCTTGGCGCGAGTTTCGCCGCTGTCGCAAGCGCCTTGGCGGCCGGCTTGATTATCGGCGTGGCTGCCGGCTATCTCGGCGGCTGGCTCGATACCCTCCTCATGCGACTGATGGACGTGATGCTGAGCTTTCCTTCGATCCTGCTGGCGATTTTGATTGTGGCGACCTTGGGAATAGGCTTGCTCAATGTAACTGTCGCCATTGGGTTCTCCATGATACCGGTATTCGCGCGGCTGGCGCGTTCAATCGTAATCACGCTGGTTTACGAAGAATATGTGATAGCGGCGCGCTCCCTGGGCGCCTCGGACCCGCATATCATCTGGAAACATATCCTGCCTAATATGATGCCGCCGGTCATCGTGCAAGCGTCGGCGATGCTGGCTGTGGCAATTGGCACCGCTTCCGCCCTGAATTTTATCGGATTGGGCGTCGAACCGGGTACGCCCGACTGGGGCATGATGGTTGCCGAGGGGCAACGGCTGATCTTCGACGCGCCGCATGTGCCGCTCTTTCCCGGGCTGCTCATCACCATAACGGTGCTCAGCGTGAATTACATGGGCGACGGCCTGCGCGATCACCTCGACCCAAAACTGCGTCGCCAAGACATCTGAGGGGCAGCGACATGATCGGCTACATCCTCAAAAGGCTCGTCTGGCTGCCGATTGTCTTGTGGGCGGTTTGCAGCTTGACCTTCCTCGCCCTGCGCATCGTGCCGGGGAATCCCATTCAAACGATACAGAATCAGGTGATGGACAAGAGCCAGTTGGCTCAGGTGGAAGCCGTTTGGGGCCTCAACCGCCCGATTGCCGAACAATATCTGAACTTCTTGTCGAAACTGATACGCGGCGATCTCGGCTTGGCGATGAGCAGCGGCGTACCCATTCGGCGCATGATCTTTGAACGCATGCCGCCGACCATAGAGCTGGCCATCGTCTCGCTTATTATCAGCACGGTCATCGGCGTTTTGTCGGGAGTCGCTTCGGTGACGATCCGCAATCGCGCCGTCAATTACTGCGTCAGGACAGCTTCCATCCTAGGTCTGTCGCTGCCGCTCTTCTGGGTCGGCATCATGTTGATCATCCTCTTCTCCGTCAACTTGCGCTGGACGCCGACGGGCGGACGCATCGGCGCTGGCGTCGATTACGATGTCATCACCAACTTCATGTTCTACGATCTCATCGCGACCGGCAATTGGGGGGCTTTTGGCAGCTTCTTGCGCCATCTCGTCTTGCCCGGGGTGACGATTGGCTTGACATCAGCCGGCTTTGTCGCTCGCCTGACGCGCTCCGCCATGTTGGAAGTCATGAGCTCGGACTACGTGCGCACCGCGCGCGCCAAGGGCTTGTACGAGCGCAAGGTCGTCTGGGTACACGCCATGCGCAACGCGCTGCTGCCGATCATCACCTTGCAGGGACTGCAATTTGGCGCCATTCTCGGCGGCGCTGTCATCACAGAACGCGTCTTCTCTTATCCGGGCATGGGCACTTGGCTGCTGGACGGCATACTCGAGCGCGACTATTCTGTCGTGCAAGGCGGCATCATTTTCGTCGCCCTGGCTTATGTGCTGATGAATCTGTTGGTGGACATCCTCTACCACGTCATTGATCCGCGCCTGCGCCATGCCAGCCAATGAGCGGCGGCAAGATAACTTGCGCATAGCCGAGGGGTTCATTTCAGCGCCTAAGTGTATAGTGTCGGATTATAATGGGATAATCTCTGCGCCGCCATGACCTTCATCTTCCACGGTCAAGCTGAAACCGGGCTGGAAATCGCCCGACGAATCTACGAAGCAGTCGCGCTGAGGTCTCGCACGCCCTGGAAGCAGCACTGCCTGATTGACGCCGATACCGGCTTGCCGGTTTGGGGCGAGGACTATTATTCGAACATGGTCATCTGGGCGCTGCCGATGGCTTGCGCCAAGCAAAACATCGCTGAATTTGCGCGCAGCGAGCTCCTACGCGAACTGATTTCAGGCTAACTGGCGTAATTGCCGGCGCGAAGCTCAACGGTCCGCTGGACCCTGTGACGGCATATAGGCTGTTCCGACAAGCGGCGCCTGTCCATAGGTCGCCATGCCTACAGGTCATGTTCTAAGGCAAGCAGGAACAATCGCTTCATCCTCTGGTTGCGCATGTCGGATCCCTCAATATGCTGGGTCAGGCGCTGATTCATATCAGCAATGATGTCGGCGTACTGCCGATCGTGAACCAGGTTCTTCAGTTCAAACGGGTCCTCTTGCAGGTCGTAGAGCTCATTCATGTCGTGAAGCGAGAAGACATACTTGTAGTGGTCATGCAGAATCATCCGCTGCGGGAACAGGTGGCCATGCCCTACATGCTCACAGATTAGCTCGTCAGACCAGTTGGCATCATCCGCTGTCTGGCAAAGCGGCAGTAGGCTGCGGCTGTGCATGGTGTCGGGCGCGTCAATGCCGGCGGCGTCCAGCATAGTCGCGGTCGCGTCCATGTTGGACACCAATTGATCAGTTCGCTGGCCGGGTTCTATTCCTGCGGGCCAGCGAATCGCCATGGGCACGCGCGCGACCTCTTCGATAAAGGTGGAGGACTTATCCCACAAGCCGCCATGGCTGGCGACCGCATCGCCATGATCGGCCAGCCAGATCACGATGGTGTTTTCCGCCAGGCACAGCTCGTCAAGCGTATCCAGTACGTTCCCGATGGCGGCGTCGGTCTGGTGGCCCTGGGCATAACAGCGCGCGAGAATCTCTTGCCAGGTGGACCAGTCGCTCCAGGCTTGGGAGCTGCGATGAGAAATTTCCTTGTGGAACTGATGGCGGAGGGGTCTTCCGCTTAAGTCGTCGCGGAAACTCGGATACTCCGGAATCTCGGACGGAACGACCAGGTCGGCATAGTCCGCCGATGGATAATAGGGCTGATGCGGTCCCCAAAGGCTGACTATCAGGCTAAATGGCTGATCGGCGGCGGCGAACTCGCGCAGCTTTTCACAGGCGAGGTGGGCGACGAACTGCTCTTCGTGGGCTTCTGGCGGACCGGCGAGAATCCCGGAGCCGTTCATGAATTTCCAGGGCGATGGATCGTGCAAGACGATTTCCTGACCCTGCCATTCCGGATAATTCAGGTTGTACTCGATCATGGCGCGGGCATCGCCGAAGCCACGTTCTGCGGCGTAAGCGCGGTAGGCGTCGGACATGTAAATTTTTCCGTAGTCGGGCAGGCTCCAACCTTCAATGCCGTAATCAATTGGCAAACGCTGGCGGCCGCAGTGCCATTTGCCGACATAGCCGTTGCGATAACCCGCCTGCGACAGATAGTGACTATATAGCAATTGACCCGTGTCCAGGTCAGCCTGGTTGTCGAAGAGCGGTACTTCGGTGTTCATTATGATGCCATGCGAGCTGGGATAAAGGCCCGTCATCATGCTGCTGCGCGCGGGTGAGCAGAGCGGGCAGACGGAATAAGCGCGCTCAAAGCGAATGCCTTCACCGGCGAAGCGTTCAAAGTTCTGCCACTTGTAATCGTACTCGCCCCCGCGATCGTGCCCATAATATGCCTGATGATCGGTGATGATAAAAACGATATTGGGTCGTGATTGTTCCATAATGATTTGTGTCCTTTTCTACATGCGGCTGAAAAGCAAATGCGCTACTTGACCGAGCCGACGGTGATGCCTTCGATGAGATTGCGCTGGAAGATGATGTAAACGATGATCACCGGCACAGCCGTAATATTGATGCCGGCGAAAGACAGCGCGAAGTCGGTGAAGTACTCGTCCTGGAAAGCGGTCAAACCCAGCGGCAGGGTGCGCTTGCTGTCTTCGTTAATGAGCAGAAGCGCCTGGAAGAATTCATTCCAGGTACCCATGAAGACGAATATGCCGAGCGCCATCAGCGATGGCTTGGACAGCGGCAGCAGAATGCGCAGGTAAAACTGAAATCGGTTGCAGCCATCCAGCGCGGCCGAGTCTTCCAGCTCCTGCGGGAAACCCTGGAAAAAAGCCCGCAGCATCAAGATGGCGAAGGGCAGGCTGCCCGCCACATACACCAGGATCAAGCCAAGCCGGCTATTGGCCAAGTTCAGTTCGTACATGAGCGAGAGCAGCGGACCTAACTTGGCTGATAATGGGAATGCCATCCCGACCAGAAAGACGAAAAAGATGAGTTGATTGCCGGGGAAGCGCATCTTGGCAAAGGAGTAGGCCGCCAGCGAACTTAGAAACAGCACCAATGCCACGCTTGTCACAGTGATAAAAAGGCTGTTAATGAAGTATTGATCGAAACTGGCGCCGAACCAGGCATCAATGTAATTCTGAAAGCGCCACTCGCTCGGCAGCGCCAGGGCATTCTCGCGAATCTCCTTGTTCGACTTAAGCGCGCTGGCGAATACCCAGATGATGGGCACCAGCGTGATGGCGGTGACTAGCCCCAGCACGGCATAGAAAGGCGCGCTGCGCAGCCGGCGCTGAAAATCGCTGCTTAGGAACTCCATGAGCGCCATTCCCGCCATTTGATAAAGCCGGTTGTGAGGAAGACAACAATGACCGTGTTGACCGTCGCGGCCGCCGTCGCCCAGCCCATCTCAAAATTGCCGATCATACGGAAGACGTAAATATCAATGACATCTGACGAATAAAAAGGACCGCCGCCCGTAAGAATATATATGACGCCAAAGATGCCCATCGCCGTGAATATGCGCAGCGTGATGACAAATGTGAAGACGTCATACAGGCAGGGGATGGTGATTCGGAATAGCTTTTGCCAAAAGTTGGCGCCGTCAACCCGCGCCGCGTCGAAGATATCGGTCGAGATGTCCTGCAAACCAGCCAGGAAGATGACCATCGAGTAGCCGAAGCTCGCCCAGGTGTAAGCGATAAAAGTCGAATAGAGAGCGATTTTATGATCGCCCAGCCAAGATTGCGTGAAGGCGCCCAAGCCAATCATCTCCAGCGCCGGGTTCAACACACCGGCGAAGGGATGATAGATCCACTTCCAAACATAGGCGATCACAACGCCGGAGAATATGGCGGGCAGGAACAGCGCCGCGCGGAAGAAGATGCGGCCCGCCCGGATTTCGTAGATGAAAACCGCCAGCAGCAAGCCCAGCGAGACCGGCATAACCACCGCCAGACCCAGGAAAATAAAATTGTGGCTGAGCGCGTTCCAGAAGCGGGCGTCATTAAGGATGAAGTTATAATGCGCAAAGCCGGCGAATTCCGTCGTTGGAGCCAGCAGGTCCCATTTGAAAAAGCTGAAAAAGAAGGACGCCAGAACGGGACCCAGGTTGAAGACCAGATAGATGGCGACAGCAGGCAGAATGAACAGGTACGGTATCAGGTCAAGGCGATAGCGCGGACCCGACGACCGTAGCTTTGTCCCGCCCGGACCCCTGAGCGATTGTGCCATGTTAATGCGCCCTTGTTCTTATTGCATGCTTGCCCGAGCTCGCCACTACCCGAACCCCTCTCAAAATATGAGATGAGAGGGGCTGCGAGCCCGGGCGACTGACCCGCAGTGCCTATGCGCGGCGCAGAGTCGCCCACAGGCAAGAAACTCGAATTTAGCGCAATTTCATTAATAGCGGACAAGCCTTACAGTTTCAGACATCAGAGAGCCTTGCAGGGGTCTGCTATTAGCTGACCCCCTGCCGCCAAACCAGAGCGGCTTAATTCTCCGCCAGGTAGTCGCTGTGCGTCGTCTGCATTTCGCTGAGCAGCTCTTCGGGGCTGAGCATCCCGCCAATCATGCCCTGAACGATCTGGTTCATATCGCCAAAGACCTTAGGCGGCAGATAGGTAACGGGCCAGAAACCGATCTTGTCGATGTTGGCGGCTGTTTCGCTGGCGATCTGGTAGTAGAGCGGCGGTATGTCCTCTGGCACCGTAATAGAGAAGGCCGGCAGCACAGCCGCATCACGCAGCGCCTGCACGGCTACGTCTTCCGAGGTCAGCCAATCCACCAACTTGAATGCGGCATCCACGTCCGCGTACTCCGCGACGATCAGCGAGCTGCCAATGCCGCCGAGCGTCTTGATATCCGTGTTCGGGTTCACCGCTGGCAGATAAAAGAAACCTATCTCGAAATCGGGATTCGCCGCGTTGGCATCGTCAATGAACCAAGGACCGTTGAGAACCATGAGGTTAATGCCCTGGTAGAAGAGGTCAAGCGACTGATTGTAGTCAATGCCCAAGGGCTCGGGGTTGGCGTAGCCGTTGGCGACCATGCCATAGAAAGCATTCAGCCCATCCAGGCAGTTGTCGCATTCGGTCCAGGGCTGTGTGCCGCTAAGCACGTCAATGTATTCCGAGCCGGCGCTGCTGTACATGAACATGGAGGCCATCAGCGCGGAGGGCCAGCCACCAGCCAAGCCCATGGTATAGCCATAATAGCCCGCTTCTTTGACCGCCTCCAAAACGCCGATGTATTCCTCGAAGCTGCTGGGGACATCCAACTCCAATTCGGCGAAGGCGTCTTTGTTATAGAAGACGCCGACCGATTCCATATTCTGCGGGATGGCGTATATGCGCCCTTCAATGGTGACTTGCGCGAGCAGATTATCCGGAATGCGTCCAATCAAGCCGGATTCGCGGTAGTACTCGGTCAAATCCCTGACCTGCCCGGTCGATACTAGCGCCTGCAAGTTCGCGCCAGTATCGACGCCGCCCAGGACGTCGGGTCCCGCTTCATTTTCCAGGGCGATGCGCACCTTCTGGTTGTTCTCGGAAATGTCGCCGGTCAAAACATTTTCATAGACGATGTTGACGTCGTCGTGAGCTTCGTTGAAGCGCTCGACAAGCGCGTCGTTATAGTCGGCGCTATAGCCCATGGACCAGACAAGCACATCGGTCGCGTCTTGGGCGACAACGGAACTCAGGCTGAGCAGGCTCAGCAAGAGCGCGACCAGCCCTATCAGCGCCAGCCTCTGCATTTGCGTAGCAATTCGGTTTGTATTCATTCTAAGGAATCTCCTTATAACTGTTCCTTCTGACATAAGAGTTTTACATCGTTTATAGTCCGCTGCGCAAATTTTGCTTTGTCACAGCGAGGCAATTGAGCGACGCGATTATACCCAATTCTTTCAGCCCGGCGCTCACATCACATTGCTTCATTCGGCAGCAACGCGCGCCAGGTAAGCAAATCAAGCGATTCTCGCCTGGGATTAGCCAGCCGCCAACCATTTAGATCAGCCGCTGTTTCATCCAGGCGGCGCTGTTAAAGAAACTTGCGACCGCGCCGCCCGGCGGGACCAATCTGTCGCAGGCTGCCGACAGTTCATCGCTAAGCGTCATATCCAGGACCGGCAACAAATGCTCCAGCTGATCAAGGGTGCGGGGTCCAATGAGGGGCGCTGTGATACCTGGCTGATCTTTCACCCAAAGTATTGCCAGCTGGGCCGGGGATAGCCCGTGTTCTTTAGCCAGGCTGACCATTTTCTCGCCCACCGCGATGCCCGGCTGGGTGATCCGTTCGGAATAGATGCCGCCGCGCAGCGCGCCGCGCGAATCCGCCGGCAAGTCAGTGGCGCTGGCATAGCGCCCCGCCAGGACGCCTTGCGCCAGCGGCGACCAGGTGATCAGCCCCAGCCCATAGGCTTGGCACATGGGCACGATCTCGTTTTCAATGCGCCGATCCAGCAGATTATACGGCGGCTGTTCGCAAACAAAGCGCGCGTAGCCTTTCAGCTCGCTCACCATGATGGCTTCCATGATTTTCCAAGCGGGGTGCGTCGAGCTGCCGATGTAACGCACCTTGCCCTGCCGCACCAGATCGGTCAGCGCGCCCAAGGTTTCGTCAAGGGGAATAGACGGCGACGGTCGATGCACTTGATAGAGGTCGATGTAGTCGGTCTGCAATCTTCTTAAGGAGTCTTCGCAAGCGCGCATGAGATGGAGGCGCGACAAACCCTCGTCGTTCGGTCCTGAACCAACTCTATAAAAGGCTTTGCTCGCCAGAATGACATCATGCCGCCGAGCGCCTTTCGCCCAGGCGCGTCCAATCATCCGTTCGCATGCGCCATTTGAGTAGGAATTGGCGGTATCAATCAGATTGACGCCGGCCTCGATGGCGCGAATCATGATGCGGATCGCTTCGTCTTCTGGGGTAGGATCGGCGAAATTGCCCGTGCCCAGCGCCAGTGGCGCGACCTTGACGCCAGAACGACCTAAAACGCGATACTCCATGCCCGCCTCTCTTTAGTGGATAACTGCCTTGTCTAGCGATCCCACAAGCCGTGCTCGGGCCAGCGCCGCGGCAAGCGCGCCTCGACCGGCGGCAAGGGGGGAAGCGCCCGGTGCGGCTCGAGTTGGTACCAATAGGCAACACTGGAGTATTCGTTGCTTTGGTCGTTGGCATGCCCATGCTCGATCGAGAAACGCAGCGACCTGGTGAAGCGAATCGGGTCTTCGATATGCCAGCGATACAAGCTCCACTTGCCAAAATGCTCTTGTACATCGCTGCCCAGCGAGATGCCGTGGTAGGGTCCGTCATATTCGCCGCTTGGGAAACCCCAAGCGCAGCCAAAATAGTCTTCCGTACCGGTACCATGCAAGGACGGGGGCCAAACCTCGCCATCGACGAAGAACATGTCATCGCCCTCTCCGGGCCAGGTAAAGACCTGATTGGATGCGTTGAAGTTATCTATATTCAAAAGGCAGCCGACATAGTGCCCGGTACCGACGGCGTCGAGAATGACATAGTTGTCAGCGCCGGTGAGGTTGAGGCCCGGCAGATCCCAAGGCGCTGGATCTGCAAGATCGGAGGGATGGCGCACTGCTTCTGTCGGGTTTTCCATATTCCAGCACGCGTGGAAATAACCAAGGTCCTCCGGCGGCGCTTCACCGTACAACTCATAATCGACATAATAAAAGAGATTTTCGATCGGCTCTTCGCTTTCGTTAATGATCTGAATCTTGGCGCGCTCGCCAAAAGGCATCGGGAAGTACCAGTTCATCGCCGGCGAAAAAGGACCCTTGGGTCCGCGGCGCTCGCCGAAGGTCATACTCACCGGCAAGGAGACAAAATGTCTGCCGGTGGCGTGCCCGATACCGAAGAAATCGCCATAGGGCGCGCGCACGCTGGGGTTCTCTTCGCCATCCCAATACATCTCGATGACCAACTTGCGCATGAATTGCGGCGCGTAGCAACGGGTGGTCATCCAAATGTGCTTGATCATGCCGCTGCCTTCAATATCAGCCATAACATGCGTCTCGCCCGCTGGCACGACCTTGAAATCGCGATTGCCGCCGGACCTGTCGTAACTGGACGCGCGCAGGGAACGCGCGTGCTTAATGAAGGGTAATCCACCCAGCGGACTATTCGGTTGCCATACGTTCATATTACATTTTCTCCTTAAGTGTCACCCGATAAAAACTGCGCGTCTGTGGCTAGTTCTACCCTTTCACGGCTCCCATAGTCATACCAGCCAGAATTCGCTTTTGCATCAAGATTGAGAATATGATAACCGGCAGGGAATAGAGTACCGAAAGCGAGGTCATCGTACCCCATTGAATCCCGTATTGCGACTTGAATTCAGCGATCGCGATCGGCGCTGTCTTGACACCGGTCGATGATAAGAGCAGCGAAAAGAGGAATTCGTTCCAGGAAGCCAGGAAGACGAAAATCGCTGTCACGGCAATCCCGCCGGCGGCGACTGGAATAATAATTCGGAACAAGGCGCCAAAACGTGAACAGCCATCCACCCGCGCGGCTTCTTCTAAAGCGCTGGGAATACCTTCCATGAAACTTGCCAACAACCAGATGGCCAGCGGCACGCTAATGGTCGAATGCGCCAGCGCCACGCCCAGATGAGTGTCTATCAGTCCCAGCGAGCGCATAATCATGAAGAGCGGAATGCCCACGGAAACCGGCGGAATCAGCCGCGTGACAAGCGCGGCAACCAGAAACAGTCTGCCAGCCCAAGTGGCGAAGCGGGCAATGGCATAAGCCGCTGGAATAGCTAGCCCGATCGAAATCACAGTGCTGAGCAGAGCAATGATAACGCTGTTGCCAAATGAACGCTGTACAACGGGGTATTCGCCGATTGTGGCGTAATTCTCAAAGCTAATGCGCTGCGGCAGCAAGGTCGGCGGGATGGAAAGCGCGTCCTGCGGCGGCTTCAATGAAGTTGAAACGAGAAAGGCGTAGGGGAAAACGTAAACCACGACAATCAGCGCAACCAAGATTAGCCTGGTCGCGCGCTCAGCTGATGTTCGAGTCAATGGCATAGTTCTCATGCGAAAGAAGGAATCACGACTGTGATGTCCCCTTGCCCCAGATCGTGAAGAAAGCGATTGAACTGATAACTACCATGGCAATCATGAATAGCGTGGCAATCGCCGATGCTTCGCCGACATTGCCATAGCGAATCATGTTGCGATAAATGTGAATGCTGAGGATTTCGGAGGCGAAGCGCGGTCCGCCCTCAGTTTGAATCCAGATCATGTCGAATGCGCGGGCGGCGTCAATTCCGCGCAGGATCAAAACCACGGCAATCACGGGCCGCAGCAGCGGCACCGTCACACGGCGAAAAACCTGCAGGGGACCCGCCCCGTCAATCTTTGCCGCCTCGATCAATTCGGCCGGGATATTCTGCAAGCCGGTATACAGAACGAGCGCGACAAATGATGTGGTGAGCCAAATATTGGGTAGCGCAACAGAAAACAGGACCAGATCGCGGTCGCCCAGCCAAGATATATCGCTCGAATCCGCAATGATGCCCAAATGCTCCAGCACATGATTGACGATGCCGATATTGTCAATCAACATGAAGCGCCAGAGCAATCCGGCAACAATTGGCGGTATCATCAAAGGAAATGCGAAAATGGTGCGGAGCATTTCCGAGCGCCTGCCCAGGGCGTTGAATAGCAGCGCGGCAGCGAAGCCCAGGACGAACTCGGCTGTCAGGGCGATCAAGGTATAGTTTAGCGTTCGACCCGCGGATTCCCTCACGCGAGCAGAAGTGAGGGCGTGCCGGAAATTGTCAAAGCCGACAAAAATCCGCTCGCTGGGCGCATAGATGCTCACTTCAAAGAAGCTGTCGCGAAGTAGCAGAAAGAGCGGGTAGGCGACGAAGGCGGCCAGAAACAAGGTCGCCGGCAACAGCAGCAAAAGAACGAAGGTCCGTTCCGTCAACTTCATCGGCATACCCGCATCAGCTCGGAACTATGTCGGGACCGCCCGCGATTGGGCAGTCCCGACCCGCATAGGCTACTCGTAGCCCATCGCTTCTAACTGTTCGCGGCCCCATGCTAAGAGTTCAGCCGGGTCCTGCTCGCAGGTCAATGCGTCGGAACCGATAGGTCCCAGGATCTCGTCAGCGATTTGCTGCCAGTCGGCGACGGCGGGTCTGCCAATGGTCTGCGGGCTGTCCAGGGTCTCCAGCAAGGGAGCCAAATTCTCGAAGCCTTCGACATCGGCATAAGCCGCGTAAGCGGATTTACGCGCTGCCAAGCCCAGCGGCGCTTCAATGCCCAGGACATTGTGGTCGTAGAGATATTGCACCAATTCCAGGGCGAGTTCTTTATTCTGCGACGTCTTGGGCACGATGTTGAACCAAGGACCTGGGATGGCGCCGACGCCGCCGGGACCTGCGATCATGGGCGCTGCGCCAACCAAATCGGCAATTGGCGAATCCCCACGTGTCAGTCGGTAGGCGTGTCCCCAAAAGCGGAACATGGCAGTTTGACTCTGGTAGAAGAGATTTTCCGCGACGCCCCAATCGACTTCATTGACGTTTGGCGGCGCGACATCCATATCACAATGGTGGCTGATGTAGTATTCCAGCCCCGCAACATGCTCGGCATTGTCGATGATGATATGGTGATCGGCATCGAGCACCACGCCCGGCGAACCAGCTTGCAGAACGGCAATCATCCATTCAAAGTCGGCGACGCCACCCTTGACATCGGTGCCGTACATATCAATCTCGCCATCGCCATCGTTATCGCGGGTGAAGAACATCGCCATGTCGGTAAACTCCTGCCAGGTCCTTGGCGGCGCCAGAGGATAACCGTATTCGGCTTCAAAGGCGGCTTGCTCGTCCGGATCTTCCCACAAGTCCTTGCGGTAGAAGATGATCTCGGTATTCGCCCAGGTCGGCATGCCAACGAAGGTCCCGTCAATCTGCGCGTCCGCCACCAAAGAAGCGAACAAGTCGTCAATGACCTTGTCTGTGAATAGGCCGTCAAGCGGCTCGGCAAAGGGCGCGAAGTGCGACATCCAAACAACATCAATCGTCGCGACATCAAACGCGGCGCCACCGGTCGCCATTTCCGCGGAGAGCCGATCGAATACACTACCGTAGGGCACATTGACGAACTCGACCGTATGACCCGTTTCTTCTTCAAACTGTTTGGCGGCCGCTTCTTGCAGCCACAAGCCGCCCTGTTCAACCAATACCGTTAAGGTCGTCGCGTCTTGTGCGCTTGCGGTCAGCGACAGCAAGACGAACACAAGAACTGCGAACAGAAAACGTAACTTCTTCATGTTTTTGCCTTTCAAAAAACTTCGCGTTTCGGTTGAAAAGTCGTGCGCCGCCTAGGGACACTCGACGGATTGCACTGATACGAAATCAGTGTTGATCTCAAATCCTGATGAAACGAATTGAAGCGCGCGGATTGTCTATAAACTCGCAGCGACTCAGCGCGTAATCGGCAAATAAGATTGCCGTGTCTACATGACAAGCCTGCTCGTCGCCAACGCGACGCAGATTACCAATTTAGGGGCGAAAGCCGCAATCCGCAGGACTTATGCGGGGAGACAGTCGGCGAGAAATTTGCTTTCCATGGAACTGTTGAGCAGCAACTTCATAGAAGGATAATGCGCGATTGAAAAAGCCATGTGCTTTTCGTGAGGCTGGAACTTCTTGAAAAAGCGCCAATCAAACATGAGAGATTCTCTTAGTCAAGTAACTTGGCATGTTCAATTAAATATAAGCAAATTATAGATGCAATGGAACAACCTTGTCAAATGCACCAGCGGAATCGCGGATTTCGGATTCTTTCGGACGACACACAGTGCCCCCTGCCGGCTACCCGTTGCTTTCCCAGATTGAATCGACCCGCTCACAACAAGCTCGAAAGCAAGCCGCCGTCGACGCGATAATAACCCCCGGTCATGAATGACGCCTCATCGCTGGCCAGGAACAGCACCAGCTTTGCCACCTCTTCCGGCTGGCCCACCCGCCCGATGGGATGCAAGTCGCCCCAATCTTCGATCATCCCCGAGGGGTTGTCGGGACCGAAGAGGTCCGCGGCCATATCCAGCATCGGCGTATGGATGGAGCCGGGCGCGATGCAATTGCAGCGGATGTTTTCCCTGGCATGATCAAGCGCGACAGTGGTGGTAAAGCTGGTGACCGCGCCCTTGGAAGCCGAATAAGCCGCGACCGTCTGCTGCGAAGCCACCGCCTGCACGGAGGAGGTGTTCACGATAGCGCCTCCGCCGCGCTTGCGCATCTCCGGTATGCAATACTTGCAGGTGAGGAAGGTCGCGCGCAAGTTGATATTGATCTGATAATCCCAGTCTTCGACCGGCTGATCCACCACCGTGCCATAACGCACGACGCCGGCGTTGTTGTGCAGCACATCAATGCCGCCGAACTCGGCGACAGTTTCCGCCACCACCCGTTTGACATACGATTCCTCCGCGATATCGCCTTCGACGAAGAGCGCGCGACCGCCCTTTTCGGCGATCAGTTGTCTCGTTTCTTCGCCGGCGCCGCGGTCAATATCGGCGATGGTCACGGCCGCGCCTTCAGCGGCGAAAGCCAGTGCGCAGGCGCGTCCGATTCCCTTGCCCGCGCCGGTTACAACGGCTACTTTGCCTGCAAATCGTTCAGTCATTTTTTCCACCTCGTCATGACATACTCGGTTACAGAATCAGCCCAGCTTGGGATAGCGCAGGCGAGCGCCGGGCGCCGGCATCTCGAGCATCGACAAATGCCAGCGCCCCAAACTGCCGAAGATGGCGTATTTCATATCCGGCCCGCCGAAGGCGATATTGGTCGGCGCGGACAATACGACGCTTTGCCAATCCTCTGCCGCCAGCTCCAGGACGCCGGCGGCAGTGAAGCGCAAGACTTTGTTGGGCGCATAGCAGGCGATGTACAAGTTGCCCTCCGCGTCGAAAGCCAGGCCATCGGGCACAGTTCCCGGCAGCTCCACCACCAGTTGCGGCTCGCCCAGCGTTCCGTCAGGGCGGATCGCGGCTTTCACGATACCGGGCATGTTGGACAATATGACGTAGAGCTCGCGCCCGTCAGCCGACAGCGCCATGCCGTTGGGGAAGTGATCAAGCGCTGCGCTGGCCACGATCGTTTCGCCATCGGGACGTATCAAAAAGACGCAGCCGTTCTTCTCGTCGAAACCGCCCGAGCTCGAGACGTATAGATCGCCGCTGTCGGTGAATACCGGATAGTTGGGCGCGACGAAACCGCGCTCGGCGCTCCCGGCGGAATAGACGCTGACGGCGCCGGCGGCGCTTACCTTGAAAACTTTATTCACGGACAGGTCGCAGGCATAGATGTTATGCTCCCCATCCAAAGCCAAGCCCAAGACAAAACCGCCGGTTGAAGCCACTTGCGAGAAGCTGCCGTCGGCAGCGATGCGGTAGATCTGCCCGGCTTCGCCGCCGGCGTACCAATTGCCGTCCGCGCCCCAAGCCACGCCTTCGGGATGATCCAATCCGTCAACCAGTGTACTGAACTGATCCAAGCTAAATACAGGTTCGGACATGTTTGCCCCCTCCGCAATTTATTTCACTAGCTACTTCAGATGTACCGCGCCATCGGCGTCAATCTTTTGCGGACCTTTGTCCGATTCATAGAACACCGCTTTCATCTCGACTTCTTTTGATTCGCCGGGCTGCAAGGTCAAATGCGAGCCGGTTTTTTCCATCACGGCTGTCAAGCCTTGCCCGGGAATCGACGAAGCCGGTTCTATCGCCATCACATAGGCGCGCTTGTAAAAGGGGAAGCCCGGCGAGGCGTTTAATTCTTGCCAGAACCAAGCATAGGGGAAGACGCTCTCGTCCCAGACCAAGCCGACGCCAAAGCCCATTTCCCGGTTGGTTATGGCATACCAGCCCGAGGCGAAATCTTGAAAATAAGCCAAGATGTCGCGCTCTTCGCCGGGTCCGGGCACTTGGGACATATCCAGCTCTCCCGCCAGGGACCATTGATAACGCCGGCTGAGGGTCAAGGGATTGGCGAAACCGGTATAGCGATCATCGGCGACGAAGTTGGGCGCGCCGACATCAATGACGCAATGTTCGCTGAGGAAGGGCGCGCCATAAGCCGGGTGATGGCTCCACATGCAGTCCATCGCTTCGCCGGCTTGGTTGGTGATGCGCTCGCGGATATGCAGGACGGGGCTGCCCGCTTCAAGGCGCATCCAGCGTTCGATGCGGTAGGGACTGCGCGACAGGCTGCAAGCCAGCTTCACTTCCAGCGCATCCCCGCTCTCACTCAGGATTTCATAGTCCCAGGCTTTCATGGACGCTTCGCCATGGAAGCCCAGCGCCGCCCCTTTATAGACAGTGGCGTCGCCGCCGTTGGGGAAAATCACCTGCCAGCCGCCCGCATAGGCTTCCAGCCAAGCCGTAGCGGAATCAAAGGCGGAATCGAAGCCGCGCGCCTGCTCCTTGATGCCCCAGGGCGATTTCCAAAGCACATCGACGTCCCGCGGCTTGTAGACGAGACGGTAGATGTCGGCGCCCTTGTCTACCACCACAGTGGCGGATAAGAGCTCATTCTCAATTACCAGGGCGGTCAAGGTTTTGCCGAGCAGGATTTCCGTCGCTTTGCAGGTCATATTTTTCCTCTAAAGATTTTCTGCTTAAGGCTTTCTGAATATCGAGATGCGGTCGTGGAAACTGTGCATAAAGACTGCCAGGATCATGATGCTGCCCGTCACCATCAACTGCATATTGGTGTTCACGCCCATCAAGCGCAAGCCCTTTGCCGTCATGCCCAGGATGAGCACGCCCAGCACAGTGCCGACCAGGCTGCCTTTGCCGCCGCTCAAGGCGATGCCGCCCAGCACCACGCCGGCGATCACGATCAATTCAAAGCCGGATGAACCGGAGTCGAAGTAGCCGGTGCCGGTTTGCATGGTGAGGAGCATACCGCTGATAGCGGCGCTGCCGGCGCAAATCACAAATAAGATGAACTTGATGAGATTGACCTTGATGCCAGAGACGCGCGCCGCAGTTTCGTTGCCGCCGATGGCGTAAATATTGCGGCCGAACTCGCTCTGCGTCAGCACGATTAGCGCCAAAACAACCAATATGATGGCTAAAACGAAGGGCAGTGGCACCGGCCCCAGATTGTTATAGTAGGCGTCCTGGAAGTCGTAAAAGCCATTTTCATCGATTATCGGCGTCTTGTTGGTATAGACATAGACCATGCCGCGCAGCGCGAAGAGCGAGCCCAGCGTCGTGACCAGCGAGTTCATCTTTTGCCGGGTGACCAGATAGCCGTGGATGCTGCCGACGATGGGTCCCGTGGCCAAGCCAGCCAGTATGCCCAGCCACATATTGTCGGTGCCGTTAAACACGACGATGGTCGTGACGCCCGTTACAGCGAGCATAGAGCCGATTGACAGGTCGAATTCGCCGGCCAGCATCAACATGGTGACGCCTATCGCGGCGATCAGATTCGGCGAGATTTCTCGCAGCAAATCCCAGTAAACGCGCTGCTGCCGCGTGCTCGGCTCCAGTATCCAGAACAGGACCACCACCGCGAGCAGCAGAATCACCAGTCCCGCTTCGCGCGTCAGCAGCCAGCGCGAGAGCCTGCTCGCGGAGCTAGAATTGCCGCCACGTCCTTTGCTTATAACTGCCATGACTCTACCCGTCTTCTCTCAAATCACTTTTTCCATTTGGACCGTGGCCGCGGTCATCAGGTCTTGTTCATTGGCTTCTTCACGCGCGACCCAGCGCCCGACGCTCTTGCCTTGCCGCATGACGATGATGCGATCGGCGATGCCCATGACCTCCGGCAGCTCGGTGGACAAGACCAGGATGCCCATGCCCTGGTGCGCCATATCATCCATCAGTCGGTAGATCTCGGCTTTCGACCCGACATCAATGCCGCGCGTCGGCTCTGCAAACATCAGCACCTTCAGGTCTTCCAGCAGCCAGCGCCCGATCAGCGACTTCTGTTGATTGCCGCCGCTCAGATAGCGTATTTTCTGGGCGATGCCCGGCGTCTTGATGGAGAGCTTGTCAATGATGCCCGTGGTGGCTCGCCGCTCCTCTTGCCCGTTGATCACCATCAGCTTGGCATAGTTATTGACCGATACCAGCGTGATATTGTCCTTGACCGAGAGCGGCAGCAGCAGGCCGTCGGTCTTGCGATTCTCGGTGAGAAAACCCAGCCCCTTGCGAATGGCATCCATCGGCGCGTTGGCGTGAATGACTTCGCCACCTAGTCGCACGCTGCCGCTGCGGGGCATATTGCCGAATATCAGGCGCCCCACATTGTGCGCGCCGGAACCCATCAAACCGAATACCGCGACGATTTCGCCGGCATGAACATTTAGGCTGAAATCCTCGATGTTGCCGCCGCTTACGCTGTCGACCTCGAGCAAGACAGGTCCGCGAACTGCGGGGCTGCGCGGATAGAGGTCTTTGACCTCCCGCCCGACCATCCAGGTCACCAGGTCGCTATGTTGGGTATCCGCGACCGCTTCCGTCGCGATATGCTCGCCATCGCGAAAGACCGTAACGCGATCGGCGATGGCATAGATTTCATCCAATTTGTGCGATACGTACATCAAGCCCACGCCGCGCCCCTGCAAGCGGCGGATCACCGCGAACAAACTTTCAATCTCGGTTTGGCTCAGCGCCGACGTCGGCTCGTCCATGATGATGATTTGCGCCTGGCGCGACAAGGCGCGGGCGATCTCGACCAGTTGCTGCTGCGCCACGGTGAGCGCGCTGATGGGTACCTGCGGGTCGATGTGCAAACCCAAATCGAGCAAGAGCTCGCTCGTTTTGGAGTAGAGCGCTTGCCAATCCACGGCGCGCAGGGCTTTCTTCGGCAAATTGCCCAGAAAGACATTTTCCGCAATGCTCAGGTCGGGCACCAGATCGAGTTCTTGATAGACCACCTTGATGCGATGCGCCAGGGAATCCGCGGGAGAATGAAAATCGACCGTCAGTCCCTCGACCGCGATCGTGCCGGCGTCTTGCTGGTATAGACCGGCGATGATCTTGATCAGCGTCGATTTGCCCGCGCCGTTTTCGCCAATCAGCGCATGAACTTCACCCGCATAGAGGCTGAAATCCACGCCCTTCAGCGCTTTGGTGCCCGGGAACTCTTTTGCGATCCCCGTGAGCTGCAGAAGCGGCTGCTGATTGCTGGACATGGCTTAATCCTGCCCCAGCCGCCGGCGTCGGCGCGCGTCCAGCAAGACCGCGATGATGATGATCAAGCCAGTGACCGCGACTTGCCAACTCGAATTGATATCCAGCAGCACGATGCCATTCTTTAATGTGCCCAATAGCAGCACAGCCAGGAAGGTGCCCACCATAGAGCCTTCGCCGCCGCTCAAGCTGGTCCCGCCCAGGAGCACCGCGCCGATCGCTTCCAGCTCGAAGCCGGCGCCGATGCCGTTCTGGCCCGAATTCAAGCGCGACAGCAGAATGATGGCGCTGAAGGAAGCCAAAACGCCTGTCAAAACGAAGCCAGCCAGCTTCACCAGGCGCACGGGAATGCCAGCCAAGGTCGCGGCTTCCGGATTGGCGCCGACAGCATGCACAAAGCGGCCAAACGTTGTCCGGGACAGCACAAAATAAAATATAAGAAACACGGCGAAAAAGAATATGATGGGCCATGGCACGCCGAGGAAAAAGCCGTTGCCTATCTCGGTGAACGCAGGGATTTTATGCGTGTTTTGTATGGAGGCTTCCGTGAAGCCAAAAGCCGCCCCGCGCACGATAGACAGCATCGCCAGGGTGGCAATCAGCGAATTGATGCCCAGCCGCAAGGAGATGAGCGAATTGATCAAGCCCACCGCGACGCCGATCGCCAAGCCAACGAAGATGCCCAAAGCCAGGTTCGCGCTGCTGTTGAGAACGCTCATGACGACCACGCCGACAAAGGCTTGCATCGAGCCGACCGACGCGTCAATCTCGCCGGAGATGAGCAGGATGGTCATGCCGACCGCGGTGATCGCCGTCATGGAAACCTGGCTCAGCAAAACGCCGATATTGCGTCCGGTGAAAAACACGGGCGACTGAATCGTCAAGAACAGCCAGATGGCCGCCACGATAACGAATAGAACGCCTTCTTGGGTATGCAGCAGCCAATGCGCCGCCTTGTTCAGGAACTTGCCAATCCCTGCGCCAGATGGTTCCACGCTGCTGTCAAGCATCCAGAATCCTCGTGTATTAACAATCAATCCGGCGGCGGGTCCCGCGCCTCCGCCCCCAGCGCCGCCTGGCTTGTTTTCACAGCCCGGGCAGCCCGGCGACAAAGTCGCTCAAGGCTGCCCGGACCCATATCGAAGGAAACTATTCTTCCATCGGCGGCTCGGCGATTTCGATCTCGATCTCGCTGATGACATCGAGCATGGCGGTATAGCTGCCGTCTTCTTCCTGCGTGTAGTAATCGAAGAGGTTATCCAGCGTGATGGGCATGGACGGCGCGTAAATCTGCGGTGGCGGCTCTACGCCATTGAAGACTGCGACAGCCGCGTTGATCAACAGCAGCCCCTGATATTCGGGGAACATGGCCGCGGATACCTTGTAGGGACCGCCTTCTTGCAGCGCGTCTTTGCAAGCGATGCCTTCGCAGCCGAAGCCAACGACCAGCAAGTTGTCCGTATCCAAACCAGCCGCGATATAGGACTGCAAGCCGCCCAGCGCCGAATCGTCGTTGATGCCAAAGATGATGTTGACATCGGGGTTGGCGGTCAAGGCGTCCGCGGATACTTGCACGGCAACGTCTTTCGAGCCCGCGCCATCCACGCTCTGGACGATCTCGCCTTCGGGCAATACCGAATGCAAGCCATCGGCGAAGCCGTTGGAACGCGCCACCGTCGAGGTCAAGGCGGGCAAGCCGATATCGAGAGCCCGCGCTTCGCCATCGAAGTTTTCCATGGCATATTCACCAGCCCAAACGCCAACCTGGAAGCCGGCTGTGTAGTCCGAGATCGCGACCAAGGTCGCGCAGCCGACCACGGCTGTGCCTTCACAGACGACCGTGCGGTCGCGGGCGACGCGGCGAATCGCGGGGGACGATGCCGCCTCGTCCACTGGCGTGAAGACCAGCGCGCCGACATCCTGCGCCACATAATCGTCCACCGCGGCCAGCGAAGCCTGCAAATCGAGATTGGCGTCGTTGATCGAGAACTCGATGCCGTATTTCTCCGCAGTTGCCGCTTCCGCCTTGGTCTC
Source organism: Phototrophicaceae bacterium (assembly GCA_965232245.1). Lineage (GTDB taxonomy): Bacteria > Chloroflexota > Anaerolineae > Aggregatilineales > Phototrophicaceae > UBA6055. The sequence goes on along the minus strand of CBDDPG010000002.1, from coordinate 242,994 downwards.
GTTCTGGTACCACTCGTGCACCAGATAGTTGGTGACATGACCGATCGAAGCCGGCAGCTCCCAACCTTCCGGCATCATTTCCGCGTCGAATGCGCGGATCATCGCGTCCGCTTCCATCATGGCGTCTTCGTCCTGCGCCAGCGCGCCCATGGGCCCGATCAACAAGGCGAACAGCCCTAGCAATACCAGCAAAATCATTCTTTTTCTTGTCTTCATCAGATACGTTCCTCTCCTGCCAAGTTAACGATACTTGCCGCTTTTGCCACAATAGGACTTCAGCAATAGACTGCCTCCTTTCGCAGGTCGAATCCTAGCGCAAGACCCTGTCATCGGGCAAGCGTCCGGCAACGATACAAGCAGCCCTCGCTTAATCGCTCTCAAGCGCGCTGGATGGCGCTCAGCGAGCCGCTCATCCAGCCCAGGGCGTGCGCCATGCCGGCCCGCCAGGGATCGCCGCAGGTCATCTGCGGCGTATGATCGGGAACCAGCGCGCCTTCGAAACCATTCTCATGCAAGATTTGCAGGACGCGGAACATGTCGATATCGCCCTCGTCCACAAATACCTCTTCGTAATTGGGCGCTTTGCCGCGCACGTTGCGGAAATGAATGTAGGAGATATTGCCCCCCTTGCTGTAGCGATCCACCGCTTCGTAAATGTCGAATTCGCCCTCCGGCATTTCAGAAATCGTACCCAGGCACATTTCCAGGGAATTGTGATGGCTGGGTACCACATCCAACAAGCGCTGATAATGCTGCGGCTGCGTGACCAGGCGCGCCATCCCGCGCAATACCGGCAGCGGCGGATCGTCAGGGTGCGCAGCCAGGCGCACGCCAGCTTCTTCGGCAACCGGTACGATGTTCTTCAAGAAGTCTTCCAGCCGCCCCCAGATCTGCTCGCTCGAGACTTCCGGCAGGTAACCGGGCGCCGCCGCTTCATCAAAGACCATATTCCAGACGGATCCATTGGGTATCGGCGTCTGCGCCGGCGCTTGGCTTTCCAGGAAGCCAACAGCGGTGGCGCCACCCCTGGCTGATTGGATTTCCGCGCGACCCCATACGCCGGCGATGCTGAAATAATAACCCATGCAGGGGATGCCAGCGCGTCCCATATTGCGGATCGTGCGCTTGATATTTTCCAGTTGTTCTTGCTTTCTGGGTCCATCCAACAGGACATCGTGCCAATGGCCCGGGTCGAGGTTTTCCAGCGCCGCCAGCTCCAATCCCTCGTCATTGATTTCCTGGCGCAGGGCGCGCAGCTCGTCGTAAGTCCAATAGGCGCTGCTCGCAGCCCGTCCCCAATCTTCATCGCCGCTGGCTGTGGACAAATTGCCTGGACCGAAGTAATCCGTGAGGTGGGCGACGATATGCGTCGCGCCGGCTTGCCTGGCAAAACGATAATTGTCGCGATTCAGCATGTGACGGTACAGACCGAGCCCCAGTTTCATTTCCCTTGCCTTTTGCTCTCTTCGTTTAGATATTCATTTCAGGTCGTTCACTCATTGGCTGCAGGCGCGCCTTTGAGTCTGAAAGAAGCGCACGCTACATAGTCGCTGATTGTCCTTGAAAATCGATTCGTCACCCTGCCGCTAGTGTAGCGCAAACTCCCGCCCGCTACTACAAGCCGGGTTATCCTCACAGGGCAATCGCTTCAATATTTTTCAACAGAGAGGACGCAGAAGTAGATCCAAGTTAGTCATGCAAAAATTCATGAAATCTTTTAACCCCCCTCAGTCCCCCCATTGCAATGGGGGGAAGTTTTGCATTCTAATGAGACCGATTACTTTGCGGCTGACTCCCTTCTCCAATGCTTTGGGGAAGGGCTGGGGATGGGGTTAGAGAGGAACATGCTCATATTCTCATTACTTACTTGGTTTTACTGAGGGGCGCGTAGACACAGCCCTCCGACACAGAGTAATGCCAAGTTAGTCATGTAAAACTCGACGACGGGTCTAAATGTAGGGGCGACATACCATGTCGCCCGAAATCTAAACGTAGCAACGTCGGGCGACCTGATAGGTCGCCCCTACACATCCCCATAATAATTTGCATTACTTTCTTGGTTTTACTAGAGTTTTAGTAGTTTAGACGACTATTCAACTAAATTCGCGGCTTAGGAATAGGCAAAGGTCACTAGAGAGACGTTTTTTTCACCAAAATACACCGCTGAAATATGACATTTTATGCTTTTCTCTGCGCTGACGGTCAGTGTCTACGCGACCCTCTGCGTACTCTGTAGTTAATTTTCAGTTTAGATTCCCGTCATTTCGTCCGCCATCATTTTGAAGCGATTGCCCTGCCATTCGCACCTGGGAAATACCAAAACGGCAACATCCGCTGTAAAATTAAAGTTGAAGCTGTTACAAGCGCGCTGGACAGGAGAAAGCCCGTTATGGCAACCTGGCATGCCAATCTGAAGCTGCGTCCGCGGCGCCTGCGGCTGTCGCATAATATGCGCCGCCTGGTCCGCGAAACGGCTTTGGCTCCCGATGATTTTATCTACCCGCTCTTTGTGCGCCACGGCGAGGGCCTCAAGCTGCCGGTTGAATCACTGCCCGGCGTACACCAATTGTCCCTGGACAATCTGACGGCAGAAGCGCGGGAAATAGCCGCGCTTGGCATCCCCGCCATTCTGCTCTTTGGCATCCCGGAACACAAAGACTGGCGCGGCAGTGAAAACTTCGCGGAAGACGGCATCGTGTCGCAAGCAATCCGCGTGATAAAGGACACCGATCCCGATCTCTTAGTCATATCGGATATGTGTTTCTGCCAATACACGGATCACGGGCACTGCGGCATCATCAATAAGCCTGATAATCCGCATTACGATCCAGCTTTGCCCCTCGGCTACTTGCACAACGATCACACCTTGGACTTGCTGCAGCGAGCTTCGCTGGCGCATGCCCAAGCCGGCGCCGACATCATCGCGCCATCCGGCATGATTGATGGCGGGGTCGGGACCATACGCTCGGCATTGGACAGCGGCGGCGCGCAGCAGGTCGCCATCATGAGTTACATCAAATACGCCAGCGCCTTTTATGGTCCCTTCCGCGACGCCGCCCATAGCTCGCCGCAATTTGGCGACCGCAGCCAGTATCAACTTGACCCGGCGAATCAGCGCGAGGCTTTCAAGGAGATTGCGCTGGATATCGAGGAAGGCGCCGATATCATCATGATCAAACCGGCCCTGCCCAACCTTGATGTGCTCAGCCACCTGCGCGAGCAGTACACGCAGCCAACGGCGGCTTATCAAGTCAGCGGCGAATACGCCATGATCCAGGCGGCTTCTCAGCGCGGCTGGATTGACCTGGAGCGCGCCGCTCTCGAAAGCCTGACTTGCATCAAGCGCGCGGGCGCCGACATGATCATCAGCTACTTTGCCAAAGACGCGCTCAAGTGGATGGACGCTTCTAGCAGTTGACGAAAGGCTCGCCGGCATAGATGCCCGTTGCAAATCAAGCGCTCTTTGACCGGGCGCGAAGTCGGCGTCTGATCGTCTCTGGTCCCTAGTCCAACAATTCCTGAATGACGCGATTGCTGGACGACAGACGATCCGCCAGTATGCAAGAGATGAGGATGTGTATGGCTGACGCGGTCTGCGGATCAGTCTCTTCCATGCGCTGCAGCGCTTTGTGGCTGAGCCGCTGCAGCACACCGGCTTCCGTCGCAACGACAGAAGCGCCGCGCGCTTTGTTCAAATAGAACCCGACTTCGCCGATGACCGTGCCGGCGGTCATGCTGCGCAAGCGCAATAGGCTCTCGTCTGGCAAGCGCAGCAGCACATCCACCCGTCCCGTCTCTATGAAATACAGGTCGTCGGAGGCGTCGCCCTGTTCAAAGACCGTGTCGCCAACCCTCGTTTCTATGCGCTCCAGATAGCGGCGCAGGGCGCTGACATCACGACTTTCGATCATCGCATGTTGCGCGAGCTGCTCTTCCACCGGGACACGGACGCTGTCCAGCAAATTCGCGTCCGTCAGCAAGGTGTTTTCACACCATTCCAAGGCATGATCCAGGTCGTCAAACAGCGAAGGCTGGCTGGGCTCCCGCTCGGCGATTCCGCTATCCGCCAATAGCAACTGCAGATGGGGCAGGACCTGCGACAGCAGCAGGTCAATGCCATGTCGGTCGGTGAACCGTTTGAGTTTTTTGAAGTCCTGGACTGTTGAATAATCGAAACCTCTGACCGCCTTAAAATCGAGGATGAGGAACCTTACCGGGTCGGCTGCTCTTTCCGTGATGCGCAGTTTGACATGTTCATAGAAGCCATAGGCGGTACCAAAGAAAATGAAGCCCTGCAAGCGCAAGATCAGGATCTTGTCGCCCTCGTTTTGCAGCATCTGATTTTGAGCGAAGGATCGGTCGAGATTGCTGCGGTGGAAGGCGCCGTAAAACTCTTGTTTGATAACTTGCATGCGGCTGTATTCAAAGACAAAGAAAGCGACCGCCACCACGATGCCGACGGCGATACCCGTCAACAAGCCGAAAAAAGCGGTGACCAAGGCGATCACCACAACGACGGCATACTCCTGGCGCGGCAGCTTGGACCAGCTGTCTACGAGCCACTCCTTCAGAAATTGCAAGCCAAAGAACATCAAGAGTCCCGCGGGGATGAAGCGCGGAACAAGCGAGAATAAGGCGCTGCCGAAGAAGAGCGTCAGCAAAAACATGAAAGAGAGAATGACAGCCACCAATCTGCCATAGACGCGCATTTCGTGCACCAGCGCCGTGGATGCGGGGGCGTGATAAGCCACGATTCCGCCGCCGGACAAGCTCGCGGCCAGATTCGCGATGCCATTGACCTTACATTCGCGATTGAAATTCAACTCGCGGTCAACGACAAGTTCCTGCGCGCTGGCTCTAAAAAACAGGTTCAGCGTACAGACGGCTATCAAGGTCACGATGCCGCCGGCGCTCGCCGCGATCATGGACTGATCAATCCGCGCGATAGCTGCGAAATCGGGCGCGCGCCAGGGGATCGCGCCTGACACTTCTGGCAGGAACCAGCCCGCCCCCGCCAAGGCGTCGACATCGCCAAGCCCAAAATAAACCCAGGCATAAAACAGGATGAAAGACACGATGATGACGCCCGGCATGACCATCAGACTCTTGGCGCGAGCCTGCAGCGCCAGGACGCACAGGGCAAAAATCGCCGCCGACAGCCAGCGCGCCAAGACGTCGCCCTCCATAAGCTGGGGCAGGGATTCCAGGTTGAGTCTCAGATCGGTCATCACTGTGAAACCGGCGTTCAAAATCAACCAGCCCAAACCCGCCATAAAGCCGCCGACGATGGGATAGGGGATATAGCGGATCAAGTCCCCGGCGCGCGCAAAGCCTAGTAGAGCGAGAAAGCCCCCGGTGAGAACCGCCGACAGCACGATCATCACATGCACCAGGGCAAAGAGCGCATCCGGCGGCATATCACTGGGCGCGGCAGCCATCACACTGCCGGCGATCATGCCCTGGATCACAGCCGTGGGGCTTTGCGGGATGACCAGCGTCGCGTGATCCGAACTAAAAAAAGCCGTGATTAAGATAGCGCCGATTTGGCTAACCAGCACAATGCCCAGCCCGGCGGTAAAATAGCCGGCCAGCCTGTCCTGGAAAACCAGCCTGGAATACGAAGGCATCGCGCTGGCCATGAGCAGCCAGATGGTGGCGCTGGCAAACAGGGACCGGAACAAAACGGCCGGTTGCAGAGCGGCTTTTATGCTTTCTTGAAGGTTGCCATCGGGCTGGTCGAACTGCGCAAGTTTTTCCATGTCGAACGGGCTAATCGCGTTTGACGGATCGATAATGTACTTTACCATCAAACAAGCGGTAACGTGAACCTGTCGCGGTGGCCGGGCTTTCAGGCGCCTCATAGATATTCTGGGTATGATTAGGTTCCTGCTGAGCTTGCGACTGGGCGATTAAAAGTGTATACAAGGCGCAAATTGGAAAGGGCTCAAGCGCTTGTATCCGTCAGTTGCGCGCCCGAAATTGAAGTAAGTTTCCCACTGGGGTTAATGATTATTGAGCAAGGTAATCTCGTGAGAAGACCGCATAAAGAATAACATGCCCGTTTGTCGGGGTCAGCAATTACCAGCCGGAGTCGACGCAAAGCAGGGAAATCGTGGTTTCGATTGAGACATTAATCCGTATCCTGATTTGCTTGCTCTATGTTCCGACATGCCTGTTTGTTTACTGGCGGCTGATCCCGCACCTGTCGATAACATCCAGACTGTTGGCCAGCTTGTTCTTAGTGGCGCAAATACTGGTCATCGCGCTGTCGCTGGAAATCAAACCCGCATCGGATTTCGAGCGCTGGTTCTGGGATCTAAACCAGGAAAGGAATATCGCAGCTGCCCTTGCATCGACGCAACTGGCGCTGGTAAGCGCGGTCGCTTGTGTCACCGCCTTGCTTCCCCGGGCTTGGCGGGCTTCACAGCGCCTTTATTTGGCCGGCATTGGCCTGGTTTTCCTCTTCTTTGCCTGGGATGAATTCTTCCTGGTACACGAGCGGATCGAGTATTGGGAGATATTCTACGCGATGATCGGCGCAGCGGTCGCCGCGGCAACCCTGCTTGTTGCCATACGCACGCCACTGCAGCTGCGGAAATGGCATATTTGCTTGCTCACCGGCTTGGCGATAAGCGCCATAGGCGCTATAGCGCTTGAACAGAGCAATCGCACCAGAATCAATTTCGGGTTCATTAAAGTCTACAAGGTGTCAGAAAAGTTCATGCATTTTTGCGATAATCCATTTATAGCCCTTTAAGAACCCTCATGACCTGAATTTTAAGGGTGGTGCGATTGCTCTGGCGCTTGAACTTTTGCGGTTTCCAGCGACCTGCAGCCTGTTAGGATTCTTGCCCGAAGCTGGCAGATGCCAACTCTTTATCCTAGAAGAATCCTTGGAATTCCTGGGTATATGGCTAACGCTGATCGCGGCGCTAGGCATATTTTCCAGTGCGAGCCGGCGGCCAGGTCCACGCGTTGGCATCCTGTTGTTCGCCTTGCCACTATTATGGATTGTCATTCTCAATCCAACTTACCTCGTCACATTTCTCGACTTTCGATTCTTCCATCAGCCAATATCCATAAAATACGCGCCGGGGGCGGAACTTCACGCTTACCGAGTTGACCGCAGCGAAAGCGCCTTAGCTTTGGATTTGTTCGCGTCAGCGGGCGCGTGGCACGATTACAGCAATTTAGGTTATTCTCTTCATATTCTTGATCAAGCCACAGGGGAATCCCTCGCTGGAGCGGATGCCTCCGCAAGTCGCAAACAGCGTTGGAACATTACCGGCCGGGGTTATTTTTTCTGGATCTACAAACAACGCTTGTCGATTCAGTTTCCCGCTCCTTTACCAAGCAATCGCGCGTTTCTTTTGGTGCTGAGCCTCTGGCGCGAGGAGGGCGATGCTTACGCGCCCCAGAAAATCATTTCCAGCGATCACCCCTTGCTTAGTGATACGCAAGTCATCCTGAGCGAATTCGTCCTGCCTGCAGAAACCGTCGCCGCCGCGTCCGTTCCTATTGCCAGATTTGAGAACGGCTTCACTCTCGACGCTGCCGACTTGCCCGAACGCGCTCAAGCCGGCGAGACAGCGCCTGTCTCATTTGCCTGGCGCGCTGATAAAGAGGAACTCGAAGACATCGTACAGTTTCTGCATTTTGGTCATGAAGATAGCGGCGCTTGGTGGGTCCATGATCAGCCGCCGCTCGGTCCGCGCTTGCCAACCCGGCTGTGGTATAGTGGGCTTGCAGACGCAGAAACCTGGCAGGTAGCCCTGCCGGCCGACCTCGCGCCCGGGCGGTACGCAGTGTACACAGGGCTCTATCGCGCAAGCGACCAGATACGGCTGCAAGCCAGTAATGCGCAGGGTACTTCTTATGTCGATGCGCGCGCGCCGCTGGGCATCCTGATCGTTGAAAGCCCATAGTAACGTATACATTGATCATTCGCCGCCCCAACCGCAACCGCGCGCGGAAATACAACACACCCTCGACAAAGCCCAGCCATGCGCTAAAATACGTCGCCTGCAATCGACAAGACACGCGCCAATTCGCTCCAGCGCCCGGCAACGGAACGCGAAGTCGCGCGACAAATGGGGAGCACGATCATGCCCGGCAAACGCAAAATAACCGGCGTCAAACCGCTTTTCGGCCAATCGCGCAGTAAAGCCTTCAACACCGTCAAACGCCAGTTCAAACCGAACCTGCAAAACAAGCGCATCTACGTGCCCGAGCTGGACCGCTGGGTCCGCGTCAAAATCACTGCCAAAGAAATCAAGACCATCGACAAGATCGGTTTCATGGAATTTCTCAAGCGCCGCAACATCCCGTTGAAGCGCCTGCTCTAGCCGACCGGCAGTAAACCATACACTCTCGAGAGCGGATCGGCGCGCCGTCCCTTTGGCGCCATTACTTCATCATGAACCCCCAGCACCGATTCCTGCTCGAACAATTTCAGACCACCCAACCCGGCCGCGGGCAAACCACGCAGCGTCCAGAACATCTCGGCACGCGGCGGCGCTGGTACGGGCTCAAGAACGACCAGCGCCGCCGCATCATGCTCGATTTTATCGCCGCCAACCGCGACCTGCGCTATGAAGACTGGCGCGCGCTCATCGATTCGCTCTACCAAGGCGCCTCCTACGAAGAGCGCTGCGCCCCGCAAACCTTACTGGCAAAATTCCCGCGTTACCGGCGGCAGTTGCCCCTCGATCAATTGGACGCTTGGCTAGGCTTGCTCGAGGGCTGGGCGGAGGTTGACAGCACCTGTCAAACCGTCTTTACCGCGCGAGATCTGCTGGCGAACTGGGAGGGCTGGCGGGACCTGCTGGAATCGCTGGCGGCTGACGACAACATCAATAAACAGCGCGCCGCCCTGGTGCTGCTGACCGCGCCCATCAGCCAGTCGGACGACGATCGCATTTTGAATCTGTCGCTAAGGTTGATTGATCGGCTCTGCGCGGCAAAGGGCAAGCGCGTCGCCAAGGCGATATCCTGGCTGCTGCGCAAGGGCATCAAGCAGCACCGCGGCGCCATCGCCGCTTACCTTGATGCGCGCTCGGACAGCCTGCCCGCCATCGCCCTGCGCGAAACGCGCAAGAAGCTTGCCACCGGGAAGAAGTAGCTTCCCACTTTTCTTAAGCGCGGGACGCGTAGACACCGACCGTCAACACCGAGATTTAACCTATTACCTACTTTTCTCGGTGTCCTCGGTGGTTACGGAGATAATCTGACGCGATTGCTCTGAACCTTAGGTCCCTACATATCCGCGTAGCGATCGGCGATGATGTACTGATAGTCGCGCGGCGGACGCTCGTAATCGAAGTGTCGCGGCGGCAAATCCGGCAATTTCATCGGTCCGGGGATGACATCTTCGTAGGGTATCGCCTCCAGGATATTCCGTATGATATTCAGTCGCAGACGCCGCTTGTCGTTGGAATTGATCTGCCGCCAGCGCGATTCCGGGATATCGGTATGTTCGATCATCAGGTCCTTGGCTTTGGAATAAGCCACCCAGCGATTGCGCGATTCCAGGTCGATCGGGCTTAGCTTCCAGCGGCGCATCGGGTTGGCGGCTCGCTCTTGAAAGCGCCGCTCCTGCTCATCGTCGTCGACCGACAGCCAATACTTCAGCAAAATGATCCCATCGTTGATCAACAGGCGCTCGAAGATCGGCGCGTCGCGCAAGAAGTTCCAGTATTGCCGATCGCTGCAAAAGCCCATCACCCGCTCGACCGTGGCGCGGTTATACCAACTGCGGTCGAAGAGCACGATCTCGCCGGCGGCCGGCAATTGGCTCACATAGCGCTGGAAGTACCATTGACTTTGCTCGCGGTCAGAAGGTTTGCCTAGCGCGACCAGCCGAATATCACGCGGCTGCAGCGGCGCCATGATGCGCTTGATGGTGCCGCCCTTGCCCGCGGCGTCGCGCCCGTCGAAGGTGATCATCACGCGCATGCCCTGCTGCTTGATCCAATACTGCCACTTCACCAGTTCAAATTGCAGGCGGACCAATTCATTCTCGTAGAACTTCTTTTTCAGACGTTTCGGTTTTTCGGATACATCCCGCTTCTTCTTGGACATGCCAGCCTCCGAAAATACAGTTTCGCGCAGATTATTCTTAAGCATAGCAGATTTCCTTACGGAGTATGAATCCACGCTGCCCCGTCACCGAATCGGTCCGCGCGATAGTCGCGCCCTGACAGACTATCAACATCGGCAAACTGTACTATAATCCCGTCGTATCGACTCAAGAGAATCGCTCGGTCCAGGATGCAGCGCGCCCAAGCCATCTCTCATAGCGGGACAGCCGCGAACAAAGCAAAGCCGAATTTCTTCATCGTAGGCGCGCCCAAATGCGGCACGACTTCGCTGCACGAATATCTGCAGCGGCATCCCGATGTCTTCATGCCCTTCTACAAAGAACCGCACTATTTTGGGTCGGACTTGGAGGGCTCGCGCTTTCGGCAATTTCGCGGTCAGCCGGAACGCTACCTGAAACTCTTCCGCGACGCGCGCGGCGAAAAGCGCATCGGGGAATCATCGCCCTGGTATTTGTTCAGCCAGCGCGCCGCCGAAGAGATCCACGCCTACGACCCGCAAGCCAAGATCATCATCATGCTGCGCAACCCGGTCGACATGATGTATTCCATGTGGTCGCAATTCCGTTACAGCGGCAACGAGCAGATCGAAACCTTCGAGGAAGCGCTGGCCGCCGAGCCAGAGCGCCGGCGGGGCCAGCGTATCCGCCGCGCGGCGCATTGCATCAGCGGCTTGTACTACCGCGACATGGCGCGTTTCTACGAACAAGTGCCGCGCTATTTCGAGCTCTTTGGCCGCGACAATGTCAAGGTTGTCATATTCGACGATTTTAAGACCGACACGGCAGCCGTCTATCGCGACATACTCGAATTCCTGGATATCGACAGCGACTTCCAGACCACTTTCGATATCGTCAATCCCAACAAAGAGGTCCGCCTGGAGTGGCTGCAAAAGTCGATCGTCAGCAGCGGTTTCTCGCTGATGCTCTTAAAAGACCGCCTGACCTACCTGGCGACGACGCACTCGCTGGTGCCTATGTCTTACCGGACGCGGGCGGTGAAAGGCGTCATCGCAGCCTATACCAAATATGAACGGCGCTCGCCCCTGACTGCCGACTTGCGGCAGCGGCTTGCGCGCGACTTCCAAAGCGATATCGACAAACTCAGCGACTTGCTCGGGCGCGATCTTTCCCACTGGTATCAAGACGCCGCCTCGTCTGAGGCTCCCAGCGCCGCAATCAAGGTCCAAGGCAAATCGGCGGCGAAAAACAGCCAGCGCCGTCAACTGACCTTGCGCCTCCTGAGTGTCCTGATCACGATTGCCCTGTTGTATTTTGTGGTCAACGAATTGCAAGGCGCGGACCTGGCAGAGCTAATCAGACGCATACCGACCTGGAGTTGGATCGGGGCGCTCTTGGTCTATCTGACGCTCAACCTGTTACGCGCCTTGCGCTTCCGTGTCTTGCTGGACAAGCGCGAATCGCCCATGCGTTTGCTGATTCCCATCACGCTCTATCACAACGGTCTGGTCCGCGTCGTGCCCTTTAAGCTGGGGGAAATCTCCTACGTGATCCTGCTGAAGACGCGGCTCAACTACACCATGCAAGAAGGCTTAGGCAGCTTGTTTGGCGCGCGCGTCCTGGAACTGCTCATCATCGTATTGGTCTTCGCATTCGGCATATTCATGAGCGGCGAGCAGTTCGCCGCCCAGCGAGACACATTGATGGCTGGGGTATTGTCCGTGTTCCTGGCGTCGGTCGTCAGCCTCTATTACGCCGGGAGCTTGCTGCGCCTGGCTTTGAGAATCGCGCAGCGAATGCCCGTTCTTGGAACGGACAACCCGGCTTCATTCTTCGCCGCCGCCCAAGCAAAATTGAGCGATCTGGCTGCGGAATTTGACCGCATTCGCCAACCGCGGCTATTCTTCTCGGCGATGTTCATCAGTTGTTTTACCTATACCAGCTCCTTCCTCACCAACTATATCTTGCTGCGGGCGGTGGGCTTGGAGGCTGAGCTCCCCATCGTCATCACAGTCATCAGCCTAGGCATGTTTGGGTCGGCTTTCCCCTTCACGCTCAGCGGTTTCGGCATCGTGGAGACCGCCTGGTGGACGGGGCTTACGCGCTTCGCCGGCTATGCCGGCCACGAAGCCGCGGCAATCGGCATCGTCCTGCATGGTTTCCAAATTGTCGCTGCGGTAGTATACGGGCTGGCCGGCTATGTGCTGATTCGTCTTTCGCCGCCGCGCGCTGACCAAGACTCAGAAATCCAAACGCAGGGGGATTAGCTGTGACCTATCAATTCGACCGGTCGAAAATGTACCGTATGCCGACGCACTTCGGTCCGCGCATGGGACCGCGGCAAAGTCCCGACGGCAGAACCTTCGAATGCCGCGATAATCCGCGCGCGACAGCCATCGCGGTCTCCTTCCTCACGCAGGCGGTCCAACTGGAAGCCTTTTTGCCGCCGGGCTTCGCGCTGGACGGCGCGCCCGTCGTCACCGTCAACGCGACCTATATGACCGAAATCGAATGGCTGGCGGGGCGCGGTTACAACACGCTCGGACTATCTTTTCCCGTCCGCTTTGACGGCGAGGTCGACCATGTCCGTGGCAGCCTGCTGACCGTGCTCTGGGAAAACTTGACGGATCCGATCATCACCGGGCGCGAGGAACTGGGTTTTTCCAAGATTTATTGTGAATTGCCCGCGCCGACCGTCCTGCGCGGCGAGCATCATGTGACGGCAAGCTGGTTGAGCTTCAAATTCCTCGACCTGCGCATCAGCGATCTGCGACAGCAAAGCGACGCGGAAATTCAGGCGGCGCTGAAGAGCCAAAGCGGCGACGGCATCCTGCATTATAAATATATGCCGCGCACCGGCGAATGGGGCGCGGCCGATGTCGCCTACGCTGTGATGACGCCGGCCGCGACCCCGAATCGGCGGGTTCTGGAACGGCATGTCGGTTCCGGAAATCTTCAATTTCACCCGGCGCGCTGGGAAGATATGCCCACGCAGTACAATATCGTCAATGCCTTCGCCAGCCTCGAAATACTTGAATATCTCGGCGCGAGCCTGACAAAATCGGTCGGCGGCAAAGACCTGAGCGATCAACGGATCTTGCGCTAGACGATTCTATACCGGAGGGCAAATGTACGACCTGAGCGGCAAAGTCGCGCTGGTAACCGGCGCTGCGGGAAGAGATGGGCTGGGGCGCGCGATCGCGCTGCGGCTGGCGCAAGAAGGCGCGAACCTGGCGGTAAATGACCTGGCGCGGACGCAGAGCCGGCGCGGCAGCCTGGATGATGTGGCGGCGGAAATCGAGGACCTTGGCCGCAGCGCGCTGGGGGTCTATGCGGATGTGACCAATGCCGACGACGTCGAGCTCATGGTGGCGGACACAATCAAGCATTTCGGGCGCATCGACATTTTGGTCAACAATGCCGGCGCGCCGGCCGGCAAAGACCGCGTACCGGTGGTGGAGCTAGAAGAATCCGCCTGGGACTTGGTCCATAATGTCAATGTTAAGGGCGTCTTTCTTTGCAGCCGGGCGGTGGCGCGCGCGTTGATTGCCCAGGGACAGGGCGGCAAGATAATCAATATCTCTTCACAAGCGGGCAAACAAGGCGTCCCGCGCTATGCTGCTTATTGCGCCTCGAAGTTCGCTGTCTGCGGCTTTACCCAGGCTTTGGCGCATGAATTGGGAGCGCATCGCATCAATGTCAACGCCATCTGTCCGGGCTTGATCGCAACCGAGCGCATTGACGATATGGCAAAAGCCCTGGCCCCAGCCGGCCTCAGCCCCACCGCCCAGCGACAAGCCATGATTGAAAGCGCCACAAAGAATACGGTCATAGGGCGAATGGCGCTCGCCAGCGACATCGCCAACATGGCCGCCTTCCTGGCCTCCGATCAGTCCGAGTTTTTGACCGGGCTGTCGCTCTCGGTAACCGGCGGCGCTTCCATGGACTAAACAGGCGCAATTGACGCGCGTGACAGTGGCGCGCCACAGACCCGACAATATCCGCGCCAATTGCATCGCGCCAGGTCACCTGGGCACAGAAGGCGATGCCTGGGATGTCGTTTGGGCGGCTCTGTTCTTGGCGAATGACGAGTCGCGCTGGATATCGGGAATTGTCTTGCCCATCGACGGCAGTCTGCTGGCAGCGAGCCCGCTTAGTGTTTCCTACGTTTGAACAACCAGCTTGAATCCCGTTTGCGCCTCCAGCTTTTCGCTGAAAGTCTCTACCTGCTCCGCGGGAACCGGTTTTGTTAGTACCAGGCGCAGCTCGCTTTGATCTTCATGGATGCCCGGTCCCTTGCTAATCAGCCAGTTGTTCTCGCGCAGCAGTCGATTGGCGACCTGCAAGATTTCATATTGATTGGGATACGGGCTGATGACCAAGTCGTAGCCGGTTTCTTCCGCCAATTGGTTGATCTCTTCCATATAACGTTTGCCCACCTGCGGAGAGACAAATCCTAATACGATCTGTCCCTGTTTAAGGCTGATTTTGCCCAAACCAGAGCCCTTCAGGCGCGCTCGAATGAGCCCGTAGGCGGCATTGATCTCCAACCGCTCAACATCGGCGGGCGCGGCAGTGGCTTCCCCCGCCGCCGGCGCGCCGCTCTTGCTGCTGATAATCAGGTCGAAGCCGGTGATTTCCCGGAACTGCCTGCGCAATTCAGCCGACTGTTCTTCGCTGATATTCAGCAAGTCATAATGCACTTGCCCCTTGTTTATGAAATAGGCTGGACCTTTGTGGACAGTGGTCCCTTCGGGCAATAGTTCTTCAGCCACCAAACCGAGCGCCAGTTGATTGGTGCTGGGCTTCACTTGCACCTCCCAGCCAGATTCCAGGCTCAGCTCTTCAATCTGTTGGGCAAAACGCTTTTGCGCCGGACCGGGAAAATCGAAGCTGAGCGTCAAACGTCGGCGATGGCGCACCATGCCCACCTTGCGCAGGCGCGATTCCGCCGGTATCAACCGCATTGCCAGCTCGCGCGCTTCGTTTTGGTCGACCGGTCCATGCCCCAGGGCGCGATGGGGCAGCAAGCCATCCTGTTCCAAAGTAGCGGCGTCTTCGGCCAGGGCTAGCACAATCGCCGTCAGCGCGAGCCTGGCGTCGACGCCTTCGGGCAGCGGCTCTGGCAGCAATGTCTGCGGCAATACAGGTTTCCCGGCTCTCACCAGCTCCTCGCGGCGTCTATAGGGCAGCAGCCGCCCCTTGAGCCCGCGAGCGCGCTTCAACAAGCCTGACAAGCCAGCCCGCGTGTTTTTGCCCCTGTTTCCACTGGACCAATCGTCAATCACCCAAAGCAGAGCATCGCCCGGATGACGGGTCCCGCGCTGCTGATGGACAATCGCTGTGAAGCCGTCAATGTCGGCGCCTGTTACCACCGCCAGCCTGACTTGACCATTGCTGTCGCGCATGACAATCAGCTTACCGACGATATCAGGGTTGGCCAGCATGATCGCGCGACTGATTTGCGAGCGTTTGACCTGCTCGTCCGTATTGACCCGATAGGACTTCTTATCGCGCCAGTCGGCCGCGAAATACAAGTTCTTGTCGCTTTGCAGGGCTGCCCCGAGTTCATCCTGGCGCTCGGTCGCGCCCCACCAGATTTGCGACAACTCGCGCAGGCTGAAGTGATCGCCCGCCTGATCCTTGAGCGACTGCCACAGGCGGCGCAAATCCACCGAGCCGGCTTCGCCGCCGTTTTTCACCTTGCCGACTGACCAGGGTCGCGCTCTATAAATCATGGTCTTGGTCTGGCCGATGCGCGGCGTGGCCACCGACCGTCCCCGTTGTCGCAGCGCCGTGGCTAAACTATGTCTCGCGCCCGCATCCCCATGCACCAACATGATGTCATCGGCTCGCAGCGCCTCGGCAAAGCTCACCAACTCCGCTTCATCGGCATGCGCCGAGAGCGCATAGGTATCGATCTCGCAGCGTACTTTTACCGTCGCGCCGTCTAGCTTCAAGGTCGGCGATTCGCCCCGCTGCCGTTCTTGCATCAAACGCTGCAAGAAACGTCCCGGCGCCTCTTCATCTTGATAGCCCGTCATCAGGATCGCATTCGCTTCCCCTGGCGCAAAATGGCGGGCATAAGCCACAGACGCGCCCCCGGTGAGCATCCCGCTGCTAGCGACGACGACCAAAGGCTGCTCGCTTAGCGCGACTTCCAGCCGCTCTTGACGGCTGCGAATGGGACGTATATTCCTACGAAAGAAGAGATGGTCATCTCTCGCTGCCCGCACAGCCGATTTCGGCAGGATATCGCTGAACCTTTGATAGGCGTCGCAGACGGTGCGCACCATGCCGTCGACATAAACCGGAATGTCCAGTTCATCGGCATGGGCGAGCAGAATCTGAATCACCTCCTGGGCGCGGCCCAGGGCGAAAGCCGGAATCAATACCTTGCCGCCACGGGACGTAACACTATGTAATTTTTGAATCAGCCGCTTTTCTTCGCCGACGCGATTGGCATGCAGCCGCCCGCCATAAGTGCTTTCCAGAATCAATGCGTCGGCTTTGACCGGGGGCACGGCAACGCTTTTGACCGTGCGTTGTTCAGATTTGGATATGTCCCCGGAAAATACCAAGACGCCTTCGTCGCTTTCCAGTACGACTACAGCCGCGCCGGCGATATGACCCGCCGTGTAGTATGTAACCTGCAAGTTCTCCGCCAGTTTGAGCGGCTGGTTAAACTCGATCGTTTGAAAAGCGTCAAGCAAGCGCTGCACCGCTATCGCGTCAAATAGCGGCAGCTCTCCCTCTTCATCCTGGCGGCTTTTCATGATGCGCTGCGCGTCCAACTGGAGGACACGGGTCAGCGCCTGTGTGGCCGCCGTAGCCAGGACCGGCGCCTGCGGATATTGCTCCATGACCAAGGGCAAGGCGCCGGTGTGATCGGTATGGGCATGCGTGACCAGGACGAAGTCGGGTCCGCCAACACCTGTGATCGGCTGTAGATCGGGCAGTTGGCTATTTTGGATGCCGCGGCTGCTGCGGGGCGAAATGCGGATGCCGGCGTCAACCAGCAATTGTTTGCCGGCAATCTCGACCAAGGCGCAACTGGCGCCTACTTCGTCGGCTCCTCCGAGAAAGGTGATCTTCATTGTCTCTGCATCTCCGGGCTGACTAACTGCGCAAGCGACAATGGAAGCGCTTCTAGCTTTTTTGTTCTATGCGCATTGGCTTGAATTGACGCCGCTGTCGATTCAAGCATAGCCCCGGGCATTTTCACAGAATCAGTTGCGACGGGGCGGCGCATGTTGTACATTAGGCGGCGGTACTGAGCGAAACAAAGTAGCGAGCGCGAAGCTCGCTTGAACTTGCAATCCTTGCATCAGTGGGGGACGACAGAAGCATAAATTCCTGCCGACATTGTAGCATATATTCGCTGACATATCGCCCTTAAATCGGGATGAATTGTCGTTCGTTTTTTTCTCGAATTTGGGCGGAAGTTCCACTGCAGATCGGCTGGGATTACCGGTAAAAAATAGAGAAGAGGGGACCGCCTCTTCTCCATAACTACCGACAGTTTGGCATTGCAAATTCGCTGGATCGAGCGGTCGCTCTGGATATGCGCAGGCGGCGACCATTCGTTTTCCCGCAGGGGCTTTCTGCCGTGAAAAGCTCCTCGCTTGCTATTTACTATAGCAAAATTTTGACGGTTTTTCAAGCCATCTGGAGCCAAAAAGGGCCCAATTTTATGCTAAAAAAGGCGCTTTCCTTACGCAAAAAACTGATCGAATGCGCGAAACGTTTGGTCAAGCTCGGATGGTCTGTCATCCCGGTGCATGGGGACAGCCTGCCCGATCAACCCAAGAAGCCGGCCATCAAGTGGCGGCAGTTCCAACAGCGCGTCGCCTCGCCTGCGGAAATCGAATCCATCTTCCCTGATGATGTGACGGCTTTGGGCATCGTATGCGGGGGTGTATCGCGACTTTTGGTGGTCGACTTTGACGATCACTTGAGCTACCAAAAGTTCTGCCGCCGCTTCCCGCAGCATGTCGCTACTTATACTGTTAAGACAAATAGGGGTTTTCATCTCTACTTTTCTACGGAGCAGAAAGTGCCGAGCCATCAGTTCGCTGGCGGGGATATCAAAGGCGAACGCTCCTATGTGATTGCGCCGCCGTCTCAAATCAGTGGCTTCCGCTATCGAGCGGTGAAGGACAGCTTGCCCTTGGAGTTGTCCAAGGGAGAGCTGTCCGAACTTCTGAATTATCTGCAGAGCGGACCCGTGGCGGGGAGAGTAGCAGCCCTGAGAGGTCCCGTTCCAGAGAAAACGGATATCCTGCCTTTGTACCGGCGCTTGGCTAAACAGTTGGGGCGCAATAACGCCTTGTATCGCTGCGCGTCGGTGGCTCGTGATGAGGGTCTAGGCGAGAGCGGTGTTGTCGCTTTGCTTGGGCAGGCGCATGTGCTGGAAGCGGATGGGCGGGGGATGCGGATGGAAAGCCCCGAAAGCCGGCTGAGCGAGGCTTTGCGTACCATAGCCAGCGCCTTCAAGAAGGGCTTTGGCATGTCTGTGCATGGAAACGGCATTCCCAATTCGCTGCGGGAGTTTCTGTTGCAGAAGCAACGGTCAACGGTCTTGATTCGCTTGCTCGAGGTGTTTCGCCTGGCAAAATGGCGCGAGGGCGAATGGTTTACACTGGGCGAGGCGATCGCGGCTGCGGCGCGTTTTGGGCTTAACCGCAAGAGCGTGCTCGACGCGCTGGGGGGCGAGGCGTCGGTATACGACGGGCGCTACATCATACGTAGAAGATATGTAGAATACCTTGACAACAGGGGACTTAAATCGCGGAGGCGCGGCAGGCCCTGCCAGATCATGTATCAGACGCCCGTCATAGGCGGGCTGATGCGGCAACTGGGATTGAACTGGTCGCCGTCGGATAAGATCGGCGCCGAGGACATCAAGTCGGCGCATGCCTATCGGCTTGCCTTGCACCGTGAATACCTAAAGCGCTTATCGCCGGAGGCGCCAAAAAGCTGGTTGGCGCAGCGAATCGGCGTAAATCCGCGCACGATTGCGCGCTATAACCGCGAGCTGGGCGTGTCTGTCGTAGAGAAAATCAGCGTTTGCTCGCTCACCCGGGGCGAATTGCATAGCTTGCCCAAGCGCCGGCGGCAGGACCTCAAAAACGCTACCAATGGCTACTGGCTGGAACTGGGAGATGGTCGGCGCTTCCCGGCTTGGCGGCATATTGGATCGTGGCTGCTTAAGGCTGGCTGCGGAGATCTGAAGATTTGTATGCGGGGTCCATCCAGGTATCTCATGACTGGAGAGGCGAGCCGGGTTGAATATGAGAGAATGGGCTTGGCCGACTTTGTGCGAGCGCGAGCCTTGCGCGAGGCCCGTCGCGCGGATGGTCGACTGGATAACGCGATAAATGCGCTTGTCGACTTCGTGAAACGACAACGGGGCGCCGCGCTCGCGGATCAGGTTCCGCTTTTCTTCCAATCGGTGGCGCGGCAGATCGCGCCGGACAAGGTGGCGGAGACGATCAAGGGCTATCTGTTCGCCTATGATCGCGATGGGCGGCGGGTAGAGCGGCCCGTCAAGCGCGGCATCGCCTATCGAATGTTGAAGCAATTCGGCGAAGGCAATGTTTATCTGGCGTCTTTGGAAGGACCGGGCGAGTTGCTAGTCGCTTTTGCCAAGCGCGCCCTGCGTTTGGGAGAGACCCCTCGCGCTTTGGAATTGCTCATGCGCGCGGCCGAAGGCTAGCGTGATGTCGATTGTGCTATAGCGCGTTGGCTGGGCATAATCTCGGCGAATACCGTTACAGATGTAACGGTATTTTTTTGCATTTGATTGTCTTAATTTCAAGATCCTGTGAAGCGGTTGAGCGGCTCGCGGTGTCGCCGAAAGCAGTAAGCCTTTGTTTCCTTGCTTTGGTCCAGGCATCGTATTCAGGGGGCAGTCGGTTTTACGAATCACAGAGATCTCAAAGCCAGCCCCATCCCAGGTGCATTTGGCATTGTTTGCAATTAAGCGGCGAGATCACTCTTGCAATGAGAGTTTGCCTCTCGCCTGCCAAAACTGTATTCAAAGGAGGCAATGTAGTGGCTTTTCGTTGAAACGCCTGCAATTAGAAGGTGGATGAAAAAGGGCGGTTCAGCGAGCCGCCCCTACCGGTTCAAATTATTTTGTTGGATTTACTTCTGTTCATATTGTGTTGCGTTTATGCGGAGTGAACAGTGCCTTCGGATACATCGAGTTCTTTCATCAGGTCCAGCAGTTCACGAATCTCGTTTTCGAGCAGGCGCCGGATTTTCGGTCGCGTGTCGGTGTTTGTCGAGGAGATTTCTTTGCGCAGGCGCCTGCGCCATTGCCCAGCGTCGACAGCCAGGCGGCCGACGACGTCTTTCTTGCGCTTGCTAGGTGAAGAATTCGTTACACGTGTAACGGTTGCCAAAGCGGATTTCATCTTGCGCAATTCGCCTTCGCCGAGGCTCTCGTCATCGCCTTTGCGCCAAAGCTCTTCCGGCAGGCGCAGCAGCGCCCGATATTGGCGCAACTGACTCGCCTCTGACATCCCCATGGCGTTTAGCAAGCGCTCGCCTTCGCCGCGGGGGATGCGCCAGCGCTTGCCGTCCGCGACTTGCGCGTAAAAGGCTTGTTCGTTCTCGCATTCATTATAGCTGGAAAAGTTCTGCCAGCCGTGTAAGTCCATCAAGAGTACAGCCAGCTGTCGGGCTCGGCTGATGGCGTTGAGATTGTCGCGGGCATTGTTCTCGCTCGCCTGCCGCCAAACATCCACCCGGTTGACGAGGCGCGCGGGTATGCGCGACCAGTTCACCTGCGATCCGTCCGTCCGGACATCGCCATCGCCGAATTTCCAATAGAGCATGTGGTAAGCCAGCCAGCGCCGTTCCCCAGTCTCGATCTCGTAGCGGTCGCCATGGTGGACCAGACTAACGGGATTGGACAAGCCGTCGCGGCGGATGCTGGCGGCTAGATCGACGATTTTCATTAAGGCGTCTTCTTTTGTGGAAGCAGCCAAAGCAAGGCTAGAGCCGCCGTCGCTTTCGTCTTTTTCCGCGCGATCGCCCCGTTCTGTTGTCTGGCCCAGAAGATAGTTGGTTACATCAAAGTCGTTCTGCGATTTTTCCAATTGCACTTCGATGATCCAGCGCTCGAAAATATCGACTAGGTTCTCCGTCCGTAGGGGGTAGATGTCTGTTAGGTCGTGCGGAACGCTATGGCGGGGCTGCATGGCGTTGGGTTGGATATCCTGGATGCTGATGGCTTCGATTGCTTGAAACTCGCTGTCAGCCGCGGCGATTTCTATTGCCAATTCCCCCAAACCAAAGCCAATGGCGTCAGCTGTTTTGGGGTCAAGCGTGTTGGGATTGGCGTATAAAAGATTCTCTTCGTCTTGAATTTTTCTGCGCCGTTCACGACTGTTCATAGATGCGTCCTTCCAACTGGTCAACCAGCGCCCAGGCATCTTCGGCTGTGGATGTGTTCGGGGCTAGCGAGAAGACCGTGCGGCGCGCGCTGGCTACTTCAGTCCAGATTGTGCGCACCGGCAGCGGCTTCCATACCAGATCGCCAAAACTGTCCTGCAGACGGCGCAGATTGTCCTGGTGCTCCAGCGTTCGTCCGCGGTACATGGTCGGCACAACCCCCAAGACCTTGATGTCGTTCAGATTGTATTGTTGACGGATCGGGCTGAACTGATCCTTATGCGTCAAGCTCTCGCGCAAGCCGTCAAAGCTCCAGGCTTCGCATTTTGTGGGGTAGATGATGCCATCCGTCGCCATGTAGATGGACGAATGCAGCAGCGACGGCGTGGGCGAGGTATCGAAAATCACAAAGTCGATGGCTTTGCGCAATTGATTGAAGCGCTTCAATACGGTGAAGGCGTCGGAGATATTGCCGGCGATGCTGCGCGTCTCGATATTGGAGGGGACCATCAACAGCTGCCCGCGCGTATTAGGCGCTTCGTCGGGCAAGTTGAATCGTTCGGGCGGCACCGGACGCAGCACCTGCTGGAAGGGCGCGTTACGAACTATTAAATCGTAAAAGCCGGGTTCTTTGACCAGACCAAAGGCGATGGTGGCGTGACCCTGCGGGTCCGCATCCACCAATATCACGCGTTTGCCGCGGATCGCCAAGCCCGCGGCGAGGTGGGTCGCGACTGTCGTCTTGCCAACCCCCCCCTTTTCATTGAGTAGGGTAATAATCTTCATCTGATTGATACCTGTTGATAATCACGCTCGCGGCTAGGCGAAGGGCGCAGAATGATAATGAACGCCTGCGTTGCCTATGCCTGTGCGAAGGCGCGGCCAGCGACTGTCGAGCGCGAACCTGCGATTGAATAAACGTATCCCGTTACCCCATTATGAAAGGTAACAATACTGCGAAGGAAAACGCCTTCATCGACCAAGGCGTCCATCATGTTGATCAAATGCGGCGTCTTCTTCCGTTGCAGCCGGTTGACAATTTCCGTCCGCGTGAGCGGCTTTTCGCTCCTGGCGACAATGTCTATCATCATCTGACGAGTTTTGGAGCGAGGACGATGATCTTGCGCCATGGGGTACTTATCTTTCAAATTCAACAGTATAGATACTATATCACTATAGCGCAGATTGAACCTGGATGCAATATGTTCGTGGAGATGAATTGCCTGTTTCGGGTTAGTCTCTGATAACAAATATAAAATAACTAAAGATAAATTTATTCTAAACTCGACATCTCAGGAACGGTATTATACAGCGCTGGGGGGAATTTGTGTAGCCCCTACGAGACAGATTATCGCCTTTGAAGCAGCCACGTTTTATAATCTGCCAAGTGTGACAAAAGCCCGACAAACCTAGCACCGGGGAACGAAAGCTGAGCGCTAACTTACCGTTTCCGTTAAAACCGGAACTGACAGCGGAACAGGCGGACATCGCCGCGGCCGCGCCGGATAGAAAAGTCTGGCTGGAGGGCATGGCCGGCAGCGGAAAAACCAGCGCCGGCGTCGGACGCTTGCTGGGCTTGCTGGAGCGCGGCATAGCGGCGGAATCAATCTTGATCTATGTGCCGCAGCGCTCGCTGGCGCAGCCCTACTTGCAGGCGCTGCGGGGGTATTCGGGCTACAGCGGCGGGCAGGTCGCGGTTCAAACCATCGGCAGCCTCTCCCTGCAGATGGTGGAAGCTTTTTGGTTCTTGGTGGCGGGGCAGGCTGACTTCGGTCATCCTCATGATCTGCCGAACTTTCTCAGTTTGGAATCGGTGCAGTATTTCATGACCAAGGTCATCGAGCCGCTGGTCAACCAGCGCGATTACTTCAACAGCGTGCGCATCGACCGCGCCAGGCTGTACAGCCAAATTGTCGACAACATGAACAAGGCGGCGGTGGTGGGTTTCCCGATCGACGAGATCGCGCCGCGGCTCAAGGCGGCGCTGCCCGGCGGCGTAGAACAAGGGCATATTTTCGACGACGCGCAGAGCTGCGCATTGGCTTTCCGCCGATATTGTCTGGCGAATAACTTGCTCGATTTTTCCTTGCAGTTGGAGGTTTTTCGGGATCGCGTTTGGAACTTGCCGCAAGCGCGCGAGCATGTCTGGGCGCGCTGCCGGCATCTGATTGTGGACAACGTGGAAGAGGACAACCCCGCCTCGCATCGCATCCTGGCCGACCTGCTGCGCCGCTGTCAGTCCGCGTTGGTCATCTACGACAGCGATGCGGGCTTTCGCCGTTTCCTGGGCGCCGACCCCGAAAACGCTCGTGGCTTGCAAGGTTTTTGCGATAGCCAGGAAGAGTTTGCCGACAGCAAAGTTATGTCCGATGAGGGGCGCGCCTTGGGACGGGCGCTGGCGGGACAACTGGGTGCCACGGTTGATGAGCTCGCCGAAGACGATCCGCAGCCGGTTCTGATAACGCGGGCGCATCGCTATCATCCAGAGATGGTGGATTGGGTGGCTGGACGAATTGATGAACTTGTCAATGGCCGGGGCGTGTCGCCGCGGGAGATCGTGGTGATGGCGCCGTTCATGTCTGATGTGCTGCGCTTTGCCCTGGTCGAGGGCTTGATGGCTCGTGACATCAGCGCGCGCTCTCACCGCCCGTCGCGCGCTCTGCGCGATGAACCGGCTGCCCGCGCGCTCTTGACCTTCGCCCGCTTGGCGCACCCGCGCTGGAATATGAGACCAGCCGAGTTCGATGTCGCATTCGCAGTGATGACAGCCATCGCGGACCTGGACCTGATCCGCGCCAAGCTCTTGACGGAGATGTTGTACCGCGACGGCAAATTGCTGCCTTTTTCCCATGTCAAATCGGAAGCCATGCAAGACCGCATCACCTACGAGCTGGGCGCTCGGTACGATCGCTTGCAGACCTGGCTGAACAATTACATTGAAGGCGCGCCGACCGAGGCGCTGGATATTTTCTTTCGTCAGTTCTTCGGGGAGGTCTTGTCGCGGGCTGGCTTTGGCTTTCACGGCAACAGCGATGCCGGCAACGTCAGCATGAACCTGGTGGATTCGGCGCGCAACTTCCGCTGGTCGCTGGAGTTCATGCGCCGCTATGAAGAACAGACCGACCTGGGCAAAGATTACCTGGAAATGGTGGACCGCGGCGTGATTGCCGACTTCTACTTGCGCGATTGGATCGCGGATGACGACGAGAGCGTATTGATCGCGCCCGCCTACACCTTTTTATTGAGCAACCGCGCGGTCGATTATCAGTTCTGGTTGAACGTCGGCAGCGAAGGCTGGGCGCGTCGTTTGTATCAGCCCTTGACGCACCCCTATGTGCTGAGCTTGGGCTGGGGGACGGGCAAAACCTGGACGGATGATGACGAGAGCGCGCTCAACCGACAGACGCTCAGCCGGCTCGTCCTGGCGCTGACGCGGCGCTGCCGAAAAAGCGTCTACCTGGGTTACAGCGAGCTCAGCGAAAGCGGCTACGAACAGCGCGGCTTGCTCCTGGAGGCGATTCATGGCTTGATGCGGCGCAGCGCCGCGGATAATTTTAACGAGAAAGCGCATGTTTAAGCCACGTCCCAAACAGCGTGAGGTGCTGCGCTATCGTCAGGGTTACCTGGGCGTGGCGGCGGTGCCCGGCAGCGGCAAGACCGCCACGCTCTCCTGCCTGGCCGCGATCCTGCTGGCGGAGACCGACCTGGAAGAGGGGCAAGAAATCTTGATTGTTACTTTGGTCAATTCGGCAGTGTCCAACTTCGCGCGGCAGATCAATGAATACGTCAAATCCGCGCGGCTTCTACCTGGCTTCGGTTACCGCGTGCGCACGCTGCACGGGCTGGCAAATGACATCGTTCGCCACAAGCCGACAGCGGCCGGGCTGGATGAAGCCTTTCTCATCGTGGACGAACGCGAGAGCAACGAGATCCTGGCAGCCGCCGTCGAATCCTGGATGGGACGCTCGCCCGCGGCGCCCGATGACTGGCTGGCGCCAAAGTACCTGGACAAAGCCAACTATCGCGTCTATCGCTGGGGACAGGTCCTCACAGACACCGCGCGCGACTTTATCCGGCGGGCGAAAGACGCCCTGCTCTCGCCGGAAGATTTGAAGCAAGGCTTGGCGCGGCGCGGCGAGCAGCTGGGCTTGGCGCGGATCTGCGCCGAGATCTATGAAGATTACGAACGCGCCTTGCGCTACCGCGGCGCGGTTGATTTTCAAGACTTGATCTGCCTGGCGCTGCGCGTATTAAATAGCGACCCGAGCTACCTGGAGTCGCTGCGGCGCAAATACCGTTACATCCTCGAAGACGAAGCGCAAGACAGCAGCCTGCTGCAAGAGCGGATTTTGCGCTTGCTGGCGGGGGAGGCGGGCAATTGGGTGCGGGTCGGCGACCCCAACCAAGCGATCTTCGAGACCTTCACCACAGCCGACCCCAAATACTTGCGCGCTTTCATCGGCGCGGATGGCGTCACCGGGCGCGAATTGCCTAACTCCGGGCGCAGCACGCGCAGCATCCAAAGGCTGGCCAACCACTTGATCGCCTGGTCGCTAAAACATCCCCATCACGCGATTCGCGCGCGCATCCCGCTGAGCGCGCCCATGATTCAGCCGACGCCGGCCGGCGATCCACAGCCGAACCCGCCGGACGCCCCGGCTGCGCTTGTCCTGTACCCGGAAGCCTATAGCGCGACCAAAGAAGCCGTTGTCGTCACCGAATCTTGCAAGCGCTGGCTGGAAGCCAACCCCGATCAGACGGCTGCCATTCTGGTGGCGCGCAATACCCGCGGTTCAGAGATCGTCAAGTTCTTGCGGGAAAAGCGCGTGCCATACGTGGAAAACCTCAACACCACCTCGTCAACGCGCGCCGTCGTCGGCAGCCTGGCGCTAATCCTGGAATATCTGGCTGACCCCAAAGAGGCGAAAAAGCTGGCGAAGGTCTATCAAGTGACGCGCCGCGCCGAACAGGCCGATGCCGGAGCCGCGGCGGCTATCGAGCGTGTCATGACGGGCTTGGGCAGGATCAGTGCGGTCGAAGAATATATCGCGCCGCGTTTGAGCGATTGGCTCGAGGCGGCTTTGTCAGCGGATGAACAGGCTGAACTCCATGCCCAACTGAGCGAATTTCGAGAACAGGTAGGCACGTGGCTGCGCGCGGCGGAGCTGCCCGTCGATCAATTGATCCTGACCGTCGCCGGGGATGTCTTTACCGATGTTGGCGATATCGCCACCGCGCACATGGTGGCGCTGTACCTGGCGCGGCTGGGCGAGACGCATCCCCAGATGCGTCTGCCGGATTTCGCTGCGGAACTGCGCGATATCGCCGCGAACAGGCGCAAGTTCGTCGGTCTGAATGATGAGGACTCGCAGTTTGACCCCGACGCGCACAAGGGCAAGGTAACGGTCACGACCCTGCACAAAGCCAAGGGGCTGGAATGGGATCGGGTCTATCTCATCGCGGTCAACAATTACGACTTCCCCTCAGCCGAGCCTAACGATTCCTTCATCGGCGAAAAATGGTTCATCCGCGATGATCTCAACCTGTCGGCTGAGGCTTTGGCGCAGCTCGGGGCATTGCAAAGCGGCGCGGATTATCAAGAAGGCTTCGCCAGCCTCGACGCGCGCATTGAATACGCGGCCGAGCGCTTGCGGCTGCTCTACGTCGGCATCACCCGCGCCCGCAAAGCGCTGACCATCACCTGGAACACGGGCCGCGGCGATGCGACCGAAGCCACAGCGCTGCTGGCGCTGCGAACTTTCTGGGAAGAAGAAATGAAAAGAAGAAATGAAAAGAGGATATGAGAAAGCGAGAGCCGTGAACCTGCCCGCTGACTACGCCTTCACGCAAGGCAGCTTGCAAGACGCCGCCGATTGCCCACGGCGTTTTGAGCTGCGCTATATCAAGCGGCTGCGCTACCCGGCCGTGGAAGCGGCGCCAGCCCTGCAGTTCGAGCGGCGCACGCGGCAAGGCGCCCGCTTCCACAAAATGGTGCAGCAGCATCTTCTGGGCGTGCCAGCCGAGACGCTGGCGGCTTCGCTGGACGATGACCCGGAATTGGCGACCTGGTGGGATACCTTCCGCAGGACGGGTTTGGCGGGCCTGCCCGGGCGGCGCATGGCTGAAATCACCTTGCAGACGCATCTGTCAGGGCGCCGCCTGATTGCCAAATACGACTTGCTGGCGCTGGACGCGGACGGGGAAGCCGTCATCGTCGATTGGAAAACCTGGCGCCGGGTTCCAGCGGAACAGCGCCTGAAAAGTCGCCTGCAAACGATTCTTTATCGCTATGTGCTGGCAAAAGCCGGCGCGCATCTTTACGGCGGAGCGATTCCGCCGGGGAAGATTCGCATGATCTATTGCTTCGTCGCGCTAGGGGACCAGCGCCTCAGCATCGACTATTCCGCCCAGCAATTGCGCGAAGACGAAGATTACTTGCTGAATTTGATCGCCGAGCTTGACGGGGCGGAGCAATTCGCGCTGACGGAAGAGCAAGCCCGCTGCCGCTTCTGCACCTACCGCTCGCTTTGTGAACGGGGCGAGGCGGGCGCGCTTGATTGGCTTGATGAAGAAGAAGAACTTGAAGAAGAAGACTACGCGCTGGATTTTGATCAGATTGCCGAGATAGAGTTCTAGACCCAAAGAAAGGAGCCGCAAACCATGAAAATCGACCGCGTTCGCGCTATTCACGTCAGCGCCGAATGGGATTATCACGAACCCTTGGGCGAGGCGGGCTTGGCTCGCCCGAGCTTCATCTATCCCGAATTGGAAGCGCCGCCCTGGCCCATCGCGGATATGAGCGGCGGACCGCCCTACCCGGTGGATGCCCATTTCTTGCTCATTGACACTGACGATGGCGCCACCGGCCTCTGCGGTCCCGTCGGGGATGAAGACATCGCCATCATCAAGCGCTATTTCGCCGAGATGCTAATCGGCGAAAATCCGCACGCGGTCGAGCGCATCTGGGACAAGATGTACCGCCTCGCCATTCATGGGCGCAAAGGCACACCCATGCTGGCGCTCAGCAAGGTCGATCTGGCGCTCTGGGACCTCAAAGGCAAGCTGCTCGGCGCGCCGGTTTATGTGCTGCTGGGCGGTCCCTCGCGCCAGAAGATCCGCGCCTACGCCTCCATGCTCGGCTATTCGGTGGAGCCGATGAAGGTCATCGAGCGCACGCGGCATTTCCTGGCGCAGGGTTTCACCGCCTTCAAGTGGTTCCTGCCCGGCATGCCCAAAGACGGCGAAGCGGGCATCCGCAGAAACCTCGCCATCATCCGCGCCGCGCGGGAAGCGGCCGGTCCCGATGTGGACCTGATGTTCGATGCCTGGAGCAGTTGGGATGTGCCTTATACCCTGCGCATGGCTGATTTGGCCGCGGAATATCGTCCCTACTGGTTTGAAGAGCCGGTCCTGGCCGATAAGATCGCCCAGTACGCCGAATTGCGCCGCTCGGTACGCGGCGTCTTCATCTCCGGCGGCGAACACGAATACACGCGCTGGGGCATCAAAGCCTTGCTCGACGCGGGGGCTGTGCATGTCTTGCAGCCGGATGTGACCTGGGCCGGCGGCTTGACCGAGCTAAGCAAGATTTGCGCCTTGGCTTCGGCTTACGACATTCCCGTCATCCCGCATCACGGCGGCTGGTCCTCGACCCATCTCATCGCTTCGCAGACGCTCACGACCTGCCCGCTGCAAGAATGGCTGTTCCAGGCTGGCCGGCATAGCAATGTCTTCTACCAGCACAAATTGACGCCGGTCGACGGTCATATCGAATTGCCCAGCGCGCCGGGCTTGAACATGGACCTGGCGGAAGAAGGTCTCGCGCTTGTCGATGAGCGGGTACTGGCTGATTGATGGCGAAGCGCCAATGGCTGGAACCGCAAGCGCTGGACGCGCCCACAGACCTGCGCGCCGCTGTTGGCGGGCATCCAGTGATCGCCGAGCATCTGACGCGCAAGGGCATCGCCAGTCCTGCCGCGGCGCGGACCTTCATGTCGCCGGCCCATTATGAAGCTGCCTCGCCGGGCGAACTGCCCGATATTGACCGGGCGGTCGAGCGCCTGAAGCGCGCCATTCGCGCCCGCGAAGGCATCCTGATTTGGGGCGATTTTGATGTCGACGGCCAGACATCGACCGCGCTGCTTTACTCGGCTTTGAAAAAGATTGGCGCGCGAGTCCGTTATCATGTGCCAAATCGCTTTAGCGAGGGTCACGGCATCCACCTGCCGACGCTGGCAAAAAAACTGGACGGCGGCGTCAATCTCCTTCTGACCTGCGATACCGGCGTGGCAGCCCATGAAGCGGTGGACTACGCGCGGGAACGCGGCGTGGATACGATCATCACCGATCATCACGCGCTGCCGGCGCGCCTGCCCGCAGCCTGGGCGGTGCTCAACCCGCGCCGCTTGCGGACCGGGCATCCGCTGAGCGAATTGCCCGGGGTCGGCGTCGCCTACAAATTGATCGAGGCGCTTTATCAAGGTGAAGATACGGATTTCTTGCTGGACCTGGTGGCTCTGGGCATTGTCGCCGATGTGATGGTGCAAGTGGATGATACCCGTTATCTCTTGCAGCGTGGTCTCGATGTCTTGCGGCGGAATCAGCGGCTGGGCGTCCGCGCCCTGCTGGAACGCGCCCAAATCGCCCCGGCCGATCTCAACGAGGGCCATATCGGCTTCGAGTTGGCGCCGCGCTTGAATGCCTTGGGGCGGCTGGCTGACGCCAATCCAGCCGTCGAATTGCTTACCACCAACGACTGGCAGCGCGCGCGTCAACTGGCGAATAACCTGGAAGGTCTGAACGCCAAGCGCAAATTCTTATCGAACCAGGTCTATCAATCGGCGCGCGCTCAAATCGACGGCGAGCCCGCCCTGCTCGACTATGCGGCGCTGGTGCTAGACCACAGCGATTGGCACAGCGGCGTGATCGGCATTGTCGCCAGCAGACTGGTTGAAGAATTCGCGCGCCCGGTGGTTCTGCTCGCCAGTCCCGACGAGACCGCCCGCGGCTCCGCGCGTTCACTGGCCGGCGTCGATATCACAGCGGCATTTGGAGAAGTGGCGCCGCTCTTATCTCGCTATGGCGGGCACAGCATGGCAGCTGGCTGCAGCCTGCCGGCCGACAAAGTCTACGAGTTTCGCCGCGCCCTTTCGGCCGTGGTCCGCGCCATGACCGGACAGCGGGCGCCGCAGCCGGTGTTGAACATAGACGGTTATCTCGAGCTGGACGAGATCTCGCTGGAATTGACGCGGGATATTGAGCGACTGGCGCCCTTCGGCAATGGCAATCCGCCGCTGACCCTGGCCACGCGCGACCTGAACGTGGTGAAACAGTCCGGTTTGGGGCGGCGCGGCGAACATCTGGAGCTGCATGTTGCGGACAGCAAGGGGGCGCAACAGCGGGTTATCTGGTGGCGCGGCGCCGGTCAAGCGATACCGGCCGGGCGCTTCGACCTGGCATATACGCTGCGCGCCAACAACTACAAAGGGCAGCGTGAAGCGCTGGTCGAATGGGCTGATTACCGGCTGACCGCGACCCCCGCGCCAGAGCTGGTTGAAACGGCAGTCGCGGTCGAGCTGATTGATCATCGGCGCTCGGCCGCTCCCGCCGAGCAGCTCCAATTCGAGTTAGCGCGTTTTCCCGCTGCGCTGATCTGGGCGGAAGTCGACGAGATCGCCGGCGCGGTCGATCGCCTGGGCTTGCGTCCGCGGGAAACCTTGATTGTCTGGACAGCGCCCCCGTCTGCGGATATATGGTCGGCCGCGCTTGCGACAGTCAACCCGGCGCGCGTGATCCTTTTTGCCAAGCACCCCGATAGCGATAGCAGGGCGAGGTTCCTGGGGCGTTTGGCGGCTTTGGTGAAATACGCCTTGAATCACAAAAATGGGGTGGCGCGGATTGAGGCGCTGGCGGCAGCCACAGGGCAGCGCGAAGCCAGCGTGAAAGTTGGCTTGCAAGCGCTGCGCGCGCTGGGTAAACTCGCCTATCGGGTGGGACGGACGGGCGAATATCACCTGACGCAGCGCGACGGTCGCCCAAGCGACGACCTGAAAACGCTGAATAAACGCTTGCACATGCTCCTGCGCGAAACCCGCGCCTATCGCGATTATTGGCGGACGATGCGAGTTAAAGGATGACAAATGGCGATTCCGCAGTCGGTTTCTTGGTGGTGCTTCGAACGTGGCGACATTGATGAGCTTGATCTGATCAATACGATCAAAGCGATCGGCTACGCGGCTGTCGAACTGGTCCCCGAAGACAAGTTTCAATTGGTGACGGACCATGGCTTGGAAATCGCGGCGCATGGCTTGCACCGTCCGCTGACCCAGGGCATCAGTCATCCAAAATACTGGCACGATATCCAAGAGCAGGCGGAAGCGAACTTCAAGCTCGCACAGCGCTGGCATATCCCGAATTTGATCGTTTTCAGCGGGAATCGAGAAGGCTTGCCGGACGAGGCAGGCGCCGAAAACGCCATTAAACATCTGGAAGTTCTGGCGCGTGATGCCGAATCAGCCGGTGTGACGCTCATTCTGGAGCTGCTCAACAGCAAGCTCGATCACCCCGACTATCAATGCGACCGCAGCGACTGGGCGGTTCAGGTTGTCTCCGCCGTGAATTCGCCGCGGGCGCGCATTCTCTACGATATTTATCACATGCAAGTCATGGAAGGCGATGTCATACAGACGATCCGCGACAATCATCAATGGTTCGGCCATTATCACACGGCGGGCGTGCCGGGCCGCAAGGAACTGGACGATTCGCAGGAATTGAATTACCGCGCTATATGCCACGCGATCGCCGCGACAGGCTACACCGGCTATATCGGCCAGGAATTCCTGCCGACCGGCGATTGGAAAGCCTCCTTGCGGGGCGCATTTGATGTCTGTAACATAATATAGAATAGTTCGTTCTTGTGAGGAGAAGGAGGAGCGAGATGCGAAAGGTCTTCGGTTTAATCGCATTGATCGTTGTGTTGGCAATGCCCGTCAGGGCGCAAGGTTTGGATTTCCTTGAAAACTTGATGAAGGCTGTGGTACAGGAATTTGGCGTTGAAAAGGTCATCGCTGTACTGGAGGATCTCGGCTATATCGGCGACGGCGAAGTTGCTGTAAAGGAAGCGACCGGACTGACCGCCGACTTGACAGTGAATCACGACATTTGGGACTTGCCTGACGACGAGATGGTAGATGGCCTAATTTCGCAGATGGACGACCCCGGGAATGAAGACTGCTGGACATATGTTAATTTGGGGACTGCGAAAGTCTTGCCAGCGTCCAGTCGCATGGAATATCGCGCCAAGTTCATCAATGAATGTATTAGCTAATAGCAACAAGAAGGAACCGGCCTTCGCTTCCAAATAAATGCGTTTGGATGAGAGTGCGGTTGCTTTGTGAAAGGTGAAAACGGAGATAACCACGCTGGTAACAACATCAATACGATCCTCGATGCGGGTAACGCCGCAGCCAGGCGGCCGGGCTGTTGTATTCCTGCAGCAGGGCGATGCCGCTGACGATTATGCCCATGCCAACCAGCATCGTCAGCGTGATTTCTTCATCCAGCACCAGCACGCCGCCAATCCCGGCGACAATCGGAATGATATAGGTGGTCATCACGGCCGGCGTCGCGCCGAATCGCTTGATGTTGTAAAAGGACAGCAGCAAGCCCAGGAAGGTGCCCACAATCGCGGAATAGACCAGGCTCAGGTAGCCGGCCCCGGTGACCGCGCTTAGATCAAAGCCGACCGCGAGCAGCGAAAGCGGCATCATGACCAGCGCGGTGGTGAAGATGCGTATGCTGCCTACCTCGTAGGCGTCATAACCGGTCAGGCGCTTGCGCGCATAGACCACCATCACCGAACTGAATACCATGGCGATCAAAACCAGGATGTAGCCGGTCGACGCGGCCGCGCCGGCATCGGGCAAGCCGTCCTCTCCGCTGAGCGCCAGCAGCAGCGCGCCGCCCAGCGCCAGACCCACGCCGTAGACCTTGCGCCGGCTCAAAAGCTCGTCGGGCAAGAGAAAATGCGCCAGAATGATGGTGATGGCGGGTCCCACGCTCAACATCAACGAAGACACGCCGCTGGAAAGATACTGCAGAGAAACGATGACGCAGGTCATCGGCACGGCTGTGCCAAAAATGCCCAGCAGCCCGGCGCGCGTCCATAGCTCCCGGTCGCGCGGCAAGCGCCGGCCCGTGGAAAGCCGGTATACAGCCAGCGCCATCAGGCTGGAGATGATCATGCGTATGCCGATATAGGTAGTCGGCTCGAACTGGCCCACGCCGAAGCGCGAAACAACCATCGAGGAGCCAAACATGAAGCCGAGCAGGGTCACATAGGGAAGCGCTTTGATATTCAAAAAATCGTTCCTGGCGCGGGTGAGCAAATGCGAGCGAGTATACAACAGACGCCGAACAAAGGGCTATGCTGATGTTGCGGATTCAGTGCTATCGCGTCAGAATCAATATCTGTCGAACGTCAAATAGTTCTAAGCCAACGTAGGGGCGGCCAATCTGTCGCCCGACGTTGCTGCGTATAGATTTCGGGCGACATGGTATGTCGCCCCTACAATATCCATCCGGCGCTCAGCGCATTGCTGTCGGATAGATCATCGCCATAGCCGTAATGCACATGGGCGAAGGGGTCGAATTTGAGCGCCGTGAAGCCAGCGGCAACGGCTTCTTTCGCTTGTCTGGCATAGCTGCCGGGGGAGTGATCGCCGTCGATGAACCAGTAATTGGCGTAGAGCTGAATGCGCTCGCGGTACATGCCGCCCAGCAAGTCATAAACCGGCGCCTGGAGCGCCTTGCCTTTGATATCCCACAAGGCGATATCGATGGCGCTGATGGCGGAAAGCAGCGGACCAGCCTGCCCGAGCCAGTGCATGTCGCGGTAGATTTTCGTCCAGATATAATCAATGCGGCGCGCGTCCATACCGGTGACAAACCGCCCGACATGCTGGCAGGCGGCTTCGATCAAGGGCGAGCCGGGCCAATTGGTCGCCTCTCCCCAGCCGTGAACGCCGGCCTCGGTCTCGACCTTGACCAGCGTCCAGTTGTATTTGATGCCTTCAACAAGATAGGTTCTTACAGCGCTGATTTGCATCATATCGGCTCAAATTCGATAGGCAGGGATTTTAATCCGCGGAACAAGGCGCTATTCCACTCCAGGTTGTCATGCGCCAAGCGCATGTTCTTCAGCCGTCCCAAAAGCCCGCGGAAGGCGACCGGCGCTTCCAACCGCGCCAGCGGCGCCCCCAGGCAGAAATGCGGACCATAACCAAAGGCGAGGTGCTTGTTCGGCGAACGCGAAATATCAAGCGCGTCCGGAGCGGGAAACTGGGCGGGGTCGCGGTTGGCGGCGCCCAGAAACTGTAGAACGAGCTGACCTTTTTTGATGGTTGCGCCGTCGATGCGCGCCTGACGCGTGGCGATACGGCGATTGCGCTGGAAGGGACCCTCATAGCGCAGAAATTCTTCTGTCGCCGATTCCGCCAAGTCAAGATTGTCGCGCAGGCGCTTGAACTCTGCGGGGTGTTGCAGTAAGGCGTACAAGCCGTTGGCGATGAGATAGGTGGTTGTCTCGTGCCCGCCGATCAAAATCGTCACACAGCTCGATACCATCTCCTCTTCGCTGAGCTTGTCCCCTTCCAGTTCCGCTTGAACCAGCGCGCTGATCAGATCATCTTCGGGCTGCTGCCGCCGTTTGGCATAGATGTCGCGGAAGTACTGCTGCATGGCCAGCAAAGCCTCCTGCGATTTGAGCAAGATCTCTGGGCTGGGTTTTGGCGTCGCCATGAAGCCGACGATTTCCCCGGACCAGGCTTTGAACTTGGCGTGATCCGCCAGCGGTATGCCCATCATCGTCGCGATCACGGTGACTGGCAGCGGATAAGAAAAATCCCATATAACATCCATTTCACCGCGCTCGATCCGCTCGTCAAGCAGCTGCTTGACGATCTCCTGGACATAGCTTTCTATTTTGCGAATCGCGCGCGGCGTGAAAGCCATGCGCGCCAGCTTGCGCATACGGGTATGGTCGGGCGGGTCAACATTGATAAGCCCTTGCGAATAATGGCGCACCAAGGGCGCCACCTTCTCCCAGAGCGGTTCCGGCAGGTCCATCGTAGCGGTCAACCGCCCCAGGCTGGTAAAAGTCCGATAGTCCTGCAGGGTCCAGGTGATATCCTGATAGCGCGTGAGCATCCAGCAGCCCCAGGCGTCGCTCCAGTAAACGGGGGCTGCCGCGCGCATTTCATGATAAACCGGATAGGGATTCTCATTAAACGCTTCCGACGCGAGGGCGCTGTCGAATTGACCCATGTGTCTATCTCCTGGCTTAGGATTGCCCCAAGCGAAAATTGCCAATCACCTCGGATGTGCGCAGATAACGATTATAGATGCGCAGGGTCTGGATGGCGGAGCCGATTTCGACGCGCTCTGTGTCGGCTTCGTCGGAAGCGCCGTCCTGTACGCTGGCGCTGCCCGGCGCGATGATCGGGTTCTTGGAGGCGCTGTTGACATGGCGCAATTCCGGGCTGAAACGCCCCCAGCCGAATTGCCGAAAAGCGCCGCCATCGCACAAGACGCCGTCGACGATGAAGGAGATGATCTTGGGTCCGCCGTCAACCACAACCGCCAGGTGATGCAATTTGCCCGCTTCCAGCATGTCTGGGTCGCAATCCCAACGGGCTTCGCCGCGCCCGTCATTCAGGATGATTTCGACCGTGCCGCGCGCGGTAGTCAGCAAAGCCCAGCCTTGTCCGTTCGCGGCGCGCGCGTCCAGAAGGCGCTGCCCGCCATCCAGCCGCCGCAGCCGCAGCCATACTTCTATCGTGAAGCCGCTGCGCAGGTCTTTCGCGCCGTAATCGTGGCGCTGATGGTCGCGGATATTAAAAGCGGGCAGGGGCGGCATGAGGACATGCCGGTCTTCGTCCCGGTCTTCAGCAGCTTCGGCTTTCCACTCGATAGCGCAGCCGACTTTGGTCAGGACGCCACCCGCTTCAAACTGTCCCCAGAGCCCATCCAGCAGCGCCTGATCCAGCAGATGGACTCGCGCCTTGTCCTTTTGCGTTTCCAGTAGATAGGTCTTGCCCGCCTCTTCAATTAGATCGGGATAGCTCATGCGGATATAGCTGTCGTCGTCGTATAGAACGATCTCCGGCTGCGACCATTGGATGACGCGCCCGTCCGCCGTATCGACCTCGACGCCGCCGCAAAGCCAGACCGGGTTGCGATCTTCGTACCAGTTGCCGCCATGATTGTGAAACCAGTAAAGATACTTGCCGTTTTGGCACTTCCAGGCGAAATTGGCGGCGCGCGGGTGCTTCATCAAGCGACCGTTGGCATAACGCTTGTAGGCCGGCTGCGTCCAGGTATAGCCGCCGTCGCGGCTGTAAGCATAGGCTGGATGGCTGTCGATGGTGCGGTAGACGCTGTAGATCGCGCCGTCGCCGAGCACGCAGTAGCTTTGTTCTTCGGCGATAGGACCGCCGCCAGGGGGCGCTCTCAAGCCGGCGTCGCCATCGGGCAAGGTCTCCCAGACGATCTTCTCTGGGTCGGTTTCCGTCATGATGTTTTCGCTGCGCAGCAAGACGCCCTCCGAGCGGGTGAAAAAGCCATGCCCCAAGCCGCCAACTTTGTGCAGGGAAACATAAGCCGCGCCCGCATGGATAAAGGCTTTGCCCACATTCCAGAAGTAGCGGACCGCGCCGCCGTAGGGATTCTCTCGGTCAATCGCCATCTCGCGCACGGGCGCGTTGTATCGTTTAGACGACCAGCTCCGCCCATGATCGTCGCTGGTTTTGAAGACAAAATAGCCTTGAGAATCCACGCGATAGCATTTGCCGTCTTTATAGGGCGGGTCGTCGGCTTTGACATAGCGGCGGTCATCGCTGTTGTGATTGTAAAACAGGTATATGCGCCCGCTCGGCGCCTTCAAGGGCGCGGCATAGGAGGCTTCCGGTCCATCCGCGGGTTCGACAGCGACCGGGGCCGACCAAGACCGCCCTTGATCCGCGCTGCGCGTCGCGATGATATGCTGCCCCGAAGCGCCCTCGATGCCGGCGCCGGTTGTGATAGTACAGAGCCAGGCGCCATCATCTGTCTTGACCACATAGGGTTGATCGCTATAGCGTTCAGTAGGGATTTCCCGCCCGGCGGCGATCAGTCGATTGTCACTCATGGTTCCTCCTCAATTCTCAAGTCCTTGCAGCGTCAAGTCATCGGCAAAGTGGCAGGCCGCGCTGTGATTGGGCGCGATCTCCACCAGCGGCGGCGCCTGTTCGCGGCAAATCCGCTCCGCATAAGGACAGCGCGGATGAAAATAACAGCCGCTGGGCGGATTGGCCGGGTCGGGCAATTCGCCTTCTACCCCGCCCGTCTCCGGCAGCGGTTGATCGGGATCGGGCCGCGGGATGGCGGAAAGCAGCGCCTCGGTGTAGGGGTGCCTCGGGCGGGCGAAAAGCTGTCGGGTTGGCGCTTGTTCAACCAGCTTGCCCACGTACATGACAGCCACGTCATCCGACACATGCTCCACCACGCTCAGATCGTGGGCGATAAACAAATAAGTCAGGCTAAGTTCTTCCTGCAGATCCTTGAGCAGATTCAGAATTTGCGCCTGCACCGAGACATCCAGCGCCGAGACCGCCTCATCGCAGACGATCAGTTGCGGATTGAGGCTCAAGGCGCGGGCAATGCCAATCCGCTGACGCTGCCCCCCGCTGAAAGCATGGGGATAGCGTTTCATATAACGCAGATCCAGCCCGACCAGTTCCAGCGCGGCGCGCACCCGGTCTTCCAATGCTTTGCCGGACGCGATTCTGTTAATGCGCAGTGGCTCGCTGACGATATCGAAGACGGTTTTGCGCGGGTCCAGGCTGGAATAGGGGTCTTGAAAAATCATCTGCATGTGTTTGCGGACCTCGCGCAGGTCCCGCCGCCCGAGCTGCGCGAGGTCGGTTGTCACCCCCTCGTGATGAAACAGGATTTCGCCGGCGGTGAGATCAATGGCGCGCAAGACACAGCGCCCCAAGGTGGTTTTGCCCGAGCCCGATTCGCCGACCAAGCCCAGCGTCCGTCCTTTGTCGATGCTCAAGCTGACATGATCGACCGCCCGCACCTGCCCGACAACGCGGCGCAAGAAACCCTCTTCGATGGGGAAATACTTCTTCAGGCCGCGTACTTCCAGCAGGCTTGGCTCGCGCATTTGGGTTTATCCCCTGATGGCGTCGACGGTGATGGGGGGGCGCAGGCGCGTTGAATTATAGGCTGGGTCGCAATCGCGCAGCCATTCATCCCTGATGTATTTCCCCAGCAGGTAATGTTTGCGGTCGGGATAAAACAGGATGCGCTCTGCGCCGTCATCCACGAGGCTGGGGTAGACCGCGACCTGCGTGCCGCCGGTATTGGGCAGCAGCACGCCATTTGACGTGGCGAAGATCTTGGGCGGTCCAAAGCGCAGCGGGTGCTCTTTTTCTCCCGCGATTTCCCGCCCGACAGTCAGCCAGACCGGATAGCGGTTATGCTTGGAATCAATCGGCGACTTGCCGCCGTTGGCGCTGCCGTCGTTATTGTAAAACAGTAGCAGGTAGCGCCCGTCATGGCAGCGATAAAGCGGGCTGGGCGACATCGGATTCAAGATGGGATTGCCGCCGGGTTCATAACGCAAGACGCGCGGCTTGTCCCAGGTGCGCCCGTCATCTGCCGAAAGCGCATAATAATTGGCGCCATGCAAGGTGCGAAAGACGCATATAAGCCGCCCGTCGGACAGCGCTTGCACCGTCGGTTCTTGGGCGACGCTGACGCCGGGCCGGTAAGGGTTTTCGACCTGCAAGCCATGCGGCGCTTGGGGCCAGGTTGTCACGACCAGCTTCTTCGGGTCGCGCTGGCTGAGGATATTTTCAAAGCGCAAGAAAAAGATTTCTGACCAGTGTTCCAGCAGATTCAAGCTGAGCTTGACCGCGGGATCCCAGGTATTGCTCGCCCAGCGCGTGAAAGGCGCCAGCACCTGTTTTTCCGGCGTGACGAAGATGTTTTGATAGACGATCCAGTTTGGCGGCACGGTCGGGTCGGGGTGGCTGATGGCGCTGGGCGCAATCGGGAAATCATAAGTGGCGGCGCTCCAGGTCGCCCCGTCGTCATCGGAAAAGCGGCAGCGCACCAGCCCGGTCGTGTCTTCGCGGGCATCGTCTATCCCCACATTTTTGTTGTAGAGGTAATAGACGCGGTGCCCGCCATTGTCCAGCAGATCGGGCGCGACAATGGGAAAACCCCAGCTCGCCAGCCCCGTGCCATCCGCGTCATCGGCTTGGGGACCGTCGATGGTCCGCGGCTCGGACCAGGTCGCCCCGCGATCAAACGAACGGCTGCATACCACCCGTTGATCGCCGGCGTTTTCAAATGTGGATTGTGTCCAGAAACCCAAGAATGTGCCCGGCGGCGTCTTGACAACCAGAAAGTGCTGATTGCAAGCGCCCGGACCAGCGAAATCTTGGGGGATATAAGCCAGCAAATCCGGCTCGGTGCGTTCCCATTCGTTTTCCAGATAAAGATCCTTCACTTTTTATCATCCTGTCCTAATTTTGTCAGTTTGATCTTGACCCGTTTTAGCGGAGCGCATCACTCCTGCCGGCCAGGCTATTCGTAAAGCACGCAATTCACGCTGTGGCCCCGCGCCACGCTGACGGCGGCCGGCATCCGAACATCGCATTCGCCGGCGATAAACTCGTCACAGCGGTTGGCAAAGGGACAGGCTTCCGGCGGATCCAAGGGCACCGGCACCGTGCCTTTGATGGTCGCCAGATGCTTGCCCACGGTTGACCCAAATTTTGGAATCGAGCGCATCAAGCCCTTGGTGTAGGGATGCTTGGGATCATTGAATATCTGCCGCGACGTGCCATATTCGACAATCTTGCCCAGGTACATAACGGCGACATCGTCGGCCATGTTGGCGATGACGCCCAAATCGTGCGTGATGAACATGATTGCCATGCCATTGTCGCGCTGCAGACGTTTCATCAGGCGCAGTATCTGGGCTTGAATGGTGACATCCAAAGCGGTTGTCGGTTCGTCAGCGATCAGCAAGCGCGGGTTCAAGATGATGGCCATGGCGATCATGCTGCGTTGCCGCATCCCGCCCGAAAGTTGAAAGGGATATTCGTCAATGCGCCGCTCGGGCGCTGGAATCCCGACCTCGTCCAGCAAGGCGATCACCTGCTTGCGCGCCGCGTTTTTGTCCCTTTCGCCATGCACAATCAGCGCTTCCATGATTTGATTGCCGACGGTGTGCACCGGCGAGAAAGCGGTCATCGGCTCTTGGAAGATCATGGCGATTTCTCGTCCGCGCAGGTCGCGCATCGCATCGCCGTCTGCATCCAATTGGGCGAGGTCAACCGCGCCCGACTCCTGATGCAGCACAATTTCTCCGCTCATGGCGCTATTCTTCTTTGGCGTGATGCGCATAATCGATTGCGCTGTCACGCTCTTGCCGCAGCCAGATTCGCCGACGATGCCCAATGTGCGGTTCTTCCTGATGGTGAATGACAGCCCATTGACGGCTTTGAGCGTGCCCTCTTCAAGCTCAAAATAGGTATGCAGGTCTTTCACTTCGAGCAAGGCATCCGGCGGCATCACAGTTCCTTGAAGGGATCGGCGGCGTCGCGCAAGCCATCACCGACAAAATTGAAGAGCAAAACAGTGGCGATGACAAAGAGAGCGGGCGTCAGCAGCCAGGGATACAATGCGATATTGGAGATATTTTGCGCGCCTTCCAGCAAGGTGCCCCAACTGACCGCCGGCGGTCGAATGCCCAGCCCGAGGAAGCTGAGCGCCGTTTCTCCCAGGATCATAGCCGGAATGGCGATGGTGATATTGACGATCAGAAAGCTGATGTAGCCGGGCAAGAGATGATCATAGATGATGCGTAGATCGCTGGCGCCGGCGATCTTGGCTGCCATGATGTAATCGTGTTCGCGCATCTCCAGCAGCTTTGCGCGCACAGCCCGCGCCAGACCCGTCCAGGTCATGGTCGACAATATAATTGTGATGGCGAAATAGGTCCGCGTGACGGGCCAATCGATTGGCACAATCGCCGCCAGGGCGATCCAAAGCGGAATCTGTGGGATGGCGCTCAGAATCTCGGTGACGCGCATGATGATGATGTCAACCACGCCGCCATAATAGCCGGAAATGCCGCCGAGCGTCGCGCCCAGAAAAAAGCTCAGAAACACGCCGACCAAGCCGATGGTCAAGCTGATGCGGCTGGCCGCGAATATGCGCGAAAAGACATCGCGCCCCAACTGGTCCGAGCCGAGCAGGAAAACCTTGCCCTCGCCGGCGTCGAAGAAGTGCCAATCCAGCTTGATCCTTCCCCAAAAACGGTAGGCCTCGCCCCGGGTGAAGAACTCGATGCGATGAATCGCTTCGGTATCTTCGGTGTAAATGCGCTCAAAGGTATCGAGGTTGAGCTCGTATTTCAGTCCATATACAAAGGGTCCCACAAAATTGCCGGCGGCGTCAAAAAAGTGTATGGGCGTCGGCGGCGTATTCACAAAGCCTTGATGCTGGGTCACCGCGCGATAGGGCGTCCAGAGTTCATAGCTGAAAGCCAGGAAATACATGATGATTAGGATCGCGACGGAAATCAGCGCCAGCCGATGCCGTCTGAACCGCCGCCAAATCAACTGCTGTTGGGAGGCGATGTAATAGCGTTCTTCGGCTGTGGAGATGCCACTGCCCAGCGCCGATGCCCCGCCCGCTTCATCTATTCGCGCCGCTATTATGTCACCCCCTTTTCCATGCGGATGCGCGGATCGTATACCGACAGCAGAATATCGCCCAGAATCACCCCGATGACCGCCAGAATGCTCTGGATCATCAGGATACTGGTTGCCAGCTCCACGTCTTCCGCCAGCAGCGCATTGAACAAAAGCGGTCCCAGGGTTGGCAGATTCATGACAATGGCGACGATTGTCTGCCCAGAGATGAGACGCGGCAGAATATAACCGACGGAGTTCACGATGGGATTGAGCGCCAGGCGAACCGGATATTTGAATAGCAGCCGGCGATAACGTACGCCTTTCGCCCGCGCCGTAATCACGTATTGTTGACCGAGTTCGTCCAGCAGCGTGGCGCGCATGGTGCGGATGGTGCCCGCGGTCTGCGCCGTGACGATCACGATAATCGGGATCCACAGGTGATTGAGCAGGTCAAGCGCTTTTGCCAGCGACCAAGGCTGCTCTTCCACGCCCGGCGAGAACAAACCGCCGATGCTCAAGCCGAAGAATTTGTGAAAGAGAAATAGCAGAATCAGCGCTAGCAAGAAATTGGGCGTCGCCAGGCCGATGAAGCCGACAAAGGTCCAGAAATAATCGCCCAGGCTGTACTGATGCGTTGCGCTGAAGATGCCGATCGGCACAGCCAGCGCGTAGGTCGCGATCAGGGAGATGACGGACAACAGCATCGTCGCCGCAATGCGCTCGTTGATGAGCTTGTTCACCGGTATGCCCAACATGGATT
Source organism: Phototrophicaceae bacterium (assembly GCA_965232245.1). Lineage (GTDB taxonomy): Bacteria > Chloroflexota > Anaerolineae > Aggregatilineales > Phototrophicaceae > UBA6055. Next base: position 200,018 of record CBDDPG010000002.1, on the reverse strand, counting down.
GCCCCATGTTGCCCTGCGCGAATTGCGTCGCCCAGATGAAATACTGGACATAGATAGGCTTGTCGAGCCCATACTGCGCCCGCAGCGCCGCTTCATCTTCCTCGGTGATGATGTCGCCTTCCGCTTGCCGCGCGTTGACGATGCGGTCGACCGCGTCGCCGCGCGGCAACTGCACAATCATGAATATCAGAAAGCTGATGACAATCAGCACCAGAAAGGCGTAAACAAGGCGCTGCAGCGCATACTTGCCAAAACTCATATTATTCTCTGATTTAACGAACGTTCTTGCTCATGCAAGGAAGCGGTTCAAAGAAAATAACGCGAATACAAAAGAGTGCAATGTAGGGGCGACCTATCAGACTCTGTTGAGAAACGGCCCCATCACCCGGTCCCTTGCCAAAAATGAGGCAATGGGAGTCTTATGACCTGTAGTGAGCTGTTAAGCCCCTCCCTCTTTATGGGGGAGGGGTTTGGGGTGGGGGGTAAATTGAGTATTTCAACAGAGTCCATCAGGTCGCCCACTTTGCTGTGTACAGATTTCGGGCGACATACTATGTCGCCTCTACAGTTTCAGACATAAATGGTACCTGTGGGGTCAGGTTGCGACGGTCGCATAGGCATTGACCGACGGCAATGCCTGACCCCAGGTTATTGCGCTTTGCCCTAACCTTCGTCGATGATGTACCACTGTTCGACATGGAAGGGCGCGTAGAAGTTGGTATCGGAGCCCCAGAACAAGTTCTCTGTCGGCACATTGCGCAGGCGGTTGGAGTAGATGACCGGCTGCGGCGTCAAGCCAACCGACGGGATGATCGGCAGTTTCTCGCCCCAATAGCTGAAATACTGGGCCCCCAATTCGGCGGCTTCGGCCGAGTCGCTGGGATATTGGCTGAATTCGTCCCAGAGCGTATTGAGGTCCTTGATTTCCTGCGGCGGTTCGATACCGGCTGCCCCGCCGGAGGAAATCCACGTCGACCATTGAAATGCCCAGAAGTGGCGCACCGGGTCATTGACGGCGAAGTGATCGGGCGTGCCGCGCCCGAAGAGGGTCGCGCGGCCAATATGCCACATGATGGTCATGACGTCGCCGCTGTTATACAAGTCAAAAATCAGATCGGGCGAGGCGCCTTGGCAGATCAATTCAACGCCGATATCGACGAAATCGCTGGCGATCAATTCGCAGCCGGACTGATGGTCCACCAGCCCGTGGGCGATGATCGTCGCGCGCCGGCCATCGGACAGCAGGCGGAAACCGGCGTCGTCTCTCTCGGTCAAGCCCAGCCCATCGAGCAAGGCATTGGATTTGTCCGGATGGTATTCGATTTTTTCGCTGAACCAGTCGTCGTTGAACCAGGGCAGGGTCTTCAGCGGTGTGGCTGGATGCGGCGCCGCCAGGCCGAAGAAGAGCACATCGTTCATCTCGTCGCGGTCGATCGCCATCGACAGCGCCACGCGGAAATCGACGTTCTGGAAGAGCTCGCGCAGGACGTCATCGGGATAGTTCTGGTTGGGGAACAGAGAGAATTCTGACGGACGCAGCGATTGCGCGATATAGGTCGTGAATCCGCCGGCTTCTTCTTCGCTGCGGTACAGGCGCAGGTCTGTCGGGCGCGTATAGCGCACGCCGAAGTCCAGCTCGCCTGCCGAAAGCCGCAAGGCGTAAATGTCGAGGTCGCCCGCCAGCGATACTTCAATGTAATCCATGTAGGGCAGTTGATTGCCCGCTTCGTCGACCTGGTGGAAATAGGGGTTGCGCTCCAGCAAGACGCGGTCGCTCTCGATGATGATCGGCGCCCAGCTGTCCATGTAGGGGCGATCAATCGGCTGCGCCGACAGGTTGTAACCTTGGGCGCGTTTGCTATTGACGAGGTCCACCCAGGTTTCCAAGCCGGCTTCTTCCGCCAGCGCCTGAGCGTCATCGTTGTATTTGCCGTGGAATTGCTTCAGCCAGTGCGAGGGACCGTACAAGCTGTTATCGCTGGAAAAATGCGTGCGGCCAAAGCTGTCCATGGCGATGGGATAGGGTATCGCCCAAGTGTAGCTGAAACTGTAATCGTCAATCACCTCAAAGGTCGCTACTTCGCCGCCCGGGCGCCAAAAGCCGCCGGGACCATTGGGGCTGATATCGGGGTCGTTCATAACATCTTCCCAATGCCAGCGGAAGTCCTCTGTGTTGAAGTCATCGCCGTCCGACCATTTCAGCCCTTCGCGCAGTTTGATGGTCAAGGTGCGATTCTCGTTCGACCATTCCCAGCTTTCAGCCAAGTCGGCTTGGTATTGGCTGGCGGTGAAGTTGTAACGGAAAAGCCCGGTATGACGGATGCGCAAGCCCTCGTCCAGCCGTTCACCGATATCGCCGAAGCGCAGCGTGCCGCCATAGCTGCCGATGGCCTCAACAACCGGGATGACTTTGGGATTGCTAGGCAAGCGCTCCTCAACGGGCGGCAGTTCGCCGGCTGCCACGCGCTCAGCCAGCATGGGCGCTTCCGAATACATCATATCCTGGGCGAAGCTGGGCGCGAAACAGGCTATCAGGACAAGCAATACGATCGAAAAAGTGAAGGGACGTTTCATACTCATGTCTTTCTCCTAAGAAGACTAGACTGTAATAGAAAAGCAAATCCCACTCTCGGACTATCGAATCTGAACCCTCCTTCCATACAAGACTAATTGCTCTATATGATAATTGATTTTCTCTGATGAAACAAAATTTGCCCTGCTGAAACCAGGGCAATCGCATCGAATTAATTTCAGCGCAGGTCGCGTAGACACTGACCGTCAAGATACAAAAGTAAAGGGGATTATATCGCAAACTAGCCAAGTGATACAAGGTTTTTGAAGTAGGGTGATCCATAAGCTCTACTATATGCAGATGTGATTTGCTAACTCAATTAAGCCATTTAGCAATCTAACATATAAGTAGAGTGTAGCTATGTGCTTGACCATGCTTATCACCTCCTTTCTGAGGTTGGCTTAGGGGCCCTCGATGTCTAGTTCGGAGAGTTTCCCAAGACTGCGCCCAGAAATTCAGTGATTAGCCAAGTATGACCACCCTACTTCGGTTATCGTAGATGGGATTTGTGATAATAACGAGGGCTACTTTATCAGAAAATAACAAGAAATTAGCCAACTCCCCCTTGACAAACCCCGCAAAATTGGCTAGTATAGTATTATGCGAAGCTAAGGGGGATTGAAATGGCACAACACGCACCGGGGCAACATCACCGCAAGGGCATTACGGTTATGGAACTGTTTCAGATGTTCCCAGATGACAAAACAGCCGAGAAATGGTTCGAGCAAGCTCGCTGGGCAAATGGCGTTCGTTGCGCTCATTGCGAGAGCGATAATATCGCCAAGGTAAGCCATCCTGAAATGCCATATCGTTGCCGTGATTGCCGCAAGCATTTCAGTGCAAAGACGAACACACTGATGCACGGGTCGAAACTCGGATACCAGAAGTGGGCTGTCGCCATTTACTTTGTCGCAACTAATCTCAAGGGCATTAGCTCAATGAAGCTACACAGGGAATTGGGCATTACGCAGAAGTCGGCTTGGCACATGCTTCACCGAATCCGCGAAACATTTGCGGACAATGGCGACAAGTTCTTCAGCGAAGTCGAAGTCGATGAAACATACATCGGTGGCAAAGAGGGCAACAAGCACGCGCACAAGAAGTTGAACGCCGGGCGCGGCACAGTGGGCAAGACTGCGGTTGTCGGCGTATTGGATCGGGATACGGGTGATGTCAAAGCCCAGGTCGTCGAGAACACGAAACAAGAAACCTTGCACGAAATTGTGGTAGAGAATACCTTGCCCGATACAATCGTGTACACAGATGAAGCGCGAGCCTACGAAGGAATGCCACGCAAGCATAAATCGGTTAAGCATAATGTTGGCGAATATGTGAACGGGCAGATACACACGAACGGGCTGGAGAGCTTCTGGTCAATGTTCAAGCGCGGCTATATGGGAACGTATCACCAGATTAGCCCGAAGCACTTGAATCGGTACGTGAACGAGTTCGCTGGTCGGCACAATAACCGTCCACTGGATACGCAGCATCAAATGGGGGTTATGGTACGCGGAATGAGTGGCAAGCGCCTGCGGTATCGAGACCTAATCGCAGAGTGACCGGGAGCTCCGTTTATTTAGAGCCAACGGGTAAAGACCCACCATAACGCTACTGCGTGTGTGACACCAAACGCCCCTGCTAGAATTGGAATAGATGTTCTCAAGAAAGGGTTCCACGTGATAATGCCTATAAACGCAATGAATAGCATGGCAATGCCATAGAATACAACGGCGCGTTCCCGGCGCTTGCGCTCCTGAATCCGCTCCAGAGTCATTGCTTCTCTCATGGCAATGACCATACAGTCTTTCAATTCACGATAATCCAATTCCACGTAGACCACTGTCCGATCTGCCCTTGGCGGCGGAATTTTTGCCCGCATGTTCTCCGGCAACATCTCTTCCTCCCAATCTCACCCTTGCGGATAATATAACGGCGATTAAGATTTTGTGTGCGAGGGGGAGACGCGCCCCAGAAATGGAAACACGTCGCCCTCTGCATGTCAGTTCCCTGGGGCGGTGGAGTGGTCAACTCATAGACCACCCTGGGGGACTTCCCCAGACTGTAACGCATATCACGGATTTAACCAATAAGTTAAGGTAATCTTCCCATCGGCGGCGCAAAATCCGCCCATGGGACCCCTTGGAAAACCGCTTGGCTGTGCGATCCGGAGACGACGCCGAGAACTTGAGCTTTCTCAGGAAGCGCTTAGTGAACGTTCAGGGGTGCACTGGGTGTACATTAGTCATATTGAGAATGGGTTGAAGTCGCCAACGCTACGTGTAATACAGGCATTGGCGGAAGCACTGTGTATAGAAGTGTCGGAGCTTATGAGAATGGCGGAGCAAATCAGCGAGAAGTAAGAAACACCAATGCCGGGGTTCACAATTTTTTCTTGAGTTGTGGACCCTGTTATGGTATAATACCATCATAAGGAAGTGCGACATTGAAGCGGAGTTGAATGATATGAATGATAATGAACATCTGCAAAACCTAGAAAAATCTATGCGAGAGCTAACCGATATTGTGCATGAAGGTTTTGCTCTTATGCGTCAGCGATTCGATAAACAGGATCAGGAAGCAAATAAGCGTTTTGAGACCGTAATGGAGTCGCTTGGAACGATGAGCGAAAGGTTGCGAAATCTGGAGATCAAACGTATCAATAATGCAAAGGTAAAACATGGGCGAGAACAATCAGAAATCAGACCCCAAGACTAAACAAGACCACCACAAATCCCGCATTCACACCACCGAGAATCCATTCACCCTGTACATTGACGATACGCCAGAGAACATAGCTCGTGTCCTGATGACGGCTCCGCCAAAGAAAGCCGGTGAGTGGGATTATCTCAAGCGCGATTAAGCGCTTGGCTAGTTTGCGATATAATTCCCAAAGTAAATCCTGGTTAGTCGTGAAAAACTCGCTGAAAGGTCGCAATGCAGGGGCAACATACCATGTCGCCCGAAATCTGTACCCTTATCCGCTATTCTCAGTTTCGCGCCTTCCACTTTGTCTTGCGACAAGATAGCGGAATCGAATCAAGAACCGGCTATATCCCCCGAAACTCCCGATACCATTGCCAGGCGCGCCAGAGGCCGTCGCGCGTGCTCACCGTCGGCGCGAAGCCCAGCAAATCACGCGCCTTGCTGTTGTCGCAGTAGGTGATCGGCGGGTCGCTGGGCGGCGTGGGCGCCGCTCGTTTCTTGATGGTTCTCCCGGCGTATTCTTCAATGATTTCGACGAAGTCCGACAGAGAGATAGGCGCGCCGCAGCCGAGATTGATGACTTCGTAGCCCAAGGGCTTGTCCAGCGCCGCCAGCACGCCCGCCACCGTGTCGGAGATATAGGTCCAGTCGCGGTGAATATGGCCGTTGTTGAATAAGGTGATGACTTCACCCGACTGCGTTGCCTCCATCAGCTTCCAAGGCATCATGTCCGGGCGCCCGGCCGGACCGTAGACGTTGAAAAAGCGCAATACGTTGACATTCATGTTGACCAGGTTGTGGTAGGTGTAAGCCAGCATTTCCGCGGCGCGTTTGCTGGCGGGGTAGGCGGCCAGCGGGCGGTCCGCGGTATCGCTTTCGATGAAGGGAAGGAGGTCGGTTTTGCCGTAGACCGATGAGGTGGAAGCCAGAACAAATTGCTGGACCTGGTTGATTTTGCTGGCTTCCAGGAGGTTCATGGTACCGGTTAGGTTGACATCCATGTAGAGGCGCGCTTGCTCGACGCTGGCGCGCACGCCGGGCATCGCCGCCAGATGCGCCACATGCGTGACCCCTTCTTCGGCGAAAAGCCGCTCCAGCAGCGCCCGGTCGCGGATGTCGCCTTCGATCAATTTGAGTTTATCGTAGGCGCCTAGCCGCGCGGCGTTCCCGCGTTTGATGGCGGGGTCGTAGTAGTCGTTGAAGTTGTCGATGACAAGGGCTCGGTCGCCGCGCAGCAGAAGCGCCTCGGCTACATGGCTGCCGACAAAGCCGGCTCCGCCGGTTATGAGATAGGTCATTGCGATTCCTTCGCTTTTGTCCTTTAGAAGTCATTTACAGCGGAAGTTGCGTCTCGCCGCATTTTCGGGGATTGTCATGCCCGGTTTTCCAACTATCTGAAAAAAGGGCGCAGGACTCTCAACGTTATGTTATCAAAACGAAAAGCAAAAGAAGCATTCTGTACCAAGGCTTTCAGCGCGCAGTCCTGTTTAGTCTTCGCTCGCCGCCACTTCATTCAGAATCGACTCCAACTCGCGATATGATTCAATCCGCACCAGCCGATTCCGCACTTGACGCGAGCCGGCCTCGTCCAGACGATACTTGGAGATCTGCCCGCGCATTTCTAGGACTGCCACGCGCTCTGGCAGATAGGTCGTCTCTAGCGTCAATTGCGCATGCCGCAGCGCGATGCGCGCCCGTTCAGCCCGCGATGGTTCGGGCAGTTCCATGCCGGTCGCCAGGAATACTTCGATATGGTGAAACAGCCAGGGCCGCCCCAAAGCCGCGCGTCCTACCATCACGCCATCGCAGCCGGTTTGTTCGAGCATGCGCAAGGCGTCGGCGCCCGAGCGCACGTCGCCGTTGCCGATGATCGGCATCGCCGATGTAGCGGCTTTGACAGCCGCGATGACATCCCAGTCGGCAGCGCCGCCGTGGCCTTGCCCGGCGAAGCGAGCATGCACCGCCACCGCTTTCGCTCCCGCTTCTTCCGCCGCCTTGGCAAAGGGAACGGCCGTCACCACGCCGTCTTCAAAGCCGCTGCGCACTTTGACCGTCACCGGCGCGTTCACCGCTTTGACAACGGCGTCGACCACCGCTGTCGCTTTTTTGACGTCTCGCAAGAGCGCGGCGCCCCCGCCCTTCTTGGCGATTTTTGGCACCCAGCAGCCCATATTGATGTCGACGATATCGGCGCCATGATCGACCACCACGCGCGCGGCCTCGGCGACGATCGCCGGGTCGACGCCGAATAGCTGCACCGCCACCGGGCGCTCGCTGGCGCGCCAATCGAAGCGCTGCAGGGCGCGGGCTCGCGAATTCTTAACGATATTGCTGCTGATGAGCTCCGTGCAGACCAGCCCGCAGCCGCCCAGCTCCCGACAGAGACGGCGCAGCGCGTAGTTGCTGTGACCAGCCATCGGCGCCAGCAGCAGCGGACTATCGATCTTGATGTCGCCAATGCGCAAGCGCGTCAGTTCAGTTTTTCTTGTCGCCAGCATCTGTCCTCTGTTGACATCAAAGCGCCAGTTCAGCCATAAAACGAAGAGCCTCAAGCGAGAAGGCGGTGATGTTAAGCGTATCAACCGGGCTGTCCCGCCAGAGTTGAATCCGGTCGCGGATGCGGGCTTTTGATCCCACCAGCGCGACCGCGTCCACCAGGGCGTCGGGAACCGCCATCATCGCCTCGCTCTTGCGCCCGCTCAAGTAGAGCTCCTGTATCGTATCCGCCGCCGCGGGGAAGCCATAGCGGCCGGCGAGGTCATAATAGAAATTCTTGCCTTTGGCGCCCATGCCGCCGATGTAGAGCGCCAAGACCGGCTTGATCTGGTTGTAAGCCGCTTCCAGGTTCTCTTCGATCACCACCGTGACCGACGCCGCGATATCGAAATCGTTCAGGCTCTTGCCCTTGCCCGCTTTGCCAAAGCCCGCTTCCAGCACGTCGCGGTAGCAATCGTCATAGGCGGCCGGCGAGAAGAAAATCGGCAGCCAGCCATCGGCGATTTCCGCGGTCAGCGCGACATTCTTGGGACCGATCGACGCCAGATAAATAGGCATATCGGCGCGGCCATGAACGATGCTCTTGAGCGGCTTGCCCAAGCCGGTCGCGTCAGCGCCAGTGTAGGGAATCTGATAGTGCTCGCCCTCATGCGCCAGGGGCGCTTCCCGCGCCAGAATGCGCCGCAAGATCGCCACATACTCGCGTGTCTTTGCCAGGGGCTTGCCATAAGGGCGCCCATGCCAGCCTTCCACCACCTGCGGACCCGAGAGCCCCAGCCCAAGCAGGGCGCGCCCGCCGGACAATTGATCGAGCGTGATGGCGGTCATAGCGGTCATGGCAGGGCTGCGCGCGGGCATCTGCATGATGGCTGTGCCCAGCTTGATGTTCTCCGTCAGCGCGCCGATCCAAGCCAAGGGAGTAATGCAATCCGATCCATACGCTTCCGAGGTCCAGACGGCGTGATAGCCCAGCCGGTCCGCCTCCAGAATCAGGTCCATCGGCAGGTCGATGCGCGCGCCGGAATAGCCGACCATCAGTCCTAGTCGCATGGCGATTGTCCCTTCTGTCGAGCAGCGGTCAGTGTCGCATAAAGCGAACTTGTAATCAAGCACAGTCGTGCCAAGGGCTGCATTTCAGATTATTGGCAATTTGCGCGCTGCTTGCATAATCGCCGCGCTGCCGCTACTATCTGCCTAGCCTTTTGCCAAATACAAATTCAAGAGAAAACAGGATGAATGGACAGCAACTGATTCAAGCGCTGCGAGCGGGGCAACGTGTCTATGGCACGGCGATTTATTCGCCCTCGCCGATTTGGCCCCGCGTGGTCACAAACCTCGATCTGGACATGGTCTTCATTGATACCGAGCATACGCCCCATGACCGCAATACCGTGTCCTGGCTCTGTCAAGCCTTTAGCGCGCTTGATCTGGCGCCGGTGGTGCGCATTCCCGAGCCCGATCCGTATTTAGCGCAGATGGTCCTGGATGGCGGCGCCCATGGCATCATCGCGCCTTATGTCGAATCCCCGGAACAAGCCAAGATCTTGGGCGGCGCGGTCAAGATGGGCCCGCTCAAGGGCGAGCGACTGCGCGCCGCGCTGGACGGCGAGATCGAATTGGAGCCGGAATTGAGGGACTACCTGGCGCGGCGCAACGCCAACAAAGCGCTGTTTATCAATATCGAAAGCGTTCCGGCTTTGCAGCGGCTCGACGAGATTCTCAGCGTGCCTTATGTCGATTGCGCGCTGGTCGGTCCCCACGATCTCTCCTGCAGTCTGGGGCTGCCGGAGCAGTATGATCACCCGCTTTTCGATGAGGCGATCCGCAAGATCATCAGGACGGCGCGCGCGCGCAATGTCGGCGTCGGCATACATCACAATTTCACGCGCCACGAAATCGAATGGGTCAAAGCCGGCGCCAACCTCGTCATGCACAGCTCGGACATCTCCTCTTTCAATCGCGCCTTGACCGCCGAGTTCAAGGCGATCCGCGAGGCGACGGATGATGTCGGACAGATCGTCGATGAGAACGTGCACTTCTAGGTTCTTCAACTAACATTTCAACAATGTGAAAGCGCGGAGAATGTACCAAATTTGGTTTGAGTGGGATGTGCCGCTGGCTTACCAAAGCATGTTCGCCGATGTCGCGGCGGGCATCTGCCCGGGCGAGCAAGTGGGTAGGGATCCTTACCATCAGTTGGAACATGCGCACGGCGTGATGGCGGGCGGAAGAATCTACGACGGCGCAGCCATGGACCGCGCCCCGCAATTGCTGGTTATCTCGCGCATGGGCATCGGCTATGACGCGGTGGATGTCGCCGCCGCCACGCAACGCGGCATTGCGGTTGTGAATGCGCCGGACGCGCCGACCATCCCCACAGCCGAGACCGCCATCGCGCTGCTGATGAATGTGTCGCGCAGCGTCAAACAGATCGAAAATGACCTGGCGCGCGCGCTTGACCGCGGCCAGAAATTGAGCGCCTGGGATGTCTATGTCGGCATCGAGTTGGCTGGCAAGCAGCTGGGCTTGGTCGGCTTGGGGCGCATCGGCGGACATGTCGCCCGCGTCGGACTGGCCCTGGGCATGCGGGTCGCCGCCTACGATCCTCATATCAGCGCAGAGCGCTATGCGCAAATGAATGTCGCCCAAGCCGATTCGCTGGAAGCCCTGCTGGGCAGCTCCGATGTCGTATCGCTGCACCTGCCGCTGACTGAGCGAACGACTGGGATCATGAACGCCGAGCGTTTCGCGCGGATGAAACAAGGCGCGATCTTCATCAACGTCTCGCGCGGGAAACTGGTGGATGAAGACGCGCTGGCTTCCGCGCTCGACAGCGGTCATCTCTTTGGCACCGGCTTGGATGTCACCGTCGTAGAACCGCCGCTGGCGGATAACCCCTTGCTCAAGCGCGACAATGTCGTCATCACGCCGCATATCGGGGGCGCGTCCGTACTGGGCCGGAGGCGCCTGTTCGAGCACGCCATGGAGCAAATCTTGCAAGTCCTGCGCGGCGAGCGTCCGCCGAACCTCATCAATGCCGAAGTCTGGGATACCGTGCGGACGCGCTGGCAAGCGATTCGGGAGTAAACAGGGATGCGGCTTTTCGAAAGCAGGGCTGTCTCGGATGACTACGATACGCTAGCCCCCGACGGCTCGGAGATCCGGTTTTTGCAGCAATTAGACGGCGCGAGCGTCGTGCATTGCCGGTTGCCCGTCGGCGCTGTCTCCATCCCTGTGCGTCACCGCACTGTCGAAGAAATCTGGTATTTCCTGGCCGGTCAAGGACAGGTCTGGCGGGCGCAGGGCGAGCGCGAGGAAGTGCTGGACGCACGACCGAGCCTCAGCCTGACGATCCCGCTGGGCGCGCATTTTCAGTTCCGTAATACCGGCGCGGTCCCGCTGGAATTCCTGATCGCGACGACCCCGCCCTGGCCCGGCGAGGACGAGGCGGTCCTGCTGGCGACCGGGCGCTGGCAAGTGTGAGTGTTCCTAGCAAAAAGCGAGCGCGGGATTTTCCCCGCGCTCGTTTTAAGCGCTGATATGCGAACGAACTTAGGCTTCGCTTGCCGCGTCATGCTGTCCCCAGAAGTTGAAAAACCCTCGCGGCTTCGGGAACCTGCGCCAGCGGCGCCATTTTTCCGCGAAGTCCGTGCTGAAGGCTTGGCTGATATCCGCGTCCAGGTTTTCCAGGCGCTCGGCAGCCGTCTCATTGACGGCGCTTGTGATCATCGCCACGATACTTGAATTGACGCTGGCCACATCGCCGTCGTTCGCCTCGATCAATTCAGCGAGCGTCGCGCCACCCGCCAGCGCCGAACGCAATCCAGCCGCGTCCAGCCCAGTCGCTTCCAGGACCGTATCGCTCACGCCGGCATAAGCGAAATGTCGCGGCAGCCTAAACCCGCGCCGCCCCCAGAAGCCACGGCGCGCATGGCTTGCATTCATCTCCTCGCTGACTTGTTCCGCCAGCCCTTCCAAGAATGACGCCACCCCCGCGTTGATGTTTTCCGTCGCTTGCGCCTTAATGCGCGCGACCACGGCGGCGACATCGCCTTCGTTCGCTTCAATCAGCTCGGCGATGGTCGAGCCATCCATCAAGGCTGTCCGCAATGCCTCGGCGTCCAGACCGGTCGCTTCCAGCAAGATCGGATCGTCGTTCGAGAAAGCGAAGGCATTGTGCCGGATTGACAGGCGGCTGAAACTGTAGGAGTTGGCCTCATCGTGCGCGCTGACGCTCGCCGTCAAAAGCGCGAGCAGGGCGAAAACTAAGGTGAATCGTTTGAGTGTCATTTTGGGTTCCTCCGAATGAAATGACGGTTGGACAAGAGATTCACCCGCAGTCTAAACGAAGGCGCCGCGAAATGTTTAACGCGCGCGCAAACTGTCTGTAAAATGCTTGTAAATTGTGGTGGGTAGCTTCTAAAAAGGGAATAGACTAACTTTCTTGTTGAAGACATTGGCACAACCGTACTATTATTGTTTGAATCGAAAGCGCAAGGATATCGCACGGATACGAGAGAGGTCGCGGGTGAAAATACACGCGATTATTTCGGTCGGTTATCGTGTCAATTCGTTTAGAGGCGCGTAGTTTCGCATTTGGGAGATGCAAAAGCCCGCTGTGAACATCAGAGGCTTCATCTTGGACGATGACCAGTTGGCACATCAAACCGAGGGGAAATGCAATATAGGGAAATAGGTTAAAGATTGAAGATCTGCAAAATCCTGCGGTGAAAAGAGCAATCTTCTTCCGAGACGCTCACTTTCGATTATGATCGGGCTGCAACCTTGTAAAGCGACTGCCCTCATCGATTATTCCGAAGGAAGGCCGTGGCTTGGGTTTTGAAATATCAGTTTCGCCCGTAGGAATCTCATTCCGAGAGCCGTTTTGTATGTTGGCTGGAGTCGTAGGATTCGTATCGTTCTGTTGCTCGCTCTTTTCAGACACTTTTACCCCCTGAGGATCGCATGGCCGGTGCAGACGGAAGTCTTAGCTTTCAGCAACTTAGCGTTCTTGATCTTCTTAAGTCACACATCGAATCGCAACGAGATGCAATTGCGACGCTCGAAAACAAGGCGCAAAATAACTTTACCATCATAAACATTATAGTCGCAATTGTAGCGGCGCTCAACCTTGAGCTAGGCGCGGCCGAGAGTCTCCAAGAGATTGTCAGCGAACGTCCATTGCTCGTGCTCATCTTTGTTGGATACGCTTGTGTGGTTGTCCTTTCGTTAAATGCTCTCGCAATACGACAACAAGCGACCGTACCCATGACAGTTTCAGTGAAGCACGCTATAGGCTGGTCCGAATGTGAACTGGATCACCACCTAGACATTCTTGTCAGATCTTACGTCGATGTTTACAAATACAATGAAAGAATCGTCCTGTTCAAAGGTCGTAGCATCAAATGGGCGTACACCGCGATCGGTGTGGTAATCGCCGCGACATTTGTAGAAGCGCTGGGAATGCTTCCGATCCTTATTGACTTGATATTGCACCTGTTATCAGCTGTGAGACAGCTTGCCGAATACAGGTATACTGCTCCGGTTGGTATTACTTTTGCCTGTCTTCTGTTTGTGTCGAGTCCATCTGTGCGCTTTTGTCTACAGTCTCGAAGGAGGGTTGCGGTTTCGGCTTTGGAACAGAAGTTTGCGGCGCTTGCGAAGCGTCTGCGTCGCTAGAACTGGTTTGGCTGTTTGAAGGTGAGGAAGCTTGATCGCCACCATCAAGCTTATGTGATTCAGACACAAATTTTCTCCGTCCAATTAAGATGAGTGCATGCGGCCTAGTTTACATTGCATTTCACCAAGATGAATACAATCCAAGTATAGGGCAATTCGATTAAAGATCATAGACCCTGATAATGAGCCTTATAAAGCGCGACTTAACGGCGCCGGACACAGCAACGTGATACCCTGAATACGATTTCTGTCAAGGTTTATGGAGTCCCTCCCCAACCACATCAATGAACTTGATAGCCGCCTGAATCCCTTTATAGAAATTACCCAAGTAAATATTCTCGTTGGGACCATGCGCGCGGCCGCTCTTCAGCCCATAGCTCATGATCACGACCTCATCGGCCACCTTCATGCACTCAAAGGCGATCGGCACACTGCCGCCAGAGCGCTCGAAAACCGGCTCCACGCCCCAAGCATGCCTGTAGGCTTCGGCGGCGGATTGCATCGCCAAGCCATCGACATCCAGCAGCACCGCCTCGGCGCCCATCCCGCCGAACTGGAAGTCGACATGGACCGTCTTCGGCGCGATGCTTTTGATGTGGTCCACCACGCAGCGCAGCACAGCCGCGGGATCCTGCCGCGGCACCAGCCGACAGGTGATCTTGGCGAAGGCGCGCGCGGGCAAGACGGTCTTCATGCCGGCGCCGGTATATCCGCCGTGGATGCCATTAATTTCTAAGGTCGGGCGCGCGCCCAGCCTTTCCGGCAAAATATACTCCGACTCGCCCCAGACCGCGGGCGCGTTGACCACGTCATCCCATTCGGCTTGCAAGAAAGGTTCGACTTGTTCCAGTAAAGCGCGATCTTTGGCGGTGACATCATCAACATCGTCGTAGAAGCCGGGTACGGTCACCGTGCCGTTTTTGTCATGCAATTGCGCCAGGAGCTCGGTTAATGCCTGAATGGGATTATGTACCGAGCCGCCCCAATGCCCGCTGTGCAGATCGCTGACCGGCGCCCCCACGTGCAATTCCAGCGCGGCAACGCCGCGCAGCCCATAGGTCAGGCTGGGTTGATCCGGCGCCAAAATCGCGCCGTCGGAGATCACGGCGATATCGGCTGCCAGCCGTTCGGGATGCTTGGCCACGAAAGCGTTGATGTTCTCCGAGCCGGATTCTTCCTCGCCTTCCAGAACGACTTTGATATTGACCTTGGGTTTGTCGTCCTGCGCCAGCCAGGCTTCCACCGCCTTGAGATTGGACATCACATGCAGTTTGCTGTCGACGGCGCCCCGGCAATAGAGCCGCCCGGCCTTAATCGTCGGCTCGAAAGGCTCGGTATGCCAGCCGTCGGCGATTTCCGCCGGCTGCACATCGTAATGGCAATAGATCAAGACGGTCGGCGCATCGTCCCCGGCGCCGTCCCATTCGCCCAAAACCAACGGACAGCGCCCTTCCGGCATCAGAATGACCTCGGCGCGCTTCATGCCGATTCTCAGCATCATCGCTTTCAGCCATTCGGCTGCGCGGGCGACGTCGCCGGCGTGTTGCGGCTGTGTGCTGATGGTGCGGATGCGCAGCAATTCTTGGTATTCGTCCAGGAAACGAGTCTGGTTCGCTTTGGCGTATTCGTAGGGACTGCCCATGACATGACCTGCCTTCATGTGAATATCCGGTATCAAAAGCATGATACATCAAGCGCGGGCCACTGCGTATGTCACAAATCCCATCACTACCTGTTGGTCGACTCAGCGGACTCTGTTGAGAAACAGCCTCCATCACCCAGCCCCTTGCCCTAAAATGAGGCAATGGGAGTCTTATGACCTTTAGTGAGCCGTTAAGCCCCTCCCTCTTTATGGGTGAGGGGCGTTGGGGTAGGGGGTAAATTGAGTATTTCAACAGAGTCCAGCGAGGCGCCCCTACCTCGTTCATTATTTTGATGGAATTACTTCTGTGGCAAATTTCTTTACTTACTTGGTTTTACGGAGAAAAAGACGGCACTGGTATTACCCGCGTTCATGCCTGATAATGACTTGCTGTCCCCAAACACATTCGAGAAACCCAAACACTTATGCAATTTCACAATCTCAACGTGAATCAACCCCTGCTGCGCATCGTCAAGCAAGCCGGGTATACCGAACCGACGCCGATACAGTCCCAGACCATACCGCATATCTTGGATGGAAAGGATATTGTAGGCTGCGCCCAAACCGGCACCGGGAAAACCGCTGCCTTTGTCTTGCCGATTGTTCAGATGCTGGACGCCAATCCCGCCAAAGGCTATATTCGCGCGCTGGTGCTGACGCCGACCCGTGAGCTGGCGGCGCAAATTGATGAAGAAATTGACAAATTCAGCCAGCTCAGCCGGCTCAAACATACGGTGATCTTTGGCGGCGTCGGTCAACAGCCGCAGGTGAATGCCATTCGACGCGGCGTCGATATCTTGGTGGCGACGCCAGGGCGTTTGCTGGATCTGATGAACCAAAAAATTATTCGTCTGAATCAGGTCGAGGTCTTTGTGCTCGATGAAGCCGACCGCATGTTGGATATGGGCTTCATCCACGATGTCAAACGGGTCATCGGCGCCCTGCCGCAAAAGCGCCAGACCCTGCTATTTTCCGCTACGATGCCCCAAGAAATCCAAGATTTGAGCAGAAATATCCTGTTCAAGCCGATTAAGGTCGAGGTGGATCCGCAAGCGACCACCGTCGACAAGATCGCGCAGTCGATATTCTTTGTTGAAGGGACAGAAAAGCGGAAACTGCTGAAACATATCCTGGAAGATGCCGCCTTGCAGCGCGTCCTGATCTTCACGCGCACCAAACATCGCGCCAATAACCTTGCCAAACAATTGAGCCGCGCCCGCATCCCGGCCGAAGCCATCCACGGCAACAAATCGCAAAAGGCGCGGACTCGCGCCCTGGCGAACTTTAAGACGGGACGAACATCCATCCTGGTGGCCACTGACATCGCGGCGCGCGGGCTCGATATCGATTCCGTGACCCATGTCATCAACTTCGATATGCCCAACATCCCAGAAAGTTATGTGCATCGCATCGGGCGCACCGCGCGCGCGGGCGCGTCCGGCATCGCTTATTCCTTCTGCGATGTTGACGAACGCGCATACCTCAAGGACATTGAAAAGCTCATCCGCCAGCGCATCACGGTTATTTCCGATCATCCCTTTCAATCACATTTCCAAGCGCCGCCTCCGGCTAGCAATCATCGCAGCAATACATCCAGCAAACCACGCAGACAGCGGCACCGGAGAAGAAGGTAATGCGCAATGTGCAATATCCCAAAGTAGTCGTCATCGGCTCGGGCAGTCTCTTCTTCGGCAGGCAAGCCATCTGGCAGATGGCGCAATCTCCCCACTTGAACAGCGGCACGCTATCGCTAGTCGATACGGATCCGCAGCGCATGGAAAAGATGGGCGAGCTGGCGGAAAAAGTCGTCGCCGAAGCCGGCGTCGAACTGCGCATCGAGGTTGCCAGCGACTGGAAGGACGTGCTGCCCAAAGCCGATTTCGTCGTGCTCAGCTTCGCCGCGGATACCGTTCGCTATCGCGGACTGGATTGTCAGATCAGCGAAAAATACGGCATACGCATGTGCAGCGGCGATACCATCGGTCCTGGCGGCATCTTCCGCGCTATGCGCGACTTGCCGCAGATCATGGCTTGCGCTGCCGATATCGAGCGGCTATGCCCGGATGCCTGGGTGATCAACTATATCAATCCCAGCGCCGTCAACGGTATGGCGATCGCGCGCTATGCGCCGGCGGTCAAGAGCTTCGCCCTGTGCGATTCCCTGCACATGCCCCATGTCAAGATTACTTATGCCAAACACGCCGGTATCATAGCCGATGAGGGAGATTGGAACGCTGACCTTGACAGCGCCTTCGACCTGCGCGTCGCCGGCGTCAATCACTTCACCTGGATGCTGCGGGCGGAATTTCAGGGTCGCGATGTCACAGCGCAAATTGCCGAGACCTTGCGCCGCGGCGTTCTGACCGAGACAATGGATGGCGACCGCAGCGCAAAGGCGATCCATAACGATGCCATCGGCTATCAGCTGTTTGAAATCTTTGGCGTCATCCCAGTCTGCGTATCGCATACCAAGGAGTATCTGCGCTTCTATCAAGGTCATGGACTCTTAAAAGACGCTGTTCCGCCGCTGTCAATCTGGGAAACAGAGCTGCGTTATGCGCGCCATGACGCCATGTGGCGGCAAGTCGACGACTTCATCAGCGGCGCGCTGCCCATCAGCCAATACATGACAATGTTCGGTCCCGACCACGCCACAGACATCATCGAAAATATGGTCGGCAGCCTCGGCAAGCCCTTCTACATCAACACCCGCAATCGCGGCGCAGTGAGCAATATGGCGGAAGAGGCTTTCTTGGAGCTGCTTTGCGATGTGGACATGAACGGACCTGTGCCGCGCCCCGTCGGCGAGATGCCGCGCGGCATTCGCGGCCTGCAGGAACAAATCCTCGACGCGCACGAACTGACGGCGGAAGCCGTCGTGAAAGGCGATTACGCGCTGCTGCGCCGCGCCATGATGACCGACCCGCTCACCAACTCGATCGTCGATGCCGATGCCATCCTGCGCGAGTTGCTGGCCGCCGAGCGCGAAGCGCTGCCAGACCATTGGTTTGCGTAAGCGCTGCCATGATCCGGTCTATTTTCTTGTTGCCGTCTTTTCTTGCGGATGAAGATATCGCGGTCCTTGTCTGACCAAATCGCACAGGCGACATAGCCAACTACCCAAATCGCTATCAAAGCTTCTACAGACAGCACGATGACGACAAATTCGTTGTTCATTTGCCCTGGCGCCGCCCGATGCCTGCGCTTGCTTGACAGCCTTCCGCGCAATGACTATGATGACTGGCGATTTGAGGCTGGCGCGTTCGAGAGGCTCGTTCTCGCATGACATTGCCACAACTGTTGCTTGCGGTCGATATCGGCGGCACATTCACCGATATTGTCGTATTCGATCCACAGAGCCGTCAAATATGGGTGGAAAAGCTGTTGACATCCTATCCGGATCCGGCGGCCGCAGTCCTTGACGGCGTAAGCGCCTTGCTGGAATCCCAAGCCATTTCGCCCGATGCTATCCGCTACGTGACGCATGGCACCACGCTCATCACCAATACGCTGATCGAACGCAAGGGCGCCAAAACCGCTCTCTTAACCACAGCCGGCTTCCGCGACGCCATCGAGATTGGCAACGAGGGCCGCTACGATATGTATGACCTGGCGCTGGCGAAACCGAAGCCCCTGGTCGAACGCCGACTGCGCTTTGACGTCCCGGAACGTATCCTGGCGGATGGCACAATCTGGCAAGAACTCGATACGCAGGCTTTGGCAGGCATCTGCGACCAACTGAATGACGAAGGCATAGAAGCGATAGCCATCTGCTTCTTGCACGCCTATACCAACCCCGCGCATGAATTGGCCGCGCTGGAGCAGGTCAAGGCGCGCTTGCCCGGAATTCCTGTTTCCGCATCACACCAAGTCGCGCCGGGCATGCGCGAATATCCGCGCGCCTCCACCACCGTCGCCAATGCCTATGCGCAGCCGATCACCGAACGCTATTTGGCGCGCTTGGATGGCGGCTTGCGGCAAAGCGGCATCAAAGCGCCTCTGAATATCATGCTCAGCAGCGGCGGCATCACCACCGTTGACGCAGCCAGAGCCTTTCCGGTGCGACTCGTGGAGAGTGGACCGGCCGGCGGCGCGCTGGCGGGCCTCCATTGGGGCAAGCGCCTGGGGCATCGCGACCTGCTGGCTTTTGATATGGGCGGCACAACGGCAAAAGCGGTGCTTACGCGCGCTGGCGAGTTGTCTATCAGCAATCATTCCGAAGTGGCGCATGTCCACCGCTTCAAGCGCGGCAGCGGATTGCCCCTGATGGCGCCGATGATCGAGATGATCGAAATCGGCGCTGGCGGAGGCAGCATCGCGCATTTGAACCGGCTGGGTCTGCCGGCCGTGGGTCCGCAAAGCGCGGGCTCCGACCCGGGTCCAGCGGCTTATGCGCTGGGCGGCCTGGAGCCGACTGTAACCGATGCCGATTTGCTGCTCGGCTATCTCAATCCGGATTATTTCGCCGGCGGCGACCTGCCCCTGGATGTCAATCGGTCCAGGACTTCCTTTGAGTGCTTGGCGGAGGCGCTGGAGCTGTCTGTCGACAGTCTGGCTTGGGGCTTGCATCAACTGGTCAACGAGAACATGGCATCGGCCGCGCGCGTACACGCGGCGGAACGCGGGCTGGAGCTTCGCCGCTACAGCATGGTCGCGACGGGGGGCGCTGGACCCGTGCATGCCTGTGGCGTGGCGGGCGGGCTGGGCATACGGCGCGTCATCATCCCGCCGCTGGCTGGCGTCGGCTCGGCTTTTGGTTTCCTCACCGCGCCTATCGCCTTCGATTTCACGCGCAGCTACGTCGCCAAACTGAGCGAACTTGACCTGAGCGAACTCAATGGCATCTTGCGCGACTTGGAAACGGAAGGCCGCAGGATTGTCGCGGGCGCCGGCGTGCCTGCGGATGACATCTCGGCGCAGCTCAGCATCGACATGCGCTATGTCGGGCAGGGCTATGAGGTGCGCGTGCCCTTCCCGATGCAAAGACTCGATGACAATCACATCGCTGCCATGCAAGGCGCTTTCGAAGCGGAATATCGGCGCTTTTACGGACAGCTGGCGGAAGGCGTGCCGATTGAAGCGGTCAACTGGCGGGTGCTAATCGCCGGACCAGCGCCGCAAATTGACGCGCTTGTTTCGCGCTCCGGGTCAGCCAGCGCCGATTCTCCGCCAGCCTGCCGGCCGGTTCGCTTTGCAGCGGATGCGCCGCCGCAGGAAACGCCGGTCTTCCGGCGCGATCAATTAGGCGAAGAGTGGCGCGCCGACGGTCCGGTCATCATTGAAGAAGCGGCGTCAACAACCGTCGTCCTGCCCGGCTGGACGGCGCGGATGTCTGCTGGCGGGTGCCTCTTGTTGCTGCGCGAGGACGAGCGATGATCGATCCGATTACCCTGGAAGTGATCTGGAGCCGCTTGATTTCTGTCGTGGACGAGCAAGCCGCGGCTTTGATCCATTCTTCCTTTACCACCGTCGTGCGCGAGGCGGGGGACCTGTCCGCCGGTGTCTTCGACCGCGCAGGCAATATGATCGCCCAGTCTGTCACCGGCACGCCGGGTCATATCAACACCATGGCCAGTTGCGTGCGTAATTACATCGCGCCCCGCCACCCCATTGACAGCCTGAACCCCGGCGACACCCTGATAACCAACGACCCTTGGGAAGCCTCTGGGCACCTCTTTGACTTGACCATCGTCTCGCCGGTATTTTATCGCGGACGCGGCGTCGCCTGGTTCGCCAACACCTGCCACGCCGTCGACATCGGCGGCGCGACCATGGGCGGCGATGCCCGGTCGCTCTACGAAGAGGGTCTGGCGATCCCGCTGATGAAGCTCTTCAAAGCGGGCGACGTCAATCAAGAACTGATCGATATCATCCGCGCCAATGTGCGTGTGCCCGAGCAAGTCATCGGCGACATCTATGCCCAGCAAGTCGGCAATCAGGTCGGCGCGCGCAAGCTGATCGAAATGCTCGACGAGTATGACCTGCCCGATATTGAAGCGGTCTCGGCGCAAATCCTCAACCGCACAGAGAGCGCCGTCCGCGCCGCGATAAGCGCCTTGCCCGATGGTCTTTACCAAGACGAAATCGGCATCGACGGCTTCGACGAAGGGCTGAAAATCGCCTGCGCCCTGACCGTCAAGGGAGATGAACTGCAGGTTGACTATGCCGGCTCCTCGCCGCAAGTCGACCGCGGCATCAACGTTGTGCTGAATTATACGCATGCCTACACCACTTACACCTTGATGGCGGCTTTGGCGCCGGGCGTCCCCAATAACGAAGGCGCATTCCGGCCAATTGAAGTGCGCGCCCCGCTCGGCTCCATACTGAATTGCCGGCGACCGGCGCCGGTGAGCGCTCGTCATCTGATCGGCCACTTCGTCAGCCAACCACTGCTGACGGCTTTGGCGCAAGTGGCGCCCCAGCAGGTGATCGCCAATGGCTCCGCGGGTTTGTGGAACACCATGATGGACGGGATGGACGCGGCCGGCGAGGAATTCGCCTATGTCTTTTTCTCCGCCGGCGGCATGGGCGCCGCCCAGGACCGCGACGGTCTTTCCGCCACTGCCTTCCCCAGCGGGATTATGGGCGTGCCGGTCGAAGCGATCGAAACCGCCGCCCCCTTGCTCATGCGCCGCCGCGAGCTGCGCCCCGATTCCGGCGGTCCCGGGCAATTCCGCGGCGGTCTCGGGCAGGAAATGGAGTTGGAAATCATCACAGGCTTGAAAGCCAATCACTCCTGCATGTATGACCGCACTGGCAACGCGGCGGCGGGTCTGCTGGGCGGGCAGCCCGGCGCCATCGGCGCGGTTGCGCTCTCCGATGGCAGCCATCCCCATCCCAAGTCGCACTACGTCTTGAAGCCCGGTCAGGTCGTGACGCTGAAGCTGCCGGGCGGCGGCGGATTCGGGGCGCCAACCCTGCGCGATCCGCAGCGCGTGCTGGAAGACGCGCGGCAAGGTTATGTCTCGCTGGAAGCGGCAGAGCGCGACTATGGGGTGGTCATTGATAGCGAGAAAATGACAATCGATTGCGAAGCGACCCAAGCGCGGCGCGCGGAGATGAGGCGGAATAATGAATCGCTATGATCTGATCGTGGTCGGACTGGGCGCGATGGGCGCGGCCGCGCTGTACCAAGCGAGCCAACGCGGTGTACGCGCCCTTGGCATCGATCGCTTTGATCCCCCGCATAACATGGGCTCGAGCCACGGCGATACCCGCATCACCCGGCAAGCCATCGGCGAGGGCGAAATATACATGCCTCTCGTCAGACGCTCCAACGAAATCTGGCGCGAGCTGGAAGCGGCGACGGGTCGTGAACTCTTTATCGAAAGCGGCGGGCTCATCATAGCGCCGGAAAGCGCTGCGGCGAGCTTCCACGTGCAGGGCAATTTTGTCGCGCTTACCGTCGCCATGGCGGAAAAATATGGCATCCCGCACGAAACGCTCAACGCGGCGGAAATCAAAAGCCGCTTCCCGATGCTGAGGCCGCGGTCCAGCGACCGCGCCTATTATGAACCCGGCGCCGGCGTCCTGCGGCCCGAGCGCTGCATTCAAGCGCAGCTCGAATTGGCAAAAGAAGCTGGCGCAGTTATCCGCAGCCAAGAAAGCATGCTCCGTTACGAAGCTGACGCGCGCGGCGTGACGGTGCTCACCGACGGCGGCAGTTTCCAGGCGGACAAGTTGATTCTGGCAACGGGCGCATGGATCGGCGATCTCTTGCCGCAGCGCTATCGAGCCGGCATTCGCGTCTGCCGGCAGGTCATCTATTGGTTTGAAGCCGATGACCTCGCGGCCTTTTACCCGGAAAACTGTCCTTTTGTCATCTGGATCGGCGACCGACTCGAAGACTTCTGGTCGACCTTTCCCGCGCCGCGCGATGGGATTCCCGGCGTCAAACTCGTGACGGAGCAATACCATAGGAGCACGCATGCCGATGCAGTGAAGCGCCAGGTCACTGAGCAAGAAAAAGCCGACATGTACCACCGCTTGACCGCGCCTCGTCTCAAGGGCTTGCGCGATAAGCTAATTCGGGCTGATGTCTGCATGTATACCGTCACCGCCGATGAGCGCTTCGTTATCGACAGCCATCCGGCCTCGGAGCGCGTGGTGATCGCCTCGCCTTGCTCTGGGCATGGTTTCAAGCACTCGGCGGCACTCGGCGAGATCTTGACGCAATTGGCGCTTGATGGCGGCAGCGAATTCGATCTTGCGGGCTTTGAGCTGGAGCGGCTGGCTGATATTCAAGCATGATGAGCAGTTGCGCATAATCCGACATGGAAAGGGAATTATAAGTATGCGACTAGAAGGCAAAACAGCGATCGTTACCGGCGGCGCCAACGGCATTGGCGCGGGATGCGTCCGCCGCCTGGCTAGCGACGGCGCCAATGTGGTCATCGCCGATATTGACGCCGCCGGCGGGGAAGCCTTGGCGGCCGAATTGAGCGGCGCGCCGGGCTCCGTTATCTATGTAGACAGCGACATCACGCAGCGTCAAGCGGTGGAGACATTGTTCGCGGCTAGCCAGGAGGCTTTTGGCGCGGTTGATATCCTGGTCAACAATGCCGCCTTCGTGCACAAACCCGGCGTGATCGCCAACTTTCTTGATTACAGCGACGAAGCCTGGCAGAGAACGCTGGCTGTCAACTTGACGGGCTTGTTCCATTGCTCGCAGGCGGCGGCTCGGCTGATGGCGCAGCGCGGAGAGGGCGGCGTGATCGTCAATGTGAGCAGCGGCGGCGCTTCCCGCGCGCACCGGCAGATGTTCGGTTACGATACCAGCAAGGGCGGCATTGAGGCGGCCACGCGCTCAATGGCGCTTGATCTGGCGCCGCTTGGCATTCGCGTCAATACCGTCGTACCCGGCAGCATCCGCGTCGATCATGGCACGTCCGTGGGCGACGCGCCCATCCCGCCGGCGGATGTGATCCCGCTGGCGCGGCAAGGCAAGCCGCAGGATATCGCGGCTGCGGTGGCTTTTCTGGCTTCGGACGACGCCGCTTACATCACCGGGTCGCGCATCGTCGTCGATGGCGGCATGGACGCGCAACTGCGCAGCCCCGCGGTCGATTACGCTTACGATTACAGCGACTACGCCTAAGGACGTGGCATCCTAAGTTGAGACAGGGCAAGTGCTCAATTTCAATCGTCGCCGAGCGATTGTGCTAAACTTTCACTGACGACGCCAGGCAATCCGCGGGGATGCCATGCCTTCACCGGAATTCTTCCAAGTACTGCCGGTCGCCGATGCGCTGGACCTGCTGGACGCGCATTGGCAGCCGCAAGCGACGCGCGAGTTCATCGCCTCCGCTGACGCGCTCGACCGTGTCAGCGCGGTCGAAGTCCGCTCGCCCGAGGCGCTGCCGGCTTTCCGCAAAAGCGCGGTGGACGGCTACGCCGTGCGCGGGTCCGATACCTTTGGCGCAAGTCAGGCGCTGCCGGCCTTGCTCGAGCTGATAGGCGAAATCAAAATGGGGCAGGCGCCAGCGGGCGCTATCGGCAGCGGGCAAACGCTGGCGATCCACACCGGCGGCATGCTGCCGGCTGGCGCCGACGCCGCCATCATGATCGAGACCACCCAGGTTGTCGACGCCGGGGAAATCGAAGCCATGCGAGCGGTGGCGCCGGGCGAGAACGTCATCCAAGTCGGTGAGGACGTCGCCGCGGGCGCGACTATATTGCCGCGGCATCAACGGCTGCGCGCGGGCGATATCGGCGGCTTGCTCGCGCTTGGCGTCGAGCGAATCGAAGTTTTGCGCCTCCCGCGCGTGGGCATCCTCAGTTGCGGCGACGAATTAGTGCCGCCCGAGCTCGCGCCGCCGCCCGGCCAGGCGCGCGATATCAATGCCTATACGCTGAGCGCTCTGGCGAAAAAATACGGCGCGGCGCCAACCCGCCTGGGCATCGCGCGCGATAGGCTGGCGGATTATCGCGCGCGCGCCGAGGCCGGTTTCGCCGAGGCGGATATCCTGCTGCTCAGCGCGGGCAGTTCGGTTTCGGCGCGCGATTACACGCGGGATGTCATCAACGGTCTGGGCGCGCCGGGGCTGCTGCAGCATGGGCTGGCGACCAAGCCGGGCAAACCGACCATCATCGCCGTCTGCGAGAACAAGCCGGTCATCGGTTTGCCGGGCAATCCGGTCTCGGCGCTTTTGGTCGCGCGGCAGATTCTGCCGCATTTGATCGCCCGCTTCCTGTGCCAGGAGCCGGAGCGGCCGCCCATGACGCGCGCGCGCCTGGCGCTGCGCGTGGCTTCTGAAACCGGGCGCGAGGACTGGCTGGCGGTGCGCTTGCGCGCGACCGACGACGATGTCCCGCTGGCTGAGCCGCTATTCGGCAAGTCGAACTTGATTTTCACGCTGGCGGGCGCGGACGCCTTGCTGCGCGTGCCGCTCAATTCGGGCGGCTTGGAGGCTGGCAGCCTGGTGGATGTCGCGCCTTTGTGAGCCGACGGTGGCAGTGATGTCAAAACGTCATATCTATCTGGAAGATCTACCGCTCGACCAAGCGCGGGCGAAGCTGCAAGCGGCTTTGCGCAGCGCTGGCCGCTGGGCGGCGCTGCCCGGCGAAAGCATCGCGCTGGACCAAGCTCTGGGTCGGGTCACGGCTGCGCCGGTGCGGGCAAAATTGTCCTCGCCGCATTATCATTGCGCGGCTATGGACGGCTATGCCGTCGCCGCCGCCGATACGCTGGATGCGCGGGAAACACAGGCGCTTAGCCTGCGGCTCGGGCGACAGGCGCATGCGGTCAACACCGGCGATCCCCTGCCGGACAACACGGACGCCGTGATCATGATCGAGCATGTGAATCGAACGGAGCATGACCGCCTCTTGATATACGCCGCAGCCGCGCCCTGGCAGCATGTGCGCCTGATGGGCGAGGATATGGTGACGACGGAGACTGTCCTGCAAGTGAATCACCAGTTGCGCCCGGTCGATCTGGGCGCGCTGGCCGGCTGCGGACATGCGACGGTCGCGGTACGGCGCAAACCGCGCGTCGCGATCATTCCGACGGGCAGCGAGCTCGTGCCGCCCGGTCATCGCCCCGAACGCGGTCAACTCATCGAATACAACAGCCTGATACTGGGGGCTCAGATCCGCGAGGCGGGCGGCGCGGCCAGCGTATCTCCGATTGTCGATGACTCGCTCGCTGGCTTAAGCCGCGCTCTGCAAGCCGCGCTCGAGGCGGCGCCAGATTTAGTACTGGCGCTGTCGGGTTCATCGGCCGGCAGCCACGACTTCACAGCGCGCGCGATTGAGCAAATGGGAGAACTGCTGGTCCATGGCATCGCTGTGCGTCCTGGGCATCCGGTCATCATTGGCATGATCAGGTCGACGCCGATTATCGGCGTGCCCGGCTATCCGGTCAGCGCCGCGCTCACTGGCGAATTGCTGATTTGCCCTTTGATTCGGCAATGGCTGGGTTTGTCCCGCGACGAGCCCCTGGCGCTCGAGGCGGTCTCCACGCGCAAGATCCTGTCGCCAATTGGCGATGACGATTTCCTGCGCGTGGCGCTGGCGGAGATAGACGGGGTGGCGCAAGCGACGCCCTTGCAGCGCGGCGCTGGCGTCATCAGCTCGCTGGTACAGGCGGATGGCTTGGCGCATATCCCCCGTTTTCACGAGGGCGTCGACCGCGGCGGCGCCTTGCGCGTGAGCCTGTATCGTTCGCTTGCGCAGATTCAAAGCACGCTCATGGTGATGGGCAGCCACGATCCCATGCTCGATTTGCTGGCGACGCATCTGCGCTTGTCCGCGCCGGCTTGGCGGCTGATCTCGGTCAATCTGGGTTCCATCGGCGGCTTGATCGCCTTGCGCCGCGGCGAAGCGCATCTGGCCGGCAGTCATCTTTTCGATCCGGCGACCGCGACCTATAACATGCCCTACCTGCGCAAATACCTGCGCGGCGAACCCTGCCAGCTTGTCACATTCGCTCAGCGCGAACAGGGACTCATACTGCCGCCGGGCAATCCGCGCGGCATCCGCGAGTTCGCCGATATCCGCGACCTGCGCTTCGTCAATCGACAGCGCGGCGCCGGCACGCGCGTCCTCTTCGATCACTTGCTAGGGCAGCATGGAATCGCATCGTCCGAGATCGAGGGTTACGCGCGCGAGGAATATACGCACCTGAGCTTGGCCGCGGCCGTCGCCGATGGCATCGGCGATTGCGGCATGGGCTTGCGCAGCGCGGCCGAGGCAATGGGCTTGGACTTTATCGGCCTGGCTTGGGAGCGATTCGACCTGGTGATTCCGCAGCGCAGGCTGGAAACAAAGGGGCTACAAGCGCTGCTGAAGGTCCTGCGCAGCGAGGGCTTCAAGCGCGAACTGGGCGCCCAGAGCGGCTATCGCAGCGACGCGACGGGACAGATCGTTGAAGCGTAGACGCTTGCGTGATTCCGCCGTCTTTCGCTCCGTTTTCTTTCTTTCACTCGCTTAAACCGAGCCGCCAGCCACAAGTATAGACGCGCATGCCGCCGCGCCTCACATAGCCAATCACACAGATATCCCAGGCAACTGCCAATTCCACCGTGACGCTGGTCGGGGCTGTCCGGCTGGCCACGACTGGAACGCCCATGCGCCGCGCCTTGCCCAGCATTTCCGAACTGACGCGACCGCTGGTCAATAAGATGCGGTCGCGACTTTCGATTTTTTCCAGCAGCGCCAAGCCCGCGACTTTGTCCACCGCGTTGTGCCGGCCGACGTCCTCGGCGCTGATGAGCAAGCCCGTCTCGGCGCCTAGCACGGCTGTATGCACGCCGCGCACGGCATTGTAAAGCGTGGCTGCGCCGCCCAATTCCCGCATCAGGCGGATGATCACAGCCGGCGTCGTCTTGAAGACGCTCTCCAAGGGCGGTTGCGTCTTGGAGAGTTCTTGCCCGGTCATGCCGCCGCCGCAGCCCGTGGTCAAGATCATGCGCCTGGGCAGCTGCACGTCGGCGCGCGTCAGGATGACATCAACCACGCTATTGGGCATATTGGCGGCCAGCAAGGCGATCTCGTCCGCCGCTTCGATCAGCCCCTCGTTGTACAAGAAGCCGACCGCCAGCGCCTCCAGTTGCAGGGGACTGCACATCATCGTCGCCAGCGACTGCCCGTTGACATAGATCGAGAGCAGCTGCTCGTCAATCACGCCACCCTCAACGCGGCGCGCCTCGCCCCCCTCGACGACTTGATAGCTCAGCGGCTTGGCGCCCGCCAATTGGCAGACGCTTTTTGCAGTTGTCATCGGCTGTCTTTCTTGCGTTTGCGCCGGGTTTGCTGCCGCAGTTCTTCGCTGCTCCAGCCCTGCTCCATGCCCCACTCGACCTTCGGCTTCAAGGCGCCGGTCGGGCAGACGCCCACGCATTGCCCGCAAAATACGCAGGGCGAATCGGTCATGGATATGTCGAAGGCGGTGGCGACGCTGGTTTCGTGTCCGCGGTTTTTCAGCGTCAGCGCGAAGGTGAACTGGGCGTCCTCGGCGCAGACTTGCACACAGCGCCAGCACAAGACGCACTGTTCATAGTCGCGCACGTAAAAGGGATTGTCGTCAATCAGCTCGGATTCGCGCCGGCTTGCGCCGGGGAAGCGCGCGTCATCGGCGCTGTAGTCCCGCATCATGTCCTGGATTTCCGGCGCTTGCTCCAGGTTGACCGAAGCCTGCAGCATTTCCAGGATGGTGCGCCGGCTGCGCTCGACCCGTTCATTGCGCGTCTCGACTTTAGCATCCGCCCCGCATTCGGCGACGCAGGCCGGCTGCAAGACGCGCCCGCCGTCGACATCGACCACGCAGACGCGGCAAAGTCCGTTGGGACTGGTGGCTTCGTGATAGCAGATGACGGGGATGTCGACGCCGGCTTGCTGGGCGGCTTCGAGCAGGGTCGCGCCCCTTGGGACGCTGACGGGCTTGCCGTCGATCGTGAGCGTGATGCTGTCGTCGGTCATGTCCTCATCCCTCCGCCTCATCCTTAAGCCTCAAACAGCCCCGGAAACTTCTCAATCGCGCTCATGACCGCCATGCCCGCCGTATGTCCCAAGCCGCAGATCGAGGCTTCCGTCATCGTCATGCCCACATCCAGCAGGCGCTCGCGGTCGCCAGCCTGCGGCGCGTCCAGCCGCTCCAGTATCTCGGCCTGCCGCTGCGTGCCCAGCTGACAGGGGAAGCACTTGCCGCAGCTTTCGTGCTGGAAAAAGCGCCCCAGCCGCCGCAGCACATCGCGCAGGTCCGTCTCTTGATTGAAAACCATAATCGCGCCCGAGCCGAAGCTGCCGCCCGCCGCGCGCAAATCCTCGAATGTAAGCGGCACGTCGATTTCATGCGGCAGCAGAAAGGTCCCGGCCGCCCCGCCCATCAGCACCGCCTGCAATTCGCCGAGGATTCCCTGGCAATAGCCGTCGAGGAAAGCGCGCAAGCTGATGCCGGGCTGGATTTCGTAGACGCCCGGTTTGCCGACATGTCCGCTGACCGAGACCAGCTTCGTGCCGGCGCTTTCCGCCGTGCCAAAACCCTTGAACCAGTCCGCGCCGCGCCTGATGATGCCGGGAATCGCGCACAATGTCTCGACATTGTTGACCGCCGTCGGCGCCCCGAAGAGCCCAAAAGTGGTCGGGTAGGGGGGCTTCATGCGCGGGAAGCCGCGCTTGCCCTCAATCGCTTCGAAGAGCGCGGTTTCCTCGCCGCAGATATAAGCGCCGGCCCCGCGCCGAATCTCGATATCCAGCGAAAAATCGCGGAGGTTCTCGCCCAGCGCGCCAGCCGCCTCTGCTTCTCGAATGGCGGCCTCCAAGATGGCGGTCGCTTTGGGATATTCGCCGCGCACGAAGATGATGGCTTTGTCCGTCCCCACGGCATAAGCCGCCAGCGCGATTCCTTCCAGCAGCAGGTGCGGCCGATGCTCCATCAAGACGCGATCTTTGAAGGTGCCGGGTTCGCTTTCATCGGCATTGCAAACGACATACTTGACAGCGCCCGCCGCGCCGCGCGTGAGCTTCCACTTCAAGCCGGTCGGGAAAGCCGCGCCGCCGCGGCCTATCAGCCCCGAGGCTTCCACCTCGGCGATCAGGTCTTCCGGTTTCATCTCGGTCAGCGCCTTGCGCAGCGCCGCATAGTCGCCGTAAGCTCTCAGCGTTTGCGGCGCCGCCTCGAGCGAGGGCTCCAGCAAAACCGATTCATCATCGCCAGCCCGCGTGAAATATGCGCCATCGGCGGGACCAAGCAGCGTATCGACCGTGACCTTTGGCAGCGCGATGTCGCCTTCGCCGCGTTCGCTGACCAGCGCCGCCGGCGCGTAATCGCACATGCCCAGGCAGGGGGAATGCTCAACCGTGTATTCGCCGTCAACTGTCATGCCAGCATGGGACAGCCCTAGCCGGTCGCAGAGCTTATGCAGGACATCGTCCGCGCCAGACAAGGCGCAGCTTGGGTCCGTGCAGACGCGAATGATGCGGCGGCCAGTAGGCTCGTCGTGGAAGAGCGTATAGAAGCCGATGACGCCATAGATCTCGGCTTCAGGCACACGCAAGATATGCGAAATCCGCTGTACGTCTTCGGGGCTGACGCTGCCCTGCGCCGTCTGCGCGTCCCACAGAGCTGGCAGCAGCGCATCGCGCCCGCGTCCGCGATAGGCTTCCAGCGCCGCGTCGATGTCATGCTCGGCGATCACGCGCCCTCCATTTGTTCACATTTCTTGTTCACATTTCTTGTTCACGCTTCGATATATTGTCAGCAGGAAGCGCCATGCGTTTTTCTCCGCAGCGGGATTCCGCTGACCTATCTACAGCATACCCTAAAAACTAAATCTCTGTATTATTCGCGTCTTTGTGCTTAGAAATAGTGAAGCGATTGCTCTGGCTAGCCGCTCCGTCGAGGCTGGAGTCTATATCAAGATGATGTACAATAGCGCCATTCATGCGCAGTGGCTTCGGCGCAGGGAAACGCCTTATGAGCGCTTCTCGCGCGGAAATCACAGAATTAGAAAGGCTTATCGTGCGATTCATAGTCATGCTGCTCTTGGCTTTGGCGCTGTTGACAGGCTGCGCTTCGCAGGCGACCTTCGGCGATGCGATCACCCAAGGCGAACCCACACCTATCCCGACCCCAGTCGTGCCCAATAAACCTGTCTATCAGGTGGAGCGCGGTAAAATCGTATATGAGCGCCGTTTCTTCGGGCGTATCTCGCCGCTTGTCACCGAAGAAATCGCCTTCGAGATTGACGGGCGCGTTCTGGAAGTTCTGGTGGAGCGCGGCGCGAATGTGAACGAGGGCGATGTCTTGGCGCGCTTGGATACAAGAGCGCTGGAAGCCCAATTGCTCAACGCCGAAGAAGAACTCGCCATCGCCCAATCGATCTTCGAAAGCGCCGATAGCCAAGTTCGCTACGATAGCCAGCGCGCGCGGCTTAACCTGGAAATAGCGCAGCTGCGCCTGGACCATGCGCTTGCGCAAGCGCCCGATCCGCCGAGCGCCGACGACGCGCTCAACATCAATCTGCGCACGATCGAGCGCGATCTGGCGCAGGTCTCCCTCGACGAGTTGACATCGGGGGTCGATCCGCAACTGCGCTTCGATGTCACGCGGGCGCAGAAACGCGTCGATGAAATAGAAGCGGCCATCGCCAAAACCGAGCTGGTCGCGCCCATGTCCGGTCGCTTGGTCTATTTCTCGCCCGACCCTGGCGAGCCGATGGTCGCTTACGAGCCGATCGCGGTGGTGGCGGATCTCTCGATACTGGAAATCACGGACGAGATGGACGCCGATGACCTGAGCGAACTGGCGGAAGGCATGCCGCTGACCACCAAACGCGCCAGCTTGCCCGGCAATGTCTACACCGGAATCATCGCCAGCTTGCCTTCACCCTACGGCCTGTCAACGGATGAATTCGTTCATGTTGCCTTCGATCAGCAGCCGCCCCCGGATGAATTCCAGGCGGGCGATCGCATGGAATTCACCGTCAAAATCGAGGAGCGCGATGACGTGCTCTGGCTGCCCATCTCGGCGATCCGCCAATTCAGCGGTCGTAATTTCATCGTCGTGCAAAACGAAGGCGTACAGCGCCGGGTCGATGTGCGGCTCGGGCTGGAGGGCGACGACCGGGTCGAGATACTGGAAGGCGCGGAAGAGAATCAGACGGTTATCGGACCATGATGCGTAGCGCCTTGCGAATCCGCGCCATCTTCATAGTCGCTGTCAAACGTCTGCTGGCGCAGCCCTTGCTGTCGCTGGCGACGATCGTCGGTCTTACGGTCGCCGTGGCGCTCGTTTTGACCATCCCGATCTATTCCGAATCGGTGGCTTACCGCATCTTGACCGAACGCCTCACCGAAGGACCCGATCGCATCAACCGGCCGCCCTTCTCCTTCATGTTTAGCTATATCGGCTCCTGGAATCAGCCGGTCAACTGGGAGGACATCGGCGGTCTGGACCGCTACCTGCGCGAAAAAGGCGGGGAAGAACTGGGCTTGCCCACGACCAGAATCGTGCGCCACCTGGAAACGCAAAACTTCCGCCTCTATCCGGCTGACGAAACGAACTACCGCGACGAGAATCGTTCGCTGGATTATGTCAGCTTCGGCACGACGGAAAACATCGAAGCGCAGGTGGAAATGGTGGAAGGCGCTCTGCCCGCGCCGGCCGATCCCGACCCCAACAGCGTAATCGAGGTCATGATCCACGAGAACTTCGCATCCGAATTTGGCATGCAGGCGGGCGAGATCTACTCCGGTTACAACTGGCGGCTGGAAAATGACGATCCGATGCAAATCACCGAGATCCGCATCGCCGGCATCTGGCGGCCCCGCGACGATGAATCGGAATTCTGGTTTTATCGCCCCAACGTTTTTCAAGACATCCTGCTCATCAACGAAGCGACTTATGTCAATCGCCTGGCGCCCAATACCGACTCGGAGATCAATCTGGCGGTTTGGTACCTGGTCACCGACGGCGGCAGCGTCAATACCAGCCGCGTCGATGAGTTGCTGCAGCGCCATATCGACACCGAAAAGATCGCCGATCAATACTTGCCCGGCACCTATATTCAAGCCTCGCCGGAAGAAGAGCTAAAGCCCTATCAGCGTATCGTCACTGTTCTGACCCTGACCCTGACCGTCTTCAGCATCCCCATTGTGGCGCTGCTGATCGCCTTCTTGGTCATGCTGGTTGGTTTGGTTGTGGACGGCCAGCGCAACGAGACGGCGGTCATGCGCAGCCGCGGCGCTTCGCCCTTCCAGGTCGTGGGCTTGACCACTGTCGAAGGCGTCATTATGGGCTTCATCGCCCTGGTGATCGGCATGATCATGGCGACCGCTTTCACGCAGCTGATCGGCACCACGCGCAGCTTTATGGACTTCCGCTGGGGGCATCATTTTATCGTGTCCATCCCGCCGACTATCGGCTCAACGATCGCGCTGGCGCTGGCATTTACAGTTTTAATCCGCGTCGTGCCGACCATCGGCGCCGCCCGGCACACCATTGTCAGCTACAAGATGGACAAGTCGCGCCTGCTGCGGCGGCCCTGGTGGCAGCGCCTGGGCGTCGATGTTTTGCTGCTGGCGCTTATCGGCTACTTCTATTATCAGGTGGTGCAGCAAGGCGGTCTGATTGACGTGGAAGGCGGGACGCGCAATATCGACCAGGCTTACAACCAGCCCTTCGTATTCTTGCTGCCGCCGCTGACGATTTTCGCTTTGACGCTTTTCATCCTGCGCTTTTTGCCGCCCATCCTGCGCTTTATGGCTTGGCTGATCCAATGGAGCAATAGCGTCGGCTTGCTGATCGTCACACGACAACTGGAGCGCTCGCCCGGCGCTTATTATCTGCCCTTGATCCTGCTGGTGACGACCATCAGCCTGGGCATCTATACCGCGTCCTTCGCCCGTACGATTGATCGCTATCTCTACGAGCAGCAGTATTACAAAGTCTCCGCCGATATGTCCGTGCGCGTTTTCAGCCAGACCGGGGGCGGCATTCCCGGAGGAGGCGGCGGCAGCGAAGAGCCGCCCGCGTATATGCACATTTCCGAGTTCACCTCAATGCCGCATGTGACAGGCGCGACGCGCATCGGCGAATACACCGCCAAGGCGCGCCTGACCATGGCCAGCGTCGACGGCAGATTTGTTGGCATCGACCGCGCCGACCTGGGACCGGTCATCTTTTGGCGGCCCGACTTCGCCTCCTATCGCCTGGGTTACTTGACAAACGCCCTGGCGCTGCAGCAGGACAGCGTATTGGTCTCGCGCGAATTCCTGGAACAGCGCGGCTTGGATATCGGCGATCTGCTGGAATTGGACATCCGCAGCGGGGGCGACGTGTTCAAAATCAATTTGCAGATTGTCGGCAGCCTCGAGTACTTCCCGCGTTGGTATCCAGAAGAAGACGGTCCCCTCTTCGTCGGCAACCTGGACTTCTTCTTTGAACAGGCGCAGCAAGAACTGGCGCATCGCGTGATTGCGCGCATCGAACCGGAATTCGACCCGAGCGCATTTTCCCGCGCCTTGTTCGACCGCGGCGCCACCGGCGTCCTGATTGAAGAGCCGACAACGCGTATCGAGCGCGAGCAATCGCGCCCGGAACGGCAAGGACTCTTTGGCTTGTTGTCCATCGGCTTCATCACGTCGTCGCTGGCGACAATGGTCGGCTTTTTGCTGTACACGGTCTTTTCCTATCGCCGGCGCTATGTTGAGCTGGGCATCTTGCGCGCCATTGGCTTGTCGCAGACGTCGATGATGCTTTCTGTCGCCTGGGAACTGGGTCTCTTAATTGTGATGGGCTTGATTCTCGGCGTCGGCATCGGACTGGCTGTCAGCATACTCTATATCCCTTACATGCAATTTGTCAGCAGCCTGGAAGGCATCGTGCCGCCCTATGTAATCACGATGGCTTGGACCGAGATCGCCCAGATCCTCGCCCTGTTCCTGGGCGCCTTCCTGCTGATTATGATCATCCTGCTGTTGATCCTGCGGCGCATGCGTATCTTCCAGGCGGTTAAATTAGGAGAGTCGCTCTGATGAGTTGTTTGGCTTGCTTTGTAAGCGCGCGGACAGATCCAGAGACAGTTATCCAATCTCAAACTGTCCGCGTTCCCCACGACTGTGGGGGCGCCCCGATATTGAAAGTGGCGGAAATCGATGTGATCGCCAATTCCCCACAAAAGTGCGGGTGTTGATGATGGAAAACGATCTCAACTCAAACGCATTTGTCATCTGCCAATCACTGTATAAGCTCTACCAGATCAGTGATTATGATGTGCAGGCGCTGCAGGGATTGGATCTGACCGTCCGCGAAGGGGAAATGGTAGGCGTCGTCGGGGCGAGCGGCAGTGGCAAGACCACCTTGATGAACGTCTTGGGCGGCTTGACGCGGCCCTCCGCGGGCCAAGTGATCGTCGACGGGCAGAACCTGCTCAAGCTGAGCAATCGCGAACTGACGACATATCGGCAGGTGGAGGTCGGTTTCGTCTGGCAGCAAGGCAGCCGCAATCTCATTCCCTACCTGTCCGCGCTTGATAACATCAAATTGCCGATGACGCTGGCGGGCCAGACCGGTACGCAGGTGGACAAGCGGGCGCGCGAACTGATGGACCTGGTCGATCTCGCCGATCGTTACAACCATCAGCCGATCGCGCTTTCCGGCGGCGAACAGCAGCGCGTGGCAATCGCGGTGGCGCTGGCCAACGAGCCGAAGCTGCTGCTGGCGGACGAACCCACTGGCGAGCTCGACTCCGTGACCTCCGACCAAGTCTATGATCTGTTCCAACGTTTGAATCGCGATCTGGGCTTGACGATTTGCATCGTCAGTCACGATCCGCTGATCACGCAGCATGTCGGCCGCGTGGTAGCGATACGGGACGGGAAGCTGGCCAGCGAAACGGTGCTGCGCCGGCGCAAACGGAAAGCCAGCTCCCATGACGACTCCAGCGCGGCAGGGCAGGGTCAAGAGGGCTGGGAAGAACATTTCGAGGAGTTGATCGTGCTGGATTCTGCCGGGCGTTTGCAGATCCCCAAGGCTTATCGAGAAGAGTTGGCAATCGAAAACCGCGTCGAAATGGAAGTGACGGATCGTGGATTGCTAATCCGCCCCGCGCAGAACTTGGAAGAGACTTCGTCACAGAGCGAGTTTCAAATCGAACACGAGATCCGCCCTGATGACAATGGCGCGCAGGGCGGTTTGCTTTCCAGGTTGGGACTGCGAAAAGCCGCGGCGCACGACGCGCGCGGAAGGGGGCGGAAATGACCGCGCTGGCCATTGTCGCGCAGGATCTCAGCCGCGTATACGCCTCCGATTCGGGCGAGGTAGCGGCAATACAAGATGTGAGCTTCGAAATCGAAAGCGGCCAGTTCGTCGCCTTGCGTGGGCGTTCTGGCAGCGGCAAAACCACCTTGCTCAATTGTCTCGGCGGCTTGGACAACCCAACCCGGGGCAAAATCTGGATCTATGGCGACGACATATCCGGGCTGGACGAAAAGCAGCGCACGCACTGGCGGCGCGAGAGTATTGGTTTCGTCTTCCAGCAGATGGGTTTGATGCCCAGCTTTTCCGCCTACGAGAACCTGGAATTGATGGCGCGCTTGGGCGGCTTGCCGCGCCGCGAGCGCAAGGAACGCATTCTCAAGAATCTGGAGCGGGTAGGCTTGAAGGATTATTACGCGCACCGCCCCTACGAGATGTCCGGCGGGCAGCAGCAGCGCATCGCCATCGCCCGCGCTTTGGTCACGTCGCCGCGTTTGATCCTGGCGGACGAACCGACCAGCGAACTGGACAGCGAGACGACGCACATGATATTAACTGTTTTGCAAACGATCGTGCGCGAGGAAGCTGTCACCATTCTTTTGTCAAGTCACGATCCCATCGTCGACGAATACGCCGACCGCATCATCCAACTGCGCGACGGGCAGATCGCCGCATCCTCCGCAGAGTCCCTGCCCGCGCCTCAGTTGGCAGGGATGAACTAGGGATGAACTAGAGATGAACTAAGGAAGGTCGCGGGATTATGGCTTTGCCGCTGCTATTGTTCTTCTTCTACTTTATGGGCGACACCATCCATTTTCATGATGTCAGCCAAGAGGCGGGCATTAGCGCTTCTCACCGCGCCATTTGGGTGGAAGACGCGCCTAGACAGTTCGGCAAGCAATACCTGGCGGCTGGGACAGCCTGGGCGGATTATGACAATGACGGCTGGGTTGATCTCTTTGTCACGGGCAACCTCGATCCCAATGTTTTGTACCGCAACAATGGCGACGGCAGCTTCGCGGTATCCGAGTTCTCGGATGCGCTGAGTTTGCCGGATGCGCCCAGCGGCGGCGCGGTCTGGGCGGATTATGACAATGACGGCTGGCGCGATCTTTATGTGCTGAACATGGGGGCGAATCGGCTCTTCCGCAACCTCAATGGCAAGGGCTTTGCCGATGCGACTGTCGCGGCTGGCGTCGGCGATATCGGCAAAGGCACGACAGCGGCTTGGGGCGATTATGACGCGGACGGCCATTTGGATCTCTATGTCGTTAATTGGTCCTGCGTTCCCGAATGCGATTTGCAGGATTTTTCGCGCAGCCGCGACGCGCTCTTCCACAACGACGGCGATGGAACTTTCACCGATGTCTCGGGCTTGTTGGGCTTCGAGCAATTGCTAGGCGCTGGCTTTTCCGCCAGTTGGGTTGACTATGACAATGACCGCGATCTCGATCTCTATGTCGTCAATGACAAGGTGGTGAACGCCCTGGGCAATGTGCTGCTGCGCAATGACGGCGCTGGTTGTGATGGCTGGTGCTTCACCGATGTTTCGGCGGCGTCTGGCGCGGATTTGATCTTGCACGGCATGGGCTTGGCGACCGGCGACTACGACAACGATGGCGACCTGGACTTTTATTTTTCCAATATGGTGAATGCCATGGTCCTGCTGGAAAATCAGGGCGACGGCACTTTCTTGAACAGCGCGGATTTCGCCAGAGTAGGGTACGACACCGGGCAGTCGGTCGGCTGGGGCACGGCATTTTTCGACTTCGACAACGACGGCTGGCTGGACTTGTTCCTAGCAGCGACCGGTCTAGTGCCGGGGTCCGCTGCCTCGGGCGCGCAGCTCGATGATCCGGATCAGTTGCTGCACGGCTTGGCGCCGGAATACGGTCCGGTGGGCATGCACTTTCAATATCCGGATATGCTCTATCATAATCAGCGGGATGGCAGCTTCGCCGCGGTCGATCAAAGCCTGTTCGCCGAAGGCGCGCAGCCGACGATGGGCTTCAGCACCGCCGATTACGACCGGGACGGTCGCGTCGATTTCGCGCTGACCCATTGGAATGTCGGTCACAAATTGTTCCAGAATGACAATCTCGCCGCGCGGTGGAACAACTGGATCGCCTTTGACCTGCAGGGCGGCGCCGGTATCGATCGCGACGCCATTGGCACGCGGGTGCGCGTCGATACGCTTGACGGCTTGTCACAGATCAGCGAAGTGAAATCCGGCTCGAGCCTGGGCGCGGGCAACGAGCTGGCGCTGCACTTCGGCTTGGGCGAATCCGAAATCGCCCGCGTGCTCGTCAGTTGGCTCAATGGCGATTACCATGAATACACCGGGGTCGCGGTCAACCAACGCTGTTTGATCAGTCCGGAAAAGATGGCTTGCGAAAATCAAGCCCCTTCCCAGTAGGCTGTCACGTTCTTGTAATCTGTACCTGTAATCTGAAATGAAGGATGGCAACATGAGACTCTCCCCGACATCCGCGCTGCTTTTGACGCTGCTCTTGCTCGCTCTGCTCGCGCCGGCTGCTTTGGCGCATCAACCCGTTTGCGAATTCGCCGACCTGAAAGCGCGAGCGCCTTGGCGCGTCCCAGACGCCACCATCTCCTACGCCTATTTCGGCAATGTCTATCCAGCAGGCGATGTCGACTATTTCCGCTTTCAAGCCGAGCAAGGGCAATCTGTCCTATTGAGCTTGAGCATCCCCGCCATTTCCGATCAAGCGGCTTTCTCGCCGGTCATGGCGGTATACGGTCCGAGCCTCAACAGCGGCGCGGACATGCAACTGCCGCAAGCGCTGACAATCCCCGAGGGGCAAGGCGTAATGATGGTCCCGTTGGGTGAGGAACCGGTCTACTGGTTCGAGCCATTCAGCCGCCGGTACTTTTGGAATTGGGATGACTATTTCTTCAAAGCGCCGGAATCGTCGTCTTACACCGTGGCGCTATGGCATCCGCAAGCCGAGATCGGACGTTACGCTTTTGTGATTGGCCAGCGCGAGGTCTTCGGCGGCGATCTGGAATGCTACGAATCGTACAGCGACTACTGGACGCCGCTGGAAGCGGGCCTCAATCCCTACCGCGACCGCGGCTTCGAGATGGCTTTCGACCAAGCGCCTGTGGTCAACTTGCAATTGTTCCCGCTGGCTGGCGGGGGCTACAACGTCCGTGTCCAGACGCTGAATTTCACCTTCACGCCACAGAATATCGATATGGATCCGATTCCCGGCGAGGGTCACGCGCACCTCTATGTTGACGGCGTGAAAATCGCCCGGCTCTACGGCGAATGGCATCACTTGGGCTCGCTCCCCGAGGACGCCGAGGAGCTAACGGTCGCGCTCTATGCCAACGACCACAGTCCCTTCACGGTCGATGGCTTGCCTGTCTCCGATTCGCTGGCTCTGGTTGACGCGACACAAGAGGACGCCTGATCGTGATCGGAGATTTGCATGCCACGGTCGGGCGCATCAAGGCGCTGCTCGACACTGAAACTTGCTGGTACGAAACCTTTGAGCATGAGCCGGTGCGCACCAGCGAAGAAGCGGCAACCACGCGCCCAGGCTACAGCTTGCGTCACGGCGCCAAAGCCATCATCCTGCGCGTGAAACGATCCAAGCGGGACAAGTTTTTTGTGATGCTCGTTTTGCCGGCCGATCGCAAGTTCGCCGCCAAAGCGGTCAAAAGCTATTTCGCGGCGCGCGACATCCGCTTCGCCAGCGCGGGCGAAGTTGCGGAGCTGACCGGCGGCATTCAACCCGGCGGGGTGCCGCCCTTCGGTAATTTCTTCGACTTGCCCGTATTCGCGACGCCTGAATTGTTTGATGTGGAGCGAATTGTGTTTAACGCCGGCGACCGGCGCTATTCACTGGCGATGCGCAGCGCGGATTATCGCCGCTTGGCGCAGCCCGAGGTATTTTCATTTGTCTGATTTTCTTGCTGCAACGGCTACCTCGGTAAAACCAAGTAAGTAAGGAAAATTCACCACAGAGGCTGTCAAGGACCAGAGCAATCGCACCAGAATCAATTATGCCGAATGTCACATAAATCTACCGCGATGTAGGGGCGACACTGTGGACTCTGTTGAGAAACTCAATTTACCCCCACCCCAAACCCCTCCCCCATAAAGAGGGAGGGGCTTAACGGCTCACTACAGGTCATAAGACTCCCATTGCCGCATTTTTGGGCAAGGGACCGGGTGATGGAGGCTGTTTCTCAACAGAGTCCTGTGTGTCGCCCATGAAAACAGTGAGAATATCGTGGGCGATTCACAGAATCGCCCCTACATTGCCTCCTTTTTGCCACAAAAGGAGTTAAATCTCGGTGTCCTCGGTGGTTAAAATAATCTGGTGCGATTGCTCTGTGTCAAGGACTAATGTGCATAGGTATATAATTCCCATAATTCCCAATAATTACTTGGTTTTACCGAGGACACCGAGTATAGGGCGCTTTGGCGACTATTCCTTAGTCGCCTCATTTCAAGCGCAGAACGAGCATGGCGAAGCTGTGCGGCGGCAGGACCAGTTCATCGGCGCGCATCGTCCGGCGCTCGACGACGACCGTATCTGGCGCCGCGAAGGTATTGGTCGCCAAGGGACTGTCGCCCGTTACGCTGTAGACATCGACCTCGTCTTCCAGTTCCAGCCCCGCTAGCGATAGCGCCATCGGTTCGCCCAGGCTGCAATTGACCAGCGAAACAAATGCCAGGCGTCTATCGGCATCATAAGTCGTGGCGGCGTTCAGCAAAGGCACATCGTCAAACCCGCGCATATTGCCCGCCGGCGGGCTCACAAAGACGCCGCAATCGACAGTAGTCTCCAGCGCCTGCGTCCCGCGGTGGCGCGTCATGAGTTCCAGCACCAGCGTGGCTGGCATTTTGATGACGGCCGGTTGCGCGGGCGCGTCGCCGGTGTCAATCGGGACCCAGCCGCCGCCGCGCCCGAGAGCGACCGCCTCCCAGCGATATAGCGGGGCAATCAAGTAGCAGCCCATAACATTGGTCAAGTGATAGATGGCGCTGTACTGGATACGATCCGCGCGCTGCAAGCAGAGGTTCATGATCGAGCCGCTATAAAGTGCGTCGGCCAGATTGTAATCTTCGATGAAATCGGGCGCTTTGGCGCCAACGTATGTATTCCACTCGTCAAAGGCGATTGGCAGCGCTTTCTCGCTGTGCTGATCGACAATTGCCAGCGTATCGTCCAGCATGCCTTGGACCTCGCGCCAGGCAGCCATTTTGGGCAGGTAGATCGTTTCCGGGGCGGGCGTATCGACGCGCTTTTCCGTGCGCAGCGAATAATAATGCAGGCTGTACTGGTCCATTTCCGCTGCGGCGCTGCCCAGCACCCGCTCGTTCCAGTGGGCGTAGAGATCCACTGGCGCGCCGACGCCGATTAAGGCGAGTTCAGGATCGGCGGCGCGCATGGCGCGGGCGAATGCGAGATAGCGCTGGGCATAGGTGTCGGCATCGACATGGCCCACTTGCCAGTTGCCGAATTGCTCGTTGCCCACGAACCAGACTTTGACATTGTGCGGCTGCGCATAGCCGTTGGCAGCCCGCATCGCGCCGTACTCGCTCGAGCTATCGCCATTGCAGTATTCGACCCAGGCTCGCGCTTCTTCCGGGCTGCCGTCGCCCATGTTTGCGGTCAGCACTGGCTCGGCGTCGACCAGGCGGCACAGGTCGATGAACTCGTCGGTGCCAACATCGTTCGATTCCCAGAGCCACCAAGCGGGATCGAGATAGCTCGGGCGCGTATCGCGATCGCCCAGCCCGAGCTCCCAGTGATAAGCCGAGACGAAATTGCCGCCGGGCCAGCGCAACTGCGTCGGCGACCATTCGCGCAGCGCGGCGATGAAATCGGCGCGGAAACCGCGAATATGATCGCTGGGCATCAGCGAGGCGCAGCCAACCCAAAGCGCGCCTTCGCTTATGGTCAGTAGAAGTTCGCCTTTGGGGTCGCTGCCCGCGGCCGTGAAGCTGTGCCGATAGCTTTGCCAGTCGTCGCTTACTGCGGCGATTTGCCATTTTTCGTCCCCGAGCTGGACCTCGAGCGCTTGCCCCTGTCCCTTGAGAACCAAGCGCAGTTCATAGTTGCGCTCGCTCTGCAAGTAGAGGCTGCCCTGCTTGATGCCGCGGGCTTGACCGTCGGGGCGGCGAATGCTGATGCGCTGCGCTTGCCGCCCGCTGTAAAAGCAGCTGTTGTCATGGGCATAGAGGACCGCCTCGTAATCGGGATTGACCGCTTCCCAGGGCAGGACGACGCCGATGCTGGGATGTACGTTGTACAAGCCTTCGCTGGGCGCAGTGTACATGCGGTCGCAGCCGGCGAACTTGCGGTCGCGCAGCATCTCCGCCCAGAGGCCGCCGTAAATGGCTTGCCCGAGATGTTCCAGGTTGGCGCCATAAAGATGGTCATGCGCCTCGCCAATGACCTTGTCCATATTTATGTTTACGGTCGCTCGCTTCATGGCCATCCTCGTTACCGCTTGAATTGACTGCTTGGATCCTGTTGCAGTATGGCATATAGCGCCGCGCCTATCAAACAGACATCTTCTGTGAAAGCGGCTGGTCGGATCAAGCCGTCATAATAAAAATCAGCGTGCAAGATATGCTGGACGATGATGTGTCGCGCGGGCTCCAGCAGCAGGTCCCCCAGCTTGCTTGCGCTGCCGCCGATGACAATGGCGGCTGGATTGAAGAGGTGCAGCAGATTGACCAAGCCCAAACCCAGCCAAGTCCCGGCTTGCCTGACGACTTCCAGCGCCAGCGCGTCCCCCGCCAGCGCCGCTTCGCCAACGGCGCTGCCATCGACAGCTGGAAGCGCCCGCAATGTTGAGGGACTGTCGCTGCTGCGCAGACGATGCCGCGCCCAGTCGCCCAGCGCCGTGCCGGATACCAGTTCCTCCAGGCGGCGATGACTGCCATCGGGCAGGCTGAGGCGCATGTGGCCCGGTTCGATGGCATGTGAACGCCAACCGCCGAAGAGCCGCCCGTCGATGATGGCGCCGCCGCCTAAGCCCGTGCTGATTGTCAAGTATATCAGCGGATCCGCGCCATCCCCGGCGCCCAAGTGAAACTCAGCCAAGGCGCCGAGATTGCCGTCGTTTTGCACATAAGTCGCTGCATTGTCAAATGCCCTGCTTATCGTGTTCGCAAGCGGCACATCCGACCAACCCGGCAGCGTGCAGGCGCTGATGATGACGCCCCTTTCGGCGTCCAGCGGACCGGGCGCGGCGATGCCGATGGCGGCCGGCGGCGACTGGGCTTCGAGCAGTGACGCGCCCAGATCAATCAGGCGCTTTAAGCCCGGCTCCATGCCTGCGTCCACCTTGCTCAGCGTTTCGGCGCGGCGCAGCAGGCGCAGATCCTGGTCGAACAGGGCGGCGCGGCTGCGGGTGCCGCCAAAGTCTAGCGCCAGATAGGTCTTCATAAAGCGTTCACAAAAGCATAACGCTGATAATCGGGCGCGCGCTTGACCGAGTCGCTCATTGAGCTCACCGCGCTCTTTTGTATCGTCAGCGCGCCCTGGCGGAAAACCAAGGTCCCTGCGCAATCGCCCTGCTTCAAAGCCGCATAGGCGCTGCGGCTCATGTCCACCGCCCTTTGGCGATCCAGGTGCGAGGTCGCAGCGCCGCGCTGGGCATGCCCCAGGCGCGTCAGCCGCAGGCGGATGCCGGTTATTTTGGGGATCTCGTCCGCCAATCGCTCGACCCCCGGCAGGCCTTCGGACAGCAGGACCAAGGCATATCCACGCTGCGCCACTGTGGTTGTCAAGCGCTGCGCCAGCCAAGCCATGTCGAAGTCATATTCCGGCAGCAAGACAGCGTCGGCCCCGCAGGCGTAAGCGATTTCCAGCGCCAGGTAGCCGGTGTCGCCCCCCAGCGTTTCAACCAAGAAGATGCGGCCCGGCAGGGCATTCGCAGTGGCGCGAATCCCTTCGATCGTCTGCCAAGCATAGTTGCAGGCGGAATCGTGACCCAGCGTATAGTCTGCGCCAGGCACGTCGTTGTCAATCGTAGTTGGCAGGACAAGGTGAGAAATGCCCCAGCTTTCCAGCCGCGGGAGGACGTACTTGATGGTGCCGTCCCCGCCAAAGAGCAGCAGGTTGTCAATCTGTTCTTGCTTCATGACCCGGCTTAAGCGTTCCCGCGCATCGTCATGGGCAAGGACCGGCGCTCGGCTCGAGCGCAAAAACGAGCCGCCCCGTCCCGACAGCAAACTGACAGCGGGCAGGTCAATCTCTGTAACTTGCCCAGACA
Organism: Phototrophicaceae bacterium; assembly: GCA_965232245.1. Classification (GTDB taxonomy): domain Bacteria; phylum Chloroflexota; class Anaerolineae; order Aggregatilineales; family Phototrophicaceae; genus UBA6055. The sequence continues at coordinate 155,462 of CBDDPG010000002.1, read as the reverse complement.
GCAGTCCGGCAAATCCGCCTTGCGCGCCGATGACATGGTCGCCATGTCGGGCCGCCAAATCGGCATAGGCGGCAATCGCCGCGTTGATGCCCGGCGCGTCGCCTCCGCTGACCACGATTACAGTCTTCATCTTTTTCAAGCCTCACAGACCTTCAAGCGACGCGCATAGCCTTTTTGTCATTCTGACGCCTCGCTTCGATTTTACCCTATCGCCGGCGCGATTTTCGAAAGCCCGGCCGCGGAATAGAAAAAAAAGAAAAATTTGACTAAGTAAGCGAAAGCCGTTAAAGTCCAAACAGGAATAATTTGAAACTTATGACGACTCACGACAACTCCTTGCTAGCCATCGAAAGGCAGCGGCGCATTCTGGATATTTTGCAGCGGCAGGGCGCTGTGCGCACAGCCGAGTTGACCAAGTTGATGAAGGTCTCGGCTGTCACCGTTCGTTCCGACCTGGGCGAATTGCAGAAGCTCGGCGAGTGCGAGCTTATCTGGGGCGGCGCCGTCTCCAAGACGCCGGCTTCCGATCAGGATTCGCTTTTGCGCCGGCGCAGCGAATTGAACCTGGCGTCGAAACAGCGCATCGGCAAAAAGGCGATCGACTTTGTCGATGTCGGCCAGACTATTTTCATCGATGCCGGCACGACAACGCTGGAAATCGTCAATAATCTGCCGCGCAACCTGGAATACCTGCGCATCGTCACGCCATCGCTCAATATCGCCGTGGCCGCGACTTATTATCCCTATGTCGAATTGGTCATGCCGGGCGGCGTCTTGCGCAATTTGACGCGCTCGCTCATCGGCGCCCAGACCATCCGTTCATTGGAGATGTTCAATGCCGATTTAGTCTTTCTGGCTTCCGGCGGCTACAGCGTCGAAAACGGCGTGACAACCGGCAACATTCTTGAAGTCGAGGTCAAGCGCACCATGGTCAAACAAGCCAGCAGCGTGATCTTGGCGGCTGATGGCAGCAAATATGGCCACAGCCTTTCCTTGAACGTGGCGCCGATCGGCGCCATTGATACGCTAATCAGCGACGAGCAGTTGGGCGACGCGGCGGCGAAAAAGCTTGAAAATGCTGGCTTGCATGTCATTCGGGTATGATTGGAAGTTAATCGGAGAGGGCGTCTATGATAGAATCCAGGTAATGCGGTTGAATCGTCAGCGCATTTCGTTTATCCAGAAGGAGACTAACAGTGAAGAAATTTCTTGTAGTGGCGTTTATAGCGCTTTTTGTGATGAGCCTCGTGCCAGGCGTCATCGCGCAGGACGATGGGTATACCATCGCCTTCGTTCCGGGTGTCAATCCGGATCCTTTCTATATCACCATGAGCACCGGTGTCTATCAGGCGGCTGAGGACCTGGGCTTGAATGTCATTCAGCAAGATCCCGAGCGCTTTGACGTGACCGTTTCCGCGCCGATTATCGAAGCCTTGATCGCCCGCGGCGACATTGACGCCCTCGTCACAGCGCCGAACGACAAGGAACAGTCGATACCGGTGCTGCAAGAAGCGCATGAGGCCGGCATCGTCGTACTGACGGTGGATACCTTCATCGGCGACGGCAATTACGCCGATGGCGAGGTGACTTTCCCGATCACATATATCGGTTCCGACAACACCCAAGGCGGTTACATCGCTTGCTCGGCATTGGCGGACAAACTGGGCGCAGGCGCGAAGATCTATGTCACCAACACGCGCCCCGGCATCAGCACCACCGATCAGCGCGAGGAAGGCTGCCTGGCCGCGGCTGAGGATAATGGTTTGATAGTCGCCCGCGTCGACTATAACGAGAACAGCGCCGATACCGCCCAGGCGCAGACGGCCGCCGTCTTGCAAGCCAATCCCGATATCGTCGGCATGTTCGCCACCAATACCTTTGGCGCGCTCGGCGCTGGCACGGCGATCCAGAACGCTGGTTTGCAAGGCGCTGTGGAAGTGGCGCTCTTTGACGCCAGCGAAGAGAATATCGGCTTCTTGAAGGACGGCATCGTCTCCCTGGTCATCGCGCAGAAGCCGGCCGATATGGGTTATCTGGGCGTGGCTTTGGCCACCGCCTATCTCGACGGCGTGGGCAGCATCCCGGCGCGTATTCCCACCGGCTACGCGGTCATCACGATTGACAACGTCGACGATCCCGAAGTGGCGCGCTTCATCTATACCAGCAATACCAGCGATCCCGCGCCAGCCCTCGATGACAGCTACAATCTGGCATTTGTGCCGGGCGTGAACCCCGATCCCTTCTACATCACCATGTCGCGCGGCGTCTATGGCGCGGCCGGTCGGCTGGGCATCAATGTCATCCAGCAAGATCCGGAACGCTTCGACGTAACCGTCTCGGCGCCAATCATCGAGGCCTTGATTTCGCGCGGCGATATCAACGCGCTGGTCACCGCGCCCAACGACAAGGAGCAGTCGATACCGGTGCTGCAAGACGCGCATGAAGCGGGTATCCCGGTCTTGACCGTCGACACCTTCATCGGCGATGGCAACTACGCCGATGGCGAGGTTACTTTCCCGCTGACCTATATCGGCTCGGACAACGTGCATGGCGGATACATCGCTTGCTCGGCTCTGGCTGACGCGCTGCCAGAGGGTTCCAAGATTTATGTTACCAATACCCGCCCGGGCATCAGCACGACCGACCAGCGCGAACAGGGCTGCTTGGAAGCGGCTGAGGCTCGTGGCTTGGTGGTCGCCCGCGTCGACTACAACGAAAACAGCGCGGACATGGCGCAGCAGCAAACAGCCGCCGTCTTGCAGGCGAATCCCGATATCGTCGGCATGTTCGCCACCAATCTCTTTGGCGCGGTGGGCGCCGGCAATGCGATTCAGAACGCCGGCTTGCAAGGCGCGGTGGAAGTCGCGCTCTTTGACGCTGGCGAAGAAAACATCCAGTTCCTGCGCGACGGCATCGTGTCGCTGGTCATCGCGCAGAAGCCAGCCGACATGGGCTACCTGGGCGTGATCGCCCAAGTCGCCAATTTGCGCGGCGTGACGTCTATGCCGGCGCGCGTGGGCACTGGCTACGCGGTCATCACGATTGACAATGTCGATGACCCGGATGTGGCGCGGTTCATCTATACAGCCGGCTAGCTCGCTAAAGTTTCTCCGCCGCCCCGTTCGAGTTGAGTAGGGGCGAGCGCGAAACATCCTAAAAATCCCTCCCTCGCAAAGAGGGAGGGATTTACAATGGAGCATACAAAGCAAAGGAAGCGTCTATGGCAATAAAAGCTAAACTGGGGGACGCGCGGCGTCAGACCTTGGTCAATTCGCGCTTTATAGATTTTCTGACGAAGAGTTGGTCTTATCTTTTCCTGCTGGCTTTGGTCCTCTATTTTTCCGTGACCGGCACCGGCTTTTTCTCTGTTCGCAACTTCTCCTCGATTCTGACAACCAGCACCTTGATTATGCTGATGGCGATCGGGCAGACTTATGTTGTGATCACGGCCGGCATTGACCTGTCCATCGGCTGGACCGTGGGCTTGTCTTCGGTGACGACCGCCCGCGTCATGCGCGACCTGGCTGAAAGCGGCAACGATGTCGCCTACGCCATGTTGGCCGGCGTCTTCGCGGGCCTCTTGGTCGCCCTGATTCCGGGCTTGATCAATGGCTTGCTGGTCGCCAGGGTCAAAGTCCCGCCCTTCATCGCGACCTTGGGCATGTTTGGCATTGTGCGCGGCGCGGCTTTTCTGCTCACCGATGGGCAGCAGGTCGTGCGCGGACTCTCGTCGGAACTGCGGGAATCGCTGCGCATGATCGGCAATGGCAGCTTGCTCTACTATATCCCCGACGATGGCTTCCATTGGTTTGCGCTGCCGCCCGACCTGGAGCCGCAGCAACTGCGCGTCGTGTCGCAATTATTGCCCTATCCCGTCATCATCACAGCGCTTGTGGTTGTGGTATTCGCATTTATCCTGGCGCGCACGAAATTCGGCCGCCATACCTATGTCATCGGCGGCAGCGAAGAAGCGGCGCGCCGGTCCGGCATCAATGTCGATCGCCATTTGATCATCATCTACGTGATTTGCGGATTCACCGCCGGCATTGCCGGCGTCTTGCATCTCTTCCGGTTTACCGCCGGCGCGCCACAGGCGGGGGAAGCCGCGCTCTTATCGTCGGTTGCGGCGGTGGTCATCGGCGGCACCAACCTCTTCGGCGGCGAGGGCGATATCATGGGCGCCGTGATTGGCGCGCTGATTATCGCGGTGCTGCAAACGGGCTTGGTGATCTTGAATATCGACTCCATCTGGCAGTTCATCGTCGTCGGCATTGTCATCATCATCGCGGTACTGGTGAACCAACTGCAAAACGCGCTGGAAAGGATGCAAGCCAATGTCTGAACCCATCCTGACCGCAACGGGCTTGAGCAAGTACTTCGGCGGTTTGACCGCTGTCGACAGTGTGGATTTCGCCATCTACCCGGGCGAGGTCGTGGCGCTGCTCGGCGACAACGGCGCCGGCAAATCCACCTTGATCAAGTGCGTCTCCGGCGTATACCGCCCCGAACATGGGCAGGTCGCGTTTAATGGCGAAGACATCACAGGTCATGCGCCCGCCGATATTCGCAGCCGCGGCATCGAGACCATCTACCAAGATTTGGCGCTGGCGGAAAACCTCGATGTCGGGGCGAACGTCTTCCTGGGCAAGGAGAAGACGCGCCGGCTCTTCGGGCTGATCCCGGTCACCGATGACAATTACATGCGCGAAGAAGCCTCCACTGTCCTTGACGAGCTGGACATCCATATCCCGTCGCTCAGGCAGCGGCTGGTCAACCTTTCCGGCGGGCAGCGGCAGGCGGTCGCCATCGCGCGGGCGATGTATTGGAACGCCAAACTCGTCATCATGGACGAGCCGACAGCGGCGCTCGGCGTGCCGGAACAGCGTAAAGTGCTGGCATTGATTCGCTCCCTGCGCGAACAGAATATACCGGTCATTCTAATCAGCCATACCATGCATGATGTGATGGCGGTCGCCGATCGGATGGTCGTGATGCGCCGGGGCCGCATCGTCGCGGATATCCAGCGCGCCGACGCCAGCGAAGAATTGATCGTCAAACATATCGTCGGCAGCGCCGAGGATGGCGAAAGCGCGGTGATGATTTGAACACTGATTTGTCACACTACGTACGTCAAATCCGCTTTGCCGCGCCCACACAACATTGTATGCCTTGTCGTCGCATGAACGACGCGGTTTATAAATTTTGAGAGCTGTCTTTAAGAATTGAAACTTTAGCTAGTTCGCCATTTTGCGAGGTCGTTCCTAATTCAGAACTTCTCTGATACAATCGCTTAACAACAATAGGTCCGCGGTGGAGATTGCGAAGATGCGAGCGCCCAAGACGAAACCTGCCAAAGTCCAAGTGCTGGAAACGTTACGCCCTTGCGTCGCAACGGACGAAGACGGTGAGGAAATGAGCAAGGAGGAAATCCTTGACAGCATAGAGCGCGGATTCCAAGAGATGCTCGCGGGCAATACGCGCCCAGCACTAGAATTTCTGGATGAGATAGACAACGAATAAGCGATGCCATCGCGAAATGTTCACACTGCGCCCGAATTTCAAAAGGAAATTCGAAAACTCAAGCGCAGATTTCCCGATGTCACTACCCAAATCCGAAAGCTCGTATTTCAATTAAGCAATGGGGAACTCCCAGGTGACAGAGTTCCCAGATTAATCATCCAAACCTATAAGGTTAGGCTGCCAAATCCATCAATACGCCGAGGAAAAGTGGCGGTTTTCGCGTGTATTACGCCGTGTACCAAGGAGATGCGGTTTATCTGATTACGATATATTCCAAGACCGACAAGGACGATGTAAGCCTTTACGAAGTGCAGCAAAGATTATAACGAATTGAACGAGAATTAAGCAACAATAGCCCGGGCGTCGAATAGCAACTTGTTCTGGAGATATATTTATTTTCATAACTGAAAGGAAAACCATGCACCTTACCCTCTCGCCCGGACGCTTCCGCGGCTTGAAGACAACCAGCCTGGCTGATCGCGATGTCTTTGGCATCGTCGCCTTCGACCAGCGCGGCAGCTACCGACGCATGATGCCGCCCGCTAGCAGCTATGATGATCTGGCGCGGGTCAAGAACGAAGTCATCGGCGCGCTATCGCTGGAAGCGAGCGCCATCCTGACCGACCCAACTTATGGGCTGGGCGCGGCCATGCGCATGAACAGCCAATCGGGATTGCTGCTGGCTTTGGAAAAAAGCGGCTACAGCGGCGATTCCAGCTACCGCAAAACCGAGCTGATTCCCGGCTGGACCGCCGAGAAGATCCGCAAAGTCGGCGCGAACGCCGTCAAATTCATGGTCTATTACAACCCGCAGAACGAGGATCTGGCTGTCGAATTGGAGGGCATGGCGCGGCGGGTCGTCGCCGAATGCCACCGCTGGGATCTGCCGGTATTCCTCGAGCCGATGTCTTACAGCGTCGATGCCGAAATCGCCAAAGAAAGCGCGGCATACGCCGCTCAACGAGCCGAGATCGTCATTGAAACGGCGCGCCGTCTGTCGCGGACCGGCGCCGACGTGCTCAAGCTGGAGTTCCCGCTGGATATCCAATACGATCGTGATCACGCGACCTGGCGCCGCGCCTGCGCCAAGCTGAGCGACGCCTCGGCTGTGCCATGGGTTTTGCTGAGCGCTGGCGTCGACTTCGAGCAGTTCAAGCCGCAAGCGCAAATCGCCTGTGAATGCGGCGCGAGCGGCTTCTTGGCCGGGCGCGCCATTTGGAAAGAGGCGGCAGCCATGGCGCAAAACGAACGCAGCGCTTTCCTGCGCGGCGCCGCTACCGAACGCCTCAAAGCCTTGCTGGCGATTGCCGCCGCGGAGGCGCGCCCTTGGAGCGATTTCTACGCGCCGCCGCAGTCGACGGCAACTTGGTACGAAACTTACGCCTAAAACGGCGGCATGAAGCACCAGCAGCGCTGTATTGGCGGATACTGGCGTCATTCGGCACATAGGCGAGTCAGCCCGAAATCTGCAATGAGAGCAGGCAAATGGAACTGCGGCGTTTTGGCAAAAGCGAACTGAGGAGCTCGGCGCTTGGCTTCGGAACCTGGGAGATGAGCGTCCGCCAATACGGGCATATTGATAGCGCGGCGGCCACGCGTGCCGTTCACAGCGCCATCGACCATGGGATTACGCTCTTCGATACCTCCGAAACTTACGGACCTTTCACCTCGGAAGAGCTCTTGGGCCGCGCGCTAGGGGAACGCCGCCGCGAAGTCGCCATCGTGACCAAGGTCGGCTTCACATTTTGTCAAGATCCGGCCGACCCGCGCTTTATGAAAGTCGACCAGCGCGATTCTTCGCCGGGCAATGTCATCGAACATGCCGAGGGCTGCCTGCGGCGCTTAAACACAGACTATATTGACTTGCTGCTGATACATTTTCACGATCACAAAACGCCGCAGGAAGAGACCATGGCTGGGCTGGAAGCGCTGCGGCAGGCGGGCAAGATCCGTCATTACGGCGTCTCCAATTACAGTGCGCCCATGCTAGCCGCTTGCCAAGCGCATGGGCAACTCGCCGCCAATCAAGTCGGCTATCATCTCTTCGACCGGCGCATGGAAAAAGCGGTGCTGCCCTATTGCCGCGAGCAGGGCATCGGCTTCATGGCTTACGGCACGCTGGCATTCGGATTGCTAAGCGGCGCCTTCACGCCGGCGACGCGCTTTGTCGAATGGGATTGGCGCAGCCGCGGCGAGGCATTTGGCTTGCCGCTTTTCCAGCGCGAGCATTTCCTGCGCGAGCTGCGGGTGGTCGAGCGGCTCAAAGCTTTGGCGGCCGATTATGGCAAGTCAGTCGCCCAGTTGGCCATCGCCTGGCTGCTGAGCCAGCCCGGCCTGACGGTCGCGCTCATCGGCATGCGCGACGAGCGCGAGCTCAAAGAGAATGTGGCGGCGGCCGATTGGCGCTTGAGCGCGGAGGATTGCGCTAGCATAGACCGCATCTTTGCCGAAGAAGGCGTCCCCACCTATGTTGAGGCTGCGCAATTCCTCTAACCGAGCCGCAGGGTCCGCGCAGGTTATGAAAGCAGCGCTAATTTGCTGAAGAAGTCGCGGTAAATCGCATCGCGGTTGATATCCAGGACCTCGCGCATGGGATGCCGGGGCTGCCCCCGCCGGTACCAGCGGCAGTCCGCGCTCAGATAAGGCGCGTCGGTCAGATAAGACGGCACCCAGGCCGGGTTGATCAACCAGGCGAAGTTGATCAAATCCCACATGATCCAGCTTCGCGCGAAATGATCGACAAAGCCGTGTCGCGGATAATGCGGGTTGTTGATGTACAGCCAGTGCAGATAATCGCCAATTTCGCCCTTGCCCTGGACCCAAGCCTCCACCTCCGGCAGGGACAAGCTCAGTTGCGCGCCGACATGAAAGCCCGGCAGATAAACCAGCGCCACGCCGCTGTCAAAGAGCAGCTGCGAGGCTAGCATGTCCTGTTCCATATTGAAGGACGGCTGCATGATGTCCATGACGCTTGTGGGATAACCCGCCGTCCAGGACACCACGATAGTTTCCATGATCTCCGGCGCTAGCAAGAGCGCGGAAGCCACATTGGTCAACGCGCCGATGGCGACTACCTGCAGCGGATCATCAACCGTGGCTGTTTTGGCTGTTGCGATCAAATGCTCTACCGCTTCGCTCTCGATCGGCTCATGCAAACTCGTCAGATAGCGATCAGACCCGCGGAAGACCCGACTCGCGAAGTCAAGGCCGAGCTTGTCGCAGACCTTCAAGATCTCTTGGTAGCTCAGTTCCATGCCCTTGCCGGGGCTGACCAGCACAGTGCCCTGCGGATCCATTTGCCGGTCGTCGTTCACATTGACGCCAGCCTCGTCAAGCTGCCGCAGGAGAGCGATGTGCTGCGCCAACAGGTCTTTTTCGGCGGCGGATGCCGCCCCGCGCCGTCGTATGCGGTCGGCTGCTCGCTGCTCCTTCACGCGTTCTTGAAAAGAATAAGGCGCGGCATATACGCCTTCAATCTGCAGCTTGTCGCGCGAGAGCAAAGCCCAAGCCAGGGCGTACTGGTCGTCGATTTCGTTGCGCGTATCGGTGTCGATGACGCAGCGCACGCGGCCAGCCGGTTCCCTGAGAAGCTGCTTGTAGCGCTCGTCGCTCAGTTTTGGAAAACGCTCTAGCTGGTTCATGCCAGCACCCCTTCGGCGCGCAGGCGCGCGATATCGGTCTCGCTGTAGCCGAGCTCGGCAGCGACTTCGTCGCTGTGTTCGCCCAGGCGCGGCGGATGCAGGCGGTAGCTGAGCGGCGTATCCGACATGTGCACCGGCGTCGCCAGCGATTTGACCATGCCCAGGGCTGGGTGTTCCAACTCGACGATGAAGCCGCGCTCGATGATGTGCGGGTCGGTCAGCGCTTCCGCCACCGTGTTGATGCGCCCGCAAGGCACGCCCGCCGCGCGCAGTTCACGCAGCCATTGATCGCAGGGCTTGCCGCGGATGATCTCGCGCAGGGTCGGCAGCAGCGCCTCATAGTTGGCGATGCGATCGGCATTGCCGGCAAAGCGCGGGTCCGCCGCCAGGTCCTCACGCCCGACGTGCCGGCAAAAGGCGCCCCAGACATTGTCCGAGCCCACGCCCAGGATGAACCAGTCGCCATCGCTGGCTTGCACAGCCTCGTAGGGCACGACTTGCGGATGTTGGTTGCCGCGGCGCGGCGGATCTTGCCCGTCCGCGAAATACTCGCCGGCGTAATTCTCCAGCCAGGTCATCTGACCCTCTTGCAGGGACATGTCAATGAATTGACCCCGGCCGCTGGATTGGCGCGCCTGCAATGCCGACAGAATGCCTATAACGGTGAACAAACCGCAGGTCATGTCGGCGATGGGCGTCGGGAAGCGCATCGGCGCGCCGTCGACTTCCCCGGTCAGCGCCATCGTGCCCGACTCCGCCTGCGAAACCAGATCGTAGCCGGGCTGTCCCGCGCGCGGACCAGTGCGGCCGTAGCCGCTGATGGAGGCGTAAATCAGCCGCGGATTCAACGCGCGTAGCGTCTCGTAGTCTATGCCGTAGCGCTCCAGAGAAGCGCTCGTCGCCAGGTTGGTCAAGAAGACATCGGCGTCGGCAACCAATTTGTGCATGATCTCCCGCCCGGCATCGGCGCGGATATTGAGCGCGATGCCGCGTTTGTTGCGGTTGACCGCCAGATAGTAGCAGCCTTGATCGCCAATATAAGGCGGCGCCCAATATCTTGATTGATCGCCGACGCCCGGTCGCTCGATCTTGACGACATCCGCGCCCAGGTCGCCCAGGATCATCGTGCAATAAGGTCCCGCCAGCGCCTGTGTCTGGTCGACCACCTTGATGCCGCTCAGCGGCGCTTGTTCGCTCATCGCTTCCTCTGTATCCAATGTATCCAATTTTCGCAATGCCCAGTCCGCGCTACAGATTACACCATTACGTCAAGCTGCGGGAGTCCCGTTAGTCGAGAGCCGCGGCGCTGTCTTCTTCGTGCCGTCGGCGCCATATCAGCAGGGCGGCAAAGAGCAAGAAAGCGCCCCATAAGCCGAAGACCGCCGCCCAGCCGCTGAGCTCCACCAGACCGCCAATCGCGAATCCAGCCGTCCCGCCGATGAATGTCGACATCATGTTGACGGCGCCGGCGATGGACGAGGCGCGTCCCCGCGGCGCCAAGAGCAGCGGGATCGAAGTCACCGTCAAGCCAAAGGCGCCGTTGAGCATCATGATGGCAAACGCGACTAGCGCGATCGCGATCAGTCCGCTGCTTGCGCTTATCAGCAGGAAGCCAAGACCGGCGGCGGAGAACATCAAGGCAGCGGTAACGAAAACCTGGTCGCTGCTTGTCACGCGGGCGCGGGCCAGCAGCAAGCCCGCAAGCGCGACGACCTGCGTTAGGGCGGCGACCAAGCCTACCAAGTTCTCGGCGATCAAGCCGGTATCGAGAATATAGGTGGGCAGCCAGATAAGCGAACCATTGCGCACGAAGCCAGCCAGCGCCGCGGCCAGCATGATAAAGGCGATTGCCCGCGCTTCGGCAAAGACCGACGACAGTCGGAAGCGGCTCGGCGTCGTCTTGGGCGCGTCTATGCCAGCCTTCCGCCAGAATGCCAGGACCAGCAGCAGCAGCAATCCGGGCAGCCAAAAGGCGATGCGCCAATTCTCGCCCGCCGAGACTGCCCCGATCAAGGTCCAGGTAACAGCTGTGCCAATGACATAGCCGAAGGGCATCAGGGTCGAGGCGACTTTGATGCGCCCGGGCGGCAGGCGCTCCGCCAAGATACGCACCATCGGCGACCAGCCGCCCGATTGCGCCATGCCGTTGATGCCCCAAAGCGCCAGCATGACAATCAAAGACGTCTGAAACGAGAAGGCCAGATTGATGACCGCTGTCGCCAGCAATGCGATGCTGACAATACGAAAAGGGCTGAAGCGGCTGCCAATCTCGCCGCTGATGAACTGAAAAATGCCGTAAACCCAAAAGAAGACGGTGCCCAAGGCGCCAACTTCCGCCAGGCTAAGACCAAGGTCGCTGGCGATGATGGGCAGTACGACGCTGATATTCGCCCGCCCCAGGTAAAACAAGCCATAGGTCGCGGACAGCGCGCCAACCAAGAGGTTCTGTTGCTTGACAAGTGATGCCCGCACGCTGGTCTTGCTCTCCTGCATGAACACCGTGGCGCGGACAGGGCTAGCGAAATAATGCCGCGTGGCGAGGCTAGGCCGGCACCACCCAGATGCGGTCGGGCGGGAAGCGCACATCGACCTCGTCGCCGACGCCGATCGCGCCCGGCAGGTCGGCGCTGCGTATCGCCTCGATCTCGTGCTCGCCGAGGTTAATCTTGTAGCGCGTATAGGTGCCGACATAAATGCGCTCGCGAATGCGACCCTTAACGAGATTGTTGGTTTCCGAACTGTCGTTGAGCCGTATCTGCTCTGGTCGGATCGTCAACACAGCGGCGCCGGAGGGGGCGCGCTCGCCATCTTGGGCGGCAAAGTGGAAATCGCCGATGTCGGTTTTTACCAAGCCCCTTTCATGGCGCGCGGGGATGAAATTGACGCCGCCGAAGAAACGCGCCGCTCGCTCGCTGATGGGACGCTGGTAGAACTCGGCTGGCGAGGCGTATTGCAGCAATAAGCCGTCAAACATCAAGGCGATTTGATCCGCCAGCAGCACCGCCTCTTCTTGGTCGTGCGTGACGAAGACCGTTGTTACTTCCAGGTCGCGTTGTATCGACAGAATCAGCTCGCGCATTTCATCGCGCAGGTGGGCGTCCAGGTTGCTCAGCGGTTCGTCCAGCAGCAAAACGCGCGGCTCGGTGATGAGCGCCCGCGCCAGCGCCACCCGCTGCTGCTGCCCGCCAGAAAGCTGAGTCGGGCGGCGTTTGGCGATATCCGGCAGCTTCACCAGCGCCAGCATGTCCGCCACTTTTTTGGCGATGACGCGCTTCTTGACGCCGCGCATCTTCAGCCCAAAGCCGACATTGTCGCCGACCGACATATAAGGAAAGAGCAGATAATTCTGGAAGACCATCACCGCCCCGCGCTTTTCGGCGGGTATCGGCAAGACATCCTCGCCGTCAAAAAGGATGCGCCCGGCCGTCGGCTGGATCAAGCCCGCGATCATCTTCAGCGTAGTCGTCTTGCCACAGCCAGAAGGACCCAGAAAAGCCACCAGTTCCCCGCTCGGGATGGTCAGCGAAAAATCGTCCACCGCCGCCAAGCCGCCGCCGCTATAGACTTTCTGGATTTTCTCGAGGATGACTTGGGTCATTGGTGTAAATCGTTAGGTCTCATCAATGTTGGGCGCTATGGTTTGCGATTTGCTAATAGGGATACACCTATGATAGTCGGGAGCTAGGATATTGGGAAATGTCACGGGGCCTCTCTTCAATAAATCCCCCAAATTACCAATTACAGCGCTAGACTTGCTCAATGCTATGTCATTGACTGCTGAAGTTTCCCGGAAATACGAACTGTCGTCTCCAGAAGTAGCTTTATACTGTTTCAATCGAATTTTCTCCATCCGTCAAATGTCCTATTGTCCTTCAACTGTTGAACAGGGGCACTATCAGATTGGGATTGAACAATCGAATAATACCCTTCCGAAATATAGGCATAACAGCCATCAATACTACTTTCGATTAAGCCGCGCGGAATGCTATATTCATGTATTTTTGCTACATCATCATCAATATATTCTGCTGGCGTAAACGGATTGAGTAACTGCAGTTCCTGAGTGTAGCTTTGATGAACGCGCTTCATCAATTCATAGAACTCCGCACTGGGCTTTTCTACTTTCAATCCTAAGTCCGAAGCTTCTCGCCTGTCAATTGTATAGTCGTGGCTGCCGGAATCCGCACAAAGAAAATCAACTATAGATTTGATGTTCGTTTCGTTTTCCACTTGTCGAGGCAAGAGCTTTCTTGCCAAGAATCGAATCTGCTCTGTGCTTCTAAATATGTTTCCAAGAACAACAGGATGAATATGTCTTGACAATTCCAGGAGCATGTTAGTTAGAAACTGCGAATCTCCAATTCCCAATTCATCACGAGCAAAGTTTAAGTATCCGCGTACACTTTCAACGCTTACTGGAACTTGTTTTGATTGCCCTCCAACGTTTACCACAGGATTTAGAGGATGGTTGATACTCGGATCAATTGGACCCAAGACCGCCTGCTTTGTCATAATAATTTTGTCCGCGCCAATAGACATCAGTGTTCCGGCGCTGAGTGCTTTCGACGGTACCAAGACCTCCAACTCGTCGCAAAACATGCGAATAAGATTAATGAGCCGCCAAGCTGCCAGAGTATTGCCACCATTAGTGTGAAGGATCAGAGAAATTCGCCTTACAGGACCAATTATATCTAAGAGATCAACAAACGGATCAATAACGTCAGAAGCAATTGCAGTTTCCATCCCTTGTCTGTCGCTTGTTACATATGCAAGAACTTCCGAATCGCGCTCTTTCCCAATCTGTCTGTACAGCAATAGGCGATCTGAATAGCGCATTTCGCTCATTTCTCCCAGATATTTTTTGTATGCCACTTATTGCTATCTTTAGAGACTATTTTCGCTTGCAACGGTCAAACGCAAACCAGGAAATAGTCCCCAAAGTGAAGATAATGCCTCCCCCAAGGCTATGAGGAGGAGGCAGAGGAGAGCAAAACTTAGTTCTGCAGCACCTTGGCTTCCCAGTCGGTTTCAATCAGCACTTGATACTCAGCCGCGATATCCGATACCAAGGCGCCTGCCAGACGCATGGGGTCAGCGGCGGCATCGCCCAGGCTCTCGGCTGCTTCTTGCAGCGCCGCCACGTCCGCTTCGTCCGTCACGCGGTTGACATCAATGCCAAATGCCAAGCCGAAGCCATTTTCTGGCACGACTTGCAGCGCCTGCCGATCGGGGCGCAGGATCAGATTCGCCAGCACCAGCGCCGCCGCTTTGTTGGGCGCGTTGTAGGGAATGGCGACATAGTTGAAATCGCCAATCATGTTGTCGTCGAAGGAGAAGGCGCGGCTGGTGGGCGGGATCAAACCGGCGTCGATGTCAACAGCCGCTCCCGTGATGCGCTGCGTCAAGGAAAAATCGATCTCGCTATTGGCGAAGAGTTCGTGTAATTCACCGATATCGGCGGGATAGGTCTCGCCGCCACGCCAGAGATTTTCTTCCCAGCTATTGAGCATGTCCCAAAGCGCCGGCGCGTGTTCATCGTAGAGTTCTTGATTGAAGTCGCCGACCCACTGCGCCTGCCCGCCGCTGATTTCGAAGAGCGCCTGCTTGACGAAGCGCGTGCCCTGGAATGCGCCCGGACCCGGCGCGATATAGGTGAAGCGGCCCGGATTCATGCCGATCCAGTCATTCAACTCGGCGTAACTGCGCGGCAGATCTTCTGCGGACATGCGCGCCGAGTCGTAAATGAAGTGGAATTGCGCGCCCGACCAGGGGCTTTCGTAGCCCTCGACGGGCCGTCCGAAGTCCAGGTTCAGCGCCGGGTTGTCCCAATTCACGTACTGGCTGTTGGGGATGTTCTCCGCCCAGGGACCATAAAGCAACTCGGCTTGCTTGAGCGTGAAGAAGTTCTCGCCATTGATCCAGATCAGATCAACGGTGCCATCGTCGCCCTCGACGCCGGCTTCGGCTTCGCTCAATACCTGATTGACGATATCGATGGTATTGGCTGGCACGCGGTTGAGGGTGATGTTGTATTCTTCCATCAGCGGGACGCCATAGATGGTATCGACGAAGCCATTGATCGAATCGGAACCGCCCCACATATACCAGTTGACGGTCGCGCCGTCGGCGGCCGCGACGACCTCGTCCCAGCTATCAAAGCCGGGGGGGGGCTCCATCATCATGTCGTCCTGCGCCAGGGCTGAACCGAATGCGCCCAGCGCCAGCGCGACGAGCAAAAGAACCGTGAATGCAATCTTTCTGTTTAGCATGATGCGTCCTTTGTTTACTAAATGAACAGAATTGCCACACTCCCATTGGTCGGGAGATTGTCGCCTATTATACGTTAAGTCCTTCCATTTGCAGATAGTTCGCCTGCGGCACATGCTCAATCAAGCGCATGCCCTTCCAGGCGGCGAATTCCATCAGCTCGTCCGTCACATCGCCCTGCCCGACGGCGAAGTGGTGCTCGTGCCCGCGCACGGTCAAGGTGTTGATCAGATCCATCAGCGAAACCGGCTGCTTGTTGAGCTCGAACTCGGCGAACCAGCCGCGCGTGCCGTCAAAACCTTTCTTGGCATGTTCGATGATGTCGGCGCGGATGACCAGCAGGCTGCTGCCGTCATCGCCGATGTAACTGACCGTCGTCTCCTGCGGGGCGAAGACCTGGTCGCCGGCCACGCCATAGGGTCCGTCATGTCCCTTGCGCCCCAGCGTAACGTGATCGACCCATTTGATGCCGTCGTCGTTGGCGAAGTGCCGCGGCGAAACGCCGCAATGCCACATGAGCATGGCATTGGTGGCTGGGTCGAGCGCGGTCATATCCAGCAAGGTAGAAGAGCCTGGGCGGTCCGTCAAAACATTGAGCAAATACATGCTGGCCGCGCCCAGGACATCGCCCTCGCAAGAGACGGCGAAGCCGTCTTCGCTGCCCAGCCAGCTATAAGCCATGCAAGGCGCGACGCGATAATACTGCTGGATATTCGACCAGCACTGCATTGCCAGCGCGTCATAATCGAACTCGCTGGCCAGGTCGCGCAGGGCAAGGTAGAGGCGTGTTACGCGGTCGAAGGCGGCGTCCTCGCTCACGGTGATTTGGCTGGCGGCTGACTTGATGCCTTTGACCGCCGCTTGCACTGGCGCGGGGTCATAGGCTTTGGCGCGCTCCACCAGTTGCCCCAGTTCATGCGGCAGCACGGCGATGCCCAGGCGGCTGCGCAGCAAGCGCTCGTCGAAGATCATATCGTGGAAGCCGGGCGACAGATTGCCGATCCAGCCGATGCGCGCCCGTTCGATGTTTTTCACCGCGGTCAAGGCGCGAATGGTCACGGCGAAGCGATCGCGGAACTGCTCGGTTTCCACATGCCCGTAAAACCACTTGAACGGGATCTGCTCGTGTTTGAGGTAACGTTTCAAAATCGAGGCGAAGTGGCTCATCGAAACCACCGAGTGGATCTTGATCTCGCCATCTTGCTCGGGGTCCGGCGTCGCCCACAGCCCCAGGCGCGGCGCGGCTTTCACCAGCGGCAGCAACTGCTCGCCCATGCTGCAAGCGGCCGTCTGCAAGAGCAGAAAATCGATCTGCCGCTCGCGCAAGTAGTTGGCGGCGCGGATTGATCCCGCTTCGGTCATCACTTCGTCATGTATGGGGATCAACTCAAAATCCAGTTCCGCCGCCAGTTTTTCCAAGCCGGCGATGGCGCGCGGTCGCTGCTTGTATTCACCCGCGTAATAAGATGAGATTGATGTGCCGATATAACCGACGCGCAGTTTATGTTTTGCCATTTGTCATTTCCCTCCAATAGCTGTCCAGCGCCTCAAACATCAGCGCGATGGTTGTCGCGCCCGGGTCTTGATGACCGATGCCGCGTTCGCCCAGGTACTTGGCACGTCCCCGCCGCGCCACCAGTCCTTTGCTTGATGCGGCGCCAGCGCTTGCCGCGGCCGCGGCCGCAGCCCAAGCCTCTGCCAGGTCATCATGCGCGGCGAAAGCCAGTACGGCCGGCTGCAAGGCGTCCACCATCGTTTTATCGCCGACTTCCGCCTTGCCGCGCGCTTTGACGCCAGCCAAGCCCGCCGCCCACAGTTCATCAAAATCGGCTTTGCTCAAGCGCTCAGGACTAGCGGCAATGCGCAGCGCCGCGACGCCTTTCAAGAAGAGCGTGCCAAATAGCGCGCCCGACGCCCCGCCCATGCCGTTCATCAGGCAGCGCGCCGTACTCAGCCAAACCTCGCTCGGCTGCGGGTCTGGCAAGTCCGCGATTGCGGCAACAGCTTTTTCGAAGGCGCCGCTGATGCTGGACCCATGATCGCCGTCGCCCAAGGCGGCGTCCAGACGGTTCAGCCGCTCTCGAGACTCGGCAATGCGCGCGGCGATCGCCCCCACCATCGCCTGCAAGTCGTCGGACCCGATGTCGCTCATACTTGTTTCATATAAGCGCCGTTGGCTGGCGCGTCCCATAATGCCTTCAGTTGCTCGTCGACGCGGCAGAGCGACAGGGCGAAACCCGCCATTTCCTGGGTCGTGGCATAAGGACCGATCCAGGACTTGTATACGCTGATGCCGGCTGCCGCCAGTTTTTCGGCGACGCGCTTGTACAAGATGAAGAGTTCCATCAGGGTCATGCTGCCGCTGTTGTTGAGCAGCACGAGGACTTCGTCACCGGCTTGAAAGGGCAGGTCTTCCAGGATGGGCGGCAGCATCAGGTCGATAGTCTCCTGCGCGCTCAGCGCCTTTTGCCTACCCATACCCATTTCGCCATGCAAGCCCATGCCGATCTCCATCTCGTCTTCCGGCAGCTCGAACATGACTTCGCCGGTCACCGGGCTGGCGCAGGAACTTAATGACATCGCCAGGCTGCGCGTGTTGTCGCGGACTTTTTCCGCCAGCGCTTTCGCGGCAGCCAGATCGCCATCTCCCTCGCAGAAGGCGCCCAGCATCTTCCAGACGAAGAATAGCCCGGCTGTACCGCGGCGCTCTGGCTCGCAGCCCTTGGGCGCGCTGGAGATGTCGTCATAAAGCAGCACCATATCGACGTTCGGGATGCCTTCCAGCTCGCAGAGTTCCAGCGCCAATTCGGCATTGAGCAGGTCCCCCGCGTGATGAGAAACGCAAACCAGCACGCCAGCGCCGCGGTCGGCGGCTTTGATGCCCTGCACGATGCGTTCGGGTCCTGGCGCGGTGAAGATCTCGCCGGCGATATTGACATCGAACAATCCCTCGCCGACCCAGCCGATCATCGCTGGCTCGTGGCCGCTGCCGCAGCCGATCGCCAAAGCGACCTTGCCCGGGTCTTTGGGTTTGGCTCGCACTATCAGGCTCTCGCCGGTCAAGCGCGCGACATCGCCGTAAGCGGCGCAAAAGCCCTCCAGCATATCGCTGACGATGTTTTGCGGCTGGTTGATTAGCTTATGCACGCGCGCGCTCATGGACCTTGCCTTTCACAGCACTTCCAAGAAAGTAATGCAAATTTTACAGAGGCTGTGTAGGGGCGACCTATCAGGTCACTCAATTTGATTTGTACAGATTTCGGGCGACATGGTATGTCGCCCCTACATTGCGACCTATCGGCGAGTTTTTCATGACTTACTCGGTTTTACTACTGTCCTCTATCGGAACAAAATACATCAGATGAATGGGATGATGCGCTGGCTGGTCGCTGTAAGCGACCGCTACCCGCATGCCCACATGCGCCAGATCCGGGCTTGTCTTCAGCAAATGCGGGAAGAGCGTGTCGGCGCCGTCAAGCAGCACATAAGCCAAGATATATGGCGTCTCCAGCGCCCGGACATCATCGTTGCTGCCGGGCGAAAAATGCAAGACCGAATAGGTCTTCACGACGCCTTCGCCCGTTAATTCTACCCAAACCGTCACTGCCAGGCAATCCGGGCAGAGCGGCCGCGGCGGCGCGTAAACCTTGCGGCAGCCGGCGCAGCGCGTGGCGAAAAAGCGCCGGTTCTCCAGTTCAATAAAAAAGCGCGAGACCTTGCCCAGGCTGTACTTATAGCGCTGTGTCAGCTCGAGGTGGATGCGTTCCACCTGACGAAATCCCGCCCAGACATCGCCCGCGGTCGCGCTCTCTGGCAGGTGAATATCGATTTTGCTGCGGACTTTTTCCGTCATGTTCATCAATCCCGGCGCTCGAAGATGTTGACGACGCTGATGCTGGCGATGCCGGCGTGGGTATCGGTCAAACCGCGCCGAGCATTCGCCACCTGTCGCCGCGGGTCGACCGCAGCCCAAAGCTGCCGCGCCACTTCTATCGCCTGCAGGATGCCCGTCGCGCCGACCGGCGCGCCCCGCCCCAGCAAGCCGCCGCTGGTGTTGACGGGCAATGCGCCATCCAGGTCGAATATGCCACCGGCCACGCTCGCGCCGCCTTGGCCGCGCTCGACGAACCCCAGGTCTTCCACCGCCTGGATCTCGACGCCGCTATAGCTGTCGTAGAGTTCGGCGACATCGATTTGCGCCAGGGGATCGCTGATGTCTGCCATGGCGTAAGCCGCCGCCGCCGCTGCCCGTTTGGCGCGGAAGTTGCTGAGCTCGGGATAGCGGTCGCCCAAGCGCATGGTATCGCTGCCACAGCCGGTCGCCGTGAAATAGACCGGCGCGCGCCTGATAAACGCCGGGCAATGCGCCCGCGCCCATGCTTCTGTAGACAGCAACAGGCAAGCGGCGCCATCGCTCAGCAGGCTGCAATCGAGCAGTTTGTAGGGTTCGGCGACCGGGCGCGAATTCATGACATCGGCGATCGAGATGTCCATCGGCTTTTGCGCGCCGGGATTGAAGCGCGCGTTGCGCCGGTTGCGCGCGGCGACATGGGCGAACTGCTCTTCGCGCGTGCCGTAGGCTTCCATGTGGGCGCGCATCATGGCCGCGTAGAAGCCGGTATAGCTGCCCCCCGCCATCATCTCCCAGTCGACATCGGCTGAAAGCGCGAAGAGTTGATTGGCCGTGCGCGACGAGACGCCGCGCCCGTTTTTCTCGCAGCCATAGACCAGAATGGAATCGCACAAGCCGCTTTGAATATGCGCCCAAGCCGCGCGCAAAGCCAGCGCGCCGGTGGCGCCGCCGCCTTCGATGCGCATATTGGGTTTGGGTATCATGCCGATGGTATCGTGCAGGATGGCGCCCAGCGTCATCTGCAAGTTGAAGTGGTCGCTCTCGTAGCTGGTCAAGCCCTGTTCGACCGCCGACAGATCGTGCATGCCGGCATCGGCGAGGCAATCGAGCACGGCTTCCGTCATCAGATCGCGGATATTGCTGCCGCGATGCTCGGAAGCGATGGGCGTGGCGCCGACCGCGGCGACTACCGGTGGACTAGGCATCAATGGTTTGCTCGATCACCTTCGGACATTGTCGGGCTTGTCTGCGCTCCCGCGTGTATGAGAACCACTTCCGCTCCCAATCAAGTGGTGAGACCGCGTTAGAGGATAGTCGATTAGCGCCTTGAAGTCAAAAAAATGCGATATTAAAACGATATAAAAATTATCGAGACTGCAAATCCGCGCCGAGATATGCCATAATGCGGCTTCGCTTGGCAGCCCCGCGGCTGTCAGGTTTATCGAGAGGGACGTTGATGAGCCAGAGTCGTGAAAAAATCCGTCAATATCGGCAGCGCTCGCTTGCGCCGCCTTTTCGGGCTGTCAACTAGCCCGCGCTGACGAGATCGTTTCGCGGTTCCGTTGTCCTTCTCCTGGGCGCCCGGCCTCACGGGATGCCATTTCCCCTAAAGAGGGGACATAAGCAGGGAAACATTTTGTAAAGAAGCGTAAAGGAAAGGACAACCGTGAAGAAGCAAATCAAAAGCACCGCAAGCGACATCTCCCGTCGCGACTTTCTACAAGTTTTCGCCGCTGGCGCGGCGACCGCAGTCGGGTCCATCGCTATCAGCCCGCTGGCGAATATCGCTGGCGCGCAAGACAATACGCTGCGCGTCGCCTGGCTGACGCCGGCTACGCTCGATCCCAGGTCGGCCTCCGGCGACAGCGAAATCGCCATCTTGAACGCGCTCTACGACTACTTGATCGAAACGGACGCCGCCGCGAATCTGGTTCCGCGCTTGGCCTCATCCTGGGATATTAGCGACGATGGATTGACCTATACGCTGCAGATCCGCGAGGACGCGACCTGGCACGACGGCAGCCCGGTCACGGTCGACGACGTGCTGTGGACCATAGAGTGGCATCAAGAGTCCGAAAGCACTGTCGCCAGTTTGTTGTCGTCGGTCGAATCGATAGCGGCTGGTGAAGGCAATACGATTGTAATGTCCCTCGGCGAGCCGAATCCGGACTTCCTCTACAACCTCACCGATAACAAGTTTGTCATCTTGAAATCGAGCGCGGAAGATGTCGGCGAAGCCTTTAACGGCTCCGGACCATTCAAGCTGGAAGAACTGATACCGGGCGACCGCGCGATCATGAGCGCCAACGCCGACTATTGGGGTGGCGCGCCTTCGGTCGAGCGGCTTGAGTTCATCTTCTTTGATGACCAGCAAGCGGGCATCGCCGCGGTACAGGGCGGCACCGCCGACGGCATCCTGCGCCTGGACAATTCCAGCTTCCTGGGCTTTGGCGCGGATGTCAACTTCGACGCCACCGACATCCCGACCAGCGGACATCATCTGGCGCGGCTGCGCGCCGACCGCGCCCCGGGCGACGATGTGCGCGTGCGCCAGGCATTCAAACTGGCGACGGATCGCGACGCCATCTGGGAACGCGTGCAGCTGGGCTTTGGCGCTGTCGGCAAAGACTCGCCGATCGGACCCGCCTTTGGCCAGTATTTCCTGGAAGAAGCCGAAGTGCCGCCGCGTGATCCGGCCGCTGCGGCCGCCCTACTGGCGGAAGCCGGCTATCCCGACGGCTTGGACATGACCTTGCACGTGCCGAATAGCGGCACTTGGCCCGATCTCGCGATTGCCCTAGCCGCCCAGTGGGAAGAAGCTGGCATCCGAGTAGAGATCCAGTTGGAAGACGAAAACAGCTACTGGGTAGAAGACTGGATGCAAGTTGATCTGGGCGTGACCGGTTGGGGCGCGCGCCCGGTGCCGCAGCTTTACCTCGACTTGGCTTATCATTCCGAGGCGCCCTGGAACGAATCGCATTACAGCGACGCGCGCGTGGACGAATTGATCGAACTGGCGCGGGCATCGCTTGATCAAGCCGAGCGCAGGGCCGCTTACAAAGAAATCCAGCAAATCCTGCTGGACGAAGGGCCGGTTGTCGTGCCATATTTCTTCGCCCAGTTCATGGTGCTGGCGAGCCATGTATCCGGCGTGGCGCTGCATCCCTTCGCCGGGCGCACCAATTTCGGCGGCGCGGGCTTGGGTTAGTATCGACACGCTATAGTTAGCGGGGACTGTGCCTGTATCCGCTGTTCAACAACGGGTTTCACAGCCCAGATCCGAAGCATCGGCTGAGGAGCGGACTTGTTTGAAGCGACTCATAGTCGAATAAGCGGGTCAGCTAATAGCTGACCCCTACAGGGTCGATTTATATGAAAACGTAGGGGCGACCAATCTGACTCTGTTGAGAAACAGCCTCCATCACCCAGCTCCTTGCCCAAAAATGAGGCAATGGGAGTCTTATGACCTGTAGTGAGCCGTTAAGCCCCTCCCTCTTTATGGGGGAGGGGTTTGGGGTGGGGGTAAATTGAGTATTTCAACAGAGTCAATCTGGTCGCCCAAAAGTCTCTGTAATAAATACAGCTTTCATGGTGATATCAAGCCAGATGAAAAGATGTCTCTGCCTTTCCCAAATTATGGAGTTGAGGGCGGAACTTCAACAGACACCGGCGGGTCTTGCCTGCCAGAAGCAAAGGACGGGATCAGTCTGGCGCAACAATTGTCAGTGGCGGCTAGAATAGCGCCATGAACCCCGCCCCTTTCAGCCGGCAGCTTGCCGCGCTGCGCCGTTTTGCCGGCGTCGTTCTGCGGCATCCGCAGTCGGCGCTGGGTACAGGCTTGGTCTGCTTCTTCCTGTTTTTGGCGATTTTCGGCGCGCAGTTGGCGCCTTATCCCAATCCCAATGATCAGAGTCACGCCGTTCGCGTGTCGCCGACCTTGGATATCGGGGCATTGCAGCTGGGCGAACATCCCTTTGGCACCGATCGCCTGGGGCGCGATGTCTACAGCCGCGTGATCCTGGGCGCGGGCAGCATCTTCCGCATCGCCGGTCTGGGCGCTTTGATCAGCGTAATCGTTGGATCGGCTGTCGGGCTTTATATGGGCTATCTTGGCGGCTGGTTCGATGAGTTGCTGGGGCGCGTCATCGACGCGCTGCTGGCCATCCCGGCGCTATTGCTGGCGCTGGTGCTGGTGGGCATCATCCGCAACCTCGATTTCGAGATTGGCAGTTGGCAGGCGGAATTGGCGGAAAATGTCGTGCTCTTGGTCATCGCCGTTCTCTATGTGCCGGTGGTGGCGCGGGTAGCGCGCAGCAGCGCCCTCGATATCAAGACGCGCGAATTCGTCGAAGCCGCGGAGATTCGCGGCGAGCCTACGCATTACATCATCTTTCGGGAGATCTTGCCGTCGGTGATACCGGCTCTGGTGGTCGAGGCGTCGCTGCGCTTTTCTTACGCTATCTTCCTGGTGGCGTCGCTGGGCTTTCTCGGCTTTGGCGCGCGCCCGCCCTCGCCCGATTGGGGACTGATGGTGAGCGAAAACCGCGGCGGCTTCTATCAATTGACGCCTTGGGCGCTGGATTTCCCCGCGCTGGCGATCGCGATCCTGGTCATCGCGGTCAACTTGATGTCGGACGGCATCCGCCGCGCCGCGCAAAAGGGCAGCTGATGACAGCGCCCCTGCTTGATGTCGAGAATCTCACCGTCAGCTATCGCATTGGCAAGCGCTGGATACCGGCGGTGCGCGATTTTCACTTGCGCCTGGCGCCCGGCCGCATCGTCGGCTTGGTCGGCGAGTCGGGCTCGGGCAAATCGACTGTGGCGCTGGCGCTGATGCGCTACCTCGGCAGCAAGGGGCGCGTGGAAAGCGGCGGTCGCCTGAGCTTCGCCGGGGAAGATTTGCTGAGCAAGAGCGCTGAGGAAATGCGCTCTTTGTGGGCGCGGCGCATCAAGCTGGTGCCCCAAAACGCCGGGGCGGCATTGAACCCGTCAATGAGAATCGGCGCGCAAGTCACAGAAGTATTGCACGCGGCGCTGGGCATCGGCGGCGCAGAAGCCCAGCGCGCCATGCTGCGGATGTTCCATGACGTCAATCTGGTCGATCCTGAAAAAGTGGCGGAACGCTATCCACACGAATTGAGCGGGGGCATGCAGCAGCGCGTCGTCATCGCCATGGCGCTGATTAGCAATCCCGAATTGCTCATTCTCGACGAGCCAACCACGGGTTTGGATGTGACCACAGAAGCCGTCATCCTCGATCTCGTTCGCGGACTGATGGCTGAACGAGACAGCGCTGTCATTTATATCACCCATAATTTGGGCGTCGTGGCGCAACTCTGCGAACGTGTGCTGGTGCTCTATGCCGGCGAGATCATGGAAGAAGCGCCTGTCGACCAGCTCTACGCGACGCCCCGTCATCCCTATTCGCTGGGCTTGCTCAACAGCGTGCCAAAGCTGGGACAGAGCAAAGGCGACAGCCGGTTGCATTCGATCGGCGGCAACCCGCCCGCTCTTACGCAGGTGGGGGGCGGCTGTGTCTTCGCCGATCGCTGCGAATTTGTCATCGACAGGTGCCGGGCTGAAAAACCGCCCTTGCAAGAACTGCGGGATGGGCGCGCGGTACGCTGTTTCCGCTGGGAAGAAGTCGCTGTCTACCCCCACCCAAAATCCCTCCCCGACGGGTCAGTGTCTACGCGACCCCATAAAGAGGGAGGGACTTTTTCTACAAAATCGGGGCAAGTTCAGTCCACTGTTGAGGACGGGGACAGAAGCGGGTACAGCTCCCGTGGGATGGGGGGCAAGAGCCAGAGGCTCCAGAATGGCGATAGGCTGATGCGCGTGACGGACCTGAAAAAGCATTTTCCGGTCGCGAGAAGCTTGCAAGACTGGCTGCGGGGGAAGAAGCCAGCGCCGATCCGCGCAGTCGACGGGCTTAACTTGAGCCTCGAGGCGGGGCAGACGCTGGGCTTGGTCGGCGAAAGCGGCAGTGGCAAGACCACCCTTTCGCGCGTGATCATCGGCTTGCAAGAGCGCACCAGCGGACAACTGGAACTGCTGGGCATGGACATCCGCAACAGCGTGCGCCAGCGCAGCCCTGATGTTTTGTCGAAGCTGCAAATGGTCTTCCAGAACCCGCAGAACTCGCTGAACCCATATCTGTCGGTGCGGCAGGCTCTGCGGCGACCGCTGGTCAAGCTGCGGGGCATGGCGCCCGCGCAAGCGGAGGCGGAGGTCCTGCAATTGCTGCGTCGGGTCAACCTGCGCGAGGACTATGCCGATCGTTTTCCCGATGAGCTGAGCGGCGGGGAGAAACAGCGCGTGGTGATCGCGCGCGCCTTCGCCTCCGATCCAGATCTCATCATTTGCGACGAGCCGGTGTCGGCGCTGGATGTGTCTGTGCAGTCGGCCGTCTTGAATCTGCTGGCGCGCTTGCAAGAAGAGCAGGGCGCCGCCTACCTGTTTATATCGCATGATTTAGCTGTGGTGGGCTATCTGTCCGACGTGATCGCGGTCATGTATCTGGGCAAACTTTTTGAGGTCGGCGCGGCGAGCGACCTGTTTCAACCGCCTTATCACCCCTACACCGAAGCCCTCGTTTCGGCGATACCGGTGGCGGATCCGCATCATAAAGCCGAGCGTATGCTGCTGCATGACGTCCTGCCGAGCGCGCAGAGCCTGCCGAGCGGCTGCCGCTTTCATACCCGCTGCCCGCGCAAGATCGGCGCCATTTGTGAAGAAGAGAGTCCGCCGTGGCGGCAAGCGAAGGTCGGGCACGTCATCCGCTGCCATATCCCGCTGGCGGAGTTGTCGGCGCTGCAGCACAGCTTTGTACAGCCAGAGGAAATCGGCTAGGCTGATGCTCAAGTTTTTGCGGCGGCGCTTCGTTTTCTTCTTTTTTACCTACCTGATCAGCTCGCTGATGATCTTCTTTCTGCTGCGCGTCTTGCCGGGCGATCCGGCGCGCGTGATCGCCGGCGGGCGCGAAGCCACCGACGCGCAAGTCGCGCAGATCCGCAGCGAACTCGGCTTGGATGCGCCGCTGCCACGGCAATATGTCAACTGGCTGGGCAATTTTCTGCGCGGCGACTGGGGCAAGACAATCGCCTTCCGCGGCGCGGACAACCGCGAGTTGATCGTGCAACGCAGCATCAATTCGGCGCGCCTGGCGCTGGTGGCTTTGCTGCTGTCGGTGCCGCTGTCGCTGGTCTTGGGCATCATCGCCGGGCTGCGCGAAAATAAATTGCCCGATGTCCTCATCTCGCTGTTCACGCTTTCGGTGGTCAGCCTGCCGGAATTCGTGACCGGGCTGTTTTTGATCAATATCGTGGCGCTGGGCTGGGGGCGCGGTCCCCTGGCGCAGGCACTGGGTTGGTGGTTCCCGTCGAGCTCGGCTGTGCCTGCCAATGCCTCGTTCAGCGAGATGCTGCCGGCGCTCTGGCTGCCGGGTTTTGCGGCGACGCTGGTGTTATTGGCTTACATATCCCGCCTGACGCGGGCCGGCGTGATAGAGGAATTGAAAAGAGATTACGTGCGCACAGCGGCTTTGAAAGGCATGCCCTATCGCAGCGTCATCACCCGGCACGTCTTGCGCAATGCCCTGCTGCCGACGGTCACGGTCATCGCCATCAGCATCACCTGGCTGATTAGCGGCTTGGTGGTGATCGAATATGTCTTTGGCTTCCCCGGTCTGGGCTCTTTGTTGATCGCCGCCATTGAACGGCGCGACTTGCTGCTGGTGCAATCGATCGTGATGGTCAGCGTGACCGTCATTCTTTTCACGAATCTCTTCGCCGATATGGCTTACGCGGGGCTTAATCCGCGCATCAAGCTGGGCTGAGCGGGCTGTGAACAATGGCGCTCAAGCGACTATCGCCTCTGCGGGACCGTCTTCCGCGCCCCGTTTCATCCAGATTAAGACCGCCGCCAGCAGCAAGAGCGCGCCCCAAAGCCCGAAGACAGCTGTCCATCCCTGCCACTCGACCAAGCCGCCGATGGAGAAACCGGCCATGCCCCCGAAGAAGTTCGACATCATGTTGATGCTGCCGGTGATAGACGACGCGCGACCGGGCGGCGCCAGCAGCAGAGGAACGGCGCTCACCAGCAAGCCAAATGCGCCGTTGAGCATGATCATAGCCAGGCAGATGATCAGCAGCGCGAGCGGACCCGCAGTCGCCGTCATCAACAGCATGGCGCAGCCCCCCGCCGCGAGCATCACGGTCGCTGTCACAAAGACTTGATTGCTGCGCGCCACGCTCTGCCGCGCCAGGAACAAGCCGAAGATCGCGATCACTTGCATGGCGGCCGCCACCGAGCCAACCGCGCTTTCGGGCACAAGCCGGCTATCGAGAATGTAGCTTGGCAGCCATATCGTCATGCCATTGAAGACGAAGCCGCCCAGGGCAGTCGCCAGCAAGACCGCCGCGATTTGCCGCAGTTCGGCGCGGATGCGCGCGGGGTTCAGGCTCTGCGCTGGCGCCTTGGGCGCGTCAATGCCCGCCCGCCGCCAAAATGCCAGCACCCCCAGTGTCAGCAAGCCCGGCAGCCAAAAGGCGACTTGCCAGTTTTTGTCCGTCGCGACCGCGCCCACCAGGGTCCAGGTGATGGCTGTGCCAAGGACATAGCTGAAGGGCATGATGGTCGCGACGACTTTGATTTGGCTGCGATCCAGCCGTTCGGCCAGGATGCGGAACATGGGCGCCCAACCGGCCGATTGTCCGATGCCGTTGATGCCCCACAATATCAGCATCGGCAGCAGGGAGGTTTGAAAGGCGAAGGCGATATTCACCAGCGCGATGACCAGCAAGCCGGCGCAGACCATGCGAAAGGGACTGACGCGGCTGCCGACCTCGCCACTGATGAAATGGAAGATGCCGTAGACCCAGAAGAAGACGGTGCCTAGCGCGCCTACTTCCGCGCGGCTGGCGTCCAGCGCGAGGACCAATGCCGGCAAGACCACGCTGAAGTTGACTCGGCCCAGATAGAACAGGGCATAGGTGATCCAGATGACGCCGACGATGCGTTTTTGCGCTGGCGGCAAGGGCGCGTTCACCGGCGATGCCTGGCTGTGCTGAGGGCTAATCCGCCAGCTCGACGAATTGGCGCTCGTACAATTCGGCGTACAAGCCGCCGCGGACGAGATGGAGTAGTTCGAGCTTAAGTATCCGCTTGCAAATCAAGAGTACTCGACATCCCAAGCTCTTATTCCTGAATAGCTAAAGCCGAGAAAGAAATTGACACGTCGATTTACTGAGTCACTAGAAATTGGTTGGACACGTTTAGCGCCTGGCTTGAAAAAACAAGATAGCCCACTTACTTGAATCGTCCCGCCTTCAGGACCTCGTACTTGTGTGATTATTCCTTCTTGCCTTATGAGAGCGCTAGAGTTTGTCCAGAAATTCTGTTCGCGATTCCACTCGCCCAAGGCTGACTGATGTACTAACTTCTTTATGCCTTCAGCCTTACCGAGCCACTCAAAACTTTTTAATCTATTCCGTCTATTTTGACTTTGATCTTGACATTCACGCAAATATCTTTCTGTTTGACCTAGTTCAATAGCAAGCCCATCGAGAGCCTGCAGCGCATACAAAACATACATGTAATACGTGGCGTCGAGTGCGCCGGTATTTACTTTCCAATAGGACACTTTTTCAATGAGACTTTCGACACTTGGTACGTTAAAAGAATATCTGACAGCTTGTAGCAATTGGCGCAGATCTCTATCATTAGATGGTTGCTCATCAAGATTATCCTGTAAAAGTTGAATGCAACGTTCAAGGCCCTTTTGAGACATGCTGTTCCACCCGCTGTCACGATCTTTTAGTGCGTAGACAATCTGCCTCCGAATTGGCGGACGGTACACATCATGTCTGGTAAGTAAACTGTCCCAAACCTGTAATGCTTTATGATAATTTCCATATAGATTGCTTATGTCCGCTCTACATTTTTGTTCCCAAGTGCTACTTCTCGTGCCTTCTCGATTTGACCTAACAACAGCGAGTAAGCTTTCGGCTTTATCAAATGCCTCCCTCAAATATGGCTGGGAATTTCGTTGTATAATATCGAATATGCTTTCATCTGTGTCTCTTACCGCATAGTTGAGAACACGCGCTAGAAGCTGTATCTCACTAATATAAGCGTGCTCATCGTCTGGATCTATGTTTCGCGATTCTTCAAAACATTCCGACGCCTTTTGAGCAAGATCTATAACTTCCTGTAACTCTTCTCTCGCTTCCATCAGACTTTGTGCCTGATATCGATAGCTCATTCCTTTCATGTGCCACAATACAGGATCGTCAACTTCAAGCTTGAGCGCACGATCAATCGCCTCAAGCGACGCTGGGAAATTCCGCATTATTAGTGCTTGGTATCGACCTAAATGTGCCCAGAAGTGCGCTTCATAAGGGAATTTTTCTGCCAAAAACCTCAGTATCTCAAGTCTGCCTTCGCGAACAGGTATATCTTGTATGAATCTAGGAAATGTTCTGATCCCTGAATTTCCTCGGTCCGAATCTTCGCCTAAAATGAATACGCGTCGGAGCAATTCTAATGTGGTCTCATTGGCAGTTAGCCAGCCATCCCCGCAAAATTTAATAAATCTCTTTCCCCAAGGTGAAAGTTGCTGTTTCCAGGTGCGCTCTGCGTCTTCGCCTTTTCCGAGAACTTGAATCAATACTTCTCGAGCAACTATGTCATGTATAGGGCGCCAATTCTTGCTATCTCGTTCCCTTATGAGAATGTCAAAGATAGACTGCTGATTTTCAAACACCTTGTGCAAAACTACATCTCGATTCGATAGTCCCAATAAGTATTGAAATGCCTGCGCGGAAAGACTTCGCTGGGCGTACACAGAGGCGATACTTAAAAAGACTACTATTTGCTGCTGCACATCGGTGAGTTCTTTGAGTCTGTTTGAAACGTAAGGCTCTAGTCCTTTGTAGTTCTCTTCAAACGCCGTTAGGCCAAACTGAAACGCCGTCTGCTCCTCAACAATATTTGTACTTACTATACTTTCCAACTCTTGGCGTCGATTTGGTACAAGGCTTGTGTATTTTTCGTTAAACCGTTGCAATTCAGATACGCTCAATTGAGAATCTAAAGAGAAAGAACGCCTTCCTGCCGAAGGTAACAATTGGTGACGACGCGATACGCTTAGTAGTACACAACCTGTGTTTCTTGCGCGCAAGCGATCATAAATGTTGTCAATCTCATTGCCAGCGATCTCAGCACTATCTAGCAAAGCAAGCACGGCTAAACGCGAGTTATTTGCGATGTATTCGATACGCTCAACAGCCCCAACAGGATCTCCTGAATGAATAACTACACAAGGGAACTCCCGGTGTAAATCCCATAAGATACGTCTTGAGATGGTTGTACCCCCAGCCCCGGGCTTGTGGAAAATCTTTATTATTTCTGTCGTACGAGTTTCTAAATCTCCTCGGACGCGTCGTGCAATCTTTCTAGTGATGTCTCTCTCCAAATCGCGTCCAAGATTTAGATCTTGCCAAGTGATAATCCCACCACGATGAAATTCGGGCATTTTCTCCGCTGGCAGATGTTCGGAAGAGTTTTTCCCAGTACCCAAGTGTACGAGGCGCAACTGAGATTCCAACCAAGGGACACGTTCCGACGGTACTGGCATTCTATTGCCATACTCACCTGGGAATTCAACCCCTCGTCGTTCGAGATTATTATGACTCGACAATTCGACCGATAGGCCGGCGATTAGGTGCGAAAGCAGAGCAATCGCACCAGATTTTATGAAAAGGCATTTAGGATTTGCCAGCGGAGTTGATCATTGTGCGCAGCTTGCCGCCGTTTTCGCCGGAGGCTAATTTTTTGGGGGTGTTTTTTGAGTAAGGCCAAGGCGATGTGCTGAAGGACAGCGAAGTTTTCCGGGCTGTGTCCCACCCGAATGCGGCTGTCATCTTGTCGAAACGTGACATCCAAGACACGATGCAGCTTATTTTCAATATGCCAATGGGCGCGGATTGTGCGTAGAAGCTGTTGGGCATCCTGCTTTACTGATGAGATAAAATAGCGGGTCATCTTATTTTGCCATTTCCCATCAACCTGTTGATCATACTCAAGTCGCGCCACGGTGCGCAACCCCGTCCAGCCTTTTTGCTCACGGAATAGTGTCAGTACATCGGCATCATGCAAGACCTTGCAAATGCGGCGTTCAACGCGTCCGCGCGGCTTGCCGATTGCTTCAGCCCAGCTATACTGTCCAATCAAGCGCGGGTGATGCGCGTCCGCATAATCAAACAAGCTCTTGACCGCGCTGCGCAAATCCCCCTGGTTTTCCTTGAGGGCGATGACATAATCTGCCCCGTGCTCGCTGACAATAGACTTCACGATGTCTTTCTGGCAGCCCATCGCGTCTAAAGTCACAATGCAGCCTTTCAAAGACAGTAGTTTGAGCAGTTCCGGGATTTCAGGTATCTCATTGCGCTTACTATCCACGACCCGTTGCCCCAAGAC
This sequence comes from Phototrophicaceae bacterium, assembly GCA_965232245.1. Classification (GTDB taxonomy): domain Bacteria; phylum Chloroflexota; class Anaerolineae; order Aggregatilineales; family Phototrophicaceae; genus UBA6055. The sequence goes on along the minus strand of CBDDPG010000002.1, from coordinate 123,701 downwards.
CAATCCGGCTTCAACTGACCAGGCGTGCAACAGATGCACCGCGCTCTTTCCCTGAAAGCGGTCATGGCTTCTTCGCATCGTCTTTCCGTCAATGGGTACAATGTCTCCATCCGCCAAGACGGGTCTAATGCTGCGAATCCAATTCTGATAGCCCAGTTGTAACTCTTGGGGGTCGAGTAACTGGAAGACACGGGCAACGGTATCATGCGATGGGATCCCATTGGGTAACTCCAAAAATTGTCTTAACCAGGTTTCCCTGTTCTTAGCAAAATCAACGATGTCCACCCAGGTCTCTGCGCCACTGACCACGGCGCAGATCGACATAGCAATGATGTCGATCAGTTTGTGCAATCGACCTTGTTCGCGTCGCGGATCCTGCAAATCAGCAAATGCTTCTTGGAGCCCACTCGGTTGCATCTCGATTTATCCTTTGGTCTTTATCAACTCCTTTCTAGTATCTGCATTTCTGGTACAGTTGCCCGGAATAGCAGGCTTTTCTCTGTGAACTCGGTGTCCTCGATGGTTGCAAAAATCTGGTGCGATTGCTCTGGGTGCGAAAGCGGAATACTGAATTGTTGCAGTGGAAAATCTTCCTCAATACGGTCCAATCGAAGAATACTTGATTCCGAGATTATCACATATTTCGCATTTGTAATTACAGATGTTGCTTCAATTAAAGTGCTCAAATGCTTGTTTAGCGAATCATCATCCCATATAACTACAAATGTAATTGACGCGGGTAGTAATGTCTTCGCGATATGATGAAACTGCTGATGAATTTCACTCCCATACTGCCTGATCCAATTTAGCCATTCATTGCTTATGTCTATAGTTTCTCGTCTACCGCTAAGTCCTCGGGCATAAAACCAGTATGTGTCGTGTCTGGAATTAAAGGCAGTTCTTTCGCCCATTACCGCAGGAATGATATTCCGCTCAAATCCAGCGGATCGAAAAGCTTGCATCAAACCTTCTTCATCGCTGTACGGGTCAAAATCAATTACAGCGCTCCACTTGATGTAAGATAAAGGCTCCAATGTTTGGTCCTGCAATGGAGATATTTCTGAAGATATTAGAACATAATGGCGATCATCGGCGAAACCGTCACACGCTGCCAGAAGCAGCTCCCATTCCTGCCATCGATCATTTCGTTGCGAGTTGAACCAGTCGTTGATATGTGCTTTCTCAACTTCTTGAACCTCAGCATTTGTAGTTCCACGGCGAAAATACAACTGTTCTTGCTTTAGGAATTCTCTGTTTTCAATTAGCTGTACCTTGTCTCGACTTAACTTATTGCTCACAAAATATGGACCTGAACTCTTTGTGGGAGGAATCTCAAATATGCCAACATACTTGTCGCCAGTTTTGATTTCATAGTAATAAACGTTTGGAATGGGGTTGAGCCAACCCTTAAGCAGATTCTGAATGGCGCTGTCGTCAATATTCGAATTGATTCCAACTACGTGATTGTCTTTGCCTGGTTCGCTTGCAACACCAGTAATAATGTATGCGCATTCATCCCTTGGGGTATTGGACATGCACAATATATCCTTGATAAGATTCAGATAGCCTTTTCCACTCTTACCTCTAGGTTCGTGTAAGTCATATTGTGCTCCCTTAAAGTCTAGATAGCGAGATTCTGGTGTGTTTATCAGTGATTCAAGTTCTGACAAATCAAGCATCGTGTGATCCTGGAGCGCAGCTACCGGCTTGTTGACGAACAACATTATAACACAACTGAATATCGTAAAATTACGTCAACTAGAATCCGCCAGCTCGACGAATTGGCGCTCGTACAAGTCGGCGTACAAGCCGCCTTGGGCGTGCAATTCGGCATGGCTGCCCATCTCGCGGACTCTGCCTTCGTCCACCACACAGATGACATCGGCTTTGACGATGGTGCTGAGGCGGTGCGCGATGACGATAGAGCTGCGCTTTGCCAGGAGTTTTTGCAGCGCGTCTTGGATCAGCGTCTCGGTGACCATGTCGACGCTTGATGTGGCTTCGTCCATGATGAGGATGCGCGGATCGGCCAGGACGGCGCGGGCGATGGAGATCAGTTGGCGTTGGCCCAGGGACAGGTTGGCGCCGTCTTCAAGGATTTCGGTTTCATAGCCATCGGGCAGCTCGTTCACGAAGGCGTCGACATTGGCGGTTTTGCCCGCGGCGGCCAGCTCGGCATCTGTGGCGTCGGGCTTCCCAAAGCGAATATTTTCGGCGATGGTGCCCGAAAAGATGATGGGATCTTGCGAGACCAAGCCCATCTGCGAGCGCATGGAACGCTGTTGGACCTGGCGGATGTCGATGCCGTCAATCAAGAGCGCGCCTTCGCTGGCGTCATAGAAGCGGGCGATCAGATTGGCGATTGATGTTTTGCCCGCGCCGGTGGGTCCAACCAGCGCGACCATCGTGCCCGCTGGAAAGTCCAGGCTGATTTCGCGCAGGACCGGCAGGTTCTGGCGATAGCCGAAGCTGACATTTTGAAATTGGATGCGCCCTTTAATCGGCGGCATGACCATCGCGTCAGCGCTGTCTTTGATAGCGGGTTCGGTATTGAGCAGGTTGATGACGCGCTCGCCGCCGGCCATTGCCGTCTGCATGGTGGCGTAAAGCTGGCTGAGCTCTTGCACTGGCAGGAAGAAGCGGTTGACATAGCCGAGGAAGGCGATCACCGTGCCCAGCGTGAGCGCGCCCTGCGCCACGCTGATGCCGCCGAAGAGCAGCACGATGCCGGTCGCGGCGATGCCGAGGAACTCTACCGTCGGCAAGAAGACAAAGGACAGCGACATCGCCTCGATGTGGGCGTCGCGGTTGGCTTGATTGACCTCGTTGAATTTGCTGGAGGTGCTGTCTTCGTTGGCGAAAGCCTGAATGACGCGAATGCCGCCGAGATTCTCCGCCAGGTCGCCAACCAGGTGGGCGTTGCGCGCGCGGGTCTTGCGGAAAGCCAGCTTGGCGCGCCGCGCGAAGATGGCTGTGGCCAGCACGATCAGCGGAATGATCGAGAAGGTGACAAGCGCCAGTTGCGCGTTGAGCGAGAGCATGACGATGACAATGCCCGCCAGCAGCAAGCTGTCGCCGGTCAGGGTGATGAGCCCCTGCGAGAGCAATTGGTTGATGACGCCGACATCGCTGATGACGCGCGAGATCGTAACGCCGACGATGTGACTGTCGTGGTAAGCCAGCGGCAATTGCTGCAAATGCCGGAAGAGCGCCGAACGCAGGTCCGCCAGGACGCGCTGCCCGACCCAGCTGAGCAGAAAGCGCTGCGTCATGGACGCCAGGTAGAGGCTGGTTGCCGCGAGCAGCATGAGCAGCGTAATATCGTCGAGCGCGGCGATGTCCCCCTCGGCGATCGGTCCGTCGATGGCGACTTTGACCAAGTATGGCGTGATCAACGTAAGGGCGGAGGCGCATAACATGGCAACGAAAGCCGCTAGCATGCGCCAGCCGTAGGGCCGCACGAAGACCAGCAAGTACCAAAGCACGCGCAGATTGAAGGAGCGGCCCTCGACCTTGTCGGCGTAGCCTTCCAGGGTGCCGCGCGGTCCGCTTCTGCCGACGCCGCTTGTGCCTATCGAAAAGCCCATGTTAGTTCCTTGTCGGCTATTCGTGTTAGCCGCGCTCACTCCCGCAGATTGCGATAATATATCTCGGCGTACAAACCCGATTTCCGCATTAACTCGTCGTGGGTGCCGGCGGCGGCCACGCGCCCGTCTTTTAGTACCAGTACCTTGTCCGCCATGCGCACGGTGCTCAGGCGCTGCGCGATGATGAAGGAGGTGCGGCCTTCCATCAAACGCTCCAGCGCGATTTGAATCAGACGTTCCGTTTCCGTATCGACGCTGGAGGTGGCGTCGTCGAGCAGCAGAATGCGCGGATCCTTGAGCAAAGCGCGGGCGATGGCGATGCGCTGTTTCTGGCCCCCGGACAGGGTGACGCCGCGTTCGCCGACTTCGGTAGCGTATGCCTCAGGCATTTCCAGGATGAAGTCATGCGCCTGCGCCGCTTTTGCCGCTTCCATGACCTCGGCGTCGGAGACATCGTCCAGCCCGAAAGCGATATTCTCGCGGATGCTCGCCGCGAAGAGCACCGTCTCTTGCAGCACAATGCCGATTTGGTCGCGCAGCGACTTGACGGTGACATCACGCACGTCGTAGCCGTCAACGCGGACGCGACCGCCGCTCACATCATAAAAGCGCGGGATCAGATTGATGATGGTCGATTTGCCGGAGCCGGTCGCGCCCAGCAGGGCAATCACCTCGCCGACCTCGGCTTCAAGATTGAGCTTGTCCAGCACCTGACGCTGGTTGAAATAAGAAAAGGTCACGTTTTCGAAGCGTACCCGCCCCGCGATTGGCGGCAGCGCTATGGCGTTTGGCGCGTCTGTAACTTCCGATTGCGCGTCGAGAATGCTAAAAATCCGTTCGCCGGCGGCCGAAGCCATGGCAACAGCCGGGATGATCACGCCCAGGCGGCGCACCGGCGAAATCAATTGACCGAGATAGGTGGTGAAAGCCACGAGTTCGCCCAGGGTGAGCGTCTTTTCGATCACCAATCTGCCCCCCAGCCAGATAATGATCACCGCGCTCAAGCTGGCGACGAAGTCCAGCAGCGGGATATGCTGGGCGCTGACGATGACCTGCTTGCGCGCCAGTGCGAACCATTTGCTGTTTTGTCGATCAAAGCGGGCGATTTCGGCGTCCTCTTGCGCGAAGGCTTTGACGATTTTGGCGCCGCGCAGGTTCTGTTCCAGCACGGTGGTCATCTCCGCCAGCTGGTGCTGCAATTCCAGCGAAAGCGGTCGGTAGATGCGGCCGAAGCGATAGGCGATGTAAAAGAGCAGGGGCATCAGAAGCATCGACAAGATCGCCAGCTGCGCGTTCATCAGCAGCAAGGCGACAAAGGTGAAGACCATTAAGCCGGTGTGTTGGAACAGGCGCAGGATGGCGCGCCCCGTCAGAAAGCGGATGCGCTCGACATCGGAAATGGAGCGCGCCAGCAATTGCCCGGTCTGCGCTTGGTCATGATAGGAAAATGACAGCGAACTGAGTTTGTCGTAGATGGCGTTGCGGATGTCGTAAGCGACGCCTTGAGACACCACTTCTGTCCAGCGCCCCAGAAAAAAATCGATAACGCCCTTGACGACCGTCAGCCCGAGCAAACCCAGCAGCGACCAGGTCAGAATGGTCATATCGCCCTGAATGATGCCGGCATCAACGATCCAGCGGATGGTTTGTGGAATCAGAATGCTGAAAATATTGACGGCGATGGCCAGGACATACACACTGGCGGCGATATTGCGGTATTTTTTGAGGAACTGAAGACTGCGCCAGATGGAGCTTTGCTCTGGTTCGTCCGCTTTCGGGACGTGGTAAGGGGAAGGCTGTGCTTTTTTCGCTCGCTGCGCCATAAAAGCCGGTATCGGATGGTTTGAGTAAGCGCGCTGACCTGATTAACGAGGATACGCGGACTTACCTTACTGATTTTAGAGCCGACCTAAAACCCTCAATTCCCGAATTGGCTTGAAGAGACTGGTCCCGCCCCAATAAATTTCAGTGGCTCCTTGGCAGCCAGACCGTCATTTCCGCGCTGCCGCGGTTGTTCCAGGCGTAATAGGGAATCAGCGTCACATCAAGCTCTTGCTCGCGCTCGTTCCCGGCGTCGAAATAAAGCGCCTCCGCTTGATTGTCCTCGATAACGCGCCGCGCCTGACCCTTGACGACGATCACGCCGCCCAGGAGCTCCTCTTCTCGGCGCGCTTCCAATTGCATATCGCCCGGCGCATGGACTTCCAGGATCGGTACATCAGCGGGCAGGTCGATACCCTCGAGGCAATAGACCAACGGACCGCGCATCACAGCGACGTGATTGCGGATTTCTTCGGCTTTGGGATGCGCTTTGACCAGGCGCGCTTCCATCGGCAAGCTCAAGGAGATGGTATCGCCGGCTTTCCAGACGCGCTTGAGTTCCACATACGTTTGCGCTGTCAAATCGCTGTCGCTCGCTTCCCCATTGATGTTCAGGGAGGCCCTCCGCGCCCAGCCCGGGATGCGCAGCATCAAGCTGAGTTCGCGCGTGGGCGCTTGCTCGATAGTAATCGTAACTTGATCATCCCAGGGGTAGTCGGTCGCTTGTCGCAACGCGAGGACCGAGCCATCGGCGAGGGTCGTGTTCAAGCGGCTGCTGCTATAGAGATGAATCCACAGGGCGTCGTCGGATTGGCTGTAGACCCAGTTGTGCAAGAGGGCGATGCTGCGCGCGGTGTTGGTCGGGCAGCAATAGCAGCGCGAGATGAACCAGCGCTCGTAGGCGTCTTGGCTCAGAAGCGGATGCTGCGCGCCATACCAGCGCAGAGGATTGGTGTAACAGAAGGTGATGCCATCCAGGCTCATCGACGAGAGCATGCTGTTATACAGCACGCGCTCCATGACGTCGGCGTATTTGGCGTCGCCAGTCAGGTTAAGCAAGCGCCAATTCCACATGGCGTTGGCGATATTGGCGCAGGTTTCGTTGTAGGCGGTGGCGTTGGGCAGCGAATACTCGTAACCGAAGGCTTCGTGCACGTCTGTGGCGCTGCCGCCGAACTCGGGCCGCTCTGAAGCGCCATGATGCTGTGCCGATGTGCCGCCGGTGATGTACATCTTGCTATGGATGGCGTTGTCCCATACGCGAAGCAGGCCTGCCAGCAGCGCTTCGTCGCCCGTCTCCGCCACCACATCGGTCGCGCCGCAATAGAGATAACCGGCTGTGACCGCGTGGCCCACCGCCCGCGTCTCCTCGCGCAAAGGCACCAAGGTCTGATTCTGGTCGCCGCCACCGGGCTGGGAGCCGCGCATGTCGACGAAAGTTTGCGCCAGTTCCAGATAACGCTCGTCGCCGGTGGCGCGATAAAGGTCGACCGAACCCATGGTGTTCGAGGGGTTAAAGCCAAAATGCGCCAGTTGCGGCGGGCGTGGCACAAATAGGTCGTAGAGATAATCAGCCAGCTTGATGGCGATTTGCAGAAAGTTGTCTTTGCCCGTGGCGCGGTAATGGACCGCGGCGGCTGTCAAGAGATGACCCATGTTGTAAAGTTCATGATCGCGCGGGTTCGACCAATATGTCTTGTCTGGGCTCAACTGCATCGGCGTGCTGATATAGCCGTCGTCTTCCTGCGCCGCCGCGACCGCCTCAATCAGCGGGTCCAAATGATCAATGATCGCCTGGTCTTTGGTAATGCTATATATGTGCGACCAGGCTTCCATGTACTTGTAGCAATCGCCGTCGCTCCACATCGTGCCTTTGCGCTCGCCGTCCGCCAAGCCGGCCGCGACGGCGAAATTGCTAAAGACAGCGCCGTTTTTGGGTTCGTCCAGGGCTTGGCGCATGCTGGGCAGTATCGTCTGGCGGCACAACTGGTGCAGCCGGCTCCAAAAGCCGTCTTCCCATTTGACCGCGTCGAAGGCGGGTGGGTGAAGTCTTTGATATGGCGGAGTATGGTCCATAAACAACACTTGTCCTTTACGGCTAAAGATGCGGATTTCTTAGGGTCAATAGACTATTTGTATCCCGTGAAAACGACGCCTTGGATGAAATGTTTCTGCGCGAAGAAAAAGACGATAATCAAGGGCAGCATCACCACCAGCGACACCGCCATCAGCGAATTCCATTCGGTGCCATAGGTGCCCTGGAAGAAGCGCAAACCCAAGGCGAGCGTGTATTTATCCTGGTCGAGCAAGAAGATGAGCGGACGGAAAAAGTCGTTCCAATGGAACTGGAAAGAGAATATCGCTACCGCGCCCAGCACGGGCTTGGACATGGGCAAGGTGATGCGCCAGAAGACGCCAAAGCGCGAGCAGCCGTCAATCACCGCCGCCTGATCCAGTTCGCGCGAATGCGTCAAAAAGTATTGCCGCAAGAGAAAGATGTAAAAAGGATTGCCAAACCAAGAGGGCAGAATCAGGGGCCAGAAGGTATCGATCATGCCCAGCTGCTTGAAGACGATGAATTCCGGAATCAGCGTGACCTGCCGCGGCAGCATCATGGTCGCGAGCACGACGATGAAGAGCGTGTTGCGCCCGCGCCAGCGCAAACGCGAAAAGGCGTAGGCGACCAGGGACGATACGATCAGCTCGCCCAGCAGGCAAAGGACGACGACGAACATCGTATTGGCGAAGTAGCGGTCGAAGGGCAATTGCGTCAGGGCATTGGGATAATTCTCCCAGACGACCTGCTGGGGCCAGAACTCGGGCGGAAAACGAAAGACATGCGACAGCGGCTTCAGCGAGGTCGAGATCATCCACTGCAGCGGCAGCAGAATGACAATCGAGCCGATGGCAAGCAGCGCATAGACGAAGATCTTGCTGATGATCTGGCGCGCGCTTAAGCCGACGCCCCTGCTGCTCATCAGTTGTCCTCCTCCGATTCCGCTTCGTAATAGACCCAGAACTTGGCGGTGGCGAACAAGATGATCGTCAGCAGCAATATCGCCAGGAAGAAGACCCAAGCCAGAGCCGAGGCGTAACCCATCTTGAAGTTTTGGAAGGCTTGGCGATAGAGATAGAGCAAATAGAAGAGCGAGGCGTTGGCTGGTCCGCCGTCGGTCATGATGAAGGTTTCGGTGAAAATCTGCATGGTGAAGATGACGCCGGTGATGAGCTGGAAGAAGATAGTCGGGCTGAGCATGGGCAGCGTGATGCTGAAGATGCGCTGCCACCAATTCGCGCCGTCAATCTCGGCTGCTTCATAGAGATCGGTGGGGATAGCCTGCAAGCCGGCCAGATAGATGATCATGCCGCCGCCGACGCTCCAAAGCCGCATGATGACAAAGGCTGGCAGCACCCAAATCTTGCTGCCCAGCCACGCCGGTCCCTCGATGCCAAAGATGCGCAACGCTGTATTGAGCAAGCCGAAATCGCTGGAGAATATCCACTGCCAGAGGATGGCTACAGCCACGCCCGACAAGATGGCCGGCAAATAATATATCGTGCGGAAGACGGCGAGACCGCGAATATTCGTGTTGAGCAGCATCGCGATCACGAGGCCGAAGACGATATTCAAGGGAATGGAGGCCAAGGAGAAAATCACCGTGATCTTGAGCGAGTGCATCGGCAGCGGGTCGCTGAAGAAGAGCTTGTGGTAATTCGCCAAACCGACATATTCCGGCGGCGACAGGATGTTCCATTTGTAAAAGGACAGCGCCAGCGAAGCGACCATGGGGAAGGCCGTCAGCAAGAGAAAACCCGCCACCCAAGGCGAAATCATCGCCCAGGCGAGCAGGGTCTCGCCGCGCTTGTAGCTGATGCTAACGTTGGCGAATCCGCCCTGGTTTTTGACGAACTGCGCGAGGCTCATCTCCCCCATCCCCCGGCCCCTTCCCCCAAAATGAGGGAAGGGGCGTAAATTACCGCAGCCGACTCACGTTGAAGCCCCTCCCTCTTTATGGGGGAGGGGGTGGAAACCATTTCTAGCCCGTCCGCCATTGACCTTCCTGAATCAGCGGATTGACCTGGCGCACGATCTCGTCGCAGACGACTTTGGCATCGCGTTCCTCGCCGATGAGCAGCAGGTCAATTTGCGCCTGCATGATCTGCGTGATCTCGCCGAAGTTGGTCAGCAAGGGATCGGGCGCGACAAAGTTCCTGGCGGCGTCCAGCATGACATGCTTGTTGGCTGGCGGCAGCGGATCGGTGACGAACCACTTCTCCTGCTCGGCGAAGGACGTGCCTTGCAAGCCGCCTTCGCGAATGATCGTTTCCATGGCTGGTCCGTTGAAGAATTTCAGCAGATTCCAGGCGCATTCCGGCGCCTGCGTGGTCTTGGGGACGACCAGCGGGTAGTAGTAGACATAGTTGGCGCGCCCGCCAGGACCGGAGGGATAATGACCCAAGGCGATATTGAAATCAGCCTCGCGGTAATTGGGGAATGACCAACTGCCGCTGTAGAACATGCCCAAGCGGCCTGACTGCATCAAAGCGCCGGTGCCCATTTCCGCCATCGCTTCCGGGCGTGGCGCGAAGCCGTATTCCCAGCGCAGGTCGGCGTAGAATTGCAAGCCTTCGACGGCGCCAGGTTCGTTCAGCGTACATTCGGTGGGGAAGAAGGGATCATCCACCAATTGCCCGCCGAAGATGCGCACCCAGGTCTGCCAGACTTTGTCCCAGCCGGTGACGTCACAAGCCCACTGCGTCGTGTTGCCGTTGGCATCGGTCTTGGTCAGCGCCTCGCAAGAATTGAAGAAGTCGTCGACGGTCCAGGCTTCGTCGTCCCATTGCGCCGTCGGCAGCATGGCGCCGGCTTCTTCAAACAGATCCTGGTTATAGAAGATGGCGATGGAAGCCACGTTATCGGGCATGCCATAGATGCCGCCTTCGTGGGTATAGGCTTCGATGGCGAGATCTGGGAATTGACTCAGGTCGTAGTCGTCGGCGTCGACGTAGGGCTTGAGGTCGAGCAGCAGATCATCTTTCAGGAATTGCGGCAGCAAGCCGATCTCGATGATGAAGACATCGGGCGGGATGCCGGCCGCCAGGCTGGTGAAGAGCTTGTCGTTATAGCCAGAATTGGGACCGCCCGGCACCGATGTGAAATTGAGCGTACAACCCGGGTAAGCGTCGTCGAAGGGCGCCAGCGCCTTTTCGCGGATGCCGATCAAGGGCGGACCGTCCCAGAAGAAGATGGTGACTTCTTGTTCGTCCTGCGCGACAACTGAACCTATGCCAGGCAAGGTGTAAACACCCGCCGCCAGGGAGCTCATGCCCGTTAGACGGAGGAAATCGCGCCGGCTCATGTTTATCTTTTTTGACATTGTGATTACTCCTAAGCTCTAATCATTTGACTGTATTTGCCGCGGTCAATTATCTGAAAGATCAGATAATCTACGATATGGGGAGTATTCAATAGCGTACCTCCTTTTGGCTGATTTATGCCGCGCCGGCTTTGTCATCCCAGGCGAGCAGCGTTCTTTCCAAAGTATTCAGCAGGTGATCCCTCACTGTCGATTTTGTCGCAGCGACATCTCGCTTGCGCAGGGCGTCGATAATTGCCAGATGTTCGGGCAAAGCCTCCACCTGCGCTTCTGGCCGATACTTCGCAACGATTTGATGCGCCCAATCGGTCAAGTCTTGCAACTGCCGCATCATCTCGATCAGCAAGGGATTCCGCGAACAGTTGATAATCAGATCGTGTATTAGATTATCGCATTCGGCTAAGCGTGACAAATCGCCCGCGCGCGCATAATAATCTCCTGCCAGGCGGTAGGTGTTCTGCGCGTCTTCAAGCGCCTCTTGGGGAATCCTTGTGGCAGCCAGTTCGACTGCCAAGCCCTCCAGCGCGATGCGGATCTCCATGATGTTCTTGAAACGATTCTGATTGAATTCTTCGACAAAGACCCCGCGGCGCGGCGCGACTTTCAAAAAGCCCAAGCCATCCAGCCGGCGCACGGCATCGCGTACCGGCATCGTACTCACTTGCAAGCGTTCCGCGATGCGCTCGATCGTCAGTCGCTGCCCGGGCGCGAGGTCGCCGGACATGATTTCTTGCTTGAGCTGCGACTCGATTTGCTCGCTAAGCGACTTGGTATCCAACATGGCTGAAAATCCAAGCGATTCTAATATCTGATATATTAGACTATCATGTTTCCACATTTCTGTCAAATCGCGCTTCTCGCTGTCTCGGCCGCTGAAATAATCTGGCGCGATTGACTGGGACACATATCTGCGCTTGTGCTAGAATCGCGCCTGGCGAATGCGTCCTTGACAGCATGAACTGTCAGGTTTTTTCGGCCGCGGTGAGGAGATTCGGCGATGATGGCGGTTACGGTTATTGGCGCTGGCGTATCGGGTTTGAGCTCGGCGCTCAACTTGCAGCTTGCGGGCTTTGATGTGCGCATCCTGACGCGCGACCTGCCGCAAAAGACCGCTTCGGCGGCGGCTGGCGCGGTTTGGTCGGGCGGCGGTCTTTCGGGGCGGCCACGGTCTTGGGCGGATGTTTCGCTCGCGCATTTTCTCGCGCTGGCGCAACAAGCCGATAGCGGAATTGGCTTGCGGCGGATGCGCCAGGTATTTCCGCAGAAAGTCGGCGAACCCTGGTTCAAAGACAAGCTGCCCTTCTTCGCGGAACTGTCGCCGGCGGAGCTGCCGCCGGATTGCCAGGACGGTTGGATCATGGATCTGCCGATTGTCGCGCCGCCCCGCTACTTGCGGAACTTGCAGGAGCAGTTCCTGGGCGCGGGCGGAAAACTGGAAGCGCGCGAGGTGGCTTCCCTTGAAGAGCTCAAGGCTGAGGGTCGCTTGATTGTCAATTGTACGGGCGCTTGGGCGAAATATGTCGCGCCGGATCCCGAGGTCTTCCCGATTCGCGGACAGACGCTCCTTGTCGACGCGCCGCGCATCCAGTCCGGCGCCATGCGCGCCAGCGACGATACCTATCTCTTCCCCCGCGCCGACGGCTTGCTAATCGGTGGCATTTACCAGTCCCACAGCTGGAACCCCGAGATTGACGCGGAACAGAGCGCGGATATCATCGAACGCTGTTCGCAGATTGAGCCAACTGTGTCTGAGGCGCCTATCATGCGCACAGCGGTCGGCATACGCCCGGGGCGCGCGGCGGTGCGGCTGGAAGTGGAAAAACGGTCCCGTGGACGCGCTGTCATTCACAATTACGGGCACGGCGCCATCGGCTTCACCTTGTCCTGGGGCTGCGCCCTGGAGGTGCTTGATTTAGCGAAGCAATTGACGAAAACGACAAAGGCGCTTGAATAACAGGGAGACGGCATGACACGACAGAATATCTCTTCGGGCGCGCATTATGAAAAAATCGCCGGCTATTCGCGGGCGGTGCGGCTGGGCGATGTCGTACATGTCGCCGGCACCACCGCCACCGACGGCGCAAGCGCGGTCGTCGGCCGCGGCGACGCCGGCGCGCAAACCGAGTTCATCATCCAGAAGATCGAAGCCGCGCTGGCGGAAGCCGGCGCCCGCTTGTCGGATGTCGTGCGCACGCGCCTCTATTTGACGCCCGATGCCGATTGGGAAGCGGTGGCGGCAATGCACGGCAAATACTTCGGCGATATCCGCCCAGCCAATACCCTGCTCTATGTGCAAGCGCTGGTCGGCGCAGACTACCTGGTCGAGATGGAAGCCGAAGCGATTATCAGCGAAGCCGAACGATGAAGTTCAGCCTGCGCTTCAATAATGACCTGCCGGCGCGGGACTATGTCACTTACGCGCGGGCGGCCGAGGCGGCTGGATTCGATCAATTCTGGGTGAGCAACGATCTCTTCCTGCGCAGCGCGCCGGTCATCTTGTCCGCTGTCGCCATGGCAACCGAGCGCATCGAGATCGGCACTTGCATCCTCAACCCCTACACCATTCATCCTGCGGAAATCGCCATGTTCGCCGCCACCCTAGACGAATTGTCCGGCGCTCGCTTCAACCTGGGCATTGCCAGCGGCGCCGAGGATTTCATCGGCTGGCTGGGCTTGGACTTCGACCTGCCGCGGACGCGCGTCGTGGAATCGGTCCATGCCATCAACAAGCTCGCTTCCGGGCAAAACGCCGCGACCCGGGGACGGGTCCTGCGCTGGACGGAAGAAGCCTGGCTGCGCTTTGCGTCGCGCCGCCGCGTGCCGATCTATTTGGGCGCGATGAGCCCGAAGATGCTGGAAGAAATCGGCGCGATCGCTGACGGCGGACTGCCGCTGCTCTTCCCGCCCGAGCATTATCAGAAGGTCTTGCCGCATGTCGAGCGGGGTCTGCGACGGGCGGGCAGAAACTTTGATGACATCGACCTGGCCGCTTGCATCTGGTGTTCAATATCAGCTGATCAAGCGGCGGCAGAGGCGGCGCTGGCTGACAAGATCGCCTATTACGGCCATGCCATGAGCCCGCTGATCCTGGGGCAACTGGGCTTGACGCGGGCGGACTTCAAGCCGATTCGCCGCGCCTATCATGTCGAGGGCGACATCAAGGCGGCGCGGCGCATGGTGAGTCCGCGCATGCTGCGCATCGGCATCGCGGGGACGACGGGCGCGCTTATTGAACGGCTGGAAGGTTTAGCGGGGATGGGCGCGCGGCATATCAGCTTGGGCCCGCCGCTGGGACCAGATATTCTGGCTGCGATTGAGGCGATCGGCCGCGATGTGATCCCGCGCTTTGGCTAACATGTCCCCAGCCTTCCAGCAAGCCCGCCACCCGCGATTGTTCGCTCTCAACTTTGCGCAGACGGGTCGCCTGGCGCGTCTACTGTATCTTCGAGCCCTTTGATGTCGTTGCGAAGCTATACGACTAAACCGAAAATCGCAATGAGAACAGTCACAATCGTGATGACGACTTGTGTCCAATCCATGTCACAAATTTCTTCGAGATGATTTGTGAATGATTTGCCTGTTGTACAATCGCAAATCAATCGCCGCCCAGCACCCGGCTCATCTCCCGCAATGCCGCGCCCAACTCAATCACCCGGTTAGTCCCCGTGCCGCCGCCGATATGCGGGCAGAGGATCACATTGTCCAGCGCGCAGAGCGGGCTTTCCGGCGGCAGCGGCTCGTAGCTGAAGACATCCAAGCCGGCGCCGGCGATGCGGTTCTCGCTCAGCGCATCGATCAGCGCGTCTTCGTCAACGATGCCGCCGCGCGCGATATTGACCAGATAGGCGCTTTCTTTCATCAGCGCGATCTGCTGCGCGCCGATCATGCCTTCGGTCTCGGCTGTTTGCGGCGTGGCCACACAGACGTAATCGCTTTCGCGCAGCAGGTCGTCGAGCGCGCGATAGCTCGCGTCGAATACACCTTCCAGTTCGGCGGAAAGCGGGCTGCGCTTGTAATAGATATTCTTCATGCCCATGACGCTGGCGCGCCGCGCCAGCTCACAGCCGATTTCACCCATGCCGATGATGCCCAGGGTCTTGCCCGCGACTTCGCGCACGCGTTCGTTTTTCATCCAATGGAAGGCGATCTTGCGCTGCGAGGTCAACTCGGGCTTGAGGCCCCGGTAGCGATAGGCGCCCAGTGACACGGCTTCGCTGCCAGCCAGCAAGTCCTTGCTCAATGCCATGATCAGCGTCAGCGCCAGTTCCGCCACGCAGTTGGGACCCTTGCGCGGGACACAGCCGAAATGGAGACCGCGTCCGCGCGCGGCGTCGGCATCGATATTGTAGTAACTCCTGCCCAGCTTGAGCACAGCGCGCAGGTCGGGCAGCCTATCCAGCAGCGCCGCGTCAACCCGCGCGCTATCGGCGATGAGGCCCGCGATATCGCCGTTTGCCAGCGCGGCCGCGTCGGCGCCGTCGCTGGCGCTGACGATGACCAAGTTTGGGAACTGGCTGGCAAGATCTGTGATTGCCGCCTCATAGCCGGCGTCGGCAACCAGCACCTTGCATGTTTCGCCTGCATTTGTCATGTTGGGGCTTCCAGTCTATTGTCGGTCCTTCTTTGCTTAGCGCAATTTGCCGCGCCGAACTGGATTATAGGCATCCGCCGTCGCGCTGTCAAGCAATGGGTGGTTGCGGTCAGTGTCTACGCGACCCTCGATGTCTCAGTATGTGCAAGTAAGTCATGCAATACCAATATATGAAAGAAATTGTAGGGGCGAGCCTTGGCTCGCACTATGTTAATTGATTCTACCAATTGGGCGACTCAGCGGACTCTGTTGAGAAACAGCCTCCATCACCCGGTCCCTTGCCAAAAATGAGGCAATCGGAGTCTTATGACCTGTAGTGATCCGTTAAGCCCCTCCCTCTTTATGGGGGAGGGGTTTGGGGTGGGGGCAAATTGAGTATTTCAACAGAGTCTAGCGAGTCGCCCCTACCGTTTTAATTATTTAGTTGGAATTACTTCTGTGGCAAATAATAATTTGATGCGTTTGCCACGACTATGGGAGTATTTGTCATTTTCCGCTTGATATGTTACATTCTCGACACTTAATGAAGTGTCGACAAACTTGGCGAAGCGGCGAGCTTAAGCCTCAACTTAGTGTAAGAAGGGACCATTTATGGGATTAGCGACAAATGCCGAGCAGTTAGTGGAAATGGCTGTGGTCGGTTATGTGAGCCAGCCGACGGTTCGGGGCTACATCCCCCATGCCAGCGGCGAAGCCACGATCTTGCCGGGCATGTCCGGCATGATCTACAACGCCCGCGTCGGCGATGGGGCATTTGGCTGGGCGGCCGATCATCTGGAGCCGGGCGCTTCCATCGCCCATCCCGATCTTGATGCCGACTATGCCATGCACTACTTGACCTGCATGGGCAACCAGGCTTTTGTCATGAGCGGCTTGGCGCAAGGCACAGAGGGCATCGTCACTGGGGAGCATGCGCGCTTGCTGGTGGACTTCCCGCCGGAAGCGGCCGAACTGATCGGCGTCGGCGACGCCGTGCAGATCCGCGCCAAGGGGCAGGGTTTGCAACTGGTCGATTATCCGCACATCACGCTCAAGAAATGCAGCCCGCGGCTGATTGACAGTCTGCCCATTGAAGCGCTTGACGAGCGCCGGATCCGCGTGCCGGTGACGATGGAGCTGCCGATCCGCATCATGGGCTCCGGCGCCGAGTTGAATCCGGACTTCGTCGACCAGGACTTGATGTCCGGCGACCGCGCGCTCATGGCAGATCTGGGCATCGATCAGATGCGCCTGGGCGACTTGGTTGTGGTCAACCATGCCGATCATCGCTTTGGACGCGGTTATAAACCCGGGGCGGTCACCATCGGTTTGTGCATCCATGGCGATTCGATCATGACCGGGCATGGACCCGGCATCCTGACCCTGATGACTTGCGACGAACCCTGCATCGACTGGGTGATTGACCCAGACGCGAATATCGCCAACTACTTGAACATTCGGAAGGTATCATGAGCGCGAAAAACAATGCCCAGCAAGTTGTAAGCGTATCCGTACAAGGTCTGATCACGCCGCCGCGCATGCCGCCCTTGCCGGCCATGCCCTATTCCCTCGCGGCTGACGGCAGCCCCTTCCTGCTGCCGGCTTATGGCAGCATCGTCTATAACGTTTCCGTTGGCGATTCGGCTTATGGCTGGCTGGCCGACTGTGTGCATCCCGGCGTCAGCGTCATGCTCAGCGAAGCCACCGGCAATCGCGGGCTGAACGTTCTGTCCTGCGTGGGCAATACCGCCATCGTCATGACCGGCAACGCCCAGCGGGCTCGCGGCATGGTCACCGGCAAGACCGGGCGCTTCTCCGAACATGTCATCATCCATTTTGACCAAGAAACGCGCGAGCAGATGGCAATCGGCGACAAGATCGTCATCAAAGCCAAGGGCGTGGGACTCAAGTTCGATGACCATCCCGATGTGATGCTCAAGGGCTGCTCGCCGGAGCTGGTTGACGCCCTGGAGGTCACGACAAATTCGGCAGGCAAACTCTCGGTGCCCGTAGTGGCGCAGGTGCCGCCGCATTTGCTGGGCGCGGGCGCGGGCTTGGTCAGCGATGGCGGCTCGATTCATATTCAGACCGCCGACAGCGGCGCGGTCAAAGAAGCGGGTTTGGATCAACTGCGGTTGGGCGATGTCGTCGCGCTGACGGATTACGACAGCAGTTGGAATCATGGCTATCTGCGGGATGCGGTTGGCATCGGCGTGATCGCGCAGGGCGACAGTCCCCGCGCCGGTTATGGACCCGGCATCACGCTGATCATGACCTCGGCCGGCGGCAATATCGCGCCCATGGTGACGCCTGGCGTCAATTTGAAGGATTTGTTGCTGTAGTTTCACCCCCATCCCCCAACCCCTTCCCCCATCAAGAGGGAAGGGGAGCTAGGTCAGCTAAAGTTAGCAAAGGCGCGAAGAAGGTAAATTATCACATTCAAGTATCAGAAGCACGGACAGTGCCGCCCCTACGAAAGCCCACCTGTTTACAAAATGTAGGGGCGACCTATCAGGTCGCCCGATTAACGAGGAAACCGGAATAGATTATGACCTACATAAAACACATGGCTTTTGCCGTGAAGAGCGTGGACGAAACCTTGAATCGCTATCAGACCCTGCTGGGCGTCGGCTTGGACGCGCGCGTAGTCGTGGCGGAAAAGGCGCGCATCAAGGTGGCGATCTTTGATGTCGGCGATGTCGAATACCAACTGAACGAATCGCTGGACGCCGATGGCCGCTTCAGCCAATGGATCGCCGAGCGCGGCACAGAAGGCTTGCATCATATCTGCTATGCCGTCGAAAATATCGACAGCGCGCTGGCGCAAGCGCTGGACGAAGGCGCGGCGCTCAAGGAATGCAGTTCCTGCAAAGTAGCGGGCAGCCACCCCCATCCCGAAGGCTATGTCGCCTTCCTGCAGCAGGAAACCGGCGGCATTGAACTCGAGTTGATGCAAGTTTACAGCCCAGCAGAACTCGAACAATACAAGTCGATACGGGGCATCTGAGCGATGGGAGTCACGCTTGTCCGCGTGCCGGTTGATGAACTGGAAGATTTTGTTCGGCGCGCTTTTTTGGCGATGGGCTTGTCGGGCAAGGAAGCCGAAATCTGCACGGCGGGTTTGATGAGCAGCGAGCTGCGCTGCCTGCCCGGGCAGGGGCAAGGCGTGGGACGGCTGACCGGCTATTACGAGCGCATTTCCCAGGGGCTCTATCAACCTGGCGCGGAAATGCAGGTAATCAAGGAATCGCCGGCTTTGGCGCTGGTCGATGCCAAAATGGTCATGGGCTCGGTGGTCGGGCAAGAAGCCATGGGCATCGCCATCGACAAAGCCAAAACCTGCGGCATCGGCGCTTGCGTCGTTTTCAATAGCACGCATTTCGGCTCGTCCGGCTATCACGCGCGGCGGGCCCTGGCTGCCGACTGCATCGGCATCGCCATCACCAACGCTGGCGCGGAGATGGCGCCTTGGGGCGGGCGCGAGCCACGCGTCGGCACCAATCCCTGGGGGCTGGCGGCGCCAACCGGAGGGGACTTTCCCGTCGTGCTTGATATCGCCTTGACCACAGCCGGCAAGGGCATGATGCGCTGGCATGAGCGCGAAGGCAAATCTATGCCGCTCGATTGGGCGCTGACGCCGGAAGGCTTGGAAACGGATGATCCCAGCGCCGCCATGGCTGGCGCTTTGCTGGGCATCGGTCAGTACAAGGGCTATGGGCTGTCGCTCTTCAGCGATATTTTGACCGGCGTCATCAGCGGCGGCGGTTTCGGGCTGGCGCCCTTCCAAGACCGCTCGATCGCCAAACTGGATGTCGCGCATACCTTCATCGCCCTCGACATCGCCTGGTTCATGCCGGTCGAGGATTTCAAAGCGCGCATGGACGCCTTCATCGCCGAGATCAAGAGCAGCGAATTGCGCCCGGGCTTTGACGAGATCCTGGCGCCTGGCGAGATCGACTATCGGCGCGAACAGACCTATCGCCGCGATGGCGCGCAACTCGACGCGCAAGTCTACGAGCGGCTGCGCCAACTGGCGGATACACTGGGGATAGACTTTTCCATTTGAACGAGAATAGGTGAATTAAATGAATACAGTAAAAACGCTAAGCCGGCCCCTGGCGAGCCGCGTGGCTCGCTTGGACGCGCTGCCCGCGCCGCCACAGGACGATCCCGAGGTCCTGGAAAACGTGGTCGAGGCGGCTGTGGCGGCGCTGGCCCGCGGCGAGACGCACTACACCGATCGGCCCGGCATTCCCGAGTTCCGGGTTTGGGTGGCGGATCACTTGGCGGAGCGCTACAACGTGCTCGTCGACCCCTCAGAAGTCACCATCACCTGCGGCAGCACCGAAGCCCGCTTTGTAACGATGACGCTGCTTGTGGAAGCGGGCGGCGCCGTATTATGTCCCGGCGACTCGGCGCGCATCCGCGGCGCGCTGCATATCCTGGGCGCCGATGTCGTTGAGTCGCTGCAAGACGACATCAGCCTGCTGTACATCACCCCAGACGATTATCGCGAAACCAGCATAGAGCTTTTGCAGCGTGCGGAAGACGCGAACTGGTGGATCGTCTACGATCTCAGTTTCGCCAAGACCGCGCCGCCCTTTCACCCGGCGCAAAATGAAAAACTCGCGGGTCGCGTGGTGACGATCGATTCCCTGTCTGCGGATTTAGCCGGCTGGCGGCTGGGCTGGATGGCGGGCTCGGCAGCGGCGCTGCGCTTGCGCGCCGGCAAGCAAGCCATCACCATTTGCACAACCGCTGTCTCGCAATGGGCGGGGCTGGAATATGTCAAGGGGAACTCACCATGAGCCTCGTCAATCCCAATATCCCCGAATCTGTCCGCGCCGTGGCCGCCGATGGCACGCAATTGCGCTATGCCTTGATGGAGATGGCGCGCCAAATGGACGATGTCATCACCTTGGGGCGCGGCGATCCCGACTTGCCGACGCCGTCTCATATCGTCGACGCCGCCAACCGCGCCATGCGCGAGGGACGTACCGGGCTGACAGCGGTCCAGGGTTTGCCGCAATTGCGCCGGGCTATCGCCGATCACATGCGCGACCACAATGGCTTGCCCGTCGCAGCTGGAAATGTCATGGTCACGACGGGGGGACAAGAAGGGCTCTTCCTGGCGATACAGGCGCTGATTGAGCCCGGCGACGAAATCCTGGTGCCGGACCCGCGCTATACCTCCTATGACGATGCCATTCGCCGCGCAGGCGGGGTAATGGTCATGGTACCGACGGATCGTGAAGATGCCTTCAATCTGGAAGCGGATGCGGTCGAGGCGGCAATCACGCCAGCCAGCAAGGCGCTGCTGATTGTGACGCCGAGCAACCCCACCGCCGGCATTGTCACCGAAGATCGCCTGCGCGCCATCGCCGATGTCTGCATCCGCCACAACCTGATCGTGATTGTCGACGAGATCTACAGCCGAATTGTCTATGCGCCCTGGCGGCATTTCAGCATTGGGTCGCTGCCGGGCATGGCGGAGCGGACGATTACGCTGGACGCTTTTTCCAAAGCATACGCGATGACCGGCTGGCGCTGCGGTTATGTGGCCGCGCCGGAAAACGTCATTGAGGCGATGGCGCGCGTCAAACAGGTCACTACGGGTCCGGTCGCCACGGTGTCGCAATGGGCGGGGCTTGCCGCCATCACCGGTCCCCAGGACTGTGTGGACGAATACCTGAAAATCTATACAGAGCGGCGCGCCGTCTTGCTTGATGGGCTGGATCGCATGGGATTTGCCTATGGCGAGCCGCGCGGCGGTTTGTTTGTCTGGGCGGACAGTTCCTCCACCGGCATCCACGCCACCGAACTCTCCTACCTGCTGCTTAAAGAGGGGCGTGTATTGATCTTTCCTGGGACCGCCTTCGGCGAAAACTGGCGCGAGTATGTGCGTATCACGCTGCTGGAACCAATTGAAACGCTGAAGAACGCGGTGGAGCGCATGCTGCCTGTGCTAGAGCGCTATCGTGTCTGACTGGGATCTCAATTTGTGATTTTCTTGGTCGAATGCGGTATTATCTTTTCAATGGCTAAATCGGCTGCATCAAGTCGGAAAGGAAGGCTTATTGAGATATCCCCTTGTTTATCGTCAGAGGAGTTTTCCACTAATGAGGAGTAGAAAATGAAACTGAAATTAACTTTAGCGCTTTCGCTGCTGCTGATTCTCATGCTGGGCATAGCGCCCATGATGAGCAGCGCGCAGTCGGTGCCGGTCCCTGATGACGATACCCTCGTCATCGCCATCAACGGCGAGCCGGGCTCGTTGGATCCGGCCCAAGTCGGCGGCACAACCGGCGGCAGCAACTTCCGCATCATGATGCACACCTTCGCCTCGCTCTACGAGCTGGGGCAGGCTAGTGGCGCGATTGACCCCTACCTCGCCCACAGCTTCACTGTCTCCGACGACGGCACCGAGTGGACCTTCCACATGCACGAAGGTTTGACCTGCCACGATGGCGAGCCGCTGACGGCGGAAGACGCCGCTTACAGCTTTAACCGCATGGCGGATCCCGAAAACGGCTTCGACGGCAACTCGGCCGGCTTCGTTGTCGCCTCGACCGGTTTTATTGAAGCCCGCGCCGACAGCGAGCTGGACGTCACCATCGTCGCCCAAAAGCCGCAGAACCGCGCCATGCGCCTCGGCCTTTACTCCGAAATCTTGGTCCATTGCAAAGATTCCTACGAAGCCATGACGCTGGAAGAAGCAACGCGCAACGTCGTCGGCAGCGGTCCCTACTCTTTGACCGAGTGGGTACCCGGCGAATACATCAGCATGCACGCGGTCGAAGGTTTTGATTTGCGGCCTCAGGGCTTTGACGAGCTCGTCTGGCGCTTCATCCCCGAGCCGTCAACGGCGGTGGCGGAAGTCATCACCGGCAATGTCGATATCTACAAAGAATTCCCGGCCACGCAGGCTGACGCCATCAGCAACTCCGGCGTGGCGGAAGCGCGTTTCTTCCCCGGCACGACCCGCGTCTACATCGGCTTCAACTTGAACCCTGATGCGCCATTCCGCGTCGATACGCCGAGCCTGGGCGCCGACGCCATCATGGAAACCGATGTGCGCGTGGCTTTGCAATACGCCATTGACACCGACGCCATCTGCGAAAATTTGCTGCTCACCACCTGCGAGCGCGCCACCAGCTTGGTCAACTCGCCCAACGATCACCCGACGCTTGAGCCCTATCCTTACGATCCGGCCAAAGCCGAGGAACTGCTGGACGCGGCTGGCTACCCGCGCGGCGATGATGGCGTGCGTTTCTCGTTGGAGATGAAGTCGCGGCGGCTTTCCGGCGCGCTGGCCCCCGAAGTCGTTTTGGCGACGGCGCAGATGCTGAGCGATATCGGCGTGCAAACCGAAGCCATCTTCCAGGAATCGGGCGATTGGGTCACCGAGCTGCTCAGCCATGACCTTGGTCCCCTCTACTTTGGCCGCACCGGCGGCAGCGAGTGGAGCGCGCAGTACGACATGGCGGATATCCCGGGACATGCCGCTGGCTGTGAAGAGGCGGAGACCAACTATACGCACTGGAAGAACGATTTCTGGTGCGATGGCTGGGACACGCTGCCCTCGCTCACTGCCGATCCCGAAGCCGAGCGGGCCCTGGAAATCGCCATGCTGGAAGAGTTCTACCGCGACCCGCCCTGGCTGATGCTCTTTGCCGGACCGCGGACCGAAGCGGTCAGCAACCGCATCGAATACCAGTCGCGCGCGGATTACTTCATCACCGGCTATGCCGCTACATTGAAGGATATGTAAGGGAACCCCCACCCTACGCTCCCTCCCTCATAAAGAGGGAGGGAGCTTTTTCTCCCCTTCCCTCCTCCGTGGGGGAAGGGGTCGGGGGATGGGGGGGAGCTGCCACCCATGCACAAATACGTCATCCGCCGCTTGCTTCTAACCGTAGTCGTGATTCTTGGGGTCACGCTGCTGACCTTCTTGTCCATCCACTTGGCCGGCGATCCCACGGTCTTTTACATCAGCGAGCGCGCCAGCGCGGAAGAGCGTGAGGCAACACGCAAACGCCTCGGATTCGATCGTCCGCTGCACGTGCAGTATTTTGATTTTCTCTTCAATTTGGCGCGTGGCGATACGGGAAATTCGCTGCAGCACCGCGTGCCGGCTTTCGACGTGGTCATGGAGCGCATGCCAGCTACGCTGGAGTTGACCATCGGCGGCTTTCTCTTTTCCACGATTGTGGCCTTTCCTATTGGCGTGCTGGCGGCGACGCGCCGCGGCACCATGTCCGATGGCACTCTGATGCTGGGCGCGATGCTGGGGCAGTCGATGCCGAGTTTTTGGCTGGGCTTGATGTTAATCTTATTCTTCGGCGTCACGCTGCGCTGGATGCCGGTGTCGGGGCATGTGCCCTTTATCAAGCCGCTGCTCGAGGGCAGAATCGACGAAGCCCTCGTCAACTTGCCCCAAGCCATCCGTTACTTGGCCATGCCGATGGTGGCGGTATCGGTGTATTCCATCTCCCGCAACTCCCGACTCATTCGTTCCGCTGTACTGGAGGTTTTGCGGCAGGATTATGTCGTCACGGCGCGCGCCAAAGGCTTAAACGAGCGTACCGTCATGATGCGCCACGCCATCCGCAACGCGCTCATCCCGATCGTGACGGTGCTGGCGCTGCAGTTCGCCTTCCTCTTGAATGGCGTGATTGTGACCGAGACCGTTTTTTCCTGGCCCGGCGTCGGGCGCCTGGTATTTGATGCGGTCAGTCAGCGCGATGTGCCGCTGGTATTGACGGCGGTCGTCTTGCTTTCCTTCTTATTCGTCGGCGCCAACCTGATTGCCGATCTCATGTATGGCTTCCTCGATCCGCGGATCCGGCTGGAATGAGCGAGAATCAATGAGCGCCTCACAGAAGCCTAAGCCGGCGATGCCCAAGAACCGCGTTTCGATGCTCGACCGCCAGCTGGACGAGATGTACGCGCCGCAGTCCTTCGTGCAGCGGGCGACATCCAGCATGGTTAAGGCGCGTTATCCGGTTGTCGCCGTCATCTTCCTGACGCTGATAGCGCTCTGCGCTGTATTGGCCACGCAGCTGGCGCCCAAGGACCCAAATCGCGTCGATATCTTCGTCACGCTCAAACCGCCCCTGAGCACGAATCGGCAAGGCGAGGTGGAGTTCGTGCTGGGTACCGATTCCGCCGGGCGCGATGTCCTCTCCCGCGTGATTTATGGCGCGCGGATTTCCTTCTTCGTCGGCTTGGCGGCGGTCGGTCTGGGCGGCGGCGTCGGCACGATTCTGGGGCTGACAGCAGGTTACCTCGGCGGCCGCGTCGATGACCTCATCATGCGCCTCGCCGACATTCAACTGGCTTATCCTTTCATCCTCTTCGCTATCATGATGCTGACGATTCTGGGAGAAGGCGTGCTAAATCTGGTGCTCGTATTGGGTATCGGTCAATGGGTTACTTATGCGCGCATCGCCCGTGCCGAAACGCTGGTGCAGCGCGAGCGCGAATTCGTCGAAGCGGTGCGCGCGCTGGGCGCCACCGAATGGCGCATCATGTTCCGCACCATCTTGCCCAACATCCTGACGCCGCTGATTGTCATCGCTTCATTTAACGTGGCTGGCGTCATCTTGTCGGAAGCGTCGCTGTCCTTCCTGGGCTTGGGCGTGCCAGAGAGCGTACCCACCTGGGGCGCCATGCTGGCCAACAGCCGCAATCAACTGCTTAGCGGCTCCTGGTGGCTGGCGGTCTTCCCGGGCTTGGCGATCATGATCACCGTCGTGTCGCTTAACATCCTGGGCGATTGGATGCGCGACTTGCTCGATCCGCGCTTGCGCGGCTCTGGACAGGGATTGTAGAGGAGGGGCAAATGGAGGACCTGCGCGGTCAAGGCGCTATCATCACCGGCGCGGCGCAAGGTTTGGGTTATGCCATCGCCAAAGCCTATGTCAATGAGGGCATGCGCGTCGCCTTGATGGACATCCGCGGCGATCTGCTCAAGCAAGCGGCGGGCGAATTCGCGGGCATGGGGGGCGATGTGCTGCCTATCACTGTCGATCTTTCCGATGCCGCGGCGACGCAATCCGCCGTCGACGCCGCCCTGGCGCATTACGGCAGTCCGCGCGTTTTGATCCATAACGCCGCGCTGCTCATCACGCGTTCCATGCTCGAGATCCGCTTCGAGCAGTGGCGGAAAGAGATCGATATCATCTTGCAAGCCGCATTTATCTTGAGCAAAGCGGTCTGGCAGCCGATGATTGAAGCCGGCGGCGGCAGCATCGTCTATTTGTCCTCCGGCTCCGGCTACAGGGGTTTCATCGAAGAAGTCGCCTACAACCCGGGCAAGCACGGCATAGAGGGTTTGATGAAATGCCTGGCGTTGGAAGGGAAGCCGCTCAACATCGCTGTCAACTGCGCCACGCCCGGCGCGCCCATCAATACGCCCATGTCCGACAGCAATTACACCGCGGAACAGAAGCGGCATTGGGTGGACCCCGCCCGGTTGACGCCGGCCTTTGTCTATCTGGCAAAACAAGACGGCGCCGGTTTGACAGGCTGCCGCGTCGCCGCGCGCGGCACGGGAACTTGGGATACGGTTGAGCTGATATAGATCTGCCACAGAGGCGCAGAAGCAAGACCAAGAAAATAATTAGAAGCGGTAGGGGCGACATACCATGTCGCCCGAAACCTACGACGCAGCAACGTCGGGCGACCAGATTGGTCGCCCCTACAAAGCTCACTTTTTTGCGCGACTTACTGAGAAAATTGTAGTGCGATTGTTAGATTTACTGCTGTGCCTCTGTGGCAAATAATTAGGAGAAAACAATGGCTGAACATTATTTGGACGACAGCGTTACCCAACCCTTCTGGGACAATTCCGTCAGCCCGCGTCTCGTGATCGACTCGGGCGATACGGTGGTCATGGAATGCGCCGAGCCTGTCGGGCAAATGAGTCCGGGTTCAACAGACGACGATCTGGCGAATCTCGATTTCAGCAAGGTGCACGCCCTCACCGGCTCGATCTATGTCAATGGCGCGCAGGCGGGCGACGCGCTGGAAGTCGAGATACTCGACATGCGGCATAAGGGCTGGGGCTGGACCGGTCATATTCCGGGCTTTGGTCTGCTGCAAGAAGATTTCGATTACGCCTATATTCATCACTGGGAACTCGCTGGCGAGAATTGCGTCTTTGGCACTGGCGATATCGTCTTGCCCTTCGAGCCCTTCCCCGGTTGCGTCGGCGTCGCGCCGGCTGAAAGCGGACGCCTGGATACCGTGCCGCCGCGCTTCAACGGCGGCAATGTCGATGTGCGCGATCTGGTGGTCGGTTCGACCTTCTGGCTGCCGGTCTTGGCTGATGGCGCGCTATTTTCCACCGGCGATTGCCACAGCGCGCAGGGGCAGGGCGAGGTCAGCGGCACCGGCATCGAATCCCCCATGACTGTCACCATGCGCTTCCGTGCGCGCCAAGACCTCTCGCTCAAAGAACTGCAGATCCGCCGTCCCAGCCCCATGACCAAAGTAGACAGCGCGGGCTATCACATCACCACAGCCCATGGTCCCGACCTGATGGAAAACGCCAAAAACGCCGTGCGCTACATGATTGAGTGGCTGGTGTCGAATTATGGGCTTAGCGAGAGCCAAGCCTATTGCATCTGCAGCACCGCGGGGGATCTCAAGATCAGCGAGATCGTCGATGTGCCCAACTGGATCGTGTCCATGCACATGCCCTTGAGCATCTTCCCATAACGCGGACTTTCGTTCAGGCATTTGACAATAACGCAGATCATTCTGCGCCACAGATTCATAACAAGTGAGGATGCAAAAGAGCATTGGCTAGCGCAAGATGAGTAAACGCGAACTGAGCATCGCCTTCCAGACCGACAAGCGAGCGCAGGCATACATTGACCTGGCCAAGCTGGTGGACGAATACAGCTTTGATGCCGTGACCGTCTATTGCGATGCCCCCTTCCACCCCAGCTATGGTCCCTTGATGTTGATGGCGCCGCATATCCAACGCGCCCGCATCGGTCCGGCGGGTGTCCCGCCGTCGCGCATGCACCCGCTCGATATCGCCGCGCAGACGGCTCTATTGTCGGATCTGGCGGCGGGCGGGGTTTATATTGGTCTTGTGCGCGGCGGCTGGCTGGCGGATCACGGCATCCGCGAGCTTCAACCGCCCATACAAGCGCTGCGCGAAGCGATTGCCATCATCCGCAAAACGCTGGCGGGCGAATCCGCCGGCTATGACGGGCGGGTTTACCAAATCGCCGAGCATGCGCGCGCGCCCTATCCCCTGCCGCAAGCGAAGATCCCCTTGCAAATTGGCACTTGGGGCGAAAAGCTGGCGGCATTGGCGGGCGAAGTGGCTGATGAAGTCAAAATCGGCGGTTCCGCGAACCCCGACGTGCTGCCCGTGATCGCCGACTATATCGCTATCGGCGAAGCGCGCGCCGGACGCCCCATAGGCGCCGTCAAGCGGGTCATCGGCGCGGTTTCGGTCATTGATGAAAACCGCGAACTCGCGCGCTGGGCAGCCCGCAAATCGGTAGCGCTTTACCTGCCGATTGTTTCGCGCTTGGACCCCACGCTGGCGATCGACCCGGAACTGATGGCGCGCGTGCAAGCGCATGTCAATGCCGGCGCTGACGATGCCGCCGCTCGGCTTATACCGGACGATATCCTGGATCGCTTCATTTTTGCCGGCAACCCGCAGGATGTCATCAGTCAATGCGAAGCGCTGTATGACGCGGGCGCTCAGCGGATCGAGCTGGGCACGCCGCATGGCGCGCGGGAAGCCGCGACCGGCATCCATCTGATTGGGCGGCGAATCATCCCCGCGTTGCAGCCTTACTTATCGGCGTAGCCAGCGCCTGACCCGTTGCCTTGAAACCGCTTGGACGCTATACTGCTTGAATCTGACAAAGCATCCGTGTTACTGCTAAGAAAGGCAGGTTGAAATGACCAAGAAAATGCTTATTGCGCTCCTCATTGTCATGCTGACCGCGACGCTGGGCGCGCCCGCAATCGCGCAAGACGACATGGAAACTTATGTGCTCGGCGTCGTGCTGCCATTTTCCGGCAACCTCGGCACCTTCGGCCAAGATTTCGCGCGCGGCGTAGAATTGGCGGTCTCGCAGGTCAATGCCGAGCTGGAAGCGGCCGGTTCTTCTATCCGCTTCGAGATTGCCAGCGCCGACACCGAAAATACGCCGGAAGGCGCCGCCCGCGCCCTGCAAACTGTTGTGCAGACCACCGGCGCGCAAGTTTCCGTAGGTCCCTTGACCACCAGCGAGGTGCTTGGCGCCAAGCAATTCGCCGATGAAAACGGCATCGTCATTGTGGCGCCGGCATCCAGCGGCGCGGCCGGCGCGATCCCGGGCGACAACATCTATCGCGTGATCTATCCGCCCGATGTCTTCGCCTCCAAAGCCTACGCCAATATCGCCCTGGAGCGGAGCCACGAAAACATGGTTGTGCTGCATCTCGACGATCCTTTTGGCAATGGCATGAACGAGGGCTTCACCGCCAACTTCCAGGCTGGCGGCGGTGGCGAGGTCGCCTCCTTCGCTTATACGCCGGGCGCTACCGAGCTTTCCAGCGAAGCGGCCGCCGTCAGCGCCGCGCTGGCCGGCTTCGGTGACAATGCCGGTTTCTTCTGCGTCTGCTTCCTTTCCGGCGCGCAGGCTTTCCTGCAAGTGGCGCAGATTGACCCGATCTTGACATCCGTACAGTGGATGGGCAACGAAGCCATGACCGCGGAAGAAATTCTGGCGGATGGCGGCCATGCCCAAACCCTCGCGAATGCGGACTTCATCACCGTGTCCTTCTCCAGCGAGTCGACGCCGCTGACGCAAATCTTCATTGATGATTTCAACGCGATGTTTGACAAAGACCCGGGTATCTTCACCAACTACGCCTTTGACGCGGCCAATATCGCCATGCTGACAATGCTGGCGGCCGGCAACGATGGCGCGGCTGTCAAATCCATGCTGCCCTTCATCGCCAACCATTACATCGGCACGGCTGTACAAGCCTTCCTGGACGACAACGGCGATCAAGCCATCGCCAGCTATGGTCTCTACATGGTCAGCGACGATATGTCGGAATTTATCGAAGTCGGCGCCTATAACGGCAACACCGACACCATCACCTACAATTGATTCGGCTGAATCGTTCCGTCTTGGATTCAGAAAGCGTTTACTTCCCTCCCAGATTCCTCTGGGAGGGTTTTCGCTAAACGCGCCAAATCTCCCCGCATCAAGGGACGAGGATAGGCATGCCCACTGCTCTGTTGGTGACCTCCGTCGTCAATACCATTCAGATTGGCAGCCTCTACGCCTTGATGGCGCTGGGCATTACCTTGACCTTTAGCGTCATCCGTCTGCCGAACTTCGCCCATGCCGAATTTGTGACGGTTGGCGCCTTCGCGGCGCTGATCGTCTCGCTCTCCGGCGAGGTCAATCCCCTGGTCATCATGTCAGCCGCTTTCGCCGTTGGCGCCTTGGTCGCCTTGGTCAGCCATCTTGTCGTGTTCAAGCCGCTGGAGGGGCGCAATGTATCCCTCTATACTTTAATTTTGGCCTCCTTCGCTGTCGGGCTCATCATCCGCTATATCCTGTTCATGGTCGCGGATTATTTCAATCTCTTCGACACCCGCATTCGCATCTCCCTGCAAATCATCTACCGTGAAGGCGCGCTCATCCTGACTAATGTCTTCGCCTGGGTGGCGCCGACGAGTATCGTGCTGGTGATCCTGCTGACGCTGCTGCTTAATGCGACGCCCCTCGGTCGAGAGATGCGAGCGCTCGCCAATAACATCAACCTGGCGCGCGTCCTCGGCATACCTGTCGAGCGGGTGAAGAATTACACTTGGCTGCTGGTCGGCGGCTTGGCGGGGGTCGCGGGGGCGCTCTGGGGTTTGCAAACGGCGGTCAGTCCGCTCATGGGCTGGGTCGCGATTCTGTCCGTTTTCGCAGCCGCCATCCTCGGCGGGCTGTCGAGTTTTTCCGGCACCATTCTCGGCGCTTATGTGGTGGCATTCTCGGAAAACACGGTGATGCTCTTTCTCAATTTCAACTTCGGCGTCGATCTCGCTTACAAACCGGCGATTCCATTCTTCATTATCATCGTGGTTCTGCTCATCCGTCCCCAGGGTTTCACCGAGATTTTCAACCGCAGCCGAGACCTGCAGCGATGATAAACATCGACATCGGCGCAACCGCCGTCGCCATTTTGACGCTCTTTGGCATCTACTCCTTGATGGCTATCAGCCTCAACCTGGAATATGGCGTGGCTGGCGTACCCAATTTCGGGCAAGCGCTCTTCATCTCAATCGGCGCTTACGTGGGGGGCTTCACTTACACGCGCTTGCTGCCACTGCTGGCGGGTGAGCAAGTCATACACCCCTGCCGCCAGACCATGGGCGCGGCGCTGCAGTTGCGCTCGGAAATTATGGCTACGCAACCCGTGGCTGGTTTTATCAATCTCGGCTTCACTTTCATTATCGCCGCGCTATTAGCCGGTCTGGTCGGTTTCGCCGTCTCCTATGTGACGCTGCGGCTGAAAGAAGAGTGGTTCCTGGCGCTGGTTCTGTTGGTTGGCGGCGAGATCATACGCATCGTCGTGCGCGGCGCGGACGACCTGATCTGCTCGCATAACGGCATTTCCGGCGTGGCGCAGCCCTTCTATTTTCTGGAGGACCCGCGCGCGAGCGCCTTCATGTTTATGCTGCTGGCGCTGGCGCTGGCCGCGCTCGCTTATTTTTACAGTCAGCGCCTGGTTTATTCGCCCTTTGGGCGCATGTTGAAAGGCTTGCGCGAAAACGAAGACGTGACGCGCAGCCTGGGTAAAGGCATTTCCCTGGCGCGCGCGCAGATCATGCTGATTGGCTCGATGATGGCCGCGGTGGGCGGCGTGCTATTCGCCTTGAATACCGGCTTTGTCAACACCAACGACTATGTGGTGACGCTCACGTTGGACGTTTGGGTGATGGTGGTGCTGGGCGGGGTGGGCAATAATCGCGGCGCTGTGCTCGGCGCGCTGCTGATCGCCATTATGGATCGCTTGACGCAGATTGCCGCCATCGCCTTGAACATGAGCGGCTCGCCCATCGAATTCAATTACGCGCGCTTCATCCTTTTTGGCGTGATTCTGCTGCTGATGCTGCGTTATCGCCCGGGCGGGCTGCTGCCAGAATCCCCCTTGACGACGGACGCCCACGAAGTATTGCGCAGGGTAAGGGGACGCTAATGCGGCTATTACGAAAGCGATCCTAGAGCCATGCGCCTGGAGATCATAGCGACAGCGCGACTGAGCGATGAAGAAGCGGGGGCGCTGCGGGCATTGAACGCGGCGGTGTATCCGCCGACGCCGCGCGCCGATAAAGCGACTTCGCGGCAAGAGTGGGCGGCTCCAAAATGGAGCGTCATGATACGGGATGCGGAGCGTCAACTTGTCTCTCATGTCGGGGTCTTGACGCGACTTGGCTTATGCGACGGCAAAGAGATCCTGATCGGCGGAATCGGCGGGGTGCAAACACACCCGGCGCAGCGCGGCAAAGGCTTCGCTGGGGCGGGCATAGTCCGAGCGATCGAATTTCTGCAAGCTGAAATGGCGGTTGAACTGTCGCTGCTTTTTTGCGGTCCGCGAATGCTGGGCTACTATCAGCGTTTTGGCTTTTGTTCTTTCGCTGGGGATACGTTTGTGCGGCGCGAGGGTGCGCAGATCTTGTTCCCGCGCGGCGAGGTCATGGCGAAACCAGCCCTGAAAGCATTGCCGGGTTGCGCGCTACTGGATTTATGCGGTCTGCCTTGGTGAATCCGGGATAAATTTGGGATGAATCTGGCAAGTTCGCGCTTGTCGCCTCGGTTATAGAAAGGGTGGTTGATGCCCCTGCTCGAGCTCACAAGCATACGCAAAGATTTTGGCGGCTTGCGCGCCGTGGTCGATGTCTCGCTGCATGTTCCCGAAGGCGCCATCATCGGCTTGATTGGTCCCAACGGCTCCGGCAAGAGCACCTTGATCAATCTGATCGCCGGCACAGCCCAGCTCAGCGCTGGGCGCATCGTCTTCGACGGCGACGACATCAGCGATTTTTCATCGGATCAGGTCTTTCGGCGCGGCATCGTCCGCGGCTATCAAGAGCCGTCGCTGTATTTCAAAATGACCGCCCTCGACAATGCCCTGCTGCCGGTGAAGGCGCAGCGCGGCGAACATCCCTGGTATGCCCCTTGGCGGCGATACTGGCAGGCGCAAGAAGAGCGGCATGCGGGCGCCGCGATTGAGGTCCTGGAACAAGTGCGCCTGTTGAATCACTACGACACCCTGGCTTCGGATCTGTCGGGCGGGCAGATGAAGCTGCTGGAGATCGCGCGGGCATTGATGGGCGAGCCCAAGCTGCTGCTGCTGGATGAGCCGACGGCGGGCGTCGCGCCCAACCTGGCTTACGAGATCTTCCAACAGATCGGCCGCCTGCGCGACGATCACGGCATCACCTTTCTGATCGTCGAGCACCGCCTGGAGATCCTTTTTGACTTCGTCGATTATGTCTATGTCATGCACTTGGGCAAGCTGCTGGCGGCGGGCGCCGCCGCCGACATCGCCGCGCATGAGACCGTGCGCGAAGTTTATTTTGGCGATGTATCCTCATAGAGATGGCTGAGGAAGGGGCGGGCGAAGCATGATCAAAGTGGATTCGCTGACGGCCGGCTACGGCAAACTGGAGATCTTGCAGAGCCTCAGCCTGGCTTTCGCCGACGGGCAATTCAGCGCTGTTTTGGGACCGAATGGCTCCGGCAAGAGCACGCTGATGAAAGCGATCATGGGTATCAATAAGATCTTCGGCGGCTCGATTCAACTGGAGGGACGCGAATTGCTCGGGCTGCGCACCGAAGACATCTCCAAGTTGGGCATCGCTTATGTGCCGCAGCGCGAGAATATCTTCAACGAAATGACGGTGCAGGAGAACTTGCAGTTGGGGATGCGCGCCTTGCCGCGCCAGCGCCGGCAAGACGCTCTCGTCGAGCTGTTGGAACTCTTCCCCATTTTGGGCCGCCGCCAAGCGCAGAAGGCGGGGCTGCTGAGCGGCGGCGAGCATCAGATGCTGGCGATCGCCATCGCTTGGCTCAGCCGACCGCGCGTCATGCTGCTGGATGAACCGAGCGCCGGCTTGGCGCCGGCTATCGCGGGCGATGTCTTCCGCGTCTTGCAGGATTTGCGCCAGCAGGGTATTACGCTGGTGGTGGTGGAGCAGAACGCGCGGCGTGTCTTGCAGTATTGCGATTATGCCTTTGTCTTGCGCGAGGGACGCCTGGCATTCGAAGGCAGTGCTCAGGACTGCCTCAATGACGAGGAGACGATCAAGGACTACCTGGGCGTGCATGACGGGGCAATGTCGGCGGGTCAGAGTCTACGCGACCCTAGGCGCCCCTGACCAGCAGCGCTTCCATAGCGCGGCGCAACTCCCCCGCGATCCGCGTCGGCTGCCGCGTCAGCCGATCCACGAAGACATGCGTGAAGTAACCGACCGCGGCCGGCTCCTCATCGCCCGGCTTGAAGATGCCGATTTCATAGCGCACGCTGGAATTGCCGAGCTTGCCCACGCGCAGGCAAGCCTCCACCACCTCGGGAAAGCGAATCGGCTTGAGAAACTGGCAATGCGTCTCGACCGCGAAGCCGACGGTTTCGCCCGCGCTGAAATCCAGCCCGCCGGCGTCCATCAGATAACCGTTGATGACGGTGTCGAAGAACTCGTAATAGATGACGTTGTTGATGTGGTGATAGACATCGTTGTCGCGCCAGCGCGTGGGGATTTGCCGCTGGTGTCGGTAGCGCTGGCGACGTTCGTTTTTCGGGTTCATTGCCACTGTATTGATATTAGCAAAAGGGCGTCAATCATTCGTTGCGCCCATTTTCCTTCAGATCGAGGGCCAGGGAATTGATGCAATAGCGCAAGCCGGTTTTGTCGCGCGGACCGTCATCAAAGACATGGCCCAGGTGCGAATCGCAGCGGCTGCAGAGGGCTTCGACGCGGCGCATCCCGTGGCTGAGGTCCTCGCGCAGTTCGACATTGCCCTCGGCGACCACATCCCAGAAGCTGGGCCAGCCGCTAAAGGAATTGAACTTGGCGGACGAGGCGAACAGTTCCTGCCCGCAAGCCGCGCAGGCATAGACGCCCTCGGCTTTGGAATTGACGTATTTGCCTGTGAAGGGATGTTCGGTCGCTTGCTGCCGCAAGATCGCGTACTGCTCTGGGCTGAGCTCTTGGCGCCATTCCGCTTCCGACTTCACGATTTTCTCGCTCATTGGGCTTGTTCCTTTCACCTCGTCGCATGTCCTTATGCTATTCGGCAAATGTGAACGGAGTCTTGCGCGCGCATCAAGATTATAATAGAAGCTGGCGAGCAATCCCAAGCGCGCCACCGAGCCAGAAAGCAGCTTGCGCTATTATCTCCGGATTTCAATTGTCAGAGAGGAGCCCACACCATGCCCGAGCAAATCCCCATCACAGAAGTCGCGCGCGGATTCCAATTCTTGCTGGTCGAAACATTCGAAAACGTTCAGGGCGCTTATCTCGACAAAGGCACATCCCTCTTCGAGACGCTGGCGCAGATCTCAGCCGCCCAAGCCTCGCAGTCCATGGGCGGCTGCGCCACTATCGCCGCCCATGTCGCGCATGTCGACTATTATCTGCGCGTGTTGGAAGACCGCATGTTCGGCCGCGACCTGAGCTATGTCAACTGGGAGGAGATCTGGGAGCGCGTCAGCGCCGTCACAGAAGCGGAGTGGCGCGCCATGCTCGCGGACTTGCGCAGGACCTACGAGCGCGTCAAGAGCCATCTTGATGAAGCTGAGAGCTGGGGTGGCATCAGGGAACTGTCTTCCATGCTGGGCATCATCGCCCACAGCGCTTATCATCTGGGCGAAATCCGCCAGATGATGTGCCACTTGGAGGCTTAAGTGCCGCAACAAGTTACCATCTACCGCGAGCCC
This sequence comes from Phototrophicaceae bacterium, assembly GCA_965232245.1. Classification (GTDB taxonomy): domain Bacteria; phylum Chloroflexota; class Anaerolineae; order Aggregatilineales; family Phototrophicaceae; genus UBA6055. The sequence continues at coordinate 88,377 of CBDDPG010000002.1, read as the reverse complement.
GGGCGCTTCGCTGGCTGGCCCGCCAATTATGGCATGTGGGCATGGGGCGACGAGATCGTCGTCGGCTTCACGCTCGGCTATCACAAGACCGTGGCGCGGGGCCACGCCCGCGACAAGAGCCAGCCCTTCGTGAATATGCAAGCCCGCAGCAGCGACGGCGGCTGTACTTGGCAAATTGAGGACTTCAATGGCAGGCGCCCTGGCGGACGGGGCTTGTCAGCCGATGAGCACATGGACGAAGGCTTGCGCCTGGCGGAAGTGATGGATGCGCGCAGGGCTGTCATTCCGCCCCAGCCACTGCGTTTCCAGCAGCGCGATTTCGCCTTGATGGCGGCGCGCACCGGCTTGGGGCGCGGCGTCTTTTCTTTCTTTTACGTCTCTTATGACCGCTGCCGCAGCTGGGATGGACCCTATCGCTTGCCGATCTTCGGGCAGACCGGCATCGCCGCCCGCACCGACGTCATCATTCAGGGCGAGCGCGAAGCCCTGTTCTTCTTGACCGCCAACAAAGCCGATGGCGAAGAAGGCAAGGTCATCTGCGTTCGCACGGCGGACGGCGCTCAATCATTTGAGCTGCTGTCGGGTGTCGGCGGCGAACCGAAGGGGCGCGGCGACTTCGCCATCATGCCCGCCAGCACCCAATTGCCGGGCGGACGCATCTTGTGCGCCAGCCGCTGTCGCCAGGGCGCGAGCGGGGCAAGCTGGATTGACTTGCATGCCTCGGACGATGGCGGACGCTCCTGGCAATATGTCAACCGACCAACCCGCTTCCATGAAGCGGGTCACGGCGGCAATCCGCCGGCTTTGCAGCGGCTGCCCGATGGGCGTTTGGTCTTGATCTACGGCAACCGCGATCGACCCTACACCATCGCCGCCCGCATCAGCGAAGACGATGGCTTGAGTTGGAGCGGGGAAATCACGCTGCGCGCTGGCGCCGCCAATGGCGATATGGGTTATGCGCGGGCTGCCGCGAGCGATGATGGCGCGGTCGTGGCCGCCTACTACTTCAACGACCGGCCCGATGGCGATGGCGAGCGCTTCATTGAAGCCACGATTTGGACGCCGTGACACAAAAAGCGGTCAGACGCTGACACCCAGCAAATGCTTGAGCGTTACCGGGTTTTCCATCATTGCGACCAATTTGTCAGCCAATTCATCGGGGGGATGTTTCTTCCCTGTTTCGATCCAGTGAAGCAGAATATTGGTCGCGACGCCGATGCGCAGGCTTATGCCATAACTCAAGAATTCCGGGTCAACATCAAGATGTGCCGCGCTCTGTATATTGAGGGGTTCCAGAGCTCGGTGGAATGACGCCTGAAAAATATCCAGCCGCTTGGCAAGCATCAGCAACTCGATGATTTCTGAATGCAAATAGAAGTAGCGCAGTAATGGCTTGATCAGGTAGGCGCGCGATTCGCCGCTGTATGACGCCACATACTCGATAAGATACTCCAGCAGACCTTCAAAAACCCGGTCGCAGCGCAATCGCAGCACATCCACAATTTCATCGAAATTACGATAAAAGGTGGTGCGCCCGACCTGTGCCGCCGCTACCAGGTCTTTGACTCTGATTGAGTCGAAGGGCATCTCGCGCATCAATTTCGTCAAGCCGTCGTAGAGCATTTCGCTGGAACGGATTGAGCGTTGATCATTCTTGATATGGTACATTTTTCCGCTTTTGTTCCTCTTGTTCAGAGTCGCTTGACAGCCCGGTTACGATGCCATACCATGCCAGATAATAATATACATATGTTTCTTATCTCAGTATAATAACATACATGTCCCACTGAACAAGGTAAAGGAGAAGCAACAAGTGCGCAAAACACTGAATCTACTCATGCTGGTTATTCTCTTGGCGCTGGCATCGGGCGCAGTCTCGGCGCAGGAGGCAACTGATTCAGCAAGGTCTCATGTTGCGCTGCTCGAGCTGCACGATGGCTATTGGGTGGCGGAAATGCAACTTGAGGGTATGCCCGTGCCGGCCACCATCATCAACGACATGCACATTGACGCCACCACCAGAACTGCCACCGTTTACGCTCAATCTCGGGTGATGGGACGGATTCTATCCCCAGCGCAGGTTGGCCCCGGGGAGTGCGCCGAAACGCCCTCAGGCGACACCGCCTGTTTTCATCCCAACGCAGTCTACCTGAATGGAAGCGGAGCAGAACTGACGGAAGCTGATGGCAGGGGCGCATGGTGGGTGAAACATGCCTGGATTCTCGGCGGCGAAGGGTATCTGAACTGCGAACTGGGTGCGCAGGAAGAATACGAAGGCTGCATGTGGGTCAAAGGCGCGTTGCTTGACGACGGCATATCCATGAAGGTCGGCGGTATCGAGGAGGGTCAAGGATTTAATATCCGCACACCCTTGCTGGACGAAGATCCGGTCACGTATCAGGTGACTCGCTACGGATCGATGAACGCGGATGCCAACGCCGGCGCCACTGATCAATCCTTAACAGTTCAATTTGTGCTGACATTTGCGTGCGCGGAGGAAGTCAGCGCATTGGACAATCAAGCGCGCAGCTGCCCCGGAGACGCTGAATCGGCGTCGGACAGCCCCGCGACCAACATGGTCCCGGAAATCACACAATCACAATTCCTGGCGCCGCCGGCCGACTTGCGCAATTACCGTTACTGCGAAGTCATTCCCGTCTTCAGAACCCGGCTCACACTCAATGTCGAGGTCTACAACACGCTCGGCTTAAATGCTTGCCCGGCCGAGTTGTGGGCTGAACTCGACGCCGATGCGATGGCCGAATCCTTAGGCGCCGTGGGGATGAAGCTCAACGGTCCGCGTTATTGGGTGATCAACAAAATTGCGCGAGAAGGTGAATCGGCCGCCGGCAAGACAGCTGATTTTGGCGGGATCGAAATGACGCTGGGACCGACAATCGATACCGAGCACTGGGAAGGAACCTTCGGCAGCGCCTTCCACACCGAGACCGGAGTGCGACGCAGCACTACCTTTACCTACTCGTCCGGCAGCATGGTGTATGAATTGACCTCGCCGCAAGGCGATGTGTATCGCATGCAGTCCTACTCACACATCGTTGACCCACGCTTGACCATCGACGATCTTGAAACCCTGGGCGAGCGGCTTGACCTGCCCGAGGGCTGGAGCTATCAGGCGAGAGTCTTGACCGAGGACTCCAAACTGACAGCGCGTGGGCTGGCCTACGTGATCAACGACAATCTGAGCAACGTGTATCAGAAGGTTTTGGACTAGGTGTCTGAACGAACGTTTGCGATTGTGACGCGCTCGCACAGCCGCTCGGCGGCAACGAGAATGGCTACCGCGCTCACAAAATATCAAACGCCTTCGGCTACCGCAAATTCCAGTTTGATAAAAAAGAGGCTGAATATCAAGATTGCGGCCGGCATCAGCAGACATCCGTCTGCTGTTGCTTGCATATTCTGCCAATATAAACTTGGCGATGGCGAATGCTGCATCGAGGTGACGCTCTGGCGCCCATGACCGAGTACAATCGCACACTCTACCAAGGCGACAACCTGCCCTTCCTGCGCGCTATCGCCGAGCAATCCATCCATCTCATCGCGACGGACCCGCCCTTCAACAAGGGCCGTGACTTCGGCGAGGCTTTCCGCGATCGCTGGTCTTGGGAGCGCGACCTGCACGACGAATGGATTAACGACATCAAAGGCAATTGTCCCGCGCTTTGGGCTGTGATCGCAACGGCGCGCCAGACCGCCGACGAGAGCATGGGCGCTTACCTGTGTTGGCTGGGCATTCGCCTGCTGGAGCTGCATCGCGTCTTGCGCCAGGATGGCAGCCTCTACCTGCACATCGACCATACGGCTCAGGCTTATGTCAAGCTGGCGCTGGACGCCATCTTCGGACTGCATAACTTCCGCAACGAGATCGTCTGGTTCTACAAGACGGGGGGAACCAGCAAGCGCTGGTTCGGCCGCAAGCACGATACCATACTCTTCTACAGCAAATCAGATGCCTACACCTTTCATCCGCAGCAAGAGAAATCTTACCTGTCGCATAAATACGGTTTTTCCAATATCTCGCTCGACGAGGATGAAAAGGGCGTCTATCGTATGGCTGCCCTGCGCGATGTCTGGGATATACCCGCCCTGCGCGGCAACCAAGCGGAAGCGACCGGCTATCCCACGCAAAAGCCGCTGGCGCTATACGAGCGCATCATCCGGGCGTCGAGCGCGGCAGGCGATATCGTGCTCGATCCTTTCTGCGGCAGTGGCAGCACGCTTGTCGCCGCCGAGCGCCTGGGGCGGCGCTGGCTGGCGGCGGATCTCTGGGACGGCGCCTATGAGATGCTGGCGTCGCGCTTGGCGGCGGAGGGGCTGGCAAGCGCAGGTTTGCTTCATCGGCATAACTTAACATAAAGACGAGCGCTTGCATTGCAGTCCCTGATCTTGACCCCTATGATGACGCAGGCCGCGCCCCGTTATCTACTTGTAATATCCTATTAATATGCCTGAAAGCTCCCGCAATTAGACTTCAGATGTCGGAAACTCTTGTTTTCCAAACATTAGGAGAATTCTCATGCGTAATTTAGTTCTAATCGCCGCCTTGCTGCTGCTTGTCAGCGGCAGCGCCTTTGCCGATGGCCACGAAGCGAGCTTCACCGTGACTATCGAAAATATCTCTGGCATCGGCTTGCTCGAAAACGCCGGCGTCGCGGCTGTGCCCGTCGGTGGCGAAAGTGCGGGACCGGCCTTGCCCGGCGGCGCTTATGAATTTGTCATCCGGGCTGAAGCCGGCGATACCTTGACCTTCGCCACCATGCTGGCGCAATCGAATGACCTGTTCTTCGCGCCGGACGAAGCCGGCATCGCCCTCTTTGACGAAGATGGAAATGCCATCAGCGGCGATGTCAGCGACCAAATTGAGCTCTGGGATGCCGGCACAGAAGTCAATCAGCCCCTCGGCGAAGGCGATCAGCAAGCGCCGCGCCAAACCGCAGCGAACACCGGCGACGATGAGATGGGCGCTGTAGGTCCTGTCAGCGCGCTTGATGACGGCATGGCTTACCCCGCCGCCAGTGAAATCGTCGCGGTGAGCTTGAGCCCCGGCGACATGGGCGAAATCACCGTTCGTATCGAAAACGTCTCGGGCGATGCCATGGTTCCCACACCAATCACGCCCATCTTCTGGGTCGTCGAATCGCCGGCTGCCCACATAATGGACGACATGGGCATGAAGTACGGCGCACTCTTCACTTCCGGCTATGAGATCTACGGCAATGGCTTGGAGCATCTGGCGGAAGATGGCGATCCATCGGCATTGGTCGGCTTCTATGGCATCGACGGCTTCGCCACGCCCATCGCGCCGGTCATCTGGGCAGTCCACGGCGACACCATGGGCGCGGGCGTCTTTTTCACCAGCGGCGAGCCCGACCGCGGCGCCGGCTTGGAATCGCTGGCGGAAGACGGCAGCCCCGCGGCGCTGGCGGAATCGCTGATGGATATGAATCACGGCGTACAAGCCGTGCCTGATGGCGCGGATGGTCCTGGACCGGCCTTCCCCGGCGACAGCTACAGTTTCAGCTTCAGCGCCGCCCCCGGCGATCGCCTGTCCTTCGCCGCCATGTTCGTCCAGTCCAACGATCTCTTCTTCGCGCCGGACGAAAATGGCATCCTGCTATTTGACGACATGGGCAATCCTATTGAGCTTGACCAGACGGGCATTGTCGATCTATGGGATGCTGGCACAGAAGTCAACCAGGAACCGGGTGTCGGCGCAGATCAAGCCCCGCGCCAAGCCGCGGCGAACACCGGCGCTGATGAAATGGGCGTCGTGCAGCGGATCGCCGACAGCGGCGACGGCTTCAGCTATTCGCGTGTGCCGACGCTCATCCGCGTCACCGTCAGCCTAGCTGATATGCACGATATGTAAGAGCCGATAGTCAAGAAGGGCGGCCCATCTCGGTCGCCCTTGTTCTTTTTCTCTTCAATCGCTCTTCAATCGCTCTTCAATCAAGCCAATCAAGCCAGCGGCAAATCCACCCAGCGCCGCTCCCGATGCGAAATCTCCACCGCGTTGATGATCTCTTGCACGCGCGCGCTCTGCGCGAAATTGCCCTGATTCTCCTCACTGTCATTGACGATCTCTTCCATGAAGTTGTGCACTAAATTGGCATAAAACATGGGGGGCCAAGGCTCGCCCGGGCTATAACCCGGCGGGAAATAGCTATCGGGGATCTCCACCTCGACATATTCGACTTCGGCCGCGTCGGGGCTGGTCGACTGGCGCAAGACCTCTTGATTTTCCAACTCCGCGCCCAAACGGCACAATAAAGCCCCCTGCGAGCCATACATGCGCGCCTCCAGGCCGGGATAGCTGTTGACCGTCACATAACTGGATTGAATGGTGCAGAAGCCGCCCTTGCTGTATTCGCCGATATAGACGTCGCCGTCGTCGATATTGGTGCGGATGCGCTGGCCGCCCGGCATGGTGCGGTAGGGCACAAAATTGTAGAGCAAGCCCACCAGGCTCTTGAGCGGGCTATCCATGAACCACAAGCTGAGGTCGATGATAGGCGCGCCATAACCTTCAATCGACGAGACCTTGATCTGCTCATTCTCCGTTTTTGGTATCAGATCGACTTTGGTGACCGGTTCGGTCGGGCTGATGAACTGGGAGTTCTGCTCGTAGCCGTTGAAGATGAAGGGCTCGCCGACAAAGCCCTCGGCGATCAGATCGCGCATATACTGCATGGAAGGCGCATAGCGAAAGGTCAAGCCGACTTTGGTCTTCAGCCCTTTGGACGCGGCGATCTCCTGCGCGCGCCAAGTGCTGCGGTAATCGTGGGCCACCGGCTTCTCGCACAGGCAGTGCATGCCGGCTTCCAACGCCGCGAAAGCCAGCGCTTCGTGGTTGTTCTTGTCCCCGATGCCGCCGCGCGTGCAGACGTCGATGACGTCGATATCGGCGCGAGCCAGCATCCTTTCGTAGTCCGTGTAGACGCTTTCGATATTAAAGCGGGCGGCGGCGTCTTTCGCCAAGTCTTCGTTCAAATCGCAGATCGCGACAACATCGCAATGCGGCGACCGTTGGAAACCGGGCAGATGGGCGCTCTTGGACCAGCGCCCCGCGCCGATCACGCCAACTCGTAATTTGTCGGGCATGGGGGATTTTCCTCTTACTCTTGGCGGACGGGTTGAGAGACGACATAAGTCATGGCGCCGGCTTCGACCTGCGCCACGAAGGGGCGCAGCAGCAGCAGCGCCGTCTCGTCAAAGGGCGCGCGGAATTCTTCCAGCAGGGCGAATGTCGCCGGATGGCGCAGGTATCCCAACAAGGCGCCTCGCTCAACTATAGCGCCAATATGCGCGGCATCCAGCGCCGGCAGGAAGATGCCGCCCTGCTGGGGCCGCAGAACGGTCGTCCCGCTGACCGCGATGGGCGGCTCAACCGGCGGCGGCGCAAGCTCGGCATCAACTACGCCAATCAAGCAAAGGGCGCGTAATAGACCCTCTGCGATTCGCTCTGCCCATGCTCGCTCGCTGGGACCGCGCCCGCCCATTTCAACCGCTGTGACCTTCATGCCTCGTGTTCGGGCATATCCCGTCAGGCTCACAGCGCGGGCCGGCGCTTTGACGATAAATGGCGCTGGGAAGCAAAGCGAGAGCTCCGGCCCGCCTGCCATTTCAAAAACAAAAGCGTTAACGCACCAACTGCCGCCGCCGTGCAAGTCGATCACAGCGTCGATGCCCTCGAGCCCGCTTGTCGCCAAGATATGGGCGATGCGCTCGGTATACGAGCCTTGTTCATCGCCGGGGAAAACGCGGTTGAGATCGAGTTGGTCGACGGGCGCGTTGCGCTTGTCGGCTTGCATCGCCAGCGGATTCGCCATCGGCACGACGCGGATGAACCCGCGCAGGTCCTTCTCGTCGATGCCGCTCAGCAGTTTTTGGATCGCCCAAGCGCCCCAGGGTCCTTCGTCGCCGTGGATGCCAGCTGTGATCAAGACCCCGGGTCCGCCCGTGCCGATTTCGCCCATCAGCAGGCTGGCTGCGCCAAAAGCCGATGTTACGCCGATGGGAATCTCGCGCCAGCGCAACGCTTCCAGGATACTTGCCATTCTCGCCCCCTGCCCGATTTCTTGACAGCGCCAAACTCAATGCCTATACTCTTTATCATAGTATATTGTCGACATTTTCCCAACTGACGGGAGCTTGTCGGCGATGTCCAATGGCGCGATTGCGCCGCCGCGCCAAATCAATTCCCCGTCAAATGAGTTTCTTAAGAAGGAGTTCCTCATGCGCAAGTCCGCAGTTTCTCGTTTCTTTACTCTGGTTCTCGCCATCTTGCTTTTCTTGTCGCTGGTCGCGCCGATTTCGGCGCAGGACGCAACTTTGACCTTTGGCATCAGCCGTGGCGTGGACACGCTGGACCCAACAGCGACCACCTTCTCCAGCGTGGAAGTGATTGTTGGGCATGTCTTCGATACCTTGGTCAAGCAGCAACCGCTCGGTGTCTTCCATCCCGGTCTCGCCACCAGCTGGACCGTCAATGAAGACGCGACGGAGTACGTCTTTGAATTACGAGATGACGTAACCTTCCACGACGGTACAGCATTCAATGCGGAAGCGGTCAAATACACCTTCGACCGCATCGTCGATCCCGATACCAAGTCCCAGATGGCTTTCAGCTTCATCGGTCCTTATGCCGAATCCGAGGCGCTGGGCGAGCATACGATCGCCGTGCGTTTCTCGTCGCCGAACGCGGCTTTCTTGGATGGGGTTTCGCATCCGCAGCTGGGACCCATTTCACCAACGGCGGTTGAAGCGCTGGGCGCCGATTGGGGTTTTTCCGGCATTGTTGGCACGGGACCTTTCGTTTTCGACTCTTACACGGCGGATTCTGAAGTTGTGATGGTCAAGAACCCGGACTACAACTGGGGCAACGAAGCCGTTTTCGGGCGCTCTGGACCAGCGGATATCGACCGTTTGATCTTCAAGATCCTGACCGACCCCGGCACGCGCATCGCCGCGCTGGAAAGCGGCGAAGTCGATATGATCGACAATATCCCGGGCCTCGATGTCGCGCGGCTGGAAGAAAGCCCGGACTTCAATGTGACGCAGTACGATCAAGCTGGACATGGCTATTCCTTCATGTTCAACCAGATCAAGTCGCCCACGGACGAATTGGCGGTGCGCAAGGCGATCGCCCAAGCCATTGATATCGACATCATGCAGGATATCGTCTACGACGGGCTGGGTTCCAAGGCATGCAGCGCGCTAACGAAATCGATGTTCGGCTGGAGCGATGTTTGGTGCCAGGTCAATCCCTACGATCCCGATGCGGCGGGCGCGATTCTGGATGAAGCGGGCTGGGTCATGAATGACGAGACCGGCATCCGTGAACGCGATGGCGTCGCGCTGACCATCGAACACTGGTCGCCTGATAGACCGCTGAGCGCGGCGACAGCGCAATTCTTGCAAGAAGATCTCAACGCCATCGGCATCGACTTCCAGATCAACCTGGCGGATATCGCGGCTTACCTGACTGTCGTCCGCGCCGGCGAGCACAATACCCAGCAATGGTGGGATACGCAGACCGATCCCGACGGCGTCTTCCGCACGCTCTATCATTCGTCGAATGCCGGCGGCGGCACCAACCGCAACAACTATCAGGACGCTGACATGGATGCCATGATTGACGCCGCCGTAGGCATCGGCGATGCGGAAGCGCGCGCGGCCGCTTATGCCGATATCCAGCAAAAACTGGCGGACGAGGTCGTCATGGTTTATTTCAATGACCCGGTCGTGCTCTACGCCAGCACGCCTGATGTGCATAATGTGACGATCCTGGGCGGCGGTTTTGTGCCCAACTTCTATTCCGCAAGTGTGGGGATGTAAAGCTCACCGACACAGGTATTTGAAGACAGGGCAGCGAGTGGCGCCCTGTCTTCTCATTTCGCCTGATCGGTTATACTGGAAGCGCGGAATTGACGGAGGACCAAAACTTTGGATGCGCCGACCCGAAGCGTCTTTGATGTGGTAACGGATTTCTTGGCGTCGCGACCCACGGATGAAGAATTGCTCGCTTACACGCTCCCGCCCGGGCTCCAGGCGCGCCTCGACGCCTTGATCGAGATCGACGCCACAAGCCGCTTGACCGCCGCGCAGCGCGAGGAGTTAGGCGATTTCCGTTTTGTAGACGACGTCTTGACGCGCCTCCGAGTCAAGATCAATCGCCGGCTAGAGCAGGAGAACGCTGACAACGGTGTTGAAGCCAGCGCGGAAAGCAAGGGTGAAGCGTCAACTGCTGACGCTGACAATAAGGAAGAGAGCGGCTCATGATTGACGCGCCGATACGTACAGTAAGTGATGTCATCGCGGAGTTCTTGGCATGCAAGCCGTCGGATGAGGAAGTGCTAGCCTATTTCATCCCGCCCGATTTGCAGGCGAGGGTAGAATTCTTGCTGGTGCAAAACCGCGAGAGCGAACTATCTGTAGATGACAAGCTCGAGCTGCATGAATTCCTGCAGGCAGATCAATTTATGGGTCTTCTCAAAGTGAAGACCCGACTCGAGCTTCGGAACCAGCAGCAGTGACCGTAAGCCTAAAGTTAGTTCGGGAAGTCCACTTTCTTTCCGGCGGCTGCTGCGAATACTGCCGTTTAGGTGAAACTGATCGATTAATCGGATTCCAGATTGACCACATCGTTCCCGTCAAGCACGGAGGAGGGGATCAGATCGACAATCTGTGCCTGGCTTGCGCGGAGTGCAATGGTTACAAGGGTCCAAATGTCGCCGCGCTGGATCCAAATACCGGCGAGGCCACGAAACTTTTTCATCCGCGGCAGCAAGCTTGGAACTTGCATTTTGCGGTAAGGTCAGATGGTCAAATTACTGGACTTAGCCCTGAGGGTCGCGCGACTGTCGCCGTTATGCGGATCAATTCCGAAGACCGCGTAATCGAAAGACTAGGGCTGATGAAGGTTGGTCGTTACCCTTGTAAGAAACCTTAAATCAACTCAGCCCACTCGCGATTTGCGACCACTTTGCTTCGCGTTCCAGTTGTCATATTGAGTCACTTAAAATGAGCAAATATCTCGCGGGCCGCCTCTTGCAAACCGTACCCACCGTCTTTCTGGTGACGGTCGCCGTGTTTTTGATGCTGCACCTGACGCCCGGCGATCCCGCCGAAGTCTTCCTGGGCGACAAACGCAGTTCGCCGGAACTGCTGGAAAAAGTGCGTGAAGACATGGGCTTGAATCGCCCGCTGCATGTCCAGTATTTGAGCTATATGGGCAATGCTTTGCGGGGCGATCTGGGGCGTTCCTTGCAGACCAATGTGCCGGTCCTGGAACAGATTCTCAACCGCCTGCCCTGGACCATCGAGTTGGCTGCCGCAGCCCTCATGATCGCGGCTTTCATTGGCATCAGCGTCGGCATCATCGCCGCGCTCTATCACAACACGGTCATTGATACGCTAGCGATGGCTCTGGCTTTGGTGGGCATCTCCATGCCGGTATACTGGTCGTCGCTCTTGCTGATCCTGCTCTTCGCCGTGCAGTTGCGCGTCCTGCCCGCCATTGGTCAGGGCGGCATCGAACGGCTGATCCTGCCGGCGACAGCGCTGGCTTTGGTCTCGGCGGGTTCGCTGGCGCGCATGGTCCGCTCCAGCATGTTGGAGGCGCTCAGTCAGGACTTCGTGCTGACGGCGCGCTCCAAAGGCATCAGCGAGCGCTTGGTGGTCATCCGCCACGTTCTTAGAAACGCCTTAATCCCGGTCGTGACTATTCTGGGTTTGATGTTGGGCAACATGCTTAGCGGGGCAGTTATCACCGAGACCATCTTCGCCCGGCTCGGCATCGGCCAGAAGTACGTCGAGGCGGTGTTGCAGAAGGACTTCACCATGGTCCAAGGCACGACGCTCTTCATCGCATTGATGTACGTCTTCGTCAATATCGTGGTGGATATCGTCTATGCTTTCATTGATCCCAGGATTCGTTATGTCTGAGGTCCCCGTTCCCCCCGCGAACCTAGCATACTCGGGGTCAAGTCGCTGGTCGCTTTTCCTCAAGCGATTTCTGCGCTCGCGCAATGTCATGGCCGGCGCCGTCGTGCTGGGCTTGGTGATTTTATCGGTCGCGCTGGCGGCGCAGATCAGCCCCTATGAACCGACGCAGCAGTTCCGCCGTCATCGCCTGCAAGCGCCCAACGCCGAATTCCTGCTCGGCACCGACAACCTGGGCCGCGACATCCTGACGCGGATTCTCTATGGCGGGCGCGTCTCCTTGCAAGTGGGCATCGTCTCGGTCGCTATCGGCGCGACCTTGGGCACGCTTCTCGGTCTGATCGCCGGCTATATCGGCGGCTGGAGCGATGTGCTGATTATGCGCTTCATCGACATGATGCTGGCTTTCCCGGGCATTCTGCTGGCTTTGGTCATCATCGCAGTGCTGGGGCGCAACTTGCAAAACGTGATGATCGCCGTCGGCTTGTCGTCGATCCCTGTCTATACCCGCGTCGTGCGCGGCAGCGCCTTGTCGGTCAAGCAATTGGATTTCATCATCGCGGCGCAGGCCTTGGGCGCGTCGTCCGGGCGTATCATGGCGCGGCATATCTTGCCCAACGTGCTGGCGCCAACCATCGTCGTGGCGACCAACGGCGTGGCCGGCGCTATCATCTCCGGCGCCGCCTTGAGCTTCCTGGGTTTAGGCCAGCAACCGCCCGATCCGGAATGGGGGCTGATGCTCAACGAGGGTCGCGATTACATTCGGGTGGCGGCTTGGGTCACCACTTATCCCGGGCTGGCGATTATGATCACGGTGCTGTCGATTAATCTGCTGGGCGATGGCTTGCGCGACATTCTCGACCCGCGTCTCAAACTCTGATATTTATTCCCAGCGCATTGAATACAGCACAAAGTCGCTGGTTGTGATGCCCGGCGGCAACGTGACCACCGTGTGAACAATCTCCGCGATGGTATCGGCCGGCACCAGCAGCGACTTGTCGATGCCCGGCGAGGCGGCGTCGCGCATGGGCGTATCCGCCGGTCCCGGCGAGATCATCACCACACGGATCATCTCCGGGCGCAGCTCGGCCGCCAGTGAAGCCGTCAAGCCTTTCAGCCCAACCTTGGCCGCGGTATAGGCGCTCACCATCGGCGCGGACATGGCGGTCACGATAGAGCCGATATTGATAATACTGGCATTGTCGCTGCGCCGTAAATTGGGCAAGAGCGCGCGCGACAGAATATAGGGGGCGCGCAGGTTGGTGCGCAAGATCTGATCGAGTTCTGCATTGCTGGTATCTTGCAGAGCGGCGATCAGCCAATCGCCGGCGCAGTTGACCAGCGCATCGACCGGGCTATCGGCTAGTTCTGCGCCCAAAGCGGCTATGGCGTCGTCGTGCCTAAGATCCAGGACATGCAGGTCCGCGCGGAAGCCCCGCGTCGCCACTTCCTCGGCAACGGAGCGCAGCTTGGCTTCCGTTCTGCCTACCAGGATCGGTCGGATGCCGGTTTGGGCGAATTTGAGCGCGATCGCCCGCCCCATGCCACTCCCGGCGCCGGTGATGAGGGCTGTTTTTCGTGTCATGGTTTCTCGCTCCTAGTCAAGTTCATCAATCAACTGGCGCAAGCGCGCGATATGCGCCGGACCTACCTCGCAGCAGCCGCCCACGATTGACGCGCCGCCGGCAATCCAGGTCCGGACTTCTTGGGCATAGAGCTCTGGGCTCAGATCCCCGCGCGTCGCCAGTTGCGCGACGCCCCCTTGCTCCTGCCAGACATCGGGTATCTCGACGAAACCGTTGGCGTAAGCGCCGAAGGGCAGTCCGCTGGCTTTCAGTGTAGGTAAAGCGCTGGTAATGCTGTCCGGCGTACAGCAGTTGATGAGCAGCGCATCCGGCGCGTCCGCGCCCAAAGCGTCAAGCGCCTGGGACAGCTGCGGTCCGCCGCGCAGCGCCTTGGAGCCGTGATCGCGCAGGGTCAGCGCCAGCCAGGCCGGCTTGCCGCGCCCGGCCGCCGCTTGCAGGAAAGCCTTTGCCTCAAAGATCGTGGACAGCGTCTCGCCCAGGAAGATGTCGACATAGGGATCGAGCAGGTCCATGAGTTCGGCGAATTCTTCGGCGGTCTGCTCGAAACTCAAGGCGAAATCGCTGGCGTAACTCGCTTCCAGCGGCGGCAAACTTGCCGCGATGCGCAGATCGCGGTCGGCGGAACTATCCCGCGCTTCTGTGGCCAGTTGACCGGCGACGCCAAGCAAGTCGCGCAAGCGATCTTCTATGCCGACATGCCGCAGCCGCGTACGCGTCGTGCCATAAGTATTGGTGGTGATGACATCGGCGCCGGCTGCAATATAGTCGGCGTGGATTTGGCGCACCAAATCGGGCTCTTCGTCCAGTGCGGCAACTGCCCATTGGCCGTATCCGCCTTTGCCGCCGCGATTGACAATCTCTTGTCCCATGCCGCCGTCAAGCAGAATCACCTTCCCGCCCATTATTCCCCCCAGCCATCAGCGATTGCGCGGAATTGTAGCACGGCGACATGGTGAGGACAACGCGGCTTAGCTTTGGTGCTTAGAAAAATCTGATGCGATTGTCCTGTAGGCGAAGGCAAGATGCTTGACGGTTGCGAACATTTGTGCTATTTTTGTTTCGAGACTCGTCTCAAGGCAGTCGATTCCGCGCCAGGAGACATTGATGAAAAACCTGATTCGCCATGATATAAGAGCGATCATAATTCGAAGCATCGCCATCCTCGTCCTCACTGTTTGCGGCAGCTTGATAGGACTTGCGCTGGCGCTGGTCGCCGCTCAGGCGCTGGGACAATCTTGCCCGGACAGCGCCTGTCAGACGGGCTTATATGCGTTTTTGGGCGGCGTCGCATTGACGCAAGGGATCAACCTGGTCGTGATATTCGCGCTTTGCAGGCAGCTGCGGCGGCGCAAGCGGCTAAAGAGATGTTAGGACTTGCTCTAAACTTATGACACTCTTGTGATGATTTGGTATAATTTGCCTGATGGACAATCTACCAAATGGCGTGGCATTTATTTCAACGGCTATATTTGAATTTTCGGAATCTGGAGGTATGTAGAAACAGAAGATAGCGTGAGAAGGGGCAGAAATGGGTTCAGGAATTGAACTAAAAGAGAAGACTGTTGACGTCGTAAAAGACACAGCTTCCTCTACAAAATCGAATGGCGCAAGTCCCGATTACCGAACGGGTAAGCTAATTGTCGGCAATTGCGTCGATGTGATGCGCACCTGGAATGAATCTTCTATCCAACTTACAGTAACGTCCCCCCCTTATGACAGTCTTCGAAACTATAAGGGATATGATTTCCCCTTCGAGGAAATCGCCAATGAGCTGTTTCGCGTCACGGCGGAGGGCGGCGTGCTGGTTTGGGTAGTCGGCGACCGCATCCAGGGCGGACGCAGCCTGACATCGTTTCGGCAAGCCATTTATTTTCAGGAGATCGGTTTCTCCGCCCACGATGTCATGATCTACCAGAAGAAAAATACGCCCTTCACGCGCAGCAATGCCTATACCAACGCCTATGAAATGATGTTTGTGCTTAGCAAGGGCAAGCCCGCAACTTTTAATCCGCTCAAAGTGCCGACCCAGCGCCACGGCTACGAGATGCTCACGCACAATAAATTGCCTGATGGCATCAACAAGAAAAAGCTGGGCGAGCTAAAAAAGGAAAAGACCCGCACCAATATCTGGTCCTATGCGGTCGGCTTGGGCGGCACCACGAGCGATAGGATCGCTTTCCAACACCCGGCAGTTTTCCCTGAGAAACTAGCCAATGACCACATCAAATCGTGGAGCAACCCGGGCGATCTTGTTTTTGACCCCATGTGCGGTTCCGGGACGACCGGCAAGATGGCGTTATTGCAGGGTAGGGATTTCATCGGGATCGACATATCACCGGAATACATAGTGATAGCGAGGCAGCGCCTTGAAGCATCTGGCATTCCCGTGACGATCGAGCGCAGTCATGAATCGCCCGGGTGACAGCAAGGCAAATTCAACTTGATGCGAATGCCCTTGCCCTTTGCCTAAGTCCAAGCGAATCGCTACAATACTTGTAGCATGACAATCAAACGACAGTCCAAGTGAAGCGAGCTAGACAATGGAAAACGTGAAGATCCCGATGCTTTATCCCGTCAAGCAAGAATTGCCCAAGGGCGATCCAGTCGATATCGACCATACGCTGGAGGCTGAATGGCGGCGCCTGGGGCTGGCGGAGCAGGTGCGGGGCAAGCGCATCGCGCTCGGATTCGGCAGCCGCGGCATCGCCAGCATTGACGGCATCGCTCGCAAGCTGGTCGCGCTGGTCAAAGGGTCGGGTGGTCATCCCTTCATTGTGCCGGCCATGGGCAGCCACGGCGGCGGTACGCCGGCTGGACAAATCGAAGCGCTCGATGGCTTGGGCATCAGCGAGGCGACCGTGGGCTGTCCCGTACATGCTACCATGGAAGTGGTCGACATGGGCATGACCGCCGCGGGTCTGCCCGCCTATATCGACAGGAACGTCGCCGAAGCCGACGGGCTAATCATCACCAACCGAGCCAAGCTGCATACCGATTTCCGCGGACCGCACGAGAGCGGCTTGCTGAAAATGCTGGCAATCGGGCTGGGCAAGGAGACGGGCGCGCGCACCATTCATCAGCAAGGCGTCGTCGGCTTGCGCGATTATATGCCGATCGTCGCTGAACACCTGCTGGGGAAGATCAATTTTGTGGCGGGTTTCGGGGTCGTGGAAGATGGCTATCATGCTGTGGCGCAGCTGGAAGGCTTCCGCGCCGATACCCTTGTCGAAGGCGACCGACGTCTGCTGCAGCGCTCGCGCGAGCTGATGCCGTCTTTGCCCGTGCACGATATTGATGTGCTGATCATCGACGAGATGGGCAAGAACATCAGCGGAGCCGGCATGGATACCAATATCATCGGCCGCTGGATGGTCGAGGACCAACCCGAGCCCGAGTCGCCGCGCATCCGGCGCATCGCCATCCTCGATTTGACGCCGGAATCCCATGGCAACGCCACGACTTACGGGCTGGCCGACTTCATGTCGCGCAAGCTCTTTGACAAAATTGACTTTCCGATCACGATGAAGAATATGTTCACTAGCGGCTTCCTGCTGCGCTGCCGTATGCCACTGGTCTTCGAGAGCGACGAAGAGACCATCAAAGCGGCGCTCTTCGACGCTTTCCGCAGCGATCCATCGCAGATCCGCGACGCCCGCGTCATGCGCATCAAGAACACGCTGGCGCTAGAACACCTCTGGGTCAGCGCCAATATCGCCGCCGAGCTCAAGGGGCGGGAAGCCGTCGCCGTCAGCGACCAAGCCGCATCGCTGGCATTCGCCGCCGGCGCGCTGGTTTAAGCGGTTCCAAGAAATGTAGACGCGCAACCACCACCACGTACCTAGGATCCTCAGTAAACCCAAGTTAGTCATGAAAAACTCGACGATAGGTCGTAATGTAGGGGCGACCTATCAGGTCGCCCGAAATCTGGACTAAGCGTTGTACTTACATTTACATTATTTTGTTGGATTTACTTCCGCGCCTCTGCGGCGAACTAGCCCTTCACAGCGCCGAAGGTCAAGCCACGCACGATGAAGCGCTGCACCATCAGCGACAGAATCACGGGCACCGTGACCGCGATCAGCATGCGCGTCGTGACAAAGCCGAAGTCTATGCCGCGTACCGTGTCCGAGCCAGCCACCAGCATCGGATAAGGTTTCCAGTTGCGGTTGGCGAGTACGCTGGCGAAGAGGAATTCGTTCCAGGCGAAGGCGAAGCAGATCAAAGTAGACGCGACCAGCGCGGGTCTGGCCAGCGGCAGGGCGATACGCCAAAAGGTTGTGAACTCGCCGGCGCCATCCACCAGCGCCGCCTCGCGCAATTCGGGCGGCAGATCGGCGAAGTAATCGCGCATGATCAAGACAGCGAATGGCAAGGTGAATGTGGCGTTGACGATGACCATGCCCAGCAGCGTATCCAGCAGCTTCAAGTCGCGGAACATCAAAACGAATGGTATTAAGGTCGCGACCGGTGGCAGGAAGCGCTGCGAAAGAAACCAGGAGACCAGATTGCGGTTGCCGATGCCGTATTTGAAGCGCGCCAAACCGTAGCCGGCTAGCGTGCCAAGCGAGGTCGCCACCGCTGTCGCGCCAAGCGAGATCAAGGTGCTGTTGCGCAGAGCCTTCATCGTCTCGCGGCCGCCGGAGCCGAACTCCTGATCCCAACTTTCCAAAGTCGGCTCATACTGCAAGAAGGGGATGATGGAGCCGTCTTTCCACTCGGACTTCAAGGAGGTCAAGGCGGCGTAAGCGAAAGGCGAAAAAGCGATGAAGGTGCAGATGAGCGCCAGCGCGATGACGAGCCGGTCGCCGAGCGAGGCGCGAGATAAGACGCTGCGCGGTTCTGTCAGCGGGAGTGATTTTGATTTAGCCGCCATCGCTTTTTCCCCAGCTATCCCCAGCTATTCGAAGCGCTCGCGCACGCGATAGAAATAAATCGAAGAAATGACAATCGCCACCACCACCATCAGGTAAGCCAGCGCAGCCGCCTCGCCCAGTTGGAAGCTGCCGATCAGCCCCGTTTCGTATGTGTAATAAACATAAGTCTGCGTGACAGAGCCAGGTCCGCCGCGGGTCAGGCTGAAGGGAATGTCGATGATCTTGAGCGATTCCACCATGCGCAGCAGCATCACCGTGCCCAGTGCCGGCGCGATCATCGGGAAGGTGATCGACTTGAACAGCTGCCAGTTCGACTTGGTATCCAGGCGCGCGGATTCGTAGAGGTCGTCCGGGACCGATTGCATGGCCGCGAGCACAACGATGAAGACAAAGGGCGTCCACTGCCAGACATCGGTGAACATGACCGCAAAGCGCGCCGGCATCGGCTCGATAAACCAGTTGACGCGCCCCAAGCCCAAGCCTTCCAAGACATTATTGATGGGACCCGACTGTTCGTTGAAAAGGACCACGCCCAGCCAGCCAAGGGCAATAGGCGCGGCGAATAAAGGCATGGTGATGATCGCGCGCATTTGTCGCAAGAAGGGCAGATTGTGGTTAAAGACCCAGGCGACAAAAGTGCCAAAAAACAGCGTGGCCGCCGTGCTGCCGAGGAAAAGAAAGGCGCTGAAACTGGCGGTGCTTAGCGCTTTTTTGTCGACCTTCTCATCGCCGATGCCCAGGATCTCGGCATAGTTCTCGAAGCCGATGTATTTAGGATTTTTCCCCAGACGATAATTGGTCAGGCTCAAGCCAAATGAATAAACCAGCGGGAACAAGGTGAAAGCCAGGATCCAGATGACGCCAGGCATAAGGAAATAGTATTTGGCTCTGTTATTGGTCATGGTTCTATCCCGTGGAATGCCATCGGAATGCCATCTATGTAGGGGCGATTTATCAAATCGCCCGCCAGTCGACGGGCGACCGGGTTAGTCGCCCCTACAATTCTGCTGATCAGCGGGGCTTACATTCCGCCTTCGTAGCCGATGGATTGCTGATAGATCTCCAACTGACTGTCGACATCGAGGTCGTCGGTGATTTCTTCCCAGTCTTCGGCAGTGTTATCCAGCGCTTCTTGGGCGTTGGATTGGCCCGTCATCGCCTCGGACAATCGGATATCCAGCGTCTCCTGGATGTATTCCAGCGTGCCGGGAATGCGCAGGTAGGTTACCGAAGTCGGTTTGTCGTAGACATTGGAGCCATAAGCGTTGATGTAGCGCTCCATGTCGGAAGCATCGAAGCCAACGGCGGTGTAATCTTCGGAAACTGCCGTACCGCGCGGTTCATAGAGCTGATAGGTGCAGCAGGGATCGACGCCTTGCCAGCCGGTGGTGGCGTTGTAGAAGTTGATTGACGGGTTGGCGATCAGCGACATGTAGAAATAGGTCAGTTCGGGGTTCTCGGTGAATGTGGACATAGTCGGGTGCCAGGAGCCGCCGGTGGTATTGCCGACGCAATTGGGATTTTCTGTGTCCACAACCACTTCGCCCAGCTCGCGGTCATACCATTCGGAGGAGCAGGGCGTAACATCGGCGCCCAAGCTGCCCCTGATGGCGGAGCGCTCTACGTTCTGCGAAAGCGAGCCGACATCGCCCCAGCTGAAGGTGGCGATGGCGTTGCCGCCGAGGAAGTTATCCCATGCCTCGCCCAGCTGCCAGCCGAACTGCGCTTCCTGCCCTGTGGCGGCCAGCTCTTGCAAGAATTCCAGCGCCATGACGTGGCCCGGCTCGTTGATCAGCGGCGTCATATCATCCGGATCGAACCAGAAGACGTTGTCATATTTGCTGACGGCGCGGGGATCATCGCCATCAGACGGGGTCACGGCGAAGGACGCTGCCAGCGTGGCGAAGTGGAAGTGGCCCTGTCCGCCGGGCGCCAGATGCAGGCTGATGCCGTCATCGGGATCGCCATCGCCGTTCCAGTCCTTGCCGTTGAAGAAGCTGGTGATGGCCAGCAAATCCTGCCAGGTGACGATGGGATAGGGCATGGGTTCGCCGACTTCGGCTTCGTAGGCGGCTTGCCATTCGGGATCGCTGAGGATGTCGTGGCGATAGTAGAGCAGTTGCGCGTCGCCGTCCATCTGGCTGCCGTAAGTTTCGCCGCCCCATTGCAGCAGGGCGCGGAAAGCGGGAGCGGTGTCTTCGGGCGACCAATGCGTGAAGCGCTCATCGCCAATCCACTGGTCGATGGGCTGGATCCAGCCGTTGCTAATCCAGTCGCCATACTGCCAGGCGGCGCCGATAAAGACGTCGTAGGTGTATTGCCCGGTCAGGAAGTCGGCCGGGATGGTCGTGCCCAACTGGTTATAGGGGATTTCGACGATTTCCAAGGTGGCGCCGGTGGCTGCTTCAAAGGCATTGCGCCAGAAGTAGATGGTGCCAGAGATGCCGCCGCGCGAGCCTTGACCCAAGACGCCGAAGGTGATCGTCTTGCCTTCGCCTAGAGCATGGCCGTCTGGGACGTTCGCCCCGAGCAGCGCCTCAAATGCCAGCGTTTGCTCCAATTCGGTTTCGGCGACTTCGGGTATTGGGAACAATTCCTCCGCCGTCCTGCCAAAAAACGTGTCCTGTGCGGAAACGCCTATAACAGCGCTCAGGAAAATCATGAGCGCGATCAGGATAAAAAACTTACCTTTCATTGAGATATTCCTTTCCAGACTATGACTCTTGATAGATACAACGCCGGCGCGCGGCTAAAGAAGGCCGCTTGCACCGGAACATCATTAGTATATCGCGTTTTGGCGGGATGGCAAATAGTTGGCAAAACGATGCGTTGCAGGGAAATCGCTTCGAACTGATGGCGGCTGAAATGGCGCAAATGATAACTGAAAATCAACTACAGAGCGCGCAGAGCGCACAAGAGATAAACAGATATTGATGCCATTCTCATTATTCAGAAGCGCGTCATTCTCGATGTTTAGCCGGGCGGCAGTCGATGGCCAATTTGCCTTTGATGCGATTGCAAGTAGCGCAAAGCAGTTGCAGGTTGCCTAGCCGAGACCTGCCGCCTTTGGCGATGGGAATCACATGATCCAAGACCAGGTCCTTCGTCTCGCCGCAATTGGCGCAGTGTTCGCCGTTTGTTTGCGCCAGGGTTGCGTACCAGAATTTATGCTGCTTCTGGAGCTTCCTCCGTTCGGCTTGTTTGACCTGGGGCGGAACGCCGCGTTTGTACGGCGTTACGCGGCGAGAAGGGGCACGGACCTGACCGCCGCGTTCCATAAATCGCTGGAGGTCGCTGCCGGCTTCGTGGCAGTTGCAGCGCCGGCTCAGCCGTCCGCAGTAGGCGCAGTACTTGTTATTGCGCAGCAGCCTCATCCTTGAGTAGTTCAAAGAAATAATGCAAATTATACAAGAGCTGTGTAAGGCTTGTCCGCTACGGATGTATTTGCGCAAAATACGAGCCTTTTGCCAATGGGCGACTCACAGGACTCTGTTGAAATACTCAATTTACCCCCACCCCAAACCCCTCCCCCATAAAGAGGGAGGGGCTTAACGGCTCGCTACAGGTCATAAGACTCCCATTGCCGCATTATTGGCAAGGGACCGGGTGATGGAGGCTGTTTCTCAACAGAGTCCACAGAGTTGCCCCTACAGTTTTCAGACACAAATAATACTTGTAGGGGGCAGCTTTGGCTGCCCCATTGCCGCCATACCGCGTAATTTGAAACCTGTTATGTCCTCAGCCAAGAGGCATTGATACCGTATAGTTAAAGCGCGTGATGACATGCGCTCGGAAATCACGTTGTCGCCAACATGGGAGATGTGGCTGATCTTTGCTAGAATCGTGCCGATGCGCTCAAGTCGACTTGGAGCCAAGGGTGACCCCAGGCCAGCACACTCAACAAGAGATCAACAGCCAGCCAGAGACCTGGGCGGATGCGCTCGCGGTCTTCGATTCCCGCGAGTCGGGCTTTGCCAAGTTGATGGCTGCTGCCGAGCCCGATCGCGTTGTCGTCACCGGCTGCGGCTCCACATATTATCTCGCGCTGACTGCCGCGCGTTTGCTGCGCGGGGCGGGCTTAGACGCGCAGGCGCACCCGGCCTCGGAATTGCTGCTCTTCCCGGAGTCGCTCTATCTGCATGGGCGCAGATATGTCTTAATCACGGTATCGCGCTCCGGCGCGACCACAGAAACCCGACGCGCGGGGTCCGCCTTCAAATCCCGCATTGGCGCTCCTGTCATCACTGTCACCTGTGATAGCGGCAGCCCGCTGGCGCTCGCGGCTGATTTGACATTCGCGATTGACAGCGCCAGCGAAAAGAGCGTCGCCCAGACACGTTCTTTCAGCAGCATGTGCCTGGTCTTGCAGCAGATGGCGGCCGCGCTGGCTGGGTATGAGCGGGCTTCGAGCGCCCGATTGCCGGCGCGCTGTCAGCGGATCTTGAATTCCTATGGCGCTCTGGCGGAAGCGCTCGGCGCAGAGCAGGGCATTGAGCGCTTTTTCTTTCTCGGTTCGGATGCGCTCTATGGCATCGCCTGCGAAGCCATGTTGAAGATGAAAGAGATGTCCCTGTCCTACAGCGAGGCTTTTCACACGCTGGAGTTCCGCCACGGTCCCATGTCGATGGTGGCGGAAAATGCGCTGGTTATCGGCTTGATCTCGCCCAGGTCCGCCCGGCAGGAATTGCAAGTGCTGCGGGAAATGCGGCGCATGGGCGCGCGGACCCTGGGCATCGGAACGCATGCGACTGACTCGCCGCGCCATATCGCCCTGCCAGATGACCAGCCGAGCTGGAATACGCCGGTCTTGTACCTGCCGGTCTTGCAACTCCTGGCTTATCATCGCGCCTTGCATAATGGCCAGAATCCCGATCAGCCGCATAACCTGAGCGCCGTCATCTCGCTTGAGGATCTTTAGATTAGAGAATGAACGTCGAAATCGAAAAGGAGCCGCGCATGTCCGCAATCAGCTTGTTCCCGCGTCCGCAATCGATTGAAACGAACGAAGGCAGCTTCACCCTGCAAGCTGATACGGCGATAGTCGCGCGCGACAAGGGTCTGGGCGAAATGCTGGCGAACTATCTGCGCCCCGCGACTGGTTTTCCATTCCCGGTCGAGGGGATCGGCGACGCCGTCGATAGCGGCAATGTCATTCGCCTGCTCGAGGCGCAGGACCTGGCTTCGCCCGAGGCTTATCGTTTGACGGTTACAAGCGCGAATGTCGTCCTATCGGCTTCTGCGCGGGCTGGTTTTAGGCATGGATTCCAAACCCTGCGTCAATTGCTGCCGCCGCAAATACTGGAGGCGGAACGGGCTGACGGCATAGACTGGCGGATACCGGCGCTAAGTATCAGCGACGCGCCGGCTTTTGGCTGGCGCGGACTGCATCTGGATGTCGGGCGTCACATGTTTCCGCTGGCATTCATCAAAAAGTTCATCGACCTGCTGGCTTTTTATAAATTCAACACCTTCCACTGGCACCTGACCGAAGACCAGGGCTGGCGGATTGAGATCAAAAAATATCCCAAGCTGACCGACGTCGGCGCGTTCCGGGAAGAAACCTGCCTGCCCACGGACCGCCGAAAATTCGATGGGGCGCCCTATGGCGGCTTCTATACACAGGAGCAGATCCGCGAAGTGGTGGCCTATGCCGGCGAACGGGGCATCACAGTCGTGCCGGAGATTGAGTTGCCCGGTCACAGCCTGGCGGCTTTGACCGCCTATCCGGAGTTGGGCTGCGTCGGCAAGGGCTATCGGGTGCGTAGAAGTTGGGGCATCGACGACAACATCTATTGCGCCGGCAACGATGACGTATTCAGTTTTCTGAAAGACGTCTTCAGCGAGGTGCTTGAGCTTTTCCCCAGCGAGTTCATCCACATCGGCGGGGACGAGGCGCCCAAGAAACGCTGGAAGCGTTGCCCGGCTTGCCAGGCGCGCATCAAAGCGGAAAACCTGAAAGACGAAGACGAGCTGCAAAGCTGGTTCGTGCGCCAATTCGACAACTGGCTCGGCGAACGTGGGCGGCGCTTGATCGGCTGGGACGAGATCCTGGAAGGCGGCTTGGCGCCAAATGCCACGGTGATGAGCTGGCGCGGCAGCGACGGCGGCATCGAAGCCGCGAACGCGGGTCATGACGTGGTGATGACGCCCACCACTTATTGCTACCTGGATTATTATCAAGCCGAAGATTTCGCTAGCGAGCCGCCCGCGCTGCCCGCTTACCTGCCTCTGAGCAAGGTCTATCAGTTTGTGGTCCTGCCCGAGGAAATCGCCGACGACAAGAAACAGCATATCTTGGGCGGGCAGGGCAATCTCTGGACAGAATACATTCCCACATCGGATCATCTGGAATACATGGCGTTTCCGCGCGCCATCGCGCTGGCGGAAGTGCTATGGACCCATCCGCAGCAGCGCGACTACGGAGCTTTCGCAACGCGCTTGCAAAGACATCTGACCCGTTTGGATACGCTCGGGGTCAACTACCGACCGCTAGAGGGCTAGCCGCAGTCCGAGCGCGGCGCCATAGGCATAAGCCGAGGAAGACCATGCACTTGAAAAATGAAATTGCCCAGCAACCGGATGTCCTGCGCCGCCTGCTCCGCGAGGGAGCTGCGGATACACGATTGGCGGCAGCCGCTATCCGCGATTTCAATCCGGTTTTTGTCTGCATCGCCGCCCGCGGCACATCGGATAACGCCGCTCATTATGCCCAGTATATGTTTGGCAGTTTGCTGCGCCTGCCAGTCATGCTGGCGACGCCATCCCTGCATACCGTCTACAGCAGCCCGCCCAATCTGGCGAAGGCGCTGGTCATCGGGATCTCGCAATCCGGCAAGGCGGCGGATGTGCGCGCCGTTCTGCAAGATGCCAATCAGCAGGGCGCCCTGACGCTGGCCATCACCAATTTCGCGGACTCGCCGCTGGCGCAGGCGGCGCAATATCATCTGCCGCTGTTGGCCGAGCGGGAATTAAGTGTAGCAGCCAGCAAAACCTACACCGCCCAACTGACTGTCATAGCTATGTTGACCAGCGCGCTGGCTCCTCGAGACACCCTGTGGAAAGAATTAAACGCGCTGCCGCAGCTGGCGGCGCAGACGCTCAGTCTCTGCGAGCTTATCGCTGATTGGGCGCAGCGTTATCGCTACATCAATCGCCTCATCACACTAGGTCGCGGCTTCAATTACGCCACCGCCTGCGAGATTAGCCTCAAGGTCAAGGAATTGAATTACATCGCCAGCGAGGGTTATAGCGAAGCCAATTTTCGGCACGGTCCCATCGCCGCCATTGATCACGGTCATCCGGTCATCTTGGTGGCGCCGCATGGCAAAAATCTCGCTGGCATGGTGGATATGTGCCAGCGGCTTGATGAGCTGCAAGCCGAAAGCCTTGTCATTAGCAACAATAGCGACTTGCTTGGGCAAGGGACGCAAGCCATGGCGATTCCTTCTACTCTGGAATGGCTTAGCCCCATCCTGGCCGTGATGCCGGGGCAGTGCTTCGCTATGCAGGTGGCGCTGGCGCGTGGTTACGAGGTGGATGCGCCGCGCGGCTTATCCAAGGTAACGATTACCGAGTAGCGCCGCGGCAACTGCGGACGGAAAGAATGAAATATCGGCTGAAACAGGCTAATATACAAGCGTGAAGACAAGATTTCAGGAGAAATCATATGTCCAAAGACCGACTGCAACGTTTCCAAGCCATGCTCGCCGACCAAGCCGATCTCGCCTTTATCCCCATCTCATCCGACTTGCAATACCTGACCGGCGTCCCGCGTGACATTCCCAACTATGGGCACAATATCCACCCGGGCGACTGGCTGGAGGGCGCCTGGATCAGCCCGCGTCATGCGCCGGTGCTGCCGCTGCCGCGCATGACCGCCGAGTTTGGCGGGCTGAATCGTCTGGAGGGCATTGACATTCGTGTGCTGGGCGATTGGGACGAACCCGCGGCGATGGTCAAGGGCATCCTTGATGATTTCAATTTGCCGCAGAACCCGCGCGTGGCGATCAGCGATTTCACCCGCGGCGAAACCATCTCCAATTTGCAGCCTTTGCTGCCGGGCGCGACCTGGCTCTCCGCCACCGACATGCTGCGCCCCCTGCGCGTCATCAAATCGCAGCGCGATATCGACGAGATGAAAGAAGCGGGCCGCATCACCGAAGCGGCGTTCGCCGACACGCTGTCGTCGCTGAAGCTAGGCATGACCGAGCTGGAGATCGTTGAAGAGATCAATTATCAATTGCGCAAACACGGCTCGCTGGGACAATCCTTCACCACGTCGCTCTACAATTCCGGACCGGACCATCCCCTGCTCTTCGGGCAGCGCATGGCAAGCTGGCAGCGCGCGCTGGATCCGCCGGTGTCGATACTCTTTGATTTCGGCGGCATCTATCAAGGCTGGTGTTACGACTTCGGGCGCACGGTCTTTTTCGGCGAGCCCAACGAAGAAGCCCAGCGCGTCTATGACCTGGTGATGGCGTCGCAGGCGGCGGGCATCGCGGCGCTGAAAGCCGGCGAATCGACGACCACAGCGACCGACCGCGCCGCGCGGCAGGTGATTGAAGAAGCCGGATACGGCGAAACTTTTCGTCATCGGCTGGGCCATGCCATCGGCATGGATGTGCACGAACCGCCATTCCTGACCGAAGGCGACGAGACGCCGCTGGAAGAAGGCATGCTCTTCACCATTGAACCGAGCATCATGCAGATGAACGATTATTCGGCGCGGGTGGAGGATATCGTCGTCGCGCGGCCGGGCGGCGGCGAGAAGCTGACGAACGGCTGGCAGGAATTGATCGTGGTGGGCTGATATTTTCACCACAGCCGCTCGGCGGCAGCGAAAAAGTCTGCCGCGCTCATACAAAGTAATAAGCCTTCTCGTCGCATGAGCGACGTGGTATCATAAAAAGGCGCGAAGCATATTGAAGCAGATGACATTATATTACAAGAGGTGTCAAATGGCTATTAAAGCACGTCATGTTCTTACGTTATTCACCGTGTTTTTGTTATGGGCAGCGGGATGGCTTCTGCAATTGGGGCAGGCGCAGGGGACATTCGACGATGATGACCCAAGTAATGATCCCAATACATGCTATAGCGATCCGGATCCGGCAAATTGCAATTGGGATCGCGGCTGGCATCAGGCGGCTGTGAATGCGGGTCATATGTCATTGAATGAGGCGCGGAGCGTTTATCACGATATGGCAGCCACCGCCCAGCCGGCGGGGGGGGGGGGGGGTAGCTCAGCCGACGAATAACGTTGTTGCCTCGCCTAATCCGGGTTCCTCCTCAGAATATTCCGAACAGGCCAGTCTCTACGATGACGGTGTCCCAAGCAATGACCCGAATTTATGCTTTACGTCTACTGACCCCGATTGTGATTGGGAGCAAGGCTGGCTCGATGCCAGGGCAACGATCATACCATCGACCCCCATATCAGCGACTGACGAACCGAGTTCCCAAGACTATGGCGTCAGGGAAGGTGATAGGCTCATTGGTGATAAGGTCATACGGGGAACAGCGCCTGCCGGCTGGTTAACTGCCATAGCAAATGAAACGGTACCCCCTAATGTCACAGTAATACGTTGGCTGGGGCCACCTACAGAAACGGATGAGCCCTAGGTCGAGAGGCTAGAATGGCGAAACCTCGACTCGGCATGTACAATGTAGCTAAGGCCTTATGTGATTTGATTCAGGTTGCGGTTTAGCATGAGAAAGCTCAAACGGGCAAGCGGTTCAGAATATAAATCAACAAAGGCGCGAGGATGGCGATGGTCGCCAACCATGTGCCGATGAACCACTTAATCAGCGCGCTTTGCATCTTTTCCATATCCACCCGCAGATCGCGGTCAAACGCTCGCTATTTCTTTGGGGATTGGCTTCAATGGCGGCCATACCTATGAACTCCTTTGCCTAACCTTATTCTATTCAAGAGAAGGTGAGAATACAACCACGGACAGGATTCGAGCAAATCTCTTATCTCCCCACAATCGTATGCGATTGCTCGCGCATGTATTGCTGCAAGTAATACCAACTGCCGGCCGCTTTATTACTGCCGGTGCTGCCCTTCCAACCGCCGAAGGACTGATAGCCGGGCCAGGCGCCAGTGGTGGCGCCGGTGGCGCGGTTGACATAGAGCACGCCGGCTTCGATATTGTCCAGGAACCAATCGACCTCGTCGGCGTCTTCGCTGTATAAGCCCGCGGTCAGGCCGAGGGCGACATCGTTGGCGAGCCGCATCGCTTCGTCTTTATCGTCCACGGCGCGCACGGCGACGATGGGCGCGAACATCTCGTGCTGCCAGAGGCGATGCTCATCGGGCAGGTCGGCCACCACGGTCGGCGCGACGAAATAGCCTTTGCCCTGCTCCAGCGTTCGTCCGCCGATGCGGATGTCGCCCGCGCGCATCTCGTCGACATAGCTTTGGTAGGCTTGGTAGGCGCCGGCATTGATGATGGGACCCATATAGGTGTCGCCAACGGTGGGATCGCCCACCTTGATTTCGGCAGTGAGATCGACCAGCTTGTCGACGAACGCCTCTTTAACGGCGGACTCAACATAAACGCGCGAGCAAGCCGAGCACTTCTGGCCCGTCAAGCCGAAGGCCGAGCGCATCACGCCCAGCGCGGCTTTATCGAGATCGGCTTTGGCGGTGACGATAGTCGGGTTCTTCCCGCCCATCTCGGCGATGACCGGTCGGAAATAGCCGGCCGCGGTTGTGAAGTTCTTGATGATGCTCATGCCGACAGCGTAGCTGCCGGTGAAGGTCAAGCCAGCCAAGTCGGGATTGGCGGTCAGCGTTTTGCCCGGCGCGTCGCCGCCAAAAACGACATTGAAGACGCCTTTTGGCAGTCCGGCGTCCGCCATGCACTGGGCGATCATGTAGGCGGTGAGCGAGCCTTCGGCAGCCGGCTTGAGCACGACGGTATTGCCGGCGACTAGCGCCGCGCCGCTGGGACCGCCGGCCAGCGCAGCCGGGAAGTTGAAGGGACCGATGACGCCCCAAACGCCGTAGGGCTTGAGCACGCTGCGGTTGAAATGCTGGTCGCTCTCGCTGAGCAGTTGCCGGTCGAAGCCCTGATTGTCGCGTATCGCTTCGACGCAATAGCGGATCAAGTCGGCAGTTTCTTCGACATCGCCGATGGCTTCCAGGCGGTTCTTGCCGATTTCCATGCTGACAGCGGCGGAAATCTCGAAGAGGCGCGCGCTGATCAGATCGGCTGCCCGGTCGAGCAGGTCGGCCCGTTCCGCCCATGGGGTATCGCGCCAGCCCGGGAAAGCCGCCTTGGCCGCCGCCACCGCCTGATCGACATGGGCGTCGCTGGCGCGGGCAAATTCGCCCAGAAGCCAGTCGGTGTTGATGGGCGAGCGGTTTTCGAAGCTGCCGTCGCCCTCGACCCATTCTCCGTTGATGTACATGCGGTAAGCCTTGCCCAGGTTGGCGCGGAGTTCGGCGACATCTTCGTCGAAGTATTCGTGCAGAAGCGGGTCGGGGCTGCCCAACGTCGAATAGGTTACTTTGATATGCTTGCGTTCTTTCGCCATCTGTTTATCTCCTCAAGCTGCAAATTGCCTGCGGACGGTTTATCTCCATGGTACTCGAAACCAGGCGATGACGCGCCGCGCTTGGACAGAATAAGCGAATTTCGAGCTGATTCGCGCCTCAGGTCAGGTCGTCGCTGTCCATCACGCGCTTCTTGATGCGCTCGACGCGCATAATCAGACGCTCGTCTACATCTGGGCAGGCGGCGATGGAATCGTATGCGAGCCAGTCGTTCTCGGACAGTTCGCGCTGCTTTGCCGCCAGCAAGGGCAGAACCGATGACAGGGCGTAGATGCAGAAGTGCTTGCCAGCCGGGATGCGCAGCTTGGCGCTTTCGGTCAATTCAAAATAATCGCCGACAGCCATGCCACAGACGGATCGTCCTTCAATTCGTTCGACGGTTACACGCAGGTCATAGAGTTCAAATGGACGGCTCATGCGGCGCCTCGCCAGGTGAAGGTCATGCCGGCATCAGCTGCGCAAGAGGGCAAGACAGGCATCGCGCACGATAACTTCTTCGCCAGGCTTAAGCGTCATGGGGTTCAGACGGAATCGGGTCTCATCGACGGCGAAGACCGAGATAGCCGGATCGTTCTCCAGCAAAGCCGCAACCAGCTCGCTGGCTGAGCTGCCCAGCGCAGCCGGATCGACCGTGATGAGGCACCAGGGCAAGGGTTGATTGGCTTCGTTGGGGAAGTCGCGCTCGGCTTTTATGCCCGGCAGCGGATTAAAAGCCTCGCGCCACATACAAACGCAGTCTTCACAGTAGGCCGCGCGGGCGGCGTGATCCAGATTGAGATAGCGCTCGACAGCCGTCAGTACGCCCATGAGTTCTTCTTTGCCGACTTTTAAGGGACGTCCCAGCCCGTGATTAGGCACGCTGATGGGGCGGATTGATTCGATCATGTCCTGGCGACCCAGCATCAAGCCCGTGGGCTGGGGTCCGCGCAGGTCCTTGCCGCCGCTGAAGAGCGCCAGCGCCGCGCCCATCTCTGTGAAGCGCCAGAGGTTCTCCAACGGCGGGAGCTGCGCCGCCGCGTCCACAACGACTGGCAGGTCATGCTCCTGCGCGATGGCGATGACCTCCGCCAAGGGCGTATCGTTCTGCTCGACCAAGCGACCCTCGAACCAGAATATGCCGGCCGTCTTTTCGTTGATCGCGGCTCGCAGCGCTGGCGGGGTAGGGTCAATCTCGACAAAGCGCAAGCCCGCCTGTTGCACGGCGAAGTCGTAGCCGTTGCGTTGATTGCGGTGGACGATAGCTTCGTTCTTGAGCGCTGCGATCTGCGGAAAATCCATGCCGACTTCGGGATGGTGGCGCAAGACGCAGGCGGTCGCCGCCAGCATGACGCCGGCCGCGGCGCCGGAGGTGACATAGGCGGCTTCGTTCCGGGTGAGTTCCGCGATGCGCTCGCCCACTTTGCGCTGTAATAATGGCAAGTCCACAAAGCAGTTGGCGGCCTCGTTCATGGCGCGCAGCACTTCCGGCGGCATCAGCGACCCGCCGAGCTTGGTCAAGGTTGCGTTGGCGTTTATCAGCGGGCGGATGCCCAGGCTGTCGTAATTGCTCATGCTAGACAATTTCCTCTGGATAGCGGATTTTCCAATAGGCTGGCGGCGCGTCTTGCCAGGCTGGCGCGGCGCGGCCATTAAGGTCATAGACGATTTCGCCGGCGCGCAGCGTCATCTCGCAGCTGAGTTTGCGATCTCCGTTCATGCGGGCTTGTCCGCAGTCAACATAGCCGAATTGTCCCTCGCGCTGCTTGAGCACGGCGATATCCGCCTCGGCGCCGACGCTCAAATGACCGAGCTGCGGCTGGCCGATTTCTTCGGCTGGGGTCACGGTAGAGCGATATATGACCTCGGTCAGCGGCATGCCCATGCACAGCAGTTTGGACATGGTCGTCAGCATATCATGCACCACGCCGTTGACATTGCCGATGTGCAAATCGGTACTGATGGAATCGGGAGCGAAGCCGCCTTGATATGCGGGGATGGCTTGGCGGAACCAGAAGCTGCCCGCGCCATGCCCCAGATCGAAGATGACGCCGCGTTCCCGCGCCTCGAACATGAAGTCGGCTGGTTCGTTCTGGTCGTTCAAGATGGGGAATTGCTGGGCATAGACATGGGTGTGAATATCACCAGGCTGCATCTTGCGCAGCAGTTCTTGATAGGTGCGCCCCGGGCGATGCCAGAAATCGACCATCAGCGGTTTGCCGCAGATGGCGGAGGCTTCCAGGGCGCGGTCGACGGCCGCCCAGGGCGGATGCGCTTCGTCGAAAGGCTGCGATACCCAGTAGTGAGCGGTCTTGATGCCGACGCAGTCTTCCGGATAGGCGAGTACGATTGAAGCGGCCAACTGCGCGTCCATCTCGCTGATGTCTTGCTCGAAGGGTCCCAGCATGCCCGATTTCACGATGTTGATATAGGCGTAGATGCGCGTCTTCGCCCGGTCGATGACCGTCCGTTTGAAGTGCAGGAAATGCTTGGCGCCGGCCGTGCCAGTATCAACGACCGTGGTAACGCCGGAGCGGAAGCAATGATGATCGGCGATCACGCTCAGGGTCTCTGGTTCGCGCGTGTGATAAACATGCACGTGCATGTCGATCAAGCCGGGCGTGACGATAAGCCCGGCCAGGTCGATGCTTTGCGCCGCGTGAGCGCTCGGGATGTCTTCGGCGACTTTGGCGATTCTGCCATCGCGTATCGCGATGTGCATTGCCGCGTCGATGCCGTTCTTAGGATCGATTAGATGGCCGTTTTTGAGCAGCAGATCGTATTGTGTCACGGGAGCGATTCCTTGATTGTGTGTCGGCGACTCGCGCCTATCTTAGCAGCTTATGTTTAACATATTCCGATGAAATGTACCACTTGTCTTTAGTTGGTCTGCAGGGGGATTGCATCAAAATGAAATTGCGCAACATCGACTATTTTCCCCAAAACTTTCGTAATCTGTAGGGGCGGCAGATCTGCAGTGTCTACGCGCAGCGTTGTGCCGCCCACGAAAATTGACCTGCGATTTGCGGGCGTTTCAGCGGGTCGCGCAGACACTGACCGTCAAACGCCCCTACAGTTTCCAGATTTATGCGACATTCGACATAGATGGGACATTAATGCGGTTGCCCCGCGCGCAACGTGATCGCCGACCCCGGCCTCAGTCAAAGCCCCAGCGCTGCATCCTCGACAGAATGTCGCGCAAATGCTCGTAGCGCTTGCGCCGCTCGGCGACAGTCAGCTTGTTCCATTTTTTGCGCGTCAGTTCACGGTCAATGCGCCGCAGGTTGCGCTCGAAGGGGGTCTCTTGCTTCGCTTCCAGCGCCGGAAAGTCCGACAGTTCCCGCCGCAGCCGACTGATTGACCAAGGTCGAGACAAGCCGGCGTCGCCATCAAGGTCGCCCGCAGCGGCTCTGCGCAGCCAGCGATCTTGTTCCGCCGTATCAAGATGCGCCACCAGCTTGTGATGCCCGAATGACAGTTTGTCGGTACGTACCGAAAAATGCACATTGCGCGCGACGTAGCGGTAGTCATAGAGCGTCTTTACTTCATAATTCAGCGCTTGGGCGATGGCTTCGTGCTGCCCCCAGCGGTTCGTTTCACCTTGCAAGAGCCAGTCGCCGATTAGCCACTGAATGGAATGATCCAGCCGGAACAGCAATTGACCCAACAGTTCCCAATTCCGCTTGTTCTTGGGCAGGCTGTCGGGGTCGATGCCCAGCCCGGTCAGGCGATATTCATAGGCGCGGATGGAACCGTCGCCGCTGACCGCGACCTCAGCCGCAGCCAAGGTCGTCGCTTCAATATCCCCGAACCACCGTTTGACAGGCTCGCTGCTAGTCCCGCCAAAAGTCGCGTCCGCAACCTCTTCATAGGGAACACGGGGCAGGTCCTCCAGCTTCGGCAGGGCTGACATGGAACGATCACGATTTCGTCGGCTTGACATATTTGATTGCCTCCAGGAATTTCTTGAGCAGCTTCCAGCCATGCTTGGCGGATGAGGACCCGGGCGCATAATTCCAGATGGCGCGGTGCACGCGGCTGCTCTCCGTCCAAATGGTCGATTGCGGTATCGGCTCCCAGACCAGCTCGCCGTAGGTCTCTTTCAGTTCTTGCAGATTGTCCCGATGCTCGAGCGTGCCGTGGCGATAGATATTCGGCAGAATCCCCAGGTTGCTGATGGGCGCGAAGTTGAATTGACTGCGGTAGCGCTCGTTCTCTTGGCGGTGTATGAAGCTGTTCTGCAATCCGCGAAAACTGAGATATTCGCATTTCGTCGGATACAGGATGGCATCGGTGGCTAAATAGATCGCGCCATGCAGCAGCGACGGCGTCGGCGAGGTATCGACAATCACAAAGTCGACGCTGTCCTGCAGTTCGGCGAAGCGGCGGACGAATGCCAGCGCATCCTTGGAATTGCTAGCGATACTTTGCGTTTCCACATTAGACGGCAGCAGGAAGAGCTGCCCTTTCACCTGGCGCTTTGGATAGGCGTAAATCTCCGGCTTGACGTAACGCAGGACCTTGCGAAAGGGATTATTGCGCACGATCAGGTCATAGAGCCCGGGCGCCTGCTCGAAACCTATGGTCTCGGTCAGCGATCCCTGCGCGTCCGCGTCTACCGCGACCACGCGGAAGCCAGCCACAGCCAAGCCGGCCGCCACATGAAAGGAGATAGTGGTCTTGCCAACACCGCCTTTTTCATTGAGAAGCGTGACGATTCTCATAGATTCGCGCCATCAAGCGGGCAATAATTTCCTTTGAGCAGTTTGAAAATATCCAGCTTAATTTCCCTATTTAATTTTACAGTAGAAATCAGATTCAGTCAGCGCGGATCTCCCGCAACAAAGCGCCTAGCGCCGTATCACGATGTCCGCCAGCGATTTTTTCTCGATCACCGGCACGGTGGCGTCCTCGGCCGGATAGCCGACGGGTATCAGAACATAGGGTCTTTCATTGGGCGGACGCCCCAGTATCTCGCGCAGAAATCGCATGGGGCTGGGCGTATGCGTCAATGTCGCCAGCCCGGAGATGTGCAAGGCGCTCAACAGGAAGCCGACGGCGATGCCAACGGATTCTTCGCTGTAGTAGTGTTTCAGACGCCGCTCTTGCCCCGTCGCTTCATCCAGCGCGACGCCATAGGCTTGCCGAAAGACAACGATCAAATAGGGAGCCTCTTCAATATGCGGCTTGCGCCAATCCGTGCCAAGATGCGCCAGGGCGTCCAGCCATTCCTGGCTCATGCGGCGCTGGTAACTCTCCTTCTCTTCGGCTTCCGCCGCGCTGCGAATCTCCCGCTTGATCTTCGGGTCGCTGACGACGACAAAGCGCCAAGGCTGCTGATTGGCGCCGGATGGGGCGGAGCCCGCGACTTTGAGCGCGTTTTCGATCAATTCATAAGGAACCGCGCGCGTGGAGAAATCCCGCACCGTTCGCCGCGTCAGCATCCGCTCTGTGTAAACACGCGAGCGGCGCAATTGCTCGTCGACAGCCATCGTTTCGAAGTTCAAGTTCTCGAAGCGCGCTTTAGTTGTCATCGCAGATACTTTCTAGCTAATTCTTTCGCAGTGAGGGCAATCAGAAGACATCCAGGTCATTCGCGCTGAGGACCGCTCCTGCGTAACTTGCCTGGATCTCGCCGACGAGATCGGCCGGCGCCTTCCCCCAAAAAAGCTGATGATAGAGCAGCAGCAGACCCGGGCGAATCGCCCTTGCCAAGCCCGCCAATTCTTCAGTTGAGGTATGCACGCGGCTGTGATAGGCGCGCCAGGCGAGCGGGCGGCTCGCAAATTGCGCCGATGAATAGACCTCGTGTATCAGGATATCGCAGGGGCGCGCCCAATCCGCGAATCCTGGCGCGGGCTTGGTATCGCCCGAAACGACGATGGTCTTGTCCGGCGTGACAAACTTGTAGCTGAAAGCCGCCATATCGCCGTGATTCGCTTGCAAGGCATAGACGCGCAGGCGCTCATCGGCGTAGACCCGCCCTGCCTTTACCAGCCTGACATCCGCCATAAAACCGCCGGGCGGCGCGGGATGCGCGCTTAAATGCTCGCGGGTACTGTCTTTATAAGCCGCTTGAAGATGCTCGACCATATCCCGCAGCCCTTGCGGACCATAAGCGAGGACCGGCTGCTCGCGGCCATGTATCCAGGGCGTGAAAAGCAGATCCGGCAAGCCAACAGTGTGATCGGCATGTAGATGCGTCACGAACAAGCGCGTCAAGTCGACGGTCGACCAGTTGATGAGGCCAGCCGAGTTCGCTTCCACCACGCGCTGCACAATGCCGTGACCGCAATCGACCAGATAGGGACGGTCGTCCACAGCGATCGCCAGGCCCGAGCTGACGCGATCGGCTTCGGCATTGGGGCTGCCGCTGCCCAGCATGACGAGCTGCGTCCGGCTCATGACAAGCAAATCCGCCGCAGATACGTAATCTTCTTCATGTGATGATCTCGTCCCCCGCCTTCGTGATCGCTTGAAAAGACGATTATAACGATGATCGCGTTGCAAGCGTATCGACGGGCATGGTTTAGAGGCAACAGAATCTACTGGACGTATGATGTTCGCAAGGCGGAATGTATAATCGCCAGGCTGACTTTGAAAGCGTGATATGGACGGCGGAACGGGCGCGATGACTTTGTTGGACGCGCGATACTATCTCAGCGAGGTTTATCCTCGCTTGAAACCGCCATTGACAGAGCGTTACTCATTGGTCCGTCTTGAGAGTAGAGCAGGTTATCAGCGCCTGGGCGAGCGTCCGCTGCTGATGCTGGTGGCTTTGACCGGCACGGGCAAGTCGACAACCCTAGGCTCTTTGGCGCGGATGCTAGGCGCTTCCGGCATGGGTATCATTCCCACGCGGCGCGAACTGGCGGATTGGATCGCGCTGCCGATGATGCAATCGCTAAACGGGGAAGATCCGCGGCCGGTCGCTGATCGTGTGCGGCGCTTCGCCTATACCAAGCGCTTCGCCGCGCGCGTGCCCGGCGGCATGGCAGCCGTCTTTTCCTGGCTATATCTGGCAGATAGCTGCGCTGACTTGATATTTTCCGAAGGCATCCGCGGCGAAAATGAAATGCGCTACGCGCTGACGCGCTTTCCCGCTTGGCAGGTCGTCGAGCTGACGCTGGATCCATTGACGCGACTTCGGCGCTTGAGCGAGCGCCGCGATCACTTCGATCGCGCCTCTGGGGCTGCCGATCTGTCATTCCTGCCCGGCGAATTGCGCGGACAGGCGCAAGCCCTGCTTGCGGCGGGCGAGATTAGCGCTCGGGCGCTAAAGATCATGGGGGCGGAAGCCAATAATTACGGACTATTTCCATTCGCGGATGGCGATCGGTTTTCAAATTATCATCGCGTCGCTGTGGACAAACGCAGCCCGGAGGAGGTCGCCCGCAGCGTAGCGGGCATTGTGGAGACCTTTGCAGATGCTCAGCGTTAAGCACATAAAGGCGCTGCCTTTTGCGATTCCGCTGAAAGGGACCTTGAAGTGGGGCAAGGCAGACGAGTTGGCGGCGCTGGAGCACGTATTGATCCGCGTTGAACTGTCCGACGGCAGCATCGGCATTGCCGAAGCGACGCCGCGCCCCAGCATCTATGGCGAAACCCAAGCTTCGATCGTCGCTATCGTAGAACATCACCTGGCGCCGCTGCTAACAGGCGCCAAGCTGCAGACCTTTCGTAGTGTCGCGGATGTCAGCGCCCGCATGGAGCGAATCAAGAACAACAACACAGCCAAAGGCGCGACCGACATAGCGCTGCATCAGGCGCTGTGCCGGGCGACGGGGACGCCGCTGGCGAAGCACCTGGGCGCGACGCGCGAGCGGATCCGACTCAGTTATATCGTGAGCGCCGGCGAAGAAGATGCAGTACAGGCGGATGTAGCGGAAGCCTATCGTCGTGGCATACGCGTCTTCAAGGTGAAAATCGGCAAGGACATCGCGGCGGAAACCGAGACCATTCGCGGGCTGGTCGGGCATTTCCCGTCCGCACAATTCTATGTGGATGCCAATCAGACGCTGCACGAGCGCGACGCCGCGCGCATCTTGAATGCGCTATACGAGCTGGGCCTGATTCACTGCGAAGAGGCGCTGCCGGTGGAGCGCATCGGCGCGCGACAGGCATTGCGGCGAGGATGCCGAATGCCAATCATCGCCGACGATTCGGCATTTACGCTGGCGGACCTGCGGCGGGAACTGGACTATGATACCTTCGACATCCTCAATATCAAAACAGCGCGAACTGGATTCTCGGTTTCAATGGCGATGAAAGCGTTGTGCGCCGAAGCGGGCAAAGAAGTGATGGTGGGTTCGCAAGCCAGTTCGCTGCTGGGCTGCTTGCAGGCTGCCATATTTGCAGGGCAGGGGGCTGTAACCTGCGCCAGCGAATGCAGCTTTTTCTTGAAGACGGAGGCGGATCTATCCGTTTTTTCCCTTGCGCCGCCCATCAAAGATGGCTGGCTGTCGCTGGCGGGGGCGCAATCGGCATTGGACAAGCTCATCGACGCCTTGATATGA
This sequence comes from Phototrophicaceae bacterium, assembly GCA_965232245.1. Taxonomy (GTDB): domain Bacteria; phylum Chloroflexota; class Anaerolineae; order Aggregatilineales; family Phototrophicaceae; genus UBA6055. The sequence goes on along the minus strand of CBDDPG010000002.1, from coordinate 49,898 downwards.
CCGCGCCGAGCCGATCCGACAGCGCGACGGCGATCTAAAACTCGAAAAGAACCTGGAAAAGAACGAGGAGACCAAAAGATGAAAATACTGATTATGGCGGATATGGAAGGCGTCAGCGGCATCGTGACCTGGAGCCAGGTCAATGGCGGCGCGCCACTGTATGAAGAAGGCAGAAAACTCTATACCGAGGAGATCAACGCGGCCGTTCGCGGCGCAAAACGCGCCGGCGCGCAGGAAATCGTGGTGGTCGATTGCCATGGCGCTGGCGGCGACTGGTCCTTCAATTCCCTGGTCCCGGAGCTCTTGGATGCCGACTGCACCTGGGTCGCGCATCATGCCTGGTCACGTTACACCGAATTGCTGGAAGAGGGCGCTGCAGCCTGTCTGCTGGTCGGCATGCACGCCCGCAATAACACGGCGGATGGCGTCATGTGTCATACGATCTCGACGGTCAAGTGGCACAATCTCTGGTTCAATGAGGATTTGGTAGGCGAAGTCGGCGTCAACGCCGCGCTTTGCGGTCATTATGGCTGCCCGGTGCTGCTCGTGACGGGGGACGCGGCGGTTTGCCGCGAATCGACCGGGCTGTTGGGCGCGGGATTGACGACCGTCGCGGTGAAAAAAGGCTTGAGCCGCTATTCCGCGCGGCAGATCCCGCCAGTACGCGCGCGCAAGATGATCGAGGACGGCGCTTTCCGCGCCTTGCAGGATCTATCGGCTGTTGCGCCCTACGTGCCGGACGCGCCCGTGACCATCACGGTTGAGGTTGACCAAGTGGAGAAGATGGAAGAATTCCGCGGACGGGCCGGTGTCGAGCTGGATCGCAAATCACAGAAGGTATACAGCCGCGCCGAAAACTGGCTGGAGGCTTGGGACCAAATCTGGCACTGGTGAGATGCGCTTGGAAATTCGAGCGTGAATTCATCCGCGATTCAGCCTTTCAAGCCGGAAGCGGCGCGTTTTATCAAATAGTTATTAAATTGTAAGAATCCCCCTATCCGCATGGATAAAGGGCTGCGGCGGTTTGCGTAGGGCGCGCGCAGCCTTAGCGTAGGCTAAGTATAGTATAAACTAAACAGGAAAAAGATTTTTCTTTTGTGCCATTTGCATAATACTCCTGTTACCGTATTGATGCAATGCAAAGGAGATTGTCATGCGACACCTTCTATCCGCAGTTGGAAGCGGTCGGCGGATGCGCCGCCTCGCCGTCCTGCTTCTGCTCTTTGTTTTGGGCGCGGCCGCCTTGCCCGCCGCCCAGGCGCAGGGCATCAACATGTACATCTTACTGTTCAGCCATGGCGGCGACGTTCCCGAGAATGATCACAGCCAAGCCAGTTTTGGGATATACCGCGTTTCTCTGGGCGCTGGCTATGGGCATGAAGCGCACTTCCGCCTCTGCTTCAGCGGCAGCGCCACCTTGGGAGTGGACTACAATGTGTTCAGCAATAGCGGTCACCTCCAACCAAACGGGAGCTGCCTCACAGACAAGTTCACCAGTGGACACAGCAACTATAGGTTCTACATCAGGCCCCTGAATGACTCGGTTGACGAATCAAATGAAACGGTAACCGTAACCATGTCGCAGGACAGTGGCAATCCCTTCCCCAGCGGCTACTACTTCCCGTCTTATTACGCCAGCACCACCTTCCGAATCATCGACAACGACTAGCGGGCAAACTGCCGGTCGGCTTTGGCGTTTTTGTCAGAGCCGACCACCTCCATCAATCCCTCGAAATAGAATCAAGAGTAAAATCTTCTAGGGTACTGCGATTGCTAACCAGCCGCGCTTCAGGCGAAAATCAAGGTGAAAGCCCAGCCCAAGACCAGCAGCAGGCCGAATTGCCCGTGCAGTTTGGCAGTGCGTCCCTGCGCCTGGTGCAAAAGAGGCACGGCGCGGCTGCTGTTGAAGATGCGGATGAGGCGAATGGCTTCTGGCAGGGTGAGGAGCGTCACGACTGTGGCGAGGGGCAGGTGGCTCGCGAGCATAAGGAGCGCCTGCGCGACATAAGCGCCCAAGACCAGGAAGCTGTATTCGGCGCGGGCGAAGCGAATGCCGAAGATGACAGCTAGCGTGCGTTTCTTGACGGCGCGGTCGGCATCCATATCGCGCATGTTATTGGCGTGCAAGATGGCGGCGACCATGAAAGCGATGGGGGTGGATATCAGACAGAGCTCAGCCATGCGCGCCGCGTCCGCCGTTGGCGACATCACGTAATAGGCGCCAAGAACAACCGCGGGACCCATGAAGATGGCGACGGCGATTTCCCCCAAGCCGTGATAAGCCAAGGGGAAAGGACCGGCTGTGTAGCTAATCGCCACCAGCACGCCGCCTATGCCGATAATCCAAAGCAGGGGACCGCTCTGCGCCAGCAGGAACAAACCCAGCAAGCAGCCGGCCAGCGTCGTGACAATAGCGCCGTTGCGGACGCTGGCGGGTTTCAAGATTTTGTTCTTGATGGTCATGCCTTGCCCGGCTTGCTTGAGCCGGTCGGCGCCGCGCCGGTAGTCCATGTACTCGTTGATCAAGTTGGCGGCGCTTTGCAGCAAGAGCGTGCCGATCAGCGCCAGCAAGAAAAGCGGCGCGTCAAAGACGCCATCGTCCAGCGCCGCGATGCCGGCCAAGCCCATCGGCGCATAGGTAGCGGTGAAGACGCGCGGACGGAGCGCCTGATACCAGGCTTGCGCTGTCGGTCGCTGCATGTCTGTCCTACCCAAGCTATGCCGATGCGCCTCCAGTATAAGCGCAGCGAGCAGCCATTGGCAGGTCTATCTCATTAGGCGGTCAGGGCAATAACGATGAGTTCTCGCGCAGGCGTGTATAATCGACTGTTGAGTGACACGGAGAAAATCGCTTGAAGGTCTTGACAGTTTCGGCGACCGACCGACTTGGCGGAGCGGGCATCGCCGCTTATCGCAGCCATCGCGCTTTGCTGGCGGCTGGCATCAAGGCGGAGATGCTGGTCTGGCGCAAGGCAACCTCGGATCCCAGCGTTCATCGCTTGGCGCCGCGGCTCAACTTGCAGGGGCGGGTAAAACGCCGCATCGCGATGCACGGACAAATGCTCCAACTCCGGCATCTGCCGCGACATGCGGACAGCGCTTATTGGAGCTTGAATCAGTTCAGCTATCCGATTGCCGACGCCATCAATCAATTCGGGACCGATATTGTGCATTTGCACTGGATCGGCGACAACTTTCTGCCGATCCAGCAGTTCGCGCGCCTCGAAGCGCCCATCGTTTGGACCTTGCACGATATGTGGGCTTTCACGGGCGGTTGTCATTACGCCGGGGATTGTCGGCGTTATACGGAAGGTTGCGGGAATTGTCCACAGTTGCTGCGGCCCGCAAGCCGCGATCCCAGCGCGCGCATTCACGCCAGAAAACGCGGCGCTTGGGCAGAAATCCCGATGACAATCGTCTGCCCCAGCAAGTGGCTGGCCGACTGCGCGGGCAAAAGCGCCATTTTGCGAGACAAGCGCATAGAGATCATCGCCAATCCCATCGATACCCGCGCCTTCAAGCCGCTGGACCGACGCGCGGCGCGGCGGGCTTTCAACTTGCCGCTGGATAAGAAGCTGGTGTTGTTTGGCGCTGCCGACGGAATCGCGGATCCTCGCAAAGGCTTTGCCTACCTGCGCGAGGCATTGAGCGCTTTTTCAGAAGACGCGGACCTTGAGTTGGTCCTTTTCGGGGCGGACAATGAGGGCAATGTGGACAATGAAGTAGGCATAGATCTTGATATGCCCGCGCGCCGCGTGGGCGTTTTGCGCGATGACGTGAGCTTGAACCTGCTGTATTCGGCCTGCGATATTTTTGTACTGCCGGCATTGCAGGATAATTTACCCAACACGCTGATGGAAGCGCTGGCTTGCGGGACGCCTTGCGTGGCATTTGATAGCGGCGGCATCGGCGATTTGCTTCAGCATAAAGAGAACGGCTATCTCGCGCAGTTGGCGGACGCCGCGGATTTGCGGCGCGGCATCAAATGGACGCTTGCTCAAGAATGGCAGTCCCAACGCATCCATCAGCAGGTGGTGGAACGATATGAGGCTCAGCGCATCAGCGAGCAGTATATCGAGCTCTATCAATCGATTCTTGGCGCCGACTCGTGAGCGGCATTCCGCGCGTTAGTTTCGGCCTCATCGTTCTCAATGGCGAGCCATTCATCCGCTATACCTTGCGGGCGCTCTATCCCTATGCGCACGAGATTATCGTGGTGGAAGGCGCCGCCCCCGCCGCGCGCAATATCGCGACCGCGGGGGGCCATTCGCGCGATGGCACGCTCGCAACCCTGCATGATTTCAAAACGAATGAAGACCCCGACGGCAAGCTGCAAATCATCACGCGCGACGGCTTCTGGAGCGAAAAGGACGAGATGTCGCAAGCATACGCCGAGCGGGCGAGCGGCGATTATCTCTGGCAAGTCGATGTCGACGAATTTTATCAGCCTGCGGATATCGAGGCTGTGCTGGCGATCTTGGCGGAGGACCCAAGCATCACCGCCCTGTCCTTTGACACGATCACCTTTTGGGGCGCGCCGTCGTATTATGTCGATAGCTGGTATCTGCGGCGCGGCGCGGCCGAATATCACCGCCTGTTCAAGTGGGGCGCGGGTTATCGCTATCTTACGCACCGTCCGCCGACCGTGCTGGACGCGGATGGGCGCGACCTGCGCGCTGGGCGCTGGATCCGCGGAGCGGAGCTGCGAGAGCGCGGCATCCGCATGTATCACTATTCGCTGCTGCTGCCCAAACAGGTGCTGGAAAAATGCGATTACTACAGCCGCGCGGAATGGGCGCAGCGGCAGGGGGCATTGGACTGGGCGCATGAGACCTATCGGGCGCTGCGGCGCCCCTACCACTTGCATAACGTCGACGATTATCCCGGCTGTCTTTATCGATATGACGGCGATCATCCGCCGGCGGCGCTGCGAATGTGGCGGGCTATCAGCGCGCCTGACAGCGGCTACGAGATCCGCCCAACGGACGATATCGAAGCGCTGCTTGATTCCAGAGCCTATCAGATTGGACGCTGGCTGGTGATGCGCGCCGATCGGCCGGCGCAAATCTTGAAGACGCTACGGCGACGCCTGATTCAAGCGCTGGCGCGGTCTAGTCCGCGCATGCTAAAAGACGCGCTCAAGCGGCGCTGATGTGGCAATCGAATTTGGCGGCGAATTGCGGTATGCTGTGAACCAGAACAGAATAAAGTGAAGAGTTGCTAAGATGAACGCCAATAAGCACGCGACCTTGATCGAGCAAGACCGGCAGCAACTGCATCCCCTGCACCACCCTTCGCGCGCGGACAATCCCGCGATGGTAGAGCGAGCGGACGGCGTTTGGCTGTATACCACGGATGGCGAGCGCATTCTCGACGCGATGGCTGGGCTGTGGAATGTGAATATCGGCTATGGCAACCGTGAATTGCCCAAGGTGGCTTATGAGCAAATGCTTGATTTGTCCTACACCTCGGGCTTCGCCGGCTTGAGCAACCCGCCCTCGGCCATGCTGGCGGACAAGCTGGCTGGCTTTTACCGCCCCAACATGAACTTCACCTATTTCACTTCTGGCGGGTCGGAGGCGAGCGACAGCTCCTTCAAGACAGCGCGCTATTACTGGCAGCGGCTGGGCAAGGTCGACAAGACCAAGATCATCTCGCGCTTGTATGGGTATCACGGCAATACCATGGCCGCGACCAGCGCGACCGGCATGGAGAAATACCACAGCATGTTCGGTCCCCTGCTGAACGGGTTCATTCACGTGCCGAATGGCAATCCTTATCGCTACGGCGCCGAGATAAATGAGGGCGAGACGGTGGCGGCGGCGGCCGCGCGGGCGCTGGAAGAGGCGATCTTGCGCGAAGGACCGGATACTGTGGCGGCTTTCATCAGCGAGCCGGTGCAAGGCGCGGGCGGCTTGGTCCTGCCGGATGATGGCTATTTTGATCGGGTAGGGCAGATCTGCAAGAAATACGACGTGCTGCTGATCATTGACGAGGTTATCACGGGCTTCGGACGCACGGGCAACTGGTTCGGCAGCGACGAATACGGCATCAACCCGGATATCATGCAATTCGCCAAAGGCGTGACCAGCGGCTATCTGCCGCTCGGCGGCATCCAGGTGACAGAGGAAATCCGCGAGGTGATCCTGAGCGCGCCGCTCGAACAAAGTTGGATGCACGGCTATACCTATTCGGGTCATGCGGCGGCTTGCGCGGTGGGCATCGCCAATATCGACATCATCGAACGCGACGGCTTGCTGGAGAACAGCCGGGTCATGGGCGAGCGCCTGCTGGAAGGCTTGCAGGGCTTGGTCGACGAGTTCCCCAATATCGATTACGCGCGCGGGCTGGGCTTGCTGTCGGGCATTGATGTGGTCCAGAGCAAAGAAAGCCGCGAGCCGGATTATGAGGCGGCTGCGACCATCAGCGACGCGGCTATGGACATGGGTTTGCGGGCGCGCCCCTTGGGCGGGACGATCGCCTTCTCGCCGCCGCTCTGCATCACAGCCGAGGAAGTGGACATCATCGTTAATACCATGGGCGATGCGATCACGCGGGCGCGTGGGTGACGCTCGTCACAGTAACATTGGTCAGGAATCTTCTTGATTCTCGAAGTCTTCTAACCTGGTCTTGGCGAGATTTTCCAGCCGGCGCGCCTGTGCCCAAAGGGTGCGTCTAATTCCTGATTTTACGCTACGCTCACTTATAACTCGCGCCAGATTGGCAATTGTCTGCGCTCGCCGTGCCAATCGAATATCAGGATGCTCGCGCTTTTCTCGCAGTTCCGCGGGCAAGACAGGCACACGAACCGATTTAGGCAGGTCAATATCGTCGGCTGGTTTTATGTCTTTCTCGTTCAGGACAACGTGGAATTTCGACTCTCGTAGAGCCTTCTGATATACCATGTATTCAGCGCGATCCAATGTTTCTTTCGCTTCGGCCTGCGCCAAATCCCAGAAAGGCCACATCTCGATTTCAGCTACTTCGAAAGGATCGAGTACACTCATTGCAACGGCGTCGGTTCTTTGATTTGTCAAATGACGGCGAATGCGGCCCCGGAGCTTTTCGATTGTTCGGCCGACATATATCGGCTCGCCGTCATAGTCATAGAACAGATAGACTCCGTATTGGCAGTCCCCGACGCGTCGTCCGTCTCCATAGTCTGTATCCAGCGCTTTCTTAACACCGTCATACAGCGCTCTAACGTCTTCTGGTGGTTTTCTAGGCATCATTGATTCAACATCGGCACAAGGCAGTGCTTTGCCAGCCACTCGATGACTGGGACACAGACAGCATCGCCAAGCGCAAACATCGCCTGTGAAGGAGTAACCGAGTCGTAGCGCAAATGCTCAGCGCCTTGCAACCGAGCATATTCGGTCAGGCTCATCCAGCGCACCGCTATATCGCCTCTCCCAGCGCGAACGATAGCTTGCTTCGCTGATCCGCCGCGAGTTGTGCGCAGCGCGCCGGCGCGTTCATCAGCGCGGACTTCCCATACTGGCCGACCGCCTCTCGTACGCCGAAATGCGCCGTAGTAGCCTGGCCAGAACTGTCGCTGATAGATGGAAACGCGCTTGGATTGTATGGGCGACAAAGTTTGCATAAACGCGCGAAGGCGGTCAGGCGGCCACCAGTCGCCATGCTCTTCAGCGATACCGGCCAGTCGAAGGTCTTTGCGTATTTCCGGTGGTTCGGGCAGCGCGATTTTCCCCTTATGACCGAACAAGAAAACTCTAGCGCGACTCTGCGGGACAAACGCGCTGGCGTCTGCTATTATGTGGTCGCTTTGATATCCGAGTTTGCGGATTCCGTCAACAACTGTTTCCCAATCCTGGCCGTCGTTTGCTGTAAGAAAGCCCATAACATTCTCTATCATGAGCGTTCGCGGCGCGCGCCCGCCCATCTCGTCTAGGATCCGCAGGAAATCCAGAATCAGGCTGGATTGCGCGCCTTTTAACCCCTTGTAGTGTCCTGCGAGCGACATATCCGTACAAGGAAAGGACGCGGTAACAAGATCAGCATCCGGAATATCGACTCCATGAAGCGTCCGGATATCGCCGACATGCAACTCGTTGCGCCCCCAGTTGTCGGCATAAAGCTTCGCTTTGGTTTTATCGATGTCGTTGGCAAAAACAGTCTTGATCCCGGCGCGCTCTAGGCCCGCCCGCATGAGTCCCATTCCAGCAAAGAATTCAACGGCGCGAGTCATAATTAATCTCGGTTCTTAGTACGCAGTACGTTGCCTTGGATCTCACAAATTGAGTTTTTCGACAGTAACCAGGCCGACGCCACATCAATTACTTGACTCAACTCTAGTTTCCATTTGCCTGCCAGCGCGCATTCCCAGATGGTCAGCACTCGCCACCCTTCGTCTAGGAGCAATTGACGATTTGACTCGTCGCGTTCCATATTTCTCGCGACTTTTCTGTTCCAATACTCCGTGTTAGAACTCGGCATTCTGCATCGCGGACAAAAATGGCCGTGCCAGAAACATCCATTTACTTGTATCACAGATTTGTAACGAGGAAATACAAGGTCTGGCTTACCAGGAAGCCCTTTGACATGCAGGCGGTAGCGAAAACCCCGCGCATGTAATCCTCTTCTAATCAAGAGTTCAGGCTTGGTATCCTTGCTCCCGACCCTTGACATGACTTCGCTGCGTTTTTTTGCGGAAACCGTGTCTGTCAATGGCGCCTCCAGGTTGATGACGTAATTATGTCGCAATACGCCTATGAGCGCAAATGTTCTGTTTGCTTTGATCGCAGCGCGCCGCCGCGGCTCACAGCGCGTGCGTGAGCACCAGCACCCGCGTCGACGCCGGCAGATCCGCTCGGCTCAATTCCACCTCCCAATCCGACTGAAACTCGACATCGGCTTCGTTGAAATGGTTGAGGAAGGCGGTTATCCATTGCATGTTGCGCGGCTTGTAGCGCAGCGTGCGGAAGTGCATCGGGATTACCAGCTTGGGCGCGACGCGGTCAAGCACCCGCTTGAGGTCCGGCAGGCGGATCGTCGGCACATCCCCCGCCAGGACCAGGAAGATGTCGATGCCTTCAAAAAAGGCGTATTCTTCCGGCGTGAAGGGATTGCCCACATCGCCCATGTGCCCGACGCTGATGCCATCCATCTCCCAGCGGTACATGGCGCACTTGTCCGGCTCGTGATAAGGATGCTCGTACATTTCCGACGATTCAATGCCCTTGAATAGCAAGCCGGCGGCTTCGATTTCGCCGCTGCCACGAGCCACATCCAGCATGTTAATGCGCAGCGGATCCCCCAGAATCAAGTCGGAGCGGTCGTGAAAATCGTCGTTGAGCGACGAGGTGAGCACAACATCCGGCACGTCGGGTATCGGCTGATAGCCGGAAGTTTCCGGCGTGTAAGGATCGGTGATGACCGACCTGCCGTCGCTGTCGCTGATGATAAAACTGGCGTGGCCATACCATTTGATTTTCATTTCTTTACGCTCCGTTTAACTTGGGAATCAGTTCTTCGGTCACCAGCCCGATGACTTCCGCGTCGGGCGCGCCGATGATATCCACCATGAAGTAGTCGCAGCCCTGCTCGACGAAGCCGCTCATCTGCTCGGCGATCGACTCCGGCGTGCCCACAAAGGCTTTTTCGCTGGTCCATTTGTCGTCGCGGGAAAGCCCGCGGGCTTTTGCCTCGGCTTCGGTCTTGCCGATGGCGACGCGCCCGAACCAACTGCATCGCATCGTAGCCGGGTCGCGCCCGAGCGCGTCGAGATGGCGCTTGAGGATGGTCAGCCGTTCGACATAGGGTTCCAGCGGCGCATCCGGCAGGTTCCAGATGTCGGCGTATTTGGCGGCATGTTTCATGGTCGTGTAACCGCCGCCGCCGACCAAGATGGGGATCTTGGGCTCCGGTTTGGGCTCGCACCAAGCGTCTTTGACGCGATAGTGCGCCCCCTCATAGCTGACTGTGCCCGGCTCTTCCCACATCTTCTTCATGATGATCAGCGACTCTTCCAGTTGCTCCAGGCGGATTTTCGGGCTGGGATAGTCGTAATTGTAGGCGCGGTATTCGTCTTCTTTCCAGCCAGCGCCGATACCCATGATAAATCTGCCGCCGCAGAGCGTCTGCAAGGTCGCCGCCTTGAATGCGAGCAGCGCGGGATTGCGGTAACTCTGTCCCAGCACCATGGGGCCCACTTCAAAGTCGGGATAACGCGCGGCGATAAAGCTCATCACGGTCCAGGCTTCAAAGGTTGGCGCGCCCTCCCACATGAAATGGTCGGTCATCCACAGGCTGCGGAAATGTCCCTTCAGTTGCGGGATCGTCGCATCGAGATCCGCCAGCCAGCTAGCCAGCTGTCCTTTTGGCGGTCCATGCAAAAGTCCCAATCCAAAATCTACCATCGCCCTGCTCCTTGTTCGTTGTCATGGGGCTATTGTAACGCCTTTTCGATGATTTCTCCGCCCCCGCGCCCGGTGATTGTCCTGGGGAAAATGGCAATTTCGATAGCATAACAGTTATGATACCTCATCACTTTCGATTGATACTCGATGGAGTTCTCTGATGCCAAGTCGTCCTAACATTCTCTGGTATTGCACCGACCAGCAGCGCTTCGATACCATCGCGGCGCTGGGCAATCGACACATCAACAGTCCTAATCTCGACCGCTTCGTTGCCGAGTCCGCCGCCTTCACGCATGCCTTCTGCCAATCGCCCATTTGCAGCCCCAGCCGCGCCAGCTTCTTGACCGGCATGTATCCCAGCGCCGTCGGCGTCAATGGCAATGGCTTCCGCAGTTTTCCCCGCCATTTTGAAGACCGGCTTATCTCCAAAGTATTAAACGATGCCGGTTACGATTGCGGTTTGATCGGCAAACTGCATCTTGCCAGCGCCTTCCTGCGCCGCGAAGAACGCGTCAACGATGGCTACGACTATTTCCAGTACAGTCACGATCACAAGGGCGGCAATGAACGCGGCAACGAATATGTCGAATGGATGAAGGCGCAGGGCATTGATCACAATGACGTGTTGCAGCCCCGCGGAGTCGCGTCTTTGGAGGACTATCGCAATTCCCACCAGCATCCGGGCTTCGGCGGGTTCATGGAGCCGACGGCGGAAAGGGACAACGTGCCCCCGCGCTTGCATCAAAGCCATTGGTGTACGGAGAAAGCGATTGAATTCATCGGGCGCAATCGCGAGGCGGATAAACCCTGGCTGCTCAGCGTCAACCCCTTCGACCCGCATCCGCCCTTCGACGCGCCCTGGGAATACTACCGGCGTTATGACCCCGCAACGCTGCCCGGCGCGCATTTTCTTGACAGCGATCTGGCGCATCAAGAGCGACTGCAAGACGCCGGCATCGACTTTCAGAATGTCGCGCGTCATCCCGATGACTTGCGGCACAAACACATTCAAGCCTCGTATTACGCCATGATTGAATTTCTCGACGAGGAATTCGGCCGGCTGCTCGATTATCTTGAGGAATCTGGACAGCGTGAAAACACCATCATCATTTTCATGAGCGATCATGGCGAGACCCTGGGCGATCACGGGCTCCTGCTCAAGGGCTGCCGCTTCTATGAAGGCTTGGCGCGCGTGCCGCTGTTGATCTCCTGGCGCGGTCAGGTGCAACCGAACATTAGTGACCAATTGGTCGAGCTGATCGACATCGCGCCGACCTTATACGAATTGCTCGACATGGAAGTGCCGAGTTATGTGCAAGGGCGCTCGCTGGCTGCGCGCCTGCGTGGCGAGCCATCCGAAAAGCCGCACCGGGAATTCGTGCGCGCCGAGCATTACGCCGCCACGAATTACCCCGACAAGACCCACGCCACCATGTATCGCGACCGCCGTTGGAAGCTGGTGGTCTATCATGAGAAAGATATCTGTGAACTCTACGACCTAGAGAATGACCCCTGGGAGCATCATGACCTGTCGCGGGATCCCGACTATGCTGAGCTGAAATGGGCGCTGCTGCGGCGCAGCTATGACGCGACGGTCTATGCGCGTCCAGCCCAGACGGACGAATACGGTCCCTTTTGATAAGCGCCGCTATGCGCGGGCCGCGCCCCGTTGAATCGCTCGCAAATCGCTGGTCATTTTCCTGGGCGACCAGATTGGCCGCCCCTACACAACCCCCTGTATAATTTTGCACTATTTTCTTTGAACTACTCCTGTGCAATATCGGCGCAACTTTGCAACCTTGCCCTTTGCTGGGGTAAAATCTCTTTCATAATGCTTATTCCATTGAACTTGCGCCGCTTTCCCGGACTTGCCTGGGCGTCTCGCTCAGCATGATCAATAAGTCGTTTCCTAAATGAGGAGGTAGAAATGAAGAAGTTTAAGGTATCACTTTTATTGTTCATTGCGCTGCTGTTGTTCAGCGCGCTGGCGCCGGCGGCCGCGCAGGATATGGCGGAACTGGAGCTCTGGACCTTCGTCAACACGCACGCTCGCTGGTTCCGCGAACAGGCGGAACGCTACGCGGAAGAGGTCAACGCCGACTTCTCACTCAATGTGGTGGAGATCGCTTACGCCGATATGCACGACCGGCTGTTGATCTCGATTCAGTCGGGTGGCGTCGGCGCGCCGGATATCGCTGATGTCGAGCAGGGACGTTTTGGCAGCTTCTTGCGCGGGGGCGGCGATCCCGGCTTCGTCGAGCTTAACGCGCTGCTTGACGAAGGGGGCCATACCGAAAATCTCGTTAGCGCGCGGCAGGCGCTCTACACGTCAATGGGTTCGGTATATGGCATCGAACATGCCTTGACGCCGGTTGTGCTTTATTACCGCGCCGATGTCTGGGAAGGCGCGGGATTTGATCCGCAGACCTTCGCCACCTGGGATGACTTTGTCGAAGCCGGGCGCGCAATCGTAGCGGAAAATCCCGATGTGATTCCCTTGCATATCCATAACGGCTTGCACGAGCTGCTCCTGCGGCAGCAAGGGCACGATTACTTCAATGCCGAGGGAGACGTGACGATTGACTCTGCAGAATCAGTCGCGCTGATGGACTGGTTGCTGGCGCTTAAAGATGAAGGCGTCGCGGGTGATCCGCCGACAGGCGATGCGCTCTGGGCAGCTTTCAAAGACGGTACTTTGATCTCCATGGTCGGCGCTGACTGGTACGCCGGTTTCTTCAAAGACAACGCGCCGGAGCTATCGGGCAATTGGAAGGCTGCTCCGCTGCCTGCTTTTGAAGAAGGCGGACGCCGCACTAGCGTCTGGGGCGGGACCGGCGCCACGGTGGTCAAAACCAGCGAGCACATCGAAGAGGCGCTCAGCTTCCTCGAATTCGCCATGCTTTCAATTGAGGGCAATGTGCGCCGCTTTGAATTGACCAACTTGTTCCCGCCCTATATCCCGGCTATGGACAACGCGCGACTCCATGCCGACGACGAATATTTCTCGGGGCAAGATCTAGGGGCGGTCTTCGCCGATGTCGGTCCCGAAGCGCCGCCGCAATGGCAGAGTCCCTTCCGTTCGCAACTGAACAGCCTGCTCGACGCGGCTCGTCAAGATATGATTGACGGCAATCGCAGCCCGGAAGAGGTCTTAACGGAAATCGCGGATACCATCCGCGACGAGATGGAATTCGAGAGTTAGCGCAAGTAAACTTAAAGTGGTGGCGGGCAGTGTCTCGCCGCCACGCTTCATTTGCTACGTTTGCGACTGAGGAAGCGCGATGTTTGGACGCGGCCGTAAAATCGCGCCATACTTGTTCATCAGCCCCTTCTTTGTTGGCTATGCCATCTTTTTCCTCTACCCGGTGATTCAATCGCTGCAATTGAGCTTCTACCGGCAGATCGGGCTCGGCAAAGCGCCTCGCTTCATCGGCTTCGACAATTACATCCGCTTGGTCAGCAAAGACGATCTCTTCATCAAATCCCTGACCAATACCACCTATTACGCCTTGGGCAGCATTCTCATCATCGTGCCGCTGGCGCTGCTGCTGGCGCTCATCCTGCACAGCCCAAAACTGCGCTTTCGTGAATTCTTCCGTTTTCTCTATTTCACGCCCAATATCACCGCAGGCGTTGTTGTTGGCATCGTTTTCGGCCTCGTCTTCGAGGAACAGTACGGCTTGATCAACAATCTGCTCTTGGCGCCGCTGGGCGTCGACAATGTGCGTTGGCTGCGCGAGGCGCGCTGGATCATGCCAGCCATCATTATCCTGGGCGCCTGGAAATGGACCGGCATCAACGCCATCTATTTCATGGTCGGCTTACAAAATATCCCGCCCGAACTAAAGGAAGCAGCGCGTGTCGACGGCGCCACGCGCTGGCAGGTCTTCTGGCATGTGACGCTGCCGCTGCTGCGGCCGATCCTGGCATTTGTCCTGACCATCGCCATCATCGGTTCCTACAACCTGTTCGCGGAGCCCGCGATCCTGGTGGGGCTGGAGGGCGGACCGAATAACGCTGGCATGACCATGACCATGTACCTCTACACCCGCGGTTTCCGTGAACTCAAGATGGGTTACGCCTCGGCTATCGGCTACTCGCTCGCCGTCATCATTCTGGTTTTGAGTTTGATACAGTTGATTCTGATTCGAGCCTTCCGCGAGGACTGAGACGCATGAGACTCGCTATATCGCCACAGTCAAAGTCCAAAGAGCGCAAATCGCTCCAATTGAAGCTCTTGGAAGCGACGGTCGTCTACGCCATTCTTTTCTTCTTCGCCCTGCTTGTTGGCATCCCTTTCCTGTATATGTTCACTGGCTCCTTCAAGACCAACGGACAACTCTTCACGTTTCCTATTAACCTCTTCGCGCCCGAGCCTACTTTGGTGAACTATGAGCGGCTGCTGGGCGGGGAAGAGATCCCCTACCTGCAGCAGATGGGCAACAGCGTCGTCATCGCCGTCAGCCAAAGCGCTTTGACGCTGCTCTTCGCCTCGATGGTCGGCTGGGGCTTCGCAAAATACGAGTTCCGCGGCAAGACCTTTTTGACCATCTTCCTGCTCTTCACCTTCGCCATCCCTTTCCAGGTGACGCTGGTACCGCTATTTCAGATGATCGTGCGCCTGGGTTTGTTGGACAGTTTTCTCGGCGTCATCCTGCCCAGCTCGGTCAGCGCCTTTGGCGCTTTTTTCATGCGGCAGGCGATGGTGTCGATCCCGGGGGAATTGCTCGATGCCGGGCGCATCGACGGCGCCAGCGAGTGGAGCCTTTTCTGGCGAATCGGCATACCGCTGTCGCGGGGCGCGCTGTCGATACTCGCGGTACTGGTTTTCCTCACCGCCTGGAACGACTACCTCTGGCCCCTGATCGTCTTGCGCACGCCGGAGAAGTTCACCTATCCGGTTGGCTTGGCCACGCTCAATGGCTTGTACAAGGTGGAATACGGCATGATCTTGGGCGGGGCTTTCATCGCCACGCTGCCGATTGTGCTGATATTCGTGGCTGGACGCAATCAAATCCTCGACAACCTGACCATAGGCGCGGTCAAGCAGTAGCTCGCTGCGCTGCGCGGCGCGGTGAACAGCGCTGCTCTGGCGCTGACCATTGATGTGCTGCTGCATCACGAACAGCCGCAATCAAGCTATACGCCCTAAGATTGTACTATCAGCGCCGTTCCATTGGATTCGCCCGCGCTTGGATTCGCCCGCGCTTTCAGCTATCATGCCTCTAGCAATTTCCAGTGCAGGGAGCGATTTCGAGATGTTATCCTCGCGGCTGTGGCGGCAAATCGCCCAGCCCGACACAGGCAATGCGATTTTCCGACGCGCGAGCCAAAGCTATAAGCCCGCCAGCGCGCCGGCGCGCCGCGGCGGCTTTCCGCGACCGCTGTGGCTATTTGCCGGCATCCTAGTCATCGCAGCAGTTCTACTCCAACCTCAACTCTTGTTTCTGTTCTTCGTGATACCCATCGTGATGGTCATGCTGGTGGTAGCCAGCCCCGCGCTATTGCCCTTGTTCGCGCTGGCGGGGGGCTTGTTCCTCGCCGTTGAGGTCATCGGGGGCATCTGCCGCGAGAAGCGCCAGCACACCTACGAATTGATTTGCAGCTCCACCCCGGGTTCGCTGCAAGCTTGTTGGTCTTTCGCCAAGGGCATCACCCACCGTGGCGGCTGGTTCAGCGCCTTGCGCTGGGGGAGCGCGCAATCGCTGCGGCTCGGCGGCGGCGTCCTTGGCGGCGCGCTGCTGCTGCTGATGTGGCTGCTGCTATCCGATCAGGCGCTGGGGCTGGCGCAGTTGCGCGTGCCGCTGTTGATCGGGCTGCTGATGATGCTGTACTACAGCCAGCTAACGCAGTCCATCATACTCGGTTTGACGCTTGGGCTATGTATGAGCAGCTTCGACTTGCACAGGCGCGACGCCGCCGCAATCGGCGCTTGCTTGTATGTCATGGCGCAGGCGCTGTGCATCGGGCTGGCGCTGATGTTTTACGTCGCTTGCGATCGGCTGCTGTTTGAGCCGCAGCTCTTGGTCCTGATGGGCGTCGAGTGCGCTGCGGTCGCGATTGTGATACTGAGCCGCGAGGCGCTGATTGTCGCGCTCTGGACTTGGGCGGGGGCGCGTTTGGAGTGGGCGCGGGGGGAGGTTTCCATCCCTGCGCGGCAATTGCTAGTCGCGCAATAGGCTGGCGGTATTGTAGGAATATGCGCAGTTCAAGAAGGGGCAGCATGAGCGCGGTCAGAGACTATCTAACAGAAATACAATCAAAATACCGAACTGACATCGCAGGCGAACACGCTTACCGCCCGGCTTTGCAGAAACTGCTACAATCGGCTGACACCGGGCTGAACGCGGTCAATGACCCCGCGCGAACAGCAATCGGCATGCCTGATTTCGTCGTCTTGCGCCAGCCGGGCAATGTGCCGATTGGCATAGTCGAGGCGAAAGACATCGGCAACCAGTTGAGCCGAACCGAAAAAACCCAGCAAATCAAGCGCTATCTGGCGCACGGCAATCTGATTCTGACGAATTACCTGGAATTTCGCTGGTATGTGGACGGAGAGAGGATTGAAACCGTCCGAATAGCTAGAGTGAAGGCCGGCAAGATAATTCGCATCTCTACAGCCTACGGCGATTTGGCTGATTTACTCCGCCGTTTTGTCCTGCAAACAACTCCGACTGTCAACAGCGGGAAAGAATTGGCGGAGCGGTTGGCGCGTAGCGCCCAGCTCATCGCGCATTTTATCGAGCAAGACCTCAAGAGCGCCACGCCTACATCCAACCTGCAAAATCAAATGAGCGCTTTTCAGAAGACGCTGCTGCCGGGGCTGAATATCGCCAGCTTCGCCGATATGTACGCGCAAACGCTGGCTTATGGGCTTTTCGCCTCACGCGTGAATTATCTCGGCGATCCGCAACGATTCAGCCTACGTAACGCCGCTGACGACATCCCGCGCACCAATCCCTTCCTGCGCGAGCTTTTCCATCACAGCCGCTTCGATTTGGGCGGGCGCTTGTCCTGGCTGACGGAGAGCCTGGTGGAGATCCTGCGCCATACTGATATGGACAGCATCTTGGCGCATTTCGGGCGGCGGACGGGGCAGAGCGACCCCGTCGTGCATTTTTACGAGACCTTCCTCGCCGCCTACAATCCCCGCCTGCGCGAGCGGCGCGGCGTCTATTACACGCCCGAGCCAGTCGTGAAATATATCGTGCGCAGCGTCGACCACATCCTCAAGACCCGCTTCAATCGACCACAGGGCTTGGCGGACGAAAACACGCTCATCCTCGATCCGGCCGCTGGAACAGGTACATTCCTCTACTTCGTCATCGAGCAAATCAAAGAAGCATTCGCGGGTCAGCAAAGTTTGTGGAAAAGTTATGTCGAGAAACACCTGCTGCCGCGCGTCTTTGGCTTCGAGCTGCTGATGGCGCCCTATACCGTCGCCCACATGAACCTGAGCTTGCAGCTGCGAGAAGCCGGCTACGAATTCAAAGGCGACGAGCGCCTGGGCATCTTCCTGACCAATACACTGGAGGAGGCGAAGGAAGCGCCCGAGCTGCCCTTCGCCGAGTTCATTTCGCAAGAAGCCAACCAAGCCGCCGCCATCAAGCGCGACAAGCCGATTATGGTGGTGCTGGGCAATCCGCCATATAGCGGGCATAGCGCTAACAAAGGTGAATGGATCGGCAAATTAGTGCGCGACTATTATTTCGTAGACGACGAGTCTATTGGCGAGCGCAATCCCAAGTGGCTGCAAGACGACTATGTGAAGTTCATCCGCTTCGGTCAGTGGCGCATAGAGCAGACGGGCAAGGGCGTTCTGGCCTTTATCACGAATCACGGTTATCTCGATAATCCAACATTTAGGGGGATGCGGGAATCCTTAGCGAAGTGTTTCACAGATATCTATGTTGTAAATCTGCACGGCAATAGTACAAAACGCGAAGTAGCCCCAGATGGTAAAAAGGATGAAAACGTATTTGACATTCGCACGGGTGTCGCACTCGTAATTTTTGTCAAGGACTCAAAGAAAAACTTGCAAATTGCTGATTTGAGGTATATCGACGTTTGGGGCGTTCGTGAGGAAAAATATACTTGGCTTAATATTAACGAATTACTTTCGTCAAATTGGGCAGACGTTCCACTTTCAAGTCCAGACTATTATTTCATTCCCGTTAGCGCTGACAGGAAGACCGAATATGCTACTCTAGCTAGCCTAAAGAGAGTGTTACCAGACAATGCGTTAGGTCTCTTTACTGCGAGAGATGTGCTTACAATTCACGACGGTCCTGCGTCTGTTTGGAATACAGTCACAGATTTTATCCAGTTGGGGTCCGAAAGAGCAAGGGAGGAATACGGTCTGCGGCAAGATGTTCGAGATTGGAAAGTTCATTTGGCACAAGCAGACATAAAAGAAAGCGGCCCAGCAAAGAAATATATTACAGATATTACTTATCGACCTTTTGACCGCCGTTATACCTACTATACGGGCAGGACAAAGGGATTTATGTGTATGCCGCGTAGAAAGATAATGAGTCATTTTTGTGCAGATGGTAGTACAAAAGAAAATCTTGGAATTGTCGTTGGACGTACTGGACAAGCCGCAGATTATAGTGAATGGAATGTGGTGTTCTGCACTGATAGATTATTGGACTTAAACATCTTTAGACGAGGCGGCGGTGCTCTTTTCCCACTCTACCTCTATCCCAAATCCGAGCAATTCGACATCGGCGACGACCCCAGCGAGTTCCCGCTCAGCCACAAGAGCCGCCGCCCCAACCTCAGCCGCGCTTTCGTCGCCGACATGGAAGCTAAACTGGGTTTGCGCTTTGAAACTGAGGGAAGCGCTTTCGAGACCACTACAGGAGCGAACTGGTTCGGTCCCGAAGACGTCTTCTATTACGCCTACGCCGTCTTCCACAGCCCGACCTATCGCGAGCGCTACGCCGAGTTCCTGAAAATCGACTTTCCGCGCTTGCCACTGACATCGGATGTGAACTTGTTCGCCACGCTGGTCAAGCTGGGCGCGCAACTGGTGAGCCTGCATCTGATGAAATCGCCGGCGCTGTCAGCTCTCATGACAACTTACGATGTCGAAGGCGACAACGAAGTCGCGCGCGGCTATCCCAAGTACGATGAGGTCAAACAGCGCGTCTACATCAACAAGGCGCAGTATTTCGGCGGCGTCCCTCCGCAGATTTGGAATTTCCACGTCGGCGGCTATCAAGTGCCGCAGAAGTGGCTGAAAGATCGCCGCGGACGTAAACTGTCTTACGACGACCTGCGGCATTATCAGCAGATTGCAGTCGCCTTATCCGAGACGATTCGCATCATGTCCGCGATTGACGCCGCCATCCCGCAGTTTCCGCTTGAGTAGCCGCTCATAAGCCGCCCGCGTATCCACATCCAGCAGCACGCCCTCATCCTCCACCGCCAGCAGCCGCAGACGCGACGTCCGCAGCGCCTCGCGCGGCATCGCCCCCGCCGGCAGATCCAGCATCGCCCGCCAATAAGCGCGGTCCAGCAGCACCGGATGCCCGCGCTGACCCCGGCGCGCCGGCGCGACATTCCAGCCCGTCTCATGCGCCGCCGCCAGCCGCCTTATCACATCGCTCGCGATGCAAGGCATGTCGCCCGGCTGAATGAAGGTTCCGCCTAGCGCGTTCGGCAAGATCTTCAAGCCCGTTTTCACGGAAGAAAGGATTTCACCCGTCGCGTAGTCGGGGTTGTGAACGAGCGTCGTTCGATAGCCCGCGACGGCAGCGGCGACGCCGACGGCGTCGCGCCCGGTCACGACGATGATCGGATCAACGCCGGACTTGATATAGGCTTTGACAACCCGGCTTATGATGGCTTCGCCGTCCGTCCAAGGGAGCAGCAGCTTGTTGTCCACCATGCGCGACGACAAGCCCGCCGCCAAGATAATCGCGGCATATTTTCCATATTCATTATCTTTCGCCCCCCCTCCCTCTTTATGGGATGCCCGCCATAGAGATGGCGGGAGGGGGCTGGGGGGAGGGGGCAACGATTCCATGCCTAGCCATCCGTCAGGCTGCGCGGCATGGGGCGTTCGGCGATGTCCTTGAGCAGGCCCCCGTGCCCCATGGACACCAGGTTGGCCCGCGTCAGGCGCTCGCCGGTCAGCAGGCGCGGCAAGATCCAGTCGATGACATTGGTTTTTGGCGATTTGACGCAGCCCGGCGCGCCCACCACCGGCGCCTCGTCCAGGTAGCCCAGCAGCAGCAGCGTACCCGGATCCACTGGCACGCCGTGCAGCGTGATGCTGCCGCCGGCGCGCAATAGCGCCGCGGGCATGATGTCCGCGCGGTCGATGATGGCGGATATGCCCGCCACTAGGATCAAGTCGCAATCCGCGTGAGCGCGGATCGCGGCGGCGATAGCATCCGCCTCGTGCGCGACAAAAGCCGGTTCCAGCAGTTGGCTGCCCCAGCCTTGGACGCGCTTAAGAACGGGACCGTGAAAGCTCTTGAGCAGGACCTCGCGTCTGGTTTCAGGTCCCGATACGATCAGCGCGACGCGCTTTTCCTGGAGCGGGAGAATGTGCAGAACGGCGGCGCCGGCTTCGGCGATGCGCTCCACATCAACAACCCGCGCTTGTGGCAAGCCAAAAGGCACCACTTTGACCAGCGCGACCATCTCCCCCGCGCCGACCAAGCTGTATTCGCGCAAAGTAGCGATGGTGATGCCGTCATAGATATTGTTGATCAACTCCAGCTTGGGCACATCAATATGCAGGACGCCGCGCTCCGCCGCTGTCAGATTGGCGCGTCCCACGCCGGGCGCCCGCCATTTAACCATGGAACCTGCGACTGCTTTGCCGATTCGCTGGGCTGCGACATCTTCGTGCAGATCGGCCGCGCTCAACCGGGTAACGGTAATGCGCTCCAAGCCGTGCCGGCGCAGTACCGCCACATCCGATTCGCGCAGCAGATGCCCCTTGTTGAAGATCAGCTTGCCCGCGGCATCGTAGAGCTTATGCGCCAGAATCGCGCCAACTGCGTCGGCGATCGGCGCCTCGCCGAATTTCATCGCGCAGGACCCGCAGCGTCGACGGACAGTCCATTTCGCACAGCGATGACCTGCGCCAATATACAGACGGCGATCTCTTCCGGCGTCTGCGCGCCGATGTCGATGCCGATCGGACTGCGGATTTGCGCGATCAATTCATCGCCCAGCCCAGCCTCTTTTAGCCGTGCCACGCGCTGCCTGTGCGTCCGGCTGCTGCTCAAAACGCCGATGTAAGGAATGTTCGCCGGCAGCGCGGTGATCAGCGCTTTGTCGTCAATCTTCGGGTCGTGGGTCAAGACCGCCAGATAAGCGCTGCGATCCAGACCAAGTTGCGGCAAGGCTTTGTCGGGATAGCTGTGCAAGATATTCGCCACGTCCGGGAAGCGCTCGCGCGAGGCGAATGCCGCGCGCGGATCGACGATCGAGACGCGAAAACCGACTTGCGCCGCCATCGCAGACAGCGGAATCGCCACATGCACGCCGCCGATCAGGATCAGATGCGGGCGCTCGACCTGCATATCGACCATGACGCGGCTTTCGCCCAGCGCTACGACGCCGCTTTTCTTGCTGGAGCGCGCGACCGCGCTCATGCTTTCCACCTGCGCGCCCGTCAGCTTATCGGTCTGAAAGAGGACCTCTCCCCGGGCATCAAGCAAGACTTTCTCGCCGATCAACTCGCCCTCCACGCGGGTGATTGTCACGCCAAAATTGTCCTGTGCCGCCAGCTGCGCCAGCGCGTCCCACCAAAGCGTATCCAGCGGCTCGACAAAGACTTCGATGCTGCCGCCGCAGGTCAAGCCGACCTCCCAAGCCAGGTCATCCGCCACGCCGAATTTGAGCAAGCGCGGCGCGCCATCGCGCAGGCTGCCCTGCGCTTCCTCGACCACCGCCCCTTCCACGCAGCCCCCGCTGACCGAGCCGATCATGGCTGGCGCGCTGTCCGCGTGATTATGGGAGGCGACAGCCATCTTCGAGCCCTCGCGCCGCGGCGCCGATCCCCAGGTCTTGACGACGGTCGCCAGCGCCACTGCCCGCTCTTCCGCCAGCCAATGATTCATCGTATCGAGGATATCCAGCATGGGGCTTCCCCTTATGCTAAGTAGCGCTTGCGATAGCTTTCGGCGCTGGGGCGGCTGTTGAGATTGTTGAGCGCTTTGACAATTGCCTCCAGGTTCGCCAGGTTGGTAATGGGCAGGAAGTCCTGCACATAAGGCAAAAGCGCCTGCGCGCCCCGGGTCAGCGGTTCATACTCCGGTATATCCAGCAAAGGATTCAGCCAGATCAAGCGCCGGCAAGAATGCCGCAGGCGTTCCATTTCCCGGTGCAGGATCGGGATATCGCCGCGGTCCCAACCATCCGTGATCAAAAGCACCACCGCGCCCCGCCCCAGCACGCGCCGCGACCAGACCCAATTGAAGCGATGCAGACATTCGCCGGTCATGGTGCCGCCGCCCCACTGCAAGACGGCTTGGCCCACATCTTCCAGCGCGTCATCCACGTTTTTCTGGCGGATCTGCCGCGTGATGCGCGTGATGTCCGTGCTATAGACGAAGGATTCGACCTGGAAGAGCGAGCCAGCCAGCGTGTGCATAAAGTGCAGCAATACGCGCGTATATCGTTCCATGCTGCCGCTGATATCGCAGAGCAATACCACAGGCCGTGGCTTTTCCACCCGGCGGTGACTTGGCAACTGCGTGACATCGCCGCGCTTGCGAATCATATCTTTCATCAGGCGGCGCATGTTGATTTGTCGTCCCTTGCCATTTTGAAAGCGGCGCGTCCGGCGCATGCCGAGCGATTCCGGCATTTTGGCGATGACGCGCTTCGCCATTTCCAGTTCTTCGGCGCTCATCTCGGCAAAGTCCTTATGCCGCAAACGCTCTTGCCGGCTGTAGGTCGGCACGATCGCGATCATAGCCGGGTCAAGTTCTTTGCTGTCGCTGCCGTTCTCGCTCGGCGAGGCATCCAGCGGCGGCAGGAACTGCGTCTTTTTTTTGCGCCGCTCTTCGCCCAAGGACTGCAAATTCAGCGTGGTAAAGCCCGCCGACGGTCGCCGCCAAAAAATATCAAAGGCTTCATCAAAATAAGCCAATTCTTTGGGATGCGTGACCAGGTGCGCGCGCAGCGCAAAATAGAAATCTTGCTTGCGCCCCAACTGAATAAAAGCCAAAGCCCGCGCCACATCCATCATGCGGTTGGGCGTCACGTTCATGCCCAGCGCCCGGCAAACGCGCCCGAACATAATCAGATTGTGCGTCAATTTGCCGCCGTGATAGTCGTAGGGCGCATCGGGGGGACCAAGGAATAGGCTATTGACGGGCGAATCTTCGGCCATGGTCAAGCCCGCTGCGCCTCGACATTGGCGCGCTCGATCATATTTTGGATGGTCGCCGCGTCCAGCATCTCGACATCGTCTTGGTACTTCAAAATCACGCCCAGGGTGTCCTGCACCGTTTCCAAAGCTAATTCATTCTGGTCCAGCGCGATCAAGGCAGCCGTCCAATCCAGGGTTTCCGCGACGCCGGGCTTCTTGAACAACTCCATCGAGCGCATGTCCTGAATGAAGGCGGTGATCTGCCGCGCCAACATCGGCGGCACATCGGGCGCCTTGCGCCGCACGATCTCCAGTTCTTTGTGGAAATGCGGATAATCGATCCAGAAGTACAAACAGCGCCGCTTGAGCGCATCGTGGATTTCGCGCGTGCGGTTGGATGTGACAACCACAATCGGCGGACTGGCGGCTTTCACCGTGCCCAATTCCGGGATTGAGATCTGGAATTCCGAGAGCAGCTCCAGCAAAAAAGCCTCGAATTCTTCGTCGGAGCGGTCCAGCTCATCGATCAGCAAGACCGGCGCCGCGCCGTTCTTGCTTTTTTCGATCGCTTGCAGCAAGGGGCGCTTGAGCAGAAAGCGCTCTGAAAACAGCTCGCCTTCCATATCATCACGAGCCAAGCCTTCGGCTTCCATCAAGCGCAGATGCAGGATCTGACCGGCGTAATTCCATTCGTAAACCGCCGTATTGATATCCAGCCCCTCGTAGCACTGCATGCGGATTAGCTCGGTCTCCAACAGCGCCGCGAGCACCTTGGCGATTTCGGTCTTGCCAACGCCGGCATCGCCTTCCAAAAACAGGGGCTTGCCTGTTTTCAACGCCAGGAAGATCGCCACCGCCAATCCGCGTTCGGCGATATAGTCTTGCTGGCTCATGGCAGCTTGCAGGTCATCAACGGAATTGAACATGCCCTTCATCTCGTCTCATTGGTTTTCGAAGAATTATCACACTGCAGGTATTCTAACTGATACGGGAGGATTTTCGGAAGGCTCGAAGCGATTAGACCTTCTGCAGCGCGCGGCGAAGATTAGAATAGACGGACTGGATCGGAACAATAATGGAGAAGAATGGAGAAGACAATGAACGCGCAAATCAAAGAGTTTTGGGATCTCAACCGCATGTATAGCCCGCTGCGCGACCAGCTTCTGGACGCATTGTCCGATGCAGATCTCAGCTTCACGCCAGGCGGGGGCAACCCGACGCTGGGCGAACTCTGCCGCGAATTGGGCGAAACTCAATACGCTTACGTCCAGTCTTTCAAGACCTTCAAAATCGACTTCAGTTACCGGACGCACGACGATAGCTATCTTGGCAGCGTCGCTGAACTCCAAGCCTGGTATCGTCAATTGGACGAGGCGCTGGAAGCCGCTCTGGAAGCGGTCAGCGATGAGCATGTCGCGACCAAGAAAATGGACCGTGATGGTTATGAAGTACCGCTCCACATCAGCCTAGATATCTTGCGCGAGGCGCTCTTGATCTTCTACGGCAAGGTCAGCGTCTATGCCAAAGCCATGGACAAGCCGCTTTCGCAGCAGTGGCAGGATTGGATTGGCTAGATTTCATTTGCGGCGCGCAATTGCACCGGCGATCGCGCGGTGATTCAGCTGCTTGAAAAAATCAAAAGGTCAGCCGACAGCTGACCCTTCAATATTCTCTGCCTTGGGAGCGACGCCTATCCAGCCGCCGCCTTGACCGCGCGTTTCAGGTAAACGCCGGCCATCTGCTGGCGGTAGGCTTCGGGATAAGCCACATCGCCCGCCAGCCAATCCTCGATATCAGCCTTCACCATGTCAGCCGCGGCATTCAGCGCCGCATCGTCCAGCGCTGAGCCCGCCAGCGCCGCTTCCGCGCCGGCGCACTTGACCGCCTTGACCGTTGCGCCGCCGACGGCGACGCTCGCCCCGGTGCAGGTGTCGCCGTCCATGCTCAAAGCCACTGCCACGCCAACAACCGCATAACGGGAAGCCGGATGCGGGAACTTCGCATAAGCCGTCTTCTGCCCGCTGAGATCGGGAACGCTCACGCTGGTGATCAATTCACCGTCGTCCAGCGCCGTCTCGAAGAGATCGACAAAGAACTCCTCAGCCTCAACAGAGCGCGCTCCATCCGAACCCTGGATATTGATGCTGGCGCCGGCCGCAACCAAGACGGTTGGCGGGTCGGAGGCTGGGTCGGCATGGGCGATATTGCCGCCAATGGTGCCGAAGTTGCGCACCGCTTGATCGCCGACGCCGCCACAGGCATCCGCCAAAGCGCCACACATGGACTGCACATCGCCCGAGGCGGCGATCTCCGCATGGGTCGCGGTCGCGCCGATGGTCAAGCTGCCATTAGCCGAGATGCCGCGCAGCGAGTCGATCCGTCCGATATCCACCAGCTGCTCGGGGGCGGAAAGGCGCAGCTTCATTACCGGCAGCAGGCTATGTCCGCCAGCCAGAAACTTGCCTTCGTCACCGATCAATTCCAGCGCCTGATCGACCGATTCCGCCCTCTGATAGTCAAATTTGTTTGGCCACATCTGTTGTCTCCTCCTGCGTTTTTTCTCTGAGATGGGGGACTCGCCGAGTCCCCCTACATGTATTCGCTTGTGATTAGGCAGATTGAATCGCCTGCCAAACCTTCGCCGAGGTCAGCGGCATGTCGATTCCCTCTACGCCAAAGGGCGCCAGCGCGTCCAACACGGCATTGTATACCGTCGGCGTGCTGGCGATGGTGCCGGTTTCCCCGACTCCCTTGACGCCAATCGGATGGTGCGGCGACGGCGTGACCGTCTCGTCCAACTCGAAGTTCGGGAACATATCGGCGCGCGGCATGGTGTAGTCCATCATTGTGCCGGTCAAAAGCTGTCCGTTGTCGTCGTAAATGACCCCTTCGCAGAGCGCCTGCGCGATGCCCTGCACGACCCCGCCGTGGATTTGCCCGGCGACGATTTCCGGATTGATCTGCGGTCCGCAATCGTCCACGGCGATATAGCGCTGCAGCTCGATGTCGCCGGTATTGGCGTCAACCTCCACGATGGCGATGTGCGTGCCAAAGGGATAGACGAAGTTCGGGGGATCGTAGAATTGCGATTCTTCGAAGCCGGGATCCATGCCTTCCGGCATATTCCAGGCCAAGTGCGCCATCAACGCCACATCTTGTATCGACTGGAAGTTGTCCGGCGAACCCTTGACCACGAATTTGCCATCGTCGTATTCAATGTCTTCGACCGCCGCTTCCATCAGATGAGCCGCCAGCGCGCGCGCTTTTTCTTTGAGTTTCCGCGAGGCTTGCGCCAGCGCCGCGCCGGTGACCGGCGTGGTGCGGCTGCCATAGGTGCCCCAGCCCATCGGCGTTTCTGTGGTATCGCCGTGGATGACCTCGATGTCGTCCACCGGGAATCCCAGTTCCTCGCTGATGATTTGCGCCAAAGTCGTCTCGGAACCTTGTCCATGCGGCGAAGCGCCGATCAGCGCTTGCACCTTGCCCGTGGGCGTCACGCGGACTGTCGCGCTCTCCCACAAGCCGCCCTGGAAGCCGACGGCTCCCGCGACCTGGCTCGGTCCCAAGCCGCACATTTCCGTATAGGTTGTGACGCCGATGCCCAGGTAACGGCCCTGCGCGCGCGCTTCGGCTTGTTGGCGGCGGAAGTCATCGTAGCCGGCGATGCCCAGCGCCTTTTCGAAGGCGGTTGGATAATCGCCGCTGTCATAAATCAAAGTGGTGGCAACCTCGTGGCCGTCTTCAAAGGCGGGTATCAGATTCTTCCGCCGTAACTCGGCCGGATCCATGTCGATGCGCTTGGCGACCATATCCACCATGCGCTCCAGCAAGAAGGTCGCTTCGGGACGTCCCGCGCCGCGATAGGCATCGGTTGGCGTGGCATTGGTCATCACGCCGATGGATTCGCAGTAAACGCTGTCCATCATATAGGGACCGACGTAGAGCAGCCCGTGAAGAATGGTGGGGATGCCTGGCGCCGCTGTCGACAGGTAACCGCCCATGCCGGCGTAAACCTTCGCCCGCACGCCGAGCAGCTTGCCCTCTCGGTTCGCCGCCATTTCCACGTATTGGATATGGTCGCGCCCGTGAATGGTGACCTGATAATTCTCCGAACGCGTCTCCGTCCATTTCACCGGCTGCCCCAGCTTGATCGCCGCCCAAGACACCAATGCCTCGTCCGGGTAACAGGGGATCTTGCTGCCAAAACCGCCACCGACTTCCGGGGCGATTACCCGGACCTTGTTCTCGCTCAAGCCCGTAACCGCGCTGATGATGAAGCGGTGGATGTGCGGATTTTGCGAGGTGCACCAGAGCGTCAGTTCCTGCGTGGCTGGGTTGTACTGCGCCATCGCCGCGCGCGGCTCCATCGCTGTCGGCAGCAGGCGCTGCTGGACGATCTTGTCGCGCACGACCACATCAGCGCTGTTGAAGACGTCGTCGCTGGCGGTCTTGTCGCCCATCACCCAAGTGAAAGCGATATTGTTCTCGACATCGTCGAAGAGCTGCGGCGCGCCGTCTTGAGCCGCCGCTTCGGGATTCACCACGGCCGGCAGCTCTTCGTACACTACGTCGACAGCGTCCGCGGCATCTTGCGCCGTGTAGCGGTCTTCAGCCAGCACGATCGCCAGACCATCGCCAACATAGCGCGCTTTGCCTTTTGCCAGCGCGGGATGTTCCGGCGTCTTCAAGTCGCTATCCGGGATCAGCCAGGCTGTTGGGATGCCAGCCAGATCGACGTCTTCGCCGGTGAAAACGGCAACCACGCCATCCATCGCCTCGGCGGCCGCGCTGTCGATGCTGAGGATATTGGCATGGGCATAGGGGCTGCGCACGACCGCCATGTGCAGTACACCGGGCAACTTGATGTCGTCGGTGTAACGCGCTTCGCCGGTGATCAAACGCGGATCTTCCCGCCGTTTTATGCCACTCCCAAAAATACGAGTGCTCATTTGTCACCTCCTAAGCGCATTGCGCGGGCATTGAAGGATCTGCCCCCCTTCCACACTCCCCCCATCTCTATGGGGGGAAACATCCCACTCCCAAAAATACGCGTGCTCATCAATCACCTCCAGCGGCAGCATCCGCCACCTGCTTGACGGCTTTCACGATATTGTGATAACCGGTGCAGCGGCAGATATTCCCTTCCAGGTTGTGTCGGATCGACTCTTCAGACGCGCCCGGGTTGTCCTGTACAAATGCCGTGGTGGCCATGATCATGCCCGGCGTGCAATAGCCGCATTGCAGACCATGGTTTTCCCAGAAGGCGGTCTGCATGGGGTGATGCTCGCCATCCACCGCCAAGCCTTCAATCGTGGTCACATCCGCCCCGTCCGCTTGCGCGGCGAGCAATGTGCAGGATTTAAGCGCCTTTCCATCCAGATGAACTGTGCAGGCGCCACATTGGCTGGTATCGCAACCGATCTTGGTGCCGGTTAGATCCAGCTCTTCGCGCAGAAAATGTACCAACAAGGTGCGGGGGTCGACATCGCGTTCCTGTACAACCCCATTTACAGTGACTGAAATCTGCATTAAATCCTCCTCAGTGACTATGTTAATACTCGGTATAAGCGACGCGATTTTACATTATGACCGATGTTCCGAATCGGTTTTGCAACATTGTAACTTGCTTTTATGCCGATTGCTACAATTTGATTGTCGAGGAATAGGGCAATCGCTTCAAATTATTTTCGCACGATGCTAGTCAGCCCCCGCGGGCAGGGCAGATGCCAGGAACGCAGCCAGATGATGTTTCCAGAGCGCCGCCAGGCTATGGCTGCCATGCCCGCGACTGCGATCATCAATCGGCAGCAGGACATAACTGCCGCGCTTAACCTGCGCTATCGCCGCTTCCAGGATGCCGAGTTCCGGCGGGTTCACCTGATCATCCGCCGAGTTGATGGCAAGAAGCGGCGCCTCGATTTTTGACAAGCCCGGGACGGGGTCATAATCTTCGGAGGCGGCAAATTGATAAATCATGTCGTTGGCGTCCAATAGGGTTGCCTGCGCCTGGATGCGCTCCGCGAGCAAAGCGTCCGCGGCTGCCCGCGTTGGCGCTTCCTTTTGCCATTGCAGAGGGCAACTGGTCATCATGATCAGCAGGTGGATGGCGTTAATCAAGCCTGGCGGTTGCTCGGTATAGTCGCCGCCGTTCCAGGCGGGATCGGCCTGGATGGAATCGATAATCATCTTGCGCATCATGCGGTTGCGCCCGGCGATTTCGGCTGGCAGAGAAGCCAATGGCGCCAGGCAGTCCATGAAGTCGGGGAACATCTGTCCCCATAACCAGGTGTGCATGCCGCCCATTGACGTACCCATCACCAGGTAGAGGTGATCGACGCCCAAGCCCTCGGTCAGCAATTGATGCTGCGCGCGTACCATATCGCGATAGCCATAACGCGGGAAGCCCATGCGCAAACCGTCGCTCGGCTTGCTCGAAGCGCCGTGCCCGATGCCGTCCGGCAAGACGATAAAATATCGGCTGGCATCCAGCAATTGCCCGGGACCGAACAACTCGCCGGCAAAACTCTCGCGGGTGAACTGCGCGCCGCTGCCCGTCGTGCCATGCAAGGCCAGCACGGCATTGCAGACCTTGCCGCCCCCGTCTCGTCGTGCTTTGCCCAGACTGCGGTAATGCAGGCGCAATTGCGGGAGCGTTTCGCCGTTGGCAAAAACAAAGTCGCTTACGCTGAAGTCATCCTCGCACAAGTTCATCTTCGCTCCGCGCGTATCAGGCATTTTCTTATGCGGGCAAGAAGACGCGTCGAATGAAACAGCGGTTTTCGCGAATCATCACCAGGTTAAATCCGCTAGGCGTGCCCGTGTCCGCTTCTGCGGATGCCAGGCCGGGATAGCCCGCGAAGTTCGACCAGGCTGAAGGACAGCAAGCGTATGTGATGCCATCGCAGACGCTGCTCGCCGCCTGGTGAATATGACCGAAAAACACGCCAAGAACCTGTTGGCGGCGCCGCGTCAGAATATCGTGAATCCGTTCGCCGTTTTGCACCCGACTGTCATCATCTATCCAGGCGACGCCAGTCTTGATGAATGGATAATGCGCCGCCACCAGCAGTGGCGCGTCTTGCGTCCGCCGCACCAGCGCGGCGAAGTTTTCAATCTGCCCGTGCGACAGCGTCGGCGCCAGCGGATTGTCGGCGCCGCTGCCGTCGATGGTGAGCAGATGATAGCCCTTGATGGCGAGATGATCGTCGCCCATGACGCGCCTGCGCTGGCCGTCGGACAAGATTTCGCGCATCAGATGAATGGAATCGTGATTGCCCGGCAGCAGTATCAGCGGCTGCTGCAGCGGGCGCAGGATTTGCAGCGCGCGCTGGTAATTCTCTGGCAGGGGATCGGCGCAGACATCGCCAGTATGCAGAATGAAGTCGAATGGAAAGGGCAGTTGTCGAATTGCGCCGACCAAAGCCTCGGCGCGGCGATTGGGGTGCGGCGCGGCGGCGAAAATCTCATGCGAGCCGATTTTCGGATCAACACTGATATGCGTATCGCTGATGTGCAAAAATGTCAGCATAAAATTTGTCGCCGCGCCACTTTCAAGCAAAGCAATCTAGCCCGACGCGGGGCGGCGCGTCTTGTGGCTGGATGCCATATTCAGTCGCTTGCAGTCGCGCTGCATCTTGTTGCTAGGATCAAGAAACTGTCCACCGCGCAGAGGCAATGGTAACACAGTCGCGCGGCGACTGCGAGCGCGTCGGGCCGCGCTCGCAGGGCAATGGCTTCAAAACCATTACCTCAAAACCCAGTTAATTCAAACCATCGAGGACGCCGAGGATCGCGCCCTAACCGGCCGCGCCGAGCTTAACCCGCCAGCGTCCGTACTTTGCCGCTGGCGCTTTCTTCGCCGCCGTCATTCAGATAAGCGAAGACCTCAGCCGTATATTGCGTATCCGCCCGCAGACCGGCGATGGTCTGTGTCGTCTCGCCATAGTCGAAGGTGAATATCTCGAAGATCTCATCGTTGTGAAACAACAATGTATAGACCGGGGGACCCTCTAAGCCCGTCCAATTCACGGTGACGCTGTCCTGCCCGACGGCGCTAAAGGAAATTGAGAAACCCTCGGCCGGCGGTGGAACAGGCGTGTTCGTCGGCGGCGGAACAGGCGTGTTCGTCGGTGGCGGTACGGGCGTATTCGTCGGCAGTGGCGTGTTCGTCGGTGGCGGGATTGGCGTATTTGTCGGTGGCGGTACGGGCGTATTCGTCGGTGGCGGGACAGGCGTATTCGTCGGTGGTGGGATTGGCGTGTTCGTCGGCGGCGGGACAGGCGTGTTCGTCGGTGGCGGAATTGGCGTATTCGTCGGTGGGATTGGCGTATTCGTCGGCGGCGGGACAGGCGTGTTCGTCGGCGGCGGGACAGGCGTGTTCGTCGGTGGCGGTATTGGCGTGTTCGTTGGTGGCGGAACAGGCGTATTCGTCGGCGGCGGTACAGGCGTATTCGTCGGTGGGATTGGGGTGTTCGTCGGCGGCGGTATTGGCGTGTTCGTTGGTGGCGGAACAGGCGTATTCGTCGGCGGCGGAATCGGCGTGTTCGTCGGCGGGCTGTCGCTCAAGGTGCGACCCGTCACTCGAGTTTCGCCGGCGCTGCCGCCATCGCTGCGATAAGCGTAGAGCTCAGCCGTATAGCTCGTATTCGGACTCAGCCCGCCGAAAGTATGCGAAGTGGCCTCCCCGGCGTAGAAAGTGGGCGATTCGAAGCTGTCGCCGCCGAAGAAGACCAAGGTGTAGGAATCGGCATCCGGCGCTTCGCTCCACTCGACGGTGATGTGGTCCTTGGTGATGGCGCTGAAGACGATGGCGAGTCGGCCGTCCGTGGGCAGCTGTGGCTTTGGCGCTTCTGTTGGGGGTGGTACGGGCGTGTTCGTCGGCAGTGGCGTGTTCGTCGGCAGCGGCGTATTCGTTGGCGGAATGGATGTATCACTTGGAACTGGCGTATCTGTCGGCGGAACAACTGGCGTGTCCGTCGGCGGAACAATTGGCGTGTCCGTCGGCGGAGCAACGGGCGTGTCTGTCGGCGGAGCAACGGGCGTGTCCGTCGGCAGCGGCGTATCTGTCGGCGTCGGCTCCAGGACCTGCTCCGACCTTGGCAAGTCTTGCGCCTCTTCAACTTGCGCTTCCGGCAGCGTCCGCACCGTCTCTTGAGCCACGTGGGTCGCGTCATTCAAATAAGCCGTTATGCGCACGAAGTAAGCTGTATCCGCCTGCAAGCCGCTGAAGGTATGCGAGGCGCTTCCCGTGCTGAAGGTGCCTAAGTCGTAATAGCTGCCGGCGCTGATCTCCAGGAAATAGAGCAGCACCTGCCCCATGTCGCTCCATTCGACGGTGATGTGATCTTTGCTAATCGCGCTGAAACCTAAGCTCAGCGTCCCGTCAGTGGGCAACCGTCGAGCGGGTGGGACCGGCGTATCGGATGGAGCGGGCGTATCCGTTGCGGTTGCGGTGTTCGTTGCGGTTGCGGTGTTCGTTGGCGTCGCGGTTGCGGTAGCTGTATGCGTAGGACTTGGGGTGGCGGTCGCGGTCGGCGTATCGCTCGGTGTTGGCGTATTCGTCGGAATTGGCGTGTCGGATGGAACCAGCGTGTCTGTCGGCGGCGGCTCCAAGATCTGCTCAGCCTGTTGCGGGACAGGCGGCGCCTCATCTTCTCCAACTTGCGTTTCTGACAGCGTCCGCGCTGATGCCTGGACGCTCGGCCGGCTGCCGTCGCTCAGATAGGCTGTGATGCTGAAGCTGTATTCCGTATCCGCCTGCAAGCCCCCCAGAATTTGCGAGGTCTCCCCCGCGTTGAGGCCGTAGACCTGACTGGATCCGCCGGCGCTGACTTCCAGCAGATAGAGCAGCGCTTGCTCCACAGCGCTCCAGTGGACGGTGATGTGGTCTTTGCTAATCGCGCTGAAAGCCAAGCCCAGCGACCCGTCCGCGGGCAAGCCATTGGGCGTCGCCGTCGGCGTATGCGTTGCCGTCGGCGTATGCGTTGCTGTCGGCGTATCGCTTGGGGTTGGCGAATCGCCTGGGGTGGGGGTAGCGCTTGGAACTGGCGTATCTGTCGCTGGGGAGCCGCCACAGGCGCCAGAGCTTGGAACATTGTAGACCGACGCCTGGGTATCGGCGGCGATGCTCAGGTTTGCCCGCGCGCCGGCAAAAGCGATGTCGTCGCCGTACCAGCTCGTGGAGTTGTTGCTGAAGGTGGAGTTTGTGATGGTAAGCGTGGCGCAGCTGATAGCGTGCTGCTCTTCTCCGGGTATTCCGCCAAAATAGATTGCCCCGCCATACCATGCGGTTTCATTGCCGCGCAGCGCGCTGCCGCTTATGCTCAGGTCTCCCACGCTGTAAATCGCGCCGCCATAGTGGGAAGTTTCATTGTCCTGCAGCGTACTGTTGCTTATCGTCAGCGAACCCGTGCTGTAAATCGCCCCGCCATAGTGGGAAGTTTCATTGTCCTGCAGCGTACTGTTGCTTATCGTCAGTGAACCCGTGCTGTAAATCGCCCCGCCATGCCACGAGGTTTCATTGTCGCGCAGCGTACTGTTGCTTATCGTCAGTGAACCCGTGCTGTAAATCGCGCCGCCATACCATGAGACTTCGCCATTTTTTAAGGTCAGATTATTGATGGCGACTGTGCCGCTGTTGAT
This sequence comes from Phototrophicaceae bacterium, assembly GCA_965232245.1. Taxonomy (GTDB): domain Bacteria; phylum Chloroflexota; class Anaerolineae; order Aggregatilineales; family Phototrophicaceae; genus UBA6055. The sequence goes on along the minus strand of CBDDPG010000002.1, from coordinate 15,536 downwards.
TTTCAGCAGGCGGAATTCCGCAGCCGAGCTAGACCGGCTTAGGCTGTGACCGCCGCCTGCAAACGTGATGTCGGAGCTGATAGCCGGCAGCGCGGCGCGCAGGATGATATCGCCGTGGAAAGTGATGGTGTCCGCGCCATTGCCGGCCGGGCAGTTGCCGCTGGCGGCGTCAGTATTGGCGGCATTGATGGCATCCGCTAGTTTACAGCGAACCCCGTTTAAGCTCACCGGCGAGGGCAGGGGCGTCGGCGTGGAAGTTGGGGTGGCGCTCGGTAGCGCTGTGGGTCTTTGCCCCTCCGCATCAGCCTGCGCCGATGTAAAGCCGGATTCAATTGCGCCGATGTCGCAGCCATTGCCTATGGGTCGCGCCACATAAGTCTGATCAATGCCCAGGCAGTAGTTCGAGTCGGCGGCGTCGATGGCTGGGCTGCCCGCCAAGAGCGGAAAATAAGCCGGCGAGCCGGTCAGCGCGCCCAGTTTGGGGTCGCCCCCGACCAGGTTGCTCGCTTGGTTCACTTTGGCGTTGAAACCATGCTCAATCGCGCCGATGATGCTGTTGCGCAGGTTCATCACGCCTCTGTAGGAGTGGACCGAACTGCGAATGGTGGCATGCGTGATGGTGATGATTCCTTCATAGGACCGGATGGCATCGCCATCGTCCGCGGCGGAATTGCCGGAGAAAGTGCTGTTGCTGACGCTGATGTCGCCTTCATAGGTAGAAATTGCGCCGCCATCGTCCGCGGCGGAATTGCCGGAGAAAGTGCTGTTGCTGACGCTGATGTCGCCTTCATAGGTAGAAATTGCGCCGCCATCGTCCGCGGCGGAATTGCCGGAGAAAGTGCTGTTGCTGACGCTGATGTCGCCTTCATAGGTATAGATAGCGCCGCCATCGCCTGAGACGCGGCCGCTTCTTGTGGCGGTATTGTTGGAGAAGCTGCTGCCGCTGACAGTGATGTCGCCGTCGTAGGTATAGATGGCGCCGCCACTTGTCGCGGAATTGCCGGAGAAACTACTGCCGCTGACAGTGATGTCGCCGTCGTAGGTCTCGACGCGCGTACGGTTGAAGCTGCTGCCGCTGATGACGATGCTGCCGCCAGAGTTTTCGACGTCCGCTCCATTGAAGCTGCTGCCGCTGATGACGATGCTGCCATGGGAGGAGGAGTAGCCCCTGCGCGCGCTAAGGGTCAGGCGATTCAGGTGCAGGCTGGAGTGTTCTGCGCCCCTAAAGAGCGAGGCCGAGGCGCGGCTGGTAATCCTGTAGCCGCCGCCTTCAATGGTGATGCTGGAGGCGATATCGGGCAAGGCTGCGCTGAGGGTGAGATTGCCGCTGAGCGTGATGGTGTCTGTGCCGCTGCCAGCCGGGCAGCCGCCAGTCGCCGTATCGAAGTTGGCCGCGCTGATGGCGTCCGCCAGGCTGCAAGTCGCGTCTACGGTGATGCTGCCAGCCGCCATGACCGGCTGGACGAAGAGGAATAATAGCAGCATGAATAGGGATAAAGCGACGATTCGGTTAGATTTTAGTTGGGGGGGGGGCAAGCATAGCATTTCATTCAATCTCGGATATTCTGACAAACTTCATTTTGACAGATCGCGCGGAATTATGCAAGCAAGTGGTGAATATGTGAATATGCACAGGGCAATGGCTTCAAAACCCAGTTAATTCAAACCATCGAGGACGCCGAGGATCGCGCCCTAGCCCGCCAGCGTCCGTACTTTGCCGCTGGCGCTTTCTTCGCCGCCGTCATTCAGATAGGCGAAGATCTCAGCCGTATATTGCGTATCCGCCCGCAGACCGGCGATGGTCTGCGCCGTCTCGCCATAGTCGAAGGTGAATATCTCGAAGATCTCATCGTTGTGAAACAACAATGTATAGACCGGAGGACCCGCTAAGCCAGTCCAATTCACGGTGACGCTGTCCTGCCCGACGGCGCTAAAGGAAATTGAGAAACCCTCGGCCGGCGGTGGAACAGGCGTGTTCGTCGGTGGCGGTACAGGCGTATTCGTCGGTGGCGGAACAGGCGTATTCGTTGGCGGCGGAATCGGCGTGTCCGTTGGTGGCGGTACGGCCGTATTCGTAGGCGGTGGAATCGGTGTGTTCGTCGGCGGCGGAACAGGCGTGTTCGTTGGCGGCGGAATCGGTGTGTTCGTCGGTGGCGGAATCGGTGTGTTCGTCGGCGGCGGAACAGGCGTATTCGTCGGTGGCGGAATCGGCGTGTTCGTCGGTGGCGGAACAGGCGTGTTCGTCGGCGGCGGGACAGGCGTGTTCGTCGGCGGCGGGACAGGCGTGTTCGTCGGTGGCGGGATTGGCGTGTTCGTCGGTGGCGGAATCGGCGTATTTGTCGGCGGCGGGACAGGCGTGTTAGTCGGTGGCGGGATTGGCGTGTTCGTCGGTGGGATTGGCGTATTCGTCGGCGGGCTGTCGCTCAAGGTGCGACCCGTCACTCGAGTTTCGCCAGCGCTGCCGCCATCGCTGCGATAAGCGTAGAGCTCAGCCGTATAGCTCGTATTCGGACTCAGCCCGCCGAAAGTATGCGAAGTGGCCTCCCCGGCGTAGAAAGTCGGCGATTCGAAGCTGTCGCCGCCGAAGAAGACCAAGGTGTAGGAATCGGCGTCGGGCGCTTCGCTCCACTCGACGGTGATGTGGTCCTTGGTGATGGCGCTGAAGACGATGGCGAATCGGCCGTCCGTGGGCAGCTGCGACTTTGGCGCTTCTGTTGGGGGTGGTACGGGCGTGTTCGTCGGCAGTGGCGTATCCGTCGGCAGCGGCGTATCCGTCGGCGGAATGGGCGTATTCGTCGGCAGCGGCGTATTCGTCGGCAGTGGCGTATCCGTCGGCAGTGGCGTATCTGTCGGCGGAGCGACAGGCGTGTCCGTCGGCGGAACAACAGGCGTGTCCGTCGGAACTAGCGAATCTGTCGGCTCTGACGTCGCTGCAACAACTTGCGCTTCCGGCAGCGTCCGCACCGTCTCTTGAGCCACATGGGTCGCGTCATTCAAATAAGCCGTTATGCGCACGAAGTAAGCTGTATCCGCCTGCAAGCCGCTGAAGGTATGCGCGGCGCTCCCCGTGCTGAAGGTGCCTAAGTCATAATAGCTGCCGGCGCTGATCTCCAGGAAATAGAGCAGCACCTGCCCCATGTCGCTCCATTCGACGGTGATGTGATCTTTGCTAATCGCGCTGAAGACTAAGCCCAGCGACCCGTCTGTGGGCAATTGCGGAGCTTCTGGCGTATCGGTTGCGGTTGCGGTGTTCGTCGCCGTCGCGGTTGCAGTCGGCGTATCGCTCGGCACTGGGCTCGCTGTTGGGCTCGCGGTGTTGGTTGGACTAGGACTGTTCGTTGGCGTCGCGGTTGCGGTAGCTGTATGCGTAGGACTTGGGGTGGCGGTCGCGGTCGGCGTATCGCTCGGTGTTGGCGTATCGCTTGCAGTCGGCGTATCGCTCGGCGTCGGCGTCGCTGTTGGGCTTGCGGTATTCGTTGGCGTCGCGGTCGCGGTCGGCGTATCGCTCGGTGTTGGCGTATCGCTCGGCGAAGATAGCGTCGTGAAGCTGCCGCTGAGTTGGCCGCCTTCTTCTATGCGCGGCAAGCCATCGACCGTCACAGCGCGATCCCAGCGGACTGTCACCTTGTACGCCGCGCCCGCTTGCAAGCCCGTCGCCTCGGCGGAATTGCCCTCGCTGTACAAGCCAAATGACTCGCCCGTTCCTGACGCTGGCTCAACGATGATGAAATAACTGTTGGAGCCGGCGCTGGGACCGTCCCAGAGGATCTTGGCGCTGGTCTCGCCGATGTCGCTGAAGCGCAGGTTGCCGAAGGCGTTGGCGACGCTGGCAAGCCGCAGCCGCTGCGCGGGCGGGCTTCTCATCCCGTCCGCCGGTTTCGTTCTGACATAAGTGGAGGTATCCATCCACGCGGGGACCCCCGCCCGCATAAAATGAGTCAGGCGCAGCGCGAAGAGCGTATCCGGCGGCAAGCCGGTGAAGGTGTAGGACGTGTCATCGGCGATGACGCCGGTCACAAATCTATTGTCCCAAGCCAACTGCGCAACGTACAGGATATGCGCGCCGGCGCTGTCCCAGTGAACCGTCAGACTGCTGTCTGTCACATCGCTAACGCTGATCGCGCGCGGACCGTTGGCTGGGGGGAGCTGCGTATTGGTCGGACTGGGCGCGATATAGGCATTTGGCGTCGCGGTGGCGTCGCTCGCGCTCACGGTGGTGAATTCAAGCGTATTCACAATCGTTCGAGATCTATAAAGACTGTGGCGCCCCGTGACAATTACCCGGTAGTCGAGGCCGGGCCGCAAGCCCGTCAGCGCATAGGAGGTCATGCTGGGCAATATACGAAAGCTGACAAGCGTGTCAGCGTCGGCGACTTCCCGCAGTTCCAGACTGTTCAGGAAGTAGCCGCCGGGCAGCTCCCAGTTGATTTGGGCGCTGGCAGTCGTAATCTGGGAGGCCGCGGGGTTGAGCGATGGCAAGGGCGTCGCCGTCGGGCTCGGCGTGGGCGAGTGCAGGGGCGTCGGCGTGAAGGTGATGGTCGGCGGGACAGGCGTAGCCGTCGGCGGATCTGCGCTCGAGGTGCGTCCCGCTACACGAACTTCGCCAGCGCTGCCGCCATCGCTGCGATAAGCGAATAATTCAGCTGTATAGGCTGTATCCGGACTCAGCCCGCCGAAAGTATGCGAAGTGGCTTCCCCGGCTTGGAAAGTCGGCGCTTCGAAAACGGCGCCGCCGTAAAAGATCAGGGTATAGACATCGGCGTCGGGCGCTTCATTCCACTCGACGGTGATGTGATCCTTGGCGATGGCGCTGAAGATGATAGCGAAACTGCCGTCCGCGGGCAACAGCGACGTTGGCGTGATGGTCGGTGTTGGGGTAGAAGTCGGCGTCGGGGTGATGGTCGGTGTTGGCGTAAAAGTCGGTGTTGGCGTAGAAGACGGCGTGAGGGTGCCAGTTGGCGTGAGAGAAGCCGTCGGCGTGAGAGTAACCGTCGGCGTGAGAGTAGCCGTCGGCGTGAGAGTAGCCGTCGGCGTGAGAGTAGCCGTCGGCGTATAGGTTGGGGTAGCGGTAACGCCGGGCGGCAAGTTGGTGAAGCGGGCATGGATCGGAACGGTGAAAACATACCTGCGTCTATTCGGCGATATAGTCTCAATATACAGCTTTACCGTCAAATCGTATTCCCTGTTTGGCAGCAGAAAATTCAATACCGCTTCTCGCCTATCACGTGGTCTGATATCAAAGACATCCTGGCCATCGGTTGATTTGACGAAAATCTCGGAACCATAATGACCTCCCACCAACCGCAGGTGATTCGCCATTTCTCTCATGGGAATGTGGATGTGATCGTATGAATGCAGGCTGAACTTGAGGCGGTAGTCTTTCATCAGCTCGTCGATTTGCGCTTGGTAATAGGAGCGAGACCGGGGCACAGCCGTAGGTCCCGGCGTGCGGAAGGTAACAAAGACGGTATCCACATCACGATACCCGTCGTTGTAGCTCCTTTTATCTACCCTGAGCCTCCATACCGTGCCGGCGCGCAAGCCATCTATCCGGAGTCGAGTGCCCGAGGCGGTGCGTTGAACGACCGACCAGCCCCCGCCGGTTATGTCTAAACAGTTCAGCATATACCAGTGGTTTTGGGGTGAGGAATCATCCCAGGTGACCAAGATGCTGTGACTGCTGAGCACTTGAACCCGCAGATTGGAAAGGTGCCCCGACGATCGTGAATAATCCACCGTCGGCGTGCTGGTCGGGCTTGGCGTAAAGCCTATCGGCGTCGCGCTGGCGGTGTTGGTTGCCGTGGCGGTGTTTGTTGCGGTCGGCGTGAAGGTCGGCGTTGGCGTGATGGTTGGCGTCGGCGTGATGGTCGGCGTCGGCGTCGGAGTAGAAGACGGCGTGAGGGTGCCGGTGGGGGTAGCTGTCGGGCTAGCGGTAACGTTGACGGCGAAGTTGGTGAAGCGAATAGTGAATGGGACCAGAAATTTATAGCGGCGTCCAACCGGGTTCGAGAGCGTGATGCCGATTTTCACCGTCAAATCGTATTCCTTGCCGGGCAGCAGATTGGTCAATGTCATCACGCGAGACGAGGCTTCAGGCACAGCCAAGTCCGTGAAGGCATGCGCCTTATCAGTCGAGCTGGCGCTAATGAGGGCATGGGTATAAGCGCCCACCGGCTGCAGCAGATCGCGCATTTCTCCCAGGTCAACGCGCAGGTCTTGGTACGAATGCCTGCTGATACTGGGGCTGAAACCGCTGAGCAGACTGTCGATTTGCGCCTGGTAATGCGACCGCGGCTGATCCGCCGGCGTCTCCCCAGTAGTGCGGAATGTGACGCTGACGACATCCAGCACGCTCTTGCGCCATGAACGCAGACGCGGCATTTTCCGTATTATGACCCGGTAATCGGCGCCGGGGCGCAAGGCGCCTGTCCAGTATTCATAATGAATGGTTTTCTTTCTAAGGATCTCATCGCCGCCGCTGGTCAAATTGATGACGTCCACGTGAAACTGGTAGTAGTACTGGGAGAATCTGGAGCGGTAATTATCATTCCATGTCAGCTTTACGGTGTTATTGCCGAGCTCGGAAACCTGAACATCGAAAAAGTGTCCGGTTGACGCTGAATAATCTACCGTCGGCGCTTGCGTCGGCGTCGGCGCTTGCGCCTGCGCCAGCCCGCCGCTGAAGAGCCCGACAAAGAGAATGAGCGTTAAGACGAGCGGCTGGTATGGAAAGCGAGAATTTGCGGGTAGAGGCGGCATAATGGATTCCCGGACGCATTAAACTAAGTAATGAGAAGCTGTATCATAATAAGTATATGGAAAATAAATTAAAATGCAAATTCAATCAAAACTCGGGGGGCATCCGACGGCGCTGACTGCCTTCGAGGCTCAAATCCGCCAGCTCAGGGCAATCGCAGAAAATTATTTTTCAACACAGAGAGCGCAGAAGGGCGCGTAGACACAGCCCTCCGACACAGAGTTCGTAGGAGTTTAGACGACCATTCTTCTAAATCTGCGGCCCGGAATCGGCAACAGTCACCAGCGGAACGCGATTTGTCACCAAAAATCACAGCTAAAATGAGATGTTTTTGTTTTTCTCTGCGTTCTCTGTTTTGATTTTCAGTTTAGATTCCCGCCTTTTCAGCCGCTATCATTTTGATGCGATTGCCCTGTCCGCCAGCTATGCAAAGGGCAGCGGCAGCTCCATGAGATTGGCGCTGTAATTGTCCTTCAGCCAGGCGTAATCGGGGTCGTCATAAGGCGGCGTTTTCCGGGCGTCGTCAATCAGTTCGCCCGCCAGATAGTTCAGAAAATACAAGTTGGAGCCCGGCGCGGCCGCGGTCGAGTGGAAACCCTGCGTGACCAGCACCAGGTCGGTATCGCGGACGGCGAAGATCTCGTCGAAATCCGCATCGCGCCGATAGTTGCGGTGCAAAGCCACGCCCTTCGCGGGGTCGGTGCGGAAGTAATAGGTCTCGTCCAAATGTTCAGAGCCGCCATAACCATCGTGACAGTGGGGCGGATAACCCGACCACGCGCCCCCGGGCACATAGACCTCGAAAAGAATGAGACGCTCGGCCGGCATGGGGTGCGACAAGATATGATGCACCTGCCTGCGCGCCGCTCCGCCTCCGCGCACCTCGCTGCGAATCTCGTCCGGGGAAAACAGCCGGGCGGGGTACTTGCCCGTGGCCGGCGCCGCGCCCAGCGCAAATTCAAAGGCAGCCTCCGTTGTGACGCCGAACTCCGCGCCAGGCGGCAAATAAAGAACGGCGGGCTTCGCGGAAAAGACGCCGCTGCGCGACAAGCCGTACTGCCTGCCGCCGCTGCGCACTTTGCCGCCGCCTTGCAGAGGCACAAGCGCCAGTTCAGTGTCCTCGGTATTGTGCATGTAAACTTGATTCGCCAGCAGCTTGACGACGCGAAATGACAGATATTGCCATCCGGCTGATTCCGGTGTGACATCCAAAACGATCATGTCATCGTAGTTCGACTGCAAATGGTGATTCATCGCTAACCCACTCTCATTTCAATTGACCTGTCTCGAGCAATGCTTCCACTTCATGCAAATGTGGCAAAGCCCGCGCGCAGCCGTGACGGCTCACGACGATCGCGCCACAAGCATTGGCGAAGCGCGCCGCGCGCTCCCAGCCCCAGCCTTGCGCCCAGCCATAGATTAAACCGCTGGCGAAGCCATCGCCCGCGCCAACGGTATTGATAATCTCGACCGGGAAACCGGCGATAGCGACAGTGTTCTCGCCTTCATAGAGCATCAGGCCCCTGTCGCCTTGTTTGACTGCCAATACGGCGCCGCTTGCCGCGCGGAAGTCGCTTAATAATTCATGCAATTCCGCCGCTAAAGCCCCGCTGACCTTTCCGCCAGCCATAACCGACTCGGGACGTGGCGCCAGCGCGGCGAAGAATTCTTCTTCGGTGCCGATGACGACATCGCAGAGCGGCAGGATGCGGCGCATGCGCAAGCCAAAAGATAAGGCATGGGTCCATTGATCGGGGCGCAAATCGAGGTCGATAAACGTTGTCACGCCCGCTGCGCGCGCTTGTTCCGCCAGATAGAGGCTGACATCGCGGGCGCTGCCGCGGCTGAACGCTGTGCCAGACAAGCAGATCGCCCGCGCCTGCGCTAGCGGCAGCGCCGCCGCTTCGTCAATCGTGAGATGAATATCGGCTGGGTTCTCGCGGTAGAAGAGCAGGGGGAAGCGGTCCGGCGGCTGTACGCCTACAACCGCCATGCCCGTCCTCGTTTCCGGCTTGATCGGGATGAAATCGGTAATGACGCCCTCGTCCCGCAGGTAGCGCCGGACAAAGCGCCCGACTTCGTCAGCGCCGACGGCGGTGAAAGCGATTGATCGCAATCCCAAGCGACTGGCGCCGATGGCGATGTTGACGGGGCTGCCGCCGACGCCGGTCTCGAAAGCCCTGATGTCGTGGAAGGCCGCGCCGATGTCACGCGCGAAGAGATCCATGGACACGCGGCCGACGGTGATTAAGTCGGGGACAGCGCCACTCATAGCAGTTCCAGCAATTGACCGGCTTCGATCGCGCGCAAGTTCTCGCTCACGCGCTGCGCCAAGCCGGGTATTTGCGCCAGATCGCGCTGCCAGAGCGCCGTATTCGCCAGGACGGTCTCCGTCAACTCGTCAAGGGAATCCGCCCCCGACCACTGCTCGCGGAACCAATCCAGCAGCTGCGGATCGTCGTTGAGCGGGATCGCTGCGCCCGCCCATTCGCCCTGGTACAGGCGTATGAAAGCCGCCAGCGCCAGCACAAGCCGCGCTGGCAATTCGCCGCGCTCTTCGCGATAAGCCAGCAGCGACGGCACGATGCGCTCTTTGACCTTGGAGGAACTGTTGAGCGAGATGGTTAGCAAACGGTGGTGGATATGCGGGTTGCGGAAGCGATCAAAGGCAGCGCGCGCGAAGTCTTCTAGGTCGGCGCGCGGCGCTTCCGTCACCGACGGGATCACTTCTTTGTCAATCAAGTCCTGGATGAATGGACCCAGGGCATCATGCTCCATCGCTTCGCGCACCGACTCGATGCCCAGCAAGAGGCCGATCGGCGCCATCGAGGTATGCGCGCCGTTCAATAGCCGCACTTTGATGGTGCGATAGGGCGCGGCATCGTCCACGATCTTGACATTGAGGGGCCTGCGCGTTTGATTCACCGGGAACTCGTCCAGCAGGCGCTGGGGCGCTTCGATAATCCAGCTATGGTAGGTTTCGCCGGCGACCAGCAGGCGATCTTCGTAACCCAATTTGGCGAAGACGCGCGCCGCGTCGTCTTCTGGATAACCGGGAATGATGCGGTCCACCAGGGTATTGCAAAACATGTTATGCCGCGCGATCCAGTCGCCGAATCCCTTTTCCAAGCCCCATAGCTGGGCGTATTGCAAAATGATTTCCCGCAAGCGCGTGGCGTTGTCTTCGATCAATTCGGTGGGGATGATGATGCAGCCTTTTTCGGGAGCAGCCTCAAAGTGCAAGTAGCGTTCATACAGCAGGCGCGTCAACTTCGCGGGGAAGGTCGCGGGGGGCTCGTCATCGAGCTGGTCGTCCGCCGAAAAGACGATGCCCGCTTCTGTGGTATTGGAGAAGATGAAACGGATGGGTTCTTGCCGCGCCAGCTCCAGGTAAGACGCGTAGTTTTGGTAGGGATAAACCGTGCGATTCACCGACTTGATGAGCCGTGTTTCTTCTGAAAAGACGCCGTCGCGCAAGCCATGAAGATAGGTGGTGAAGAGGCAATCTTGCGCGTCCAGATCCGCATAACTCCCCGGCGTCGCCTTGATCAAAGCGATGCCGCTGCAAAACTCCGTTTCTTCGTTGAGGATATCCACAACCCAATCGACGAACCCGCGCAGAAAATTGCCGCCGCCGAATTGCAATATCCGTTCCGGATACAGCCGCGTTACCTCCGCAAGGTCCGCGCTCAATCTTTTTGCCATAGTCATCCGTCCAGTCGGTAGGTCTGTTTCGCCAAATCATAAGCCAGGGCGCGCATCATCGCGCGCGCGTCTTCTTCGTCGATGAATCCGCGGACTAGCTGCCGAGCCAGCCAATCCGCGCAGACGCGGCGCCAGACATCATGCCGCGCCGGTATCGACGGATAGGCGCGCGTATCGTCATTGAAACCCGCCGTGTTGTAAATACCGGCTGTTTCCACGACGTCGTCCAGAAAGCGCGTCATGCCCAGCCAGCTGTCAAAAAACCACCACGGGGGACCCAAGCGCAAGATAGGATAGTGGCCCGCCAGCGGCGCCAGCTCGCGGCTGTAAGTGGTTTCGTCGAGATTGAATAAGATCAAGGTCAGCTCGGGATGATTGCCAAAGCGATCGAGCAGCGCTTTGAGATTCTGGGTGAATTCGCTGCGGATGGGCATATCCGCCCCCATGTCGCGCCCGAAACGCGCATGAAGGGCGGGATTGTGATTGCGATAAGAGCCGATATGCAGCTGCATCACCAAGCCGTCTTCGCTGCTCATGCGCGCCATTTCGATCAACATGTGGCCGGTGAAGCGCGTCGCGTCCTTCCCGGTCGCTTCGCCTTGTAGCGCGCGCTGGAAAATCGCCTCAGCTTCGGCAGGGCGCAGCGCTGCGGTGTAAGCGATCAAAGCGGCGTGGTCGGCGGCTGTCGCGCCCATCGCTTTGAAGTGCCCGCGCCGCTGCTCCAGCGCTTGGATATAGCTGTCATAATCGCCGATTGCGATGCCGCTTACGTCGCTCAGCAAGTCGATGTTCCGCGCCCAGCCCGCTTGATCGATAGCGATGACGGCATCGGGACGAAAAGTCGGGATGATGCGCCCCCGCCAGCCGGAATCCCGAATGGCTTGATGGTGAATCAGCCTGTCAGTCGCCGCGTCTGTGGTCGCCAGCGCTTCGATATTGAAGCGTTCGTAAAGCGCGCGCGGCCGAAAAGCCGGGCTATTGAGCTTCGCGGCGATTTCGTCGTAGATGGCGCCGGCGTTGGCGCTGTTGATCTTGCGCTCGATGCCGAAGACCTGCGCGAGTTCATCGCGGAGCCAGATGCCAGTGGGCGTGGCGCGGAACAAATGCCAATGGTCGCAGACCAACTGCCAAATCGCCCGGTGGTCGTTTTGCGGCGGCTCGCCATTCAAAGGCGCAATGCCGAGGGCTTCAAGCGAAATGCCCTGCGAATAGAACATGCGGAAGATATAGTGGTCCGGGATAATCAACAGGTCGACCGGGCTGCCGAACTGATAATCCGGGTCGGCGAAGAGCCTGGGATCGACATGGCCGTGCGGGCAAATCAGCGGCAGATGCTGGACGCTTTCGTAGAGTTCAAGCGCGACGCGGTTCCGCGCCGGGTCTGAAGCGAAATAGCGATTGCGCATGCGCTGGTCCCTTAGCAAGCAAGATTCGACAGCGCTTGATTGTAGCGTATCAGCGCAAGTCCGCCACAGTAAGTTGCGCCGCGCTTCAGGGCAATCGCTTCAACTTGAAATTGATACCGCCAAGGGTCGCATAGGTGGCGCTGGCTTCAAGCGCCGCAATCCCCGCGGGTGTGGACATAATCGCCGCTGATCCAGCCCTCGATCTCCCAGATGGCGACTTTGAAATAACCCGCCCGTTTGTCACTGGCGCGCAGCCAGTCCCTGCTGGCGGTTACGCCCAGGACCAAGCCATCGGGCGGGCTTTGACGCACCTTGAGGTTGGCAAAGGGCTGCGCCTCGCAGTCGCCCAAGCCGCGCCCAGGGTTCGGGTTTGTGTTGGCCGGCGGCGTGTTTTGTAGGGGCGGCTGAGGCTCTTGCGGTGGGGGACCGTCGCCGCGCAGCAGGACGACGGTGCCGGCGCGGTCAATCAAGGCGCAGGTTCGCCCAGCGCGCTGATAGGTCCCCAGGTCGGAGGCGCGCCGCGGCGCGTAGGCGGCGTCGAGGAAGACGATGCGCCCGTATTGCGCGAAACAGACTTCGACGCCGGGCGACACATAGCCGAAGACATCAACGGCGTCCAGCACGCCCTGCTGAATGATCTCGGGCTGGGCGATTTCGAGGATGCCGACGCGCCGGCCCTGGGCGCCATCAAGCCAGTTATTGACTTGGATCTCCGGCGGCAGCTGCTTGAGCGTCTGGACTGTGGGCTTGGGGCTGGGCGTGAAGGTGGGCGTGGCGGTGGGGGAACGGCTGGACTTGTGCCTGCCCCAGCCCGGCGGCGCGGCAAGGGTGGTGATCGAGCTGAAAGCAAAGCTAGTGGAGATTCCGTAGCTGTTTTTGGCGCGGACATAAAACAAGTAGGAAGTTTCGGGAATGAGCCCGGCCTGGGTATAGCTGGCGACATCGCCAACATCAGAAAAGTGAATACCCCCGTCTCTGGGAACGCCAATTTCGTAGCTGGTGGCGCCACTGGATTTAGTCCAGTTGAGAGTGACGCTGCTATGCGTGGTGTTGCTGGTCGAGAGGTCGGTGGGATCGGAGGGGGCTTTATTGGGTCCATCCAAGGTGTCGGCGGTGGCGTTAACAGTGGAGGAAACGCCGTTGGCGTTTTTGGCGCGCAGGTTGAAGGCGTAGCGCCTGTCGGCCGTGAGCCCAGTGAAGGTATAGCTGGCGACATCGCCGACATCAAACCAATCGCTGAATGTCACTGGGTTGTCGTTGTAGCGGACTTCGTAGCTGGTGGCGCCGCTGGATTTAGTCCAATTGAGAGTGATGCTGTCGTTGGTGATGCCGCTGGTCGAGAGGCCCGTGGGCGCGGGCGGGGGACTTTGGGCTTGCAGTGGCAAGAAGCTGAGTGAAGCGAGAAAGCAGCAGAGTGAAATTAGAACAAATATTCGGGGGGGGGGGGGGGGGGGGGGGGGGGGTAATGTTATGTAATATTTCAATCATGGTCGACACTCGTCCAGACATCATTGCGGTCCTCCAAGCAGTCCCAGAAGCGGGAATCGCGGATTGCGCTTGATTCTAGTCCAAGTCAGCGCGTTTGTCAAAGCAAACGGCGCGGAGATTCTGGGCAGTCAAGCGGTTTATCTCGGCGCCCTCGATGGTGAAAAAAATTGAAGCGATTGCCTTGCGCTTCAAGAGAAGCGCGGGCTTTAGCCTGCCAACATTGTCGCGTATAATCTGACGAACTCGGCGCAAAATCAGCCATTCACGAAAGGACGGGCTTCATGCAATTGCGACAACTGGGAAACAGCTCGCTGATGGTCTCGCCGATAGGCGTCGGCTTTTGGGGCATTGTCGGCGGCGACTATTGGGGAGCGCAAGACGAAGCTGACACCATCGACGCCGTTCACTGCGCGCTGGATGCCGGCATCAATCTCTTTGATACCGCCGAAGGCTATGGCGATGGCTATTCCGAACTGATGCTGGGCCGCGCCCTGAAAGGCAGACGCGAAGAAGCTGTCATCGCCAGCAAAGTCAGCCAGAAGAATCTGGCGCCACAGGATATCCGCGCCGCCTGCGAGCGCAGCCTCAAACGTTTGGATACCGACGTCATCGATCTCTATCAGGTCCATTGGCCCAGCCGTGATGTCCCCTTTGAAGATTCGATGGATGCGCTGCTGGGGCTGCAGCGCGAAGGCAAGATTCGCGTCATCGGGGTCAGCAACTTCGGGGCGCTTGATATGCCCGACATGCTGCGTTGCGGACGATATGACGCCAACCAGTTGCCATACAGCCTCTTGTGGCGCGCCATCGAGTTCGAGATTCAGCCGCAGTGCGCGGCGGAGAACATCAGCATCCTGCCCTACAGCCCGCTCAACCAGGCGCTGCTGGCGGGCAGGTATCGCGACGCCGACGAGATGCCCTTTTCCCGCACGCGGACGCGGCACTTCCGCGGCGACCGGCGCGATTCCCGACATGGCACAGCCGGTTTTGAAAAAGAGACATTCGCTGCGCTCGCCGCCATCCGCGAGATCTGCGCCGACATCAATCAAGCGATGGTGCATGTGGCGCTGGCTTGGCTGCTGCGCAAACCGGCTGTGACTTCGGTGCTGGCGGGCGCGCGCAACCGGGACCAGATCAATAGCAATTTTGCAGCGGGCAGCTTGTCGCTCTCGGCGGAGACCATGCAGCGCCTGGATGACGCTACCGCCGATCTCAAGGCGAAGTTGGGTCCCGATCCCGATATGTGGGGCGCGGGCGCGGATTCGCGCTATCGTTGAAATATACAATTGCGAAAGTCATAATGTGGCTTAGTGGAAGACAACTATGCTACAAACAGTTTACTACTGTCTAGGCTGTGCGATCACATTCGCAAGCATACTGCTCCGCTAGCTTCCGAAGCCGCCACGGCGCAATATAGTCTTCTTCTTTGCGCGGGACGATTCGCAATAGCAGTACGTATTCGCACGTGTATTTGTAGGTGACTCTAAAGCCGCCGCGTGAACCCTTGTTTGACGACTTGTCGCTCATTCCAACTGATTTAAAGGACAAGCTTGGCGCACCCCTAAGAGTTTTCCCTGGCAAGGCGTTATTGTCGAACTTCTTGACTAGTCTCTTGAGGTCTGTCGCTATATGTTTGCGCTTTTTTCCTAGCCTCTTAATTTCCAGCTTGAAATCATCACCCAATCGAACTTCCCTATCCATTCTGCCTCGCAGCCACGCGCAACTCATCAATAAAGTCATCGGCCAAAGTAGTTTGCCCGTCGCGCAGTTGTTTCAAGCTTCTTTCGAAGCTTTCGTGAATTGCTTGCTCTTGATCGAATTCAAACGTACTCCGTTCAAGGTACTCAGGATACAGTCGGTAAATAGCGCGAACAAGCTGGCCAAACGACATATCCGCGACCCAAGCTACGGTGTTTTTGATGTACTGTTTGATGTCTTCGTCGAGTTGCAATCTATCGAGGCTAACATTTTTTGAGATAACATAACATTCATCGCTCCCCTCAGTGCCTCGTTTGGTTCTTATACGCGCCCAATAATCCAACATGGCTGTATCGTTGTAGATGTCAATACAAAACGGCCCGTAGTCGTACTTGTCAAAAGTGTAGAAATCCTCAGGCAACCTGCCCTTATACTCCTCAGACACCAAAAAGGCAACCTTCTGCAAGTGTACGCGGCTGAGC